>NZ_CP135921.1:3522500-6302977 GCF_032397745.1 Bradyrhizobium prioriisuperbiae
CGCCGCGGATCAGATTGACCAGGCGTGTCTTGCCGCAGCCGTTGCGGCCGAGCACGACAATGCGGTCGCCCCGGCAGATCCATTGTTTTCCGGTCTTGAACAGCAGCGTCCCGTCCGGAGTATTGACCGCAACGTCGTCGAGGGTAATCAGGATCTTGGCGTGGGTGCCGCGGTTGGCGAGCCTGATCGCACCTGCTGAGCGGTCACGGTGCGCCGGCCGCGCGGCTTCTTCCAGACGGCTTGCGCGCTGCTTGAGCTGCTTGGTCTTGACCGTCAACAGGTCGCTGCCGGAATTGATTGCGATGTTGTTGAGCTTGGCCGCCTGCCGCCGCAGCTGCTGGGCGGTCTTGACGTCGCGCTGATAACGCCGTTCGTCCGCCGCATCGGTTTCAGCAAGGGCGGTTCGCGCAGGGCTATAAGGCAAGGCAAAAACCTGCGAATGCTCGGGCCGCAGGAACAGCGTCCGGTTGGTGGTGGCGTCGAGGAAGGCGCGGTCGTGGCTGCAGATCACCACCGGCACATCCGCGGGCAGCGTGGCGAGCCAATCCTCCAACTGGGTGATTTTGCCGAGGTCGAGATGGTTGGTCGGCTCGTCGAGCAGCAGCATGTCCGGCTCGCTCGCCCAGGCATGAGCCAGCAACGCCAGCCGCTGCCATCCGCCGCTCAGGCGGGACAACGGCCGGGCGCGCAATTCATGCGGCACCTCGAGTGCATCGAGCACGACATCGGCTCGCCACCCCTCGGTTTGGACCTGCTCCGCCGGCAGTGCGCGGCGAACCATGTCATCGAGGCGCAATTCGCGCAGCGTCGTCGGCACCTCCTGCGCAACGTGTCCGATGCGCAATCCGCGCGAGCGGGTGATGTTGCCCGTGGTCGGGTCGATTTCGCCGGTCAGGCAGTGCAGCAGCGTGGATTTTCCACGGCCGTTGGCGGCGACAATGCCGAGGCGGTCGCCGGTACCGACCACAAGATTGAGATTGACAAAGAGCGGAGTGCGCCGTGTGACGCCGACGTTTCTCAGGCTGATCAAGGCCATCATTGGTCTCTGGTTTGCCGGGAGCCGTCCTGCGCGAGGGCGGCGATGACCCAGTGGCTCGTATCAAGTCGGCGAGCTGCTCACGCACAAAGGTGCGGGATCGCTGACCATGGGGACGGGCAAACCAGAAGAGACGAGGATGAAATCTCCGGTCAGCCCTGCAAACGCATCTGCAGGGCGTGATTCGGGCCGCGCCGATGGTGGTGATTCAAAAATGCGAACACGCGGCCCTCCTTTCTCAAGATATGAAATTGCAGAGATATTTTAGCGCCGGCCATACGTGCGCGCAATCCCGCTCATGAACGGCGACGACGTCATGCGCCTCCGCGAGGGCGCAACGGAACCTCAGTCTGGCAGAAACATTACGATATTGTCAGGATTATCAGGGGGCTGCGCTCAGGCTCGGTTCATGTTCCGCTTGCTTCTCTCTGGGCGGCCATACCGACGGGGTCTGGATTTTTGAACCGTTCCGGTGCGATGGCCGACGAACTGAACGGCTCAAGACATGACAACTGCAAAAACTGCAAAGGACACCACGATGCGCACTTTGATTCCCACCAGGCGGGCCGCTTTGATGGTCACGTGTTTCGCGCTCGCTGCCGCCGTCGCGTCGGGCGGCACTGCATTCGCCCAGGCCAAGAAGGATGCGCCGAAGCAGGCCGCGCCGGCCGCGGCTCCCGCCGCCGCACCTCCGGCCGCTGCTCAGGAGCAGGCGCCGGAATTGAAGCAGATGGCGCTGACCGACAAGCAGATCGAAGGTGTGCTGGCGTCGCAGAAGGAAATGGACGCCATCACCGACAAGATTCCGGAGGCACAGGCCGATAAGCCGAATCCGAAGGTGCAGGCGCAGCTCGACGGCGTCGCCAAGAAGTACGGTTTCGCGAGCTACCTGGAATACAGCGACGTGGTCGACAACATCAGCCTCGTCCTGTCCGGCATCGATCCCAAGACCAAGGAGTTCCTGCAGCCCCCGGAGGCGCTGAAGAAGCAGATCGCCGCGCTGCAGGCCGACACCAAGACGCCGGCGAAAGACAAGAAAGCCGCGCTCGAAGACATGAACGAGGCGCTCAAGAGCACGCCAACCGTGCAGTTTCCCGACAACGTTGCGCTGGTGACCAAGAATTACGACAAGCTGAGCGCTGCGCTGCAGGAAGACTGATCGCTCCGCAGAATTCTCCTCTCATGACCCAGCCTCCGCGCCTGTTCCGGCGCGGAGGCTTTTTATTGCGGCCGGTCTCCCTTTTTCCGGGACATGCATTAATCTGCCAACCGAAACTCGTGTTGGAGGGCGCCATGATCTCGTTCAAATTGTCAGTTTTCGCCGCGTCGCTGGCCTTGCTTGCGGTGGCGTCGTCGGACGAAACACGCGCGCAAGCCCCGACTGAGGCGGCGACAACCGCGATCCTGGCGAATGCTAAGATCGCCAAGGCCTTCACGGATATCAAGGACGACGATGCCCGTGCGCTCGAGGAACAGAAGCGCATCACCGAAATTCCCGCGCCCCCCTACAAGGAACGCGTGCGGGGCGAATATCTCCTCAAGCGGTTCCAGGAGCTTGGCCTCAAGGACGCCGCGTTCGACAGCGAAGGCAATGTGATCGCGCTGCGCAAGGGAACGGGCGGCGGCCGTCCCAGGCTCGTGGTCTCGGCGCATCAGGACACGGTGTTTCCCGAGGGCACCGACGTCACGGTGAAGGAGAAGGACGGGCTGGTGCTGGCGCCCGGGATCGGTGACGATTCCCGTGGTCTTGCCGCGCTGCTGTCGATGATCCAGGCGCTGAACACCAATCAGATCTCAACCGTCGGCGACATCATGTTCGTTGCGACCGTTGGCGAGGAAGAGCTCGGCAACCTGCGCGGGGTCAAGGCGCTGTTCCGCGATCACAAGGATATCGACGGCTTCATCTCGATCGACGGTCTCGGCATCACCCGGGTGGTCAATCAGGCCACTGGCAGTCACCGCTACGAGATGATTTTCAAGGGCCCCGGCGGTCACAGCTTCCAGGAGTTTGGTCTGCCGAGTGCGAACCATGCGCTTGGGCGCGCCATCGCCAAGATCGCCGAACTGCAGACCCCATCCGAGCCGCGCACCACCTTCACGGTGGGCACCGTCTCCGGCGGTACCTCGGTCAATGCCATCGCCGCGGAAGCCCGCATGGCGGTGGACATGCGCTCGAACTCCACCGAGGAGCTGCTCAAGCTCGAAGCGCGGCTGCTGGATCTGGTGAAGGATGCGGTGGTGGACGAGAACAAGCGCTGGAACACCGACAAGATCAGTGTCGAGATCAAGATGATCGGCGATCGGCCCGCGGGCATCGTGGCGGAAGACTCACCGATCGTGCAGGCTTCGCAACGTGCGATCACCGTGCTCACCCGCGCCCCGCGCGTCACCTTCGCTGGTTCCAGCACGGACTCCAATCTCGCGATGTCGCTGGGCATTCCGGCCGTGACCATCGGCGGTGGCGGCGAGGGCGGCAACTGGCATTCGCGCAACGAGTGGTACAAACCGGTCGATGCCTGGCTCGGTCCGCAGAACGCGTTGCTGACCGCGGTGGTGCTGACCGGCCTCGACGGGGCGACGCAGCCGCTGTTGAAGACGCGGAAGTAGGATCATCAATATCGTAGCCCGGATGAGCGCAGCGATATCCGGGATGATCTCACCCGGATGTCGCTGCGCTCATCCGGGCTACAGGCCTTAGAATGAGAGTGCGTCGCTCTCAACTATCGAACACCACGATGCTGCGCAGCGTCTTGCCGGCCTTCATGTTGGCGAAGCCGTCGTTGATCTCGGACAACTTCAGTTTCGCCGAGATCCAGTCCTCGAGATGCAGCTTGCCCCGCATGTAGAATTCGATCAGGCGGGGCATGTCGACGCGGAAATGGTTGGAGCCCATCGATGAGCCCTGGATGCGGCGTTCGCGCAGGAAGTCGAAGCCGTGCAGCTCGATCTTCTGGCCGTACGGCACCATGCCGACGATGGTGGCGGTGCCGCCGGCGGCAAGCATGGCGAACGACTGCTCCGCGGTTTCCTTCGTGCCCAGCACCTCGAAGGCGTGCTGAACGCCGCCGCTGGTCAATTCCTTCACCTGGGCGACGGGATCGCCGTCCCTGGGATTGACCAGGTCGGTAGCTCCGAGCTTGGTGGCGAGCTGCAGCTTGGCCGGATTGGTGTCGATCGCGATGATGCGTCCCGCGCCGGCGATCGCTGCGCCATTGATGGCGGCCATGCCGACACCGCCGCAGCCAATCACCGCCACGGTCTCGCCGGCGGTCACTTTTGCCGTGTTCACAACAGCGCCATAACCGGTGATGACGCCGCAGCCGATCAAGGCTGCGAGTTCGAGCGGCATGTCTTTGCGGATCTTCACAACGGCGTTCTCATGCACCAGCATCTGCTCGGCAAACGACGATAAATTGATGAACTGGTGCATCAGTTCGCCGCCCTTCCAGCTCAGCCGTTTCGACTGCCCCGGCAGCATCTTCACGTCGGTGTTGGTGCACAGCACGGTGCGGCCGGTCGCGCAATTGTCGCAGGTGCCGCAAAACACCGAGAGACACGTCACGACATGGTCGCCGGGCTTCACATAGGTGACGTCGGCGCCGACTTGCTCGACCACGCCGGCGGATTCATGCCCCAGCACAGCGGGCAGCGGATGCGGATAGAGCCCCTCCATGAAATGCAGGTCGGAATGGCAGAGCCCGGCGACACGGGTGCGGATCAGCACCTCGCGTGGTCCCGGCTTCTGCAGGCTGACGTCTTCGATGGCCAGTGGCGTGTTGACGGCGTGCAGGACGGCGGCCTTCATGACAACGATTTCCTTCCAGTTGACTGATTTTCTTGGTTTTTCGACAGGGGCCGAGTTTGGCCCGGCCCCTGGGATGGGGATTGCGTGCAGTGGCTATCGTCTTCGCAGGGCTGACCGCCGCCGCAACTATTTCTGGCCCAGTTCGGTGAGCAGGCGGGTCATCAGATAGAGCCGCGGCACGATCGACTCCGTGACGATGTATTCGTCGTGGGCGTGATAACCGAAACCGGCGAGGCCGAGGCTTTCCAGCACCACGGCCTTGCCGCTGCGGCCGGCGAAGCCGGCGTCTGTGCCGCCGCCGGTGGTCTCGGCGATATCGAGGGGACGATCGATCTCCGCATAAATCGCCTGTGCGCGCTTGGCGAGCGTCCGGCTGGCCTCGCCGCCGACGAAGGCCGGCCGGCCGTTCTCCATCTTGATGGTGGTCTCGGTGTCCGGCACCAGCTTGCCGGAATTCACCTTGTCCTGCAGCGCCGTGCGCAGCTTTGCGACGCCGTCGTTCACCGTCAGGCGCACATCACCGGTGGCCACAGCCTTGTCGGGAATCTGGTTGCGCACGGTGCCGGCCTGCGCGACCGTCCAGTTCAGCTGCACACCGGGAATGCTTTTCGCCACGTCGCGGGTTTGCAGCAATTGGTGCGACAGCTCGATCAGTGCATTGCGACCGAGATCCGGATTGACGCCCGCATGCGCGGCGCGACCTTTGACCTCCATCACCACCGATGTGGTGCCGCTGGCCCCGAGCAGCACGGACTCGTTCTTGTTGGCGGCGCCAGCCAGCGTGGGTTCGCAGGACAGCACCACGTCGTGCTGGTCGGCGATCTCCGAGATCAGTTCGCCGGAGCCGATCGAGCCAACTTCTTCATCCGGATTGAACATGACAGTGAGTTTGGCGTAATCGCGCCAGCCGTTTTCGCTCAGGATCTTCAGCGCATGCAGGATCACGGCGAGTCCACCTTTGTCGTCGGCGATGCCGGGGCCGAAGATCTTGTTGCCGTCCACGCGATAAGGCTGCGCCGCCAGGATCCCCGGCTGATAGACCGTATCCATATGGCCGATCAGCATCAGCTTTTTGGTGCCGTTGCCTTCCAGCGTGCCGATCACAATGTCGGCCCCGGCGCCTTTGGTCACCTTGCGCCGCTCGGTCCTGAAGCCTAGCGCCTTCAGCCGGCCCTCGGTCAGATCGGCCATTTTGGCGAGCCCCGCCACGTCGGAACTGCCTGACTCGATCAAAACCATGTCGCGCAGGGTTTCGATCAGCGCCGGCTTTGCCTGTTCGGCGGCCGCCTTGAGTTTGGCATCGGGAGCCGCGAGCGCTTGCGCCGAGCAGAGAAGGCCGACGGCCGCTGCAAAGGCCGGAAGAAGATTTCGAGAGTTCATCATGATCTGTGTCCCATCTGCGCCAGAGGCTTGCAGGCTAACAGCTGGGTCGCCATTTTCCAGAGAGCGAGCAGGGCCGCGGGCGCTGCTTTGCGGTCCCGGGAACCTGCACCGGTTGGCTGTGCATGCATCGACGGGGTGTCGCTTTTCGGGTGGCGGGACGGCTGCAGGAGTTCCAGAATAAACGGGATCCGAGAGCAAGATTCTCCAAGTGTGCGTTGCAGCACTCCATGGTAGTCTCAGGGACGGTCATGACCCAGGGTTTAGGATATACGCTGTTCGACACTGCCATCGGCCGATGCGGCATTGCATGGGGCGAGCACGGCGTCGTGGGCGTGCAGTTGCCGCTTCCGAAGGAAGCGCAGACACGCACGCGTTTGCTGCATCGCTGTGAAGGCGCCGAGGAGACGCCGCCGCCACCGCACATTCGCGATGCCATCCTCGGCATGGTCGCTCTGATGAACGGCCAGCCGCGCGATTTCACCGACGTCGTCCTTGATACCGCTGGCGTGCCGGACTTCAATCTAAAGGTTTACGAGATCGCGCGCGGCATCGTTGTCGGCAAGACGCTGAGTTATGGCGATATCGCCAAACGACTCGGTGGCGTCGAGTTGTCGCGCGATGTCGGCCAGGCGCTTGGTCAGAATCCCTATCCGATTATCGTGCCTTGCCATCGCGTTTTGGCGGCTGGCGGCAAGCCGGGCGGTTTCTCCGCCAATGGCGGCACCGTCACCAAGCTGAAAATGCTGGCGATCGAAGGTGCTTACGTGAATCCCACGCCGTCGCTGTTCGACTTCCCGGCCAACGAGCCACGCGCTAGATCGGGTCCGCACTGATGTCCGGGGTTGTGCTTCAAGACGGACCGGTGTCCGTGTTCGACTATTATTGCGACCTCGGGCCGCACGACAAGCCGTTTACCGAGGTGCACGGCGGCTTTTCGATTTCCTATGTGCGCAAGGGCAGCTTCGCCTGCGAGGCGCTCGGCCGCTCCCATGATCTGGTGGCCGGATCGTTAATGGTTGGTCGCCCCGGCGGCGAATATATCTGCAGTCATGAGCACCATGCGTGCGGCGACGAATGCCTGAGCTTTCAGTTCGCGCCTGACCTCGCGGACACGATCTCCGGCGATGACAGCATCTGGCACGCCACTGCCGTGCCACCGCTGGAGGACCTGATGGTGGTCGGTGAACTGGCCCAGGCGGTAGCGAAGAATCGCAGCGATCTCGGTCTCGACGAAGTCGGGCTGCTGCTGGCGTCGCGTTTCGCCGACGCGGTGTCCGGAACCAAGCGCAGGAGCGGCATGGTGCGCAGCGCCGACCGGCGCCGCGTGGTGGAAACCGCGCTGTGGATCGACGCTTATTCGCACCGCGCGATCGATCTCGCGATGGCTGCGAAGCGGGCGGAGCTGAGCTCGTTTCATTTCCTGCGCCTGTTCACCAAAGCGCTCGGTGTCAGCCCGCATCAGTATCTGGTGCGGTCGCGGTTGCGTCATGCCGCGCGGTTGCTTGCCGATGATGCGCGCGCCATTACCGATGTGGCGTTCGATGTCGGGTTCGGCGATCTGTCGAATTTCGTGCGCACCTTCCATCGCGCTGCCGGCGTGTCTCCCAGCGGATTCCGCCGCATGGCCAAGGGAGATCGCTCCATGGTGCAGGAGCGGCTGAAGGCCGTCCTGATCCAGTAACAGCGGGTGCAGATATCAGCGCCTTAAAGTGCGGCAATCAGCTTTTTGAGCAGGGCGTTCAGCTTGTCCTGTTCGGCCGGGGTCAACACCGACAGCAAGCGTTCCTCGTTTGCGACATGGCGGTCGATGGTCTCATCGATGACCCGCTTGCCGGCCTCGGTCAGCGCGATCAGCTTGCCGCGGCGGTCATTGGGATCGGGGCGCCGCTCCACCAGCTCGGCCCGCTCCAGGCGGTCCAGCCGGTTGGTCATGCCGCCCGAGGAAATCATGGCGGCTTCATACAGCCGTGTCGGAGAGAGCATATAGGGCTCTCCAGAGCGCCTCAGTGTCGCCAGCACGTCGAACTCGCCGGGCTGCAGTCCGACTGCTGTGAACAGCGGGTTCATGTGGTCGCGCATCACCCGCTCGGCTGCGTCGGACAGGCGCCCGAAGATCGCCATCGGCAGGCTGGGAAGATCCGGGCGTTCGTGGGCCCATTGTTCGACAGCCGTATCGGCGCGGTCCATGGCAGATTCCTCTTGACGCAATGTATCTTTGTATTAAGATACATTGCGTACGGTAACATAACATAAAACTACATTACCCTGACTCGAAACGTTATTGAAGGAGGAAGTGATGACCAAGATGATTTTCGTGAATCTCCCCGTGCGGGATCTGGCGGCCTCGACGGCATTCTACTTGGCGCTGGGCGGCACGCTGAACCCGCAGTTCTCCAGCGACCAGGCATCGTCCATCATGTTCTCCGACACGATCGTCGTGATGCTGCTGACTCACGACCATTATCGCCAGTTCACCCAGCGTCCGATCGGCGATGCCCGGCGCGAAAGCCAGGCGCTGATCGCGCTCAGCGCCGAGAGCCGCGACGCCGTCAACGCGACAGTGACGCAGGCCACCGCCGCCGGTGGCCGGGCCGACCCCAACCCGGCGCAGGATCATGGTTTCATGTTCGGCCGCAGTGTCGAGGACCTCGACGGCTATGTCTGGGAGATCATGTGGATGGACATGAGCGAGCAGGGCGCGTGAGCTGACCGCTTCGACGACAAGGGCATTCGACTTATCGCGGATGCCCTTCGGCGCCGTTGTTTCCCGTGCGACGGCGGCCGCAAGATTGTCCAAGCCGGCCACGAAATGCCGCGCCTAGAGTGATCTCCTCGCACACCAGGAGATCGTCATGTACGACCATATCGGCCTCAAAGTGAAAGACCTCGGCGCCAGCGTGCGCTTCTATGAAGCGGCGTTGACGGGGCTGGGGCATGTCTTGTGCTCGCGCGATGCATCGGGGGCCGGTTTTGGCCCGAAGGATGCGCCGGCGCTGTGGCTGCATGCGGCGAAGGCATCGCCGAGCGCGGGTGCGCATGTCGCGTTTCAGGCCACCAACCGCAAGGCGGTCGATCGTTTCCATGCGGATGGCGTCAAGGCTGGCGGCAAGGACAATGGCGCGCCGGGCCTGCGCGCCGATTACAGCCCGACCTATTACGCCGCCTTCCTGATCGATCCGGACGGCAATAATGTCGAAGCGGTCTGCCTCAAGTAACGGAGCAGTTTCATGGCATCACTTCGCAAGGAATTTCTTGTGGCGGCGCCGGCCGACAAGGTCTGGGCCGTGCTCGCCGATTTCGGTGCGGTCGACAAACTCGCGCCGGGCTTCGTGACCGAATGTCGTCTCGACGGAGAAGGTGCGCGCAACATCACGTTCAGCAACGGCTCAACCGCGCGCGAACTGCTGGTCGACAGCGATGCCACATCGCGGCGGCTGGTTTACGCCATCGTCGGCGGTCGGCTGACCCACTACAACGCCTCGGCTCAGGTGCTGTCGGAGCCTGACGGCAGCGGCCGATTCGTCTGGGTGGTGGATTTTCTGCCCAATGAGTTCGCCGGTTACATCGACGGGCAGATGGAGCTCGGCGCAGCCGCCATGCGGGGTGCGCTGGAGAAGGTTGCCTGAACCGCGGCGTGGCTTGCGCTTCTCCGGGTGAGAAGCGCGGCGCGCGTCAGTTGAACCACTTGTCGTAGATCTTCTTGTAGCTGCCGTTTTCAATGCTGATATGCAGCCACTGGTCGACGAGCGCCTTCAGCGCGATGTCGCGCTGCATCCAGTAAGCCTTTTCGGCGAAGTCGAACGGCTTGTCCGGATGCACCGCGCAGAGCACGCCGGGGTGCAGTTTCTGCTGATAGCGGGTTTCCGACGAATCCGTCATCATCAGGTCGGCATTACCCTTGGCGATTTCGTCAAAGATCGTGACGTTGTCCGGATGAACCTTGATCTCGGCGTTCTTGACG
This sequence comes from Bradyrhizobium prioriisuperbiae, assembly GCF_032397745.1. Lineage (NCBI taxonomy): Bacteria > Pseudomonadati > Pseudomonadota > Alphaproteobacteria > Hyphomicrobiales > Nitrobacteraceae > Bradyrhizobium > Bradyrhizobium prioriisuperbiae. Next base: position 3,532,686 of record NZ_CP135921.1, read on the forward strand.
TTGGCGCGGGCGAAGCGCTCGTTGGTGCCGCCGGGGTTGACGATGACACGGGTGCCGGGCTTGTCGATGTCGGCAAGCGTATCGAACTTTGTGGTGTCCGTGCAGCGCGCGATCGGGGTCTTGCCCTCGCGCATGATCGCGGTCGAGAACAATCCTTTCTTTTGCCGATCCAGCGTGATCGAAACCCCGCCTGCCACCATATCGAAGGTGTTGGTCTCGAAATCCTTCATCATGGTCGGCCAGCTGGTCGGCACGAATTCGACCTTGACGCCGAGCGCCTGGCCCAGCGCTTCCGCCATGTCGACGTCGAATCCCTCGAATGTCGAGGTCGTCTTGTCGAGATAGGTGAAGGGACGGTAGTCGCCGGTCATCGCAACCCGCAGCGTGCCGCGGCTGATGATCTCGTCGAGCCGCGAGGGAGCAGGCGTTTGCGCCTGTGCGGCGCTCGCGAGGCCAACTGCAACGAGAACACCGATCATCCATCGCACGAGGCGATCTCCCAAAAATTCAGACAGCTGCTTCAGGCGGCCGGCGGCACCGTGTCCCTGACCGAGGGACGCATCATCATGGTTTCGTAGAATGTCTTGAGCTTCGGAAAATGATCGCGCCAGCCGCAGTCGGGAAAGCGGAAGTCGGCATAACCGAGCGCGCAGGTCAGCGCGATCTGGGTCACGTCCAGCGGGCGCGACAGCGTCTCCGGGCGCTGTTCGAACATTGTGAAGCCGGTCCAGGCTCGGTCCCACTGGTCGTCGTACCAGGCCTGCCAGCGCAGATTCTCCGGCCGCAGCAGGTTTTCATAGCGGCACAGCAGCATCGCATCGAGCATGCCCTGCAGCATGGAATGCTCGGAGCGCCGCTGCCAGCGCGCGAGGCCGGAGGCGGGCATCAGTTTGCCGCCGCCGGCGAGCTCATCGAGATATTCCACGATGGTCAGCGAATCGACCAGCACCGTGCTGTCGTCGAGGATCAGCGCCGGCAGCTTGCGCACCGGGCTGACCGCCGTCGCATATTCCTCGTTCTTCTTGGTCGGTGTGACCGATGCCGGAACGAACTCGATCTGGTCGATCAGGCCGAGTTCGATCGCCGCGATCTTGACCTTGCGCGCGAACGGTGAGGCCGGAGAAAACGTCAGTTTCATGCGCAAGCTCCTGCGATCGGACGTGGGCGTGGTCAGGCTTCGACGATCTGCTGGCGCTGGGCGCCAAGTCCATCGATGCCGAGGGTGACGACGTCACCGACATTGAGGAACTTCGGCGGCTTCATGCCGGCGCCCACGCCGGGCGGGGTGCCGGTGGTGATGACATCGCCGGGCAGCAGCGTCATGAACTGTGAGACATAGGAAATGCACTTCGCCATGGTGAAGATCATGGTCGAGGTATTGCCGGTCTGCCGTCGCTCGCCATTGACGTCGAGCCACATGCCGAGCTTCTGCACATCGGCGATCTCATCCCTGGTGACCAGCCAGGGGCCGAGCGGGCCGAAGCTGTCGTGGGATTTGCCCTTGGTCCAGGTGCCGCCGCGCTCGAGCTGGAAGTTGCGCTCGGAGACGTCGTTGCAGACCGCATAGCCGGCGACATGCTTCAGCGCGTCGGCCTCGCTGACGTATTTGGCCCGGGTGCCGATCACAGCGGCGAGTTCGACTTCCCAGTCGAGTTTGCTCGAGCCGCGCGGCTTTTCGGTCGCGTCGGTGGGGCCGCACAGGCTGGTGTTGGCCTTCAGGAAGAAAATCGGCTCGGGCGGAATCGGCATGCCGGATTCCGCGGCATGGTCGGCATAATTGAGTCCGATGGCGACGAATTTCGAGATGCCGCTGATCGGCGCGCCGAAGCGCGGGGAGCCATCCACCAGCGGCAGCTTGGCCGGGTCGAGGGCTGCGAGTTTGGCCAGGCCTTCGGGCGAGACGGTCTCACCGGTGAGGTCTTTCACATGGGCCGAGAGGTCGCGGATCTTGCCGGCGCTGTCCAGCAGTCCCGGCTTCTCCTGGCCGGCGGCGCCAAAGCGTACAAGTTTCATTTTTGTTCTCCCGTTGGCATTTTGCTGCGGATTGTTTGGAACAGGCGGCGTGAAAATTCAACAGCGCCGGTAACGTCTCAGAATGTGGGATCGTCCCTACACTTTCATTCGGAAGGCATCTCCATCGCGCACGACGCGTCCGGCGCTGAAGTGTCCGCCGATCACCCGCGTCGGAGTATCGGCAAATCGTTCGAACAGCGCGCGCCGGGTGCGGGCGGCTTCCGCCGGATCGTGGTCGGCGGTGGAGGACCAATCGAGATGCATCATCTGCACCGGATGGTGAGCGGCATCGCCGGCCAGCAGCATCTCCTCGCCCTGCGAGTGCACCAGGATGCTGAGATGGCCTGGGCTATGGCCGGGGGTGGGAATCAACGTCAGCTCATCGCAGACACGGTAATCGCTGCCGATCAGGTCCGCGCGGCCGGTATCCACGATGGGCTGGACGGAATCACGAAATGACACTGGTGGATGCGCCGGATCGTCCTGGTGCGCGGCCCAATGGTCGTATTCGGTCCGGCCGAACAGATAGCGCGCATTGTCGAAGGTCGGCACCCAGCGGCCGGCAACCAGACGGGTGTTCCAGCCGACGTGGTCGACATGCAGGTGAGTGCACAGCACGAGGTCGATGGAGTCGGCCGGATAGCCGGCCTCGGCGATCTGCGTGAGGTACGGCGTGTTCAGCCCGTTCCAGGCCGGAACGCTGCGGCCCTGTTTGTCGTTGCCGAGCCCGGTGTCGACCATGATCCGGTGTTCCGGTGTTTCCACGATCAGGGAATGGATCGTCATCTTCAGGCGCCCCTGCTCGTTGGCGAAATCCGGCACCAGCCACGGCATCTTCAGGATTTCTTCGGTCGAGGCCTGCGGCAGGATGAACCGGGTTCCGCCGATCGATTCCACCTCCACGATTTTGGTAATTTTGACCCTGCCTACAGTCCATTGCATCCCGGCACTCCCTCACAATTGGATGCAGCATGGAACATCGGCGGGGCCGACGACAAGGCTCCGATGCGGGCCGCAGAAATGCGGTTGGCGATCGGGCGTTATCGGGGCTGAGCCAACAACGAGCTGAACTCAGGCAAACAAAAAGGAGCGGGCGCTTGGCCCGCTCCGCATATGAATGTGGGTCTTATTTACAGCGTGCCCGGGAAGGCGCCGCCGTCGAGCAGAATGTTCTGGCCGGTGATGAAGCCGGACTTGGCACCGCACAGGAAGGCGCAGGCGAGGCCGAATTCCTCGGGATCCCCGATGCGGCCGGCCGGGTTTTCCGCCGCACGCTTCTTCAGGATTTCTTCTGCCGTGGTGCCGGCTGCCTTGGCCTGGTTGGCGCTGACGGTGCGGATGCGGTCGGTGTCGAACGGCCCCGGCAGCAGCGCATTGATGGTGACATTGTCCCGCACCGTTTTGCGCGACAGGCCGGCGACAAAGCCGGTGAGGCCGGCGCGGGCGCCGTTGGACAGGCCGAGCACGTCGATCGGCGCCTTCACCGCGGCCGAAGTGATGTTGACGATGCGGCCGAACTTGCGTGCGATCATGCCGTCGACGGTCGCCTTGATCAGCTCGATCGGGGTCAGCATGTTGGCGTCGATCGCCTTGATCCAGTCGTCCCGGGTCCAGTTGCGGAAATCGCCGGGCGGTGGGCCGCCGGCATTGTTGATCAGGATGTCCGGGTTCGGACAGGCCGCAAGTGCTGCCTCGCGCCCCGCCTGTGTGATGATGTCGCCGGCCACGATCTTCACGTCGATCTTCGGGTTGGCCTTGCGGATCTCGTCCGCGGTCCTGGCCAGGGCCTCCTCGCCACGGGCGGTCAATGTGACATTCACCCCCTCGGCGGCCAGCGCAATGGCGCATGCCCGTCCCAGACCCTTGCTGGCTGCGCAAACGAGCGCGTTACGACCTGAAATTCCTAAATCCACTGCTGGTACTCCCGCATGTTGTTATGGCGACCCGCCGTCCTCGCCGCTTCAGACAAGCGGTGGCGTTGCGTCGCGCGCCATGCTTCATGTTTTTATTCCGGCCGCAAGGGCGAAATAAAGTAAATAATATCAATTGGTTGTGGACCGTTCCGCCGCAGTGACAAAAACATGAAAAAGATCGTCCATGCCCCTTTCCAAAGCGGATATCGATTGGTACATACCGCTCGCACCGAGGGCACATGCCCCGGCGGCCTTCTCTGGAACCCCGGATAAGTTCGATCGGCGCCTTGATCTCAAGGCCGCTGCTATCGGTCTTCTCCAGATCAGGTTCAAGGAAGGGCGAAGCACAGGTTTATCGCGGGGTGGAGCAGCCCGGTAGCTCGTCAGGCTCATAACCTGAAGGTCATAGGTTCAAATCCTATCCCCGCAACCAAGGAAACAAAAGCCCTTGAAATCATGAAGATTTCAAGGGCTTTTGCATTCCAGTTCCGCCAAACCCGCAACCAACCGCGACGACGAATGGAGCAGCACAAGAGCTCCTTCCTCGCCCCGATTCCGTCCCTTCTAATCAGTTAGGAAAAAACCCACGTCCACTTGACAGATAATCGCTCTGTTGCCCCTTGACGCTCGGAGGTTATCTATAATAACTTTAAGGTTACTGATATTAACAAAGGGGTAAGAGAGCGCGTGGCCGATCAGAAGAGTAAAAGTGAGTTCGTGGACATTGGCAGCGGGCGCATTGCCTTCGACGTGATCGGGCAAGGACCGCTCGTGGTCCTGTCTCACGGCATGGGTGATAACCGTAGCGCCTACCGCTTTCTCGCGCCGCTAATCGCGCACGCCGGCTATCGCGTCGCGAGCGTTGATCTTCGTGGGCATGGGAAATCCAGTATAGGCTGGGCCTCTTACACCCACGCAGACTCTGCAAGCGATCTGATTGAGGTTATCCGCAAGCTAGACGGTGGCCCGGCGACTATCGTCGGCCAGTCGTTTTCAGGTGGCGTCGCGACGATCGCGGCGGCGAAAAATCCTGATCTGGTGAATGCGATCGTGGAGATCTGCCCTTTCACCCGCCCTCCAAGCTTCAGCCTGCCCGGACTTCTAAAAAACGCACATCACCGTCGCGGTGCACTTCTGCTGATCCGATTCCTCATTAGCGGAAGCGTCAAAACTTGGTTGAAGTATCTCGACGTTGCCTATCCCGGGAGCAAGCCGTCCGACTGGAATGCCTGGCTGTCCGCGCTGGAGATGAATCTGCGAGAGCCGGGCCGGGTGAAGCCAGTCCAAAGCATGGCGGGCGGGAAGTTGGCGGAGGCAGGCGCGCAATTGCCCAATGTCCGCTGTCCGGCGCTTGTGGTGATGGGCAGCGATGATCCGGACTGGCCGAATCCCGAGGCCGAGGCCGCGGCGATTGTTGGCCTGTTGCTGGCCAGTCGAGCACGATACGTGATGATCGAGGGTGCGGGCCACTATCCTCACGCGCAGTACCCGCAACAGGTTGCAGACGCAGTTCTGCCATTCCTTGCGCAGTTGACCAATGCCTAGGGCTGGCTTGACCAGTTCGGGGGTGGTCGCCTCGGCTGCTGATCTCGCCGACGAAGCTGGAATCGCCTCAGTGAGCCTCGTCGCCGTCGCCGGGCGACTGGGCGTCAAAGCGCCTGCGCTCTACAAGCACGTAAATGGCATCGATGACTTGCGACGCCGCATTGCGACGCTGGCGATGACCGAACTGGGCGAGGTGCTACGGGACGCGCTTCAAGGCAAATCAGGCGCGAACGCGATAGGCGCCTTTTTCATGACGATCAGGGCGTACATCGCCAAACACCCGGGGCGCTACGAGGCGACCACGGGAGCGGATTTTCGTGGAAAGGACGATCCGTTGTTCATCGCGGCCTCGCGCGTAATTGGCTCAATGCGGGCCGTATTGTCGGGTTACGGCATCCAACCAGGCGATCTCGATCACGCGATCCGCGTGCTCCGTTGCACGATCCACGGCTACGCGATGCTTCAGGCCGCCAACGGTTTCCAGTGGAGCAACGACCCGGATGAGAGCGTCAGATGGATGATCCGCTTCTTCGACGCCGGGCTGAACGCAGTCGTGGCCACCACCCCGGATTAGAAAAACTCAAACAATCAAGGAGATCCCGATGTCTGGTGAACCGACAGGTGTCGTACGCATCTTGCTTCGTCTTGAAGGTCTGGTCGTACTCATTGCGGGTTGCGTGACTTACGAAATTTGGTCTCGGCTGGGGAACATTCGCGCTTTTGTTTCTGGCACCCGATCTCTCGTTTTCTGGCCTCCTCGCAGGGCCGAAGGTCGGATCCGTCGCCTGCAATTCGGTGCACTCATACATCGGAGCTATCTGCGGTATCGGCGCAGGCCTCCTTATTTCCGGGGCCGATGCTTCTCGCCGTGGGAATGATCTGGTGCGCCCATATCGGCTTCGACCGTGCCTTCGGCTACGGCCTCAAATACTCCGCCGGCTTTGGTTTCATGCACCGCGGCCGCAAAGGCCAGAAGACCGTCGTTTCGCCAACTTAGCCGAGTGAGGTGCAGTCGTGATGTCGTCGGAGCCAACATTTCTGAACTGGGTGCATACGGGTCCGAGTGAGAAGGCCACAGTAGTTCTCATACATGCCGTCGGGTTGGATCTTACGTATTGGGAACGACAGATTGACGCGTTGCGGTCGAACTTCCACGTGGTCGCGTTCGATTTGCCTGGCCATGGTCGCTCACGCGGAGACGCCGAGTGGTGGAGCTTCGACAATGCCGTGACTATGACTTCGGAGTTGATAAAGGCTGTTTCCGCTCAGCCCGTGCACTTGGTCGGCATTTCTTTTGGCGGCATGATCGCGCAGTCTGTCGCGATTGCCAGGCCGGAACTCCTTCATTCTCTGACCTTGCTCGGAACAGCTTGTGCCTTTCCGTCCGAGGTCAGACGGGGTTTTCGGGCTCGCGCCAAAAGTATTCGCGAAGGCGGCATGGAAGCCGTGCTGGCGGCCAGTCTGGATCGCTGGTTTACCCCGAATACCAAGCTATCCCGACCAGACGTTATTGATCGCGTCACGAAGACTTTGCTTGCTGATGACCCGATGGTTCATGCCGCAATCTGGGACAAAATCGCTGATTTTGATGTTCACGACCGGCTAGGAGAGATCGGATGCCCGACGCTTGTTCTGGTTGGGGAAAATGATCCCAGCACTCCACCAACTGCCGCGTCCGTCTTGGTCGATGGCATCCGCAATTCCAGAATGGTCGTTATCCCGCAATCATCCCATATGATTTCAGTGGAGTCGCCAGACGCCGTGAATTTGGAAATGAACCGCTTCCTGCGGGGCCTGTGATTCTATTGATTGCTGATCGCGGGCGAAGGCACGGTCGCCCTTAAACGCCAGAGCGGCTACCGATATTCAGGCATTCCCTTCTCCAGGGAAGTCTTTGACGAGAGCGAGACTGGGAATCATATGAATTACGACGAATTGTGCGACAGATACCGCGACTATATCGATTGCCTCAACCAGCAAGACTGGCGAAAGCTGGACGCACTGGTCGATGACGACGTCGAATACAACGGAGCCGCCTTGGGGCTTAGTGGCTATCGCAAAATGCTCGAGGAGGATTTTCGGGCCATTCCCGATCTGCATTTCACAATCGAACTTCTGATCTGCGATCCGCCACGCATTGCTAGCCGTCTGTATTTCGACTGCACGCCGCACGGTATGCTGTTTGATCTTCCAGTCAACGGCAAGCGTGTCAGATTCGCTGAGAACGTCTTTTATGAATTTCGCGACGGGAGAATTCGCAAGGTATGGTCGGTGATCGATAAGACTGCGGTTGCGCAACAGATTTGAAACTTTCCAGTCACTTCCATGCTGGATTTTTCTAATCGGGTTGACTCAACATCCGCTATTCGCGGTAAGGTGCAACAGGGTGCGCAATCGCAAATCCCTATAAGCGTAGAGAAATCACAATCGGCGAAAGTCTGTGAGGGCGTCTGTTGCGCCTCCCCGCAACCACCGATACCGAAACTCCCGCAGCGAAAGCTGCGGGAGTTTCGCGTTTCCGAGTCTTTCCAACGGCTTGTGCTTCGATCCATCCGAGGATCGTGCCCAATTCGCCGTGTAGGGTGGTGCGTTGGATCTTCGCCAACTCCGAGCGGTGGCCTTCGCCGCTGGCGCGGCGTTCGCGGTTGAGTCGGTTCATTTCCTCGGCGTAAGCGCGCATCGCCTCGGCGGCCATCTCCGGCGCCATCATGCGATCCTTGAGCCCGGCAAGCACACGCTGCTCAAGGTCACTCCGTGTGATCGTGCGGGTGTTCGCGCAGGAGCCATTGGTAACACGGGCCGAACAGGCATAACGGTCCTGACCGCGTAGCGAGCAGGGACCACCGCAAACGCCGCAATGGATCAACCCGGAAAACAGCGCCTTCGGTCGGCGCAAGCCGTTCAGTCGGTTCGATTGCGCCTCTCGCATAGCCTCGGTGACGTTGACATACTTGTCCGCAATTTCGCCCTGACGCGCTTTTACCGCCTGCCAGAGGTCATCGTCGATAATCCTCAGTTCCGGAACCTCGGCGACGATCCACTCCGATTCCGCGTTCATGCGCGACACCCGCCGTCCAGTGCTCGGGTCTTTGACGTAACGCTGCCGGTTCCAGACCAGCCGGCCGACATACAGCTCGTTGTTGATGAGGCCGGTGCCGCGCTTTACGTGTCCGCGGATCGTCGAGTCATTCCATAAATTCCCATCGGGACCGACGATACCTTCAGCATTTAGCGTTCTCGCGATCGCGCGCGGGCTGATGCCAGATGCAAACTCCCTAAAAATGCGACGAGCAACAATTGCATGCGCTTCGTCGATCCCGCGATCGCCGCGGATTAGATCGCCGCGCTCATCTAGCTTTTTGACGACACGGTAGCCGTAGCAGAGGCCACCGCCGGACTTGCCGTCCTCGATGCGACCACGCAGGCCGCGATGGGTCTTCGCAGCAAGGTCCTTCAGGAATAGGGCGTTCATAGTGCCCTTGAGCCCAACGTGCAGCTCGCTGATTTCGCCCTCGGCCAGCGTGATGATCGGCACACCTGCAAAGCGGAGATGCTTGAACAGCGTGGCGACATCCGCCTGATCGCGACTGATGCGATCTAGCGCTTCCGCCAACACGACGTCGAATTGTTGGCGCTGAGCATCCTGCAAGAGCGTCTGGATGCCCGGCCGCAAAATCATGCTAGCGCCGGAAATTCCTGCATCCTTGTAAGTGCTGACGATCGCCCACTTCTCGCGCTCAGCCTTCTCGACGCATCGCGCTGATTGTCAGAGGAATAGCGAGCATACAGGGCAACGCGGGTCATCGGAGGCTTCCCCTTACATCCATTCGCAATCAGCGGCGAACCGCGCCGCTCTTGTTCTGTCGAGCGAGCTCGAGGAACCTGGCTTTGATCTGCGCGAACAAGCCGGGCGGAATAAAGCCATAACCGAACACGCCCGGCTTTCCCGGAATCGGTGAAAGACCGGCGTTCGGCCATTCGTCGATGTTGTGCTCGGATACGATGACCCAACTCCGCGCATCGTCGAGACCAATTGCCTGTTTGACCTTCGCTGGGATCTCAATCCCGATCGTATCGCCATCGGGCGCCGTGTGGGTGATCGGCAACAGGACCAAAAAACGTGGCCTTGTCTGGCTGTCGCTCGCGGCGACGAGACAGGCCGGACGGTCCTTTCCCTGATCACGTCCCGCTGCGGCTTCATGGGTCCAAAGATAATCATAGCGGACGACGAAGCCCGGCTTAGGCTCAGGAAAGGCCACTTGGCCGGCTCACTTGAGCAGTTCGTTGAGGGTGGCATGTTCAGGGTCCATCTCGGCCCGTTCAACAGCGTCGATCACCACCTGGGTCGCATCGACCGTTCGGTAGGTGCGCTTGGCGGCCGCCGTTAGCCAGTCATAATGTTCGGCCGACATCAGCACGAACTCCCGCCGGCCGTGGCGCGTAATCTCTACGGGCTCTCGCTGAGCCTGATGCTGAAACTCGCCGAATTTGCGCTGGAATTCCAAGGCGCTGGTCTGAACCATGATGGGGTATCTCGTTTGGGCTGTTGATCAAGTCCGCATTATACGTATAATACGGGCGCGCGTCAACTGCTATCGATTATCATGGCGACTTTCCGCGCTTCATAATTTCAGCTGCTCCTTTTATTTTTTTCCGTTGCGGTGTCGTGGCTCGAACTCCTCGCGGGCTATCTGACGGCCAATCAGGCGGGCTAGGCGCAGGGTCGCGTCTTCGAACCGAACACTAACCGCCAGGCCGGGTGCTTCCGGTGCGGCGGGAGCAAGCGGCTCAATCGGGGCCCTTTCGTTCTTTGCCGCCATATTCCCATGCCTCTAGCCAAATCGGATTATCGACATGGAAACCGACGCGTGCGAGGCGGGAAAGGGCGATCCAATGTTCGTGCGGGATTTGGATAGCTATGGCGTTGAAATCGGACGGGGGATTCAAAATACAATGAGATGATCGCAATCGTAATTGCGACTCCGAGCGTCCAGACTACGAATCTGAGGGTCGGACGTTCGAATCGTTCCGGGCGCGCCTAGGGAGCGCCATAAAATTCAACGACTTAGAGCTGGTGCGGAGAAGTCGTCGAATATCCGTTGAATAAGCGTCGGCGAACGTTGGCGAACTCCGCCACAGTGATCCCGCCAGGCAGATTGGCGCGCATTGAGCCGACACTTCCGTCGAGATTCGAACGGCAGTGACAGGCGCAAAGATATGCAATCCGTCTCAAACGCGCGCGAGCGCTTGCGGCTGTTGACCGCGCTCTATTCGTTCCATGCGCGACGTCTACCGTACCGCAAAGCGAAGGCTTCCGCATCTTCGGTGGTGCGACCGCGTTCGGCGCGACAGGAAGAAGACCGCCCACGACGGCTCGACGATCCGAGCTTATATTTTCGTAAGTCGTGGTGTTTTGTCGGTTACGCGCGCCGGCCTTTACGCAGCGTCGGGCGTCCGACGGGCCGCCGTCCGGAGATGCTCGTCGGCCAATTGACCGATGATCCGGTCCGCCAGGCGGTAGGCATGCACCCGGCGCTGTTGGCCCTCGGCATCGTCTCCGTCGTACGACGCCTTCCGGAGCAACTGCAGTGCGACGACGACCGGGTACTCCACGTCCGAGAACTGGACGGTGAACGCCGTCTGCCGGATGTAATGCAGCGCATCGAGGAGGTTCGCCGCATCCCGTTCGGGGCGCGGCGGCACCGCAGGCGTACGCAGCGCCTTCAGCTCATAGACCTCGTCGGCCAGCCGCATCCAATCGTCGCCCGCGACGAGCCGGGTATCCATCATCAAGGACACGTCCAACGCTGCGGGATCCACGGTCAGCGGCCCGTAGTCGACCGACGCGAAATCGATCAGGATCGCGTCCGCGCCGGCGATGCGGACGTTGTTGCCGTGAAGGTCGCCATGCGTCGTTCCGTAGCGGTATCTGATCGCCGGCAGCGCCAGGAACTGCGCCTCGGCCTCTTCGACGTCTCGTCTCGCTCCGGGGCGCCCGGTATCCGAAGAATGAGAGCTACGCTTGAGATCCATCGCCCGCCGGACGCCGGCCTGCGCGAACGCCCGAACTAGACTGCCGCTCGGCGCATCGAACGAATGCTCGCGCAGCTAGCCCAGAAACACGTTTTCGTAGGGCCTGACTTCTGCAGGAGCGGCGGCCAACGCGGCGCGCATCGACGCGTTGGTGTGCCAGCCCAGGCCCCGGGCGAGGGCTTCGACCTGTGGGACGATTTGACGTCCGAGAGCGATGCCCGCAGGGCATCCTCTAATCGTCACGACGTGCATTCCAACCATCCGCAGATTTCATTCCGGTCGACGTTCAGGATATGATAATTTTGGTGCGGTCTGTCGCGTCCGTCCTTCTATTGCGGATATGCTCAGTCCGCTTTCGGGACTATGGATCGTTTCGATGAAACCTGGCTCGATACTCGTGCGGTAACACGTTCAGTCGCCGGCGAAAGGCGCGTCGCAGGTGCTCTTCGCTCTGGAAGCCGGCGCGAGTCGCGATTTCCTTGATGCCGACGTTGGACTCTTCCAAAGCTCTGCGGGCGGCTTCGACGCGAAATTCCTCGACGGCCTTCCCGGGTGACCGACCCGTTCTTTGTCGGAAAACGCGGGCGAATGTGCGGGGGCTCATTCCGGCCTTCTCGGCGAGGCGCTCTACGCGCAAATCGCGTCCCAGGTTGCCTTGTATCCATGTCGAGATTTCTTCGAACGATCTATCGTCGGCGGACTGCACCGAAAGAGGTACGCTGAACTGAGCCTGTCCCCCGGGTCGTTTTAGAAACACGACCAGCCGGCGTGCTACCCTCATCGCTTCGCGGTGGCCAAGATCGTCTTCCAGCAGGCTGAGTGCCAGATCGATGCCCGCGGTGACGCCCGCCGATGTCCAAATTCCCCGGTCGTGCACAAACACCGGGTCGACCAAAACGGAAATTTCCGGATGTCGGGCACCAAGCAGTTCGCAAGAACCCCAATGGGTTGTCGCTTTTCGTCCGCTCAGCAAACCGGCTGCCGCCAAAACGAAGGTGCCCGTACAGACCGAACAGACACGCCTTACGTTCGGCGACGCTGCGTGCAACCATTCAATGAGCCGGGGGTCGGCAGCGGCACGGTGAACTCCAGGTCCGCCGCCAACGAATAATGTGTCGATATCGGTCGGATCACAGTCGGCAACGGGTGTCGTCATCAGTTCCAAGCCTGCCGAGATCCTTATCCGTCCTCCCTTCGACGAGCAAATCTGCCAAACATACGGCGCGTGCTTACGTTCATAAGTTTCGCAAGCTAATTCAAAGACTTGCATGGGGCCGGCGAAGTCGAGCAGCAAGGCGTCCTCGAACAGCACGAAAACCAGGCGTCGGGGAGAAGATGATGTCATGATCAGCCTTGGCAGAAATTGCGTGTATTATGACATTTCGGCAAACCCGCTGGACTGTCAACGTCGCTCCGCTCCAACCCGCGAGGTGACAGATGTCCAGCAAGCCAATCGAGATCGGTATCGTTTTTTTCCCCGGAATGACTCAGCTCGATGTCACGGGACCTTTCGAAGTGTTGGCTCGCTTGCCAAATGCTCGCGTTCATCTCTTGTGGAAGCGCATCGAACCGGTGATCAGCGATGTCGGCCTTCCGTTGCTGCCGACCACCACGTTCAGCGACTGTCCGGATTTGGACATTTTCTGCATCGGCGGCGGCCCTGGCATGACGTCGATCATGGACGATGATGAGGTCATCGCGTTTGTTCGCGAGAAAGGAGGCGCGGCGCGCTTCGTCACCTCAATCTGTGCCGGCTGTCTGATCCTCGGTGCTGCGGGGTTGCTCACGGGTTATAAGTCTGCGTGCCATTGGCTGATGCGGGACATGCTCGCATGCTTCGGGGCGATCGCGGTTCACAAGCGTGTTGTTGTCGATCGCAACCGCATTTCCGGCGGCGGCGTTACAGCTGGCGTCGACTTTGCCTTCCAGGTCGCCGCGGAGGTCTGCGGTGAGGACGTCGCCAAACGGCTTCAACTTTTCCTCGAATATCAACCGGAGCCACCGTTCGACATCACGGTGCAGAATGCTCCTCCCGAACTGCTGGCAAAGCTTCGCTCCGATTCCGTTCCTTGGCTCCGTGACCGTCAAGCAGCAGTTGATCGCGCGGCCAGGAAGCTTGCATCCCGGGAAACCGTATCGGCTTAAGCGCTCAATCGAGCTCCGATATCGGCGTGCGGCAATCAAGTGTCGTGCGCCAGATGGTCTCGAGGATCGCGTCCTGCGATTCAGATCCGGAACGCTCCTCACCAGCAAATCACGAGCACAATGAGAGGCTTTATGTCGAGGGCAGTCGAATGACGTGTGGAATGAGCTTGAATGTGTTGCCAGGGCGTTGCCCGAAGCGAGCCCAAAGCAGGCTCGTACTCTTTTTTGCGCTGGCGACAATACTAATCGCTCCTCAGGCGCTCGCTGCCGAGTTCTCGGATGGTGTCGTCCGGATCGGCATCATCAACGACCAGGCAGGACCATTGTCGGATTCGAATGGCCGGGGATCCGTTATCGCTGCGAAATTGGCAGCAGAAGACTTTCAGAAGACATCACCGTCGATCAAGGTCGATATCATATCGGCGGACCACCAGAACAAAGCAGATATCGGCGTAGGTATTGTTCGCAAGTGGTTCGACGTAGATGGCGTCGACATGGTCGCTGATGTGGGTAACTCGGCGGTTGGATTGGCAATTCAATCGATAGCTCGAGACAAGAACAAGATCGTCATTTATTCATCAGTTGCCACGACCGAACTGACTGGCAAGCAGTGTGCCAAAACGGGTCTCGCTTGGCTTCACGATTCCTACAATCTGGTTGCCGGTCCCATTCGCACGCTTGTCTCGCAGGGATACGATACCTGGTTCTTTATCGCGGCCGACTACGCGTTTGGAAAGAACATGGTTTTGGAATCGCAGCGCGCGCTTGCGGCCGCAGGCGGCAAGTCGTTGGGCGCGGTGTTTCACCCGCTCGGAAATGCCGACTATAGCTCGTTTCTTCTGCAAGCCCAGGCGTCGGGCGCCAAGGTCGTCGCCTTTGCGAATGCTGGAGAGCAGCTTGTAACTTCGATGAAGCAATGGAACGAATTCGGCATGAATGTTGGGCCTCAGAAGCCCGTAGCCGAGTTAATGTTCATCACCGATGTGCACGCCATGGGTCCGGAAACGAGCAAGGGCCTGACCAGCTTGACCGCGTGGTATTGGGCACGAAATGACGAGACAAGAGCCTTTTCTCAGCGCTTCTACAAGCTGCACGGGGCGATGCCGACGGAACCCCAAGCAGCCGTCTATTCTGGCGTGTTTCACTATCTGAAATCCGTCGTTGCCGCTGGCACAGACGCCACAGACTCGGTTCTAGAAAAGATGCGCTCGACACCGGTCGACGATTTCTACGCGAGAGGGGCAAAGATCCGCGAGGACGGAAAGCTGATTCACGATTTCTATCTCGTTCAGGTTAAGGAGCCGTCCGCGATAACGGCTCTTTGGGAATACTATAACGTTTTGAAAACTGTCTCGAGCACGGATGCCTACCTGCCCTTAGCCGATAGTGAATGCCCGTTGGTCAAGAAGTAGTAGGGTGGATATCTTCTATGGCCGAGATCAACTGGAGTCGCCTGAACGCGCAAGCGTTAAGGGCGCTGGCGGCCCAGGACGCTGTAGTTCTCTTGCCGGTAGGATCTACCGAACAGCACGGTCCCCACCTCCCGACAGGAGTGGACGACATGCTTGTGACGGCGGTGTGCCGTCGAACGGCCCAACTATTGTTGTCCGACATCCCTGTGGTGGTAGCGCCAACCGTGTGGTGCGGACTCGCTGACCACCATCTATCGTTCGGCGGAACGTTTTCGCTCAGCCTCCAAACGTATCATGCGCTGCTTCGCGATCTGTGCCGCTCTATCCTTAATGCAGGGTTCCGAAAAGTGGTGCTCGTTAATGGGCATGCAGGCAACATCGCCGGCCTCGCCGCAATATCCGCGGACTTGACACGTGAGCTTAACGTGCCAATTGCGACGGTGACCTATTTCATGGTTGCGCCAAATGAGATCGCGAGCTTGTTGGAGGACCAGAAGGGCCTCATGCACGCCTGTGAGGCAGAAACTTCCATGATGATGGTAGTCGCGCCAGAGCTAATCGACATGGCGCGGTGTTCAGAGGCACAGGGTCCGTCCTTCGATGTTGCCGCCTCTCTCTTGCCTACGCTCAGACGTTTTATTCCATTTGATGAGGTAACCAGCTCGGGCGTCGCCGGCGATGCAAGGCGCAGCTCGAGCCTCAAAGGCGAGGCTCTACTGGGGGCTTGTGCAAGTGCGTTAGCCGAGAGTTTGAAGGGCGGGGAACCTTGGCAGACAGCGGCATTTCCGTTCGGTGCGGCAAAGCGCTAAAATTTTAAGATCGATGTTGATCGTTGTCCTCCTGGGCTTTCCGTCTGTATTGCTAATAGGGTACCGGACGACGGTAATTGCGGAAGCAAGGGGCGGGGCGACGCCAGTCGGTATGGGCGAAGATGCCTTAAGCATGATAACGACATTGGCCAGAGCGATCGGGTAGGCACACAATGGCACACGACCGCTGCGCGCGCACAAGTCACTGAGCGCGATTTGGTGCAGATGGCGCGCCATTCAGAATAAAACTGCGAACTCGTATACCATTGAAATCATTATATAAAATTGACCTTCTTTCACGGCGACTGCCTGACATGAGAGGAAACCGATCTAACGAATCTGCTTCCCGCGCAGTAGAGCGTGACTAACATCGGGTTGCCCAAGGGCAAATCGTTACCCGCGCCTCAGAAATTATCGCCGAACGAGACGATGGTAGGGTCGATCGGTGCCGAGTCCGCGCGATACGCCCGATGGCGTCTCTCGAATAGCCTATCCACAACCAAGAAATTTGCGAAGTTACGAGGGGCTGCGACCGGCTTAGACTCGTATGGGTGCCGTGGTCCGGCCACCCGGCACCCTCCAATCTTCACCGAGCCAGAATATAGAGCCGTCGAAAGCGTCGAACATGCGAAAGATCCTGCTCAATGCATTCAACATGAATTCGGTCGGTCACATTGCGCACGGGCTCTGGCGCCATCCTCGGGACAATTCGACCGACTATAACAGCCTGGAATACTGGACCTCGTTGGCGCAATTGCTCGAGAAGGGCAAGTTCGATGGCTTGTTCATGGCGGACGTCGTCGGCGTGAACGACGTCTACGGGGCGTCACCGAAAGACGCCTGCAAGGAGGCTGTGCAGATTCCGATTGGCGATCCCGTTCTGTTGATATCGGCCATGGCAGCTGTAACACGCAACTTAGGCTTCGGCGTCACCGCGAATCTTTCCTACGAATATCCATATCTGCTGGCTCGCCGCTTTTCGACGTTGGATCATCTGACCAAGGGTCGGGTCGGCTGGAACATTGTTACGGGCTACCTCGACAGCGCTGCGCATGCAATGGGTCGAGACGGTCAAACCGAGCATGCCCAACGCTATGAACTTGCGGAAGAGTTCATGCAGTGTGTCTACAAGCTTTGGGAAGGTAGTTGGGAGGACGGCGCCGTTCTGCGCGACCGGCAGTCGGGTGTTTTTGCCGATCCCTCCAAAATTCACACGATCAATCACGCCGGGCAGTTTCTTAAAATGAACGCAGTCCATCTTTGTGAGCCGTCGCCTCAGCGAACGCCAGTCCTCTATCAGGCCGGCTCATCATCCAGTGGGCAGTCGTTTGCCGGCAGACATGCAGAATGTGTCTTCCTGGTCGGACGATCACCATCCGAGACAGGAAAGATGGTTGCACAGCTCAGACAGCGAACGGCCGATGCCGGGCGCGACCCGCGGGGCGTCCTCGTCTTCCTTGGAATCGTCGTTGTCGTCGGAAAGACGTCGGCCGAGGCTCGCGAGAAGTATGACGAGTACAAGCGTTTTGCCAGTCCCTATGCGGGGCTCGTCCACCTCTGTAGCTCGACAGGAATCGATTATTCGCAATATGGCCTGGACGATCCGATCGTAGCTGAAAACACGAACGCTATGGTTTCTGCTGTGGAGGCCATCACCAAGAGGAACCCCGGCGGAGCGCTGACTGTTCGCAAGCTTTTGGGTCAGTTGGAACTCGGTACCCGCATTGCGGCTATCGTCGGCGACCCGATCGAAGTAGCGGACGCCCTTCAAATGTGGGTCAAAGAGGCTGACATCGACGGCTTCAATCTTATCCGGACAGTTACCCCGGAAAGTTTCACCGACTTCGTCGAGCTTGTCATTCCCGAGCTGCAGTCGCGTGGCGTGTACAAGCTGGAGTACGCGCCCGGTACGCTGAGGGAAAAGCTGTTTCAGATGAATGCGGGCTTACCATCAGACCATTTCGGGAGCCGCTTCCGACACGCCTGAACCTCCGACACGTCGAAAGCGCATGCCGCCGTCAGGCGGCACACACCTGAATAGCCGTAAGCGCCATGACTTTCGCCACAGTTTCCATTTCACTAATGATGACGCAGGCGCCTTCCGGACCTGCCGCTGCGAATTCAGTCAAAGGTCCGTAATTGACGGCAGCAATGCCAGCTTTGCAGAGCCAAGATGTATCGCACGCCGAATAGGATGTCGGCAGGATGGCGCCAATCCGATCTATGTTTTTGCCCGAAACCGATCGGTACGCACCGGCAATCAATTGAACGATCTCGGCCTCCTCCGGAACCTCTACCGGATCCATCACCAACCGACGTCGGCCCTTGATCGAAGGCGGCGGCGGCACCTCGATCTGGTAATTGAACTCTGGAATATCACACTTAATGCCATCAAGGACCGACGTGATGTCGCTGAGCACGTCACGAACTGTTTGACCCGGCACGAAATGGACATCGACAACGATGGTGCAATAGTCCGGAATGTAGGGTGGTTCGGACAGGTACTCCGGACCGCGACCTCCAATGATGCTCCCCACGTTGAGACGCGGCAAGGCAGGCAGTGCCGGGAACGGCGGGCAGGAAAAGGTCATTCGGTCGAGCCGCCGAAGAACCTCAGCCATGTTGTTTACGGCATGAACCGTATCTTCTCGACGGCTTAGATGTCCTGAGCGCCCGAGGACGTGTATCGCAAAGTGAACGATACCGCTATGAATGGTAGCGATGTTGTTGGCGCCGAACGGCTCGGCAATGATAGCCATATCGGTGCGAAAGCCGCGATTCATCAGGTGATGCATGCCTTCGCCGCCCTGGGTCTCCCCCACGACGAAAGCAAGCACCAGATCGCCAGCCAAGGGAGCGCCTGACTGGCGGACCGCTTCGGCGGCCACCATGATGGTCGCGAGGCCGCCCTTCATGTTCTGCACGCCATGGCCATAGAGCTTGTCCCCCTCGACCCACGCCTGCCATGGATCGCGATCCCAGCCGCGCGTGAGCGAATTGATATCGGTGTGCCCGTTCAGCATCAGGCTACGGCCGCCGCTACGCCCTTTGAGCGTCGCAATGACCTGCACACGGCCGGGCTCGACCTCATCGAGCTCCACGGAATATCCGCGCTGCTGGCACCATTGGGCGATAAACATCCCGACAGGTGTTTCTTCGCCTTTAAAACTCGGTATCGCGACGAGGTCACGTGCGACACCGATAAGTTCGTCACGCTTGACCAGGGAGACGACGGCATCTGCCGGAACAGTCATTTGAGATTCCATATCAAGAGTAGATCGGGTGCCATGCGGGGTTGGTCAGCTTCAGCATCAGGTCACGAAGAAACGTGTCGCATGCTGCCAATTGCGACAGCTCGATATATTCTTCGGATCGATGGGCTTGTTGAACGCTGCCTGGCCCGCAGACCACCGCAGGAACGCCGAGCATCTCGGCGTAGAGACCCGCTTCCGTGCCGAAGGACACCTTTGACGGGCCCGATTCTCGGGCGAGTCCGTTCAAAAGGCTCTGTTCGCCGCCGGAAGAGGCTCTGAGTGCAGGATACGAATTGGAGATTTCGATATCGATTGCTGCTAAAGGCTGCGTCGCTTGATACCGTGCGACAATCGCGTTTGCCGCTTTGCTGAGCTGCTGCAGTATGCGAACCGGGTCGTCTCCGGGAAGATTGCGTATCTCGAAGTCGAAGCAGCACGAAGGTGGTATGACGTTCAAAATGGTCCCGCCGTCAATTCGTCCAACATGGACAGTGCTGAACGGTACAGCGAAGCCTTCGTCAATATGCTTGGATCGCCGGAGGTCATTCTGTAGCTTCGCAAATTCTTGCAACAGCTCGCCTGCCATCATGATCGCATTGGCGCCATCGTCCGGATCGCTGGAGTGGCCGGGAACACCTTGGCAACGCACCCTGCCCAATAGCTTTCCCTTGTGTGCTGTGACGAGAGACATTCCGGTTGGTTCGCCTATGACGCAGATCGTGGGAGCGCACGGCAAGCGGGCAATTTCCGGAAGCATTCTACGGACGCCGACGCAGCCAATTTCCTCATCGTGGCTGAAGGCCATATGGATGGGACGTTGCAGCCGTTGCGTCTCAATATTGGATGCAAGATTGAGTACGCAGGCGACGAACCCCTTCATATCGACGGTTCCACGGCCAATGGCCTTGCCGTCCATCACGCGCATCACAAACGGATCGTCGAGCCAGTCCTGGCCGTGCGTCGGCACGACATCGGTATGGCCCGAAAGCAGCACGCCTGGCTTGTGGTCCGGACCGATCGTCGCGTAGAGATTCGCCTTGCGCCCGTCTTCACTGAGGATGGTTTTTGCTCGAATCCCATAATCAGCGAGATATTCCTCAACATAACTGATCAGGGCGATGTTCGATTCGCTGCTGACTGTTGGAAACGAGACCAGGTCTCTCAGGATCGATAGACTATCGGGGCTATGGCTCACGGAGCGACGGCCTCCACATCGGTCGTTGGCGCTTCCGCGGGCCGAAGCGCGCGTGCGAGATAGATTGGCATTCGCGGTTCCCAGATATTCCAAAGATCCTGCAAGCCACCAATGGGGCACCCCTCTGTCCAGTCGACGCGGAGATCGACGATGGCCCAAGGAAGCTCGTGTACGACCACCAATCCGGCAGAACGCACCGGTTCGATTTCTCCTCCTGCCTGCAGACCGGCCTGCATCGCACGGATCAGGCGGTACGCCAGATGGCCACTCGCGCTGTCGAACGACTCGACCATCGCCGAAGGAATTGACACAGAGGCAAGCAAATTGCCGACGGCAGCCGCGTCCGATGTAACCGCAGATCCGGTCAGATCCATGCATTTAGCGCCGGTAAAGATTGCGGGCGCACCCACCTTCCCTACGGCTGCAAGCTGCCGATATTCGCGGTCGTTCGCGGTCGCGGAAATGATCTCGATCGTTTGCGTAGCGTTCGCACCTCGTTCCATGAGATCGAGGCCGCGGCGACCTAATGTCGGATCGGTAAAGTTCTGCGTTGCGAAGGCTCCCACATCCGCGCGGACATGAGCACAGCGTGCGGCCACCGATGGCGAGGACGACGATACGGCCATCCCCAGCATTCCCGTTGATGAACATCTCGCAACGATACTGAACGTCATTCCTTTAACCTCACCGCACTCGCGCTTAATTACTGGAGCTCTTCGTAACCGCGCCTCGCGGCTTCACGTTCGTAGTCAGAGAGCCGCTCATATGCCGCGACATCCGGCGCCGCCAGCCCCATCAGGCCGAGCACATCCAAGGTAGGGCGCAGGTGAGGATCTCGCACGATCTCGTGCAGGACATCGGTCAGCACTTTCACCTCGTCCTCAGGCGTACTCACTGACGTCACAAATGGCAGCGATGGGCTCGGGACCGTTTCGTCAAGAACGCGAAATTGCCTCCCGATCGATGCGTCGTGATGGCCAAGGAGCCCCCAGGTCACGCAGTCAATCGAACACACATCGATCGCCTTTGAACCGAGTTGCTCAACGCTCGCACCATGGCTACCGGTCATTTTGACGTCCGAGAAGAAGTGCCCGAAGCCGGCGAGGCGCGCCAGCGTCAGACGCGGCAAGTTCATTCCGGAATTCGAGAGATGGTTGTTGCAGCCAAATATCCGGCCCCGTAGATCGCCGAGCGTTTGCGCGTCATCATCGGTCCTGACGATGAAATAACCCCGGTGCGTAGCTCCCTCGCAACCCGCCCAGCGATAGCAGGGGACAGCCAGCATGCGAGCCCGGCTCCGAAAGCGCTTAAAGAGTGGATACCCGCAAATCTGCGTTAGAAAAATCTCTTCCCCGACATCTGGCGGAACCGCATGCCGCTTATGATCGAAGGCTATCTCGCTGGTATCGAGCCCACGATCGCAGAGGCGGCCTTTAACTATCGACCATAAGGCCTCGTTGGCTTTCGCTACTTCGCCAAAGCTGTACATGGGGAAACTTGCCGTTCGCACGCGTGCTTCTCATCATCGATCTCGGCATATTGCCGAGCGCCGGCCATCCAACTGCAGGCTTCTGACACGGACATTTGACGTTCGTACTATGCGCGCAACTTAGCCTGGCTCCAACTACGGTCTTTCTTTCCATTGGATCGCATTTTCTTAAGCGATCGACCCGCCCGGCAACTCCGCCAGTCAGGTTACGCGGCATCAGGAATTCCAAACCAACAGGCTCGAAACCCGTATTTCCCTTCGCCGCGCTCGTTGCCCATTGTCAGCACCAGACATCGATTTTGGGAGCAGTCATGATCCGTACGGGCGCGCAGTATCGAGATTCACTCCGGGATGGACGACACGTCTATGTCAGCGGAGAACGTGTGCGTGATGTTACAAAACATCCGACGTTCAAGCCGCTGATTGACATCCGGGCGCGATTCTATGACATGCAGCATGACGCCGCGACGCGCGACATCATGAGCTACGAGGACGATGGTAAGCGGAACGCGATTATCGCCAAATTGCCGTACAGCCAGGGCGATTGGTGGGACAAACGACGGGCAACCGATACGCTTCTCGAGGAGGTTGGCGGGATCGTTACGCGCGTCGGCGATGAAACTCTGGGCGAGATGTGGTCGCTGTTCGACGGCCAGGACGTCCTGAACGAAGTCGACCCCCAATTCTCCGCCAATATCCGCAACCACATCGCCAAGGTGCTCCAGGCCGATCCGTTTCACGTTTCGGCAAACACCGATCCGAAAGGCGACCGCTCCAAAGCCCCGCAGGATCAGGACCCCGATATGCTGTTGCATGTCGTCAAGGAAACCGATGCCGGCATCATCGTGCGTGGCGCGAAATACGAGACCGCGGCTGCCTACGCAAATCAGGCCTTCACCAAACCAACCATTGCGAACTGGGCCAATAACGCCCTCTCGGACTATGCGGTTGGGTTCATTTGCGACCTCAGCTCGCCGAATCTCAAATTCATTTGCCGCACGGGATTTGCCGGCCGCGCATCGGATGATGACTATCCGCTGTCAAACCGCTTCGACGAGGTGGACACGCTGGTTATCTTCGACAATGTACTAATTCCCTGGGAAAACGTTCTATTTTATCGGCACACGAAGGCTGCAACCTACATCAGGTCGACTTTGCATCGCTATTCGGCGTTCGCATTCATCCAGCGCAACATCAAGCTCGCCGATTTGATGATCGGCGCTGCTCTGTTCAACGCCCGGCAGACCGGTGTCGAACGGCAGCAAGCGGTCCAGGAAAAACTCGCGCAACTTGCCGTCTATCGCGAAAGCATCAACGCGCATCTGACCGCATCGATCGCTCTTGCAGAGCGTAGCCCCGGCGGTCTCATGATGCCCAATCAGTCGCTGCTCTATACCGGCCGTGTGCTGGCGTGTTCCCAGCTGCACGAAATGATGCATATTGCGCGGGAACTTTGCGGCGGCCAGATTTGCGTCACACCGGATGGTGCCTCCTTCGCCTCTGCTGAGACGGGACCCTGGCTCGAAAAATTCTATACGATCAACGAGAACTGGGTTTCCGGCGATCGCCGAAAGCTTCTGGCATTCGCGCGGGATCTGCTGAATTCGGATTACGCCGGACATCGTCTGACCTTCCAACTTTTCGCGCAGTCGCCGCCCTATGCGCACCTCGGTGCGGTCTACCGGACTTTCGATTGGGAAGGCTCCCTCGCCTTTGCTCACAAGGCCGCCGGACTTTCCGACAAGGTCTTTCCCAACAAGCCGCGCAAGAGCAGCGACAAAGCCTATCAACAGTGGGCCAGCCTCAACGGGCAGGTTCGGTGAAGCCATGACACAGACGTCGATTGCGAACGAAATGCCTCTCCGCGAGCGTTTCCTGCAAGGAATGAGCCACGCTGCCTGCACGGTCAATATCGTCGCCACGGATGGGCCGGCCGGGCGCTACGGCCTGACAGTGTCGGCGATGGCTTCGGTGACCGCAGACACCCCTCATCCCACCTTGCTGGTCTGCGTGAACGAAAGCAGCCAGGCGGCGCGGGCTATCGTGACAAACGAGCGCTTCGCCGTGAACATCCTGCGGGATGATCAGTTTCTCGTATCCGACCGCTTCGCCGGGCGATCCAAGTCGCCCAACGGCGATAAATTCTCCAATGTTGACATTACGCCGGACGCTCTGGGCTGTCCGCGGATTATCGGCTCCCTCGTGTCGTTCAGTTGCAGGCTGGCATCGTGGCAAACCATCGGCACACATCTGGTTCTTATGGGCAGTGTGGAGGACGTCGTTATGGCGGGATCCGGCTCTCCCCTCATCTACGCCAATCGCAGCTATGGCCGGCCGATGCCGCTATGGCGCGATTCCCGGGAAACCGCTGCTCAGCAAGCATGAGTTCGCCTCCCGGTCGGGGCCCGTGCGTGGCCTCTGGAGAGCGGCACGGCGACCGCGCATGGGCGGGCGCAACATGATCTGCGACGCCTTTCGTCAATTAAACCACTGCCACAGGACTCACGATGCACAAACGGATCAGGCCTTTCAACACAAAGGATACTTACCCCGAGCAAAAGCTCGACAATGACCTCTGCCAGGCTGTCGTCGCGCGCGGCACCCTTGTCTTTCTGCGCGGGCAAGTCGGCCAGCAGCTGGATGATGGCAGGAATGTTGCCGTTGGAGACGCCGCCGGCCAGGCCGACCAGGCGATGCTGAACGTCAAGCAGCTACTTACCGAGTGTGGAGCCAAGCTCGAAGACATCTGCAAGATCACGATCTACCTTGTTGATCCGCGCTACCGCGAGGTTATCTACCGTTCGGTCGGCGCGCATTTGAAGGGCGTCTTCCCCGTATCCACCGGGGTTGTGATTTCAGCGCTCGCCCGTCCCGAATGGCTGGTTGAGATTGACGTTACCGCTGTAATCCCCGATTAGGTCGGGGTCAACTTTCCTATTCTCTTAATGGGCTTTGACCACGTTATCGAGGCCGATCGCTTTCTGCACGAGCAGGACAGCCACCAGCGTAATGATCGACAGCAACGTCGACATGACCGCGACAAGGGGGTCATCAAAATCCCGGATATGCTGGTAGGCCGTGATGGATAAGGTGTCGCTGTTCAGATCCGTCAGAAACGCGTTCACCGAAAAATTGTCGATGACCTCGACGAACACAAACACCGCGCCGGCGAGAAACCCGGGTTTCAATTGCGGAAAGGTCACGTTGAGGTAAGCTGCGAAAGCACCCGCGCCGAGATCGCGCGCAGCCTCTTCCGTCGCGGGATCAATATTCTGATAATTTGCGGCGATCGCACGCAGGGCAAACGGCAAGCAGACAACCAGCATCGCGATCATCATGCGTACAAGCCCGCTCTCGATGCCGGCAAGCCGAAAAACGCTCAGAAACGCTATGCCGGTGACGATGCCAGGAACAACCAGGGGTGAGAGTGCGATCGCGTCCAACAAACGTCGGGATCGAAGCGAACCGCGGGCCATCACGTGCGCGGTTCCGAGAGCAACCAGCAGGCAAACGGGCGTCACAATGCCCGCGAGAATTGCGGTCCGAATCATCGCTGACTGGAACTTGGACGACTCAAAGAAGAGCGAGTACCATTTCAGCGAATAGCTCGCGATGGGAAACTGGAAATACTTTGAGGGTCCGAACGAATAATACGCGGTGAAGATCGTCGGCGAGATCACAAAGACCAGGATGGCGGCGCAAAACAGGATCCAGGGTAGACGGGCGACAGATTGCTTCATATCAAGGCTCCCTCCTTACGACACGGCCGGCGGCGCGCTCGAGCATAAACAAGGCGAAGAGACTGCCGATCGCCACTGTCAGAAAGGCGGTCGCCGCCGCAGCCGCATAAGGAAGATCGAAAGACACAAATATCTGATCGTAGATATAGTTCGATGCCAGGCGAACACGGCCGCCGCCAAGGAGCAGGGGGTACGCAAATGCGCTCATCCCGAGGGCGAATACGAGTGTCGCGCCGCTTACAATGGCTGGCAGCGTCAGCGGCAATGTAACTTTGGTGAACGCCTGAAAGGCAGTCGCGCCGAGGTCGCGCGCGGCTTCCTCGGTCCGCCTGGAAAGCGAGCGGATCGAACCGAACACCGTCAACACAAAGAAGGGAAGCGTGAAATGAAGCAGGGCAATGAACACGCCCGCATTGTTATAGACAAGCGCTATCGGCCGATCGATGATTCCCGCGGCGAGCAGGATATCATTGACGAGGCCCCGCCGGCCCAGCACGATAAGCCAGCCGTAGGCACGGCTGATACTCCCTGTCAGAAACGAGAGCACAAGCGCTCCGAGGAGAAGATGCCGCGCAAGTTTGGATTCTGACCGTGCGATCACATAAGCGGTCGGATACCCGAGCAGGACACTGGCGACCGTGATCGAGCAGGCAAACACGATCGTTGTTCCGAACGCTTCGAGTGCTCCCCGATCCGTCGCCAGACGCAGATAGTTGGCGAGCGTCCACGGTCCTTCGTAGCCAGGCGTGCCCGGAGCCGAATGCAGGAACCCAACACCGCCAAAAACCAAAAAGGCGCCGAAGAATATTCCGGCAAGGACCCCGGCTGGCAGCAGCAACAATCGCATGAGACTTACTCTTTCAAAGCGATCAAGTTTTCCGACCTGACGGCGAGGCCGACGATATCGCCAACGCGAGGGCCACCTGTCGAGCGCGGTGTCACGACCGACAATGTCATCGACCCAATCTCCACCTCATAGCTCATCGCACTTCCAATGAGGCTCGCGAATTCGACCTTGCCTCGAAACACAGCATTCGGATCGGACGTCTCCACAATGGCCAGGTTTTCCGGCCTAATCGCGATATGCGCGAAACGCTGCGCGCAATCGCCGGGCATCATTTCGACCTTTTCGCCGTTGGGCAGTCTGAAGGCGCGATTGTCACTCTCCCCGATCGGTTCCCCGGGGATAATGTTGGTCACCCCCATGAACGACGCGACGAAACGGTTGATGGGCCTGTCATAGACCTCAGCTGGAGCTCCCCATTGCACGATCTCACCGGCATTCATAACGGCGATCAGATCAGATAGGACCAGGGCTTCGTTTTGATCATGCGTAACGACCACCATCGTGACGCCCAACTGCTTTTGCAGCTTGCGCAATTCCGTCTGCATCTGGTCGCGCAACTGGCGGTCGAGCGCACCGAACGGCTCATCCAGAAGGAGGATTTCCGGTTCGAGGACGAGACAACGGGCCAGGGCAACCCGCTGCTGCTGCCCGCCCGATAATTCGGCGGGAAACCGCCTGGCAAGACCTTCCATCCGAACCAAGGAAAGCGCGTCGGCGACTTTGCGTTTGATCGCAGCTTTGTCCATTCGACGCAGCTTCAAGCCAAACGCAACATTGTCAAATACCGTCATGTGCGGAAACAGAGCGTAGCTCTGAAACAGCATGGCTGTCGGCCGGCGCTCCGGGCGCAGGTTCGTCACACTGCGCCCGTTGACAATGACATGCCCGCTGCTCGGCTCAACAAATCCGGCGATCATGCGAAGCAACGTGCTTTTGCCGCACCCCGAAGGGCCGAGGAGCGTCAACAGCGCTCCTCGTGGCAACTTCAGGGACACCTCGCGCACAACGTCTGCCTCCGTAAACCGCTTGCGCAAGCCAACGAGTTCGAGCATTGGCCGCTGAGCGTCCTCGGCAACGGTCATCGAGCGATCTCGGCCTTGAACCGCTCGTTCCAGGCCGCGACATTCGCGTTGATTTTTGCTTCGTCGAACGTCACCTGGTCCGCTTCGGATGGCAGGGCAGCCGCGAGTTGGGCGGACGGCACGACCATGTGGTTCACCGGCCCCATATCGAACATTGTCGAGATAATCTTCTGCGACTCCGATGAGATAACGAAATCCATGAACTGGACGGCCATATCCTTTTTGGGCGTGTTGACCAACGCCATCACGTCAAACAGGATGACCGCGGGCTTCGGCGTTTTTACCACCACGTCGACGTTATCGTCGCGAAGCGGCTTCGCCTGCGACGGCGGGCCCACCATGGCGGTGATCTCGCCTTGGGCTAGCGCTCTCCGGACGTCTGAATCGGATCCGTAGAACATCGCGATATTCGGCTTCAACTCCTTGAGAGCGGCAAAGCCGGGCTCAACATTGTCGATGCTGCCACCGTGAGTCAGAGCCGATAGCAACAACATACGCGCTTGATAGGTCTGCACATCGGGGACGCTGAGAGCACCTTTGAATTCGGGCTTCCAGATGTCCGTCCATGCGTTAATCGGGGCCTTCACCAGCTTCGGCCGATAGATGACGGAGAGCGGGTAATAGTAAGCGCCAACCCATGTGTCCGACTTTCCGCCGGCAACCAACGACCCAAGGTTCGTGAACTGCTGCTCCGGAATCTTGCTGAACATCTTTTGATCGGTCGTCACGCGCGCGGCAAAGCTCGAGGTCGTGAACCATACGTCGATCTTTGGCGCATCGCGCATGCTCTGCAGACGCGCAAAGCCATCAGCCGATCCCGACTGCGTCACAGGCACAACGTGGATGCCGGTCTTCTTCTCGAAATTAGTCGCGATTTGCTGAAGACCTTGCTCCCACGCCGTGCCCCAAGCCTGTACGGCGATCTCACGTTCGGCAGTCAATCCGGGCCTCGCGTCCAGCACAACGGTAGTTACGCAGGCGATGGCAAGCCAGAGCTTCAGAGCGGTGCGCATACGATCTCTCCATGAGTTTGCAATTCATCTCCTATCTGCATGACGTGCCCGGACGATCAGATAGCCATTGCATCGCACCATATCGTTTGGCGTTCCGCCAGCTTTTCGCAAGTTTTGTCACCCTGCATTTTACTAAGCACCTCTTTTGTTTTTCATCATTGCCTCAGAGGCTCCAAACCCATTTTAAGATTGGCGCGAGGTTTGCGCGCAGGATAGCGGGCCAGTATGGATATGTCGGAGGACCACCTTGTCGAACTTCAAGAGTGATGAATGGCAGCTGCGCGTCGATCTTGCTGCCGCTTTTCGAATGGCAGCACTTCTCGATTGGCATGAGGGGATCGCCAATCACTTCAGCGTCGCCTTATCGAACGACGGCCGCCGCTTTCTTATGAATCCGAAATGGCGACATTTTTCACTCGTCAAGGCCAGCGAACTGGTTTTGTTCGACGCCGATGACGACAAGACAATGGAGCAGAACAATGCTCCAGATCCGACGGCCTGGCACATACACGGCTCAATCCACGCGAAGCTTCCGGCGGCGCGCTGCGTCATGCATCTCCATTCGCCTTACGCCACCGCGCTATCAACCCTGAGCGATCCCGAACTAAAGGCCATCGATCAAACGACCGCACGCTTTCATCAGCGGGTCGCGCTTGATCTCGAGTACGGCGGCATGGCCGATGATCAGGACGAAGGTCTGAGGCTGGTTGCCGCTCTCGGTAACCACCAGACCCTGCTTATGGGCAATCATGGTGTGCTCGTCACCGGTCCAAGTATCGCAGAGACGTTCGACACTCTCTATCATTTTGAACGCGCCTGCCGAACCCTCATGCTTGCCTATGCCTCGGGACGTGACATCCGCTTTTTATCGGACCACGTTGCCGAGAAGACCGCACAAGCGTGGCAGCGAACCGCCCATGCGGGACTTACCCATTTCTCCGAGATGAAGCAGGTCCTGGACCGGCGAGACAGCAGCTATGCAACGTAGCCGCGTAGACATGCCGACAGCCTACCGTTGCCCAATATCCGCTTCACTTGCGACAGGCGGGGCGCTTGGCACGCGCCTTACCCATCGCTCGGAGTCGGGTGCGACCATTCCGGGGATATAGGAATCGGAGATGAATGCCTGGCAATGGCTTCTGAAAACCTCGATGATCCGGGAACGTGAGAGCTGCGAAAGGGTCGCGACACCGACGACCATTGGCCTGTGATCTCCCGCAAGCCGGACCCGAACGACGCGGCGGCCGTCAAGCGCAAGGTCCGATCGTGGCCGAACGTTTGCCAGCGTATATCCGTAACCGTTTGCCACCATTGTGCGAATGACATCCTGATGTTCGGACCGGGCCCTAATGTTTGGCTGTAGTCCCTCCTTCATGAACATGGCGAGGAAGTATTCCCGACTCAGAGGCAAGTCTAACAACAGCAACGGTTCTGCGGCCATCTCCGCGAGGCTAACCGATCCCTTGCCTGCCAACGGATGCGCCTCGCTGAGGACGACGTGCATCGGCAAACGTGCGAGCGGCAGAAAGGATATGCCCTCGGTCAGGTCCAGATCATAGGTGATCACCACATCGATTTCGGCTCGCCGTAGACCATCAAGCAACCTTTCCTGGTTCGTTGCCAGTTGTCTGACTTCAGCGCCGGGATATGCCGTCGTAAATGAGTGTGTCAGCTCCGGCATCACCATGGGAGCCAGAGTGGTCAGGCAACCAACAACGAACTTGCCCCTGATCTGGTCGCCGGCTTCGGACGCGACCGTATAGAGGCCTTGTGCTTGTTCGATGACGCGCTTGGCTTCAAGTAGGAGGGAGCGGCCTGCGGGCGTCAGCGAGAGTCCGAGCGCATGGTGACGGACGAACAGTTGAGTGCCGAGCTCCTGCTCCAGATGAGAGATCGCCGTGGATATGGAGGGCTGCGAGATATTAATTCGCTCCGAAGCCAGAGTGATGCTCCCTGTTTCGCCGGCAGCGACAAAATACTCCAACTGACGAAGCGTAAATCGCATCTCTCTAGGTTCTTTTCGTTCTCTAGCGCCTAAGTCAGGAGCACGCGGTTAGCTGTTGCGGGTGTTCTTCCAGGGAGCAGGCGGTTCCTGTCGAAGTCGTTTGTCCGGACGAAAAGGCTCTGACGACACGATGACAACGAATGTAACGATCGACAGCACCATTGTGTACCAAATGGGCGCCTGCGGCCAGATCTGTGGCGACCGGTAGATCAAGGCAGCCGGAAAAAAAGCGCCGAGGGCCACGATGCCGAGACCACGTTCGAAGCGCGTTCGACCGCCGGCGTCCGGCGTGAAAAGGGCCGCCAGGTCGCCTGCCGCGGCTCCAAACAGGCAACCCGTCAAGACCGAAAGGAAGACCACCACAAACGCCGCCATGGTCTCCGTCGGCACGGCGCGAAGCGCCCAGAGCAACGGGTGGGTAGCACGGCAAGGAGAAGCAGCGTCGCGACCAAAATCTCCACTTTTCGATCTTTTGCTGCTTTGAATGACAGCCATGTCGAAACTCCGACGCCGACCAGAACGAGGGCTATCGATGCAAAGCCAATCCCATCGTGGTGGATGGGAACCCAGCCATCATACATCGGGGTCAATGCAAGCAAGATGCACGCCAAGGCCAGGGAGAGCATGACAAGCCGAGCGTCGTCCAACGCTCCAGGGCTGGGATTTGCTCTGCTGGCGTTCATGAGCCGCCTGTTCCTACGCTCGATACTTCGACCTCTTGCCCAGCGCGAGCCACCGTTCCAACCCTGGAGCAGGCGTTCCGAAATTAGGCTGGTATACTGATTAATGTAGATGGATCCCGACGCTGCCGCCTGACGATAAGGTAGCCAACGCGGGAGCCATTCCGCCTAAATCGAGAGCAGTGCAGATATGTCGCATGATCCAAGCGAGCCTCATCGCGGCGGTGCAGTGAGCCGCATCGAGCTGCGCGCGGCGAAGGCCTCGAACCATTGCTCAAGAGCGGGTCGGCCGCGTCGCCATCCGATATCCGGAAACCTGTACTCAAGATAACCAACGGCGCAACCCGCCGCGATCTCGGCGATGGTAGGGCCATCGACACGCAACGAAGTCCCTTCCAAACGATCGAGGCAAGCGGTCACCTTGCCGAGCTGAAACGCCGACCAGTTCCGCCAACGTAGGGGTTCCGGCCGCATGACGTTTTCTTGCCGCGCGGTGATCGCGGCTTCCATCAGACCGTCGGCGAGAGCCTGTACAGCTAGCGCTTTCCAGCGCGTAGTCGGATGAGCAGGGAAGATCGAGCCGGTCACGCTGGCTCTAAACTCCAGGACCTCGCAAATGACTGGACTGTCGTAGATGGCATCTCCGGACTCGAGCACCAACGTGGGCACCTTTCCGGTTGGATTGTGATCAGACGCAATCGAACGCGACAGGGGTTCGCTCGCCGGCAGCGGGATGAGTTCGAGATCTCCCTCGATGCCAAGCTCGTGCGCCACTACCAAAACTTTCCGGACGAAAGGCGACGTTGGCGCGTAGTACAATTGCATCCTGCCCCCTGTGTTCTGAACGCCCATCATTCCCAAGAGCGGCACGACCTTCAATAGCCCTTTGCGGGATCGACACTGAAAGAAGCGGGCCTTCCGTTTCGCAGACGATCGATGTTGTCAGCGATCTGCCGAGCCGCCTCTTTCGGATGAGGTCGCGCCGCCAGATGCGGCGTGATCAAGACATTTGGCATGTCCCAGAGTGGACTCTCTTCGCCAAGCGGCTCGACCTCGAATGTGTCGAGTGTCGCACCGCCAACATGTCCGCTTCGAAGTTCCTCGATCAGAGCCGCTTCGTCGATCAGACCGCCTCGACCGGGATTGATGATTTTCGCGCCACGCTTGAGCAGCCTTAAACGGCGATGATCGAGAATCTTCCGCGTTGTGGCGGTGAGCGGCAAGAGCATGACCAAAGCATCGAGCTCCGGCAGAAACGCATCGAGCGTGTTCATGCCGTGGCTGCAAGTGACCCCTGGCAGCTGCTTCCCGCTTCGCGACCAGCCGCGCACGTCGAAGCCATGTCTTGCGACTTCAAGTGCCGACGCGCCACCCAATTCGCCTAGCCCCATGAAGCCAACCTTGAATGATCCCGCGTCGCGCTGATGGATAAACTTCCATTGGCGACGCTTTTGTTGGCTTTCAATTTCGGGCATGTCGCGGGCATAACGCAGCACCGCAAATGTCACGTAGCTGACCATCATGCGGACCATACCGGGATCCGATAGCCGTGTAATCGGCCTATGGACAAGATCCGTGCGTCCCAACAGGTGATCGACACCGGCTCCCAGATTGATAGCAAGCTCAAGGTTCTCAAACTGATCGAAAAACTGCGGGGGCGGACTCCCCGTCAGCGTATACTTGACCAGCGCCGGATCGGGCACATCGCCTGTCAGAATGACTTTTAGATCCGGCACTTCGCCTTCCAGCGCCGCCCTCCAGTCCTCGTACCGGTGGTATTCGCTATGGAAGACCATCAATTGCGTTGCCATCACGCCCGCTCAACGAGTTGGGAAATGATCGTTATCGCGGCTTCGTAACCAAGAACGCCGAGGCCGGCGATGACACCTGTCGCCACCCGCGACACGTAGGAATGATGGCGAAAGGCCTCGCGTTTCCAGATATTGCCCATATGCACTTCAATGATGGGGCCTGAAAACGCAGCAAGAGCGCCGAGAATGGAGACCGAAGTATAGGTCAGTCCGGTCGCATTGATTGCGATAGCCGCGGCGCGGCCTCGTGCCTCCTGGATCCAGTCAACGATCTTGCCTTCATGGTTGGACTGCAGAAATTTCAGCTGCAGTCCGACCTTTTGCGCGGCTTCCTGACACCTGTTTTCAAGTGTCGCGAAGCTGTCAGGTCCGTATGTTCCGGCTGCATCCAGCCCGTACAGGTTCGCGTTGGGACCATTGATAAAATAGATCACCGGCTTGTCTGACATCCGATCCGCCTTGTTACCGGTTGATCAGAGCAGCTTCGTCCGCATATTCAATTCGTGAATCTTGATGATCTACATAGGATGTGGCGACGCTGGGCTCGGCCTGACGAAGCGGCCTTCGCCCGCCTCGGACTTAACGGTCTTGCCGTCGAAAATGGCTCTCCCGCGTAAATATGTCGCGACCGGGCGATAGGGCAGCTCCATTCCTTCGTAAGGGCTCCAGGTCACATAATTGTGGCCTGAGGCGGAAGGATCATAACGGCGAGGGTCGTGCGCCATGACCACGAGGTCCGCGTCCCGGCCGGGTTCGATCGCGCCCTTACGATGGCCGATGCGGAAGAGGCGGGCGGGGTTGGCCGCGAGCAGCCTGGCGGCGTGACTGACGTCAAGATTCCGCTCGGTCAATCCTTTCATCAGCAGTGCGTACAAAACTTCGAGCCCAGGCGCGCCGGAGGAGTTCTTCAGCATGTTGGGATCGTTCTTGCGATCCTCCGACCAGGATACATGATCGGTTGACACGACAGTAATGTTGCCGCCAGCCAGATGCCGCCAGAGCGCCTCGACTTCGGCACGCGGGCGGATTGGCGGATTGATTTTCGCCTTGCCGACGAGCCGGGCGACGTCGTTTTCCTCATCAAGCGTCAGATAGTGAATGCAGGCTTCGACAGTCGCGTCGAATCCCTGCCGGCGGTAACCCTCGCAGAGGTCGTACCCACGCCCGACAGAGCAATGCACAACATGGGCGGAACAACCGGCCTGTGCGCCAAGCTCGTAGACCTCCGCCATCGCGAGGGTTTCCGTCACAGGGGGACGCGACAGGCCATGGGCGCGGTAGTCCGTGATTCCGGACGCCTCGACGGCCGCGATCGCGGCTCGCACCATTTCGTCATTTTCGTTGTGAACGCCCGCGGCGAGCCCATGCTTGCCGATCTCGACAAAACACTCGTACAGGACCTGCGGCGCAATGCGCGGAAAACGCTTTGAGTCCGTGTTGAACGTGGAGAACTTGAAGGCGCATGCGCCCGCTTCCACCATTGCCGCGATATGCTTCGCACCGTCTTCTGGCGCAATCGTCCCATAGAGCGCGTAGTCGACGCGCGCTTGAGCGCCGGCTTCCGCGATTTTTTGACGTACCCGGTCGCCCGTGCAGACGAGGAAACCGGCATCGTAGGGCATATCGACGACAGTGGTGACGCCGCCGGCCGCGGCAGCTCGTGTGGACCAGACGAAGTCTTCTTGATTGAGCTGCGACTTCGAATGAACCTGGGCGTCGATAGCGCCGGGCATGACGTAGGCATTGCCGAAATCTTGCCGATCGGTTGCTGATGGCGCCGCACCAGATCCGACGCGCTCGACCACCCCTCCCCGAATAGCCACGTAACCCTTATCAAGGACGCGGTCTGCCAGGACCACACGCCCGGTTACGACCAGATCGAAATCACTCATGGGATTGTTCCGTTTTCGAGGGGATTTGGCGAAATCGCCGGTGGTTGAAATGCCGTTATTTCTGGCGAAGCTCGGTCGAATCGCACCACCTGTACGAGCGTCGAATTGCAGCTTGGCCCCTGAGCTAAGCGCGAGGATCCGCGGTCTGGGGTCAGAACGTTGGGGTTGCCATGTTTCTCGATTGATGCAGGGACGTTTGGGTCGGAGGGGTCGAACCAGGCTCCGGTGGGCAGTTGGACAACGCGTGGCAGCAAGGCGTCGGTCAGGACGACACCAGCAAGACACGCCCCGCGTTCGTTAAAGACCTTCGCGATGTCGCCGCTCTTCAGTCCTCTCTCGGCAGCGTCACTGGGATGCATCCTCAACGGAGCACGTCCTGCGACCTTACCGTTGCGGCTTACCGAGCCGTGATCGTATTGGCTGTGAAGCTTGTCAGCCGGCTGCGGCGACAAAAGGTGTAACGGATAGTGATCGGCCATCGAACTGCCGAGCCATTCCTTTGGCTCGAACCAGGCCGCATGCCCCGGGCAATCATCGTAGCCAAAGGATGCGATTTTCTCGGAGAACAGTTCGATCCGGCCAGAGGGCGTTCGCAAAGGCTGGTGTTCGGGATACTCGCGGAATGCTTCCAGAAGTGTGTGCGAGTTGATCGCTCGTTTGACTTCGGCATAGCCCTTCTCCCAAAACTCCGCGAAGGGAGGGAGCTCGATAGCGCGGGCCGCGGCATTTTCCTTTGCCTCGGCATACATCGCTTCAATCCACGCGAAAGCCGTGCGTCCCTGTGTAAAGGACTGTTCGTTTCCAAGGCGCGTCGCCAGGCCAGAGAAGATTGCGAAATCATCACGAGCCTCGCCCACGGGCGCGATGACCTGCTTCATGGCAACGATCAGGTTTTCTCTGTTTGCAAACGCCAGATCGTTGCGTTCGAGCGTGGTGGTAACCGGCAGTACGATGTCCGCGTGTTTTGCGGCGGCGGTCCAGTAAGGCTCGTTCACGATGATCGTGTCGGGACGTTGCCAGGCCTCGACCAGACGATTCAAATCCTGATGGTGATGAAAAGGATTGCCGCCAGCCCAATAGATCAAGCGGATATGGGGATAGGTCAGTGATTGACCGTTGAACTCGAATTGTTGCCCTGGATTGAGTAGCATATCGGCGATGCGCGCCACGGGGATGAATGTTCTGACTGGATTTTGTCCCTGCGGAAGGGACGGCCAGCGAAAGCCCATATCCGGGCGTCCCGCTCCGTTGGTGCAGGAGTAACCGAAGCCAAACCCTCCGCCCTTCAGTCCGATCTGGCCGAGCAACGCCGCCAACGTCACGGCCATCCAGTAAGGCTGCTCGCCGTAATCTGCACGCTGGATGGCCCAGTTCACCATAATCATGGTGCGCGCGGCGGCCATCGCCCTTGCCAGCGATGAAATGCGCTCGGGGTCGAGACCGGAAAGAGAGCCTGCCCAGTTGGGTGTCTTTGCCACGCCGTCTGAATGTCCCAGCACGTAATTGCGGACCATATCGAAGCCAACGCAATGGGTCTGGAGGAACGCGGAATCGTGCAAATTCTCCGAAATCAGCACGTGAGCCATGCCGAGCATGACCGCAACATCGGTTCCCGGCCGCAATGGTACCCATTCGCAACCAGCCGCTTCGGGACAATCCTCCCTCGTGGGGGACAAAGTGACGAACCGGACGCCGCGCGCGGAAGCTCGCTTGATGGCGCCGAACGCTTCGTGCTGGCCGAGCCCTCCGGCCTGCACCTGAGCGTTGCGTCGTGGCAGCCCGCCGAACGCGACGACCAGTCGCCCTTCTTCGGCAATACCATCCCACGTCGAATGTTGACCGACGAGGCCGTCCATACTTCCAATGATATGAGGAAGAATGACTTCCCCGGCTGCCGATGAGTAGGTCAGCGCCGAATTGGTATAGCCGCCGATGAGACCGAGGAAGCGGTGTATCTGGCTTTGGGCGTGATGAAAGCGACCGGCGCTCGCCCAGCCATACGAGCCGCCGAAGATCGAGGTGTTGCCGTGCGTTGAAATGACCCGCTCGAGCTCCGAAGCGACGAGGTCGAGCGCCTCATTCCAGGAAACATGGACAAACGAGTCGGCGCCGCGGCGCCCTCGGGGAGACAACCCACGCCCCTCGAGCCAGCCTTGCCGGATCGACGGACGGCCCACACGGAGCTGCCCGTCCACCGCGCCGACGAAAGATCGGCCGATAGGAGAAGGGTCGGGATCCTTCTCCCACGGCCGCACCTTTTGGATACGGCCGCCAGCCTCGCTGACATAGTAGGTACCCCAGTGAGAGGTTGTCAGCGTTTCCTTTGACGGGAGATCTGTGCCGGACATGACTGGCTCATATTGGGACCAGCCGCAGCCGCATCACCTTCGAGATGAAGCGTAATGCGAGATGCGGGATCCGTGTGGGATCAATCTTCGAACAACGGCTTGTATCCGGGCTGCTCGCGAACGCGCTCGAACCAGGCCAGGACGTTCGGGAAGTGCTTCATGTCGAACTCGCCTTCGTGCGCCACGCTCGCATAAGGATAGAGCGCGATGTCCGCGATCGAATACTTGCCGTCGACGAAGAACTTTGTCTTGGCCAGATGGTCGTCCATGATCTGGAGCGACTTGTAGCCGGCTTCCCAGCGTTGCTTGATGAGTTCGATGTTGGCTTCCTTCGCCTTCTTGATGCCGATGAAGAAGCGGGGATGCGCCAAGTTCAGCATCACCTCGGCTTGCTCAAAGAACATCCACTGCGCAACGCGCGCCCTGCAAAGCTTGTCCTCCGGTAAGAACGGAGTGCCGGTCGCGAAATACATCAGGATGGCGTTCGACTCAAAGAGGGTCTCCCCGTTGTCGAGCTCGACGACGGGAATTTTGCCCTGCGGGTTCTTGGCGAGGAACTCTGGCAAATAGGTCTTGCCTTCGGGCAGCGCGAACGTAACACGCTTGAGGGGAATGCCAAGGTTACCGAGCAGAATTCTTACCTTCCAGGAGTTTCCGGAAAGCCTGCTGTCGTAAAGCTTAATCATTTTCAAACCCTCGCTTTGGAAGTTGCAGTTGGTGTCTCGTGAAGCGCGTAGCTCTTGAGATCAACATTCATGGCCTGTTCGATCTCGTCATAGGCCGCGGGATCCAGAACCCCCGATCCCAATGGAAACGTTTCCTTGCGTGCTGCAACGACGGCAACATCGACGCCTTCGCGCAGTTCGGACACTTCGAGCGCAATTCCGGTCTTGGGATCGACCGTCGCGATGAGGTCAGGAAACGTATGCGCGCGACCATCAACGCCATCCGCGTACATGTACTCGTTGCACACGCCGAGACGAACGATGCGTCCTCCGTCGATATCGATATGGCCAACATCGA
This sequence comes from Bradyrhizobium prioriisuperbiae, assembly GCF_032397745.1. Taxonomy (NCBI): domain Bacteria; kingdom Pseudomonadati; phylum Pseudomonadota; class Alphaproteobacteria; order Hyphomicrobiales; family Nitrobacteraceae; genus Bradyrhizobium; species Bradyrhizobium prioriisuperbiae. Next base: position 3,570,935 of record NZ_CP135921.1, read on the forward strand.
AAGCGCCGTCAAAGGCGACGCTGTTTGCCTTGACACGCCCAAGGGCCAAAATATCGCCCTTCAGAAAATGCGCGACGGCATCGAGCACGGGCTTCGATGAGGACGCTGCATCAACGATCGTGCGCCCGAGATCGATCTGAAAGCTGAGCGCTCCCGCCGCACCTCGTTGGCGTATCCAATCGACCGCGAAAGGCCCCCGGCTCGCCAGGATGAGGCCGCCGTTGGACACCGCGGCGTTACGCATGATCTCCGACGTCGCTGAAAGATTGCCGCGCGCGAGCAGGGAGAGAGGCGGTTCTCCCTGACCTCCCCCAACGGCGGCCTGCGTGAGCGCGACATCGGGGCTTGAGGCAAGCCCCATAGCCCCTAACTTCGGCGTCGGGTGCCCACGCCCATTCGTCGCCGCATCGAGAAGGCCTAAACCCAGCACTGAAGCAACAAGCCAGGCATTCATGCCGGGAACGTGAGCGGGCATGACGGCCGCCACATAGCACTTTGCGTCTTGAATCAGGAGGCGCGCGCTTTCCACCGCATGACGCGGCTCGGTGCGCGGCTTCGACGAAGCCGGCGCTCCGATGCCGCTCGTGACGATGGCCAGATCCTCCGCAGAGAGCTCTTCGGCTTGCACCAGCCTCACGCCGCTATAGGCGAGCGCCATTTCGCCGATAAAGCGATTACGCGCGATTCCAGAGCCACCGCTACCGCCAGCCGATAAAAGCAGGCCGCCAAGAACTGCGGCCTCAACATCGTCGCGGGTGAGACGTCGTCCAATCTCTTGGCCTGCAGGAGCATACATCGGGACGACCTCCCTAGGGCTTCAGTCCGTGACCCGTACGCGTTTCACGCGCCTTTTCGACGCCGGCCTCCGCGTGACGAACGATGCCCATTGCCGTGTCGCCGTCCATCACCGCCGTGATGCGGGCTTCGGCAAGCTTGCTGCCATCGGCGACGACCGTTTGCCCGGCGCTTTGCCAACGATTGCCGTGCGAATGAACGGCGACAAGATCCGCCCCCCCCGAACACGCGAGCAGCGCGTTAAGAATAGGCCAGTCGGAGATAAAGTCGCTGCCGTCCGGCATGTGTTCGGTCTCACGTAACGGATACGCGACCGAACCGGAGTCGAGATGATCGCGCGTGAACGCGATAGGGCCGGACAGCTCACCATTGGCGACCGCCGCATTCACCAATCGTGCGAGCTTGCTGCGCTCGCCGTAGCCGAGCCAACCGATGCGCGCAGGCAACCCTTCCGTGGGCATGTATTTCTGCGCGAGCGAGATCCAGCGGCTAATGGCCTTATTCTCGGGGAATGTTCGCCTCACCAATTCGTCGACATGTGCGATGTCTTTGCTATTGCCTGTGGCAGCTAGCCACCGGAACGGGCCCTTGCCCTCGCAGAAGAGCGGGCGGATGAAGAGCGTGATGAAGCTCCCCATTTCCAACGCCTCCGTGAGGCCGGCGTTGGCAGCCCGCTCGCGCAAGTCATTTCCGTATTCAAATACGATCGCTCCGCGGCGCTTGAATTCCAGCATGGCCTCAACTTGCTTCACGAGCGATTCCAGACCGCGCTTGGCCGTCCCCTCCGGATCCGTCTGCATGGCTTGGAAGGCTTCATCCGGGGTCATGCCACTCGGGATGTATCCCCGGTACGGGTCGGTGTTGACCTGGTCGGTAACGACGTCCGGCTGAAAGCCGCGCGCCAGCAGAAAGGGATGGGTATCGGCGGCATTTCCGACCAGGCCGACCGAAAGAGCAGCCTTGGAACGTCGCGCCTCTTCGATCAGCCGGATGGCCTCATCGACGCTTTCGGTCATTCGATCGCAATAGCCGATATCCACGCGCCGACGGATATTCTGAGCGTTCGGGTCAACGCAAAGGATGGCGGCACCCGCAAGCTTACCGGCGAGCGGCTGCGCCCCTCCCATGCCGCCGCATCCTGCGGTCAAGATGACACGACCGGCCAGATCACCGCCGAAATTCTGCTCCCCGGCCCCCATGAAGGACTGGTACGTGCCCTGGATGATCCCTTGGCTCCCGATATATTGCCAAGCGGCAGCGGTCATTCCGGGGTAGAATGTCAATCCTTTGCGCTGCAATTCATAATAATTCCGATCATCCGCCCAGCGGCCGAGAACGTTGCCGTTCGCCATCACTACGCGGGGGGCGCGTTCGTGCGTACGGTGGCGGAAGATCGGTTTGCCTGATTGGATGATCAAGGTTTCGTCGTCGGCCAGCGACTTCAGAGACTCCACGATCCGGTCGTAGGACTCCCAGTCTCGCGTCGCGCGGGCGCCCGTGTAGACGATGAGAGCGTCCGGGATCTCCGCATTCTCGAGATTGTTCTCCAGCATGCGCAGGATGGTCTCCTGCCGCCATCCCCGGCAACGCAATTCGTTTCCGCGTTGAGCCTTAATGTTACGCGCCACTTTAATCTCCGCCGGGCGATAGATCGATGCGTGATCATCGCGGTCCGGGAGCCGCCGCACCAATACTTGCTTGCGATGGATGGCATAACTATCATTGAACTCCGCCCTGCCGCGCTCAAGAAGGCGCTTGGATTTTGGAGACCCAATGGAAATCCGGCAGCTGACCTACTTTCTGAAAGCGTGTGATTACGGAAATATCGCGTCTGCCGGCGAACAACTTGGGACGGTTCAATCCAATATCAGCATGCAAATTAGCAAGCTGGAACATGAGCTTGGCGCCGGATTGTGCAAGCGGACACATTCCGGCGTCGTGCCGACGCCGGCAGGCGAACACCTTTATCGGCTGGCGCGCGACATCATAGCCGAGGTCGAGTTCATCTCGCGATACATCCGCTCATCGTTGGATGAGGACCCTGTAAGAATTGCATTGGCCGCGCCTGTTGCCCCGCGCGGGAGTTTGCTGGCTGGCGCATTGCAGACCGTTGCGTATGCGTTGGGAAAGAGACATCCGCACGTTAAGCTAAGATTGATCGACTTTCTCGGCGGCCCGGTATCGACGAACGACGAGGTGGGCGCTGTAGCAGAGGCGCGGGATAGCCGGGACATGTTCGACCCGCTCGAGGTGCGCGACGATTGGGGTCTCATTTCGAGGCGCGGCGAAAGTGCATTAACTGCGGGGAAGCTTGCGGTAACCGACTTGGAGAGATTTGCGGGACAGTTGCGTTTCGTGATGCCCAAGTTCCCGCCGTCAATCGCAGCACTTGGCGGCGACTTCGCGAAGTCTGCCGGCATCTCCGTTGCCTCCGAGGACATCGCCATAGACCAGTTGGAGACGCTGTTTTCCAATCCGGCCACAGCCGTCATCATGCCGCTGAGTTGCATTCCCGGATTTGCCTTCCAGCAGCGTTTCCAACTTTCCTATGTTGGCTCGCAAACCGGTGGCATGGTGTGGCGGATCAAGCGGGTCGGTAATGCGGACCGACTTCTGATCGGCGCGATCACAGAATTGTTCAGTGATGAACTGCGCGCGGCGCTCGACTGGGCGCGGACGCGGTCTCACACGGCGCCAGAACGTCTGACGAGACCTGGAAGGCGAACCGGGCCCGCAAACGGCGACGGGGATGATCCCTTGTCGCTCCGCGAACTGCGGACGTTCGATATTGCCTATGATCGGGGAAATATCAGCCGGGCCGCGGCCGATCTCGGGGTGTCGCAGCCCGCTCTCAGCAACACCCTAAAAAAGCTCGAACGCGCCATCGGGCATGCACTGTTTGTCCGTACCGCGCACGGCGTTGCGCCAACCAAGCGCGCAATAGCGCTGCGACGATTGTGCGAACCTGTCTTATCCGACCTCGCGGAAGCACGACTTCAAATTCGTGAGATCGGGCTCAGGGAATTGCCACCGATACGATTTGGTGTGCTACCCGTGCTCGATGACGAGAGCCTTCTTGCTCAAACTGTGTCTGGAACAATTTCCGACTGGATGCAGCTTTCAAACGGTTGCAACCTGCGGCTCACGGAAGGATTCAATGAAAGCTTGCGTCGATGGACCGTTCAGGCGCTCCTCGACTTTGCCGTTGTGGACACGGAAGCAAGACAATCCGGACTGATCGTCACCCCCCTCGCGCGCGATTCCATGGTCGTCATAACAAATCCTCGCCTGGGCGTGCTTCCGCCGGGGCCCGTGAAAGCGGCGGATATCCGGCATTTGAGGCTCATATTGCCGTCGGTAAGGCATGGATTGCGGGGCCTCATTGACCGCGCCTTCAATGAGGCGGGGCTCAGTTTGGTGCCACTTTTCGAGGTGGACTCGATGGCCATGACGCTAAACTTGGTGGACTCTGACGATTGGGCCACAATCCTTCCAATCAGTGCCATCCATAAGCGAGCAAAGGCCAACAAAATTCAGGTCAATAATATCATCGAGCCCGAGATCAATCGTTGCCTGTCGCTTATTCGGCGTGCAGGCTCTACGCCCTCGGAGAATGTGAACCGCTTCTTGGAGCTACTGATGAAGCGCGTCAACGAGGCAAATGTGTCAATGCGCGGCCTGATCTAACGGCTTCAGCAAAATTTATGCCTTGCGTCACTCAATGATATTTTAACATGTGACATCGCTAAGACACTCTGTTCCCCGCGACACGTGTTGCAGGACGGGGTTTGACTTAGCGGGGCGGTGAACCCACTATATTACCGCAATCCCTCTGCCTCATTAGCGATTCCGTTAGCTGACTTCAACTGTCTAACATTTGGCCACAGAGGGAATCGAAGCAATGAAGCTTCTCTATGCATGCAGTGCTGCGCTGGTGACGTTGGCGAGTTCCTCGGGAGCGTGGCCCGCAGCGGCCGATGAGATCAAGTTTGGCCTGCTCGCACCTTTGACGGGTTTCGCTGCTGCAGACGGCAAGTCCGCCCGCATCGCGGCCGAGATCGCCGTGGACGACCTCAACAAGGCGGGTGGTGTACTCGGCGAAAAGATTGCGCTGAAGGTTTACGACGATCAGGCGCAGGGTTCCCAGGCCGTCGTTCTCGCGAAGAAGATGATCGGCGAAGATCATACGCAGTTCGCCATTTCGGGGAGCTATTCCGAGCCGACGCGTGCTGCGGCCACTGTTTTTCAAGAAGCTCACATTCCGTATATTGCCGCCTATGCCGTGCATCCCGATGTGACGAAGGCTGGCGACTACGTATTCCGTACGTTCCAGCTGGCGCCTCCGCAAGGACGAGCAGCCGCGTCCTTCCTCGCCGATAAGCTGAAGGCCAAGCGCATATCGGTCGTCAGCATCAACAATGACTTCGGTGTCTCGCTTCTTGCGGGCTTCAAGCCCGCAGCTTCCAAGCTCGGCCTTGAAGTCCTGAACGAGTACACCTATTCCCCGAAGGATCGTCAGTTTGGATCCATTGTTGCCGGCGTGAAGCGCGACAACCCCGATGCGCTGTATGTCACGGGCTACGCCTTCACGGGCGGCCCGCTGGTTGCGCAGCTGCGCGCCGCCGGCGTGACCGTCCCCATTGTCGCCGCCCAGGCGTTCGACTCACAAACGTTCATCGATATTGCAGGGCCCGCGGCGGAAGGCGTCTACATCGTCAACGCCCTCAACCGCGACAACTCGTCGGCGTCCTTTAAGTCCTTCATGGCGGAGTTGAAGGCTCGTCACGGGGACGACGCCGAGAGCACAGCCGCATCCGTCTACACGGCGATCACCCTCGCCGCCGACGCGATCAAGCGCGCCGGCAGCATCGATCCGGCAAAAGTACGCGACGCCCTTGCTGCGACCAGGGATTTCCCGGCGATGCATGGCAAGCTCAGCAGTTTCGATGGCCAGCGCGAAATCGTGATGTCGATGCCGGTGATCGTCATCAAGGATGGAAAGTTCATCTACTTCTCAGACATTAGCGAAGGCGCATTCAACTAGAGACGATTTGAACGGAGGGGCTTTCCATTGAGCAGCTCCTCCGTTCCCCATCACGCGTACATCCGCGGCCGGTACCCTACCTTGCGGCAACGATCTCGAGGATCTGACTTGTACTATATCGACCTCCTTGTGACCGGCATCATCAATGGATGCATGTATGCCCTCATGGCCATGGGTCTTACGATGGTCTACGGGCTTCTCCGAATTCTGCACATCGCGCACGCTGCGATATTTACGTTGGGTGCATTCATTGGAATCGTTGTCGCCAATGCCACGGGTTCCCTCTGGCTTGCGTTTCCGGCTGCCATTCTGCTGAGCGTGCTTGTCGGTATTCTGATCTACAGGCTCATCTATCAGCCTCTTCTGAAGCATCCCCCCTTCGTCGCACTTATCGCGTCGCTGGGCGTGCTCCTGATCATGGAAGATGGTTTCCGCATTGCGTTTGGTGAAAACGGTATCCCTTTTCGCTACAACCCGTACTCGCTCGCAACAAAGAATATCTTCGGAATTGTTCTCAACGAGACGCAGATAGCGCTCGTTCTTACGACGGCCGTTCTCCTGGGGCTTTTGTACATCTTTCTTGAAAGAACCCGGATCGGCATCGCCTGGCGCGCCACCGAAGCGAATCCGCGGATGGCCACAAGCTTCGGCGTGAACGTCCTCACTGTGCGCTACACGAATTTCGCAATTGGCTCTGCGATCGCGGGCATCGCGGGCGTGCTGGTCGCACTGCTGAACAATTTCGTCGAGCCATCCTTTGGCGCGGTGGTCAGCTACAAGGCTTTGGCCATCATCGTGCTTGGTGGGCTCGGAAGCACACGAGGCGCGCTCATCGCGAGCCTGTTGCTGGGCGTCGCAGAATCATTCGGCACCGTCGCTGTCGGCGACTATCTGGATCGAGATGCGATCGCTGCAATCGTGCTGATTGTCATTCTCATGATCCGCCCGCAGGGCCTTGGCGTAAAGGGCGGCGCATGAGCAGCTATATCGTAGGTTTGGTGACAATCGCAGGCATCAACATCATCCTCGCTTTGAGCCTCAACATCATTACCGGCTTCTGCGGCCAGGTGAGCCTCGGCCATGCAGCGTTCTACGGGATTGGCGCGTATGCCACGGCGCTGCTTCTCCTCGCTGGTGTTCCGCTTCTTTTCGCGTTGCTGTTGAGCGCGATCATTGCGGGGACGGTCGGCGTTGCAGTCGGCCTTGCCTCGCTACGCGTAAAAGACGACTTTCTGGCCATCACGACGATGGCTGTCGGCTTCCTCTTTCTTGGTGTTGTGCGCAAGCTGTCGGTCGTTGGCGGGGAACTTGGACTTTCCGGCATCCCCGCATCCGGATTCGGCGAGGGCGGCGACGCGGTCCTTGTTCTCGCAACCGCGGCCCTAACGGCCGCCTTCAGCTTTTATCTCGGCCGCAATTGGACCGGCTTCGCATTTCAGGCCGTTGCTTCGGACGATGATGCGGCTCGCGCGATCGGCATCAATGTCGGACGGTACAAGCTTGTCGCCTTCGGCATCGGGACCGCCCTGGCCGGGTTCGCCGGCGGCTTGTACACCAATTTTGTCCGCTTCATTGTGCCCGATACGTTTGGGTTTGGCGTCTCGGTGCTTGCTCTTTGCATGGTTGTAGTCGGCGGTATCGGATCAACCTTTGGAGTCATTTGTGGAGCAATCCTTCTCACACTGTTCCCGGAAATCTTCCGGTTCGCGGGCGATTACCGGCTTCTGCTTTACGGGGTGCTTCTGATTGTCGTTATGATGTTCGGTCCGAGTGGATTGTCCGGCCTTGCCACATCATTGTTTCGCTTGCGCGGTGCCCGGACATGAGCCTCTTGCAAGCAACCGACCTCCGGATCGCGTTCGGTGGCATCAACGCCGTGGACGGCGCGAGCCTTTCGGTCGAAAAGGGCGAGCTGCTTGGACTGATCGGCCCCAACGGTGCCGGAAAAACCACATTCATCAATCTGCTCACGGGCGTCTTGCGTCCCCAGCGAGGTTGCATACGGCTGCGAGGATTAGACATCACCGGTCTCCCGACCGACCAGCGGGTACGCGCAGGCTTGGTGCGCACACACCAGATCGTTCGCCCGTTCGCGCGATTAAGCGTCATTGAGAATGTCACGCTCGCGGCCGGGAAGCGGCGCACCGCTTCAGCTTTGAGGTCCCTGTTTGAGTTCCGCAGAGAACACGAACTCAAGATTGCCCTGGCGATACTTGACCGTCTCGGTCTTGCCGACGTACGCGATCGCAATCCCACCGAGCTGCCGCTCGGACAATTGAAGCGTCTCGAGGTTGCGCGCGCTCTGGCGCTGGATCCTGAGATCATTTTTCTCGACGAGCCTTTGGCTGGCCTGAACCAGCGCGAAGCTTCGGCCCTGGCCCGCACCATCGTCGAACTCAACAAAGGCGGCCTTACCATCGTCCTGGTCGAGCACAACCTTGCCGAAATCCTGCGGATTTCGAGCCGCCTCGCGGTTCTCAACCGGGGAAGCATCCTCGCTGAGGGACCGAGCGACGTCGTGATCAATCTGCCGGAAGTGAGAGACGCCTATATCGGGGAAACAAGGGACGTGCATGCTTGAGCTTACGAATGTCTCGTGCGGTTACGGCCGAATTCGCGCCGTCGAGGGCTTTTCCCTGAAAATGGAAGAGGGAAAGCTGACGGCACTCCTTGGCCCAAACGGCGCTGGCAAGACCTCCCTTATCATGGCGATCATGGGTCACGTCACTGTTCAGGCAGGCCAGATAAGCTGGATGGGCGAGGATCTCGTACGACTGCCGGCTGTCAAGCGCGCTCGCCTCGGCATCACAATCGTTCCTGAGGGCCGATTGCTCTTTCGCGACCTGACCGTTCGCGAGAATCTTGTTGTCGGCGGCTATTCCTATCCGACGTCGCTCGAAAAGCAGACGATGGATGAGGTGTTCGAACTTTTTCCGCGACTGGCGGAACGGCGCAACCAAAAGTCCGGCCTGATGTCCGGAGGCGAACAGCAAATGCTGGCTATTGGACGCGCCTTGATGGCCCACCCCAAGTTACTCATGGTCGACGAGTTGTCCCTGGGTCTCATGCCGAAGAATGTCGAGATATGTCTCGAAGCGTTACTCAAGCTTCGCGCGAAAGGCATCACCATTCTGCTCGTTGAACAAAATACGGGGCGCGCGCTTGACGTCGCGGATGATGTTTGCGTCCTTGCGTCGGGCAGGACCGTGTACTCCGGTTCGCCCGCCGAACTCAAAAGCGATTCCAGCATTTTCGACACGTATCTTGGCGTTTCTGATGCGCACCACGCCTGATCTGTGCCCCCAGAGTCACACCCGCCAATCCCGTTCGGAGAAAGACCATGAAGCGAAAGCTAAGCGAGACCGACCTCCAGCCGGCCTTGATCTCCGGACTTTTCCTGTCAGCGGGCGGCAGCGGTGTCGATAGCATGCTTGAACGCCACGACCTGGCTGGCCAGCTCGCGCTCGGCCTCGCGGAGGTCGAACTGGTATCACTCGATGAGCTCGCGGATGACGCGATCATCATTACGTCGACCTCCGTGGGAGCCCCCGGCTACGCTGAACCAAGACTGGCTTTGCGGGATTACGCCGAAGCCGCAAATCGGCTGGCCGCCGAAATCGGCATAAAGCCCGCCGGGGTTATCTGTGGCCACGTGCCCGGTATCAACGCGTGGCTCGTGGCGGCAACTTTGGGAATACCCTACGTGGATGCTGCGGCAAACGGGCGCGGTCATCCCACTGTCGAGATGGGCGGCATGGGCCTCGCCTCGCGTCCCGATATTCCGATCATTCAGGTCTGTTCGAGTGGCGGCCAGACGAACGGCAGTCCGATCAATGTCGTCGCGAAAGGCGACATCCTGTCGACCTCCGGCCTGATGCGACAGGCCTCGATACTGAACGGGGGCCTCATCGCGGCAGCGCGCGGGCCGATGACGGCATCGTTCGTGCGCGCCAATGGCGCTGCAGGCGCGATTACGTTTCAGATCGAGCTTGGTCATGCCATGCTGTCCGCAAAGGGAGCCGGTCGCGTCCAGAAGACCGTCGACTTCGTCAAAGGCGAACTTCTGGCCGCAGGCAAAGTTGTCTCAAATGACGTCAGCTATGACGCCGGCTTCGATGTCGGACGCGTGGTGGTTCGCCAAGGTGCGAGCGATATAACACTGGGCGTGTACAACGAGTTCATGTTCGCGGATCGCGACGGACAACGAGTTGCGACATTTCCGGACCATGTCGGCTCGCTGGATTTGCGTACCGGCGACCCCATTGCAATTTCGAGGATGACCGTCGGCCGCGAAGTCGCAATCATAAGCGCGCATCGATCCAACTTGCCTGTCGGCAAGGGAGCGCTTGATCCGGCCGTGTTTCCGAAGGTCGAGAAAGCGCTTGGAGCAACACTTCTTGCCTATCTGCAATGAACCTTGATCGCGTGGTGGCTTCAGGGAACCACGCGGTAACGCATCGCGGGTCTGGCATCTCCTTGAAGCAGGCTGGCTCTTAGAATCGTGGTGAAACGCTCGTGAGTGCTTCTACGAATATTCGCGTCGACGGTGAGCGCCTCTGGAGCGACGTGATGGCTTTCGCCGCATTGACGGACCCAGACAAGCCCTACACACGGCGCTGCTTCACATCGCGGTTTCTCGAAGGGCGCGCGTGGCTTGTCCGCCGTTTCGAAGCGGCTGGCCTTTCAACACACGTCGACGAAGGCGGCAACTTGATCGGGCGCCTTGAGGGGAGGGACCCTGGCGCTGGCACCATTCTTATAGGATCGCATAGCGATACCGTTCCCTCCGGCGGGCGGTTTGACGGAATCGCCGGTATCCTTACCGGCCTTGAAGTCGTCCGCGTGCTTCGGGAGCACGGGATGCGACCGCGCAGCTCGATTGAGCTGGTGGATTTTCTCAGTGAGGAGCCAAGCGAGTACGGCGTCTCTTGCGTTGGAAGCCGCGCGATGGTCCGACAACTGCAACCATCCATGCTGGCTCTCAAAGAGCCTGGCGGCGAAGCGCTTGGTGATGCCATTCTGCGGATGGGCGGCGACACCCGCAAACTCGACACCCCAAGCCGCCGGGACATCAGGGCATTTCTCGAACTTCACATTGAACAGGGGAAGGTACTTGAAGCCACCCATACGGATTTGGGGATCATCACCTCGATCGTGGGTATTGTTCGGCTAGAGGTGATCTTTTCAGGAGACGCCGACCATGCCGGCACCACCCCGGTTGGTCTGCGGCGAGACACACTAGTTGCTGCCGCTGCAACGATCACTGCGGTTCGAAGCGAAGCCGAAGGACGGACAGGAAGTCCTTACTTCATTGCAACGACAGGCGTCATCCAGTGTGAGCCGAATGCGGCGAACGTGGTGCCGTCACGAGTACGCATCGTGATCGAGGCCAGGAGCGAAGAACCAGGTCCGTTGGCAGACTTTGTGAAAGCCATCGATCTCGCCAGCCAAAAGGCCGCCCTTGCTGCCAATGTCAGGCGCGACCAGTTTTTCAAACTATCGGAATCCAGGCCTGCGGCATGCGACAAGCGGCTGCGCGGCCATCTCGTGGATGCAGCTACAGATCTTGGTCTTTCGACCCTAACGATGGCAAGCGGGGCCGGCCATGACGCAGCGTTTCTTGCACACATCGCTCCGGTCGCCATGATCTTCGTGCCCAGCCGTGGCGGCAGGAGCCACTGTCCGGAAGAATGGACCGGTCAAGGTCAGTTAGAGGCTGGGTGCGCCGCGCTGTACCAGACGGTTTGCCGCGTCGACGCGGACGAGAACATTGCTTTGGACATAACCAACCCTCAAACGTGACGAACAGGTGGCCGATGGGTTCGAACAGACGCATGCCTATAACTGCGATGCGCGGCACTGAGCTGCGATGCAAAGGCTGGCGGCAGGAGACCATCCTGCGTCTCCTCGAGAATAATCTTGAGAATGCCGAAAACCCGGCGGACCTCGTTATTTATATGTCATGGGCAAAAGCAGCGCGCGATTGGGAGAGCTTTGATAGAGCCGTCTCGGCCCTTATGCGGCTCGAGGAAGACCAGACTCTGGTTATGCAATCGGGCAAGCCGGCCGGTGTGTTTCCGTCGCAGGGGACGACGCCTCTCGTCCTCATGGCGAACGGAAACGTGGTTGGAGCTTGGGCCGGCGACGATGATTTTCGCGCTCTGGAAGCTAAGGGCCTCACAGTTATGCCGGGAATGACGGCGGCTGCCTGGCAATACATCGGAAGCCAGGGAATTCTCCAAGGTACCTTTGAGACGTTCAGCGCAGTTGCGCGGCGTCATTTCGGCGGAACCCTGGCGGGCCGACTGATAGTAACCGGTGGATGCGGCGGCATGAGCGGCGCGCAGCCTTTGGCGGGCAAGCTCGCCGGAGCTGCGATTGTCGTGGTCGAGGCTGATCCGGAACGTATCAATCGTCGCGTTGCAACAGGCTACTGCGAGCGGATCTCATACAACCTTGACGAGGCGCTCGAATGGGCAAATCAGGCGCGGGGTTCGCAGCAGGGCATCTCCATTGGCCTTGTCGGAAACGTCGCAACCGTGCTCACTGACCTGATTGCAAGGGGCGTAACGCCAGATATCGTTACCGATCAGACCATCTGCGATCCGGTTCGTGGATATATTCCTGAAGGTCTAAGCGTCGTTGAAGCCCAGGCGCTACGTGAAGCCGCCCCGCACGACCTTAAGCAGAAGTCGCTGCTCACGATCGCTAAGCATGTCAAAGCCATGCTCACGCTCAAGGGCAGGGGCTCGATTGTGTTCGAATATGGAAATAATCTGCGCAAGCATGCGCTTGAAGCCGGTGTCTCGGACGCCTTCCAGTTCGGCTCGTTCATTGAGCTCTATATCAGACCGCTTTTTTGCGAAGGCATCGGACCCTTTCGATGGGTTGCGGCTTCGGGTGATCCTTCGGACATTCGTCTCATCGATGATCTGGCCCTGGACCTTTTCCCGGCGGATCATCGGCTCTGCGGCTGGATCAGGACTGCTCGTGACCATGTCCAGTTCACAGGCTTGCCGGCGCGCATCGGCTGGTTGGGACATGGCGAACGCAAGCGGCTCGCTTTGGCCGTAAATGAGTTAGTCAAGCGTGGAGCTTTGAAAGCTCCTGTCGCTTTTACGCGTGATCACCTGGATTCGGGCTCGGCATCCTTGCCGCATCGGGAAACCGAAAATATGGCCGACGGGTCAGACGCTATTTCCGATTGGCCGCTGCTGAACGCGCTGCTCAACTGTGCATCGGGCGCGGATCTCGTTGCCGTACATGGCCTTGGCAACTGGGGACAATCCGCCGGAGTCACGACAATCGCGACAGGCACCGAAGATGCTTCGGCGCGACTATCTCGAGTCATGGACAACGATACCGCCATTGGAATCATAAGACACGCGGATGCTGGGTATGAGGTTGCGGCCGAAAGCGCACTGCGCAACGGCCTCGACCGCGCTTCCTGACAATCATCCAATCCCATTCACGTTTTATGAATATCTCGCTTAGCGAGGGGGCGTTACCGTGCTCGATCTTACAACAGGTTCACTGACGGTAGTTGCGCTCTTCTGCTTTGCGGCGAACTCGATCTTGTGCCGCTTGGCACTCGCGCCCAACCTAATTGACGCATCCAGCTTTGCCACAGTCCGCGTTACGGCGGCTGCGGCGATCTTAACGATGCTGGTCGTTCTCAGTCAGCGGCGACTGCCACGCTTCAATACTCATTGCATCTCATCGATTGTCTCACTCTTCGCGTACATCATCTTTTTCTCGCTTGCCTACACTCGGATAAGTACCGGCGTCGGAGCGCTCGTCCTTTTCGGCTCTGTTCAGGTCACCATGATTGGATTTGCCCTATGGCAAGGCGAGCGACTTCCAACAACGTCCTGGGTCGCGTTTGGCGTTGCTATCATAGGGTTGGCATATCTTGTCTCACCCGGAATGTCGGCGCCCGAGCCGATAGGCGCCATTTTTATGATCTTGTCGGGGACGGCTTGGGCGCTCTTCTCTCTCTCGGGCAGGAGTAAGGTTGATCCAATCGATTCAAATGCCGTAAGCTTTATCGGTTGCGTACCGCTCGCGCTCATCGCTAACGCAGTCTTTTCGAAGGACTTCTCCATTACGACTGAAGGCTTTTTGCTCGCCGTTGCATCTGGAGCGATCGCGTCGGGGTTGGGCTATGCGGTTTGGTACGCCGCATTGCGAAAACTTACCATCACTCATGCCTCCACCGTCCAGCTTTTGGTACCCGCGCTCGCAGCCTTTGGTGGAGCTGTTCTCTTATCAGAGCCCATCACCTTTCGTTTACTCTTGGCCTCAGGCGCTCTCTTAGGGAGTGTGGCAGTTATCATTTTGAAGCGCAGTCGGACGGCTACTTCGCATTAGCCCGTAACATTCTTCCACTGCGTGAGGCGCGGCCTTAAGGCATCAGACACCTGATCTACATTCCCGGCAGATCGGCCCTTATGAGACTTTCGCTTATAGAGTACGTCCGAGACGTAAGTCGATCTCGAAGCGGTCAAGAGACGCGCGGTCCTGATTGATTCAAGGTACTTGCCGATATCAAATGGGCCATGTTGTCGATGATACGATGATACAGAATCGCACCTCGAACCTGGATTTCGATTTTTACAAATACGGGATCTGGAAGGACGGGCGATCGGCCCAAAGCTCGGGATGTGCCATGGTTTAGGTGCCGCCGGCCTCCATCATAACTATGCCGGTGACGAGAAATCTGCGTCCATCGCCCGTGGAGTTCGTCGCGTGGATCCGCTGTCTATGAGACGGATTCTCCCTGGTTCGTTTGGGCCGATCGCAGCCGATCAGGCGCCAGCCCTTGTTGTGAGAAGCCAGCCAAGAACCGGCAAACTGACGATTATCATGGGCACGAGGAAAGCCAGGACCTAGCCAAAAAGGCCCCGTTGGAGCGACGGTTATTGGTTCGAGCCGCCGCCGCACGATGACGACCATATCAACCAATGTTTCAACGATGACCGCCCCGGCCAGCCAAGGGCCTGCGGCGCTCCCAAAACTCAGCGCCACGATTGCCGCTGCCGCTATGGCTGCGCCCAGCAGATCGAGCCAGACGATCTCCACGAGGCCTCCATTCGACAGGGGATAACCTCTGCGACGAGCGGCAATAGCGGAAAGCGCGAGGACCCTGAGCAGATGGATCCCGAGCACCCCGGCCATGAGGCGCGTCGGCGCATGCGCCTGCACCAAGGATAGGAGAAGAACCGCCGCGAAGCCCGAAACGATCAGGCTCAGCAACTGCGTCCTTCGGAGTCGAGACAAGCTGGACATGGGTAGGCTCCTATTTTTTGATAGCGATCGCAATTTATATATTGAAAATAGCGACCGCTATCAATACCTCAAGGGGCCAGAGCGAAGGAGCGGACGAGATGAAGGTTTCAAAGGAAAGGGCCGCGGAGAACCGCGAGCGGATCCTCGATGAGGCGTCCCGCCTCTTCCGCGAACGGGGCGTGCAGGGCGTGGGCGTGGATGCACTCGGCGAGGCTGCGGGGTTGACCCATGGCAGTCTGTACAGTCAGTTCGGCTCGAAGGACCGGCTGTTGGCCGAAGCCGTCGGACGTGCTTTCGCGAGCTTCGGCGCCAAGGTCGGCACCATCGACGACGCTGACGCCTATGTTAGCGAATACCTCTCCGCAGCGCATCGCGAAAATCCCGGAGACGGCTGCGCGGTCGCCGCCCTCGGGTCCGAAATGCCCCGCCAGAGTGAGGCCGTTCGGAAGGTTTTCACCGATGCAGTCCTGCGCAGCAGGGCTCGGGTGGCTAGGCTCCTGCTGAAGCGCCGTGGGCGTGAACCCGAAGACGATGCGCTCGCCATGCTCGCGACAATGGCGGGCGCGATGATGCTGGCGCGCGCGGTCGACGACCCGGAGCTTTCGGATCGCATTCTCGAGGTTTGTCGACAGCATCTGCAAAGGGCCGCGTAGATATGTCAGCCGCCGTGAAGCGAAATATCTTCCGCAGCCCTCTTGCCATCCATTTTATCGGTATCGCGCTGCTGATTGGCAGCCGTTTGGCGGTCATCGTGATCGACCGGCAGACATCGCACAGTGGCCTGCAAGTGTTGGCGCTCGGTCAAGATTTTGCGGGCGACATCAACAAGAGCCTTGGGCCGCTTGGGCTGCTGATCATGGTCGCCACGGGCGTGGCGATGTCCTTCCTGCGTTACGGCCGCCGGCCGCCGATCTGGGTGAGGATCAAGGTCGGTCTCAATCTTTTCGCCTTCCTTGGCGTCGCGCTACTCGGGGCGCCTGCTTTTGCCAGAGTCCAGCTCTGGGCCCATTGGAGCGCCGACCACAATCAACTGGCTCCGCAATTCCAGCCGGCAGCCGCCCAGGCCGACCTCTACAGCGTCATCGTCTTCGCTCTGCTCTTGGTCAACATCCCCGTCGCGGTCTGGAAGCCGTTCCTCTCCGCCAAGTCGCCGAAGCTGCATCCGCCCACCCCCACGACGGCTCAGGGCTAGCGCCCGAACCAGCCGTTCGTGGATGTCCGCCGCCGCCGCACCGCCCTCAACGCGAGCAGCTGAACCCACCAAAACCCAGTCACAGGAGTAGATTCCATGACAATCAAAGCAATATCCGCACTCGCCGCGATCATCGCCACCGGATCGATCGCTTGCGCCGCCCAGGCACAGGGTATCGACTATGCGAAGACCTCCTTCACCGCCCAGAAATTGGGACCTAACGTCTACGTGCTCACGGGATCGCCGGACACGGACCCTATCCATCCGGAGGGAGCAGGAGGGCGCATCGGCCTCCTCGTCGGCCCGGACGGGGTGCTCATGGTCGACTCGTCCTACGCCCCGCTCTCGGACAAGGTCTTAGCGGCGATCCGCAAGCTCAGCCCGGCTCCGATCCGATACGTCGTCAATACCCACCTGCATGGGGACCATGTGGGCGGCAATCCCGCCTTCGCCAAGATGGGCGCTGTCATGCTTGCCAGCGAGGAAACCTGGCGTCGAAAAGCTTCAGGAGCGCACCCGAGAGCGATACAAGGAGCGCCCAAATGTTGATCCCAAATATGCCATTTTCCATTCGGCCCAGGGTCCAGTCACGCAGCTAGCTTCGGTATAGCCCTTTCAAGCAATCGCAAGAATCGTTGGTTGCGAGCCCCCGCAACCAATTTTGTATCCTCCCAATTCCGGGCCGCTCTCGTTGAGTGCGCTGTTCGTTCGACAGCCCGTTGTCTCGTGCTTGGAGCGCGTTGGCTTAGCGGCGCAATTGACGGTTCGACACGGACGCCGCCGTGAAGCCGGTCGCGGCTTCAGCGGCTTTGGCTAGCAGCGCCGGCGTGGATATGCCCTGATAGTCGCGGCGTGGCGTGTAAGGCGCCTCCAGCTTCTTCGTCTCATCATCGGTCAACGTGATCGACAGCGAAGCGACCGCATCATCTATGTGCTTGGTTTTGAGCACGCCGACAATCGGCGCGGCGACAACAGGATTGCGGCGGAGCCAGGCCAAGGCGACCTGCGCCTGGCTGACGCGACGGTCCGCCGCAATGGCGGCCACCGCATCGACGATTTTCTGATCACTATCTGCGGTCGCCGACTCTTGCCTGGCACCTTCGGCTTCAGCTTGTGTGCGGGCGGTGGTTTCGCCCCAGGGCCGCGCCAGACGGCCGCGCGCGAGCGGACTGTAGATCATCGTCTGAACACCTTCGTCGGAGCAGAGCGGGATCATCTCGTTCTCTTCTTCGCGGGCGAGCAGGTTGTAGTTATCCTGCATCGAAATGAAACGCGACCAACCATTGGTCTTTTGGAGATGCAGTGCCTTACCGAACTCCCACGCCTTCATCGAGGAAGCACCAAGATAGCGCACCTTCCCCATCTTCACGAGATCGTGGAGCGCTTCCAGCGTCTCCTCCCACGGCGTCAACTGATCGCGACGGTGGATTTGGTAGAGGTCGATGTAGTCGGTGCCGAGACGACGCAGGCTGTGGTCAACCTCCGTCATGATCGCCTTACGCGACAAGCCGATGGCGTTGGGGCCATTGCGTGTCGGGGCGGCGAGTTTAGTTGCGATCACCACGCTATCGCGATTGGTGGAATCCTTGAGCACCTTGCCGACTGTCTCCTCGCTATTGCCGTTCGAGTACATGTTGGCGGTGTCGAAGAAGTTGATGCCGGCATCGAGGGCGTGACGGATCAGATCGCGGCTGGCGGCCTCATCGAGCGACCAAGCCGGATGGCCCTTCGCAGGATCACCGAAGCCCATGCAGCCGACGCAGATGGGAGAAACCTCAAGGCCGCTGTGGCCGATCTTAATGTATTGCATATAAACACCTTTATGCCTATAAGTGGACAGTTCTCCGCTTATATGTACCGGAGAGTTCTCCGTTTAGCAAGCAGGTGATGAGCGACCTGGAAGCCAAGCTGCGCGCCGATGCACAAGCGAACCGCGACCGCCTTCTGGAGGTCGCGCGCGAAGCGCTGACAGCCGATCCGGCGGCTTCGCTGAATTCCGTCGCTAAAACCGCAGGCGTCGGCGCGGGAACGCTCTATCGCCATTTCCCTACGCGCGAGGCTCTGGTCGTCGCTGTCTATCGGAGGGAGATCGACGAACTTGTAAGGCTCGCCGCAAAGCTGCTGGCGGAGAATCCTCCGCTGCGGGCGCTCCTTAAATGGTGCGACCGTCTCGCTAAGGCGGGCCGGACGAAGCAGGGCATCAATGTCGTACTGCAGGCGGCGATCACCGACGAGGATCATAAGGCAACCTATGAGCCGATAATGAAGGCCACCGGGCTCCTGATGGACGCTTGCCGGGAGGCCGGGGATATCGGGGCGGACATCGATGCCCAGAGCTTTCTGATTCTCGTGAGCTTCCTGTGGAAGATGCCGCCGGGCGCCGCCAGTGAGGCACGGGCGAAGCGGCTTCTCGCCTTTGTCTTTCATGGCATGGGTGCGAACAAAGAAGTGGTTCGGGAATTTTTCCCGGTCAGCGCAAGGGTCTGACAGTTTCGTTGCGTGCTGGGTAATTTTCCGGTCGCGAAACGGCGTCAGAGCCGAGCCCGCAGCAGGCCACGGGGCGGCAGGGAGGGAGCAAAGCGAAAAAGCGCTTGGGCATCGCTCTTGCGGAGCGCCGATCTGGTCGCGGTCGGGGGATGAAGGTGGATAGTCGTGTCGCAAGCGAAAATGTTCTGAGCAGAATTTAGTTGACTGACTGGCCACTCTTTTATTATAGTTGGGTATGGCTCGACCACGAAGTGAGGATAAGCGGAACGCGCTCTTGGCGGCGGCAACGCATGTCATCGCGACGCAAGGCCTGAGCGCGCCTACGGCGACGATCGCCCAAGAGGCTGGCGTGTCGAACGGCTCGCTGTTTACTTACTTCGCCACGAAAGGGGACATGTTCAACCAACTCTTCCTGGAGCTGAAGGCTGATATGGCGACCGCCGCATTGGAGGGCCTGCCGGCAGGAGCTGAGCTTCGCAAGCGGACTTTCCACGCGTGGCGCAACTGGATGCGCTGGGCCGTATCGAACCCCGAAAAGCGCCGTGCGCTGGCGCAGCTCTACCTTTCCGAAGAAATCACATCCAGCGCGCCTTCCGCCGGCCGCAAGCAACCCGCGGAGAAAGTCGCCGAACTCGTGGATCTGATGGAACAGTGTCGCTCGATCGGTCCGATGCAGAACACCCCTTTGGGTTTTGTCGCAGCGATCATGAATGCGATGGCAGAAGCGACGATGGATTTCATGGTTCACGACCCGCCGAACGCGGACAGGCATTGTCGGGCGGGTTTTGAAGCCTTCTGGCGAGTTGTGGGCGGATAATTTTTGCGGAATTAATGACTGACTAGACGCTCAATTAAGCGGTCAGAACGAAGGAGATGGCGCAATGCGCGTTTTGGTAACTGGGGCTACAGGACTAATCGGCTTTGCGACCGTCAAGGAACTCCTCGCGGCAGGGCATGAGGTGACGGGACTCGCGCGCACCGAGGCTTCGGGCAAGAAGCTGACCGAAGCTGGCGCGCAGGTGGCGCTAGGCAGTGTGGACGATCTGGATAGTTTGCGCCGGGCCGCAGCGTCCGTGGACGGTGCGATTCATACCGCATTTTATCACAAAATATCACACGCTCCGCTCGGCACGCTGCTTCGCGTGTTCCTGGGCGGCGCTCCTGGCGGAATCTTCATGAGATTCATGAAAGCCGCGGCGGCGGCGGACCGTCGCGCAATCGAGACAATCGCTGCATTACTGCCGGGAAAAGGTAGCCCGCTGGTGGCCACTTTCGGAACATTGGGCATGAAGCCGGGACGGCTTGCTACCGAGGATGATGAGTATGACCACGATTTTACATCCTTCGGACTAGGGCGGGCCAGAACAGAGGATACGCTCAAGGAACTGGTGGCCTCGCGCGGTATTCGCACCTCTGCAATCAGGCTGCCGCCCATCGTCCACGGCCCCGACGCTTACGGCTTGGCCATGCTGCTCATTCCGGCTGCGCGCAAGAAAAAGGAATCGGCATATGTGGGCGACGGTCTGAATCGATGGCCTTCGGTGCATTATCTCGATGCAGCCCGCCTTTTCCGCCTGGCGCTTGAGAATGGGCCAGCCGGGGGGACCTATCACGGTGTCGCCGAGGAGGGCATTCCGTTTCGTGACATCGCTGGGGTGATTGGGCGGCGTTTGAACGTACCCGTCGTCAGCAAACCCGCCTCCGAGGCAGCAAAGCAATTCGGCTTCATCGCGCGGCCCGTTCAGATCGACAATCCCACCTCCAGCAAACTGACGCGCGAACGCCTTGGCTGGACCTCCACAAATATGGGACTTATCACCGATCTGGAACAGACCGACTTCTTTTCCAAAGTTTAGCATCCTTCGGTCTGGCTCAAACCGCGTCGTTGAGGGCTTTTCCATGGAACAACACTCGATTGGAGCTGGGTCACGACGCCGGTCGAGAACCCAGCCTCGCTATGCGGCTTCGATGCCCTCGTCGCGACGCGCGAGCGCACCCGATTTACACCGGAGCTGTTCGACCAGCTTCCCGACGTCCGGATCATCGCCCAGACGGGCAATCATGCCTATCATATAGATCTCGCCGCTGCGGAGCAGCGCGGCATCGTCATCGGCAAGGCGACGGGTGGCTTCTGCACGGCAGCCGGAGAACTTGCGTTTGGATTGATGATGGCGGCGATGCGGCGCATTCCGAATGTCGATCTGGCCATCAAGAGCGGCGGCTGGCCCACGCCGATGACGCGCGTCCTCCGCGGCAAAACACTCGGCATCGTCGGACTCGGCAATATCGGCCGCTATGTCGCTCGGATCGCCAAGGCATTTGATATGAACGTGCTGGCCTGGGGCACGCGCTTGACGGACGAGGCCGCGGCGGCGGCCGGTGCGGAACGGCGCGAGTTGGACGAACTCTTGGGCGCCTCCGACATCGTGTCGATCCATGCGACACTGAGCCCGCAATCGCGAGGCTTAATCGATGAGCGGCGCATCGCGCTTTTGAAGCCTTCCGCCTATCTGATCAACCCGGCCCGGGGGCCGATCGTTGATGAGGCGGCGCTCCATAAATCGCTCCGGGATGGCCGCATCGCAGGCGCCGGTCTCGATGTCTTCGATCAAGAGCCGCTCCCGACAGACCATCCGTTGAGGACGCTCGATAATGTCGTCTTGACATCGCACCTCGGATGGCCAACCGACGAGATGTACGGCCAATTTGCGGATGCCGCCGCTGACGTGCTTCTCGCATTTCGTGACGGACGGGACGTGCCCCGCTTCGTTTCCGAACATTGATGATCGTTGCGCCGCCGACATCGCCGGTGAATGATTGCTCGTGCAATCTCGCGGCAACATCGCCCACGGGGCACGAGCACGGCAAGAATGCCCCAGATCGCCCGTCTTGCCTATGAGAACGCACTTCCCAGTGTGGCGTGAGTGAGCCACAGACAGGTGCCGCAAGAGCCTTCCTCCGCCTGCATCCGGACGGAGTCTCAGCGCCCACCGTTCGATGATCCAGGCTCCCAGCCTGCAACCAATGTCAGCAGCCCCGGGAATCGCTGGTTCAGATCGTCGACACGAACACGACTGCGACGCTCGAGACCATATTGGCGTTGGCGGATGAGGCCTGCTTCACGCAATGCCTTGAAGTGGTGTGTCAGAGAGGACTTCGGGCGATCGAAGCCGAACCAGCCGCAGGTGTGGTCATAGTCCTCCGATTCCAGCAGAAGCTTTCGAACGATGGTGAGGCGCAACGGATCGGCCAGCGCGCCCATCACCGCCTCAAGCCGCAAGGCCTCGGCGGACGGTTCCGGCAAGGGGGACGGCAGAGCCTCGGCGCTTACGTCGAGAGCGGTGAGCTGAGACGGAGGCATGGACTCCGTTTAGCACGCCAGTACGACTTTTGTCGAACCTTTTATGCGACTTTCTTAGAACAACTATATACGACTCTAATCGAACTATGGTATGTACGACAAAACTCGTACTTATCGGTCTGCCTGGAGGCGTATCATGAATGTCCACACCACATCCGAAGGGATCTCCGCAACGCGGGCCGATCCGCCCTGGCGCATGTGGATCGCCGCCTGGCTGATCACAGCCGTCTTCATCCTCTCGAATTCCGCGACGCCCCTCTACATCCGCTGGCAAGCCGAAATCGGCTTCACGTCCGGGACGCTCACGACCATTTTCGCCGCCTACATTTTCGGTCTGCTGGTGACCCTGCTTATCGCGGGCCAGCTCTCCGACCGGTATGGACGCAAAGTCGTTCTGATACCGGGGTTGCTTTCCGCCATTGTCGCCTGCTTCCTCTTTGCGACCGCTCATGACGTCACGATGCTGGTCATCGCGCGGCTCCTGTCTGGCGTCGCCGTTGGCGTCATCGTTTCGGCAGGCATGGCCTCGGTTGTCGACCTCGGCGGTCCCGAGCGGCGCAAGCTGGCCTCGCTGGTCGCCTCGGTGGCGATGGTGCTTGGCGCGGGCCTCGGCCCTCTGCTCGCCGGCGCCTTGGCGCGGACGCTGACCCAGCCGATCGTCCCGATCTTCTCCGTGGAGTTGCTCGTTCTGGTGAGCGCCCTCGCTATCGCGGCCCTCCTGCCGCTGAAGCGTCCACCACGCAAGGCGGGTGACGCGTGGCGGCTGCATCTGCCCAGCGTCCCGCATGCGAACCGCCGGCATCTGGCCTTGGGCATCGCAGTGTTCGGCCCAGGCATCACGGCGACCTCCTTCGTCCTCTCGCTGGGCCCATCGCTCCTGTCGCGGCTGCTCGGCGTCACCAGCCCGCTCATCGCCGGCGGCATGGCCTGCGCGATGTTCCTGACGGCGACGGGCGTCCAGTTCGCGGTGAAGAGCCTCCCCATACGGACAATCTTTCTTCTCGGATCGATCGCTGCGATCCTCTCGATGCTCGGCGTCATTCTCGCGGTGAACGCATCGATCGCGGCTGTTTTGATCATCGCGGCTTTGCTTGCAGGCGCCGCCCAAGGATTGGGGCAACTGGGCGGCCTGACGCTCATCGGCTTGCATGTGCCGACGCATCGACGGGCGGAGGCGAACTCGGTTCTCAATTTCGGCGGCTACATTCCCGCCGGGCTGCTGCCGGTCGCCACTGGCTATCTCATCGACAAGACCGGGCTCGCGATTGGCGCGAGCAGTTTCGCTGCGGCGCTGGGTGCCTGCGCCGTGATAGCGGCAATCTTTGTCGCCGACAGCCTGAAGACCGAGTGATCCTTCCCCAGACTTTCGCAAAAAGGGGCGGCGGTGGGACAGAGCGTCAACGATACAGCCGGGGGGGGGCGCGGCCTCGGCTAACCCGTGGCTATGCAGCGAGCTTGGGAATGGATCGTTCGACCAATCGCAAGAATCGGGTGTTGCGAGCCCCCGCAACCAACGATTCTTGCGAAACCTCCGCCGGCCCCGCCGCGGAGGTTTTTGCATTTTCAGACCCATTTCGCAGGGACCGGGTGTTGCGTGTCCCCGCAACCAAACTTCGATACTCCCATAGCGCAAGCTGCTGGAGTTTTTCGTTGTACTGGACCGCTGGCCAATCATGAGAGTGGAAAGCTCGGCACGGCATCTGGCCAGGGCCAGCATTTCACCGTGATCACATCCTGAATTGCCGGCTCAACAGACCTCTCCCATCACCTCAAAGCGGCAGTAGGGGAGATTGGCAGCCAAAGCCCGTTCAAACCTGAGTCTCGTCATCGTCGGACTTGAAGCGTGCGAGCGCGATAGGTTTAGTGCACTGTCAGAGCGCCGGGAGACCGGCAAGGAGTAGGTGGTGGAAGTCCACTACGATGAAGGAGTAGCGAACCACATCGGCCCCGAGCCGTGCGTCGCTGTCCGCGAGGACAGAGGCGAAGCGTCGGCAGGGGTGAGCATAGGCCAGCCATTGAGCCGCGAAAGGCATTTCCCGAGCGCCGACGCCGTTGACAGCGCGGAAGGCAACATGGACGGGCGCGGTATCGCGAGCGCCCGTCCAGCTCGGCGTGGTCGCAGACCCTGGCATGTGCAGAAGGTCCTTGCTCGGGAACCGGGAGGTCCCACGCCCGACCGCCGCAAGTATGCTTACGACGGTCCGCATCGGGAAGGCGAGGAGCCGTAGCCGATGGTGCACGTGCGTGGGAAGTCTGACTCCGCCATAGTAGCTGTGAAGCCGGTGAACAAGGCGGAGCAATCCGCTGCGGAACTGGTGGAGCCAAGGGTGGAGACCGAGGGGAAGGCGGATCAGCAAAGCACGTTCCGGGCGCAGAACCGGGCAGACGTGTCACAGGCGCTGGAACGCCTACGGCAAGCAGCAAGACAGAGGAAGAAGGAGCGGTTCACCGCGCTCTTCCACCATCTCAGCATCGAACTGTTCGGGGAGGCCTTCTTCGATCTGAAGAAGAATGCCGCCTCCGGCGTGGACGGACTGACATGGCAGGCCTACGAGGCAGACCTTGAGCGCAAGCTCGAGGACTTGCATGCACGGGTCCAAAGGGGAGCGTATCGGGCGCTGCCGAGTCGGCGGGTCTATATTCCCAAGCCGGACGGTGGACAACGTCCGCTCGCGGTTGCCGCACTGGAGGACAAGATCGTTCAACGGGCGACGGCTGCGGTGCTGAATGCGATCTACGAGGAAGACTTCCTCGGGTTCTCATATGGCTTCCGGCCCGGACGCAGCCAACATGATGGGTTGGATGCGCTCGTTGTCGGGATCACCAGCACGAAGGTGAACCTCATTCTGGACGCCGATATCCGAAGCTTCTTCGACACGGTGAACCAATCATGGCTCATCCGTTTCGTGGAGCACCGGATCGGCGATCAGCGCATCATCCGCCTGATCCGCAAATGGCTCAAGGCGGGCATCCTCGAAGACGGGGTCGTGACGATCGGTGATCAGGGAACGGGACAGGGATCGGTGATTTCACCGTTGCTTGCCAATATTTACCTGCACTATGTCTTCGACCTATGGGCCAATCGCTGGCGACGGCGCGAGGCTGCGGGCAACGTCATCATCGTGCGCTACGCCGACGACATCATCGTCGGTTTCGAGCACGAGAATGACGCCCGGCATTTTCTTGGCGCGATGCGGGAGCGGTTCAAGGAGTTTGCGTTGTCGTTGCATCCGTACAAAACCCGCCTGATCGAGTTTGGTCGCCACGCTGCGGCCAACCGCGAGCGACGCGGGCAAACCGGAGACGTTCAACTTTCTGGGCTTCACCTTCATCTGTGGGCAGACACGCGCGGGCAAATTTCTGCTTAAGCGAAAAACCCGGCGTGATCGCATGCAGGCGAAACTGAAAGCCATCAAGCAGGAGTTGCGACAGCGAATGCACCAGCCAATACCCGTGCAGGGAAAATGGCTGGGGCAGGTCGTCACGGGTTATTTCAACTACCACGCCGTGCCGACCAACAGTCGTGCGTTGGTCACGTTTCGCTTCTTCGTCACCGAACTCTGGAAGCGATCGCTGCGGCGGCGCAGCCAGAAGGACGACACGACCTGGCAGCGGATCACTCGGCTGGCCAACGACTGGCTTCCCAAACCGCGTATCCTTCACCCTTGGCCACAAGCACGCTTCGCCGTCAAACACCCAAGGTAGGAGCCGTATGCCTTAATTGGGCGAGTACGGATCTGTGCGGGGGGCGCTCAGAAATGAGCGTCCCTACCGCGAACCGTAACAGCAACCGTAACCGAAACGCGCGTGCAGGAATCGGCGGCGATGGTGTGGAAACAGGACAGGGCGAACAAGAAGCCGTCTCCGAAAATGACGCTTGCGCACGCTGCCGTCAAAACTGGCCTGCTTCGAGAAGGATCAACATGCGCGCGGCGGCCTCCCGCGCCTGGCGGACGATTTCCTGGTCCTTCGGCTTGCGAAAGCCAAGCAGCGCGTCATCGAACAGAGATGCTTTGAGTAAGCCGGCAAACGTCGTCAAGGCTGCCAGCTTGTTCGATACCGACCATCCCATCTCCGGTGCCCACCTATCCAGATAATCAGAGAAAGCCGCAATGCGCCGCCCCACGGCTTCCTTCAGATAACGGCGTCGGAGCTCGGGAAAGCGATGCGCATCGCGGGCAACAACGCGATAGAGCGCAAGCTGATCCTCGGACAGGATATGTCGCAGATATTCCTCGCCCGCCAAAGCCAACCCCACATTCGGCCGCTTCGCGTACCATGACGGCTCAGCGGCCCCCGTGTCATCCGCTCCCTCAGCGCCGCCTTGATCGTGGGGCAAGCATGCGGCCTGCATCACGGCGCTGAAAAGTTCGTCTTTGGTCTCGAAGTGCCGATAGAGCGTCTTGATCGATACGCCTGCGTCTTCCGCGATCCTGTTCACCGAACTCTCCGCATAACCGCGGTCCAGAAACGCCTTCAGCGCGGCGTCGACGATCAGTGCGCGCTTGCGGGTCATCAAGCCCGCTTTCGGGTCGTCCTGGGACCAAGTTTTGATCATGCGAAAACCGCTCCTCGCGAGCCTTGACATCAATTTCATACGACAGTATCTACTGTCGTGTGAAATGACAGCGATCACTGTCGTTGTTGCCGATCATAGACTGGAGGTGTCCCGCTCGCAATTGGGCGGTGGCAGGCCATCCGGTGGGCAATCGCACGCGAACGGAGAGACCTGATGACTGCCGACGGATCCTGGAAGACCACGATTAATTCACCCATAGGGGTGCAGGAGGGCACGCTCGATATCCTCATCAGCGGTGACACCTTCAAAGGCACGATGAAAGGCCGGGCAGGTGCGCAGGAGATTTCCGGCGCGGTGGAAGGGAACCTCTTGACGTGGTCGGCTTCGATCACCCAGCCCGTGCCTGTGACGCTCGAGTTTACCGTGACCGTCGATGGCGACACGATGAACGGCAGCGTCAAGGCCGGCGCCTTCGGCACCTCGCCTCTAACGGGCGCGCGCGCCTGAAATAAGGGTCGACCCAAGCCTCGTGAGCTACGACCAAGCCCATTTCTGGGCTGGCCTTCGCGCGGGCGATGACCGTGCGCGCCGCCTTCCATCGAGCGTGGCGCGCCTCACCCCAAGGGTAACCAGTTTAAAGGATGCGCCGATGAACGCCATTCTGTCCGAGCCGCTGAAGTTGCCTTGCGGCGCAACGCTTTCCAATCGCCTGTGCAAGGCGGCCATGAGCGAGGGTATGGCGGGGGCGGACAACCGCTCGACGCCGCGGCTCGAAACCCTCTACCGGCGCTGGGCCGGATCCGGTGCCGGTCTCCTGCTGTCAGGCAATATCCAGGTCGATCGTTGGCATCTGGAGCGACCGCTGAACCTGGTCGTCGACGACGAAGGTGGGATGACCGAGTTGGCCAGGCTGGCGGCGGTGGGGCGCTCATATGGCAGCCACTTCTGGGCGCAACTCAATCATGCCGGCCGTCAGACCGACGCTGCGATCAACTCCGTACCGCTGGCGCCTTCGAACGTTGAAGTCGAGGTAATCCGGGGAACCGGCTACATTTTCGCACCGCCAAGGGCGATGACGGAAACTGAGATTGAACACGCCATCGCCCAGTTCGCCTTCTCGGCACGCAAAGTTCGCGAGGCGGGATTCACCGGGGTTCAGCTCCACGCAGCGCACGGCTATTTGATCTCACAATTTCTCAGCCCGCTCTCCAACAGACGGACGGATGGTTGGGGTGGATCACTCGAGCATCGATCGAGGTTTTTGCTACGAACGCTCACGGCCGTGCGCGGCGCCGTCGGTGCCGACTTTCCGATCGGGATCAAGCTCAACGCATCTGATTTTCAAAAGGGTGGCTTCACGAACGCGGAATGCCTGGAACTGGTGAAAGTGCTGAACACGTCAAGCCTGGACCTGTTGGAACTCTCAGGCGGCTCACTCGAACAGCCCAAGATCGTGGGTGTGGCCGTCAGAGACGAGGGCGAAGACAAGCCGCTGGCGAGCACCGTCAAGCGTGAAGCCTATTTCGTCGATTTCGCCGGCGCCGTCCGGGCGGCCGCCGCGATGCCGATCATGGTCACTGGCGGCTTCCGCACGGTCACGGGAATGGTCGAAGCTCTTGAGCGCGGCGAACTCGACCTCATCGGCCTAGGTCGTCCCTTGATCGCTGATCCGGAGACGCCCAGGCGTCTCCTCGCTGGGGAGATAGACCGCGCACCCGCGCCCGAGGCCGGACTGAATCTGTTCCATCTCCAGCAGTGGAACAACATGCAGCTTGAACGCCTGGGCGACGGGCTCGATCCGGACCTCTCGCTCGATAGCGCATGGGCCGCAGCGGAGTTCACGGCGATGGAGAAACGCAATACCGCGGCGGTCCTCGAGCTCCGGCGATGAGTGATCATCAGTCTGTCGCTGCGTGGTGCCTTGGGAAACAGCACGAACAATTTCCAACATCGAACGGATGCATGACATGACCAAAGTCAGGAAACTGCGGGTGGCAATCATCGGGGCCGGCGTGTCGGGCATAGCCGCGGCGATCAAGATGCGCAAAATCGGTATCGACGATGTCGTGCTGTTCGAAAAGGCGAGGGATCTCGGCGGCACCTGGCGCGACAACAGCTATCCAGGCCTGCAGTGCGATGTACCCTCGCACCTGTACCGCTTTTCCTTCGCGCCAAATCCCGATTGGAGCCACTTCTTTTCCCCGGGATCGGAAATACATGCCTATCTGAAGAACGTTGCGCGGGATCATGACGTCATTCCGCTCATTCGTTACGGGCAGGAAGTGAAACGGCTGGCGTACACATCGGGTAGCTGGCGAATCGAGACCAGCGTAGGCGATCAGGGCGAATTCGACGTGGTGATCGCAGCGACCGGCATTCTACACCATCCGGTTTACCCCGATATCGCCGGTGTCAAAGATTTTGAAGGCGTAGCGTTTCATAGTTCGCGCTGGGATCACGGCGTCTCGCTTAAAGGGAAGCGCGTCGGAATCATCGGTACGGGGTCGACCGCCGTGCAGATTCTGCCGGCAATCGTCGACGAGGCCGCCAAGGTCTTGCTATTCCAGCGGACCGCACAATGGATCCTCCCGCAACCAAACATCCCGATCTCGGAAGAGGAGCGATCGAAGTTTCGCGCCGAACCGCAATTGCTGCAGGCCCAGTACGACGGAGTCGCGCAGATCATCAACAACGTCTATGGCGCCGCGCTGGCCGGCGAGAACGCCGAGTTCTACAATTCCATTGCGCAGCGTTGCCGAGACAATCTCGCCACCGTTCGCGATCCGGACCTACGCGCCCGGCTCACACCCAACTACAAGGCAGGATGCAAGCGTCTGATCGTCTCCGACTTGTTCTATCCTGCCATCCAGCGGGAAAGCGCCGAGTTGGTGACGACCGCGATAGACCGCATCGAGGCCAACGGAATCCGGACGTCGGACGGCGTTCTCCATGAACTCGGCTTGATGGTGTTCGCGACGGGATTCAACCCGCACCAGTTGTTCCGCCCGATGCAGGTGATCGGGCGCGACGGCCGGTCGCTGAACGAAACCTGGGCCGACGGCAACGAAGCCTATCGCGGCGTCAGCGTACCCGGATTCCCCAACTTCTTCACGCTGGGCGGGCCGAATAGCCCAATCGGAAATTTTTCGTTCATCATGACCGCCGAGCGGCAACTGGACTATGTACTGCAATTGATGGACAAGCTTCGGTCCGGCGAGGCCCGCGAGATATCCGCCAAAGCCGAGCCGACCGCCGCTTACAATGCGTCGGTGAAAGAAAAGATGGCCGGCTCGATCTGGGCGTCCGGATGCAAGAGTTGGTACATCGACAAGAATGGAAATGTGGCGTCGTACCCATGGTCTTACGAGGTCTTCGAGCGTGACATGCGCGCACCGGTACTGGAGGATTTCGAGATCTCCTAGAGCCGCAGCCATCAAGGCCGAAACTGGTCGTTGGCCCGGGTTGAGCGAGAATGCGGTTCTGGGATCGTGAAGCACCATTGTGGTGGGTGGTGCGCCTTCACGTTGTTTGGATGCGCGTGTATGGCCCTGCTCTGAATTGCCGATGCGTAAGGGCCGGCAAACTGCCATTCTGACAAAGAGAAATTCTGTAACGGTCTCAATGGGCCAAAAACGCCGAAAATGTCAGAACGGCATTTAAAAGTTTCCCCGACTTCCAAGCTGAATACCGCATATCCCGCCGCTATTGAATCAGATGCTCAAGCCGC
The DNA here is from genome assembly GCF_032397745.1 of Bradyrhizobium prioriisuperbiae. NCBI lineage: Bacteria > Pseudomonadati > Pseudomonadota > Alphaproteobacteria > Hyphomicrobiales > Nitrobacteraceae > Bradyrhizobium > Bradyrhizobium prioriisuperbiae. The sequence continues at coordinate 3,601,348 of NZ_CP135921.1, forward strand.
TGTTTCGAATAACAATTTGAGACGGTTGCGCGTCCCCGCAACCAAACTATCAGCCCTCGAAAACGCGCCGTTTTCGAGGGCTTTTTGCTGCCGCGGGCTCGTCACCGCTCGTCCATCACGCACCAGATCAGATCGCTGACATCGCCGGCCACCGGAAGAGAGCCGTCGGGATCGAGCGTGACCCCGACCGGTCGTCCACCGCTGCCCCCAATCGCAAACCGCCGTCGCGCACCGAGGTCAGATAATCGGAAGGTGTCTCGTCGCCCAGGCGATCGCGCTCGCTGGCCACGATACGGAGCTCGCCGGTTGCCGGGGCCCATGCAAGGCCCATCGGGGTGCGCAGGCCGCAGAGACGCGGCGCGCAGCCAGGTCGGGCAAGGCCACCATGCCGTCGGCATAGAAGGTCTCGCCGAGTTCGCGCGGTCTGTGCTGTCGATGCGCTCCGGGCCCCTAGTCCTGGGTCGAGGGATTTGAAGGGCGTTGCCCCTCAAATTCCCGGCAAGACGTTCTTCGTCGGAAAGGGCCGGCTAGTTAATGCAGCTTTGTTCACGCAGGCACGGAGTTTTCTCGTGCGAAACTCGCCACCTCCGCATGCGTTGCGAACCAGACGTCGCCTTTGGATTTGGCATGCCGGATCAGTTCGTCGATGATCCATATCGCGAGCGATAGCCGATGATATGCGGATGGGTCGTGAGCTGAAAAAGGCCGCCTTCCTCGTAGGCGGCATCGAATTCCCGACGGAAGATGTCGAACACGGCTTCGGGCGGAGTGTACGGTCGCAGCGACTGGAAACGGTGCATCATGAAATACACTGCGTCGTCGCGAATCCACTCCACTGGTAATTCCACGATACCGGTCGCCTCGCCGTCGAGCAGGAGCTCGTAACAATCCTCGTCCGCCATGAGCGATGAATCGTACAGCAGGCCCATCTCCTTCTCGATACGAAGTGTGTTCGGGCTGAAATCCCAGGACGGCGTCCGCAGGCCGACAGGCCGGACACTGGTAATGCGCTGGAGGGCGTCCGCCGAGCGGAACATGAGATCGCGCTCCGCCTCATAGGGCAGGACGGAATTGAGTTCATGGATCCAGCCATGGATCCCGATCTCGTGACCCTCTGCCACCACGCGACGCTGTTCGTCCTGGTGCAGCAGGGCGGCGACGGCCGGAACGTAGAAGGTGGCCGGCACGTCGTGCTTGCGCAGAAGGTTTAGAATCCTGGGCACACCCACGCGCGAGCCGTACTGTCCCCAGGCCAGGCGCCCGATGGACTTGCCGCCGTCGCGAAGCTCGTTGGTCTCATGGTCTGCATCGAACGACAATGCGAAGGCGGCGCGAGCGCCATTCTTCCAGGCTGCCGGACGATAGCTTTGGCCAGCGCGCACCTGATCGACCAGCCCGCGCCAATGCGCTTCTGGCCATTGCCATGGCTCGGCCGGAACAGCGGACGCTCCAGATGGTGTCGCAGATGATGTTTCTCCGCTCATGGCGCCCGCTCCCGATTTTGTACGTCAGCGAACTTTCGCGCGGATCATTTGCCATCGTCAACGGAGATAACCCGTCCGTTGACGCTACGCGCGCGATCGAGCGCGAGAGCCGTCTTGCGATCTCCTCACGCTCCCCTTTTAGAGCAGCTTCTCATGCGCGGTTTCGCGAAAGCTGGAGATCACTATGCCTGAAACGACAGCGGAAAATATCAAATAGTAAGTCGGCGAGATCGGCGAGCCTGTCGTGCTGATCAACCATGTTGCGATAAACGGTGCGAAGCCGCCGAAAATCGCGACGGCGACACTGTAACCGGTCGACATCAGCGTGGTGCGAGAATGTGTCTGGAACAGCTCCGAAAGTGCCGCCGGTCCTGCACCGGAGAAGGCCGCGATGAATACGTTAAAGACGATCTGGATCGCCACGATCGTCACCAGCGAAGGGCCCGAGAGGATGATGGAAAACAAGGGGTAGGGCAGAATAACGAAAGCGAGGCAGCAGACCAGCAGGAGTGGCTTGCGGCCGATCCTGTCCGACCACCAGCCGAAGAACGGCATCGTCATGACGAGGACCATCAAGGCAATGGCGTTGCACCAGAGTGCCTGCGTCTGCGATACCCCGGCATGCTTTGTCAGAAAAGTCGGCATATAGCTCAGCATGATGTAGTAGCAGACCGTCCAGACCACCGTGAAGCCGATGGCCTTGCCGAGCAGCACGAGCGGGCTTTCGAAATCATCGACCGTGTGGGACTTGGGCGCCCGTTGCGCCTCGATAAAGGCCGGAGTTTCCTTGATGTTCCGACGCATGTAAATTCCGACCGGAAGCAACACGCCGCCAAGTAAGAAGGGAATGCGCCATCCCCAGTCCTGCATCTGGTCCGGGGTGAATGTTTCCGCGATGACGGCGATGACGATGGTGCTGAGCAGGTACGAACTGGCGATCGATGCCTGGCCGATACCACCGAACAGACCACGCCGGCCTTCGGGCGCAGATTCGATAATAAAGGCGGTCGCGCCACCCCATTCACCTCCCGCGGCCAGGCCCTGGATCAGGCGCATCACGACAAGGAGAATGGGGGCCGCGACCCCGATCGTCGCATAGGTAGGCAGCAGACCGATGGCGATTGTTCCGATTGCCATGCCGAAGATCGTCAGCAACAGTGCAACCTTGCGGCCCTGTTTGTCGCCGATCCGTCCGATGACAATGCCGCCGAGCGGCCGAGCCAGGAAGCCGACGCCAAAAGCCGCGAAGGAGGCAAGCAGCCCTGCGGCCTCGCTTTCGCTGGGAAAGAAGTTGCGTGCGATCGTCGGTGCCAGAAACGCGTACACGATGAAATCGTAATATTCGAGGAGGCTGCCGATACAGGCGGCCATCAATTGGCGCCGTCTTTCGGCGAACGACATCTTGACGCTGACACGGCCCGGCAGCGTTTGAGCGATCACTCCTGCATCGGTCGTCATATTGTTGGCCCTCCCCGCTGTATTTTGCTGACCGGCGGCGACGAGCCTTAGTGGCTTCTTACGTCCGTCGTCAAAGTCATTGCGACAATTTCCGTCGTTGGTTAGCGGAGGCCCCGACAATTGCCACTAGCCTGTGAATTACGCTTGCTCCGAACTGCCGCTCGAAGGAATTAACCCAGGCCAATAGTGCCCATCCTTGGTTGGTCGTCGACCGAAAATTGCCTGGCCAACGCGGACGACGTCGGCGCCTTCCTCAATGGCCATTTCAAAGTCTCCCGTCATGCCCATCGAGAGCTGGTCGAGTCCGCTGGTGGGCATCGAAAGGCGCAATTGATCGCGAAGGCCGCGCAGCGACCGAAAGCATGCGCGCACACGATCGGCCTCGCCGGTCAGCACAGCCAGGGTCATCAGTCCCTGCGGTTTGAGGGTAGGGAACTCCGGCAGACGGCGCGCGAACGCTTCGACCTCGTTCGGCGGAAGACCATATTTGGAGGCCTCATTCGATGTGTTGACTTGAATGAAGACATCGATCTGGCGACCTGCTGACACGAGATGGCGATGAAGGGCCTCGGCAACTCGCAGACTGTCCAATGCATGAAACTCGGATGCGAACGTTACAAGCTGCTTGGCCTTGTTTGTTTGAAGGTGTCCAATAACGGCCCAGCGAACCTCCAGGTCTGATAGAGCATCAGACTTTGCAGCCGCCTCCTGGACTTTATTCTCTCCCAGACAATGAAGGCCCAGGCCGACGGCAACGCGGACGATACTGGCGGGGACGGTTTTCGTCACGGGCAAGAGCTGAATGGCAGAGCGCGGCCGATTGGCGCGTGCGCAGGCGGCTGCAATACGGCTCTCGAGTTGTAACAGATTTTGGCGAAATGTCGTCTCCGGATCGTCGCCAAATCGTTCGCGTTGAATTTCCGCTTCAGGCATCGTGATATAGGTCCGGTGGATGTCACTCTCAGAGAGCATCGAGAGGATACACCGGCCGCTTCAAATTCTCATACGAAAAAAGTGAGCTGTCCGAGCTCGTGACACCACGGCTGTCACATTCGACAAGCGCGGAACTGATCGGCTCAAACACCGGGCGGCAGTACATTCGTGACTTGAGTATGATGAAGCGTGCGCGGCGCGGATCGACGCCGACGCTTTCAAACACACCAAGATCCCACGGTTCGTGCCTGCGCTCGGATATCACGACGGTCGCGGCGCCCATATCCAGTACGGCGCAGCGGCCCATATACCCGCGCTGTCCGGTATAGGTCGGGCCCGTAATCGTATATTCACCATCAGTGATGGCCCGCACGATGCCGCCAACCCGCGTTGGACGGTTTGCAACACCGATCTTGGGGATCGCGCACTTGTTGCCCAACTCGATGTTCACCTGCGCGCCAACGCCGGCGCTGATGAGCTGGGCAACAGCATCCGGATCGCACAGCGGGCCGGCTATGATGCCGGAAAGCCCCAGCCGCAGTGCTTCATCCAGAGTGGTCATCGTGTCGCAGGTGCCGCCGGACGTGCAGTTGTCGCCGTGGTCGACCAGCAGCACCGGGCGCGTCGCGCCCTCCGCCAGGCTGAACGCTCTCGAAACCGATTGCGCCATCGGCTCGCTTTGGTAGATGAAGCCTTCGCGCTCGTCCCATACCTGTCGGGCAATACGTTCGGCGACCGCATCGGCGGCATCGCGGTCGCCGTTGCCCACCACCACGACGCTGAGATAGGGCGCTGCGATATCCGCGAGCGGGAAACCTGACAGGATCGACACCGCGAGCATTCCGTCGCGTTCAGCCTGGCGCGCGGCCTCCACCGCACGATACATGGAGCCGTGCGCTGTCGCGCTTTTCAACGTGTGCGTTAACAGCGGTGGTTGCCGCCATGCGATGACCGGCTTTGCCCGCCCTCCAAGCCGGGCGAACAGAATACGCGCCGCGTGTTCGCCGCACTCGTACATGTCGATGTGCGGAAAGGTCTTGAAGCTCACGATTACATCCGCATTGTCGATCATGTGCTGCGTCACATTCCCGTGCAAGTCCAGCGCCACTGCGATAGGCGTGGCGGGCGACTTGGCGCGCAGGCGTGCGAGCAAATCACCCTCGCCGTCGTTCGTTTGCTCGGAAACCATCGCTCCGTGAAGGTCCAGCAACACAGCGTCGCAATTGTGCGAAGCCTCGACGATTGCATCGCACATCACCGTATACGCTTGCGCCGCGACAGGGCCACTCGGGTTCGCCGTCGCGGAAATTGGTGTTACGATCTCCGCACCAGCTTGCTCCGCCGCATCGATGAACGCTGACATCGCAGTCCGCATCCCCTTCTGCTCACGATAGGCCTCCTCGCCAAAGGTGGGACCCGTGTTGCCAAACGCAGAAAGTGGAGTTTGTATCGGAGAAAAAGTGTTTGTCTCATGGTTCATCCGCGCGATTAGAATTTTCATCGTCGATCCTTCGTCCTGGTGCGCCGCTAAAGCTTCAAGAGGGACAGAGTTGTCCGGTCTGCGTCGCGGCTGAGCGGGAACTAACTATGCGGAGATAACTCAGCGACAGCGATCGGCTTCGTAAAACTGCTCACGAGCGCGCAAGTGAAAACATTCATGGCGAGCGCGAGGAAGCCAATGTTGATGTCTTTGACCATATCCGGCAGGAATGGAAACAACTGTGCGACGTTGGTGCGGGTAACTGTCGTTGCTGCTACCACCAGCACACCCACAACAATCCCGGCCATCGCGCCTTGCTTGGTCGCCAAGTTGCGCCTCGCGAGACTGCAGGCAAGCGCAGGAAAAAGCTGGGTGACGAAATTATATCCCATCAACAGCAGCGCCACGATCGTCTCCCCGCCCTGCAGCGCCAACACAACGGCCACAAGCGCGATGATCGGTACGAGAATGCGAGCCAGGGTGGTCACATTTGCATCGGTTGCCTGAGGTCGCACGGCGCCTCGATAGACGTCGTTGGCAAGGAGGGTCGAAGCTGAAATGAGCAGCATGGAACCGGGGACAAGCGCGGTCAGCACCCCGGCCGCACCGATCAGGCCGACGAACCACGGATCGAAAGTTTTAATAGACAGTTTGAGCAATGCAAGGTCGATATCGGGTCCGGCCAAGCCCGGCACGGTGAGCGTTGCCGCAAAACCGACGAAGAAGGCGAAAAGCAGAATCAACTGATAGAGTGGAAGCATTATCGCGTTTCGACGGAAGATACCCTCGTCCTTGGCCGTAAACACCGACCCGAATGTGTTCGGCCACATGTAGAATCCCAGCGTCGTGAGAAGGACCGTCGACTGAAACCAGATGACACTCGTACCTGTGGCGGGAAAAGTGAGGAAGTCAGGCTTCGCTTTCGCGATCGCCTCGAACATCGGGCCTATACTGCCATAGTAGTGAATCGGCAGGTAAATGCCCAGGAACAACACAATCGCCAGGATCAACAGATCCTTCAAAGCGGAATTCCAGGCGGAGCCGCGCACTCCGGACACGATCACATAAACGGCGACAACCACGGCTCCGATCCAGATAGCCACGGTAGACGAGATCGCACCGTAGGAGGCAACTGAGACGATAATGCCGAGTCCTTTGAGTTGCAGCATCAGGAAGGGGATCACCGCGGCAACGCCAACCAGCGCAACCAGCACTCCGAGTGCTGGGCTATCGTATTTATGCGCAAAGAAATGCGACTGCGAGACGAGTTGATGCGTTTTCGCATAACGCCAGATCGGTGGCATGAGCCAGTAAGAGAGAACGTAGGCGAGCGTCGGGTAGGCGAGGATGTAATATACAGGTGCGCCCTTCCCATAGGCGAAGCCGCTGCCGCCAAGGAATGTAAATGTTGTATAAATCTCGCCGGCCAGCAGCAGGAATACGAATATCGTCCCGAAACTGCGGCCACCAACTGCCCATTGTTCGAGATCCATGACGTGCCCGCGCCGTGCGCGTACGCCGATGTATAACGCCAGCGCTGTGACGATGCCGATGATGTAGAGCGCGCTCATGACTGTGTCTCCCCGGATTCAATGCCAGTCTTGGCGTTGGCGGGATCCAGCCAGTAGGTGATCGCCATGATGCCCGCAGTCAGGACGACCCATAGTACCATCCAGGCAAGTATCAGAGGCATGCCAAGGATCATCGGCTCGACGCGATTGACGAAGGGAACGCCTAGCAGAATGCCGATGAATGGAAGAGTTGACAGTAATCGAAGGGCCATGGGTGCGAAGCTCCGGATATGGTTGGTCGCGATACCTCGGTGGATACCCCCGCAGGAATCGCAGGCGCGATCAATGGTGGGCCGAGACAAATAATATCGGAAACGGTTCGAAGGCTTACCTCATCTGTGTCGACGACAAAAATCTCCGAGAGCATCCACAAAGAGATCAAGCTCCGCCTCACAATTGTAATAGTGAAGGGAGGCCCTCAGAACATTGTCCAGTTGCCGGTTTTCCATATCCAGGCGTGTCAGCGCCCTCTCAGAGATGCTGACATTGATGCGTCTGTTTGCCAGAAAGGTCCTGACTTCAGAAGGTTCGGAACCAGCAACCGAGAAGCTGACGATCCCGCAGCGACGGGTGCCGGTATCGTGGAGGCGAATTCGGGATACCCCGTGAAGCAGAGTGCGAAGCTTCTCGGCCATGTCGCCTGTGTATTTTTCGATGTTGCTTATGCCCCAGCCCCTGGCATGATCAACGGCAACCCCAAAAGCAATCTTTGCGGAGACGTTTGTCTCCCACGTCTCGAAGCGGCGCCCGTCGTCGTAGACGTCGTAGCCGTCCCGGGACGTCCACCCGGCGGCTCTCACGTCGAGCAGCATGGGTTCCTGGGAACGGCGCTGCTCGAATCGGCCGCCGCGGACGTAAAGAAGGCCGATCCCCCGTGGCCCACGCAGATACTTGCGGCTGCAGGTGGTCAAAATGTCAAATCCTCCCTCCTGCACGTCGATGAAAATCTGGCCCGCAGATTGGCAGGCGTCGAGGATATAAAGCGCTGACTCGTGAAGGAGTCCGCTCACTTTTGTTTCGCGTACGAGCCGTCCGATTTCGTTGACGGAGTTGACGACGCCATTGTTTGTTGGGACGTGGGTAATGCTGATCAATCTGATGGCTCGTCCGTGCTCAACAATGATGTCCATCAGAGAATCCATCGACAGCTCGCCGGTCGGGGTATTTTGCGCCACAACAACGCGGAGGCCGTAGCGGTGTTTTGCCTGAAGGATCGCCATGTAGTTGTTGGCGTATTCAAAATTGGACGTGACGACTACGTTTCCCTCTTCAAATTTGATGCCGGCGAAAATCAGACTCCACGCCCTCGAAGCGTTTTCCACGATTGAAATCTCCGAGACTGAACAGTTCAGTAACTTGGCGCAGGTCTCGTAGACGTGCTCTAATTCACGTGTGGCAGATTCGGCGGCTTCATACGCGCCCATACGCGCTTCGTCTCGCAAGTGTTTTATCGCCGCCTCCACGACACAATCAGGCATCAGCGAGGCGCCGGCATTGTTCAAATGAATAATGCGGTTGCACCCGGATGTCTGGCGGCGCGCCAGCATCCAATCGATGACGGGCTCACTGCTTGTTAGCCTCGGAGGAGCGAGCTCGCTGCGCATTGATTGAAGCTCCTTCAGGTCTGTCACGGTGCTACTCCATCGACGGTGGATTACGCGTTGTTGGGCCTGGGCTAGTTGATTTTCGCATGGCTAAGCGAGTTTCAAGTGTGGTGGTCAATCGGCTGAACTGGCCATGGTTACGTTCGCTCTGTTGGAGTTGGCTTGTGTACAAGGCCAAGCTCAGCCGAGGTCAGGTAACGCCACGTGGCCACGGCGAACTCCAGGCCAGCCATTACGAGCAGTGCGAAGAGCAATGCCTGGTAGCCGCCGCTGACGATGATGAAGCCTCCCAGTTTTGGAAAGGCGAATACACCGAGGAAGTAAAACAGGGAGAAATAGACGAGCGTGCGGGAACGAAGGTGTTCGTCTGATGCGTTGACGGCCTGTGCCTGGATGAGTGGATAGACGAGACCGTAGCTGAGGCCGAGAAGCAGTGAGCTCGCGCCATAAAGGATTTCGTTGTTCGATACCATCGAGAACATCGCCAGCGACAAGCACATAAGGGCGAGGAGCGCGATGGTGGTCTTCATCGGCTCGCGTCGATTGACAAAGCCGCTGACGAGAAAGCGGGCTCCGATGACTGCTGCCGTGTAACAGATAAAGAAGATGGAGAAGTTCAGCCCTTTCGAGGCAGCGAAAGTCGTTTGGAAATTCATCATGGAGCTGAATACACAGGCGCCGAGAAACACCATGACCAGCGGATATCTCGCCGGCGAGAGCATGATCATGCGGAACGCGGCCTTCTCGCCGCCTGGAAGCGATTCGCGTGTCGGTGCGTTGATGTGCAGACGTCGGCCGGCGGTGTAGAAGAGCAGGGCGCTCGCTGCCGCAAAAAGCATTGCGCCGATGAAAAGCTGCCAGTGCGCCACGCCGATTTTCAGAAGCTGCTGCGCCAGCACCGGCGTGAGCCCCATCCCTATGGCGTAGAATGCGGACAAAATGCTGAAGAACACCCCTCGATTGGCGTCGGTTACCAGGCCGGACAGCATGATCGGTGCGATGGTGAACGTCAGTCCCCAGCCGGCGCCGAGGAGAAATCCCGCGACGTAATAGAGTGGTGATATGGCGTGCACAAAGGCGAAGAGCGCTGCGCCTGCCGCATAACAGGAGGCGCCGATCGTTATGCTGGCGTGCAGGCGCCAGAGCTTCATCATTTGATTGGCGAGCGCCACGCACAGAAGTGTGCCGAACGCACCAGCAAAGAGAATGTTGCCGACCACCGCCTCGTTTCCTCCAAGAGCCTTGATGTAGAGTGGCAAGGTGAAGAACAAACCGTAAGCGGATGCGATGCACAGGCAGGCGAGGTAGACCAGCGCCCTAAGAAAGCTCTGCGACATCGGAGCGGAAGATGTCATGATCAGTCCTCTTTCTGCAGTGCGGTGGCCGTCAGAATTTCTTCGCGCGATGTTGGCGTATGTCGATAGTTGAGGGGGCGGCGAAGCGGCTCGGTCTCGTCGAAGAACTTTGCCATTGTCGGCTGATCTGCATGGCCTAGCTTTTGCCAGAGGTCTTCGCCGAGGCGAGGCATCAGCGGATGTACGAGCAGAGCGAAGCTCTTGAGCCACCAATATGCGCGGGCGGGTGTATCACAGTAGGACATGCCCGATGCCAGCCAGTCCTCGATAGCGCGCACGGCTCGGCGGAGCGAGAAATTGTTGGGAGAGAGAGCCGCGATCTGGGCCTTGAGCGCCTCCACGAAAGCATCCATCAGGGCTGGCGGGGGAGAGGTCGGCTCGACCTCGCATTCAATCTGGCGGGACGCGGCCGCGAGAGTTGCCTGGAGGCTGGCGCCGAAATCCTCGTTAACGAAGGAAACGAGCTCGTCGATATCGAGATTGCTCACCCACTCTTCGGGGCTGATCCTTGCCAGGAACATGCGAGCGAGATCGCTTGATATCGATGTGCGGCCCACCAGGTCGGACGCCCAAATGACATGGTTCCGACTGGTTGAGAACTTATGGTTCTCCAGATTGAGGAAGTAGTTGCCCAGATAGTGATCGAACGGTCTGTAGGCAGTGTGCTCGAGCGCGCTGCCGAGTACGCCGATCAGATAGAATGAAGCGTTGTCGAGGCCGAACGTCGCGATGGTGACAACGTTGGAGTCTGGATGGAATGGATGGACCGGATCCGATGTGAGCTGCTGATAGACGCTCCCGCACGTGAGTGAGTAACTGAAGAGACCCGTATGGCTGTACACGACATGGGGCAGATCACCGGCGGCCACCGGCCATGCAACGCCCCAGCGCCCTGGATTGGTTAGCCGCACATCCGTCTTGTGTTGAAGATAGACATCCGCCGCCCGTGTGAATGCATCGGGTAGATGCATGCGGGAGACGATTTCCCGGATTTTTTCCGGATCCGATAATTTGAGGAACAGGCTCTCCACTTCGACCTCCGAAGTGGCACCGCCACCGCGACTGCGCGGACTTTGGATCTCTTCAGGGCTGAAGTGCGCGCCGCAGTTCTCGCAGCAATATCCGCCTGCGTTCGCTCCGCAAACCGGACAGCGTCCGAGCAGCCAACATCCCATGATGAAGCGGTTGTCTTTCGGATCGTATGGTACCTTTTCCAACCGCCGCACGGCTTTTCCAGTTTCCGTGAAATGGCGGAGCACATCGAGCTGCATGCCGTCATGGAGGTCCTTCCACTGCGGATGCAGCGGAGAAATCCATTCGTCGTAGACGATGTCGAGGCTATGCAGGTCCTGATCAATCAGGTGGTGGTTCATCCGGGCGATCTCGGCGGGAGTTTCGCCGGTCTGCCCGCTCTTCAGCAGCACGTAGGATTCGTATGCATCGGATCCGGAGATAATCCAGACTTCGTGTCCCGCGCGTCGGAGGTGTCGCGCCAGTACATCGCATTTCAGGAATGGCCCGGCGACGTGGCCGAGATGCAGCCGGCCGTTCGGCGTCGGCATCACGGGGATGATCAGATGTCGACGCGGTTCGCCGGTCAATCTGCGGGCCAAGTGAGTTCCTGGGGTCTGGTGGCCGTCGGGACTGGCTGGTGTCATTGCAGGGTATCTCCGAGGAGGTCGAGCGCTGCTTCGGCAATTGCCGGCGATAGGCGATAGCCGGATCCGGAGCAGGCGAGGGCGTGTGCGACACGCGGCGACTGCGGGTCGCGGGCAATGGCCGGCACGCGTGTGGGGCTATAGGCATCGCAGAAGACGCGGCCTCCCCGGGTTCGGTCCAGCAGTGCCGGTGCGTAACGTGTCAAAGTGCGAGCCGCCGTGGCGCGGTCGCGTGCGCTGAGGGACAGCCGAGAGATCTCTGGCTCAACGTCCCAGTCTTCGCTGGCAAAGCAGAATATCCAGCGCCCGTTCTGGGGATCGGGAAGGAGATAGGCGTCGTCTTCCGCGAAGTAGACGATAGGGTCGTCAGTCGTCGCCGCAAGATCGGCGTGCAGGGCAGCAACCTTTTTGATTCGCAGCCCGTTCTCCGGAAGGCGCTGCTGATGCAGGTTCAGCCAGGGACCGGTGGCGCGCACCAGATGGCGGCTGCGAATGACCTGGCCGTCGGCTGTGAAGATGTCGCAGCCGTCGGGGCGGTCAGTGAGCGCCGTCACGTGAACTCCCTCGTAACAGGCGACGTCGGGGAGTTGCCGGAGTCGGGCGAGCAGATGCATGACCGTTTGGCTCGGATTGCCATGCCAGGCCGCCGTATCGACAAGAATTGCATCGTCGGGGGAGAGGGACAGGACCGGCAGGCTGTGTTGCAGGGCAGCCATCTCGTCCGCTGTCGGGGAATGTGCGGCGTCGCTCGTCAACAGCATGCGGAACGCGGCCATGCGATCTGCCCCGGCAACCCAGAACACGGGAATTTTGCGAGCCGGCAGGGGGCCGGCCCAGCGGTCCAGATCTGCGAAGATTTCCTCGCTGCGCCGAACGAAGCGGCGATGTGTATCTGTGATACCGAACGGAATGCGGACGGCGCCGCCATAGAGAGACGTGCCACTGCCGGCGAGCGATCGATCGAGAACAGCGATACTGAGGGCAGGATGCGTTCGCTTGGCAATGCAGGCAACCATCATGCCCACAATCCCGGCGCCGACCACCGCCAAGTCGAATTCGTTGTCGAATTCGTCAGCCATGCGCGTTCCACCACACGGAGAAGAGCTTCAACTCCTGATCACCGACATTGCGTAGCTGATGAGGGCGTTGGGACTGGAAATAAGTGACCGACCCCGGCTCAAGCTGCACGGTTTCCCCAGCCGAGATGAGTTCACCGCGGCCGGAAATGACGACCCAGCATTCGCGCATCGCGTGTTCGTCCATGGGCGTGGTGGCGGCGGGCGGGACAGTGACGATGCCCGCCTTGAATGGCGCTGCCCAGGTGTCGCCGTCGTTGAAGTCAAGTTCTTTGAGGCGCGTCCCGCCGGGGTAGTCCTCAACGTGGTGGACCGACATCAATGAGCTTTTGATCATAGGGCTTGCTTCACTTGTTGCTGCGATATGAGCGACAACGTCCTTTCGATGAACTGGTCGCTCTGCGGGGTCTGGAAATGCTCATACCCCAGCAGGCTGTTGATAATCGTGGCGCTGCGCCAAGCCATGAGACTCAGATTGGGGTCTGCGACGCCATGGGTCTGTTGCGCCGCGTTCTGCAGGTAGAGGCGGTTGCTGCATGGCATGCGCCACTGTGCTGAGAAGTCGCGCCGGAGGCGCAGGTATCCGTCCTCGATCTCGAACATGTGTGCGATGTTCTCAAGGAAGGGCGGAATGAAAGCCTCGTAACCCGTCGCCAACACCACCAGGTCGGAAGTGAGACTGGTTGGTGCGCCTGTCTTCGTATCGGAGAAGGTCAGCTGCGATTCCGCACCGACGCGCTGCAGATCTGTTAGCTCCTGATCGACCAGGAGTCGCAAATTGACATTGCGGCGTTCGAGGTATTTTGCCCGATAGATCTCCTGATAGATCTCACGCAAGGTGCTGGACGAGATGCCATCGCTCGCGAGTTTTTGCGTTGCAAGGGCATCCCGGCGGCTGCCGAGATCCATGCCGTGGAAATATTCCGCGTATAATGGTGTGAAATACTCGTTCGTGAAGGGCGTTTCGTCGAGCGGACTGAAGTTGTAACGGCGTGTCACCCAGTTGATGTTGACCGGGGCGCCGCTGCCGTTGCTGCGGACGAAGTGGAGGAAAATCTCGGCCGCGCTTTGTCCGCCGCCCACGACTGTTACGGTGCGTGGCGGTGGCACGTTTGCGATGCGTTCGAGGAATCTCCCGGCGTGGAAGACGGAGGCACCGAGATGTTGCCTGGCGCAGGCGGGGATTCGGTCACGGCGGCCGATCCCGACAACGACGTGCTTGCACAACACCTCGAGATTGGGCTCGATGCGGGCGACAAACAGGCCGTCGCGATGGGTTAGCTGTTCGACGCCTTGTCCGAAGTGAAGATTGGGCAGGCGTGACGCCACCCATGACATGTACTCAGTGAACTCCGCTCGTGTGATGCGGTCGAAGTCGGCATTGATGAATTGATGCAGGCGCCGATGTGAATGCAGAAAGTTGATAAAGGAATGTCGGCTCGTCGGGTCGGCAAAGGAGACAAGGTCTTTGAGGAAAGATGTCTGCAAGAGGGCGTCACGGAAGAGGAGGCCTGGATGCCAGGTAAAAGCGCTCTTGCGTTCGAAAAATGCACTGGCAAGATGCGGAACGCCATCGAGAAGAGCTGCAGTGCTCAGATTGAAGGGTCCTATGCCGATACCGATAACATCGTAGATGCCGGCTGTGGCAGCTGCCATGATTCCAACCCTTTTCCGCTGCGCGGGTTTGTTAGTTTCGATGAGTAACCATCGGCCACAGTCTGACGCCCGGCTCAATGGCGACCGCGATATCGTTCAGCCTTGAATGCTGTTTAGCTTTGGATGTTGTTTAGCCTTGCCTATTCGGCAGCGCCGATGACGGTACCCTGCATCTTCGTGACATTGCGGGTGTCGATCGATCCGCCAAGGACGACCGCGGGCATAGGCTTGCGGGCCGTGAGATCGGCATCCGTCATAGTATTCCTCCCCAGCAAATGTTCGTGTTTTGATTGTTAGAAGGTAGCCCTTAGTCTAAAACTGGGTCTATCATTCAGCGATTGTGGGCAAATAGACAGATCCACTTCGATTTGTCTCCACGAACCACTTGCGATTGGGGGAAGTGTTGGCAACAAGCTCGCGCCGGCGAGAGGACAGCGGTTATCTGGTCGATATCGCTGTTGATCGGTCGTCCGATCTGCCGGTTGCTCGTCAACTCTATCTCGCGATACGCGCGGCGATTCTCGGGGGGCGCTTGCAAGCCAATGCGCGGCTACCTTCCACCCGCACCGCGGCGCGACTCTGGAACGTCGGGCGAGGGACGGTCATCGAAGCCTATGAGACGTTGTTGGGTGAGGGCTTTGCCGATGGTCGGCTGGGTTCGGGCACCTATGTGGCGGCCGATGTGCCGAACCGAGCGAGCCGCCCGAGCCGTCCCAGCCGCAGTGGGCCGGCGGGCACCGGGTTGGAATGTTCTCTTTCTCGTGCCGCCCTTGCGATTATCAAGGAGCCGAGGTTGCTCGATGTGCCACCTCAGGACGCCTTCGTTATGGGCCGAGCCGTGCTGGATGAAAGAACGCGCGGAATTCTCAAGCGCATTGGTAATCGCCATCTCGCGGTCCTGGCGGGCCACTATTGCGATCCACAGGGAGAGGGGTGGCTCCGCGAGGCGGTATCCATCTATCTAAGGGCGGCCCGCGGTGTACGCTGCGAGCCGGACCGTATCTTCATCACAGCCGGCTCGCAGCAGGCGATCGATCTCGCCATTCGCACCTTGATCAATCCCGACGACGTGATGGCCATCGAGAATCCGAGTTATCCGCCGGCTCGGCTTGCGGCCATGGCCCATAACGCCAGGCTCTCCCCCGTGCCAGTCGATGACAATGGCATCGACGTTTCGGTGCTTGCCGGCCTCGCTGAAAAACCCCGTGCGGTCTATGTGACACCTTCACACCAATATCCAACCGGAGCGGTCCTCTCCATGGCTCGGCGTCTGGCGCTCCTGGATTGGGCGACGTCAACGGGTGCCTGGATCTTGGAAGACGACTACGACAGCGAATTCCGTTATGACGAGCGTCCCCTCGCCGCACTGCAGGGGATCGATGAGCACGACCGAGTCATATATATCGGAACCTTCAGTAAGGCTCTGCTGCCCGGCTTGCGCATCGGGTATCTGGTGGTGCCGATCGACCTGGTACCGGCTTTCCGGGCAATGCGAGCGCTGCTCGATCGTTTTCCTGCTCCTTTCCACCAATTGGTCGTCGCGGATTTTCTGGCCGAGGGCCATTTTTCAGGCCATCTGCGGCGGTTACGCGATGCCTACCGAGCCTCCCGCGACATGCTCGTGCCCTTGCTGCAAGAGCGTCTCGCAAAACATTTGCACGTTAGTTTACCGCGCCAGGGGATTCATCTCCTTGCGCGGCTCCGGGCGGGTCGCAAGGATGTCGGCATCGCGCATGCCGCCCTGCGGGCAGGGGTCACGGTCATGCCCGTGTCTCCAATGCATATTGGACCGAAGCCTCCCCAGGGGCTCGTGTTTGGTTTCGCGGGGCTTACAAGCCGGGAAGCGGATCTCGGCACAAAGAGGCTGGCCAAGGTGTTTGAACAGAGCGCGACCACTGGCTGAGGTTTCTGTCGGGATATGTCGCTAGCTTGCAGCAGGGCCCTGCGGATGGGCGGCTCTTGCGGCCATGTTGCCTCGCCGCGCAGCCTTCCAAGTGAGGTTCGGACGATGTCGATCCGGTGGTCGGAACGATCACCGCCGTTCTTTTGCCGATTCCGATCAAGTGTGATGTACATCACGCATGCGCGTTCATTTCGGACTTATCGTGCGAAGCAAGCACAAGCGTATCCGTTCGCACCAGGCACTGGTTTATAGCGCTTTCCAGCGTCTTTATTTGACTATCTCATGTCCGACATTGCGCGCCGTCATGGCGATCTGCTGTTGCTTCCATTCGTTTGATGAGGTGTCGGTGGCCCGTCATTCGCGCTGATGCGGCCCCTCTTGCTTTGGGAACACGCTCCCGTCGACGGATGATCGAAGGTGATCGATCTGATTAACGGCTAGCTCGCGGGCAGCAAGCCGTCGTCCACGCCATGGATTGAGTACGCCAACACATTCGTTTTGAAAGACATTCGTTTTGAAACAGCTGGGAGATTGACATGTCCGATGGCTCGACCGCATCGCCTGATGATCATCTGGGGCTTTCAGCGGCGGAGCTCGACGCCGTTACAGCTTTACTCGCCTATCGGGAGCGAGAGGAGATCGCCGCCGAAGCCGCAGTGGCCGATCTCTCGACGGTTACGGTTGCGGCGGATTTGCCGCAGGCGGCGATCGAGGCCGCAGCGCGCGTCTCCGATCGCGCGTTCCAGCTCATCGTCAACTACGAGACCGGCGGAAAACCCTATTATGAGCGCGTGATCAAGAGTCGCCCGATCTGGCCGAAGGCATCGTCAGGCATCACAATCGGCTTTGGCTATGATCTCGGTTATGTGGGGCTCGACGAATACCGGCGTGACTGGGCCGCTCTGATCGCCAAGCTGACGCCGCAGCAACGCCATGCCCTCGACGCTTGCGTAGGGCATCACAGCGGCAAGGATTCCGCGCAGACCATGCAGGCTCTGCTGGCGTCGGTGACCGACGTCATCGCGTCGTGGTCCGATTCCGAAGTTGTGTTCAAGGCGAAGACGCTGCCCAAATTCGCCCTGATGACCGAGAAAGCGCTGCCGAACTGCAAGTCGCTGAATGGCGATTGTTTCGGCGTGCTGGTGTCGCTGACATTCAATCGCGGCGCCTCCTACGGCTTGGCGCATGATCCGGCGAAGGATCCGCGCGACCGCTATCGCGAGATGCGCGCGATCAAGGCTGCCATGGTCGCGAAGAGTTTCGCGGACATTGCCGGGCAAATCAAAGCGATGGTGCGGATCTGGGCCGGCACGGATATCGAGACCGGCATGAAACGCCGCCGCAGCGACGAAGCCGACTTGTTCATTGCCGGTCTTGGCTCGGGGCTTCCCGCGCCGGCGATAGCCGCTATCGAGGTGACGGAAGCGAGCGTCGACGCACGGTCCGGCGACGACGATGTCTGGGAAGACGTGACGGATGACGATATCGCAAACGCGGCGATCGCCGGGACGATGGTTACTGCGGCCGCCGCCGGCGCCAAATGGGCCGCGGACAATGTGCAGCCCGACTATGCGCATCTCGGCTCAAATCTGCCGACGGGGCTCGCGTTCTCGCTGACGTCGGATGACCTCGCGCTGCTGGTGACGCTCAATGACTTCGATGTCGCGGCGGCCGGAGACACGCCGATCCTGTTCGGGCTTCGCGGTGCAGGCATTGTCAAGGACCACACCAATCCGCAGGGTATCGTGCTGGTCGATCAGCGGCCGGATCATATCCTGCCCCGATGCGTCATCGGCGTCTGGAGCCGGACAGCCAAAAAAGTCAGCGTATTTCCGGCATCGACGGTCCCCAACCAGGCTGCCGTTGCGCTCTATTTCAACACGCGGTCGGCCGGCAATCTGCTGCCGACGGGATACTACGGCTACGTCTGCGGTGCCCATACCACCAAGAACCGGAGCACGCCCGGATGTTTCGTGCTCCGGAACGCAGACATGTCCCATCGTATCGCGCTGGTGCGGCGCTCGATCGATGACCTCGTTTATGAGAAGAGCGACATGGTCGATCGCTGCGGACCCGGCGACAACATCCACCCCACATTCTTCAGCCAGCCTACCGGCTTCAGCTCGCTGGGGTGCCAGACGGTGGTCGGCAGTTTCAAAAACGGCGCCCATGCCGGGCCCTGGGCGGATTTCCGCAAAGCGGTGGGTTTCACGGAGCCGGCCGGAAACCCGGGCAAACCGTTCAACTACATGCTGCTGACGGGCGCGGAAGCGCGTCTTGCGTCGGGGTTGCGCAAGGACGGCCTCGCCTCCGACAAAATCGCGCAACGCCGCCTGCGTCGGTTACGGGCGGGTTCGCATAGCGATGCCGTGAAGATCCTGCAACAGCGCCTGAACCTTCCCAGTCCAGACGGCACTTTCAGCCCGGCCACGGGCGAGGCGCTGCACAGGTTGCAGAAGGGCCTGCCTGGATCGAACGGCTCGGACGGTATTTTCTCTCCAGACCTGAACGATACGCAGGGCTGGCAGGTGTTCAGCGAAATCGGGGTGTAGCCGGCCGCGTGCGATCGACAGACGAGCGAGGCATGTTGGAGACCGGAATGCAGGACACGCTGAAGAAGACCTGGTTTGTCGTGGTCGTTGCAATCGCCATCCTCGCGGCTGCCGGGCTTGGCAAGGCGACCGGCCTGCAATTCAGGCCGAACATTCTCGGTCAGGTGCTGCCGTCGTTACTTGCCGGGCTTCTGGTGATCACTGCGATGAGCGAGCGTGCGATCGCCGTGGTGAATGATATCTGGTTCGGCGCCCAGCATACCGAGGCGGAAGACAAACTGCTGCTGGCAAATCGCAAGTTGCAGGCGGCCAGCGCTGATGTGCGGACCACGAAGGAGTTGGCCAAGGACGCGGTCCGCGCCGGAAACAACGACTTCTTCACCACGCGTGCTGCGGCCTCTCTGTCCCTGGAGGCCCCCACGAAAGCTTACGCGGAGGAAATCCAGGCGTCCGAGCAGGAGCTTGCCGCGGTTCGCAAGGATGAAGCGCGTGCGCGTCTGTCGCTCGGTTTTATGATCGCGCTTGTGGTCAGTGCGGTCGGCGTTCGAACGCTGGAGTCGTTGCTCGATATCGATGGCCTCACGCATGAGCAACATCACATTTTTCAATGTGTGGATATTTTGCTGACGGCGGCGGTGCTTACCGGCGGCACGTCGGGAGTCAGTGCGATCACGGACCTGCTCGGGACCTATGTCAGTGCCTCGCGCAAGCGTGCATTGGAACACTCCTGAGCCGGGCAGGCGTCGAGTTGGTTTCGACCGGACGTCAATTCTCAAACGTCGATGTGGAGGCCCGCATGCCTGAGTTTATTGTGCTGAAAAAGATCGGCGGCCATTCGTCCGATGGGCTGGAGAGTGTTGAGGCGGGGGCCAATGCGCCCAAGCACCAGATCGAAGTGCATGACATCGGAGCGGAGGAAGCCCGCGACATTGCGCAGGATGCGGACGTGGCGGCGATTGCCCGTCCGATGCCGGTGACATTGATCCGGCCCTTCGATGTGGGCGCGGCGCCGGCGAGCGCCGACGTTTGGGGCCTCTCGGTGGTAAGGGCCGACACGTCGGCATTCAGCGGCGACGGCGTGGTGGTCGCTGTGCTGGACACCGGGATCGACAGATCTCATCCGGCCTTCACTGGGGTGAATATCGTCGAAAAGGATTTCACCGGGAGTGGGGACGGCGACAGGCATGGCCACGGCACCCATTGCGCGGGCACTATCTTCGGCCGGGATGTCGGTGGAACGCGGATCGGGATCGCGCGCGGCGTCAAAAAGGCCTTGATCGGAAAGGTCCTGAACGACACGGGAGGCGGAACGTCCGAAATGATGTTTCGCGGATTGCAATGGGCGCTCGATCAGGGTGCCCAGGTCATTTCGATGTCGCTCGGCTTCGATTTTCCCGGTGCGGCGAAGCGCATGATCGCGGCCGGCCTGCCGGAAGAGGCGGCTGTATCCAACGCGCTGGAGTCCTATCGCTCCAATCTGAGATTTTTTGACGCCCTGATGCAGCTCGTCAAGGCGCGCGGCGCGTTCGGTGACACGGCCGTTGTGGTCGCTGCAAGCGGGAACGAAAGCAACCGACCGAAGTTCACCGTCGCCGCCTCGCTGCCCGCGGCGGCGAGCGATGTCGTCTCAGTCGCGGCGCTGGGGCGGGACAACGATGGCAAACTGAAGATCGCCGATTTTTCCAACACCATGGCCCGGATCGCTGCACCCGGCGTCGACATCGTGTCGGCGAAGGTCGGCGGCGGCCTGCAGTCCATGAGTGGCACCAGCATGGCTTGCCCGCACGTCGCCGGCGTGGCCGCGCTGTGGTGGGAGGCCCTGAAAAAATCAGGCGCCGTCAAGCCGACCGCCGATCTCGTCGTTGCCAAGATGATGGCGAGCGCGATGACTGAGACGGTGCTGCCGGCGTTCGGGCCGAACGACCGCGGGACGGGCTCGGTGACGTCGCCGCAATAGCGAGCATTGAAATTTCCCCCGATTGGCGCACAGGTTGCTTCATTGCCATGACCGATGGAGTAACCTGTGTTTGATGTCCAATTGTTTCAGCGCGCTTTTGTTTTCCGCGTGTGCCGTGCGGCCTTGATCTTGGCGATAGGTCTCGGAGCCTTGCCGGCCTCGGTCGGTCCGTCGGTGGCCGGCGATGCGGCATCGCAATTTGTCGGCGTCTGGAAAATGATCAGCTTCGAACGTCGGCAAGTCGGTGTCGACAAGGTGGTCAAGACCTATGGTGAGCACCCCAAGGGTTATCGCGTCCACACCGCGGCAGGGCGTATGATCTACATGTTCTTCGCCGAGGATCGCAAAGCCAGTGTCGGCGAGATAACTGATGCCGACCGGATCGGCTGGTCGAAAACCATGGCCAGTGCCGCCGGAACCTACAAGCTGACCGGAGACAACAGGCTGGTGTTCTATCCTGAAGTCTCCGCGGTCCAGTATCTGCAGCCGATCCTCTCCGGTTTCGAAGTAACAGATAACGCGCTGATCATGACGTCGGACCCGATCAAGGATCCCGCTGGCGGTCCTGATCTTTACTTCCGCTCGACTTACGAACGGGTCGAATAGCCGGCTGCGCGACACACCGAAGCATTGATCTTGTGGATATCAGGCGACCGCTTTGGCGCGATCGCCGGTTCGTTCGATTTGTCACGATATTCCGAACCCATTTTTAGACACGCTCCTGTAGCCCTTGGAGAATGGGGCGTTTCGAGCGTCGTGCATACCATTTCGGGTGAGTAAAACGCGTCCAATCGAGAATCTGAAGCTCCGTTTCGATCTGATTGAAACAAAGGGGCTCTGCGGACAGAGCACGGTTACTTCTGCAAGTGAGCGTCGGCGTCGACCGATGGCTTGAAATTAAAAAGATCATCCGTTCAGGGGAGGAGACTTTGCGCACGCTGTCTCAAAGTGCCCAGTCCACGCCGGTTATCTGCGTGGTGGACGACAAGAGGCACACCCGTGCATTTCTTCGTGACGAGATTGAGGATCTGGGCTTCAGGACGCAGGAGTGCGCGAGCGCCACCGAACTCGCGGCGATGCTCGACAGGGCTCCGGATGTCGTGGTTTCACGGATATCCGATGACCCGCATGAAACGATCGAAGTCTTGAATTTGCTGCAAGCTCATCGTTTTCGGGGAGATATCCTGCTGGTCGGCTCGATTGATACGACAACGACATCGACGGTGGAGTCTTGCGGCCGGCAGCTTAATCTGGCGATGCTCGCGCCGCTGGGGACGCCCTATCGTGCGGTCGATCTGCATGACCGTCTGCTTAAATTCTTGCCGCCACGACAATCGCGCAGTTGGTCGGTGGACATCGCCGAATCGCTGCGAAATAGGTTGTTCGAATTGTGGTACCAGGGCAAGGTCGATGCGCGGCGCCTCAAAATCTGCGGGGCCGAAGCCACCATCGTGTGGCGTCATCCCACTGAGCGCGCGGTGTCCCACGTGCATTCGCTGGGCAGGGAGGATCATCCCCATCTCGACCAGCTGTCGGAATTCGTGCTGAAGGCGGCGATGCGGGATTGCAGTTATTTCTTCGGCGATGAGCCGCGGCCCGGATTTGTCGTCAACCTGCCGGTTCTGGGCATTCCGGATCGGCGGCTCATCGATCAGATCGATGGGCTGGTCTCCAGCCATCCGGCAGGGCCGACGCTGCTGCTGCAGATCCGGGCTGCGGAACTCATCGCCAACCGTACGAAAATCGCGGCGCTTCTTCGCACCGTCAAGCGCAGCAATGTTGGCATTTCGATCGATGATTTCACAGATGACACCGTGGCGCATAGCGTGTTCGACGAGATCCCGGTTCTTGAACTCCGGGTTGATCACGCGTTGCTGCCCGATCACCCCAATGATCGCCGCCGATACGCGCGGTGCAACAAGATCCTGGATCTGGCCCGGCGCTTTGGGCTGCGCGCGGTGGTCAAGGGCATCGATATGCCCCATGCATTTTCCCTCGCGCAAGGCATCGGCTTTGATCTTGTCCAGGGGCCGTTGTTCGGGGCGCCCGTGTCCCGCGAAAAATTCACTCGGGCGGTACGTCTTCGCAAATCCGATCCATCCCGCAGACAATCGATGCGTCGGCACTGAATGGCCGGACGGTCCCGGAAGGCGGTCAGATCGGCGATCCAAGATCGCTCTTGTAAAATCCGGCGTGGCGATGATTGTAAGGACCTAATTCGTCCAACGCCGACCCGGGCCTAGCCAAGGAGCTGATCACTGTGCCACTGCCGACCGTCACGAAACCGGAGTTGATGCCTGGTGGCGACGATTCCACGTTTCGCAGCTTCATTCACAATTTCCTCGCGTTCAGTGCGCGGGTCGATCAGTGCAGAAGCGGCTTCGGCGAGCGTCTCGGGATTTCGGGAATAGCCTACACGACCTTGATTTCGATTGCGCATCTCCAGGAGGAAGACGGTGTCGGCGTCAGCCGGATCGCCGAGCACCTGCATCTGTCGGGTGCCTTCGTCACCATTGAGGTGTCGAAGCTCGTCAAGTCGGACCTGGTCAGGAAGCGGACCAACAAGACCGACCGCCGGCGGGTGCTGCTGACCGTGACGCCCAAGGCCCGCAAGCTGCTGGACGGTCTGGTCGCGCTGCAGGCCCCGGTCAACGACGCGCTGTTCGATTGCCTGAGTGCCGAGGAATTTCGGCAGCTGTCCTCGATCGTGGCGCGGCTGGTGCCGTGCGGCGACAAGGCGATCTCGCTGATGACGTTCATGGCGCAGTCTCCAGCCGTTGCCGAAGCGGCGGTGCGTGCCGCGCAGCCCGCGCGCAAGGCCTAAGCTTCTCTCGATTCCGCAACCGTCTCGTTTTTTGCGCTGCCGCATTAAGCGGCGGTCGACGGCGCGCGTTTGGGCTTGACTGACTTTCTATAATAGCTTTATAACAAAGCTATTATTTGGGAGGCCGGCTTTGTTCGTCGACCAGCGCAGCTTTCGCAAGGCCCTGTCGCAGTTCGCGACCGGCGTCGCCGTGATCACGGCGCGCGGCGAGGCCGATGAGGCGATCGGCCTGACCATGAGTTCGTTCAACTCGGTCTCGCTCGATCCGCCTTTGGTGCTGTTCAGCGTCGACCGTCGCGCTCTCAGCCTGCCGGCGATGATCGCGGCGAAGGGCTATGCCGTGAATATCCTGGGGCGGCAGCAGGAGGAGCTCTCCAACCAGTTCGCGAAATCGCTCGGCGATAAATGGAGCAACGTTCAGCATTCGCTCGGGCATGCGGAAGCGCCGCTTCTGCACGGGGCGCTCGCGCATTTCGAGTGCGAGCCCTACGCCCACCACGACGGCGGCGATCATGTCATCTTCATCGGGCGGGTGGTGCGTTTCTCGGCCAGCGAGGACGACGATCCGCTGGTGTTCTTCCGCGGCAAATACCACAGCCTCAGTCCACACAATCCAAGCGTGCCGATGTGGCCGCTTCCGATTCACTACTGAACACGAGACGAAACAGCAGGGAGCAATCATGAAAACCGGTGAACAACACATCGCAGGACTGCGCGACGGACGAACGGTGTTCATCAACGGCCGTCGCGTCGATGACGTGACCCGGCATCCGGCATTCGAGCGCTCGGTGCAGTCGGTCGGCAAACTGTTCGACTTCGCCGCCGCTGCCGATAACCGTGATCTGATGACGTTTGCGACGCCGTCGGGCGAGCGTGCCAACCGTATCTGGCAGCTGCCCGAAACCTTTGACGAGCTGGTTGAGCGCCGCCGCGCGCTGGAGGCCTGGGACGGCCTGCATGCCGGCTTCCTTGGCCGCGCCCCGGATCACGTCGCGTCGTGCATCGCCGGCATGTATATGGGCCTCGAGGTGTTCGACGCCTACGACAAGGACCGCGCCAAGGCGCTGTCCGACTATTACGCCTATGCGCGCGACCGCGACCTGTATCTCACCTATGTGATCATCAATCCGCAGGCAGACCGTTCCAAGGGCGCGGCGCAGCAGAAGGATGCCTTCCTCACGGCCGGCGTGGTGGACCAGGATGCCGAGGGCATCACGGTGCGGGGCGCGAAGATGCTGGCGACCGGTGGCATCATGGCGGATGAAGTGTTCGTCACCTGCATCCAGCCGCTGCAGCCCGGTGACGAGAACTACGCCCTGTCGTTTGCGATTCCGATGAACAGCAAGGGGCTGACCATGCTGTCGCGTAAGTCCTATGAGGCAGCGGCACCGTCGGTGTTCGACAATCCGCTGGCAAGCCGCTTCGACGAGAACGACGCCGTGCTCTATTTCGACGACGTCAAGGTGCCGTGGGAGCGGATCTTCATCTTCAAGAATCTGGAGATGTGCCAGAAGCAGTTCCACGCGACCCCGGCGCATGTCTATCAGAACTACCAGGCGATGATCCGCCTGTCGGTGAAGGCGCGTTTCCTGATCGGGCTGGCGCGCCGCGCCGCCGAGATCAATGGCGTGCTGAATTTTCCGCAGGTGCGCGAGACGCTGGGGCAGCTCGCTGCCGAAGGCGGCATGATCGACGCGCTGGTGGCGGCGATGGAAGCCAAGGGTTACCAGCACGGCCGCTATTTCGTGCCCGACCGGCATACGCTGTATGCGGCCCAGACCCTGACCCAGCAGCTCTATCCGAAGATTCTCAACACCATCCGCGAACTGTCCGGCGGCGGCCTGATCATGCTGCCGTCATCGGTCGATGATTTCAGGAATCCGGAGATCGCGGCGCTGGTCGAGCGCACGCAGCAATCGCCGGCGGCGAGCGCGATCGAGAAGGTGAAGTTCTACAAGCTGGCCTGGGATGCGGTTGGCTCCGAGTTCGCCTCGCGTCACCAGCAGTACGAAATGTTCTATGCGGGGGCGACCTTCGTGACCAAGGGACATTCCTTCCGCTGCTACGACTGGAATGCGGCCAACACGCTGGTGAGCCGGATGCTCGCGGACTATGAGCTCGCCGACGAGCTTAACCGCCCGCAGGCGGCCGCCTGATCCCGACGCGCCTTGATCCCCCTGGAGACATCATCATGCCCGTGAACAAGATCCACGACGAATTCCGTACCCTCGACATGTCGGCCGGATGGGAGGTGCCCGCAGGCTATCCCAGCGGCATCCAGCAGAAGATTCTGTCCGGCGCACTCGATGAGAGCAATCGCCGCGGCAGCCGCAGCCGCCTGCTGCGGTTCCAGCCCGGTGTCTACACCACCAAGCCTTTCGTGCACGACTACTGGGAAGAGGTGTTCCTGGTGTCCGGCGACCTCACGGTCGGCAATGACGAGAGCGGCCAGGGCGGCGAGAGTTTTCAGCCCTTCACTTATGCCTGCCGCCCGCCCGGCGCAGTGCATGGGCCCTTCAAGTCGGAGAAGGGCTGCATCCTGTTCGAGTTGCACTATTTCGATCCGGTCTGAGCGGCGGCGAACGCGGGGGCGTCGACATGATTGCACAGCAGATCATCAACGGCGTCATGCTCGGCGCGATCTACGTGCTGGTCGGCGTGTCGTTCACGCTGGCGATCGGCATTCTCAACTTTCTCAACTTCTCCATTCCTGGCCTGTTCATGGTCGGCGGCATGGTGACGTGGGTGCTGTTGAAGGGCGGATGGCATTGGAGCCTCGCCATGGGCGGAGCGCTGTTCACCGCGGCGCTGATTGCGCTTTTGGTCGAGCGGCTGGCGTACCGCCGCAGCCGCAATAGCGATCCTGAGGTGCCGCTGGTCTCGTCCCTCGGCTTCCTGGTGCTGCTGGAGAATCTCGCCCTTGTTACCGTGGGCTCGGACCAGCAGGCGTTTCCGGCGCTGATCGCTGATTTCAACCTGCGTATCGGCAGCCTGGTGATCGGCACCGCACAGATCATCAGCCTCGTGGTCGCGCTGGCGCTGGTGATCTGGCTCTCGGTGATGCTGCATCGGACGAGTTTCGGCCGGCAGATCCGCAGTGTCGCGGAGAGCCGCGACACCGCCATCCTGCTTGGCATCGATGTCGACAAGCTGATCCCACAGATCTTCGTCTTCAGCGCGCTGTTCACCGCGCTGGGCGGCATCCTGTTCGCGCTGACATATCTCCAGGTATCGCCGTTCATGGGCGAGGGGGTCGGCTTCAAGGGCATCGCCGCCATGATCGTTGGCGGCATGGGCAATGTCTGGGGCGCGGTGATCGGCGGCCTGCTGATCGGGCTCGCCGAAGTGCTGTCGATCCGCTTCCTCGGCGCCGACATGGTCAACATCGCTGTCTACGGCCTGTTGCTGGCGCTGCTGATCGTGCGGCCACAGGGGCTGCTCGGCCGCCCGCCGGCGCGGGAGAAGCTGTGATGAGCGGCTATCAGCTCGGCCTGCTGGTCATTCTCTGTTTCAACGTGATCGCGGCCTATGCGGTGTACCTGCCGCTGGCGGCGGGGCAGCTCAATCTCGGCATTGCCGGATTCATGGCGATGGGCGCCTATACGGCGGCATATCTGACCAACGAGATGGGATGGAGCCTGGGTGCGGCGATCCCTGCGGGAGGCGCCGCGGCGGGTGTGCTGGCCCTGGTGGTGGCGATTCCGATCCTGCGGATCCACGGCATTTATCTCGCGCTCGCCACCTTCGCCCTCGGGCAGGTGATTTCAGCGGTGTTTCTCAATCTGGAAGTCGTCGGCGCCGCCGCCGGTTATCAGGTGATTGCCTATGCGCAGCCGGCCGTGGTCATTTGTGTCACCGCCGCGGTCGTGCTGTTCGTGTTCGTTCTGTCGCGGACACGGTTTGCGCTGTATCTCACCGCGATCAAGAACGACACGGTGGTATCCGATCTGCTGGGCTTGAACGTGCGCGCGTTGCAGGTCGCGGCGTTTGCGATTGGCGCTGTCATCGCCGGCATCGGTGGCGGGCTCTACGGTCATCACTTCAGTTTCGTCGAGGCGCAACACTTCAGCGTGACGCTCAGCGTCTACACCGTGCTGTACGTGCTGCTCGGCGGCACCCAGACGGTCTGGGGCCCTCTGGTGGGTGCCGCGTTCTTCACCCTGATTCCTGAACTGCTGCGGGCCGGCGGCGGCTGGCGTTATGCGCTGTTCGCCCTGTTCATCATCGGTTTTATGGCCTGGCGACCACAGGGGCTGGTGACTCCGGCGCTGGGACGTGCGCTGACGCGAATGGGTCGCACGCGCGAGGTGCGGCCATGACGGTGTCGGCGCCCATTCTCACCCTCGATCATGTGAGCAAGTCGTTCGGTGGCCTGCAGGTGATCCGTGGTCTCGATTTCTCGGTTCGCCAAGGCGAAGCCACCGCGCTGATCGGCCCCAACGGCGCCGGCAAGACCACGGTGTTCAATATCATCAGCGGGGTTTATCAGCCGACGTCCGGCCGCATCCTGCTGGCGGGGCAGGACATCACCGCCCTTCCGTCACGGCGCAGGATCGGCCACGGCGTTGCGCGCAGCTTTCAGAACGTGCGGCTGATGCCGCATCTCACGGTGTGCGAAAATCTGATCGTCGGCCAGCATGTGCGGGCCACCGGGCTTCTCAATCTGCTGACGCCGTTCCGCCTGCTGCCGAACCATCGCTGGCGCTCGCAGGCGATCGATGCGCTCGCGGAAGCGGGCCTTGCCGCCTATGCGGATGCCATGGTCGGTGAGCTCGCCTACGGCATCCGCAAACGGATCGACCTGGTCCGCGCCACGCTGGCGGGCGCGTCGCTGCTGATGCTCGACGAGCCTGCGGCCGGACTCAATCCGACCGAGACCGCTGCGCTGCGGGCGCATCTCGAACTGCTCAAGGCGCGGGGCGTCACCCTGCTGGTGGTCGAGCACGACATGCACTTCGTCGGCCAGGTCTGTGACCATGTTGTGGTGCTGAATTTTGGCGAGAAGATCGCGGAGGGATCCTTGTCGAAGGTGCAGCAGGACGCGCAGGTGCGCGCGGCCTATCTCGGATACGACGAGGCCGCGTGATGACCCTGCTTTCGGTATCCGATTTGACGGTGGCCTACGGACGGGTGACGGCGCTGGACGGCATCTCGTTGTCGGTGCGCCAGGGTGAGATCGCGACCGTGCTCGGCGCCAACGGCGCCGGCAAGTCGACGCTGCTGCGCGCCATCGTGGGCGCGGAAAAGCCGGTGCGCGGCGCCCTCCGATTCGATGGCCGCGATGTCACGGCCGATCCCGTGCACAAGCGTCTGGCGCAGGGCATCGTGCTGGTGCCGGAAGGCCGCCGCATCCTGATCTCGTTGACCATCGAGGAAAACCTGCTGGTCGGCGCGCATTTGCGTCGCGATGCGGAGGGTATCAGGCGCGACATAGCGGCGATTTATGAGCGGTTTCCCAATCTGGCGACGCGCCGGCATATGGCGGCGTCGTGCCTGTCGGGCGGCGAGCAGCAGATGCTGGCCATAGGCCGTGCCATGGTCGCGCGTCCCCGGCTGATGATGCTGGACGAGCCGTCGCTCGGCCTGTCGCCGTTGTTCGTCTCGCGGCTGTTCGACCTGATCCGGGAACTGAATCGCGACGGGCTGACCATCCTGCTGGTGGAGCAGAAAACCGCCAAGGCGCTTGCGGTGGCGCACAGCGCCACCGTGATCGAACTGGGGCGGGTGGTGATGGCGGGCGATCCGCAGATCCTGCAGGCCGATCCACGGCTGCAGGAGGCTTATCTCGGCCGCAGTCCGCAGCCGGCGGAGGATCCGCGTCCGATCAGGCAGGCGATCTCTTAATCACAGTGAAGGGGTGAGGACATGAAGCGAAGCAAATTTTTCCTGTCGGGACTGGTCTCGAGTTTCGTCCTGGCGATCGTGGGGCAGGTGGCGATCCCCTCACATGCGCAGGAACTCGTTCTCGGCTTCTCGATGGCCAAGACCGGACCCTATGTCAGTCTTGCCAATACCAACGAGGTGGCGGTCGATCTTGCGGTCGACGAGATCAATGCCAAGGGCGGGATCGACGGCAGGAAGATCAAGCTCGTCAAATTCGACACCGGCGGCGATCCGAAGCAGGCTGCGCTCGCGGTGCGCCAGTTCGCCGAGGATAACAAGGCGCTGGCGGTGATCGGTCCGTTCAGCTCCGGCGAGGTGCGCGTCGCGTTCCCGGCGGGGGAGCGGCTCGGCATCGTCCAGATGTCGATGTCGTCATCAGCGCCGGCGCTGACCAAGGACTTCTCCTACGCCTTCCGCAACACCCGCGACGAGCGCATCGTGATCGACCAGGTGCTGGCCGCGCTGAAGGACAAGAAGCTGCCGTTCGCGACCGCGGCCACCGCCTATGCGACCGACGACACCGTCTCGAAATCCGTCGGCACCATCGTGCTGCCCGGGCTGTTCACAAAATACGGACTCACTCAAAAGGGCGCTGTCGACTTTCAGTACAATGCTTTCGACCTGTCGCCGCAGGTCTCGCAGCTCGCCCAGATCAAGCCGGATATCATCGGCCTCGGCGCGCCGCCGGAAGCCGCCATCAACCTCGCTAAGGAGCTCAAGCGCCAGGGCGTTGTGGCGCGGGTGATCGGCGGCACCACGGTGGCCGATCCGGATTTGCCGGCCCGGATGGAAGGCGCGGGCGATTCCATGACCATCGGCACCACCTTCTTTGCCGACCTGAACGACCGCACCCGTGCCTTCGCCAAGGAGTTCGGCACCCGCGCCACCAAAGCTGGAATCGCGCGCCATGAGCCGAACCAGCAGGACGCGTCCGCCTACGACATCGTCTATCTCTATGCGGAAGCCCTCAAGCGTGCCGCCGTCACCGGTGCGGCCGACAAGGTCGCGGCCGAGCGCACCGCGGTGCGCGACGCCCTTGCCAGGCTCAAGGGGTATGCGGCGCTGGAGGGCGAGATCTCGTTCGGTGAAGACCGCGACTCCATCAAGCCGATCTATGTGATCGAGGCGAAGGGGGGCCGCTGGATGCTGCTCGATACACGGCGTGGAGAGTAAGACTTTTGGACCGAGTTGCCATCGCGACGGTTACGGGATCGTCGCGATGGCCGCCCAATGCGGGGCTGCTTTGAGAATGCGACCTAGCTGGTGCACGCGTTTTGGGGCATAGGAGCGGCCGGAGGATCGCCTGCGCGATCGAACAATAAAGAAGATCACCGGCTTGCCGCCAGCACTTCACGTTCAGCAATCCTATCTCAAGGCCGCCCTGTGGGTGGGCGGCTGGCTTTTCCTGATGCTGCTCATGCTGGTGGCCGGCCGCGAGGCCGCCCGGGAGCTGAGCGTGTTTCAGATCACCGAGCTGCGTTCGCTGATCGGCTTCTGCATGTTCTATCCGCTGGTCCGCGCCCACGGTGGTTTTCGCGCAATGGCCACGATGCGGTTGCCGCAGCATCTTGGCCGCAATGCCGTGCACTATGGCGCGCAGTACCTCTGGTTTCTGGCGCTGACGCTGATTCCGGTCGCGCAAGTGGTGTCGATCGAGTCCACCATGCCGATCTGGACCGCCATTTTGGCCGCGCTGTTTTTGGGCGAGCGGATCACCGTGCGCAAAAGCCTGGCCATCGTGCTCGGCGTGATCGGTGTTGTCATCATTGTTCGCCCTGGTGTCGGCGAGAGCAATGTCGGTCAGTTGATCATGCTGATCGCCGCCGTCGGTTTCGGCATCTCGATCGTGCTCATGAAATCGCTGACCCGCACCGATCCCGTAGTGGTGATCATCTTCTGGATGCTGGTGATCCAGTCCGCCATCGGATTTGGTCCGGCGCTTTACACCTGGACCTGGCCGTCGGCCCATGTCTGGCCCTGGGTCGTGGTGGTGGCGTTCTGCGGTACCTTTTCGCACTACTGCATGACCAATGCCATGCGTTATGCGGATGCGACCATTGTCGTGCCGATGGATTTCCTGCGCGTGCCACTCAGCGCCGCGGTCGGCTGGCTGGTCTATGCGGAGCGGCTGGATCTCTACACCATCATCGGCGCGGCCATCATCCTGGCCGGCAACATGCTGAATCTCACCAGCGGCACACCGGCGCGGGCGAAAGCCGCGGCTTAGGTCGCAGCCGCCGCGCCACAAGAGCGGATCTCGTGGCGCGGGACATGCGTCGTCAGCCCAGCACGCCGTTCTTCTTGAACCAGGCCTGCATCTGCGCCCAGCCGTCTTCGGCCGCCTCCTTGCGGTAGCTCGCACGATAATCAGCATGGAAGCCGTGGGGCGCGCCCGGATAGATCTTGAACTCGGCGGTCTTGTGCGCGGCCGCAAGCGCGGCCTTCAAGGCCTCGACCTGCGCCACCGGGATGCCCTGATCGGCCTCGCCATAGAGACCAAGCACCGGCGCTTTCATCTCCGGCACGAGCTGTGTAGGGCTCTTCGGCCACAGCGGATTGGGCGCATCGACCGGCGGGCCGTAGAACGCTACCCCCGCCTTGAGCGCGCTGCTGTGCGCCGCATATTCCCAGACGGTCCGTCCACCGCGGCAGAAGCCGACAATGCCGAGCCGGCCGGCATCGCCGCCCTGGGACTTTGCCCAGGCCACCGTGCTGTCGAGATCGGAGAACAACTCAGAGTCCGGCTTGGCGTTGACCTGCGGCAGCAGCTGCGGCATCTCGGTGATCTTGGTCAGGTCGCCCTTGCGGAAATAATAATCCGGCGCGACCGCGAAAGCGCCGAGCTTGCCCAGCCGCCGCGTCACGTCCTTGATGTATTCGTGCAGGCCGAAGATCTCCATGGCGACTATCACCACCGGCGGATTTTTTACGCCGGCCGGCCGGGCGAAATACACCGGCATCTCGCCGTCGGTCACTTTGACCTTGGCCTCGCCGGCGTCGAGCCCGCTGGTATCGGTCTTGATCACATCGGCGCGCACCGGACCCGCCGCCAGCGTGTATCCCGCGGCCGCGGCGGCGGATGCCGTCATGAAGGTGCGCCGCGACAGCGGGGCCGTTTTTGTCAGTCCGATGACATCTGGTGTCAGCATGTCTTGAGAGGACATTCTCTTTCTCCGGTGGACGAAGGGCGGGATACGCCGGGGATTTCGGAAGGATCGGCAGATGGCGGCACGTCATCGTGCGCCGTCACGGACGGTAGTCTATCGCCATGGAGGATGTCTTCAAAATTGCGAGAGCTACACGATGTAGGGCACGCGCGAGATCAGATTGAGGGCGCGAAACTCCTCGACCCACTCCGCGACCTTTGCCTGCGAGAGCTCGAGGTGGTGGCGGAGCGAAGCCGCCGCGGCTGCTCCGTCGCGGCTGCGCAGGGCCTCGATGATGGGCAGATGCTCGTCCATGAAGGAATCGATCTGCGGCCCCTTGCCGAGCGCTGCACGGATGTGCTTGCCGATCACAAAACTGCAATGGGTACGTTTCAACGCTTCGATCATTTCGCGGTTCCGACCGAATCCCAGGCAGCGGATATGCAGGTCGCTCTCTAACTCGTCCAGTTCAGCGACGCCCACCGTGGGGCGCGAGGGAATGGCTGTGCGGAGCCTCTCGGTCATCGTGTCCAGCATGTCCGCCGGAATGCGCGCCGCTGCAGTTTCCGCAAGCGCGGGCTCCAGCTTCAAACGCAGCTCGAAGATGTCGCGCACGCGATCGGTGTCGAGCGGCACGAGATACCAGTGCGCCTTGGCGCCCTTCTCCAGGATACCGACGGCTTGCGCGCGCAACAGCAGATTGCGCGCAACCGTGCGCCCGACACGAAAGTGACGCGCCAGCGCCAGTTCGTTGACGCGAAAGCGGCCGAAGATGGAACGATAGATGATATCGCGCTCCAAGTCATAATAGAGCGTGTCCCAGGCGTCGTTGCGCACGGCCTCGAACGGGCCGTCGGTCAGGCCGAGCATTGCCGGTGTGATCGCGATCCGCTGTGGTTCGACCTGGCGTCGCCCCGCGATCACGCCGCGGCCGTCGAAGCGGCGGACCAGACCGAGTTGTTCGAGCTGTTCGAACGCCTGACGCACCGGCGAGCGGCTGGAGCCGAACAGCGCGGCGATTGCGTGCTCGGACAGCACCACGCCGGCAGGCACGTCGCCTGTTCTGATGCGTTTCGCCAGCGTGTCCTTGATCAGCGCGTAGGCCGGCTGCTTGCGCCGGGTTTGTGGCCGAGCCTTCGGCGCCGGGATGGCCGATAGTTGTCCGCGGCGCCCCGGATCGCGACCATTTCGAGGACTTCGGACGGTCATCGAGCAACTATCCCCCGCCAAAGGGCAATCTTTGGCTATTGCATGCAATGTACAGTCATGATTAGGTGCGGGCAAGTCAAGGGTGGGACACGGTGGAATGAAGGCAGCGCGGCCTTACAAAGGTGTATTTCCTGTTGCTCCCACCGTCTTTGACGACCGCGGGGAACTTGATCTCGATGGTCAGCGCCGCTGCATCGACTTCATGATCGATGCCGGCTCGAACGGCCTCTGCATCCTGGCGAATTTTTCCGAACAGTTCGTGCTGACCGATGACGAACGCGAGCGGGTGATGGACGCCGTGCTCGCCCACGTCGATGGGCGCGTGCCTGTCATCGTCACCACATCGCATTTCTCATCGAGGATTTGCGCCGAGCGCAGCCGCCGTGCGCAGGATGCCGGCGCTGCCATGGTCATGATCATGCCGCCGTACCATGGCGCGACATTCCGTGTGCCTGAGCCGGGCATCTTCGATTTCTTCAGGACGGTTGGAGCTGCGATCGAGATCCCGATCATGATCCAGGACGCGCCAGTCGCGGGAACCTTCCTGTCCGTCGGTTTCCTGGCGCGGATGGCGAAAGAAATTGAAAACATCCGCTATTTCAAGATTGAAGTGCCGATGGCTGCGGCCAAGCTGCGCGACCTGATTGCGGCCGGCGGCGCCGCGATCGAGGGCCCATGGGATGGCGAGGAAGCGATCACCTTGATGGCCGATCTCGACGCCGGGGCGACCGGCGCGATGACCGGCGGCGGTTATCCCGACGGCATCCGGCAGATCATGGATCCGTATTTCGCCGGCCGTCGCGACGAGGCGATGGATGCTTATGCGCGCTGGCTGCCGCTAATCAATTATGAAAACCGGCAGTGCGGTCTGCAGGCCTGCAAGGTGCTGATGAAGGAGGGCGGCGTAATCCGCTCGGACGCGGTGCGTCATCCGCTGCAGACTTTGCATCCCTCGACACGCGCAGGCCTGATCGAAATTGCGCGCCGGCTCGACCCGGTGGTGCTGCGATGGGGGCGCTAGTGCGCTGTTTTCAACAGCGGCGTGCGACGCAGCATGACCAAGGTTTAATCATCACGATGTTGTAGCGGCAGTGGACTTGCTCTGGAGTTTTCGCATCTAATTCATCGCAACAAGCCGACAAAAAAGTTCGGCACAGCAGGGAGGATGAAATGAAACTGACGAGACGTGATTTTTCCGCCGTCTTGGCGGCAGGTATCGCAACAAGTGTCTCTGCCCCCGCATTGCTGCGAAGCGCCCGCGCCCAGGGCGCGACGATCAAGATCGGCATGACGGTGCCGATCACGGGCCCGGCGGCGGAGCAAGGCAAATATGCCGTCAACGGGGCGAAGCTCGCGCTGGAAGCCGTCAACAAGGCCGGCGGCGTGCTCGGCAAGCAGGTCGAGCTCATCACGGAAGACGACCAGACCACCAACCCCGGCATTGTGCTGGCGTTCTCCAAGCTGGCGGCACAGTCCGATATCGTCGCTTTCCTGGGGTCGATCCGCTCGACCCAGGTCCACGCCATGGCGCCGGACGTGCTCAAGCTCGCCAAGCCGGTGATGTTCGGCGGCACTGATCCGAACCTGACCAAGCTCGGCAATCCCTGGCTGTTCCGCTTCCGCCCCAACGACAGCTATTCCGGCCGCGTGATCGCCGATTACGGCGTCAAGACGCTCGGCAAGAAGAAGTGGGCGATCGTGCATTCCACCGATGCCTTCGGCACCGCCGGCGGCAAGGCGTTGACCGAGGCGCTGGTCAAGCTCGATGCGCCGCCGGTGCTCGATCAAGGCTATGCCAACCAGAGCCAGGACTTCACGCCGGTGGTGCTGGCGATCAAGCAATCCGGCGCCGACGTACTCGGATCGTATTTCACCTTCGAGAACGATCTTGGAATCTTCGCCCGGCAGTTGCGCCAGCTCGGCGTCAACATTCCCTGGGTCGGCTCGCCCTCGATCGTGGCCGTGTCGTCGACCAAACTCGCCGGCCCCGCGTTGTTCGGCACCTACGGCGTTGCGGACTATGCTGAAGATTCCAGCCCGGCCGCGAAGGCTTTCGGCAAAGCCTATCGCGATGCCTACAAGATTGCCCCGGACAATCAAGGCTCGTGGCCGTTTGACGCGATGACTGTGTTGTGCGCGGCCGTCAACAAGGCTGGTTCGACCGAGCCCGAAAAAATCCGCCAGGCCATCCTGGCCACCCAGAAATTCCCCGGCGCCGAGGGTGAATACAATTTCGACAAGAATGGCGATGGACTGCACGGCTACAACATCGTCAAGAACGAAAAAGGCAATATCGTCTTCGACAAGCACATCGAGTTCGATAACTGATCGCGCGCGGCCCCTCTCACGGAGGGGGCCGTCGTCATTCGTTCTGCGTGCCGCCGCGCGCGCCATGATCTCCTCGAACAGAGCGCCCTTCATGGATCTCGCTTTGCAGCTGCTTTTTACCGGTATCGGTATCGGCTCCGTCTACGCGCTGGTGGCGCTCGGTTTCGTGCTGATCTTCCGTGCCACCAATGTGGTGAACTTCGCCCAGGGCGAGTTTTCCATGGTGGCAGCGTATTTGATGGTGGTGTTCGCGGTCGACCTCGGCTGGCCATACTGGCTGTCGTTCCTGATCGCGCTCGCCGGCATGGCGCTGCTCGGTGTCATTTTCAATCTCGGCGTCTATTATCCACTGCGGCACCGCACCTTCCTGCCGGTGATCATCGCGACCATCGGTGCTTCGATCCTGCTCGCCAATTCGGTGCTGGCGATCTACGGCCCGCAGCCGCAGGTGCTGGAGGGCTGGTTCGAAACGCCGGGCATCCAGCTCGGTCCGGTTTATCTCGATAGCCAGTACCTCCTCATCATCGCGGTGACGATCGTGCTGGTCATCTTCAACTATTGGTTCTTCGAACACACCATGCTGGGCAAGAAGCTGCAGGCCACCTCCCAGGACAAGGAAATGGCCTCGCTGCTCGGCATTTCCGTCTCCAGCATGATTATGATCACTTTCGTGTATTCGGCCGTACTGGGCGGGCTCGCCGGCCTCCTGGTGGCGCCGATCCTGTTCGTTTCGATCCAGATGGGATCGACCATCGCGCTGAAGGCCTTCGCCGCTACCATTATCGGCGGTTTCGGTGATGTCGCCGGCGCCATCATCGGAGGCCTCGCACTCGGCATCATCGAGACGTTCGGCGCGGCCTATATCTCGGTGCCGTACAAGGATGGCTTCGCTTTCCTGGTGCTGGTGCTGTTCCTGGTGTTTCGGCCGCAGGGCATCTTCGGCGAACGCGTGGCGGAGAAGGCATGAGCAGCGACAACCTCTCTTTGTCGACGCCCAATTCCCGCGCGACGCCGGCGCTGGTGCGTCACCTGCCGTATTTCATCGGCTGCGCGCTTGCGGTCGTGCTTGCGGCGCTGGTCCCGTTCGACGGCTACATTCTCAACATCCTGATGCAGGCCTCGACATTCGCGATCGCGGTGTTCGGCCTCTCGGTGGTGCTGGGGTTGTGCGGCCAGATCAATCTGGCCCAGGCCGCGTTTTTCGGCTTCGGCGCCTACGCGGTCGGCATCGGAACTGCGGATTATCAGCTGAGCTACTGGCTCTGCCTCGCGGCGGGGGCGGTATTCGCGCTGGCTGCCGGCGCAATGCTGGGCATGTCGACGCTGCGGCTTGGCGGCCACTACCTTGCCATGGTGACGATCTCGTTCCAGCAGATCATTACCCTGGTCATGATCAACGCCATCGGTCTGACCCACGGGCCCGATGGTGTCAGCAAGATCGGCCGTCCCTGGCTGTTCCAGTCTTCGCAGTCGTATCTCGCCTTCTGTGTCGCGATGCTGGCGCTGGTCGGCTATGTCGTCTGGCATCTGCCCGACACCCGGATCGGACGCGCCATGCGCGCAGTGCGCGACAATGAGCTCGCCGCCAGTATTGCCGGCATCGACGTTTATCGTGTCAAGGTGACGGCCTTTGCGCTGTCAGCGCTGCTTGGCGGCATCGCCGGTGGCCTGTTCGCTGGTGGCTTTGCCTATGTCAGCCCGGATCAGTTCTCGTTCGCGGAATCGATCGTGTTCCTGACCATGGCGCTGCTGGGCGGCGTGGCGTCACCGATCGGCTCGGTGATCGGAACTGGTCTTCTGATCCTGATCCCTGAATGGCTGCGTTTCCTGAAAAGCCTGCCCGGGCTCTATCTTGCGATTTACGGCCTGTCGGTGATCCTGATCGTGCGTTTCATGCCGGATGGCATCTGGGGCTTCATCCAGGCCATTTTCGACCGCTGGCGCAGCAAGCCCGAAGCCGTGCCGGCCACCCAGTTGCTGCAACTGGCCCCAGCCAGGACCGGTGGCGAAGTCGTGCTGGAGGTGAGGGGGCTTTCGAAGTATTTCGGCGGCCTGAAAGCTGTCGACGGCGTCGATATCGATGTCCGGCGCGGTGGCGTCCATGCGCTGATCGGCCCGAACGGCTCGGGCAAGACCACCACCCTCAACGTGCTCTCCGGTCTCTACAAGGCGACCGCCGGCAAGGTCATGCTCGACGGTGTCGACATCACCACCATGTCGGCGCATGCCCGCACCATTGCGGGGCTCGGACGCACCTTCCAGAACATCCGTTTGTTCCGCTCGATGACCGCGCTGGAGAACGTCATCATCGGCGCGGAGCGACCCGGAAACACCTTGATGGGTAACGCGAGCCACGCCGCGCTCACCGAGCGGGCGATGGCGGCGCTGACCTTCGTCGGCCTTGGTCGCCGCGCCAATGAGCTGGTCACCAGCTTTTCCTACGGACACCAGCGACTGATCGAGATCGCCCGCGCGCTGGCCGGCAATCCCACCTTGCTGTTGCTCGATGAGCCTGCCGCCGGCCTGAACTCCAGCGAGAAGGTGGAACTGCACGAGCTGCTCAAACGCATCGCGGCGCAGGGCCTCACCATCCTGATCATCGATCATGACATGACGCTGGTGCGTGAGGCGGCGCAGCACATCACCGTGCTGAATTTCGGCCGGCGGATCGCCGACGGTGAATCGCTGGCGGTGCTGCAGCACCCCGACGTCATCTCCGCTTACCTGGGGAGCGAATAATGGCGCTGCTGGAAGTCAGGGATCTCAACGTTCGTTACGGCGAAATCGAAGCGTTGCGCGGCGTATCTTTCACCGTTGAAGCGGGACAGGTGGTGACGCTGCTCGGCTCCAACGGCGCCGGCAAGTCCACCACGCTGCGTGCGATCTCCGGCCTTGCCAAGCCTGCGAGTGGCGAGATCGTGTTCGATGGGCAGTCGATTTCGGGGCGCAGCCCCGAGCAGATCGTTCGCCTCGGCATTTCCCATGTGCCGGAAGGCCGGCGGGTGTTCCCGGGCCTGACCGTGAAAGAAAACATCATGCTCGGCGGCTCGAACCGCCGCGCCGCGAAGGCGGAACTGTCGCGGGAGGCGGACGCGATGTTCGACTTGTTCCCCGATATCCGCCCGTTCTCCAATGCGCTGGGCTGGACCCTGTCGGGTGGCCAGCTGCAGATGGTGGCGGTGGCGCGCGGCCTGATGGCGAAACCGCGGCTGTTGCTGCTTGACGAGCCCTCGCTGGGGCTGGCCCCGGTGATTGTGCAGGCGGTGTTCCGGATCATCACCGAAATCCGCCGCCGCGACACCACGGTCTTGCTCGTCGAGCAAAACGCGCGCATGGGTCTGTCAGTGGCTGACCAGGGCTATGTGCTGGAAACCGGACGCCTGGCGCTCGGTGGCAAGCCGGATGAGCTCTGGAGCAACGAAGCCATCCGTGCGGCCTATCTCGGCGGTCACGCCAAAGCCGCCGTCTGATAAGGTTCGGGTTAGAGCAACGGCGATCCAAGAAACTTCAAGACAAATTTCAAGTCAAACTTGCAAGGCAAACCATGGTTACGATTCAGTCCCAGAAGCTCATCGATTTCGTCGCCGATATCTTCGCCCATGCCGGCTCGTCGGAAGCCGAAGCCCGGCGCATCGGCACCTATCTGGTGACGGCGAACCTTACCGGTCATGACAGCCATGGCGTGATCCGCGTGCCGGTCTATATGCGCTGGCGCAACAATGGCAACATCGTGCCGGATCGCACCGTGAAGCTTCTGGTCGATACGCCCTCGCTCGCGGTGATCGACGGCTGCTGGGGATACGGCCAGACGGTCGGACCGCAGGCGGTCGCGATCGGTATCGAGAAGTGCAAGGCAGCCGGTCTTGCCGCCATCACGTTGCGCAACTCCGGGCATATCGGTCGGATCGGCGACTGGGCGGAGATGGCGGCGGCCGAAGGATTGATCTCGATCCACTTCGTCAATGCCGCGGGTTCGATCCTGGTTGCGCCCTTTGGTGGCGTCGATCGCAGGTTGTCGACCGCGCCATATTGTGTTGGCATTCCGCGCGCCGGCAAATCGCCGATCGTGCTGGATTTCGCCACCTCGCTGGTCGCCGAAGGCAAGGTGCTGGTGGCGAGCCGCGGCGGCAAGAAGCTACCGAAGGGGGCACTGATCAGCCCCGAGGGCGAGCTCAGCGAAGACCCGTCGCAGCTCTATGGCGCCTATGAGGCGGAAGGCGCGCGCGATCACGCAAAGGGCCAAGGCGCCATCCGCGCATTCGGCGATCACAAGGGCTCCGGCCTGGCGCTGGTCTGCGAATTGCTCGGTGGCGCGCTGTCCGGCAATGGTGCCACCAGTTCGCCGCGAAAATTCTCCAACGGCATGTTCGCGGTCTATCTCGATCCCAAGCGCGTCGATGTCGATCAGTTCTTCGACGGCGAAATCACCCGCTATGTCGATTATTTCAAGGCCAGCAAGCCGATTGCGGGGCAGGGGGAAGTGCTGGTGCCCGGCGAGCCGGAGGCGCGCACCCGCGCGGAACGCACCAAAAATGGCGTGCCGCTGCCGGACGAAACCTGGGCGGCGATCATCGCCACGGCCCGCGATGTCGGCATAGGTGACGAGCGCATCACGCGCGCAGTGGGATAGCTCAGGACGTGGAAATCGCTATGCTTGCTGCAGCACTTCAGCAGGCCAACAACAGGAAACAATGATGGCGAACAAGGTCAAGGAAATCTGGGCATCCGGCAAGGCGGTGGTCAATGCGTGGCTGGCGATTCCGTCGGGCTTCTCGGCGGAGGTCATGGCGCAATGCGGCTTCGACAGTGTGACCGTCGACCTGCAGCACGGCGTGCAGGATTATCACTCTATGGTCCAGTGCTTCCAGGCCATGAACGGCCATCCGGTGACCCCGATGGTGCGCGTGCCGTGGAACGAACCGGGTATCATCGGCAAGGTGCTCGATGGCGGCGCCTATGGCGTGATCTGCCCGATGGTCAACACCAGGCAGGAAGCCGAGGCTTTTGTCGCGGCCTGCAAGTATCCACCACGCGGCACCCGCAGCAACGGCCCGATCCGCTCTGGGCTCTATGGCGGCGCTGGCACCTACCAGCAGACGGCCAACGCCGAGACGCTGTGCATTCCCATGATCGAGACCAAGACCGCGGTGGAGAACATGGAAGCCATTCTGGATGTCGACGGCATCTCGGGAGTCTATATCGGACCATCGGACCTCGGTTTCTCCTATGGCCTCGTGCCAAAGCTCGACCGCGACGAGCCGGAGATCCTGAAGATCTACGACAAGCTCCTGAAAGAGTGTGACAAGCGCAAGATCTATCCGGGCATCCATTGCAGCGGCGCGGAAGGCGCGGCGCGCAACGTCAAGATGGGCTTCAAGCTGGTGACGCTGCTGAACGACAGCGGCCTGATGGCGCAGTTCGCCCGGTCCTCGGTGGCGCAGACCCGCAAGGATTCCGAAGGTCGCGCCTGATATTGGAGCCCCGGTTCCGACTCCTGTCGGAACCGGGGCTCTTATTTGTTGTACTGCTCATCCTGATCGGAGGTTCTCATGGCTCCCCCACCCGTCATCCGTCTGCATCCCGACGATGGTGTCGTAATCGCACGTGCGACGTTGCTGCCGGGCGCCGTGGTCGCTGATGGCATCACTGCCGTCGATCGCATTCTCGCGGGTCATAAGGTCGCGGTGAAGCCGATCGCGGTGGGCGAGCCGGTGCGGCGTTATGGCCAGATCATCGGCTTTGCCACTGTGCCGATTGTACCGGGCCAGCATGTGCACACGCAGAATTGCGGCATGGGGGACTTCGCCAAGGACTATGCGTTCGGTGTCGACGTCAAGCCGACGCCGAATTTCGATCTGCCGGCGACCTTCGAGGGCATTCGCCGTCCCGACGGCCGCGTCGCCACCCGCAATTACATCGGCATTCTCACCAGCGTGAACTGCAGCGCACACGTGGCAAGCGTGGTTGCCGACGTGTTCAAGAAGAATCCCTTCACCGGCGACAATCCGCTGGCGGATTTTCCCAATGTCGACGGTGTGGTGGCGCTGACCCACAAGACCGGCTGCGGCATGACCCAGGACGAGCCGCTGGCGTTGCTGCGGCGGACGCTCGGCGGCTACGCGCGCCATGTCAATTTCTCCGCGGTGGTCGTGCTCGGGCTCGGCTGCGAGGTCAACCAGATCGGCGGCCTGATGCAGGAGCAGAAGCTTGCGGGGCGGCTGCGCGAACTGGAGATCCAGAGCATCGGCGGCACCCGCAAGACCGTGGAAGCCGGCGTCGCCTTTGTGCGCGAAGCCTTGACTGACGCGAACAAGGTCAAACGCGAGCCGGTGCCGGCCAGCGAACTCACCGTGGCGCTGCAGTGTGGTGGCTCCGACGGCTATTCCGGTGTCTCGGCCAATCCCGCGCTCGGTGCCGCCAGTGACCTGCTGGTGCGCCACGGCGGCACGGTGATCCTGTCGGAAACGCCGGAGACCTATGGCGCCGAGCATCTCTTGACCCGCCGCGCGGTCAGCCGCGAGGTCGGCGAGAAACTGGTGGCGCTGATGCGCTGGTGGGACGATTACACCGCGCGCGAAGGCGCCGAGATGAACGCCAATCCAAGCCCCGGCAACAAGGCGGGTGGTCTCACCACCATCCTGGAAAAGTCGCTGGGAGCCATGGCCAAGGCGGGTTCGACCAATCTGGTCGACGTGGTGAATTATGCCGAAGCCATCACCAAGAAGGGCTTCGTGTTCATGGATACCCCCGGCTACGATCCGGTAGCGGCGACCGGGCAGGTCGCCGGCGGCGCCAACCTCGTCTGCTTTACCACCGGCCGCGGCAGTGTGTTCGGCTGCAAGCCGTCGCCCTCCATCAAGCTCGCCACCAACACGCCGATGTTCAAGCGGATGGAAGACGACATGGACGTCAATTGCGGCACCATCCTCGACGGCGACGAGAGCGTGCAGCAGTGCGGGCAGCGGATCTTCGACCTGATGCTGCGAGTTGCGTCCGGCGAGCCGACCAAGAGCGAAAGTTTTGACTTTGGCGGCGCGGAGTTCGCGCCCTGGGTGCTCGGGGCGACGATGTAGGCCCGTACAGGCGCGGGAGGCCGGTCCGCAGCTTGCATATTGAGGCTGCGGCCTTCAATGTATGG
This sequence comes from Bradyrhizobium prioriisuperbiae, assembly GCF_032397745.1. Lineage (NCBI taxonomy): Bacteria > Pseudomonadati > Pseudomonadota > Alphaproteobacteria > Hyphomicrobiales > Nitrobacteraceae > Bradyrhizobium > Bradyrhizobium prioriisuperbiae. The sequence goes on from NZ_CP135921.1 coordinate 3,644,563, forward strand.
CCGCTCAAACTAGTACCGCCGATCTGAAATTCCTGCACCATTTGCGGCAAATTCGCCCCAGGAATTTCAGATCGGAAAAGCGGTACTAGAATCATAGGTTTACTAGTGCCCCTCATGCATCCGAAGTTCGTGTCGGAGGGTGCTTCGACGGTGCACGAACTTCGGATGCGGGGCACTAGTGTGCCATTTGCGATGACCGACGCCAAATACCCTCGTGATCTGCGCGGCTACGGCCGCAATCCGCCCGATCCGCGCTGGCCCGATCGCGCCCGTGTCGCCGTCCAGTTCGTGGTCAATTTCGAGGAAGGCGGCGAGAACAACATCCTGCACGGCGATCCGGCCTCGGAGGCGTTTTTGTCCGACGTGCTGGGTGCGCGGCCCTGGCCCGGGCAGCGCCATGCCAATATCGAATCCATGTTCGAATACGGCTCCCGCGCTGGCTTCTGGCGGCTGTGGCGTATGCTGACGCAGCACGACGTCGGCGTCAGCGTGTTCGGCGTGGCCAGCGCGCTGGCGCGCAATCCGGAGATCGTCGCGGCGATGCGCGAGGCGAACTGGGACATTGCGAGCCACGGACTGAAATGGATCGAACATCGCAATATGACCGTCGACGAGGAGCGCGCCAGCATTGCGGAAGCAATCGCTGTGCACACCCAGGCGACGGGCGAACGTCCCATCGGCTGGTACACCGGCCGCTCGTCGATCAATACCAATGCCCTGGTCATGGAAGCCGGCGGCTTTCTCTATCTGTCGGATTCGTATGCAGACGATCTGCCGTACTGGGTCACGGGCGCCAACGGGCCTCATGTGGTCATTCCCTACACCCTCGACAACAACGACATGCGTTTCATCAATCCGCAGGGCTTCAACACCGGCGAGGACTTCTTCACCTATCTGAAGGACAGCTTCGATGTGCTGTATGCCGAGGGCGACACCGCGCCGAAGATGATGTCGATCGGCTTGCATTGCCGGCTGGTCGGGCGTCCCGGCCGCGCCGCGGGCCTGCAGCGCTTTCTCGATCACATTGCGCGGCATGATCGGGTCTGGACGCCGACGCGGCGACAGATCGCGCAGCACTGGCACGACCATCATCAAGATCTCGCGGCGAACGCGCCGTCATTGTCCTGAGAGCTGTCATGAAGCCCATCACCCTCGAGGACCTCAACGCGGCATCCAAGGCGGACTTTGTCGCGGTTTTGGCCAATGCTTTTGAGCATTCACCGTGGATCGCGGAAGCCGCCGCCGATCAGCGCCCGTTCGCGACCATCGCCGAGCTCCTGGCGGCGATGATACAGACGGTGCAGCAGGCCCCGCTTGATCGCCGGATGGCGCTGATCAAGGCTCATCCGGATCTCGCGAACAAGACCCAGCGCGCGGCGGGGCTGACGGCGGACTCCAACGCCGAGCAAAATGGCGCCGGGCTCGACCAACTGTCGGACGCCGAATACGCAGCGTTCGAGCGGGTCAACACCGCCTATCGCAATAAATTCGGCTTTCCCTATATCGTCTGCGTGCGGCGCCACACCAGGGATTCGATCCTGCGCGATTTCGAGCGCCGTCTGCCGAATGAGATGGCGAAGGAGATCGAGCAATCGATCGCCGAGATCTGCCGGATCGCCGCGCTGCGGCTGGACCAACTGGTCAGCGGTGGTGAGCGGCTTGCCGTCAATGGCCGGCTCTCGACCCATGTGCTCGATACCCACAGCGGCAAGCCGGCGGCCGGCATCCCAATCGAACTGATCGAGATCTGTGCGCTTGGCAAAAACCGCGTGATCGCCCGCGCGGTCACCAACGCGGACGGCCGCACCGATCAGCCGCTGATCCACGGCCGGCCGCTGCCGATCGGGCAGTATGAACTGAGTTTCTGCACCGGGCTCTATTTCGCGAAAAAGCAGGTGCCGCTGTCCGACCCGCCGTTCCTCGATCGCATTCCGATCCGCTTCGCCATCGCCGAGCCCGAAGGCCACCTCCACGTGCCGCTCTTGGTGACGCCGTGGAGTTATGGGACTTATCGCGGGAGCTGATGTTCAGCAGTTGGCGTAGCGCGTAGCCCGGGTGAGCGTAGCGACACTCGGGAGCCAATGGTATGGTCGTTTCCCCGCATATCGCTGGCGCTCATGCGGGCTACTCGTGTCATCGTGAAGTTGCCATCTCTCACACATGCTTCGCAGCGGCCGCACTGCTCGCCGCGCCTGCCCGTGCGCTCTCGCCGCTGCCGATGCCGTTGAAGAAGGCGTTCAGCACCACGGCCACCAGCGCCGCCAGCAGGATGCCGGATTCCAGCAGCGGATGCAGGTCGTGCGGCAGCTGCTTGAAGAAGTTCGGCGCCACCAGCGGGATCATGCCGAAGCCGACCGCGATTGCGACAATGAACAGGTTGAAGCGATTATTCTTGAAGTCGACATTGGTCAGGATGCGGGCGCCCGTTGCCGCCACCATGCCGAACATCACGAGGCCGGCGCCGCCGAGCACCACCTGCGGAACCGCTTCGATCAGCGCGGACATCTTCGGCACGAGCCCGAGGATCAGCATGATGGCGCCGCCGGCAATCGTCACCCAGCGTGACTTGATGCCGGTGACGCCGACCAGGCCGACATTCTGCGAGAACGAGGTATAGGGAAACGTGTTGAAGATGCCGCCCAGGAGTGTGCCGACGCCGTCGGCGCGCAGGCCGCGTGACAGCGCCTCCTGATCGACCTTCTTTTCGGTCATGTCGCCAAGCGCCAGGAACATGCCCAGCGATTCGATCATCACCACGATCATCACGACGCACATGGTGATGCAGGGGATGAGATAGAATTTCGGCATGCCGAAGTGGAATGGCGTCACGATGTCGGCCCAGGCCGCGGCCGCGACCTTCTCGAAATGCATCACGCCGAGCAGGCTGGCGAGGATGGCGCCGGCGATGATGCCAAGCAGCACGGCCACATTGGCGACGAAGCCCGAGCCCCATTTGATCAGCCCCAGGATCACCAGCAGCACGAACAGGGCAATGCCGAGCCCCTGCAATTGGCCATAATTGGGGTTGGGGAAGGCGCCGGGCACGCCGTCGACCATCTTGGTCAGCGTCGGCAGGCCGCCGCCGGCCCAGTTGACGCCCACCCGCATCAGCGAGATGCCGATCACCATGATGATGGTGCCGGTGACCACCGGCGGGAACAGCGGCAGCAGGCGGCTGATGAAGGGCGCGGCAATGATGCTGAAAATGCCGGCAACGATCACGGCGCCATAGATCCCGAGCAGCCCCACGTCGGGCGCCGCCGCCATCGACAGCATCGGTCCGACCGAGGCGAATGTCACTCCCATCATCACCGGCAGGCGGATGCCGACGCCGGGAAAGCCGATACATTGGATCAGGGTGGCGAGGCCGCAGGCGAACAAATCGGCGCTGATCAGGAAGGCGACGTCTTCCGGCGGCAGCTTCAGGGCGCGCCCGATGATCAGCGGCACCGCCACCGCGCCGGCATACATCACCAGCACATGCTGCAATCCCAGCGCGAACAGCCGCGGATACGGCAATATCTGATCGACAGGATGCAACGCCTGTCCGGCCGAGGAAGTGTCGCTGCTCATGATAGCCCCCCGTTCTGACTGCCCCCCGGCAGTGACCTCCGATCTAAACGCATAATCAAATCGCATGCCAGATCGCGTCGCTTGGATGCATTGCAACAAACTGGATTTCTTGGAAGGATGGGGATGGGCCGGAGGGCTGGCGCGACCCGCCGACACGGCTGACGTAGCAAAATTCCCGCGACATGACCGGAGACCAAAGACGTGGCACTCGTTCAGAACAAGTACGGCAAGGGCCGGGTTCGTGTGATGCGGATCAACAAGTCAGCCGAACGGCACGAGGTCAGCGAACTGACGGTCAAGGCGATGATCGAGGGCGATTTCAGCCGCGCCTATACCCACGCCGACAATGCCACCTGTATCTCAACCGACACCGTGAAGAACGTCGTCAATGTGGTCGCGCGTGAAAATCTGGCGTTGTCGAACGAGCTGTTCTGTCAGGCGGTAGCAAAAAAACTGTTCGACAGCTATCCGCAGGTCTCCTCCGTCAAGGTCAGCGCGCACGAGACCAAATGGACGCGACTGGCCGTTGGCGGCAAGCCGCATGCCCACAGCTTTCTGCTTGATGGCAATGGAAAGCCATCCACGGAGGTTTCGGGCGTGCGCGGCGGCGAGATGGTGGTCCGGTCCGGAATCGACGGCTTCACGTTCATGAAGACCACCGAATCTGGCTGGGCCAGCTACGCCAAGGATCCGTATACGACCATTCCGGAAACCCACGATCGGATGTGCGCCACCAGCATGGAGGCGTCCTGGCGCTGGCGCGCCGCGCCACAGGATTATGCGGCGACCAACGCCAAAATTCTCGACACCATGCTGGAGGTATTCGCCACCACCTACAGCGCGAGCGTGCAGGACAGCCTGTACCGGATGGGAGAGGCGGCGCTGGCCGCGGTGCCTGAGATCCAGGACATCACCATGGCTTGTCCCAACAAGCATTATCTGCTGATCAACCTGTCTCCGTTTGGCCTCGACAACAACAATCAGGTGTTTCTGCCGACTGACGAGCCGCACGGCCAGATCGAGTGCACCGTCGGACGCTGAGAGCATCAGCCAGCCGGCCGACTGCTGTGGCCGCAGATCAGGCCGGCGTTTGATCGCGCGTCCGCGCTTGCTATAAGCTGGCGAGGCAGCAACCGAGGTCGGCCCTGCCGTCGTCTGGAGACCGGTTCCCGGCATGGAAGCACAGTCCACCACCCCTGCAGCCGTGTCGCTGGGCACAGAGATCACGGAGCGCATCGACCGGCTGGCATTGATTTCGGCGGATGAGGGCGCGATCACGCGGGTGTTCCTGTCGCCTGAACACCGCCGGGCCGCGGATCTCCTGCTGTCCTGGATGCGCGAGGCCGGCATGAGTGCGCATCTCGACGCCATCGGCAACGTGGTAGGACGTTATGAGGGTGATCGGCCCGGCCTGCCTTGTCTGATGCTGGGCTCACATTATGACACCGTGCGCAACGCCGGCCGCTGGGACGGCCCGCTCGGGGTAATCACCGCGATCTCCTGCGTAGCGGCGCTGCACCGGCGTGGCCGGCGCTTTCCGTTCGCCATCGAAGTCGTTGGTTTTGCCGACGAGGAGGGCGTGCGGTTCGCCTCGACCCTGCTCGGCAGCCGTGCGATTGCCGGCACCTTTGACGACAGTGCACTGGGTGTCAGGGATCGTGATGGCGTGACCATGCGTGATGCGCTCACGCAATTCGGGCTCGATCCCGGGCATATTGGCGCGGCCGCGCGCGCGGGGCGGGAGGTGCTGGGTTATGTCGAGTTGCACATCGAGCAGGGGCCTGTGCTTGAAGCGGAAGGTTTGCCGGTTGGGGTCGTCACCGCAATCAGTGGGGCGACGCGGCTTGTGGCTTCATTGGAGGGCATGGCCGGGCACGCCGGCACCGTGCCGATGCCGCTGCGCCGCGATGCGTTGACGGGCGCTGCGGAATGCATTCTCGCCATCGAATCCTATTGCCGGGCGCGTCCGGGGCTGGTCGGCACCGTCGGTCACATCCTGGCGGAGCCGGGCGCGACCAATGTGATTCCGGGCCGGGCCACGTTCACCATGGACATCCGCGCCGCCGGCGATACCGGCCGCAAGGGAGCGGCCGCGGAATTGATCAAGGCGATTCAGGAGATCGCGCAGCAGCGCAAACTGATTGCCAACATCACCATTACCCACGAGAATCGCACGGTGGCCTGCGCCGACTGGCTCAAGGCGCAAATCTCCGACGCGGTGGCCGCGGAAGGTTATCGCGTGCTGGACCTGCCGAGCGGGGCCGGCCATGACGGCATGGCGATGATCGACCTCACCGACGTGGCGATGATCTTCGTGCGCTGCCGCGGCGGCATCAGCCATCATCCGGATGAACACACGGAGCTCGCCGATGTCGAAGCCGGCGCCCGCGTCCTGTTGCGGGTGATCGAGAATTTCCAACCCAAGGGCCTACAAGCCGATACGCAGACGTGAAGACTCCCAGCCGCGGCATGCGCTAGCTTGCGGCCGATATCCTGCCACTCCATTGCAACAAAAAACCGGGAACGAAACAGATGGCCTCAACGAAAAAGAAAATCGCATGGATCACCGGCGGCGGCAGCGGCATCGGCTTGGCCGGCGCGCAGGCGCTGGCCGCGGACGGATGGACCGTGGTGATTTCGGGCCGTCGTGCCGACGTGCTGGATCAGGCCGTGAAGGAGATCGGTGGTGATGCATCTGCCATGGCGCTGGATGTGGGCAACGTGGCCGATGTCGAACGCGTGGCCCAGGCGATTCTGAAGCAGCAGGGACGCATCGATCTGCTGGTCAACAGCGCGGGGCTCAACGTCCCCAAGCGCAGCTGGGCCGATGTCTCCACCGAGAGCTGGGATCATGTCGTCGACATCAACTTGAATGGCCTGCTGTATTGCATTCGCGCGGTCTTGCCGGCAATGCGGGCACAGAAGGATGGCTGCATCATCAATATCGCCTCGTGGGCCGGACGCTTCGTATCCAAGATGACTGGCCCGGCCTATACCGCGACAAAACATGCGGTGGTCGCACTGACCCATTCGCTCAATATGGAAGAATTTCAGAACGGCATCCGCGCCTGCGCATTATCGCCGGGCGAGGTGGCGACGCCGATCATGAAACTGCGGCCGGTGCCGCCGAGCGAGGCCGACATGGCGCGCATGCTGCAGGGCGATGATCTCGGCCGCACCATCGCCTTTGTCGCAAACATGCCGCCCCATGTCTGCATCAATGAAATCCTCATCAGCCCGACATGGAATCGCAGCTATGCCGGTGCGGGCCCATAGTGCGGCCTGATGAAGCGGTCCGGATATGATACGGAGTTCGATATGCGTCGTGCATTGATGCATGTTCTGATTGTGGTGGGTGCGGTATTGGCGGTTTCCGCCGTGCCGGCCTCTGCCATGGACATGAGCCGCGCGGTCGCGCAGCTTTATGCCGATGTGTCGGCCTATCCGCCGAAGCCGGGCCAGTTGACGGTCTGCTACGGCCTGATGTGCCGGCGTCGCATGGAATTCGCCTTCACGTCGGGCGATCGCGGAGCTCTGACCGGCATCATGGCGGCAGGCAAATCATCCGCCGCGGCCGAGCGCGCGGCGGTGCAGAAAGCCGTGATCTGGTTCGATCGCCGGCTTGGCCCGATCCTCGGCACCAACAAGCGGGTCGCCAACGCCGACTTTCGCGCCAAGGATGTCACCACCAACTTCGACTGCTGGGACACCACGCGCAATATCAGCGGCCTGCTGGTGATCATGCAGGATTGGGGCCTGCTGAAGCATCATCGGGTGGGCGATCCCCGCTATCGCGGCAATCCGCTGATCGGCCAGACGCCGCACAACACGCCGGTCCTGGTCGATCGCAGCAATGTCGAATGGGTCGTCGATCTGTGGACGCGCGGGTATGGCGAAGCACCTGAGGTGATGACCGCAGATGTTTGGGTGAAGCGGGATTAACGCGCAGGCACGCTGGACAATCAGCTCTTTCGGTCGGTCAGGATCTCTCGGGCCTCCGTGTCTTCCCGCTTGCGCAGCAGATCGGTGGCGAGGTCGGACAGCGCCGGGCGTGGCAGTGCCGTGAACGGCAACGGGCGGGTCACTTCGATGGCCGCGAGGCCGAGCCGGGCCGTCAACAGGCCGTTGAGGATGCCCTCGCCGAGGCGTGACGACAGTTTGGCAGCGATGCCGTGCCCCAGCATCTGCTGGATCAGGTTGTCGCTGGCGGCGAGGCCGCCGGTGATCGTCAGGTGCGCGATCACCTGCCGCCCCAGCTTGATCAGGCCCAGCGCGCCGGGGCGCCCCCCATAAAGCCGTGCCAGTTGCCGGACCAGCCGCGCGGAGGCGGCGAATACGAACAGGACATCGACCACGGCGCGCGGGCTGACCGCGGTGACGATCGACACCCGTTGCGCAACGCTCGAGATCATGCGGCGCGCTTCCTGATCGAGCGGGCCCATCAGTTCGCGCTCGGCCAGCCGCAGCATGTCGGCGCCGTCGATGATGTCGGACCCCAGGCCTTGCAGCGTTCCGCGCGCATGGGCGAGGCGGGGATTGCCGTGCGCGATCTTCAGGAGATCGCGGACGATCGCGCCGGCGTCATTGCGATCGTCGCTGGCGAGTGTCGCCGCCGCCCGCGCATGCAGTTGCTCGATGGTGGCGAGCCGCAGCAGTCCCAGAATCTCCCGCACCGCGATCGCGACCAGCGCGACCGCGAACACCAGCGCGAAGCCCAGCCCGATGAAGCCGAGGCCCTCGCTGCGGTTGAACAGGTCGTCGACCAGATTGCTGATGCCGAGGCCGAGGCCCAGCAGCACGAGGCCGCCAAGCGAGCCCCAGAACCAGCGGCCCCAGCGAATGCCGCGCGAGGGCGCGATCATGGTGTCATCGAGCGGCACCGGCAGCGCGGGCTCCGGCTCCGGCACCACATGCACGGTGCCGCGTGAGGGGCGGCTGTCGTCATCGGGCGAGGTCACGACCACATGCGGATCGTCGAGCTTGAAGGTCGCCGGCCGGCGGGGGCGTTCGCTCATTGCAGTCGGTCTCCGATCAGGAATTGGAGCGCGCGGTCGAGGCGAATGTGCGGCAAATATGGGGTGTCGCCGCCGCTGCTCTCGAGCCGCGGCGGTCGGAGACGCAGGAAACGATAGTCGGCATGGTCCGCCGTACCATGGCTAAGGCCCTTGAAATCGGGCGCCGCGCCGGTGGCAAACAGCTCGTCCAGGTTTGTCGGCAGGTCGCCGGGAAAGGTCGCGACTTCGGTCGCGCCGTCGAAGGCCTCACCATTGGCGACTTCGCCCTCGGCCGGTGTGCCGACGATCGAGGGCAGCTGCTCATGGCCGCGCTGGACACGGGCCTCGCGGGTGGCGCGCACGGCTGACAGCGCCACCACGTCGACCGCGGCGCGGGAGAATTCAGCCTGGCTCACCGCCCGCTCCACCATCCGTTTGAGGATGGCTTCGAGGCGGTCGTGGCTCGTATGGTGCAGATGATCGGCCTTGGTGGCGGCAAACAGGATCCGGTCGATCCGCGGCCGCAGCAGCGAGCTGAAGAACGTGCTGCGGCCGATCCTGAAGCAGTCGAGAATGCCCGCCAGCGCCGCCTGCAGGTCGTGCAGCGCCTCCGGGCCGGCATTGAACGCCGCCAGCGCATCGACCAGCACGATCTGGCGGTCGAGCCGTGTGAAATGATCGCGGAAAAAGGGACGCACCACGACGTCCTTGTAGGCCTCGTAGCGCCGCTGCATCATCGCCCACAGCGAGCCGTTCGGCGCGGTTGCTTCGTCAGGCACGCTGAGCGGTGCAAAGGTCAGTGCGGGTGATCCCGCCAGGTTGCCCGGCATCAGGAAGCGGCCCGGCGGCAGCAGGCTCATCGCAAAGCGTTCATCGCGGCAGGCGCGCAGATAGTCGGTGAAGAGACGCGCGGATGTGAGCGTCGCCTGCTCGTCGGCGCGCGCGAGCGGATCGAGGGTTGCGAGGTGCGCGTGCCACTCGGTCGCAAGTCGTGCGCGTGGTCCCGCGCGCGACAGCGCAAGGCTTTCCACCGACCAGGCCTCGTAGCTTTTGGTCAGCAACGGCAGATCGAGCAGCCATTCCCCGGGATAGTCGACAATGTCGAGGGTCAGCGTGCGGTCGGCGCCGTTCGGCCGCTGATAGTCAATCACCAGCCGCAACTCGCTGATGTCGGTGGTCGACTGCGGCCATTGCCGCTGCTCCGTCAAGGTACGGACATGGCTCTCATAGGCGAAGCGCGGCACCGCGTCGTCGGGCTGCGGTTCGAGCCGGGCCCGGGCGATCCGTCCGGTCGCAAACGCCTCGAACACCGGGAAGCGTCCGCCGCGCAGCAGGCCGTGGATCAGCGCGGTGATGAATACGGTCTTGCCGGCGCGTGACAGGCCAGTGACGCCGAGGCGGACGGTCGGGTTGAACAGATGATCGCCATAATCGGCGATCGCCTGCAGCGACAGCCGGGTCTCTTCGACAAGATCGGACAAATTGAAAGCCATCGGCCGGATCAAACGTGGATATTCGAAGAAAATCAACATGTGAGCGTCCTGGCCCGGCTTTTGCTAGTCTTCAGGCGAGCACTTTGCCGCGGACCGCAACAGCGTACCGGCCTGTGCCGGGGAGACACGGAACGTTCACGACGCTGTGCTTGATTGACGCAACCAAGAACCCAATTGCCCCATGAGACGACAAATTTTTGCCGCCTCGCTGTTGGACCAAGCGCCCCATGACGATCTTTCGGTTGAAGCAAATGGCCACCAGCGCGTTGCAGGGCGCCCCCAGGGGCGTGACCTGGAACTATGACCGCGCGGAGCTGTGGGCCGATGGCGTCGTTCATATCGTCGGTGTCTGCTGCGGTCTGATCGCGGCGGTGGTTTTGATCGTGCTCGCCAGCATCTATCTCACCGGAGCACAGGTTGCGGCCGTGGTGATCTACGCCACCGGCCTGCTGACCATGCTGGGGATTTCGGCCACCTACAATCTGCTGCCGGTGTCGCGCTGGAAATGGCGGCTGCGCCGCCTCGATCATTCGGCGATCTACGTCTTGATTGCGGCCACCTACACCCCGTTCATCGTGCAGATGAAGGGCAGCATTACGGCAATCGTTTTGCTGATCGCGGTCTGGTCGGTGGCGGCCGTGGGGATTGTATTGAAGATTGCGTTGCCTGGCCGCTTCGACAAGCTGTCGATCGGGCTATATCTCGCCATGGGCTGGAGCGGAGTCATGATCTACGACACCGTGGTGGCCACGCTGTCGCCCTTGACGCTCGGGCTGATCGCCGCGGGCGGCGCGCTGTATTCGCTCGGCGTTATTTTCCATGTCTGGGAGCGACTGCGGTTCCAGAACGCGATCTGGCACGCTTTCGTTTTACTCGGTGCGGCCTGCCACTATACTGCGGTGCTCGATCTGGTTTTGGTCCGATCCTTGGCCTGATCGCGGCGTTTTAAACGTCTGGTCCAACCGCAGGATGAATACATGCAGGTGCAGGGTAAAGTCGTCGTCGTTACCGGCGGCGCCAACGGGATCGGCAAGGCGCTGGCCGAAGTTTTCCATCGCGAAGGTGCGGCAAAAGTTGTGGTCGCGGATCTCGATGGCACGGGGGCTGATGTGGTCGCCGCCGGGATCGGCGGCGCCGCGTTCCGCACCGATGTCGGCAGCGAGCAGGACATCAGGCATCTGATTGCGGAGACCGAGCGCCAGTTCGGTCCCATTGCGTTGTTCTGTTCCAATGCGGGTATCGGCGGTGGCTTCGATCCGCTGTCCGTCAATGCAGGCGGCTCGTCCGACGATCCCTGGATGAAGAGCTGGGCCGTCAATGTGATGGCCCATGTCTATGCCGCGCGCCATCTGGTGCCGCTGATGAAGCAGCGTGGCGGCGGCTATTTCCTCAACACGGTGTCGGCCGCGGGCCTGTTGTCGCAGGTCGGCAGCGCGGCTTATTCCACCACCAAGCATGCGGCGGTGGGATTTGCCGAAAACCTGGCGATTTCGCACAGGGCGCATGGCGTCAAGGTCTCGATCCTCTGCCCGCAGGGCGTCGACACCAACATGCTGCGTGGCCTGCCGCAGGGGCCGCAGTCGGCTGACGGCAATCTCAGCCCGGAGGCGGTGGCGCAATCCGCTCTGGAAGGCATCGGGCGCGAGCAATTCCTGATCCTGCCGCATCCTCAGGTCGCCGGCTACATGCGTGCCAAGCTCGATAATTACGACCGCTGGATTGGCGGCATGGCCAAGATCCAGGCCAAGCTGCGGGAGGCATCAGAAAGTTGATACGCCAGCTCCTCACCATGAGGAGCAGGTCAATGCTTCTGCCCGTAGAGAATCGGCACGGCTGAATCCACCATGATCTCGACGAGGCTCGTGCCTGAATGCACGAAGCTTCCCGCCAGCGCGGCGGCAAGATCCGCCGCGCGCGTGACGCGGACCGCGTGGCAGCCGAACCCTTCGGCGATCTTGACGAAGTCGATGCCGGGGAGGTCGAGGCCCGGCACATTGCGCACCTGCATCACCTGGCTGAACGAGCGCATGGCGCCGTAGCCGGAGTTGTTGATCACAACCACCGTCAGCGGCAGCTTGCGTTGCGCCGCGCTCCACAGTGCCTGGATCGAATACATCGCCGAGCCGTCACCGATCAGGCAGACCGTGCGCCGGCTTGGCTGCGCCAGAGCGATGCCGACCGAGGCCGGCAACGACCAGCCGAGCCCGCCGCTCGCCATGGTGTAGAAGCTGTCCGCGCCACGCATCGGCAGGAATTTCTGCATTGCCGGCCGATGCGAAGGGGCTTCTTCCACCAGTGCCGCATCCGCCGGCATGGTGGTCGACAGCGCGTGCATCAGGAACTCGATCGGGATCGGGTCGGCTGCTGCCGGCGCCGGTGGCAGTATCCGGCCGGTGGGAAAGGCACGGCGCGTGTCCGGCAGTTTGTCCAGCAGCATGGTCAAAGCCGGCTTCATGGTGGCGAGGATGCTGGTGCCGACCGGCGCGACAGCGGCGGCGGTCGGATCGTCGGTGATCTGGAACAGCGTGGTGCCGTTCTCGAAAATGGTGGCGTGGCCCTCGACATGGAAGGTGAACACCGGCGCGCCGATCACCACCACAAGGTCGTGGTCGCGCAGGGCGTCGGAGAGCTGTGCCGGCGAGGCGTGCAGGAAGCCCGCGAATTGCGGATGCCGCTCGGGGAAACTGCAACGCGCCGAGAACGGGCTGACCCACACTGCGGCGCGGCTGCGTTCCGCCACCTTGACCGCGAGATCCACCGCCTGCGCGCGGTCGACGCCGGGGCCAATCACCAGTGCCGGCGTCTTGCTGTTGGCGAGCGCTGCAGCCAGGGCATCCATCGCTTCGGGATCGGGGCCAAGGTCGCGGCTGACACGGCGGGGCTCGATCGGTGGCGTCTGCCGGGTCCAGTCGTCGATCGGCACCGACACGAAGGTCGGGCCGCAGGGCGCCTGCATGGCGGTGTAATAGGCGCGGGCGACCGCGGCGGGCACGTCTTCCGCCCGCGCCGGCTCGACGCTGTATTTGACGTAGGGCCGCGGAAATTCGGAGGCACGTTCTGCATAAAGGAAGGCCTGCAGCGGCAGGATGCTGCGGGCCTGCTGGCCGGCGGTGATCACCATCGGTGTCTGGTTGCGGTGCGCGGTGTAGATGTTGCCGAGCGCATGGCCGACGCCGGCGGCCGAGTGCAGGTTGACGAACGCCGCATTGCGTGTCGCCTGGGCATAACCATCGGCCATGCCGATCACGGTAGCTTCCTGCAGCCCCAGCACGTACTCGATGTCGTCGGGCCAGTCGCTCAGGAACGGCAGTTCGGTGGAGCCGGGATTGCCGAACACTTTCTTGATGCCGAACGCGCGGAGCAGATCGAAGGTCGCCTGCTTGACGCTGACCGGTGCGTGATTGCCTTTTGTGGTTTTCGTGGACACGGCTCACCTCGCTGTTGCATTGCACCGACGCGAGCCTGTCGTTCCTCAAGCACCGGCGCGTCTAACTACCCGCGGCAGGCGTCGGCAGGCAAGGCCGGGTTACGCACGAGTTACCAGGCCGCCGTTCCCTTCATGGTCGGCACGCCGGCATTGTTGGCGCTCCACACCTCGAGGCCGGAACCGGTCTCATTGGCATTGAGGCTGAACTCGGCGCCATCGAAAAGCGGATTGACGCCACGATAGTTGAAGCTGCGCGGGCTGGTGTCGGCGCGCAGCGTGGCAGCATATTCGACCAGCAGCGAGGCCTGCAGCGGGCCGTGGACGATCAGGCCGGGATAACCTTCCACCTTGGTCACATAGTCGCGGTCGTAGTGGATGCGGTGGCCGTTGAAGGTCAGCGCGGAATACCGGAACAGCAGCACGGGATCGGCCAGGTGGGTACGGCGATGCTGTCCCGGAGGCGCCGCGGCAGGGGCTGCCGGCGCGGCCGAGGAGGGGCCGGGCGCGTCGCGGTACACGATGTCCTGCCGTTCGCGGATGGCGACGCCACGAGAGGTTTCGATGGTGTGAGCCACACTGACAAAGCAAAGCGTCCCGGTGCTGCCGGTCTTCAGCGTCACATCGGTGATTGTCGAGTTGCGCGTGACCTCGTCGCCGACCCGGATCCGGTCCTGAAATTCCAGCAGTCCGCCGGCCCACATCCGCCGCGGCAGCGGCACCGGCGGCAGGAAGCCGCCGCGGGTGGGATGGCCATCCGGGCCCAGCGCCGACATCGGCGCCACCGGCTGTGCCAGGCACCAGTGCGTGGTCAGCGGTGCCACGTCGCCCAGTGCCGGTTTGCCAGGATCGATAAACAGTGTCGCGCGCAGGCCGCGGACCAACTGTGGCGTGACAAGATCGGAGGCGCTTTCGCTGCGGCCGATCCAGCTGCGCAAATGATCGAGATCGAGGGGCTCGCTCATCAGCTCTTCCTTTTGCTCAGGGTCTCTTGAATCACGTCGGTATGTTCGCCGACCGCAGGCACCGCTGTATACGCGCGGTCCTGATCCACAAAAATGGCGGCGGGTGCGGGGTAGGCGACAACGCCTTCCGGCGTGCCGACCTCGATCCGCCGCAGATGCGGATGCGTGGTCAGGTCGGCCATGGTGTTGACTTCGGCAAAGGCGATGTCGGCGTCGTCAAGCCGCCGCAGCAGCGTGTCGCGCGTATGAGCCGCGAAGATGTCGCCAACGGTCTTGTCGGTGAGCGCGCGGTTGCGCACCCGTTCCACCATGTTCTGGAAACGCGGATCGCTGGGCAGCTCCGGCACACCGAGCACGTCGGTGCAAAGCTTCTTCCATTCCCGCTCGCTCTGGATCGAGATCAGGATGTCCTTGCCGTCTTTCGAGCGGAACACGCCATAGGGCGCGATCGAGGGATGCGCCAGGCCCATGCGTTTCGGCGGATTGCCGGCTTCTGCATTGAGCAGCGGCACCGTCAGCCAGTCGGCCATCACGTCGAACATCGAAATGCGGATGTCCGCGCCCTGGCCGGTGCGCGAGCGTGCGATCAGCGCCTCCAGTACGGCGGCGTGCGCGGTCGCGCCGGTGGCGACGTCGACAATGGAGACCCCGACCCGCGAGGGGCCTTCCGGGCCGCCTGTGATGGAGGCCAGGCCGCTCTCGGCCTGGATCAGCAGATCATAGGCCTTGCGGTTCGCATAGGGGCCATCATCGCCGTAGCCTGAGATGGTGCAGCAGATCAGGGATGGATAGTCCTTGCGCAGCCGCTCGAGCGTAAAGCCGAGCTTGTCCATGGAGCCCGGCTTGAGGTTCTGCACCAGCACGTCGGCGCCGGCGATCAGCGCTTCCAGCGTCTTGCGGCCCTCGCCGGTCGCAAGGTCGATGACCACGGATTTCTTGCCGCGGTTGAGCCAGACGAAATAGCTGCTTTGTCCCTTCGCGGCGGCGTCGTAGCCGCGCGCGAAATCGCCTTCCGGCCGTTCCACCTTGATCACGGTGGCGCCGGCGTCCGCAAGCCGCGAGGTGCAGAATGGGGCCGCGACCGCCTGTTCGACGGCGATGACGGTCAGTCCTTCGAGCGCGCGCATGGCCGGCCTCAATACGAGCGCGGCATGCCGAGCACATGCTCGGCAACGTAGGACAGGATCAGGTTGGTCGAGATCGGCGCCACCTGGTAGAGCCGCGTCTCACGGAACTTGCGCTCGACGTCGTACTCCTCGGCAAAGCCGAAGCCGCCATGGGTCTGCACGCAGGCATTGGCCGCGTCCCAGGACGCATCGGCCGCAAGCATCTTCGCCATGTTGGCTTCAGCGCCGCAGTCCAGTCCGGCCTCATACTTGCGGGTGGCCTCGCGCACCATCAGTTCGGCGGCGCGCATCGCCGCATAGGCCTTGGCGATCGGAAACTGGATGCCCTGGTTCTGGCCGATCGGCCGGCCGAACACCACACGCTCGCGCGCATAGTCGGTGGTCTTCTTGATGAACCATTTGGCGTCGCCGATGCATTCCGCAGCGATCAGGATGCGCTCGGCATTCATGCCGGAGAGGATGTAGCGGAAGCCCTTGCCTTCCTCACCGATCAGGTTTTCCGCCGGCACCTTCAAATTGTCGAAGAACACCTCGGTGGTGGCATGGTTCATCATGGTGCGGATCGGCCGGATGGTCAGTCCGTTGTTCCGCGCCGCTTTCATGTCGACGATGAAGACCGACAAGCCGTCGGTGCGCTTGGCGGCCTGATCCTTCGGCGTGGTGCGCGCCAGCAGGATCATCACGTCGGAATGCTCGGCGCGGCTGGTCCAGATCTTCTGGCCGTTGACGATGTAGTGGTCGCCTTCGCGCTTCGCGAAGGTCTTGAGTGACGACGTATCGGTGCCGCTGGTCGGCTCGGTGACGCCGAATGCCTGCAGCCGCAGTTCGCCGCTGGCGACGCGCGGCAGCCATTTCGCCTTCTGTTCGTCATTGCCGTGCCGCAGCAGCGTGCCCATGGTGTACATCTGGGCGTGGCAGCCGCCGCCGTTGCAGCCGGCGCGCTGGATCTCTTCCAGGATCGCGGCCGCGGCCGACAGCTTCAGCCCGGCGCCGCCATATTCTTCGGGAATGAGGACCGACAGATATCCGGCCTTGGTCAAGGCATCGACGAAGGCGCCGGGATAGGCCATCTCGCGATCGAGCTTGCGCCAGTATTCGCCGGGAAACTGCTCGCACAGCTTGCCGACGGCTTCGCGGATATCTCGGAATTCATCAGTCTCGGTGTCTGTCATCGAAGTTGGCGATCCATCCCGGCAGCGCGCATTGTCTCGGCGCCCATATGTTAGTCGTGCGTTTAACGCCCTAGTTCTGAGAGATCACTTCGCGCTTTGCAATGCCAATCGCCCCGCGCGCCTGCATGGGGCTATGCCCGCGGAACAGGATACATCCGCAGGGGACGGCAGGGGATAAAATCGAGGAATAACAGTTATAAGCCGCCGATACCTTTTCAGGACGGGATGCGAACCGGCAGGTCCTCATAGCCCCTGACAAAGCTGGAATAGACCCGCTTCGGCTCGCCGACCACCTCGATGGTCTCGAACCGCTTGAGGATCTCTTCCCAGACGATCTTCAGCTGCAGTTCGGCCAGCCGCATGCCGACGCAGCGGTGGATGCCGAAGCCGAACGACATGTGCTGGCGCGGCCGGGCGCGGTCGATGATGAAGCTGTCGGGGTTCTCGATGACCTCGCCATCGCGGTTGCCCGAGATGTACCACATCACCACCCGGTCGCCCTTGCGGATGGTCTTGCCGCCGAGCTCGGTGTCCACGAGGGCCGTGCGGCGCATGTGCGCCAGCGGCGTCTGCCAGCGGATCACTTCAGGCACGAAGCTGTCGATTAGCGCCGGGTTGCGGCGCAGCTTGTCGTATTGATCCGGGTTTTCGTTCAGCGCCAGCACCGATCCGGTCATGGTGTTGCGGGTGGTGTCGTTGCCGCCGACGATCAGCAGGATCAGGTTGCCGAGCAGGGTGTCCTTGTCCATGTAACGCATGGCATCGCTGTGCGCCATCATCGAGATCAGGTCGCTGCGCGGCTCGACATTGAGGCGCTCGTTCCACAGCCGTGTGAAATAGTCGGCGCATTCGCCGAGCTCGGTGAGCCGCTGCTCCTCGCTGTCGTAGATCATGCTCTTCGGCAGGGCTGTGGCGAGATCCGACCATCGCGTCAGCTTGCGGCGGTCGTCCCAGGGGAAATCGAACAGTGTCGCCAGCATCTGGGTGGTGAGCTCGATCGAGACCCGGTCGACCCAGTTGAAGGTTTCGTTGCGCGGCAAGTTGTCGAGAATCAGGCTGGCGCGTTCGCGGATCAGGATCGCAAGCTTGTCGAGATGTTTCGGCGTGAACATCGGCGACACGGTCTTGCGCTGCGGCGCGTGCATCGGCTCGTCCATGGCGATGAAGCTCGGCCAGGCGTAGTCCGGTGAGACGTCGCGCAGCCCGATGCCGCCGAGCTTGACGTCGGACGAATAGATCGCGGCGTTGGTGTCGACATGCATGATGTCGTGATACCGGGTCACCGACCAGTAGTTGCCGACCGGACTGGTGGAGCAGAAATGCACCGGCTCTTCATTGCGCAGCCGTTCGAAATAAGGCCACAGCGTGTCCGAGCGGAACAGCTCGGGATGGCCTGGGTGGAACTCCGCAAGCGGCATCGCATAGGCTTTTTCACGCGCGTCCTGCTGAACCTTGCGCTGCGCGCTGTCGATGGTGCCGTGCATGTGGAATCCCTGAGTTATTGCGAGCGGCAGTCTATCACCCGGGAATCCGCACCGGTAGGGTTTCGTAGCCCTTGACGAAGCTGGAAAACACCCGCTTCGGCTCGTCCACCACCTCGATTGTCTCGAAGCGCTTGAGGATCTCTTCCCATACGATCTTGAGCTGCAGTTCCGCAAGCCGCAGCCCGACGCAGCGATGGATGCCGAAGCCGAATGAGAGATGTTGGCGCGGACGCGCCCGATCGATGATGAAGCTGTCGGGATTGTCAATCACGGTGTCGTCATGATTGCCCGACACGTACCACATCACCACCTTGTCACCCTTCTTGATCTGTTTGCCGCCGAGCTCGGTATCCTTGAGCGCGGTGCGCCGCATATGCGCGAGCGGGGTTTGCCAGCGGATGACTTCCGGGACGAAGCTGTCGATCAGTGCGGGGTTGTCGCGCAATTTGCGATATTGATCGGGGTTCTCGTTCAGCGCCAGCACCGAGCCGGTCATGGTGTTGCGGGTGGTGTCGTTGCCGCCGACGATCAGCAGAATGATGTTGCCGAGAAACGTCTTCGGATCCATGTCGCGGGTGGCGTCCGCATGCGCCATCATCGACAGCAGGTCGCTCTTGGGCGGTGCGTCGACACGTTCATTCCAGAGTCTGGCGAAATAGGCGCCGCACTCTTGCAGCTCGGTCTGCCGGCGGTCTTCCGCGGCCTGGTCCGCCGGGATCGTGGTCGCCACGTCAGACCAGTGCGTCAGCTTGCGGCGATCCTCCCAGGGGAAGTCGAACAACGTGGCGAGCATCTGTGTGGTCAGTTCGATCGAGACGCGATCGACCCAGTCGAATGTCTGGTTGCGCGGCAACGCATCGAGACACTCGGCGGTGCGTTGCCGGATCGACGCCGCGAGTTCATCGAGATGGGTGGGGGTGAACATCGGCGCGACGGTCTTGCGCTGCGCGCTGTGCTTGGGCTGATCCATCGCGATGAACATCGGCCGGCGGAATTCCGGCCTGGCGTCGCGGATGGTGATGCCGCCGAGGCTTGCCTCCGACGAATAGGTCTCGTGGCTGGTTTCGACCTGCATGATGTCGTTGTACTTGGTCACCGACCAGTAGGGGCCGAACATACTGGCGCGGCAGTAGTGCACCGGGTCTTCGCGGCGCAGCCGTTCAAAGTAGGGCCAGAGCGTATTGCTGCGGAATAGCTCCGGATTGCCGACGTCGAAATCCTCCAGCGGCGTCGCATAGGCCTTGTCGCGGGCGATCTGGATGTCTGAGGCGGGGCCGGCCTGAATCGCGAGGTCCATGGTGTTTCTCCCGAACTGCCCCGGTGAGGCAGGTTGCCGTCGTTGCGGCTGTTGCCGGTCCTCCGATGGGGCCCGGCACGGGCGATTACAGCGGTTCAAACCGGGGAGGGCAAGTCACGGGGGGCGGTGCGATGTGAAGCCGGGCGGCGCTGCCGGCGGGGATCTTTGGCACCTGTATTGAGGGTGATAGAGGCCGTCGCTGCGATCTCGTAGAGTCTATATTTACCTATTATGTCGCTGTTTTTACTTAATAAAAACTTTGACAGTTGGATAAATTTGAACCGAGATTTTTAAGAGTTTAGGGCTCGTATACCAAGACTTGAACCTGCAACCGGGTCAGCTGAGGAACGCAGAATGCGACTTTTCAACTCATCACAGGATGTGAAGGCCAAGCTCGAGGCGATCAACCGCTCCCAGGCCATGATCGAATTCAATCTCGACGGCACCATCATTACCGCGAACGAGAATTTTCTGAATGCGCTGGGTTACCAGCTTGATGAAATCCGCGGCAAACATCACAGCTTGTTTGTCGACGATGCCACCCGCAACAGCGCCGAGTATCGTGCCTTCTGGGATTCGCTGCGACGGGGGGAATACCAGGCGCGCGCCTACAAGCGGGTCGCCAAGGGCGGGCGGCCGATCTGGATTCAGGCCTCCTACAATCCGCTGTTCGGCCGCAACGGCAAGCCGTTCAAGGTGGTAAAATTCGCCACCGACATCACGGCGGCGCGGATGCTGGCCGCCGATCATGAAGGACAGATCCAGGCGATCCACAAATCCCAGGCTGTGATCGAATTCAATCTCGATGGCACCATCATCACTGCCAACGAGAATTTTCTCAAAACCATGGGTTACCGGCTGGACGAGATCCAGGGCAAACACCACGGCATATTCGCGACGCCGGCCTACCGCAGCAGTGTGGCCTATCGCGACTTCTGGGATGCCTTGCGACGGGGTGAATACCAGGCCGGCGAGTATGAGCGGGTCGGCAATGGCGGCCGTTCCGTCTGGATCCAGGGCGCCTACAATCCGGTCAGCGATGCCGACGGCAAGGTGATCAAGGTCGTCAAATTCGCGATCGACACGACCCAGCAGGTGCAGGACCGAATGCGGCGTGGCGAGATCCAGAAATCGATCGACAGCGATCTCCAGCAGATCACGCGCGCTGTGACCACGGCCTCGGAGCGGGTGACGTCAGCGGTTTCGACCTCCACCCAGGCCTCGTCCAACATGCAGGCGGTGGCCACCGGTGCGGAGGAACTGGCCGCTTCGGTCGGAGAAATCAGCCGCCAGGCGTCCGATGCCTTGAGCATCTCGAAGCAGGCGGTGAACCAGGCCAACGAAACCAGCGCCATCGTGTCCGGTCTTGCGGCGTCGGCCCAGAAGATCGGCGACGTGGTCAAGCTGATCAACAACATCGCCGATCAGACCAACCTGCTGGCGCTCAATGCAACCATCGAGGCGGCGCGCGCAGGGGAAGCGGGGCGGGGCTTTGCGGTGGTCGCGTCGGAGGTCAAGAGCCTCGCGACCCAGACCTCGAAGGCGACCGATGAGATCAGCGGCCAGATCGCCGAGATCCAGGGCACCACCACCAACGCGGTCGATGTGATCGAGGCCATCACGCAGACGATTTCCCGTGTCAACGAAATCTCGTCGGCGATCGCGGCATCGGTCGAGGAACAGGCGGCGGTCACGCAATCGATCTCGGCGAACATGCAGGATGCCGCTCGCGGCGTCGTCGACATCAATGCCAACATGAATGAAATCGCCGCCGAAACCAGATCCGTGGACGGTGCAACCCGCAAGGTCGCCGAAGCGGCCCGGGCGCTCGCCTAAGCGGCTCATCTCTCAGAGGCGGCTAATCTCAGGGAGTGTCACCTAGCGCCCTTCTCTTGTGATCTGGCCCGTGGCAGACTCGGGCCAGATCACAAATTCAAGAGCGGGCGCAGTCTTCTGGCGCCGCTCCGGGGGAGACCGGCGAGAGATGATTCCCAACGCACAGCGCATATTCAATTTCGATCTCGGCGAGACCGCGGATGCGATCCGCGAGACGGTGCGGGATTTTTCGGCGAATGAGATCGCGCCGCGCGCCGACGAAATCGACAAGAGCAACCTGTTTCCGCGCGACCTCTGGCCCAAGCTGGGTGCGCTGGGCCTGCACGGCATCACCGTGGAAGAGGACTACGGCGGATCGGGGCTTGGCTATCTCGAGCATTGCATCGCCATGGAAGAGATTTCGCGGGCCTCGGCGTCGGTCGGGTTGTCCTATGGCGCGCACTCTAACCTGTGCGTCAACCAGCTGCGGCGCAATGGCACCGACGCGCAGAAGCGCAAGTACCTGCCGAAGCTGATCTCCGGCGAGCATGTCGGGGCGCTGGCGATGTCGGAGCCGGGTTCCGGCTCCGACGTGGTGTCGATGACCACCCGTGCCGACAAAAAGGGTGATCGTTATGTGCTGAACGGCAGCAAGATGTGGATCACCAACGGTCCAGTGGCGGAGACCCTGGTGGTCTATGCCAAGACCGATCCCGCGGCGGGGCCGCGGGGCATCACGGCCTTCATCATCGAAAAGGGCATGAAGGGATTTTCCACCGCGCAGAAGCTCGACAAACTCGGGATGCGCGGTTCCGACACCGCCGAACTGGTGTTCGCGGACTGCGAAGTGCCGGAGGAGAATGTGCTCAGCGATGTCGGCCGCGGCGTCAATGTGCTGATGTCGGGTCTCGACTATGAGCGCGCGGTGCTTGCCGCCGGTCCGCTGGGCATCATGCAGGCCTGCCTCGATGTGGTGATGCCGTATGTGCACGAGCGCAAGCAATTTGGTCAGCCGATCGGCAGCTTCCAGCTGGTGCAGGGCAAGGTCGCGGACATGTACGTGACGATGAACGCCGCGCGCGCCTATGTTTATGCGGTGGCGAAGGCCTGCGACCGCGGCGAGACCACCCGTGAAGATGCCGCCGGCGCCATTCTCTACGCCGCCGAGCGGGCGACCCAGTGCGCGCTCGATGCCATCCAGCTGCTCGGCGGCAACGGTTACATCAACGACTATCCGACCGGACGACTGCTCCGGGATGCCAAGCTCTACGAGATTGGCGCCGGCACCAGCGAGATCCGCCGCATGCTGATCGGGCGCGAGCTGTTCGAGAAAACGGCGTAGGCGACGAACTTTGCTCCTCATGGTGAGGAGGCGCTCCGCGCCTTCTCGAACCATGAGGCCTCGGCCTCATCCTTCGAGACGCCCTCTACGAGGGCTCCTCAGGATGAGGTGGAATCGTTTCGAATAAATCGAGGCTATGGTCCGAGATTGTTGACCTTGGTCACCCACGCCCGAACGCTGATCAGCACGTCCGGCAGGACCTCGCGCACCTCGTTCACCGTCATTCCGGCGCGGATCCGCGGGTCGTAGAGGATGTTCATGATGTACTGGTCGTAGATATCGAAGAATCCCATCTGGACGTTGTCGTTGAACATCGTCCATTGCACCGCATTGGTATCGTTGATCGGGCCCAGGGCCTGCAGCAGCTCTTCATAGGCGCAATCGAAGAATGTGAAGTCGCCATTGTCGATGGTCAGCAGCACGTCCGAGTTCAGGATTTCGAAGCTGTCGTTCTTGCGAAAGCCGGACAGGCACTGCGGATCGAGCGAGGAGCGGATTTCACGCGCCTTGTCGGATCCGTAAAGCGACGTCATGGTGCGGAACAGATCGCGGTCGCGCACCATCGTGACCACCACATTGGCGTCGTCGCGCGTCTCGGTGACGGCGATGTCGAGATGCTGAACCCGTAGCGCAATGTCGGTGACCACGCCGACGAGCTGGGTGCGGCGGTCGGGACGGTTCGCGGCGTCAATGAAGACGCGGATCGGCTTTTCATATTTGCGGATGCGGTCGACGCGCCCGGAGAGATGATACTCCGCGCCGAACGCGGTCCTCAGAAAGCCGTTGATGATGTCGGCGTTGGTGAAGGTCTTTTTTTCGGTGCGCTGGCGCTGCGCAATGGCAGGGACGTCGCCCGGAGCGGGCGGCATGGTTGCGCCGCCGACGATGCATCCGGAGACAAGCACTGCAAGGCCCTGGAGGGCTCGGCTGGGTTGGAGACGTCCGCGCATTCGGACGACGTTGCCGGATGACGTCGCGCAGCGCAAGGGCGTCGCTTTGCTGAAACGGGCCGAAACGAAAAAGGCCGGCGAGAGCCGGCCGTTTTATAGGCAATCCGAATCAGATCACGGATACGTCAATTCTTCACGATCACCGTAGCGCCGACCGACACGCGATTGTAGAGGTCGATCACGTCGTCGTTGACCATCCGGAAGCAGCCGGAAGAGACGGCCTGGCCGATCGTTTCAGGTTCGTTGGAGCCATGGATGCGGTACAGCGTCGATCCCAGATACATGGCGCGGGCACCGAGCGGATTGTCCTCCCCACCCTTCATGTGGCGCGGCAGATCAGGCCGACGGCGCAGCATCTGGGCCGGCGGCGTCCACTCCGGCCATTCCTTCTTTGCAGTGACCCGGTGCACGCCACCCCAGCGGAAGCCGTCGCGGCCGACGCCGATGCCGTAGCGGATCGCCTGGCCGTTGCCGGTGACGAAATAGAGCCGGCGCTCGGCGGTATTCACCACGATGGTGCCCGGCGCGAAGTTGCCCGGGAAGCTGACGTTGGTGCGGGCGACGGGACCGCTGCCGCTGGAGCTTCCGAAGAAGCCGAACTGGGAGCGCCGGCCCAGCGGCGCGCCGCCGGAGGCGAAATCCTCATAGAAGCTCTGGGCGGTGGCGACAGTGGTGCCTGCGATAATGGCGGCGCATACAATAACAAAAGCGGCAAGACGAGTCATAAAGTCCTCGCGAAATGTCCATTCCGTTGGCCGGTCCCGACGACACCCGAGGGCCCTTGTCACGGGCATCGGGAGCCCTGTGGCCCGCCAACCTGGACCAAGAAAGGCCATAATTGAGCCCGCTTCGCAAGTTGCCCGTCGCGACAGAGTTTATTTTGCCGCCGGCCGTTGCCCAAAAACGTCGGTTGGCGACGCATCCGGATCAGATTTGCAACCCGCCCATGACGTTGCCGCACGGTAATTGGCGGGAGAGGCTTTGACGGAGACGTCGAAGGATGGTTGTTCTGTTCCATCGGTCGAACAATGTCCCAAAAATGTGACAACAAAACCCGGCAACAAGGAAGAAACGATGAACGGAGCGGAAAGTCTGGTGCGGACCCTGGTCGCAGGCGGCGTGAACGTCTGCTTCGCGAATCCCGGCACATCGGAAATGCATTTTGTGGCGGCGCTGGATCGCGTCGAGGGCATGCGCTGCGTGCTGGGGCTGTTCGAGGGGATCGTGACCGGAGCGGCGGACGGTTACTACCGGATGACCGGCAACCCGGCCTCGACCCTGCTGCATCTCGGACCCGGTCTCGCCAACGGTCTCGCCAACCTGCACAACGCCAAGAAAGCCAACTCCGGCATCGTCAACATCGTCGGCCAGCACGCCACCTATCACATCGGTTACAACGCGCCGCTGACGTCGGATATCGAAGGCCTGGCGCGGCCGATGTCGGGCTGGGTCAAGACCTCGCCCAATTCAAAGACCATCGCGCGCGATGGCGCCGAGGCGATTGCCGCCGCGAAGGGCCGGCCGCCGCAGATCGCAAGCCTGATCCTGCCCGCGGACACCGCGTGGAACGAGGCCGACGGCATTGCACAAGTGCCGACCCCCGAACAGCGCGCGGGCTTCTCAACAGAAGCGGTCGACGAGGCCGCGCGCGCCTTGCGCAGCGGCGAGCAGACCCTGCTGCTGCTGACCGGCAGCGCTCTGTCGGAAAAGGGATTGGCGCTCGCCGCCCGCATCAGTGGCAAGACCGGATGCAAGGTGCTGAGCCAGACCTACAATCCGCGCATGGCGCGCGGCCGCGGGCGTTTCTTTGTCGAGCGGATTCCTTACGTAATCGAGTCGGCGCTGCCGATTCTGAAAGATTTCCGGCACATCGTGCTGGTCGAGGCGGCAGACCCGGTGGCGTTCTTCGCCTATCCCAACAAGCCCAGCCGGCTGCGGCCGGAGGATTGCGCTGTGCA
This sequence comes from Bradyrhizobium prioriisuperbiae, assembly GCF_032397745.1. Taxonomy (NCBI): domain Bacteria; kingdom Pseudomonadati; phylum Pseudomonadota; class Alphaproteobacteria; order Hyphomicrobiales; family Nitrobacteraceae; genus Bradyrhizobium; species Bradyrhizobium prioriisuperbiae. The sequence continues at coordinate 3,670,157 of NZ_CP135921.1, forward strand.
TCGCATGTGCGAAACCGGCGACAATTCGGTGGCGGCGCTGGAAGCGCTGGCGGACGCGCTGGGAGCGAAAGAAGCCGATGCCAAGCCGCAGAAGCTGGTCGAACTCGTCAAGCCGACCGGCGCGCTGAACCACGCCTCGATTGCGCAAGCGATCGCCTGCGCGATTCCGGAGAATGCCATCGTGGTGGATGAATCGGTCACCACCGGCCGCGGCTTCTTTCCGCCGACGGCCGCGGCGGCGCCGCATGATTGGCTGCAGAACATGGGCGGCTCGATCGGGTTCAGCACGCCGGTCTCGACCGGTGCGGCGGTCGCCTGCCCGGACCGCAAGGTGATCTGCATGGTCGGCGACGGCAGTGCGATGTACACGCTGCAGTCGCTTTGGACCCAGGCGCGCGAAAACCTGGATGTCACCACCATCGTGTTCGCCAACCGCACCTATCAGATCCTGAAGGGCGAGTTCGCCGGCGTCGAGGCCGGCGAGCCGGGCCAGCGCGCGCTGGACATGCTCAATATCGATCGGCCGGCGCTGGATTTCGTGTTGCTTGCCAAGGGCATGGGGGTTGCCGGCCGCTCGGTGAGCAATGTGGACGATTTCAACGCCGCGCTCAGCGAAGCCAATGCGCAGAAAGGTCCTCGCGTGATCGAAGTCCAGATGTAAAATGACAACGGCGCAGCGAGACTGCTCGCTGCGCCGTTTCAGTTGCCAGCCTGCCTCAATCGGTGCTGTCGTCGGTGAGGATCGGTCCGAAGCTCTCCCAACCTTCGCCCTTGAAGCGGATCATCTGTAACTGCTTGTTGACGCGGTAATCCGTCGCCGTGGTGTTGGCGATGATGCCGGGCAGCGCCAGATCGAGCTGAACGTTCTTCAGACTGGCGGCCTGCTTCATGATGTTGTCGCGGGTGAGATCGTCGCCGCACTGGCGCAGCACCACTTCGAGCAATTGTGCGGTGCTGTAGCCGTAGGTGTTGAAGCTGCTGTTCTTGTCGCCATCGGGATAATATTTGTCCATGAAGGCGCGCCATTTCTTCATGCCGGCGTCGCTGTCCCAGCTCGAATCGCCGGGGTCCTTGCCGTAATTGACGCTGATGATGCCCTGGGAGTTCTCGAAGCCCGCGGGCTTGAACACTCCGCCGACCGATTGCGAATTGATGTCCAGGATATGGACCGGTTTCCAGCCAAGCTCTGCAACCTTGCGGATCGCTTGAGCCGAAAACTTGGGAGTGCTCATATCATAGAGCAGGTCGGCGCCGACGGTCTTGAGCTTGACGATCTGGGAGTCGATGGTCGGATCGGTCACCTCGTAGGACGCTTCCGAGATGATCATTGAAGCGGCCTTGGCGCCCAATCCATGTTTCAGTCCGGCGAGATAGTCCTTGCCCATGTCGTCGTTCTGGTACAGCACGCCGATTTTCGCACTCGGATAGTTTTCAAGGATATAGCGCGCGTAAATCCGGCCTTCGGTCTGGTAGTTGGGATTGAAGCCCATGGTCCAGGGATAGTTTTTCGGATCGGTGAAGCGGGACGCGCCGGTCGACGCGAACAGGTGCGGCACCTTCTTGCCGTTCAGGTATTTCTGCACGGCCGCGTTCGGCGCGGTGCCGAGGATCTGGAAGGTCAGCAGGACCTCGTCGCTTTCCACCAGCTTGCGCACCTGCTCCACGGTCTTCGGCGGGTTGTAGGCATCGTCATACTGGATCAGATTGACCTTGCGGCCGTTGATGCCGCCTTGCTCGTTGATCATGCGGAAATAGGCAGCCTGGGCCTTGCCGATGGTGCTGTAGGCCGAGGCCGGTCCGGAGAACGGCATGGTCTGGCCGACCCTGATCTCGGTGTCGCTGGCGCCGGGGTCGTATTTCTTCTGCGCCAAGGCGGTGGATGCGGTGCCGACCAGGGCCACCGCAAGGCAAGCTGCGGCGATCCGGTTGACATGGTCGTGGTGGTTCATCTGCTTCTCCCTGCCGCGCTCGTTTGCCGGCGCATGGTCCCGATTCAATTCGGGCCTTTGTTGCGAATGAAGACTGCGTCATTCCTGCAGGGCGGACAAGGCGATCCTGGATGTTGCGACGCGGTAGTCAACGGTGCTACCGCCGGACAGTGGGTTTAGAGCGGCTGGAGCTCGCTATCTGGATCAGAGATTCGTCTCTGGATTCCACGGAACGGGCTTAACCCATCTGAGGGTACTATCCGACCGCGGCATTAAAGTTTCGGCAGTCATTCCCGCCTAGATTGCGCTGCGGCAAGCGGCGCGGGGAGGCGACCTATGAAGACGGTGAAACGGTTTCTGCGCTGCGAATCCGGCGCAACCGCAATCGAGTACGCCGTGATGGCGGGCGGGATCGCGGTCGCCGTCGCTGTCGTCGTCTACGAGATCGGCAGCACCCTGAATACCAATTATTTCGCCCGGATCGCGAGCGCTTTTCCGGGGCAATGACCGGCCGCGTAATCGCGCGTCTCGCGGGCCGGACAATGGTGGGCGCACAAGGGATCGAACCTTGGACCTCTCCCGTGTGAAGGGAACGCTCTCCCGCTGAGCTATGCGCCCGGAACCGGTCCGGTCTGGCCGAAAATCGGGGTCTTTCGCAGGCAACCCCCGCCGATTTTCCGAAGCCGCGATTTACGGAACGGGGGGGTGGGGTGTCAAGCGCCGAACCCCTGACAATTCAACAAATCGGGCCTTGATCAGCCGTGGCTGGCCGCAATCAGCCGGTTTGCCGGGCTCGCGAAGCGTGGGACTGCAGCGCCCGGATGCGGTCGGCCAGGGTGCCGCCGGCGCTGACGACGTTGCCGGCATGGACCGCGGCGCCATCGGCTGGAGCCGCTCTGGTCTCTGTCACGGGCTCCGCGGCGAGGATGGCCTCGATCGGGGAATTCGGTCCTTCGATGGCCGAAGCCAGCTTGGCGACTTCAGCCGCGATGTCGTTGATCCGCTCGCGCAGCAGGGCGTTCTCCATCCGCTCTGTCGCCCAGGAGCTTTCCGTCTGCTGATGGACCGCGTTGAGATCGCGCTGCAGCTTGGCACGATCGTCGCGTGCCGCCTGCAATTGATCCTCGAGCGCGGTGTTCGCGGCGCGCAGCTTGTCGACCGCCGTGGACTTGCCGGTTGCCGCGAGCTCCTGCCGCAGGGCCTCCTCGACCTTGCCGGAGGCTTCGGCCTGCTGCCGCAACTGGGTGAGTTCCTGCTCGCGCTCGCCCAGCAATTTGCCTTGCACGGCGACATGGCTTTCGAGCTCCGCAACCCGGCCACTCAGCGTTGCAGCTTCGCCGGCGTGAAGCTGCAATTGCTGCTCGAGTTCGCCGGTGCGCTGGGTGAGGTTTTCGGCGCGGCTGCGTGCTTCGGTCAGATCGCGTATCGCGGTGTCGGAATTGCCGCGCTGTTCGACGAGCTTTTGCTGGGTGGCGCCGAAATCGCGTTCGGCGTCGCCGACCCGCAGCTTCAACGCTTCGACCTGGGCGTTGACGGCGGCGAGTTCCGCCCGGCGGCTCTCGGCCACCATCGAGCTGGAGGACAGATCATGAGTGAGTCTGTCGAGTTCGCGCTGCTTGTCGGTAAGGGCGTGCTCGGCCGTGCGCAGGGTCTGCGTCTTGGCCGCGAATTCCTCCTCGGTGGCCCGCAGTTGATCCTTGATCGCCTTTTCGCGGGCCTCGAGGGCGAAGATCGTGGCGCTCTTCTCGCCCAGTTCGATCTTCAGCCGGTTGATCGCATCGGACTTCTTGCCGAGCTCGGCAAGCTGGCTGGTGGTCTTGTTCTTGAGCTGGTCGACGCTCATTTCGAGCCGCCGGGCCGACATGGCAAACTCGGCGCGCAGCTGATCCTTGTCGGCCTGGATTTCGGCCATCGACAGCGGGGTCGCCGCTTCCAGCCGTTTGGTCGTCAGCCGCACCGCCCGGTTGTGCACCAGTGGAACGATCATCAGGCCAAACAACATCGAGATCAGAAAACCGATCGCCAGATACATGATCGGTTCGACCATCGGGCGGACTCCTGCACGAGAAACTCTTTGTTCACCATGCCATGGCGGTCAGGCACAAATCCAGCAGGACCGCGGATTATCGTGAATCGCGCAGACTTTCCAACGGGAAAGCAAGTTCCCGGGATGTTCGTGCGGGTCCCAAAACGGGACGTCACAAACGGACAGGTCGCAATAATCCTGCGCGTGGCGGACCAAACCAGGGTCAGAATGGGTTCCAGGTCGCCCGGGGGGTGAATTTCAGGTAGCCGACATTGGCGCCGAGCCGAAGCCCGAGCCCCGAGCGGATCGGGACCAGCACGATGTTGTTGGCGGTCAGCGCGGTCATGCCAAACCCCCCGACCACATAGACCGAGCCGGCGACCCCGGCGAAGCGCTGGTAGATGGCATTGGTGGCGGGCAGATTATAGACCAGCATCATGGTCCGGGCGCCGTCGCCGCCCCAGTCGAGGCCCAGCGAGGGGCCCTGCCAATACACGCGCAGGTCGCCGGCGTTCTTGGTGTAGAGGGTGCCTTCGCCGTAGCGGAGGCCGGCGACGAACGCGCCACTGCCTTCCTCGCCGAGGACATAGCCGTTGGGCAGGCCCCATTGGCTGACCGCTTTTTCGATCACCGAGGCAAGTTCGCGCGAGACGTTGCCAAAAAAGCGATGTCCCGCAACCGTCAACTCATCTGAACTATACGTGCCACCGCGCGGCTGTTGCGCCGCCGCCGGCGCTGTCCAGCAAACGATTGCCGCAAACATCACCGCTGCCAGTCGCGAAGCGAAGGTCATGAAGGCCTCTCGTCCCAATCGATGAAAAATCGTGGTCCCCAATTTAACCGGATGCTGAAGAAGATGGACTAAACATCAGCCCCTTAATTCTCGACTCAACCGGTTATCCTCATCAACTATGACGGCACAACGGCAGGAAATAAAAGGGCGATGGCCTGAATTGGCCCGGATTGCGGCGGTTTGCGGTCTTGCCGCCGGCCTGTGCGGTGGTCCGGTTGCGCTCGCGGCGACCACGGAACGCTTGGTGGTGGACCGTGTGACGGGGCTGGCGCTCGGCGGTACCGATCCGGTGGCCTATTTCACCGATGCAGGGATGCTCGCCGGCCGGGCTGATATCGAATTGACGGCGGAGGGCGCGGTCTGGCGCTTCCGCAACGAAGATAACAGGGCGTTCTTTCTCGCCGCCCCCGAAATCTATGCACCGCAGTTCGGCGGCTACGATCCGGTGGACGTGGCGCGGGGCGTCGCGGTGGTCGGCCGCCCGCGGCTGTGGCTGATCCATGATCAGCGCCTCTATCTGTTTTCCCGCGAGGAGAGCCGGGATGCCTTTGCAGCCGGGCCCGGACCGATCCTGCGGGCGGCCGTGACTGGCTGGTCCGGCCTGCGCGAGACGCTGGCGCAATAGAGCGCCGGCCTTCGGCCTATGCCGCCCGGGAGGGGTCGCCCCAGGCGATGAATTCCGGAATGATGAAATCCTCCCGGGTTTCGCCGAAGCGGATCGGCTGTCCCTGTGAGTCGCTGATTGTCCCGCCGGCCGCGATCAGCACCGCATGGCCCGCGGCCACATCCCATTCGCAGGTGGGCGCCAGCCGCGGATAGATGTCCGCTTGCCCTTCCGCCACCCGGCAGAACTTGACCGCGGAGCCCATGGCCTGCCGCACGGCGCCCGGGTGAGTGTCGATGAATGCTTCGGTGCGCGGGTCGCCATGAGAGCGGCTGACCGCTGCAATCCAGGGTGCCGGGCCTGTCGGAAACGGGCGGGTGCGGATCGCTGTGGCCAAGCCGACCGTGCCGTCGGCGGCCACCGGCAGCCGTTCCGCCCCATGCCCGACCACGCCGCGCCAGATCAGCCCGAGCGCCGGGGCGCCGACGATGCCGAGCAGCGGCTGGCCGTCGGTGATCAGCGCCAGATTGACGGTGAACTCCGCGTGACCGGCCACGAACTCCCGGGTGCCGTCGAGCGGATCGATCAGGAAAAAGCTGTGCCGGTAGGGCGGGGTGGCGAGGCCGACCCGTTCCTCCGACAGTGCCGGCACGCCGGGGGCGAGCCGGACCAGCCCCTCGGCGATGACCGCGTCCGCCGCGAGATCCGCTTCCGTCACCGGAGATCCGTCGGTCTTTCCCAGCACCTCCATGGCCCTGCGGTTGACGTTGAGGATCGCCGTCCCGGCGCGGGCCACGAGGTCGGTCAGGGGGGCGAGCAGCGTCAGGGCGGCGTCGCGGTCGAGCACCAGGGGGGTCACGAATGTCCTTCTTATGTCATGTGGTCGGACCGGATGGCCAGATCGATGCTCCAGGTGGCCTGCAGGGCCACACACGTCCGGCATATCAATAAGTCGCCGGCATTGAAACCGCCGCAGCTCTGGGGCCATCGCCATTGGTGCGGTGGTGGCAGCAGGGCCATCTGCAGTGTATCAAACCTGTAGCAGGCTTGATTCGCCGCGTTTGCCTTGCGGCTGCGCGCGGCATGAAACCCGAGGAACGACATCCATGTCCGGCACCCCCGCCACCGGTCCCGCTCCCGATGCGCTCGAACTCGCAGCGCTATTGTGCTCGCGCGTCTGCCACGACCTGATCAGCCCGGTCGGCGCCATCGTCAACGGTCTCGAGGTGCTGGACGATAATCCGAAGGACGAAGACCGCGAATTCGCGCTCGATCTGATCCGCAAGAGCGCCCGCACCGCCTCGGCGCGACTGCAATTCTGCCGGCTTGCGTTCGGCGCCGCGGGCTCGGCGGGCGCCCAGATCGATGTGGGGGACGCCCAGAATATGGCGCGTGGCCATTTCGAGGACGCGAAAACCAAGCTGACCTGGAATCTGCCGCGCGTGCTGCTGCCCAAGAACCGGGTGAAGCTGCTGCTCAATATGCTGGTGATCGCCCAGCAGACCATTCCGCGCGGCGGCATGCTGACTGTCGACCAGGTCGGCGAGGGCGATGCCGTGAGCTTCCGCATTCGTGCCGCGGGACTAAACGCCAGGATTCCGCAGGCCATCGCCGACATCCTCGCAGCTTCGACCACGGGTCATGTCGACGCCCATGCGGTGCAGCCCTATTACACCCGGCTATTGGCGCAGGCATGCGGCCTGAACGTCACGCTGACGGCGGATGGCGACGACATTCTCATCGCCGCAGCCTGAGCGCGAATGCGCGCGCGGGGATCGCGCGTTAAGGATTGATTGACGGATTGCGTCCAACTCGGCGCAAATTCGCTCATCTCCTTGTCGACGCCGTTCTTTTCCGGTTACTCAACTAAAATTAAACGCTTTGCACCGAAACTGAACAAGCCCTGAAAGGCGCGCTGCGGTCGCGCGCCTCATGCTCGAAGGCCTGTTCATGGACGATCTTCTCCGAGAGTTTCTGACCGAGACCAGCGAAAGTCTCGATACCGTTGACAATCAGTTGGTGCGTTTCGAGCAGGATCCCAACAACGCCAAGATTCTCGATAACATCTTCCGGCTCGTTCACACCATCAAGGGCACCTGCGGTTTTCTCGGCTTGCCGCGTCTGGAAGCGCTTGCGCACGCTGCTGAGACGCTGATGGGTAAATTCCGCGACGGCATGCCGGTGACCGGACAGGCCGTCACGCTCATTCTGACCACCATCGATCGCCTCAAGGACATTCTCAATCAGCTCGAAGCGACCGAGGCCGAGCCCGAAGGCGCCGACCACGATCTGATCGAAGAGCTGCATCATCTCGCCGAGCACGGCGCGGAGATCGTCGCTGTCGCACCGCCCGCCGCCGAACCCGCCGCGCCGAAAGCCGAAACCGGCAGTCTGGCCTATCAGGTGCTGGAGCGGCCGTTGCGCCCGGGCGAGGTCTCGCTGGATGATCTTGAGCGCGCGTTCCGTGAAACAGAAATCGAAGTGATGTCGCCACCGCTCGCCCCCGTCGCGCAGGCCGAACCCGTGAAAGACGTCAAGCCGGTGGCTGACGCCGCCGCAAAGGACGCCACTGCGTCGAAGCCCGCAGCCAAGACCGCACGCAAATCCGCGGTCGAACAGGATATTCCCGTCGGCGAGAGCGACAAAATTTCCAACCAGTCGATCCGGGTGAATGTCGATACCCTCGAGCACCTGATGACGATGGTGTCCGAGCTGGTGCTGACCCGCAATCAACTGCTCGAAATCAGCCGCCGCAACGAAGACAATGAATTCAAGGTTCCGCTGCAGCGCCTGTCGAGCGTCACCGCCGAGCTGCAGGAAGGCGTGATGAAGACGCGGATGCAGCCGATCGGCAACGCCTGGCAGAAGCTGCCGCGCATCGTCCGCGACCTGTCGAGCGAACTCGGCAAGCAGATCGAACTCGAGATGCATGGCGCCGACACAGAGCTCGACCGCCAGGTGCTTGACCTGATCAAGGATCCGCTGACGCACATGGTGCGCAATTCGGCTGATCACGGGCTCGAAACCACGGCCGAGCGCGCCAGGGCCGGCAAGCCCGAGCAGGGCACCATCCGTCTCTCCGCTTATCACGAGGGCGGCCACATCATCATCTGCATCGCCGACAACGGTCGCGGGCTCGATACCGACCGGATCAAAGCCAAGGCGGTGGCCAACGGTCTCGTTTCCGAGGCCGAACTGGAGAAGATGACGGAATCGCAGATCCACAAATTCATCTTCGCGCCGGGCTTCTCCACCGCCGCTGCGGTGACCAGCGTGTCTGGCCGCGGCGTCGGCATGGACGTGGTCCGCACCAATATCGATCAGATCGGCGGCACCATCGACATCAAGTCGGTGCCGGGCGAAGGCGCCAGCGTCACCATCAAGATCCCGCTGACGCTTGCCATTGTGTCGGCACTGATCGTCGAGGCTGCCGGTGACCGGTTCGCGATTCCGCAATTGTCGGTGGTCGAACTGGTGCGCGCGCGGGCCAATTCGGAGCATCGCATCGAGCGGATCAAGAACACGCCGGTGCTGCGGCTGCGCAACAAGCTGCTGCCACTAATTCATCTGAAGAAGCTGCTGAAGATCGACGACGGCGAATCGAACGATCCGGAAAACGGCTTCATCGTGGTTACCCAGGTTGGCGGCCAGACCTTCGGCATCGTGGTCGACGGCGTGTTCCATACCGAAGAAATCGTGGTCAAGCCGATGTCGACCATGCTGCGCCATATCGGCATGTTCTCCGGCAACACGATTCTCGGCGACGGCGCGGTAATCATGATCATCGATCCGAACGGGATCGCGCAGGCGTTCGGCACCGCGATCGACGCGCATCACCAGATCGCCGAAGAGAACAATGCCGCTCGTCACAATATGGCCGATCAGGCCACCTCGCTCCTGGTGTTCCGCGCCGGCTCGGCGCAGCCGAAAGCCGTGCCGCTCGCGCTGGTGACGCGACTGGAAGAACTGCCAATCGACAAGATCGAGCATTCGAACGGGCGCTACATGGTGCAGTACCGCGATCAGCTGATGCCGCTGGTGCAGATCCAGGGTGTCGAAATCCGCACCACCGGCGTGCAGCCGATCCTGGTGTTTTCGGACGATGGCCGCTCGATGGGTCTGGTCGTCGACGAAATCATCGACATTGTCGAGGAGCGCCTCAACATCGAGGTTGCCAGCGCCCGCGAGGGCGTGCTGGGTTCCGCGGTGATCAAGGGACAGGCCACCGAAGTGATCGATGTCGGCCACTTCCTGCCGATGGCGTTTTCCGACTGGTTCAGCCGCAAGGAGATGCGGGTCTCCGCCACCTCGCAGACCGTGCTGTTGGTCGATGACTCGGCGTTCTTCCGCAACATGCTGGCTCCGGTGCTGAAGGCGGCGGGCTATCGCGTTTCGGTTGCGACCAACGCCCAGGAAGGGCTCGGCGTGCTGCGCTCCGGCCAGAAGTTTGACGTGGTTCTCACCGATATCGAAATGCCCGAGATGAACGGCTTCGAATTCGCCGAGATGATCCGTGCCGACCGCAAGCTGAGCACCACGCCGATCATTGCGCTGTCGTCGATGATTTCGCCCGCGGCCATCGAACGCGGCCGGCAGGCCGGCTTCCACGACTATGTCGCCAAGTTCGACCGGCCCGGCCTGATCGCCGCGCTGAAAGAACAGACTTCCGAAATGCAGGCCGCTTGAGGATTGAGCGAGTTTAGGATTAAGACATGGCACCCAAGACCGATGCAATCCAGAGCAACATCACTGAATACGTGACCACCATGATCGGCGGCCAGCTGTTCGGCCTGCCGATTTCGCGGGTGCAGGACGTGTTCATGCCCGAGCGCCTGACCCGCGTGCCGCTGGCATCCAGCGACGTTGCCGGCGTCCTGAACCTGCGCGGCCGGATCGTCACCGCGATCGACATGCGCTCGCGGCTCGGTTTACCGAAGAACGACGACGGTCGGCCGCCGATGGCCGTCGGCGTCGAGTTGCGCGGTGAATCCTACGGCCTCTTGATCGACACCATCGGCGAGGTGCTCAAGCTCGCCGACGACACCCGCGAGGTGAATCCCGTCAATCTCGATCCGCGGATGGCCAAGCTCGCCGCCGGCGTGCATCGCCTGGAAGGCCAGCTGATGGTCGTGCTCGACGTCGATCGCGTGCTGGAGATTTCGACCGACAAGCTGGCGGCGTGAGACGCCGTCGAAACGAGAACTGCAAAGTCGCCCTGATCGGGCCTGGAAGAAACCGAGGTTGAAAATGAAGACGTGTCTGGTCGTCGATGACTCCAGCGTCATCAGAAAAGTCGCGAGGCGAATCCTCGAAGGTCTGGATTTCCAGATCACCGAAGCCGAGGACGGTGAGAAGGCGCTCGACGCCTGCAAGCGTGGGCTGCCCGATGCGGTCCTGCTGGACTGGAATATGCCAGTGATGGACGGCTACGAATTCCTGCGCAATCTGCGCATGATGCCCGGCGGCGACCGGCCGAAGGTGGTGTTCTGCACGACTGAAAATGATGTCGCTCACATTGCCCGCGCGCTGCATGCCGGCGCCAACGAGTACATCATGAAGCCGTTCGACAAGGATATCGTGACGGCCAAGTTCCACGAGGTCGGGTTGCTCTGAGCCTTTGTTTGTCTCGTTCGTTTTGTTGTGTTCGGCGTTTTTTCGGTGAGTAATGAGTACTGTAGCTGCGACGTCGCGCACGTCGGCCCCGACCCAATCGGGCCCGATCCGTGTCATGGTGGTCGACGATTCCGTCGTCATCCGCGGGTTGATCGCCCGGTGGATCGAGGCGGAGCCGGACATGGCGGTTGCCGCATCGATGCGGACCGGTCGCGACGCGGTCAACAACATCGAGCGCTGTGATCCGGATGTCGTGGTGCTCGACATCGAAATGCCTGACCTCGACGGCATTTCGGCGCTGCCGTTGCTGCTCGCCAAAAAGCGCGATCTCGTCATTATCATGGCCTCGACGCTGACGCGCCGCAACGCGGAGATCAGTTTCAAGGCGCTGTCGCTCGGCGCCTCGGACTATGTGCCGAAGCCGGAAAGCACGCGCGAGCTCAACGCCGCCGACACCTTCAAGCGCGACCTGCTGTTCAAGATCCGCAATCTCGGTGCGCGGCTGCGCCGCTCCGTCGTGGCGGCGCCACCGCTGGCGCCGGTCGCGCCGCCGCCCGGCCCGGTACGCGCGGCACCGCCGCGCCCGGCCGCGTCCGACGCACCGGTGGCGCTCCGTCCCTTCGGAATGATCGCGCCGCGTGCGCTGCTGATCGGCTCATCGACCGGCGGTCCGCAAGCTTTGCTGACGCTGGTGGCCGAGATCGGTCCGGTGATCGACCGGGTGCCGGTGCTGATCACCCAGCATATGCCGCCGACCTTCACCACCATTCTGGCCGAACACCTGGCCCGTGCCAGCGGCCGCCCGGCGCACGAAGGCGTCGATGGCGAGATCGTTGAGCCGGGCCGGATCTATCTCGCGCCGGGCGGGCTGCACATGCGCGTGGTGCGCAAGGGGGCGGGCGCTGCGATCGCACTCGACGACGGTCCACAGGTCAATTTCTGCAAGCCCGCGGTCGATCCACTGTTCTCCTCCGCCATCGATGTCTGGCAGGCAGGTCTGCTCGCGCTGGTGTTGACGGGCATGGGAGCCGACGGCATGCGTGGCGGCAAGGCCATCGTCGAAGCCGGTGGAAGCGTGATCGCGCAGGACGAAGCGACCAGCGTGGTCTGGGGCATGCCCGGGGCTGCGGCGCATGCGGGGATCTGCGGGGCTGTGCTGCCGCTCAATCAGATAGGCCCGAAAGTGGTTCGGATGTTCTCGGGGGCGCGCGCATGATCCAGCCCACAAGCCAACCGATGTCGCCGCTGGATTACGAATACCTGCGCAAGCTCCTGAAGGATCGCTCCGGTCTCGTGCTGTCCTCGGACAAGCAGTATCTCGTGGAGAGCCGGTTGGTGCCGCTGGCGCGTAAGGCCGGTCTGTCAGGCATCGGCGAACTCGTCTCCAAGATGAAGGCGGGCTCCGAGACGCTGACGGTGGATGTCGTCGAGGCGATGACCACCAACGAGACCTTCTTTTTCCGCGACAAGGTGCCGTTCGAGCATTTCCGTGAGACCATGATCCCGAAGGTGATGCAGGCGCGGGCCAACCGCAAATCCCTGCGGATCTGGTGCGCGGCGGGCTCCACCGGGCAGGAGCCGTATTCGCTGGCGATGGCGCTGAAGGAAATGGGCTCGCTGCTGTCCGGCTGGCGTCTTGAAATTATCGCCACCGATATCTCGCAGGAGGTCCAGGAGAAGGCGAAGGCCGGGATCTACAGCCAGTTCGAAGTGCAGCGTGGCCTGCCGATCCAGCTGCTGGTGAAGTATTTCAAGCAGGTCGGCGAGATGTGGCAGATCAATCCCGAGATCCGCGCCATGGTGCAGCACAAGCCGCTGAACCTGCTGCACGACTTTTCGCATCTCGGCGTTTTCGACATCGTGTTCTGCCGCAACGTGCTGATCTATTTCGATCAGGACACCAAGATCGGCGTCTTCAATCGCCTGGTGCGATCGATGGAGTCGGATGGCTTCCTGGCGCTCGGTGCCGCTGAAACCGTGGTCGGATTGACCGATGCGTTCAAGCCGTATCCGGACAAGCGCGGGCTGTACTTCCCCAACGCGCTCCCGGTGCATGCAGCGCCACGACTGGCCACGGCAATGCCGGCGACTGTCAGGACGGCAACGACGGGCTGATCGCCAGGCTGCAGCCCGCACGGCGGTGCCCGGTCTCGGGCGCGATGGAGCCGCGTTGAACGGGCTTTTCCGTGCCTGAGCCTCGTCTCGCGCCGCTGCCACGTCGATCGAGGCCATCCAGCTATAACCACGGCCGCATCAGGCTCGCGCTCAGAAAACGCCTGCAAGTCAGGGTCCGTTTGCTGCGGTCCTATCCTGATCGGATCAAGGAACCCACGTACGGTCCCGGCTTCGCCCCCGGATTTGCGACGCCAACAAATGCGCATTTATGCGTAAGTTAAAACGCATCGGGAAATGATAGGAGCAATCCCGTACGTCGTTTGCCCGTGAAGTTCGGTGCTGGGAGAAAATTGATACAATGCAGAGCGATGTTCGTCATCGCAGTGTCATGCGTGATGGTTGAGGCCATGAAGCTACCGATTGTGGATGCGAATACCAGGCGTCTAATTTTATTCTGTATTCTTTTTACTTACCTGATGGGTTTCATGGCGAGGGTTCCGACCTACGACGATGTCTGGGTCGGCGCAGCATTTTCTCTCGGCATGGACACGCTTCTGGTGCTGCTGATCCTCGGTTTCCTGTGGATTATCATGAGCCTGGAGACGGACGAGATCAGCGTCCCCACGCTTCTGATGATGGTCGCCGCCGCCGCCGCGGGCACCGGCCTTCTTCTGCTGGTGGGCAATGCGGCTCGTCTTGTGGTACCCGCGGTCTCGAACAGCTTCCAGTCACGACCATTTCTGGTCTTTGTTTACGTCACACTGCTGTTCGGTCTCTATGGCATGGCGGCGCTCTGGATGAAGAGCCAGATGAAGGCCGCCCAAGCAGCCGTCAACGCCGCTGATGCGGAGCGCGCCGCTGCGATGTCGGAGCTCCGACGCCTGCGCATGCAGCTCGATCCGCATTTTCTGTTCAACTCCCTGAATACGGCGCTGGTCGAGGTGGTCCACCGTCCCAAACGCGCGGTGCTCATGGTGCGCGAATTGAGCGAATACCTGCGTTATTCGTTGGATACGGCGGATATTCACTTCGTACCCGTCGCGGCGGAACTTGCGATGGTCCGCTGTTTTTTGCGCGTGCAGAACATTCGTTTCGGCGCGAAGTTGAATGCAAGTCTCAAGGCCGAGAATGCCGTAAAGCAGCGGCTGGTCCCTTGCTTCATGCTCCAGCCGTTGGTCGAAAATGCCATCAAGTATGGCATTCCGGACGACCGCGACGTGCTCAAGATCTCCCTTGATGTTACCGGGGTCGGCGAGGATCTGGTCGTGACCGTGACAAACGGCGGGAGCCTTTGCCTGTCCGATCGACCTCGACAGGGAACGAAGACGGGGCTGAACAATCTCCGTGCCAGGCTTGCGCTCCACTACCCGGAACGCCATGCTTTCGAGATCAAGCAGGTCGGTGAGACCGTTTGTGCGACTTGTGTGTTGACGGGGCAACCATGTTGAGGGTCGTTGCCGTTGATGATGAGCCGAGCGCGCTTGCCAATATTGTCCGCCACATCGATAGCGATCCACGGCTGGATCTGGTTGGTCAAGCAGGTTCGGCGGCCGCAGCGCGTCGGCTGATCGAGGCGTTGCGGCCTGATGCGGTTTTTCTTGACATTGAAATGCCGGGTGGCAATGGCTTCTCGATCATCGACGGGATCGATAACGCGCCGAAGATCGTCTGCGTCACCGCTCACGCCGGCCATGCCGTAGAGGCTTTCCAGATCAGTGCGATCGATTTTTTGCTGAAGCCGATCATGCGCAGCCGCTTTGACGCAGCTGTTGGCCGCCTTGAGAAGGCGGCCACGCTTGATCGATTGATCAGGGACGTCGCGCGGCGTTCGCAGCTGGAAACCACCATCATGTTGAGCGGACATCGTGAAAAGCAACTCGTCCGCACGAACGAGGTCCGGTTGCTGCTCGCCGAAGGTGACTACACGCGGCTGTACCTGGCGAAATCATCCTCAGTGCTTTCGGGGCAGTCGCTTGGCCATATGGCGCAGATGCTGCCATCTCCGCCGTTTGTCCGATTGAGTCGCTCCGTCATGATCAATCTCGCGCGGGTCGTCGCGGTGCGATCGTTGAAGGCCACGAAAGTCACCGTGCGTCTGGATGACCGCGAAGAGCCATTCCTGCTCGGGCGAGCCGCGGCGACGAAGCTAAAGCAATATCTTGCCCGTCACGCGGTGGAAAAGCGCATATGAGGATGCAGCCGCGAACCTGCGCAACGTCGTTTCACCGATAAGATTAGTCGTTTCATCGACTTCTTATTCAACCCAAAGAGTCTTCGGCATATCCCGGTACTGAGGAAAATCTCTCAAGGCTGGGGGTCAAGATGTCACGACGTCTTCTCGCCATCGCTAGTCTGCTTGTGTTGATCACGGCGTGCCTCAGCGGGTTCGCCACGGCCCAGACCAAGACCAGGATCTCGCAGCCCACGCAACCGTCGGGGGTGCAGCCAAGTTCTCAAAAATCCGTTGCCCAGGCTCAGCAGGGTGGCTCCTCCGCTAACAGTCGCAGTGCGGCCTATCATGTCAGCGCCAACGGCGCGGCGACCTATGCTCTGCCGATCCGTGTGGCGCCTGGAACGCAAAAGCTGCAACCAAACCTGTCGTTTGCCTACAGCAGCCAAGGTGGCAACGGATCGCTCGGCGTCGGCTGGGGCCTCAGCGGATTGTCACAAATCACGCGCTGCGGCGCGAACTATGCTACGGATGGCTTTGCCAGCGGCGTGAACTACAACGCCAATGATCGTTTCTGTCTTGACGGCGCACGCCTTATGAACGTCGCCGGAGCAAAAGCGAGCCCCTATTATCAGGACGGCAGCGTCTATCACACCCAGATCGAGAGTTGGCGAAATGTCGTCGCCAATGCGATGAACGACAACGGCAGCGCGTGCGGCTCGGGGCCGTGCTGGTTTGCGGTCACGCTCAAGGACGGCACTCAGCTCGAATACGGCCGTGCCAACGGCGCGCAGTTCCTGGCGCTCGATGCCGCCGGACAGAATCTGTTCGGCTCTGGCGGCAGCAAGCAGGGCTCGGTTCGGGCCTGGGCGCTCAACAAGATCACCGATCGCAACGGCAACAGCATCGCGCTCAGCTATACCAGCGCGCCGATGGCGCTCGATGGCACTCCCATCGCCGGCGCTGGCGGGGTCGGCGCATACTATATTTCGCGCATCGACTATACGGCAAACGCCTCGGCTAGCCCTGCTACCGTGGCGCAGCGCTCCGTGCAGTTCTTCTACGCCGGCCGCCCCGATCCGACGACGCAATACCAGGGCGGCGCGCGTGTGACGACCGGCGCGCGGCTTGCAAAGATCATGTCCTGTCTGAACGCGGGGGCGATCTCCTTGCTGTCCTGTTCGGCGAGCGGCGTCTCGCAGGTTGCTTCCTACGCCCTGACGTACTGCGACCAGGACACGGCCTGCATGGCGGGATTCAGCACGCGCACCGGCCGCAGCGTGCTCTATTCCCTGGTGGAATGCGGTGCCGACGGCACCACGTGCCTGCCTGCCAATCTGTTCACGTGGCAGTCGGGGCCGAATACGGTCCAGAACGTCAACGGCGCGACCAGCAGCCTGAACACCGTCAATGCCGTCTGTGCCAGCACGGCGGTCACGAGCTGGGCGGATTTCAACGGCGACGGTCTGCCGGACTGGATCTGCAACGATGCCTACAACACCGGCACGGTCAAGGTTCTGCTCGCGTCGCTCGGCGGCGCGGCGACACTCGTTGCACCCACGGGCGCGTCGCCCGATGGAACGCTGACGGGCGTGACGGCCAAGTGCAGCAACGGGTCGGTGCAATGGACCAGTTTCACGGCCTCCGGCGATGTCGATTGGGTGTGCTATGACAACCAGGGTTACTTCTACGTTCTGGAATCAAACGGCTCCACCGTGCTGCCGACGAAGAACGGGGATCCGAGTGGCAGTGCGACGCCTGGCCGGTTGAAGGGCAACGACAGCGCCAACTATGTGCAGGCGTTGTGTCCTTCGTCCGGCAACGTTGCCTGGGCCGATTTCAACGGCGACGGATTTGCTGACTGGATCTGCACCACGGGCACCAGCGGCAACCTTCTCGTCTACGTCCTGCTGTCGAACGGAGAAACCCTCTCCACCATCCAAGGCGCCACGCCGACGCAGCTCTCGAACATTACCCCGATACAAGTGCCGGCTATTTGCGCAAACACGCCGGTCTATAACTGGGTCGATTTCAACGGTGACGGACTTGCGGACCTCACCTGCAGCGATCCCCTCGGCGGTGGGGTGAGTGTATTTCTGTCGACCGGCACCGGGATGGTCAGCGCCAATCCCGCCAACACCGCCGGGCAAGTGACCGGTAGTGCGAGCTGTCAGGGCAACGCCGCGATTCAATGGGCTGACATCAACGGTGATGGATTGCCCGACTGGACATGTGTCGCCACTAATCTATCCAGCGTGTCCATGCTGGTGGCGACGGGTGCCAATCTGGTCAATCCCGACCCCGCAGCAGGTTCGCCCGGCAGCCCGGCGACCGCCTCGCTGGGGTGTGGCGGCGACACGCGTGCGATGCCGGCCTGGGCCGATTTCAACGGTGACGGCCTCGCCGATCTGATCTGCTATGCGCCCTCTTTCAGCTCGATCTATTTTCAATTGTCGTCCGGCACCGGGATCCAGGCCGCGCCGTCTTCACCGATGACAAGTGCGGCATCCTGCAGTGGCACTTCGGCGTGGATGGATTTCAATGGCGATCGCCTGGTCGATTGGGTCTGCACGACATCGAGCACCGGCGGCGTGAACGTATTGGTCGGGTCGCCGTCGTATCCCGATCTCGCCACCACCATGACCAGCAGCCTTGGCGGCCAGGTTTCCGTGAGTTACGCGCCTCTCACCAATGCGGCTGTGTACGGCCAGCTGGCGGTGCCGGAATATCCCAGCGGAAAGGTGCTCGGCTTTCCGCAGCTCTACATTCTGGATCGCGTGCCGCTCTACGTTGTGTCCAGCTATACTTTGAGCAACGATGCCGCGCGCAACGCATCGAACTACAGTTATCGGAATAATCTCTATTACACCAACGGACGTGTCGGATTGCGCGGGCTCGGCTGGCAGGGCTTCGAGACCGTTGCCGTCTACGACGCATCCGTCGGAAACAACCTCACGCTCAGCTTTCTGCAGAACTTTCCCTTCACTGGCAAGATCAGCAGTGCCGTCGCATGTACGGCTGCATCGGCGTCACAACAGTGCAGCAATGCGGGCGGCACCCAGAGCACGCTTTATACCGTGCGGCAGGCCTATTTCTGCGAGGCAGGAGCTGGAAGTTGTCAGCAGGATCCGCGCTATGCGCCGCTCGGTCCCGATGCCGGCGTTGCCCAGGTGTTGCTGGTGAAAAAAGGCGCTGCGCATGCGAGCTTCGGGTATCGGCTCGAGCAGCTCTATAATTACGACAGCTACGGAAATGGCATCTATCAGGCGAATTTCGGCGATATCGCCAATGGCGTCAAACCGCTCTACACCTGTTCCAGTTATTCCAATTCGCAGTCGCCGTGGCGGATTGGTTTCATGGTCAATCAGAAGCAGTCGATCAGTCCGACTTGCCCGGCCGCCGACGCCTGGTCGAGTTATCAGTACGATTCCTCGACCGACCTGAGCTGGACGCAGACCGCTTACGACGGCAAGCAGAACGTATCCGCAAGCGTCCGCTGGGACGATCGCAACAATGGCTGGCTCGGCAAGGTGGTCGGCCGCGACGCCGCCGGCATCGGCAACATCACCTCGGTCGCGACAACGAATCAGTCGGGCGGCTCGCCGGCGACCGTCGCCAATACCAGTTTTGCGATCGGGTACGATCCGATCTTCAACACCTTCGCGCAGACCGTCACGACGCCGCTGGCCGATCCCGCCAATTCCGGCTCGGCGTTGATGACGACACTTGCTTACGATGCCCGGTTTGGAACACGGGTCGGATCGAAGGGCCCCAATGGTGTGGTCAACCTGTCGTGCGTCGATGTGCTTGGCTCGGCCAGCGTCACGCAAGGACCGCTGGGCGACGGTGGTGCAAGCGGTACTGACGTCAACTGTCTCGGCGACCAGTCCGCGTTCTATGGCTCAACCGGTGTCTCGGCCGATTTCACCGGCGCCACCGTCACGACACTGAGCGCGACCACCTGGTCGGCCGGCAACGCTGCGATTGTGCAAACCACGACCTCGCGGACCGATTGGGCCAATGCCTTCGCCAGCGCGAAGACGCGATGGATACAGACCTTCCTGGACGGGCTCGGCCGACCCTACCGCCGCATTGCGCAGGGCGACAATAACCAGAACAGCGCCATCGATATTTCCTTCCTGACCCGCAAACGCATCAAGCAGGTGTCGTTGCCTTATGCCGCCGGCACCTCGCCCGCGTCATGGATCAGCGCCGCCTACGACCAGTACGGCCGCAAGAAGCGCGTGACGGTGCCCTATGCCGGCCGGGATGCCAGTGCGCAACCTGCAGCGCAACCGTGCAGCGCCGACGATATCGCGACCACCTCGACGATCTGCTGGGACTATGCGGCGCCCAATACCACGATGCGCACCGCCGCTGCCAACACCGATGCTCCGGACATCTCGAGCACCGAATTCCTGTTCTTCAACGGCGGCCGGAAGACGACGACGTTGACCAACCAGGGCGGCACGGCAGTCACCAGTTATAGCTTCGACAATCTGGGACGGCCGATATCGGTGGTCGATCCGCTCGGGGCCGTGCTGACGGTCAAGCGCGATTCGCTGGGGCGCGCATGGTCGGTAACCGACAACGCCAATGGCACTGCGACCACGAGCTACAATACGCTCGGACAGTTGCTGACCCTGACGGATGCGGTCGGAGGCGCCTCGCAATTCACTTACGACGGCCTGGGCCGCACCAAGACCACGTCGATCTCCGGCGCGCTCGGCGAACTGGCGGAGGTGATTTCCTACACTTATGACGCGGTCGCTCCATCGGCTGCGCCCGGCGTCGGTTATGGCAATCTCAAGGGACGCCGGAGCGGCGTGTCGGCGGCGAAGCAGCGTGGTGGCGAAGCCACCTCAGCCTATGCCTTCGGCTACGACAGCTATGGACGCGCCAACGTCGGCACTTTGACTTCTGGAGCAGGGACAGCGACCGTGACCGGCACGACGACACCGCTCGGCGCGCCGCTCCAGGTCAGCTATCCCGACACAGCCAAGACGACATTGAGCTATGGCTACACAGCGACCGGATGGCCTGCGTCCGTTTCGCTCGCGGGAAGCGGCGCGCCGCTCGTCTCTTATTCGAACTATACGATGAGCGGGCAGCCGCAGACCGTCACCTACAGCAGTGGGGTGGTGGAAAAATTCAGCTTCACCCCGCTAGGCCAGGTTCAGAATCATTCCGTGTGGGGAAAGGGCGCTTCGGTGCCGAATCTGATGGCCAACACCTATGTGTGGTCGCATCTCGGCCATGTCGCGCAGCTCGTCGATTGCACCAGCTCCGCGAACGCCGGCAACGGGCTGTGCAACGGCTTCCCGACCGGAACGTCTGCAGGCTCGACGAACCTGACCGAGACTTACAGCTATACGTTCGATCGCCTGACCAGCGCGGTCAGCGCGCAGTACGGCAGCCTCGGCTACCAGTACCATACCAACGGCAACCTGACGCAGACCAGCGGCGCTGCGACGACGACTTACCAATACAAGTCGGTCGGAGCTGCCGAGACCTACCAGGTGCTGAGCGGCAGCAATGGCTTCAACGCCAGGTACGACCGCCGCGGCAACATGACATTCAAGCAAACACCGTCCGGCGACAAGTGGAGCTATGTCTACGACGCGCGTGGACGCCTGATCGAGGCTCGCAAGAACGGGAAGCTGGTCGAACGCTATCTCTATGACTATCGCGGCCAGCGCCTGCAGAAGATCACCTACGCGACCGACGGCAAGACCGTTGTTGCGACCACTGATTACATCGGATCGTTGATGGTGACGACGTCAGGCAGTAGCGCAGGATCTGTCGCGCAGAGCCTCAACCTGCTCGGACCAAGCGGTTTCATCGGCACGCGATCGAGCGGCGGCACGGCGTCGAAAGGAATTTATTTTCATCGCAATCCGCTGACCCAAAGCACGCGCCTTGTCACCGATGGGACCAGCGGCATGTTGCTGTCCAGCATGCTGTATCAACCTTATGGCGCGACGGTGCAGGTGACGCCCGGCAACTCCGGCGCCTACCGGTCCAAGTTCCAGAGCCACGAACTCGATCAGGCGACCGGCCTGTATTACTTCGGCGCGCGTTATTACGATCCGGCGATCGGCCGCTTCGTCACCGGCGACAAGCAGCTTGGCGGCAATCCTCTGCAGCAGGATGCGTTCAACCGCTATGCCATGGTGTTGAACAATCCGGTGATGATGTGGGACCCGGATGGACGTCAGGCTGGCTGTAACGCCACAGGCGCCGTCTTGGGTGTCGTCGGTTTTGTTGCCGGCGGCGTGCTTGGTGGAGCTTCCAGTGGGATCACGGCTGAGGACAACAAGGCTTTTCTCGGGATCGCTGGCGCTACACTTGGCGCGGCGACCTTGGGAGGCCTCGGAGGGATTATCGCTCCCCTGTGTAATGCGCTCGTTTCGTTCAAAAACCGGGTGACGGGCCGTGGCGCTGCCGTCGATGACCCGGATGCGTTGTTGAACGGAGCGCTCGAGCAGGTCAACCAAGGGATCGCTGGATTGCGACAAGAGCGCGATACAGCGCGTCAAGAGCGCGATGCGGCGTATCAACAGCGTGATGCAGCGAATCAGGAGCGCGATCAGGCTTTGGACCAGCTTGGAGATGCCAACGCCGAGCGCGACGAGCTGCGCAACCAGCTGGGAACGACGGTCAATGAGCGTGACATCGCGCAGGTGCAGGCCAATCACTACCGAGGTATCTGCGAGCAGAACGGATTTGAGATGTCGCTCGCGCACGATACCCCCATTTCGGTGAATGGCGGCATCAGACCGATCAGTGACATCCGCATTGGCGATAAGGTCTGGGCCTTTGATGCCGCCCTCGGCAGGCCCGGTCTTTATCCGGTCACACGCCTGCACGAGCGAACAGCGCCGGGTGTGCTGCGCGTCACCATCGAGGATCAGGTGACCGAAGTAACAGCCGAGCACCCCTTCAAGGTTCAGGGACGCGGCTGGGTCAGAGCCCGGCATCTCAAGGTCGGTGACCGGCTTGTTGTGCTGAGCGGAAGCGATCGCGTGGTTACGAAGGTCGAGCCGGTGCCCGGTGCGGTGAAGGTCTATAATTTTGAAGTGTCCGCGGCTCACTCCTACTACGCAGGCGGCGTGCTGGTGCACAACGGCGGTGCGAGTTGCGACGCTAAAAGCTCCGACAAGGAGTCGCTGACCGGCGATGCGGCAAGCGAATCGGCCGCAGCGGACGATGTCGCTGCCAGCGCGGTGGGCGACACGGTCGAAGCAGGCGTCGATGTGGCCGCCGGAGTCGAGGTTGGCGTCGATACGGCCGCGGCCGCCGGCGGCAGCGCGTCGTTCGCCGACGTTCTTGTGAGCTTCCTGGCGTTGCTCGCGTTGTAGCGGGTCCGTCAGCAAGGAAAGGTTTTCATCACCATCGTTCAATTTAAAAGGGAGAAGCGGTTATGGCGACCAGCGCGTGTAATGGAATGCAGATCAAGGTGACGAATTCAAACGTCACCTATACCGATGGAAGCGCGGCCCCGATTACGATCACGGCGGCGGGACCGGCGTCGGACGGCAGCGGCGGGACGCTGACCGATGCGGGCGGCAACAGCCCGCCAAAAGTGCCGATCGCCGTCGCCAACAATGGCAGCTATACGTTCACGGCATCGTCGTCCGAAGGTTCGGGCGGCTGGGCCAAGGGCACGCTCACCATCCAGTGCATGTATGCGCCGAACGGCACGACGCCGGGTACACCGCAAATCCTCACCGTCAGCTATTCCGGCCAGCCTAGCGCGTTTCCCAGTCATGCCAGCAATTGCACCGGCTCCGGTACGGATTCGGTCCAATCCGCGAATTTCACCGTGCAGGGCAGCGGATCACAAGGCCAGGGCAGCGCGTGCGGCGTGAGCTTTACGGTCATGAACGGCGGCTCCAGCGGTTCTGGCACATCGAGCTCGAGCACAACGGCCGCTGCATCTGCGGCAGGCAGCTGATTTCGTCGACGAAGACCCGGCGCCCCCTTGCGAGTCCGATCTCGAGCGATAACCACTGACCGGCCTGCAAGGGTGCGAGACCTCGTTATCGATGACGCGTGAGTTCGCGCGCGGCGATCTGGATTTCACGGCAACAGGAGAGTGAGACATGACCACGAGTGCGTGTGAAGGAATGCTCGTCAAAGTCACAAATTCCAACGTGACCTATACCGATGGAAGCCCTGCCGCGATTACAATCACCTCGGCAGGACCGTCGTCCAACGGACAGGGTGGTACACTCACCGATGCGGACGGCAACAGCCCGCCCCAAATGCCGATTTCGGTGGCGCAGAATGAAACTTATACATTCACCGCGGGCTCGGCCGAGGGCACCAACGGCAATGCCGGCGGCACCATCGTGATCCAGTGCATGTATGCGCCCAACGCGACGACATCGGGGACGCCGCAAACCTTGACGGTCAGCTACACCGGCACCTGCGCCATCGTCAATTCCAACAACTGCACCGGCGAAGGCACCGATTCTGCGACCTCGGCTAACTTCACCGTGCAAGGCAGTGCCACGCAGGGCAAGGGCAGCGATTGCGTCGTGACGTTCACGGCGATGAACGGTGGCACGAGCGGTTCAGGCAGTTCCACTTGATTTTGCCGATATCGATCGAGCAGCAGCCGTCGCTGCGGGTTTGGTAAGCCAGTTGTACGGGAGCGACATGTTCACGACGATCGACAACGTGCTCTCCGCGGACGAACTTGCGCGTCTGCGCATGCTCGCGAGGGCGGCTTTGTTCGAGGACGGCCGCGGCAGCGCAACCGGCCTCGCGCGCGAGCTCAAGCACAACGAGCAGATGCGCCCCGACGGCGAAGCCGCCGCCGAGGCAGAGCGGATCCTGACCGATGCGCTGCTCGGATGCGATGCCCTGCGCGGCTTCGCCATTCCGGCGGCGATGCAGCGCCCGCGCCTGAGCCGGTATGGAGTGGGAATGAGCTATGGCACCCACGTCGATTCCGCTTTCATGGGCGAGCCGACCGTCCGCAGCGACGTGTCGGTTACGCTGTTCCTGAGCGACCCGGACACCTATGATGGCGGCGAGCTGGCCATCGACGGTCCATGGGGGCGTTTCAACGTCAAGCTCAATGCCGGATCACTGGTGGCTTATCCGGCAACGACCCTGCATCAGGTCATTCCGGTGAGCCGCGGGGAACGGCTGGTGGCGCTCACCTGGATCACGAGCCGGGTGCGCAGTCACGACCAGCGTGAAATCCTGGTCGAGGTGGAGCGATTGCGCGGGCTGATCGAGGGAGGTGGCGAGATCGGAGCCACGAGTGCGGTGCTCGCCAAGATTCGCGAGAATCTCCACCGCATGTGGTTCGACCCCTGAGATCGGGCCACACTTGTCGTTCTCGTCGCTGTAAGCAGGGCCGTGCGCGTGCCATCCGTTGCCGCAAATATTCGATTTCTACTCACCTTGCCCTAGAGGATGGCGTGCGGAATGAACCGCGACAGGTTGCCGGTGATCGGAGCCTCGTCCTCGCGGATCGATAGTCCGCACGGTGTTCCGCCCACCAGCCAGCTTCCCAGCACCGGATACTGACCGGAAAAATTCGGCAGCGGCGCAAGCGCCTGGCGGATGTGGCCCTCGGCGCCATAGGGGCCCGGCTGCTCGTCCAGCGTTTCGCCGCCGCTGACGATGGTCACGTTGGCGCCCTCGCGGGAATACAGCGGCTTGCGCACATAGGAGCGCCCCAGTTCGGCGGCCGCGGGTTCGTCGTCGAAATACGCCGGCAGCAGGTTCGGGTGACGGGGAAACATCGCCCATAACAGCGGCAGGATACCCTTGTTGGACAGGATCATCTTCCAGGGCGGTTCGATCCACCGGGTCGAGGCGCCTTTCAGGCTGGCGCCGAAGTTCTCGCGCACCATCCATTCCCAGGGATAGAGCTTGAAGGCGAGTTCGATCGGCTTTTCGTCCAGATCGACAAAGCAGCCGTCGTCGCGATACCCGATCTGCTCGATGTCGATCTGGGTGGTGTCGAGCCCGGCCTGGCGGGCAACGTCCTCGAGATAGGCAATGGTGCCGGCGTCTTCCTCGTTGCCGAGCATGCCGGCCAGATGGACCGGGCGGCCCTGGGCGACCTCCTTCCATCGCGCGATCAACTGGTCGTGCAGCGAATTGTACTGGTCGGCGTCGCGCGGAATGATCTGGCGCTCGATCGCCTGCTCCAGCCAGGTCCACTGAAACACCGCCGCTTCGAACAGTGAGGTCGGGGTGTCGGCATTGTATTCCAGCAGTTTGGCCGGGCCATGGCCGTCGAAGCGCAGATCGATGCGGCCGTAAAGGCTGGCGTCGTTGCGTTTCCAGCTGGCGGCGATGTAGGTCCAGAAATTTTCCGGAATCTTCAGCAGCCGCAGCATGCGCTCGTCGTCGACCGCACGCGTCACAAGCTCGCGGCACATCCCGTCGATCTCGCCGGTTGGAGTCTCGATCTCGCGCTCGATCTGCTCCAGTGTCAGGGCGTAGTAGGCGCGTTCGTCCCAATAGCGTTCGCCATCGGGCGCATAGAACACGAAGCCGGTCGCGGTGGCGGTGGCTTGCCAGTCGTCACGTTCGGGACAGACGATGCGTTGCATGGAAGGGGCGTCAGCTCGCGGTGAGGTATTCGCGTGAGGCGGCTGGATCGTTGAAGGTGCGTGGCGAGGTGCCGAAGCCGCCTCGGGTCTTGCACGCCTTGCTGCGTGGTGCTGGGTCGAATGGCGGTGTGGACGACTTGGGATCGCAACTGCGGGCCAGCGCTTGCGCGGGAATGAGAGTTGCCGCGGCGATCGTGCCGATCGATTTGCCCATGACCATCAGGATAACCCGGCGCGAGCGCTTCATGTGGTTCATCCCCGGAAACCTGCGCGCAGTATTGATCCGGCCTCGCCGGAAGACAAGCCGGATGGAGGCCATGGTGCGCCTTATCCGCCGCCGGAAAAATGCGATGCGAAGGAGTGTGCGAACGAGCCGAAGCCGCCGCGGGAGACGTGAGACGATCCGGCGTCGCCGGACGCCGCGTGAGTCGAGTCGCTCTGCGTCGACGACGAATCGCTGCTGAAGAAGCTGCTTCGCGATCCCGACGACGATGATGAATGGGAGCCGCCGCCTGATGACGAGGACGATGATCTCTGGCCGCACTCGGCTGGACTGCCGTCCGGCCGCGTTATTCCCGGACGCTCCGGCGTGCAGGTCTCGCTCGGCATCAGCGAGTAGGCGGTGCCGCCGATCGCCGCGGTTCCCATCAGCAGCAGGGCGACATGACCGGAGCGCTTCATGACGGGGCCCTCAGGTGGTCATCGAGGCGGCGTTCAGCGCGCCGGCGGCGAGCGACGACAATCCCAGCCAGATCGCCGGCGCCAGTTCGCCGTCGGCGATACGGGTCGACAGGTTGGGCACCGGAATTTTCACAATGAAATAAACCGCGATCTGCACGATCAGCGCCACCGCACTCCAGATCAGGCAGTCGAACACGTTGGACGCGTGCGTCATGGCGCTGATCACCGGCAGGGTGAAGCCGAGCAGGCTGAGGCCCAGCGAGATGGCGGCGCCGGGCACGTTGTCGCGGATCAGCTGGAATTCGTCGTGCGGGGTGACGCGGGTGTAGACGAAGAGATAGGCGACCACGGCCACGATCGCCGTGCAGAAATAAACCAGGAACGCTGGCAGTCCGGCGAGCGATTGCAGAATCATCGGTGCAGCCCCCTTGATGGCTTTCTTGGCGTCGCGAAACGCGCAACCAGCCATTCATCGTCTGTCGGGGCAAGGGGCTTGTGGGTTCGATCAATCGGTGGAGGCGGCGCCGATATGGGCTGCGCGCGGTCGATTCCACGACTGTGCGCTCGATCCAAACAAAAACCCCGCCATTCACGGCGGGGTCCAGTCGGGAGGAGTGAGCCTTGAGAAACCCTCGCGGCTCGCCGTGAAAGCGTCAGGCCGGAATGCGGACGTCTTCCTCGTGCGGCTCGCGCAGCACATAGCCGCGGCCCCACACCGTTTCGATGAAGTTGCGGCCTTCGGAGGCGTTCGCGAGCTTCTTGCGCAGCTTGCAGATGAAGACGTCGATGATCTTCAGCTCCGGCTCGTCCATCCCGCCATAGAGATGGTTGAGGAACATTTCCTTGGTCAGGGTGGTACCCTTGCGGAGCGAAAGCAGCTCCAGCATCTGGTATTCCTTGCCCGTCAGGTGGACGCGCTGGCCGCCGACTTCGACCGTCTTGGTGTCGAGGTTGACCACGAGGTCGCCGGTCTGGATGACGGACTGGGCATGGCCCTTGGAACGGCGCACGATCGCATGGATGCGGGCGATCAGCTCGTCCTTGTGGAAAGGTTTGGTCATATAGTCGTCGGCGCCGACGCCGAGACCCTTGACCTTGTCCTCGATGCCGGCGAGGCCGGAGAGGATCAGGATCGGTGTCTTGATCTTGGACACACGCAGCTGCTTGAGAACGTCGTATCCGGACATGTCCGGCAGGTTCAAGTCGAGCAGGATAATGTCGTAATCATAAAGTTTTCCGAGATCCACACCCTCCTCGCCGAGGTCAGTGGTGTAGACATTGAAGCTCTCGGATTTGAGCATCAATTCGATCGACTGCGCGACGGCGCTGTCATCTTCTATCAGCAATACGCGCATGCCAGTCCCCTATAAACCGCCGCTCCGGGCGTCAGGTCGAGCCGCAAGTCGTGCGGCACTGGAAACGCCTTTGAACAACTGATTCGGACCCTGACCTGATATGGTTAACAAAACCTGATTCGTTGGCGCAAGCTCTATCGGTGCAAAATTCGCCGAATCGACCTAAGATACTGCGCTAAACCAGTTTTTTGTGCCCGCTCGTGTTCAAGTTCCACTTTAAGAATCGGGCCTAACCGATTCTCGCGACTCACCCTTCGTCCTGATGGGCGAGCGCGCTCAGTTACCAAAGACAGTGACGCAATGATTAACGATGCGGGTAAACACGAAGTTAAGGGCCACGCCTAGCAGTTCCAAAACTTAAGGTTTTCGCAATGAAAGCACTCGCGGAGCAGATCGGCGACATCGAGGGCGTCAATATTTATGGCCGTGTTGTGGGTGTGCGCGGCCTGATGGTCGAGATCGCCGGCCCGATCCATGCCATGTCGGTCGGCGCGCGCATTGTGGTGGAGACCGGCGCCGACCGCTTCATTCCCTGCGAGGTAATCGGCTTCAGCGGCAGCAACGCGGTGGTGATGCCGTTCGCGGGACTCGAAGGTGTGCGTCGCGGCTGCCGGGCGGTGATCGCGAACGCGGCCGGGCAGGTCCGGCCGTCGGCGGCCTGGCTCGGCCGCGTCATCAATGCGATGGGCGAGCCGATCGACGGCAAGGGGCCGCTGGCCCAGGGCGCCTCGCCGGTACCATATCGCAACGCACCACCGCCGGCGCATTCGCGCAAGCGGGTGGGGGCGCCGCTGGATCTTGGCGTGCGGGCGCTCAACACTTTTCTCACCTGCTGCCGCGGCCAGCGTCTCGGCATCTTTGCCGGCTCCGGTGTCGGCAAATCGGTGCTGCTGTCGATGCTGGCGCGCAACGTCGATGCGGATGTCTCCGTCATCGGCCTGGTCGGCGAACGCGGCCGCGAGGTGCAGGAATTCCTGCAGGACGATCTTGGCGAAGAGGGCCTGGCACGGTCGGTGGTGGTGGTGGCGACCTCGGACGAGCCGGCCTTGATGCGGCGGCAGGCGGCCTATCTGACGCTGGCTATCGCCGAGTATTTTCGCGATGAAGACAAGGATGTGCTGTGCCTGATGGATTCGGTGACGCGTTTCGCCATGGCGCAGCGCGAGATCGGCCTCTCCGCGGGCGAGCCGCCAACTGCCAAGGGTTACACGCCCACCGTCTTTACCGAACTGCCGAAGCTTCTGGAGCGCGCTGGTCCCGGCACTGCCGCCGGCACCATCACCGGCATTTTCACCGTGCTGGTGGATGGTGACGATCACAATGAGCCGGTCGCCGACGCGGTGCGCGGAATTCTCGACGGCCACATCGTGATGGAGCGCGCCATCGCCGAGCGTGGCCGCTATCCGGCGATCAACGTGCTGAAATCGGTATCGCGCACCATGCCAAAGTCAGCTGACCCGGCGTTCGTGCCGGTCATCAGCCGCGGCCGCCAGGTGATGGCAACCTATGCCGATATGGAGGAGTTGATCCGGCTTGGCGCCTACCGGGCCGGCTCCAGTCCTGAGGTCGACGAGGCCATCCGGCTGCACGGGCCGCTGGAAGACTTCCTGCGCCAGGCCAAGGACGAGGCCACAGGCATTCTGGAGGGCTACCAACGGCTTGAACAAATTGTCGGGACCTTGGAAACGGAACGCTAACTTTGTCGGGCCATGATCGCCGCTACTTTGGAGTAAATGCCGGCGGGGCCCTTTCGGGGGACCGGCATCGTCCCGCGTTTGCAGGGGGACTTCTGGGGAGTACGAGTCGATGAAGTCACGAGACACGCTGATCCGCCTGAAGAAATTTCAGGTTGACGAGAAGCGCCGACGGGTCGCCCAGATCGAGGGCATGATTGCTGATTTTCAGCGGATGTCGAACGATCTGGAGCGCGAGATCCAGCTGGAGCAGGAGCGCGCCGGCATCAACGACCCCACCCACTTCGCCTATCCGACCTACGCCAAGGCGGCGATCCAGCGGCGTGAAAACCTGACCCGGTCGGCGGACGAACTGCGGGTCCAGCTCGAGGACGCCAAGGCGGCGCTGGGCGAGGCGTTCGAGGAACTGAAGAAGGTTGAACTGCTCGATGAGCGCGACCAGGCCCGCGAACGTGCCGAGGAAAATGCCCGCGAGCAGGCCGATATGGACAGCATCGGATTGATGCGGGCGCGGCTCGGGGCGCTGGCCTGACCGGCCACGACTGCCGATATCGGCTGATGTTTTGGAACCCGGGCCCGGGCAGGCCCGGGTTTTCGTTTTTCCCGGGACTGTTGCCGACGGGCTGGCTATCCCTGCTTCAAGATGTGATACGAAAGTCGGTGCTTCGCTGGGCAGAGGACAATAGCCGTGGGTTTCCGGTGGGTTGTGGGGACATCGCATGCTGACGCCGGCTGAACTGGTCTGGCTGCTGGCCGCTGTCGCCAAGGGCGATGAGGCTGCTTTTGAGCGCCTGTATGGCGCGACCAGGGCGAAACTCTTCGGTGTCGTGCTGCGTATCTTGCGGCGACAGGATCTCGCGGAAGAGGTCGTCCAGGAAGCTTATGTCAAAATATGGAATGGCGCCGGCCAGTTTAATCCGGGTCTCGCTTCTCCTATCACCTGGATGGTGTCGATCGCTCGCAACCGTGCGATCGATATCCTGCGCAAGCGCAGCGAGGCCTCGATCGAGGATGAGCCGTCCGCGATGGATGTGGCGTCGGATACGCCTGATCCGCTGGAGCGGCGCGAGATGACCGAGGAGTTGAAGCGGCTTCTGGGCTGCGTCGGCCGGCTCGAGCCGGACCGGCAGAAGCTTGTGCTGCTGGCCTATTACAACGGCTGGAGTCGTGAACAGTTGGCGCAACGGTTCGATGCGCCGGTGAATACGGTGAAGACTTGGCTTCGCCGGAGCATGCTCGAAATCAGGGAGTGCCTCGGGCTCGCCTAGCGGGTCTGCATGATCGAATGAGCTACAGCGAAGACCATATCGTCCTTGCGGCGGAATACGTGCTCGGCACCCTCAATGCCGAAGAGCGCGCGCAGGTCGACACCATGATGTCCGTCGATCCGGACTATCGCGTGCTGGTCGAAAGCTGGCAGCACCGGCTCGGCGAGTTGAACGCCATGGTCGGTTCAGTCGAACCGCCGGCGGAGCTGTGGGAAAAGATCAGGTCGGCCGTGGGGCTGTCGTCGCTGCAATTGCCGCTGGTGCTGCCGGAGCTTCCGCCGCCACCGCCGCCGGCCCCCGTCGTTGTCGCACCGGATGCCGAGGCCGAGAGCGCGAAGATCATCGCGTTCTCCGGACGCGCCAAACGCTGGCGCAACCTCGCCACTGCGGCCGCGGCGCTGGCGGCGTCGCTGTTCGCGCTGGTGGTGCTTCAGGTGGCGCGGCCCGACTGGCTGCCGAACGCGTTGCGTGGCAAGCCGCGCATCGAGACCGTGCAGGTCCAGGTGCCTGCGCCGTTGCCGGCGCAATTCGTCGCGGTGCTTCAGAAGGGGAGCGACGCACCCGCCTTCATTCTGACGGTGGATGTGGCGACCAAGGCGTTCACGGTGCGCAAGGTGAGCGCCGAGGGCGAGCAGGGCAAGAGTTATGAGTTGTGGATCGTCTCGGACAAGCTGCAGACCCCGCGCTCACTCGGCTTGATCGGCGCTGCCAACTTCACTACACGCCCGGCGCTTGCGGCTTACGACGCCGACACCATCAACCAGGCGACTTATGCCGTGACTGTCGAGCCCGAAGGCGGCTCGCCGACAAGCCTGCCGACCGGTCCCGTCGTGTTCAGCGGCAAGCTGGTCGAGACGGTACCAACGGCGCCATCGACGCGTTGATCCCGGATAGCCGACGTCAAAACGAAGACAGCAATCCAAAACGAAGAAAGCGCCCGTGGGGAGCGGGCGCTTTCCAATTTGTCACTTGGGGAAGTGACGGGGTCGTCATGGGGTAGTCACTTGGGGTAGTGGGTAGTCTACATATCCACGGGGCGACTTTGGGGGGCTGGTAAAGAGCCTCGTGAATTCCTGAAATCCGAAATCCTGTTAGCGAAACCAAATCTCGTTAGCGAACCACGGAACCATTGCTGGTCAGGACGACCGGCTTGCCGGCCTTCATGACGCGCGCGGTTTGGGTACCGCCATCATCAGCGCCGAGCCGAGCTGTGATGCCCACTCCTGCGACCAAGATGGCGGCGACCAGCGCGACAACAACAACTTTCAAGTGGGTCGAACGATCCGCACTGTAAATTGAGTGGTTGTTCACGGTAGCCTCCTGCCGTCCCGTCTCCTGCTTCAAGACGTTGGTCGCGTCGTTGGCTTGCAGGGTTCAACGTTACGTGCAGTGAGAACGTGGTGATCCGGCTTCCGGTTCCAAATAGCTGATCACAAAGCGGTGATAAGACTTGAACGGCCGCGAGGCCGGTTTCTTTATTCGAGAAATATATGAATTATATCAGCTATTTATATGGATCCGACGGTTTTCAGCCGGGCGCGGGGATGAATCTCCGCCTGCGACAAAACGGTTGTCTGTGACCGAAAACGCTCAACCAAAGAGCGGACGAACGGGCGGACCGCAGCAGATGTTACCAGCACCGGAGCCTCGCCTTCACGCGCCGCCTGCTCAAACCGTTCCCGGACCGCGGTCATGAATTCCGACAGCCGGGATGGCTGCATCGCGAGGCTGCGGTCTTCGCCGGTTCCGATCAGCGATTCGGCAAACGCCTGCTCCCATTTCGCCGACATCGCGATCAGCGGCATGTAGCCGTTGATGGAGGTATTTTGCGCGCAGATCTGGCGGGCGAGCCGGGCGCGGACGTGCTCCACCACCGTCGCCGGATTGCGCGAGAACGCCAGCGCGTCGGCGATGCCTTCGAGGATGGTCGACAGGTCGCGGATCGAGATGCGCTCGGCGAGCAACAGCTGCAGCACGCGCTGGATGCCGGAAATGCTGATCTGTCCCGGCGCGATGTCCTTGAGCAGTTCGCCCTGTTCCTTCGGCAATTCCTTCAGCAGCTTCTGCACTTCGCCGTAGGACAAAAGATCCGACATGTTGTTCTTCAACAGTTCGGTGAGATGGGTCGACAGCACGGTGGCGGCATCGACCACCGTGTAGCCCTTCAGCGACGCTTCTTCCTTCAGCGACGCGTCGACCCAGGTGGCGGGCAGGCCGAAGGTCGGCTCGGTGGTGTGGGCGCCGGGCAGCGCGACCTGGGCGCCGGCGGGATCCATGACCATGTAGTTGCTGGGCCAGATCCGGCCGGTGCCGGCGTCCACTTCCTTGATCTTGATGATGTAGGTGTTGGCCTCGAGCTGGACGTTGTCGAGGATGCGCACCGCCGGCATCACAAAACCCATTTCGATAGCCAGCGACTTGCGCAGCGCCTTGATCTGTTCGGTGAGCCGGTCGGTGCCGTCGGGGCCATTCACCAGCGGCAGCAGCGCGTAGCCCAGCTCGATCTTGAGATCGTCGATCTTCAGCGCCGCCGAGATCGGCTCTTCCGCGGCGGCTGCAGCAGCGGCTGCTGCGGCCGGTGCGGCAGCGGCCTGGGCTTCCGCGACGGCTGCCTTGTTGTTCTTCTTGCGGGCGACCAGCGCCAGCGCGGCGGCGCCGCCGCCGAGCAGCAGGAAGGGG
Organism: Bradyrhizobium prioriisuperbiae; assembly: GCF_032397745.1. NCBI lineage: Bacteria > Pseudomonadati > Pseudomonadota > Alphaproteobacteria > Hyphomicrobiales > Nitrobacteraceae > Bradyrhizobium > Bradyrhizobium prioriisuperbiae. Next base: position 3,703,666 of record NZ_CP135921.1, read on the forward strand.
AGCGAGGGGATTCCCGGCAGCGCGGCCAACAGGAGCATCACGGCCGCCGACATGCCGAGCGCCTGCGGATAGCCGGAAAACTGCTTCATCAGCGCCTTGTCGGCGGCGCCGCTGACACCCGCCTTGGAGACCAGCAGGCCGGCTGCGGTCGACACGATCAACGCCGGCACCTGGGTGACCAGGCCGTCGCCGACGGTCAGCAGGGTGTAGGAGCGGGCGGCCTCCGCGAACGGCAGGCCCTGCTGGGCGATGCCGATGATCATGCCGCCGATGATGTTGATGAACACGACAAGCAGGCCGGCGACAGCGTCGCCGCGCACGAATTTGGAGGCGCCGTCCATGGCTCCGAAGAAGCCGCTTTCGTCCTCCAGTGCCTTGCGCCGCTCGCGCGCGGTCTTCTCATCGATCAGGCCGGCGGACAGGTCGGCGTCGATCGCCATCTGCTTGCCGGGCATGGCGTCGAGGTGGAAGCGGGCGGCGACTTCGGCGATGCGGCCCGAACCCTTGGTGATGACCACGAAGTTCACGATCACCAGGATGACGAACACGATGATGCCGATGACGAAATTGCCGCTCATCACGAAGTTGCCGAACGCCTCGATGACGTGGCCGGCGGCGGCGGTGCCTTCGTGCCCGTGGCTGAGGATCAGCCTCGTCGAGGCGAGATTGAGCGACAACCGCAGCATGGTGGAAATCAGCAGCACGGTCGGGAATGCGGAGAACTCGATCGGCGACTGGATGAACAGCGCCGTCATCAGGATCAGGATCGAGAGCGTGATCGACACCGCCAGAAACAGGTCGAGCACAAGGGCCGGCAGCGGCATGATCAGCACCACCAGGATGGTGAGGATGCCGATCGCCAGTGCGATGTCGCCGCGCCGCAGGATGCGGCCGATATCTGCAAATGAGGGAATTCCGGATCCGGACGCCGCCGCGCCGTCGCCCGCAGTCACATCAACCATTTCAGCCGCTTCCCCACGCCCGTGACGTTCGCGGCCGCCAAGCGTCCGCGCGGCGGCCGGAGGGCCGCCAACCGAGAAGTGATTCACCGCACTGGCGTCCACGGGAGCCCCCCGTCTTGCAGGCCGACGACACTCACTTGCACTGGGCAAAATTTGCCCGGTTTATGGTTAGCAAACGGTTAACGCCGGGCCCGCGCGGGAGCTCCTCCGGTCGACGGACAGCATATTTATGCTTGCATGGGGGCATTCGGAGAATGACTTGACCGCGAGACCCCTGGCGCCCAATCTATGGGCACCGGGTTTAATCGATTCAATGTCTCAATCATCCAGTTTTGTCCCTGACTCGCGCCAGGCGTGGGTCCGGCTTGGGCTTGCCCTGATCATCGGCTCGCTCGGCAGCGTCGGCATGTGGTCCGTGGTCGTCGCCCTGCCGGTGGTGCAGGCCGACTTCGGCGTCAGCCGCGGCGCGGCCTCGCTTGCCTATACCTGCACCATGCTCGGTTTCGGCGCCGGTGGCGTCCTGATGGGATGGCTGACCGATCGCCTGGGCATCGTCGCCGCCATCGGCCTTGGCACCGTGGCGCTGGGGTTCGGCTATCTCGGGGCGGGCCTTGCGGGGGCGCTGTGGCAGTACAACGCCATGCATCTGGCGATCGGGCTCGGCGGCGCTGCGACATTCGGGCCGCTGATGGCGGAGTCCTCGCACTGGTTCGAGCGGCATCGCGGTTTCGCCATGACCATCGCTGCCAGCGGCAACTATGTCGCCGGCACGGTCTGGCCACCGGTCGTGGAGCGGGGCATGGCGTACGCGGGCTGGCGCGCCACCCATATCGGCGTGGCTGTTGTCTGCACCGTGGGGATGATCATTGTTCTCGCCGTGCTGCGCGCGAAAATCGGCGGTGAGACCAGGCGCACCCACGAGAATGCATCGCCGCCGCGGCTCGATTTACGGCTCAGCACCAACACACTCACCGTGATCCTGTCGATCGCGTCGATATCCTGCTGCGTGGCGATGGCCATGCCCCAGGTCCATATCGTCGCGTATTGCGGCGACCTCGGTTATGGCGTGGCGCGTGGCGCCGAGATGCTGTCACTGATGCTGGCGTTCGGCATCGTCAGCCGGATCGGCTCCGGCTGGCTGGCCGACCGGATTGGCGGCCTGCGCACGCTCTTGATCGGGTCGGTCGCGCAGGGCGCGGCACTGCTGTTCTATCTGTTCTTCGACTCGCTGTCCTCGCTCTACATCATCTCGGCGATGTTCGGCCTGTTCCAGGGCGGCATCGTGCCGAGTTACGCCATCATCGTGCGCGAGGCGATGCCGGCGCGTGAAGCCGCCACCCGTGTCGGCATGGTGATCTTCGCCTCGGTGTTCGGCATGTCGTTCGGCGGCTGGGTGTCCGGCGTGATCTTCGATACCACCGGCTCCTACGCGGCCGCGTTTAGCAACGGTGTGGCCTGGAATGCGCTGAACGTCGCGATCTGCGTCGGGCTTATGCTGCGCGCCCGCAGTCGGATGGCGCTGGCCTGACGCGCTGATCGCACTCGATTATTGATCCCATCTACACCTGCTGGATGTGGCTGACGTACTGGTCCTCGTCGCCCGGAAAAATCAGTGGGAACGGCGCCACGGTGTCAAACAAGGCATGGATCGGAACATGGCCGTGGCTGTAGGGCACCACCGAATGCAGCCGCGACAGATAGACATCGATCCAGAACTCGACCGACTGGCGTGTGTCGACCAGCGCGCTGAGGCCGAACGAGGTGTGCCCGGCCGCGCCTCCGGTCACGGCGAGCGCAAGCCGGCCGTGGTTGGGGACCTCGTAGACATGGTGGCGCGGATGGCTCTGCAGCCAGCGCTCCCAGAATCCGTTGTTCGCATTCGGGGTGCCGGGCGTGAGCTGGGCATAGGAATCGCGGATGTCCGGCGCGCCGAGCCGGGTGGCGCCGAAGAAGGCCTTGATGGTCTGCATCACGTCCGGCCGGATGCCGGTGTTGCAGGCGCGCAGCTCGACGCGCGCCAGGTTTTTTGCCTTCACCTGGGCCACGAGCGCCCGCAGGTCATGGGCGCGGGTGGCGCCAGTGCCTTGCGGGTGGGGGATGAGCAGCGTCTGCGCCAGATCGGTGTCCGACAGCGTGGTGTCGTCAATCGCGGCCATGATGCGGTGGTCGCCGTGGACGCCATGGCTGTGGTGGCTGAACAGCGGGACAGACAACCCGATCTCGGTGCCATGGCTGACGATCAGGACGTTCGAGCGCGCCGGCACGCGGTCGCGGATCTCGATCAGGATCGCCTCGAGGCTGATCGGCCGCATCGCGCGGACCTGGTCGACCTGGAGTTCCGCCCCGCCCGGCAGCAGCTCAAACGGGAATAGCTGGTAAAACGGCGCGGCCGCTGGATGCGCCGCGGCGTCGATCAATGCCACTGTGGTCATGGGATTTGCTCACTGAAATCGACTCATGGACATGGGTTCGCTGAAATGCGTTTTTTTTGAAATGACCTCAGCCGACCCGCGCTATCCGCGAGCCGCGCCTGCAATGTTGGTTTGTGTCGGCAAGCTGCCATTCGGATCAAACAAAAGGCCGAAACCGCCTGCGTCGTATTGCACCATGGCGACATCAGCACAGTCTGACGGGCGACTGCGGCCGGCCGCAGCGACGCCTCGAAAAAGCCAATGCTCTGTTTTGAATACGATTTCCCGTGGCCGGATCGATTGCGGCCCGGCACGCTTCATTGTATGGGGATGACCGCACCGTTGGCGCCACCTCCGTGGTCCCCGGCGGGCCTGTAGCTCAATGGTTAGAGCCGGCCGCTCATAACGGTCTGGTTGCAGGTTCGAGTCCTGCCGGGCCCACCAAGGTGCGATCCTTCGATGTGATCATTTGTGCCGCTGCCTTCATATGGTCCGGGTGGTGATGCCGGTACGTATCGAGCAAAACCTTCACCGACATTCCCAGGTAACCGGCAGCATGCCATGGATCGGCGCCGCGCTGCATCAGCCAAGTTGCCACTGTGGGCAAGATGACCCCCGCAAGCTATTGGGGAGCGCGCAGGATTTTCCTGCCAAAGTCAGTACGTCAGCTAAGAGAAGTCTTCCGCCTTGATGGATTTGATTTTGCGGCAACGATGGAATTTTTAGTCGATGCCCTCTTGCGGTTGAGCTGTATTAGATGTCAAATTCAATTCACAGTGAGTAACTAAAATTCGTCGTCTGCTGATTTATTTTTTTTTAATTTGAAATCACGTTTTCGAGTTTAGGCCCCTAGTACCCACTTTTGATCAAACGTGATTCAGAATCGGTGGGCACGTACAGTGTTTGCTCGTGTCACTTGGCTATGATTCCGGGTACTAGGGCGTTTCCGCACGATGAGCGCTTCGACCGATATTCTGTCGGACGACGCTATGCTGCTTAGAGAATTTTGCAGGTCAGATCGTTTTTCGAGGTGGCCTCGCGCGAGAGGCAAGAAATTCGTTTGACCGATATTTATCTGCGTTGGCCGCTCTTCGAGACCATTGCCGCCATCCGCTATTGAATTTAGCCGGATCGATGCGAAGGAAGCAGACACCGCAGTGCGCAGAGCAACCTGATCCGATCATAGTTGGGGGCAACACGTGGCGAGAAATGACGAGAGTTCCCGAAGGCTTCACCCGCGTCTGAAATGCCTGCAAAACGGCGCTGCACCCGTCAACCTGCTCCGATCCGATATTAGCTCGACGGTCGCATCATTTCCCGGCGTTCAGATTGCGCTCGGCCTGCCGTCGACGCTTGATCTCTCCAAACTGCGCGAGAGCCTGCCAATGAGCCCGAGCGAGGAGCGACCGCGAAAGTTCAGCACCATGCCTCGGAGCACAACGTCGACGAGAATTTCTGTAAGAGGATATCAGGAGATCATTATATCTTCTGCGGCAACGGATCGAGCGGCAATCCGGAACCGTCTGTGATCCAGATGATTTATGACTCGCGGCTGGGACCTAAGAAAGTACGCGCCCTCGCTCCTGAAGCTGACGGGCGACCGTTCAAGTTCTGGTTCAGTACAACGTCCGATGCACAAGTGGAGGAAAGTAAGGAGAGCGAGGTTTTCGCCGCAGTTGAGGAACTGGTCGCAGATCTGGAGGCCAAGTCCGGAGGTCTTATGTCGTCGTCATTCAATAAATCGATAAGTACGACGCTCGAGGTCTAGATTAGCGCCAATATCGGTGTTCGATTAGCAAAAGAATTGCGGACACTCAATTTTGCGCTGTCACCATAAAGGGTTGTTGAGCCCAATTAAGAGCGAGTCGATTCCAATGAATCGAGAATCCATTTCCAAGAAAGAAGACTCGATCTCCGCGAGTTTCCAACGAAATGTGAGTCGGTCTAACCTAAGAAAGCTTTTTGCGATGAGAATCAGAGACGTTGATCGCCTTTATCACAGCGATTGGTGTGCGCGGCGCATCGGCTATGAACTCGGCGAAATCATTACGCAGGCTGCGGTGCGCGCCTCTTAAGTGGAATACCAACACAAGTTCGCCGCTGCTGACGGCATGTCGGAAAGCTTTCTTCGGCCCTGGTGCCATAAGGAGAGTGCGATGGCGACTGGATCGCAGGATAATCTTGACCACCTCATCAAGGAACTCGAGCGAGAAACGCGGGAGGAAGAGCTACGGCAACTTAAGGCGAATGCGAAGGTCCGTTGGATTACTCCAACAGTCATGGCTGCCTTACTCCCTCTCCTCGCAGGCTTCGGTATATGGGTTTTAGGGGAGATCAAGCAGTACAGCGAGGGCTACCGGGCTCTTAAGGATAAAGCAGGACTCGAACGCGACAAAGAAGCTTTGCTAAAGCAGAAAGACAGCCTCAACATCGAAATCGGAACGCTGCTGAAGCTCAAAGAGCACTATGCTGAGCAGGCTGGGCGGCTTGGCCAGGAGGTTGAGGCAAAGCAGGAGATTATGGACAAGACATATCTCCGTGCGGTGTTTCTGGGCTCGGAATTCGAGTACGCGCTTGGTCACATCAAAGGGCTAGAGCCGGGCCCTGATCGAAAGGCGCTAGACGCGATCAAAGTGGACATAATGACTTTGCCAAAAGAGTCCGCGGCCCGGCTAGCGAAGCTACTCCAGCGCTACGATTTGATGGGGACTATCATCAATGCATCCCGCGGATCGGCCGATTTATTTCAACAGGCAGTGAGGCTCATTCCTGCCTCGGGCTGGGCCACGCGCCTGAGGCCTATGCCTTCCGGCTCCATCCTTCCAGGGCGCAATGTCATGTTCAGCGATGGTCCGGATGGACGGCGCTATTACGACATCACGGAAGGGCGCTTCCTTACGAAAGATGAAGCAAAAGAGGCGCAATAGCGAACGTTGTCATTCGTTTTCGCCTGTTCGATGTATTCGAAGACATTTGCCTGGCCTTGCTCATTGGTCCGACAGGTTTCCCAATGAAACGTAGAGTGTGCTGGACTGCTTTGTCTCGGCATGGACATGCACGATTGCGAAACTGGAGTTCTCGGTCGGTGAGAGCGCATTCAACCGTCATTCCACCGGATACCGAAGGTCGGCAGGTTTAATGGGGAATTACGGTGCACACTCAATTCTTGCGCGATCATGATCTGGCACGCGGTTCGGGGGCGCATTTTCTGGATTAGTGCGCCGTAACCCGCGTAACCCGTAACCATCACCGTAACTCCGCCATCGATCCAGCCGCCGGTCGCGCCGGACTCCCTGGGCTCGGCAACGAAGAATTTCGGCGAGAAAACGCAGTCGCCATTCCAGGTCTTCGCCTGTACGATCCCCGCCTGTATGATCCTCTTGCGATCCCCGGTGGTCCAATTCAAAAGCCAGACCGCCGATGGTGTTTCGAAATCAATTGATCCCGGCATGACAGGAGTTTGATCCCGTGACTGACGACCATCGCACAACCGACATGTCGACCTCGCCCGGTTCGTACGGCCTCGTCATCGACAGCACGCGACAGTTGATCGCGCAATGCGCGAAGGCGCTGGAAGGGGGAACTCTCGGGGACGTGCAGAGCGAGTATGTCGGGGAATTCGTGGGCGTCTTGGCGAACTGGTTCGACACGCTGGAGAGCGCGGCATCGGACATGGCCTAGCCTCTCGGCGTCGAAGCCGCCTTGACGTCATCCCTCGTCATGCGTGCAGCGCCTCTGCGCACCATCGCGCCGTTCGTTGCATCAGCGCGACTGGCTGCCTGCTATTTCCATTGCCGCGCCAGCGCGGCTCAGCGTCGGGTCGAATGGATTGAGTTTCGCGCCGATCTGCCGCGCCTCGCTCATGAGGATCTCGGCAATCACCGCGTTGCGCTCCGGCGTCATCCGGTCCGTCGTGCTGCCAACGCTCAGGGCTGCGACGGCGCGTCCGTCGGGGGTTACGATCGGAACGCCCAGGCCCGCCATGCCCGGAATTAATCCTTGCGCGCCGTCGCAAAAGCCTTTCGCGCGCACCCGCGCCATCTCGGCACGCAGGAATGCTTCGTCGAGGCCGGCGAAGTCGCGCATGCGTGGGAGATTGTAGCGAATAACCTCGTCCTGCTCGCCGGGGGGCAAGTGCGCAAGAATAGCCATCGCGCCCTGACCGATTCCGAGCATGACACTGCCGCCGATATCGCCCGTGAAGGAGCGGATCGGCAGCGGGCCTGCGGTCCGGTCGATGCAGACCGCATCGAAACCGCTGCGAACCAGCAGGAAAATGGTCTCGCCGAGAGACCCCGTCAGCCGCAGCAGGGCAGGCCGGCAAAGCTCGCGCAGGTTCATGGGATTGCCGGCCCGCGCAGCCAGCATGAACAGATCAAGACCAAGCCGATAAACCTTGGCGCCCGCATCACGTTCGACCATTCCCTCGACGATCAAACTTGCCAGGATGCGGTGCGTCGTCGGCCGTGGAAGCCCGGCGGCGTCCGCGATGTCCTTCAAACGCAGGCCGCGTCCGTCTGCTGTCGCGAGGAGACGCAGCAGAGCGATGGTGCGATGAATGCCTCCACTCGGGTCGCTCATTATTCCGAACATATGAATGATTGCGCGATTTAGTCCATAAGAATTCCGATCAGTGAAACTTCAGGGAAAAATTTGTCGGATTTTGGAATGCTTCTTGCATCTCGCATGGCGATCCCTGAGCTTTGCGGAGCCGGGAAGCGATCGAAATGGGGACATCGAGTATGTCGCGTTGGCGCGTAGGTGTGGATTCCGGCGGGACGTTCACCGACATCTGCCTGTTCGAGGAGAATGAAGGGCGCGTCGAGGTCTGGAAAGTGTCTTCCACACCGGACGATCCTTCGCGCGGCATTGCGCAGGGTGTCGAGGAAGGCATGCGCCGGGTAGCACCAGAGGCCGGCGATCAGCCGGCATCGCCGGTCAGCTATTTCGGTCACGGCACTACGGTCGCGACCAACGCGCTGATCCAGCACAAGGGTGTGCCCACCGGCCTGATCACCACCGACGGGTTTCGCGATCTCCTGGAGATCGGCCGGCAGAAGCGGCCCGACCTCTACGACATTTTCGCCGACAAGCCGCCGACCCTGGTCGAGCGCAGTCTGCGCCTCGAAGTCACTGAGCGCCTGCGTCACACCGGCGAGGTGGAGACTGCGCTCGACGAAGAGGCGGTTCGCGCCGCGGCGCGCAAGCTGCGCGCGGCCGGTGTCAGCGCAATTGCGATCTCGTTTCTCTACAGTTTCATCCGCCCCGAGCATGAGCGTCGCGCCAAGGAGATCGTGCAGCAGGAATATCCCGAAGCCTTCATCTGCACGAGCCACGAGATCGCGCCGGAATTCCGCGAATTCGAACGGCTCTCGACCGCGGTGGTGAACGCCTATCTCGGTCCGGTGATGAAGCGCTACATCGACCGTCTCGCCCCGCGACTCGCCGGGCTCGGCATGTCGGTCACGCCGCATCTCACGCAATCGAACGGCGGCGTCATCGGCTTCGAGACTGCGGCCGACAAGCCGGTGCGCACGGTGCTGTCCGGACCGTCGACCGGCGTGGTCGGCGCGCAGGCGATCGGCCGGGCCGCGGGCTTGCCCGACCTCATCACCTTCGACATGGGCGGGACCTCGACCGACGTTGCGCTGCTCAAGGGCGGCGAGGCGCGGCTCGCCTCGGAGGCGATCGTGCACGGCCATCCGATCAAGGCGCCGATGCTCGATATCCATACCGTCGGCGCCGGTGGCGGCTCGATCGCCTATGTCGACAATGGCGGGCTTTTGAAGGTGGGGCCACGCAGCGCAGGTGCGGATCCCGGTCCGGTCTGTTACGGCAAGGGCAATGTCGAGCCTGCCGTAACCGACGCCAATATTGTGCTGCAAACCCTGAACCCGCGCTATCTACTAGGCGGCCGCATGCCGGTGCGTCACGACCTTGCGAAGGATGCCATCGGAAAGCTCGCGGAGCAGCTTGGCCTTGGGCTGATGGAGACGGCGCAAGGCATCATCTCGGTCGTCACCGCCAATATGGCCAAGGCCATCCGCGTCATCTCGGTGCAGCGCGGGCATGATCCACGCGACTATACGCTGATGGCGTTCGGCGGCGCGGGCCCTCTGCACGCCGCACGTCTCGCCAAGGAGCTCGATATCAAGCGTATTCTGGTGCCGCGCAATCCCGGTATCCTGTGCGCCATGGGGCTTCTGCTGACGGACCTGCGCGCCGACTTCGCCGCGACGCGGCTGTTGCCGCTCGACAGCGCCGTGCTCGGCGAGATCGATGCTGCGTTCGCGACGCTGGGTGAGCAGGCGGACGCCTGGTTTGCCCGCGAGGAGATCGCCGCCGACGATCGCCGCCTGCTGCGTACGGTCGACATGCGCTACGCGGGACAGAACTACGAACTCGCAATTCCGCTCCCCGACGGCCCGATCACATCCAGGACGCTGGACCTCCTCGCCCAGGGGTTTGCCGATGCGCATCAGCGCATGTACGGCTTCCTCGCCGACAACGAGCCGGTGCAACTGGTCACCTTCCGTCTCGAGGCGACCGGCCTCGTCAGCAAGGCGACGCTGGCGGCGCACCCGTCCGCCGGCGCGGATGCGAGCGGCGCGATCCGCGAAAGCCGCGATGTCTGGTTCACCGAAAGCGGCGACTTCGTCACCTGCCCGGTCTATGCGCGCGAAGACCTGAAATCCGGCAACCGCTTCTCGGGGCCGGCCATCGTCGAGCAAATGGATGCGACCACGGTGGTCCTGCCCGGCATGACTGCGCGGGTCGATCCTTACCTCAACCTGATCCTGGAGGTTGCATGAACGTCGCACTCGCGGCTCAACAGTCCGTCGCGCTCGACCCGATCACCGTCGAGGTCATCGGCGCGGCGTTGTCCTCGATCGTGGAGGAAACCGGTGAGGCGCTGATCCGCGCCTCCTACTCGACCAACATCAAGGAGCGGCGCGACTGCTCGACCGCACTGTTCAATGTCGAGGGCCAGACGCTTTGCCAGGCCGAGCACATCCCGATCCATCTCGGCAGCTTCATCGGCATCGTACCGCAGATTCTGCAGCAGCACGCGGTCGAAACCATGCGTCCCGGCGATGTCTTCATCGGCAACGATGCCTATGCGGGCGGCGGCACGCATCTGCCTGATATCGTGCTGGCCGAGCCGATCTTCGTCGACGGCCGCATTGTCGCCTGGACGGTCAATCTTGCGCATCATTCGGATTTCGCCGACCGCGGTCACGCCCATATCTATCAGGAAGGCCTGCGCATCCCGACCATCCGGCTCTACAGGGCCGGCGAACTGCAGAAGGACGTGCTCGACCTGATCCTGCTGAACTGCCAGGTGCCGCGCGAACGGCTGTCGGACTTGCGGGCGCAAATGGCCGCGAACCGTGTCGGTGTGCAGCGCTTCCAGGCGCTGTGCGCGAAGTATGGCACCGCGGTGGTGCTCGCCGCCGGCGAGGCATTGCTCGATTACGCGGAACGCAAGATGCGCGCCGGCATTGCCGCGATGCCGGATGGCACCTACCATTTCGAGGATGTGTTCGACAATCCGGAGATCGACGGCGTGCTGCCGATCGCCGTGACCATCACGATTGCCGGCGACGAGATGCGGCTGCACTTTGTCAGCCCGCCGCAGGTGCGCGCCGGGATCAACATGACGTATACGGCGCTGCTTGCCACCGCCTACTACATGGTCAAGTCGGTGGTCGATCCGACCATCCTGCCGAATGCCGGCCTGGCCCGGCCGCTGACGATCACCGCACCGGACGGCACGATTCTCAATTGCAGGCATCCCGCCGCGGTGAACGGCCGCGTGCAAACCTGCCAGCGCACCGCGGACGTCATTCTCGGTGCGCTGGCACAGGCGGTTCCCGCGCGCGTGTCGGCCTGCACCAACAGCTCGTGCTGTGTCGCCACCTTCAGCGGCGAGATGCCGAAAGACGGCACCATCTGGGTCTATGTCGAGACCATGGGGGGCGGCGCCGGTGCGCGGCCCGGCAAGGACGGCCTCGATGGCGTGCACGTGCATGTCACCAACACCTCGAACCTGCCGGTGGAGGCGCTCGAGCTCGAATATCCGCTCACGCTCATGCGTTATGAACTGGTCGATGGCTCCGGCGGCGCCGGCACGTATCGCGGCGGCATGGGGCTGCGGCGCGTCTATCGCGCCGAAGCGGACTGCCGGGTCCGGGTCGATGTCTCGCGCTTGCGCTCGCAATCCTGGGGCCTGCTCGGCGGATTGCCGGGGGCGCATGGGCGCATGGTTCCGGGGCCGGGCGTCACGTTCAAGCGCGACGCCGCCGAATTGAAAGCTGGCGACTGGTTCGAGGTGATCACGCCGGGCGCGGGAGGCTACGGCCCGCCGGCCGGGCGTGATCGCGCAGCCATCGCCCGCGATCTTGCCGAGAGCGTCATCGACACTGCCGCGGCCCGTGACATCTATGGTTTCAACCCGTGAGGATCGCGCCATGTCCCTGACCGTCTCCCGTCGCGCCGTCCTTGCCGGTGCCGCCGCCCTGCCGTTGCTGCGTGTGCCGGGCGCGCGTGCCGCCTCTCCGGGGACGCTCACATTCGGCCTGTCGAGCTACCCGCCCAGCGTGCTGCCCTGGGCCAATACCGGCACCGCGGCCGCCACCGTGAAGCTGATGATCTATCGCGGCCTCACCGGCTTTGCGCCCGATGGCAGTCTGCGCGCCGAACTCGCCGAGAGCTGGGCGCCGGAGGGAACCGCAGCCTGGGTGTTCAAGCTGCGCGACGCCATGTTCCAGAACGGCGAGAAGGTCACGAGCGCCGACGTGAAATGGACGATCGAACAGGTCGTCGGCGAGAAATCCACCGCCTATCTGCGTTCCCAAATGCAGGCCATCGAAAAAGTCGAGACACCCGACGACAAGACCGTGCGCTTCGTGATGAAAGAGCCCGCGGCGACGTTGCCGCTGCTGTTTGCCAACTTCCACATGCCGATGATCTGGCGCGGTTCCGACGCAAAGTCGCCGGTCGGCGCAGGCCCGTTCGTGATCAAGGCTCAGGAGCGCGGGGTTTCGATCGATCTCGAGGCGTCGGACAAATATTACAAGCCCGGCCTTCCCAGGCTGAAAGCGATCCGCGCGATAGCCTATGCGGACGAGAACCTGCGCGTCGCGGCCTTGCAGGCGGGCGACGTCGATCTCATCGAGTATGTCCCGTGGCAGTCGATGGAGGCGATCAGCGGGGATTCCAGGCTCGCGCTCGACGCAGTCGACGGGCCGTACATGTATCTTGTCTTCAATGCCGGCAAACCGCCGTTCAACGACGCGCGCGTGCGCAAGGCGGTGGCGCACGCGGTCAAGCGCGACGAGGTCGTAAAGGCCGCGTTCTTCGGCCGTGGCTCGGGCCTCGCGCATTTGCCGATCCCGAAGGCCAGCGAGTTCTTCAATCCCGCCTACGAAAACGCCTGGCAATTCGATGCCGTGCTGGCCAGGAAGCTGCTGGTCGACGCGGGCCATCCCAACGGATTCACCTGTTCGTTCCTGTCGACCGCGCAATACGGCATGCACAAGGATTCCGCCGAAATCGTTCAACAGAACCTCGCCGCCATCGGCATCAAGGCGGAACTCAACCTGCCCGACTGGGCCACGCGCGTCACCATCGGCAACAAGGGCCAGTATGACCTGGCGATGATGGGCGACGCGGCCGACAGCAACGATCCTGACGGCATCGCCAAGGCCATCGACGGCTCGCTGTCGTCCTCCTATACGCGTTCGTTCGGGCTGAAGAGCGACAAGATCTCCGCGCTCATCAAGGCCGGACGTGCCGAATTCGATCTGGCGAAGCGCAAGGCGATCTACCAGGAGCTGGAAGCCCTGGTGATCGAGGAGGCGCCGATCGTCGGCCTTGCCTGGCGCAGCCAGGGATATGCCATGCAGAAACGCGTGACCGGCTTCAAGAACCTTCCGGGCGCGCTCACCTTCTACGCGGGAACCACCTTCGAAGACGCAGCGGTCGGGTGAAGCGATGTTCGGCTATGCGCTGACTCGGATCGCAGTCGCGCTCGGGCTCATCTGGGCGGTCGTCACGCTGGTCTTCCTGATCATTCATTTCGTGCCTGGCGATCCCGCCGAACTGCTGCTCTCCCAGGGCGGTGTCGCGCCGGATCCCGCCGCGGTCACCGAATTGCGGGAAAAGCTCGGCCTCGATCGGCCGATCCTCGCCCAGTATGTCAGTCATATTGGCGGCCTTCTCAAGGGTGATCTCGGCTCTTCGCTGCTCGACGATCATTCCGTTGCGGAGGAGATTGCGCTGCGCCTGCCGCGTACGCTGGAGCTGATCTTCGCCGCCAGCCTGATCGCGGTTCTGTTCGGCCTGCCGCTCGGCACGCTTGCGGCTCTGCGGTCCGGCAGCGCGATCGATCGCGTCCTTGCGGGCGTTGCGGGCCTTGGTCTGTCGATTCCGGTGTTCGTGGTCGGCACCGTCGCGATTCTGGTGTTTGCGCAGAAGCTGCACTGGGTGCCAGCCGGCGGCTTCGTGCCGTTTTCGCGCGACCCGCTGCAGCACCTCATCCTGCTGCTGATGCCGGCAAGCGCCATCGCGGTCGGACTTGGTGCCGTCGTGTTCCGCATGACGCGGTCCTCCGTGCTGGAGGTGCTGCAGCGCGACTACGTGCGCGCGGCGCACGCCAAGGGGCTCCGCCCCTCCCGTATCGTGCTGCATCACGTGCTGCGCAACGCGCTGATCCCGGTCGTCACGGTGCTTGCGCTTCATATGGGCTCGCTGCTCGGCGGAACGGTGCTGGTCGAGTTCGTGTTCAACTGGCCAGGCCTCTCCGGCTACCTTGTGCGCGCCGTCGAACAGCGCGATTACCCGGAGGTCGTCGGCATCGTGCTGGTGATTTCCATCGCTTTCGTCCTCATCAATCTGGCGGTCGATCTGCTGTATGCGGTGATCGACCCGCGCGTGCGGCACGGCTGATGGCCGCGCGACCGGTCCATCGCCTCTATCTGCCGGGCGCAATCGTCGCCGCCGTCATCGTCGTTGCCCTCGCGGCGCCGCTGCTTCCGTTGGCCGATCCAGTGAAGATGGAGGTGTCGTCGCGGCTTGCGCTGCCATCGCTCGGACATCCGCTCGGCCAGGACGAATACGGCCGCGACGTGCTGTCACGGATCATCTGGGGCGCGCGCGCCTCGCTGGCGGTGGCTTTCTTCTCGGCGATATCCGCCGGCCTTGTCGGCATCGCGCTCGGTCTGATCGGCGGCTATGCGCGCGGCGTTCTCGAGATCCTGACCGTGCGGTCCATGGAGGCCATCGTCTGTTTTCCGCCGATCCTGCTGGCGCTGCTGGTCGTCACCCTGATGGGGCCGGGGGCTGCGACACTGGTGATCGCGCTGACTATTCTGTATGCGCCAGGCTACACGCGCGTCGCTTTCGCCGCAACGCTGGCGACTCGCGGGCTCGACTACGTCACCGCGCAGCAGGCGCTCGGCGCCAAACCGGTGCGCATTCTCGTTCGCACCATCCTGCCCAACATCGCGCCGCCGCTGCTGGTACAGTTTTCGCTGACCGTCGCCGCCGCCATGGTGCTGGAGAGCGGGCTTTCCTTTCTCGGCCTGGGCGTCGTGCCACCCGCGCCGTCCTGGGGGCTGATGATCCGTGGCGCACGCTCGACCATGGAGCAAGCGCCATGGTTGCTGCTGTGGCCCTGCCTCGCGCTCACCAGCACCATTCTGACATTCAATCAGCTGTGCGATCGTCTGCGCGATGCGCTCGACCCGCGCGCGGGATCGGCCGGCGGGGGTTGGCTCGAGCGCGCGGCAGCCCGGGTCTGGCCCGACGCATCGCCCGCCCCGGCGCCTTCGTTGCTGCGTGTCGAAGGCCTCACCATCGAGATCGAGACGCCGACGGCCCGCATTCGCCCGGTGCGTGACGTGTCGCTTTCGCTCGCCCCCGGCGAGACATTGGCGCTAGTGGGAGAAAGCGGCTCGGGCAAAACCCTGACCGGCCTCGCATTGATGGGCCTGCTGCCACCGACGATGGAGATCATCGCCGGCCGGGTGCTGTTCGTCGACCGCGCCGGGCGGGCGCGCGATCTCGCGCATTTGCCCGAGACCGAGATGCGCCGGTTGCGTGGCGACGAGATCGCCATGGTATTCCAGGACCCGGGCAGCAACCTCAATCCCGTGCATCGCATCGGCGATCAGGTGGCCGAGGTGATCCGCGCGCACCGCGATGTGTCACGCACGGGGGCTGCAGCACAAGCAGTCGCATTGCTGAAGGACGTTGGCCTGCCTGACCCGGGGCCGCGCTCACGTGCCTATCCGCATGAGCTTTCCGGTGGTCAGCGCCAGCGCACCATGATCGCCGCCGCGATCGCCAACGGGCCGCGACTCCTGATCGCGGACGAGCCGACCACGGCGCTCGACGTGACCATTCAGGCGCAGATCCTCGATCTGCTCGCCGCGTTCAAGACAAAAGGCGAGATGGGCGTCGTCTTCATCACCCACAATCTCGCGGTCGTCGCCGAGATCGCCGACCGCGTGTGCGTGATGTATGCCGGCGAAATCGTCGAAGAGGGACCAGTCGCCGAAGTGTTCGCGCGTCCGCGCCACCCCTATACGGCAGCCTTGATCGCGAGCGCGCCAGAGGGTTCTGACGCACAACTCGCCGCCATTCCGGGGACCGTCCCGCTGCCGCAGGCGCTGCCCGCGGGCTGCAACTTCGCGCCGCGTTGCGCATGCGCGGCGGAGCCATGCCATACCGCAAAGCCCGCCTTTGCCGAAGTAAGCCCCGGCCATGCCTCGCGCTGCTTTCGGTGGAAGGAGGTCGCATGACCGCGCCGCTGGTCCGGGCCGAGAACGTGTCACGCAGCTTCGCCAGCCGCTCCGGCTGGTTCGCGCGGCGCACCGAAGTCAAAGCGGTGCGTGAGGTCGATATCACGGTTGGGCGTGGTGAGGCATTGGGTGTCGTCGGCGAGTCGGGGTGCGGCAAGTCCACCCTCGGCCGCATGCTGCTGCACCTCTTGCCGCCGACCAGCGGCCGGGTGTTCTTCGACGGGCACGCACTGCAAGATCTGGCACCGGCAACGCGCCGCCGGCTGCGCGCCCGCATGCAGATGATCTTTCAAGATCCCTACGGCAGCCTCGATCCGCGCCGCCGTGCGGGCGAGCAGATCGCCGATGGCATCATGATCCATGGCCTCGCGGATCCCACCGAGGCGCGCGCGCGCGTCGCGGATCTCCTGCAGCGCGTCGGTCTCGATCCTGCTCACGGCGATCGTCTCCCGCACGAGTTCTCTGGCGGGCAGCGTCAGCGCATTGCCATTGCGCGCGCGCTCGCGACCACGCCTGACTTCATCGTTGCCGATGAACCGGTCTCCGCGCTCGACGTCTCGGTACAGGCCCAGATCGTCACGCTGATGGCCGAATTGCGTTCCAGTTTCGGCCTCGCGCTTCTCTTCATCAGCCACGACCTGCATGTGGTGCGGCACCTGTGTGAGCGCGTGGTGGTGATGTATCTCGGCCGCGTGGTCGAGGAAGGGGACGTGTCGGAGATCTTCCGCAGGCCCGCCCATCCCTACACCCGCGCGCTGACCGCCGCGACGCCGTCGATCCGGCCGCGGTCTGGCAAGGTTGTGCTGTCCGGGGACCTGCCGAACCCGGCCGCGCCGCCTTCCGGCTGTGTGTTCCGCACGCGCTGTCCACACGCGGTTGCCCCTTGTGCCGAAAGCATTCCTGCGCTGCGCCAGATCGCGCGCGGCCGGCGCGTTGCCTGCCTGCGTGACGACATTGTGGCTCAGCATGGATGAGGCTTCGGGGTCGGCGGAATGTGAATCTCTTCGTTAAGCGCCGTCGACGGCGCGGACCATGGAAACTGGACATATCGATGCGAAGAGTTGCGATGATATCGGGCGCTAATCGGGGCATTGGTCTCGCGATCGCGCGTGAATTGAGACAGGCCGGCCTCGCGCTGTCGCTGGGTATTCGTCGGCCTGGCGATTTTTCCGACCCCCTTGCGGCCGATGGCGAAGTACAGGTCCATTGCTATGACGCGGGTGATCGCAACGCCGCGGCGCCCTGGGTTGATGCCACCATCGCACGGTTCGGACGCATCGATGTGCTGGTGAACAATGCGGGGATTTCGCGGTTCGTCGGCCTCGAGGATGGCGATGAAGACGACCTCGACGCGTTGCTCGCGATCAATGTCACGGCGCCGTTCCGACTGACCCGCGTCGCCCTCCCTTATCTGAAGGTCGCAGGCAGCGGCCGTGTCATCAATGTTGCATCGCTCTCCGGCAAGCGCGTGATGGGCCTCAATGCCGGCTACCAGATGTCGAAGCATGCGATCGTCGCGCTCACCCATGCGGTGCGCCGGATCGGTTGGGAGCACGGTATCCGCGCCACGGCGTTGTGCCCAGGGTTCGTCAGCACGGACCTGACCGCGCGTGTGACCGACGTACCCCATGACCAGATGATCGACCCGGCCGACCTCGCGAAGCTGGTTGCCACGGTCATCGCTCTGCCGAACACGGCGGCGGTCGCCGAACTGCTGGTCAATTGTCGATACGAACACACGCTGTGAACGAGGAACTTCCGATGATCGAAGGCGTTTCGCAAACGGGCCTGTTTCGACGCCTCGTTCCACGGTCCGGTGCGGTGATCCCGTTTACGATCGATGGCGAACCGACCGAGGCTCGCGAGGGCGACCTGCTGCTCACAGCCATTCTGTTGCACCGTCCCGCCTTGCGGCGCTTCGAGTTCGGCAATGCCGATCGCGCGGGCTTCTGTCTCATGGCGGCCTGTCAGGACTGCTGGGTGAGCCTCGCCGACGGTCGCCGGATGCGGGCCTGTACGACACCCATCGAGCCCGGCATGGCGGTCGTCATCGATGGGGTTGCCCATGACTGATCTGGCGACTGATCCGGCGGTCGTCGTTGTCGGCGCAGGCCCGGCGGGTTTGCGCGCGGCCGAAGCACTGACCAGGGGCGGCGTGCGTCCGATTCTCATCGACGAGGCGGAACGGCCGGGCGGCCAGATCTATCGTCAACCGCCGCCGGGCGCCGCCCGTTCACCCAGGACACTCTATGGCTTCGAGGCCAGGAAGGCCGTCGCGATTCATGTCATTCCCGCTCGCCTTGGTGATGCGATCGACTACCGTCCCCAGACGCTGGTCTGGAATGTCTTCGGGCAACACCTCGACACAATCGGGCCGTCCGGGCATCACAGGCTCGGGTTCAACCGGCTCGTGATCGCGAGCGGCGCGATGGATCGGGTTCTGCCATTTCCAGGTTGGACGCTGCCCGGCGTGTTCACACTCGGCGGTGCGCAAATTGCCCTCAAGGCGCAAGGCGTATCGATCGGCCGGCGCGTCGCCCTGGTCGGGGCCGGACCGTTGCTGCCGCTGGTCGCCTATCAATATGCCAAGGCGGGCGCCGAGATCGCCGCGGTGCTGGACGTCACCCCGTTCTCGGCAAAGCTCCGCAATGCTCCGGGGCTTCTGGCGCAAACAGGCACGCTCGCAAAGGGCCTCTGGTACGTTGCGCGCAACCTTCTTTCGGATCTCGTGGTCTGTTCCGGCGTTCGTGCTATCGGCGTGATGGGCCAGGATCGGGTTCGCGGCCTTTGGTGGCACGATGCAGCCGATAAGGAGCATCGCGTCGCCTGCGATGCCGTCGGGGCCTCATTCGGGCTCCGGAGCGAAACACAACTCGCCGACCTCGCCGGTTGTGGCTTTGCGTATGACGACATCACCAGGCAGTGGCTTCCCCAGCGCGACGCTACGGGCCGCTCGAGCGTGCCCGGCGTCTACCTCGCCGGCGACGGCGCCGGCATCGGCGGTGCCGACGTCGCCGAATTGCAAGGAGAGCGCGCGGCGCTGGCTGTGCTCGAGGATCTTGGCGCGCCCATCGACACGGCTCGCGTTGCCGCGCTCGATCGCAAGCTCGCGCGTCAGGGGCGCTTTCGCAATGCGCTTGAGCGTGCCTACCCGTATCCCGCGCATCTGCTCAATGACGTGGACAACGCGGAAATCATATGCCGCTGCGAGGGCATTACGGCCGGAACCTTACGCGCCGCCGCGACAGAGCGCGACGCGCAGGAAATGAACCGCTTGAAGGCCTTTACGCGCATCGGCATGGGCCGCTGCCAGGGCCGGGTCTGTGGACCCGCCGCCGCGGAGATCCTTGCGCGGACGCTTGGCAAAAATATCGCCGCCGTCGGCCGCCTGCGCGGCAATCCCCCCGTCAAGCCGATCCCGGTTGGAGGCTTGCCATGACGGAGCACCTCGCGGTTGATGTCGCGATCATTGGAGGCGGGACGGCCGCCTGTGCTGCGGCGGTCGCGCTGCGCGAGGCGGGGCTCACGGTGGCTGTGCTGGAAAAGCGCTTGTGCGGTGCGGGCGCCAGCGGCGTCAATTTCGGAGGCGTGCGCCAGCAGGGGCGTCATCTCGCCGAACTGCCGCTCGCGCGCCGGGCACGGGCGTTGTGGGACAATCTCAATCAGCTTCTCGGCGAGGATGTCGAGTTCGAGGCGTCCGGACATATCAAACTGGCGCGCTCCGAAACTGACATGGCGGAACTGGAGCGTTACGCGGAGAGTGCGCGTGAGCATGGTCTCGCACTGACATTGCTCGGCGCCAACGCGGTGCGCGACGAACTGCCCTGTATCGGACCCAAGGTGCATGGTGCTTCGCTATCGCCGACCGACGGCCACGCTAATCCGCGCGTAGTGGGACCGGCCTATGCGCGGCTGGCGCGCCGGCGCGGTGTCGCGGTTCGGGAATGCGCGCCGGTGCGCCATGCGGTGTCGACCGGCGTAGGATTCGAGATCGAGGCCGATGGCTTGACCGTGAAGAGCTGCTGGTTGGTCAACGCGGCAGGCGTCGGAGCGGGCGTTGTCGCATCCTGGTTCGGTGAACCTGCCCCGGTTTCCCCGCTGATGCCCAACATGCTGGTGACAGAGCCGCTGCCATATGTCATTTCGCGCTCCATCGGCGTGTGCGGTGGCGACGTCTATGTCCGGCAGATCCGGCGCGGCAACGTCATCCTCGGGGGCGGACACGGATGGGGCGATGCCGAACTCGGTCTCGCGCGGCCGCAGGTAGAGGAATCTCTCGGCAGCATGCGACGCGCCGTTGATATCGTGCCCGCACTCGCAGGCGTGCAGGTCATCCGTACCTGGAGCGGCATGGACGGGCAGATGCCGGATCATATTCCCGTCATCGGCTTCTCCTCAACCACGCCGCGTCTCGTGCATGCCTTTGGTTTTTCCGGGCATGGATTTCAGCTAGGTCCGGTTATCGGTCTGATCATCGCGGAACTCATTGACGAGGGGCACACCATTTCGCCGATTGCACCATTTGCACCCCAGCGCTTCGCTAACTGGACTGACGAACCCGTAGCAGCATATGGGGGCGTCCAGCATTGAGCTCGGACGCTCGACGCGGTCTGTACCGGGATGTCGGTGCGTGCCGGCGCCGATCATTTTACACGGTCGCCGGTGCACTGAAATCGACGTAGCCGCCGGGCAGTCGCGCCAACGCGTCGGTGCAAGTGCCGTACTAAGCTCTGAGACACCAGGCAGTTTGAGATGGTTGCGGTTCCCCGATTTGAGCCCGCAACTCGACGGCTCTCTGGGGACTTTGGGCGGATGATCGGAGGAAATGTCGCAGATCTGGGGCGTTTGGGGAAAGGCGGTAGCGCTCTCCCGACTCGAACCCCGACAGCACTCTCTCAGCGGCTCATCGTCTCGACGACTGTTCGATTAAACCTAGCGATCGGGTATCCGGAGTCTACCCATTCTGCCGCACCAGTTTTCGCACAAAAACGACCTCAATGAAGGGCAACAAACGCGCTCGAAATTGGCCAAAAATCTAGGAAAATCAACACCAGCAACCTTTATCCCGCCGCTCATAACGGTCTGGTTGCAGGTTCGAGTCCTGCCGGGCCCACCATCGCCTCCATCACTTCGCGAGCAACAATCCGCCCTGATCGCAAAATCCGGGATGTTGCCTACTGCCGTGTCGATCGGGATCGAGCGCGCCTCCAGGTTTCGAGGGAGGATCTGATTGCGCTAAAGGAAGTCGTGCTGTCGAAAATCGATGCATTCGCCACTCGCAAAAATCTCGAAGTTTTCGCCAAGGCATTTCGGTCCGCGAAGGAGCTCCTCTTTTCAGACGAGCGGCTTTCGAAGACCTTGTCATTCCGATCTTGCACCGGCATCCGATGCCTCAATCGAGCGAACTGTACTGGCGTAAATTCGTCTCGTTTGGGCGCGAGCGGTCGAGCTCGATGGACGCCCGCCGGGTTGTGCGATCATTCGTAATTCCAGCGGAAGGGATATGTTGATGGACGAGCTTCTTATGCCAGTTCCAACTTCAAGACATTTAATGAAAATCCCACGGATCGAATTAGACCGGCGGTCACGGGCCGTTGCTAACCAAGCCCGCTGCTAGAGATGGAGGATTCGATTTGGTTAACTACGCCGCGGTGAGGGACTTGCTGATAAACGCGCAATTCGAGCTGGATGGCGGCGATATGCAGAGCGAACGCATCAGCAAGGCGATCGACTATTTGATCGAGGTGGTCGAGGACGAGTGCCCCAAGACTAGCGGCCCCAAGACCAGTGGCCCCAAGACTTTCGGCTTGAAGACTTTCGTCTCGAAGACTTGCCGCGCGCAAGTCATCCCCTTCCCGCAGGATCGTCGGTTGGCGCGGATGTAGCGGTCTCCGCGAGCAAACTACTGCTTTTCGATGCGGGCGGAGTCCCGCACCTTCTCCCAGCGGACAAGCTCGTTCGTCATGTGCTGGCCAAACGCCTCGGGATTGGACGTTCGGGCGACGGCACCGGCCTTCGCGAGCCTTTCCTGCACGGCAGGCTCTTTCGCAATCTCCGCGAGCGTCTTGTTCAGTTTTTCGATCACGGCGGGCGGCGTCCCAACTGGAGCCACGAGGCCATACCAGGTCGTCGTATCGTAATCCGTCAACCCGGCAGCTTCGCTCACGGTCGGCACCTCGGGAAAGCCTGGGAAGCGTTCGCGGCCCGTCACGGCGAGCGCCTTGAGATCGCCGGACTGAACCTGGCCCAGCACGGCCTGGATGGTTTCGAACAACACCTCGATCTCCCGGCCGATCACGGCGGTGATCGCCGCGGGGGAGCCACGGAAAGGCACATGCAGCATGTCCACCCCGGCCGATTGCTTGAAGAGCTCTCCCGAGAAATGCTGGGTCGATCCAACGCCGACGCTTGCAAAGTTCAGCTTGCCCGGCTCGGCTTTGGCGCGCGCGATGAGATCCTTGAGGTTGTCGGCCGGAAACTTCGGATGGACGACAATGACGAGTCCCGCCGTCGCCAGCAGCGAGACGGGTTCGAAGGACTTCACCGTGTCGTAGGGCAGCGATTTCTGCATCACGCCGGTGATCACGTGACCATTGTTCACGAGATACAGCGTGCGCCCATCCGGCGTCGCCTTGGCCACCTGGCCCGCCGCGATCATGCCGCCGGCGCCGGGCTTGTTATCGACCACGACGGGCTTGCCGAGCCGCTCCTGCAGCGACTGGGCGAAGATGCGCGCAACAACATCCGTTCCGCCGCCCGCGGCGAAACCGACAACGAGCTGAACCGGCCGATTGGGCCACTCCTGTGCGGTGACAGGCGAACAGGCAAGCACCAGGACGATTGCAGCTCCCACCAGATCACGACAACGCAAGGTCACGGACGCCTCCCTTCAAGGATGCGAGTTGATTCCGAGCCCTCGCCATTGACGGTTTTGATACTGTGATAGTTTGACATATGCAACTAGTTTGCACTCATGAACTATTCGGCCGGTGTTGGGGGCGCTCCGGCTGCTCGTTGGTGAGTTCGTGGACCATGAGGTCGTCCGGTGGGATGCTGATGATCGGGATCGCTGCGTCGCCGCGGCGCCTCCTCTTGCCCGCCCTTGTTCGCTGCGATCAAGGCAGCGATCGATGCTGAGGCAAAGCCTGTCATTCTGGTCTGTTATTCCTTCGGCGGGATAGTGATCACGGAATCCAGCACCGAAGGTGGTTTGTGTACATCACCGCCAAGCGAGTCGATTTCGTCGCTCATCGCCAATCCTCCGCCCGGCGCGTCACAGACACTGGTCGCATAACAAGATGTCACAGCGCCGTTAGGGTCGACTTCAATCGCGCAGCAGGGGGAGCAGCAGATCCCCTTGTCGCTTGATCTCGGACAGATATGGTGTGTCCGACAGTATGAAGTGGCTGACGCCCAGATTCTGATACTTGCGGAGCGAACGGGCGACATCCTCAGCTGAGCCGACCAGCCAGGTCGTGCCGGCGCCACCGCCGCCGAACTTGCCGGGGGCGGTGTAGAGGTTGTCGTCGAGGACGTCGCCGCGCTTGTGCAGGTCAAGCAGTCGCCGCTGCCCCACCGCGACGGCCTCCCGGTGGTCCTGCCAGCCGCTGCCGCTGGTCCTGGCCATCTCGGCGACCTTGGCTTCGGCGTCCGCCCAGGCCTGTGCTGTGGTCTCGCGAACCAGGGTTGTGATCCGCAACCCGAATTCAAGGGGAGCGAGATCGCGATCCAGCTCTCGGCTCAGCTCCTTAAGTCTTTCGATGCGTGTCCTGACGCCGTCGAGCGGTTCACCCCAGAACAACTGGACGTCGGCTTCCGTGGCCGCGACGCGCTCGGCCGGCTCCGATGCGCCGCCAAAATAGAGTTTGGGGTGCCGGCGGTCGCCGCGACTCTGGAGACGCGGTGCGGCGGTCGATCCGGTGACCCGGAAATGCTGGCCCGCGAAGGTGACGTTCTCTTCGGTCCACAATCGGCGAACCAGCCGCATGAATTCCCTGGTGCGGGAATAGCGGTGCTCCTGGTCTCCCTCGCTGTCGCCATAGGCAGCGAGATTGTCCTTGCCGGATACAATATTGATACGCACGCGGCCGTCGCTCAGCTGATCCAGCGTTGCCGCGGCGGACGCGAAATGAGCCGGTTGCCAATAGCCCGGGCGGATCGCGATCAGCGGCTCGAAGGTGGTTGTTTGTGCGGCCAGCGCGGCTGCGACGGTGAAGGTATCGGGACGGCCCCAGCCGGTTCCGATCAGCGCGCCCTTCCAGCCATGCTGTTCGAGCGCCTTCGCCTGGTTCGTCAGGGTTGCCAGGCTGTTGTGATTCTCGACAACAGCGTCGCCGCGATGGCCGGCTTTGACATCGTTGGGGATGTACCAAAGAAATTCGGATGTGTTGATCATGGGAAGGGTCAATGACTCGCGAGGTATCGGGGCAATGGTGCCAATCTCGCTAATCCCGGACAATCAACGATCTCGGTGTTTTCGCACGGGGAGGGAGATACGCCGTAACGGTTGGCTTGAAAAGCGACAAGGCGGCTGCCCGCGTTTGGGAGAAGCATGTCCCTCAAAACGGCGCGGTCGCGCAGCAGGCATGCTGCGCAACGGCGGCTGCGGGCCAAAGTATTCTGGTGCGTTGCGGGGAGCAGGAGCCCATGAACCTCAATGGGCTGTTCGGCAGCGCTGCAATGATCGGCGCGCTGGTGTCGGATGCTTTCGGGGCGGTTGTCGCCGAGCTTTTCCCCGCCTACCTTCGGTTTGGCGCTGTGATCAGGCCGTGCCCGGCATTTTCCTGTCTGGCTTGGCAGCGATTGGATTTTGTTCGATCCTGCTGCTCAAGCGCGTTGGTCACGATGAAGAAGAATTGAACCGCCAGGTCGGAGCCCGTATGTTCGAGACCCTCAAGAATCCGCCGCCCGACAGCCTTCTTGCCCTGATCAAGGCGTTTGCCGACGATCCCCGAGCCGGCAAGATCGACCTGGGCGTCGGGGTCTATCGCGATGACAGCGGAGCGACGCCGATCATGCAGGCCGTGAAAGACGCGGAGCGAATCCTGTTCGAGGCCCAGGATACCAAGTCCTATCTTGGCCCCGAAGGCGACATGCGGTTCGTGGCCGCGCTGCAACCGCTGGTGTTCGACAAGAGCACCAGCCATGTCACCGGCATTCAGACCCCGGGCGGAAGCGGCGCGCTGCGGCTTGGGGCCGAATTGATAACCGCCGCTCGTCCCGGTGCGCGGGTCTGGGTCGGCACGCCCACGTGGCCCAACCATGGTCCGGTTTTCCAGTCCGGCGGTCTCACCGTGTGCCGGTATCGCTTTTTCGACACCAAAACACAGACAATCCTCTTCGACGAGATGATGGCCGCCTTGTCCGGTGCGGCTCAAGGCGATGTCGTGCTCCTGCATGGATGCTGCCACAACCCGACTGGCGCAGACCTCGATCTTGATCAATGGCGCGAGGTCGCAGATCTCATTGCCCGGCGTGGGCTGTTTCCGTTCATCGACCTGGCCTATCAAGGGCTCGGGCGTGGTCTGGATGAGGATGTGGCCGGATTGCGGCTGGTCCTGGATGCGACTGATGAGGCGTTGGTCGCCTATTCCTGCGACAAGAACTTCGCGCTTTATCGCGATCGGACGGGAGCGCTGTTTGCCCAGGCACGCACCGCGGCCCATGCCGGTGCTGTTTTCGGCAGTTTGGCCGGCCTGGCGCGCGTCAACTGGTCGATGCCGCCGGATCATGGCGCCGCGCTGGTGCGCATCGTGCTGGAGTCGCCTGACCTGACCCGCTCATGGCGCGAGGAGCTCGTGAGCATGTGCGCGCGTATCGGCGATGTCCGACGCGCACTGGCGACGCTTGAGCCTCAACTGGCATTCCTGGATCGGCAGCGCGGCTTGTTTTCAAACCTGGCGCTGGCGCCGGAGCAAATCGACGCGCTGCGCACCCGGCACGCCATCTATATGGCGCCGTCGGGGCGCGCCAATCTGGCCGGCATGCGCGCTTCGGACGCCGGTAAGTTCGTTGCGGCCCTGGCCGACGTGGGAGGTCTCGAGCGCGCGAAAGCCGCGGTGATCGCGCCGTAGCGATCGAACGTCCTAGCGCCATCCCAGTGCTGGCGCGACATGGGTCAGGATCGCCTCGATGACGTGGGCGTTGTAGGCGACGCCCAGCTGGTTGGGGACGGTCAGGAGCAGCGTGTCGGCTTCGGCGATGGCTTCGTCCTGCCTGAGCTGCGCGATGAGGGCATCCGGCTCGGCTGCATAACTGCGGCCGAAGATCGCCCGGGTCTTCTCGTCGATGAAGCCGACCTTGTCCTGTTCCTCGCGGCCGCGTCCGAAGTAGGCGCGATCGCGATCGTCGACCAGCGCAAAGATACTTCGGCTGACAGAGACGCGTGGCTCGCGGGTGTGGCCGGCCTCCTTCCAGGCGGCGCGGTAGCCGCGGATCTGGGCGGCTTGCTGGACGTGGAACGGCTCTCCGGTCTCGTCGTCCTTCAGTGTCGAACTCTGCAGGTTCATACCGAGTTTCGCAGCCCACACCGCGGTGGCGTTGGAGCCGGCGCCCCACCAGATTCGCTCGCGCAAGCCCGCGGAATAGGGCTCCAGGCGCAGCATGCCAGGAGGATTGGGAAACATCGGCCGCGGGTTCGGCTGTGCGAATCCCTTGCCGTGCAGCACATCGAAAAACACTTCGGCATGGCGGCGGCCCATGTCGGCATCGCTCTGGCCCTCGGCCGGGCTGTAACCGAAATAGCGCCAGCCATCGATCACCTGCTCGGGAGATCCGCGGCTGATCCCGAGTTGCAGCCGCCCGCCGGCGATCAGATCGGCGGCGCCTGCATCTTCAGCCATGTAAAGCGGGTTCTCGTAGCGCATGTCGATCACGGCCGTGCCGATTTCGATGCGGCTGGTCTTCGCGCCGATCGCTGCCAGCAGCGGAAAGGGCGAGGCGAGCTGGCGCGCGAAATGATGGACACGAACATAGGCTCCGTCGGCACCCAGATCCTCGGCCGCCTGGGCCAGATCGATCGACTGCAGCAGCGCATCGCCGGCCGAGCGGGTCTGCGACTGGGGCGAGGGTGTCCAGTGGCCGAACGAGAGGAAGCCGATCTTTTTCATGCGCAGTAAACCTGTCGATGGTTCGATGCAGAACCGGATATTAGGTGTCTGGGCGGGACAGCGTAGCCCCGGTGAAACGTAATTTGAGGCCGTGCAGGCCTTCTGGAGTTTCCAGCAAAGTGGATACGGGGTCGCGTAAAAAAAGCGTCAGAACAGAAATCCAGAGTTTCCGTTTCGATCCGATCGGAACGGAACTCTAGGCTCTGACCGAGAAACGATCAAACGCGGTGAGGGCCCGGGTCGGGAGATCAGTCTCACGCTGGTAGATGGTCTTCTGCAGGAATTCAATTTCTCCGCTGCGATCCCGCTCGTCCACATCGATGTACCAGGCCTTTGGGCGGCCGTCCGTACCGTCGCTCCAGCGATATCCGCGCCGCTTCAGTTCGTCCTTCAACTCGAACGGCGAATGCTGGGCCCAAATCCGGATGGTTTTGCGTCTCGCACGTTCCAGCAGAACGGACAAAATCGTCCGATCGGCCTGCGGAAGCGGGGAGGCGAGAATCTCGAGAAGAGCCCGGCAGTCGTCAACGGCGCGATGCGCCTCGTGAAAGAAGCCGGCCTTCATCAAAAGGTACGACAGCCGCGAGCCTTCGAAACCGTGGTTGCGCCACTCGATCTCGCTGACCGAGCAGGCCCAGGCCTTGTGTTCGAAGGCCGTGGAATATCGTTCCATGAACCGGCGATCGAAGGCTGCATTGTGAGCGATGACAATGACTGCGTCGGACGCAAACCGGGCCACGCGATCGGTCTCGAACGTGTGCCCGCGGACCATCTCGTCGGTGATCCCGGTGAGGGAGGTGATTTCAGCTGGAATCGAAACGGACGGCTGGTTGAAACAACTGAAGGTGTCGATCACCCGCGTGATCCGACCGTCCGGGAGATACCTGAACTTGACCATCCCCAGTTCGATGATTTCGTCGCGCGTGGTGTCGAGCCCGGTGGTTTCGACATCGAGAAGCAGGCCGGTTCGCGCCCCCTCGCCGTCATAGGGCGCATAGTCCTGTCGCGGGACCAGGCGACGCAGAATGCGGTAATCGGGTGACCGCTCCAGCGTGGCCGCTATCTCAACAAGGGTATCTTGATCGCTCATCCCGACGGATTATACGTGATTCGCGGGCTTTCCGGCCGTGCCGGCCTGGAGCGATCGGTTGGTTGTGTCGGGCGGCCAGGGGCAGCCGCCCGATCAGGTGCCCATCAGCTTGCCGGTGAAACCTTGTCCTGGGTCTTGGTGTCGAAGTCGCTGGCATCGTGGCGCTCGTGCAACTGGCTTGATGGCTCGCCGAAGGTCCGATTGACCATGCGCCCGCGCCGGACGGCAGGGCGCTGTGCGATCGCGTCGGCCCAGCGCTGCACATGGGTGTACTCCTTCACCTGCAGGAATTCGCCCGCGCCATACAGCACGCCCTTGGCGAGTGCGCCGTACCAGGGCCAGATCGCAATGTCCGCGATCGTGTAAGTCTCACCGGCGATGTAAGTGTTGTTCGCCAGACGCTTGTCCAGGACGTCGAGCTGGCGCTTGGTCTCCATCGCAAAACGATCGATCGCATATTCGATCTTGCTTGGCGCATAGGCATAAAAATGCCCGAACCCGCCGCCGAGATAAGGGGCGCTGCCCATCTGCCAGAACAGCCATGAGAGGCATTCAGTCCGTGCCGGGATCTCGGTCGGCAGGAACGCGCCGAATTTTTCGGCAAGATACATCAGGATCGAGGCGGATTCGAACACCCGGATCGGCGTGGGGCCGCTGCGATCCACCAGGGCCGGGATCTTGGAATTCGGGTTGGCGTCCACGAAGCCGCTGCCGAACTGATCGCCATTGCCGATCTGGATCAGCCAGGCATCGTATTCCGCGCCGCTGTGGCCAAGAGCAAGCAGCTCCTCCAGCATCACCGTCACCTTCACGCCGTTCGGGGTGCCGAGGGAATAGAGCTGGAGCGGGTGGCGGCCGATGGGCAGCTCCTTCTGGTGCGTGGCGCCGGAGATGGGGCGATTGATATTCGCGAACCGGCCCCCACTCTCCTTGTTCCAGGTCCAGACGGCGGGCGGCGTATAATCGGTCGAGCTGGTCATTCGGGGGCTCCAGGCCTGAAAGGGGCGGTCTGGGCAGACACATAGGCGCTGGACCCGTCCCTCGCCATGATTTTGTCGCATGATCGCAATGCGCCCGGCAGAGCCAGGTAGCCGATGGAGAAGGCTCGTTTGCTGGCCCTGCGCCACTATCCATGAGTTTTGTCGCAGCCGATTGCGCAACGACAGTCATATCGATGTCTTTCCTTTGCGTGGAATTTGGAGGGCGAATGCGAAACGGTCGATCGCCTAGCGCTGCCTCGCGCTTGCATTGGCCGCACGTCCTCACCTAACCTTGGAAGCTCGGTCGCGTCCCGCCGATTATCATTGCGGGAGCGGCTCAATAACAAAGGGAGGGGTATTTCAGTGCAAAGAACGTGTCGTGCAATCCTGGCGTCGGTTGCGATTGCGGTGCTGACCAGCGCGCCGGCGTTGTCACAGACGTCATCGTCACAGACTTGGCCGGATCGAACGATCAGGATGATCGTGCCGTACAGCGGCGGCGGCTACACCGACATCACGGCGCGCGCCATCAGTGCGAAGCTGTCCGCTGCTCTTGGCCAAACTATCGTTGTGGAAAATCGGCCGGGCGCGAACAGCGTGATCGGAGCGGATGCCGTCGCGAAGGCAGCGCCGGACGGCTATACGTTCGGCACGGTTATTGCGGGGCACGCCGTCAACGCGACACTCAACCCGAAGCTCCCCTTCGACGTCGTGAAGGACTTCACCTATGTCTCGCTGGTCAATGTGGCGCCGCTCATGCTGGTGGCCCGCAAGGATCTGCCGATCAACAACATCCAGGAATTGATCGCCTACGCAAAGGCGAACC
This sequence comes from Bradyrhizobium prioriisuperbiae, assembly GCF_032397745.1. Classification (NCBI taxonomy): domain Bacteria; kingdom Pseudomonadati; phylum Pseudomonadota; class Alphaproteobacteria; order Hyphomicrobiales; family Nitrobacteraceae; genus Bradyrhizobium; species Bradyrhizobium prioriisuperbiae. Next base: position 3,733,849 of record NZ_CP135921.1, read on the forward strand.
CCGGCAAACTCAGCTTTGCGTCCAGCGGCATCGGTGCGGCGGCGCATCTGACCATGGAGCTCTTGAAAGCCCGTGTCGGCATCGACCTTCAGCACATTCCCTATCGCGGGACACAACCGGCGTTGACCGACCTGCTCGGCGGGCGGGTGGACGTCATGTTCGACACCGTCAGCGCATTCGCCGAGCATGTCGCGGCGGGCACGGTCAAGCCGCTTGCGGTGACGGCAAAGGCCCGCGTGCCCGTCAGCCCCAACGTCCCGACCATGGGTGAGCAGGGTGTGCCGGACTTCGTGACCGGAACGTGGGCCGGCATCATCGCCCCGGCGAACATGCCGAAGCCCATTGTCGACCGCATCGCGGCCGAAACAAAGAAGGCGGTGAACGATCCGACGCTGAAGGCGGATTTCGAGAGGCTCGGTTACGAAGTCGTCGGCAGTTCGCCTGAGGAATTTACGATATTCCTCAAAGACGAGGTCGCGCGTTGGGGCAGCGTCGTCAAAAGTGCGAATATCAAAATGGAATGACGAACTAACGGATGGCGTCGCATCATGGAGATGCGACGCTGTCCTCCGCCGGCAGATCCTCGGCATTGGGATCGCCCGGTGCCGTCGCCCAGGCCAGTTCGACCAGGGTCACGGTGCGCCGGCCGGTGCCGTCGAGCTGGCACACGATCAGGCCCTGCTCCTCGATATAGCTCAAAAGGCGTCGCGCGCGGCGCAGCGAGTGGGTGCCATAGGCGCGCGCAAGCGCCGCATCGCCCGGGCAGGGCCAGCCTTCTTTCGCCGCGCGGGCGATCATCATGAATACGCCCTGCATGTCGTCGGGCAGGACACTGGCGCGCAGCGAAACATCCTGCCAGCCGTCATCGTCGGCCATCTCGGCGCCGAGCCCGGCGCGGGCACGCGTCAGCATGCGGCGGAATTCACCGAGGTCCGGTGCGGCCGAACCAAGGCCCTCGATGCGGCAGCGGACCACGAACTCCTGATAGAGCACGCCGATCGCGCGAAAGCCTGCGTCGGGTTCCGACAGGATGGCGCGCAGGATACGGTCCAGCCGTTCGCGCCGCGCCGCCAGCTCCTCCGCACTGGGGGGCTGCTCCACCGCTTCGGGAGGGAACTCCAGCGCTGCGGATTTCGCCGCCATCAACTGGCCGAGGAGATCCGGCGAGGGTGGTGGCCGGCGCGGGGACCGGATGGCCTCGGGTGGCGGAGCGGCCAGGATAATGGCGCGTGCGTCCTCCAGGCTGGCTTCGGGCAGCGGCATCAGTCGCGGGGTCGCATTGCGCGGGCTGGTCTCCGTGGGACCGATGCGCAATCCCAGGGGACGGCGGGAGAGCGCCGGGCCCAGTGCCATAAATTGTCCGCGTTCGAGATCCCGGAAGGCCTCGGCCTGTCGCCGCTCCATGCCCAGGAGATCGGCGGCGCGCGCCATGTCGATATCCAGGAAAGTTCGGCCCATAAGGAAATTGGACGCCTCTGCGGCCACGTTCTTGGCGAGCTTCGCCAGCCGCTGGGTGGCGATGATTCCGGCAAGGCCGCGCTTGCGGCCCCGGCACATCAGGTTGGTCATGGCGCCCAGCGAAAGCTTGCGCGCTTCGTCCGAGACTTCGCCGGCGACGGCCGGCGCGAACAGCTGCGCTTCATCCACCACCACGAGCATCGGATACCAGTGGTCGCGGGCGACCTCGAAAAGGCCACCGAGGAAGGCGGCTGCGCGCCGCATCTGATTCTCGGCGTCGAGCCCCTCGAGATTGAGCACGGTGGAGACACGATGGATGCGCGCGCGCTCGCCGGCAGCCTGCAGGCCCCGCTCGGTATGTTCCTCGCCATCGATCACGAGGTGACCGAATCGCTCGGCCAGGGTGACGAAGTCACCTTCGGGGTCGATAATGGTCTGCTGCACCCAGGGGGCGCTCTGTTCCAGCAACCGGCGCAGCAGATGGGATTTGCCGGAGCCTGAATTGCCCTGCACGAGCAGGCGGGTTGCCAGCAGTTCCTCGAGGTCCAGAGCCGCTGAGCCGCCTGCCGTCGTCTGCCCCATTTCGATTGCAACGGTCATGTCTCGACTCAAACCTCTCTGCGGAGAGGGGCTTATCAATCTCACCGCGCCCCGTCGAGCGCCCACGGCCGAATCGTCCCGTGATTCGCAGAGTTGATCATCACATGGCGCCTGGATAGCGCAGATTGGACACAGGTGGGCGCGACCTCTTGACAATCGGCGCAGTCGCTCCGGACGCAGTCGCCAGCCGAATCCGATTCCAATCGTGTGCGATGGTCGGTGACCGATCGGACGGGCGATGTCCCCCGTAGGTGGGGCACGTCATCGTCATGATCGTCTGATCGCTCGCAACGCGAGTCCACAGGCGTGAGTGTTTCGATCTCTCACGCAGAACGGATCGATTGGACTCCGAGCCAATTCTCGAAGCTGCGTCGATGTATCGCGGAACCACGCGTGATCTATGTGCGGTTCCACGCGACGCTGTCCGCGCGTGCAAACTGCTTGTTTCAGGCGATGTCTGCGATGTGCACGCCGCAGATCTGGAGCAATTCTATCTGCCGGCTATCGAACTCCGAAGACGCCTGCGTTAGAGCGAGCCCTCAACAATCATACCGGCCAAGCCGGCAAACTTCGGGGCATCTCAGCTTGACACCACCTGCATTTCGTTCGCCATCCGCCACTCGACTTCAATTCATGCGAATGATCTGTCTTGGTGCAGTCAGTGGATTGAGTCTCTTCCTGCCGACAGGGGCTGCGCTCGCGCAATCGTCTCTTCCTGCGGTGACTGTGGATGCGCCACAGCAACGTTTACGTCCAGCTGCGACGCAATCATCTCGCCGTGCTGCGACCACGCGCGCTGCGCGCGCCAATCGTGCGGCCCGCGCACCGCAAGCCGCAACAACCGCGGCTGCATCAGGTCCGGGCGTCGGCGAGCGCGCCAATGGTCCGGTGCGAGGTTTCGTCGCAACCCGCACCGGCACCGCGACCAAGACCGACACCCCGATCGTCGAAACGCCGCAGTCGATTTCCGTCGTCACCACCGACCAGGTCAAGAACCAGGGTGCGGAATCGGTTGGCGCGGCGCTGCGCTACACCGCAGGCGTCAGCGGCGACGTCAACGGCGGCTCCGATACGCGCTTCGGGGGCTTGCAGATCCGCGGCTTCGACATGACCATGCCGGGCCTCTATCTCGATGGGCTGCGGCAGCCGAGCAGCAATTATGTGCACTTTCTCGGCCTCGAGCCCTATGGCGCCGAGCGTCTCGAAGTGCTGAAGGGGCCGTCCTCGGTGATGTACGGCGGCAGCGGTACCGGCGGCATTCTCAACTACGTCAGCAAGCTGCCCACCGCCCAGCAGTTCGGCGAGATCTCGGTGTCCGGCGGCAGCTTCAACCGCTACCAGGGCCAGTTCGACATGGGCGGTTCCGCCAACAAGGACGGCACCGTGCTGTGGCGCCTGACCGGCGCGGTCCGCGATGGCGAAACCCAGGTCGATTTCACCAAGGACAACCGCATCTTCATTGCGCCGGCGGTGACGTTCAAGCCGAACGAGGCCACCACCATCACGCTGCTGGCCAACTATCAGAAGGATACCGCGGGCTGGGGCCTGCAATTCCTGCCGGCGTCGGGTACGGCGTTTGCCAACAATGGCCGCACCATCTCGAATACGCGATTCGGCGGCGAGCCGAACTTCAACCAGTTCAACACCGAGCTGGCCACCGTGGGCTATCTGTTCTCGCACGATTTCAACGACGCGATCACCTTCCGGCAGAACCTGCGCTATTCGTGGATGCATAACGAGCAGCGCAGCTTCTACGGCACAGGTTATGCCTCGGCCGCCGACGAAGCCGCCGGCCTGATGTCGCGCGCCGGCAGCGCCGGCGAATCGACCATCAACTCCTTTGCCGTCGACAACCAGTTGCAGGGAAAATTCGTTACCGGTGCCCTCAGCCACACCACGCTGTTCGGCATCGACTATCGCAACACATCGTTTCGCGATTATGCGTCCACCTACAGCACCGACAAGATCAACCTGTTTGCGCCCGTCTACACCAACAGCTGGACCGATCTCGGCCTCACCGACGATACGGGCATCAAGCAGTCGCAGGTCGGGATTTATGCGCAGGACCAGATCAAGATCGGCAAGCTGTCATTCCTGCTGGGCGGCCGGCAGGATTTCGTGACCACCGATCTCGACAGCTATCTCTACTCGACGTCCGCCAAGACGGATGCTTCTGCCTTCACCAGCCGCGCGGCCGTGATCTACAATTTCGACAACGGCGTCGCGCCTTATTTCAGCTATTCCGAATCGTTCCTGCCGGTGCTCAGCGTCAACGCCGCGGGTGATCTGCTGAAGCCGGAAACCGGCGTCCAGTATGAAGTCGGCGTGAAGTATCAGCCTGCCGGAATCAATGCGCTGATTACGCTGGCAGCCTTCGATCTGACGCGTTCCAATGTCGTCACCTACGCGCCTCCGTCATACTATGCAGAACAAACGGGACAGGTGCGGTCGCGCGGCATCGAACTCGAAGGCACCGCCACGCTGGCGGAAGGCTTCAACGTCCGCGCCGCTTATGCCTATGTCGACGCCGTGGTCACCCAGGACCCCGTGAACGTTGGCAATCGGCCGACCACGGTGCCGCTCAATCGCTTCTCGCTGTGGGGCGACTACACGCTGCAGGGCGGCCCGCTCGCCGGCGTGCAGGTCGGTGGCGGCATTCGGTATGTCGGCGCGACCTTCGGCGACGAGGCCAACACCTTCAAGGTGCCGGCGTCGACCGTGGTCGATGCGCTGCTTGCCTACACCAGGGACAATTATCGCTTGGCGCTGAACGTCACCAACATCGCCGACACCCGTTATGTCGCGGCCTGCTACGGCTACACGAGCTGCTTCTATGCCGAAGGCCGCAAGGCGGTCGCGAAGCTGACTTACCGCTGGTAGGCCGGTTCCGCTTCACTGCGACGATACGTCATCGCCGGTCGGGAAGACCCGCGGTGACGATGTTTGGTAACTGAGTGAAATTAACGACACGGGCGAAGGCCATGAGATCGATCTTCGGGCGACTGCATCGCTGGGCCGGCCTTCTCACCGCCGGCTTTCTGTTTTTCTCGGGCATCACCGGTGCGATCATCTCGTGGGATCACGAGATCGACGAGGTGTTGAACAAGACTCTGTTCGATGTGACCACGAGCGGTCCCGCGATTCCCTCCATCGAGCTTGCCAGGCAGATCGAGCAGCGCGATCCCCGCGCCCGCGTCGTCCACATGTTCATGACGCCGGAGACAGGCCACTCGCTGTCGTTCTTCGTGATGCCGCGGATCGATCCCGTCACCGGCAAGCGGTTCAGCCTCGATTACAACCAGATCTTCCTCGATCCCAACACCGGCGAGGAGCTCGGGCGGCGCTATTGGGGCGCGGTGTGGCCGGTGACGCGGGAGAACTTCGTCTCGTTTCTCTACAAGCTGCACTATACCATGCACATTCCCGAGTTCTGGGGCAGCGATCGCTGGGGCATGCGCGTGCTCGGCGTCATCGCCGTGATCTGGACCATCGATTGCTTTGTCGGGTTCTATCTGACGCTGCCGTCCCGCCGCCGCGCCAAAGCGGGTCGTGCGCCTGCGGTTGAACGCGAACTCGGCCGCGGCTTCTGGGCGCGCTGGGCGCCGGCCTGGAAGATCAAGACCTCGGGCAGTGCCTATCGTATCAATTTCGACATCCACCGCGCCTTCAGCCTGTGGACCTGGGCGCTGCTGTTCATCATCGCCTTCACGGCGTTTTCGCTCAATCTGTACTTCGAGGTGTTTTCGCCGCTGATGAAGACGGTGTCGGATTACACCCCGACGCCGTATGAGCAGCGTCCGTATCGGCATCTCGACGATCCGATCGAGCCCAAAATGACGTTTGCGGAGATCGCCGCGCGTGCGGCGGCCGATGGCAGGAGTCGCGGATGGACCACGCCGGTCGGCTCGATCAATTATGGTCCGGCCCATGGCGTGTATGCGGCGGCCTTCTTCGAGCCCGGTGACGATCATGGCGCCGGTGGCGTCGGTCCGGCGCAGCTTTATTACGACAGCGAGGACGGGCGTCCGATCGGCGAGCGGCTGCCGTGGGTCGGCACCGCCGCCGATATCTTCGTGCAGGCGCAGTTTCCGCTGCACTCCGGCCGCATCGTCGGGCTGCCCGGCCGCATCCTGATCTCGGTCATGGGACTGGTGGTCGCGGCATTGTCGGTGACCGGCGTGGTGATCTGGTGGCGCAAGCGACGCGCCCGCGTCCGGGTGCGCGAAACAGCTGAAGCACGCACGAGCGGACGACTCGCACCTGCGGAATAGCGCCGCGGCTCAGATCCGCGGGAGCCTGGCCTTGTCCACCAGCGCCGACCATTTGGCGATCTCGGTGCCGATCAGCCGCTTCATCTCCTCGGGCGAACTGCCGCGGGTTTCGCCGCCGATGGCTGTCTCCAGCCGTGTCCTGATGTCGGGATCCCTGAGCATCTCGCGCGTTGCAGTGTTGAGCTTCTCGACGATGGCGGGCGGCGTTCCCTTCGGGGCGAGCAGCCCGGCCCAAGTGCGTACGTCGAACCCCTTCAGGCCGGCTTCATCGGCCGAGGGGATGTTGGGCAGCAGCGCGGTTCGCGTCGGCGAGGTCACAGCGAGGCCGCGGACCGCGCCGCTTTCGATCTGTGGCGCGAGCAGCACGCTGGTCGCGACGATCACCGGGACCTCGCCGCCGAGCAGCGCCGTCAGCGATTGCGAGTCGCCGCGGTAGGGCACGTGGACCATCTCGATCCCCGCCATCGCATTGAGCAGTTCGCCGGCCAGATGATGGGTGCTGCCGAAGCCGACCGAGCCGAAGCTGATGGCGCCGGGTTTTGCCTTCGCCATCGCGATGAGATCACCGAGCGACTTCGCCGGATGATCGCTGCGTACCGCCACCACCAGCGCATAATAGACCACCGTCGAGATCATGTCGAAGCTCTCGACCGGCTGATAGCTGAGGCTCTTGTAGGTCGCGGCCGAAATGGCGTGAGCGCCGGTGACGAGGCCGAGGGTGTAGCCGTCGGGCGCGGCCTTGGCGACGGCATCGGCCGCGATGTTGCCGCCGGCGCCGGGTTTCGCTTCGACGATCACCGGCTGGCCGAATTTTTTCTGCAGCCCTTCCGCCACGATGCGCGACAAGGTGTCGGCGGCGCCGCCGGCGGCAAAGCCATGGATCAGGCGGATCGGCCGCGACGGATAGGCGTCGGCGAACGCCGGCGCGGTGAGCAAACCGAGCGCTGCCGCGAGCGCAAGCCGCCGCGTGATGCTCGTTGAACGGCTGAGCATGGATCGATCCTCCTTGATGTGCACCCGTCCTGACACGGCGGGCGTTATTTTGTGTGTTGGTGCTTGATCAGCTTCTTTTTTGTTTTGACGCGTTTTCTTCACGCGAACCGGTATCCACTTCGCTTGAAAACGCTTTGGAAACCTCAGCGCGCGAACTCCACGCATTCGGGCGAGGGCGCCATGCCCCAGATGTCGCGGGGACGGCCGCCCCACACTTTCGGGCGCTGCGGCCGGTCGCGATGCCAGGGGCGCGGATCGAAATAGCCGAGCTCCTCGTCCGCCATGCGGTCGAGGTCATAGAACAGCTCGACCAGGTGACCGTCGGGACTGCGATGGTAGATCGCGATGTTGTGGCCGGGGCCGTGCCGCACCGGCCCCCAGAGAACCGGGTGCTTGCTGCGCGCGAGAAGGTCGCAGGCCTGCTGCATGTGGGCCGCGCCGCGCAGCTCGAAGGCGATGTGGTGCAGGCGGCGCTCGGGCGCCTGCGCGAAATTCAGGGTGTGATGGTCATGGCCGCTGCGCAGGAACACGAACCGATCCTCGATCCAGTCGGAGACGCGCAGGCCCATCACGCTTTCGCAGAATTTGGCTGTCGCAGCCGGATCCGGCGTGCACATCGCGACATGGCCGAGCTTTGTCACCGACAATCCGCCGATCGGCTCCTTCGCGGACGTGGGCGTCCAGCCGGACACCAACTCGAATTCGGTGCCTTCCGGATCGGTGAAAACAACAGCGGTGGCAATTCCGGGCAATGCGTCGCTGCGCTGCTCGGCGCGCAGGCCCGCCTCCGACAGCTTGCGGCGCATGGCCGCGAGGTCCGCATCGGGCGCGATCTCGAAGGCGATGCGGCGCAGGCCCGGCTGCTCGCCCGCCTCGATCACCAGCGACAGCTGTTCGGACTCGCTGGTGAGATGGATTCGTTCTTTGTCGCGGGCGATCTCGCCGAGGCCGATTACCTGGCGGTAGTAATCGGCGAGGCGCTGCGGATCCACTGACGCGAGGGTCGCGTGCCGCAGCCGTGTCAGTCTGGCGATCGCCTGTGGTTTGCTCATCTGCGTTTCCCCCGAGCGCCGCGTGTCACGGCGTCATGATGATCTTGCCGAGCGCCGCGCCCTGCTCCAGCAGCGTGTGCGCCTTGCGGACATCGGCGAGATTAAACCGCGCCGAGATCACCGGCTTGATCTCGCCCTGCGCCAGTGCCGCGATGACCTCGGTCATCAGCGCGCGACGGCCTTCGCGGTCATGGTCGTAGATGTGAAATGAGAAGCAGCGCACCGCCGGACAGATGTCGAGGAGGTTGCGCATCGCCGCCATCAGGTTCTCTTCGGGCAGGCCGGCGAAGGCATTGTAGGAGACGAGGGTGCCCCATTTGCCGAGCGCGCGGAGATAGCCGGTGAACTCGGGTCCGCAGATGTGGTCGAGCACGAGGCCGACGCCGCGGCCGCCGGTGAGCTCTCGGGTTCGCTCCACCACGTCCTCGCGGCGATAGAAGATGACGTGGTCGGCGCCGTTGCGGCGGGCGAATTCGGCCTTCTCCTCGGTGCTGACGGTGCCGATCACCGTCATGCCGGCGCGTTTGGCGAGTTGCACCAGCGCGGTGCCGACACCGCCGGCCGCACCAATCACCAGCACGCTGCTGTCCGCGCGCGGATGGCCGCATTCCCGCAGCAGCGCCAGCGCCACCTGATAGTTGGCGAGGCAGACGGCGGCCTCAAGATCGATGCCGTCGCCGAGCCTGTGCACGGCATCGGCCGGCGCCACGACATAGTCGGCATAACAACCGCCGCGCTGGGACAGATCGCGAGCGCTGAGCAGCACCTTCTCGCCCACCGCGATATCGGTGACGCCGGCACCCACCGCCGAGATCCGGCCCGCGACATCATTGCCGGGATTCGTCGGCAGCGGCGGCATCCATTTGTAGACGCCGCGACGGATCAACGCGTCCGGCTGGCCGACGCCGAACGCCTCGGCGCGGATCTGCACCTCGCCGGGGCCGGGCGAGGGAATCGGGAGTTCGACATAATCGAGCGCATCCGGCCCTCCGGGACGATGCACCAATACAGCCTTCATGGTGATGTCAGTCCTGTCCTTGGTGTTTCTGTGGGTCTTTATTGGGGGGCTCGATCTATTTTCGAAAATAGTATCCATTACGAAAATTATTGCAAGATGGTTCTAGGCGCGGCATGTTCGCCGCAGCTTCAATGACTCGGCACGGAAGGCGATGTCCGCAGGCGCCCCCCAATCGCGCAAGGAATTCGGCAAGACGATCGCGGCTGACATCACCCATCGGCTGCGCGAAGACATCGTCAGTTGCCGGATGACGCCGGATGAACCGCTGCGCTTCGACGTGCTGAAGCAGCGCTACGGCGCGAGCTTCACCACCCTGCGCGAGGCGCTGACCGCGCTCGCCGCCGAGGGCCTGGTCGACGCGCAGGAGCAGCGCGGCTTTCGCGTGGCGCCGGTGAGCCGGCGTGACCTCATCGAGGTGACCGACGCGCGCGTGCTGATCGAGGTCGAACTGCTGCGCCGGTCGATCGAAAAAGGCGGCGATGACTGGGAAATCGCCGTCATTTCCACGCTGCATCGGCTGCGCCGCATCGAAGAGCGGGCGGACGACAACCCGCTCCAGGATCCGGAATGGACGGCGGCGCACCGCCAGTTCCATCAGGCGCTGGTCTCGGCCTGCGAGTCCAAGACCCTGCTCGCGATCCGCGCCGACCTGTTCGATCGCGCCGAGCGCTATCGGCATCTCTCCGCGAGCTTCCGGCCGCGGCCACGCGACAAGGCGGGTGAGCACCAGGCGATCATGCAGTCGGCGATCTCCCGCAATGCCGATCTCGCGGTGAAGCTGATCGAATCCCACATCCGGACCACCGCCGAAAACGTACTCGCCTACGCCGGCCATCTGCTCGCCGACGCGAAATAAGCCGCCTGACGGAGCGGGAATGGCTTGCGTTCGGCTTTAATTTCGAAAATAATATAAATATCGAAAATTTTCTTATCTCGGGGTGGAAGCATGAAGCTGTTGTCGTTTTCCGAAGGCGGACGGGAGAGCTGGGGGGCCGTGACGGGCGACGCGGTGACCGATCTCGGCCGTGCGTTACCGCAGTATCCGACCCTGGCGGACTTCCTCGGCAGCGTCGATTTCGCTCGCCGCGACGCCATCGTCGCCGCGCACAAGCCGGGGCCCAGGCTGTCGGAGATCAGCTTCCTGCCCGTAATCCCGCGTCCGGAAAAGATCGTCTGCGCCGTGCGCAACTATCTCGATCACCACAACGAGGCAGTGGCGTTCGGGATGAAGCGGGAGATCACCGAGTACCCGCCGATATTCCTGCGGGTCTGGCGCTCCCAGGTCGGCCACAACGCGCCGGTGATCCGGCCGAAAGTCTCCGACAATTTCGATTGGGAGGGCGAGCTTGCGGTGGTGATCGGCAAGGGCGGACGGCACATCAGCCAAGCCGATGCCTGGGATCATGTCGCCGGCTATTCGGCCTACAACGATGTCAGCGTTCGCGACTGGCAGCGCCACGCCCAGCAGATCGCTTCCGGCAAGAATTTCGTTGGTACCGGCCCATTCGGTCCATGGCTGGTGACGCCGGACGAGATCGGCGATCCGACCAAACTCAAGCTGGAGACGCGGGTCAACGGCACGGTGGTGCAGTCGTCGGATACGTCGATGCTGATCTTTTCGATTCCGCGCCTGATCGAATATAGCTCGACCATCTTCGACCTGGTGCCGGGCGACGTCATCGCCACCGGCACGCCGGCGGGCGTCGGCTTCACCCGCAAGCCGCCGGTTTTCCTCAAGGCTGGCGACGTGGTCGAGGTCGAGATCGAGAATATCGGCGTGCTGCGCAATCCTGTGGTAGACGAGGTCTTGGACGAGTGAGCGCTGCGATGACCGCAGCCTATGAGGTGCGCAAGACCGCGCTCAGTGTCGAGACCATCTGGCACGAGCGCGGTCCGCGCCTGCCGCAGCCGCTGCTGGTCGGCACGTCGATTGCGGTGATCCGCAATCCGTTCGCAGGCCGCTACGAAGAAAACCTGCTGCCGTTCCAGGCGGCGCTGCGCGAGCTCGGTCGCGAGCTTGCTGATCAACTGATTGCGCAGCTCGGGGGGGCCGCGCGCATCGAGGCCTATGGCAAGGGCATCATTGTCGGCGAGGACGGCGAGCTCGAGCACGGCGCGGTGTGGCATGAGGCCGGCGGCTGGGCGATGCGCGCAGCGCTCGGTGATCCCAAAGCCATCGTGCCCGCCGCCAAGACCATCGGCGGTCCGGGCACGCGGCTGATGGTGCCGCTCGGACACATTCATGCCGCCTATGTGCGCAGTCATTTCGGCACCGCCGAGATGACCTTGTGGGATGCGCCCCGGCGTGACGAGATTGCCTTTGCGCTGGTGATGGCGACCGGCGGCCGGCCGCATGCGCGGATCGGCGGTCTCAAGGGGTCCGAGATTTCGGTGCACGACGGCCAGCGCTGACGGCGGGCGTCGCTGGTGGTGCGGCGGTGGTCTTGCGGATCACCAGGCTGGTGCCGAGCACATAACGCACATCACTGACCACGCGCGTCTTCAGCATCTCCATCAGCAGCGACACCGCGGCACGGCCCGCCTCCGGGCATGCATTGGAGACGCTGGACAACGCCGGATAAGTCATCGCGCCGAGCACGTCGTCGCAGCCGATCACGCTAAAATCCCTGGGTACGGCCACGCCGCGTGCGGCAAGGCCGGCGAGCGTGCCCTGCGCCATCAGATCGTCAAACGCCACGGCAGCCGTTGCGCGATAGTCGAGCAGGGCAGGGGCGGCGGCGTTACCGGTCTCGAAAGACGCCATCTGCGCCGGCACCATCAGCACCTGCAGATTGTGGACTTTCGCCCTGCGCTGAACGGCGGTACGCCGTTGCGCATTCGACCACGAGCTCTTCGGCCCACTGATATAGGCGATGCGTTTGTGGCCGAGATCAGCGAGATGATCGACCGCCTCGGCGACTCCGACGCCGCTGTCCATCAGCACGCGCGGGATGCCCTTGATGTCCCGGTTGATCAGCACCAGCGGCCGCCGTGCGGCCTGAGCGCGAATCTGCTCTTCGGACAGCCGCGACGAGGCGAGAATGAACCCTTCCACCTGGGTCGCGAAGCGGCTGACCAGCTTTTCCTCCTGGTCCGGATTTTCGTCGGAATTGCCCAGGAACACGCAGAAGTCGAGTTTCTCCGCCTCGACCTGTGCCGCACGGATCAGCGGCGGGAAAAACGGATTGGCCACATCAGGCACCACCAGAGCGACATTGCCGTAGCGTCCGGTCGACAGCGCCCGCGCCGTATGGTTCGGCACGTAGCCGATCTTTTTCGCGATTGCCTTCACCTTGCGCACGGTGTCCGCGTTCAGCATGTCGGGGCGGGTGAAAGCGCGTGACACGGTCGCACGCGAAACCCCGGCGGCGTCCGCCACCTGGCTGATCGTCGGCGCGTCCGGGCGGCTCGATAGGTCGTCCATCAATCGTCCCGTGCGGGGGCAGGCCCGGCCGTTGCCACGTCCTGGCTCGATTTCCCAGCCGCTTGACCCGCAACCGGTTGCAGAGAATAGTACAGGTCGCCGGTGCCGGGAGCAACAACCGCGCGGGACCATTTCCGCTCAGCTGCTTGACGAGTCGTTCAGATGGATTTCGCTGCTGCCACACGCACGCCGACGCACCACCGCATGGTGGAGCGCCTGCGCGTGCGCTCCTTTGCGACGCGCGGAGACATGAGCGAGGCTGCGGCCCGCGATATCGCCGATGAGATCCGCGCAAGGCTGGCTGTCGCCGACGGCGTGCGTTTGATTTTTGCTGCCGCTCCGAGCCAGGCCGGCATGATCGGGGCGCTGATCGCCGAGCCCGGCATCGACTGGTCTCGCGTCACGGCGTTTCACATGGATGAGTATATCGGCCTCGCCACCGAGGCGCCGCAGCGTTTCGCGTTGTGGCTTCAGCAGCGCCTGTTCAATCGCGTGGCGTTCGCCGCCGTGCACCCGATCATCCCGGAGCCCGAGCCGCGTGCCGCCGCCGCGCATTATGCCGAGTTGCTGACCGCGGCGCCGATCGACATCGTGTGTCTCGGCATCGGCGTCAACGGCCACATCGCATTCAATGATCCGCCGGTCGCCGATTTTGCCGATCCGCTGGATGTCAAGATCGTCGCACTCGACGATGCCTGCCGCCGGCAGCAGGTCGACGACGATTGCTTCGCGAATCTCACTGACGTGCCCGAACGCGCGGTGACCTTGACCATTCCTCGACTGCTGCGCGCGCAACGGCTGTTTTGCGTGGTGCCGGGCGCACAAAAACGCACAGCCGTTGAGCGAACGCTTCGCGGTCCGATCACCACCGACTGCCCGGCCAGTGTCCTGCGTCGGCATGCCGATTGCACGCTGTATCTCGACGTGGAGTCTGACCCCGATGTCTGGAACGGTTGATCATATCGTAGGCCGCGATGTCGGCACCGGGCAGGGGCTCTCCGTCACGGTCGCCGATGGCCGCATCACGGCGATTGCGCCGCTGGACCTGGAGTTGGCATCAACGCCTTATCTTTCCGCGGGCCTGATCGACCTGCAGGTCAACGGTTTTCGCGGCCTGGATTTCAATGATGGTGCATTGACGGCTGAGCGGGTGTTGGCGTTGACCCGCATGATGGCCGGCCTTGGCGTCACCACCTATCTGCCGACCCTGATCACCGCGTCCCGTGCCTCGCTTGGTTCGGCGCTCGCGGCCATCGCCGCGGCGCGGCGGCAGGATCCGCTGTGCGAACGGATGATTCCCTTCGTCCATGTCGAGGGGCCGTTTCTTGCAGCCGAAGACGGTCCGCGCGGCGGGCATCCGCGCGAGCATGTGCGTCCGCCCGATCTCGACGAAGTGGCAGAATGGCAGCGCGTCAGTGGTGGCCTGGTCGGCAAGATTACGTTGTCGCCGCATTACGATCAAGCGCCAGCTTTCATTCGCGCGCTGGTCGCACAAGGCATCCTGGTCGCCATCGGTCACACCTCGGCCACGGTTGCGCAGATCCAGGATGCGGTCGCAGCCGGGGCCCGGCTGTCGACGCATCTCGGCAACGGCGCGGCGGCGATGTTGCCGCGGCATCCGAATTTCATCTGGGCCCAGCTGGCCGACGATCGGCTCGATGCCGGTTTCATCGCCGACGGTTTCCACCTGCCGGCCGAGACGTTCAAGGCGATGCTGCGGGCGAAGGGGCTGGGTCGCTCCTACCTTGTCTCCGATACGACGGCGCCTGGTGGCCTGTCGCCCGGCATCTACGATCAGCCGATCGGCGGGCGTGTCGAGGTTGGCAGCGACGGCCGCCTCAGCGTAGTGGGAACGCCGTATCTCGCCGGCGCAAGCCGGCCGCTGTGCGAGGACGTGGCGCTGGCCATCCGCATGGCCGACCTGACGCTGGCCGACGGCATCCAGTTGGCAACGCTCAATCCCGGCCGTTTTGTCGGCGGTCGCGGCCGTCTCGCCATCGGCGAGGTAGCGGATCTCATTCTGTTCGATTGGGAGCAGGGCACGGCATCGCTGGCGATCCGCGAGACCTATGTGTCCGGGGAAAAATACAGTCCTGCGTGATGCGGACGACGGGGCGCTGTTCGCCGGGCTACGCTTCGCCTTGACGCCGCAACCGGTTGCATATCAAATCGGCTGCCGGCCGTTTTTGCCACGGGAGGGGATCATCATGGCTGAAACCTGCTTCGGGAGACGCGGCACCAGGTCTCGCCGGGTTGGATGGCGCTGTCTCGCCGCCTCGGTGATCGCAGTGTGTTTGGCCGGGATCACCAGCGCGCAGGCGCAGAAGCTGATCGTGTGGAGCGGCTATCCCGAGATGGAGCCGTTCTACCGCCATGTCGCCGACGGCATGAAAGCGAAATTCCCCAATCTCCAGGTGTCGGTCGAAGCGATCCCGCTGCGCGAGCATGAGAAGCGCGTCGCGCTTGGCCTGGCGTCGGGCGGGAGTGGCGCCCTGGTGATCGAGCTCGGTACCGCCGGCGCGGCGCGCTATCTCAACAATGATCTCTTGCCGAAGGCGCCGGCCAATGTGGTCGGTTTCGTCGGCAATCCCGCGAATTTCAGCGCCTTCTTCCGCGACAGCGCCAGCCTTGGTGGCGCGGTCTATGGCGTGCCGCTGTTCCATGGCCAGGTGTCGTTGTTCTACAACCTCGACATGTTCAGGGAGGCCGGGCTGACACGCCCGCCCGCGACCATGGCGGAGTACGACGCCTATGCCGAGAAACTGACGCGGCGTGACAGCGCCGGCAAGTCCACGGTCTCCGGCTGGAGCCTGCGCCTCTCGGGCGGTGGTCAGGGCATTGCTGAAAAATTCTGGATCAATCTGTTCCAGTTTGGCGGCAATATCCTCAGCCCGACGGCCGACGGCAAATGGCGGGTGACGCTGGTCAATGAAGCGGGCCGAAACGCGCTGAAGCAATATCTGGTCAACGTCCACAAGACCAAGACCGTGTCGCCGGAGATGCCGGCCGATGCGGAGGCCTTCGAGCGCGGCCAGACCGCGATGTTCATCCGTGAATCCTGGGTCATCGCCGACATCGCCAAGAAGGCGCCGAGCCTCAATTACGCGACCGCGCCGCTGCCGCGGGGGTCGATCAGCATCCCGACCAATCTCTATGTCAGCGCCAAGGGCGCGGAGGCCGATGCCGCCTGGGCTTTCGCTCTGGCCGCCAACGAACCCGACAACCAGATCTGGCTGCTGAAGAACGTGGGGTGGCTGCCGAGCCGCGCCAATATCGACTATTCGCCAGTCACCACATCCGTGCCGGCCTTCAGTGCGTTTGTCGACTATCCCAAGGATTATGGTTTCTTCGCCCTTCCGGCTATCGATGCCAGTGAGGAAGTGCTCGCGCGGGTCGCAGCCAGGCTGGTCACCGCTTTCGCCGACAGCAAGCTTGCGGATGACGACAAGGCGATCGACGCGAACCTCCTGGCTACCGAGACCGAGGTCAACGGAATCCTCAAGCGAGAGGGCCTGCTTGGCAAGTGAACCTCACCACATGATGGTCCATCTCATGCCGCGAGACCTCCTCAAGGCCCTGCGCCTTCACCGCGTCTGAGGGCGAATGCTGCAGCGAAAGAAACTGATCTTTGTAAGTTTGGTGCTGCTGCCGACGCTGGCGATCTATGCCGCGGTCAGGCTGTATCCGATCGGCGAGACGCTCCGGCTCAGCCTGCACCAATGGAACATCCTCTCCAAGAACAAGCCCTTCATCGGCTTCGACAACTTTCGCGAACTGACCGGCGATCCGCTGTTCCTCGAAGCTCTGGTCAACACCACGATCATCGCTTTCGGCGTGCTGATCGTGACCATCCCGCTGGCGCTTTGCCTCGCGGCGCTGATCCACCACCGCACCAAATCGCGCCTCGCCGGCTTCTACGAAACCGCGATCTTCCTTCCTCACGTGGTGTCGCTGGTGCCGGCCGCGATGGCCTGGAAGTGGATTTTCGATGCGCGGCTCGGGCCGCTCAACGCCATGCTTGACTGGTTTGGTGTGGCGCCGAAAGCGTGGCTGTTCGATCCGGTGCTTTCTCTCGTCTGCATTATCGTGCTCTGCTCATGGCAGACGCTCGGTTATGCCGTGCTGATCTATCTTGTCGGCTTCAAGAACCTGCCGCATGCGCTGTACGAAGCGGCGCGCCTCGACGGTGCCTCGGCGCGGCAATCGTTCTGGTTTCTATCGATCCCGCTGCTGAAGCCGATCACCTTGTATGTATCGGTGGTCACCCTGGTTTCCGGCTTCAATGTTTATGCACAGGCCTTCGTCCTGGCCTCGGATTCGCAGGGCGCGCCCGGCCGCCAGGTGCGCGTGCTGGTGCTCGATATGCTGGAGAACAGCTTCCGCAACTACCGCGTCGGTTACGCGGCTTCCGAAGCCGTGGTCCTGCTGGTCATCGTGCTCGTCCTCACGCTGATCCAATTTTCGCTCTTGCGCGAGAAGGGCCGGGCATGACGCTCTCCGCCAACGCCATTCCCTTCGACGATGTCGCCGGCGACCGCCGCCGTCGTCTGAAGACTCTGCTGACGAACCTCGTCATCGACATCATCTTGACCGCGTTTTCCATCGCGATGCTGCTGCCGCTGGTCTTCCTGGTCGCCAATGCCTTCAAGACGCCGCAGGAGATGCTGCTCTGGCCGCCGCCGATCGTGCCGCACCATCCGACCCTGGATAACTTCAAGTCCGTGCTCAGCGACACGCCGCTGCTGACCTGGATCTGGAACAGCCTGCTGTTCGCCTGTCTCTCGACCCTGTCGATCATGACGACGTCGGCGATCGCCGGCTATGTCCTCGGCAAGTTCTCGTTCAAGATTCTCAACATCGTTTTTGCGATCATCCTGGGGACCGCGATCATCCCGTTCGAGGTCTACATGATTCCGCTCTATTTCCAGGTGAAGGCGCTGGGCGCGCTGAATTCCGTCTGGGGGTTGCTTGTCGGCTATCTGGTGATGAGCTTTGGCATTTTCTTGATTCGGCAGAACGTCATTCACTCCATTCCGGATGAATTGCTGGAGGCCGCGCGTATTGATGGCGCCGGCGAACTCTGGGTGTTTGTCTATATCGTGCTGCCGCTGCTGCGCGCCCCGCTTGCCGCGCTTGGCGTGCTGGCCTTCTTCCAGGCCTGGACGGCATTCGCCTGGCCGCTGATCGTCACCTCGACCAAGACGGCCTACACCATCGAGGTTGGCCTCGCGCTATTTCAGACCGGCTTTACGGTCGACCTCGGCCGTCTCAGCGCCGCATCGTCGATTGTGCTGATTCCCAGCATCACCCTCTTTGTGTTCCTGCGCCGCCAGTTCGTTCAGGGCGTGGCGAGCACCGGCCTCAAAGAGTGAGCCGGCGCTGTCGCCACCGCATCAGAGCGGCCTGCTGCAGAGCTCCTCAATACTGCGCCCGCCATCCATTCGGCGTCCGCACGATCTGGCCGGGAAAGTCGATGTTCGCCACACAGTTGGCGTTCATGTCGGCCGCGGCCTGCAGGCATTCCTGGTAGCTATAGTAGCCGCAGATCTGCGGCGCGCCGCCCGGACCGTTGGAGGAGCCCGGCAGCAGACAGAACGGCGACGGCCCCTGCCGCGATGGCGTGGCCTGCGCCGACGTTGTCGAGATGGCAAACGGCACTGCTGCTGCAAACGCCAGAGCGGCGGCCAGGAAAGTTGCTTTTCGATTGAATCTCATGGTTCGTCTCGGTGTGCTGGAGTGGATGGCCGTGCCGGGCGCGCACCTGCCCGAACCGGGAAACGCGAAACGTCGCGCCGGTGTCGAGCTGCCGCGGGCGGCAGGCCGTCTAGATCATGTTCGTGATCGTCAGTTGGGAGGCTTCCGAAGAAGTCTCATGCCACAAAGATAGTGAGCAGGCGCAGCATTCCCAATTAAATACGCGTTTATTCCTTTGTTCGTGATTGATTGTGTTTGGTCGTAAACGCAGCTTGCCAACATGAATTTGAATTTAGTTTTGGCTGCTATGACGGGGTGCTTACCTCTGCGTGCGCTCACCGGCACGAATGCTGCATGACCGAACCCATGTCGTTCGACACATCTGGGGCTCGACATCTCCTCGGGCATCCGGTTCGATGCGCACGGCCGCTGGCAGTGAATACCGTGAAAGTTCGCAATGCATATTGAGACGGATGTCCTGGTGATTGGCGCTGGCGGGGCCGGCATGTATGCGGCGCTCGAAGCAGCTAGCGCGGGAGCCAGCGTTGTCCTGGCCGATCGCAGTTTGATTGGCCGTGGCGGGGCCACCGTGATGGCGCAGATGACGGTGGCGGCCGCGCTCGGCGAACAAACCCCCGATCATTGGGAATATCATCTTGCCGACACGCTTGCGGCTGGTCGTGGCCTATGTGACGAGCGGCTCGCGGCTCTCGTGTGTGAGGACGGGCCGCGGCGAATCCGCGAGATGGATGCCTGGAAGGTCGGCTGGGCCCGCGAGGGCGATCACATCACCCAGGCGCAGGCGCCCGGCCACGATCGGCCGCGCTGCGTCTATGTGGATTTTCTGTCCACCGGGCCCGCGGTGTCCCGGACGCTGCGGGCACGGCTGATCGGCGCGGGCGGCGTCCGCCGTATTGGTGATCTCGCCATCGTCGATATCGCCGTGCGCGACGGCGAAGCCTGCGGCGCGACCGCGCTGCATCTTCCGACCGGGCGCATTGTCACGCTTGCAGCGAAGGCTGTCGTGATCGCGACCGGTGGACTGACGCGGCTCTATCGGCGCAACAGCGCCTCCGCCAACATGGGCGGCGATGGCTATGCGCTGGCGCTGCGCGCCGGTGCCGAGCTCATCGACATGGAGTTTGTGCAGTTCTTCCCCATCGGTCATTTGGCGCCGCGTCTGGTCGGCATGGATCCGATCATGTGGGATCCGTTCCGCTACAAGCTTGGCGGCAAGTTGCTGAACGCCGAGATGCGCGAATTCGAAGACGATTACGCCACCCGCGATGCGCGCAACGACGGCCGCTACGTGCTGACACGCGATCTCGCCACCTATGCGATCTCCAAAGAAGTCGAAGCCGGGCGCGGCAGCCCGGCCGGCGGCGCGTATCTCAGTTTTCAGCACGTCCCCGAAGCCGACATCCGCCGTGCCTTCGGCCCCGTCGTCGATCGGCTGGCGGCGAACGGCATCGATCTGGCTCGCCAGCCGGTGGAGGTGGCGCCGATCGCGCATTATCACATGGGTGGTGTCCGCGTGGACGAGACATTGCAGACGCGCGTTCCGGGCCTCTACGCCTGCGGTGAGGCGGTCGGCGGCGCCAATGGTGCCAACCGCCTGTCGGGCAATGCGATCACCGAGGCTTTTGTGTTCGGCGCGCGCGCCGGCCGCTATGCGGCGCTGCGGGCACTGAGGCAGTCATCGGCATGGTCCGAAGCGGCTGTGCATCCCACGGTCGACCTGTTGCGCAGCGCATCGCGACGGTCTGGGCCGAATCTGGCGACGACCGTCGCAGAATTGCAGACGCTGATGGCCGAAAAGGTAGGCCCGTTTCGCACCGAAGAGAAACTTCGCGTGGCTTCCGAGGGGCTCGCACGGCTTACTGCAGACATCGGCGAGATACCGCTTGCGTCGGCGGATGGATTCGATCCTGTGCTGGTCGATTGGCTGGATCTCCGCAACATGCTGCTGGTCGCGCGTGCGGTCACCCAGCCGGCGCTGGCCCGCACCGAAAGCCGCGGCGCCCACCAGCGGGAAGATCATCCAGGGCTCGATGATGCCTGGAGCGTCAATCAGATCGTGTCTCTTGTCGAGGGCAAGCTCGCCCTCGATCGCCATGCGCCACAGCCGGGGAGGGTTGCGGCATGAAGGCGACCCTTGCCATTCAGCGCGGCACACCTGATGCGGGTGTGCACGTTGAGTCGTTTGACGTTGCATTTGAATCCGGACAATCGGTGCTCGACGGCTTGCGTGCGCTCCGCCGTGAAGCCGATCCGTCCCTGGCGTTTCGCTTCGCCTGCATCAATGCCAACGCCTGCAAGGAGTGCATGATGCTGATCGACGGCAAGGTCGATTACGCCTGCACGGTTCGTCTGAAAGAGGGCGTGACCGCGCTCGCGCCGCTGCCGAAAAAGGCACTGATCCGCGATCTCGTGACCGAGATCGCGCCACCGGATGAACGGCTCCAGTTTTAACTGGACAAGACCAGAAATTTCGACGGCCAATCGTCTGAAATCTGCTGGCGCCTCATGTTCTGGCTGGCGAGCAGCAGCACAATAATGAGTGCCAGACCGAGAGTCAGGCATTTCCAGAACAGCAGCGGATTGCGTTCCATGAGCGGCCTGGGTCGGGAGTCGAGAAACGCCGCGTTGGGTTGGCGAAAGTCGTGGATCAATTCGGAGAGCGCCTCATGGCGCTGGTACGGATCCGGATGCACGGCCTTGCGGAGAACCCCATCGATCCATGCCGGAATCTCGCGATTCTCGTCCAAAGCGGATCTGTATTTCAGCTTTCTTTGTTGTGACTTTGTGCGCGCCTTGGCCATCTCCGTGCCGTAGGGCAGTCGTCCCGTCAGCATCTGATATGTGATCACCCCAAGAGAGAACAGATCGGAGCGGGGCGAGCCGTTCTCGCCGAGGAAGTATTCGGGCGCCGTGTACTGAGCGGTGCCCAGGATGTCGTCGTGGCCGGCGAGGGGGGCGGCTTCGACCACGCCGGTGACCTTGGTGGAGCCGAAATCGATAATTCTCACCGTTCCGTTCCTGTCGATCATGACATTGGCGGGCCGTAGATCCTGATGCAGCATTTCCTTGCGGTGAAAGGCGCGCAATCCCTTGGCGATCTGCTCCGCTATGCCGCGGACCGTTTCCAGATCGGGCCTTGGATTGTCGATCATCCACTGGGCCAGCGTCTGCCCGTCGATGAATTCGGTGACGATGTACAGGAAGTTGCGTTTTCTGGATAACAGGCTGGGCTTCAGGACGTGGGCGCTGTCGATGCGCCGGGCCACCCACTCCTCCATCATGAAGCGCTTGATATAAGCGGCATCGCCGCGCAGATCGATCGAAGGGATCTTGATCGCGACGACAGCGTCGGTCTCGATGTCGGCGGCGAGATAGATGTGGCTCCGGCTGCTGGCGTGCAGCTCTCTCAGGATTCGATAGCCGTCGAATACCATGCGGGCCTCCAACAGCGGCGGCAGTGGCAATTCGGACGCCTGGCCGGCAGCTTCGCTCGCCTCGCCGAGGGGCAGGTCGTCGATACGGACGATCTGAACCGTGAGATTGTCTGCGCTACCGCGCCGGTATGCCTCATCGACAATGGCGTGGGCGACGGCGTCGAGATTGTCCGCGCCGCCCTTGATTGCCTCGGCAATGAAGCGGGCGGGGACGTGCTCGTAAATGCCGTCGGTCACCAGCAGAAACGTATCCCCCTTTTCGATTTGCTGCGCCTGGTAGTCGATTTCGATCTGCGGATTGATCCCCAGCGCCCGGCTCAAATAGCTTTGCTGCGATGAGACGGCGACGCGGTGGTCGTTGGTGAGTTGCTCGAGGGCGTTGCCGGTGAGGCGATAAATCCGGGAGTCGCCGATATGGAAAATATGCGCAGTGGTGGATTTGATGACCATCGCGCTCATCGTGCAGACGTAACCCTTGTCCTTGTCGTAAGGGTTCTGGCTCTGCCGTGTCTGTGCATACAGCCAGGAATTGGTCGCTGCGATGACACGTTGCGCCGACGTCTTGACCGACCAGGAGTCCGATGTGCAATAGTAGTCGGTCAGGAAACCCTTGACGGTCGATTCACTGGCGATGCGGCTGACCCTGCTGCTGCTGATGCCATCGGCGAGGACGACGGCGATCCCCTTCAATCCCAGCAGCGGTTCTTCGGGGATCAAGGCGCCATGGAAGTCCTGATTGGTCTCCTTGCGACCTCTGTTCGAATGCTGCCCGATCGATATCTGAAGCTGCCGCGTCATCGCTCACGCTATAGGAAAGAGGGGGCCTCGCCCGAGGTGAGACCCCCTGATTTCGATCAGTAAGCCACTCGTTTCGGCGCCGTCTTCACATGCGTGGCATACAAAGTCAGCCCGGTGAAGGCCAGCCCGCCCACCAGATTGCCGACGACGGTGGGGATTTCATTCCAGAGCAGGTAGTCCACCAGCGTGTAGTGTCCCCCCATCAGCAATCCCGAGGGGAACAGGAACATGTTCACGATGGAATGTTCGAAGGTCATGGCGAAGAACAGCATGATCGGCATCCACATCGCAATCACTTTGCCGCTGACCGAGGTGGAGATCATCGCGCCGACGACGCCCGCCGACACCATCCAGTTGCAGAGCATGCCCCGAACAAACAGCGTCAGCATGCCGGCCGCGCCGTGTTGCGCGTAGCCGACCGTGCGGGATTCACCGATGCCGGCGATCACGGCGCCCACCTTGTCCGGTGGGCTGGAAAAGCCGAACGTGTAGACAATCGACATCATCACCGCGACGGTGAAGGCGCCGCCGAAGTTGCCGATGAAAACCAGGCCCCAGTTGCGCAACACCCCGCCGATCGTCACGCCGGGGCGCTTGTCGATCAACGCCAGCGGCGCCAGCACGAAAACGCCGGTCAGGAGATCGAAGCCGAACAGATACAGCATGCAGAAGCCGACGGGGAACAGGATCGCACCGATAATCGGATAACCGGTCTGAACGTTGACCGAAACAGCGAAGGCAGCGGCGAGCGCCAGGATCGCACCGGCCATGTAAGCACGGATGATGGTGTCTCTGGTCGACATGAAGATCTTGGATTCGCCGGCGTCCACCATCTTGGTCACGAATTCCGACGGCACGAGATAGGCCATTAAAGCTCCCCTTGATTATTCGATAAAAAGCGAAAGTGCGTTGTCTTCACGGCGCCGCGGCGACGCTCATGTCGAGATAGATGCGGCCGTTCTCCAGTTTGACTGGAAAGCTTCTGGCGCAGCCGCTGTCCGCGCCGGTGGCTTTGCCGTCATCGAGATTGATGATCCAGTTGTGCAGCGGGCAGGCAACCTTGCGGCCGTGCACGATCCCGTCACTCAGGGGACCGCCCTTGTGGGGACAGCGGTTCTCGAGCGCGAACACCTCGTCGCTTGCTGTGCGGAAAACCGCGATCTCGCGCCGCGGTGTCTTGACCGTGCGGGCACCTCTTGGAGGGATTGCGTGCAGTGGTCCGACATCGAACCAGAAATCGTTTGATTGTTTCATGTCTTTGCTCATTCGGCAGCGGCTGGCATGATGAGATTGAGTTCGGCGAGCGGCATGAATTCATGCAGCTCCCGGCCCGCGGCACGCTCGGCCCAGGGGTCTTTGCGCACCGCGCGTTGCGATTGCTGGAAGCGATCGAACAGCGCGCGGCGGCCTTCGTGATCGTCCATGATGGCGGCGCGAACCTTGTCGAGGCCGACCTTCTCGACCCACTTCCAGACCCGCTCCAGATAGCCGGCCTGTTCGCGATAGAGCTGCATGGTTGCGGCGACGTATTCCAGCGCTTCCTCTTCGGTATCGACATGGCCGAGCAGGTCGGTTGCCCGGACATGGAGTCCGGCCGCGCCGGCAATGTGGATGTCGTAGCCGGACTCGACGCAGATGATGCCGATGTCCTTCACCGTCGCCTCGGCGCAGTTGCGCGGACAGCCGGAGACCGCAAGCTTCACCTTCGCCGGGGTCCAGGAGCCGCAGAGCAGCCGCTCGAGCTTGACGCCAAGGCCGGTCGAATCCTGTGTTCCGAACCTGCACCAGTCGGTGCCCACGCAGGTCTTCACGGTACGCAAGCTCTTGGCGTAGGCCTGGCCGGACACCAGGCCGGCCGCATTGAGCTGGGCCCACACCGCCGGCAGATCCTCTTTCCGGACACCGAGCAGATCGATCCGCTGGCCACCCGTCACCTTGACGGTCGGGATCTTGAATCGATCGGCGACATCGGCGATCGCCCGCAATTCGTTCGGCGTCGTCAGTCCGCCCCACATCCGCGGCACGACCGAGAACGTGCCGTCCTTCTGGATGTTGGCATGCACGCGCTCGTTGATGAAGCGCGATTGGGCGTCATCCCGATATTCGCCCGGCCACGCACACAGCAGGTAGTAGTTGAGTGCGGGCCGGCAGGACGGGCAGCCGCAGGAGGTTTTCCAGCCCAGTTCCTGCATCACGGCCGGAACCGACTTCAGCTCTTTCGAAACGATGAAGCCGCGGACTTCTTCATGGGTCAGGTCAACGCATTTACACATCGGCTTGCGGGCGCCGCCGGCATACTTGTCGCCCAGTGTTGCAACCAGAAGCGCTTCGACCTTCGACGTGCACTGCCCGCAGGAGGCCGAGGCCTTGGTCTGAGCGCGGAGTTCGTCGAGCGTGGTCAGGCCCTTCGCCGTGATCGCCTGGGTGATGGTCCCCTTGCAGACGCCGTTGCAGCCGCAGATTTCGACATCATCCGACAGGCCGGCGACGGCTGCGATGGGGTCGAGGGGAACGCCGCCCTGGTAGGCCTGCCCGGAAATCAGGGTGTCGCGCATTGCCGTGATGTCGGCATTCTTCTTGAGCAAGTCGAAGTACCAGGCGCCGTCGGCGGTGTCGCCATACAGCACCGCGCCGATAACGCGGTTATCCTGCAGCACGATGCGCTTGTAGACGCCGCGCCGGGGATCGCGCAGGACGATTTCGTCGTTCTCGTCGCCTTCCGCGAAATTACCCGCCGAGAAAAGATCGACGCCCGTGACCTTGAGTTTTGTCGATGTGACCGAGCCCGCATAGCCCGGCACTTGCTCCCCCGCGAGCGTCGCCGCGAGCGTCCGGGCCATTTCATAGAGGGGGGCGACCAACCCGTAGCATTGGCCGCGATGCTCGACGCATTCGCCGACAGCGAAGATGTTGTCGTCGCTGGTGCGGAGAAAATCGTCGACCACAAGACCTCGCTTCACCTCGAGGCCGGCCTCCTTGGCGAGGATTGCGTTCGGGCGAATGCCGACGGCCATCACCACGAGATCGGCCGGCAGGGTGCGGCCGTCGTCCAGCCGCACCGCTTCAACCTTGTCGCTGCCGAGAATGGCGCTGGTATTGGCGCCCGTCAGGATCTCGATGCCGCGCTGTTCAATCGCCTTCTGCAGCAGATAGGCGGCGTTCGGATCGAGTTGCCGTTCCATCAGGGTCGGCATGAGATGCACGACTGATGTCTTCATCCCGTTGGCCGCGAGACCTGCGGCTGCCTCCAGGCCAAGCAGGCCGCCGCCGATGACCACGGCATTGCCGCCCTTCCTTGCGGCTGTCAGCATGGCGTCCACGTCATCGAGATCGCGGAAGGTCACGACACCGGGCAGTTCGGCGCCGGGGACGGGGATCAGGATGGGCCGCGATCCCGTTGCGATGATCAGTGCGTCGTAGGGGTGAATCGCGCCCGTTTCGGTGCGAACGGTGCGCGCAGCGCGGTCGATCGCGACAACCGGCTCGCCCTTGCGCAGATCGATATTGTGCCGCGCATACCATGCGTCGTCATGCACGACGATATCGTCGAACTGCTTGTCCCCGGCGAGCACCGGTGACAGCATGATCCGGTCGTAATTGACGCGCGGCTCGGCGCCGAAAATGGTGACGTCGTAGCGTTCGGGCGCGCGCTCGAACAACTCTTCGAGCACGCGGCCTGCCGCCATTCCGTTGCCGAGAACGACGAGCTTCTGCCTTGGTGCGGTGGACCGGTGTTCCATGTGCCATCCTGTTGTCCAACCGCGATCGATCGGAAACAGGGCTGCGCAGGCCATCCTCGGATGACGTCACGACGACCGCACCAAGCCTCCTGAATAAACGAGGTTGCTTCGAGCTGTCCCTGCGCCATGGCCAGCATTGGCCTCGGCAATCCGATGGACGGCGGTCGTCATTGACTGAACACTTGCAAGCAATCAACATGCCAACGTGCGGCGTGGACCAAGCAACTGAAATCACGCAGTATTTTTCCGCCGAGAACCGAGGCTCCGGTTGGCGTTGCTGCTTCGTGCTTGTGCAGATGCACAGATCTCGCGCACCGGAAGCCTCGCGACGTCGTCCGGTTGTCGCAGAAATGTCGGCCCCCTGTCAGACGACGCAGGCAGCGTCCGCCGCATCGATTCGGCGGCGGAGGCCAAATGGTCGTCACTCAGCGCAACGGCGCGGCGCTCACGCGGCGCCGGTTTCTGACGGCGGTATCGTCGGCGGCGATCACCGCCGTGGGCGGCATCGCCAGGCCGTCTCTTAGCCGCGCAGCCGACCGCCCGGTGATCACCCACGGTGTCCAGTCCGGTGATGTCTCCCTCGAGTCCGGCATCGTTTGGACACGCACCGATCGGCCTGCGCGCATGTTGGCAGAGATCGCCACCAGTGACAGCTTCAAAACCATCCATGGCGCCGTCTCCGTCGATGCGCTCCCCGACACCGACTTCACCGCCAAGGCGCTGCTTCAGGGCCTGCCGGCGGGACAGGACGTGTTCTATCGCGTTCGCTTCCAGGACCACTCTTTCTCCGGCGCGTTGAGCGAGCCGCAGGTCGGGCGTTTTCGCACGGCGCCGCGCGACCGCCGCTCGATTTCTTTTGTGTGGTCGGGCGATACTGGTGCGTGGGGCATAGACGAAGCGCGCGGCGGAATGCGCACCTATGCGACCATGGCGAAATGCCGGCCCGACTTCTTCATCCACTCGGGCGATCACATCTATGCCGACAGCCCGATCCCGGCGGAGAGCACGCTTCCCAATGGCGAGATCTGGAGAAACCTTGTCACCGAGGAGAAATCCAAGGTCGCCGAGACGCTGGCGGAGTTTCGCGGCAACTACAAATATAACCTGCTGGATCGCAATCTGCGCGCTTTCAATGCGGAGGTGCCGATGCTCGCGCAATGGGACGATCACGAGGTCACCAATGACTGGTGTCCCGATGGCGACCCGCGCATGGTTCAGCTCGCGGCGCGCGGCGGCCGCGCCTTTCATGAATTCATGCCGATCCGCCGGATCGGGGCGGAGGCCAGCCGTGTCTACCGTAAGGTCGCCTATGGCCCGCTGCTCGATGTGTTTCTGCTCGACATGCGATCCTATCGTACCGCCCTCGACGAGCAGGGCGCGGCCGCGGCGATCCTCGGCCCGGCGCAGATGGCATGGCTCAAGCACGAACTGATGAATTCGCACGCCACCTGGAAGATCATCGCGGCCGATCTCCCGATCGGTGTTGTGAGCGGCGATGCGGTCGCGCAAGGCGATGGCCCCGCACGCGGCCGCGAGATCGAGATCGCCGACCTGCTGACCTTCATCAAGCGCGCCGGCATTCGCAACACCGTGTGGCTGACCGCCGACATGCATTATACGGCAGCGCATTATTACGATCCGAATGCCGCGGTGTTTCAGGATTTCGAACCGTTCTGGGAGTTCATCTCCGGCCCGCTGCATGCCGGGACCTGGCCGCCGCAACGGCTGGACAACACCTTCGGACCGCGCGCGGTATTCCAGAAGGGCTGCAGCGGTGATCAGCCGGACGACCTCGCGCCCTGCTTCGGCCTGCAGTTCTTCGGCCATGTCGCGATCGACGGCGCGACCGAAGTGATGACGGTCACATTGAAGGACGTCGACGACCGCGACCTCTGGGCCACCCGGATCGAGCCGCAGACAGAGAAGCGATCGCGCGAATCTCGATTGGTTCGCGGCGGGATCTGACGGTTGCGGCCGGCATCGCCACATCCTCGCCGTCGATCCGGTCGCTGTGAGCCGGAACACGGCGGGCGGTGATCTCAAACGCCGTATTGCGCTTTGATCGCGACTCTGGCGCCGGTCAGAAGTTCGCTGGACAACTCGCGATCGGTGGCCGAGACCGATCGCGCCAGCGCCACGCTGCCGATCATCGTGGAAATGATGGCGGCCGCTTGCTTCCTCGCTTGCGGCTTCCTGACGCCACGCGCGGCAAGCCGTTCGGCGATCCTGTCGACGTATTGGGAAACACCACGGGAAAACTGCTTTTGGATGAGCCTGTCGAGGTTGGCGATCTTCGACACCAGCGATGCCATCGGGCAGCCGCTGCGGGCATCGTCGCGGTGCCCGACGCAGAAATAAAGATCCAGGGCCTCGGTCAGGGACATGTCGTCGGTCCATTCCGCCAGCCGTCTTTCAAAGGCGAGCCGGAGGGCCTCCGCCGCCAGTGCCGTCTTCGAGGCGAAATGCCCGTAAAACGCACCGTGGGTCAGGCCCGCCTCCTGCATGATGTCGACCACCGTGACGGCGTCGAAGCCACGCTCGCGGAACAGCCGGGACGCGGCATCGATGATCGCGCGGTGATGCTCCGCATTCTGCGCCTTGGTGACCCTCATCGGTGCGCTCTGCCGGTCGCGCCGAGCCCCGGCAGCCTCGTCACGCGCGAGGCGCTCCTCGCAGCAAGTATCACCATGGCGTCTCTGCGCATCCAGGACCTGTTCAAAGAGGGCTTTCCGTCGAGCGGCCGGCTGGGGTCGATGAGGCGTGGGAATGGATTGTAAGCCGGGAATACCGGCCATGCATATCCCCAAAGGCCTGCACCGAGGTTGTCCTCACAGCCCGCGGCGCGCCGGAATCGAGGCTCCAAGGCCGAGGACCGGATAGGAATAGCAGACACGCCGGAGCCGAGCCGGAGCACATCGCATCCCGTCGCTGCCCTTGCGGCGCGCCAGGTGCGTGCTCATTTGAGGCCGGTTGGGGACACTGGGTGGCATGGCATGAACGGGAGCAGTGTGGGCCCGTCCGCGACCGCATCGGGCAATGATGCGGGACGGACTGCGGTATCGTTCTCGAAGGGAGACCGGGTCTGCAGCTCCGAACTCGGCAGTCTGCGGCATCCGCGATACGCCAAGCTTCAGGGAACGGTGGTGCGGGATGGCAACGGACGTTATCCCAACAGCGTGCGCGTGCTTTGGGACGGCTCGCGGACGGCGGTGGCGATTCACCGGGACTATATCCAGCTGATTCCTTGCGCGTCGGCTTCATCCACGCCGTGAAAGCTGTGTGCTATTCGGTCCAGAATCCCGATCGCGAACGATCCATGAGCTGCGTGCCCAGACGGGATCACGTGCATGCCTGCTCTGCGCCTCGCTCTGGAGTGCGTGCCTGAGCGATGACCGGGATGGCGAGTGATCACAACAAGGTGAGAATAATCCGAGCCGAAGGCATTATGACTGTAATGTTATTTCGTGTGACGGCCCTTTCGCAGAACGATTCTGTCGTCATCCACGCTTCTTGCACAAAACAGCATCAACCATCGCGCGTTTGAATGAATGATATGCGTCATTCCAAGCGTGTCAGGGCCTGTGACGGTGCTGTGACCAGCGTGCTACAGCTGCGGTAAGAGTTCTGCCGGCCCCCGGTTTGCTATTTGAGTTAGGTAATCATGTTGCATAACATGATTAAACGCTGGAAGGGGGCCCCTTCAAGTCGTCCCGAAGAGTGGTTTTGCAGCGCTGTCGCGCGGATCGCAAACCTGTCGATGGGAGCAACCGACCCGGACGTTCCGCCGACGCATCGCGCCAGCCGAGGCCGGGTCTAAATTCACGCTTGGAGGTTATATGAAAGTTATTCGGAGCGTTTTGCTCGGCACCGCCGCGGGTTTCGCCGCGCTGACCGCAGCACAAGCCGCCGATCTTCCCGTCAAGGCGAAGGCGGTCGAGTACGTCAAGGTCTGCTCGCTTTACGGCGCGGGCTTCTACTATATCCCTGGCACCGACACCTGCATTCGTATTGGTGGCGCCGTCCGCATCGCGACCACATTCAACGGTACGACTTATGGCGTGCCGTTCTATCAGGGGGGCACCGGCGGCGCGAATTCGTACAACCGCAACTACTTCACCAACCGCGAGCGGTTCAACCTGTTCATGGATACGCGTACTCAGACCGAGTACGGCGTGGTCCGCACCTATGCCAGCATCCTGTTCGACTACACGCAGGGCCGCGAGAATATTTCGGGCGGCTTTGTCGAGAACGACTTCCTGTTCATCCAGTTCGCCGGCTTCACCTTCGGTAAGGCGGTTTCCCAGTTCGATCCGCAGTGGACGCTGTCGCGGCCCTGGATCGGCTCGACTGGCTTCTTCTCTGGCTCGTTCAACGCGACCGGCATTCCGCAATTGGCCTACACCGCGGAGTTCGGTAACGGCGTATCGGCGACGCTGTCGCTGGAAGACGCACAGCCCTACCGGTCGGCGGGCGTCGTCAACACGTCGCTCACCGGCGCCAACGCGCTGCTCGGCCCGTTCGGCGCTGCCACCACCGGCTACGGCACCAGCGCCAACACCTTCCAGGGCAATGCGCAGGCCGGCGACCACGTGCCGGATATCGTTGCCAACCTGCGGCTCGACCAGGCCTGGGGCTCGCTGCATGTCGCCGCCGCGGCGCATGAAGTCCACGGCACTTATTACACGCCGACCAGCAGCGACAGCGGGAAGCCCGACTCGACCTGGGGTTTCGCGGTCACCGGCGCGTTCGAGCTGAAGAACCTGCCCACCGGCCTGGGCGACAGCCTGAAGGTTGAAGCCACCTTCGCCAACGGCGCGGCGAAGTACACCTTCGGCGGCACCTGGGACAGCTCCGGCGCGGGGCGTCTCGCCAAGATCGGCGATGGCGGCCTGGCGTTCGGCTACATCCTGGACGGTGTCTACGGCACCGGCACCGGCATTGAAAAGAGCAATGCCTGGGACGTCAGCGCCTTCTATGAGCACTACTGGACCCCGGCATGGCGTACGTCGGTGTTCGGCTCCTACAGCCACATCTCCTACGGCTCGGGCGGCAACTCGCTGCTGCTTGCGGCGGCCAATGCCGGCCGGCTGAGCACGGGCAACACCAATGCGACGGGGAGTTTCGATCTCGGCGTTGCTCAGGTCGGCACGCGCACGGCCTGGAGCCCGGTCAAGGATCTCACCCTTGCTCTCGAGTTCAGCTACACGCGGCTCGACCAGCACCTGGAAGGCACCTTTACCAGCACCGGCACGGCGATCCCGGGTTATGCGGCTGGCAGCCAGTTCCAGCTGAAGGATCAGAACCTGTACACCGGTTCGGCACAGATCCTGCGCAGCTTCTAACGGTTGATCACGAGAAAGGAGCCAAGCTTCGTGTAGACCTCCAAGGACCTCCGGTGGTGCCCCACCGGAGGTTTCTTTGTGCCTGCTGCAATGTCGATGGCGCGACGGAGAATCGGACCGGCAAACAAATCTGCAAACAAAAAGGTCGCTGTCCTCTGAACAGCGACCCCTTGGTGATGTCAGGCGGAATTGCGTTCAGTACTGACGAACGGTGAAGCCATTGCCACGGTAGACGCCGGGGCGGTTCGGCGTGACGATCACCGCATCCGGGCCGCGGCGCGGGCCGGCATAGCCTCCGCGATAGCCACGATCATAACCGCGATCGTAGCCACGATAACCATGACGATGCCTGCGATAACCGCGATCGTAGTCGCGATAGTATTGAACGCTGGTCACGTCATTTTGCGGAGCAACGATTGTGCTTGGAGCCTGTGCCTGGAAGGCGTGCGCGGGCAGTGATGCGGCGCTCAGTCCGAGCAAACCAATTGCGAGTGCGAGAGCTTTCACGAATTTCTCCTAACTTCACGAGAAGCGCAGTGTGCGCGGACAGGAATGAACTCGTCATGAATGATCAAGTTCCATGCTGTCCTGTGCAGGTGCTTTGCATCGCAAATCGAGGCGAATGATGGTGCGCGGTCCCGAGCGCGACCTTTGGTCGCGCCATGATTGGTCGAGTCGATTGTCGGCGGCGCCGCGATCGGCGATCAGTCCGTACGGCCGACAAGCCGCCGCAGCCATTGTTTCGCCACAGACCATACCAATTGCCCAACGTTGAGCGAGGAGCCGGTCGCGCGCGACGCCAAGGTGTCGTCACCGAGTTGCGCGCCAATACTTGCCGCGAACTGTCCAACCAGGTGTCGGGCGAACTCCTGCGCCAGCCCCGAGCGCGAGAACTGCGCCAGCGCGCCCTGCAGATTATAGAGCACCGTCACTTCGACTCGCGTTGCCATATCCTGATCGAGCGATGTGAGCCTGTAGGCGATTTCGCCCCGGGTGCGCGAGCCCGAGCCGCTGTCGCTGCCGGCGCCGATGATGGTGCCGCTCCAATCGGCCTCGTTGCGCTCGATCGCTGCGGAGCCGGCGAAACTCGCCGCGATCGGGCCGAGCTTGGTGACCATGCGGCCTTTGACGGTCTTGCCATCATAGGACAGCACCTGCGCGCCGGCCAGGCAGGCCGCGACGCGCGGCACGTCGCCGAACAGCTCCCAGACCGCCGCGCGCGGTTTGCGGATGACAAAGCTCTCGTCGAAGCGGGTCCAGCCCTGTCGCGCGGTTTTTTCGTCGGCCGGCGCACGGGTCGCTTCGGCCGGCAGCGACGCGGCCGGCCGGGCCTGCGTCGCCACGGGTGTGAACCTCGGCAGTGCGGGGGCGGTGACGTGCGGGACGACGCTGTCCGCGGTCGCTTCGCACGGTTTGCGTTTGTCGATCACCGAGGCGACGGCGTCGACGATCCCGACATAACCCGTGCAGCGGCAGAGGTTGCCGGACAGTTCTTCGCGGATCCGGCGCTCGCCCGCGGCCGGCAGCCGCAGCACGATGTCGCGCGCGGCGATCAGCATGCCGGGGGTGCAGAACCCGCATTGCAGGCCATGTTCCCTGGTGAAGGCATCGCGCAGTTCACCCATCACGCCGTCATGGTCGAAACCCTCGATGGTCGTGATGTCAGCGCCGTCGCAGGCGACCGCAAGGGTGATGCAGGACCGCGCCGGGGCGCCATTGAGCAGCACGGTGCAGGCGCCGCACACGCCATGCTCGCAACCCAGGTGGGTGCCCGACAGGCGCCGGTTGTCGCGCAGGAAATCGCCGAGATGGGTGCGCGGCTGCACATCGGCGGTGATCGGTGCCCCGTTAAGTGTGAAAGCGACGGTGGTCATGATGCGAAGACATCCTTGAGGGCGCGCATGACGGCGGCGCGGCGCATCCTGCGCTCGGCGGGATCATGGCCGGCAATGGGATCGACCGCGGCGGCGACGGCAGCCTCGGTGATGGCCGTGATGCCGTTTTCTGCGATCGTGGTGGCGAGGTTGTCGAGCGGCTGCGGCGGGCCGGACAAGGCGCCAACATACAACCGGGCGCGCCGCGATACCGGATCGAACACGGCGGCGGCGCTGGCTTCCGGAAACTCACCGGTCTTGCGGCAGAATTTGTAGTAGCCGGTGCGTGCGGCTGGCGACAGTTTCGGCACGTCGACCGCCACCACGATTTCATCATCAGTGATGCGGGTCTGGAACGCCGCGCGCATGAAGCTGTCGGCGGGCACCGCTCGGTTGCCGGATTTGCCCTCGACAATGATGGTTGCGCCGAGCGCGGCCAGCGCCAGCGGCCAGTCGGCGGCGGGGTCGGCATGCACCAGGCTGCCGCCGATGGTGCCGCGGTTGCGCACCGAGCGATAGGCGATGCCGGTCGCGACCGTGCGCAGCATGGCGCAGCCGGCGATATCGCGGTCTTCCAGTTCGGCGTGGGTGATTGCCGCGCCGATACGCACACTGGTGCCACGGTCGTCGATTGTGCGGAGTGCGTCGATGCGGGCGATGTCGATCAGCAGCGTCGGCCGCGCCAGCCGCAGATTGAGCATCGGCAGCAGCGATTGGCCCCCGGCCACCACCTTCGCCATGGCATGACCGCCCTGCAATGCGGCGAGCACTCCGCCGATGTCGCTTGGGCGGACATAGTCGAATGCCGGCGCCTTCATGATTGGGCCTCTGCGGGCAGAGGTTGGCGGGCAGATCCCCGTTCGATCGCAGTCAGCAGGCGGCGCGGCGTCAGCGGCGTTTCCGAC
The DNA here is from genome assembly GCF_032397745.1 of Bradyrhizobium prioriisuperbiae. NCBI lineage: Bacteria > Pseudomonadati > Pseudomonadota > Alphaproteobacteria > Hyphomicrobiales > Nitrobacteraceae > Bradyrhizobium > Bradyrhizobium prioriisuperbiae. The sequence continues at coordinate 3,768,473 of NZ_CP135921.1, forward strand.
ACCTCGACGCCGAGATCGCGCAGGGCATCGTTGACGGCGTTGAAAAGCACCGCCGGCGGCGCGATGGCGCCGCCTTCGCCCATGCCCTTGATGCCGAACGCGGTGTAGGGCGACAACGTCTCGGTGTGATGGATGCGGAATTTCGGCACTTCGGTGGCGCCGGGCAGCAGGTAATCCATGAAGGTCGAGGCCAGCGGCTGGCCGTTGGCATCGTAGGGGCTCTCTTCATAGAGTGCGGTGCCGATGCCTTGCGCGGCGCCGCCGATGGTCTGGCCATCGACCACCATCGGATTGACCATGCGTCCGCAATCCTCGGCGATCACATAGTCCAGGATCTCGATGGCGCCGAGTTCGGTATCGACCGCGACCACCGCGGCATGGGAGGCATAACTGAACGCCCCGGTGTCGACCTGCGGCTTGTAGCCGATGGTCGCCTCCAGCCCGTTGACGTCGACGTCCGGTGGCAGCAGTTGCGGCCGGCGGTACCAGGCTTCGGCGATCTCCTTGATCGTAACAGACGATTGCGGCCCGACCACGCGACCGGGCATGTAGCTCACCGTATTGGTGGCGCACTGCATCAGATGCGCACCGATCGCGAGCAGACGCGGCACCAGCGCTTCGCAGGTTTTGGCCACGGCGCCGCCGGTCATCACGATGCTGCGCGAGGCGTAGGTGCCGGTCGAGAATGGTGTGGCGCCGGTGTCGCCGTGAATTACGCGAATATTGGCGACATCGACGCCGAGAATCTCATTGGCGATCTGCGCCAGCGTGGTTTCCATGCCCTGGCCGTGGGAATGCACCCCGACCCGCACCTCCAGGCTGCCGTCGACCAGCATGCGCACCGTCGCCTGGTCGTAGCCCGGGATCAGCGGCAGGCCCCAGGCGGCAAATACGCTGGTGCCGTGGGCGGATTGCTCGCAATAGCTGGCGAAGCCGATGCCGATGCGCCGGCCGTCGGTTTCGCCCTGGCGCTGGCGGGCACGCCATGTGTCGAGGTCGATCTCGCGGCGAACCGTCTCCAGGCTGCGCGGATAGTCGCCGCTGTCGTAATGCTTGCGCGCGACATTGGTGTAGGGCATCGCCTGTGCCGTCACCAGATTCTCCATGCGGACTTCCCAGGGCTCGCGGCCGACCTCGCGGGCGATCGCGTCCATCAGCAGTTCGATGGCGAAGCAGACACTGGTGCGGGCCACGCCGCGGTAAGGCAGGAAGCCCGGCTTGTTGGTGGCGACGCAATAGGTCTTGCAGCGATAGCCGCGGATATCATACGGGCCCGGCAGATTGCCAGTGGCCTGTCCCGGTTCGAGCGCGACGGTGAACGGCCAATTCGAATAGGCGCCGCCGTCGATGGTGACTTCCGCATCCAGAGCCAGCAGGCGGCCGCGTTTGTCGGCATAGGCTTTCAGCTTGTAATGGTGCTGGCGGCTGTTGGCGCCGGCGATCAGGTGTTCGCGGCGATCCTCGATGTAGCGGAACGGGCGCTTGTAGGTCAGCGCCAGCCAGGCGACGCAGATTTCTTCCGGCTGCAGCACGCATTTGTAGCCGAAGCCGCCGCCGACATCGGGGGCGATCACCCGGATCTGTCCCTCGTCGAGGCCCAGGCATTGCGCGAGCCCGATCCGGATCACATGGGGCACCTGCGTCGAGGTGTAGACGGTCAGCTGCTCGGCCCGGAAATCCCAGTCAGCGACGATCGCCTTGCCTTCCAGCGGCACCATGGCCTGGCGCGACATCGTCATCTCGCGCTCGATCACCACGGGCGCGTTCTGCGCATGCTCCTCGAAACCGTTGTCGTAGTTCAGGGTGAGAAACAGATTGTCGTCCCATTCCTCATGCACCCGGGTCTCGGTCGTCGTGCGTGTCGCATGGGCGTCGACCAGCGGAGGCAGTTCCTCGAGATCGAGCTCGATTTTTTCCGCGAGATCCTCGGCGGCGGCACGGCTTGGGGCGATCGTCATGGCGATCAGTTCGCCGGCGAAGCGTACCTTGCCCTGCGCGAGCGGGTGCTGGATCGACACCTTGTAGCTGGGAACCGTGCAGGGCGCGGCGATGGCGTTGACGCCGGTGAGGTCGCCGCCGACGAAAACGGCGGATTCAAAGCCCTGCGGCTTGGTGACGCCGCGCAGCACGGCATGCGCCACCGGGCTGCGCAGGAAGGCGACTTCGCTTTGGCCGGGAAGGATGATGTCGGACACATACTGGCCGCGGCCGTGCATCAGCCGCGCGTCTTCCTTCCGAGGCACCCGTGCGCCGATGCCCTGATTTGCCATGCTCATTCCTTCCCACAGAAAATTATTGTGTTACCGGGCCCAGCGAGGCCCGGTAACAGCCGGCGACTTTGCGCCTACCAGCCGGACGCACTGTAGCGGAAAGCGTCGAGCCGGTATTCAGCCACGCGAAACCAGCTGTTGGACTGGGTCATGAACGCCTTCCAGTGCTCGTAGACCTTCTTGAAGTCGGCATTCTTGGAGGCGATATCGTCGAAGGTTTCCAGCGACGCCTTGTGGCAGGCCTCCAGCACTGCTTGCGGAAACGCCCGCAACTCCGTGCCGCCTGCAATCAGCCGTCGCAACGCCTCCGGGTTTCGCGCGTCGTATTTCGCCTGCATCAGCAGGTTCTGCTCGTTGGCCGCGGTTTCGAACGCGATCTTGAACAGCGGCGGCAAGCTCTCCCAGGCGGTGGTATTGGCGAACGCCGTGATCATTGCCGAGCCTTCCCACCAGCCCGGCGTATAATAATATTTCGCCACCTTGGCGAAGCCGAGCTTCTCGTCGTCGTAGGGGCCGATCCATTCCGCGGCATCGATGGTGCCGCGCTCGAGCGCAGCGTAAATATCGCTGGCCGGAATTTGCGTCGGAACGGCGCCGAGCCGCGACAGCACGTTGCCGCCGAGACCGCCGATCCGCATCCGCAGGCCCTTGAGATCGTCGACCGATTTGATCTCCTTGCGAAACCAGCCGCCCATCTGCACGCCGGTGTTGCCGCAGGGGAAGTTGATCAGGCTTTCCTTGCGGAAGATGTCGCGCATCAGCTCCATGCCGCCGCCATAGTACAGCCAGGCTGCCTGCTGGCGTGAGTTGGCGCCGAATGCAACGCCGGAGTCGAAGGCATAGACCGGGTTCTTGCCGACATAGAACGCGGTCAGGGTGTGGCCGCATTCGACGGCGTTTTTCGCGACCGCGTCGAACACCTGGGATCCCGGCACGATCTCGCCGCTGGCGAACACGTCGACCTGGAATTTGCCGTCGGTGAGCTGGCCGATCCGCTGGCACATTGCGTCCGCCGAGCCGTAGATGGTGTCGAGGCTCTTCGGCCAGCTCGTGGTCATGCGCCAGCGAACTTGCGCCGTTTGCGCGACGGCGGGACTTGCGATGGCAGCGGCGGCTATGCCGGCCGTTGCCTGCTGCAGGAAGGCACGCCTTTTCATCGTGATACTCCTTGAAGGTTGGCGCTCATGATCATGAGCGGGCATCAAACGGGATGGTAAAACCGCCGGTCCGCAGCGACAGCGCTGCGAACGCGGACAACGCGACGACCAAACAGATCTCGTTCCGATTGCGCTGCGCGCATCGTTCCTCCGGAGAGTCTTCCCCAGTGCTTTCTTGCGCCAGGCTTCCTCACGATCCGGCAATGTCGCTGTCGGGCATGCCGGATAAATTATGCTGGTATACTGATGAAAATGTTAGAACCTGTCAAACAACAAACGCGCGCGCAATGCAGGCGACGCGAAGAATCTCGCCGGCGATCGTTTCGTTGTTGCAGGATTGAGCAGCGCGCATAAGGAAGCGGCGCTGCGCGAACAGCAATGCAGCAGCGCCAACGCGTGGTTGTTCAGTGCCCGGAAGATCGCGCTGCGCTGTGGTGCCACGGCAATGCAAGCCGTTCGGCGAGACTGACGGCTTCCATCAGCAGAACGCCGAGCACGGCCAGAAGCGTGATGGCGGCGAACACCCGGGGCGTGTCGAACATGCCCTGCGCGCTCAGGATGACGTAACCGAGGCCGCGCTGCGAGGACACGAACTCGCCGACAATGGCGCCGACCAGCGCCAGCGACATCGAAACCTTCAGACCTGCGAAGAGATGCGGCAGCGCGCAATAGAGCTTGATCCGGGTCAATACCTTCCAGCGCGATCCGCGCAGGGTCCGCGCCAGGTCGATGGTATCGGGCGGCACCGAACGCAGGCCGAGAATGGTGTCGATCACCACGGCAAACACCGCGATCAGGAAGGCGATCGCGATCTTCGGCTCGGAGCCGGTGCCGAACCAGATGATGCAGAGCGGGGCGAGCGCGACCTTGGGCACGCTGTTGAGCGCCACGAACAGCGGAAACAGCAGCCGGTCCAGCAGCTTCCATTCGGTGATGAGGACTGCGAACAGCACGCCGAGCACGGCGGCCACGGCAAAGCCCGCCAGCGTGATCCCGAGCGTATAGCTCGCCTGTTGCGCAAACCACAGCGGTGATTGCGCCAGCTCCGTGATGATCTCAGAAGGCGCCGGCAGCAGCACGGGGCGGATCTGGTAGACCCGGCACGCCAGCTCCCAGAGCAGCAGAAAGACAGCCGCGCCGATGAACGGAATGGCCTTGCGGCCGATCGCAGCACCAGCGAGCGAGATACGGGACACGTCAGTCATGCAGCAGCCCCATGCTTTCGAACAGCCCGCGGACATGGCGGGCGTAGGTTCCGAACGCAGCGCTTTCGCGCACCGCCAGCTTGCGATCCGTGGGCAGCGTGATCGGAATATCGTCGATCACCTTGCCCGGCCGCGGGCTGAACACGACAATGCGGCTGGACAGGAAGATCGCCTCCGAGATGCTGTGGGTGACGAAGATTACCGTCATGCGCCGGTGCATCCAGAGCCGGTACAGATCGACATTGAGCTGGTCCCGCGTCAGCGCATCGAGGGCGCCGAATGGTTCGTCCATCAGCAAAAGCCGCGGGTCGAGCAGCAGGGAACGACACATGGCGACGCGCTGGCGCATACCGCCCGACAGCGCCCGCGGGTAGGCGTGAACGAAGCCGCCGAGGCCCGCCATCTTCAGCAGCTCCAGTGCGCGCGGCTCGAACTGGCTCTTGCGCGCGCCGCTGAAGTCCGCGGGCAGCAGCACGTTGTCCAGCACATTCATCCAGTCCAGCAGCGCGTCGCGCTGGAATGCCATGCCGAGCCGGTCGGGCGGGCCGTCGATGCCCTTGCCGTCGATCGACAATGCGCCGCTGGTGGTTTGTTCCAGTCCGGCCAGGCAGCGCAGGAAGGTGCTCTTGCCGCAACCGCTGGGGCCGAGCAGGCTGACGAACTCGCCTTCCGCGATATCGATCGAAATGTTGTCGATCGCGGTGAGGCCATCCGCCGGCCCGCCGAAACGCTTGCCGACATCCCTGGCAACGATCATTGCGGGCTCACTTCAGGCTCGCGCCGACGTCGGCGACGATCTTCGGGTCGATCAGGTCGTTGGTGAAGAGATCCTTCGGATCGATCGTCTGCCCGAGCAATCCGCCTTCGGAGAGGATGCTCACAGCCTGCTGCCAGTCGCCCAGTGCCATGCTGCCGAACGGCAGCGATTTGACGGCCTCGGTCAGGGCATAGTCCTTCAAGGTATCGATCTGCTGGCGCAGCACCTTGGGGTCGAGCTTGGACTGCGGCCGCGCGGCAATGATCGCCTTCACCCCCTCGTCCTCATGACCGTTGAAGATGTAGGCCCAGCAGCCGGCGACGACACTGACAAAACGCTTGAGCGGGTCGCGCTTCGCGGTGATGGTCTTTTCGGTTGCAAACAGGCCGAAGCTCGGAAATTTCAGGCCGTTTTCGGAAAACCGCACCGCGGTCGACGGCCGCTGCGCCTCGACCACGGCCAGGAAGAACGGCACGGATGAGAAGGCGGCATCGGTACGGCTGGTCATGTACATGCCCGCCTTGCCGGCGGCATCCACGTTGAGCAGCTCGACATCGTCGCGCTTCAATTTTCCGGCCGCTAGGAAACGATCGATGAAGGGCGCCTCGAGCGAGCCGGCGGTGAAGGCGATCTTCTTGCCTTTAAGGTCGGCCGGTCCCTTGATGCTGCCATCCTTCGGCACCAGCAGGCCGATGTCGTTCTCCTGGATGAAACCCGCGATGGCTTTGACCGGCAGGCCTTTTGAACGCGCGATGGCCATCGGCGCGAGCGAGGCATGGCCGACATCATATTCGCCGTTGCCGACGATCTGCACCGTCGACACCGAGCCGTTGCCGTCATCCAAAGTAACGTCGAGCCCATATTTTTTGAACAATCCCGACTGCTGGGCGAGATGGAATGGCGCCTGATCGCCCCAGGGCGTCCAGTCTAGACGCACCCTGATGGCATCTGCCGCAGTCGCCGGCGCGGCGAACGCCAGCCCCGCGAACAGCGAGCCGGATAGAAACGATGTGATTGCGCGGAAGCGATGACGGAGGTGCAGCATGGAAACCTCGAAACGATCTGTAACCGGCACATGGCAGGCTAGCAGATTTGCAGGGGCGCGCAAGATATGCAAGTGTACTGATGAATTTTGATGTCAGTGCCAACGGTGGTTGCCGGTGGGCGCTGCGTTTCGCTGTGAAAAAGCGCAGTGGGCGTCGCACCTGACGCGAAATCTCTGGTACGTTCGCGAGCAATTGCGGATGACCGGGGCGCATGCGCGCCGACACCAGACAGACAGGATACCAAAAGCCAATGCCGATACGCCGCGCCACCACCAAGCCGAAGCCCGCCGAACCCACACCACCCCGTGCCAAACGCAGTGCTGCCGACGCGCCGGCGCCCGTGGCGCGCAAGGCGCCGCGGTCTCCGGAGATGCCGCTGTGGGCGCGGCCCGGCTATCTGCTGCGGCGGTTGCATCAGATTCACTATGCGCTGTTTTTCGAGGAGTGCGCCGACTTCGATATCACGCCGGTGCAATATGGGCTTCTGACGACGCTGTCGCAGAATCCGGACCTCGACCAGAATTCCCTGGGGCGCGAACTGGGGATCGACCGCACCAATGTTGCCGATGTGTTGGCGCGGCTGTCCCGGCGCGGTCTGCTGGAGCGCCACCGCAGCAAGGAAGACAAGCGCATGGTGCTGGCGCGGCTGACGCCTGCCGGGCAGCGCGTCACCGACGAGATGTATCTGGCGATGCAGCGGGCCCAGAACCGGCTGCTGCAGCCGCTTCCGGCCGAGGAGCGCAAGGCCTTCATCAACACGCTGCTGCGACTGATCGACGGCAACAATCATCTGGGACGGACGATCTACAACCCGAGCTGACCGTCCATCAGGGTCTAGAACGCGTCCGGCTGGGTGTTCGGCTGCGTGTTGCGGAAGGCGTCGAGCTCCATGCAGCGTCCGAAAATTCCCTTGATGATGGGGTAATCGTCGACCGAGCAATCGAATCGCGCCGCATTGAACACCTGCGGCACCAGGCAGATGTCGGCCATGGTGACGCTGTCGCCAAAGCAGAAGGCGCCGTGCAGCTTCGTGTCGGCGAGATAGTCCTCCAGCCCGCGAAACCCTTCGGTGACCCAGTGCGCGTACCACGCCTTGGTGGCGGTCTCGTCGGCGCCGAACTGCGCCTTCAGGTGTTTGAGCACGCGCACATTGTTCAGCGGATGCATCTCGCATCCGATGATCTGCGACACCGCCCGCACATAGGCGCGCGAGCGGATATCTTTCGGGATCAGCGACGGCTCGGGATAGCTTTCATCGAGATATTCGATGGTCGCCATCGACTGGATGTAGCTGTCGGCGTCGTCCACCAGCAGCGGGAGCAACTGCTGCGGATTGAGCGCGCAATACTCCGGCGCGCGATGCTCCATCTTCGGCAGGCTGACGTAATGGGGCTCATAGGCGAGCCCCTTGTACGCCAGCGCGATCCGCAGCCGGAACGAGGTCGACGACCGGAAGAACGTGTAGAGCCGCCGCTGCACGGCGATCAGCCCGCGGCCTTCTGAAGGATTTCGTCCGGCGTGGACGACACCACTTCCACATACTTCGGAACGAATTTGCCGCCCTCGATGTATTTGATGAATTCCGGCTTGATCTCGTTGGCGAGGATCTTGCGGATCTTGGCATGCTCTTCGATGTCGGCCCACTCGGCGATCAGGAAGAAGCGCTGCGGGTCCTCGGTGTCGCGACACAGTACGCCGTCCTTCACCTGCGCGGACGATTTGTGCATCGGGTTGTCGTCGGAATAGTCGAACTTTTCGAACAGCTCGATGAAACGCGCTTCCTCGCCGGCCTGCACGCGAAAATCGTAGATGTGCAAGAAGTTGCCTTTGGTGGCGATGGGCTCCTGCGCCATGTCGAAGTCCTTTCCTGTGTGTCTGTTTTGAGCCGGTCTAAATCGCGTGTTGTGCCCGGACTAAATATGAGGTTATACTGACGATCTACCCAAGGCAATACGCGATCTCATTTTCGCGATGAGATGCGATCAATTCGGATCATCACGCGCATGGCATGGCAGCGAGCGGCGTCACTGAAATCGATTCCCAAGGATGGTGTGCTCGGTGTGAAACTCGATGGCACGCCGATCGCACTCTATGATCTGCAGGGCGAGATCCGTGCGACGCACGGCATCTGCACCCACGCGCTGGCTTTCCTGGCCGATGGATTTGTCGAGGACGGCAAGATCGAATGCCCCTTGCATCAAGGGCTTTTCGATATCCGCAGCGGCAAGGCGCTGTGCGCGCCGCTGACCAAGGACATCGCCACCTACGCCGTGAAGGTGGAGGGCGACGATGTGCTGGTGGACCTGGAGCAATCAGGCCGTTCGACAGGTGATGTCTCCACAGATAATGCCTTGACCAGCGTTGAGCCCCTTGCAACGAGCGACAACGCCGCCGCCGCAACAAATGTCGTCATCGTCGGTGCCGGCCAGGCCGCCGCCGCCGCGATCGTCGCAATGCGCGATGCCGGCTTCAACGGCACCATCGATCTCGTCGGTGATGAAGTCCACCTGCCCTATGAGCGTCCGCCCTTGTCGAAGGAGGCATTGCTCGGACAGCCGACTGCCTTTCAGCCGCGGCTGAGCGAGGAGGACGCGCGGCGGTACGGCGTCAAACTTCATCTGGGTCAACGCGCTGTCGCAGTCGATTCGCGCGGACGGACTGTCAGCCTGGAGGGTGGCGAAGCGTTGTCCTACGACGCGCTGCTGCTTGCCACCGGCGGCAGGGCGCGGCGCCTGGCTTTGCCGGGCAGCGACCTCCCGAATGTGTTGCATCTGCGCACGATCGAAGATGCAGCCATGATCGAGCGGGCTTTCGCGACCGCCACCCATGTCGGCATCATCGGAGGTGGTTTCATCGGCCTCGAGCTTGCGTCTTCGGCGGTTGCGCGCGGCCTTGCGGTCACGGTGCTGGAACGCGAGCCGGAAATCATGGCGCGCATTCTGCCGGCGCCGCTCGGTCGTGTGTTCCGCGCGCTGGCCCGGCGGCATCAGGTCGACGTGCGCCGCAACGCTGACGTCACCGAAATCACCCGGCGCGGCAAGAGGCTGGGCATCCACACCGGTGGCGAGATCATCGAGGTGGACGCGGTGCTGGTGGGAATCGGGTTAGAGCCGAATCTCGATCTGGCGCAGGCCGCGGGCTGCACCGTTGCCAACGGGATCGAGGTCGACGCCGATGGCCGCACCAGCGTCCCGAACGTCTGGGCCGCCGGCGATTGCACGCTTCATCATGTTGCCGCCGCGGGCGGTCGCCGGATCAGGCTGGAGAGCTGGCACAACGCAGAGGAGCAGGGCGCCGCCGCGGGCCGCTCCATCGCCGGTGCGGCGTCGGCCGCGCTCAAGCGGCCATGGTTCTGGACTGATCAGTTCGGTCTCAACATCCAGATGCTCGGTACCATCGCGCCGACCGATCTGGTGGCCCATTCGGGCGCGGCTGGCGCCAGCGCCGGTGCGGTCTATCGCACCATCGATCGCGCCAGTGGCCGGCTGACCGGCGTGGTTGCCTTCTCGGACGCCCAGGCGATCCGGGCTGCGCGCGCCGAGCTCGAGTTATCCGCGCCGTTCGACCTGATGGCGGCCGGCGCGCAGGTGCTCTCCGCCGACACGCACACGGATGATGATTCTTCAGACGACCACTCGGAGGCCAGCGACATGACCGCAAATCCCCCGCTCTCGATTACCACCCGTTACGCCTGGCCGAAGGAAGGCCTGCGCCGGATCCCCGACTGGGTCTACACCGACCAGACCATCTACGAGCGCGAGATCGACAAGATCTTCCACGGCCGCACCTGGAATTACGTGGCGCTGGAATGCGAGGTGCCGAATCCCGGTGACTACATTCGCTCCAATGTCGGGCCGACCCCGATCGTGGTGTCGCGCGCCGAGGACGGCAGCATCCATGCGTTCGAAAATCGCTGCGCTCATCGTGCCGCGGAGTTCTGCCGCGAGCTCAGCGGCAACGCCAAGGAGTTCGTTTGCCCTTACCACCAGTGGTCCTATGACCTGAAGGGCAATCTCGCCGGCGTTCCCTTCCGGCGCGGTGTCGACGGCAAGGGCGGGATGCCGAAGGATTTTAAAGCCGCTGACCACGGTCTGCGCCAGCTCAACGTCACCACCCACCGCGGCGTGGTGTTCGCCTCCTATCAGCAGGATATGGAATTGCTGCAGGATTATCTGGGACCTGAGATCCTGGCCGAATTCGAAGCGACGTTCGATGGCCGCAAGCCGAGACTGCTGGGACATTACCGCCACTCTTTGCCGGGCAACTGGAAACTCTACCACGAAAACCTGAAGGACCCGTACCACGCGACCCTGCTGCACACCTTCCTGGTGACGTTCGGCCTCTTGGTGGCCGGCAACAAGTCGCTGATGCTGGCAGATCCCACCGGCCGCCACGGCGTGATGGCTTCGGCCAAGTCCGACGGCAAGAACGTGAGCAGCGACACCAAGAAGGAAATGCGGGCGTATCGGGAGAGCATGGAACTGGCCGAGCCGCGATTCATGGATTTCATCGACGAGTTCAAGAGCCCGTGGTCGGTCACGATGGCGACGATCTGGCCGAACCTGATCATCCAGCGCGAGATGAACACGCTCGGCGTGCGCCAGATCGTCCCGACTGGTCCCCATGAATTCATCATGAAGTGGACGATGTTCGGTTTCGAAGGCGACGACGAGGAAATGACCCGGCATCGGTTGCGACAGGGTAATTTGATGGGCCCGGCGGGCTTCCTCGGCCTTGAGGACAACGAGGCCATCAAGTTCGTGCAGGACGGCATGCAGCGGGTGCCGAACGGCCGCCATCTGGTCGAACTCGATCCCGCGGTCGCGGCCGGCACCTCGGATACCCTGATTTCAGAGGCGGCGATCCGGGCGATGTACCAGCACTGGCGCCAGGAAATGGGGCTGTGACCATGGGCGAGGGGGTTATGACGCGTCATCTGTCCACAGCCGTGCCCGCGACCGATCCGCGTCTCGATGCGGTGATGTTGCGTTACGATATCGAGGCCTTCAACACCGCCTATGCCGAGACGCTGGACGAGCAGCGGCTGATGGACTGGGCTGAGATGTTCACCGACGACGCGCACTATGTCGTGGTCTCGCGCGAGAACTATCAGCGCAATCTGCCCGTCGGCCTCATCTACTGCGAGAACCGGGGCATGATCCGCGACCGCGCGTTCGCGCTGAAGGAGACCGCGATGTTCGCGCCGCGTTATCTGCGCCACCTGATCGCCAATCTCAGTGTCGGGCCCGAGCAAAGCGACGGCATCATCGTGGCGCGCGCCAATTACGTGGTGCTGCAGGTGCTGTTCGATCGCCCGGATGCCACGCTGCATCAGGTCGGCACTTATTATGACAAATTCCGTCGCACCGATCATGGCCTCAAGCTCGCGGAGCGGCGCTGCGTCTACGACAATCTGCTGGTGCCGAACGCGCTGTGCCTGCCGGTCTGATCGGGGATTCGTGGTCGTGAGTGGCAAAGACTTGTTGTTCAACTCGGCGCTGGACTTGCGCGAGCGTATCCGGTCGCGCCAGATATCGTCGATGGAGGCGACGGCCGCGGTGCTGCAGCGGATTGCGGACACGCAACCGACGCTCAATGCGTTCATCACCGTCGATGGCGACAATGCCTTGAAAGCGGCGGCTGAGGCCGATATGGCCGTAACCCGCGGCGACGATCTCGGTCCGCTGCATGGCGTTCCGGTTTCGATCAAGGACATTATCAACACTGCGGGCCTGCGCACCACCTGGGGCTCGCGGTTGATGGCCGACAACGTGCCTGACGCCGACGCCGTGGCGGTCGCCCGCTTGAAGAAAGCCGGCGCCATCATTGTCGGCAAGACCACCACGTCGGAATTCGCCCACAAGCTCCTGACCGACGCGCCGCTATTCGGCATCACACGTAATCCCTGGGACGTGAGCCTCACGCCGGGTGGCTCGAGCGGCGGCTCGGCGGTTGCGGTGGCCGCCGGCATGGGTCCGCTGTCGCTGGCCACCGACGCCGGCGCCAGCACGCGGCTGCCGGCGGCGCTGACCGGAATCGTCGGGCTCAAGCCGACGCTCGGCGTAATCCCGCACAACCAGGTGCCGGATGGGTTCAATAACTTCATCCATCTCGGCGTGATGGCGCGCACCGTTGCCGACACCGCGCTGATGCTGGACGTGATCTCCGGGGAACACTCTTCTGATCCGCATTCCCTGGGGCGGCTGCGCCTCGATACATTGTCCGCGCTGGCCAGCGGGACAAAAGAGATCGGTCGCCTCAAGATCGCCTGGCGGCCCCTGATCGGCAACACGCTGCTCGACGATGAGATCCGGCGTGCCTGCGAGGAGGCACTCGATGTATTCCGCGAGCTGGGCTGCGTCGTTGATGTTCGCGACGATCCGGTCGAAAACGCCGAGCCGGCGTGGCGCATCCTGCAGCAATCGAACTGGGCGGCGCGGTTCTTTGCCAGGCTGGACGACGTGGAGGCGCAACTCGATCCCAGTTTTGTCGACGGCATTCGCGCGGGCGGCGGATACTCGGGCCAGCAGCTTCTGCAGGCGACCTACAAGCGGACGCAACACTTCCGCACGGTGCAGGGCTGGTTCGCCGATTACGATCTGGTGCTGACGCCCACCTGCAGCCGGCCGCCGCTGCCCGTCACAGCGCGCGCGCTCGACCCGATCAGCATCAACGGAACTGACGCCGGCGATATGCGGCAGAGCTGGGTATCATACCTCAATCTGTTCGATCTGACCGGACATCCGGCCATCAGCATCCCCTGCGGCTTCACCGGTGCCGGCCTGCCGGTCGGATTGCAGATTGTCGGCCGCTGGCATCAGGATGCGACTGTGCTTCAGGCTGCGGCAGCCTTCGAGGTGGCGCGCCCCTGTGCGCATCACGTGCCTCCTGACCTGTAACGAATCGCCTTGCTCTCAATCAGCGTTCGGATGCAGAGATTGTTGGCCTTTGCGTCAGCAGGCTTCTTTTCCAGACGTTGACGGCCTTGTCCACCGCAGCTCCGCCCTGGAAGATGAACTCCTCGACCTTGACGATGATCGCTGGAATGTCAGGTTTTACCGCGTCGACGACCTTGTGCAGGGCCTCCGCTTCGAGCTCGGATCGCACCGTAATGATCTTGTAGTCGTAGAGCTCCGCCTCGCCGAGCAGCTTCAGCGCATTGCAAACGTCAACAATTCGAGAAACGGGAACGTGAACCAGATAATTCGCCATCAACAGCCTCCGACCGGCGACTTTGGACGAGTCTCCGCCGCTTGCCAATGTCGAATGAGGGCAGGCCGGCCATGCTGCGAAGCGACAATAAATCGCGCGCCTGTCATTGAACCAAATCTGTGATTCACGCGACTTAGGCGATGGCTTGGCGACTACGTCGCATCAGCGATAACGCCAGCAGACTGGTCGGGATCAGAATGGCGAGGCCGAGGCCCGTCACCTGCCATTGCGACAGCGGCATGATGCCGCCGCCGGGCGTCGCCAGCACGAATCCACCCAGCACCAGCAGCACACGGAGCGGCCACTCGAGCACGCCGGTGCGCCTGAGATCGCCGATGCCGACCTGATAGCCCTGAATGCCGCCGCAAATGAATAGCGTGCCGATGCCCGCCAGCGCCATCAGTCCGAGGGCTGCGAGATAGGGGCTGTCGCCCTGCAGCACCAGAGCCGGGTTGAGCACGAAGAAGAACGGCAAGAAGTAGATGATGCTACCCACCCACATGGATTCCCAGCCGGTCTTCATTGCCGGTGATCCGGCAATGCCGGCGGCTGCGAACGACGCGATGGCCACCGGCGGCGTGATCGACGACAGCATGCCCCAATAAAAAATGAACATGTGCACGGCCATGCGATTCAGCCCGAGCTTTTCCAGCGCGGGCGCAACCAGGATAGCGAGGAAGATGTAGCAGGCTGTGGTGGTCAATCCGAGCCCGAGGATCAAGCTGGTGACGGCGCACATCACGAGCAGCAGGAAGGCGTCGTCGCCGGCAATGCGCAGGAGGTCATTGGCGAGGCTGGAGACGACCCCGGTCATCGAGAACGCGCCGATCAGCAGGCCGCAGCCGGCGAGGATGCCGACAAGTTCGACAAAGGTGCGGCCGTTGGTTTCGAGGAACTTTGCGATCGTGGAGAACGTCCAGCGCGTATCCCTGGAGAACAGCTGGTTCAGGATCAACAGCAGCACCGTGGCGTAGAACGGCGCATGGCTCTCGCGCTTGAAATACAGCAACATGACGATCAAGAGCGCGATGACGAAGATATAGTACCAGCCGCTCCTGATGGTGTCCGAGATCCGCGGCAGCTCGCTGCGTGGAATGCCCTTCAGGTCATGCCGCGCGGCATAGGCGTCGACCTGGAGGAACAGGCCGAGATAATACAGTGCGGCGGGGATGATCGCCGCGACCGCAATCTCCGCGTAACTGACGTTGAGGAATTGCGCGATCACGAAGGCGGTGGCGCCCATCACCGGCGGCGCCAGCACTGCGCCGGTCGAGGCACAGGCTTCGATCGCTGCGGCATAAGACGCGCGAAATCCGCTGCGCTTCATCGTCGGAATCGTCATGGTGCCGGCCGTCAGCACATTGGAGATGATCGAGCCGGACATCATGCCGAGCAGGCCGCTGGCGAGGATACAGACTTTCGCCGCGCCCCCGCGGAACGTGCCGCACAGCGCGAATGCGATATTGATAAAAAATTTTCCGGCCCCGGTCATCATCAGCGCGGTGCCGAACACCAGGAATCCGATCACGGTGTCGGCAAAGGCCTGGATCGGAATGCCGAGCAGGCTTTCGCCGGACAGCGTGTGATAGGCAGCGGCCTGCTCCAGCGTCGATTGGGTGCCCCGGAACGGCCCGAGCCATTTGGCGTCGGCGAAAAGCGGGTAGACGGTGAAGGGAAAGACGCTGAGCAGCAGGCTCCAGCCGCCGGTTCGCCGCAGCGCCTCCATCAGCACGGCCCACATCACGAAGCCGCCGGCGATCACGGCTTTGGGCGCACCGTCGAATTCCCAGCCGGCCTGCGCGGCCTTGCGGATGTTCAGCATGAGCCAGATCGAGGCGGCGAACGTCAGCACGAACAGCACCACGTCGTACCAGGGGATGCGATCCAGCGGAGAGGTTTGTGTGCCCGGGAAAATCAGGAAGGTGAACGGCAGCATCAACGCGATCAGCAGATAGAAATATTCGGTGTTGAGCTGGGTGTAGTCGACGAAGAAGCGCAGCGCGAACTGCTGGTTGATGCATAACAGGATGGTCATCGCAGTGGCAGCGATCAACCCCCAGCGCCATCCGCCGCGCAAGCTCCGCACGCGGGTGACCTCGGCCTCCTGCATGCCGCCGGTGGCCGCATGCGGGTCATCGAACTCGATGCGCTTCGGGGCAGCATCGGGGACTGTCAGCGCTACAGGCGCGAGAGAAGGGGAGCCGTCGGGCTGCATGCTGGACATGAAGATCCCTGGATATGCTTGAGCGATGACTGCAGCGACGGCTTTGCGGCCGTTACTCCTCGAAGCCGTTCGGCATGCCAGCCTTGGCCAGCGCGGCCTGCCGCGCCGCCATCCATCCCTGCAGGAATTTCGCCTCGTCCGCGGGTGGATTGCTCTTGCCGTACTCGGCCCAAGCCGATGTCAGCACCGTCTGCCGTTTCAGGAGGCCGTTGTTGTGGGCCTCGTTGTCATCGGTCCAGTGGCCTGCTTCCTTCAGCGCCTTTGCCGCGCCGGGATGCACTGGCACGACCCAGTTCATGGTCTGGGTCTTGACCGCAAGGCCGGTCGCGCCCGGCGCACCGTCCTTGTAGGCATCGAAGTTGACGATCATCGCCTTGGTGATCGCGTACACCTGATCGGCCGGTTGCGATCCGTAGACGGTCGCGATCGGATAGGGGTAGGTGCCGAGTTCGATCGGGTTCGATGGCGAAATTCCAGCACCGCAGGTGGCGACGAGTGGATTGAAGAACGCGCCGACCCGCTTGACCCGTTCCCATCCCGCCTTGTCGGCGTGAGGCAGTGGCGGCCAGATAATGCCGCGCGGCGAATTTTCCAGCTCCCGCGCCGGTGCCGTGATGGTGGTGGCGAACGCGGCGTCGGCGTCGTTGTTAATGACGCCTTTCCACATCGCGCTGTAGCTGGCGAACTCGACGATCTTGACGTCGTTCTTGGTCAGCCCGCCAAAGGCGATGATCGCCAGCGCGTTCTGGTTCAAAGCGGGCGAGCCGACCACGAAGCCGAGCCGCTTGCCCTTGAGATCCTTGATCTGGGTGACGCCGGTGTCCCGTGCCACGCCGACCGAGCCGGCGTTGCAGTCGACCGACGACAGCGTGATCTGCAGCGGTTGTGGTCCCCATTCCTTGGCGCCGAACTCGAACACGCCTTCCTGAGCGAAATAGGCGCCTGATCCCATCCAGGAGAGCACCGCGCGGCCCGCGCGAAGCGGCGCCAGCCGCGCCACATCGTTGCCCGCCGGCAGCACGCGTACGTCGGATCCATATTTGTCTTTCATCATCTTGCCGACGGCGACCGCGATATTGAAGCCTGCGGTTCCGGTGTCATAAGCGGTGAACGACATGGTCGGCGGCAGCTTGAGATCTTGCGCGCGAGCGATCGTTGGACCGGAGAATGTCGATGCGGCAAGCGCGATCGAGGCAAGCGCAATGATCTGGCGGCTCATGGATCAAGTCCTCCCCTTGGAATTATTCTTTTGATTGTTTTCGCTGTGCGAAATTCTTATTGTCTCTCATAATCATGTCATCGCATCCGGCCGATGGCAATGCCGTCGGGCGAGCGCCGCCATCGATGCCAAACCGTCACTCAGTCAGATCGCTCAAGATACCATCACATCATTTTCAAAGCCGGTGTCGAACGTTTCTCTCAGCTGCCAAAAGAGTTCCTGCCTGAGCCTCGTCAGGTTCGGCGCGTAGAGGTAATCGAGATGCGAAGGGGGTTTGCAAAGGATGCACCTGTTCCAGGGACAAGTCCGCAATGGATTTATCGTTGCGGCGGCACTAGGATTGTGTCGCATAATGTTGGAAGGGCCGATCACGATGAGGAGCGCCGGGCACGATTGCCGTGTCGAAGGCAAAACCAATCCGGTGGGGCTTCGCACTCGGGCTGGACTGATCCGGGCCCTTTGTGTGATCCTAGCGATTGCCATGCTGCCGCTCTTGACGATCGATCCGGTCGAAGCCGCAACGCTTCGCCAGGGCATTTCCGCTTTCTCACGCCAGGATTATGCGGCGGCGACCCGGATCCTGATCCCGCTGGCGGAACGAGGCGATCCCGCCGCCCAAGCCTATCTCGGCTTCATGTTCGAGACCGGGCGGGGCGTGCCGCAGAACTATACCGAAGCTGCGTTCTGGTATCGCCGATCCGCGGAACAAGGATTCAGTGGCGCGCAATATTCACTCGGTCTTCTGTACGACAAAGGGCAGGGGGTTCCCAAGGACATCGTCGAAGCCAGCAAGTGGTTGAATCTCGCCACAGCAGCAGCGTCGGGAGACGGACGGGAATTCAGGGTGCGGATCCGCGATGCGGTGACGTCGAAAATGACGCGGGGGGAAATCGCGGTGTCGCGGCGGCGCGCGATGGAGTGGCTGCCAAACCCCGAGCGTTGACCGTTCGTCTTCGGCAACAATGCGAGAACAGGCTGCAGGCGGAGCTGCCTGGTGCCGAGATCAGCGTGCGGGTCTGGAAGGAACCACCGGCACCGGCAGGCTGGTGCCCACCAGGCGGCCATTCATCTTGGAGCGCAACTCCTCCGCGATCATATGGGCGTCGAGGGCGTCGCGAACCACCGTTGGCCGAATGAACAGGATGAGTTCGGTGCGTGAACGGGCATTGGTCTGGCGGCCGAAAGCGTCGCCGACGCCCGGAATTTGATCCAGCACTGGGATGCCCTGTCGTCCCTTGTCTTCCCGTTCACTGATCAGCCCGGCGAGCAGCACCGTCTGGCCGCTGACCACGGAAATCGAACTCTTCACCCGTCGCTGCGACACGGTCGGTGTCAGGCTCGTCGCCGGGGTTCCCGCCGCGACGTTGCTGATTTCCTGTTCGATGTCGAGCACCACATTGCCGTTGGCGTTGGCGCGCGGCAGCACGCGCAGGATGATGCCGGTGTTGCGATAGTCGATGGTATTCACGACCGTGTTGTTGGACGTGAGCACCGTCGCGCTGCCGGTAGAGACCGGCACCTGATCGCCGACCTGCAGGGTCGCCGTTTGATTGTCGAGGACGACCAGCGACGGATTGGACAGCACCTTGACGTTAGTCACGCCGTGCAGCGCGTCCAGCACCACGCGCGGCGAGGCCTCCGATCCCACCAGCAGATTGAAGCCCGGCAGCACGCGGTTGATCGCAGCTGACGTTGCCGCGCTCGCGAGATTGTTGACCAGCGATCCGGTGTCGGGTTTCAGCCCGAGATTCTGGCTGCTGAGGAAGAACTGGACGCCATAATTGAGATTGTCGTTGAGGGTGACCTCGGCGATGGTCGCTTCGATGGCGATCTGGCGCTGCGGCCGGTCGATCTGCCGGATCGTCTGTTCGATAATGCGGTGCGCTTCCCGGTTGGCGTACACCAGGATCGAGTTGTTGGTCGTATCAGCGGTGATCCGCACGTTTGGCAGGATGCCGGCAGGGCGCGCGTTGTTGGTGCCAGCCCCGCCTGCGGCGCTGAGATCCTGCGCGGGAACTCCGGTGTCTGCCGGACTCGTCCCCGGGTTGTTGGCGCCACGGATATTGGCGTTCAATGTCACCTGGCTGCCCGGACTTGCCGGCGGCACGCCGCTCAAGGCCACCAGTGGCGCCGGCGGCGAGGAGGCGGACGAGATCCCCGATCCCGGCGAGATCTGGCTGGATGCGCCGTCCAGGGTTCCGCCGGCTTTCTGCCCCACCAGAATTTCGTTGAGCAGGGCCGTGACTTGTCGCGAATTGCCGTAGCGCAGCGGGTAAACCTTGAGGTTGGTGCCGTCCATGTCGGCCTGGTCTAGCCGCGCCACCCATGTTCCGGCGCGCTTGAGGAATTCCGGCTTCTGGCTCACCACCAGAATCGAATTCAGCCGGGCGATGGGCTGGAACTTGATCATGCTCTGGGACATGCCGCCTTCGCCGGAATCCATGATCTTTTCGATCTCGGAAATCACCGGTTCCGGTGCGCTGTTGCGGAGCGGGAAAATGCCCACCGACTGGCCGCGCATCCAGTCCGCATCGAAGCTCTGAATGGTCTCGATCGCGGCATTCCGGTCAGCACCGCTGCCCTGGATGATCAGGGTGTTGCGGGCGACATCCGGGCGGATCGTATTCGCCTTGACGCCAAAGGCGTCGAGCAGCTTGAAGACGTTTTGTGCCGAGACGTAGCGCAGCGGCACGACGCTGATGCCCTGGCCCGGCTCTGCCGTCGCGGTCCGGTCGATGCCGCCGCTTCCGCCAGCTTCGTTCGCAGGGATCAGGCGATAGCCGCCGTTGCGGTCTTTTACCAGAGCGACGTTCGACATCCGCAGCGCATTTTCCAGCACATACAGCGCATCGACCTTGGGAATCGGACGAACCGACGCCAGCGTCACCGTGCCCTGGACCCGTGGATCGATGCTGTAGCCGACACCCATGATGTCGCCGAGAATGACTTTTGCGACGGTTGCGACGGGCGCGTTGTCGAAGTTGAGATCGAAGCCGCCGCCACTGCTGGCCGCCTCGTTTGCGGCTGCTGCTGAATTCGGGCCGCGCGTGCCTTCGCTCAGATAAATCGCCGGCTGCCGGGAGGCGCCGGGGCTCAATGACGTTTCACCGCTCGCGATGGTCTGGCGCGGCTCCAGGTCCAGCGCGCGGATCTTGTCGGTGATGTCCTGGGCGCGCGGATCTTTCGGATTGCTCTCCAGCGCCTGGTCCGACGTGATGCAGGCGGTGAGCAGACAACCGAAGACAAAAAGAAGCAGCGTTCCAGTCAACCCTGAACGCAGGCGCGGAAGCAGGTGAGCCACCTTCAACAAAATACGCCTATCCACGCTACGGTGAACTGAAAAACAGCAGGCTTAAGTAAGAGCAAGTTTTGCAGAAAATTGACACCTTCATTATGTTTTTGCTAAAGAATTATGTCAACAGGCTATTGAATCCGATTTCCACAAGCGATCTCTTTTCCAGTGAACAGGTTAGCGTTGAGACATTCGATGCGAGACCTTTCCGCAGAGAATTTTAGACAGCACCTTCTCGAGAAATATGCGCTGCGGTCAGCAGCGCGCGGAGGGGCTGAGAAGCCTCCCGGCTCGACAGGTGTGCGTCCGCTGAAGGACTTGTGGGAAGCAACTGATCTGTCCGCGGCCGAATTCGCTGATGAGGTATCCGACTATTGGAGCGTGGCCCGTCTCGGTCTGCCGCAACTGCTCAGTGGTATCCCATGCCTGGACGGTTTCTCGCGTCGCTTCCTGCGTGAAGCCACGCTGTTCCCGATGCAGGCGCCCAGTGGCGGTTATCGGCTTGCCGTCGCCGATCCGTCCGATACGGCGGCCATTCGCGCGGCGGAAATCGTCTTTGGCGAGCCGGTCGATATTGTCGTGGCTTCGTTCGAGGACATCACGACGGTGCTGGACCAGCGCCTGAATGCCGACGACGCGGTATCCGACAACGCTGTCAAAGGAGCCATCCAGCAGTCCGACGACGATATCGAGAGTCTGCGCGATCTTGCGAGCGGTGCGCCGGTCGTGCGTGCGCTCAACGATCTGCTGGAGCGCGCCGTGGAACTGCGCGCCAGTGATATTCACATCGAGCCGTTCCGCACCGGCCTTGTCGTGCGCATGCGTGTCGACGGGCTGCTGCGGGCCATGCCGGCGCCGGCAGGTATTCCGCCGCAGGCCCTGATCTCCCGCATCAAGATCCTGGCCAGCCTGAATATCGCCGAGCGGCGGTTGCCGCAGGATGGTGCTGCACGGGTCCGGGTCAGCCGCGCCGAGCTCGATGTTCGCGTCGCCACGATGCCGACGCAACACAGCGAAAGTGCGGTGATACGCCTGCTGCCGCGGGATCGTGGTCTGCTGGAAATGGGGAAGCTCGGCCTCTCAGTGCGGGACGAAGAGGTCCTGACCAGGCTGCTGGCGCTGCCGCACGGTATGATTGTGGTGACAGGGCCGACCGGCAGCGGAAAAACCACGACGCTCGCGACCATGCTGTCGATCCTGAACGAGCCGACCCGCAAGATCCTGACCATCGAAGATCCCGTCGAATACGAAATTCCAGGCATCAACCAGTCGCAGGTCAAACCGGCGATCGGCCTGACGTTCGCTGCTGCGATGCGCTCATTCGTCCGCCAGGATCCCGACGTGATCATGGTCGGCGAGATCCGTGACGCGGAGACCGCGCACATCGCCATTCATGCGGCGCTGACCGGCCACCTGGTGCTGACCACGCTGCACACCGACACCGCGGCCGCCGCGGTGCCGCGCCTGATCGATCTCGGCGTCGAGAGTTTTCTGCTGAAGTCCACGCTGCGCGCCGTGGTGGCCCAGCGTCTGGTTCGGGTGCTGTGCGACCGATGCAAGGTTCCGCACCGCCTGACGGCCGAAGACATCAAGAAGGATCCGCGGTTTGCGGTGATCGGCTTCGAGGCGGGCGAGGTCTTTCACCAAGCCGCCGGCTGCGAGCGCTGCGGCGGTACCGGCTATCGCGGTCGTAACGGCGTCTTCGAGCTTCTCGAAATGTCGGATGACCTCCGCAAGCTGATCGGTCCACAGACGGATTCGCATACCATTGACAGCGCCGCCATCGGCGGCGGCATGACGACGATGCTGGCGGATGCCGTCGCCAAATGCCGCGCGGGGTTGACCACGGTTCCCGAGGTCTTCCGCGTCACGACGGTCAGGTGATCCTGATGCCTAGCTATCGCTATCGTGCCCTGAACAGCCGCGGCGAACTGATCAGCGGAGCGATCGCCGCCCCCGCGCCAGGTGACGTCGCGGTACGCGTCGAGCGTCTCGGTCTGGTTCTTGTCGACACCGTCACGGTCGACGACTCCGGCGGGATGAGCTGGGCCTTCGGCCTTTTCAACCAGCCGCGCGCGGAGGATGTGACGGTCTTCACTCGGGATCTCGCGCTGTTGTTGCGCGCCGGCGCCCGGATCAATGACGGCCTCGAGCTTCTGTCGGCCGATCGCGATTTCGGGCGGCTGCGTCCGGTCGTGGCCGATGTGAGATCGCATGTGGTCGCGGGCGAGAGTTTCGCCGAAGCCCTGGCGCGGCATCCGACGATGTTTCCCGCGATTTATCTCGCACTGGTGCGTGTCGGTGAGGCCTCCGGGTCGCTTGACCAAGTGCTCGAAGTCCTGGCGGACGAGCGCGCCCGCACCGAGGCGTTGAAGCGACGACTCGGCGACGCCGCCCGTTATCCGCTGTTCGTGCTAGGCGCGGCCGGCTGCGTGCTGCTGTTCTTTCTGATGTTCGTGCTGCCGCAGTTCGGCTCCGTGCTGCAGGATTTTGGTGCGAAGATCGATCCGATTCTGGTCGGCTTCCTCGGTGTATCGGCGTTTCTGCGCGCCAATTCCGAAATCGTGCTGACGGTGATTCTGTTGATGCTGACGGCAGGCTGGCTGGTGCTGCGCCGGCCGGCGGTTCGTCGCTCGCTGTTCGATCTGCTCGCCCGGCTTCCCGGCATCCGGGATGTGGTGACCTTTTACCGCACGGCGCTGTTCTGCCGAAACCTTGGTGTCTTGCTGGGAAGCGGCGTCAATCTGACCACCACCCTTCGTATTCTCATCGATATGATGGCGGCGATTGGCTCCTCGGCGGTGTGGACGGCCGCCGCGGATCGGATCCGCCACGGCGCCAAGCTGTCGGATGCGCTGGCCGAGACGCGGGCGTTGCCGTCCATGGCGGTGCGGATGCTGCGGCTCGGTGACGAAACCGGGCAGCTTCCGATGCTGGCCGGACGGATCGCTGAATTTTATGAGGCGAAGCTGCAACGCACGCTCGATCGCATTGTCGGGATTGCGGGACCCGCAGCCATCATTGTCATCAGCGCCGTTGTCGGCGGCCTGATCGTTTCGGTCATGACCGCACTCATGTCAGTCAGCCAGATCGTCGGCTGAGGGTAACCAGGAGATGATGATTGTGGGTCGAGACCTTGCCAAAAAAAATTCTCTGCGCCGGCGTCGACGGACCCAGGCCGGCTTCACGCTTGTCGAAATGCTGGTCGTCATCACGATCATCGGGATGATCATGGCGCTGGTCGGACCGCGCGTGCTCAATTATCTCGGTCAGTCGAAGATTAAGGCGGCCAAAATCCAGATCGACAGCTTTTCCAGCGCGCTCGATCTCTATTATCTCGACCTCGGCCGATATCCGACAACAAACGAAGGACTGGCCGCCCTGGCCCAGGCGAATGCCAAACCGGGCTGGAACGGGCCCTATTTGCGCGGTGGCGTTGTTCCAAAGGATCCCTGGGGCAACAACTACGTCTATCGTTCGCCGGGAGAGCGCAACCCCTACGACATCATCTCGTTCGGATCGGACGGGCAAGAAGGCGGAAGTGGAACAGCAACCGACATTGCGAGTTGGCAGCGCTGAGCAGGCTGGCACGCGCGGCGGTTTCGCGCTGATCGAAATCGTGTGCGTCCTGGCCATCATCGGATTGCTCGCCGCCATTATTCTTCCCGCGATTCCGCGGGCGACCTCGCGCGCAAAGCTTGAAAGCTACGCGGTGGAAACGGCGGCGTTGCTGAAGGCGGACCGCAGTGCGGCGTTGCGGCGAAGGATCCAGGTGGTGACACGGGTCGACGCCGCGACGCGCTCGATACGCTCCGGCGTCAGCGGTCGTGTCATCCGGTTACCGGGCGACGTCTCTCTCAACACCCTGCTGGCATCGCGGTGCGCCGATCGGTCCGCCGGCGCGTCGATCGATTTCTTTCCGTCCGGAATGTCGTGCGGAGGTGTCATTGCACTGACGCGCCCTGGCATCGGTTATGAGGTTCGCGTCAACTGGCTGACCGGAGGAATCGACATTGTTGCGCAAAAGCCGCTCTGACGACCGGGGTTTCACCCTGATCGAGGCTTTGGTCGCCCTCGCGATCGTTGCCGCGGTCTTGTCGTCGATCGGAGCCGTGATTGCGACCACCACGCGTGGCTCGCGCGGCATCGATCAGCGCCTCGCTCTGGCCGGCGCCGCGGAAACCTTGATGGCGACTTTGCCCGGGCGGCTGCTCCTGAAGAGCGGAAGCCAGTCGGGCGAACTGGCCGACCAGCGGTGGCGGATCGATGTGTCACCGATGACGCCGGCGGACGACGATCCGCAAGCCGGTCGATGGATGCCAGTGGTGGTGACCATGCGCCTGCAGGGGCCCGGCGGAGCCAGTGTTCAGGCCACCACGGTGCGTCTGGTGCCGAGGGCGGGACAATGAGATCCTCGCAGGAGGTTGCGGCAGGGAACGAGGCCGGCTTTACGCTGATTGAAGTGTTGCTGGCGACTCTGTTGATGACCGTCATCCTTGGCGCGCTTGTGACCGTCACGGCGCAATGGCTGCCGAACTGGAACAGAGGGATCGCGCAGGTCCAGCGGGCCGAACGGCTGGCGCTGGGTCTCAACCGCATCCTGGCCGATCTGTCGGTGGCCGAGATGGTGCCACTGAACGGCGAAGCCAAGACGCCGCTGTTCGAGGGGGCCGAGTTGTCCGTCACCTTCGTGCGGACCGCGGTTGGTCCCAACATGCGGCCCGGGCTTGAAGTCGTCCGCTTCCTCGAAAAAGCCGATCAGCAGGGGCTTGCCATGGTCCGCGAGCGCGCGCCCTTCGCGCCGCTGCGGGAGGATGAGCAACTCCGATTTGCCGACCAGGTCGTTCTGGTCCGCTCGCCCTACCGGGTGTCGTTTTCCTACGCGGGGCCGGATCAGGTCTGGCAGCGGACATGGCGCGGTCTCGGCCGCCTGCCGGATACGATTCGCGTGACCGTCCGCGACGCGGCGACGGCACGAGTGCTCGCGGTTTCCAGCGCCGCCATCGTCCGCGTCAACGCGCCGGCCGACTGTGCGCGAGCGCGGGATCCGAAGTTCTGCCTGAGTGAGCTGTCCAATCCTGGCAAGCCTGGAAGGGAGGCTCCTCTCTGAGGAGCATGTTCCATGCAGGCCACCCGCGCGAAACCTTGCCATTCACTCGAAGGCGACTGCCATGCGGCGGACGGTTTCATCGTCGTTGCCGCGCTCTGGATCCTGGCCGCGCTGGCCGCGCTGGCGATGATCTATCTGACTTATGTCACCAACACGGCGGTGGTCGTGTCGGGAACGACCGACCGGCTCCAGATCGATGCCCTTGCAACGGCGGGGGTCGAGCTTACGGCCTATCGGCTGGGAGCATTTCAAAAGGATCTTCGTCCGAGCAGCGGCCGGTTTCGCAGCCGCATCGGGCCGGCGGAGATTTCGGTCGCGTTTCAATCCGAAGCCTCCCGGATCGATCTCAATGCGGCGCCGAAAGAACTGCTGGCGGGGCTGATGAGGGGCTTGGGCACGTCCGCGTCCAATGCCGCCAGCTATGCAGACCGCATCGACGCCTGGCGAACACCAGGAGCGGCCGCCGCCAACGACACCGAAAATTCGTTCTACCGGACCGCGGGACTTGCCTACCTGCCGCGACATGCGCCATTTCCCCAGGTCGAAGAGCTTTGGCTGGTTTACGGCATTCCACCGTTTCTGATCGAGCAAATGATGCCGTTCGTTACCGTGTTCGGTGGCGGTGCGTCGATCAACGTTTTCGACGCGGCGCCGCAAGTCATGGCGGCTCTTCCGGGGATGACGCCGGACAAGCTTCAGGCGTTGCTGTCAGGGCGCGATGATTCGCGAACAGATCCGCAGTCGCTGTTGAAGCTGGCGGGAGGCGAGGCATCGCTCACTGGATCCGGCAGCTATCGGGTCACCATCGGTGTCGGTCTCGGCGGCGGCCGCAAGGCGACTGTCGAGGCGGTGATTCTGCTTCTCGATGACGGCGACGAGCCCTATCGTATACTGTCGTGGCGCAACGGAACGGACGGCAGCTCCGCGCCGGTATCCGGGCAGGCAGGTGGGCAATGACATTTCTCCGAACGCTGGGCGCGATTTTCCTCGCCTGGACCAACAGCGTTGCCGCTGCCATTGTCGGTGGGCTCGAACGCGTGGTGTCACCGCGGGTGGTGCGCCTGGTCGAGGAAGAGTCGGATGTATTCCGGGTTGAGGCCACGGATCGGTCCGGGGCCGTGCCGCAACAGGTGCGCTTGCGCGACGGTGTGCTGTCCGCACCGGACCTCGCACCGATCCTGAAGGGAAGCCGGATTGAAATTATTCTCCAGCCGAAGCGCGTCCTGTTTCGTCCGCTCGAGCTGCCGTCGCGCGCGGCGGATTTCCTGGACGGAATCGTGCGGGCGCAAATCGACCGGCTGACACCCTGGACGATCAATGAGGCGGTGTTCGGCTGCAGCAGTCCGGTCGCAACCGGCGGCGACAGCATCACGACCATCGTCGCGGTGACCACACGCAAGATCGCGGCGGCTTACGTTCACGCCGTCTCAAGTTTCCATCCCGCCGCGGTTGCGATCTGTGCCAATATCGCGGAGCACGATGCGGGACGAGTCAAGTTGTTCGAGCAAAGCTCCCGTGGGCATCTCGACGTGGTGCGCCTCGGCCGCGTATTGCTGGTCGCTCTCGCGGCCACGGCGATGGCCACGGTGGTGTCGCTTGCGGTGTCGGCTTATATGGTCGACGATCTCGCCGCACAGGAGGACGAACTCGCGCGCCAAGTCGCGCAGCGGCGCGCTGCCATTCGCGCCGGAGGCGCTGGCGAAAGCTCCCCCACGGCGGCCCTCGAGCGCCGCAAACACGAAACGCCGTCAAACGTCATCGTTCTTGACGCGCTCAGCCGGGTGCTTCCCGATCATACCTATGTGACCGAGCTGCATGTTCAGGGCGGCAGGATCCAAGTCTCGGGCATCACCGGTGATGCGCCGTCGCTGATTTCCCTGATCGAACAGTCGCGGCATTTCACACGCGCCACCTTCTATGCTCCGACCACGCGCGCAGCCTCTGATTCCGGCGATCGGTTTCATATCGAAGCGAGCATCCAGCCGAACAACGTGCCGAACCCATGATGCAGGAGCAAACCATCACGCGGTATCTTGCGCGCTCGCCACTGATCGCGTCGCTCTTGTACGTGGTTGTCGTCGGCAGTTTGCTGGTCACGACCGGCCTCACGGTGTCGGATATTCTCGACCGTCGGCGTGCGCTGGCGCAGACCTCGGAGATGCTGGATCAGATCAAGGGGCGCAAGGGCGGCGCCCCGTCAGCCGGGGCGATCGGGCCCGCCCGCCCCGGAACGCCTTTCCTGGAAGGGCCGACGGTCACGGTTGCAGGCGCGGCGCTGCTGCAGCGGGTGGCGGGCGCGATCGGCAATGCCGGGGGGACGGTCCAGTCCTCGCAGGTCGATCTGCAGGGCGTGCTGGCCAGGGACGGTTTTGTAGGGCTTCTGGTCAGTTGCGAAATGGACCAGCCTGCCTTGCAGAAGGTGCTGTACGATCTCGAAGCCGGCATGCCATTCCTGTTTGTCGATCAGCTCGACGTGCAGTCTCCGCAAACCACGGCGGTCGGCGAAGGCGGCGGCACCGGCCGCGTGAGGGTGGTGCTCGGTGTCTCCGGGCAATGGCAGGCCGGGAAGTGAGCGGGAGAGGGGATAGTCTGATTCGGACTGACCGTTGCCGCCGAAGATGCTAGACATACGTCATTGACGCGAAGTTCTTTCGACAGGCTTGGTTTGACGGCGGTGGAATGCAGAAGATGGTCGGGATCCGTACCAGAATCCGTGTTGGCGCGATTTGCCTGACGTTGATTGTTGTCGGGGAGATCCGGCCGTCGCATGCGGTGTCGTCTCGCGACCTGGATGTATTGCCCGATAATATCATGGCACCGACCGTTGGCCCGATCGAAACCGAGCGGCGATCGCTGCCGGACGCCAGGCGCGATCCGACTGCCCCGGCGCCGTCGTCGAAAACAGCTCCGTCACTGTCCGGAAACCCGCTGTGGTCGGTCCCGCTCTCCAGACTTTCGGCCACCCGCGACCGTCCGATCTTTTCAGCCTCCCGGCGTCCGCCGCCGCAAGCGGTCGCCGGTCCGATCGCAGAGCCAGTGACACCACAGGCGCCGGCATCGCTGCCTGACCCCCTGAAACTGAAATTGATCGGGGCCGTCGTCGGCGAGACCGATGCGATCGCGGTGTTCGTCGATCGCGCGAGTAACGGCATCGTCCGCATGCGCCGGGGCGATGTTTATGCGGGTTGGCAACTCGGTTCCATTGTCGGACGCGAAGCCACGCTGAAAAACGGCGATCGAATCGAGACAGTGGTGATGGTGAGGGAGACACCCACGGCGCCGATGGAGAGTGTGCCGCCGCCGCCGGCCGTTGTGTCCGGCACGTCGTTCGCGCCCTTTACGCCGCGATCAACGCCGAAAAACGGCGAGCACGACGGGCTCTGAGCCGAGCCGCTGAACACGCATCATCGATAGGTCAAGCTCACTCCGTCCTCGGTGCGTGCTCACCGAGCCAGAGAATGGTGCCCGCAATGCGTGTTACGGCGCAACGATCATCTTCGGAGTGATCGGCAGAAGTCTGCGCTGCAATCTGATTTAGTGTCGAAATGCGCTCAACACGTTCAAATGTCAGACGTGAAACTTTGTCGCAGTCGAAGATGCATTTTCAACGCGGCTGAAGCGCGAACCTTTTGGTGCGTCGTCCGACGTATGGGCAGGCTTGCAATTCACTTTAGCTAACTTCGCAGCGATCCGGTGCACGCGAGAACGAGTGCTGCCGGAAAGGCAGACCTTTGTTTTTTTGACGGCCAATTTCAATCACCAAACCACTGGAGAGCAGACATGAAGAAGTTCGCATTACTCGCCGCTTGCGGCGCGATTCTCGCGGCCACCTCATTCGCCGCACCTGCCCACGCGCAGTCGCGCACCTGGGTATCCGGTGTCGGCAACGACGCCGATCCTTGCAGCCGCACCGCGCCCTGCAGGACCTTCGCGGGCGCCATCTCGAAGACCGCGACGGCAGGTGAAATCAATTGCCTCGATTCCGGCGGCTTCGGCGCGGTGACCATCACCAAGGCGATTTCGATTATTTGCGACGGCGTGATTGGTGGCGTGCTTGCCGCGGGCACCAATGGAGTGATCGTGAATGCAGCGGCCTCGGAGGTCTTGTTGTCGGGCCTCGACATCGAAGGGTTCGGGACGGGCCTTAATGGCGTCCGTGTTCTTAATGCGGCGACGGTGACGATCCGGAACACGTCGATCCGAAACTTTACGCAGCGTGGCGTCAGCCTGGAAGGGCCGGCGAATACCCGGGTCTATCTCCAGGACTCGCAGATCATCAGCAACACGCTGGGCGGCTTCCGCATGCAGGGAGTCGGAGGGGCATCCAACAATGCGGTCATTGAACGTACGACGTTCGATTTGAATGCGGGCACTGCCATCGATCTCGTTGGCCCGGGTCAGGTCATCCTCTCCGCAAATACGGTGGGGTTCTCTCCCACCAGCGTTGCGTCATCAGGTGGCGTGGCCACAATCTCCTACGGGAACAATCTCTTCCGGACGTCCGCGGCGATTACACAGACGCTCGGGCTTCAATGAGGCCTTATGCCACTCGCCATGTCCTGCAATCGATATTGCCGGACACGGCCAGCTGACGTCGCGATGGTAATCGCTGAACGGAGTGCACCGCATTTTTGCTCCGAACAAATATCAATTTTTCCCGCTCGCTTCGCATTTCTAAATTTCGGAGAGGGCCGGCGTCATGACTTTGGTTCTTGATCCCCATTCAAAATTCCAATCATTGGAGAGCAGATATGAAAAAATTTGCGTTGTCGTTTCTTGCCGCTGTCGGTGCCGTTCTCGCGGTCGCGTCGTATGCCGCGCCTGCCCACGCCCAGGCGACGCGCACCTGGGTGTCCGGCGTCGGCGACGATGTCAATCCCTGCAGCCGCACGGCGCCGTGCAAAACATTCGCGGGAGCCATTTCGAAGACGGCGACGGCCGGCGAAATCAATTGCCTCGATTCCGGTGGTTTCGGTGCGGTGACCATTACCAAATCGATTTCGATCCTCTGTGAAGGTGTGATTGGTGGCATACTTGCCGCAGGCACCAATGGGGTGATCGTAAATGCTGCGGGTGCCGAAGTTTTGTTGTCGGGGCTCGACATTGAAGGATTCGGGACAGGCCTGAACGGTGTCCGGGTGCTCAACGCTGCCACGGTCACGATCCGGAACTGCTCGCTCCGCAACTTCACGCAACGGGGTGTCAATCTGGAGGGACCGGCCAATACCCGAGTTTATCTGCAGGACTCGCAGATCATCAGCAATACGCTGGGCGGCTTCCATATGCAGGGAGCGGGCGGGGCGGCCAATAACGCGTTCATCGAACGAACGACGTTCGATCTGAACCCGGGCACTGCCATCGATCTCGTCGGCCCTGGTCAGGTTATCTTGTCTGGAAACACGGTAGGTTTCTCTCCCACCAGCGTTGCGATATCGGCTGGCGCCACCACGATCTCGTACGGGAACAACATATTCCGGACCGCCGCGGCAATTACCCAGACGCTCGCGCATCAATAATCTCAGGTCGATCCGCTTGCTCGCCGGGCGTGGTTGGCAGATGTGCTTCCGATATGTGAGCGACAACATCTCTCGGTTCT
This sequence comes from Bradyrhizobium prioriisuperbiae, assembly GCF_032397745.1. NCBI lineage: Bacteria > Pseudomonadati > Pseudomonadota > Alphaproteobacteria > Hyphomicrobiales > Nitrobacteraceae > Bradyrhizobium > Bradyrhizobium prioriisuperbiae. The sequence goes on from NZ_CP135921.1 coordinate 3,799,561, forward strand.
CGCGCTCAAATTGTGGGGGCGCCGAGAGGTGTCGCCGGTTCCGAAACCGGCGTTTGTCGCAAGGCACATGTGGTGCGATATTTTGTCGCAGCGGTTGTTGAGAGCACAACCGCTGCGCGTGCCTCTTTGCTCCATTCGATCCGCAATGCACTTTGGGTCAACAACGAGCCGTTGCCGTCGCGATCATTTGCGGCTGCCCCGTGTGGTGCAGATGATGGAGCGGTGGCTAGATTCCGCAACCGCCCGTTTGGTTAGCAGGTGCGATGTCGTTGCGATTCCTGCCCGCGCGATCATGGTGGTGAAAGATGCTGATGCTGACGTCGACCGGTAACGGCCGCACCAAAGCGTCAGCGGGAAAATACGTCTCTCGTTTTCGATGCTCCTTTGTCGCAGTCGGCCCGCATCACCTCCCGACGATGAAGCGAGAATATCATTCACGACAGGTGATGATCGCCGACCAACGCGAGGCGGAAGCGAGTCAGAGTTTGCTTGGCTGGATCAAAGAGGGTTTCGATCGAATGCAATGACCCTCTCCGTTATTGCGGCAGTTGAGAGAGCTCAACACAGAGAATTCATACAGCCAGCGCTTATCGTCATTGCTGCAATTCTCATCATTCTACGTATTTTTGCAGGTGCGCCGGTAACATGCGTGGTGCCCCGGCGCTAGGCCGATGACGGCGATGTGCCCGCAACGGCTTGCGTCGGGCTTCACCGCAGTGAATGCCGCGGCATCAGTGCTTATTGTCGAATCTCGAGATCGACCGCTCTGGCACCACACATCGATGGTGTTTGCGCTCTCGCTGTGGGGAAGGTCATGATCTGAAATGACCCGACGCTGAACTTTGAACAGTAGGAGCAGCGAATCTCTCTTGAGAGAAATTTCCGGAGTCGCTTGCCAGTGCACTGTCGAGCAAGAATCCGGCTGTTCTTATTTGCGCAACCGGAGGTTGGGGCCTGCTGGAATGTGGCCTAAAGCAGCCGCTATTGTGGCGCGGAGCACTTTTGCGTAAATTGCATTTCAAATAATAAAATTTTGCATGTCGACGGGCGCACGACGTGCTGTTTTCAAAGCGTACGTTCCCAAGTTCGGTTGATTACTGCTGCCCATTTTAATCATTCATTGTATCTGGAGACCAATATGAAAAAGCTCGGGCTGCTTGCGCTCGCCATCATGGGCGGGATTCTCGCCATTACAGCTTATTCGGCACCTGCCCACGCGCAGGCGACACGAACCTGGGTGTCCGGGGTCGGCGACGACGCCAACCCGTGCAGCCGGACTGCGCCGTGCAAGACTTTCCCGGGTGCAATCTCCAAGACGGCTGCGGGCGGCGAGATCAACGTGCTTGATCCCGGTGGATTTGGCGGAGTCACCATCACGAAAGCGATCAGCATCATCTCCGAGAGCATCGAAGCTGGGGTTCTCGTTTCCGGAACCAATGCCATCATCGTGAACGCCGGCGTGAACGATAAGGTGCTGCTCTCAGGTCTTGATATCGAAGGTTTGGGGACGGGCCTGAATGGCGTCCGTATCCTCAATGCGGCGACCGTAACGATTCGGAAATGCTCTATCCGGAATTTCACGCAGCGCGGGGTCGATCTGGAGGCTGCAAACGCCAATTCGCGTGTTTTCATACAAGACTCGCAGATCATCAATAACACGCTGGGCGGCTTCTTTTTGCAAGGGCAAGCGGGCGTCGTGAACAATGCCGTCATCGAAAGGACGACATTCGACCTCAACGGAGGGGCCGCAGTGAGCGTTTCGGGTCCGGGGCAGGTTGTTCTCTCGGCAAACACCCTGGCGTTCTCCGTCCCCAGCCTGTTGATCGCCGGCGGAACGACCGTGATTTCTTACGGCAACAACGTTTTCCGAAGCACGGGTACGCCAACCCAGACCATTCCTCTTCAGTAATCTTCTGATATCGCTGCCGCCATCCCATGCGATTGCTCGCGTGTGATGGCGGCGGCGTGTTGCGATCCATGCCGCACGTGCGACGCATTGCGGGGAGACGCCTGAGACGCAGAGGAATCGCACATCTCGTCGAGACGCGCGATCTGTCATTGCCAGACGATGCCAGTTTGATGTCTTCCAGCGAATCGAAGGCTCCTGCACAGATCAAGAATTGCGTAGGGATCCTTCGCGCCAAAAATGCTTTTGCAGGTTCGAACTCCTCGTTGACGACAACGCAACCTTGCGTATAGGCTCGATTTATTCGAGCTTCGAAATAATTTGATACGCCTGTTCTTCATGTCCGCCGCACATGTTTTTCAACCGCGGTTATCGCGATGTCATCAAACTGAACGATCTCGCGGTTACATTTTCGGCATTATCCAACATCGGGATCAATCCCAACCTGAGTTTCTCGTTCGAAGTTCGATGCCGCGAGTGGGCCATCGCTGAGCGGTGCAATTGATTTTCGCGTGTACGCCCTTCAACCGGCCCGTCTATTTCCAGGGCATCAGGGATCACGATCATGTCCAATCACAATCCGACCTTTACCTCGTCTGCAGCCAGCACCAGCTTCAGCGAAACCGCAAACACGACGAACTCCGCGACACCGCATCTCGCAACCGGCACCCTCGGCTTCCGGGACAGTGACAGGACCGATAGTCACACGACATCCGCGTCGTTGCGCACCGCGTCGTTGTCGGGGGGCGGAGGCGTTCCCGCGGCCGCGCTGGCGGATTTGAACGCGGCGATGTCGTCGTCCATCCTCAGCGACAGCAACGGGTCCGGCGTGGTCAAATGGTCCTTCAGCGCCGCCGACAACGATTTTGATTTTCTCGCCAAGAACCAGACCTTGACGCTCACCTACGACATCCTGGTTGCCGACAATCACGGCGGATCAGTTAAGCAGACGGTGACGGTGAACGTCACTGGAACCGACGACAAGCCCGTGATCGCGGTCGTGCCGGTCGCGACCGTGTCCGAGCAGGTTGGCCAGACCCTGTCATTTTCGCCGGACACAGCTCATCTCGCCCTGCAGTTCACCGATCCCGACCTCGCCAATGTCGGGCACACCGCCTCTGTCATCGCCGCGTCGGCGTCCGGCGCTACGGCCGGCCTTCTGCCCGGCGGGATCGGCTCCGCCGAGTTGTTGGCATTCTTTCACATCGACAATGTCGTCAAGGCGTCCGGCTCCGCGAACGGGACCATCAACACCACGTTCCTGGCCCCGGATCTTGCTTTCGACTACCTCGCGGCCGGCGAGCATCTGAACATCACCTATACGGTGCAGCTCGACGATCATGCCGGCGGCGTCAGCACACAAAACGTCATCGTGACGATCATCGGCACCAATGATGCGCCGATCTACCTCAGCGGGCCGGAGTCCGCGCATTTCACCGAAGGACAGAACGTTACGCCCGCCGGAAACCTCGTGGCACACGGTGATTTCCTGTTCGCCGACCTGGATTTGTCGGATACCCACACGGTATCGTCGACAGTCACCGCGGTGCGTTCGGGCGGCGGATCAATTCCGCTCTCCAACGCAGCATTGCTGGCGGCGATGTCCACGTCTGTTCATGATTCCACTTTGCATCTGCTCGGTGATGTCGACTGGAATTTCGCGATCTCCAACGCCGCGGTGAGCTTCCTCGGCGCCGGCGAGACGCTGACGCTGACCTACACCATCAAGCTGACTGATTCCGCGCTCGCCTCCGACACCCAGATCGTGACGGTGACGATCCTCGGAACCAATCATCCGGTCGCGATCACCAGTGGACCGGGGGCGGCGTCTCTCATTGAGCTGGCGGATACCACCGGCTCGTCGCTGCCCAATTCGACCAGCCCGGTCCCGACTGGGTCCCTCGCTTTCACCGACCAGGACACCGGTGACACACACGCGGTGGCCGTATCGGTTGCTTCGGCGGTCTGGTCTGGAGGTTCGGGAGTTCCGGTCGCTACCCAGGCGGATTTGGCCACGGCACTGGCGACCACTTTGCACGACTCCACCGGTACGGGTACCGGCAGCGTTGATTGGTCATTCAGCGTTCCTGACCGGGACCTCGACTTCCTCGCAGCGGGCGAGACGCTGGCGATCACCTACAACGTGAAGGTCTCCGACGCGGCCACGAATGCGGTACAGACCGTCACAGTCACCGCCACCGGAACCAATGATGCCGTGACGATGACGAGTGGGCCGCAATCGGCGTCGTTGTCGGAGAGACCGAACACCACGGGATCGCCCGTGCTCGATACCACGAGCCCTGTTCCGACCGGCACGCTGAATTTTGCCGACGTCGACCTGTCGGATACCCATCAGGTCAGCGTGGTTCTCGACACGGCCGTATGGTCTTTCAATTTTGATGCCATACCGGCGGCTACGTTGGCCGATCTTCAAGCGGCATTGATAACGACTTTGCATGATTCAACCGGCCCCGGCACCGGCGGTATCGACTGGACGTTCAGCATTCCGGACCGCGACCTGGATTTCCTCGGCGCCGGAGAGACCTTGACTGTCACCTACAACGTGACCGTCAGCGATGCCGCCACGAGTTCGACCCAGGTCGTGACGATCACCGTGAACGGCGCGGACGACCCTCTTGTGGTGAATTCCGGAAATATCGCGATTGCCGATACGACCGGCGTCGACGCCGGCACCGTCATAGCCTTCGACAATTTGTTTACCACCGGAATCATCAATGCCGGAGACTCCAGCACCATTGCGGACGTCACTTCTGTCAATGGCAATGCCGCCAATGTGGGGCACGCGGTAGCGGGTCTGTATGGAACACTGGTTCTTCAGCCCGACGGCGGCTACACCTACACCGCGAATTCCGCGCTTGACGCTCTGTCGGCCGGCGATACCGCGGTGGACCACTTCACCTTCACCGTCGTCGATACCCATGGCCGGACTGCATCGAGCACGCTGGATTTCAATATCACCGGCAGCTATGAGGCACCGCAGATCGGCGCGAGCAACGTGTTTGGAACGGTGATCGAAGACGCCGGTCCAGTGCTTCTCGTCAATGGCGGGTTCGAGGCCGGGAACCTCTCTGGATGGACCGCCAGTTCGGACGTATCGGCCGAATTCCAGGGAATCGGTGGTGCGTTTGGGAATTATACCGCCAGGCTCGAACATTCCGGTAGCTTGACTCAATCAGTGGCAACAAATGCGGGGCAGCACTACACGCTGAGCTTTGTCGTCACCGGAGATCCGGAAGCGTTTTCGTCAACGTTTCACGTCTCTTGGGGTGGTGTGGAGCTGTTCGGAACCAGCCACGTCGACAATGGCTTCACGTATTATACGTTCGACATCGTCGGCGACGGATCGTCAATGCCCCTGACATTCTCTTATTCGACGGACGGTACCACCGGTCTCTTCCTGGACCAGGTTTCGCTGCAGTCGCCGACGGGGCCCGCTACGGAAACGACTGACGGCAACATCGCCTTCTCCGATCTCGAAACCGGCGATACACATACCGCGAGCTTCAGTGCTCAGGGAACCGGTTATGTCGGTACATTCTCACTTGATCCCGTGACGGAAACGTCGGGAAACGGCTCGGTTAACTGGCACTTCACCGTCGATAATGCCGACATTCAGTATCTCTCGGCGGGGCAGACCCTGGTTCAGACCTACACCGTGCTCATCACGGACGATCATGGGGTGTCGAAGGCCCAGGATGTCAGCGTCGCGATCAACGGCGCCAACGATGCGCCGACGGCGCATGGCGAAACGGTCGTTACGGATGTCGATGCCAACGGGTCGGTCGCCATTCCAACGTTCGCGCTGCTTGCCAACGATACCGACCCCGACATGCTCGACACGCTCGGTGTTCACTCCATCACCGGAAGTTCGGGCGGGACGGCGTTCCAATCCGGCGATGTGTTTTTCTCCGACGATGCCACCAATGGCGGTGCCTTCACCTACGACGTTACCGATGGGAGGGCGGTGTCCGGGGCGGCGACAGCGACCGTCATCAATCAGGCGACAGGCAGCGCGACCCTGACGGGCACCGGGGGAGACGACATTGTCATCGGCCATGGGTCCGGCCAGACGCTGAACGGTGGCGGAGGCAACGACGTGCTGATCGGAAATGCCGGCGGCGCAACCCTCACCGGCGGCACCGGCAACGATACCTTCGTCTTCCAGCAGGCAACCGGTGGGTCAAGCACGATCACCGACTTCAACAACAGTATCGAACACGATCGGATTGCTCTGTCCGCCAGCGGCCTCGGCGGCGGCTTGACAGCCGGCATGGATACCTCGTTCGTGTTCGAAAGCTCGGCCGACGGTCAGTTCGCCTCGACCGACAGCCGTCTCCACTTCGACACGGCGAATGCGACGCTGTATTACAGCGTCGACGGCACCACCGCGTCCGCTGTTGCGCTGGTCCAGCTTCAGCCGGGAGCGACGCTGCATGCGCACGACCTGTTGGTCGTGTAACAGCAGCTTGGCTGCTCACTTGCTTGGACCGAGGGCCCCTTGATTTGAGGGCTCTCGGTCATGCATGCCTCGATAGCCACTCGACGCAAGTTGGCCGGCGCGATTCGCGCCATGCTTTGCACTGTCTGATCGCAGTGTCGGGGTGCATTCATTGGCCAACAGTCCGTTCTACACGGCGGAACATCTTGCTTTTCGCGAGGTGATGCGCCGGTTTGTCGAGCGCGAGATCGAGCCCCATGCGTTTCGCTGGGACGAAGCGGGGGAGTTCCCGCGCGAGCTTTATCTGAAGGCTGCGAACATAGGTCTGCTGGGCCTGGGTTTTCCCGAGGAGTTCGGCGGCGTCGCCTGTGATCAGTTCATGCGCATTGTCGCGTCGCAGGAGCTGGCGCGGGCTGGCTGCGGCGGCGTCAGCGCCAGCCTGATGAGCCACACCATCGGCGCGCCACCGATTGCGCGGGCCGCGCGCGCGGAGGTGAAGGCGCGGATGTTGCCGGAGATTCTGTCCGGTCGCAAGATTTCTGCACTCGCCATCACCGAGCCGGGCGGCGGGTCGGACGTCGCCAATCTCCGTACCAAGGCGCGGCGGGACGGCGACCACTATATCGTCAGCGGTGAGAAGACCTTCATCACCTCGGGCATGCGGGCCGATTACATCACGGTCGCGGTGCGCACCGGCGGCGAGGGCGCCGGCGGCGTCAGCCTGCTGCTGATCCCGGGCGATACGCCGGGTTTGTCGCGGACACCGCTGAAGAAGATGGGCTGGTGGGCGTCGGATACCGCGTCCCTGCATTTCGACGACTGCCGCGTGCCGGCCGAGAATCTGATCGGCGAGGAAGGCGCGGGCTTCAAGATCATCATGCAGAATTTCAACAGCGAGCGCATGGGTATGGCGGCCGGCTGCACCGGCTTCGCCCAGGTCTGTGTCGAAGAAGCGATCGCCTATGCCAAGGAGCGCCACACCTTCGGCAAGCCGATCGCGCATCACCAGGTGATCCGCCATAAGATCGTCGACATGGCGCAGAAGGTCGCGGCGACCCAGGCGATGCTGGAAATGCTGGCGTGGCGGCTGGAGCAGGGCGAAAATCCGGTGGCCGAGATCTGCATGATGAAGAACCAGGCCACCCAGACCATGGCGTTCTGCGCCTCCGAGGCGGTGCAGATTTTCGGCGGCGCCGGCTTCATGCGCGGCGTCAAGGTGGAGCGAATCTACCGCGAGGTGAAGGTCAATGCCATCGGCGGTGGCACCGAGGAGATCATGAAGGATCTTGCCAGCCGCCAGATGGGGCTGTGAGCCCGACATCATAATAGGAACCACAAGATGCTGTTCTCCACCGAGCACGACGAGCCGCGCCGGATTCTGCAGAAATTCATCGCCAACGAGATCAATCCGTTCGTGGATGAATGGGAGAGGGCCGGTATTTTCCCGGCCCATGCTCTGTTCAAGAAACTCGGCGCACTCGGTTTTCTCGGCCTCAACAAGCCGGTGGAATTCGGTGGCCAGGGGCTCGACTACAGTTTTGCGCTGATGATGGCGGAGGAACTTGGCGCCATCCGTTGCGGCGGGGTGCCGATGGCGATCGGGGTGCAGACCGATATGGCGACACCGGCGCTGGCGCGGTTCGGCTCCGATGATGTCAGGCGCGAGTTCCTGGCGCCCGCGGTGTCCGGCGATGCGGTGGCCTGTATCGGCGTCTCCGAGCTCGGTGCCGGTTCGGACGTGTCGGGGATCAAGACCAATGCCCGCTCCGATGGCGACGATTATGTCATTGACGGCGGCAAGATGTGGATCACCAACGGCACGCAGGCCGACTGGATTTGTCTTTTGGCCAACACCGGCGATGGCCCCAAGCATCGCAACAAGTCGCTGATCTGCGTGCCCATGACAAGCAAGGGCGTCACCATCGCCCGCAAGCTGGACAAACTGGGCATGCATTCCTCGGATACCGCACAGATTCATTTCGATGGCGTGCGCGTGCCCAAGCGCAACCGGATCGGCGAGGAAGGCCACGGCTTCACCTATCAGATGATCCAGTTCCAGGAGGAGCGGCTGTGGGGCGCGGCCGCCTGCCTCAAGGCGCACGAGGTCATCATCGAGGAGACCATCGCCTATACGCGGGATCGCAAGGCGTTCGGGCAGAGCATCCTCGACAACCAGACCGTGCACTTCAAGCTGGCGGAGATGCAGACCGAGGTGGAATTGCTGCGCTCGCTGGTCTATCGCGCCGGCGAAGCCCTGGTCGCGGGCGAAGATGTGACCCGGCTTGCGACCATGGCAAAGTTGAAGGCGGGGCGGCTGGGGCGGCAGCTCACCGATGCCTGCTTGCAATATTGGGGCGGCATGGGCTTCATGAATGAGACATTGGTCAGCCGTGCCTATCGCGACAGCCGTCTCGCTTCCATCGGCGGCGGCGCCGACGAGGTAATGCTGATGGTGCTGTGCAAGATGATGGGCACACTGCCGGGACTGCAGAAGAGCGATACCTCCAGATGATCACACTCTATCACTGCGCGGCTGCGCGCTCGTTCCGTCCACTCTGGACCCTGGAGGAGCTCGGGCTGCCCTACGAGCTGAAGATGCTGCCGTTCCCGCCGCGGGTGCTGGCCAAGGAGTATCTCGGCCTCAATCCGCTCGGGACCATCCCGCTGATGCTCGATGGCGACACGCGGATGACGGAGTCAGCCGGTATCTGCCAATACCTCGTGACCAAATACGGGCCGACGCCGCTTGCCATCACGCCGGAGGAGCCGGGTTACGGCGCGTTCATCAATTTCCTGCATTTCGGCGAGGCGACGCTGACATTTCCACAGACGCTGGTGCTGCGTTACACTCAGCTCGAGCCCGAGGAGCGTCGCAATCCCCAGGTCGCGGCCGACTACGCCAAATGGTTTTTCGGTCGGCTGCGCGCGATCGAAGCTCTTACGAGCGAGCAGGAATTCCTGTGCGGCGGCCGTTTTACCGCCGCTGATGTCTCTGTCGGTTATGCCCTGTTGCTGGCGACACGGATCGGGATCGCCAAGGATTTCGGCCCGGCGGTGAGGTCCTATTGGGAGCGGTTGCGGCAGCGCGATGGATATCTGCGCGCGGTGGCGGCGGAGCGGCTGGCCGGCGAACAGCAGAACGTTGCGCCGCGCACACCCTGAGATGCCGATGACCGGCTGAAATCGTTCAACTCTTTTCGATTTCCCGCGCGGCGGTATTCCGCGGGAGAGCTTCCGTTCCGATAGAATCGGAACCGAAGCTCTAGATTCTTGTTTTGACGCGTTTTCTTGACGCGAACCGGTGTCCACTTCGCTGGAAAACGCTTCAATTCGCGCCTCCCGCTCCCCATGACAAGGAGCTCCGTTGGTGTATGCTCGCGCCGCCCCGCAAGAGGGCGACGCGGCGACAGCCCAAAATGCCCCGGGAGGGACAACGAATGAAGCATGAGCGCCGCGATTCCAATCGTGATTTCGATCATGGTTCCGGCCACTTGATGCTGATCAGCCCGGAGCGGGTGTTCTATGCCGGGCTGCTGGGCCGGCCGCGCGGCCGCACCACCGGCTCGCTCATGATTTATGTCAGCATCGAAGGCCGACTGAAGCTGACACAGAATGGCCGCTGCGACGAAGGCCTCACCATCGCGACCGTACGGCCCAATGTGCCCCATACCATCGAAAGCGAGTTCCGCTCGGTCATCAACGTGACCATCGAACCCGAAACCGTCACGCCAGCCGCGCTGGAGCAATTGATACAGCGGGTGAGCGATGATGGGCCGACGCTGGTCGAGCGGATTCGCGGGGCCTATCACCAATGGCGGCTGGAGAAGCGCCGCGGCGGCTTCACCACCCAGGAGTTCGACAGCATCCTGCTCGGCGAGGTTTTGCCGCGCCGGCCGCTCGATGCACGCATTGTCGCGGCGATCGCGCGCTTGAACGTGTTCTCCGGGCCGGCGGTGACCGCGGCGGACTGCGCCGACGCCATCAACCTGTCGCAATCGCGCTTCCTGCATCTGTTCAAGCAGGAGACCGGGATCTCGTTTCGCGCCTACCGCGCCCACAAGCGGGCGCGCCACCTGCTGCACTTCGTCAATGACGACATCAATCTCGCCCACTTGGCCCAGGACATCGGTTATCCGGATTCGACCCACTTCTGTCATTCGATCCGGCGCTTCTACGGGCTGAAGCCCCGCGCCATTTTTTCCGGATCGCGCGATCTGCGGATCTACCGCAGCGATGCCTCCGATGGCGCGCAACTGGTGACGGCGTAAGCCGTTGCTCGCGGGCGAATAGCCAGTCAGCGCAAGAGTTTCGCTGTCCCGGTCCCCATCATGCGGGCGTTGCAGCATGGGGATAAAACAAGCATGGCCGACAAGGCGGTGATCACCTGCGCGCTGAATGGCGTGCTGACCGACCCGAAACAGCATCACGTTCCGGTGACGCCGGAGCAGATGGCGCGCGAAGCGAGGGCCGCGTTCGATGCCGGCGCCAGCGTTATGCACATTCACTTGCGGCAGCAGGCGCCGGACAAGGGGCATCTGCCGTCGTGGGATGTCGAAGTGTCCCGCGAAGTCCAGCAGGCGATCCGCGAGGCCTGTCCCGGCGTCATCATCAACCACACCACCGGCGTGGTCGGCCCCGATTATGCCGGCGCGCTGGATTGCGTGCGCCAGACCAAACCGGAAATGGCCGCCTGCAATGCCGGCTCGCTGAATTACCTGAAGGTCAAGGCCGACAACACCTGGGCCTGGCCACCGCATCTGTTCGACAACCGGATCGAGAAGATCCAGGATTATCTCGATGTGATGAAAGCGGCCGGCACGCTGCCCGAATTCGAGTGCTTCGATGTCGGCATCGTGCGCAGCGTCGGCATGTACCGCCAGACCGGCATGTATTCGGGGCCGCTCGAATACAACTTCGTGATGGGCGTGGCCTCGGGCATGCCGGCGGATCCGGATCTGTTGCCGATCCTTTTGAAGCTGAAGGCCCCCGACGCCAACTGGCAGGTGACGGCGATCGGTCGCGCCGAGATCTGGCCGCTGCATCTGCGCTGCGCCGAACTCGGTGGTCACCTGCGCACCGGCCTGGAAGATACTTTCTACCGGCCCGACGGCAGCAAGGTGACGTCGAACGGGCAGTTGATCGAGAGCATCGCCGCCTGCGCCCGCAAGGCGGGGCGTGAGATCGCCAGCCCCACTGAGGCCAAAGCCATCTTCGGCATCAGGCACTGATCGCGGGCGGGACGGCTGAATCAATTGCCGCTTTCTGGAGGGTACATGACGGATCTGACTGCCACCGGCGGCGTCCCCGGGCCCGGCCGGATCGGACGGGTTGCTATCGGCGATCTGCTGCGCCGCGCGGCGCGGCGATTTCCCGATCGCACCGCGCTGACCGATGGTGTGAAACAAATCACCTTCACCGAGATCGAACGCGACGCCAATCGCTTCGCCAACTACCTGGTTGCCCGCGGGCTGAAGCCCGGCGACAAGATTTCGACCATCTGCAACAATTCCGTGGAGATGGTCAAAGCGCTGTTCGGCATCCATCGCGCCGGCCTCGTCTGGGTGCCCATCAACACCATGCTCGGCCCCGACGACATGGACTACATCATCGATCATGCAGGCGTCTGCTTTGCGCTGATCGACGACAACCTGCATGCACAGCCGGAGCGGCGGGCTGCGCTTGAGAAGCGCAAGGTCGAGCTGATCGCGGTCGATCTCACCGGCAAGGCCAAGGCGGCCGGTCTCGAAAGTTTCAACGATCTGATAGTCGGGCAGTCTGACATCGAGCCCGAGATCGCCTTCGACGATCATGACCTGGCGATGATCATCTACACCTCCGGCACCACCTCGCGGCCGAAGGGCGCGATGCACTGCCATCTCGCGGTGGTGATGGCGGTCATGAGCAACGCCATCGAAATGGGCCTCGGCCGCAACGACGGCATCACCGGGCAGTTCCCGCTGTTTCACTGCGCCGGCCATGTGCTGCTGCTGAGTTATCTCTCGGTTGGCGGCAAGATGGCACTGATGCGCGGCTTCGATCCGGTGGTGGCGATGGAGGCCATCGCCCGCGACAAGCTCACCGTGTTTGTCGGGCTGTCGCTGATGTACCAGGCAATCCTCGATCATCCGCGCCGCAAGGAGTTCGACCTGACGTCGCTGCGGGCCTGCATCTACACTATGGCGCCGATGGGCCGGCCGCTGCTGGAGCGCGCCATCGCCGAACTCTGTCCCAATTTCGTGTTGACCAGTGGGCAGACCGAAATGTATCCGGCCACCACCATGTCGCAGCCGGACCGGCAACTGGAGCGGTTCGGCAACTACTGGGGCGAGTCGCTCATCGTCAACGAAACCGCGATCATGGACGACGATGGCAATCTCCTGCCGCCGGGCCAGATCGGCGAGCTGGTACACCGCGGCCCCAACGTCATGCTCGGTTATTACAAGGATCCCGGCGCCACCGAAGCCGCGCGAAAATTCGGCTGGCATCACACCGGCGATCTCGCGCTGATCGACGCCCATGGCGAGGTGCTGTTCATCGACCGCAAGAAGGACATGATCAAGTCCGGCGGCGAGAACGTCGCATCGGTGCAGATCGAGGAGACGCTGCTGGCGCATCCGGCGGTGGCCAATGCCGCCGTGGTCGGCCTGCCGCATCCGCAATGGGGCGAAGCGGTCTCGGCCTTCGTCAAGCTGAAGCCGGGGGTGCAAGCGAGCGAAACCGAGATATCAGAGCACTGCCGTAAGACACTCGGCGGCTTCCAGGTGCCGAAGCTGGTGCGGATTCTCGACGAGATGCCGATGACGGCAACCGGCAAGCTGCGCAAGGTCGACCTGCGCAACCGCTATGTCGACCATTTCGGCACGCAAGGATGATGCAGCAGCCATGGCCCTGATCGACAACACCATCGCGCCGAGCGGCGCGGCTTTTCAGGCCAATCGGGCCGGCATGCTGGCGCTGATCGACCGCATGCGGTCGCTGGAGGAGCGGGCACGCGCGGCGTCGGCGGCGGCGAAGGAACGTTTCCACAAACGCAGCCAGTTGCTGCCGCGCGAGCGCGTTGCGCTTCTGCTTGATCCGGATACACCGTTCATCGAGCTGTCGACCCTCGCCGGCTACATGTTCGATGTACCCGATGCCGACAAGAGTATTCCCGGCTGCGGCCTGATCGCCGGCATCGGCTTTGTGTCCGGCGTGCGCTGCATGGTCAGCGCCAGCGATTCCGGCATCGATGCCGGCGCGCTGCAGCCGATGGGGCTCGACAAGCAGTTGCGGGTGCAGGAGCTCGCACTGGAAAACAAGCTGCCGCTGGTGCAACTGGTGGAAAGCGCCGGCGCTAATCTCCTGCGCTATCGCGTCGAGGACTTTGTCCGCGGCGGCAACATCTTTCGCAATCTCGCCCGATTGTCAGCCGCCGGGCTGCCGGTGGTCACCGTGACCCATGGCTCGTCGACCGCGGGTGGCGCCTACCAGACCGGCCTGTCGGACTATATCGTGATGGTGCGCGGCCGCACCCGGGCGTTTCTCGCCGGGCCGCCGCTGCTGAAGGCGGCCACCGGCGAAATCGCCACCGAAGAGGAGCTCGGCGGCGCCGAGATGCACACCAGCATTTCCGGCCTCGGCGATTATCTCGCCGGAGACGACCGCGATGCGCTGCGTATCGCCCGTGACATCATGGCCGGCCTTGCCTGGGATCGCCCGTCGCGCGACGGCGATACCGTCTTCGTGCCGCCGCGCTACGATCCGGAGGAACTGCTCGGCATCATGCCGATGGATCACAAGCGTCCGGTCGACATGCGCCAGGCCATTGCGCGGTTTGTTGACGGCTCCGACTTCATCGAGTTCGGCGCCGATTACGGTCCGGCCACGGTATGCGGTCATGCCAAGATCGAGGGACATCCGGTCGGCATCATCACCAACAACGGGCCACTCGATCCCGCCGGCGCCAACAAGGCGACGCATTTCATCCAGGCCTGCTGCCAGTCGCGCACGCCGCTGCTCTATCTCAATAATACCACCGGCTACATGGTCGGCCGCGCCTATGAGGAGGCCGGCATGATCAAGCACGGCTCGAAGATGATCCAGGCGGTGACCAGCGCCACGGTGCCGCAGATCACGCTGTATTGCGGCGCCTCGTTCGGCGCGGGCAATTACGGCATGTGCGGCCGCGGCTTCCATCCGCGGTTCTGTTTCTCCTGGCCCAACGCCAAGACGGCGGTGATGGGCGGCGAGCAGGCGGCGGAAACCATGGCCATCGTCACCGAGGCGGCGGCCGCGCGCAAGGGCAAGCCGGTGGAGCGCGAGCAGCTCGATAAGATGAAGGCGAAGATCACTGCGGTGTTCGATGGCCAGATGGATGTGTTCGCCACCAGTGCACGGGTGCTTGACGACGGCGTGATCGATCCGCGCGATACCCGTGCGGTGCTGGCAGAAGTGCTGGCGATCTGCCGCGAAGCGGAGCGGCGCAACCCGCAGCCGATGCAGTTCTCGGTTGCGCGGCCATGAGCGAAAGCAAAGCCGTGAAGCTCACGCCATTCCGTAAGATCCTGGTCGCCAATCGCGGCGAGATCGCGCTGCGGGTGATGCGCTCGGCGCGCCGGCTCGGTTATGGCGTGGTGGCGGTGTACTCATCAGCGGACGCGGACGCTCGCCATGTCCGTGAAGCGGATGAAGCCGTGTGGATCGGCGAGGCGCCGCCAGCGCAATCCTACCTGAAGATCGAAACTATCATCGCCGCCGCCAAAGCAAGTGGCGCCGATGCGGTGCATCCCGGTTACGGCTTTCTCGCCGAAAACGCGGAGTTCGCCGCCGCCTGTGCGGCCGCCGGGCTTGTCTTCATTGGTCCCTCGGCGGACTCGATCCGCGCCATGGGAAACAAGGCCGCGGCCAAGGCGATCATGGAGAAGGCCGGTGTGCCCTGCGTGCCCGGCTATCAGGGCGACGACCAGAGCGAGACGACGCTGGCCGCTGAGGCACGCAGGATCGGTTTTCCGGTGATGATCAAGGCGACGGCCGGCGGCGGCGGCCGCGGCATGCGGCTGGTGCCGAATGAGGCTGCATTCGCCGATCTCCTGCGCAGTGCCAAATCCGAGGCCAAGAGCGCGTTCGGCGATGCCACCGTCATTCTCGAGCGCGCCATTGTCGATCCCCGTCACATCGAGATTCAGGTGTTCGGCGATCGTCACGGCCACGCCATCCATCTCGGTGAGCGCGACTGCTCGGTGCAGCGGCGGCACCAGAAGCTGATCGAGGAGGCGCCGTCGCCGGCGGTCTCGCCTGAGCTGCGCGCACGGATGGGCGCGGTGGCCGTGGCCGCCGTCAAGGCGATGGGTTATGAGGGCGCCGGCACGCTGGAGTTCCTGCTCGACCCCGCCGGTCACTTCTATTTCATGGAAATGAACACCCGCCTGCAGGTCGAACACCCGGTCACCGAAGCGATCACCGGGCTCGATCTGGTCGAGCTGCAGTTGCGAATCGCCCGCGGCGAACCGCTGCCGTTGCGCCAGGACGACGTGGCTTTCTCTGGCCATGCCATCGAGGTACGGCTGTGCGCGGAAGATGCGGACCATGATTTCATGCCGCAATCCGGCCGGCTGCTGCGCTGGCAGATGCCGGGCGAATTGCGGGTCGAACACGCGCTGGTTTCGGGCGCGACCATCCCGCCGTTCTACGATTCGATGATCGCGAAGATCGTCAGCCATGGCGCCACCCGGGAGGAAGCGCGGCGCAAGCTGCTGCACGGCCTTGGGCACACGGTGGCCTTCGGCGTCACCACCAACCGGCAGTTCCTGGCGGCGTGCCTGTCTCATGACGGTTTTGCCGCGGGTGCGGCCACCACGGCCTTCATCGATGGCCATCGTGATGTTCTGTTCAGGGCGCCCGAGCCGCGCGACCCATCGCCGGTCGTGCTGGCTGCGTTGCTGCTGTGCGTCACCAGTCGTGGTTTTGAATCCTGGCGCAAGGGTCGCGCGCTCACGCCGGCCTTTCCGATCCCGATGCGCATCGCTCTCGGCGGGCCTGTCCATGAGGTCGAGATTGTCCGCCGCCGCGACGGCAGCTATGCCGTTTTCCATGAGGGCCGGGAGACCATCGTCGATATCGACACTCTCGATGCCGACACCATCCGCTTCCGGACGGGCGAACTCATGGTCTCGGCAACCTATGCGCGCGACGGCGACAGGCTCTTCATCTTGGCTGATGGCCTCACCATCGCAGCAAAGGATCTCACCTATGCGGCGCCGGAGCGCGCGGCCGCGGAGGGTGGTGACGGCAAGCTGCGCGCGGCCATGAACGGCCGCGTCGTCGCCGTGCTGGTCAAGCAGGGCGAGCAGGTTGCTGTCGGGCAGCCGGTGGCGACGCTGGAGGCGATGAAAATGGAGCACGTCCATGTCGCGCCAGCGGCGGGCATCATTTCTGCCATGCATGTGATCGAGGGCGAGCAGGTGACCACTGGCAAGATCGTGGCCGAGATCGATACCAAGGTTAAGAACGAGTCCGAGGCGGCGGAATAAGAGGCGCACAATGAGCGACAGCACAGCCGTTCTGCACGACAAGCGCGGACCTGCGTTCTGGATCACTATCAACCGGCCGGACAAGCGGAATGCGCTCAATGCGGATGTGATCGCCGGGATCAAGGCCGGTTATCACAAGGCCCACAACGATCCCGATATCCGTGTGATCGTGCTCACCGGTGCTGGCGACAAGGCGTTTTGCGCCGGTGCCGATCTTCAGCCTGGAAAATCCTTCACCTTCGATTTTGCCAAACCGAATGTGGATTATGCCGACATGCTGCGGCTGGCGCAGGGCGCTACCAAGCCAAGCATCGCCCGGGTCAATGGTGCCTGCATGGCGGGTGGCATGGGGCTGCTCGCCATGACCGACATGGCGGTTGCCGCCGATCATGTCGCGTTCGGCCTGCCGGAGGTCAAGGTCGGCGTGTTTCCCATGCAGGTGATGAGCCTGCTGCAGGCGATTGCGCCACTGCGCCTGATCAATGAATGGAGCCTCACCGGCGAGCCGTTCGACGCCCATGCCGCAAAAGATGCGGGCCTTCTGAATTACGTGGTGCCGGCGGCCGAGCTCGACGCCAAGGTGGACTGGCTGGTCGGGCGCATCAGTGACAAGTCGCCGACCGCGATCCGCCGCGGCAAATACGCCATGCGCGCCATTGCGTCGATGTCATTTGACGAAGCCATTGCCTTTACCGAAAGCCAGATCGCGTTGTTGGCAATGACCGAGGATGCCAGGGAAGGCCTGGCGTCGTTCGCCGAAAAGCGCAAACCCTCCTGGCCGGGCAAATAGGCGGATTGCTCAGGGGATGTCGTCGCGATATCACGACCGGCCGTCACATTCGGGGATCGTCATGAAGGCAACCGCCGCGCTTCTTCTTGTTTCCGTCGTCGCTTCGGTGTCACCGGCTCTGGCGCAGAAATCAACACCTGGCGTCACCGATACCGAAATCCGCATCGGCAACACCATGCCCTACAGCGGGCCAGTGTCGGCATTCGGCCTGGCCGGACGGGTGATGTCGGCCTATTTCGATCAGGTCAACGGCAAGGGCGGGATCAACGGCCGCAAGCTGAATCTGCTGTCGCTCGATGATGCCTTCTCGCCACCGAAGACCGTCGAGGCGGTCCGCCGCCTAGTCGAAAGCGACAACGTCGCCTTCATTTTCGGCACCATGGGCACGGCGCCGAGTTCGGCCGTCGCCAAGTATCTCAACATCAACAAGGTGCCGCAGATCTTCCTGATCAGCACGGCGGCGAAGTGGAATGATCCCGTCAACATGCCGTGGTCGATCGCGCTGCCATGGGGGCCGAACTACCTGATGGAAGCGGCGATGGATGTGCAGTATGCGCGGGCGCAGAATCCGAACGCGCGTTTTGCCGTGCTCTACCAGAACGACGATGCCGGCAAGGAGTATCTGCGTGGTGTGCGCGAGGCGCTGGGTGCGGATGCCGACAAGGCGATCGCCATGGCTTCGAGCTTCGAGGTGGCTGATCCGACAGTGGATTCCCAGGTGCTGACGCTTGCCAGCACCAAGGCCGATGTCTTCATGATCTATTCGGTGACGCCGCGCGCCTGCGCCCAGGCCATCCGCAAGGCCTTTGAAGCCGGCTGGTTGCCGTTGCGTTTCATCTCCAGCGGTTGCGCCAACACCACCGCGGTGATGGCGCCGGCCGGCCTCGAGGCATCAGCCGGCATCCTCTCGCTGGGCGCACTGAAACCCTACGATGCCGAGACGGCCAAGGACCCCGGTCTCGCCGAGTACACCGCATTCATGCGGGAGCGTTTCGCGAACACCGACCCGAACAACTCTGCCGCGATCTATGGATATTATGTGTCGCAGGCGCTAGTGGTCCTGCTCGAACGTTGCGGCAACGATCTCTCCCGCGAGAACATCATGGCGCAGGCCACCAGCCTGAAGAATATCGAGTTGCCGATGCTGATGCCCGGCATCACCCTCAACACCAGCAAGGACGATTTCCGCGCTATCAAGGACGGTTACATGGTGCGCTTTGACGGCAGCCGCTGGTCCGTGATCAGCGAGCGGCTGCGCGGGAACTAGCAGGGCAGGTGATCGAGACCCGGATCTCGACGCTCGATTGTGCAGGTTTTGCGACCAAACTGGTCGATTGTGTGATTTTGACCCTGAATCGCCTGCGTCTCTCGACATTCGAAACCAACTCACCTAGCGTCGATGATGAGTTGCCGCTCCGGTGGCTGAATGCGCTTGAGCGCAGACAGCGGCGATTGTGGCCTCGTGACGTCTGTTCGGACGTCCGGAGGGCGGCATGGCACCCCGCACATCTTGTTTGGCGTACGTTTTGTTCGGCGTACGTCGGTATGACGGGAGTCTGTTTAAGCATGGCTATGATCCACCCCTCGGCCCATGTCGCGGCCGGGGCGCGTATTGCCGATACTGTCGAGATCGGCCCGAACTGCACGATTGGCGGCGATGTGACCATCGGTCCGGGCTGCCATCTGGCGGCCTTCGTCAACATCGGCGGCTTCACATCGATTGGCCAGGATACGCGGATTGGCGCCTTTGCGTCGCTGGGAACGCCGCCACAATCGATCGCGGCGGGTGACTCGACGGGCCGGCTGGTGGTCGGTGCCGGCTGCAATCTCGGCGGACATGTCACCATCAATGTGGGCACCCGGGATGGCGGGAATGTCACCGTGGTCGGCGATCGGTGTCGCATGCTGGCCTACAGCCACGTCGCGCACGACTGTTCGATTGGATCGGATGTCACGCTTGGTCTCGGGGTGGCGTTGGCGGGTCACTGCCAGGTTGGCGATTTCACCCAGTTCGACAATTATTCGGCCGCGCACCAGTTCAGCCATGTCGGTGCGTCGGCCATGGTCGAGATGCGGACGTTCGTGCGCTCAGACGTCATCCCGTTCGGTCTTGCGGCGGGGGACCTCTCGTATTTGGGCGGATTCAATCGCCTGGGGCTGCGGCAGCGGGCGTTCAGCGAAGCCGACATCGACATCGCCGAGGAGGCGTATCGCGGCATATTTTTCGGAGCCGACACCTTTGCCAGCCGGCTGAATCTCGTGGCCGGCAGATATCAGGGGCACATTCTCGCGGACCAGATCATCGACTTCATTCGGGCCGACAGACGTCGGCCGCTCTGTCACCCCCTGCGGCAGCGGACATCCCGTCGGGTGAGGGAGATGTCCTGAGGCCAGTTGCTGAGGTGTAGCGATACGGTGGCGTATTGCGATCCCGACGCCAGCCTGATACGTTACCGTATCAAACCAGCGTCTGCCGGGAACGCCCTCATGACCGCACGCGAGCCCCAGGATCCGGACTATCAGGAGCGGGTCATCGCGAGCTTCGACCGCCAGCAGGCGATGCGGACACTCGGCATAGCGATAACGCGCATGGCGCCCGGCAAGCTCGATCTCGCCATGGCGTATGACGCGGCCTACACCCAGCAGCACGGTTTTGTTCATGCCGGCATCATCACCGCGGGACTCGACAGTGCCTGCGGTTACGCTGCCTTTACGCTGATGCCCGCTGATTGCGATGTGTTGACCGTCGAATTCAAGACCAACCTGCTGGCGCCGGCGAGCGGCGACCGGTTTGAGTTTCGCGCCGAGGTGATCAAGCCCGGGCGCACCCTCACGGTGTGCGAAGCCCGGGCGTTCGCGCTGCGCAACGGCGAGGAAAAACTGGTGGCCACCATGTCGGCAACGCTGATGGTGCTGCGTGGACCGCAATCAGCGACCGCTAATGCGGGGTGAGTTTGCATTGAAGCAATTCCGTCATCCTGAGGTGCGAGCCTTGCGGTGCACTTGCACCGCTGGGCGAGCCTCGAAGGATGAACGGCCAATGAGCTGCCGCCCGGGCCGTCGCCCTTCGAGGGCCATCCTGCGGATGGCCACCTCAGGATGACGGATGACATTGGTCGAACCATATCTCATCGGGCGCTAGCGCTGCACCACGATGACCAGCACCTTGCTGCGTTTGCGCACGCTGCGGACATTGTGTTTCACCGATCCGGGAAATTGCAGGTAATCGCCCTCATTGAGCAATTGCGTGCGGTTGCCGAGCTCGATTTCGACGGCGCCTTCCAGCACAAAGAAGATCTCCTCGCCGCTGTGGTGGGCCGTGGCGGATTTGCGCATTTCGGTATCCGCTGCCGAAAATTCGACCACGAACGAGTTGATCATGGGATCGTTGCTGCGGCTCAGCGCGGCAAAGGCATAACCGCCATCGGTGGCGGTCGCCTTGCGGAAGGTGCGCCCCGCGGCTTTCGACAGATGCGATTTGCCGGCTGCGGTCGGCTCGCCCAGCAGTTCGGCGACCGAGGCGTGCAGCGCGTCGGCCAGCCGCATCAGCATGGCGAGCGACAGCGATTTCTGCCCGCGCTCGAATCGTGACAGATGGCCCTTGCTGACGCCGGTGTGTGCGGCGAGCTCGTCGAGGGTCATGCGCTGATGCAGCCGCAGCGATTTTGCGCGGGCGCCGACATCATTGCTCTCCGGGCTGGCGTCGGAGCGGGGAGCCTTGCTGACGGCCTTCTTCGCCACGTGCTTTCGGACCTTCCATTGCGATTCGCGCCTGCGACCATAAAGCCGGTCGCTGCGCGGCCAAATCGGCTTTTACCCGATCTGCCCAAAATTCTCGCGCCTGCGAGATAAAAATTGAGCTTGCAAATCGGACGGGCGCGGCGGAAGTTGGCTATAGGACAATAAAAGTTGTCTTTCAGGAGGCGCCCATGGTTGAAATAGCCGACGTCACGGCGGAATCCTTCGCACAGCCTTTTCCGGACTCCGTGGCGGACAGCCGCTCGATGCTCAAGGTGACACTTGCCACCATGATCGGGAGTGCGATCGAAGCCTTCGATTTCCTGACCTATGGCACCGCGGCCGCGCTGGTATTCAACAAGCTGTTCTTCCCGACCTTCAATCCCACCGCCGCGCAGCTGGCGGCGTTCGGTGCGTTTGCCGCGGGGTTCTTCGCGCGCCCGGTCGGCGGTCTCATTTTTGGTCATTATGGTGACCGGCTCGGCCGCAAGAAAATGCTGATGCTCGGCCTGGTGCTGATGGGCGTGGCCACGGTGGCCATCGGCCTGCTGCCGACCTATGCCTCGATCGGCCTTGCCGCGCCGATCCTGCTGATTGTCCTGCGCATTGCTCAGGGCATTTCGTTCGGCGGCGAGTATGCCGGCGGCATGCTGATGATGGTCGAGCACGCGCCGGCCGCGCGTCGCTCGTTCTTCGGCAGCCTGCCGCAAGGCGCAACCCCGGTCGGGCTGATGCTGTCCACCGGCGCATTCGCGCTGGCCAGCCTGTTGCCGGAGGAAGATTTCCTGGCCTGGGGCTGGCGGGTGCCGTTTCTCGCGAGTGTGGTGATGTTTGCGATCGGCGCCTATATCCGCCGGGATGTTGCGGAATCGCCGGTCTTTGTCGCCATGAAAAGCGAGCAGAAGATTCGCGCCTTTCCGGCCCGCGACGTTATCAGGCGGCACTGGCGCTCCCTGCTGCTGCTGATCGGCGGCAAGCTCGGCGAGGTCACGCTGTACTTTACGCTCGTGGTGTTTTCGGTCTCCTACGCCATCGGCACGCTCGGGTTTTCCCGCAGCGAGGTGTTGCGCGCGATCACGGTGGCCGCCGCCTTCCAGATCGTCGGCATTCCCTTGTTCGGCTGGCTTGGCGACAAGGTCGGCTCCCGTCGTCTCTATATCGCCGGCGGCCTGCTGCTGGCGGTGTCGGCGGTTCCGCTGGTGATAGCGCTCGGCAGCGGATCGGCGCTGGCGTTCCAGATCGCCGTCATTGTCGGACTCTCGATCAACTATGCGGCGATGTTCGGTCCGCAATCGCATCTCTACAGCGAGCAGTTCCCGCCGGAGCTGCGTTATTCCGGCATGTCGATCGGCATCCAGGTTGCCGGTGCGCTGGGTGGCGGGCTTGCCCCGATCGTGGCGACAACGCTGATTGCGAGCTTCGGCACCATCCAGGCGGTCGGGGTGTATCTCGCCGGCCTCGGCCTTCTCGCCGCGGCCTGCGCCTTCCTGATGCGGCAGACCTATCAACCGGCGTCCCAAATCCAGCTCTGACATCCACAGAGGATAACAACCATGTCGGCAACACCCCTCAAGGCCCATGCGGACAAGACCCATCACGCCAAACGCGTGGACGCCGATCTCGAAAGTCTGCACCGGACCAGCAGCTGGACCGATCAGGAAAAACTGACGTTCACCGCCCACATCCTGGCCGCCGAAGGCCACTTCGGCGGGCTGGCCGGCCAGCTGACCGCGCGGATCGGGCCGGACCGGTTTCTGACACTGCCGCTCGGCACCGGCTTCGACGAAGCCAAGCCCACCGGTTTCATCATGGTCGACGGCGATCTCAACGTGATCGAAGGTGACGGGATTCCCAATCCCGCCACGCGATTCCATCTGTGGATCTACAAACACAAGCCGGCCATTCGCTCCATTGTGCACACCCACCCGCCGGCCACCTCGGCCCTGTCCATGATCGGCCAACCGCTGATCGTCGCGCACATGGACGTGTGCATGTTCCAGGACCAGTGCGCCTATCTGCCGGATTGGCCGGGGCTTCCGATCGGGGACGAGGAGGGGATCGTTATTTCCGCTGCGCTTGGCGAGAGGAAAACCATTTTGCTCGCCAATCACGGCCTGATCACCACCGGCAATACGATCGAGGAGGCGGCCTATCTCGCCTTCTTCTTCGAACGCGCGGCGGCGCTGCAACTGACCGCTGCGGCCGCCGGCACAATCCATCCGGTCGATCCCGACAAGGCGCGGGAGGCGCGCGACTTTCTGCTCAAGCCCAAGATCGTCGAGATGACCTTCGAATACCTGGCCCGCAAGGTCGAACGTCAGAGAATGTAATGTGAGAGCTCAAGGCGTCCGGCTGGTGCCGGAGCCGTTTCGCCTCCAGACGTGCGCGCAAGAGCATGTCGAGGCCACATCAGAAGCGGATCATGTTGGATTCCCCGCGCTGTTGCGTCGAGCGCGGGGAATAAGCGGAAATCAGGCCGCGTAGCCCTTGATCTGGGGCGCCTGCACGGCGCGTAGCGCCGGCTTCGGCGCAACGGCGCGGAGTCTCGCTGTTTCGGCCAACTGGCGGTCGACTTCCGCGATGCTCTCCGGTGCGACCTCGCGGGCGACAGGGGCCATCTCGCGGGCCGGATGGTCGGGGCTCGCCACCAGGCGCGAGGTGGCCGCCATTTGCAGTGCGGTGGCGATTTCGCCGGCGCTGGTGCCGGTCTTCAGCAGCAGCAAGATCAGGAGGGCCTTGACGTCGGAGTTGAGGATATCTGCGTCCTGCATTGGTATTCCCCGTTATTGCCAGTTTTTGCCGATTACAGTTGGTTCGGTTGAGCGCCGAACAGTCTTTCGAAGAACGGCGTCGGCTGCGCCGGTTCTGTCGATTCTTTTTCCGCGACATGGTTGAGCGTCCGTGCAGTTTCGATGTGCTTGGCGCGGACGCGGGTGGTGCGGACACGGGGGCGCGGCACCGGATCGGATGACGCGACAATCGGAATGTCTTCGATGCTTCGGCGAAGCGCGACCAACTCGGTCACGCGCGCAGTGGCCTGATTGAGGTCGGTCAACCCTACGCGGCAAAGGCCGTCAGCGGGCTGCACCGTCTCGCGCGCCACCACCTTGACAATCGGCGCGGCAGGCGTCGCGACAGGTGCGGTGGCTGCGACAGGGACGGAAATCGGGGCGGCGTTGATTTTGACGCTTGTGAGCAGGCTGGCGTAGGCTGCCAGAAAGGGCATAAAGGCAAAGCACAGAGCGGAGATAACCACGACCGCGGTGGTGACGGTGACCCAGCGGACCATGCGGCCATCCGAGAGCACGATCGACGGAGGCACGGACAGTTGCGACAGCAACTCCTCCAGTTCTTCGATCTGCGCGTCCGTGTTCATGGGGCGGAGAGTCCGGCTGGTATGGTTAATCGATCCTTAATTTGATTCTGTCTTGCGTGTTTGTGCGTAACGGCCCCGTATTCCGGTGAGTCAAATGCGCGCCGCCGATTTCGAGCGCGTGAGCGTCGCCTTCCGATCGATGCAATGGCCTCTGGAGGCCCTTCGGATCCCGCCCGCCACGACTGCCCACATCCTGAGCAGGAATCCGGAAAATCCGGTGTTGGAAGGTCGATTTCTTGCACGGCAGCATCTTGCGTGGGCGGTCCGGATTATGGACAAATGATGCACTGCAAAAAGTTGGAAGGGATGGGCCATGTCTGCCGAGGTCAAGACGTCCGAGGTGAAGGCGCCCGGTGCGGGAATGCCGGTCTATGACGAGACCCGCGGCGCGGGGTTCGAGGACACCCAGCTTCGCAACGACATCCGCCAGCTTGGCCGTATCCTGGGCGACACCGTCCGCGACCAGGAGGGGGCGGCGGTGTTCGACCTGGTCGAGCGCATCCGGCAGACCTCGATCCGCTTCCACCGTGACGAGGACCAGGAAGCCAAGCGCGAGCTTGACGAGATCCTGAGCCGGATGTCGATCAGCGACACGGTGCGGATTGTCCGCGCCTTCAGCTATTTCTCCCATCTCGCCAATATCGCCGAAGACCAGAACCACATCCGCCAGAACCGCTCCCGCATCCTGGCCGGGCAGTTGCCGGAGGCCTCGACGATGGCCGGCGCGGTCGCCCGTGCCCGCAAGGCCGGCATCGGCGCCGAGCGGCTGCGGCAATTCTTCGATGAGGCCCTGGTCAGCCCGGTGCTGACGGCCCATCCGACCGAAGTCCGCCGCAAGAGCACCATCGATCGGGAAATGGAGATCGCGGCGCTGCTGGACCACAACGAGCGCACCCGGATGACCGCGGATGAGCGGCGCGACAGCGAGGAGCAACTGCGCCGCGCCGTGCTGACGCTGTGGCAGACCAACCTGCTGCGCCGGACCAAGCTGACCGTGCTGGACGAAGTTGCGAACGGCTTGTCGTTCTACGATTACACGTTCTTGCGGGAATTGCCCCGGCTGCACTGCGCCCTCGAAGACCGGCTGCAGGCGGAGGAAATGGCGAACCGGGATGTCGCCGAGAACGCGCTGGAGCATGATGAGCTGGCCTCGTTCGTGCGGGTCGGCAGCTGGATCGGTGGCGACCGCGACGGCAATCCCTTCGTCACCGCCGATGTGCTGCGCGACACCACCCGCATGCAGAGCACCCGGATCCTGCGGTTCTATCTCGACGAGCTGCATCAGCTCGGCGCCGAACTGTCGCTGGCGTCGCAACTGGTCGAGCTGTCCGAGGAGCTGCAGGCGCTGGCGAAACAGTCGCCGGATGCTTCGCCCCATCGCCGCGGCGAACCCTATCGACTGGCGATATCAGGCATCTATGCCCGCCTTGCCGCCACCGCGATGAAGCTCGACGGCATCGATTCCGATCGCCGCCCGGTCGGCAAGGCTGCGGCCTATGACGGCGTGGCGGATTTCCGCGCCGATCTCGATGTCATCCATCGTTCGCTGCTTGCGAATAATTCCGCCGTCATCGCCCGGGGACGGCTGCGCCAGCTGCGCCGCGCGGTGGATTGTTTCGGCTTCTATCTCGCCAGCCTCGACATCCGCCAGAACTCCGCCGTGCACGAGCGCACCTTGATCGAACTGTTCGATGCGGCGATGCCTGAGGTCGGCTATCGCGACCTCGATGAGGACGCCCGCATCGACCTCTTGGCCCGCGAACTCGCCACGGTGCGGCCGCTGGTGTCGCCGTTCGTCGCTTATGGCGAGGAGACCCGCGGTGAACTGGCATTGCTGCACGCCGTCGCCGACGCGCAAAAGCTGCTTGGCGACAAAGCCATCACCCAGTGCATCGTGTCGATGACCGAAGGCGTCTCGGATCTGCTGGAAATTGCGGTGCTGCTGAAGGAGTCCGGCATCATCGATCCCTCGGGAGCAAGCCGCATCAATGTGGTGCCGCTGTTCGAAACAATTAAAGACCTGCAGCACTGCGCCGAGATCATGGACCGGCTGCTGTCGCTGCCGGTCTATCGCAAGCTGGTCGACAGCCGCGGCGGTGTCCAGGAAGTGATGCTGGGGTATTCCGACAGCAACAAGGATGGCGGCTTCGTCACCTCCGGCTGGGAGCTCTACAAGGCCGAGATCAGTCTCATTGAAGTGTTCAAGCGTCACGGCGTGCGGCTGCGGCTGTTCCATGGCCGCGGCGGTTCGGTCGGCCGCGGCGGCGGGCCGAGCTACGATGCCATCATCGCCCAGCCGGGCGGCGCGGTGAACGGCCAGATCCGCATCACCGAGCAGGGCGAAATCATCTCCAGCAAATACTCCAATGCGGAAGTCGGCCGCCGCAACCTGGAAATCCTGGTTGCGGCGACGCTGGAAGCCAGCCTGATCCAGCCGCAGCAGGCTGCGCCGCGCGAAGATTATCTGGTCGCCATGGAAGAGCTGTCGTCGCTCGCCTTCGCGGCCTATCGCAATCTCGTGTACGAGACCGAAGGCTTCACCGATTATTTCTGGGAATCCACCGTGATCTCGGAAATCTCCGGCCTCAACATCGGCAGCCGGCCGGCCTCGCGCAAGCAGACCCGCCGCATCGAGGACCTGCGCGCGATTCCCTGGGTGTTCAGCTGGGCGCAATGCCGCCTGATGCTGCCGGGCTGGTTCGGCTTCGGTACCGCCGTGGAGACCTGGATCAAGCAGCACCCCGACAAGGGCATTGAACTGCTGCAGGAGCTCTATCGCGAGTGGCCGTTCTTCCGCACGTTGCTGTCGAACATGGACATGGTGCTCTCAAAGAGCAGCATTGCCATCGCCTCGCGTTATGCGGAGCTCGTCACCGACAAGAAGCTGCGCGACACCATCTTCCAGCGCATCCGCACCGAGTGGCAGACCTCGATCCGCCTGTTGCTGCAGATCATGGAGCAGGACCGCCTGCTGCAAGGCAACCCGCTGCTGGAACGCTCCATCCGCAACCGCTTTCCTTATCTCGACCCGTTGAACCACACCCAGGTCGAGCTGCTGAAAGCCCACCGAGCCGAGAATGCCGACGAGCAAGTGCTGCGCGGCGTGCAGATCACGATCAATGGAATTTCGGCGGGGTTGAGGAATAGCGGGTGATCTTCAAACTCGGAGATCATTATTTTTTCCGTCATGCCCGCACTTGGTGCGGGCATCCACGCCTTTACAGCATTACCAAAAGAAAGACATGGATGGCCGGGACAAGCCCGGCCATGACGAAAAACAGCGAACGCTAAATCGCCCCTGAGCCCGACCCCGTATCCCCCAGCGTCGCCTTGAAGCGTTTCAGCGTCTCTTCGTTCGGCGGATAGGTGCCGCGCAGCGGCGCGCCCTTACGGATTTCGTCGAGCACGAAGCTCTCCAGCTTGTCCTGGTTGAAGCCCTCCAGCGCCACCTCATCGGCGATGCCGCGCGGCAGCACGATCACGCCGTCGCCATCGCCCACCATGATGTCGCCGGGGAAAACGGGGGCGGTGCCGCAGCCGATCGGCACGTTGAGGTCGACGGCGTGATGCCGGGTCAGGTTGGTCGGCGCGGAGCGGGCCGCGCAGTAGGTCGGCATATCGAGCTCGGCGATCTCGTCGGCATCGCGCAGGCCGCCGTCGGTGACGATGCCGGCGCAGCCCCGGATCATGGCGCGGGTGGCAAGAATGCCGCCGGCGGATGCGGCGGAATGATCGCCCCGGCAATCCATCACCAGCACATGGCCCGGGGGCACCGTCTCGATCGCCTTGCGTTGCGGGTGCTCGGGATCACGGAACACCTCGATGGTGTCGATATCTTCGCGCGCGGGAATGTAGCGCAGGGTGAAGGCCGGGCCGACCATCTTCAGCGGCCGGCTGGTGAGCCGCGGCACGCCCTGGATGAATTGTGAACGCAGGCCGCGCTTGAACAGGATGGTGGCCAGTGTTGCAGTGGAGACCACCATCAGGCGGTCACGGGTCTCGGAAGACAATTCGGTCATGGTGCGTCCTTGGCGTCGGCGATGGTGGTGCGAAGCAGATCGCTCGCGATCAGGTTTCGGTAAAAAAAACTCGGCCTGTTTGGCGGCGTGATGCGTTGCGAACAGCGGGGTCTCGCGCAGCGCCGCGAGGGTGGTCTCATCCTGCGCGTCGAGGCGGGCGGTGGCAATGGCGGACGCGCGCCGCCGTCCAGGTCATGGCCGCCGAGAGCGACACGCAAGAGCCGCAGGCCGGCGAGATCGTAAGACTGCATGGTTGTCTCACCCCTTGATCGAAGAACTGGTGTCATCACCAACACGTCCGGCTGCCACAAGGCGCCCCCAAAGCATCTTTACAACATTGAGCCGAACAGTTTCCCTCCCCAGGTCGCCCTGATCACGGGACGGTACAGTTCAAGCTGTTATCCGGCCTTTGGAGTGTTGCTACAAACTGTAAGTAAAGTTGTAAATATGTTAGATTTGCGTCCCGGGCGGAACCATGCGTGGATCTGATAACAGCAACATGATGAGTCGACGGACGATGACCGCCCGGGTGAAGCTGAGCGACAAAGCCTATGAATACATCCTCAGCCAGATCATCAGCGGCGCTTACCCCGTCGACAGCCGGCTGCCGACCGAGACCGATCTCGCCGACAAGCTCGGCGTCTCCCGGCCGATCGTGCGCGAGGCACTGCTGCGGCTGCGCGACGACGGCGTGATCGCCTCGCGCCAGGGATCGGGCTCCTATGTGCTGCGCCGGCCGGCCAAGGATGTCGGCATGTTCTCGCCGGTCGGCAGCATTGCCGATATCCAGCGCTGCTTCGTGTTTCGCGTCGCGGTCGAGGGCGAGATCGCTGCGATCGCGGCGCGGATGCGCGACCCCGATGGCATGACGCGGCTGCGCGGGGCGTTCGCCGCACTCGAAATCATCACCGAGCAGGGCAAACTTGGCGTGGAGGAGGACGTCGCATTTCACCGCGCCGTGGCCGAGGCCACCGGCAATCATTTCTTTGTCGCGACCCTGCAAAGCCTGCACGACCAGATCGCCGCCGGGATGAACCTCAACCGCAATCTGTCGCTGATCCAGCCGCGCAGCCGCTTGCTGATGGTCCAGGTCGAGCACAAGGCGATCGTCGATGCCATCGAGGCCGGTGACGAAGCCGGCGCGCGCACCGCCATGCACACACATCTGGAATGCGCCCGGCGCCGGATATTCGAAGGCGGCTGAACGATCATCTTTGGTGTATAGCCGATAGATGTTCCCTTTTGGACTTTCACTCGCAGCATCGAGGCATCATGTCGGCATCCGCGGATCTTCACGGCGTCTTCCCTTATCTCGTATCGCCGATCGACGCCGGCGGGCAGATCCGCACCGATGTGCTGGGGCGGCTCTGTGACGATCTGATCAAGGCCGGCGTGCACGGCCTGACGCCGCTGGGCTCGACCGGCGAGTTCGCCTATCTCAATGCGGCGCAGCGCACCGCGGTGGTGAAAACCACCATCGAAGCCTCCGCGCGGCGCGTGCCTGTGGTGGCCGGCGTGGCGTCGACCTCGACGGCGGATGCGGTGGCGCAGGCCAGGGCTTATCAGCAGCTCGGCGCCGACGGCATCCTGGCCATCCTGGAAGCGTATTTCCCGGTCAGCGATGCGCAGGTCGAAAGCTACTTCCGTGCCATCGCCGACGCCGTGGATATTCCGGTTGTCATGTACACCAATCCGCAATTCCAGCGCTCCGACCTGACGCTCGATGTCATCGAACGGCTCGCCCAGCATCCGCGCATCGGCTACATCAAGGATGCCTCCACCAACACCGGCCGGCTGCTGTCGATCCTCAACCGCTGCGGCGACGCCATTCGGGTGTTCGCCGCATCCGCGCATATTCCCGCCGCCGTGATGCTGATCGGCGGTGTCGGCTGGATGGCCGGCCCGGCCTGCGTGGTGCCGCAGCAGAGCGTCGCTTTGTACGACCTCTGCAAGGCCGGCCGCTGGGACCAGGCGCTGATCCAGCAGCGCAAGCTCTGGCGCATCAACGAAGCCTTCGCACGTTTTAATCTGGCCGCCTGCATCAAGGCCGGCCTCACCCTCCAGGGCTACGACGTCGGCGACCCCGTGCCGCCACAGGCGGCGCTGAGCGAGGCCGATCGCAAGGTGGTGCAGAAGTTGTTGGAGGAGTTGGCTTGAGAATGATTTGGAAAAGCCAGTGTGAGCGCTGGCGCATCATCCCCACTCCGTCATTGCCGGGCTTGACCCGGTAATCCAGCTTATGCGCGGCAGGACTTCAGTGAAGAAAGCTGGATCACCGGGTCAAGCCCGGTGATGACGCTGAATATGGAGAAACGTCGTCTCCCTACGACGCCGCCAGATCCGCATCGCTGCGCGCGACACTGCGAATCCTGGCCACCGAATCCCGCACCACCAGCTCCGGTGTCAGCACGATGCGGTTGGTTTCGATCGGCGTGTCGTTGATCATGGCGATCAGGAGCTTCGCGGCCTGGATGCCGAGATCGGCGGTGGGGGTGTGGATGGTGGTCAGCGCCGGCGCGATCGCGTCCATGAACTGCATGTTGTTCATGCCGACTAGCGAAATCTGCGACGGACAGCGGATCTGGTTGGCCCGAAGATGACGAAGCGCGCCGACTGCCAGCATGTCGTTGGCGGCCGAAATCGCGGTGATGTCGGGATGCTCGCGCAGCAACTGCGCGCAGGCGGTCTCGCCATCCTCCACGGTGAATTCGGCGGCAAACACCACCGATGGCGAGACGCCATCCCCGGCGCGGGCGCGGCAGGCGCGGCGGAAGCCGCGGTAGCGATGATAGCCGGTCGAGACGTTTTGCGGGCCGGCGATATGGGCGATGCGGCGGTGGCCGTGGTCGGCGAGATGTGCCACCACGATTTCCATTGCCCTGGTGTCGTCGACCCGAACGCTCGGGATCAGCTCGGACTCGGCGGCGCGAAACACCGAGACGGTAGGGATGTTGGCCTCGACGCAGACATCGACATCGGGATCGTTGCGCGCGAAGGTCGCGATCGCGAGGCCTTCGACGCCCTGGCGGATGAAGCGCTCGATCAGCGCGCCCTGGCGTCCCGGATAGTTGTCGGTGTTGCCGACAATGGTGACATAGCCGATCTCGGCAAAGCAGTCCTCGATGGCGCGAACGATCGGAGGGTGAACCGGGTCGCCGAGATGCGACACGATCACGCCGATGGTGTGCGAGCGCTGGGTGCGCAGGCCGGACGCCAGCGCATTGGCGCGGTAGCCCATTTCCCTCACGCAGGTCTCGACGCGCTCGATCATCTCCGGCGAGATCAAATGGCGCTTTTCCGGATTGAGCGCACGCGACACCGTGGACCAATGCACGCCTGCGCGCTTCGCCACGTCGATGATGGTGACGCGTGCGGCGCGTTCAGGAACCGTCTTCGAAGGTGTCTTTCGAACCATTCCGCGTCCCGGTGAGTCTCAGTCCGTGAACCTACCCGAACTCGCCGGCAATGGCACGCGATGTTGATCCGGATGACGGACAAAGAAACCCAAGGTTTCGAAATTGAGGCTTGGAAAATTCGCCGGGTCGTGATCCCAGCGTATCGTCGAAAACCCCTGCAAACACCGATTGACAAACGTGTGCATAAAAACTAACAGTGCAGGCGGGGAAACATGACCGTGCCGCGCGGCTGGCTTCAACTGGCCGTGACGGCATCGCTCATGCGCGGAAAAATCGCGCGCCGCGATCGATGGCGTGCATAATGCAAGCGCGGACCAAGGAGTAGATGATGGACCGGTTCGTCTATCAGTCGGCACCCATGCGGGTGGTCTTCGGGACGGGGACGCTGGCGGAATTGCCGGCGGAGCTCGAGCGTCTGTCGATCAGTCGCGCGCTGGTTCTGACCACGCCGCCTCAGGAAAAACAGGGACACGACATCGCGGCGCTGCTTGGCGCGCGCGCCGCCGGCATATTCTCCGGCGCCACCATGCACACGCCGGTCGACGTGACTGAGCTGGCGATGGCGCAGGTCAAGGCGCTCAATGCCGACGGCGTGGTTGCGGTCGGCGGCGGCTCCACCACCGGGCTTGGCAAGGCGATCGCGTTGCGCACCGATTTGCCGCAGGTGGTGGTGCCCACCAGTTATGCCGGCTCGGAGATGACGCCGATCCTGGGCGAGACCCGCGACGGCCTCAAGACCACGCAGTCGAGCCCGAAAATCCTGCCCGAGACCGTGGTCTATGACGTGGACCTCACCATGTCGTTGCCGCCGGGCATGACCGCGACCTCCGGCATGAACGCGATCGCGCATGCGGTCGAGGCGCTCTACGCCCGCGAAAAGAATCCGATCATCTCATTGATGGCGGAAGAGGCCATTCGCGCACTGGCGACGGCCCTGCCTGTGATCGTTGCAACACCGGGCGATCGCGAGGCGCGCTCCGGTGCGCTGTATGGCGCCTGGCTGGCCGGGACGTGCCTGGGCGCAGTCGGCATGGCACTGCATCACAAGCTTTGCCACACCCTCGGCGGCACCTTCGATCTGCCGCATGCGGAAACCCACACCATCGTGCTGCCTCACGCGATGGCCTACAACGCGCCCGCGGTGCCGGAGGTCGCGGCGCGCATCGCGCGGGCGCTCGGCACCAGCGATGCAGCGCAGGGACTTTACGATCTGGCGCGCCGTCTTCATGCGAAGCTCGCCTTGAAGGACATCGGCATGCCGGAGAGCGGCATCGACAGGGCCGCCGACCTCGCTGTGACCAATGCCTACTGGAATCCGCGGCCGCTGGAGCGCGGCGCGATCCGCGACTTGATCGCGCGGGCCTTCGCGGGCGAGGCGCCCGTCACCGTGCCGCTGGCATGAGCGTCCCATGACCGGTACGGCGACCCGCACGCTGATCCGCTCCGCCACGATCGTGACCATGGACGATCGCCTCGGCGATCTTGCCAGCGCCGATCTGCTGGTCGAGGGCGGGCAGATCATCGATATCGGTCCGAACATCGCGGCGAGCGATGCGGACGTCATCGACGGCCGTGACCGCATTGTGATTCCCGGGCTGATCAATGCGCATATGCACACCTGGCAGACGGCGCTGCGCGGCTATGCGGCGAACTGGACCCTGCTGGAATATTTCCGGCGCATGCATGCCGGTCTTGCCACCTTGTTCACGCCGGACGACATCTACATCGCCACCGTGATGGGCGCGCTGAACCAGATCAATATGGGCGTCACGACGCTGGTCGACTGGTGTCACAACAACCCGACCCCGGCGCACACCGACGCTGCCGTGCGCGCGCTGCTCGAAAGCGGCATCCGCGCCGCCTTCTTTCATGGTTCGCCCAAGCCGGAGCCGAAGCCGGGCGAACCGCATTTCTCGGAAGTCCCGCACCCGCGCCATGAGGTCGAGCGTCTGCTGGCCGGCCCGTTGTCCGATCGCAATGGCCTGGTAACGCTGGGGCTTGCGATTCTGGGGCCGCATTATTCCACCCTCGACGTGTCGCTGCAGGATTTCCGGCTGGCGAAGGAATTCGGTTTGGTCGCCTCGATGCATCAGGGCGGCGGGCCGGCGAAGACATCAGGTGGCTGGGAGAAACTGATCGAGGCCGGCCTTGTCGGCCCCGGCGTCAACATCGTGCACGGCAACGATCTCTCCGACGATCTGCTGGCGCGCTTTGTCGATCTCGGCGTGTCGTTCTCGGTCACGCCGGAAAACGAAATGATCCAGGGCCATGGCTTTCCAATCACCGGCCGTCTGTTGAAGGTGGGGGCGCGGCCGTCGATCGGGATCGATCTGGAATCCGTGCTGGCCGGCGACCTCATCGCGGTGGCGCGGGTGGCGCTGTCGACCCAGCGCGCGCTGGACAATGCCGAGGCACGTCGCGCTGGCGGTCCCATTCCCGCCACCACCACAATCCCCGTGCGCGAGGCGCTGCGCTGGATCACCATCGAAGGCGCGCGCATGCTTGGTCGCGAAGCCGAGATCGGTTCGCTGTCGGTCGGCAAGCGCGCCGACCTCGTGGTCATCGACGCCGGCGCCCTGAACATGTCGCCGGTGCACGATCCGGTGTCGACCGTGGTGATGCAGACCGGCCTTACCAACATCGAGGCGGTGATGATCGACGGCGTCTGGAAAAAGCGGGCCGGGCGCCTGCTGGCCGGCGGCATTGAAGACAAGCAACAGGAACTGGCGCGCTCGGGTCGGCGCCTGGTTCACGATATCGAACGACAGCAAGCGGCGTGACAACAATGACAGAACAAAAAACCAGCATCGCCTGGATCGGGGTCGGCAAGATGGGGCTGCCGATGGCGGCGCTCGTGGTGAAAGCCAGCCACCAGGTGACGGCGTTTGATCCGGACCACGCCCGGCTCGCGGCGGCGAAGGCGCAGGGCATAGGCGAAGCCGCTTCGCCAAATGACGCGGTTGCCGGCAAGGGCGTGGTCATCACCTCGCTGCCGGATGATACAGCACTGCGTGCCACGGTGCTCGGACCGCAGGGCCTGCTGCAGGCCATGGCGGCCAATTCTATCCTGATCGAAACCAGCACCGTCAGCGCCGAGATTTCGGCGGAGGTGGCCGTGGCTGCGAAGGCCAGGAATATCGCCTATCTGCGCACACCGGTGTCCGGCAATGCCAGCATCGCCCACACCGGTGCGCTGACCTGTTTCGTGTCCGGACCGAAGGTCACGTTCGAGGCTTTAAAGCCGTTGCTCGCCACCTTCACCCGGGCGCAGACTTATCTCGGGGAAGCCGAAGAAGCCCGCTTCGCCAAGCTTGCCGTCAACCTGATGATCGCGGTGTCGGCCGGCATGATGGCGGAGAGCCTGGCGCTGGCGCGCAAGGGCGGCATCGCCTGGCAGGACATTCTGAAGGTGCTGGATGACAGCGCGGTGGCCTCGCCGATGGTGAAGTACAAGACCGCGCCGCTGCGCACCCGCGATTTCGACTCGACGTTTTCCTGCCGGCAGATGGCCAAGGATCTCGACTTGATCCTGTCCGCCGGCCACACTGCCGGCGTGCCGCTGCAGCTTGCGGCACAGGTGCGCGAAACCTACGGTTCGCTGGTGGCCCAGGGCCACGGTGAGAGCGATTTCATCGCCACCGTGCGGCATGTCGAGCGCCTGTCGGGCCTCGACGAACCCAAGCTTTGATAGCCGAAACTCTGATGATCCAAATCTTGAAGATCGGAGCGTCCCATGCGCAACTTCAATGAGAACACCATCACCGATGCGGTGCTGGAGCGGATCGCGAATGCCGCCGATCCCCGCATCAAGCAGGTCAGCGAAGCCCTGGTGCGCCACCTGCATGCCTTTGTGCGCGAGGTGCGGCCGACCCAGAAGGAATGGGAGCAGGGCATCGATTTCCTGACCCGCACCGGCCAGATGTGCGACGACAAGCGCCAGGAGTTCATCCTGCTGTCGGATACACTCGGCGTATCGATGCTGGTGGATGCCATCAACCATCCGCTGCCCGATGGCGCAACCGAGACCACGGTGCTCGGTCCGTTCTTCGTGCAGGCGGCGCTGGAGAAGCAATTGGGTGAGGACATCTCCGGCGGCATGAAGGGCGATCCGCTGATCGTCACCGGCACGGTCGCCACTCCGGACGGCAGGCCGATCCCCGGCGCCACCATCGATGTCTGGCATTCCAACAATGACGGTTATTACGACGTGCAGCAGCTCGACGACATCGGCCACTTGGCGATGCGCGCGCGTTTCCTCGCCGATGACAATGGCGGCTTCTCGTTCTGGTCGATCAAGCCCGCGGCCTATCCCGTGCCGCACGACGGCCCGGTCGGGCAGATGCTGGAGGCGCAGGGGCGCCATCCCTGGCGGCCGGCGCATGTCCATTTCATGATCGCGGCGCCGGGTTATGAGACGCTGGTGACCTATGTGTTCGAGGATGGCGACAAGTACCTGGATTCCGACGTGGTGTTCGGCGTCAAGGACAGCCTGATCCGGGAGTACAAGCCGCGCGAGCCAGGCCTGGCGCCGGATGGCTGGCAGATGAACGTGCCGTACTACTATCTGAACTACGATTTCGGCCTGAAGCCGGCGGCGAACAGCGCCACGTAGAGCAACCGATACAAGGCAACGGACCGACAAGAGTCCGGCGTCGGATCAAAAATGGAGCGCGCGCAGTCGCGCTCCATTGTGAGGGGAACAAGGATGGGACTGCCGATCAACACGGCCGGGGTTGTCGATCGTCTGACGCAGATGGTCGGATCGCGCGCCACCACCGCGCGCGGCGTGCTGGAGCAGCATGGCCGCAGCGAGGCGTATCATGCCAGCCGGCCGCCGGATGTGGTGGTGTTTCCGGAAACCACGGAGGAAGTCGCCGAGATCGTGAAGCTATGCGCCAGCGTCGGTTTGCCGGTGGTGCCGTTCGGCGCCGGCACCTCGCTGGAAGGCAATGCCGCGGCGGTCGAGGGCGGGCTGTGTTTCGACTTCTCCCGCATGAACAGGATTCTTGCGGTGCACGACAAGGATATGGACGTGGTGGTGCAGCCCGGCATCACCCGCAAGCAGCTCAATGCGCAGCTGCGCGACACCGGTTTGTTCTTTCCGATCGATCCCGGAGCCGATGCCTCGATCGGCGGCATGGCGTCGACCCGCGCGTCCGGCACCATGGCGGTGCGTTATGGCACCATGAAGGACAATGTGATGGCGCTGGAGGTGGTGCTGGCCGATGGCCGCATCATCCGTACTGCGCGCCGCGCCCGCAAATCTTCCGCGGGCTACGACCTCACCCGGCTGTTCGTGGGCTCTGAAGGCACCCTCGGCATCCTCACCGAGATCACCTTGAAGCTGCATCCCTGGCCGCAGGCGATCTCGTCGGCGGTGTGCAGCTTCACGTCGTTGCATGATGCGGTCGAGACCGCGATCGAGATCATTCAATCCGGCATTCCGGTGGCCCGGGTCGAATTGCTCGATGACGTCATGATGCGGGGCATCAATGGCTACGCCAAGTTCGGCTATCGTGAGGCGCCGACGTTGTTCTTCGAATTCCACGGCACCGACGCCGGCGTTGCCGAACAGGCGGAGCTTGCACAGGCGATCGCGGCGGAGCATGGCGGGCTCGGCTTTGAGTGGGCGCGGGCGGCGGAGGAGCGCAGCCGGCTCTGGCAGGCGCGCGACAACACGCTCTATGCGGGCCTCAGCCTGAAGCCGGGCGCCCGCGCCATGATCACCGACGTCTGCGTGCCGATCTCGCGGCTGGCGGAATGCCTGGTGGAGAACCGCAGGGATGTCGAAGCCAACGGCCTGATCGCGCCGATTGTCGGCCATGTCGGCGACGGCAACTTCCACATGCTGATCCTGATCGATCCCGACAATGCCGATGAAGTTGCGCGGGCCAAGGCGCTGCACGCTCGTTTGGTGGCGCGGGCCATCGCCATGGATGGCACCTGCACTGGCGAGCACGGTGTTGGCCTGGGCAAGATCGATTTTCTTCGGGATGAGCTCGGCGACACCGTCGACGTCATGCGCGGCATCAAGGCTGCGCTCGATCCACGCCATCTGATGAACCCCGGCAAGATCTTTCGCCGCGCCGAGGTGACGCCATGAGCGACGCGCTGCCCATCGATGACACCGCGGGCCGCGCCCCGGCCACAGCACCGTTGCTGGAGCTGCGCGGCATCAGCAAGGAGTTTCCCGGCGTCAAGGCGCTGGATGATGTTTCATTTGCGGTGTGGCCCGGTGAAGTCCACATGCTGCTCGGTGAGAACGGTGCCGGCAAGTCCAGCCTGATGAAGGTGCTGT
Organism: Bradyrhizobium prioriisuperbiae; assembly: GCF_032397745.1. NCBI lineage: Bacteria > Pseudomonadati > Pseudomonadota > Alphaproteobacteria > Hyphomicrobiales > Nitrobacteraceae > Bradyrhizobium > Bradyrhizobium prioriisuperbiae. The sequence continues at coordinate 3,838,071 of NZ_CP135921.1, forward strand.
GCGGCGCCTATCGCGCCGACCGCGGCGAATTCTATCACAACGGCGACAAGGTCGAGATCGCGTCGGCTGCGGATGCGCAAAAGCTCGGCATCGCCGTGATCTTCCAGGAGTTCTCGCTGGTGCCGTATCTCGACATCGCCCAGAACATTTTCCTGGGCCGTGAGCCGGCCGGCCGCATTCCCGGCACCATCGACCGCCGCCGCATCCTCAGCGACGCCAAAAAGATCCTGCAGACCATCGGCTTCGACATCGATCCCGCCGTCAAGGTGGACAAGCTCGGCGTCGCGCAGCAGCAGATGGTGGAGATCGCCAAGGCCATCAGCCAGAACGCCCGCATCCTGGTGATGGATGAGCCGACCGCGGCGCTGTCGGACCGCGAGTCGGAACTGCTGTTCGCGCTGATCGCCCGGCTGAAGGCCGACGGCGTCGCCATCATCTATATCTCGCACCGCATGGCCGAGGTGTTCGCCATGGGCGACCGCATCACCGTGCTGCGCGACGGCCGCCGTATCGACGAAGTGCGTCCCGGCGATGCATCGCCCGACCAGCTGGTGCGGATGATGGTCGGCCGCAACGTCGACATGAGTTACCCCCGCAACTTCGCGCAAACTCCCGGCAAGATCATGCTCGAGGTCCGGGGATTGTCGGCGGCCTCCGGCATCAGCCGCATCGATCTGGTGGTACGGGCGGGGGAAATTGTCGGTCTCTGCGGCCTGGTCGGCTCCGGCCGCACCGAAGTGGTGCGGGCGATCTTCGGCGCCGACAAGGCCACCGCAGGCACCATCATTTTCGACGGCCACGAAAAATCCGGCGGCCCGGATGAAGCGGCGCGGCTGGGGCTGGCGCTGATCCCGGAAAGCCGCAGGGCCGAGGGCCTGGCGCTGCTGCGCTCGGTCGGCGACAACCTCGTAGTCTCCGCGCTGCGCAAGCTGTTTCCCAGCGGGCTGTTTGACCGCGGACGCGCCGAACGCACCGCCGATGGCCTGGTGCAGCAATTGCGCATCGTCACGCCGACGGTGAAGCAGACCGTGGGCCTGCTGTCCGGCGGCAACCAGCAGAAGGTGGTGATCGGCAAATGGCTCGCTGCCGGCGCCAAGCTCTTCATCTTCGACGAACCCACGCGCGGCATCGATGTCGGCGCCAAGGCCGAGATTTTCGCCCTGATCGACCGGCTGGTGGCGGAAGGCGCCGCGGCGCTGATGATCTCGTCCGAGCAGGCCGAGATCTGCCATGTTTGCGACCGTGCCTATGTGATGCGCGACGGCCGCATCGCCGGCGAACTGTCGCGTTCCGAGCTGACCGAGGAAAACATCGTGAGACTGGGGATGCACCATGCGTGAGGATGTGATTGCCGTCTCCGCCAATCCGCTGCAGCGGATTCCCGGCGTTGCCGTCATGCTGGTCGTGCTGGTGGCGGTGTTCGGCGTGATCGCGCCGGGCTTCCTGTCGCTGCCCAACATCTCCAATGTGCTGGTGCAGTCCACCATCCTGATGCTGCTGGCGCTGCCGATGACCCTGATCATCATGACCGAGGGGCTCGACCTCTCCATGGGCGCGGTGCTGACCCTGACCTCGCTGGTTGTCGCCATTGTCGCGGTTGCCACCAAGTCGATGGCGCTGGGGCTGATGGCGGCGGTGCTGGTCGGCCTGGTGTTCGGCGTGGCCAATGGCTGGCTGGTGGCCATTGTCGGCATCCCGCCGTTCGTGGCCACGCTGGGCACGCTGGGCATGGCGCAGGGGCTGTCGCTGATCGTCAGCGACGGCCAGAGCGTGGTCGGCATCCCCGCCAGCGTGCGCGGCATCTATTCCGGCGTGGTGGCCGGCGTGCCGGTGCCGATCATCGTGGCACTGATTGCGTATCTGGTGTTTCACGGGCTGCTCTATCACACCCGGTTCGGCACCTATATTTTCGCGCTCGGCGGCAACCGTGAAGCGCTGCGGTATGCCGGCCGCTCGCCCAGCCGATTGCTGATTGCGGTGTATGCCATCGGTGGCGCGATGGCCGGCATCGCCGGGTTGTTGATGACCGCGCGGATGAACTCCGGGCATCCGACTGCGGGGCTCGGCCTTGAGTTCGACGCCATCGCCGCGGTGGCGGTGGGCGGCACCTCGTTCGAGCGCGGCAATGGCTGGCTGCTCGGAACAGCGCTCGGCGTCATCACGGTGGGCGTACTGCGCAACGGCCTCAATTTGATGGCGCTGCCGTCGTCGATCCAGGTCGCCAGTGTCGGCATCCTGGTGATCGTGGCCCTGTTTGTCGACGGATTGCGGAGCCGGACATGACCGACGTCTCGAAGCCGACCACTCCGAAGCAGACCTTCATGCCGCCGCGCGCGTTCCTGTCGGAAGACGTGATCCAGGTGTTCTACCGGCTGCTCGCGGCGCTGCTGATTTGCGTCGCGTTGTCGCTGCTCAGCGACTCCTTCCTCAGCGTCAACAACATCCTCAATGTGCTGCGCCAGGCCAGCCTGATGTTCTTCATCGCCGCAGGCCTCACACTGGTGGTGCTCACCGCCGGCCTCGATCTGTCCGTCGGCGCCAATGTGGCGCTGTCGGCCTGTCTTGCCGGCACCGTCATCCATGTCACCAAGTCGCCCGCGCTTGGCGTGCTCACGGGTCTGGCTGCTGGTGGCGCCATCGGGCTTCTCAACGGGGTGATGGTAACGGCGCTGCGGATTCCGTCCTTCATCGCCACCTATGGCATGCTGTGGGTGCTGCATGGCGTGACCTACTGGTACATGGCCGGGGACACCATCCATGGTTTCCCGCCGGGTTTCCGCCAGATCGGCAGCGGCTACTGGCTGGGCTTGCCGATTCCGGTCTACCTGCTGCTGATCTTCCTCGCCATCGGCACGATTTTCGCGCAGCGCACCACCTGGGGGCAGGAGATCTATGCCATCGGCGCCAATCCGGTGGCGGCGCGGCTGTCCGGCATTCCGGTCTCGCGCCGGCTGATCCTGGTCTATGTGATGTCCGGCCTGATGGCGGGCCTCGCCTCCATCGTGTTCCTGGCGCGGCTGAATTCGGCCGAGGCCGACATCGGCGAAAGCCTGACGCTGCCGGCGATCGCGGCGGTGCTGATCGGCGGCACTTCGCTGTTCGGCGGCATCGGCACGGTATTCGGCACCTTTGTCGGCGCGCTCATTCTCACGCTGGTGCTCAACGGCATGAACCTGCTGCAGGTCAGCGCTAGCTGGCAGCCGCTGGTCACCGGCGTGATCGTCATCCTTGCGGTGTGGCTCGACATGAAGACGCGCCGTCGCACGCAATGATTTTTCGCAACGTTTCAACAATCAACAAGAGGGGTGGAGATATGACCAAATCGACTAATATGAAGCTTGCCGGTGGGGCGGTGACCTTGCTGGCCTCGGCGGCATTCGCAACCGGCGCATTCGCCGACGGCGAGACCATCGCGGTGTTCACCAAGAACCAGACCAATCCGTATTTCCAGACCGTGCGGGTCGGCGCCGATGCCGCCGCCAAATCGCTCAATGCCAAGACGCTGCATTACATCCCGACCAAGCCCGACAGCATTCCCGAGCAGCTCAGCCAGATCGAAGACGTGATCGTGAAGAAGCCGAGCTCCATCGTCTTTATCCCGGTGGACTACAAGGCGATGGTGCCTGGCGTTGAGCAGATCAACAGCGCCAAGATCCCGGTGGTTAACGTCACCGACCGCTCCGAAGGCGGCAAGTTCGTCGCCTTCGTCGGCGCCGACGACTACAGCCTGGGGCTGGAGACCGCGCGTTACCTGCTCAAGACACTCGGCGGCAAGGGCAACATCGTCATCATCGAGGGCGTCAAGGGCTCGCTCACCAACGTCGATCGCGTCCGCGGCTTCTATGATGCGCTGAAGGAAAATCCGGGCGCCAAGCTGCTCGCCGCCCAGCCCGCCAACTATCAGCGGCTGCAGGCGCTGCAGGTGATGGAAAACCTGATGCAGTCGAATTCGCAGATCGACGGTGTGCTCGCCGCCAACGACGCCATGGCGATTGGCGCGATCGAGGCGCTCGACGGCGCCAACCGCAAGGCCCAGGTGATCGGCGTCAACGGCACCAAGGAAGCGGTCGACGCCATCAAGGCCGGCAAGCTGCTCGCCAGCGGTGACTATAACGGCTTCGTGCAGGGCTGTGTCGGCACCATGATCGCCATCCGCGCGCTGCGCAACGAACCGGTGGTGACCGAGATCGTGCTGAAGCCCACCGTCATCACCAAGGACAACTACCAGCCCTACGACGTGGCGCTGGACGCCCGCAAGTGCCCGAGCTGGGATGAGGCGGCGAAGCTTGGGGTGAAGTGAGGGGGATGGCTGAAATCGGCAGCCGGAAAATGTTGTAGGAAACGAAGGTATCCTACCCACTCCGTCATCACCGGGCTTGACCCGGTGATCCAGCTTTCTTCTTCACTGTGCTGGAACCAAGCTGGATCCGCGGGTCAAGCCCGCGGATGACGCAGTGGGGATGCTACGCTCGCGCTGAATGATACGCTTAGCGGTATCCGCCTCACGCGATCAGCAGCGGCCGCAACTGGCGCATGTCATCCAGCTTCTCCAACGCGTTGACCTGATCAATCAGCTTCTCCGCCCGATCAGCCCCGAGCACCGGCGCGATCAGGTCGCGGGTCTTGGCGTTGACGGCTTCCGTGCTCAGCGGGTTCTCCTTGGTGCCGGGCGGAAACTTGGTGAAGTGCTCGACCTTGCGTCCGTCGGTCATAGTCACCTCGACAATCGCGCCGCGTGGTGCCGCGGGATCCATCAAGGCGGGATCGCCGGCGAGCTTCACCTTGGCGCGTTGCGCCAGGATGGCGGGATCGCGCATCAGCCCCACATCGTGGCTGTCGGTGAACGACACCGCGCCCTTGACCAGCGCCAGCGCGACCAGATGCGGGCAACTGACATCGGGCATCGCACTGGTGCCGACGATCCCCATGGCGTCGGTGGGCAGCTTGACCAGGATGTCCCGGACATTGTCCGGCGTCAGCCCATGTTGTTTGCGCAGAGTCAGCAAGGCGTCCAGCGGTGACTGGATCGGGTAGCCGACGGAGAACGTCTTGATTGCGGTCTCGGTGACATAGAACCGGCTGCCGAGGCCTTCCAGCATGGCTTCTGGTTTCGGATCGGTCGACAGCGCGATGAACAGGTTGTGGGTGCCGTCGAGCACGTCGCTGACACCGGTCAAGCCGGCCTGCACCATGGTGACGGCCATCACGCCGTTACGCGCACCCATGCCGGCGAAGTCGAACGCCTTCTCGACATGGTCCTCGTCCTTCACCCAGCTCCACAGGCCCGACACCTGCTGGGCCGCATAGGAGATGGCGAAACGCATGCCCGTCTCGTCGAGGCGTGCGAGCGAGGCCGCGCCGCCAAGGGCGCCGAAGGTGGAACTGGTGCCTTCCGCGCTGCGGTGGCTGCCGCGCACGAGGTCGGGCCCCAGCGCCATCAACAGGCGGCAGGTGAGGTCGTAGCCAAGCGCCACGGCGCGCACGAATTCCTCGCCGGAGCGGCCTTCCTTCTCGGCGATGGCAAGGGCCGCAGGAACCACCGCGCAGCCCGGATGCGCCTTGGTCACCGGCTCGAAATCGTCGGTTTCGTCCGCATGGCCACACATCGCATTGGCAAGCGCGGCATTGATCGCGGTGGTGCGGAAGCTGGCGCCGATCACGGTGGCCTGCTCGGTGCCGCCGAGCCCGCGCACATAATCCACCGCCAGCACACCGGGTTTCATGCGCGCACCCGACACCATCGCGCCAAACGTGTCGAGGATGCGATGCTTGCAGGCGACGAGCACCGCATCGGGCAGCGCGCGATCGCGCGCCGATACCATGTAACGCGCAAGCCGTCCGGTGATATCGGCGCCGGCCGCCGTCGCGCACCCGGGAAACGCAGCAAGTGCGGTGAGGGCGCTGGCGGACACGAGGATGTCGCGACGTGATCGTAACTGCCTTTTCGACATTATTATTATGCTCCCAGAGAATTTTGCGTTGCAGCGGCGTGTGGGCTGATCGCCGTCTCAGCCGGTTGTATCAGCCAAGCGCGTTTTCACGAACAGCGCCAGCGGCACCGCATAGAAAAAATGCGACATGAAACCGCCGATCACCACCATCGGGTCGAAGTAATCGGGATGGTTTGTGGTGGCAACCATGATCGCCGCATGCATCACGATCCAGATCACGATGGCGTAGAACAGCGCCACAAACGTGGCCTCGTAGCCGCGACGCCGGAACATCGGCCAGAGGTAAGCGAACAGCACACCCCAGGCGAGCGCGAAGGCAAAGTGGATGGCCGTGCCGACCACATAGGCCCCAGCCCCCAGCTGGTCCTGCACCACCTTGCCGAACACCAGGCCCGTGGCATTGCGTGGAATGCCGGCGAGCGGCATCAGGTGCTGCACCCCGACCCAGACGATGGCCTCGTAGATCCAGATGATCACGCCGCCCAGCAGTCCGCCGGCGAGGCCGGTGCGGATCAGCAGGGATCGGCCCGGAACATTCGTCGATGACGTTGAGCCGAACTGCGTCACCTGTGTGGCGGTGCTGCTCATGATGGTCGTCCCTCCTGTGTGATGACGTTTCTGGTTGGTATTGGATCTGGCGGTCTGGCGCCGCACGCCGCGTCAAAGCCATTGGACCACGCGCGCGGGCGATGCGATAAACTCACCTGACCTGCCCGCGAAGGACACCCAGCTTGCGCATCGATCTCCTCGGCATCGAAACCTTCGTCAGCATCGCGGACCGCGGCAGCTTCCATCTCGCCGCGGCGCATCTCAATCTGTCGCAGACCGCGCTGAGTCACCGGATGAAGCGGCTGGAGGACGATCTCGGCATCAAGCTGTTCACCCGAACCACCCGCAAGCTGGCGCTGACGCCCGCCGGCCTCGAGCTGCTGCCGAAGGCCCGCCGCATGCTCGACGACATGGCGGCCTCGTATCTGCAATTGCGGCAGCAGGGCCGCGAGGGCCAGACGCGGCTGGCGTTCGGCTGCCTGCCGACCATTGCCAACCATTACCTGCCGCCGGTGCTGAAGACGGTGACGAGCAACTATCCGGACCTCGCCATTCGTGTGTTCGACAACTCCGCCGGTGAAATCGCTGATCTCGTCCAGAAGGGCGAGGCGGAATTCGGCATCACCTTCGTCTCCGCGCATCCCTGGGACATCGACATCAAGCCGCTGATGAAGGAGCCCTATGTGGTGCTGTGCCCGGCGGATCATCCGCTGGCGCGCAACGAGGCGGTGGCGTGGTCCGAGCTCGAGGGCTATCCGCTGGTCCGCATCAGCCCACAGACCGGCAACCGCGCGCTGATCGACGAAGCGCTGGGCAGCCGCCGTGAGACCATGACCTGGCGCTACGAAGTGCAGCATGTGGCGACCGCTGTGAGCATGGTGCAGGCCGGTGTCGGGCTGACCATCGTTCCGCGGCTCGCTGTCGTGGCGGCCGCCGTTCCGGGTCTTGTCGCACGTCCGATGCGCAATCCGTCGGTGGCCCGCACCATCGGCATCATCATGCGGCGCGGGCTGCCGCTGAGCACGGCCGGCCAGGCGCTGGTGAGTTGCCTGGAGCGCAGCCTCCCGGTGGATGTCTGAGCAGGCGATCTCGCTCGTCGCGTCGTCCACGCATCGACCCTTCTTCGTTGTCTGCTGCGCCTTGCTGGGCTGGGCCTTGGTCACGGCGGGGAAGCCGGCGATGCAAGTTGAACCGGCGCGCTTCGGCTCACAAGCCGCCGATTGATGCTAAGTTTTCATGAGAAGCGCAAAATCAATCATTTGATCGATGGTGCGGTGGAACGGTACGGGCCTTTTCATCTCGCCATCATGGCGGGATCGGTGCGCGGCCTCCGGCAAGTGTGGTGTGGCACCCGAACGGAGGAAACAGCATGCATCGACGCGATCTCCTTGCCGGCATGGCAGGGCTCGGACTGGCTTCGAAATTGGCGATGCCCTCGTCGCGCGCGGCCGACGAGAAAAGCATCCCCACCATCGCCGGACCCGATCCGGAGACGAAGACGCCGGCCTTCAAGGCTCCGCCGGGCGCGGTCGATACCCACACCCACATCTTCGGCCCCGCCGCCGTCTATCCCTTCGCGGCGAACCGCCCCTATTCGCCGCCGGATGCGCCGCTCGACATGTTCCGCAAGCTGCACGCCGCGATCGGCGTGGAGCGCGCCGTCATCGTCAATGCCACCGTGCACGGCTTCGACAACCGCGTGGTCACCGACGCCATTGCGCAGAGCGGCGGCAAGTACAAGGGCGTGGCCAATGTCAACGCCGCCATGAGCGATGGCGATCTCGCTGCGCTCGACAAGGCTGGCATCCGCGCCTGCCGCTTCGCCTTCCTCAAGCGGCTCGGCGGCGTCGGCGACATGAAGGTGTTTCGTTCGCTGGTCGACCGCGTCGCCGCGATCGGCTGGCATGTCGACGTCTATCTGGAGGCGGGGACGATCCAGGAATTCGTGCCACTCCTGAAGGCGCTGCCGGTCACCTATGTGATCGACCACATGGGCACCATCAGCGCCGCCAGGGGTCTCGACGATGCCGAGTTCAAGGCGTTGCTCGATCTGCAAGCAAGCGACGAGAAGTGCTGGATCAAGATCACGGGGCCGGAGCGGGCCTCCGCCGCGGGGCCGCCGTTCCACGACGCCGTGCCCTTCGCCAGGCGTCTGATCGACAACGCACCGGACCGCGTGCTCTGGGGCACCGACTGGCCGCATCCGAATGTGAAGATCATGCCGAACGACGGCGATCTCGTCGATCTCATCCCGCTATATGCACCGGACCCCGCGGTTCAGCGCAAGCTGCTGGTGAGCAATCCGGAGCGGCTGTTCAGGTTTGAACCGGTGACTTGAGACGTGTAGCCCGGATGAGCAAAGCGACATCCGGGATGCATGCGGACCCGGGTGTCGCTTTGCTCACCCGGGCTACGGGATAAGTCACGTCCGCGCGCTGCGATCGACCAGCCCCGGCCGCGCGCCGGTGGCGCAGGCCTGCTCGACGCAGCGGCTGGCGCGCAGGATGGTTGGTTCGCTGAACATCGGCCCCACGATCTGCAGGCCGATCGGCAGGCCATCGACAAATCCGCAGGGCACCGAGGCCGCGGGCTGGCGGGTGAGGTTGAACGGCCATGTCAGCGGCGTCCAGTCGAGCCATTGCGGGAAGCGCTCAGGGTCGGGCGTATCGATGCCCGCCGCGAAGGCGGTGATGGGAATGGTCGGTGTCAGCAGCAGATCGTAATCCCGGTGAAACTGCTGCATCTGCTGGCTCAGCGCACGCATGTCGAGATACGCCGCCTGCAGTTCGCTTGTGGAAATATCCTGGGCCGAGACCGCCAGCCGCAGCAGGCCCGGATCGAGCGCCGCCAGTTGCGCGCCGTCGAAGTCACGCACCAGCGCGGCATGCGATGCGGCCCAGATCACCTCGATGGTGCCCTGCGCGCCGGACAGATCCAGCGGTACGCGCTGCACGTCGGCGCCGGCCTTCACCAGCGCATCGAGGGCCGGCTGCAAGCCGGCGACGACGGCGGGATCGGAGACCGGGAAGCCGAGATCGGGCGACCATGCGATACGCAGGCCCGCCACGCCGCTGTCGAGGCCATCGAGATAGTCGATGCCGCGATCGGGAATGGCAAAGGAATCGCGGGGGTCCGGGCGGGTGAGCACGTTCATCAGCAACGCGCTGTCGGCGACATCGCGCGACAGGCCGCCATAAACCGCGAGCGTGCCCATCGGCCCCGGCAGGTTCGGCACCAGGCCGTAACTCGGCTTCAGTCCGAACACGCCGCTGAACGCCGCCGGGATGCGGATGGAGCCGCCGCCATCGCCGCCGGTGGCGAGCGGCATCACGCCGGCCGCCACCAGCGCGGCCGAGCCGCCGCTGGAGCCGCCGGGCGTGCGCGACGTGTCCCAGGGGTTGCGGGTGATGCCGGTCAGCGGGCCGTGGGTGATGCCCTTCCAGCCGTATTCGGGCGTGGTTGTCTTGCAGAAGAACACCGCGCCCGCCTCGCGCAGGCGCGCGACACCCGGGGTGTCGAATGTGCTGGGCGCGGTTGGCGTGGTGTGGGAGCCGATGCGCATCGGCCAGCCCGCGACATGCCCGGTGTCCTTGATGGCGACGGGCACGCCGTCCAGCGGCCCGACCGGTGCGCCGCGCCGCCAGCGTTCCGCCGACTCCGTCGCGAGCCGCCGCCCCTGCGGCTCGTCCAGCAGGCAAACGGCGTTGAGGATGGGATCGACCGTGCGCAACTGCGCCAGCGTGGCATCCAGCACATCCACCGGCGAAAGATCGCCCGTGGCGAAGCGGCTGACCATCTCGCGGGCAGGAAGCCAGTTCAGGTCGTTGGGCATGACGTGTGTTCCAGTGTGCAGCGAATCTGTCGAGCGTAGCACGATAGGCCGTGACCGGGCGCGTCCTCAACTCTCGCGCTTGCGCCGCGTGCTGGCGATCAGGACCAGCAGGAAGGAGGCGGCGGTCATCAGGGTGCTGATCGCGGCGATGGTCGGGTCGATCTCGTCGCGCAACGCGATGAACATCCGCTTGGTGAGCGGCTGATATTGACCGCCGGAAATGAACAGCGCCACCACGGTTTCGTCCATCGCCGAAATGAAGGCGAAGATGCTGCCGGTCAGTACGCTGGTCTTGATCTGTGGCAGGGTGACGGCGAAGAAGCTGCGCAGGCGGTTCATGCCGAGGCTGCGCGCCACCATTTCCTGCGCGGGGTCGAAGCTCTGCAATCCCGCCACTACCGAGGTGATGACGTAGGGCAGGCCGAGCATGACGTTGGCGAGCACCAGCCCGGACATTGTCGCCACCAGCCCGACCCTGGCATAGACGAAAAAGATACCGACGGCGGTGATGATGATCGGCACCACCAGCGGCAGCATCAGCGTCATGTGGATCAGCCGCATGATTCGCAGCTTGGAATTGGTGATGGCGTAGGCCGCGGCGACGCCCAGCGGCGTCGCGATCAGTACGGTGAGCACCGCGACCGTGAATGTCACGCGGGTGGCCTGCATCCAGGCCGGATTGCCGACATAGTCCTGGTACCAGCGCAACGACAGCGATGGCGGCGGAAACGTCAGGAAGCGGGTGCTCGAGAACGACATCGGCACGATGATCAGCACCGGCAGGATTAAATAGAGCAACCCCAGCGCGCAGAACAAAATAAGGGCGATGCGTCCCGGTGATAGCGTCTTCATTTCGGCGCCAGGATGCGATCGAATGGAATGAAGCGGCTGACGATCAGGAAAACGGCGAGGACGCCAGCCAGCAGCACCACCCCGACGGCGCTTGCTGCGCCCCACTGGTTGTAGAGTTCGACATTGCGGCTCACCAGCAGCGACACCATGATGGTTCGACCGCCGCCGAGCAGTTCCGGCGTGATGTAGAAGCCGAGGCTGAGCACGAACACAAGTGTCGTGCCGGCGAGCACGCCCGGCAGCGACAGCGGCAGGAAGATGCGCCAGAAGGTGTGCGCCGGGCCGCCGCCGAGACTTGCGCCGGCCTGCATCAGGTCGTTCGGAATCTTCTGCATGGCGGCATAGAGCGGCAGCACCATGAACGGCAGCAGGATGTGCACGGTCGCCACCACCGTGCCGAAGCTGTTGTGGACCAGCGCCAATGGCTCGTCGACCAGGCCTACGTATTGCAGCACCTGGTTGATCACGCCGGTCCGCTGCAGCAGTGCCAGCCAGGCATAGGATCGCACCAGCACGCTGGTCCAGAACGGCAGGATCACCAGCGCGAGAATGACAATGCTCCATCTCCTCGGCGCCGCATTCGCGGCATAAGCGAGGGGATAGCCGATCAGCAGTGCCAGCGTCGTCACCAGGAGGCTGATCTCGAAGGTCAGCGCGAAGCTGCGCCAATAGATGTCTTCGCTGAGGATGCGGCGGTAGTTCTCCAGTGTGAAGCCGTCATGGTAGATCGATTGCCAGGCGAGCCACCCTACCGGAAGCACGATCAGCAGCAGGATCACCAGCAGGGCCGGTGACGCCAGCGCCAGCATCAGGCCCTGTTCGCGGCGATGATGGCGCAAGGAGATATCCTGGTCGGATGTGCTCAATGCCGTTGTCCCATGTCGATCGGCGCGCTCATTTCTGCATGAAGGCGACCCAGCGCTTCTCGGCCGCTTCCCCCGCCGGCGACGCCCACCAGGCATAGGACATCAGCGCCTGCTTGCGGGTGTTCTCCGGCCCGCTTGGCAGTTGAACCGCCCGGTCCGCCTTGATCACGCCGGCGTCGAACGCCTTTGGATTGGCCGGGCCATAGTCGATATGCAGCGGCAAGTTGGCCTGCAGCAGGGGGTCGACCGCCTCGTTGAGGAATTGGACCGCGGTCTCGCGATTGGGCGCGTTCTTCAGGATACAGAGTGAAGTGCTCTGCAGCACGCCCTGATTGTAGGTATAGGCGACCTTGGCACCCTCGCTCGCGAGCGCGCTGACGCGGCCGTTCCAGGCCATCACCATGTCCACCTCGCCGTCGTTCAGCAATTGCGCCGATTGTGCGCCCGACGTCCACCACACGGTGATCGCGGGCTTGATCTCCTCGAGCTTTTTGAACGCGCGGTCGACATCGAGCGGATAGAGCTGGTCGGACGCCACCCCGTCGGCCATCAGCGCCGCCTCCAGCGTCGCCAGTGGATGGTTGCGCAGCGCGCGGCGGCCCGGAAATTTCTTCACGTCCCAGAAATCGGCCCAGCTGTTCGGCGCAGCACCGCTCGAATATTTCTTCAGGCTGTAGGCGAGCACGCTGGAATAGAATTCATAGGCGATGGAGTAGGGGCTGCGATATGCCTCCGGCATGGCGGCGGCGTTCGGGATTTTCGAGACGTCGAGCTTCTCGATCAGACCTTGCTCGCCGCCTCGCAGGCAATAGCTGGTCGGAACATCGACCACGTCCCAGGTCGGCGTGCCGCTGGCCACCTGCGACTTTATCACCGGCCAGGCGTCGGGAATGCTGTCCTGATTGATTGTGATGCCGAGTTTCCTGGCGGCCGGATCGAGGATCGCGACCGTCTGCGCCTTCTGGTAGGCGCCGCCCTGCGAGACGAAGGTGATCTGGTCTGCGGCCCGTGCCGGCAGGCTGGACAGTCCGGCCAGAAGGCCAAACGAAACACTCAGCGCATGTCGGGAAAAACGCGAACGAGATGCAACCGAACGAATTGCCGTTGTCATGGTCTATTCCCCTGTTGTTGGAATCGGGCCCGCGGATCTATCTCCCGATCGCATCCAGAAACTGGTACCAGCCGGCCACCATGCGGATGGCCGGTTCACGCAGCGGATAAAACGGAATGGTTTTGAGCCGGCTGGCATCGAGCAGGCCGACATTGGGGCTTTCGCCGCGCACGAAATCGGCCAGATAGCGCCCCATCAGGCTGGACATCGCCACGCCGGCGCCATTGTAGCCCATCGAAAACAGTGTCCGGTCGTCGAGCCGGCCGATATGCGGCATGGAATCCAGTGTCATGCCGACAAGGCCGGACCATGTGAAGGCCAGCGGCACATCGGTGAGTTCTGGAAAAATGCCGATCATCGCCTTGCGTAGCGCCTCGAATGCCGCCGTCGAATCCTGTTTGCCGAACGCGCCGCGGCCGCCGAATACCACGCGGTCGTCGACCATCCGGAACCAGCGCATCATCCGCTTGGTCTCGGTGTAGGTGCGGCCGCTCGGCATCAAACAGCGGGCGAGATTGGGCGACAATTTTTCCGTCGCGATGATGGCGCTGCGGAATGGCACCAGTGTTCGCTGCATATGGCGTGTGGCCGGCGTCAGGTCCGAATAGCTGTTGGTGGCGATGACCGCCTGCCGCGCCCGCACCGCGCCGTGGGGCGTCTCGGCGATCACGACGCCGGTGTCGCGCCGCAACTGGAGCACCGGGCTGTCCTGGAAGATGGGGACGCCGCGCTGCGCCACACCTTCGGCGACGCCACGCAGGTAGTTCAGCGGATGGATGCCGCCGGAACCGGGGTTCAGCACGCCGCCGACGAAGAGGCTCGAGCCGGTTTCGTCGCGTACTTGATGGGCATCGAGGATGCGAACATCGGTGTCGCCCATTTCGCGAGCCATCCAGCCAGCTTCCTCGACCGCGGCTTGCAGCGTCGCGCGATTGTGCGCCGCCTTGACCTGGCCACTCCGCGTCAGCAGTGCACCGGCAATGCCGAACTCGGACACCAGTTCCTCCACCATCTCGACGGAGTCGTGGGCGATCTCGTACATACGCTTCGCCATGGCGCCGCCATGGGCGGTATCGATGCTGCGAAAGGATTGCCGGAACTTGGCGGTGAGGACGCCGCCGTTGCGGCCGCTCGCGCCCCAGCCCGGATGGTTGGCTTCGATGACAACCGGCATTAGCCCGCTCTTGGCGATGTGATGCGCGGCGGAGAGCCCGGTATATCCCGCGCCGATGATAGCGACGTCGGCCTGGATCTCGCCGGACAGCGACGGAAAGGCCCGCAATGGCCGCGCGGTGCTCTCCCAGAGCGAGGCGGCCGATGCCTTGGGGCTCCAGATCTTCGGGCTCCAGATCTTCGGGGTCCAGCGCTCTGCCACGGCCGCACCCGCTCAGTGGCCGAGCGCTGCGTCGGCGAAGGCCTTCATGGTGGCGAAGTGGAAGTCCGGCTTGGTCAGCTTCACTTCCGGTGAGCCGCCGAAGCCTGCCATGCCCTGGCGACGCTCGATCCAGCACACCTTGTAGCCGAGCTGACGGGCGATCCCGATGTCATGATACTGGCTCTGCGCCACATGCAGGATGTCGGACTGCTTGTAGCCGAACGCGGACTGCCGCCCCTTGGTATAGGCGAAGAATTCGGGATTCGGCTTGGCGACGCCGGTCTCGTCGGCGCACACCGTGTCGTCGAAGGGGTCGCCCAGAGCGTGGGCGTAGCACGACAGCGCCACGCGATCCGCATTGGTCATCGCCACCAGCCGGAATTTGGTGCGGAGGCGTTTCAGTGCGTCGACCGAGTCGACGAAGGGCTTCCAGCGCAGCACCGCGAGCTGGAAGGCGTCGCACGCCGAATCTTCGGCCGGCAAGTCGAGTTCGTTGGCCAGGAGGCGATAAACGTGGAACATCACCTCGCTCGATCGTTCGGGATGTGCCTCGCGGCCGCGCTTGTAGGACTCGAAGATCTGGTCGTCGCTGAGTTCGGCCGCGCCTCGTCCGGAAATCTTGCGAACGCTGTCGAGCACGCCGGTTTCGAAATCGATCAGGGTGCCGACGACGTCGAAGGTGAGGACCTTGAAGTTGCTGAAGGACATATGCGTTGCATCTCTCTTGTTGGAACGTGGCAGGTCGTGGTCTCCCGGCGTCAAATCCGTGCCTCCGGCACGACGATGATGTCTTCGGGATGGAGCGTGACGGTCAAGTTGCCGCCGACGGATGGAATGCGGCGGCAGGCCTCGTGATGACTGGGCTGGCGCAGGCTCAGCGCGGTGCCGTCGGGCAGGGTGAGAAAAATGCGCAAGCTCTCGCCCTGATAGACGACGTCGGTGACTTGCCCGGTGAGGCGATTACGTACGCCGTCGCCGTCGCCGTCGTCGATCAGCAGCTTTTCGCTATGCACCGCCAGGATCAGCGCATCGCTGTCCGGAATCGCCCGTGCGCTGCGCAGCACGGTCGGGCCCAGCGCCACGCTGCTGCAATCGAGGCGGCGGACCGGCAGCAGACTCGCCTCGCCGATGAAGCTGGCGACAAAGGAATCCGCCGGATGATCATGCAACTGCGCCGGCCGGTCGACCTGGACCAGGCGCCCGCCCTTCAGCACGGCGACGCGGTCGCTCATGGTTAGCGCCTCGCGCTGGTCATGGGTGACATAGATGATGGTCGCGCCGATCCGACGGTGCAGGCCACGCAGTTCGATCTGCATCGATTCCCGCAACTGCTTGTCGAGCGCCGACAGCGGCTCGTCCATCAGAATCAGGCGCGGTTCGAAGATCATCGCCCGTGCCAGCGCGACACGCTGGCGCTGGCCACCGGAGAGCTGGGCGATGCCGCGTTCCTCGTAGCCCGAGAGGTCGACCATCGTCAGCGCCGCGCGCACCTTCTCCGGCCAGCTCGCCCTGGGCAGTCGTCGTGCGCGCAGCGGGAAAGCGACATTCTCGCCGACGCTCATGTGCGGAAACAGCGCGTAGTTCTGGAATACGACGCCGATGTCGCGCTTGTGCGGTGGCACCTGCGTGACGTCCCGGCCGCCGAAATGGATCGAGCCGGACGAGGGCTGGATGAAGCCGCCGAGCAGGCCGAGCAGCGTGGTCTTGCCGGAGCCGGATGGTCCCAGCAGGGAGACGAATTCGCGGGGTTCGATACGAAGCGTGACATCGTCGAGCGCGCGGACCGCGCCGTAGCTCTTGCTTGCGGACCTGATATCGACGCCCTCGCCACCGCTGTCCAATGCTCAACCTCCTGCTGCGCCTCGGCCGACGGTCCCGGAGGCGGACGCACGTCCCCGGCGCTCCCCGCTTGAACCGCGGGAATTGGCATAATCTTGCTTTATAGTCTGGACAATCCGCGAGGCTGCTCAAAGCGGCGCTGTTAGAGTGCTGACGCTTCCCGGCGTGCGCTCATATGGTGATGGGAGCAGAGTTTGCCATCACGGGCAATTGCCAAATTGTCACCCGTCTCATAATCTCAGGTTATGCCTGAACTTCGTCGGATGTTGTCTTCCAGCAATGCGCTGTTCGTCTTCGACGCCGCAGCGCGCAACGGCAGCTTTACTGCTGCGGCGGCCGAACTGAACGTTACCCAGCCGGCGGTCAGCCGCATGCTGGGGCGTCTCGAAGACCATCTCGGCGTTCGCCTGTTCGACCGCGCTGCCGGCCGCGCCACCCTGACCGAGGACGGCGAACTGCTCTATCGGAGTGTGCTTGACGGATTTCGCAGCATCGAAAGCGGTCTTGTCGAGATCGAGCGCCGCCGCAAGGGCACCGAGACCGTCACGCTCTCGCTGTCCACGGCGTTCACCACCCATTGGCTAATGCCGCGCATCGACAAGCTGCAGCGTCAGTTTCCGAGCATCGACCTGCGCTTCCAGTTGATCTCAGGCTCATTGCGCGGCCCGGTTGAGAATGTGGACTTCGGCATGCGCTTCCGCGATCGCGACGATTCCGGTTCGAACGGCGCGCTGGTGATGAAGGAGGTCATGCTGCCGGTCTGCAGTCCCGGTTATCGCGATGCGGAAGCCGATACGCCGATCGAAGGCAACACGATCATCCAGCTGGCCGACACGCCCGGCGACTGGGCTGCGCAATATCCAGACTTTCTGACGCGACGGCGCGGCCCCGCCAAGACGCTGAATTTTTCGGATTATGCCGTCGTCGTGCAGGCGGCGCTGCTCAGCCAGGGAATCGCGCTCGGCTGGCTCACCGTCGGCTCGCACTGGTTGTTGACGGGCGCGCTGGTGCCGGCGGCCGAGACGCTGACCACCACACGGCGGATATGTGAGCTGGTCCATCCGCGCAGCCGGCCCATCCGTCCCATTGCCATCGAGATCCGCGACTGGATCATCGAACAGCTGCGGGCTGAGGTCGCCGAGATCGATCAGCTCTATCCGCGTCTGGGCTTGATGGCGGCCGGCTATTGATCGGTCTGGCGCTCGCTTGACCTGAGCAGCGTCATCCGCACCACGTCAGCGGCTAAACCCAGGCAAAGCAATCCGCTCCACGAATCTGTTGGCCGTCATGGCGGCAGACTGTCGTAGTGTTTCCCTGCCGGAGAAGGGTGCGATCGACATCCCGTTTACCGTCGGTGTCACTCAAGAAGACACCAGGGCATGTCCGCTGACCTTGCGATGCAGGCCGACGCTCTGGAGATAACTCTCCAGCATTGCGAGCTTGTCGGGGGCAACGATCGCGCCGACATAGCCGTCAGGTCGCACCAGGATCCAGTCGCCGGGCCGGACGCCGTAACCCTCACGAAGATGTCCATCGCTGTCGATGAGGTCTCCCCGCGGACCGCCAGGGGCCGCGTGTTGACGGACGCGCTGGACGCCGCGCGGGTGCGAATGATGCGGCCGATCCTGACAAGCTGGAGCGACGAGGAATTTGCCGACCTCGTCAGGCTGACGCGGCGTTTCGTCGACGATCTCCTGGCGTTGCCGGAAGGGGCAGGCGAGGCGAGGCAAGAGCGGAAATAGCCGGCCCGCGGCTCGTCCATTGCGAAGAAAATATCTCAGTTTATCAGGGCCTTAATTTCAACCGGCGGCGCCCCGGCGTCGGTCTTCGATCGCATCGCCTTGACAAACGATAGAATTAAACGATATATTGTTTGTACGAAACGGAGATACTATCGAATGAGATCACATCATCATTGGGGCTTCGGCCGCGGGCGCTCCGAAGCGCGCGAAGAATTTGGCGACCGGGAGTTTCTTGGCCGGGAGTTTCGTCACGGACGCCGGCGCGGATTTCGCGACGAGGCCGACGACATCAGCCTGAGCGAGCGCGGCCACGGCCATCGTGGCGGCCGGCATCGTCATGGCTTTTTTGACGACGGCGGTCGCGGCGGACGCGATGGTTTTGGCCGCGGCGGCGGTGGCCGCTTCTTCGGCCCCGGTGACTTGCGGATGCTGCTGCTGTGGCTGATCGGCGAGAAGCCGCGCCATGGCTATGAACTGATCAAGGCGGTCGAGCAGTTGGTCGGCGGTGCTTATTCGCCGAGTCCGGGTTCGGTCTATCCGATCCTCAGCCTGCTGGAAGACATGGGCCAGATCGAAGGCACCACGTCGGATGGCGCCAAGAAACTGTTCAAGATCACCGACGAGGGACGCAAGGCGCTGGAGCAGGAGCAGCCGGCCATCGAAGGGCTGTTGAGCCGGATGCGCATCATGGCGCGAACCATGGGCATGCGTCCGCCGGAATCGATCTTCCAGGTGTTCCAGACCCTGAAGACCGCCATCGCGCTGCATCCCCGCGCCTGGACCGACGAGGAAGCTGAACGCGTGCGGGCCATCCTCAACACCGCGATCGCCGATATTCAGGCTGATGGCGGCGGCGATCGCTGAGTAACAGTCAGGAATCCAAGATGCCCCCTCATGACTTCACACCTTCAGATCTCTCCCCCGGTCCACTCCATGATCCGCGCGTGCGCGCCGTCATCGAGCGACTGCACGCCAACCGCCGCCGCCCGGATTCCGGCGGGCCACGCCGCAGTGGCGGCCGGTTCGATCCCGCCGTGTTCGCCGACTACGGCTTTTCCATCCTCCCGGAACAGGGCGACCTGATCTATCTGCTTTGCCGCGGCCTGCGCGCGCGGCGTGTGGTCGACTTCGCGACATCGGTCGGCATGTCCACGCTCTATTTCGCAGCGGCCATGCGTGACAATGGTGGCGGCCTGGTCATCGGATCGGAACTGGTGCCCGCCAAAATCGAGGTCGCCAAACACAATCTCGATGAGGCCGGTCTCGGCGATTATGCCGACATCCGCCCCGGCGATGCGCGGCAGAGCCTGCGCGATCTCGGCGGTGACGTCGACTTCGCCCTGATCGACGGCTGGCCCGGCGCCGAAGGACCCTCGCTGGCGCGCGAGGTGATCGAGATCGTGGCGCCGCAATTGCGCGTCGGCGGTTACGTCCTCAACGACAATGCCGAGCCGGACTTTCTCGACTTCATCCGCGATCCCAAAAACGGCTTTCTCTCCCTCACGCTGCCGATCAAGGGCGGGACGGAGCTTTCCCTGAAAGTGCGCTGACGATTTCGGAGCTTGCCGCTTTGCGGCATCCGGCAATGACGTGATAAGGCTCTGCGTTTTCGAATGCGGAGCCGACCATGCTGTTTGTGATCCATGCCCTCGACCGTCCCGGCGCCCTGCCGGTGCGGCAGGCGAACTATGACGCCCACAAGACGTTTCTTGCCGACACCACGCCCCATGGCGTGAGCATTGTGATGTCCGGCCCGCTTGTCGCTGACGATGGCGCGACCATGATCGGCAGCATGTTTCTGGTGGAGGCGCCCAGCCGTGCCGAGGTAGAGACATTCAACCACGCCGATCCGTTCTTCGCCGCCGGCATCTGGGAAAAAGTCTCGATCACCGCTTTCCTGCGCCGACAGGGCTGAACAGCAGGGCCGATCGACCAAAATTTCATCACGCCCCGGGAAAGCTGTTGTCGGAACGGGTCCGTGAGGTAACAATCCGCGCCGCCAATACGTAAAGACTGTCGCGTCCCGCCAAGCCGACAAGACAAGCCAAACAACAAGAGGCCAACGATGCTCAAATTCTATTTCAACGGCTCGCCGAACCCGACCAAGGTCGCGCTGTTTCTGGAGGAGGCCGGGCTGCCCTATGAGGCAATTGCCGTCGACACCCGCAAGGGCGAGCAATTCCAGCCGGATTTCCTGAAAGTGAATCCGAACGCCAAGGTCCCGGCGATCGACGACGGCGGTGCGGTGGTGTTCGACAGCAACGCCATCCTTTTGTATCTCGCCGAGAAGACCGGAATGTTCCTGCCGAGTTCGCCGTCGCTGCGCGGTGAATTCCTGTCCTGGCTGATGTTCGCGGCCACCGGAGTTGGCCCCTATTCCGGGCAGGCGGTGCACTTCCGCCATTTCGCGCCGGAGAAAGTCGCGTACGCCATCAACCGCTACATCTTCGAAGCGCAGCGGCATTTCGGCGTGCTGAACGAGCGGCTGGCCGGCCGGAAATACATGGTCGGCGATACCTACACCATCGTGGACATGGACGTGTGGGGCTGGGCGCGCATGGTGCCGTTCGTGCTGGGCGAGGAGCAGTGGGCCAAGTTCCCGAACCTGAAGCGGCTGGTCGACGAGATCAACGCCCGACCGGCGGCCGCGCGCGCCATCGGCCTCAAGGACAAGCACACCTTCAAGGCCGAGATGGACGAGGAAGCCCGCGGCCACATGTTCCGCCATCTGGCGGTGAAGGCGGGCTGACCCCTCGCGGCCGCGGTTTTCGCGGCAACTGGATCGAAGGCCGGCGCTCCCGCCGGCCTTTTTTGTACATAGCGTTTTCGAGCGAAGTGGGTACCGGTTCGCGTGAAGAAAACGCGTCAAAATAAAGGACTACTAAAACTTGTAAGCTTATACGATGACTTCTCGACAAGCGGCCCCGGCCGTGCATGATACCGCCCCGCAATGGCCAACAAGTTGCGGTCCAAACACGGTGCGGGGAGCATGTCATGGCGTTTTCAGGAGGGCGGTCGGTTGTTCTGCCAGTTGTTTTGATGGTTGCGGCGGTCACCAGCGAGCCGGCGTTCGCAAAAACATACGCCTATGTCGGCAATGCCGGCAGCAACGAGATTTATGTGTTTTCCATCGAGCCCAAAAAGGGCGAACTGACCTTGATCGAGAAGGCCGCGTTCCCGGGCATCGAGAAGCCGGGACCGTCGACGCCGATGGCGGTGAGCCCCGATCATCGCTATCTGTTCGCGGGCGTGCGCTCCGATCCGTTCACGGCAGTGACGTTTGCGATCGACGGCAAGACCGGCAAACTGAAGCATGTGGGCAACGGTCCGTTGGCGGACAGCATGGCCTACATCTCCACCGACCGCACCGGCAAATTCCTGCTCAGCGCCTCCTATGGCGGCAACAAGGTGGCGGTGAATCCGATCGGGACCGACGGCGTGGTCAAGGTGCCGGCCCAGGTGGTGCCGACCGGACCGAATGCGCACGCGATCCTGGTCGATCCGTCCAATCAACACGCGATTGCGACCAATCTCGGTTCTGACACGGTGCTGGATTTTCGCTTCGATGGGGCGACCGGCAAACTGACGCCCAACGATCCGCCGTCGATCAAGGTCGCCGACAAATCTGGCCCGCGTCACTTCATCTTTCATCCGAACAGAAAGTATCTCTATCTGATCCATGAACTGGATGGATCGGTTCGGGTGTTCGACTTCGACGGCAAGACCGGCGGCTTGCGCGAGAAGCAGACCGTGAGTTCGCTGCCCGATGGCTTCAAGGACAAGCCCTGGGCGGCGGACATTCATATCACCCGCAATGGCCAGTTCCTCTACACCAGCGAACGCACATCGAGCACGCTGAAGGCGTTCAAGGTGGATCCGAAGGACGGCACGCTCACCGCGGTCGGCAGCGTTCCCACCGAAACCCAGCCCCGCGGCTTCGCCATCGATCCCACCGGCCACTTCCTCGCCGCCACCGGCGAGAAGTCCGACGGCGTCACCGTGTATGAGATCGATCAGAAGACCGGCGCACTGACCAAACTGAAATCCTACAAGGTCGGCAAGAGCCCGAATTGGGTGGAGTTCGTCTCGTTCCCGTAATGAACGTCATGAAGATGAACCGAGTGGGGATGCGCTGCGCGACGATTGGCGCACCGCGCCGTTTTGTCCCGTGAAACCGGTAAGGGCCGGTTAGGGAAATCCGCTATGCTCGCGGCATGTCGAATCAAACCACATTGAGGATGCTGTTTGCGGGACTTGCCGCGTGCATCTGCATCGTGCCCGCAGCGTCCCCAGCATCCGAAACCGCTCCCGCACACCTGCAACTGGCGCAGCTATTCACCTCGCCGGCGATGGCCGAATACAAGCGTAGGCTCGAGGAATACAAGGCCGCGCGCGCCGAATTCGAGGTGGACGCGTCGGCCTATTGGACCGCGATCACCGAAAAACGCCGCACCCGCAACGCCAAACGCAGGGATCGTTTGGAGATCGCGGCCGACGATTACGTGCTGGCCCAGCCGCCGGTCTACACCGGGCCGAAACGGCCGGTGAATCCGGAACCGGAACCTGAGCCCGACAAGGGGACGCGGCCGCCGAAATACATTCCGGTGGTGTCGGATTTTCTCAAGGCCGCAGCACAACACTTCCAGTTCGCGCCGCAACGCCCCGCAGCCGAAATCGAGTTCAAGCGCGCCTATGTGCGCACCGCTTTGGCCGAAGGGTTGACGCGTGAGCAGATCGTTCGTGTCTATGCGTTCGAGACCGGCGGCAACGGCAATTACGACCTGCAGTCCGGCTTCGCCTCGGGCCGTCCCGGTTCGCGGGCGATCTCGACCGCGATTGGCTACAACCAGCTGCTCACCACCAACAGCGTCGAGCTCTTGGCCGAGCGCGGCGATCATTTCATCAAGGTGCTGACTGAGCGCGCCCACGCCTTGTCCGGGCCGCCGCGCAAGGCGATGGACCACAAGCTCGCCGTGCTCAAACGTATGGTGGCGTTCTGCAAGACTGTTCCCGACGAGTGGAACGAGCATGAAAAACTCGCCAAGACCGAGCAGGGGCTAGGTGTGCACGCCATGGTGCTGGACATCGATGTCGGCCCATTGCTGCAGACCCACAAGCTGATGACATCGGTAATCTTCGCCCGCAACAAGGGCACCACGCGACCGTTGACCGCGGCCGAGCTCGAGATGATGAATCTCACCGGCGACGGCACCGGCCTCGACATGGTGACCATGCCGGCGAGCCTGCGCGAACAGGTGCCGACCTCGAACTTCTTCCAGCGCGGCGGTTACGAACGCAACCCGGTCGCCATCCGCCACAACACCGTGGCCAAATTGTTCACCGTGATGAATTCGCGAATGGACAGCGCGCAGAACGCGCAGGGCGCGAAGGATCTGGCGGGGCTGTAGTCGTTAGTCCCCGCGGCGTGGCCTTCATACTCCGCGTCATGCGCGGGCTTGACCCGCGCATCCAGCTTTCTTGACGCAGTGAAGAAAGCTGGATTGCCGGGTCGAGCCCGGCAATGACGGAGAGAGAGGAGGTCTTTTGCCTCAATCAGGAAATTTTCCCCTCGCTTGCCTTCCCCGAAAATAACGATCAGGCTGGCGCCCCCATCGCTTAACGGAGTCACCATGCCGAGTGTCTATGAATTCACCGCCAACGCGCTGACCGGCGAGGAATTGCCGCTGGCGAAATTCCAGGGGCAGGTGCTGCTGATCGTCAACACCGCCAGCAAATGCGGATTCACACCGCAATATGAGGGCCTCGAGGCGCTGCACCGGGCGCACGCAGAACAGGGATTTTCGGTGCTCGGGTTTCCGTGCAACCAGTTCGGCCAGCAGGAGCCGGGTTCGGCGGATGAGATCGCCGGTTTCTGCACGACCAAATACCACGTGACGTTTCCGATGTTCGCCAAGATCGATGTCAATGGCGCGCAGGCCCATCCGCTCTACGAGCATCTGAAAAAAGCGCGGCCGGGATTGATGGGCTCGACGGCGGTCAAATGGAATTTCACCAAATTCCTGGTCGACCGGCACGGCGCGGTGGTTGCGCGCCACGCGCCGACCACCGCGCCACAGGCGCTGGTCTCCGATATCGAAACGCTGCTGAAGCAGCCTGCAGACTGACGTGGAGGAAAGAGCCATGAAGATCGACGATCTGTTTTCGGTGCGCGGCAAGATCGCGCTGGTCACCGGCGGCAGCCGCGGCCTCGGCGAGATGATCGCGCGCGCCTATGTCGAGAATGGCGCCAAGGTTTACATCACCGCGCGCAAGGCGGATGCCTGTGATGCGCTGGCCAAGGAGCTGTCGGCCCATGGCGAGTGTTTCTCGATTCCGGCGGATCTGTCGAAGATGGAGGAGATCGAGCGCTTGGCGTCGGAACTGGAGAAGCGCGAAAAGCGTCTCGACATTCTGGTCAACAACGCCGGCGCCAGTTGGGGCGCGAGCTTTGCCGAATTTCCCGAAGCCGGTTGGGACAAGGTGATGGACCTCAACGTCAAGTCCGTGTTTTTCCTGACCCAGCGCTTGCTACAGCTGCTGGAAGCCGCGGGCTTGCCGGAGTTCTATGCACGCGTGATCAACATCGGCTCGATCGAAGGCATCCGCACCTCGCATCTGGAGACGTATTCCTACGCCGCCTCCAAGGCCGGCGTGAATCACCTGACGCGGATCATGGCGAAATTCCTCGCGCCCAAGCACATCGCGGTCAACGGTATTGCGCCCGGCTACTTCCCCTCGAAGATGACCGCCGGCATCAGCGATGAGGGCAATCGCGAGACGCTGGCGGGCACGCCGCTGAAGCGGATGGGCGAGCCTGACGACATGGCTGGCATCGCGCTTTACCTCGCATCGCGCGCCAGCGCCTTTGTCTGCGGTGCAGTGATCCCGGTCGATGGTGGGCTCGCGACCACTGCGTGACGACAAAACGGCCTGATGCAACAGCTTGACGCGCTGTCACATTGACGCAGCTGTCATAAATCTCCCTATTCTAGTGCTGGTGTCACACAATGTTCTCTGGCACAGTCGACCTTTGTGACAGGTTTTTGACAACCTGCGCTTTGAGCGGCGTGGCGGCAGGTGTCGCGGGGGCACGCGACCACAACGGCAACAGAGAACAGGTCCCGGTTCTGGTGGGAACCGGCGGGACCGGATTGTGACACAAACGATGGCATTCGCTTCAGTCAACGAACTCGAACTGGCTTATGACGAGCGCGGCCCCAAGTCCGGGCCTGCGATCCTGCTGATCATGGGGCTCGGCACCCAGATGATCGCGTGGCCGGAAAGCTTCTGTAATCAGCTGGCCTCCGCCGGCTTCCGCGTCATCCGTTTTGATAACCGCGACATCGGCCTCTCGACCAAGATCGAGGACGCGCCGAAGATCCGGCTGGCCGCTCTTCTGTTCAACGCTCTCATCGGTCGCAAGATCAAGGCGCCTTACACGCTTGAAGACATGGCGGGGGATGCGGTCGGTCTGCTTGATGCGCTCGACATCGACAAGGCGCATATCGTCGGCGCATCGATGGGCGGCATGATCGCCCAGATCGTTGCCGCGCGTTATCCCGAGCGCACGCTGAGCCTGACCTCGATCATGTCGTCGAGCGGCGATCCGAAATTGCCGCGCTCCAAGCCGAAGGTAAACGCCGTGATGTTCGGACGGCGGCCGAAGCCGGACGATCGCGAGCAGCTGGTTCGCTTTGGCATGAAGATGTTCCGCACCATCGGCAGCCCCGGTTATCCGACGCCGCCGGATGTGCTGCGCCAGAAGGTCGAGGCCTCGATCGCGCGCTCTTATTATCCCGCCGGCACGGTCCGCCAGTTCGCCGCCATCATCGCCAACGGCAGCCGGGTCGACATGCTCAAGACCATCAAGGCCCCGACACTGGTGGTGCACGGCTCCGACGATCCGCTGGTGCCGGTCGAAGCGGGGATCGATACCGCTGATCATATCGCGGGCTCGCGGCTTGAGCTCATTCCCGGCATGGGTCATGATTTCCCCGCCGAACTGATGCCGAAGCTCGCCACCGATATCGTCGCGCACTGCCGTGCCGCCGATCGGGCGATGACCAGTGTCCCGAATTCGAAGTTCGCACCATTTGCCGCACCCCAGAACGAACTTCGAATTCGATAAGGACACTGGCAATTTTATGATTTCTAGTGTGCTTTAAGAATGCGAAGTTCCTAAGGAGCCAGCTGCAAAGTTAGAGGAACTTCGCATTCGGCACACTAGGGGAGAGATTTATGAGCGGACGCGAGGACCCTATCAAGGCGCCATCGCGCCTGAAACTCGCGCTGGAGGGCCGAGGGCTCTTTGATATCCCGGCGCTGTTTGCCGCAGCGCCCTTCCTGAGTACGGCGCCGCGCGGCGAACGCCACCCGGTGCTGGTGCTGCCCGGGCTTGGCGCCAACGACCGGTCCACTTTCGCAATCCGCGGCTTCCTGTCGTCGCTCGGCTACGAGGTGCATGGCTGGGGCCGTGGCCGCAATGTGCGGCTGCCGGAGCTGGAAATCCCCGCCATCGTGCGCACCGTCAAAGAGCTGCATGAGGCCTCCAACCGGCGTGTCAGCGTGATCGGCTGGAGTCTCGGCGGCATCCTGGCCCGCGAGGTTGCCCGCGAAGCATCCTCGCAGGTGCGGCTGGTCATTACGCTCGGCAGCCCGTTCGCGGCGCCCAGCGCCAACAATGTCCGCACCATCTGGCGATTGCTGACCGGCCAGCCGGAGGTGACTGCGACCTCCGCACGCGTGGCCGAACTGGCGCGGCCGTTGCCGGTTCCCGCCACTGCGATCTATACCCGCTCGGACGGCATTGTTGCCTGGCAGGCTTGTCTCGAACAGGACGGGCCGCAGCGCGAAAACATCGAGGTGCGCACCACCCATATCGGCCTCGGCTTCCATGCCCCGGCGCTGTGGGCGATTGCCGACCGGCTGGCCCAGCCGGAAGGCGTCTGGACGCCCTTCAAGCCGGGGCTACTGGTCGCGCCGTTCTTCCCGATGCGGCGTTAAAGGCGCGATTAACTTCATAGCGTTTTCAAGCGAAGTGGGCACCGGTTCGCGTTAAGAAAACGCGTCAAAACCAATAAGCCACATTTGAATTCAAACGGCCGGTTTGCAATTGGCAGGACGATGCCGGACAATACCGGCAACGAGCGCCTAAGGCGTCGAGCTCTCAACGGAGGAAACCATGAGCGGCATCGGCAAGAAGCTGTCTTCTCTCGACGCATCCTTTCTCTATCTCGAAACCCCCGAAATGCCCATGCATGTCGGGAGCATGGCGATCTTCAAACTCAAGGAGGGCTATGAGGGCAGTTTCTTCGAGGACTTCAAGGCGATGATCGCGGAGCGGCTGCATATCGCGCCGATCCTGAAGTCGCGCCTCGCCAAGACGCCGCTCGACATCGATCATCCGAGCTGGGTCGAAGACGACCAGTTCGATATCGACCGCCACATCTTCCGCGCCAGCCTGCCGGCGCCGCACGATCGCGCCACTCTCGAGCGCATCGTCGGCTGGATGCATGCCAAGCTGTTGAACCGGGCCCGCCCGCTGTGGGAATTCTACGTGTTCGAGGGCATGGCCAACAACGAGGTCGGGCTCTATTCCAAGATGCACCATGCCGCGATTGACGGCGGCGCGGGCGCGGCGCTGACCGCCATCATCTATGATGCGACCCCGGTGCCGCGGAAGATTCCGCAGGCGCCGCCGCAGGCCAAGCCCGAGCGCGAGGCGCGCGACATCGCCGCCGACTTCATCGATTCCTATCAGCAGATCTGGCGGCAGCCGTTCGATATGTCGGCCGGGATCAAGTCCCTCGATCTGCCGCGCACCGGCAAGAGCGATCTGGGATCGGTACTGTTCGACAATGCGATGATGCAGATCGAAACTGCGGTCAAGTTCGCGGGCGGCATCCCGACCGTGCTCAAGAGCGTGTCGGAGATGGTCACCAAGGTGGCGGATCCGAAGGCGCGCGAGAGCATTTCCAGCATGATCTCGCCCTCCACCATCCTCAACAAGTCGATCTCCTCGGAGCGCAGCTTCGCCGCAGTGTCAGTATCGCTGTCGGAATCCAAGGCGGTCGCCAAGCAGGCGGGCGGCAAGCTGAACGACGTGGTGCTGGCGCTGTCCAGCGGCGTGCTGCGCCGTTATCTCAGCGAGCGCAACGCGCTACCGACCCGCTCGCTCACCGCCGGCGTGCCGATCTCGCTGCGTGAAGAGGGCAATGCCGACGCCAACAACCAGGTGTTCGGCATGGTGTGCTCGATCGCCACCAATGTTGCCGATCCCAAGGAGCGGCTGCAGACCATCATCGGCGAATCGACCAAGTCCAAGGAGATGTCGCATCCGCTGCGCGCCCTGGTGCCGCAGATGTCGAACGTCTCGATGCTGGGCTCGCCGATCCTGGTGCAGGTGCTGGCGCTGCTCTACAGCCGCTCCAACCTCTCCGACGTGCTGCCGCCGACCGCCAATGTGACGATCTCCAACGTTCCGGGACCGCGGCAAACGCTTTATGCGGTGGGCGCGGAGCTGCTGAACATCTTCCCGGTGTCGATCTCGGCCCATGGCCTGGCACTGAATATCACCGTGCAGAGCTACCGCGATCAGCTCGACTTCGGCTTCATCGCCGGGGCGAACATCATTCCCCATGTGCAGGAGCTCGCCGACATGCTGCCGCGCGAACTGGAGCTGCTGGTCAAGGCCTATGCCCAGCCAGCGCCGGTCCAGAGCGCGGCGAATTGAGCGACTTAATCTTGTAGCCCGGATGAGCGCAGCGATATCCGGGGGCCGCCCATGAGGCTCAATCCCGGATGTCGCTTCGCTCATCCGGGCTACGTCGACCACCTCCGCCGACCCCTTCGATGCCACACAGGTTCACATCATGCCCGTTATGACAGAGATGCCGCCGCTGCAGTTCGCCGACACCAACGGCATCCGCATGGGGTATTACGACGCCGGACCGAAGGACGATCCCATCCCCATGGTGCTCTGCCATGGCTGGCCGGAGATCGCGTTTTCCTGGCGGCACCAGATCAAGGCGCTGAGCGAGGCGGGTATCCGCGTCATCGCGCCGGACCAGCGCGGGTATGGCGCGACGGAACGCCCAGCTGCTGTCGAAGCCTACGATCTCGAGCACCTGACCGGCGATCTTGTCGGCCTGCTCGATCATCTGAAAATCGACAAGGCGATCTTCGTCGGCCATGATTGGGGTGGCTTCGTGGTGTGGCAGATGCCGCTGCGGCATCTTGCGCGGGTGGCCGGCGTGGTCGGTGTCAACACCCCGCACACCGACCGGGCGCCGGCCGATCCGATTTCGCTGTTTCGCAAGCGGTTCGGCGACCAGATGTATATCGTTCAATTCCAGGATCCCGCCCGCGAGCCCGACCGGATCTTCGAAAGCCGGATCGACGCGGCCTTCGATTTCTTCATGCGCAAGCCGCCGCCGATGCGCAGTCCGCCGCCGGCAAGCGCGCCGCCGGCGGAAGCGCCGACCGCCGGTGTTGGCGCGCCGCCAAAAGCCAATCTGGCGTTCCCGCAGATGGTCGCCGGCTACGATGCGACCAAGGATCCGCGGACGCCGATCCTGACGCCCGAGGAGAAGCAGGTGTTCGTCGATACCTTCACCAAAAGCGGCTTCACCGGTGGCATCAACTGGTATCGCAACATGAGCCGGAACTGGGAGCGCTCCGTCGGGATGGACCATACGGTGCGGGTGCCGTCGCTGATGATTATGGCGGAAAACGACATGGTGCTGCCGCCGTCCGCCGCCGACGGCATGGAAAAGATCGTTCCCGATCTGGAAAAGTACCTGGTGCGCAACAGCGGCCACTGGACCCAGCAGGAGCAACCCGAGGAGGTCAGCGCCAAGCTGATCGAGTGGCGTCGGCGCCGTTTTGGCTAGAGCCCCGTTCCGATTCTATCGGAACGGGGCTCTAGTATTTCGTTTTGACGCGTTTTCTTGACGCGAACCGGTACCCACTTCGCTGGAAAACGCTCTAATCGAGCGGTTGCTCGATTATATTTGACGGCGGAGGCGCGACGCAGAACAATGCCTGAAAAACCCCGGCTCAACCGGGACCGGACAAATGGGGAGGCATATGAGCGCAATCTGGCTTTCGAGTTATCCGGCCGGCGTGCCCGGCAAGGTCGACACCACGGGTTACGCCTCGCTGGTGTCACTGTTCGAGGAAAGCTTCCAGAAATACCGGGATCGCGACGCCTATGCCTGCCTCGGCAAGCGCCATACCTATGGCCAGATCGACCGGCTGTCGCGTGATCTCGCCGCCTGGCTGCAGGGTTGCGGGCTGAAGCAGGGCGACCGGGTCGCCATCATGATGCCGAACCTGCCGCAATATCCCGTTGCGGCCGCCGCCGTGCTGCGCGGCGGCTTTATCGCTGTGAACGTCAATCCGCTGTATACGCCGCGCGAACTCGAGCATCAGCTCAAGGATTCCGGCGCGAAGGCGATCATCATTCTGGAGAATTTCGCCAACACCCTCGCGGACGTGGTCGCGCGCTCTCCCATCAAGCACGTCGTGGTGGCCAAGACCGGCGACCTGTTCGGGTTTCCCAAGCGCAGCCTGGTCAACTATGTCGCCGGCAAGAACACCCCGACCTATTCGTTGCCGGGCGCGGTCTGGTTTCGCCGGGCGCTGGCGGAAGGCGCACGGCTGCCGTTCGTCAAGCCGACCATCGGCCGCGACGACGTCGCCGTGCTGCAATACACCGGCGGCACCACCGGCCTGTCCAAGGGCGCGACGCTGACCCACGGTGCGCTGATATCGGCGGTGCTGTCCTCGGAAGCCTGGGTGCAGCCCGCGCTGAAGCGGCGCAAGATGACCGGGCAGGCGACGTTCGTCTGCGCGCTGCCGCTCTATCACGTGTTCGCCTTCATCTCCTGCGCGCTGTTGGCGATGCGGATCGGCGGCCTCAATGTGCTGATTCCCAATCCGCGTGACATGGCCGGCATGATCAAGGATTTGGCCAAATACAAGATCCACTTCTTTCCCGCCGTGAACACCCTGTTCAATGGGCTGGCCAACCATGCCGACGTCGGCAAGCTGAATTTCTCCGAACTGATGGTGTCCAATGGCGGCGGCACCGCGGTGCAGGAGGCGGTGGCGCGGCAGTGGCTGAAGGCCACCGGCTGTCCGATCGTGGAGGGCTATGGCCTGTCGGAGACCTGTTCGGGCGTGACCTGCAATCCCACCGATTCCGATGCCTTCACCGGCACCATCGGATTGCCGCTGCCCAATGTCGAGATCAGGATTCTCGACGACGAGGGCAAGGAGCTCGCGGTCGGCGAGGCCGGCGAGATCGCCATCCGCGCGCCGCAGGTGATGTCCGGTTATTGGGGGCGCCCGGATGAGACGGCCAGCGTGATGACCCCGGACGGCTTCTTTAAGTCCGGCGACATCGGCATCATGGACAGCCGCGGTTACATCAAGATCGTCGACCGGAAGAAGGACATGATCCTGGTGTCGGGCTTCAATGTCTATCCCTCCGAGGTGGAGGCCGTCGCCTTCGAGCATCCCGGCGTGCTGGAATGCGCGGCGATCGGCGTGCCCGATGCGAAGTCCGGCGAGGCCGTGATGCTGTTCGTGGTGCGCAAGGATCCCAACCTCAGGAGCGACGACGTGATGTCGTTCTGCAAGCGCCAGCTTGCGGGATACAAAATGCCACGCATGGTCGAATTCCGCGACACCTTGCCCAAGACCAATGTCGGCAAGATCCTGCGCCGGGAGCTGCGCGACGAAGTGATGCGGGCCAAAGCCGAGATCAAGGCGGCATCCTGATCGCCACCGCCTATTGAATTGATTTATAGAATTGGCCCCTTGTCGGGCAGGAGAGAAGAGAGAATGGCGTCCCAGAACAAGCTCGGTCCGATCCCGCACCCGCCGAAAAAGCCGGTGGTCGGCAACATGCTGTCCGTCGATGCCTCCGCCCCGGTGCAGGATCTCGTCAGGATGTCAAAAGAGCTCGGGCCGATTTTCTGGCTCGACATGATGGGCACGCCGATGGTGATCGTGTCGGGCGCGGCGCTGGTCGATGAGCTCAGTGACGAGAAGCGTTTCGACAAGGCGGTGCGTGGCCCGCTGCGCCGTATCCGGGCGTTGGCCGGCGACGGCCTGTTCACGGCCGATACCAAGGAACCGAACTGGAGCAAGGCCCACAACATCCTGATGACGCCGTTCGGAAACCGGGCGATGCAGTCGTACCACCCGATGATGGTCGATATTGCAGAGCAACTGGCCAAGAAGTGGGAACGGCTGAACGCCGACGAGGAAATCGACGTCGTCCACGACATGACGGCCTTGACCCTGGATACCATCGGCCTGTGCGGCTTCGACTACCGCTTCAACTCGTTCTACCGCCGGGATTATCACCCCTACGTCGCGGCGCTGGTGCGTTCGCTGGAGACGGTGATGTCGATCCGCGGCATTCCGCTCGAAGGCCTGCTGCTGCGCGGCCGCAAGAACCAGATGGGCGAAGACATTGCCTTCATGAACAAGATGGTCGATGAGATCGTCGCCGAGCGCCGCAAGAATGCCGAGGCTGCTGCCGGCAAGAAGGACATGCTGGCCTCGATGGTCAGCGGCGTCGATCGCGCCACCGGCGAGCATCTCGACGACGTCAACATTCGCTACCAGATCAACACCTTCCTGATCGCCGGCCACGAGACCACCAGCGGCCTTTTGTCCTGCGCCATTTACGCGATGCTGAAGCATCCGGAGGTGCTGCGCAAAGCCTACGAAGAAGCCGACCGGGTGCTCGGACCCGACACCGATATCAGGCCGACTTATCAGCAGGTGACCCAACTCACCTACATCACCCAGATTCTGAAGGAAGCGCTGCGGTTGTGGCCGCCGGCACCGGCATTCGGGCTGATGCCGCTGCAGGACGAAACCATCGGCGGCCAATACAAGCTGCGCAAAGGCACCTTTGTCACGGTGCTGGCGCTGGCGCTGCACCGCGACCCCTCGGTGTGGGGCCCGAACCCTGATCTGTTCGACCCGGAGAATTTCAGCCGCGAGGCGGAAGCCAGGCGTCCGGTGAATGCCTGGAAGCCGTTCGGCAACGGCCAGCGGGCCTGCATCGGCCGCGGCTTCGCCATGCATGAAGCCGCGCTCTGTCTCGGCATGATCCTGCAGCGCTTCAAGCTGGTCGATCACACCGGCTACCAGATGTTGCTGAAGGAAACCCTGACCATCAAGCCCGACGGCTTCAAGATCAAGGTGCGGCCGCGCACCGATCAGGATCGTACCCATACCAACGTGACCCGCGCGGCCGGCCCGGCGTCGGCGCCGTCCCAGCCGGTCGCGAGCGTGCGGCCGCGGCCCGGCCACAACACGCCGCTGATGGTGCTGTACGGTTCCAATCTCGGCACCGCGGAAGACATCGCCCATCGTGTGGCCGATCTGGCCGAGGTCAACGGCTTCGCCACCACCCTGGCGCCGCTGGACGATTTTGTCGGCAAGCTGCCTGACGCAGGCGGCGTGATCATCATCTGCGCCTCCTACAATGGGGCTCCGCCCGACAACGCGACGCAGTTTGTGAAGTGGATCGGCGGCGACCTGCCGAAGGATGCGTTCGCCAAAGTGCGCTACGCCGTGTTCGGCTGCGGCAACAGCGATTGGCTTGCCACCTACCAGTCGATCCCGCGCCTGATCGACGAGCAATTGGCCGGGCATGGCGCGACCAGCGCCTGCGCGCGCGGCGAGGGCGATGCCCGCGACGATCTCGACGGCCAGTTCGAGACCTGGTTCAAGCAGCTGCGCGCGCTGGCGGTGAAGGAGTTCGGCGTCGACACCGGATTCCAGCGTGAGGCCAACGACGCGCCGCTGTACCAGGTCGAGCCGGTCGCCACTTCCATTCCCAACACCATTGCCGGCCTTGGCGGCGCTGCTCCCATCAAGATCGCCGTCAACGAGGAACTGCAGAGCGGCAGCGGTGGCCGCTCCACCCGGCATATCGAGGTGGAACTGCCCGAGACCATGACTTACCGGGTCGGCGACCATCTCAGCGTGGTGCCGCGCAACGATCCCGAACTGGTGGATCGTGTCGCGCGTCGCTTCGGCTTCCTGTCCACCGACCAGATCCGGCTCGGCGTGGCCGAAGGCCGCCGGGCGCAATTGCCTGTGGGACAGCCGGTGTCGGTCGGCCGGCTGCTCGCCGAATTCGTCGAGCTGCAGCAGGTGGCCACCCGCAAGCAGATCCAGATCATGTCCGAGCACACCCGTTGCCCGATGACCAAGCCGAAGCTGGAGGCCATGGCAGGCGACGATGCGGCGTCCAACGAGCTCTACCGCGCCGAGGTGCTGGCCAAACGCAAGTCGGTGTTCAACCTGCTCGAGGACTATCCGGCCTGCGAACTGCCGTTCAACACCTACCTCGAAATGCTGTCGCTGCTGTCGCCGCGTTATTATTCGATCTCGTCCTCGCCGCAGGCGGCCGGCGCTTCACGCTGCAGCATCACCACCGCGGTGGTCGAGGCGCCGGCGATTTCGGGGCGCGGCACCTACAAAGGCATCTGCTCGAATTATCTCGCCGGCCGCCGGGTCGGCGAAACCGTCCACGCCACGGTGAAGGAAACCAAGGCGGGCTTCCGGCTGCCGGACGACTCCGCCGTGCCTGTCATCATGATCGGGCCGGGCACGGGTCTGGCGCCGTTCCGCGGCTTCCTGCAGGAGCGCGCGGCGCGCAAGGGCCAGGGCCAAACGCTCGGGCCGGCGATGCTGTTTTTTGGCTGCCGTCATCCCGATCAGGATTTCCTCTACGCCAAGGAGCTCAAGCAATTCGCCGCCGACGGCGTTTGCGAACTGCATGTCGGCTTCTCCCGCGGCGATGGTCCCAAGACCTATGTGCAGCACCTGATCGCGGCGCAGAAGGACCGGGTCTGGAGCCTGATCGAGCAGGGCGCGATCATCTATGTCTGCGGCGACGGCGGCAAGATGGAGCCGGACGTCAAGGCGGCGCTGGTGGCGATCTATCGCGAGCGCAAGGGCACGAGCGACGACCAGGCGCTGCGCTGGATCGATGACATGGGCACGCACAATCGTTATGTGCTGGATGTGTGGGCGGGGAGCTAAACCGCCGCCAGCTTGGCGTCGAGATAAGCCGACAGCACCACGATCAACTCGTCGAGCAGCTTGCGCCGCTCGCCGGGCCTGCTGCGATCGAGGTTCGCGATCATCGCGCCGGTGATCGCCGACCACGCCGCCAGCATGCGGCTGCGTTCCGCTGAGGGCAGTCGCGGAAATGCCTCGCCGACCACGCGATCGAGATGGTGGGTGAGGGTGTGGCGCAGATCCCGCGCCAGGCCGTCGAAGCGGTCGTTGGACTGGCTGCGCGAGAACACGCACACGAACGCCGAGGCCTCGGCCTGGATGCCGGCAATGCCGTCCACAAGCGCTGTGATGAATTCAGTGCGATCCCGCTTCAGGCTGGCCGCATCGAGTTGCCCGCTCACCAGTGCGCGAAGGCGCTCCTGGAACTGCTCGACCAGTGCGGCGACGATATCATCCTTGCCGTCGAAAAACTGATAGATCGAGCCGACCGGAACGTCCGCGCGCTCCGCGATCAGGTTGGTCGTAAGACCATCATAACCGACCTCGCCCAGCAGCGCGCCGGTCGCCTTGAGAATGGCGTCGACCCGCGCGCGGCTGCGCGCCTGGGTCGGCAGCTTGCGCAGCCCGCGCGGCTTGTCGGGTGCGGATTTCGGCAGCCCGGCTTTCGAAGGCTCTGGGTTTGCGGGTCTCGGTTGGCGCATGCCGCTCCATCGTTCGGCCGATTGACAACATGAATATATGCTCATATTCATATTTGCAAGCTCCAGCTGTAGCGTTTTTTGCGGGGTTTTGTGATGGGTTTTCTTTCCACCCTCGGGCTTCGTCCGCCTGGTCCTCCGCGGCCTGCCGCAGGAGGGCGCTTTCGCATCGATGGCGTGACGGTCATCAATCCGATGCACGGCCGCCACATCAACGCGAGCCTGCAAATCGCTGATGGAGTGATCGCCGATATCTCGGATGTGCGATCCGAACAATCTGCCGACTTCGCCGGCTGTTTCGCCTTGCCCGGCCTGGTCGACATGCATGTCCACCTGCCGCCCGACAATGCCTTGAAACTGACCCGGCATGCGGCGCTGTCCTATCTCGCCCACGGCATCACCAGTGTGCGCGAGGCCGGCGACCTCGACGGCACGTCGGTCGACGCCGCGCGACGGCTCGCCCGCGAAGGCGTTTATCCGGTGCCGCGCGTGATCTCCTGCGGACCCTTTGTCGGCGCCGGCAAGCCGACCTTCCGCAACACCATTTTGCTGCCCGACGACAGCGACGCTGCGGCGGATGCAGCTGCGATCAGCGTCAAGGCAACCGGCGCGGGCTTCATGAAATTCTACGATGGTTTGACCAGGCGGATGATCGACGCGCTGGCGCGCGCCTGCGCGCGTCATGGCTTGAAAACCATGGGCCATGTGCCGGCCGCGTTATCTTACGAAGATGCGGGGATCGCCGAGGTGCAGCATTTCTTTGGTGTGCCGAAGCCGCAAACCCTGGAGCGCGAAACGCTGCTCAATCGCTCCTGCGATTGGCATGCGGTGGACGAGCAGCGGATGGATGCGATTGTCACGGCAACGCTCAAGCAAGGCATCGCCAACACTCCGACCATCGTCACCAATTACTGCATGCTCAGCTATCGGGATTTTGCGGCGTCCGCCCGCGAGGCGCGGGCGCAGCACGTTCCCCCCTTTTATCTGGATGTGATCTGGCATCCCGAGCGCGGCCGGTTCAACAACCGCCTGTCGCGCGATTATCTGGAGCGGCAGGTCGTCCCGGCCATCGCGAAGAAGCAGCAGCTCGCCAAAAAACTGTTCGACGCCGGTGCGCAGCTTTATCTCGGCACCGACGTGGCGCAGCCCTTCATCCTTCCCGGCGTCAGCCTGCACCAGGAAATGACGCTGTTTGCGGAGGCCGGAATCGGCATCGAGGCGGTCTGGAAACTGGCGACGCGCGATGCCGGCGAGCGTCTCGGTGTGCCGGGTCTCGGCCGCATCGCGGCCGGCGCGCCCGCCGATATCCTGCTGTTCCGGCGTGATCCGACGCAATCTCTCGATAACCTCGCCAGCCTCGAGGCGGTGATCTCAGCGGGACGGCTCTATCGTCTCGCGGATCTCAAACGCGCGCTGGATACAAGCCAGGCCTACTTCCAGTCGCCGCTGATCAGGCCGCTCGCCCGTCGTGGCGCGGAGAGGGCGCTGGCGAGTGCCCTGCGCGGCAGGTGAGTTGGGGCTGTAGCCCGGATGAGCAAGCGCCCTGCGCGGCCGGTGAGGCGGGGCCGCAAGGGCCGTAGCCCGGATGAGCGCGCAGCGCGATATCCGGGGACGATCGCTGCTCTGATCCCGCATATCGCGTTGCTCATGCGGGCTACAGGTCCATTGCCGCGCGCCCGCTGCGGCCGTGCATGCATTCCCGGCAGTACCTTCGGAGCAAGATCCAAGGTAAGGGTGAGCCTTGAGCCGCCGCTGGTCCAGCGATGTCTTCCTGCCTCATTCGGAAACACTTAAGCAGCATGCAGCCCGATATCTGGTTCTATGTGGTCGGCTCCATCGCCGTTTTCATTCTCGGGCTGTCGAAAGGCGGATTTGCGGGCGTCGGCATGATCAGCACGCCGCTGCTGGCGGTGGTGACCGGTCCCGTCATCGCGGCCGGGTTCATTTTTCCCCTCCTGATCATCCAGGATGTGGTGGCCGTCGCCATCTATCGCCGCACCTACAGCGGGCGGATCCTGGCGACCATGATTCCGGGCGCCGCGCTCGGCATCGCCCTTGCCTACATCTTTGCGTCAAGCGTGCCGGGATGGGCCGTCGAGCTGGTGCTGGGGGCCGTCTCGGTGGTGTTCTCGGTGCAGCAGATGGTGCGCCAGCTCGGCGCGTCGTCCGCCCCGCAACCCGTGCAGGGACCGGCGACACCGGGGCAGGTCTCCTGGCTCGGCGTTCTCAGTGGCGTGGGCTCCGGCTTCACCAGCATGATTGCCCATGCGGGGTCGCCGCCGTTCCAGTTCTACGTCATGCCCAAGCGGCTGGATCGCGACATGTATGTCGGCACCAGCGTGTTGTTCTTCGCGGCGACCAATTTGATGAAGGCCCCGGCGTTTTTCGCGCTGGGCCAGCTCTCCGTCAGCCAGCTCAAGACAACGCTGATTTTCGTTCCGCTGGCCATGGCCTCCAGCTGGCTGGGCGTCCGCCTGGTCCGCTCGATCGACGTGCGCAAATTCAACGTGGTCATCACCTTCATATTGCTGGGCGTGAGCGTACTGCTGATCGCCCAGGGCGTGTCGGGCTTTATGCATGTGCAGGGGATGGCGCACGGC
This sequence comes from Bradyrhizobium prioriisuperbiae, assembly GCF_032397745.1. Lineage (NCBI taxonomy): Bacteria > Pseudomonadati > Pseudomonadota > Alphaproteobacteria > Hyphomicrobiales > Nitrobacteraceae > Bradyrhizobium > Bradyrhizobium prioriisuperbiae. The sequence continues at coordinate 3,876,544 of NZ_CP135921.1, forward strand.
AAATGAGTGGGGCGGCGCTGTAGCCCGGAATGAGCGCGAAGCGCGATATCCGGGGACGGTCGTAACCGTAGTCCCGCATGTCGCGTTGCTCATGCGGGCTACCAGCTGCTACGTTACGATGTCGGGAGGCTTTGCCATGCCGAAGCGTTGTCTGGTCATCATCGATGTGCTTAATGATTTTCTCGACCGGTGGGACGCCACCAAGGCCGATCGCCTGGTGCAGAACATCAATCGCCTGGTCGCGGCCTTCAGGCAGGCCGGGCTTCCCATCATCTGGGTGCGGCAGGAGTTTCGCTCGGACCTCAGCGACGCTTTGCTTGAGATGCGCGATAAAGGCATCGCCATCACCATTGAGGGCACGCGAGGCGCGCAACTGCATGCCGGGCTCGATTGGCAGCCGACAGACACGATCATCGTCAAGAAGCGTTACAGCGCGTTTTTTGGCACGGAGCTGGACACCATTCTGGCTGATATGGGCGCCGGTGAACTGACCCTGTGCGGCCTCAACACCCACGCCTGCGTTCGAATGGCCGCGATCGATGCCTATCAGCGGGATTTGCGTGTCGTCATTGCCAGGGAATGTGTCGGCTCGAACAACGAAGAGCACGCGCGCGTGTCGCTGGACTACATGGACGGCAAGATCGCCAGAGTTGCGACTGTCGCTGATATCATCGAGTCGTTGGGGGCAAGTTGACGCGCGATTATTCCCCTCATGGTGAGGAGCGCAGCAAGCTGCGCGTCTCGAACCATGAGGCCGTAGCACTCACCACACGTGGCCTCATCCTTCGAGACGCCGCTGCGCGGCTCCTCAGGATGAGGAGTCAAGCTTTCTCCGCCGCCTTCGCATGCGCCGCGATCGCGCCGATGATCTCCGGCCAGGTCGGAATCGGAATCGCGTGCCCCATATTGGGGATCATCAGCAGTTTCGCGCCGGGCACGGTGGCGGCGACGTCCTTGCCGCATTCCGGCGGCACCAGTGGATCGATGCTGCCATGGATCACCAGCGTCGGGATTTTCAGCGCGCCGAGCCGCGGCTTGCGGCTGCCCGACGCAATGATGGCATGCAGCTGCCGCGCCACGCCGGCCGGGCTGAGGCCGCGCTCATAGGTGCGTTCCGCGCGCTGGCGGTCCTTGGCTTCGTCAGCGGGAAAATTCGGGCCGCGCAGCACCTTCCAGTTGCGCTGGAAATTCGCGACGTATTCGTCGCGGGTCTTGGGCGGCGGCCCCATCAGCACCGCCATCGCTTCCGGTGTCGGCGGCGGCAGGCTCGGATCGCCCGAGGTCGCCATGATCGAGGTCAGCGAGCGCACGCGCTGCGGCGCATTGAGCGCGAGCTCCTGGGCGATGGCGCCGCCCATCGAGGCGCCGACGATGTGCGCCGATGCGATGCCGAGCGCATCCATCAGGCCGATCACATCCTCAGCCATGTCGCGCAGCAGATAAGGCGGCGGGACCGGCTTGCCGGTGAGCTGGCCCTGAATCACGGCCTGGATGCCGACCGGCTCGAAGCCGGAGATCTTGCTGGACTGGCCGATGTCGCGATTGTCGAACCGGATCACGCGAAAGCCCGCGTCCGCCAGCTGCTCGCAGAACTCGTCGTCCCAGTGCGTCATCTGGGCGGCCAGTCCCATGATCAGCACCAGCGGTTCGGCGTTGTCGGCGCCGAATGTCTCGCAGCAGAACTCGAGACCGTTGGCCTTGACGAATTGTGGCCCTTGTCCGGCTGTCGCTGTCATGGATGTTTCCCCGATTGCGTTGCAAAACTGTTTGCCCCAGCATTAACCAATGTCACCTCCGTACACCAGACGCCATCGCGGCCCGGTCCGGCGGCAACACGCGGCTTGACCCTGAGGCCCGTGATGCGAGAGACTGTCACAAACAACAAGGGGCGAGGCATGCTGAGCCATCGGTCCCGTCCCCCTGGAGGATCGCTCGATGGCCAATCAGAGCAACGACCCGGCCGACGTTTGGCGAACGATGCTCGCCGAGATGGAGAAGGGCTACAACGCGTTCGCCAACCAGGCGATGGGCTCGCAGGAGTTCAGCCGGGTGATGAATCAGGCCGGCAATGCATCGTTTGGCGCGCAGAAAGCGCTGGGCGATCTGATGGAGAAATATCTCACCGGCATGAATTTGCCGAGCCGCGCGCAGCTCACCAACATGGGCGAACGGCTGCAGGCGATCGAAAACCAGCTCAACGAAATCAAGGCGCTGTTGTATCGCACCCATGGTGACGGCAATGGCGCGTCCGCCGGGCTGGCGTCGCAGCCGAAGCCCCCGCGCACCAAACGCCCGCCGTCGGCGGCGGGCGGAGGCCAGCCATGAACGTGACAGCCCAGCAACCGTTTGCGGACATTCCCGGCCGCATCCAGTCGGAAGTGCAGCGCGCGATCCAGCGCAGCATCAAGGGCGTCGAATATCTGAGCTCGGCGGCGCCGGTGCTGGGATCGACGCCGAAGGATGTGCTGGCGTCGCGCGGCACCATGAACCTCTATCACTATCGCCCGCAGTCGGATGAAATCTACCGGGTGCCGATCCTGATCGTGATGGCCACCACCAATCGCGGTTACATCCTCGATTTGGTGCCGGGCCAGAGCTTCATCGAATTCCTGCTCAAGCGCGGCTTCGATGTCTACATGCTGGACTGGAACGCGCCGCGGCCGGATGAAAAGGGCCTGCGCATGGAGGACTATGTCCTCGATTTCATCCCTGAGTGCGTGCGGCGGGTGCAGGAGGATTCCGGCGAGACCGACGTCAACATCATCGGCTATTGTTTCGGCGGTGTGCTGTCGCTGCTCTATGCGTCGATCTTTTCCGAGGGGCCGCTGAAGAGCCTGGTGTGCTTCACCACGCCGATCGATTTCCGCGAAATGAAGCTGTTCCAGAATTTCTCGGACAAGCGATACTTCAATGTCGATCAGCTGGTCGACGGCGTCGGCAATGTGCCGCCGGAATTGATCTTCTCATCGTTCGAGATGCTGCGGCCGGCGTCGCGCGTCGTCAGCCAGGTGCAGTTGTGGGAAAACATCTGGAACGACGAGTACGTCAAGTCCTACCGCATGTTCGATCGCTGGGCGACCGACACGCTGCCGCTGGCCGGGGAATATTTCCGCCAGACCGTGCGCGATCTGATGTGGGGCAACAAGCTGTTCGACCGGACGATGACGGTCGGCGGCCGCCTCGCCGATATTTCCAGGATCAAGGTGCCGATCCTGCATGCGGTCGCCGAACACGATCACATCGTGCCGTATGACGCCGCGAAACATCTGATCCCCAATGTCGGCTCCGCCGACAAGGAGGAGGTCATCCTCAAGGGTGGTCATGTCAGTCTTGTCGCCGGTGCCAACGCCATCAAGCGGCTGTGGCCCAAACTGGATTCCTGGTTGAGCGAGCGATCCGTATGAACAGCACCGAGATGCGATCCTATCCGCGCCATATCAAGACCGACGGCGGCGACGTCGAGTTTCGGCTGATGGGGCACGCCGACGAAGCGGCGGTGCTTGCGTTCGCCAGGGGCTTGCCGGTCCATGACCTGCTGTTCCTGCCACGCAACATCAGCCAGCCCAAGGTGCTGTCCGCCTGGGTCAAGGAGATCGAGCGGGGATCGATCGTCAGCGTGCTGGCGGTGAAGGACGGCGCGGTGGTCGGCTGCGGCACCATCGTGCGCGATCCGCTGTCATGGTCGCCCCATGTTGGCGAAATCCGCATGGTGATTTCGACCGACGTCCGCGGCCTCGGTGTCGGGCGGGCGCTGTCCAACGAAACCTTCGCGCTGGCGCTCTCGATCGGTGTGCAGAAGCTGGTGGTGCAGATGACTGTCGACCAGACCGGCGCCATCGCCATCTTCGAGGGGCTTGGCTTCCGTGCCGAGGCGCTGCTGCGCGACCATGTGAAGGACCTCGCCGGGAATACCCACGACATCGTGGTGCTCGGGCATAATGTGGCGCAGGTCCGGGCGCAGCTCGAGGCCTATGGGCTGCCGGAAGCGGTGCAATAGCTGGGGGCGTTGCATTAATCGAGGGCGGGGGTTCGAGTCGGGCTCCCGCTACCAAATCCTCAGTCGCTCATTTCTCCGTCTGCAGCAGACCGACCGCGAGATGCCGGAATGCCTCGACGGCCTTGGCCAGAACGGCGTGAGGATCGTCGGCTGCGGCAATCCAGAGTGAGGCGTTGAGTGCGGCTCCGTTGAGCAGCCGGGCAGCGGCTTCCGCATCCATTGGTTTGACCGTTCCCTCATCGATGAGGGCCTGGATGGTTTGCGTGGTGGTGCGAAGGCACGCGGTCTGGTTGGGCCATTGCGATGGATCGCCGAGCACGGCCGGTCCGTCCAGCAGCATGATGCGCTGGATCTCCGGCTCCAAGGCCATCTCGATATAGGCGATGCTCTCGTCGAGAAGCCCGAGCCATGGGGTCTGCGCCCGATCGCGTGCGGCGCGCAGCCGTATCAGCATCTCCGCGTCGATCTGGTCGATCACGGCCTGCAGCAGGCCCTTCTTGTCGCCGAAGTTGTGATAGAGCGCGCCCCGCGTCAGTCCGGCGTCTGCGGTCAGGTCGTCCATCGACGCTGCCGCATAACCGTTGGCCGCGAAAGCCTTCCGCGCAGCCCGGATCAGCTTGGCCCGGGTTTCCTCCATCATCTGTGCACGTCGTGTCGCGACCACGGCCGTCTCCTGGAAAACATACGTCGCGTATGTGTATTGACATACGGTGCGTATGTGATTTTATCTCACATACGAGGCGTATATCAAATCGCCTCGTTTGAACAGGAGTGACACGATGGCCAAACGCGACGCGATTTTCCCTGCCGGCCGGCAGGCGCTTTATGAGATCAACCGTTATTCGGCGGCGATCCGGTCGGGCAACCTGCTGTTCGTCTCGGGTCAGGTCGGCAGCCGCGACAACGGCTCGGCTGAGCCGGTGTTCGAAAAGCAGGTCCAGCTGGCCTTCGACAATCTCGCAGCCGTGCTGACAGCCGCAGGCTGCACGTTCGACGATGTCGTTGACGTCACCACATTCCACACCGATCCGGCCCAGCAGTGGGAAGCGATCAAGACCGTCCGCCGGAAGGTCATCGGGGATCCGCCCTATCCGAACTGGACCGCGGTGGGTGTGAACTGGCTGGCGGGCTTCGATTTCGAGATCAAGGTGATTGCGCGCATTCCCCAGTCCAGTTGATTGCCGGGAGAGGGGGCATCACGGGTTCGTGATATTGCAGTGCAATATTATGTTGCGTCGCACCATGGGGTGTGTCATAACACTTTCACCCCGGGCCAAACGGACGGGGTGAGCCATAGCTCAAACCCCGAGGATGGAGAAAACGTCATGACCACCGAAACCAATTCCGTGCTGAACACCTTCAAGGATGCCTTTGCTCCCGTTACCGACGCGCTGAAGAACTTCCAGAACATGGAAGTGCCTGAGGCTGCTCGTGATTTCGTGAAGCGTGGCGCCAACACCGCCAAGGAGCGCGCTGCCGCGATCCACACCGGTGCTGAGAAGGTGACCGGCGCGATCGAGACCGCCGTTGCCGGTTCGGTCAGCGAGACCGCCAAGATCAGCCGCAGCATCCAGCAGGCGATGTATGACGACGCCGAGGCGTTCTTCGCCGGCATCGAGAAGCTGGCGTCCGCCAAGTCGCTGAACGAAGCCGTTTCGATCCAGTCCGACCTGATCCGCGCCCGTGGCGAAGTCGCCGTGGCCCGTGCCAAGTCGGCCTCCGAGTACGTCACCAAGCTGTTCACCGACGGTGCCAAGTCGGCCCAGGACAACCTCTCGAAGGTCGTCGCCTTCAACAAGGTTGCGTAAGCATCCTCAAGATACGATCTCTGATCTGTGAAGGCCCGCTCACGCGGGCCTTCGTTTTGACAGGGCTATCTCATGACGGCCAGTGAGATCCGTTCGCTCGAGATCGACGCAAGCGACGCCTTGCGCGCGGCCGAGCTGCGGCGCGTCAAGGCGCTGGCCACCGCGGTTCTCGCCGGATGCCTGGGGCTGCTGGTGGTCGCCAAGGCGCTGGGTGATCGCCACCCGGTGTTCGGCTTCATCGCCGCCTTCGCGGAAGCTGCCACCATCGGTGGGCTCGCCGACTGGTATGCGGTGGTGGCGCTGTTCCGCCGGCCGCTCGGTTTGCCGATTCCCCACACCGCCATCATCCAGCAGAACCAGCACCGCATCGCCGACAAGCTCGGCGAATTCATCGAAGTGCATTTCCTCAGTTCCGGTGCGGTCGACGCCAAGCTCAAACAAGTCGATTTCGCCACCTTCGTGGCCGATTGGCTCAACGACCGCAAGCGCAGCTCTGATCTCGCGCGATTCGTCCTGCAGCTGTTGCCCGAGGCGCTGTCGGCGGTGGAAAGCTCCGGGCTGAAGACGTTCTTCACCCGCCGCATCGTCAGCCAGATCGAGGGCCTCAATCTGGCGCCGCTCGCCGCCGGCACCTTGCGCGCTTTCATGAAGGACGGCCGGCACCAGGCATTGCTCAACGATCTGCTGGTCGCCGTTCACGGCGCGCTGAACAATCCGCAGACGCTCGCGACGATCCGCGACAAGATCCGTGATGAGTTGCCGACGCTGCTGAGATTCTATCGCGCCGACAAATACGTGCTGAACAAGATTGTGGCGTCGGCAACCTCGCTGTTCGACGACATCCGCAGCGATCCGCAGCATCCGTTTCGCAGCGAATTCGACCAGATGGTCCGCTCGTTCGTGGATAAGCTGGACGGCGAATCCGCCTATGCGGATCGCATCGAGCAGCTCAAGCGTGACGTGCTGGCGCGGCCGGAACTCGGCGACCTGGCGCAGCATCTGTGGTCCAGCGTCATTGCCATGATCAGCGACAACTCCGGCAGCGGCGCCGTGTTGCAGCAGCATCTCTCCAGCATGTTCATGGAAGCGGGCCGCCAGCTCGCCGCCGATCCCGAAATGCGCGCCGAGATCAACCAGGGCCTGGTCGCGGTTCTGCGCAGCTTCATCGCCGACCAGAAGAGCGGCGTCTCCAGTTTCATCGCCGATCAGGTCAAGTCCTGGGACATGGCGCAACTGATCGGCCTGATCGAACTCAACATCGGCCGCGATTTGCAATACATCCGCTTCAACGGCACGCTGATCGGCGGCCTCGCGGGTTTGGCGCTGCATACGGCGGAAGTGCTGATCCGGATGCTGTGAAGCGCGATAAGGTTTATCGCGACATGATAAGCCCCTTTTGTCGTTGCCGGGCTTGTCCCGGCAACCTCGCTTAGGGACGCACTGCTCACCTAAGCGGGATCACCGGGACAAGCCCGGTGATGACAGGAGGAAGCAAACCTGCGCAGCCTACTACACCGCCACCCCCGGACGGCCGATGTCAGTCGCCAGCGCCTGCTCCACCCACTTCGCAATCCGCAGCGTCTTGAAATCCTCGCGATAGGCGCCGACCACCTGCACACCCAGTGGCAGGCGATTTTTGCCGAGGCCCGCGGGCAGTGACACGGCGGGCGCGCCCAGCAGTGTCCACGGCGCGCAATAGTCCGCGTCGCCGGTGTAGCTCAGCCCATGCGGCGCTTCGCCGAATGCCGGCAAGGTCAGCACCGCATCGTATCCAGCCATCTGCACCGCGAAGTCTGCTCGCAGGATCTCCTGCTGCTTCTTCGCCAGCAGATACTCGTAGGCGCTGCGCGTCCGCCCGGCTGTGACGAACTCCTTCAGGCGGTCGCTGGTACGATCGGGGTAGCGTTCCACCAGTTCGGCATAGATGGCGGTCGCCTCGCAGAGCATGATGGTGTTGATCGTGTCCCAGGCGGAACGGTCGAGTGTGCTGAAATCAGCATCATGCACGATCGCGCCGGCCTCGCGCAGCGTTGCAACAGCTGCATCGAACACCTGCTGCTGCTCGGGCTCCGCGCGCGACCATTTTTCAAAACGGACAATGGTCAGGCGAGGCGCTTTCAGCGGATCGAGCCCGCTATCCGCCGCGACCTGAAACGCCGGCACCGGCTGGCCATGCCGGTCGGCGTCGCTCGTGCCGCCGAGCAGCGACAGCGCGAACGCCACGTCGTCGACGCGCCTTGCGAAAAAACCGACATGATCGAGTGACGGGCTCAGGGGGTGCACGCCGACGCGGGGAATGGCGCCGAAGCTGGGCTTGAAGCCGACCACGCCGTTGAAAGCCGCGGGCCGGATCACCGATCCCAGGGTCTGCGAACCCAGCGCCAGCGGCACGATGCGCGCGGCCACCGCCGCCGCGGATCCCGATGACGAGCCGCCCGGCGTATGTTCGGGATTCCAGGGGTTCACCGTGGGTCCCGGATGACGCCAGGCAAACTCGGTGGTGACGGTCTTGCCGAAAATGGTGGCGCCGAGGTTGCGCAGCCGCTCCACGATCCAGGCGTCGGCTGCGGGCACGTGATCCCGGTAGATCGCCGAGCCGTTGGTAGTCGGCATGTCGGATGTCGCGATGATGTCTTTCACCGCGACCGGGACACCCGACAGCGGGCCGGGCCGGCGCGGAGCCAATTGTGCGGGCAGGTATTCAAAAGCCTTCAGCGTGGGCTCGATGGTCCTGGCGCGGCCAGCCAAATCATTCGCATAACGATCCGCGGCCGCATCATCGTGCGCGAACGCGCGTAGCAGATCGAGAACGCCCGCGCCGGAGGACAGCGCGGGTCGGGAATTGGCATCGGTCATGGGATTTGCTCGACACGGAGGCGGGAGCCGCGAGATTACTCCGCGTGCTCCTGCTGTCCAGAGCAACTTTCCGCGTGTGGTTTGTGATCGGCGCGGCCGATCACGGACAACGCGGATTAGATGACCGAGTATCGCATCTGCTTGCTACGGTCGCTCTCTGCGTCCAGGCAGCCGAGCCCCTCGAGGCTGTCGCGCACCGCGATCTCGAGCGGGGTTACCGGCAGCGCATCGCCGAGAAATGCCTGCAGCTTGCGGCCATCGAGCGCAATCGACTCGCGCCAGAGATAACGCATCTCGGCCAATTCGCGGAACAGGTGCACGAACGGCTGCAACGCCAGCACCAGCGGCCATGGAAACGGCCAGACCTTCAGGCCAGGTTTGCCGGTGGCCTTGATAATCGCCTGCGCCATCTCACCCTGCGCCAGCTGATAACCGGCGATATGAAACACATCGAAGGTGGCCAACTCGCTCTCGCGGTCGAGCAAGCGTGCGATGGTCTCGCCGAGATCAGGCAGATAGGCCCAGGCATGGCTGGTGCCGCGCCGCGCCAGCTCAAAAATCCGTTTCACCGGGGCGCCGCGCTGGATCATGGCCGAGGAGAAATTGCTGTTGGCGGTGGAACGCGGGCCGAAGAAATCGCCGGCGCGCACGATCAGCACGGTGGCGCCGGCGCTTGCGGCCGCCTTGAGCCGCTTCTCCATCTCGACGCGGATGGCGCCCTTGCGGGTGCGCGGATGCTGCGGCGAGTCCTCGCGCAGCGACGGAAAGGCGTCGGGGCCGAAATTATAGATGGTGCCCGGCAGCACGATGCGGGCGCCGACCGCCTTTGCGGCGGCAATGGTGTGGTCGATCATCGGCAGCACCAGTTTGTCCCAGTCGCGATATCCCGGCGGGTTGGCGGCGTGGACGATCAGCTGCACGCCCTGTGCGGCACGCAGCACGTCGGCAGCCGACATAGCGTCGCCCGAAATCCAGTCGATCTGCGGATGGGCCGGCTGCGGGCGGCGGGTCAGGCCGCGTACGGTCCAGCCGTGGCGGGCCAAGGCCGCGGCGGTCTCGCCGCCGATGCCGCCGGTGGCGCCGATGATCAGGGCAATGCGGGTGGGCTTGGTCATGTCTGTCCTCGTCGTTTGAATTGCGAACCCGGGAGCAACCATGCCTTCCGTTTTGATATGCGTGAATTGCCTAATCGTGTAGCTTTGATATACATAAATGTATGGAGCCGAACTGGAGCCACTACCGGTCTTTTCTCGCCGTGATGCGCGAAGGCAGTCTGTCGGGGGCGGCGCGGGTGCTCGGCATGACCCAGCCGACGCTCGGACGGCAGATTGCCGAACTCGAACAGGATCTGGGCACCGCGCTGTTCATCCGCTCACAACGAGGGCTGCTGCCGACCGATGCGGCGAAAGACATCGCGCCCCATGCCGAAGCCATGGCCGCGGCCTCCGGCGCCATGGTGCGTTCGGCCTCCGGCGGCACCGGCGACGTCGCCGGTGTCATCCGCCTCACGGCCAGCGAGATCGTTGGTGCCGAAGTGCTGCCGTCGCTGCTGGCGTCGTTCCGTCGCGCGCATCCGGCGGTGGCCATCGAGCTCTCGCTGTCAAATCGTGTGGAGGATCTGCTGAAGGGCGCGGCCGACATCGCCGTGCGCATGGTGCGCCCGGGGCAGCAGGCGCTGGTGGCGCGCCAGCTCGGCAGCGTTGGTCTCGGACTCTACGCACACAAACGCTACTTGGGCTCAAAGGCGCCGCCGGCCACGCTGGACACGCTGCTCAACGACCATGCCCTGATCGGCTTCGATCAGGAAACGCCGTTCCTGCGCGCGCTGCAATCACGCTTGCCGATCACCCGGGCGCGCCTTGCGCTGCGCACCGACAGCGATCTCGCGCAACTCGCCGCGATCCGTGCCGGTTTCGGCATCGGCTTCATCCAGCACGGCATTGCCCGCCGCGATCCGGAGTTGATTGCCGTGCTGCCGGAGGACATCAGCTTCACGCTCGAGGTGTGGCTTGCCTTGCACGAGGATCTGCGCGCCAGCCGGCGACTGCGGCTGATGATGGATCACCTCACCGCGGGACTTGCGGAGTATGTCGCGGGATCGCAGGCGGGTGGGACTGCGCGCAGGCGCGCCGGAGCGAAACCGGGCAAACCGTGAACGCGGCGAATTTCGCTGTCAAACTTGTCCTGTACAGTCGGATTGCGCTTGTCCGGCATGAATCGTGCCTCGTTGGCCGTGCCCGCCGCGGCGTTGGATGGACATTTTCAGTATTCAGGTACGGAGCGTCTCATGAGCCTGTCCGGATTGCGTGCAAGCACGATCGCTTTGGTCTCCGCGACGATGGTTGCGGTTTCGCCGCTCGCGGCCGAGCCCGTGGGACTGCGTGGCTATAATGCCGCGATCGGCGACAGCTCGATCTCCGGCATTTCGTCCGGGGCGTTCATGGCGGTTCAGTTCGGCACGGCCTGGTCCTCGGTGATCAAGGGTGTCGGCGTCGTCGCGGGCGGACCGTTCTGGTGCGCCAAGGCGGACGCAGATGATTTCATGAACGGCTACACCCTGCCGATCATGCACGCGACCGGGTCATGCATGGTGGGACCGCCGCGGGATATGGACGATTATCTCGCCAAGGCCGATGCCAAGGCCGCCTCCGGCGATATCGATCCGCTGCAGAACCTGGCCAGGCAAAAGATCTATCTTTTTCACGGCACCAACGACGCCGTCGTGGCCCGATCGGTCACCGATGCGGCGGCGGATTTCTACCGCCACTATCTGGGCGATGCCGGTCGCGGCAATCTGTATTACCAGACCGCGATCGGAGCCGGACATTCGCTGGTCGTGCTGCAGCAGCCGGCCGGCAATCGCCTGAACGACTGCAAGGATAACGCGCCTCCCTATATCGACCAGTGCGGCTATGATCAGGCCGGCGTCATCCTGCAACACATCTACGGTGCGCTGAATCCGCCCAACCGCGGACAACTCGGCGGCGCGATGCAACGCTTCGATCAGTCGCTCTACACCAAAGGCCGCGAAGCCGGCGCGCTGAGCCTGGGTGAAAACGGCTACGTTTTCGTGCCCAAGGCGTGCGAGGACGGCGGAGCATGCCGCGTCCATATCGCGCTGCATGGCTGCAAACAGGACGCCGGCGAGATCGGCCGGCGGTTCATCGACGACACCGGTTACAATGCCTGGGCCGACACCAACCATCTCATCGTGCTGTATCCCCAGACCAAAGCCAGCTCCTACCTGCCGTTCAATCCGCAGGCCTGCTGGGACTGGTGGAGTTATGTGGATCACGCCGACAGCTACGTCACCAAATCCGGCGCGCAGATCGCAGCCATCAAGGCAATGCTGGACACGCTGACAGCCGGCGCAGCGGCACCGGCAACCCCAGCGCCGGGCGATGGCACCCCGCGTGGACTCACGATCGTCGACACCTCGGACACCAGTGCGGCTCTCGCCTGGACGGCGCAAGGCGGAGCTATGACCTACCGTGTCCAGCGCGCCGGACCGGATGGCGCGTTTGTGACCGTGGGCGACGTGAAGGGGCCCAGTTTCGGCGACTCCGGCCTGGCGCCGCAGTCGACCTATCGCTGGCGTGTCGCGGCCGTTGTCGGCGGGGTCGAAGGACCGCCGTCAGGCGAGGTCGCCGCCATCACCCGCGCAACACCCGCGCCATGCGACAACCCTGGCAGTTGCCCGATCGGCAAATGACGCATCTGGAGCGGGATGAGTTTGGATTGAAGCGCCACAAGCGTTTGCGTCACCTCGCCCCGCTTGCGGGGAGAGGTCGGATTGCGAAGCAATCCGGGTGAGGGGGACTCACCGCGAGTCCGAGCCTGCGAAAAGCGCCCCTCACCCCGACCCTCTCCCCGCAAGCGGGGCGAGGGAGAAGTGGCTCACGCCGCCAGCGTGCTTTCTACCAGCTTGATCCAGTATGACGTGCCGAACACGATGGCCTCGTCGTTGAAGTTGTAGGCGGGGTGGTGCAGCGGCGCGCTGTCGCCGTTGCCGACATTGATGAAGGCGCCGGGGCGGGCCCGCAGCATGAAGGCGAAGTCCTCGCCGCCCATCACCGGCGGCACGCCGACCAGCACATTCTGCTCGCCGACAATCTCCGCCGCCACCCGCGCCGCGATGTCGACCTGGGCGTCGTGATTGACCAGCACGGGCGTTTCGCGCTGATAGTTCAAATCGATCCGCGCGCCGGTCATTCTGGCGACGCCGGCGACCACCTCATGCATGCGCTTTTCCACCAGATCGCGGATCTCGGCCTTCAGGGTGCGCACCGTGCCGGTCAATCTCGCCTTTTGCGGAATCACATTGTGGGCGTTGCCGGCGTGGAATTCGCAGATCGAGATCACGGCGGATTCCAGTGGGTCGATGCTGCGCGACACGATCGACTGCAGCTGTCCGACCAGTTGCGTGCCCACCAGCAAGGTGTCGATCGCATTGTGCGGCCGCGCCGCATGGCCGCCCTTGCCCTCGATCTCGATGTTGATGCGGTCGGTCGAGGCCATCGACGGGCCACTGCGGATCGAGAATTGTCCCAGCGGCAATCCCGGCCGGTTATGCATGCCGTAGACCTGGTCGATGCCGAAACGATCGATCAGGCCGTCTTTGATCATCTTCTCGGCGCCGTTGCCGCCTTCTTCCGCCGGCTGGAAGATCACGATGGCAGTGCCGGCGAAATTGCGGGTCTCGGCGAGATAACGCGCCGCGCCCAGCAGCATCGCGGTGTGGCCGTCATGGCCGCAGGCGTGCATCTTTCCGAACGTTTTCGACTGGTAGGGCAGGCCGGTGTCTTCCTCGATCGGCAGCGCGTCCATGTCGGCGCGCAGGCCGATCACCCGCATCTCGCCTTTGGCCGGCGCGCGGCCGTGGATGACGCCGACCACGCCGGTGTCGCCGAGGCCAGTGACGACTTCATCGCAGCCGAACGCGCGCAGCTTGTCCGCGACCACCGACGCGGTGCGATGCACATCGTACAGCAGCTCTGGATGGGCATGGATGTCCTGCCGCCAGGCGGCGATGTCGGCATGCAGGTCGGAGACGCGATTGACGATGGGCATGGTCGTGTCCTTGGTTATTGCGCGGGGACGGCGAGATCCGGGGTCCGTCCTTCTTCCACGGCGTGGCAGGCAACGCCACCGATCAGTTCCGGCATTTCGGTTCGGCAGCGCGCGAAAACGTAGGGGCAGCGCGGATTGAAGGCGCAGCCCGGCGGCGGATCGATCGGGTTGGGTATCTCGCCCTTGACCGGAATGCGGGGACGGCCGGACAGCGCCAGATCCGGCACCGCGCCGAGCAGCATGCGCGTATACGGCATCTGCGGCGATGCGAACAACTCACGCGCCGGAGCGATCTCCACCACGCGCCCCAGATACATCACGCCGATCCGGCTCGCCATGTGGCGCACCACAGCGAGATTGTGACTGATGAACAGGTAGGTGAGGCCGAACTTGTCCTGCAGGTCGCGCATCAGATTGAGAATCTGCGCCTGCACCGAGACGTCCAGCGCCGAGGTCGGCTCGTCGCAGACGACGAACTCGGCTTCCGACGCCAGCGCCCGGGCAATCGCGATGCGCTGGCGCTGGCCGCCGGAAAACTCATGCGGAAATTTTTGCGCGTCGTCGGGATGCAGGCCCACCAGCGCCAGCAGCTCGCCAACCCGCGCCGCGATATCGCGCTCGCCCTCGATCAGCGCGAAGGCGCGGATCGGCTCGGACACGATGGCGCCGACCCGCAGCCGCAGGTTGAGGCTGGCGTAGGGGTCCTGAAAGATCATCTGGATGCGGCGGCGCAGTTTGCGGCGCGCCTCGGCCTGGCGCGGATCGCTCATCGAGATGCCGTCGATCACCACGTCGCCGGATGTCGGCGGCAACAGGCCCACCACCATGCGCGCGATGGTGCTCTTACCGGAGCCGGATTCGCCGACCAGGGCGAAGGTCTCGCCCTTGGCGATGTCGAACGACACGCCGCTCACCGCTTTGAGGAATTCGCGATTGCTCCCTTCGAGCACGCGGTTGAGCCAGGGCTTCGACACGTCGAACTCCCGGCGCAGGTTCCGCAGCGTGGCGAACACGGGCGCGCTCATGCGACGGGCTCCCCGGCGGTCTCATACAGGTGGCAGGCGACGCTGTGGCCCTTGTACGGACGCGGCTCGGGTCGCTCGCTGCGGCAGCGATCGAACACCATCGGGCAGCGCGGATTGAAGGCGCAGCCGCGCGGAATTGCCGACAGGCGCGGCATGCTGCCGGGAATTTGCGTCAGGCGCTCGGCGTGGCTGTCGAGCGTCGGGATCGCGCCCATCAGGCCGCGGGCATAAGGATGCAGCGGATTGCGCACCACGTCGCGCACCGGGCCGATCTCGGCGACGCGTCCCGAATACATCACGGCCACCCGGTCGGCGATCTCCGCGATCACACCCATGTCGTGGGTGACCAGCATGATGGCGGTGCCATGCTCGCTGGCGAGCTTCTTGAGCAGGCTGATGATCTGCGCCTGCACCGAGACGTCGAGCGCGGTGGTCGGCTCGTCGGCGATGATCAGCTCGGGCTCCGCACACAGCGCCAGCGCGATCACCACCCGCTGGCGCATGCCGCCGGAGAACTCGTGCGGATAACCGTCGATGCGTTTGTCCGGTGCGGGAATGCCGACCTCGGCCAAAAGGTCGATGGCGCGTTTGCGCGCGGCTGATGCCGACAAATTGGTGTGGGTCTGGATGGTTTCGATCAGCTGGTCGCCGATCCGGTACAGCGGATCGAGGCTGGTTAGCGGATCCTGGAAGATCATGCCGATCCGACGTCCGCGCAGCTTGCGCATCGCATCCGCATCGAGATTGTCGATCCGGTTGCCGGCGAGGCGAATCTCGCCGCCGCTGATGCGGCCGGGCGGATCGATCAGGCCGATCACGGCAAGGCCGGTAACCGACTTGCCTGCGCCGGATTCGCCGACCACGCCAAGGATTTCGCCCCGCGCGATGTCGAACGAGAGGTCGTCGATGGCATGCAGGGTGCCGCGCCGGGTGACGAAGTCGACTTTCAGGTTGCGTACCGAGAGAACTGGATCTGTCATGCGGTCATCGAAGTTTTGGGTTCAGCGCATCGCGCAGCCAGTCTCCGACCAGATTGATCGAAAGGACAAGCGCGGCCAGCGTCAGCCCGGGAAAAGTGACGATCCACCATTCGCCGGAGAACAGATAGTTGTTGCCGATCCGGATCAGCGTGCCCAGCGACGGCATGGTGTCCGGCATGCCGGAGCCCAGGAACGACAGCGTCGCTTCGGTGATGACGGCCAGCGCCAGGTTGATGGTGGCGATCACCAGTGTCGGCCCGGTGGTGTTGGGCAGCACATGGCGCAGCATGATGGTCCGCGCCGGCAGTCCGATCAGGCGGGCGGCGGCGACATAGTCCTTGTTCTTTTCCACCATCACGCAGCCGCGCACGGTGCGGGCATACTGCACCCAGAAACTGAGCCCGATGGCGATCACCAGCACGGTCAGGGTCTGGCCTGCGTCGAGATGGTTGCCGAGCAGCGATTTGGCGACGCCGTCGATCAGCAGCGCGATCAGGATCGCCGGGAAGGTGAGCTGCACGTCGGCGATGCGCATGATCAGGCTGTCCACCGCGCCGCCGACATAACCGGCGATCAATCCCAGTCCGATGCCGAGCACGCCGGCGAACAGCACGCCGAGCACGCCCACCGTCAGCGAGATGCGCAGGCCGTAAAGGATCGCCGAGAGCACGTCGCGGCCCTGCTCGTCGGTGCCGAGCAGGAACGGAGCCTGGCCCTCGCTGCCCCACAGCGGCGGGATCCGCGAGTTCAGCAGTTCCAGCTGCGCCGGATCGAACGGGTTCTGCACCGCCAGCAGCGGCGCGAAGATCGCGACTGCGAACAGCAGCACCGTCACCATCGCCGCCACCATGGTCAGCTTGGAGCGGCGGAAGGAGTGAAACAGGTCGCTGTCGGCGATCCGCCCGAGCATGCCCACGGGGCGCACGGGCGAGGGGGCGGCAATGTCTTTTCCGGTGAGCAGGGAGTCGGTCATTCGCGCCTCACGCCGGTCCGCTGACGGTCGCCCGCAGCCGCGGATCGACGATCGTGTAGAGGATGTCGACCACCAGATTGATGGTGACGAAGATCAGCGACACCAAAAGCAGATAGGCCGCCATGATCGGGATATCGACATTCTGGATCGCCTGCACGAACAACAGACCCATGCCGGGCCATTGGAACACGGTTTCGGTGATGATGGCGAAGGCGATCACCGAGCCGAATTGCAGCCCGGCAACGGTGATGACAGGCACCAGGGTGTTGCGCAGCGCATGGCCGAAATGGATGGCGCGGGTGGTCAGTCCGCGGGCGCGGGCGAAGCGGATGTAGTCGGTGCGCAGCACCTCCAGCATCTCGGCCCGCACCAGCCGCATGATCAGCGTCATCTGGAACAGGCCGAGCGTGATCGACGGCATGATCAGCGCCTTCAGCCCGGAGAAGGTGAGCAGCCCGGTGCTCCAGAAACCGAGGCGCACGGTGTCGCCGCGTCCGTAGGACGGCAGCCAGCCCAGTGTCACCGAAAACAGATAGATCAGGAGAATGCCGATCAGGAAGGTCGGCAGCGAAATGCCGATCAGCGACACCGCCTGGAACAGTTTCGCGATCACCGAGTCGCGCCGCAGCGCGCAATAGACCCCGAGCAGGATGCCGAACACCATGGCGAGCACGGTGGCGCAGGTGGCGAGCTCCAGCGTTGCCGGCATCCGCTGGATCAGCAGATCGGAGACGGGTTGGCGGAACTGATAGGAGACGCCGAACTTGAACTGGGCCGCATTGGTGAAATAACGCGCGAACTGCACGATCACCGGATCGTCCAGGCCCAGCGACTGGCGGATCTGCGCCCGCTCTGCCGCGGGCGTGTCGATCGAGACCATCTGGTTCACGGGGTCGCCGGCGAAACGGAACATCGCAAAGGCGATGATGCCGACGGCGAACAGGACGCCCACGGCCTGGAATGCGCGGCGAAGCGTGAATGCGAGCATTTGGCCTCTTTACGCCGGTGGCGGCTGTAGCCCGGATGAGCGCAGCGATATCCGGGTTGATGACTGCGACCGATCCCGGATGTCGCTTCGCTCATCCGGGCTACGAAAGAAATGTCCCGGAGGTCTTGGACCACCGGGACAACAAACCTGCGAGAGTCTCAGTCCTTGGCGTCTTTGGTGGCCCAGTACAGCAGCACCTGATTGTCGGCGCGCTGGGTCAGCTTGACGTTTTTCGACACGCCCCAGGCCAGCGATTGCTGGTGCAGCGGGATGTAGCCGTAGTCGTCGATCACCAGCTGGAACGCCTGCTTGATCATCTGGTCACGCTTGGCGAGGTCGCTCTCGACCAGCACCTGGTCGGTCAGGGCGTCGACCTTCTTGTTGCAGTAGCCGCCGAGATTGGCTTCGCCGCGCGAGCTGCTGGCATCATCGCGGCAGCCCAGGATGTCATACATCACGTTGTGCGAATCCATCGTCGCCGGGGTCCAGCCGAGCAGGTACAGCGTGGCCTGATAACCGCCCTGCTTGAACACCTTGGCGAAATACAGCTGTTTCGGCTGTGCCAGCAGGTTCACCTTGATGCCGACCCGCGCGAGCATGCCGACCACGGCCTGGCAGATCGCTTCATCATTGACATAGCGGTCGTTGGGGCAGTCCATCCCGACCTCGAAGCCGTCGGGATAGCCGGCCTCGGCCAAGAGCTTCTTCGACTGCGCCGGGTCGAACCCCGGCCGGGTGAACTCCTTCGAGGGCTTGAACAGTTCCGGCGCGATCATCAGCGCGGAGGGCGTCGACAGGTTACGCATCACCCGCGTCTTGATCAGGTTGATGTCGATGGCCTTGAAGAAGGCTTCGCGCACCCGGATGTCCTTGAACGGGTTCTTGCCCTTGACGCTGGAACTCAGCAACTCGTCGCGAACCTGGTCCATGCCGAGGAAAATGGTGCGCAGCTCCGGCCCGATCAGAACGGTGGCGTTGGCGCTGTTCTTGATGCGCTCGATGTCCTGGATCGGCACCGGCTCGATCACATCCACCTCGCCCGACAGCAGCGCGGCGACCCGGGTGGCATCGGACTTGATCGAGGTGAACACGATTTCCTTGAGGTTATGTTCCGGCTTGCGCCACCAGTTCGGGTTCGGCTTGAACACCGTCTTCACGCCGGCCTGGTGGCTCTCGACCATGAAGGCGCCGGTGCCGTTAGCATTCAGCGCGGCATAGGTGGGAGAGGTGGCCGATGACGGCGTCGGCGCGATGGCGTTGTTGGCTTCGGCCCACTTCTTGCTCATGATGTACCAGACGTCCCAGGATGACGTCAGGATCGGGTTGGGCGTCGTCAGCACGAAATCGACGGTATAATCGTCGACCTTCACCACCTTGGTGCCGGCCGGAATGCGCGTCTGCATGTTGGATCCGGGCGCGCGCACGCGATCCGCAGAGAACACCACGTCGTCGGCGGTGAAGTCTTCGCCATTGTGGAACTTGACGCCCTTGCGCAAATGGAAGCGCCAGCGGGTCGGCTCCGGCGTCTCCCAGCTCTCGGCCAGTGCCGGGATGATCTGCAGGGTCTTGTCGCGCGCGACCAGCCCTTCGTAGATGTGGCCGATATGGGCGTGGGTGGTGGTTTCGTTCAGGGTGTAGGGATCGAGCGACTTGAGGTCGCCTTGGTTGGCGTAGCGCAGCGTCTGGGCGGACGCAGAGCCTGCGGCACATTGAAACGCGGCGACGGCGACAGCGAACGCGAAGGTACGAAACGGCATCATCCAACATCTCCGCTGAACGTACGAAGCAAAAACGACACATAGCCTCGGGTCGTACGCGGCCCAAGGTGGCGTAGCATGCCATCCATGTTGCCAGAGTTGTTGAGGCAAGCAAGCCGGATTTGGCGGCGGGCCGTGACCGTGTCTTGTGCAGCGCACTCATTCGCAAACGGCTAAATTCCAATGAATTTTGAAACGCTGTCGTAATGCACTGGACATACGTCAAGTTCATTGCCGTGGAGTGGCGGCAAGTACAGCGGCGTGCAAAAGCCAGCGCCGACGGTCAAGATGTTGATCGCGATGTCACTGCTGGTGCGCTCCCCGACATATCAAAAACGTCTGAATATCGACTGCGCGACGATATTGGTGCGGGCGTCCGCTCCTGATACCCAGGAGGACATGAGTGACACGCCACACGCCCTGATCCTGGATCTTCTGGAGTGGCTGGCAAAAGGCCCCAAGCCCTATGCCGAGGTGATGGACGCCTGGCGCACAAGCTGTCCGCGGCTGTCCATCTGGGAGGACGCGATCGAGCAGGGCCTGGTTCGGCGCCGACGGAATGAAGGCGAAGGACCATTGGTCGAGTTGACCGATGCTGGGCGGGCCGCGCTCCATCGTGGCCGGCCGGTTGATCGGCCGGACAAGGACATCGGCGCGGATCAGGGACGGGCGGGCGCATGAAGATCACGATTCTCGACGACTGGTTCGATACGCTGCGAACGCTACCCTGCTTCGGCAAGCTCGCCGGCCACGACGTCCAGATCTGGAACGATCACATCGATGACGTGGACGTGTTGGCCGATCGCCTGCGGCAGACCGAGGTTCTGGTTCTGATTCGCGAACGCACCGCGATCCGCGATGCACTCTTGCAGCGCCTGCCGCACCTGCGTCTGATCAGCCAGCGCAGTGTCTATCCGCATATCGATATCGACGCGTGCACCCGCTTGGGTGTGATCGTGTCGTCGAGCCAGCACGAGGGAACGCCATCCTACGCGGCCGCGGAATTGACTTGGGCCTTGATCCTGGCGTCGATGCGTGACCTGCCGCGACAGATGGCCGCGCTGAAAGCCGGTCAGTGGCAGGTCGGCGTCGGACACACCCTGCGGGGCCGGACACTTGGCATCTACGGTTATGGCCGGATCGGCCGTGCGGTCGCCGGATACGGCAAGGCGTTCGGCATGAATGTTCAGATTTGGGCCAGCGAGGCGTCACGCGCGCGTGCGCGTGCCGATGGAGAGGCCGTCGCCGACAGCAAGAGCGCGTTCTTTCAGACATGCGACGTGATCTCGCTCCACATGCGGCTATTCCCCGCCACGCGCGGCATTGTCACGGCAGACGATCTCGCGCAGATGAAATCGACCGCGCTCCTGGTCAACACCAGCCGCGCAGGTCTGGTCGCGCCGGGTGCGCTGGTCGCGGCATTGCGCGCGGGGCGTCCCGGTTCGGCGGCGATCGATGTGTTCGACAAGGAGCCGCTGCGCGATCCCGGCGATCCGCTGCTCAACATGCCGAATGTCGTCTGCACGCCGCATATCGGTTACGTGACGCACGAAGAGTATGAGATCCAGTTCACCGACATCTTCGATCAGGTCGTCGCCTATGTCGCGGGCGCTCCGATCAATGTGGTGAATCCCGAGGTGCTAACGCAGCCGGGGCTGGCGCCGCCGATCAGGTGATCGGGACGGGCGGATTCACTCTCATTTGTCGCTGGCATTCGCGGCCCCGCCATTCGGAGGAGCTTTCGTCCGGCTGTTCTGGCGTGCGCCGCCGGGGTAACCAACCTTCTGGTTGATCCGAAGCCTGCAGTGCAGGCGCTTCCCGTCCGGCAGAGGAGCCGCGCATGCCCCCCAAAACGCAGGCTGATGCTGATCCATGGGAGATGTCGCCGGATATTCCCAAAAGCCCGTCGAAAGTCCGTTAGGAACTGGAGACGTTTCTGTCCAAGGCTGACGTCGATCAGCTGATTCGTCCGACACCGGTGACCTACGGCAAGAATATCTTTGTCGCCTATCCGGGGTTTCTCGCCTGGCTGAATTCCATGATGACATTCGGCATCACGGAAATATCCGCGGCAAGGTCGAGCGCTACAAGCTGAAGAAGGCGGGCTACGAGAACCTCCTCATCAAACGACTGGATGACCTGAAGAAGTTCGTGACGCCAGGGATCGTGCTGGGCCAGACCGACCGTGCCAAGTATTTCGTCAGCTTCGCGCCCGAAACCTGGAACAAGCCATTCGACGGCAGCTCAGGTGCCGTTTACGATCTCGCATTGGCGACCTACAAGGGCGAACCCGTGCGCAACGGCGACGTGGTGATCGACGCGGCCGACGATTTCCTGGGCAGCAAGGACATCATTCCGGCTCGGCGTTATCTACCCGATCGTTTCAAGATGGCGGAACCCGGGGCGTTTCGCAACGTCGCAGCCATCCCCGCGATCAAGGCCGCGTTCAATCCGATCCGGCAATACAACGACGAACTAAGAAGAGCCAGGCCGAGGCGCCGGCCGAAGCGGCTCCGATCTGAGGAAACGAGACTGATTTTCACCCTGCCTGAGCGCAGCCAGGGCGCGGTCGCTTCACGTGCCTCTGGCGCGATTGTGAGCAACCTGTGACGCTTTTAGCGCAGATGCAGTGCAACAAAAGGCATCCAGATACCTTAATCGCTTCCTTATTCATCATCTGCTCATTTGACCAGATGTTTAATTTGTCCGGAATCATTGCCACATTCCTGTCGTGGCCTCGCTTGGCCAGTGCAGAAAGGAAGCCGGATGTCGATGGAAGCCCAGACGCTGCGTCCCCCCTCGCGACTGCTGTTGTTGCTCGAGGGCCGGGCGCTCCAGGAACTCGGCGCATTCTATGCGACGCTGCCGCTGCTCAATCTGACGGCGACCGGCGACGGCCATCCGGTGCTGGTGCTGCCCGGTCTCGTGACCAGCGACGTCTCGACCAAGCCGCTGCGCAGCTTTCTCGAAGGCCGCGGTTATGCGGTGAGCGGCTGGGGGCTGGGGCGCAACTACGGCCTGCGCGAGGGCGTGCAGGACGGCATGCTCGATCTGGTGCGCAAGATCACCGATGAGCAGGGACGCAAGCTCAGCATCGTCGGCTGGAGCCTCGGCGGTCTCTACGCCCGCCAGCTCGCCAAGCTGTTGCCCGATCATGTGCGATCGGTGATCACACTCGGCAGTCCGTTCGCGGCCAACCCGAAAGCCACCAACGCCTGGCGGGTCTATGAATTCGTCAGCGGCGAACGCGCCGACGACGCCCACACCCAATCCGGTTTCGGCGGCGCGCTGTCCGAGACGCCACCGGTGCCGACCACCGCGATCTTCAGCCGCACCGACGGCGTCTGCGCCTGGCAGGGCTGCATGGAAAAGCCGGGCAGCCACAGCGAGAACATCGAAGTCTATGGCAGCCATTGCGGCCTCGGACATCATCCCGCGGTGGTCTATGCCGTCGCCGACCGCCTGGCGCAGCCGGAAGGCGCCTGGCAGCCGTTCGACCGCAGCGGCTGGCGCAGCCTGGTGTTTCCGAATCCGAATAGGTGAGTGTGGTGGTGTCTGTTTTCTGACGCCCGTCTTCACTCACGATGTTGACGGATTTCGATCCGAAGCGTTTCTCCACTCTCTGTGTCGTCCCCCGGCTTGACCGGGGGACCCAGTAAACGCAGGCGCTACTTGGTGTGCACCGCGTTTACCCCATTGATACTGGGCGTACTGGATACCCGCGTTCGTTCGCGGGTATGACAGTGCGGAGTGAAACGATGCACCTCAAGCCCGAGCCGCCTTTCACGCCTCGCCCAGCACCTCTTGCAGCCGCGCAATCAGCCAGCTGGCCGCCGGTCCCGGCGGCGTGTCGGTGCGATGGATCGCCTGCAGCGGATAGATTGCGCTCGACCAGGTGTCGAGATCGAGCTCGGTCAGCCGGCCGGCTGCGATGTCGTCGCTCACCATCGCATCGGGCATGCTGCCCCATCCGACGCCGGCGAGCAGCAGTGCGTGCTTTGATCCCAGATCCGCCAGCCGCCAGGTGCGAACCGAGATCACGCCGAAGTCCTGCGACTTGGTCAGCTCCGAACGATCGGTCAGCACCAGCTGGATGTGTTTGCGCACGGCCGCCACCGTGGTGCGTCCGCGATGCTGGCTCAGGGGATGGGAGGGGGCGGCAACCGGAATTAATCGGATCGATCCGATGCGACGTCGCTCCAGAATGTCGGTATCGAGCAGCGCCGGCCCGCTCACGCCGACGGTCGCGGTCCGGTTCAGCAGCAGTTGCGTCACCGCGCCCAGCGCCTCGACATGCAGGCGCAGCGATACGGTGGGATAGGCCGCCTGAAATTCATCCAGCACCAGCACCAGTTTCGTTGTCGGCAGCATCACGTCCACCACCAGTGCGACTTCCGCTTCCAGCCCCGACATCAGTCCGCGGGCCTTTGCCAGCAGATCGCCGAGGCCCAATGAAATGCTGCGCGCGTCCGAGAGCACGGCGCGCCCGGCGTCGGTGAGCTGCGGCTTCTTCGTCGAGGCACGATCGAACAGTTCGAGCCCGAGCTGGGTTTCGAGATTGGCGACGGCGTAACTGATCACCGACGTCGCCCGCCCGAGTTTGCGCGCCGCGCCGGAAAAGCTGCCGGTCTCCACGATGCTCAGGAAGATCTGCAGCTGGTCCAGGGTCGGTGGCTTCGGATCGGGGGCTTTGGCGGGCTTTTTTGACATATCAAGATTCTCGAACGATTGGTTCGATATTATCCCACTTTTCAGAACTTGGGAACGGCTCCAGGTAGGAGGGGACAGCTCATCCACCTTCCCAAGGAAATACGACGATGTCTCAGCCCAAGGTTCTGATCGCTTTCTATTCCCGCTCCGGTGTCACCGAAGCCCTCGCCAAGGAGATTGCCGAGGGTGCCCGCGCCGCCGGCGCCGAGGTCCGCATTCGCCGCGCCCGTGAAATCGTCAGCCAGGAGGTCATCAATTCGGTGCCCGGCTGGGCCGAGCAGGCGGCGGCGCTGAACGCCAAATATGAGGCGCCGACCGAAGCCGACGCCGAATGGGCCGACGCCATCGTGTTCGGCACGCCCACGCGCTTCGGTTCGGTGTCGTCCGAACTGAAGGCCTATATCGACGGCCTCGGCGGCCTCTGGTTTCAGGGCAAGCTCAACGGCAAGGCCGGCTCGGTGTTCGGCTCGTCGTCGACCATGCACGGCGGCAACGAGTCCACGCTGATCTCGCTCTACAATCCGCTGGCCCATCTCGGGCTGATCATCGTGCCGCTCGGTTATGCCGACCCTGCGCTGTTCAAGGCGGGCTCGCCCTATGGCGCGACGTCGGTGTCGTTCAATCAAGCCACGCCGCCGACAGCAGACGATCTCGAAGTTGCCCGCTTCCAGGGCAAACGCGTCGCCACCATCGCCAAGGCCTTGAAGGCCGCGTGATTGCCTCGGCGCCAAATCATTTTTCGAAGGATAACCATCATGACTGCACAAGCACTCCAGGTCCGTGACACATCGGCCCTTGCCAGCTACGTCCCCGCGATCGGGCGGCTGCTCATCGCCGTGATTTTCCTGCTCAGCGGTGCCGGCAAGGTGTTCGCGCCCGGCGGCACGCAAGCCTATATCGCGGCGGCCGGCCTGCCGCTGCCGGTTGTGGCGTATCTGATCGCTGTCATCGTTGAAGTTGGTGGCGGCCTGCTGCTGGTGCTGGGATATCAGACCCGCGCGGCCGCAGCCGTGCTGATTGTATTCACCATCGCAACCGCACTCGGCTTCCACAATAACTTCGCCGAGCAGAACCAGATGATCCACTTTTTGAAGAACATCGCCATCGCCGGCGGCCTGCTGCAGGTCGTGGCGTTCGGCGCCGGCGGTTTCAGCCTCGACGCGCGGCGCAGCTGAGATCGATTAGTGATCGTTGAAGGCAACGCCACCCACCACTGTCATCACCGGGCTTGTCCCCAGCGACTTGGCTACGCCAAGTCGCAGTGATCCCGCTTAGGAGGGCACTGCGTCCCTAAGCGAGGTTGTTTCCGCGACTTCGGCGAAGCCGAAGCCGCGGAGGACAAGCCCGGCAACGACAAAAAAGAAGCAACGATAGAGAGAATAGCTGTCGGGGATTACTTCTTCCCCGCCCGCGTGATCGCCTCGACGATCAGCTTGCGCGCTTCGTCCGCATCGCCCCAGCCCAGCATCTTGACCCACTTGCCGGGCTCCAGGTCCTTGTAGTGCTCGAAGAAGTGCTGGATCTGCTCGCGGGTGATGGTCGGCAGGTCCAAGTAATTGTGGACGTTCTCATAGCGCTTGGTCAGCTTCGGGGTCGGCACTGCGATGATCTTCTCGTCGCCGCCGCCGTCGTCCTCCATCTTCAGCACGCCGATCGGGCGCACATTGATCACGGCGCCGGGCACGATCGGCCGGGTGTTGGCTACCAGCACGTCGATCGGGTCGCCGTCGTCGGACAGCGTGTGCGGCACGAAGCCGTAATTGCCGGGATAACGCATCGGCGTGTGCAGGAAGCGGTCCACCACCAGGGTGCCGGCGGCCTTGTCCAGCTCGTACTTGATCGGCTCACCGCCGATCGGCACCTCGACGATGACATTGACGTCGTCGGGCGGGTTCTTGCCGATGGCAATTGCGTCGATATTCATCACGGTCTCCTGCTCATGCTCAGGGAGGACGCGAATTCGCAACGGATTCGCGTCCAAAATCAGATAATCAGGCGTGTCTTCCCCAGGCGAACGGCGCGTCAGCGAGGGCCGGCCGGCAGTCTTTTGACGAACAGGAAGCCCATTTCTAGGTCATTTGCAACGGCTCGGCCTGATAAATCTCCAGTGTCGAGGGTTCCGCCAGCAGGCTACGCAGGGCCCGGACGAAATCGCGCGATTCCCGTTTCTGGAAATGCTGCGTCAGCGCCTCCCGGTCGGCCCAGCGCTCCACGAACACCAGCCGGTGCTCATCCTCGCAATCGATGTGGACCGCGTGCGACAGGCAGCCCGGCTCGGCGCGCGACCGCTCGACGTGTTCGAGGCTCAGCGCCAGGACCTCCTCGAACGTATCCTCCGATGCCAGCGCGCTGCCGGTGACGATGATCATGACGTCCTCCCTTGAGGGTAACGATTGGTCTGCTTGAATTTTTTCGGTCAATCAGATTAGCTGCCACGAGTGTGCTGAATGCGAAGTTCGTGCGATTTCGCGGCAGACGCTTTCACGAACTTCGCATTCATAAAGCACACTAGAATCATAAACCTGCTAGTGTCCTTGTCGAATCCGAAGTTCGCTCCGAAGGCGCGGTCGAGTGATGCGAACTTCGGATTCGGGACACTAGCGCCTGTTGCACAAAGCGGATCTCGGCTTTTGTGATCACAGTCGGCGCAAGGATCTGGGACATAGGGATCTGGGACAAAGGAACAGGCCATGAAGGTGACCGTCAATATCGACTGCACGCCGCTGGAAGCGCGGGAGTTCATGGGCCTGCCCAATGTCGCGCCGATGCAGGAGAGCGTGATGAAACAGCTCGAGGTGCAGATGATGGACAACATCACCAAGATGACGCCCGAGGCCATGCTGCGCAACTGGATGTCGTTCGCGCCGGAGCAGTTTCAGGATCTGTTCAAGATGACGTTCGGCGGCAGCAAGTCGAAGTAAACGGGAGCGATGATCCGTAGCCCGGATAAGCGCGCAGCGCGACATCCGAGGACGACAGTGCGTTTGGCCCCGGGGTCGCTGCGCTCGCCCGGGCTACAGGCTTCCTTCGCCAGTCTTCAATGCGCCTGCCGCAGCCGCGTCACTGTCGCCGCCACATCGCCCCAGGCGGGCTTGTCCGGCGCGAACTGTTTGCGCAGGAAGCTGACGAGTTCGGCCACTTGGTTGTCGCTCAGGTGTGATTTGAACGCCGGCATGTAGCCGAGATCGCTCGATACGGGGTCGGCGATGCCGTGCAGGATCACCTGGATCAGGTTGTCCGGCACCGCCGAATGCAGATTGCTGTTGAGCGCCAGCGACGGCCTTGCGCCGAACAGCGGCGGGCCGCCGATCTGGTGGCACACCGCGCAGGCGCCCTGGTAGATGCGTGCGCCGGTGGAGGCGCCGAGAAGGGCGGAGGCGGCGGTGATGGTTTCTAGCTGTGTCGCGTGTGTCTCCTGCATGGCGGGAGCGACGGCGGGGCTGTTGAACGACGCCAAATACACTGCCATCGCCCGGATGTCGGCGTCCGGCAGTGTGGTGAGCTCCTTCACCACCGGCGCCATCGGTCCGGCGGCGACGCCATGGAAGCGTGAGGCGCCGGTGCGCAGGTAAGCGAACAGCGCGTCCTCGCTCCAGGGGATCGGTGCCGTCGACAGCGACGTCAGCGCCGGCGCTTCCCAGCCATCGGCGAAACCGCCGGCGAGATAGGCACGCTGCCGCTCCGCGCCGAGCGCATTGCGCGGGGTGTGGCAGGCGCCGCAATGTCCCAGGCCCTCGACCAGATAGGCGCCGCGATTCCACTGTTCGGATTGGGCCGGGTTCGGCACGAACGTCGTGGTGTCGTGGAACAGCGCATTCCAGCCGGCGAGCAGCGGGCGGATGTTGAAAGGGAAGGCGAGCTTGGTCTTTGGATTGGGCGAGGTGACAGCCGGCTGCGCCATCAGGTAGGCGTACAGCGCCTGCAGGTCGGCATCGCTGGTCTTTGCGAAATGGGTGTAGGGAAACGCCGGGTAGAGCTGCCGGCCGTCGCGATGGATGCCTTCGCGCATGGCGCGCTCGAACGCGGGATACGACCACGCGCCGATGCCGGTCTCCACGTCCGGTGTGATGTTGGTGCTGTAGACAATGCCGAACGGCGTCTCCAGCGGACGGCCGCCGGCATTGATGACGCCGCCGATCGACGTGTGGCAGACCGCGCAGTCGCCCAGCGCCGCAAGCTGTTGTCCCCGCGCGATGGTGGCCGCCGAGAACACCGAGATATCGGGCCGCGCGATCGGTGCGATGGCGCGCGACGGCCAGATGGCGGCGCCGATACCGACCACCGCGGCGCAGAGCGCTGCGGCGCCGGCGACGAGGCCATAACGCGCGAACGGATTGCGCGGGCTTTTTTTGGGCGGCGCGAGGCGGGCCGGCGATACATCGGGCAATGCGCCTGATACGGTCTGCCGCTCGCCCTGCAATCCCGCCAGAATCCGTTCCGGCGTGAACGGCGGCTCGCGGAATCGCACGCCGGTGGCATCGAAGATGGCATTGGCGATCGCGGCCGCGCTTGGCACCGACGCGGATTCACCGACGCCGAGCGGCGGCTGGTCCTGGCGCGGCAGCATCAGCACGTCGATCTTGGGCACCTCGGGGAAGGTGATGATCGGGTAGGCGCCCCATTCCTTGCTGGCGACGCCGATCTGGTCGAACGCCACCTGTTCCTTCAGCGCGCGGCTGGTGGACTGGATCACATTGCCATGGATCTGGTGCCGCACGCCCTCCGGATTGATCATCAGTCCGGAGTCCTGGCCGGCCACCACGCGCACCACACTGACATCGCCGGTGGTTGTGTTGACGGCGACATCGGCGATCCACGCCGACCACGCCGCGCCATACCCCGGAAACTTGCTGTGCACATAAAGCGCGTAGGCGAAGCCGCGGCCACGCACCACATCGCCCTCGGCGTCCTTTGGTGTCCATTCGGGCCGCGGTGTCCAGTTGCCGCGCTCGGCCACCGCCTTGACCAGATCGACCGCGCGCGGGTCCTTCAGATAGCGCAGGCGGTATTCGATCGGATCGACCTTCGCTTCCGTGGCGAGTTCGTCGATATAGGACTCGTGCGCAAACGTGTTGGGCAGCGCCGAGACGCCGCGCAGCCAGGCGGCGCGCACGATCGGCGGCATGTCGTGGGCCACCACGCGCATGTGCTCGTAGTCATAGGGCGGGATCGCGGTGCGATCGCCCATCTGCAGCACCGTGGGGATCGGCGCGATGGTGCCGGTCAGGATCAGCGCCAGTGTCGGTGCGGCATTGGACGGATAGCGGGTGACGAAATCATAACCGGCGGCGCCGCCGTCGGCGTTGAGTCCGCCATTGACGTCCATCAACTGTGCGGTGCCCTTCGGCTCCCACAAATGCTCCTGCTCGCGGGTGAGCTGCACCCGCACGGGACGGCCGACCGCGCGCGACAGCAGCACCGCGTCGGCGCAGACGTCGTCGGCGCAGTTGCGGCCGTAACAGCCGGCGGCTTCCATCCGGATCATGTCGATCTGGTCTTCCGGCATCGCGAGGAGATGCGCGAGATCGGCACGCAGCAGATGCGGGTTCTGGGTGCCCGACCACACCCGCACCGCGCCGTCGCGATAATCCGCGACCGAACACGAGGGACCAATCGAGCCGTGCATGTGATAGGGCCACACATAGGTGCGGCGCATCGGTTTCTCGGCACCGGCGATCGCGGTGTCGACATCGCCCTTGTCGATCAGCGTGCGCGGGGTCGAGGGATGGGCGCGCAGCGCGGTCTCGATCTCCCTGATGTCGGGGATCGTCGGCGTCGGCTTCCATGTCACCTTGAGCTGCTCGGCCGCCTTGATGGCGTTTTCCTCGCGCTCGGCGACCACGCCCAGGAAGTCCGCGATCCGCACGACGGCGACAATGCCGGGGATGTGGCTGATGGAGGTCTCGTCGATCGCCAGCAGGCTGGTGCCGATGAAGGGGCCGGCGTCGACCCCGGCATAGGGCGGGCGCACCACCCGGCCATGCAGCATGCCGGGCACGCGGACGTCATGCACATAGACCCATTCACCGGTAGCCTTGGCGGGAATGTCCACCCGCGGCGCCGATTGGCCGACAATGCTGTAGGCCTCGACCGGCTTCACGGCCACGGCGTCGGCGAGCTCCAGGCGAATGGTGTCGCCTGCGATCAGCTCGCCATAACCGATGCTGTTGTTGTGGCCGCGGACCAGTCCGTCCTCGACGGTCAGTTCGCTGGCCGGCAGTTCGAACCTCTCGGCCGCGCGCGCCACCAGGAAGTGTCGCGCCTGCGCCGCGGCCTTGCGCAGCGGGACGGCTGTGATCTGGATGGTTTCGCTGGCGATGGTCGCGCCTTGATTCGGCACGCGCGCGGTGTCGCCGAGCACCATGGTGACGCGCTCGAGCGCCACGTCCAGCTCTTCGGCCACGATCTGCGCCAATGATGTGCGGATGCCGGTGCCGAGATCGACATGGCCATTGAAGGCGCTGATAGCGCCGTCGGCCGTGATCAAGATGAAGGTCTCGGCGACTCCCGTCGCGCTGGTGCGGACGATCGTGAGCGATCCAGCCTGTGCCGGCGTGCTGTCGGTTGTCGCGTGATTGGAGTCCTGCGCCATTTCAGCTTCCGGCGCTTGAGGTTTGACCCGCGCGCAGCACGGCGCGGACGATTTCCACATGGGTGCCGCAGCGGCAGAGATTGTAGCGCAGCGCCTCCAACACCTCGGTTTCGCTGGGATGCGGATTGCGGGTCAGCAGCGCCTTCGCCGTCATGATCATGCCGTTGAGGCAATAGCCGCATTGCGCCGCCTGCTCGTCGATAAAGGCCTGCTGCACCGCATCGGGCTGTTCGCGCGAGCCCAGCCCTTCCAGCGTCACGATGTCGCGTGCGATGCAGCCGCCGACCGGGATCACGCAGGAGCGGGCGGCGACGCCGTCGATCAGCACCGCGCAAGCGCCGCACTCGCCGAGCCCGCAGCCGTATTTCGGGCCGTTCAGCGCGAGATCGTTGCGCAGCACGTACAACAACGACGTGTCGTGCGCGACCGCCACGTCATGGCAACGTCCGTTGACGGTGAGGCGAATGGTATCCTGCATCAGGCCCTTGCATGAGGTCTGCCGTACCGCGGCATGGTCCTGCGACGATACCGTTAGTATACAAACGTGCAAGGCCAAACCTGCAAGAGGCGCGCCAGAAAGTCTTCTTCCTGTCGTTGCCGGGCTTGTCCCGGCAACCTCGAGTAGGGACGCACTGCCTTTCTATTTTAGGGACGCACTGCGCCCCTAAGCGAGATCACCGGGACAAGCCCGGTGATGACGGTGGTGGGTGGGATGCGCCCCGTCTCACAGACTCGTCGTAATCCCGCCATCCACATACAGCGTGTGGCCATTGACGAACGACGACGCCGGTCCCGCCAGGAACACCGCGGCGCCCACCAGCTCCTCCACATTACCCCAGCGTCCTGCCGGTGTGCGGTTGGCCAGCCAGGCGGAAAAATCCGGATTGTCGACCAGCGCCTGGTTCAGCGGCGTCTTGAAATAGCCCGGTGCGATGGCGTTGATCTGCAGGCCGTGTTTGGCCCAATCGGTGCACATGCCGCGGGTGAGGTTGCGCACCGCGCCCTTGGTCGCCGTGTAGGGAGCGATGCCCGGCCGCGCCAGTTCGCTCTGCACCGAGGCGATGTTGATGATCTTGCCGCGGCCGCGCTTGATCATGTGCCGCGCCACCGCTTGCCCGGTATAGAATACGCTGGAGATATTGGTGCTCAGCAATTGCTCCCAGCGCTCGGCGGGAAAATCCTCCAGCGGGCTGCGGAACTGCATGCCGGCATTGTTGATCAGGATGTCGATGGCGCCGATCCTGGCTTCGATGTCGGCGACGCCTTGGGTGACGGCGGCGTGCTGCGTCACGTCGAACGCGGCGATATCGGCCTTGTGCCCCCTGGCCTGCAGCGCCTGCGCCGCAGCCGCGAGCTTGCCGGCGTCGCGGCCATTGAGCACGATCTCGGCGCCATGATCGGCAAGGCCCTGCGCCAGCGCGAGCCCGATGCCCTGACTGGAGCCGGTGATCAGCGCGCGCAATCCGCTGAGGTCGAACAATGAACTGGCCACGCGAGAATCTCCTGAATTGATCGCAACATCCTGACTATTGACGCCCATGTTATCGCCAACATAATCAGCAGGCAAAGCGATCGTGCGCGCGATCATTCGATCCCACATTGTGGTTCAATGTGGTGAGTCAATCCGAGCACTGATCGTGCAGATACCCGCTTCAAGATGTCCGGGAGAACACCCATGAAATCGATCGTCATCCATGCCGCGAAAGATCTTCGGATCGAAGAGGCTGAAGCCGGCGCGGTCGAGCCCGGACAGGTCGAGGTCGCCATCGAAGCCGGCGGCATCTGCGGCTCCGATCTGCACTATTACAACCATGGCGGCTTCGGCACCGTGCGGATCCGCGAACCGATGATTTTGGGACATGAAGTTGCCGGCCGCATCACCGCGCTGGGCAGCGGCGTGAGCACGCTTGCGGTCGGTGATCGTGTCGCGGTGTCGCCGAGCCGTCCCTGCGGCCACTGCCGCTATTGCCAGCTGGGCCAGCAGAACCACTGCCTCAACATGCGTTTTTACGGCAGCGCGATGCCGATGCCGCACATCCAGGGCGCGTTCCGCCAGCGGCTGGTGGCGGAAAGCTGGCAGTGCCACAAGGTCGCGACCCACGTCTCCGCCAACCAGGCCGCATTCGCCGAACCACTCGCAGTGACCCTGCATGCCGTTAATCGCGCGGGATCGCTGCTGGGCAAACGCGTGCTGGTCACCGGCTGCGGGCCGATCGGCGCGCTCAGCATTCTGGCCGCTCGCGTGCATGGCGCGCGCGAGATCGTCGCCACCGATGTGATGGACGGCGTGCTGAAGAAGGCCGCGGAGGTCGGCGCCGATCGCACCATCAATGTGGCTGCGAATCCCGAGCAGCTAGCGGCCTATAATGTCGACAAGGGCAGCTTCGACGTGGTGTTCGAGGCATCCGGCAACGAACGCGCCGTGCGCGCTGGCCTCGATGTGATCAAGCCCCGCGGCGTGTTCGTGCAGCTCGGCCTCGGCGGCGATATTTCGATTCCGCAGAACGTGGTGGTCGCTAAGGAAATCGAGATGCGCGGCACGTTTCGTTTTCACGAGGAATTCGGTCTCGCGGTCGATCTCATCAACCAGAAGCGCCTCGATGTCAGTCCGCTGCTGACCGGGATTTATCCGATCGACGAGGCCGTGCAGGCGTTCGAGATTGCGGGTGATCGGAACAAGTCGATGAAGGTGCAGATAGGGTTTTGAATAACTGAGATTGTTCCGTCATCCTGAGGTGCGAGCAGAGCGAGCCTCGAAGGATGAATGGCCGGGGCCGTCGCCCTTCGAGGGCCGCGCTTCGCACGGCCACCTCAGAGGCTGTGAATCTTTCGTCAGACTTGGGGCGTAGCCGAAGAAGCCACGGGTATGATTCTCTGTGATCGACTGAGTCGCAGGAGATATTGATGGCAGGTGACGAGCTGTTTGGAGAACTGCCGGAAGCAAAGCCGCCAACCGCGGTAGCTTCGAGCGGCATCCCGCGCATGCTGGAACCTGAGCGCCAGCAAATCGAGCTTCAGGCGGTTGATATTGAGAGCTTAATTGGAGAGAACCACCCGGCGCGCGTGATCTGGGCGTACGTGGAGGGGCTCGATCTGAGCGAGCTCGAGGGCCGGATCAAAGCGCGGAGCGACCGGCCGGGCCATCCCGCCATTTCGCCACGGCTGTTGCTGGCTTTGTGGTTGGTCGCCACCAGTGACGGCGTCGGCAGCGCACGCGCTCTGGAGCGGCTGTGCGACAGCCATGATGTGTATCGCTGGCTGTGCGGCGGCGTGTCGGTGAACTATCACACGCTGGCGGACTTTCGGGTCGGCCATGCCGACCTGCTCGATCGGCTGCTGGCCGAGCATATGGCGGCGCTGGCCAAGGCAGGGCTGGTCGATCTCGACGCCCTGGCGCAGGACGGCGTGCGGATCCGGGCGAGCGCGGGCGCGGCCTCGTTCCGGCGTGAGGCGACGCTTGATCGGCATCTTTCGGCGGCCGAGGCCGTGGTGGATCAGCTCAAGCGCGAGGTGGAGACGCGTTCGGATGCCAGCAACCAGCGCATCAAGGCCGCCAAGGAGCGAGCCGCGCGCGAGCGCAGCGAGCGGGTCAGAGCGGCACAAGCCGCGCTTGAAGCGATCAAGCGGCAGCGTCAGGAGCGCGAGGAGAAGCGCGGCAACGGCAAAAAGCCGAAGGAGCCGCGCGCCTCCACCACGGATACACAGGCGCGGGTGATGAAGATGGCCGACGGTGGCTTCCGTCCCGGCTATAACGTGCAGGTGGCAAGCGTGGCCGCTCAGCAGATCGTGGTCGCCGTCGAGGTCTGCAATACCGGCTCCGACCGCGGTCTGATGCGGCCGATGCTGGAACGGCTGCGGGCTCGCAATGGCCGCTTACCAAAGAGCTATCTCGCCGACGGCGGCTTTGGCAGCGCTCGGGATCTCGAGTGGGCGCATACCGAGGGCGTCGAGGTCTATTGTCCTCCCACGCAATCCAAGCATGGCACTGATCCGTATCTGCCGCGACGCGGCGACGGCGCAGGGGTATTGGCTTGGCGCGCCCGCATGGCCAGCGACGCCGGCAAAGCTGCCTACAAGCCCCGCTCGATCTGCGAATGCATCCACGCCCGCTGGCGCAACTGGAATCTGCGACAACTGACCGTGCGCGGGATCGAAAAAGCCCGCGCCGTGGTGCTCTGCTACGCCCTCACCAATAACATCTTACAGGGATACAATCTCGCAAACGCATAAACCGGGGGGCCTCACCCCTGGCCAACAGCAAATCTGCTCGACATCGCACATGTTGTGCATCCAGAAGCCTGAAAGCTTCACAAGCTGTCAGGGTGACGGATAACGGATACGGCCCTGCCGATGCTGCTCTGCACAATTTATCGACATCACCATTAGGCAATTGCGGGTTTATGTTGCAACGGCCCGTTGGCGGCGCTGAGAGCGCTTGACAGCCACCGGGGAGGCCGCGCAAGATCGTTCGTATACGAACAAAGCGGTGCGCGGCTGCCGACGGGGTTGGGAATTCGATCCGTCGCGTGCCCCGCAGTGCGGACACCCATTGACGGTTTTCCGGTGCGACGTTGGATACGCCCATGCTGAATGATGCACCTTCGAATGCAGCCGCATCCGGCGCCGCGGACAAGATCCGCTGCGATGCGTGCCCGGTGATGTGCTACATCAAGCCCGGCGCAACCGGCGCGTGCGATCGTTATGCAAACCACGCAGGCGAACTGGTGCGGGTGGATCCGCATGTGGTGCTGGAACGCACGGTGTCGCACGGCGGCCAGATCGTTCCTTTCCAGAAGGTCGGCGACTGGGACGGCAACATCGTCGGCCGCGACAAGGTGTTCGTCACCGCCATCGGCGCCGGCACGACCTATCCCGATTACAAGCCCGCGCCCTTCATCGTCTCCTCCGAAGTCGATGGCGTCGACATGGTCACGGTCGTCACCGAGGGCATCTTCAGTTACTGCGGCGTCAAGGTGAAGATCGATACCGACCGTTATCTCGGGCCGGAGACCGCCACGGTCCGCGCCCAGGGCGAAGCGATCGGCCATGTGATGACCAGCGAATACGGCTCGCAGATGCTGTCGCTCGGCGGCGTGCATCATCTCACCGGCGGCTCCAAGAAAGAGGGACGTGTCACCTGCGACGCGCTGATGGATCTCTCCAACGGCAAGGCGGTGGAGCTCGCCATCGACGGCGGTGCCACCGTGGTGGTGCAGGCCGGCAAGCCGCCGATCGTCAATGGCGTGGCCGAGGAGCGCATGCGGGTCGGCTGCGGCTCCGCCACCATCGGCATGTTCGCCAAGCAGTGGTTTGGCAAGGTGGACGAAGTGGTCGTGGTCGACGACCACATCACCGGCGTGCTGTCGGAACACCAGGCCGGCAAGCTGCTGGATATCCCCGACACCGGCATCAAGATGAAGGGCCGCCGTTCGACGCCCGGCCGTTATTTCCAGGTCGCCGAGCCCGGCACCGGCTGGGGCGGCACCAACATTTCCGATCCGCTGTCCATTCTCGGCCCGTTCGATCCGAAGGAGGCCAAGGCCGGAATGCGCATGCTGATGGTGAGCACCACCGGTGAGCACGCGGCCTATTTCGAACTCGACGAGGCGCTGAAGCCGGTGGAGAAGGCTCTCCCCACCGATCTGCAGCTCTCGGTCGAACGCATCCAGGAAAACTGCGAACCGGCATTGTGCACTGTGCTGTTCATGGGCGGCGCCGGCGGCTCGCTGCGCGCCGGCGTCACCGACAATCCGGTGCGCCTGACGCGCTCGGTCAAGGATACGCTGACCAAGGTGACGAGCGGCGGCGCGCCGACCTATGTCTGGCCCGGTGGTGGCATCACCTTCATGGTGGATGTCACGCAGGTGCCGCAGGGCGCATTCGGCTATGTACCGACGCCGGCACTGGTCGCCCCTATCGAATTCACCATGCCGCTTGCGGATTACGCCGCGCTCGGCGGTCACATGGATCACGTGCGGCCGCTGTCGTCGCTGAAGGACAACACCGAAGTGCTGCGCCACGGCCCGGCGCAGGATGAGAGCGGACAACCCGCATGACCCGCGCCCCGCAAGTCAGGTTGTTGGCAGACGGCAGGCGTCTCCACCTGCAGGACGGGCCGATCGATCTCGTGGTGCAGGCGTTCGGCGCGGATGTTCAAGTCGAGCGCGCCTACCGGGCGGCGGTGGACACATTCACCGGCCTGCTCGATACGCTCTGTGCCGAACTCCCCGAGTTGCGCCGTCCGGCCGAGGTTTCGGGAACGCGCCTGCGGGGCCGCGTCGCACAGCGCATGTTGACTGCTGTGGCGCCGTTCGCGGCCGATCACTTCATCACGCCGATGGCGGCGGTGGCCGGCGCCGTTGCGGAAGAGATTCTCGGCGCGATGATCGCGGTGGCGGATCTCGACCGCGCCTACGTCAACAATGGCGGCGACATCGCGCTGCATCTCCGGCCCGGCACGCGCTTCAGTATCGGGCTGGTCGATCGCCCGGACACCCCGAGCCTGATCGGCACCGCAGTGATCGCGGCCTCGCAGCGTTCACGCGGCATCGCCACCAGCGGCCGCCATGGCCGCAGCTTTTCCCTCGGCATCGCCGATGCGGTCACGGTGCTGGCCGCGACCGCCGCGCAAGCCGATGCGGCGGCAACCATCATCGCCAACGCCGTTGATTTGCCCGGACATCCGGCCGTCACGCGCGTGCCGGCCTGCGAATTGCAGCCCGACAACGATCTCGGCCATCGCCTGGTCACCCGTGACGTCGCACGTTTGTCACGTGCCGACGTCGATATGGCGCTGGACGCTGGCGTCGTCATGACCGAGCGATTGGTGATGCGTGGCCTGATCGATGGCGCGGCGCTGCGGTTGCAGGGCGAGAGCCGGTCGGTCGGGATCGACGCCGCGCCCTCGATTGCCGCACCGTTGTCCGTATCACAACAAGAAGCCTACAAACCCAACGAAAGCCTGATGCATGCCTGATGTCGTCATTCGCAAGCGCCTGATCCAGGTGGAGGAGATTTTTCACGAGGGCGGCAAGCCGCAGGCGGTGCCGTTGCGCCGTGGCGCCGCGCTGGTGGTGATCAAGAATCCATTTGCCGGCCGTTATGTCGAGGAGATTTCCGGCTTCATGGACGATCTCAATCCGCTCGGCATCGAAATGGCGGCGGCGCTGGTCAAGGCGCTGGGCAACGATCCCGCGGCGATTCAGGGTTACGGCAAGGGTGCCATTGTCGGCGCCGCCGGCGAACTCGAGCATGGCGCGCTCTGGCATGTGCCGGGCGGCTACGCCATGCGCCATGCGCTGGGCGAAGCCAAGGCGATCGTGCCCTCGGCCAAGAAGGTCGGTGGCCCCGGCACCCGGCTCGATGTGCCGGTGACCCACATCAATGCCTCCTATGTGCGCTCGCACTTCGACGCCATGGAGGTCGGCATCACCGACGCGCCGCGCGCCGACGAAATGCTGCTGGCGCTGGTGATGACCACCGGCTCGCGCATCCATGCCCGCGTCGGCGGTCTCAAAGCCCATGAGATCAAGGGAGAGGATGGATTGCGATGAGTGCCGTCATCCGCAAGATCGTGACCGTGGTCGAAGAGACCCATCAGGAAGCCGGGCGCGACATCAGTCCGCCGACCCGTCGCGCCGCGGCGATCGCCGTGATCGAAAATCCGTTTGCCGGAAAATATGTCGAAGACCTGTCGCCACTGATCGCGATCGGCGAGGAACTGGGCGGCCTGCTCACGGAGAAGGCTGTTGCCGCGCTCGGCATCGAGGGGCCGCGCGCGCAGAGTTATGGCAAGGCTGCGGCCGTCGGTGAGAACGGCGAACTGGAACATGCCGCGGCCCTGCTGCATCCCAAGATGGGGACACCGGTGCGCAAGGTGCTGGGCAAGGGCGCGGCGCTGATCCCGTCGTCAAAAAAGCGCGGCGGCCTCGGCACCGTGCTGGATATCCCGCTGGGCCACAAGGATGCGGCCTTCGTGCGCAGCCATTTCGATGGCATGGAAGTCCAGATCAACGATGCGCCCCGCGCCAACGAGATCATGGTGGCGGTGGCTGTCACCGACAGCGGCCGGCCGCTCGCTCGCGTCGGTGGCCTGACAGTTGCAGAGGTCAAGGGAGAAGATGGGCTGCGCTGATTAGAGCATGATCCGGAAAAGTGGATACCGGTTTTCCGAAAAAGATCATGCTCCAATAGGACGTAGCCGATTGGTCGAAAGAACCGGATGACAACGCCGGGGTGAACAGGGACGATCACAATCAACCGAGAGCGCGCAGTCTCTCGCAACACTGGAGGACTTCAATGCCGAGATCTGGAATATCGGACAGCAAACGTCTCTTGGTCGCGGGGCTTGCGGCGGCAGCGCTCGGCACCGCGCTGGCTGGCCTGGCCACGCCCACGTTCGCGCAAAGCGAAATCAAGGAAATCAAGATCGGCGAGATCAACAGTTACTCGGCGCTGCCGTCCTTCACCGAGCCCTATCGCAAGGGCTGGCAGCTCGCGGTCGAGGAAGTCAACGCCGCCGGCGGCATCAAGGGCAAGAAGCTGGTGGTCGTCTCCAAGGACGACAACGGCAAGCCGGCCGATGCAGTGACGGCCGCGAACGAACTGGTCGCCAGCGAAGGCGTGGCGATGATCTCCGGCACCTTCTTCTCCAACATTGGGCTGGCGGTCAGCGACTTCGCCAAGCAGAAGAAGGTGTTCTTCCTGGCCGGCGAACCCCTGACCGACGCCATCACCATGGCGAGCGGCAACCGCTATACCTTCCGCCTGCGCCCGTCGAACTACATGCAGGCCGCGATGCTGGCCGATGAAGCCGCCAAGCTTCCGGCCAAGCGCTGGGCCACCGTGGCGCCGAACTACGAATACGGCCAGTCGGCCGTCGCCGTGTTCAAGGCGCTGCTGTCGGCCAAGCGTCCGGACATCCAGTGGGTCAGCGAGCAGTGGCCGCCGCAGGGCAAGATCGATGCCGGTCCCGTGGTGCAGGCCGTGGCCGCCGACAAGCCGGAGGCCATCCTCAACGTCACCTTCGGCCCGGATCTCGTGAAGTTCGTGCGCGAAGGCAACACCCGCGGCCTGTTCAAGGATCGCGCGGTCGTGTCCTTCCTGACCGGCGAGCCGGAGTATCTCGATCCGCTGAAGGACGAGACTCCCGAAGGCTGGATCGTCACCGGCTACCCCTGGTACAGCATCAAGACGCCGGAGCATGATGCGTTCCTCAAAGCCTATCAGGCGAAGTTCAACGACTATCCGCGGCTCGGCTCGGTGGTCGGCTATCAGCTGATCAAGTCGGCGGCGGCAATCCTGGCGAAAGCCGACTCCACCGATCCGGAGAAACTGATCGCGGCCGCCGAAGGCATCAAGCTGCCGTCGCCATTCGGCGAGATCGCTTTCCGCAAGGCGGACCACCAGGCCACGCTCGGCGCCTATGTCGGCAAGACCTCGGTCAAGGACGGCAAGGGCGTGATGGTCGAGTCGGTCTATCGCGACGGCGCGGCGTTCATGCCCAGCGAAGCCGACGTCGCCAAGGTGCGGCCAAAGGATTGATGCAAGAGGGGACCGTGGCGGGTCGGCGTCGGAGTGACCCGTCACGATCTCGGATGTTTCCTCATCCTGAGGAGCCCGCGGAGCGGGCGTCTCGAAGGATGGGGAAACGCGAGGCCTCGGCCTCGTGGTTCGAGACGCGCGGCGTTGCCGCGCTCCTCACCATGAGGAAAACCACCAACCTCCGCCCGGATTTCAGATGAGCTTTTATGTCGTCCAGTTCCTGACAGGTCTTGCGAGTGCGGCGTCGCTGTTTCTTGTCGCTTCCGGCCTGTCGATCATTTTCGGCGTGACGCGCATCGTGAATTTTGCTCACGGCGCGTTCTACATGCTCGGCGCCTATGTCGCCTTCACGCTGACGGAACG
Organism: Bradyrhizobium prioriisuperbiae; assembly: GCF_032397745.1. Classification (NCBI taxonomy): domain Bacteria; kingdom Pseudomonadati; phylum Pseudomonadota; class Alphaproteobacteria; order Hyphomicrobiales; family Nitrobacteraceae; genus Bradyrhizobium; species Bradyrhizobium prioriisuperbiae. The sequence goes on from NZ_CP135921.1 coordinate 3,917,206, forward strand.
ATTTTCCGGCGCCGTTGGATTTTGGGGCGGCATCGTGCTGGCGGCACTGATCGTCGCGGTCGTCGGCGTTCTCGTTGAAATGTTGCTGCTGCGGCGGATCTACAAGTCGCCGGAATTGTTCCAGTTGCTCGCGACCTTCGGCCTGACCCTGATGGTCGAAGACCTCGTGGTGGTGATCTGGGGTCCGGACGATCTCCTGGGCCGTCGTGCCCCGGGCCTGAAGGGCGCGATCGACTTCTTCGGCCAGGCGCTGCCCTCGTTCGACATCTTCCTGATGGTGCTGGGGCCGCTGGTGCTCGGCGCGTTGTGGCTGTTGTTCCACCGCACCCGCTGGGGCGTGCTGGTGCGCGCCGCGACCCAGGACCGCGACATGGTGGCGGCGCTCGGCGTCAATCAGAAATGGCTGTTCACCAGCGTGTTCGCGGTCGGCGTCTTTCTCGCCGCCCTCGGCGGCGCGCTGCAGATCTCGCGTGACGCGGTCAACCACACCATGGATCTGCGCATCATTGTCGATGTGTTCGTGGTGGTGGTGATCGGCGGCCTCGGCAGCATCACCGGCGCCTTTGTCGCCGCGGTGCTGGTGTCGGAACTGAATGCATTCGGCATCCTCATTTTCCCGAAGATCTCCATCATCCTGGTGTTCCTGGTGATGGCGGTGGTCTTGATCGTGCGTCCATGGGGCCTGTTCGGCAAGGCGGAGGCGCCGGCACGGCGCACGCCCGGATTGACCGTGCGTCCCTGGCGGCCGATGACCAGTAATGAGCGAATGTTGGCGCTGCTGGCGCTGCTGGCCGCTGCGATGCTGCCGCTGATCGGCGGCACCTACGCACTCACCGTCGGCGCCGAGATCGTCATCTACATCATCTTCGCCGCCAGTCTTCATTTCCTGATGTCGGTCGGCGGTCTCGCCTCGTTCGGCCATGCCGCCTATTTCGGGCTGGGCTCCTACGGCGTCGCGTTCCTGGCCAAGTTCGCCGGACTGCCGATGATTGCGTGCCTGCTGATCGGGCCGCTGCTCGGGCTGCTTGGCGCCGTGATTTTCGGCTTCTTCGCGGTACAGCTCTCCGGCGTCTACTTCGCCATGCTGACACTGGCGTTTGCGCAGATCGTCTGGTCGATCGCATTCCAGTGGGTCGGCGTCACCGGCGGCGACAACGGGCTGCTCGGGATCTGGCCCGCGGCCTGGGTCGCCACGCCGGCGCGGTTCTACTGGCTGTCATTGGTCATCGCCACCTGTGCCGTGGTCGGCCTGCGGATGCTGGTGTTCTCGCCATTCGGTTATGCCTTGCGCGCCACCCGTGACTCGGTGCTGCGCAGCGAAGCGATCGGCATCGATGGCAAACGCATCCAGTGGGTGGCGTTTGTCATCGCCGGCACGGTGGCCAGCGTGGCCGGCGCGCTGTTCGCGTACCTCAAGGGCAGCGTGTTTCCGGACAGCATGGGCATCTCGCTGTCGGTCGACGCATTGGTGATGGTGCTGCTCGGCGGTGTCGAGACCATTTCCGGCGCCGTGGTTGGTGCGATCGTGTTCAAGGCGCTGAACATCTGGCTGGTCAGCCAGATCGACCAATCCAAGCTGGTGCTCGGCGGCATCATTGTCTTGCTGGTGGTCGCATTCCCCACCGGCATTGTCGGTGTGTTCGAAACCGTGCGCGAACGTTTTCGCACCCGCTCGCTCGGCAAGCCCTCGGCGCTGAGCGCAGCGCCCAAGCTCGGGAGCGCCGAATGAGCGTGATTCTCAAGGTTGACGGCCTGACCAAATCTTATGGCGGCGTGCATGCGGTGCGCGGCGTGTCGTTCACGGTCGCGGCAGGCGAAATCCTGGCGCTGATCGGGCCCAACGGCGCCGGCAAGACCACCTGCTTCAACATGCTGAACGGGCAGATCACCCCCGATGCCGGGCGCATCACGCTGCTGGGGCAGGACACCACGGGCCGGCAACCACGCGCGGTGTGGCGGCTCGGCGTCGGCCGTACCTTCCAGATCACCGCGACGTTTCCCACCATGACGGTACGCGAGAACGTCCAGGTGGCGCTGTCGTCCTATGCCTCGAAGCTCTACAACATGTGGCGGTCGACACCGAAGTTCGCCCGCGCCGACGCCGACGGCCTGCTCGATCTGGTCGGCATGGGCGCCTATGGCGACCGGCCCTGCGGCGAGCTCGCCTATGGCGACCTCAAGCGGCTGGAACTCGCCATCGCGCTCGCCAATGCGCCGAAAATCCTGCTGATGGATGAGCCGACCGCCGGCATGGCGCCGAAGGAGCGCATCGAACTGATGCGGCTGACCGCACGGATCGCCCGCGAAAAGCAGATCGGCGTGCTGTTCACCGAGCATGACATGGACGTGGTGTTCGAGCATGCCGAGCGTGTGCTGGTGCTCAACCGCGGCACGTTGATCGCCGAGGGATCGCCGGAGATGGTGCGCAACGATCCGCAGGTGCGCGCCATCTATCTCGGCGAGGGCCTGCTGTATGAAGCGGGACACCAAGGCACGCACGATCAGGGAGTGCCCGCATGAAACTTCAAGTCTCCAGCCTGAATAGTTTTTATGGACCCGCGCACATCCTGTTCGATGTCGGCCTTGAGGTGGGCGAGGGCGAGGTGGTCGCGCTTCTCGGCCGCAACGGCGCCGGCAAGTCGACGACGTTCCGCTCCATTGTCGGCCTGGTCAACCAGCGCCGCGGCCAGATCATGTTCGAGGGCGTCGATGTCTCCGACAAGCCGACCCACGCCATCGTCCGCGGCGGCCTCGGTTATGTGCCGGAAGAGCGGCGCATTTTCACGGATCTGACGGTCGAGGAAAACCTCGAGGTCGGCCGCCAGCCCGAGCGCAAGAACGCGCCGCGCTGGACCCAGGAGAAATTGTTCTCGCTGTTCCCAAACCTCGGCGAAATGCGGGGACGTGCCGGCGGCCGCATGAGCGGCGGCGAGCAGCAGATGCTGACCATTGCGCGCACGCTGATGGGCAATCCCTCGCTGATCCTGCTCGATGAGCCGTCCGAAGGCCTGTCGCCGAAGATCGTGGAGCAGATGGTCGCCGCCATCCTGACCATGAAGCAGGAAGGCGTCAGCATTCTCGTGTCCGAGCAGAACCTGCATTTCGCGCGGCTGATTTCCGATCGCGCCTACATCATCGAGCGCGGCCGGATCTGCTTCAGCGGCACCATGGCCGAGCTCGATGCAAGGCCCGATATCCGCGACGCCTATCTGGCGGTGTAACACGCGCGTATTCCGCAAAAGTGGGAACCGGTTTTGCGATCAGAATACGCGCAAGCTATAAAGTTCAGTTCAGCGAATCGGCAGCAATCCAGGGGACTATCATGAGCAAGGCCGCTTCGCCGAAACCGCGAAAGACCACGCGGCCGGCCTATGTGCTCGAGGAGCAGATCGGCTTCGTCCTGCGCCAGGTGTCGCAGCGCCACTCCACCATTTTCATGGAGCAGATCGGCAGCGGCCTGACGCCCACGCAATGGACCGCGCTGATCAAGCTGTACGAGACCGGCCCCTGTTCGCAAAATCAACTGGGCCGCATCACCGCCATGGACGTCGCCACCATCAAGGGCGTGATCGACCGCCTGACCGCCCGCGGCCTGACCGAGACCGGCCCCGATCCCGACGACGGCCGCAGGCTGCTTGTGAGTCTCAGCAAGGCCGGCCAACTGGTGGTGGAGAAAGCGCTGCCCAACGCGCTCGAGATCACCGAGACGACACTCGCTCCGCTCAACCCCAAAGAGCGCGAGACGCTGCTGGCGCTGCTGTCGAAGTTGCGGTGATGGCCGGTCGGCGCGGGAGCGAAGTAAGCTTTGGCGTGCTGAGCCTTTCAGCCCTCCCTCGATTGGGCTAAGGTGCTGAATTGGTTTGGCCTAGCAATGCTCTCGGCTTGTAGCCGTCCTCTTTGGTGTTGCCGACAAGACGATAAACATGCGCAACACGGTCTTGATCCTCGCCACGATTCTTGTTTTCGCGGCCTCTATTACGGCGGCGTCCTGCAAGACCGAATGATGCGCAAGACACGCAGGCCTGGTTCGTCAATATTTTCCATTGGCACCACGTTTAGGGCTCTCGCCACCCGAGAGTCCTTTCTCTTTGTTTTGCTCGTTTGTGCACTGGTTGTGTTTATAGCGACGCTTGTTGGAATGGATAAGGCTGGCTACTTTGGGCCGCGCTGATAGTGAGCGGAGGGAATATTACCGCCTGCTGCCTCTCTCAGGAAGATTCCGAGCATCTTCGGCGGTCTCGCTGATTAGCATTGGCAAATCGTGACCCATACGGCTTACCGAGCGGCCGTCGACGTGGTGTCCTTCGGCTCGGTAAACACACATGGAGACTTCGGTCAGGCTGAAATGCCATCCTGGGAGCTCGGGGAATGACGGCGTGCGATTGTCCATGCCAAGAACCATATCACTCCGAGCCAAGAGCTAACAAATTTCGATAAAGGTCTTGTCGTACAAGGGTGGGTTAGTTAGCGCAGCGTCACTCCACCATCTTCACCGAGCAGATCGGCAGCGGCCTGACCGAGACCGGGCCCGATCCCGACGATGGCCGCAGGCTGCTGGTCAGCCTGAGCAAGGCCGGCCAGCTGGTGGTGGAGAAGGCATTGCCCAACGCGCTCGAGATCACCGAAGCGACGCTCGCCCCGCTCAATGCCAAGGAGCGCGAGACGCTGCTGGTGCTGCTGTCGAAATTGCGGTGAGCGGCGGAGTGAAGCGGACTTAGACCGTCATCTCTTTGCCGACCGGTGGCAAGAGCGCCAAAACGATATAGGGCAAAGGATAGAACAATCCGCCCCAGATGAACCAGATGGCCTGAGAGCGTCCCCGCTGTGCGGCATATCTCGCGGTATGACGCCCGCACATAGAAATGAGGGTGAGATATAGGATTGCAGCAAGCATCAGCGCGAACATGCGACGGCTCCGGTCACTGTGCTGCTAAATATAACAGGCTCGAGGGGCGCGGGCGATACACGCTGTCGTTAACGAAAGTCGCCTTCCGCCCTCAAGCCTTTCGCCCATCCGGCTTGCCGATCACGCAGCGCCAGGCGGCGAGGCGCTCTGACGGATGCTGCTTCATCCATTCGGCCAGCTGCGGCATGCCGATCATGCATGACTGCATCGAGATCTCCGCGAAGTCCGAGGTTGTGACGGTCTGCTCGTGGCAATCGGCCGGCGCGGCGAGGCTGCAGAGTACGGCGATGATCTTGATCACGACAGCGATCCGCCGTCGTTGCGATCGCCGCCGGTGACGCTCACCGAATTGTCCCGCTGCTCGGAATCGGTCGACGGAAAGATGTTGTCGTAGAGCGCGCGGGCATCCCGAATGAGGCGGATGCGCTCGCGCTCGGACTTTGAAACAAACCGGATAACCTCGCCCATCTTTCGCTCCTGATGCTCTGTGCGGCGGGTCTTGCGCCGCATCGTCTCGTGTTGCACTGCAACACTCATGCCATTGAGCTAGGGCCGAAAGCCGGCGTCACCAAGGGGGCGGATGTGGAAGCAACCCTCCCGAATTTTGGAAGGCTAGAACGTTAAACGCCCCATAACCGCCGAAATTTCGCATGTTTTCACTGTTTTGACGGCTTGTGCGTCCCAGCGCCTTCCGACGTCTGCCGGGATATGGCAAACTCGGGAGCTATCCTTCCGGATTATGGAAGAGGGATCGATGGATCGCCTGGACGCGATGTCGACCTTCCTGGCCGTGGTCGAGGCCGGCAGCCTGTCCGCCGCCGCCCGGCGATTGAGCACGCCGCTCGCCACCGTCAGCCGCAGGATCTCCGAACTCGAGTCCCATCTGCACACCAAGCTGTTCAACCGCTCCAGCCGCAAGCTGGTGCTGACCGATGCCGGCAGCTCCTATGTCGCGGCATGCAAGCGCATTCTCGCTGATGTCTCCGAGGCCGAGCGCATCGCGTCCGGCGAATATGCCGCGCCGACCGGCGAACTCACCGTGACGGCGCCGATCGGCCTCGGGCGCACGTTCCTGATTCCGATCCTGACGGATTTCCTCAAGCTCTATCCGGACATCAAGGCGCGCCTGATCCTCAGCGATCGCGTGCTCAGTCTGTTTCAGGAGCAGATCGATATCGGGCTGCGCATCGGCGCGCTGCCGGACAGCAGCCTGATGGCGATCCGGGTCGGCACCACGCGCCGCGTGGTCTGCGCCAGCCCGGCCTATCTGGCTGAGCGCGGAACGCCGCGCACGCCGGACAAGCTGGCCGGCCATGACTGCATCAGTTATGTGGGTTTCGTGGCGCCCGACGTCTGGACCTTCGTCAGGGACAACACCACCGTCGCCGTGCCGGTGCAGCCGCGGCTCGTGATCGACAGCGCCGAAGCGGCGTGCGATGCCGCCTGTGCCGGCATCGGCATCACGTCCGCTTATGCCTATCACTTCCAGGCCGCCCTGGAACGTGGCGCCCTGACGACGCTGCTGGACGAGTTTCAGCCGGCATCGCTGCCGGTGAATATCGTCTACACGGCCAACCGTTTCCTGCCGATCAAGGTGCGGGCGTTTCTCGATTTCGCTGCGCCACGGCTCAAGCGTGGCTTTGCCGAGTAGGTAGTCTGTAGGGTGGGTTCGCGAAGCGTAACCCACCGTCATGGAACGCGGAGCGAGAGAATGGTGGGTTACGCTGCGCTAACCCACCCTACATGACTACATCACCCGCGCCGGGCCGCCTCGATCGCGGCGACATCGATCTTCGTCATGGTCATCATGGCCGTGAAGGCGCGTTTGGCTTCATCGCCGCCGATCGCCAGCGCCTCCGTCAGCACGCGCGGCGTGATCTGCCAGGAGATGCCCCATTTGTCCTTGCACCAGCCGCATGCACTCTCCTGGCCGCCATTGCCGACAATGGCGTTCCAGTAGCGATCGGTCTCCTCCTGATCGTCGGTGGCGATCTGAAACGAGAAGGCTTCGGTTTGCTTGAACATCGGACCGCCGTTGAGGCCGAGACAGGGAACTCCGGCGACGGTGAACTGCACGGTGATCACGTCGCCCGCCTTGCCGGCGGGATAGTCGGTGGGCGCGCGATGCACGCTGGTCACGGCACTGTCGGGAAAAACTTCGGCGTAGAAGCGGGCCGCAGCCTCCGCATCCTTGTCGTACCACAGGCAAATCGTGTTCTTGGCTACGGTCATTGCGTGTCCTTCCCTTGGCTAATTGGCTAAGTACCGTCTGCGGGTGTTGATCGATACCACGCTGTCATGACTATGCGTTGATTCCAAGTCATGCACGCATGGAGATTGTGAACCCATAAACCGATGGACGGTTCCTGGGGCGGATCTTACTGCGCCACATATTCACTTCGACGGCGAAACGAACCGACGAAACGTGCCCGGATGCGAGGAGACCAGGCGTGATACCTGTCCGGTAATCAGCTCCGTCACAACAAGGCTTGCGCGGGTCGGAGGCCGATCCCGATGACGAAACAGAGTTCGCGTGACTTCGAGACCTTCGATCGGCGCACCGACGAACTCTTTCTCTCTCAACTGGCGGCCCACGGCCGATGACGGCACGACGGCAAATCCGGCACCGGCGCGGATCGCTTCCATCACCAGCGTAAATGAATCCACATCCGCGACCACGCGAAGGCGAAACTTCGATCGGGCCTGCAGCCGTTCCAGCATCTCTCGCGTGAAGCTGCCGAGCACAAGCGGGATGTCGTCGAGCTGGCTCGGCTTGAGCCGGCGCGATTTGAACGGCCAGTCCTGGGGCCTCGCGATCAGCCACATGGATTCCTTGAACAAGGGTTCGTCGATGAGATCCGGATGCTGAAGCTCTGACGTCATGATGCCGATATCGACGCGGCCGGACAGCAGGCCGTCGCGCACGGCCGGGGAAAAGTCCTCGTGCAAATAGAGCTTGATGCGGGGATAACGCGCGACGCACTCCGACAGGATTTTCCCGACGAACAGGATGCCGACCGATGGCGGAAAGGCAAATCCCACGTGTCCGACGGGGTCAGTTCCTTGTGAGCGCACTTCGGTTTCGAGCTGTTGCGCCATGCGCAGCATGAGCTCCGCGCGTTCAAGCACAAGAAGACCGGCTGCGGTTGGCTCCACCCCGCGCCGGTGCCGTGTCAACAACGCCAGGCCCAGATGGTCTTCCAAGAGCTTGATGCGCCGCGTGAGTGCGGGCTGAACAATGCCCAGTGATATCGCCGCTCGCGAGAAGCTGCGCTGACGGGCGATCTCGACAAAATAACGAAGGGAGATGAGGTCCACGTCGGGGGTCATGTCCATCTAGATATCATGGTTCGCTATGGCTGCGATCAGAAATTACCATTTCAAATATAACACGATTGCTGCTCATCTCGGCCAGCAGCGCGGACATCAAGGTGCGCGCCAAATAATCAAGGGTGGAGGAAATGGTGCTGACGCAGCTCGCTGTCGCCTGTCTGTGCGCGGCCGCAAAGTAACTGCGGCGCTCGTGGCCAACACCGATCAGCCCCTTATCGCAGCATCCCTGGAACGGAAGGAAATCCCATGATCATCGAACGTGATGTGGCCATCGCGATGGACGATGGGCTGGAGCTTCGGGCCGACATCTATCGTCCCGACGGGGCGGAGCCCGTGCCGGTGATCATGACCATGGGCCCTTACGGCAAGGGCGTCACCTACCAGGATCACCATTACAAGCACAGCTGGGACTGGATGATTCAGAACCATCCGGATCTGCTGGCCGGCTCGAAACACCGCTGGCTGACCTGGGAAACCGTCGATCCCGAAATCTGGGTGGCGTGGGGATACGCTGTCATCCGTGTCGACTCCCGCGGCGCCGGACGTTCTCCCGGCACTCTTGATATTTTCTCCGAGCGGGAAACGCTCGACTTCTATCATGCCATCGAATGGGGGGGCACGCGGGACTGGTCGAACGGCAAGGTCGGGCTGAACGGGATTTCCTACTACGCCATGAATCAATGGTGGGTGGCCGCCCTGCAGCCTCCGCATCTCACCGCCATGATTCCCTGGGAAGGCGCGGCGGACAGCTATCGCGATGTGTTTCGCCATGGCGGCATTCTCTCCAACAAGTTCATCGAGAGCTGGTATCCACGCCAGGTGCTTTCGGTCCAGCACGGCAATCCGACGGCACCGCATGATCCGTGGCTCGATCAGTCGTCGAGCGGACCCGAGAAGCTGTCGGAGTCGCAGCTGGCGGCGAACCGTTTTGATACGCTGGCAAATGCGCGCGCCCGCGAGATGGACGATCGCTGGTATCGGAATCGCTCGCCGGACTGGTCCAAGGTGATCACGCCATTCGTCAGCGCGGCAAGCTGGGCGGGCTTCGGTCTGCATCCGCGCGGAAATTTCGCGGCGTTCACCCATGCGGCCTCGAAGCAGAAATGGCTCGATGGCCATCCCGGTCGCCACGAGGAATGGTTCTATCTCGAGTATGGATTGCAGCTGCAAAAGAGGTTCTTCGACCATTTTCTGAAAGGAGAGGCCAATGGCTGGGGCAATGAGGCCCGCGTATGGCTCAACCTGCGCAAGCCATTTACCGACCAGGTCGAATTGCGGAAAGAGAACGAATGGCCGCTGTCGGGGACGGCATGGACGAAACTGTTTCTTGATGCCAGGGCCGGGGCGCTCACCTGGGAAGCTCCCAAACAGGAGGGGCAAGCGACGTTCGCTGCTGCGGTCGAGAGCCTGCGCTGGATGTCGCCACCGCTGACGGAGGAAACGGAAATCACCGGGCCTCTGGCGCTGAAGCTCTTCGTGTCGTCATCAACAATAGACGCGGATATGTTTGTGACGCTGCAGGCGTTTTCGCCCGACGGGCGCGAGGTCGAGTTTCAGGGAACGGTTGATCCGCATACGCCGCTGGCGCAGGGCTGGCTGCGCGCGTCACATCGAAAGCTTTGCAAGGAGCGCTCCACGCCGTTTCAGCCGTATCACACCCATGATGAGAAGCAGCCGCTCACCCCAGGGGAGATCTATGAGCTGGATGTTGAAATCTGGCCGACTTGTATCGTGTTGCCGGCCGGATATCGCCTGGCGTTGGACATCCGTGGTCACGACTTCAGCCGTCCGTCGGCGAATGAAGGCCTGCTTTACAGTGGGGCCGGTCCATGGCTTCACGACGATGCGCTGGATCGGCCGATGAGTATTTTCGGCGGCGAGACCACCATTCATACCGGTCCTGGCAGAGAATCCTTTCTGCTGGTTCCTGTGATTCTCCGGCGCTCGACCTAAAGCGTTTTCCAGCAAAGTGGATACCGGTTCCCCCGCGACAAACGCGAAGCGTTTGCGCGGAGAAAACGCGTCAAAACAAAAAGCTGGAGCTTCCGTTTCGATTTTATCGGAACGGGAGCTCTAGCTCTGGAGCATCCTCGCCGGCTGTGTTGACGATGTCAGGCACCTGGCGCCGCTGATGTCTGGCTTGTTGATTGATCACTTGGGAGGCCGCGTGCTTATCGTATCGTCGGGGCTAAGCATTGCCGCTCTCGTTGCCTTGAGCCTCGTTCACAGAAATGCGCGGGCTCCCCGGAGCAGGAACAGTCACGGCGAAAGAGTTGCGGTGATTGATCTGCACCGCAGCTCGTGTCGGCGCAGCAATTGCGTGCGTATCAGCGTCATTGAGATTTCGGACCGCCGTGATAGCGCGGTCCGTTGCCAACTTCGTCGGTCCGCGGCACGGCTGTGGATCGGGGGGCCGTGACAGTCGATGCAAATGCAGAATTCGGGTCGACCTGCGGGACGGCATCATAGGCAATTGGCCTGGCCTCATTCGGCCAATAGCTTTTGTCGGTGATGGTCGAGCCCGCCTGGGCCGTTGCCGATATCGCCGCCAGCGGCAGCAAAAGTGACATCGTGAGAAGGCTTTTCTTCAACATGGTTCGGCTCCATTTTAGGAAGCGCGTCATATGCGCTTCTTAAGATGAGTTCGGAGCCGAACGTCCGTCGGTTACATGTTCACGCCGACTTGAAGATAAGCACGAATCCGCGTCACCATCGCAACAGCCGCGGTCCAAGTATCGCGCCCGTCAGCGTGCACAGGACGATCGTGCCGCCATACCAGACGGCGACGAACGGCAGGGAATCGTCGGTACAGTGCAGCGCGTAGGCCAATGCGCTGATGCCACCGGCAACGAGACCGGCGCAAGCTCCGGCCCGGCGGAGATCGGTCGGCGCCGCCTGGCGCACCGCCCACATCATGACGGCGAACGGAACGATCGCGATCACCGGAATCGAAAGCAGGCATTCGAGCCATTGTTCGCCCATCACCATCTTGTCCCAATGCGAAGACGGCGTCAGCCCGAGGCTGATTGCGGCGAGCAGCACGACTGCGGCAAACGGCAGGACGACTGGGATCGACGAGGTTCGTCGCTCGCCGCCGGGGCGCGCCAGCCGTATCAGACATACCGATGCCAAACCGACGATCCCGGCCGCAAATGCGAGCTTCAAAGCAAGAAACATCACGGCGCGTGCGGTCATCAGGTCGGCGCGGACACCGAGCCCGACGAGCATCAGGCCGAGTGCCATGGCGGCTCCCGCGGCAAGGGCCATGCCCATCCTGCGGCCCACCCATCGGTGATCGACCGGTTCGACGTGCGCGCTCAGCGCGGTCACGAGGTCATCCGTCTTCATGCAGGGGTCTCCCGGGCGATCAAGGCCGCCAGGGCCTTGAGCCCACGGTGAATGTTCACTTTGACCGCCGACTCCGAGAGGCTGCACCTCCTGGCCGCCTCGGCGACGCTCAGCCCGTCGAGTTTGACCGCCTCGATGGCGCATTGCATCTTCTGTGGCAACTGCTGCATCAACCGCCTGACATCGAAGGTGCTTTCGGCGCCGATATGATCGTCGTGCGCCATGACCTCATCGGCCTCGTCGATCGGCACGTCAGCGCGCGAGGTGCGAGTCCGACGCAGACAATCGATCAGTTTGTAGCGCGCGATCGCATGCACCCAGGGCGTCAATGGCTCAGCCGGGTTGTAAGTGTGCCGTTTGATGTGGATCGCCAGCACCGCTTCCTGAACCAGATCCTCAGCCTCGGACGCACCTCTGCCAATGCCGGCAAGTTTGCCTTTGTAATAGGCCCGCAGACGGCGGCTCAACCGTTCGAGCAATGTGCGGTGCGATGCCGCGTCACCTTGCAGGCTTGCCAGCATCAGCGCTTTCAGGTCCGTTTCCGTGGTCGTCATGCGCGTGCAATCTGTTAGTTCGCAGGTCCAGCCGGTTTGGTTACAGCCGCCGATGCGAAACGGATAAAAATCGTGGGACTCCCGAAACCCGGTTGGCCCCACCTTATTCAGCAGGTTCCCGTATGTGTGCAGCCTCGACGATTGCGTCATCCCGCGTCGCCGGCCCTTGGTCACGGTGCGGCAGCCGATACCCCTTGATCAGGGCGAAGATCGCGGGGATCACGATCAGCGTCAGAAGCGTTGAGGAGATCATGCCGCCGATCATCGGCACCGCGATGCGCTGCATGATCTCGGACCCGGTGCCGCTGCTCCACATGATCGGCAAAAGCCCGGCCATGATGGCGACCACCGTCATCATCTTCGGCCGCACCCGCTCCACCGCGCCTTCCATGATGGCGTCTTGCAGATCGCCGCGGGTCAGCGGCCGACGTTCGGCCGTGCACTGCGCTTCGGTCGCCGCCAGCGCCTGGTTGAGATAGATCAGCATCACCACGCCGGTTTCGGCCGCAACACCGGCCAGCGCGATGAAGCCGACGACAACGGCAACCGACAGGTTGAAGCCGAGCCACCACATCAGCCAGAGGCCGCCGACCAGGGAGAACGGCAGCGACAGCATCACGATCAGGGTCTCGGTCAGGGAGCGGAAGTTGAGGTAGAGCAGCAGGAAGATGATCGCCAGCGTCGCCGGCACCACGATCTTCAGCTTGGCCGTGGCACGCTCGAGATATTCATACTGGCCGCTCCACATCACATAATAACCCGCCGGGAAGGCGATGCTGGCTTTCACCGCCTCCTTGGCTTCGGTAACGTATCCACCCAGATCACGGTCGCGGATGTCGACATAGATGTAGGTGGCCAACTGGCCGTTCTCGGTGCGGATCGAACTCGGCCCGCGCGCGGGCACGACCGTCGCCACCTCGCCAAGCGGCACCGTGCCGCCGTTCGGCATCGACACCAGCACGTCGCGGGCGATCGCCTGGGGATCGCTGCGCAAGTCGCGAGGATACCGCATGTTGACGGTGAAGCGCTGGCGCCCTTCCACCGTGGTGGTGACGGTCTGGCCGCCAAGCGCGGTCGCGATCACATCCTGCACGTCCTGCACCATCAGGCCATAACGGGCGAGCGCGGCGCGGTCCGGCGTGATGTCGAGGTAGTAGCCGCCGAGGCCGCGTTCGGCGTAAGCCGACGACGTGCCCGGCACCGCCTTCAGGACCTGCTCGATCTGCCGGGCGAGCCGGTCGATCTCGACGAGATCCGTGCCGATCACCTTGACCCCGATCGGGGTGCGGATGCCGGTCGACAGCATGTCGATGCGCGCCTTGATCGGCATGGTCCAGGCGTTGGAGACGCCGGGAAACTGCAGGGCTTTGTCCATCTCGGCGGTGAGGCTGTCGATGGTGACACCGGTCCGCCATTGCTCCCTGGGTTTGAGGTTGATCAGCGTCTCGAACATCTCTGATGGCGCAGGGTCAGTAGCGGTCGCGGCCCGGCCGGCCTTGCCATACACCGAGGCCACCTCGGGGAAGGCGCTGATAATGCGATCCTGCATCTGCAGCAGCTCGCCGGCTTTTGTCACGGAGATGCCGGGCAGGGTGGTCGGCATGTACAGCAATGTGCCTTCATTGAGGTTCGGCATGAACTCGGTGCCGAGCCGGCTTGCCGGCCACACGGTCACGGCCAGCACCGCCAGAGCCAGCACGATCACCAGAATTTTCGCCCGCAGCACGCCGCGGATCACCGGGCGATAGATCCAGATCAGGAATCGGTTGATCGGGTTCTTGTGCTCCGGAACGATCCGTCCGCGCACGAACATCACCATCAGCGCCGGCACCAGGGTCACCGACAGCAAAGCGGCGGCCGCCATGGCGAAGGTCTTGGTGAAGGCCAGCGGGCTGAACAGCCGCCCCTCCTGGGATTCCAGGGTGAAGATCGGCATGAACGACACGGTGATGATCAGCAGGCTGAAAAACAGCGCGGGCCCGACCTCGGAGGCCGCGGCGATCAGAACGTCGATCCGGGAGTCGCCGGGCTTGGCGCGCTCCAGGTGCTTGTGGGCGTTCTCGATCATCACGATCGCCGCGTCCACCATGGCGCCGATCGCGATGGCGATGCCGCCCAGGCTCATGATGTTGGAGCCGAGCCCCAGCAGCTTCATGGCGCCGAACGCCATCAGCACGCCGACCGGCAGCATCAGGATCGCCACCAGCGCACTGCGCACATGCAGCAGGAACACGAAACACACCAGCGCCACGATCAGGCTTTCCTCGAGCAGCGTGCGCTTCAGGGTCTCGATCGCGGCATGGATCAGGTTGGAGCGGTCATAGACCGGCACGATCTCGACTGATTTCGGCAGGCTGCTGGCGATCTCGACAAACCGCTTCTTCACATTGTCGATTACGTCAAGGGCATTGACGCCGAAGCGCTGCAGCACGATGCCGCTTGTCACCTCGCCTTCGCCGTTCAGCTCGGCGAAACCGCGCCGCTCGTCTGGTCCCAGTTCGACCCGGGCCACGTCGCGCAGCAGCACCGGCGTGCCGTTGCTGGTTTTGAGCACGACATTGCCGAGATCGTTGATGCTCTTGAGATAACCTTTGCCGCGGATGACGTATTCGAACTCGGACAATTCCACCGTGCGGCCGCCGACATCGGCGTTGCTGGCGCGGATGGCGTCGCGCATTTTCGCCATGCTGATGCCGAGGTCGCGCATCCGCTGCGGATCGAGGATGACATTGTACTGGCGCACGAAGCCGCCGACACTCGCCACCTCGGCCACGCCCTCCGCCTTGGCCAGAGCGAAACGCAGATTCCAGTCCTGCAGGGCGCGGGTGTCGGAGAGATTGAGTTCCTTCGACATGACTGCGTACTGATAAACCCAGCCGACGCCGGTGGCGTCCGGGCCGATGGTCGGCGCGACACCGGCCGGCAGCCGCGACGCAGCGCCATTGAGGAATTCCAGCACCCGCGAGCGCGCCCAGTAGATGTCGGTGCCGTCCTCGAAGATGACATAGACAAACGACACGCCGAAGAACGAGAAGCCGCGCACCACTTTCGATTTCGGCACCGTCAGCATGGCGGTGGTGAGGGGATAGGTGACCTGATCCTCGATCACCTGCGGCGCCTGTCCCGGATATTCGGTGTAGACGATCACCTGGGTGTCGGAGAGGTCGGGGATCGCATCCAGCGGCAAATGCAGCAGGGCATAGAGGCCGGCCGCAGCCGCAAAGCCGGTGCCGAACAGCACCAGCAGCAGATTGCGCGCCGACCAGGTGATCAGGCGGCCGATCATGGGCGGGCTCCCATAGATGTCTCTTGTGATTGTGGATCCGCAGGGGCAGGCGCGCCGGCCTCGGAAAATCCCTTGAGCGCCGCCTTCAGGTTGCTTTCTGCATCGATCAGGAAATTCGCCGACATCACCACGAGTTCGGCCTCGGTGATGCCCTCGCGCACCTCGACATAACCGTCGCCGCGACTGCCGAGCTTGACCGCGCGCGGTTCGAACCGTCCCTCGCCCCTGGCGATAAACACCGCCTGCCGCGTGCCGGTGTCCAGCACGGCGCTGTCTGGAATCGCGAGCACGGCCGCGGCAGAGCCGGTGTCGATCTCCGCATCGACATACATGTCGGGCAGCAGCGCGCTGTCCGGGTTCTGCAGTTCGATCCGCACCCGCGCTGTGCGGGTGTCGCGGTTCACCTGCGGATAGATCACCGCGATGCTGCCGCGAAAAGTGCGGCCCGGAAAGCTGCGCGCGCGCACCGTGACCGGCTGTCCTCTGGCGATGGTCCCGAGATCGCGCTCGGCCACATCGATCATCGCCCACACCACGGAGGTGTCCGCCACCCGAAACAGCACGTCGCCCGGTTGTGCGCGCATGCCCTCCACGGCATTGCGCTCCAGCACGATGCCGTCGCGTGGCGCCGACCACTGCACCGTGACCGGCACGGTGCGGGTTGTCTCCATGGCGGCGATCGCGGCGTCGGGGACGTCGAAATTCATCAGCCGCTGCCGCGAGCCGCGGCCATATTGCTCGACGCTGCCGATGGTTCGGGAATTGATGGTCGCGATGTATTCGGCGGAAGCGGATGCGATGGCGGAGCTGTAGATCTCCATCAGCGGTTGCCCTTTGATGACCCGGGAGCCGGTGGTGACGTCGGCGATCTTCTGCACAAAACTCTCCGCACGCATCGCGATCACCGAGACGCGGCGCTCGTCGAGCTGGATCGTGCCCGGTGCGCGCACCACGGTGCGGATCACGCGCCGTGCCGCGGGCTCGGAGCGCACGCCGGTGCGCTGGATCTTGCCCGGCGACAGCTTCACCGATCCGTCGTCAGTGTCGTCGCCCTCATAGACGGGGATATAGTCCATCCCCATGGAATCCTTTTTCGGCGCCGGCGACCTATCCGCAAGCCCCATCGGGTTGCGGTAGTACTTGATCCTGCGCGGTGCATTGCTCTCGGTCGCTGACGCCGCCGCTGGTGTGGGCGGCGCATCCGCGTCGTCGAAGTTGAGATCGGCGCCGGCCGGCACGGCGCGAAAGGCACGGCCGTCCGCCGTCGTTCTCGGCGTCAGCGAATAGAAGGGCCGGCCATCCGGATGCTGGTAATAGAGCGTCGCGCGGCCATCCTCGGCCGCCGCCCGGGTCACGATCTCCATCGCAGCCGGCACGTGATGCGAGGGATGCCAGACGATGAAGCTGCCGGCCGCCGCTGCGGCCATCGCAACGGCGGCGGTGCTGATGAGAGCGGCGCGCTTCATTTCTGCGCCGTAATGACGAGCTTGGTGTCGACCGTGCCGGTCTCGCCCTGCACCTTGGCGCCGAGCGACAGTTGCCAGCGCCCGGCCATGCCGAAGGTCGCCTTGAATTTGTAGGTGCCCGGCTCGGCGCCCGGCATCGGCGTCACCTTGGTGGCCATCTCCTGCATGCCGTCCGGCGCCATGTCGAGCCGGGTGGCGAAGATCACCGCGTCCGGCACCGCCTTGCCCGTGGTCTTGTCGATCAGCTTGACCGAAACGATCCGGTCCGGCCCGGGCTGGACGACGGTCTCGACCAGCTGGAATTCATAGTTCTTGATCTCGGCCCGCGCCGTGGTCGCAGCAGTGACAGCGGAGCTCAGGGTGACGGCCGTCATCAGCGCTGCCTGCAGCGTGCGCCCGCGTTTCAGTGAATACATCTTTTTAAATCCTCGAATCCTGGGAACGCACATGACGTGCGTATGGCCGCGCGCACATCAGTGCAGGCGGCAACGATCCGGCCGGCGGCCGGCTCAGGCGAGGAATCGAGGGGGCTGGTCGGGCGGTGGCCGGGTCAAGCCGTCGGCCACCACATCATCGTGCGGATGAAGCGTCTCGCGAATGATCAGCTTTTGCGGGCTGGCCGCAACGGACGGGCCGGCCTGCAGCACCTTCAGCATGCAGATCGCGATCAGCGGGCAATCCTGGCAGCCGTTGTTTTTCTGCTGGTCCGGGCAGCAGGGCATGTCGGCCATCATCGCGGAAGCATCGGACGCGTCCGCCGTCATGTCCGCCATCGGCATCATCGCCGTGGGCGACAGCCGCTGCGCCGCCGCCGGCAGAGCCAGCGGCGCCAAAACCAGGCCCGCCGTCACCAGGACGGCGAACACACAACTGAGCAAGCGGCGAACAGCCATGACCGGACATGTCCCACGCGGATGGAGCAGGGGACAAGTGCCCTGCGTTCACAACTTCGCCATCGACGGCGCAGCGGGGTACCGCCGGATCGGTCTGGAGCGGCCGATCGCCGTGACCTGCAAGACCCGTTCGCCGTCTTTGCCCGACGTGCCGACGCCCGATGAATCAGGGCTTCCCGGATTTGAGGCGACATCCCGGTTCGGTGTGTTCGCGCCGGCCGGTACGCCGCCCGCCATCGTCAAGAAGCTGAACGAGGCCGTCGTCAAGGCCCTCGCGGATCCGCAGGTCAGCGACAAGATCCGGCAGATCGGCGGCGAGCCCCGCCCGGAGACGCCCGAACAGTTCGCCGCCTTCATCAAGTCCGAGGGCGCGAAGTGGGCCGACGTCGTGAAGGCCTCCGGGGCATCGCTGGACTGGTGCCCGTGGGCGCTAAGATTCATCATTTGTGAACCGAAGCTGCTCGTCCCTCTCAGTGTCGTCCCCCGGCTTGACCTCAGCGACTCGGCTACGCCGAGTCGCTGAGGGGACCCAGTAGGCAGTGACGCTCATGGTTTAAATGGTAGCGTCGGCCGTCAGATATCCATGTTCTGGGGCTGCCGGCAGTCGTCATGCCGATCCTCGGATGGTGTTTGCAGGCGATAGCCTACGCCGGATTCAGTGACGAGCAGCCGGGGATGGTTGGGATCGATCTCGATCTTTTGGCGCAATTTGCGGACCAGAATACGCAAATATTGGATGTTGTCTCGCTGATTGGCGCTCCAGATCTCCTTGAGAAGTTGATCGTGCGTCACCACGAGTCCGATATGGGTCGCGAGGATGTGCAGCAGGCGGTATTCTTTTCGCGTCAGCTTCACCTTGCTCTGACTGACGGTCACGCTGCGTGAGACCAGATTGATGGTCAGTGGACCAGCGACGACGATCGGGCTTTCCGTACGGGTCTTGAAGTAGCGGCGCAGCGCCGCTTCGCCGCGCGCGAGCAGTTCGGCGATGCCGAACGGTTTGACGACATAGTCGTCCGCGCCGCACTTGAGCAGCCGGACCTTCTCCGCTTCGTCCGATTCGATCGACAGCATGATGACCGGCGTGTTCGACCAGCCGCGCAGCCGCTCCAGCACGTCGTCGCCATTCATGTCTGGCAGGCCGAGGTCCAGGATGATCAGGTCCGGGGCATTGAACATCGCGGCCTTGAGGCCGTCCGCGCCGGTCTCGGCCTCGATCACACAATAGCCGTGCAGCTCGAAGCCGGCCCGGAGGAAGCGCCGGATCTTCGGTTCGTCATCGACAACCAGGACGGTGTTGACGGGATCACTCATGCGCCGACATCGCCAGGTCGGATGCGGCCTCTTGGTCCACCGGGAACTGAATTGACGCGATGGTGCCGTGGGTCTGGCTGCGGCTCGCGATGTCGAGGCTGCCGCCGTTGGCCTTGACGAACGCCGATGCGATCCAGAGGCCGAGGCCGAAGCCTGGGACGGAATTGAGGTGGCGCTGGCCCCGGAACGAGCGGCGGCCGAGCTGCCTTTTTTCTTCCGGCGTTAGCCCGGCGCCCTCGTCGAGCACCGAAAACACCACGCGGCCAGCCTCCGCGCGGACGACAACGCTGATGGTGGAGCCGGCCGGCGAGTACTTCGCGGCATTGTCGAGAAGCTGCCCGCAGGCTTCCTCGACAAGCACGCAATCCACCTTGATCAGCGGCAACTCGTCGCCGAACTGGGCGCGCACCTGATGCTGGCATAGCGGCCGTGCCTTGCGCTTGATCGCGGCATTGACGATGTCGGCGGGATCGACCCATTCGATCCGCGGCCGCACGCCGTGCGTCGTCACCCGCGAGGCGTCGATCAGGTTGCGTAAAAAGCCGTCGAGCTGGTTGGCCTCGTCGTGGATGCCGTCGACCAGGGAATGGATCGTTGGGTTGCTTTGGATCGCTGGCGTCGCGTTCAGGACGCTGGCGGCGCCCAGGATCGACGCCAGCGGCGTCCGCAGTTCGTGCGAAACGATACCGTGCAGGGCGTCCTTCAGCAGTTCGCCCTGCAGCCGCAGGCGGGCTTCATCCATTGCCCTGCCGATATCGATGCGCGACAGCGTCAACGCGGCTTCCTCGATCACGGTCTCGACGCGCCTGGTATCCTCGTCGATGGTCGCACGCGTGTTGTCGCCGATGTCGACCGCGATCACGCCGTGATTCACCGCCTCCGAGGACACCGCCTTGAGAATCCAGAACGTCTGCGCGATGCCATCGAAGGTGATGCGAGTCTGCAGATCGTTGCTCGCGATCATGGCGATCGCCTCGCGCCGGATATCCGTTGGCAGGGTCCTGTCGTCGAGCGATCCGACGACGTCGTCGTCGGAGGCGACAAACGCGGCGCGCTGGCCCAGTGCGTTCGAAACATAATTATGGATCGCGATGACCAGGTCTTTGACGGTGAAACATAGCGCCAGCTGCCGCGAAAATTCATAGAGGCTCTGGATGTACTGCTCGCGCCGGCGCAGCATATCGGCTTCGCGGCGGACGCGCGCGGCAAGGTTGCTGCTGACCACGGCGATGAACAGAAACAGCAGCAAGTCGACCACCTCCTGTGGGTCGTCGATCCGGAAGCTGTAGTAAGGGGGAAAGAAAAAGAAATCGGCCGCGGCGGCTCCTGCGATCGCGGCAGTTGTCGCCGGCCAGAAGCCCCAGCGCGTGGCGGCAACGACGACCGGGATCAGGTAGACGATCGGAACCAGATTGAGCGGCAGCGTTGTGTACAGCAGCAACTGCCCGACCGTCGCGATGGCCACGAACAGGATGGCCATCAGAACGTCAGGCGTGCCGCTGCAGGCGCGGCGCCACAAGCGGCGCGCGCGCGCCGGCCGCATGCCGGCCGGATGGCCCGTTGTCGCGCCGCTGGTTGCGTGGGCGGTGGGGTCGACGGTCAAGTCTCTGATCTCGCTAAGGGCACCGTGAAACGGTCCCGGCTCCGGCAAAAGCCAGAACAGCGTCGATCGCAATTTTCGACCTTGTTCTCGCAGATGGTGCCGCCGAACCCAATCGAGCAGCCGTTCAATGACCGCTCCGCCGATATCGGTCGTGAGCGGATGACTTCGGCTCGATGTTTGTCCTGACGTTGCCTTTAGTTGTCCCGGCGCAACGAACCTCTCTTGAATTGCCATAGAGAATCCATATTGAAGCCGGCGACAAGAAATAAAGAAATAATAGGAAATCCGCTTCCGGCGCGTGTTCTTACACCAAAAGATAGTTCTGTCACCGTGAGCTCAACCGACGCTCGGCTGTCCGTCGGAGCGCGACTTCGTCAACGTTCGGAGAAATCCTGGCTCACGAGCGTCGGCGCGCTTCGGGATTGTCGCGCCTGACTTTCTTTGCGACAGGCCAGAACGATGTCGCGAAAGGACGTCGTCTCGTGCGGGTCCTCGTGCAGGTCCTCATGCGAATCCCTGGGCGGCCGATCGGGCGCAGCAGTGCTCGCGAGCGGGGAGGGGACCAGTGGCAGGGTGATGGTCACCGCTGGGCTGTTGTAACGCGGCGGATAGAGATAGTGCTCCATCAGCCAGGTGCGCGTCGTGGGCGTGCTTGCGTCCAGCATCTCGGTGGCGATGGTCTTGGCCGCCGGAAGCACGGCGCTCCAGTTGGCGTATTCACGTGCCAGCACCTCCAGCGACAGAATTTCCGTCGCGATCGTCACGAACATGTCGTTGGCCTGCCGCGCACTTCGCGTGGTGCTCGCCTTTCGCAAGACGTCGTTGAGGTTGCGATGCTTTTCGATGAAGCCGCTCAAGCCCGCCTTCCATAGCATGTTCGGCAGGCAGGAGTATCCGTGCATGGCGTGGAACGTCTGAATCAGGTTGCGGCATTGCGATCGCAGCGTGTCCGGGATGAAGCTGAATTCCACGATGGGAGCAGCCCGGGCAGCTCGATGCTTTCTCGCGCCGGAATCCATTTTCGATATGACGTGCATGAGTGTGTCTCGCGGCAAGCGGTCGAATAGCGCTTGTTGCGGAGCAGTGTAATTTGTCCGGTGATATGGTTTCGATGTACAATTTTTGCCGAAACCATAGAAAAAAAATATCATTTGGAATTGTGCGGTTGCATTCGCCGCGCCGTGCGCGGCGAGATGATGCGTTTCGACAACACATACAAAGATAATGTGTGTCGACGATCCGCACCGCTCATGGGATTGCCGCATGATGCGTGGGGTATGATCCGATGATCCGGCATCCTGTTCTCGATTCGGATGGATGCAGCGGCGAGCCTGACAGCGGCGCGTGAGATCTGTTGGTCGTCATCCGCCATTCAGTACTTTTAGCCTTTGAATGCCGGTCTTTTCGCGCGTCACTTCGCGGTAGTGAATGGTGAATTTCGAGTCGATCGGTTCACACTCTGGTGGAGTCGTCGGTGTCGGATGCCGCCATCAAGATGCCGCGACACGCCGGCGCAAACGTGTTCGAACTCGGTCTCGATCGTGGTGCGGCGTGTCACAATGCTGCCGCGACTCTCGCTCGAAATTTCATCATCGTTATGTGCAACCGGCTCTTTCCTGTGCAGTCGGCGCTCACAGCCGCAACCGCGATATCTTTTTTTAATGTTTCCCGATGCCCGCGCGTATCGATTTTTTCCTGCCCGCCTCAGAAAACTGACCTTACCGATTTTTAGGAATCGAAGCGGCGCCAGAATGGGGATGCGCCGCAACAACGGGGTTAGTCATGAAAAAGATTCTATTGGTGGGCGCCTCCGCGGCTGCGCTGGCCGTGTCCGCGAGCGCACAGGCGGCGGATCTCGGCACCATGCCGGTGAAAGCGCCGGGTTATTGCGATCCGTACAAGAATTATTCCTGTCTGGACGCATATCTCGGTGACGACGTGCTGGGACGCTTCTTCCGATACTATCAGCTCGAATGGGGCCACGATGCCGCGCCGTCGGACCCGAAGGCGCCTGCCGGGCGTCGTGCCGAATGGCCGCCGACGCCGCAGACCACGCCGCCGATGCCGTTCACTGAATGGCCTTATGGCGGCACGACCAATCTTGGGGTGACGCGGCCGGGTTCGGCCGACAGCCCGCTGATGAATGCGATCGCGCACACCGGTGTCGGCGAGGCGATGGCCGATTCGCATATCCAGGTGTATGGCTGGATCAACGCCGGCGGCAATCTCAGCACCAACTCGGTCAGGCCGGGTGGCAACGCGCCGGCGGCCTACAGCTATACGCCCAACACCGTTCAGCTGGATCAGGCGGTGATCTATCTCGAGCGCCTGCCGGACACGGTGCAGCGCGATCACATCGACTGGGGCTTCCGCGTTTCGGCGATCTACGGCGAGAATTATCGCTACACCACCGCCTACGGACTGTTCAGCAACCAGTTGCTGAAGAACAATTCGGTCAACGGTTTCGACATGCCGATGGTTTATGGTGAGGTGTTCATTCCGCAGGTCCTGGAAGGCCTGAACATCCGCGTCGGCCGCTTCATCTCGGTTCCGGACATCGAAGCGCAGCTCGCGCCGAACAATTATATGTACTCGCATTCGATGACATATACGTTCGACAACTATACCAACACCGGCATCCAGGCGACCCTTGCGGCCACCAAGAACGTCATCTTCCAGTTCGGCGTGGTGACCGGCACCGAGGCGATGCCGTGGCATGTGGGCGCGCGCATCGCCAACCCGTTCCCGAATCCAGTGTTCCCGGATTCCACCATGCTCAAGGATCCCGGCGCGCAGCCGTCGATCACCGCGGGCATCCGCCTGACCAGCGACAGCGGCAACGACAGCCTCAATATCGTCGCCGACGGCATCAACAACGGGTCGTGGGGTTACAACAATCTGCAATGGTATGGCGCTACGTACTATCACAAGTTCAACGATCAGTGGCATCTCTCGGTCGAGGCCTACACCCTGTCGCAGCGCAAGGTGCTCAATGCGGCCGATCCGGCGGGCATCGTTGCCAACAGCGGATATCCGTTCGGCGTGCAGCAGATGCCGTTCAACTCGCCGTTCCTCGCCCAGTGCAGCAATCCCAACGAGCTGACATGTACTGCGCGCGTGTTCGCCGCCCTGGCGTACCTGAACTACAAGTTTACGCCGCTGGATAACCTCTCGTTCCGCGGCGAATACTTCGACGACCAGCAGGGCCAGCGTACCGGGGTCAAGACCCGTTATGTCGAAGCCGGCATCGGCTGGCAGCACTGGTGGTCGCCGCAGATCGAGGTGCGTCCGGAGGTCAGCTATTACAAGGCGCTCGATGCGCTGGCGTTCAACGGCAATTCGAATGCCGGGATCCTGCCGACCAAGAGCTACGCGGTGATCGGATCGGCCGACATCATCGTGCACTTCTGACACTCGCGGAGGCCGGCGGTCACGCTGGCTTCGTTGGCGTGGTCCCGAGAACACGTTCCTGAGTGAAGGCCCGGAGATCCGCGAGGCCGGCGTCGTGTTGACGCCCGGCCTCGCGGCAGCAGGCAGAGGGATATCCATGAGCATGACATTATTCATACGGAGGGTCGGCGTCGCCCTGGCGATCTCGGTGCTGGCGTCCATGCTGGCCGGCTGCATCAGCGATGCCGGTGTGTCGCCCGCGGCGACGTCGTCGTATGGTCATAACACCGAGCTGCGCTATTACGGCGGACCGAAATCGCCGATGTGGCCGGCGCAGCCATGACAGCGTTGTTGCGCAGGCGTTTCCTGCCTGCCGGACTGCTGCTTCTGGTCATGGCCGGCCTCGGCGTGATCGGTATCAGCAAGATGTCGGCCACGCACATCGAGGCGCCGCCGCACGTGCGCGATCAGGGTCGCTATAAGCCGACCGCCGCCGAATGGGCAGGCCTGTCCGTCGAGCCGGTGAGCGAGCGCGTATTCCGTACCGAGCATGTGACCGAAGGCAAGATCGCGGTCGACGAGGATCGCGCGACGCCGATCTTCTCGCCCTATAGCGGGCGCATCGTCAGGCTGTTGGCGCGGCCCGGCGACGGCGTGACGCAGGGGCAGCCGCTGGTCGTGATCGAGGCGACCGACAATGTCCAGGCGCAGAACGATTTCATCACCGCGCTGACCGGGCTGAACAAGGCACGGGCGCAGCTCGAGCTGGCGCGGCTTCAGGACAGGCGGGCGAAGGATCTGTTCGTCGGCAAGGCTATTCCGCTGAAAGACGTGCAGCAGGCGCAGGCCGGTCTGGTCTCGGCGGAGAACGACATGCAGTCCTCGGAGGTGGCGCTGGAAGCGGTCCGCAATCGTCTGCGCATCCTCGGACTGAGCGATGCCGCGATCGCCACTTTCCAGGACAAGGGGCGCATCAGCGCCGACACCGTGATCTCGGCGCCGATCGCCGGCACCGTGGTGCAACGCAAGGCGGGGCCCGGACAATATGTGAGCACGGGCGCCAGCGATCCCGTGTTCATGATCGGCGACCTGTCGACAGTCTGGCTGACCGCGTTCGTCCGGGAGACCGAAGCCGCCGATATCGGCCTTGGCGAGGACATGGTGTTCTCGGTGCTGGCGTTCCCGAACCAGGTATTCAGGGCGCGCATCGATTATGTGGCGGCGGCGATCGATCCGGCCACGCGCCGGCTGATGGTCCGCGCGACCGTCGATAATGCCAAGGGGATACTGAAGCCTGAGATGTTCGCGAGCGTTACGATCTATTCTGGCGCGGATCGCCGCGCGGTCGCAGCGCCGAAGTCCGCTTTGATCCGCGAGGGTGACAAGGTGCGCCTCTGGGTCACCGGCGCCGACAAGTCTATCGAGCTGCGCCAGGTCGCCACGGGCCTGACCAACGGCGACCTCGTCGAGATCCGCGACAACCTTGCGCCCGGCGAGACCATCGTCACCAGGGGCAGCCTGTTCATCGACCGGGCCGCGTCGGGCAGTTGACACCGGTCCCGTCAAACCCGTTCCGAATGCAGAGTCCCCATGGATCGCCTCGTCGCCTTTGCCGTCAACCGCCGCTTCCTGATGCTGGCGTTGTTCCTCGGCATTGTGGTCGGCGGCCTGATCGCGTTCGCCCAGCTCAACATCGAAGCCTATCCCGATCCGACCCCGCCGATGGTCGATATCGTCACCCAGACTTCCGGCCTCTCGGCCGAAGAGGTTGAGCGCTATATCACCATCCCGATCGAAACCCAGGTTGCCGGCCTCAAGAACCTGCGCGTCATCCGCACGATTTCGTTGTATGGCCTGTCCGACATCAAACTGCAGTTTTCGTTCGACTACACCTATGACGACGCGCAGCAGCAGGTGCTCAATCGCCTGTCGCAGCTGCCGCAGCTTCCGAACGGCGCGCAGCCGCAGATTTCGCCGCTCAGCCCGATCGGGGAGATCTATCGCTACCGGCTGGTCGGGCCGCCGAACTACAGCGTGCTGGATCTCAAGACGCTGCAGGACTGGGTGCTGCAGCGTCGCTTCCGCTCCGTTCCCGGCGTGATCGACGTCACCGGCTGGGGCGGCAAGAGCAAGACCTACGACCTGCAGGTCGATTTCGGCAAACTGGTTGCCAATGGCCTGACGCTGCCGCAGCTGCTGCAGACCATCGGCAATTCCAACGTCAATGTCGGCGGCAACACCATCGATATCGGTTCGCAGTCCGCGGTGGTGCGCGGCGTCGGCCTGATCAAGTCCGCCGACGATCTCGCCAACACCATGCTGGCCCAGAACAACGGCAACCCGGTGCTGGTGAAGGACGTGGCGACGGTGATGGTGGGCGAGAAGCCGCGGCTGGGCATCGCCGGCATGGACCAGGACGACGACATCGTGCAGGGCATCGTGCTGATGCGCCGCGGCGAGCAGAGCGCGCCGACCATCGCCCGGGTCGAGCAACTGGTCAGGAGCATCAACGGCTCGACGATCTTGCCGCCCGGCGTGCACATCGAGCGGATCTACGATCGCAAGGATCTGCTCGACACCACGACCCACACCGTGCTGCACAACATGGTGCTCGGCATCGTCCTGATCGTGGTGCTGCAGTGGTTGTTCCTCGGCAACCTGCGCAGCGCGATCATTGTTGGCGCCACCATTCCGTTCGCGCTGTTCTTCGCCGTTATCATCCTGGTGCTGCGCGGCGAATCCGCCAATCTGCTGTCGGTCGGTGCCATCGATTTCGGCCTGATCGTCGATGCCACCGTGATCATGGTGGAGGCGATCTTCCGGCGGCTGTCGCACACGGTCGAGCTGTCGGAGCAGGAGCAGCGGACGATCTCGGCCAAGACCGTGCTGGACATGAAGAGCCATGCCATTCTCAGCGCCTCGACCGACGTCGCCCGCTCGATCTTTTTCGCCGCCGGCATCATCATCGCGGCGTTCCTGCCGCTGTTTACCCTCAGTGGTGTCGAGGGCAATATTTTCGGACCGATGGCGCGCACTTATGCCTATGCGCTCGCTGGAGGACTGCTCGCGACCTTCACCATCACCCCGGCGCTGAGCGCGATCATCCTGCCGGCGCATGTGCGGGAGACCGAAACGCTTGTCGTGGGTTGTCTGCATCGTCTTTATATGCCGGTGCTGCGGCGCGCCAACGACAGCTGCCGCACGGTGATGATGGCGGCGGCGGCCCTGGTGGTGCTCACCGTGATCGCTGTCCGCCTGCTGGGCCTCGAATTCCTGCCCAAGCTCGAGGAGGGCAATCTCTGGATTCGTGCGACGCTGCCGTCGACCATCTCGCTGCAGGAGGGCAACAGCTACGTCAATCACATGCGCAAGCTGATCCGCAGTTTCCCCGAGGTCGAGTCAGTGGTGTCGCAGCACGGCCGGCCCGACGACGGCACCGACGCCGCCGGCCCGTTCAACGCCGAGTTTTTCGCGCCGCTGCGCCCGGCGAGCGAGTGGCCGGGCTCCCATGACAAGGACGACCTGACGGCACGCATGCTGAGGCAACTGCAGGCGCGTTTTCCCGGCGTCGAATTCAATTTCTCGCAATACCTGCAGGACAATGTCGCTGAGGCTGTCTCCGGCGTGAAGGGCGAGAACTCGATCAAGCTCTATGGCAACGACCTGGTGGCGCTGACGGAGACCGCGAACAAGATGAAGGCGGTGCTTGCGACGGTGCCCGGTGTCACCGACCTGTCGGTGTTCACCTCGCTGGGACAACCGACGCTGCAGATCGATATCGACCGGGCGCGTGCGGCGCGTTACGGCCTCTCGCCGGGCGATATCAACTCGACCATCCGGGTCGCGATTGGTGGCGACAGCGCCGGCGACCTGTATGAACCCGGCAGCGACCGGCATTTCCCGATCATGGTGCGGCTCGCTCCCGAATACTGCAAGAGCGCGGAAGCGATCCAGAACCTGCGGGTCGGCGCGCAGGGGCCGAACGGCACCACGCAGATCCCCCTGAGCGAAATCGCCGACATCCGCCTGGTGTCCGGCGCGGCCTATATCTATCGCGAACAGCAGGAGCGCTATTTGCCGATCAAGTTCTCGGTGCGGGAGCGCGATCTCGGCAGCACCATCAAAGAGGCGCAGGAGAAGATCGCGCAGCAGGTGCAGCTGCCGCCGGGCTCGCATGTCGAATGGGTCGGCGAATTCGGCAACCTGCAGGATGCCATCCGCCGGCTGTCGGTGGTGGTGCCGATCAGTTTGGCGCTGATCGCGCTTCTGCTCTGGTTCAATTTCGGATCGGTGGTCGACGTGCTTCTGACCATGAGCGTGATTCCGATGGCCATCCTCGGCGGCGTCGCCGGGCTGCTGCTCACCGGAATTCCCTTCAGCGTGTCGGCGGCGATCGGGTTCATCGCCTTGTTCGGCATCTCGGTGATGGACGGCATCATTATTCTTTCGCAGTACAACCAGTTGATCGATGCGGGGATGGATCGCAAGGCGGCGGTGCTGCGCACGGGTGAGCTACAACTGCGGCCGGTGATCATGACCTGTGTGGTCGCGGGCATTGGACTGCTGCCCGCTGCGTTGTCTTCCGGGATCGGATCGCAGGTGCAGAAGCCGCTGGCCGTGGTTGTGGTGGCCGGGATGACGCTCGCGCCGGCCATCATCCTGGTGACGTTGCCGGTGCTGATCTCGATGTTCTCGCGGCGGAGGAGTGGGCGGAGCCTGCCCGGCGCCGCGGCGTTGGCGCCGGCGGAGTGATGCAGTCGATGTTTTTGAGCTGGCACAGTGCGTGGACGCGGCGGACGGCGGCGATGTTGCGGATCGGCGCCTTCGCGGTTCTGCTGCATCTGGGGAGCGGTCGATCCGCCTCGGCTGAAACCATCGAAACGGCCCTCGTGTTGGCTTATCAGGCCAACCCGCAGCTCAATGCGGAGCGGGCCCGGCAGCGCGCCACCGATGAGAACGTGCCGCAGGCACTGGCCGGCTACCGACCGCAGATCATGGCGAGCCTGAGCACCGGCCTGCAGCAGGTCCGCGATTTGCTGCCGGGCAATGTCATTGCCAACGCCACGCTGCGGCCCTGGACAATCGGTGTCACCGTCACGCAAGTGCTGTTTAACGGCTTCAAGACCGCCAGCAGCGTTCGTGTCGCCGAGTTCCAGGTCAAATCAGGCCGCGAGGCGCTGCGCAATGTCGGCCAGGGCGTGCTGCTGGATGGCGTCACCGCCTATATGAACGTGCTGGCCAGCCAGGCGCTGGTCGAAGCCCAGCGTGCCAACGTAACGTTCCTGAAAGAGACATTGACCATCACCCGCCGGCGGCTGGAGTCCGGCGACGTCACCCCGACCGATACCGCCCAGGCCGAGGCGCGGCTCAGCCGAGGGCTCGCCGACCTCAACGCTGCCGAGGTGGCCTATGCCATCAGCAAGGAAACCTACGCCCAGGTGATCGGCCAGTTACCGGGATCGCTGATGCCGGCCGCGACGGTGGACCGGTTGTCGCCGGGCAGTCTCGGCGAATCGAGCACGGCGGCCCGCGACGAAAATCCCGCCGTCATCGCCGCGAGCTACGACGTGGAGGTGGCCACCACCACCATCAGCGTGGCGGAAAGCAGTTTGTTGCCGCAGGTGAGTGTCCAGGGCGGCGTCAGCCGCAGTGTCGAGAGCGATACCACGCTGGGTTCATTCCGCACCGACCAGGCATCGATCGTCGGACAAGCCAGCGTGCCGATCTATGACGGCGGCACGGCAGCATCGCAGACGCGACAGGCCAAGGAGCTGGCGTCCCAAAGCCGCCTGGTGCTGGAGCAGGTGCGCAACCAGGCCCGCACGGCGGTCGCCAGCGCCTGGGTTACCAACGAAGGCTCCAAGGTGGCGCTGCGCGCCGCGGAGTCCGAAGTGAAGGCGGCCGGCGTTGCGCTCGACGGCGTGCGGCGTGAAGCGCAGGCCGGCCAGCGCACCACCGTCGATGTGCTGAATGCTCAGCAGGACCTGATCAACGCCAAAACCCGCCAGATCGTGGCACAGCGTGATCGGGTGATCGCGTCCTACACGCTACTGAGCGCTGTGGGCCGGCTCGACGTGCGCACGCTGAACCTCAACACCCCGGATTACCTGCCCGAGGTGCATTACCATCAGGTTCGCGACGCCTGGCACGGCCTGCGCACCCCGGACGGCAAGTGATGCGTTCCGGCCGGTTATGAAATCCTTATGAGGACGGGTCGCGTTCCGTCTCGATTTCCTATTGCGACATCCGCATCTTTGATGATCAGGCAATGGCTGAGCTGTCGGAGACCCGCATGAGGTTGCATTTTTTCTCGCTCTATCCTGCTCTGGCCGCGATCCAGGCGGGGCTACGTTCCGGGGGAACGCATTTTCTGACCCGGCTGTCGGGAGGATCGGTCAGGCAGTATCGGCCGGAGGCGCATTACATGCGCGGCCCCGGCCCGAAATGGCGCAAGAAGCACGGTGAGGATGGACCAAGCTCCAAATACGTGCAGCACCTTGCGCTGCTGAATGACAAGTGGAGCCTGTAGAGCGTTTTCCAGCGAGACGCGCCGCACGCGGCGCTCTTCACTATGAGGGCGGGCGTCTCGAAGGATGGGCCGCGAAGATGCCGCTTGGCATGGCAGCTGCTGCAGCTCCGCGGTGGCCGCCGAATGCCAGGCCCCGAAGGCCTGAAGAGGGCGCGATGCGGGGCCACAGCAGATAGTGCGCACCAACATGGGAGACGGCTGTATGATCCAGCGCAACCAGCTGTCGGCGCGGTCGCCAGTGATGCCCGGTACCAAGCAGGAGGATCGTCGTATGGCGCTGAAACCGTTGGAATTGCGGACACTGACCCCGGAGGAAAGGGCGGCGCGTGAGCGTGCGATCAAGAAAGCAAAGAACGCGGCGAAGGTCAGGCCATCAAAGAAGAAGAAAAAATAAGGGTTAAGCCCAGGACCAAGTCGATGCGGCTCAGTCCAGTTGACGCGGCGTGCGCAGGCCGGCGGTCTCGCCGCCATCGACGGGGATCACCGTCCCGTTCACATAGCCGGACTGCTCCGAGATCAGCCATGCGATGACCTCGCCGACATCTTCGGGGGTCGCGAGACGGCCGGAGGGAATCCGCAGCTCCAGCGCGCGGCGTTTTCGATCGTCGGCCAGCACCGTCTGCATCATCCGTGTGGCCACTTGGCCGGGGCAGATGGCGTTGAAACGCACGAGATGGCCGAGCTCCAGCGCCAGCGACTGGGTGAGCCCGATCACCGCGGCCTTTGAGGCGCTGTAGATCGCGAGCTTCTCTTCACCGACCTGTCCGGCGACCGAGGCGACGTTGACCACCGCGCCTTGTCCCGCGATCAGCCCATCGAGGGCAAAGCGGGTCATCAGGAAGACGCTGCGGGCATTCACCTGCATGATGGTGTCCCAATCATTGGCCGTGGTTTGTCCGAACTCATGGCGGCCGCCGATCCCGGCATTGTTGACCAGGCCGCGGATGCGGCCGTCGCCCAATTGCATGGCGCGATCGACCAGGGCCCGGCAGTCGGCCTCCTCACTCATGTCGGCGCGCATATAAGTCGCGCCTTCGATCTCGCGTGCGGCCTGATCGCCGGCCTCGCTGTCGCGTCCGGCGATCAGGATGCGGTGGCCTGCTTTGGCAAGGCATTGTGCTGCCGCGCGCCCGATGCCCTGGGTGCCGCCGGTCACGATGATCATGGTGCGGAATCCCCAGTGGTGGCGACGGAGTAATCGACGGATGTGGCGTGCCAGCCCTCGGCACGCTTGGCCCAGAACAGATCCTTCAGACGCGCCGAGATCGGCCCGGGACGGTCGTTGTTCATGATGCGCCCGTCGATGCGGGACGCCGGCATGATGCCTCCCGCCGTGGTGCTGGCGAAGATCTCATCCGAATCGCGAAATTCGTCGGCGTGAATATCGCGCACCTCGGTGGGGATGCCGAGTTCCGCACACATCTCCAGAACCGATGCGCGGGTCACGCCTTCGAGCGCGCCGCGTGCCGGGCAGATGACCTTGCCGTCGATGATGCAGAATACGTTGAAGCCCGAACCTTCGGTGACGTTGTCGTCGAAGTCGAGCAGGACCGGATAGTCTGCTCCAGTATCCTCCGCCTCGATCAGCCCGCGGGTGAAGTCGCCCCAGTGGAAGTTCTTCACCGTCGGATCGACGCTTTCCGTCGGAATCCGGCGCGCCTTGGGGATGATGAGATGCAAACCGCGCGCGAACATCTCGGGGGTGGCGACGGACACCCAGGGAATGGCGTAACACGACAGATAGCTGCGGCAGTTCGACGGATGCCGCGTCTTTCCCGGCGGTGGCGCGGCGCGAAGGCAATCCATCGCGACATACGCCTCGCGCAAACAGGCCATCGCCACCAGCCGATTGAGGATCGCCTTGATCTGCGCGTCGCTCTCGGGCGGCGTCATGCGCAGGCTGTTCATCGAGGTGCGGAAGCGGTTGATATGATCGTCGAGCCGGAAGAATGCGCCCTGCCAGACGCCGACGACATCATAAGTCACATCGGATCGGCGGTAGCCCGAGTCCGTCACCGGAATGGCGGCGTCCGTGACCGGCATGTAACGCCCGTCAAGATACGCTGCGCCTGCGGCATACCGTGAATCAGGACCTGGCTCATGATTGCCTGCGTTCATCTCAGCCTCGCCACTGCAGTTACGTTGCTACGGGCGATTATGCCCGCTTCTTCGTCGTGATGTAACGATGCTTGCAGCGCTCGGCCGTATAAAGAGGTGACACCCACGTCCTGATGATCTCACCCAATCAGGGCAAATGTCGTCTTGACGAAATATGGTGGTATCACCATAGTATGGAAGAGTGAGCAGGAAGCCACCCGATCTCAAGGAATGTGTCTTTATTGGCTCCAGCCTTAAAGACCTCAAGGCGTTTCCGCTCAAGGTGCAGAATCGTATGGGATTCGCGTTGCATCAAGTGCAGGCGGGCGACGAGCCGCTCGCCGCGAAAGCGCTCAAGGGGTTCGGCGGGCGTTCGATTTTGGAGCTTGTGGACGATTTTGACGGAGACACCTATCGGGCGGCCTACACAGTCCGTTTTGCAAAGATGGTCTACGTGCTGCATGCCTTTCAGAAAAAATCGAAAAAAGGTATTGCGACGCCTCAGCGGGACCTTGAGCTCATCAAGGCGCGTCTACGGGATGCAGAGGTGCATTACCGCGAGCTGAATGAAAAAGGAGGGCGCTGACATGGCCAAACGTATTCAAGCTCGCAAAGGAAGCGGCAACGTCTTTGCCGATCTTGGCTTACCCAATCCCGAAGAGCGGATGCTGAAGTCCAGCATCGTGATTGAACTAAGCCGGCTCATCAAGCAGCGAGGCCTGACTCAGCTCAATGCGGCCAAGTTAGTGGGCATTTCCCAACCGGATATGTCGCATCTGCTCCGCGGCGACTTCGACGATTATTCAGCGGAACGTCTGATGAAGATGCTGACCGCCTTCGACCAGGATGTTGAGATCATCACGAGGCCCCACCGAAGGGCCGGCGAGCGCGGTCGTATTATTTTCAAGCCAGTAGCCGCGTAGGATTTGCTCCCGGGAAGGACCCCGTCGTGATGTAACGATGCTTGCAGCGCTCGGCCGTATAAAGAAGTGACACCCACGTCCTGATGATCTCACCCAATCAGGACGTGGATGCACGTCAACCCGGCAGGCCGGGCTGTGGTCTCAAAAAATGTGCCTCAGGCATGCGTTTTCTGACGCGTGCGTCTTGAAGCCTAAGCACGCGTTTTCGAACGCATGCGTCTTGGAGCTTAAGCATGCATCTTCCAATGCATGCGTCTCGTAGAAAGTGTCTTGAAGGCTGGATTAAGCGATTCGAATGACCGCGCCATTTCAGCTAGAGCATGATCCGCAAAAACGGAAGCCGATTTCCCCTGCGACAAACGCAAAGCGCGGTTGCGCAGGGAACATGCTCCATCGAAAACTGCAGCGCGATGGCTAGTGGGCTTTAGAGACGATTTCAGGCACTTTGGTGGCGGGCGGCGTATTTCGGCTGCGTTGGGTGCGCACGATTCCGTCAATGATGGTCATGCCGATGCCGGGCAGGTCGCCGAGCTGCACGCTGTCCAGGATGTTCTTGCCGGCCGAATGCTGGGCCTTGTCCATGATGACGAAATCGGCCGCGCGGCCCACCTCGATCAGGCCGCAATCCAGCGCGCGCATCCGTGCGGTGTTGCCGGTGGCGAAGCAGAAGGCCACCTCGGCCGGCACATCGCCGAGCGATGACAACAGCGACACCATGCGCAGGATGCCAAGCGGCTGCACGCCGGAGCCGGCCGGCGCATCGGTGCCGAGGATGACGCGCTTGAGGTCGCCCATCTCGCGCGCGATCCGCAGTGTGTAGAGCGCGGCGCGTTCATTGCCGTTGTGCACGAGCTCGAGGCCGCGCTTGCAGCCCTCGCAGATACAGCGGATCTGGCCGTCGGGGAGCGCCGTGTGGCCGCCATTGATGTGGCCGACCACGTCGGTGTCGGCCTCCAGCACCACGTCGGCGTCGATCAGCCCGGAGCCGGGGATCGAAGGGCCGCCGGTGTGGATGGTGCTCTGGATGCCGTATTTGCGCGCCCAGGCCACCATCTTGCGCGCGGTCGGGCCGTCCTTGACGCCGCCGAGGCCGACTTCGCCGAGCAGCTTGACGCCGGCCGCCGCCAGTTCCTTGAAATCTTCCTCGGTCATGCCCGGTTCGATCACCGGCGCGCCGGCATGGACCTTGACCCCGCCGGGGCGGAAATTGTCGAACGCGCGTTGCGCAAAGATCGCCATCGCCTTGACGCCGACCACGTCCCGCGGACGTCCCGGCATATGGACCTCGCCGGCGGAGATCATGGTGGTGACGCCGCCGTTCAGGAAACTGTCGATCCAGCCGATCTGGTTCTGCCGGGGGGTCCAGTCGCCGGCCACCGGGTGCACATGGCTGTCGATCAGGCCGGGCGTTACCGTGGTACCGTTGGCGTCGATCACCGTGGTGGCGCCCTCGGTATCCAGATCTTTGGCGCGCCCGATGGCGCTGATTTTGCCGTTGTCGGCAACAATCGTGTCGGCGTCGTGAACCGGTTTGTCGATATCGCCACTCAGGAGCAGGCCGATATTGCGGATCACCAGCTTGCTGGGGCCGCCTGCCTGCGGTTCATCGTGCGCCATGGGGTCTGTCCTTTTGTGCTCGTTTTGGTGCTGTCGGGGGCATTCCCCGAAACGGCGGAATTTTGGCTTAGAATAACCCTAACTCGTTGAAAAAGAGAATTTTAGTGCGGTGCAGCGCATTTCGTTTTGAGCGAAAATACCTTAGATACACCCCAGCTTGAGCCCGGTCTTGACGGTGGGAACCCATTGGGTTATTCATTAGTACACAAACGAATTAACCAGACAAGTTTCTTCGACAAGTTCTTCAGCATCCTTCCGGCCGGACAACCCCAAAATTCAGCCTTGTGAGTGACGGATCAAAGATGAGCAACTTCAATCAGGAAAGCGTTGTCAGCGTCCACCACTGGACCGATACCCTGTTCAGCTTCAAGACCACCCGCGATCCCTCGTTCCGTTTCCGCAACGGCGAATTCACCATGATCGGCCTGAAGGTCAACGAGAAGCCGCTGCTGCGCGCCTACAGCGTCGCCAGCGCGAACTACGAAGAGCAGCTCGAATTCTTCTCCATCAAGGTGCAGGACGGCCCGCTGACCTCCCGGCTGCAGCATCTCAAGGAAGGCGATTCCATCATCGTCAGCCGCAAGGCCACCGGCACCCTGGTGATCGACAACCTGCTTGACGGCCGCAACCTGTATCTGGTCGGCACCGGCACGGGTCTCGCGCCGTTCCTGAGCGTGATCAAGGATCCGGAGACCTACGAGCGTTTCGAGAAGGTCGTGCTGTTGCACGGCTGCCGCCACGTCAAGGAACTCGCTTATGGCGAGATGATCACCGAGACGCTGCCGAAGGACGAAATGCTCGGCGAGATGGTGCGCAACCAGCTGATCTATTACCCGACCGTGACCCGCGACCCCTTCCACAACCGCGGCCGCATCACCGACCTGATGTCATCGGGCAAGCTGTTCAGCGATGTCGGCCTGGCCGATTTGGAGGCCGAAAAGGATCGCGTCATGATCTGCGGCAGCCCGGCGCTGCTCACCGACACCAAGCAGCTGCTGCTCGATCGCAACTTCATCGAAGGCAACCACGGCGAGCCCGGCCACTTCGTGGTCGAGAAGGCTTTTGCCGAGCGCTGATCATAGCGTTTTCGAGCGAAGTGGATACCGGTTCGCGTCAAGAAAACGCGTCAAAACGAAAGACGAGAGCATCGGTTCTGATGCAATCAGAACCGATGCTCTCGAGTTCACCACCAGACTGCCAGGCCGCAAGCAGCCATGCTTGCGGCTTTTTTCTTTTTGGGGCGGCGTTGTAGTCCGGATGAGCCAACGGGTCCGCGCGAAGCGCGGCCCGATGACAGGCTCCGCGACATCCGGGAAAGCGTCCGCGGCAAGCGGGCTACAGCACGATCTTCTGATGATAGGCGTCAAGGACGTCATCGGCGCTATAACTTTTGCGTTCAGCGAAGCTGCTGCGCAGCGCGGCGTCGGAGGATAAACGAAGTCGCTTGACGACCGCTTCCGTCATCACCGGTTCGAGGCCGAGTTCCTGCAGGCCGTCGCGGACCCCTTCCATCTCGACGGCCCGGCGTTCGGCGTGCAGCACGTCCGTGCGGATGCACATGTCCAGGAACTTGCTGAAGGTTGTCGCATCCATCGTTGAACAGATGCCGCGTAGGACTTCCTGCCGCACGCCGGCCAATGAAGCCGCCGTCAGGGCCTCCACCACCAGCGTTTCGATTCCCTTTGTCACCACGCTGCGCAGCATCTTGACCGCGGCGGCCTTGCCCGCTTCGGAGCCTGCGAGTTCGATGGAAAAGCCGAGTGGCGTAAAAATCTGAAAAAACCGCGCCGCCCCGCTGCCCGACGTATAGAGCGGAACGGAAGCGCCATACAGGCTGACGGCGCCCATCAGATTGGAGTCGGCGAACCGGCCGCCGCGCGCCTCGACCGCCTCTGCGACCCGTTTCTTGGTGGTCGGTGTCGAAGCATTGATGTCAATGACCAGCGTGTCCGGCCCGATGATCTCAGCGATCGCTTCTCCCATCTGTCCGGCCGAGGCGACGACCACCGCCGAGAAGACGACATCCATGTCGCTGAGATCGTCAATCTCGTCGACCAATGTGACCCCGCATCGGGCGGCCTGGGCGATAAAGGCCTCGGAATAGGGCGGTCTGTTCGTCTGGCCCTGGCAATACGCCAGGATCGGCTTTACGCCCTGTGCTGCCAGGTGGGATGAAAAGCACTGTGCGGCTTCTCCAAAACCAACAAAACCAATCCTGGGATGCCGCATGCGATGCTCCAAAAAGACCGGAAAAAAACCCGGCAAAAAAACCGGACCGTGCAGAGTTGCGATCTTTGCAGGTAAGTTTGGCAGTGTCAATGAACCGGTTCATCAAAATGATGACTCACGTCGCGCCGCCACGCCCGTGCGATATCGGCGCTGGCTGCGGTCGGATACCGAATGGTTCTGGAAAGGGCTTTGAAGAGTGTGGTTGCGCCGAGGAGGCCGGCCGCAAGAATGAGGGCTGATGAACGCCGCTGAGGTCAAACGGCTCTGCAGGAGCCGCGGACAACCAGCGAAACCGGAAGCCGGATGCGGCGGGGAGGCGACTGTGTTTCCTGGTCGATCCTGTCCAGCAGCATTTCGGCGGCATGGCGGCCCATTTCCGAACGGTCCCAGCGCAACGCCGTGATCGGTGGTGTGTTGAGTTCGGCCAGGTCGGAGTCGTTTCCGCTGATGACGGAAATGTCCTTTCCCACAACCAGGTCCGCCGCGCGGATCGCGCGCAGGGGGCCGGGCAGCGTGTCGAGACCGGCGGCATAGATCGCTGTCGGCCGCTCCTTGCGGCCAAGCAGGGCGGATGTTTCGCGAAACGTCGCCTCGTTCGAGAGCAGGCGGTCGCGAATGAGAGACGCATCAACCTGAACTCCGAAGGAACGATGAGCTTCGGTGTACCCCTCGATGCGGCTGCGGGACGGATAGGCCTTCGGATCACCGACCAGCAGTGCAATACGGCGATGTCCCAGCGACAACAGGTATTCGGTGGCTTGACGGGCTCCGGACCGATGATCGGCCGAGACGCTGTCCACGGATTGGACGAGTTCGCGATCGATCAGCACGACCGGCATGGCGGCGTTGGTGATGGCGTTGACGAGATCGGGATCGGTCTCGTCGCTCATCGTCATCATCACGCCGTCGACGCGGCGTTGGCTGAATGTCTGCAGCAGGGAGAGCTCGACGTTCTTGGCGTTCGAGGTGCTTGCAAGAATGAACGTGTAGCCGGCGCTGCGGAAGGCTGCCTCGGCTGCTTTCACATAGCTGGCGAATGCCGGGATATCGAAGTCGCGAATGGCGCAGGCGACCATTTTGGTTCGGGGGCTGCGCATGCTCTGGGCGATGGCGTTTCGCTGATAGCCCAGAGTCGAAATCGTTTTCTGGACGCGCTCGCGTATTTCCTTGGTCACCGAATGGTGATCGTTCAAAACGCGGGACACCGTTCCAACGGCGACGTCAGCCGCCGCCGCGACATCGCGAATGGTGACGTTGCGTCTCATCGCCTTTCCCATGGGTCGAAATCCCCCTCTGGCAGCCTCTCGCGCCCCGGAGGCGCCGTCGCGCCCCCGGGGCGCTATTGCGCCCAGTTAGCACGGAAATGATCACGGCATACGAAATAGACGCATGAATCGAACCCCGCATTGGAAACGGTTCATTGACAGTTCGGAAAATGGAGTGATAGTTGTTGGTATTCCCTCGTTTTGGAGAGATGAACGTGTTCCAAACTGCCCTGCGCCTCACGCGCGTCAAGCCCTCGCCCACGGTCACGCTGTCCGCTCGCGTGGCGGCTCTCGTGGCAGCCGGCAAGGATGTTCTCAGCCTCGTTGCCGGTGAGCCTGATTTCGACACCCCGGACCACATCAAGGAAGCGGCTTCCGCGGCCATCGCGCGTGGCGAGACCAAGTACACGGCCGTCGATGGAACGCCCGCCCTGAAGGATGCGGTCGCCGGCAAATTCCGGCGCGAGAATGGATTGAGCTACGAGCGGGATCAGGTCGTCGTCAGCACCGGGGGAAAGCAGGTCGTCTACAACGCGTTGATGGCGAGCGTCAGCCCGGGAGACGAGGTGGTGATTCCGGCTCCCTACTGGGTCTCCTATCCGGAAATCGTGTTGCTCGCCGAGGGAACGCCAGTGATCGTGCCGTGCGCGGCGGAGCGGGGCTTCAAGCTCGCGGCCGCGGACCTCGAGGCGGCGATCACGCCAAGGACACGCTGGGTGATCCTGAATTCTCCCTCCAATCCGTCGGGCGCGGCCTATACGAAGCCGGAGCTCAAGGCGCTCACCGATGTTCTGGTGCGTCACCCGCACGTCTGGGTGCTCACCGACGACATTTACGAGCATCTCACCTACGGCGACTTCGACTTCGCCACTCCCGCCCAGATCGAGCCGAAGCTCTATGATCGTACGCTGACGATGAACGGGGTTTCGAAGACCTACTGCATGACCGGCTGGCGCATCGGTTACGGCGCGGGGCCGCGCCCGCTGATCAAGGCCATGGCGGCCATCCAGTCGCACTCGACGACAAACCCGTCCTCGATCAGCCAGGCCGCCGCCCTGGAGGCTCTCACCGGCTCGCAGGACTTCATCGCCGGCCACGTGTCGGCTTTCGAACGGCGGCGCGACATGGTTGTCGACGGCCTCAACGCCATCGATGGAATTGTCTGCCACAAGCCGGAGGGAGCCTTCTACGTGTTTCCATCCTGTGCCGAATTCATCGGGGCGCGGCGTCCGGACGGCGGCGTCATCGCCAGCGACGAGGATTTTGTCCTGTATCTGATGGATCGAGCAGGTGTCGGGCTTGTGCACGGCACCGCGTTCGGCTCGCCGGGACATTTCCGGCTGTCCTATGCGGCGTCCAACCAGCGCCTGGAGCAGGGGCTGGAGCGGATCGCCGCGGCCTGCGCGCATCTTGAACGCATGGATGTGTCGGCTGCCGTACCGGCCTGATCGATCCGGCTTCCCGATTCCGCACAACCCGCTCGCGCGTTTCCGGCGCCGCTGGTCCCTCTGCAGAGGGGCCAGCCGCCATTCAAGGAGTTAACGTGGGTCTGTATGACCATTCGCAGGAAGGTCGTCTGATCAGCTCGGCGCGGGGCATGGCCGCGACCGGCCGAGCCCGGCTTTCCGAACGCCTGATCATCGTTCTGCTCAGTACGGTCGCGTTCGTGGTCGCCCTGAACTCCATCATCATTTTTCCGCTGGGTCCGTTCCTGGCGGCGAGCCTTGGTTTTCCGGCTCAGCAAGTCGGCTTCCTCGGCGGCAGTTATTCGATCGCCGCCGCCGTCGGCGGATTCGTCTCCGCCGGCTTTCTGGACAGGTTCGATCGCCGCGCAGCGCTGGTTGCCTGCGCTCTCGGGTTCGTCGCGGCGACGGCGCTCTGCGCTACGGCGACGAACATCGCCGGGCTGGTCGCCATGCGGGCGCTTGCCGGATTGTTCGCCGGTCCCTTGTGGGGGCTGCTGATCGCCATCGCTTCGGACAATGTACCGCCGGAGCGGCGCGGCGCGGCGGTCGGGGTTTTGATCGGCGCCTACGGCTTGGCATTGATTGTCGGGCTGCCCCTGGGGGTCATGGTCGCGACCTCGGCAATGGGCTGGCAGATGAACTTCGTCGGCATCGCCGTCATCAGCCTGATTCTGGCTGGAATCGTCAGCTGGCAGATCGGCGCGCAACGCCAGCACCTGGCCGAATTGCGAACCTGGAGTTGGTCCGAACAGCAGGCCGCCATGATCGAACTCGCCACGGCGCGCTCCAGCATTCTCGCGTTTCTGCTGATTGCGAGCGCGTCCTATGCAGCTCTGCTGATCTCGCCGAACCTCGCCGTGTTCGCCGTCCACAATGCTGGTCTGTCGCCGGAGCGCCTGGCGCATGTCTATCTGCTGGGCGGCGTCATGTCTCTGCTGGCGATGCCGTTGACGGGCCGCCTGGTCGATAGCCTCGGCGCAACGCCCGTCTCCATTGCCGTCGCCATGATCACCACTGTTCTTCTGGTCGTCGTCTTCATCGACCGTCGTGCGATCGACCTGCCCGCGGTTCCGCTGTTTGCTCTCATCGTTGTTTTCCAACTGGTGCGCAGCACGGTCAACCAGGCCTGGGTCACGCGCGTGCCGGCTGTCGGGGAGCGCGCGGCCTTTCAAGCTCTCATCGCCGCGTTCACCAATCTCGCGCAGGCCGCGGGCGCCGCCAGCGCGCCGTTCCTGCTCGGCCTTTCGCCGGATGGGCAGCTTGTCGGAATGGATGCTGTTGCCCTGCTGGCTCTGTTGATGACCTGGGCTGCGCCTCCTCTGTTGCTCATGCTTGATCGTGTCCTGGCCAATCGGGCTCTGCCCCCCAACAGCCCGCCGTGATGTCTTCGGA
This sequence comes from Bradyrhizobium prioriisuperbiae, assembly GCF_032397745.1. Taxonomy (NCBI): domain Bacteria; kingdom Pseudomonadati; phylum Pseudomonadota; class Alphaproteobacteria; order Hyphomicrobiales; family Nitrobacteraceae; genus Bradyrhizobium; species Bradyrhizobium prioriisuperbiae. The sequence goes on from NZ_CP135921.1 coordinate 3,958,817, forward strand.
GAAGGAGAGCGCCATGCGAGACGAGTTGCTGCACGACAATGAAACGTCGCTGCCGCAGGTTTACAGGACGGGCGTCGACGATCCTCCGACCCGGGTCCTGACCGGGTATCAGCGCGCCGATGTGGCGATCGTCGGGGCAGGGCTCACGGGCTTGTCGGCAGCGCTCCATGCCGCCAGGCTGGGAATGACCGTTGCGGTGGTGGAAGCCAATGGGATCGGCACCGGTGCCAGCGGGCGGAGTTTCGGCCAGGTCGTCCCCTATTTGAAGCATGAACCGGGGCATGCCCTGAAGCTGTTCGGGGAGACTCTGGGAGAACGGCTGGTCACGGCGGCCGCCAGCGGTCCTGATTTCGTGTTCGGACTGATCGAGACGTATCAGATTGCCTGCGAGGCGGTGCAAGGCGGGCTGATCTTCGCGGCCCATTCTTCCGAAGGCCTCGAACGGCTGACGCAGCGCGCCGCTTTCTGGCGCAGACGTGGAGCGACTGTCGACATTCTCGATCGGGACGGAACGTCACAGGCGATCGGCGGCGGAGATTATCCGGGCGCGCTGCTCGATCACCGCGGCGGCACGCTGAACTCCTTCGCATTCACGGTCGGTCTCGCGCGGGCTGCGGCAATGAATGGCGTCAGCCTGTTCTGCGGCTCACCCGCCGAAGCGATCAGTCGCCATGGTGCGACCGGTTGGAAGTTGAAGACCGGTTCCGGATCCTTGATTGCCGACAAGATATTGATCTGCACCAATGCCTATCGCAACGATCTGGCCCCCGGCATCGGCGCTCATGTGCTTCCCATCCGCGTTCACCAGGCCGCAAGCGAACCTCTTCCTGCCGAGATCGCAAGCACGATCCTCCCTGGCGGACGAGCCCTGACCGATACGCGCCGGTTGCCGTCCGGTGTTCGTCTCACCAGAGACCGACGCCTCGTCGTCACCATTGAAGGCCCCTTGTTCTCGACCGGCGGCGCCGATCTCAAGCACGCTGCCGCGCGCATTTCCGGACTCTTTCCGCACCTCGGCCCGATGGTGTGGCAGCCGAGCTGGAGCGGTTGGATTGACATGGCGCCGGACCAGTATCCGCGCATCATCGAAGCGGCGCCAGGCATCATGGTCGGCACCGGCCTCAGCGGGCGTGGTCTTGCTCTTGGGCCGCTGCTCGGCCGCGACCTGGCGCACCGGGCCGCCGGCGCGCATTCCGACGAACTCGCATTCGGCGTCGTCGGTCCGCAGGACGGCCCGCGCTGGCCCATCGGAGCCAAGGCGATCGCCGGCGGAGCGGCACTGCAGCGCAGATGGATGGATCGGATCGATGTTTGGCGCAGGCGCGGCTGGGCACGAGACCGCGGGATCTCTCCGCAAAACAGGCGCGCGCGTCGCTCCCATCTCGCGACCTGACGATCGTCGAATGGAGTTCAGGGTCAACTCATGGTGCTGGCTTCGCGGGCCTGGTAACGGCGAAGTCTAGCTGAATGCCGTGAACATCGCCGCAGGCCGGGCAGGCTTGACCGAGACCGACATGGCCTTGAACGCTGGCTGAGCAAGCCTTCGTCGAGACGATGACGGCGTTCGATAGCTCCGAGGAGCCCGCGGCGACTTGGAGCGTTTTCCAGCGACCTGGATACCGGTTCTCCCGCGGCAAACGCCAAGCGTTTGCGCGGAGAAACCGCGTCAAACAAGAATCTAGGGGGAGGCCGTCTGCTGCCCGATGCGGACGATGCCGACGCCGTCCTCGATGGCGATCCGGGTGCCGAACGGTTCCGAAAGACCTTGCAGGCGCTTCAGGATGGACTGGGCTTTTTCGGTGTCCGCCAGGACGGGCACTCCGCGCCGCGATGCTCGCCCCAAGGCGTCCAGATCGATGGGGTAGAGCCGGATTTCCTTGATGTCGCCGCGCTCGAAGCGGCTGACCGCGACGACACTTTCCAGCAGCGTCGTGTCGTTCAAGAGCAGCTCGCGCCATTGATGCATGTAGGTGGCGGGCGTGATGGCGTCCGGGTTGGCGCCGAGCAGCGCGTAATGGTCACGCGGCAACGGTTGCAGCGCGTCGTCCATGTGGCAGAAATTCGCCAGCGAATAGAAGATCGGCTTGCCTTTGTAGATTTCGATCCCCCGCAACAAATGAGGCCCGTGCCCGACGAAAATATCGGCGCCGGCGTCGATCGCCTTGTGCGCGATCGCCTGCATGAAGGCTGCCGGAACGAGGTTGGATTGGTCGAATTCGTGGCTGTGCATGGACACCACGGTGAAGTCCGCCGCCTGCTTGCCTTGCCGGATGTTGCTCAGGATATCGCGTTCATCCCTGGCATCGATCTCGAACGTGCGGATGACGCTGTCGCCGACGCCCGGGTCGCTGCGATAACTCGTCGTCTCGAGCGTGACCGTGCCCGCCGCGGGGCGCGCGGTCCATTCCGTCGGCGGCACCGCCCTTCGCAGAGCCTCGAGCACGGCAAGGCGCTGCGGCGAGACGGTCACGATCCGCGTGACGCGCAATGCGTTGACACCGCCGCGGCCGGGAATTTCACCCAGAGGATCCATCGCTCGCGACATCGGCGTGAAAGTCGAGGTGAGGCCGATCAGCGCGGCGCGGACCGATTTCACCTCCAGGAAACGCGGCGCACGGGCCGCGGCAAGGGTCTCGCCGGTTCCGGCGTGAGCGATGCCGGCGCGGTCCAGGGCCTGGCTGGTGGCGCGCATGCCCTCGACTCCCCAGTCGGTCGCATGATTGTTGGCGCGGCCCACCATGTTGAAGCCCAAGGCCTTCAAGTCCTGAGGCTGGTCGGGCGTCGCCAGAAGCCAACTGCCGCCCGCTTCCGCCTGGGCGGTGCCGGCGAAGCTTTTGAGGTCGAGAGCGGTGTCCTCATAATTGCCGACCGTGATGTCCGCGTTCCGCAGAATGTCCAGAAGTCCTGGTGACACCACCTTGAGCATTCCGGTGATCGGATAGGTGCAGATCAGATCGCCGACGGCCGTCACGGTAAAGCCGTCCGGGACGTGGTTCTGCTCCGGCTGCGGCGAGGCGGTCTCGGATGATGCCGGCCCGGCCGCAAACGTCTGGAGCATCGCCATGATCAAGGAGTAAGTCAGGATTTGCCGCCTTCGTATCATCGGTGTCTCCTTGATCGTCGCCGTTTCCGCGAAGGCCGGGTCTTGTGATCCCCGCACAGGCGAAGCGCCGGGCGGGTGAACGGGATGCTGGAAACGGCTTTACATCGATATGAAACGATTCCATATTGAGACGGAATTGTCGAGATCATGTTCTGATATATATTATCTTTCTAGGATGAACCGATCGCTTTCGCCGGTTGCAAGTCACCGAGAAGCGGTCATGACCCCGCTGTCCCGCCATGATGACAAATCCCTGTTTCTCCGGTGTGAGCCTTCGTGTTTCGGAAGCTCGCCTGCATTATCCGTCCGGTGAGGAGGTGCACACGGCTGCGTCGGGGCGTGTCGATGCCCTGCACGAGATCTTTCTGGAGATCGGAACGGAGACCGGCTTCTGCGGACTCGGCGAGATCCGCGCCAACATCGCCTTCATCACCGGCACTCCCGAATCTCGCGTGCTGCCGGGAATCGTCGGGCTGCTGCGCGCGATTGACTGGCGCAAGGAGCCGGCTGCGATCCTGCGGGACCTGCCGATGCCCGGTGCCGGGTTTCCGAAGATCAGCCGGGCCCTTGTCGAGAACGCGCTCGTCGACGGCCTCGGCCGCGCCGAGGGGCGCACGGCTTGCAGTTTTCTCGGCGGGGCCTGGCAAAGGGCCGTGCCGTGCAATCAATGCATCTTCTGGGGCGACGACGCGGCCATGCATCGCTTGGCGGAGCGTTACTGGGCCGAAGGGTTTCGCTCCATCAAACTGCGTGTTGGCATCGGAACGCTGGACGATGACCATCGACGGGCCGCGTGGCTGCGCGAACGCTTTGGCGACGATCTGCATCTGGCCGTCGATGCCAACGGGGCCTGGACTCCGTCAGCGTCACTGGCGGCCATCGCCCGCCTGGGGCCCCTGGGGATCGACTATGTCGAACAGCCAACCTCGCCGGGAGACTGGGGTGCCCTGGAGGAGGTCGGACGCGCGACAGATATTCCCATCATGATCGATGAGGGTCTCCAGGGCGAACACGACATCGCTCTGCTCTGCCGGCAAGCGCCGCGCTTTTCCGCGCATCTCAAGATCGCCAAGGCCGGCGGTGCGCTCGCGATGGTGAAAATCGGCAGGCGGCTTGACCGCCACGGGGTGTCCTATGTGGTCGGGCAGATGAACGAGGGGACCGTGGCCACGGCGACCGCCATTCATTGCGCCATGGCGCTCAAGCCCATGTTCGGGGAGCTCTATGGTGCATTGGGCCTGTTGGATGATCCGGCCTCGGGCGTGAGTTATGCCGGCGGCCAGGTCTCGGTGCGGGAGCGTCCTGGTTTCGGCGTCTCTTTCGATCCGAGCCTAACCCGGACGCTGTGGATCTCGGAATCCTGACCGAAAGCGGCGCGGCCTTCATTTATTTAAATGCGTAAATGCGCCGGTGAGACACCGGCGAGTTTTCGCAGAGCAAGCCGCTGGTTTGGCGGCCGCTCCAATCTCCTCTGCATCGGCGCGCGCGTGATGACGATCGTTGCAGCGCTGCGCAGATATTGAGCGGCCGGTCACGTCGACATGCGAAGGATCGCTGCACGCCGTGTCGAACTGCGACCGCAAACTCCGGGAAAAAACCACGTCGAGCCGCGCATGACGCCTCGATCTGCCCCATCGGCGGACCATCATTGCCCGATTTGGAACCGTTTCATAATTGGCCTGTGATTTGCTTGGACTGATGGAGCGCCATGGACTGGAGGGAAGAATGATGCGGGCATCGACAAGGATTTTCGGTTGGGCAGCCGTGATAGGCACGATCTTGGTGTCGCTGCTCCCCTTGGCGCCGGCGGCTGCGGAGCCGATGCCCAAGCTCGATTTTGCCGGCTCCTTCACGTGGCTGGGCCAGGTCCCCATTCTTGTTGCCGTCGAGAAGGGCTTCTTCAAAGACGAAGGCCTGGACGTCAGCGTCCAGGTGATCCTGAGTTCGAGCGACCGGATCCGGGCCGTGACCTCCGGCGCTGTCGCGTTCAGCAACCTCGGCCGTTCGAGCGTGATCAGCGAGATGGCGCGCGGCAACAACAGCTTCTTCTATTTTGCCAATGTCGACGATTCTCCCGGCAGCGAAGGATGCTGGGCACGGGCCGGCTTCCAGTCCTTTCCCGACCTCAAGGGCAAGAAAGTCGCGGCCAACACCTCGGCCGAGGTGACGATGGACGGCCTGCTTCAGAACTCCGGCATGAGCACGCGGGACATCCAGTTCGTGAATCTGTCGCCCAACGAGATGGCGCTCGCGCTCGGACGCGGCGATGTCGATGCGGCCTGTGTATGGCAACCGCTGCTCGACAACCTCAAGAAGGCTGCGCCGGATGGAAAGCTGCTCGGCACCGACGCCGACACGGAGAGCTACAAGCGCTTCGGCACGATGTCATCGCCGGACATTCTGATCATCTCCCGAAAGCTGGTGGAGGAGCACCCCGATCAGGCGCGCCGACTTGCGGTCGCGATCCTCCGCGGAGCGGATTATGTGAACGAGAATCCTGAAGCCGCCGCCGCCGCCGTCGCGCACCTGTTCCGGCAACCGCCCGATGTCTTGCTCGCCGGCATCAGGAACTTCAAATACTACGGCTCGAAAGGCTGGCGACAGCATCTCAACAAGCACACCGAGCAGATGCAGTTTCTCTCGCTCTGGCTGCATCGGAACAAGAAGATCGAGAGTGCTCCCGACGTCAAGCAGTGGGAGAACACGTCGTTCGTCCCCGAATTGTGAAGTGTCGCTGGTCCGCGCGAGCGGAGCGGCATTCCCTGCGGCTCAATCTGATGGAAAGACAAGTGACATGACGTCGGCACCCGATATGGTCAGCAATCTCGTTGCTCCGCCCGACCGGGCGAAGCAGAAGCGCGGCGCGAGCCTTCGTGATCGCCCGATTATCCTGCTCAATGTCCTCGGCGTATTCGCATTTTGCGTCACCTGGACGCTGGCGACCGAAGGGGGCTGGGTGTCGCCGCTGTTTCTTCCGTCTCCGTTCAAGGTCGCAAGCGAGGCCGCGGGTGTCGCCGCCACTCACGAACTGTGGTGGGCGATCGCGGCGTCTTCGCTGCGCGTGTTTTTCGGCTTCGCGCTCGCAGCGGCCGTTGCAGTGCCTCTTGGCGTGCTGATGGGCAGCTGGTGGCCGGCCAAGGCGTTCATCGATCCGCTGATCTCGCTGCTGCGCCCGCTGCCTTCCATCACCTGGATTCCGCTCACGATGCTGTGGCTCGGTATTGGAGAAGCGCAAAAGGTCGCCATCGTGTTCATGGGGTCCTGGATCTACATCCTGCTCTACACCGTGGAGAGCACCAAGCGGGTGGATCCGATCCTGATCAAGGCGGCAAGAAATCTTGGCGCCTCTGAGTTCGCCGTCATGCGGGAGGTCGTGCTTCCTGGTGCCCTTCCAGGAATTCTGTCGGGCCTCAAGGTCAGTCTCGCCATTGCCTGGTCCTGCGTGCTGTCGGCCGAGATGGTTGCGGCCCAGAACGGACTTGGCGCCCTGATCTGGTCAGCGAAGGACTGGGGCAATCTCGCGCTGGTGCTGGTGGGCATGGTGAGTATCTCGGCCACGGTGCTCATCGCCGATCTCCTGGCCAACCGGCTGGAGCGCGCGCTGCTGCCCTGGGAACGCCACAAGCGCCAGAACTGACCCCGATCTCCGCGACAAAGGACGTTCTCGATGTCATCAGTCATTCTCTCCGCACAACATGTCAGCAAGTCCTTTTCCGTGCGCCAGAACGAGAGTGTTCTGGCACTGCGCGACGTCAGCCTCGATGTCTACGAGCACGAGTTCATGTGTCTTCTCGGCGCGTCCGGATGCGGCAAGTCGACATTGCTGAACATGTTCGCAGGTTTCACGGCGCCGTCGCAGGGCGATATCCTGCTGCGATCGAGCCCGATCACCGGCATCGACCCCCGCTGCGGCATGATGTTCCAGTCCTATGCGCTGTTTCCATGGCGGACGGTTCGCAAGAACGTCGAGTTCGGCCCCCGCATGAAGGGTCTGCCTGCCGCCGAGTGCCGGGCCATCGCCGGTCGATTCATCGAGATGGTCGGCCTGCGCGGCTTTGCCGATCATTATCCGGCCGAATTGTCCGGCGGCATGCAGCAGCGCGCGACGCTCGCGCGCAGCCTGGCAGCCGATCCGGAAGTGCTGCTGATGGATGAGCCCTTTGCAGCGGTCGACGCCATGACGCGCCACGTTCTGCAGGAGGAGCTCAGTCGCATTCAGCGGGAGAGCCTCAAGACCGTCGTGCTGGTGACCCACAACATCGATGAGGCATTGATCATGGCCGATCGCATCGTGGTGATGTCCCCCCATCCCGGCCAGATCAAGGCGGTCATCACCAATGACCTCGCGCGGCCGCGCGATATCGATGTTCAGCTGTCCCGTGCATGGGGCGCACTGAAGAAGGACGTCTGGTCGCTCGTCGCAGGCGACGTTTCGCTGCACGCGGCCTGACGTCCCCGCGACGGGGAGGCGGCGCGTATCGGACCGCAGAACAAGCCAGGGAGATGAGAGTGGTGGATATAGCCCGGCGCGACGTGTTGACGATGGCGGGAGCGGTGGGTGTCGGAGCCGCCATTCCGGTTTCTCCAGCGCTGGCAGAGGCGCCGGGGAAGGACCCGCCTCAAGCTCCGGCTGCAAACGCAGCGCGATCCTATCAGTTCTTCAATCTCGACGAGGCGGCCTTCATCGAGGCTTTTGTCGATCATCTGATTCCGGCCGACGACCTCACGCCCTCGGGGACGGAGCTCGGCATCTCCATCTATATCGACAGGCAGCTCGCCGGTGCCTGGGGCAAGGGAGCGCGGATGTATCAACTCGGGCCGTGGGCTGCCGGCACGCCGCAGCAGGGCTATCAGCTGCCGCTTGCTCCCGCCGATCTCTACCGCTGTGCCATCCGCGCCGTCGAAGCCCATTGCGCGTCCGCCCACGGCGGCAGTTTCGACAGGCTTCAACCCGCGCTGCGCCAGCAGGTCGTGCAGGCCCTCTCGGAAGGACGCCTTCCGCTTCAGGAGATTCCGGCCGGCGCTTCTTTCGACAAGACTTTTTTCGACATGGCCTATGCCAACGTCATGGAGGGTCTGTTCGCCGATCCGATCTATGGCGGCAACAAGGACAAGCGTGGCTGGAAGCTGGTCGGATTTCCCGGCGTGATGGCCGCGCATGCCGAGAACATCGAGCGCTTCCGCGGCAAGCCGTATCCGGTCGAGCCGCTCGGCATTGCCGATCTCTCGTGAGGATGTCCTGATGGCGACGAAACTCAAGGAGGCCGACGTCGTCATCGTCGGCATGGGCTGGACCGGCGGCATCATGGCCAAGGAGCTGTCGGATGCGGGGTTGACCGTGGTCGGGCTGGAGCGAGGTCCTCCGCGCTCGGACGCCGACTTCTCGGTGCCGATGATCCGTGACGAACTGCGCTACGCCGTCCGCAACGAGCTGTTCATGGATGTCAGCCGCGATACGCTGACCTTCCGCAACACGCCGGGACAGCAGGCGCTGCCGATGCGCAGGCTCGGCTCCTTCCTGCCGGGCGAAGGCGTGGGCGGCGCCGGCGTGCATTGGAACGGACAGACCTATCGCTTCTCTCCTCATGACCACGCTCTGCGTTCCCGCGTGGAAGAGCGATACGGCAAATCCTTTATCCCGCAGGACATGCAATTGGCCGACTGGCCGATGAGTTATGCCGAGCTCGAACCCCACTACGACAAGTTCGAGTACATGGCGGGCATCTCCGGGAAGGCGGGCAACATCGCCGGCAAGATTCAGGAGGGGGGCAATCCCTTCGAGGGGCCGCGTGCGCGCGAGTATCCGAATCCTCCGCTCAAGCCGAGCCTCGCCAGCGAAATGTTCACGGAGACGACCAGGAAGCTCGGATATCATCCGTTTCCGCGCCCCGCTGCCAACATGAGCCGCCCCTATACCAATCCGGACGGCATTCAGCTCGGCGAGTGCCAGTATTGCGGCTTCTGCGAGAATTTCGGTTGCGAGGCCAACGCCAAGGCCAGCCCGCATATCACGGTGATCCCGGCCGCCCTTCGCAACAAGAACTTCTCCATGAAACCGTACGCCTGGGTCACGCGTGTCAATCGCACTGCGGATGGAAAGCGGGCGACCGGGGTCACCTACACCAGCGTGCTGACCGGGGAGGAATTCGAGCAGCCGGCCAGCCTCGTGATCCTGTGCGCGTATGGTTTCGGCAATGTCCACCTGATGTTGCTGTCCGGCATCGGCAAGCCTTACGACCCGGTCAGCGAGACCGGCACGGTGGGGAAGGGTTATTGCTACCAGGTGGCCACAGTCGTGCAGTCGTTCTTCGAGGACAGGATCTTCAATCCCTTCATGGGCACTGGCTCGCTGGGCGTGGTCATCGACGATTTCAACGGCGACAATTTCGATCACGGGCCGGTGGGGTACATCGGCGGCGCCTCGATCTACAGCGCGTCGCTGGGCGGACGTCCGATCAATCAGCGTGGCGTGCCGCCGGGCACCCCGCGCTGGGGATCGGAATGGAAGAAGGCGACCGCGCGCTGGTATAACCGCACACTGCAGATGTCGGTGCAGGGATCGAACATGGCCAGCCGCTACAACTATCTCGATCTCGATCCGACCTATCGCAACGCGTTCGGCTTGCCGCTGATGCGCATGACCTACAATTTCACCGACAACGACGAGAAGCTCTCGGCCCATCTGACGACTGTCGCCCATGACATCGCCCGCGCGATGGGGCCGACGCATCTCGGCGCCAAGGCACCCCGCCGGGCGCCTTATTCGATCGTGCCTTATCAGAGCACGCACAACACCGGCGGCGCGATCGCTGGGCATGATCCAAGCAAAAGCGCCCTCAATCGATACTTGCAGAGCTGGGACGTCTCCAACGTCTTTGTCATGGGCGCCAGCGCCTTCCCGCACAACTCCGGCTACAATCCCACCGGCGCCGTCGGAGCTCTGACCTATTGGGCGGCCGATGCGATCCGGACGAAGTATCTGAAGGATCCAGGCCCGCTCTTGCGCACCTGATAGGAGCAAAAGGTGAAGGATCCGGCGCGTCGATTGCTCGTTGCATGCGTGTTTGTCCTCGCCGGCGCGCGCGTCGCCCAATCCGCCGATTTGGCAAAGGGCGAAGTCCTGTTCCAGAAGTGTCATGCCTGTCACGCCACCAAACAGGAGGGGACAACGCTTGGACCGTCGCTCGCGGGACTCTTCGGCCGCGCGGCAGGGAGCCAGGAGCAGTTTCGTTTCTCGCCTGCCATGCGCCGCAGTCATCTGGTCTGGGATGATGCAACACTGGATCGGTTCCTGGCTGAACCTCAGATGCTTGTGCCCGGCAACCGCATGCCATTTGCAGGTATGCCCGAGAAGAACGACCGCGACGATCTGATCGCCTACCTGCGCAAGGCAACAACCGAACAGTGACATCGCCTTAGCGCCTTTCGTCGCCACGCCGAACGCCTGTTCGATCGGCGTGCGAATGCGCTGGTTGTCGAAAACAGCGCGTTCGTTTTTCCCGCGCAGAGCGCGCCCGCGTCGACGATCTCGGACTTGCCCCGCGCTACCGGGCAGTCCGCTTCGATGAATCTCCGCCCGGCATCAATGAACGCTGGAGCCGTCGCGAGGCCAACGATCGACGCTCGTTTTTGAAGAGGCTTTCCGACAATGCGCAAAACGCACGCACAGTGACGCCCGCAATTCGTGCAGCTCAACCGCGATTTGTGCATCGCATTCAATTGACGCGGTGCACAGATTTGGTAACGTTTCATCAGCATCGAGATGAAATGTCGCGCGGTCAGAGACACGCCTGTTGATGAATCGTCTGCAGAAAAACAACAAAATACCAAGTTTAAAAATGCTTTTTGTGGCGATTGTCTTTGTTGTCTCTGCTGAGCTGAAGGTAATTATTCCCTTTAATTGCCGGAATCTAGCCTGAATTCGTGAAAACGAAAAGGAATCGGGGCTATGTATTCGCATGATGTGGTCGTAAATGCGGTAAATCCTGCAATAATCGAGAATGTAGTAAGTATAGATGCTTCGTCGCAATTCACGCGCGGCGCATCTTGCGTTGCAGCATCGCAGCACATGTTCGATCGCATTTGGAACATGTTCATTCAGATTATCAAGTGCGACGTGCTGTCGGACGGTGACGCCGTCGTCGTCACCGAAGCTGATATCAGGGAGACCTATGGCGGGTGGTCCTCGATCCATCCGACCTCCGGCGCAGATGGCGGAGCGGGCGCAGCCAAAGATCGCTCTTTCGATCCGCGCGACCTGAGAACGCTCCGCGTCACGCTGATGCGGCAACTCCTGATCAACGCATCGTTGCAGGCTTGCCTCAACCGCCAGCGCCGCGGTGTGTCCATTGTCGATCGGACCGATTGGCGGCCTTCTCGCGGCGAGAGCGGGCCTCTGCGCATGGAGCTCGGCCTGCATTGCCAGGAGACGGAGTTTCTGCGCGCCAGGGTCGTCAAGGGCCTGCGCGGCTTGGTGCAGGTGCTTGAGGACGACCTGTCGGATCACGCAGTCAGCGAAGCGCTCAAAGCCTTGTGGGATGCAATCTGGTCCGACGAGGACGTCGACCTCGTTGCAACCCAGTTGCTCTATGCGGACAGCATGTACGCGGCGCTGCCGCAAGCACTGAGCGAGGCGAGCAGTCTGCTCGCCGGGCAAGGTCTCGATCCCGCGGATCTGGAGACCTGTCTCAGGCCCTACACCTGGCTCTACGGCGATCGCGACGGGCGCCCGCATGACACCGATGCGCACACTGAAAGACTGATTATCGCGCTCGAAAAGGGCATTCGCGCCAATTACCGGCGCGACCTCGCCGAGATCGCCAAAGGCCATCCAGCTTCGAAGTTTTTTCAAGCGCTCGCGGAAAGGCTCGATCCCGGTCACCCCGAAAGCTTCACGACGCCCGTGCAGATTCTGGCGGAGCTGGAGGCGAGCGACTGGCGCACCGATGAACGCGTTCGTGCGCTGGCGCTGCGTATCGGCGTCTTCGGTTTCCACTACCTCAAGATCGAATTCCGTCAGAACGCAGCCATGTTCACCGAGGTGGTGGACAGCATCCTTCCGTCCGGCCTGATCGCCGGGACGCTCGGCTCCGGCCGTCCTTCCTCTTATGCCGAGCTTTCGACGGCCGACAGGGTCGAGCTTCTCACCCGGCTGCACGGGTGCAACGGCCAGCGCCAGGACCTGCGCCAGGACCTGCCCCAAAATCTGCCCGAGCAGCTCTGGCGGCGTTTCTGGGACGACAACAGCCAGGCCTTTTACGATAAGGCAGCCCACTATCAGGGCAGGGACTACATCGACATCTACAATGTCGATCGCGCGCACATTCGCATCCTCAACGCCGTCAATACGCTGAACACCCTCAAGCTGCTGAAGACCTACAGCGATCGGATCACGATCCACGGTATCGCGGAAGCGGCCAACATCGACGAGCCCTTGGCGCTGCTGTTCCTGCTGGCCGCCGCCGGCCACCGCAACGGTGTCGACATCGCGCTGCAGCCCGAGGATCTCGCGGGCGCAGAATCCATGCTGCAACAGGTCGAGGATCTCTACACCAATCCGGTCTATCTGGAGCATCTGGAGCTGCGCGGCCGCCGGCAATTCATCACCTTCGGACCTAGCGACACCGGCAAGCAGGGCGGCAAGGCGATGCATATTGCGAATATGCAGATCGCCAAACTGCATCGGGCCATCGCCCGCCGCTTCCGTATCGAGCTCGTACCCAGCATTGTGATCGGATACGAGCATGCGCGTTCGAACGGGCCGATTGCCGAGAACCTCGAGGCTTTTGACGCATTCGCCGGCAATGACGTACGCTACATGCTCTCCGGCATCCTGGAGATGCGCAGTCATCTCCTGACGCCCCTGATGGCGCACCAGTGTCTGCGGGATCTGCTCCTGGCGAACGCGATGCGTCGGTCGCCGCTCAGTCTCGCAAAGCCGTCCCGCGGCAACGACCTGAACGGCGCTTCGCGGGTCGACTGGATCGCGATCGTCCGGCTCTACAAGCAGAGATTCTTCGAGCACCCGGTGCTGCCGGCGCTGCTGCGCGGTATGGCGCGTTTCGACATCGTTCGCGCCAACAGCAAGAGCACCCGCCCTCCGTCCCGCGCCTTCGACGTGCAGGAGCTGGAATCGCGGCCGGATGCCATCCGCGCGATCCCCTGGACGCGGGCACTGATGCTGAGTGGCGTGCATCACGAGTTGATCGGCGCGAGTCTGCTGGCGACGCGGGACGTGGGCGATCTGCGGGATCTGTACAGAGCAGATGCAAGTTTCCGCGGCTATGTCAAAAACATGGCTTACGCGGCCGCGCGCACCCGCATGGAGCTCGCCTGGCGGACCTTGACCGGTGCGGTTCCCGAACGGCGCGACGTGATGGCGCTGGCAGGCGGCATCAGGCCGAGCGACATCACGGATCCGCGTCAGCTCCTGGCGTCGATTCACGTCGAATACGTCCAGGCCAAACGTCTTGTCTACAAGGCTCAGTATGGCGTCGACCCCGTCAGTCCCGAAGACCTCACAGCCGAGCAGCTGCTGAGTGCGTGGCCTTTGCTCGCCCAGGAAGTCGCGTGGAAAGAGCGCGAGATCGATCGCTACGTCTCGCTTCTTGTGGCCACCAGGCACGAGGCCGAGCTGTTCAGCAAGGCTGCGATCCAGGACATCTATTCCGGCTTCATCCTCTCCGCCAACACCGATCTCTTGTTTTACGCGGCGGAAGAACCAGACGTGCCTCGGCGCGAAAGCAACGATCACGAACTCGAACACGGCTATGGCCGACGTCACCATTCCCTTCGTACGGCGGTTTGATCGGACGGTTATTGCGAAAAGCAGGAGACACGCATGAGTGACGTGATCATCGTTGGTGGCGGAATCGGCGGCCTTTCCCTCGCCTTGACTCTCGAGAAGGCGGGTATCGGTTCGACGATCTACGAGGCGACGCCGGCCATTCAGCAGGTCGGTGTCGGTATCAATGTGTTGCCTTACGCCATGCGCGTGCTGGCGAACCTCGGACTTGAAAAGGAACTGGCGCAGCGCGCGATTACCACCCAGGCGAGTGCCTATTTCGATCGTTGCGGCAGCTCACTGCATCGGATGCCTGTCGGGCGCTTTGCCGGCGAAACGTCGCCGCAACTTTCGATCCGTCGCGGTGAACTGCAGGCGGTGCTGCTCGACGCCGTACGCCAGCGTCTCGGACCCCACCGAGTGAGAACCGGTTGGGAGTGTACCGGCGTCTTGTCGGAACGCGATGACGAGGTGTGTTTGAGCTTCAGGGATCGTCGAACCGGACAAAAACTCGAACCGCAGAGCGCCAAAATTGTCGTCGCATGCGACGGGATTCACTCAAAGATCCGCCAGCAATTCTATCCCGATGAAGGCCCACCTCGTTATTCCGGAATCTTCATGTGGCGTGGGGTGACATGTGGTCCCAAATTTCTGGATGGCGCCACCATGGTGCGTATCGGGCTGCCTTCGGTCGGCAAGATGGTGATCTATCCCATTCACAGTTACGAAGACGGCACGCAGCTCATCAACTGGGTGGCGGAGATCGAGGTTCCCGATCCAGGGAGCTTCTGCAACAAGCGCGACTGGAATTGTCCGGGGGATGCGAAGGACTTCGTCGATGTCTTCGCGGACTGGCGCTTCGATTGGCTCGACGTCCCCGAACTGATCCGCAACGCGCATACGATTCTGCAATTCCCCATGATGGACCGGGACCCGCTGCCGCGCTGGAGCTTCGGCCGCGTGACACTGCTGGGCGACGCCGCCCACCCATTGGTGCCGCTCGGCTCCAATGGCGCCGGACAGGCGCTGCTCGATGCCGAAGCGCTGGCGAGCGAGCTTGCCGCGTGCCGGAATCCGGTCGACGCGCTTGCGCGCTACGAGGACATCAGACGTCCCGCGACGGCGAAGATCGTCATGTCGGATCGCGCAGGCGCACCCGACATCATTCTCAGGGACGGCGAGGAGCGTGTTCGATCGCAGGTCGCGCTTCCGACGGGGCGGGCGTTCCCGCGGCCCGCGCGGGCGGCATGAAAACGCTCGGTGGGGTTTCCGAGCGCAGGGCGTTGGCGTGGTGCGGCGTCGCCACGGCATCGGCGAAGGCGATGGTCGTTGGAGCTCCAATGATCACTCGCCGTGGACTTAACACAATTCGCGCGACGCCGGCGCGGTCAATCGGGGGCGTTCATGATTACGGACTATTGCACCAGCATCATCAAAAGCGTCGCGCTATGCAGTGCGGCCAGTTTGGCAACACTGACGTCGGTTCAGGCAGCTGATCTGCCCGCGAAGGCCAAGCCTGTCGAATATGTCAAGATCTGCACGCTGTACGGCGCGGGCTTCTATTATATTCCGGGCACCGATACCTGCATGCGCATCAGCGGCGGCATCCGCGTCGGTACCTCCATCAACGCGCTGGCGTGGGGCGTGCCCTACATTCGGGGCGGCTCGGGCGGCGCGAACTCCTACAACCGCACGTATTTCACTACGCGCTCACGCTTCACGTTCAACACCGACACCCGCACGGCCACGGACTACGGGATGCTGCGGACCTATGCGAGCTTGTCGCTGGATTTCACGCAGGGTTACGAGAACATCGCCGGCGGCGAAATGTCCAGCGACTACCTGTTCATTCAGTTCGCCGGCTTCACGTTCGGCAAGGCGGTGTCGCAGTTCGATCCGCAGTGGACGTTGTACAGGCCACTGGTCAGTGGCACCGGCTTCTTCACCGGCTCGAACAACACCACCGGCATTCCGCAGTTGGCCTACACCGCGGAGTTCGGCAATGGTGTGTCGGCCACGATTTCGCTGGAAGACGCTTATCCCTATCGCACCTCGGGCGTCGCGAATACCTCGCTGTCCGGTACGAGCGCACTGATCGGGCCGTTTGACAGCGCCTCCCTCGGCTACGGCACCACGCCCAACAACTTCCAGGGCAATGCGCAGGGTGGCGATCACGTTCCGGACATCGTCGGCAACCTGCGCCTGGATCAGGCCTGGGGCACACTGCATGTCGGCGCCGCCGCGCACGAGGTGCACGGCACTTATTATACGCCGACCAACAGCGATACCGGTCATCCCAGTGCGACCTGGGGTTACGCTGTCGTCGGCGCTTTCGAACTGAAGAATCTGCCGACCGGCGTGGGCGACAGCCTGAAGGTTGAGGGCACGTTCGCCAACGGCGCCGCCAAGTATGTCTTCGGCGGGAGTTTTGACACGGCCGGTGCGGGTCGTTTCGCCAGGATGGGCGATGGCGGCATGGCGTTCGGCTATGTGCTCGACGGCATCTATGCCAACGGCACCTCGATCTTCAAGAGCGAGGCCTGGGAAGTCAGCGCATTCTACGAGCACTACTGGAATCCGGCGTGGCGGACCTCGGTGTTCGGGGGCTATAGCCACGTCGCCTACGGATCCGGTGGCAATGCGCTCCTGCTTGCGGCCGCCAATGCCGGGCGCCTCAGCACCGGTGCGACCAACGCAACCGGCAGCTTCGAACTCGCCGTGCTGCAGCTCGGCACCCGCACGGCGTGGGAGCCGGTCAAGAATCTGACCTTTGCGGCGGAGTTCGACTACACTCGGCTCTACCAGCATCTCAATGGCACGTTCACGACCAGTGCGGCGCTCTTCGGCAATCCGGCCGGCTCGGTGTTCCAGCTCAAGGATCAGAATGCCTACTCTGGCCACATCCAGGTGGCACGGAGTTTCTGATCGCACGCAACCGGGTGCGAGTGCGTCTCGCGACATCGCACCCGGCGCCTTGTTGAACAGGTACAGGTGTCATCGAGCACAGGGATCAGCCCGTGAAAGCGGCTGTCTTCGGAGCGGGATCTGCGGACCACCGCTTTGAGAACATCGCTGCCGGGGCTTCCGACAGCACGCGTAAAACTTCGCACCAGCAACATGGGATCAGCCAGATGAAGGAAATATTCTCAAAGGGGCCGGTTGTTCATGACGGTTGGCCGCATCTTGGCGCCATCGCCCGGTTCGCGCTTCATGAGTCCGAAGTCTTGTGCTCCGAAGTCTTGAAATCCGAGGGCTCGAACGCTTGGACTCCCACGTCCTGGCGCGCGATGCCGGTGAAGCAGATGCCGCAATACCCTGACATGGCGAAGCTCGCCGCGGCGGAGCAGAGGCTGTCGAAGTATCCGCCTCTGGTCTTCGCCTCCGAGGCGCGATCGCTCAAGACGGTGCTGGGCCGGGTGGCCGAAGGCAAGGCTTTCCTGCTGCAGGGCGGCGATTGTGCCGAGAGCTTCGCCGAGTTTCATCCTGACAAGATCCGCGACACCTTGCACGTGCTGTTGCAAATGGCGGTCATCCTGACGTTCGGCGGTGGCTTGCCGGTGGTGAAGGTCGGCCGCATGGCCGGCCAGTTCGCCAAGCCGCGCTCCGCCGACATGGAGACGATGGACGGTGTCTCGCTGCCCTCCTACCGTGGCGATATCATCAACGCCTCCGAGTTCGACGAGGCATCGCGCACGCCCGACCCGGCCCGCATGATCCAGGCTTATCACCAATCGGCCGCGACATTGAACCAGCTGCGGGCCTTCGCTCACGATGGCTATGCCGACCTGCACAAGGTGTACCAATGGAACCTCGGCTTCGTCACGCGGTCGCCCTGGGTCGAGCGTTATGAAACGTTCGCCAGCCGGATCGACGAAGCGCTGGAGTTCATGGCGGCCTGCGGCGTCACCGCGGAGACCACGTCGGCGATCCGCGAGATCGACTTCTACACCAGTCACGAGGCGCTGCTGCTGCCGTACGAGCAGGCGCTGACTCGAATCGATGCGGCCACTGGAGACTGGTACGACCTGTCGGCCCATCTGCTCTGGATTGGCGACCGCACGCGCCAGCTCGACGGCGCGCATGTCGAATTCCTGCGCGGGGTGAAAAACCCGCTGGGCCTGAAGTGCGGACCGTCGCTCGCCCCCGACGACCTGATCCGGCTGATCGACGTGCTGAATCCCGATAACGAGGCCGGGCGGTTGACGCTGATCGTTCGCATGGGTGCGGACAAGGTGGCGGACAAGCTGCCACCGCTGCTGCGCCGCGTGCGCGACGAGGGGCGGGCCGTGGTCTGGGTCTGCGACCCCATGCACGGCAACACCATCACCTCGCCTTCGGGCTACAAGACCCGGCCGTTCGATCGCATTCTGTCCGAGGTGCGGGGCTTCTTCGATGCGCACCGGGCCGCAGGCACCCACCCGGGCGGCGTGCATTTCGAGATGACCGGCCAGGATGTCACCGAATGCACCGGTGGCGCCGAGGACATCACTGACGATGCCCTGTCGCTGCGATACAAGACCGCGGTCGATCCACGGCTGAACGCCAATCAGTCGCTCGAGCTGGCGTTCCTGATCGCCGAGATGTCCAAATCGGAGCGGATGGCCATCAAGCGGCTTCGCATGGCCGGCGGCCACGCGGGAGGCAGGGCGTAGGCAACGAGGACGCATGTCACGTGCCTGGCTTGTCGCCCGGATGAGCGAACGACATCCGGGGCAATGGACTCCATTTGTGCAGAAGCGTTTCGTCCCTCTCAGTGTCGTCCCCGGCTTGACCGGGGACCCAGTAGGCGGCGACGCTCATGGTTTAAACGCAGCATCCAAAGCGGCTGCCACAGGGCTTTGCTGGTGCATTCTTCCCAGCATGGGCGCTCCCGGATACTGGATGCCCAGCTTTCGCGGGGCATGACACCGGTGAACTGCGTGACGCTTTGACACCGCCCACCGCTCCATTACCCTGCGAACGAGGTTAGCGCTGAGTGGGGCTCACGGCATGCTGGATCACGTCACCATCGGGGTCGGCGACATCGCCCGGTCCATCGCCTTCTACGACCGCGCCTTGCGCCCCCTGGGCATCACGCGCCTCTATGCGGAAGGCGAGACCTTCGCCGGCTACGGCCGCAACCGGAAAGCCTTCTTCTGGATCGGCCATCGCGATGCGGCTCAAACCGGCGCTCACGTGGCCTTTGTCGCCGATGACCGCGCCAGCGTGGACCTGTTTCATCGGGAAGCACTCGCCGCCGGCGGACACGACAACGGGCCGCCGGGATTTCGCCCGCATTATCACGCGAACTATTACGGCGCGTTCATCCTCGATCCCGACGGGCACAACATCGAGGCGGTGTGCTACGTGCCTTAGCTCGTAGCCCGGATCAGCGAAGCGATATCCGGGAGTCCCTTCGGGCAGAGATATCAGCCAAGATCGACCGGCTTGAAGATTCCACGATCGACGCGCGGAGGATCGCTGTGCTCATCCAGGCTACGGCTCGGCATTCACTCAAGCCATCCCCGGTAATGCACGATCAGCCCGATCAGCGGCAACGAGATCGGTACGTCGAACTGAAAACGATCCTCCGCCTGCCACTCGCGGGCGACCGAGCGTGGGGCCAGGGCAATGGGAAGCGGCAGCGGGCCCAGCCACCAGCGCCTGATGTGCATGGTGAAGCCCGATTTATCAGCGGGCAGGTCGAAGCCGAACCGCAGCGGGCCGAACTGCTCCACCAGACGCCCGTCCTGCTGCGAGAGACGGCTGTGAAAACGGCGGCCGGAAAATTCGCGGGTCCAGGTCTCGACACCGTCGCGCGCGCCAAATGACACATGCAGATCGTGTTCGCCCTCGGGCGGGAACCCGATCACGCTGGCGATGATGCGCGCCAGAGGATTGCGCCCACGGGTGACGGTGGCGCGGCCACTGGCGCCGTGATCGCGCAGCACCTCGTGCATGGCGCGCACCTTTGGCGGCAGCGCCTCGAACGCAGCCCCCATCACACGGGCATACAGCGGCGGCGGCAGGGCATGGGTGGTGATGGCGTGGCGCATCGGCATGGCGTCCAGTGCCGGCGCGAAATCGGCCAGCGACAGCAGCGTGCCGGCATCGCGGGCGCCGGCATCGAGGGTGCGATCGCGCAGGCGCCGCAGCAGCAGCGGGACCGCCAGCCCTGGAATCTCGGGACCGCAGCCATCGCTCGCCACCAACGTCCAGCGCCGCTCGGTCCGCGCGCCGTTGCTGCGGCCGAAGCAGCGCACGATCATGCCGGAGCGGTCGCTGCCGAAGACCGATGTGACGCGCTGCGCCGCCAGCATCACCGGCAGCAGGCGCGCGGGGCGCTGCAGCCATCCCCATCGCACCAGCCAGCTCATGGCCCACACGCCGAGGCTCTGCAGTGTCAGTTCGGTGCCGGCGCGAAACGTCACCGCCGGCCGGCCGGGCAGGCGCTCGGGCAACAGCGCAAGGTCGGGGACATCGGCGAGGCCAACCAGACGTTTCTCCAGCACTGGCGCGCCGGCGACGCGAAAATCTTCCCGGCGCAAATCCTGCCAGCCATAGGCAATGCTCCAGCGGCGGCCGCGCCAGACCCGGATCGCACGGCCGATATAGGAGAAGATCGCGCGTGTCACCGATACGCCGGCGGTGGCGCGGTTCGATGCGCTGATCGCCATCTCGATGGCGTTGATATTTTCCATGCCGGGTGTCAGTTCGCGCAGCACCGCGCCGGACAGCGCCGGCACGCTGGAGGCGCCGGAGATCACCGCCACGTCGGCCGCGCGCGCGGCTTCATCGAGAGCAGCGATGCCGGCGACGAAGTCGCGGCCGTCGGCGATGTCGAGATAATGGCAGCGCGCGGCGATGCAGGCGCGGGCGATCTCATAGGACGCGCCCTGGAAGGGACCTGCGGCATCGACCACCGCAAAGGGACGATAGGTGGCCAGCGCGTCGGCGATTCCGTTGTCGCGGTCGAGCGCGACGGCGAGCAGGTTGGAGCGTCCGGTGCAAAACTGCTGCGCCTTCAGCAGGCTGCGCCCGGCGACAAACACCTCCCAGCCATCGTCGGCGAGCCGGCGCGACATCCGCGCGCCGAACCCGCCATAACCGCCGATGACCAGGACCCGCCTCACAGGATGCGATCCATCACGTCAGGGGCCGGGCGCCAGCAGACATCGTGGCGGCCGAACCAGCGATAACGGTTGCGGGCGACAAAACGATAGAGACGATCGCGCAGCGCGCGGGGCACGATCCTCGCGATCGTCGCGACGCGCCAGGGCCAGCCGAGGCCGCCCGCGATGGCCAGCACCGCGTCGGAGTGCATCAGCGCGCGGTCGTCTGAGATCAGCAGCATGGTGTGATAGACATCGGTCGGCAGCCCCAGGCGTCCGTAGAGCGCGCGGCCGACCTCGCCTTGGGCGGTGGTCAGGCGAAAGCGTCTGGCATGATCATGCCGCAGCACGAACTGCGCCTGCGTGGAGCACAGCACGCATTCGCCGTCGAACACGATCAGCGGATCGTGTCCGGCGATGTCGCTGAATGTTGTGCGCGGCGCTTGCGTCGCTCGCGCGAGGCCCAGTGGCCGCAGCGGCCAGCCGATCAGGCCGGCGACCATGGCGGCGAGAATGCGCGTCGCCGGCCAGAGTTTTGTCAGCGGACCTGCGATGCGATCGCGCAGCAGCGGCAGCAGATGGCCGTCGGATTGATACACCGGCGTGAACAGCGCGCTCATCGCCTGATAGGTCCGGACATGCCGGCGCCGCAGCGCGATGGCGCGTGGCACGGCGTGCGCGGGGGTCTCGGAGTCGCGCAGCGCCCTAGCCAGCGCATAGGCGTCAAGGAACGCCATGTTGGCGCCCTGGCCGAGCTGCGGGCTTGCCGCATGCCAGGCATCGCCGATGTGGATCAGCCCCGGCTCGGCGGGCGCCGCGGTGGTGCGATGGGCGTAGGCCGCGAAGGTGAGGCGTTCCGGGGTGTCGATCTGGTCGAGCAGCGGTGCGGTGGCTGGCCAGACCTTGCGCACGTCGTCCTTCCAGGTTTCGAGACCGCGTTGCCGCCAGGTCTCGAGCTGATCGCCGCGCAGCGACCAGAAGAAGGCGGTCTGAGGCTTTGGTGCGCCGGGCGCGGCGCCGATCGGCAGCACGCCCACCATGGTGCTGGCGCGCACATAACGCTGCTCCAGCGCATGCGGGTCGAAGCCGGCGTCGTGCGGCCAGTCCAGCGAGGCCCACAGCGCGCCGTAGGCGAGGGTGCGCCCGGCGGCCGGGGTCAGCGGGCTGGCGAGGCCAAGGGTGTCGACGACGAGATCGAAAGGACCGGCGCTTGTGCCATCGCTAAAAGCGAGATGCCGGCGGCCGTCGCCGTCATTTGGGGCCGCCGTGACGATGCGGCCGGTCTCGATGGTGATGCCGGCGCGGAGCACGGCCTGATACAGCACGTCGAACAGCGCGGCCCGATGAATGCCGATGCCGAATGCGGTCGTACCACCCAGTGCCGCATAACGCACATCCAGCACCGTGCGGCCCGATGGCACCGCCTTGCCGAACAGGCGATCGATCTGTGCACCTGCCGCCAGCACCGCTTGATCGAGCGCCATTTCGCGCAGCACGGCAAGGCCGGTGGTCTGGATCATCAGGCCGGATCCCAGCGGCTTTGGCGTCGTGAAGCGTTCGAACAACGTGACACGGTGGCCGGCGCGATGCAGCAGCAAGGCTGTCGCCAGCCCCGCAAGGCCACATCCCGCCACTCCGATTGTCTGACCACGCATGGGATCAAGATCTTGATTGAAGGAGGGCGCATCCTTGGTGCGGCGAGCTGTCGTCGTCAATATCCCCGATATCCCCGCGGGAGTCGCGACGCCGGGAGGCATGCTTGGTATGATGGAGGCTGTGGCCGGAAAGGGATTTTTGAATGCTGAAGATGGGATTGTGGATCGTGTCGCTGATGCTGCTGGTTGCGGGCCCTGCGATTGCGCAGGACGTGCCGGGCATCGAAATCTGCACCGTGGAAAAGACCATGGAGCGGCGCACCAGCTGCCTGCAGAGCAACGTCGACTTCCTGAAGAAGTCGATGACCAAAGATGCCCTCGAGCAGCAGAAAAAGCTCGACGCCGCAGGGCGGGACGCTGGTGCAATAAAGGTCCAACTCGAGGCCCTGAAGGCCACCGTGGCAGCCTTGCAAAAAACCGTCGAACAGCTGCAGGCCCAGGCGGCGGACAAAAAGCCGAAGGAGGCGCCGGCCAAATAAGGGTGACATTTTTGCAACGCCGATCCCTCTGGTTTTGTAGGGTTTTTTTGCCGAAAGGTGGCCGGATTCCGGCGCCGGCGTTCATGGATCGTTCAAGCAGGCTATGAAACCCTATGATCCGGCACACGTTATTTCGTTATCTTTTCGACCAAGGAGTGAAGCCATGAAACGAGCATTGATGGCACTTGCCGCCGCAAGCGTCCTGGTGGTCACGGCCGTCGCAGCGCCGGCGCCCGCCGAGGCAGGGGGCGGCCGCATCGCCGCCGGCGTCATCGGCGGCCTCGCTGCCGGCGCGATCCTGGGCGGCGCGCTCAGCGGTGGCTACGGCTACGGTGGTTACGGCTATGGCTATGCCCCGGGATACAGCTACGGACCGGGATATGGCTATTACGGCGGCCGCCCGGCCTATGTCGCCGATCCCGGTTATGGCGGCGGCTGTTACCTGCAGCGCCAGCGCTTCTGGGACGGTTACGGCTGGCGCATCCGCCGCGTTCAGGTCTGCGACTGAGATTGCCAGCGGACAAAAATCGACCAATTCGGTGCTGTCCGCTGTCATGAAGATGAACGCCAAAATACGGCCAAAATGAACGGCTTGGAGGTTCTGTAAGGAATCCTCCCGGCCGTGTTTTCTTAAGACCCTGGCAATAAAATCGACTATGATGGGAGCGGGGACGAGCGCTACCGGTTTTCCGTCAGATTCGGCGGGGCCGCTTTAATTGACGGAACTAACAAGGTACAAAAGGCTCGACGTGGCCTTGAGTCGGTCCAATCCCCTGCGCCGGGCTTTGGCGTGATCTGAGGAGAATGAGAATGAAGAAGATGCTTTCCGCGTTCCTTGCGGTCGCCACGATCGCCGGTTCGCTTGCGGTGGCCATGCCCGCCGCCCAGGCCGATGGCGGCCGGATTGCCGCCGGCGTTGCCGGTGGTCTGATCGGTGGCGCCCTGCTCGGTGGTGCGCTGGCCGGTGCGGGTGGTCCGCCGCCCGCTTATTACGCTCCGGCACCGGTCTATGTCGAAGAGCCGCCCTGCCGCTTCGTGCGCGAGCGCTTCTGGGACGGTTACGGCTGGCGCGTCCGCCGCGTTCAGGTCTGCGACTGATCTGATCGACAAAAGTTGATTTCGAAAAGCCCGGTCAGCGATGACCGGGTTTTTTGTCAGCGCGCACCGCTCATGGCCCGCAGCACGTCCGCGCTGGGCCAGCAATCGACCTTCAGCCCCGCCGATTTCTGATAGGCGCCCAGCGCCGCGCGGGTCTTCATGCCGGCCTTGCCGTCGAGCTTGTCGGCATAGAGCCCGATCCGCGTCAAATGCCGCTGCATCGATTCCACATCGGTGGTGCGCAGCTGTGTCGTGGCCGCCCATGGCGTTGCGAATGGCTGCGGTTTGCTGATGCGGTCGCTGAGATGGCCGACGAACAGCACGTAGAGATCCGAGAAATTATACTCCTTGATCACGAAGTAGTTCTTCGTGGTCAGGAACGCCGGACCGTAGATGCCCTCGGGCTGCAGCAGCGACGCCTGTTCAGCCTTCTCCGCAGCCGTAAGCTGCTGGCCGCGGACCGGAACGAAGCCTATCCGTTGCCATTCGCCGATCGGCCGCGTCACCTCCGGCACGCCCTGGGTGCAATCGACATTGCCCGGTGCGCGCACTTCATAAGCCCAGCGCAGCCCCGGCTGCCAACCCTTGTTCTTCAACTGCTGCGCGGCAGAAGCCAGCGCGTCGGACACCGAATTCCAGATGTCGATGCGGCCGTCGCCGTCGAGATCGACGCCATGCTTGTAGTATTCCGACGGCAGGAACTGTGTGAGGCCGGTGGCGCCGGCCCAGGATGAGCGCATGTCCTTGCGGGTCACAGCGCCGTCGCTGAGGATTTTCAGCGCCAGGATGAATTCGGTGCGGTACTGATCCTTGCGCCGGCCGACATAGGCCTGCGTCGCCACCACACGCAACGTGTCGTAGGGCAACCCGTAACGGCCGTAGTCGGTCTCGCGACCCCAGATCGCAAGCACGGTCGTCGCCGGCACACCGAAGCGGCTTTCGATGTCGGCTAGCGCCGCGCGGTATTTCTGCATCAGCCGCTGGCCTTCGGAGGCCAGCCGCGCGATGGAGGTCTCTTTCACATAGTCGGCCGGCACCTGCACGAACTCGGCCTGTGACGGCGCGCCGGTTGCGGGCCGTCCCGGCAGAATCAGATCGGGCAGTTTGTAGTCCGGCTCAAGACCGCGGGTCTCAGTGTCGAACGTCGCGCGTGACACGCCGGCCTGTTGCGCTTCCGGCCACAACGACGCGATGAATCGCGTGAAGCCGGCGTCGGCCGCGATGGCAGACGCGGGGCTGACGAAAATGACCAGCGCAGCCGCCGCGATGCCGAGAAAATGTCGGCGATATATTGGCCATCCCGCGTCGCGCTGCGTCGCCATCGTCACCCCAGCATCAATGCTTCGCGCCCTGATGAGCGTTTTGCATCGAGTCGTTGGACAGCTTGTCGACGAAAGCGATGCCGATCGCGGACAGGATGAAGAGCCCGTGGATGATGGTCTGCCACATCACGCCGGTCTCGGTGTAGGTGGTGGTGCGGCCCGCAGCTGCCCCCAGATTACCGGCCTCGATGAAGGTGCGCAGCAGATGAATCGAGGAGATGCCGATAATAGCCATCGCCAGCTTGATCTTCAGCACGCTGGCGTTGACATGGCTGAGCCATTCCGGCTCGTCCGGATGTCCCTCGAGATTAAGCCGCGACACGAAGGTCTCGTAGCCGCCGACGATCACCATCACCAGCAGGTTGGAGATCATCACCACGTCGATCAGGCCCAGCACCACCAGCATGATCTGCTGCTCGTTGAAGTCGGTCGCGTGGGTGATCAGGTGCCACAGTTCCTTCAGGAACAGCACCACGTAGACGCCTTGCGCCACGATCAGCCCGATGTAAAGCGGAAGCTGCAGCCAGCGCGAGCCGAAGATCAGCATCGGCAGCGGGCGCAGGGGGGTGCCGCGCGGCGGCAATGAGGTCTTGGGCGTTGGCGACATCGGAAACGGCACTCCTTATGGGTGGTGCGCAACTGGAATCACAAACCGGTCTTTGCCCGTTTGAACCGCGCGGAAAGTCGAGTTTCAATAAATGCCGCGTTTAGGCGCTGTCGTGACGGCCGGCAGTGGCGTTTCACCGCAGCCGGCCGTCACATGGCGATCAGCGCGTCAGCTTCTTGTACTTGACCCGATGCGGGATCACCGAATCCTGGCCCAGCCGGCGCATCTTGTCCTTTTCGTAATCCTGGAAGTTGCCTTCGAACCACTCGACATGGCTGTCGCCTTCGAACGCCAGGATGTGGGTCGCGATGCGGTCGAGGAACCAGCGATCATGGCTGATGATGACGGCGCAACCGGCGAAATCCTCCAGCGCCTCTTCCAGCGCGCGCAGTGTGTCGACGTCGAGATCGTTGGTCGGTTCGTCGAGCAGCAGCACGTTGGCGCCCGACTTCAGCATTTTGGCCAGATGCACGCGGTTGCGCTCACCGCCCGACAGCGCGCCGACCTTCTTCTGCTGGTCGGCGCCCTTGAAGTTGAAGGACGAGCAATAGCCGCGTGAATTTACCTCGCGCTTGCCGAGCAGGATCAGTTCGTTGCCGCCAGAAATCTCCTCCCAAACCGTCTTCTTGCCGTCGAGATTGTCGCGCGACTGGTCGACATAACCGAGATGCACGCTCTCGCCGACGGTGATGTCGCCCTTGTCAGGGGTTTCCTGCTTGGTGATCATCCGGAACAGCGTGGTCTTGCCCGCGCCGTTGGGACCGATCACGCCGACGATGCCGCCCGGTGGCAGCTTGAAGGTGAGATCGTCGATCAGCATGCGGTCACCGAAGCTTTTGCTGAGGCCTTCGAAGTCGACGACGTTCTGGCCGAGCCGCTCGGCCACAGGAATCGTGATCTGCGCGGTCTGGGTCTGCTTCTCGCTGGCCTGCTTCAACAGGTCTTCGTAACGCTGGTAACGCGCCTTGGACTTGGCCTGACGCGCCTTGGGCGAAGAGGCGATCCATTCCTGCTCGCGGGCCAGCGTCTTCTGGTGTGCGGCGTCCTCGCGGCCTTCCTGCTCCAGGCGCTTCTGCTTCTGCACCAGCCAGGACGAATAATTGCCCTCGTAGGGAATGCCCTTGCCGCGGTCGAGCTCGAGGATCCAGCTGGTGACGTTGTCGAGGAAGTAGCGATCGTGGGTCACGATCAGGATCGCGCCGGGATAGTTGCGCAGATGGCCTTCCAGCCATGACACCGACTCGGCGTCGAGATGGTTGGTCGGTTCGTCCAGCAGCAACAGCTCCGGCTGGTCGAGCAACAACTTGCAAAGCGCCACGCGGCGGCGTTCACCGCCGGAGAGCTTGGTGACATCGGAATCGTCCGGCGGGCAGCGCAGCGCGTCCATCGCCTGGTCGACCTTGCTGTCGAGATCCCACAGGCCCTGGGCCTCGATCTCGTCCTGCAGCTTGGTCATTTCGTCGGCGGTCTCGTCGGAGTAGTTCACCGCGAGTTCGTTGTAGCGGTCGAGGATCGCCTTCTGCTTGGCGACGCCCTCCATGACGTTCTCGCGAACGGTCTTGGTGGCGTCGAGTTGCGGCTCCTGCTCGAGATAGCCGACGCGGGCGCCGTCGGCGACCCAGGCTTCGCCGTTATATTCCTTGTCGAGGCCGGCCATGATCCGCAGCAGCGTCGATTTACCGGAGCCGTTGACGCCGAGCACGCCGATCTTGGCGTCCGGATAGAACGACAAATGCACGTTATCGAGCACCTTGCGGGTGGGGTAGCTCTTGGTCAAACCCTGCATGAAGTAGACGAACTGGCGAGCCATCGTGATCCTTAAAGGTCCTGGAAACCCAACGGGTGCGGGGAAAATGCTGTTGCTGATGTAGCGGGGCGGCCTCCAAAGGGCAACCGGGGTGGTAACCCTTTGGAAAGCTTAACGTCAGGCGTTTGCCGAAGATTAACAATCACAACCGCTTTTTAATCAGTTCCGCAGCAAAATTGACCCATCAAGCCCGGCAGAAACCGCGGCCTCCACTGAGACGTGCGTCATGGCGTTTCTCGATCCATCCATCCGGTCCGAAGCAGCCGGTGCCCGCGATCCCGGCCTGTTCCAGGAGATCGTCGATTTCATGCGGCAGTTCGTGATCGCCGCCTTCGATCCCTATCGTCCCGAGCAGCACTACATGCGCGGCCCAGGCCCAGCCTGGCACGCCAAGCATGATGAGCCCGCGTCCGGGTCTGCACGGCTGGACTAGGGCCTCCCCGCAACGTGTCTTGCACCCTGGGGGATTGCAGGCGAGCATAAGGATCCCTGCGATCGGTAGTCCTGATCGCGCCCCTCAATTTTCTACGGTGATCAGGCATGGCGCTCCGCTGCGCAATTCTCGACGACTATCAAAGTGTGGCGCTGAAGCTGGCCGACTGGACCCCGATCCGCGACCGTGTTGATGTGACGGTGTTTGACAAGCCGTTCGCGAACGCTTCCGAGGCGGTCTGCGCCCTGCAGGATTTCGAGATCGTCTGTGCGATGCGCGAGCGGACGCCGTTTCCGGGCGACGTGCTGTCGGCGCTGCCGAAACTGAAGCTGCTGCTGACGTCGGGCATGCGCAACGCGTCGTTCGATCTGGCGACGGCAAAAGCGCGCGACGTCACGGTGTGCGGCACCGGCACGGTCGGCAATCCGACGGCGGGACTGGCGATCGGTCTGATGCTCGAACTGACCCGCAGGATCGGCTTCGAAAACGCCCGGATGAAAGCCGGGGAATCCTGGCAGGTTACGGTGGGGCAGGATGTCGAGGGCAAGCGGCTCGGCATTATCGGTCTCGGCAAGCTCGGCACCAGGGTCGCAACCATCGCCAAGGCGCTTGGCATGCAGGTGCAGGCCTGGAGCACCAACCTGACCCAGGCGACCTGCGACGCGGCCGGCGTCGCCTATGCGACCAAGGAGGAATTGTTCGCGACCTCGGACATCATCACCCTCCACACCGTGTTGTCGGAGCGCTCCCGCGGGCTGGTGAGCCGCGACGACCTCGCCCGGATGAAACCGACCAGCTATCTGATCAACACCTCGCGTGGACCGCTTGTCGATGAGGCGGCGCTCCTGGCGCTGCTGCAGCAGCGCGGCATCGCCGGCGCCGCGCTGGATACGTTTGCGCAGGAGCCGCTGCCGGTCGACCATCCGCTGCGCAAGCTCGACAACGTCCTGCTGACGCCGCACCTCGGTTATGTCACCGAAGAAAACTACAGCCGCTACTACCAGGACATGGTTGAAAACATCGCCGCCTGGCTGAAGGGCGCACCGGTGCGGGTGATGTCGTAGTGCAGGGCGCGGGCGTTTCGCGCCAAAGCATCAAAGAACAAAACATCAAAGAAAAAGGCCTCCGCTCTGAAAACGGAGGCCTTTGTTTTATTCGCGGATACTAGGGCCTGTCCTCAATTGAGCCAAATGATAGCAGCGGCGAGGTGGATTGCGGCAAGGAAATTTCTCGCAGTTTTATCGTAGCGGGTTGCGATGGCGCGATACTGCTTGAGTTTGCAGAAGAAGTTCTCGATGAGATGGCGCGCCTTGTAGGCGTCTTTATCGAAGTCGCGCTGGATTTGGCGGTGGCCTCTTGGCGGGATCACGACCGATTTTGCCCGGGCGAGTAACGGTTCGATCACCCGCTGGTCGGCATCGTAGGCCTTGTCTGCCAGCAAGGTATTGGCCGCCATGTCCGGCAGCAGAGCATCGGCGCCTTGCAAATCATGGGCCTGGCCGGGCGTAAGTTTGAACCCTAGCGGATTGCCCAGCGCATCGACGAGCGCATGAATCTTGGTGCTTAACCCGCCTTTGCTGCGCCCGAGCGCCTCGTCTTCGCCCGCTTTTTTTGCGCCCCGGCACTGTGCTGATGCGCCCGCACGATTGTGCTGTCGATCATCGCGTACTCATTGTCGGCATCGCTCGCCAGCATCTCAAACAACTTCTTCCACACACCGCTCTTGGCCCAGCGTGAAAACCTCGTGTGAACCTTGATCGGATCGCCAAAGCGCTCCGGCAAATCCCGCCAGGGAATCCCGGCGCGATAACGGTACAGCACCGCCTCGACAAACAGCCGATTGTCCTTGGCGGTGACCCCAACGTGCCCTTTGCGGCCGGGCAAAAACTCCTCGATCCTGTCCCATTGATCGTCCCGAAGGGCGTAGCGGCGCATCTGTCAGCTCCCGAATCAGCTGACTGCCTATGAATCACGCGATAATCTGCCGGGGAATCCTCTAATTGAGGACGGGCCCTAGTACCCACTTTTGATCAAACGTGATTCAGAATCGGTGGGCACGTACAGTGTTTGCTCGTGTCACTTGGCTATGATTCCGGGTACTAGGACCGGTTAGCGCACCGTGACCGGTGCCGGCAGCGGTGGCACCACGGTGGGGCCGGTGCCGGGAATGTTAGCGGCGGCCTGGCCGTTATACTGCCCTTGGTACTGCCCCTGAACTGGTGCAGCGGAGGCGGTGGTCGCGGCCGGGATCGGCGGCTTGCCACCCGGCAGCACCACGACGCGGGTGCCGACCTTGGTGCGCTCGAACAGGTCCGTCACGTCTTCGTTGAGCATGCCGATGCAGCCCGACGACACGAACTGACCGATGGTCGACGGCTGGTTGGTGCCGTGAATTCGGTAGACGGTCGATCCCAGGTACATCGCGCGCGCGCCGAGCGGGTTGCCGTCGCCGCCGGCCATGAAGCGCGGCAGATAGGGCTGGCGCTCGATCATCTCTGGTGGCGGATGCCAATCCGGCCACTCGGCCTTGCGGGTGATCTTCTGCACGCCGGTCCAAGTGAAGCCATCGCGGCCGACGCGGACGCCATAACGGACCGCCCGGTTGTTGCCGAGCACATAATAGAGCTGGGTGTTCGGCGTATCGACGATGATGGTGCCCGGAGGCTCCTTGGTGACGTAATTGACTTCCTGGCGGCGCAGCCGCTCGGGCAGTTCCTTGCGCGGGCCGGTTTCCGGCTGTTCATCTTCCGGCAGCGACATGACGGTGTTGGGCCGGCCATCGGGGCCGAGCGGCATCGGTGCCGACTGCGGCGGATTGAGCGAGCCGGTCACTTGGCCCCCCTGTCCGTCGATTGCGCCGGGCGGGCGCAGCCGGTCGGACGGATCGATGAAGCCGGCGCCATAGCCGGAGGGCGCAGGCGCGCGATTGTTCACATAGGCGCCATCGGCCGGGCGGTTCGAATAAACCGGCGGCGGGCTCGGGCGACCATAACGCGGATCGTCCGGCGACATCACCGGGCCGCGCGGAGCCGGGCCGGGTGTCGACAGTGCGGTCGAGGAGGGCGCCTGCGGAGCATCGTCGTCAATGGCGTCGAAGTCCGGCAACGCGGAATCGGCCGGATAAGCTCCGGGAGGGGTGTAGCCGGCGGGTGCGCCCGTATAGGCTTGACCTTGGGCATACCCGCCTTGCGAGTAGCCCCCCTGCGGATAGCCTTGCGCCAGCGCAGCGGAGGTTCCCGCCAAGCCGGCCGCGGCGACCGCAAAGATCGTCAGAATGCGTTTGTCCATCATCACCCTTTATAGCCCGCGACCCGACACCGGAAGGTTAATGTGCTGATTGCGCAGGATAGCGGCACATTCAAGACATTACTGAAAAAACAGGCGAAAAACCGCTGACTTTTTTGCGAGATTGCGTTTATCGGCCACGGTTCCGACAGATGAATGGCGACAGCCGCGCCACGGCCCACTTTTCATGATTCTGTGATCGTTGCTTGAGCTATCCTCCAAAAGTGCCTGATTCGCAGCCAGTTGGCGCCGTCAGACCCTAGTTTGTACCGCGTTCGCGTCAGCTCACCCTCTGACCCAAGCTCTGAATCCAAATCTTCGCGGTCCATGCATCGCGAAGGCGACGAGGACTCCATGCTGCCGGGCTTCCGTTTCCTGTTTGCGACCGTGGTTCTGTCAGTCTCGGTGCTGGTGTTTGCTCTGGGCGCCGCGGCGCTGCTGCGGGCCGCACACGAGGATTTCGCCAGCCTGCCGGCGGCGCACGCCCGCGAGGCCAAGGTTGCTCAGGAGCGTGATGCCCGTCAGGCGACGCTGGCCCTGCTGCGTGTCGAAATGATTGCCGACCAGGATACCAACGTCGAGAAAATGGCGGCTGCATCGGCCGCAGCCGACCACGCGAGCGAGCCGACGGAGGCCGCAACGTCGAGCGCACCGACGCCGGTTGCATCCGTTCCGGATGTCGCTGCACCGGTAGCCGTACCCTCGACCGAAGCGACCGCGGCACCAGTTGCCGTCACGACGACCGAACCGCCAGCTGTGAATCCGCCAACTGTCGTGGCGGCCGTCACCGCGCGGCCGCAACCTGATGCGCAAGCGCCGGTCGCAAGCGCGCCCCCGCAAGCGGTGCTGCCTCAGCCTGACGTGAAAGTCGCTGCGCTGGCCGACCCGGCCGCCGCCAGTGCGGAGGTCGCGACGGCGCCGCCGGCTGCGATGGCCGCGTCAAAGCCAACGGGCAAGACGGATGTCAAAGCGGCGTCGAAAGCCGACACGCCAGATGCCGCAAAATCGGCCAAGGCGAAGCGGGCAGCCATCGCACGCCAGAAGGCCGCGTCACGCAGTCGAGCAAGGGCCGCGGCGCAGGTGATGCAGCAGCAGATGCAACCGAGCGATCCGTTTGCCGGTTTCGGCAATCAGCGCACGGCGGCGTTCCCGCGATAATTTTTGACGCGTTTTCTTAACGCGAACCGGTCGCCACTTCGCTCGAAAACGCTATGGATCAAGCCGCCCCGGTCGCGATCGGCGGTCCGTCCGCCTGTCCCCATTCCGTCCAGGAGCCGTCATAGAGCGCCGTGCCGCGCACGCCGATGCGATAGAGCGCGAGCGTCAGCACCGCGGCAGAGACGCCGGAGCCGCAGCTGGTCACCACCGGGCGTGCCAGGTCGAGCCCCTCATTGCCGAACAACTGCTTCAACTCCTCGACCGACTTCATCGTCCCGTTCCTAGCGTCGATCAGCTCATTGTAGGGCAGGTTCAGGCTCGATGGGATGTGGCCCGAGCGCAGACCTGGACGCGGCTCGGTCACCGTGCCGGCAAAGCGATTGCGTGCGCGCGCGTCGATCATCTGCTCGCGCTGCGAGGCGAGGTTGTCGACAAGCTGGTCCTTGCTGCGGATAGAGGACGGATTAAAGGTCGCAGAGAACTGTCCGGGCTTCGGCGACACCGGACCGGACTGCACGGGGCGGTGTTCTGCGCGCCATTTCTGCAGGCCGCCGTCAAGCACTTTGATGTTGGTGTGGCCGAAGCTGAGGAACATCCACCAGGCGCGTGGCGCGGCCATCCAGCCTCCGGAATCATAGGCGACGACGAGATTGTCGCTGGAGATGCCGAGGTCGCCGACGTCACGCGCGAACTGTTGTTCTCCGGGATACATGTGCGGCAGCGGACTGTCGTGATCGGATACGGCATCCACGTCGAAGAACGCCGCGCCCGGAATGTGGGCCGCGAGAAAATCATCCACCGGCAGCGGCAGCACGCCCGGCAACTTGAAGGACGCATCGATGACGCGCACCTTCGGATCGTTGAGATGGTCTGCCAGCCATTGCGTGGAAACGAGGGGATCGTCGGTCGCGGTGCTGTTCGTCGAAGTCATGGTTATGTCCAGTTATGATTTCGGCGCGCGCGGCTCGACCTTTTCGGTCGGCCCGCCAGCATCGCGCCAGGCGGCATAGCCGCCGGCGATGTGCGCGACCGGCTTCAGACCCATGTCCTGCGCGGTCTTGGCGGCAAGCGCGGAGCGCAGACCGCCGGCGCAATGGAAGATGAACTTCTTGTCCTGCTGGAAGGCTGGCTTGGCGTAGGGGCTTTCCGGATCGATCCAGAACTCCAGCATGCCGCGGGTGCAGGCGAACGCACCGGGGATGCGACCGTCACGCTCGATCTCGCGCGGATCGCGGATGTCGACGATCACCACGTCGTTGCCCTGCGCCGCCTTGATGGCGTCGGCCGCGCTCATGGTCTCGATCTCCGCGTTGGCTTCGTCGACAAGGGCCTTGTAGCCGCGATGAATGGTCTGGGGCATCGATGGTGGGCTTTCCACTTTTTGTTGATTCTTGGACGTTGGGTTCGTCTTGGCCGAACGAGGAACTATCGCACCAGTTCCTTCATGGCGTTTTCCAGGCCTTCGAGCGTCAGCGGGTACATGCGATCGGACATCAGCCGCCGGATGATGGTGGTGGATTCCGAATAGTCCCAGTGCTTCTGCGCCACCGGGTTGAGCCAGACCGCATGCGGATAGGTCCGCGTCACGCGCTCAAGCCAGACCGAGCCTGCCTCCTCGTTGACGTGTTCGACCGAGCCGCCGGGCACCACGATCTCATAGGGGCTCATCGAGGCGTCGCCGACGAACACGATCTTGTAGTCGTGCGGATACTTGTGCAGCACGTCCCAGGTTGGTGTGCGGTCGGTGAAGCGGCGCTTGTTGTTCTTCCACACGCCTTCATAGAGGCAGTTGTGGAAGTAGAAATATTCCATGTGCTTGAACTCGGTCTTCGCCGCCGAGAACAGCTCCTCCACCTGCTTGATGTGGGAATCCATCGAGCCGCCGTTGTCGAAGAAGATGAGAACCTTCACCGCGTTGCGCCGCTCCGGGCGCATGTGGACATCGAGATAGCCGTGGTTGGCGGTTTCCTTGATGGTGGTGTCGAGATCGAGCTCGTCCGGCGCACCGGTGCGGGCAAACTTGCGCAGCCGCCGCAGCGCCACCTTGATGTTGCGGATGCCGAGCTCGACATTGCCGTCGAGATCCTTGAACTCGCGGCGGTCCCACACCTTCACCGCGCGGAAGTTGCGGTTTGTCTCCTGGCCGATGCGGATGCCTTCGGGATTGTAGCCGTGTGCGCCGAACGGCGAGGTGCCGCCGGTGCCGATCCACTTGTTGCCGCCCTGATGCCGGCCCTTCTGTTCCTTCAGGCGCTCGCGCAGCGTCTCCATGAGCTTGTCCCAGCCCATGGCCTCGATTTGCTTCTTCTCTTCCTCGGTCAGGTATTTCTCGGCGAGCTTCTTCAGCCATTCCGCCGGAATGTCGGCCTTCTCCATGGCGTCGAGCAGGCTCTCAAGCCCCTTGAAGGTGGCGCCGAACACGCGGTCGAACTTGTCGAGATTGCGCTCGTCCTTCACCAGCGAGGCGCGGGACAGATAATAGAAATTCTCCACTGTCTGTTCGGCGAGGTCGGCGTTCAGCGCCTCGATCAGGGTCAGATATTCGCGCAGGGTCACGGGGACCTGCGCATCGCGGAGAGATGTGAAGAATTGCAAGAACATGAATGGCAGTTTGCCCGTGAAGGGCCTGCCGTCAAGCGCCCCGGCGGGATTATTGCCTGTCGGCGACGCCCGGCAAGGCTGGCATGTTTTGGCGACACAAGGGCGGCTGTGGTCTGGACCAGCCCGGTTTTTCAACTAAAGTCAGTCTGTTGGGCGATCCGTCCGGGCGCTGGATTTGCATACGGGCGTTTGAAACAGAAGGGGGATTGGCTGATGGGTATCATTGTTTGGCTTATCGTCGGTGCCATCGCGGGTTGGCTTGCGGGGCTCATCGTCAAGGGCGCAGGCTTCGGCCTGCTTGGCAATATCATCGTCGGCATCATCGGTGCCGTGGTGGCGGGCTGGCTGTTGCCCCGGCTCGGCATCTATCTGGGCGGCGGCATTGTCGCCGAAATCATCAACGCTGCGATCGGCGGCATCATCGTTCTCGTCATTCTGTCGTTCATCAGACGCGCGTGACGGGTGTTTTCAGGTTGGGACGACCGCCGCGACGGCGGTCGTTTCATGTGTGCAGAAGCGAGGCGGACTTTCGATGAAATTTACCGGCACCAAGGATTACGTTGCGACCGATGACCTCAAGATCGCCGTCAATGCGGCCATCGTGCTTGAACGTCCGTTGCTGGTGAAAGGCGAGCCGGGCACCGGCAAGACGGTGCTGGCCGAGGAAGTCGCCAAGGCGCTGAACGCGCCGCTCCTGACCTGGCACATCAAGTCCACCACCAAGGCGCAGCAGGGCCTTTATGAATACGACGCGGTGTCGCGGCTGCGCGACAGCCAGCTCGGCGATCCCCGGGTGTCCGACATCGGCAACTACATCAAGCGCGGCAAGGTGTGGGACGCCTTTACCTCCGAGCAGCGCCCGGTGTTGCTGATCGACGAGATCGACAAGGCCGACATCGAATTCCCCAACGATCTGCTGCTCGAGCTCGACCGCATGGAATTCCATGTCTACGAGACCGGCGAGACCATCCGCGCCGCCAAGCGGCCGATCGTGATGATCACCTCGAACAACGAGAAGGAATTGCCGGACGCGTTCCTGCGCCGTTGCTTTTTCCACTACATCAAGTTCCCCGATGCCGACACCATGGGCCGGATCGTTGACGTGCATTTCCCCGGCATCAAGCAGCGGCTGGTGCAGGAAGCGATGCGGATCTTCTTCGAAGTGCGCGAAGTGCCGGGCCTGAAGAAGAAGCCCTCGACCTCGGAATTGCTGGACTGGCTGAAGCTGCTGCTCAATGAAGACATCACGCCGGAAACGTTGCGGGAGCGCGATCCGCGCAAGCTGATCCCGCCGCTGCATGGCGCGCTGCTCAAGAACGAGCAGGATGTTCACCTGTTCGAGCGGCTGGCGTTCCTCAGCCGCCGCGAGGTCTGAGCCCGGTCATATCAAGTGGGTATCCGACATTGAAAGCCGCCTTCGGGCGGCTTTTTCTTTTCGAATGTATACATATAGGTTTTATAATACCGTAAATTTTGGAGATATTGCGAGCGTATCGAATTTAATGTATACATGATGGATGCAATAAGAGGTCGTCGGGAGGATTTCAGCCATGACCCAGCCCCAGCCCTTTCCCATGAACGCCTGGTACGCCGCTGCCTGGGACGTCGATATCAGGGACGCGCTGTTTCCGCGCACCATCTGCGGCAAGCATGTGGTGATGTACCGCAAGGCCGACGGCACGGTTGCCGCGCTCGAGGACGCCTGCTGGCATCGCCTGGTGCCGTTGTCCAAGGGGCGGCTGGAAGGCGACACCGTGGTCTGCGGCTATCACGGCCTGAAATACAACGCGCAGGGCCGCTGCACCTTCATGCCCTCGCAGGAGACCATCAATCCCTCGGCCTGCGTGCGCGCCTATCCGGTGGTGGAGCGCGACCGTTTCATCTGGCTGTGGATGGGCGATCCGGCGCTGGCCGATCCCGCCCGTGTTCCGGACATGCACTGGAACGACGATCCGGCCTGGGCCGGCGACGGCAAGACCATCCATGCCAAATGCGACTATCGCCTGGTGGTCGACAATCTGATGGATCTCACCCACGAGAGCTTCGTGCACGCCGGCAGCATCGGCAACGATGCGGTGGCGGAGGCGCCGTTCGACGTCACCCACAGCGACACCACCGTCACCGTGACGCGCTGGATGAAAGGCATCGAGCCGCCGCCGTTCTGGGCGATGCAGATGCCGGAGGCGGACCTGGTCGACCGCTGGCAGATCATCCACTTCCAGGCCCCCGGCACCGTCAACATCGATGTCGGCGTGGCGCGCGCGGGAACCGGTGCGCCGGAGGGCGATCGCTCGCAGGGCGTCGGCGGTTATGTGCTCAACACCATGACGCCGGAGACGGCGACCACCTGCCATTATTTCTGGGCGTTCGTGCGCAACCACCGCCTCACCGAGCAGAAGCTGACCACCGAAATTCGTGAGGGCGTCTCCGGCATCTTCCGCCAGGACGAGATCATCCTCGAAGCCCAGCAGCGCGCGATGGACGAAAATCCCGATCGCGTCTTCTACAATCTCAACATCGATGCCGGCGCGATGTGGGCGCGGCGGGTGATTGACCGGATGATCGCCGGCGAGACCTCGCCACCGCGTTTGCAGGCGGCGGAATAGCGCCATGAACGAGCGCGAGGCCGACCGCTCCGTATCGCAAACCGTGCGCGCGCAACTCGCCTTGCGCAACCTGATCCTGTCCGGCGGCCTGCGCTCGGGCGAACGCATTTCCGAACTTCAGGCCGTGGAGACCACGGGGGTCTCCCGCACACCGGTGCGCATGGCGCTGGTGCGGCTGGAGGAAGAAGGTCTGCTGGAAGTCATTCCCTCCGGCGGCTTCATGGTGAAGGCGTTTTCCGAACGCGACGCGCTGGATTCCATCGAGCTGCGCGGCACCCTCGAAGGGCTCGCCGCACGCTTTGCCGCGGAGCGCGGCGTGTCGGCCCGCAGCCTTGCGCCGTTGAAGGAAACCCTGGCGGAACTGGACGAGCTGATGCGCCTCGATCCGATCGCGGTGGAGACGTTTTCGTCCTATGTCACACTGAACGCGCGGTTTCACGCCTTGCTCGCCGAATTGTCGGGCAGTGCGCCGGTGATCCGGCAGATCGACCGCGCCTCGGCGCTGCCGTTCGCCTCGCCAAGCGG
Source organism: Bradyrhizobium prioriisuperbiae (assembly GCF_032397745.1). Classification (NCBI taxonomy): domain Bacteria; kingdom Pseudomonadati; phylum Pseudomonadota; class Alphaproteobacteria; order Hyphomicrobiales; family Nitrobacteraceae; genus Bradyrhizobium; species Bradyrhizobium prioriisuperbiae. Next base: position 3,997,370 of record NZ_CP135921.1, read on the forward strand.
CTTCGTCATGGCCCAATCGGCGCTGACAGAGGCGCGCCAGCATCTGATCATCGGCCAGGATCACCATCACATCGTGGTCGATGCGATCGAGAATCGGGAAGGCGCCCGCGCAGAAGCCGTGATGCGCGAACATGCGCGGCTTGCGGTTCGCAACCTGCAACTGGCGCTGCGCAACCGCACCAGCCTGGACATGCTGCCGGCGCTGGCGCTGATCCGCTCGCCGGTTACGGACATCTGAGGAGATCACCATGCGATTTGCCCAGTCATGGTCGCCGTGCGTCGTGCAGCAGATCCGCGATGTCGCGCCGCAGATTCGCGAGATCACGCTGCGACCCGAGAAGACCGGCACCGAGACCTATCCGGTCGGTAGCCACATCAACGTCAATCTTCTGATCGATGGCCAGCCGGAGACGCGCTCCTATTCGCTGGTCGGCGAGACGGGGGCGAACAGCTATCGCATCGCGGTGCGGCTTGCGCCGGACAGCCACGGCGGCTCGCGCGCGATGTGGGCGCTGACGCCGGGGGCGCGCATCGAGGTGAGCAATCCCACCTCGCTGGTCGAACTGGATTGGAGGCGCCCAAGCTATTGCCTGATCGCCGGCGGCATCGGCATCACGCCGATCTTCGGTTTCGCGGCGGCACTGGCGCGGCGCAACGCTGCGCTCAAGCTGCATTACTGCGTGCGGTCGCGCGCCGACGCTGCTTATCTCGACGAGCTCGCGTCATTGCTCGGCGACCGGCTCGTCGTGCATGCCGGCGATGAAGGTGGGCGCCTCGATCTCGATGCGACGTTTGCGCAACTGCCAGCGGAAACCATGACCATCCTGTGCGGCCCGATGCGTCTGCTGGATGCGGCGCGGCGCAGCTGGCAGGCCGCCGGCCGGCCGCTGCCGGATCTGCGCTACGAGACGTTTGGGTCGAGCGGGCTGCTGCCGACCGAGGCGTTTCGGGTGCGCATCAGCAATGGTGGTGGCGAAGTCGTTATCCCGGCGAACAAGTCGATGCTGGAAGTGTTGAACGAGGCAGGGCACGACGTGATGTCGGATTGCGAGCGCGGCGAATGCGGCGTCTGCGCCCTCGATGTGGTTGAGGTCGACGGCGAGATCGACCATCGCGACGTGTTCTTCAGCGATCACCAGAAGCAGGAAAACCGCAAGATGTGCGCGTGTGTGTCGCGCGCGGTGGGCGTGGTGACGGTGGATACGCTGTATCGAAGGGATGCGGCGTAGGTTTTGACAAGCGGGCAACGTCTGCTCTGAAGTTATCCCACCCACATTGTCATCACCGGGCTTGTCCCCATAGGCGCTAAGAATTGAAGCATCTCGACACCCTCAACTGTCATGCCCGCGCACGCACGCGGGCATGCAGTACGCCCGGTGTGCAAGAGGAATTGCTGCATTCATCACAACGGCCTGCGTGTACTGGGCGGATTCAAACAGTCGTCGCAACACGAATTGTTTTCCGCTCATGACAGCAGCTCGTCAAGCGCCTCTGCCGGCGTTTTCCAGCCCAACGTCTTTCTCGGTCGGGCATTGAGGGCCGCTGCCACGGCGGATATCTCGTCAGCGCTGTGGATGCTCAGGTCTGTGCCTTTCGGGAAGTACTGCCGCAACAAACCGTTGGTGTTCTCGTTAGTGCCACGCTGCCAAGGGCTTTGCGGGTCGCAGAAGTAGACCTGGATACCCGCATCGATCTTGAGACGATCGTGCTGAGCCATTTCGGCTCCCTGATCCCAGGTTAGCGAGCGGCGCAGCTCTTCGGGCAAGGTGATGATGGTGCGCGTGATCGCGTCGCGCACGGCCTCGGCCCCGTGTCCTGCGAGTGCAGGCCCGTTCTTCGTGCGCGGAGCTTCGCCATGCCCCGCCAACCGGGGAAGGTGCAATAGCATCGTGAAGCGCGTCGTCCGCTCGACCAGCGTGCCGATTGCCGAGCTGCCAAGACCGAGGATAAGGTCTCCCTCCCAATGTCCCGGCACCGCTCGATCGGCCGCTTCAGCAGGGCGCTCACTGATCATAATCTCCGGCGAGACGAAGCCCTTGCCTCGCCTGCGTACGCGCGCCCTGGGCATCCGTAACACACGCCCTGTTCGCAAGCAGGCCGTTAGCTCGCGGCTCAGCGCCCCACGACCCTGAACGAAGAGGGTTTGATAGATCGCTTCGTGGCTGATGCGCATCCTCTCGTCGTCCGGGAAGTCGATCGGCAAGCGTCGGGCAATCTGCTCAGGGCTCCAGGCCTTGGCCCATCGCCGTTCCTTGCGCGGGCCATGCCGGCGGCCCTTCCACGGAACGGCGGGACCATGAACGGGAGCACCGCTCGTGTCTTCGGTGTGGTTGCGGCATTCGCGTGCAGGTTCAGCTCCATGACACAAGGCCTCCCTCGCAAAAGCTATACCCTGTTCTACACCGATTCCATCCAACCAATCCTCCGGGACCAAACACCTAAGCGGGGTTGCCGGGACAAGCCCGGCAACGACAAAGAGGGTGCCGATGTGCCCCGGCTCCCGCTACCGCTTCCTCTCCAACTGATACGTCAAATGCCCCTTCACCGTCGGCCACTCGGCCGCGGTGATGCTGTAGACCACGGTGTCGCGCAGCGTGCCGTTGACGATCAGGTGGCTGCGCAGGATGCCGTCGAGTTTGGCGCCGAGGCGTTCGATGGCGCGGCGGCTTTGGTGGTTGAAGAAGTGGGTGCGGAATTCCACCGCGATGCAGTCCAGGGTCTCGAACGCATGTCCCAGCAGCAGCAGCTTGCATTGGGTATTGAGATGGCTGCGCTGCACGTTACTGCGATACCAGGTCGAGCCGATCTCCACCCGCTTGTTGATGGCATCGACGTTCATGTAGCTGGTCACGCCGGCAATGGTGCCGTCGGGCTGCTTCACCGTGAACGGCAGCATGGTGCCCTTGGCCTGCAGGTCCAGCCGTCGGTCGATCTCCTTGGTCATTGCCTCCGGTTTTGGAATGGCGGTGTACCAGAGTTTCCAGAGTTCGCCGTCGTTGACGGCTTCGACAAGGCCGTCATGATGGGCGTGCGACAGCGGCTCGAGGCGCGCATGGGCGCCTTCGAGCACGACAGGATCCAACCAGGGCATTCAGAAATCCAGTTTAGCGATTGAGGAAGTTGAGCGGCAGGCCGCCGCGCGGCCAATCCATCATAACGAGTTCGCCCTTGCCCGACAAAGTGATGTAGGCGGTTTTCAGCTCCGGCCCGCCAAAGGCGATGTTGGTGGTGACGTTGTCGCCGGTCGGCACGTGCTCGATCAGCTTGCCGTCGGGGGCGATCACTGAAATGCCGCCATTGATCAGTGTCGCCACGCAGACATTGCCGGAGGCTTCCACCGCCAGCGAATCGAACATCTGGTAGCCGCCCAGACCGGCGATCGGCCGGCCCCGCTCGCCGCGATAGATCACATCGGTGGGGACGATCTCGCCGGGCTCGCCGACCTTGAAGGCCCACAGACGCGCGGTGGGGGTCTCGGCCACGTAGACGGTCTTCTCGTCGGGGGACAGGCCGATGCCGTTGGCCGGCAGCATGCCGAAGTGGCCCTCGACCACGCCGGAGGCGCCGGGCTTCATGTAATAGAACGCGCCGACATCCATGTCCCGGGCGCGGCGCTTGCCGAGGTCCGTGAACCAGAGGCCGCCCTGCCTGTCGAACACCAGGTCGTTCGGCCCCTTCAGCGGATGATCGCCGACCTTGTCGAACAGGGTTTCGATCTTGCCGCTCTGGATATCGACACGCTGGATCGAGCCGCCGATGTATTCCGAGGCGCTCGGCGCGCCCGGCATGATGATGCCGCGGGACGGTGCCCAGCTGAAGCCGCCATTGTTGCAGACATAGATCTTGCCGTCCGGCCCCAGTGCCGCGCCGTTCGGGCCGCCGGGAATCTGGGCGATCACCTCCTTGCGGCCGTCGGGGAACACCCGCGTCAGCCGCTGCGCCCGGATTTCCACCAGGATCACCGAGCCGTCCGGCATTACCACCGGACCTTCCGGAAATTCGAGACCCGTGGCGATGACGCGCGGATTGGACATGAAAGCCTCCCGTTCTTGCTTTTGCTGATTGGCCTTCGATTGCTTTGCGATCGGCCATCGGTGGATGAGGGGCGATCCTAGTTCAAGCCGATGTGGGCTGCCAAGCAGCGCGGACTGTTTCCGCGAGGCGGAATGATTGGCGGCAACCGATTGTCATTAAGTCGCAGCGCGTTGCAACGCATCAAGGCTGGATCAGGTTGGTTGATGCTGCCGCTTCATGCATACTCGATATGCAGACGTGATCTGCCAATGTCCGATGGCTCGAAGCCGCCCCACAAGACCACCGAGCCTCGGTTCAAAAATGGGAGGACGATGATGCATCATGGTTTGAAAACCGCGATGGTGGCGGGACTGCTTTTTGTTTCCGCGGCCAGCGTCGCGATGGCGCAGAAGCGATACGACACCGGCGCCAACGACACCGAGATCAAGATCGGCAATATCATGCCGTACAGCGGACCGGCGTCATCGTACGCGACCATCGGCAAGACGGAAGCCGCTTATTTCCGGATGATCAACGAGCAGGGCGGCATCAACGGCCGCAAGATCAATTTCATTTCCTATGATGACGGCTACAGCCCACCCAAAACGGTGGAGCAGGCGCGCAAACTGGTGGAGAGCGATGAAGTGCTCTTCATCATGAATCCGCTGGGCACGCCGGGCAACACCGCGATCCAGAAATACATGAACCAGAAGAAAGTGCCGCAGCTGTTCGTCTCGACCGGAGCCGCGAAGTGGGCCGACCCGCAGAACTTCCCGTGGACCATGGGCTGGCAGCCGAGCTATCAGGGCGAGGCGCGGGTCTACGCCAAATACATTCTGAAGGAGTTTCCCGGCAAGAAGATCGGCATCCTGTTTCAGAACGACGATTTCGGAAAAGACTATCTGGTCGGACTGAAGGAAGGGCTGGGCGACAAGGCCGGCAGCCTCATCATCAGCGAGGTGCCCTACGAGGTGACGTCGCCGACGGTGGATTCGCAGATCGTGCAGATCAAGTCGGCCAATCCGGATGTCTTCATCAACATCGCCACGCCGAAATTCGCGGCGCAGGCCATCAAGAAGGTGGGCGAGCTCGGCTGGAAGCCGGTGCACCTGGTCACCAACGTGTCGGCATCGGTGGCGAGCGTCATGAAGCCGGCCGGCTATGAGAACGGCCAGGGCGTGCTGAGCGCAGCCTATATGAAGGATCCGAAGGATCCGACCTGGAACAACGATGCCGCCATGAACACCTGGCGCGCGTTCATGGACAAATATTATCCCGAAGGCGACAAGGACGACGGTGCCACCGTGTTCGGTTATGGCGTGGCGCAAGGCATCGTGCAGGTGCTCAAGCAGTGCGGCGACAATCTCACCCGCGAGAACATCATGAAGCAGGCCGCCAATCTCGATTTCGAGATCGGCATCTATCTGCCGGGCACCAAGATCAAGACCAGCCCGACCGATTTCAGCCCGCTGGAGCAACTGCAGATGATGCGGTTCAAGGGCGAAAGCTGGGAGTTGTTCGGCCCGCTGATGAGCGGCGAAAAGAGTTCGTGAGGACCGCCGCCTGAAACGACTTCGGCCCGCGTCGTGAGACGCGGGCCGAGCGAATAATGGCGAGCTCTGATCGGTGGCTTAGAACAGTGAGGCGTACTGCGCGAGACCGGCGCGCTGCACGAGGCTCATGGCGGTCTGCTTCTGGTTCTCGTCGAGGCTGGCGAGCAGCGGCGAGATCGAGGGGGCGACGCGGCGCACGGCGTTCTCATCCACCCGCTCCATGCGCGCGAGCGTCCGCAACGCACTGGCGACCCCGGGCCAATATTTCTGCTGGGCAGCGGTCAGCTTCAGCGCGGCGCGATAGCGCGCGATCGCGACTTCGCTCGCGGCAATCCGCCAGACCGAAGGCTTGCTGGCTTTTTCGGCCGGCGCAGCCGGGGCCGATGCCAAAGACATGGTGTTCTGTGAATTCTGATCAAATTCCTGAGCCGCCAGCGGCGCGCTCATGGCAACAAACAATACCAATGCAATCTTCAATTGCCGCATTATATCCCACCGATGTGATTGAGCTGCCCGCGTGCTATAGACCATATGTGACGGAAGTGGGGTTACAATTTGTCACACTTCCTTAACGGCAATCGTTCCGATCGGTTCCCGCTTTTTGTCCACATAACTGCAGCCAAGCTATGCTTTTGTGCCGCCTTAATGCTGTCGGAGCGCATGGCTCGCCCATATATTCATCGTGAGGGAAGCGGTTCCGCCATTTGATTCGCTAGTGTGCTGAATGCGAAGTTCGTGCGACCGTGCGGCAGGCGCTTTCACGAACTTCGCATTCATAAAGCACACTAGGGCCTGTCCTCAATTGAGCCAAATGATAGCAGCGGCGAGGTGGATTGCGGCAAGGAAATTTCTCGCAGTTTTATCGTAGCGGGTTGCGATGGCGCGATACTGCTTGAGTTTGCAGAAGAAGTTCTCGATGAGATGGCGCGCCTTGTAGGCGTCTTTATCGAAGTCGCGCTGGATTTGGCGGTGGCCTCTTGGCGGGATCACGACCGATTTTGCCCGGGCGAGTAACGGTTCGATCACCCGCTGGTCGGCATCGTAGGCCTTGTCTGCCAGCAAGGTATTGGCCGCCATGTCCGGCAGCAGAGCATCGGCGCCTTGCAAATCATGGGCCTGGCCGGGCGTAAGTTTGAACCCTAGCGGATTGCCCAGCGCATCGACGAGCGCATGAATCTTGGTGCTTAACCCGCCTTTGCTGCGCCCGAGCGCCTCGTCTTCGCCCGCTTTTTTTGCGCCCCGGCACTGTGCTGATGCGCCCGCACGATTGTGCTGTCGATCATCGCGTACTCATTGTCGGCATCGCTCGCCAGCATCTCAAACAACTTCTTCCACACACCGCTCTTGGCCCAGCGTGAAAACCTCGTGTGAACCTTGATCGGATCGCCAAAGCGCTCCGGCAAATCCCGCCAGGGAATCCCGGCGCGATAACGGTACAGCACCGCCTCGACAAACAGCCGATTGTCCTTGGCGGTGACCCCAACGTGCCCTTTGCGGCCGGGTAAAAACTCCTCGATCCTGTCCCATTGATCGTCCCGAAGGGCGTAGCGGCGCATCTGTCAGCTCCCGAATCAGCTGACTGCCTATGAATCACGCGATAATCTGCCGGGGAATCCTCTAATTGAGGACGGGCCCTAGAATCATATGCTTGCTAGTGTCCTTATCGCTTCGCAAGTTCGTACAGAGCTCGCTGAAAATGTGACGAACTTGCGAAGCGGGACACTAGCCGGTGCCTTGTTTTGCCGGATTCGCGGCGACACTTTGAATTGAACTTGATGTGCGCGGGATCGCGTTCGCGACAGCGCAGGCGGAGGCCGACATGAATGATTTAGCCGTTAATGACGACGATGCCGAGAATGTGGATATCCGCGCCGCGATCGAGCGGCACTGGAAGGCGATCGATGCCGGCCAGCTCGACGCGGCTCACAAGATCTATCGCGACAACGCCACCTTGGACTTTCCGCAGTCGGGTGAGCGCATCACGGGGCGAGACAATATCCGCGAGAGCCGTGCTGCCGAGCCGCATCATGCCTCGATCCAGATCCGCAGCATTGTCGGGCAGGGCGATCTGTGGGTCAGCGAGTGCACCACCACCTTCGACGGCGATCCGGAACTGGTCGTCAGCATGATGGAGTTCCGGGACGGCAAGGTGATCCACGAAACCCTGTATTTCGCCGAGCCGTTTGCCGCGCCGAAATGGCGGGCGAAATGGGTCGGCGACAAGGCCTGAATCAGAGACCTTGCGGCGCGGTCTGCGAAACCGCTTTAACCCTTGTTTGAAGCTATTTTAGAGTCGTTCCAAACTTAAAACGGCGGTTTTTAGCCAGTTTGGAATAGCTTGAAACAGCAGCTTTTCCTTTTGCATCCGGGCGGGGGCTTCAATATCGAAAAGGGCAGCATCACAGCCGGATCTGTCTTCTTTCATGATCGTTTGCTCCTGCAATGTCCTGACCGACGACGACGTACGCTCAGCCATGAGTGGGTCGGGCGACCTGCCGCGCACTGCCCGGCAGGTGTATGGCTGTCTCGGCTGCAGCGCCCAGTGTGGCCGCTGCGCGCGAACCATCCAGAAGATCATGAAGGATGCGCTGGGTGCCTGCGCCAAGGAATGTTGCTCGGGCTGCCCGCACAGCGGTGCTCATGCTCCCATCGAGCACATGAAAGCTGAGCTTGATCAGATGGTTATCGCGCTCCAGGCGTAACTGTTTGCTTATCTCTCCAGCCGACCTATCCCCATGTCAGGAACAATCACGCGGGTTTGTGCGCGCGAGGCTTGCCGGCCTCTCCATTCTGATTTAGAAGCATTCTAAATTGAATTCGGCGCCCCGTCAGCGCCGCGGATAAGGAACCGGCACCATGAAGGGCGATCCCAAAGTCATCGATTTTCTCAACAAGGCGCTCCGCCATGAGCTGACGGCCGTGAACCAGTACTGGCTGCACTACCGCCTGCTGGAAAACTGGGGCCTCAAGGACCTCGCCAAGAAGTGGCGGGCGGAATCGATCGAGGAAATGCAGCACGCCGACAAGCTGATCGACCGGATCATCTTCCTGGACGGTTTCCCCAACATGCAGGTGCTCGATCCCTTGCACATCGGCCAGGACGTCAAGGAAGTGCTGGATTGCGACCTGAAGGCCGAATACTCGGCCCGCGCGCTCTATGAAAAGGCGGCGACGCACTGCCATGCCGCCAAGGACTACGTCACCCGCGACATCTTCGAGAAACTGATGAAGGACGAGGAAAGCCACATCGACTTCCTCGAGACCCAGATCGAGCTGGTCAAACGGATCGGCGTCGAGCTGTACTCGCAGCATCACATCGGCGAACTCGACCACGACTGAGTTTGGATGGATACGGTTTGCGCGGAGCCCGGCTGGCAGAGTGTCAGCCGGGCTTTTTGTTGATCCTGCTTCTCATCCGAAAACATGACTCGAGCGAAAGCGGCTCATCACATTCAGCGTCATCACCGGGCTTGACCCGGTGATCCAGCTTAAGAGCTTCTCCAAAGAAAGCTGGATTGCCGGGTCAAGCCCGGCAATGACGGTGTGGGGATGATATGCGGGATTTCAAAATCCTCACGCCGCATCCGCCGGCACAAAGCAGCTGATGATGATGTTGCCGCTGTGCTTGACGTACCAGACCACGGCCTCACCGACCGGGTTGCCGCCATCGCGGATGATGGCCTTGTCCGGCACCTGCATCCATTGGCCGTCGATCGGCACCCAGTAGTTGCCGCTGCGCACGTCGTATTCGGTGCGATGGCCGTCGGAAATATCGCAGCAGGGAACGCCGGTGGGACTGCGCACGCTCTTGAACCAGGAGCGGATGTTGTCGGGGACGTTTTCGAATTGTCCGCGATCGACCGCAAGGGATGTCGATGGCGGCGCTGCCGATAACACCATCAGTAAAGCAAGGCTGCCGAGCGGGGCCAGCCATCGTCTGCGTCGCGACACCATCCGCGTTCCTCCACAGAACGCCGGCCGCACGAGGGCGAAGATATTGTTACTGACTAGCTACCTACGCACCGTCTTCGGCGCCTGACTCCGCAGTAAAACGTCCCTTAAAAGAGAACTTTCTCAAAAGAGAACTTTCTCAAATAGAGACATCGCTTACGACGTCCGCCGAGGGCGATGATCGCGCCCGTGTGTTGCGGCGAATCTCAGTCACAGAAGTGTAACGCAGATCGAGCGTTGGCGAAACGATGACTATCGATTACCAACGCGCCTGTGTAATTCGTCGGTGTTATGATCACGCTTGCGCGCGTCCCGTCACCCACAGAGCGAAGGCATAAGCCAGCGCGACTTCATCCAGTCGATTGAAACGGCCGGATGCGCCGCCATGGCCGGCGTCCATGTTGGTGCGCAGCAGCACCGGGCCGCCGCCGGTCATGCTGGCGCGCAGCCGCGCAATCCATTTCGCCGGCTCCCAATAGGTCACGCGCGGGTCGGTCAGCCCGCCCATTGCCAGGATGGCGGGATAGGTCGTCGCGGCAACGTTGTCGTAGGGCGAATAGGACAGGATGGTACGGAAGGCCTTTTCGTCGGCGATCGGATTGCCCCACTCCGGCCATTCCGGTGGCGTCAGCGGCAGGGTGTCGTCGAGCATGGTGTTCAGCACGTCGACGAACGGCACCTCGGCCACGATGCCGGCGAACAGTTCGCCGGCGCGGTTGGCGACGGCGCCCATCAGCATGCCGCCGGCGCTGCCGCCGTGGCCGACGATCTTCTTCGCCGAGGTATAGTTCGCGGCGATCAGGGCGCGGCCCGCGGCTGCGAAATCATCGAAGGTGTTGGTCTTCAACTCGCGCTTGCCGTCGAGATACCATTGCCAGCCCTTGTCGGAGCCACCACGGATATGTGCGATGGCATAGACAAGGCCGCGGTCGACCAGCGACAGCCGGTTGGCGGAAAACGAGGCCGGAATGGCGTGGCCATAGGAGCCGTAGCCATAGAGCAGCAGCGGCGCCTGGCCGTCGCGCACGAGATCGCGGCGATGCAGGATCGACACCGGCACCTCCGCGCCGTCCTGCGCGGTCGCCATGATGCGGGTGGTGACATAGTCGGCCGGATCGTGGCCGGAGGGGATGTCCTGGCGTTTGCGCAAGCTACGCTCACGCGTCACCATGTCGTAGTCGAACACCTCCGAGGGCGTCGTCATCGACGAATAGCCGAAGCGCAGATTGGTGGTGTCGAATTCGTAGCCGCCCATGGTGTCGAGCGAATAGGCCGCCTCGTCGAAGGCGATGGCATGTTCGTCGCCGCCAGCGAGATCGCGGATGACGATCGACGGCAGCGCGTTCCGGCGCTCCAGCCGGACCAGATGGCCGGCATAGAGTTCGATGTCGAGCACGTAGACGCCCACGCGATGTGGAACGAGATCGCGCCAGTTGGCGCGCTCGGGGCTTGCGAGCGGCGCGGTCACGATCTTGAAGTCGATGGCGTTGTCGGCATTGGTGAGGAAGAACAGCTCGTCGCCGCGGTCGGCCAGCGAATATTGCACGCCGTCCTCGCGCGCCGCGACCAGGCGCGGCTGTGCGTCGGGGACGCTGAGATCGATCAAGCGCTGCTCGGAGGTTTCGTGGTCGCCGCCGGCGATGACACAGAAGCGGCCGCTGGCGCTCTCATGCAGATGGGTGAACCAGCCGGAATCCTGTTCCTCATAGACTAGAGCGTCGTCCGCCTGGGCGGTGCCGAGGCGATGGCGATAGACCTGCATCGGGCGATGGTTGTCGTCGAGTTTGACATAATAGAAGGCTTTGGAATCCGCGGCCCACACCACGCCGCCGTCGGTGTCCTCGACGATGTCGTCGAGATCTTGGCCGGTCGCCCAGTCGCGGACGCGGATGGTGAAATATTCCGAACCCTTGATGTCCGCGCTCCAGGCCTCCAGCGCGTGATCCGGCGAATGCCGTGCGCCGCCGAACTGGAAGAATTTGGATTGTGCGGCAAGCGCGTCGCCATCAAGGATGACATGGCCGTCGCCGCCTGCGCGCGGCTCACGCGCGAACAGCGGATGCTGGCCGCCGTCGCGGAATTTGCGGAAGTAGGCGAACGGTCCATCGGGGGAGGGGACGGTGGAATCGTCCTCCTTGATGCGCCCCCGCATCTCCGCCACCAGGGTCTTCTGCAGGGCGGATGTCGTGCCGAGCAGGCTCTCGGCATAGGCGTTCTCCGCTTCGAGATAACCGCGGATATCAGGCGCGAGCACGGTGGGATCCTGCAGCACCTTCTGCCAGTTGGCATCCTTCAGCCACGCATAGTCGTCGCTCACGCTGATGCCGTGATGGACCACGGTGTGGGGGCGTCGCTCGGCGAGGGGCGGGGTGAGGGAGGGTGTATCGGGCATGGGGATCCAGGTTCCGTGGAATTCGTTGAAGGCACATATAAGCGGCGCAGCAGCACTTCGCATCGCGCGATGGCGAGAAATTTCCACGTGTAGCCCGGATGAGCGGAGCGATATCCGGGGTGACCTCGGTGGGAAAATCCCGGATGTCGCTTCGCTCATCCGGGCTACGGACTGTCAGCTTCGTCAGCGCGGCGCCCCGATTACATCCGCAAACTGCTCGAGCGCCCGCAGCGCGAAGGTGCGCATGTTGGCCTGTCGGTCGGCGCTGCCGGTCTCGATGGTCATGACCCGCTCGCCAAGTTGTCCTTCAGGACCGCCCACCACCGCGGTGCAGGAATGTCCGGCGGCGTCGCCATAGCGGTTGCCGGTCGGGCCGGTGGCGCCGGTTTCACTCAGGCCCCAGGTGCTGCCGAGCAGATCCCTTGTCTTGCGCGCCAGCAGCAGGGCATAGGGCTCGCTCGCGGCGCGGATGCCCTCCATCTCCTCCTTGGTGATGTTGACCAGGGCGGCGCGGGCGCGCGGCGTATAGATCACGCCGCCGCCGCGGAAATACGCCGAGGCGCCTGATACCGCGAGCAGGGCCGCCGAAATCAGCCCGCCGGTGGAGGATTCGCCGACGCCAACGGTTTCACCGCGCTCGATCAGCCGCGCGGCAATGGTCTCTGCAAGAGGGATCAGCGTCTGCATTGGTTTGTCTCCTCGACCCAGTGTCTCGAATTCGAAATTCCACCCGTCGCGATTGGATGCTATCAAGCGGCGCTCAATAAGAGAACACGGAGACCAACCGATGCCCGATACGGCCCCGAAGATCAAATGGGACCACATTCACCTGCGCACGCCGGATGTAGAGGCGACGGCACAATGGTTTGAAACCATGCTGGGCGCGGAGATCATCCGCTCTCCCAGCCGCACCGATCTGAAGCTTGGTGGTGGAATGATCTTTCTTGCGCCGGTGGCCTCGGGCGACGGCGTCAATCCGCCGCCGGTGACGCCGCACCAGGGCCTCGATCATTTCGGGCTCGCGGTGGTGGATATCGACGATGTGGCGGCCGGCCTGAAGGCGAAGGGCGTCACCTTCACCGCGGAGCCCTACAACATCCGTCCGGGCATCCGCATCTGCTTCATCCGCGGACCGCAGGGGATTTCGATCGAGTTGCTGGAGCGGGATGCGAAGTATAAGTGAGGGGTGACGACGATCGTTGCTTGCAAGCGTTATCGGCGAATGCCTTTCGGTATCGACTCCGTCATTGCCGGGCTTGACCCGGCAATCCAGCTTTTTTCGACAGAGTCATAGCGCGAATTGAAGGCTTAAGCTGGATCCGCGGGTCAAGCCCGCGGATGACGCTGAATATGACGAAGCGCTCACTTGTCCTTCTTGTGCTTCCGCTTTTTCTTCTTGCCGTGACGCTCGTCATCATCGTCCTCGGCGTCATCCTCGTCGTCTTCGTGCAAGGCGGCTTCGGCCTCCGCCAGCGCCGCGCGCTCGGCTTCTTCGCGCTCGCGGGCCTCGCGTTCCACGGCTTCACGCTCGTCGCGTTCCCGCTGTTCCTCGGCCTTGCGGTAGGCGTCCCACTCCTTGAAGAGGAGATGCAGCCAGGGGATGATCTGCTCGACCGGCGGCAGCGTGCCGGCGGGGCCCTGCGGACCCGCCTCGCCACGTAGGCCGCGCTCACCTTGCGGGCCGGCTGCCCCCGGCGCGCCATTCGGTCCGGGCTTGCCGTCCTTGCCATCTTTTCCGGCCGCGCCTGGCTTGCCGGCGGCGCCTTGCGGGCCGGCTTCGCCGCGTTTGCCCAGGGGGCCGGGCGCGCCCTGAGCTCCCGCCTTGCCTTGCGGGCCTTCCTTGCCGCGCACGCCGTCGGGGCCACGCTTGCCGATATGACCTTGCGGACCGGGCTTGCCCGGCGAACCGGCATTTCCGGGCGGGCCCTTCGGCCCGGGTTTGCCCTGCGGGCCGGCTCGGCCTGCGCGCCCTGTGATGTCGTCGTCTGCCATGTCTCACCTCCGCACGGTGTGGATGGGGTCTCTTATCAGAGGGACTATGACGGGTTCAATTCAGGCTGTGGCCGCAAGTGGGGACAACAGCCGAAGACCGCGCCATATCAATGCACTTTCCTGCCACGAATTATCGCCGCCACGGCCAGTTGATGACGCCTGCGCCGTACAGGGCCCACCAGGCGATCACCGGCTGCAACGCGATTCGCGGCCCATGATAAAGCCAGCTGTTGGTGATGTAAGGCAGGTCGATGCCGTCGACCGCGTGCTTGATGTTGGCCGGCCAGACACAGACGGCGTAGACCGCCATGGCGATGCCGGCCCAGGAGCGCAACGTTCCGGTGACGAGCGCCGCGGAGGCGGCGATCTCGAACAGGCCGGTGAGGAAAATCACCTGCGGCGCGAACGGCACCCATGACGGCGTGATCGACAGCAGTTTGTCCGGCGCGACCAGATGGGCGATGGCCGCGGCCGTATAAAATGCCGCGATGATCCAGCGCATTATTGCGCGCGCACGATCAGAGGATGGTGCGGGGTCCGACGTTGCGGCCATCGTTGGCGATCAGAGCTGCGTCTTGTAACGCGCCTCGACCTCGGCCTGCGGCTCCGGCGCGCCAAGCGAGGTCTGGGCGTGGATGACTTCGGCGATGCTGGGATAAACGGCGCGTTCGACCCGGCTGTCCGGCGACCAGAGTTTCGAGCGCATCAGCGCCTTGCCACAATGCAGATAAGCCTCGCGCACGGCGACGCGCAGCACCGCGCGCGGCAATTTGCCGAACTCCTCCATCGCCGCCAGCAGCTTCGGCTCTGCCGACACGGTGCCGTGGCCGCCGACCCGCAGCGTCTCGTCGATGCCGGGGACAAAGAAGATCAGTTGCACATAGCCGCTGCCGGCAAGGATGTTCTTGAAGCTGTCGATCCGGTTGTTGCCGGCGCGGTCGGGCATCAACAGTTCATGCTCGCCGTTGACATGGACGAAGCCCACGCCGCCGCCGCGCGGCGAGGCATCGACGGTGCCATCGGGGCCGCTGGTGGCGAGCACGCAGAACGGCGACATGGCGATGAACTTCGCGGCGTGCTCGTCGATGGCCGGGCGCTGCTTGGCGATCACCCGCTCGGTCGGTGGTGGATAGATCTTGGCGAGATCGGACGTGGCGAGGTCAGGCATGGCGAGGTCGGTCATATGCGCTCCGCGAAGCGGGTTGGCTTGCACGGAGGGTAGCATCGGAACCGGAGGGCGCAAGAGGCGCATGTGCGCGGAAGAGGCGACAGCATGCGCGGAGCCCGAGTTGCGAGGCCATCCGGGCCTGATTATGTTGCCTGGAACGATCAATGCAGGAGGCGCCGATGTGCCGGAACATCAAGACCCTGTTTAATTTCGAGCCTCCCGCGACACGGGAGGAGATCCACGCCTCGGCGCTGCAGTTCGTGCGCAAGCTGTCCGGCTTCAACAAGCCCTCGCAGGAGAATACCGAGGCGTTCAACCGCGCCATCATCGAGGTCAGCGACGCCGCGCGGCGGCTGCTGAATTCGCTGCACACCCAGGCGCCGGCCAGGGATCGCGAGGTCGAGGCGGAGAAGGCAAGGGAACGGTCGCGGGCGAGGTTTGGGTGAGCCGGCGCGATGTCGCTATGAGCGGCGTTGTCCCATGCTCTGCAGGACCTTCAAATAGAGCGCCTCGACGATGGTCTGCTGAGACCGGCCGCTGCGCGCATAATGGTCGAGGCCAGGCGCCGAATTGATTTCCAAAATCCAAAACTTATCCGGCCGTTCCGCGATGCTGCCGTTGATCATGAGGTCGACGCCGCACAGCCGAAGTCCCATGTCCTTGGTCAGACGGATCGTCAGCTTGGCGAAGTCCGGATGAATTTTCTTGGTGACATCGATTGAGTCGCCTCCGGATGATAGATTGGCATTGGCCAGGAGAGTAATCGTGTCGCCCCTGCGGGGAACGGACGCGAACGTGAGATGCTGCCGCTTCAGATAATCCTTGATTCGTGGATCTTGCGGCCGCAGTCGCGTGTCTCTGCTCGAGGCGACGAAGCTGCGCTGTTTGACGCGCAGCAATTGTCGAATGGTTTTGGAGCCATCTCCGGTCACGTTGAGCGGGACGCGCTGATAGGCGGAGATGATCTTGTCGTCCAGCACCACCACGCGATAATCGTTGCCCGTCACCGCGGGCTGCACCAAAGCGACGCGATCCTCCTTGAAGATCGCGCGCAGGGACCGATAAAATTCGCGTTTTGTGTAAACTTTGTAGACGTTCTTGCCCTGGCTGCCACTGTTGGGTTTGACCACGACGGGAAAACCGATCTTGACCGCGTAGCGGTACGCGGCGTCGATATTCAATCGTGAACGAATCGCCTCACACCACTTCTCGGAGAAAAACGCGCGGCCGGGGACAACGGAGTATCCCATCTGTGCCATAAAGAAGTTTGCGTAGTCCTTGTCCTTGGCTATGTCGGATGCGCCAAGCGAATTAATGTCGATGGTGTTGTGTCTGAAATAGCATCGGCGGCCGTTCTTGAACGTGATCTGTCCGGCAATCCGCCAGTCCGGCTCGATGAGAACTTTTGCTCCGATTTTCGGGGCAATTTTCTCGAAGATCTGGCCGATGAAGGGTGTTGTCGTTCGAAGTTTGGGCTTTTTGGCCATGAAAATGAGTCCCGATTCTGAAGTCATGGTCGTTCTTGAATATGCGTCTGGCGCGTAAATATGCGTCGGCACGAAAAAGCCGGGCTTTTTCCAAGCCCGGCTTCGTTCCCGATGCGTGCCGGGTCAGCCCGGTCATCATGAAAGAAGAGCGAGCGCCTCACAGCGCCCGGTTGCTCTCCTTCACCCGGTCGGTGTCGAGGTAGAGCTGTTCGCCCATATCCTTGAACTTCTGGCTCATCTCCGCCATCCCCGCCTTCGCAAAGGCTTCGGCGGGCAGGCCGTCCGCCAGCGTGCCTGAGATCGACATGCCGATCGAGTTCGGATCATTCAGCGTG
The DNA here is from genome assembly GCF_032397745.1 of Bradyrhizobium prioriisuperbiae. Taxonomy (NCBI): domain Bacteria; kingdom Pseudomonadati; phylum Pseudomonadota; class Alphaproteobacteria; order Hyphomicrobiales; family Nitrobacteraceae; genus Bradyrhizobium; species Bradyrhizobium prioriisuperbiae. Next base: position 4,014,262 of record NZ_CP135921.1, read on the forward strand.
GCGGCGTAGTCGCGCACGTCCTGGGTGATCTTCATCGAGCAGAATTTCGGGCCGCACATCGAGCAGAAGTGGGCGACCTTGTGGGCTTCCTTCGGCAGGGTTTCGTCGTGATAGGCCATCGCGGTATCGGGATCGAGACCGAGATTGAACTGGTCCTGCCAGCGGAAGTCGAAGCGGGCGCGTGACAGCGCATCGTCGCGCAGCTGCGCTGCCGGGTGGCCCTTGCCCAGGTCAGAGGCGTGCGCCGCGATCTTGTAGGTGATGACGCCGACCTTGACGTCGTCACGGTTCGGCAATCCGAGATGCTCCTTCGGGGTGACGTAGCAGAGCATGGCGCAGCCGAACCAGCCGATCATGGCTGCTCCAATGCCCGAGGTGATGTGGTCGTAACCCGGCGCGATGTCGGTGGTGAGCGGCCCGAGGGTGTAGAACGGCGCTTCGCCGCACTCCTTGAGCTGCTTGTCCATGTTGATCTTGATCTTGTGCAGCGGCACGTGGCCGGGGCCCTCGATCATCACCTGGCAGCCCTTCTTCCAGGCGATCTGGGTCAGTTCGCCCAGGGTCTCCAGTTCGGCGAACTGGGCGCGGTCGTTGGCATCCGCGATCGAGCCCGGACGCAGGCCGTCGCCCAGCGAGAACGACACGTCGTACTTGCGCATCAGGTCGCAGATTTCGTCGAAGCGCTCGTACAGGAAGCTCTCCTTGTGATGCGCCAGGCACCACTTGGCCATGATCGAGCCGCCGCGCGAGACGATGCCGGTGACGCGGTTGGCGGTCAGCGGCACATAGGCGAGGCGCACGCCGGCGTGGATGGTGAAATAGTCGACGCCCTGTTCGCACTGCTCGATCAGGGTGTCCTTGTAGACCTCCCAGGTGAGCTTGACCGGATCGCCATCCACTTTCTCCAGCGCCTGGTAGATCGGCACGGTGCCGATCGGGATCGGCGCATTGCGCAGGATCCATTCGCGGGTGGTGTGAATGTTGCGGCCGGTGGAGAGGTCCATCACGGTGTCGGCGCCCCAGCGGATCGCCCACACCATCTTGTCGACCTCTTCCTCGACCGACGACGTCACCGCGGAGTTGCCGATGTTGGCGTTGATCTTGGTCAGGAAGTTGCGGCCGATGATCATCGGCTCGAGTTCGCCATGGTTGATGTTGCAGGGGATGATGGCGCGTCCCCGCGCGATCTCGCTGCGCACGAACTCCGGGGTGATGAACGCCGGCACCGCGGCGCCGAAGCTTTCGCCGTCGGCAAGGGCTGCTTCCGCGCGATCCAGCTGGGTCTTGCGGCCGAGGTTCTCGCGCTCGGCGACGTAGATCATCTCCTTGGTGATGATGCCGGCGCGGGCGAACTCGATCTGGGTGATCATCTCGTTGCCGATGCCCCGCAGCGGCTTGTGGTAGGCGTTGAACGCCTTGGCGGCATGGGACGCGCCGACATTGCCGTTGTCTTCCGGCTTGATGACGCGGCCCTCATACTCCTCGACGCCGCCGCGCTCCTTGATCCAGGCGGTGCGGGCGCGGGAGAGGCCCGAATTGACGTCGATCAGGACGTCCGGATCGCTGTAGGGACCCGAGGTGTCATAGACAGGCAGGTTCGGCTCGCCGGCGCCTTCCGACAGGATGATTTCGCGCAGCGGCACGCGCAGGTCCGGCGCTGTTTCCGGCACGGAATAGAACTTCCGTGACGAGGACATCGGGCCGGTGGTCACTGCGGGGCGGGTGTTGTCGGGGTTGGAGCGAATGTTCATGGGCGTCCTCCTTGAGGTCCTGGATTCTTTAAGCTGCTTCTGAGACGTGATCGAGCCAGGCGCGCACCCGCGCGTCCGGATCGGCGTTCTGGGTGACGTCGCTGACGACGGCGATGGAATCGGCGCCGGCGGCGAAAATGGGTCCGGCCTGTTCGAGCTTGATGCCGCCGATCGCCACCAGCGGGATGTTGCCGACACGCTTGTTCCACTCGCCGATCTTCGGCACGCCTTGCGGCGCGAAGCGCATCGACTTCAGCGTGGTCGGATAAATCGGCCCGAGCGCGACATAGTCCGGTGCGTGGCGCAGCGCGGTCTCCAACTCCTCATCGTCATGGGTGGAGAGCCCGAGCGTCAGTCCGGCGGCGCGGATCGCCTTGACGTCGGCCTCCGCCAAATCTTCCTGTCCCAGATGAACATGGTCGGCCTTGGCCTCGATCGCCGCGCGCCAGTAGTCGTTGACCACAAGCTTGGTGTCGGTGCCCCGGGTGATGGCGAGCGCCTCGCGCACCAGCGCGAGCGCATCGGCGTCGTTGAGGTCCTTGGCGCGCAGTTGCACGGTGCCGACGCCAAGCGCGGTGAGGCGTTTCACCCAGGCCAGCGTGTCGACGACGGGATAGAAGCGGTCAGGATACGGCATGCCAGAAAGGTGTCCCGATGACAGGAGTGGAGGGAGAAGCGAAATCGCGCGGGCCCATCAGCCCGGCTTCGAAACCGGTGCGGCCGGCATCAACGGCGAGGCGGAAGGCATTGGCCATGGCGACGGGATCGGCGGCTTTGGCGACGGCGGTGTTCAACAACACCGCGTCGAAACCGAGTTCGAGGGCTTCTGCCGCATGCGACGGCGCGCCGATGCCGGCATCGACAATCAGCGCAATGTCCGGCAGGCGTTGGCGCAGCAGCCTCAAGGCATCGCGGTTGATGATGCCGCGGGCGCTGCCGATCGGCGACGCCCAGGGCATCACCACGCGGCAGCCGGCATCCACCAGCCGTAACGCCACGCCGAGATCTTCGGTGCAATAGGGGAACACTTCGAAGCCGTCCTTGATCAGGATAGTGGCGGCTTCGACCAGGCCGACCACGTCGGGCTGCAGGGTCTCGTCGTCGGCGATCACTTCCAGCTTGATGCGGGCGGTGCCGAACAGTTCGCGGGCGAGCTTGGCGGTGGTCACGGCCTCGCGCACGCTCTTGCAGCCGGCGGTGTTGGGCAGCACGGTGACGCCGAGCTCGCGGATCAGCGACCAGAACGCATCGCCGGTCTTGCCGCCGGCGCTCTCGCGCCGCACCGAGACGGTGACCAGTTGCGATCCCGACGCCTTGATCGCCTGCTGCATGATCGCCGGCGACGGATAAAGCGCGGTGCCAATCAGCAGGCGCGAGGAGAATTCGGTATCGTAGAATTTCACCATCGAAATTATCCACCCTGCCGTGGCGTCAGGATTTCCACCTGGTCGCCGTCGTTTAGCGTCGTCTCCGCCCAGCGTGTGCGCGGCACCACGTCGTAGTTCACCGCCACCGCCAAGTGGTTGCCCTCGTAGTCGAGCTCGCCGAGCAGCGCGTCGACGCGCGTCGCTGTCGTCTCCCTGCGCTCGCCATTGACGATCAGGAACATCGCATCACCTCATTGTCGATTTCGCCGCGGGCCACATAAGCCGCGGTCAGTTCCGCCAGCGCCGGCGCCAGCAGGAAGCCGTGACGATAGAGTCCGTTCACGGCGATGGTGTTGTCCTTGATGTCGATGCGCGGCAGGTTGTCGGGAAACGCCGGCCGCAGACCGGCGCTGAACTCGACAATCCGCGCTTCGCCGAACGCCGGATGCACCGCATAAGCCGCGCTCAGCAGCTCCAGCGCGGAGCGCACGCTGACGCCGCGGTCCTCGCTCTCGATCGAGGTGGCGCCGATCATGAAGCGGTTGTCCTCGCGCGGGATGATGTACAGCGGCCAGCGCGGATGCAGCAGCCGCACCGGGCGCGACAGCGTGATCTCGTCGGTCTCGACCACGATCATCTCGCCCTTGACGCCGCGCAGGTCGGGTTGGGTGTCGCGTGCGCTGAGGCCGCGGCAGTCGACCACGATGTGGTCGGCTTCATTGGTGCGTTCGGTCTCGAAGCGGATGTCGATGCCCAGGGTGGCGAGCCGCGCGTGCAGTTGCGGCAGCACACGGCGCGGCTCGACATGGCCTTCGTCCGGGAAAAACAAGGCGTCGCGGAAGCGGCCGTCGAGCGAGGGCTCCAGTGCATTGACGCCGTCGAGGTCGAGGCGCTGGTGATGAGTGGTCAGCCGGGCGAAGCGGTCGAAATCGGCGCGGTCGCGCGGATGCGCCACCACCAGCGAGCCGTTGAACGGGGTGTCCGGCAATTCCGCGCGCCACAGGTCGAGTGCGCGGGTGCCGAGCCGCGTGATCACGGGTTCAGCCGATTCGCTCTCGCACCACGGCGCCAGCATGCCGCCGGCCATGTGGCTGGTCGCCTGCATCATCGCCGCGGTGTCGCGCTCGAAGACCGCGACCTTGCAGCCGGCCTTGGCCAGCATCAGCGCCTGCCAGGTGCCGGCAATGCCTGCACCGATGACATCGACTTTTTGGTTGATAGCGGCTGAATTGATAGCCGCGGAATCGCGTATGGAAGACGTCTGAAGCATCCCTGTCCCTTCGCCGGCATGACCCGGATCAGGTTCAAAGGGTCACCGCGCCATTTGCGGTATCTCAGCTCCATGTCGGAGCCCCCCTCGGAACTAGCCTTGATAATAGTGCGCTTCGCGCGAGGGTGCAACCGCGCTCCGGTGTCGCGTCGTGCAGGGCTGCCCCCGGCGCAATGTTGGCACTGACCCGCGCGCCAAAGTCGCCCAATATTTAGCTGCGCAAATGGGCAGACCTGCGCCTGAAAAATCCTCTTTTGCGGCTTGTCGATATCGGCTTTGCTCGCGGCATCTTGATCGGCGTCTGCGATTGATGCGCCGCACAAATCGACCAGGGAGCGATGCGATGAGCGGATTAGGTGGCCTGAACAAATCGCCCAATGGTGTCGTGATCGGACTGGTGCAACTGCAGTTGCCCGTGGTCGTGACCAAGGCGGATCTCGCCCGCCAGACCGAGACAATCGTCGCCATGGTCGGCAAGGCGCGGCGCAATCTCGGCACCATGGATCTGGTGGTGTTTCCCGAATATTCGCTGCACGGCCTGTCGATGGACACCAATCCCGAGATCATGTGCCGGCTCGACGGGCCGGAGGTCGCCGCCTTCAAGCAGGCCTGCATCGACAACGCCATCTGGGGCTGCTTCTCCATCATGGAGTTCAATCCCGACGGCAATCCTTACAATTCGGGCCTGATCATCGACGATCACGGCGAGCTCAAGCTCTATTATCGCAAGTTCCATCCCTGGATTCCGGTGGAGCCGTGGGAGCCCGGCAATATCGGCATTCCCGTGATCGAGGGACCGAAAGGCGCCAAGCTCGCGCTGATCATCTGCCATGACGGCATGTTCCCGGAGATGGCGCGGGAGTGCGCCTACAAGGGCGCGGAGATCATGATCCGCACCGCGGGCTACACCGCGCCGATCCGCGACAGCTGGCGCTTCACCAACCAGGCCAATGCGTTCCAGAACCTGATGATCACGGCGAACGTCTGCATGTGCGGTTCGGACGGCTCGTTCGATTCGATGGGCGAGGGCATGATCGTGAACTTCGACGGCAGCGTGATCGCGCACGGCACCACCGGCCGGGTCGACGAGATCATTACCGCCGAGGTGCGCCCCGACCTGGTGCGCGAGGCGCGCATTCACTGGGGTGTCGAGAACAACATCTATCAGCTGTGGCACCGCGGTTATGTGGCGGTGAAGGGCGGGGCGATGGACTGCCCCTATACATTCATGCAGGACATGGTGGCGGGCACGTTCCGCCTGCCGTGGGAAGATCAGGTGAAGATCACTGACGGCACGTCGTGTGGTTTCGCCGCGCCGACGCGAGCGTTCGGGATGAAGAGCGCGAAGGCGGCGGAGTAGATTAGTCATCCGTCACCCTGAGGTGGCCATCCGAAGGATGGCCCTCGAAGGGCGACGGCCCGTACGTCAGACGCATCGGCCGTTCATCCTTCGAGGCGCGCAAGTGCGCGCACCTCAGGATGACGGGGTTAGATCATCACGGCTTCTTCGGCTCCTGCGACACCACTCCGTCGCCACGCTCGATCAGGGTCGCAATGGCCTGGGCAAAGCCGCGCACCACCGGCTCCAGCACCTCCGGTCCAGTGGTGGCGGCCGTGTCGGCGGGGTTGTGAAAGAACCGATGCCCGGCGGCGATGCCGAAGAAGTTCGCATAGCCGGCGGCATGGACGTCGCGCAGCTCGCCCGGCGGCGGGCCGCTGGCGATGACGCGGACGAATGGCTGGCCGGCGAAGGCACCCTCGGTGAGGCCGGCCAGCGACCGGCTGGTGATCATGGCGCGGCGCGGGTCGACGGCGCGGGCCGTGGTCCATCCGGCATCGATCTTCTGCCATTCGAAGCAGGCGATCGAGGCGCCGAAATGAATCCAGGCCAGCGTCTTGTCCGGCGCTGGCGGTTGCCGGTGCAGAAACACGTCCATCCCGCCATGGCCGATCTCGTGGCCTGAGGTGGCGACAAACACGAAGTTCACGTCCGGTTTCATCAGTGCGAAGATGCGCGCGATGGCGAGAAAGCCGGCGATGCCGGAGCCGCGCTCACAACCGCCGCGGAACCAGCCGGTGGTCGGCGTCGAGACCACGATGGTCTTGTCGGCGCCGCGGTCGAGCCGTGCCACCACATTGCGGCCCTCGACATCGGAGGCGTAGCGTCCCTTGATGTCGATGGTGAGGGGCGTGCCGCCGCGTTGTGCTGCGTCGAGCGCGTCCTGTTCGCGGGAAGCGACGATGATCACCGGCACCGGCCACGGCGCGTCGTCCTGAGCCACGTTATAGGCGTAGATGTCCTCGCCGGGATTGTCGATGGTGACGATCACGGCGAGCGGCGTCCGCGCAACTGCTGCCTTGATGGCGATGCGGTGGGCATTGCTGAGATAAGCGGAGCGGTCGTTCGGCAGCTTGAGCCAGACGATATGGCCGGAGGCATTGCCGGTGTCGCCGCTTGCGAGCGGCGCCGTCAGGGTCAGCGAGGCCTTGTCACCGGTCTGATTTTGCGGCGGCCACCAGAACGGCAGTGCCGCGATGGTTTTGCCGCCGAGCGTGACATTGCCCTCATCGAGAAAATACTGCTTGCCGAGTGTGAAGGTCTGAAATTCGGTTTGCAGTCCGGCGTTCGACAGCTCGGCCGCGATCCAGTCGATGGTCTGCCGGTCGGTGTCGGTGCCGAAACGATGCACGCCGAGTGACACATAGTGCTCGACGTCGGCATAGAGGTTGGTGCCGCTGAGCGGATCGTCCGTCGCGCGGCCCGCGCTGCCGACAGGGATCAGCGCCAGAAGGGTCAGCGCTGCAGCGAGGCTTCGAAGAGATGGCCGCCCCGACATCAGGTGCGGAAGGATATGCGCCGGATTCGGCATCTTGTTTATCGGGGGTGCAGCTCTGTTGCGTGGAGCACCAGCGGCATCCGGCGCTGACGCTTTGCGGCGTAATAATAGCCGCCGGCGTAGTAGGAGACGGCGCGGGTGTGGTTGCCGTTGGCGGTGCGATAGGCGCCGGCGAGATAACGAATGCCGTAGGTCAAGTTGGTTTCGGGATCGCGCAGGCCTTCCGCGTTGCCGGTGTAACCGACGCCGCGGGCGGTTGCGAGCTTGATCTGCATCAGCCCGATGGCGCCGCCGCGGCCGATCAAATGGGGCTGATACTTGCTCTCGCGCACGATGACCCGGTGCACCAGCTCTTCCGGAACGCCATTGGCGCTGGCCTGGCTGGAAATGATCGCATCGTAAGCGGTGTTACGGGACTGGGCCGATGCGGGCTGCGCCATAGCGATGACAGCACAAGCGGCGAGGCCGGACACGGTCGTCAGGGGGAATCTCATGGCAGGTCCAATGTCGTGCAAATGCATCGCGCTGGAGGCGGCCTCCAGGTTCCGCCGAGATGTGTCAGTCATTCATGGCGATGGTGGGGCACGGTGGATCGCGGGAGCGGTTCTTATTTGAATACTAGCGTATTATCAAATGGTTGCGGCGTTTCTGCCGCGGGATTTCGCGCCACGATTTACCCGAAATTATCAGTTGGCTGATTGGATGCATCCCGTTCGGCGCCGATCCGGCTCCAACACGGCACCAAACCAGCACAAGGTCCATGTCCATGAGCGCTGTCGGTGCGGACACCGTCCAGCCAAACCGAAGCCCTGTAAGCGGCCTCGCGCACGCGCTTGCGCCGATGCCGGCCTGGTTCTGGATCGCCGTCGGCACTTTCGCGCTGATGGTGCTGCTGGGGGGCAGTCTGCTGGCAGACCCCGATACGCTCTGGCAGGTCAAGATCGGGCAATGGATCATCGCCCAGCATGCGCTGCCCCAGGTCGATATCTATTCCTGGACCAAGGCCGGCACCGCCTGGATCTCGTCGTCATGGCTCTCGCAGGTGCTGTTCGCCGCAACCTATGCCGTTGCCGGATGGGCCGGCGTTGTCGCGCTGTCGTCGCTGGCGATCGCGGCGACGTTCGCCCTGCTGACGCGCATCCTCGAACGCCGTGTGGCGGCGACCTACGCCATTTGCGTCACCATGCTTGCGCTGGCGCTGTCGGCGCAACACCTGCTGGCGCGGCCGCATGTGCTGGCGATGCCGGTGATGGTCGCCTGGGTGGGCGGCCTGATCGCGGCGTCCGACGCCCGGGTCAAACCGAGCTTCTGGCTGCTGCCGTTGATCGCGCTGTGGGCCAACCTGCACGGGGGCTTCGTGCTGGGGCTGGCACTGATCGGCCCGATCGCGCTCGATGCGGTGTGGACCGCGCAGGCGTCGCAGCGCAAGCGGCTTGCCGTGCACTGGGTGCTGTTCGGCGTCTGCGCGCTGGCGGCGAGTTGCCTGACGCCTTACGGCTGGAATTCGTTGCTGGCCTCGCAGAAAATTCTCGGCCTCGGCGACGCGCTGAACCTGATTACGGAATGGCGGCCGATCGACTTCGCCCAGTTCGGCGTGTTCGAAGGCGGCCTGCTGCTCCTGATCGGAGCTGCGCTGTATTTCGGCGTGGTGCTGCCGCCGCTGCGCATTCTGCTGACGCTGGGCCTGCTGCATATGGCGCTCAATCACGTGCGCAATGTCGAAGTGTTCGCGTTGCTGACGCCGCTCGTGGTGCTGGCGCCGCTGGCGGATCGGTTCGGCTGGCACAACGTGCGTCCGGCCGGCGGACAATGGTTGCGGGCTGGAACCGCCGTGATCGCTCTGGTCATGCTGGCGGCGGCGGGCGCGCTGGCCGCGACGCGACAGGTGCAACCGCCGAACGAGGGCAGTGCCGCGGCCATTGCGGCGCTCCGCGCGCACCACGCCGCGCGGGTGTTCAACGACTACGACCTCGGCGGCGCCATGATCTGGCAGGACATGCCGCCGTTCATCGACGGCCGCACCGAACTCTATGGCGCACGCTTCACGCGCGATCACATGATGGCGATGTCGCTTGCGGAGCCGAGTACGCTGTTTCGGCTGCTCGACGGCTACCGGATCGATGCGACACTGCTGCGCCCCGGCACGCCGGCCGCGCAACTGCTCGATCATCTCGACGGCTGGAGCAAGGTGTTCGCCAGCGATTGGGCTGTCGTCCATGTCCGCACGGCGCCCTCGAAAATCGCCCCGGCACCGTCCGGAACCGGCGACAGCACGTCGCAACCTCGCTGAAGCTGGCACGGCGTCCGGGGGCGCGGAAGATCATCATGCGAGTCATGCCTCGCTGGCGTCGAAGCCGGACGAAGTGACCGCGCCGATCGATGAAGCCGCACTTACTCCGCCGCGCGATCGAACGGCGCCACCCGCGGCAGCACGATCTGGATCCGGGTGCCGGCGCCCGAGGTGGAGTCGAGGCCGATGCGGCCACCGAGCCGGTTGGTCACGATGTTGTAGACGATGTGCAGGCCGAGCCCGGTGCCGCCCTGGTTGCGGCGGGTCGTGAAGAACGGATCGAACGCCTGGCGCCGCACCTCCGGCGACATGCCGCGGCCGTTGTCGGCGAACAGGATCTCGACCCCATCGCCGCCCGAGGCGCGCACCTGGACGTCGATCTGGCCGGGCTGCCCCTCGGGAAAAGCGTGGATCACCGCGTTCAGGAACAAGTTTGTGAGGATCTGGCCGTAAGAGCCGGGATAACTGTTGAGCACCAGGCCGGGCTCGCACTCCACGGCGAGGTTGACGTTCTGCCGTCGCAGGCCCGGGCGCAGGCTGGTGATGATCTGCTCGGTCAGTTCGCGAATGTCGAATTCACGCCGCTCGCTGAAATTGCGATCGGTCGCGACCTGTTTGAACGACTGGATCAGTTCTGCCGCGCGGTTGAGATTGTCCACCAGCTGGGTGGCGGCTTCCCGGCTCATGTTCAGGAAATTGATGAGGCTCGATTTGCGCAGGTCGCCACGCTCGACTTCCTCGGCGAACAACCGGCTCTGGCGCTGCAGCGAGGAGGCCACCGTCAGGCTGATGCCGACGGGATTGTTGACCTCATGGGCCACGCCGGCGACCAGGCGGCCCAGCGCTGCAAGCTTCTCGGCCTCGACCAGCGAGTTCTGCGTCTCCTTGAGCTCGCGCAAGGCGGTTTCCGCGGCATCGCGCGCACTGCGCATCTCCTGCTCGACCCGCTTGCGATCGCCGATATCCAGCGCCACGGTGACGATGTAGCGGATGTTGCCGGCGTCGTCGAAGATCGGCACCTTGTTGGCCATCCACTGCCGCGCCGTGCCGGTCGAATCCAGATACTCCTCTTCGTAGAAGCCGAGTTCCTTCTTGTCCTCCAGCACGCGGCGGTCGTTGCCGTCGGTCTTGGCGGCGCCATAACGGGACATGATTTCGCTGGTGGTGCAGCCCAGGGCGTCTGACGGCTCGATATTGAAGATCCCCGACATGTAGCGGTTCATCAGCACGTAGCGCAGATCCGCGTTCTTGACGTTGATCACCGCCGGCACCGTGTCGATCACCTCCTGCAGGCGCTGGCGGCTTTCGGCCAGCGCCGCCTCGGCGGTTTTCTGCGCGGTGATGTCGCGCACGGTGCCTTCATAACGAATGATGCGGCCGGTCGGATCGCGCACGGCAGCGGCGCTGTCGGACAGCCAGAGCACGTTGCCGTCACGCTGGCGGACCTGATACTCGAATTCGCGGACGATGCCGTCGCGCTCCATGCGGCGCTGGTATTCGGCCCGGACCGTGCGATCGACATACACCCGCCGGGCGATATCGTCGGCGGCCTGGATCAGTTCCTGCGGGCTGGTATATCCCATCATGCGGGCCAGCGCCGGGTTGGCGTTCAGCAGTTCGCCGTCCGGCGTGGTCACATAAATGCCGTCGACGGAATTCTCGAACAACCAGCGATAGGTTTCCTCGGTGTGGGGAAGCGCGGGGCGCACTTCCTCGGCCGGCTGCTCGAAGGCAGCTCTTACGGCCCGTGCCACAGAGGAAAGCAGCAGAGAAACTCTGGACGTCATCGAAAAAACCGCGACACGCAGCACTCAATATGTATGCAGATCGGAACTCGGCTCAACGTCGCGATCATACCGCGTAATTTGTAAAAATGGGTATCGGTTTCCGGCCCTTACCGGCAACGCGACTTAGCAGGGGAGCCAGCCCGGCCGGTGCGCCGGGCCGGGCACCGGGGGCTGAAAAATACCCGGAAAACATTGCCTGAGGATGGCTTGTTGCGGCCGCGCCCCCAAAACGGGACGCGGTCGGGCCGGAATTCATTGCACGGGACGGCTTGGTCAGTGCGACTTGACCAGCGGGCAGCCGCCCTTGTCGAGCGGACGGAAGGCCTGGTCACCGGGCACCGTCGCCAGCAATTTATAGAGATCCCAGGGCGACTTGGATTCCTCCGGCTTCTTCATCTCGAACAGATGCATCTCGTGCACCATGCGGCCGTCCTCGCGGATGCGGCCGTCCCTGGCGAAGAAATCGTGGATCGGGGTGGCCTTCATCTGCGCCATCACCTTGCCGGTGTCGTCGGTGCCGATGGCATCGATGGCTTTCAGATAGTGCAGGGTGGCGGAATAGAGCCCGGCCTGGATCATGGTCGGCATATGGCCGACCTTGTCCATGAACCGCTTGGAGAATGCGCGGGTCTCGTCGTCCAGATCCCAATAGAAGGCGTCGGTGGCGATCAGGCCGTGGCCGTCCTTCAGCCCGATCGCATAGGCGTCGGTGATCTCGAACAGCAGCGCAATCAGCTTCTGGCCGCCCTGGGTCAGGCCGAACTCGGTCGCCTGTTTCAGCGCATTGGTGGTGTCGCCGCCGGCATTGGCCAGCGCCACCACCTTGGCTTTGGAGGCCTGGGCCTGCAGCAGGTACGAGGAGAAATCGGACGAATTGAGCGGATGCCGCACCTCGCCCAGCACCTTGCCGCCGCTCTCCTTGACCACGTTGGACGCATCGCGCTGCAGCGCCGCGCCGAACGCATAATCGGCGGTGATGAAGAACCAGCTGTCCTCGCCCCGCTGCACCATGGCGCGTCCCGCGACATTCGACAGCGCATAGGTGTCGTAGGTCCAGTGCACGGTGGTGGGGGAGCAGGCGACGCCGGTCAGGTCCGAGGTGCCGCCGCCGGAATTGATGAAGACCTTGTTCTTGTCGCGGGTCAGCTGCTGGATCGCGAGCGCGACCGAGGAGGTGGGCACGTCGAACACCGCGTCGACCTTGTCGTTGTCGAACCAGTTGCGGGCGATGCCCACGCCGACATCGGGCTTGTTCTGGTGATCGCCGGAGATCACCACGACCGGCTTGCCCTTGACCTTGCCGCCGAAGTCCGCGACCGCCATCTCGGTCGCGATCAGCGAGCCCTTGCCGGTCGCATCCGCGTAAAGGCTCGACATGTCGGTGAGCACGCCGATCTTCACGACATCGTCGGAGATCTGGGCTCGGGCCGCTCCCGTCGAGACGGTGAGCGCGGCGGCCGCGCAAGCGGCGATGGTCAGTTGTTTCATTGCAGTCTCCCTTGATGCTTCTTATTGGGGCCGACTCTGCCGGGCTTCGCTGGCCTCAGCAAGCGCAAAACGGCGTGATCGGCGCGCGCATCACGCCGCCGATTTTTCCGTCGATTTTTCCGTGGATTTCTGCTCGATTTGGTGCGGCAGCACGATGCGCACGGTCAGTCCGTGAGGTTTGCGGTCGTGCAGCGACAGCACGCCGCCATGGGCCTGGGTGATGGATTGCGCGATCGACAGGCCGAGACCGAAGCCGCCCTCGTCCATGTTGCGGGCGGTGTCGCCGCGGACGAAGGGTTCCAGCATCGCGGCCTTGCGCGCATCGGCGATGCCAGGGCCGTCGTCCTGCACCTCGATGACGGCATACTCGCCGACCACCTCGACCGCGATGGTGACGTTGGCGCCGAACTTGACCGCGTTCTCCACCAGGTTGGTGACGGCGCGCGACAGCTCGTCCGGCCGCGCGGTGATGGTGAGCTGGGCCGGCCCGCGATAGACGATGGTGTGGCCGAGGTCGCTGAACTGGTCGCAGATCTGATGCAGCAAGGCGGAGAGATCGACCAGCGTCATCCGCTCCACGGTATGGTCGTTGCGCAGGAACGACAGCACGGATTCCAGCATCGAGCGCATCTGGTTCAGGTCCCGCAGCATGTGGTTGCGTTGGGTTTCGTCCTCGATGAACTCGGAGCGCAGCCGCAGGCGGGTGATCGGCGTGCGCAGGTCGTGGCTGATGGCGGCAAGCATCTGCATGCGGTCGTTCATCAGTGCGGTGATGCGTTCGCGCATGCGGTTGAGCGCGCGCGCCGCCGCTCGGATTTCCGCCGGTCCGCTCTCCGGCAGCGGGGACGCCTCGCCGTTCAGGCTGAAACTCTCGGCGGCCTTGGCAAATGCGGAGAGCGGGGCGCTCAGCGTCCGCATCGCCCACAGCCCGAGCACGGTGATGCTGGCGATGATGAACACCAGCGTCGTCATCCAAGGGCCGAACAGGTGCAACTGCCGTCCCGGGCCGAGCCGGGCCGTGAGCACGGCGCCGTCGGGCAGACGGATCCCGACATGATCCGGATGCGCTTCGCCGGGCAGCATGAACACGCTGAAGCCCGGGCCGATATGGTGCGGATAGCCGGGCGGCAGCGGAGTGGGGGGATCGATCGCGTCGGCGTCCGGCGCCTTGAAGTCCGGCGGCTGGAGCTCGAGGGCGAGCTGCGGAAATGCGCCATTGATGGCCTCGATCAGCCGAGGCCGCTCAGCGGCGGGCGTTGCACTGATCAACTGCGCCATCGGTCCGATTTCACGGCGCGGGCGTTCGTGCGGTGGCGGTTCGCCCGGCGGGGCGTGGAGGAAAAAAAATCCGCCGATGAGGAAATGGATGACGATCGGCGAGATGATGACAAGCGCCGCGATCTGGCCACTGATGCGGCGGAAGGAAAAGAACGCGAGCAGTTTGCGGACCGCGATCACGCGGGCTCCACCACGGGCGTGAACAGGTAGCCGCCGGAACGAACCGTCTTGATGATGCCGCTCTGGTCGGGGCCGCGCTCCAGCTTGCGGCGGATGCGGCTGACCAGCACGTCGATGCTGCGCTCGAACGAGCCGGCGGCGCGTCCCTGGGTCAGGTCGAGCAGGTTGTCGCGCGACAGCACCCGGCCCGGACGTTCGCAGAACGCCTGCAGCAGATCGAATTCGGCGCTGGTGATGGCGACGCGCGCGCCTTCGGGGTTGCGCAGCTCGCGCAGCCGCAGGTCGATGTTCCAGCCGAGGAAGGTCAGCGCGGTGGCGCCCTTGGTCAGGTTGGCAGTCAGCGCCGCGGCCTGCCGGCGCAGCACCGCGTTGATGCGGGCCAGGAGCTCGCGGGGGTTGAACGGCTTGCCGAGATAATCGTCGGCGCCCATTTCGAGGCCGAGAATGCGGTCGACGTCCTCGCCGCGCGCGGTCAGCATGATGATCGGCAATTGCGACTGCGAGCGCAACCGGCGGCAGAGGCTCAGGCCGTCCTCGCCCGGCAGCATCAGATCGAGCACCACGAGGTCGACGCGGCTGTCGGCGAGATGCCGGTCCATTTCGCGGCCGTCGGCGGCGACCGCCACGTTGCAGGCATTGGCGCGCAGGTAACGGGCAATCAGCGCGCGGGTCTCGCGATCGTCTTCGACGACCAGAATCTGGGGGGCAGAAGGGGCCATGATGAAATCCTGTTGATCACCCTTTGCCGCATGATTCTGCGGCGCGCGCATGATCTTTTTTGTTTCGAAGTATTTCCAAATCTCCGGTCGTAACGTGCCGCAACAGCTTGCCCCGGCCGTGGCAATCTCTCGTTAAGCATACCCCGCCTAGCGTTGTCTCGTGTTTTTCGCGTGATTTTCCCCGGAGCCTGTCATGACCTCGATTTCCGCTGCCTCCACCGGCAGTTATCTTTCGCCACTCGATCTTCTGAAGCAGCAACTGCAGTCCGAGGTCGCCTCGGGCAAGGTCTCGTCCGCCGACCAGGACGCGCTGTCTTCGGCGCTGGACGATATCGATTCCGCGCTGACCAGCCAGCGTCAAGCCGATGGTGCCGGCAGCAAGCCGCCCGGGGATCTTCAATCCAAGATCGACGACCTGATCGCGGGGGAAGTCTCCAGCGGCAAACTGACCAGCGATCAGGCCACCGAACTGAAGACCGTGTTCGCCGATGCATTTGCGAACGGTGGTCCCGGCGGTCCGCCGCCACCGGACAGCAGTACCGCCAGCGACAGTTCGTCGTCGACCGACAGCACGTCCAGCACCAGCAGCACCGAGGAACTGCTGAAAAAATTGCTCGAGGCCCTGCAGGAGTCGCTGTCGCAATCTTCGTCCTACGGTGCGAACGGCAGCGGCAGCAGTTCGTCGTCGTCCACAGCGCTGCTGGTCGATTTCAAAAGCTGACGGGCATCACAACGCCGGCAGCGTCGAGACTATGACGTTTGCGGTGCCGGCGGTCTCCGTGATCACCCGCAGCGTGTCGTCGTCGAACGCGACGCCGACCAGGCGGATGTCGTTGATGCCGAGGTCGACACGCACGCCATCGCCGCCGTCGCGGAAATCCGACAGCGCCGCGTCGATCTTCTGCTTGGCGTTGGCGGCGAACGGCTTGAGGTCGATGCTGGCCTTGTCCGCCAGCATGGTCCGCAGATAGGGCTCGGCGGCGCGGGCGGCGGCGCCGAGCAGGCCGAAAGCCGCCTGCGATTCCACCGCGAGCTCGATGTCGGTCAGCCGCAAGGTCTGCTGCTGCTGATCGAGCAGCGGGCGGCCCCAGACATGCACCGTTGCCTGCGCGCCGAAATTGAAGAAACTCTTGGTCTCGTTGGCGTCGACGTCGAGCGAGATCAGCAGCCGGTCGCCCGACGGCACCACGGTGGCGTTGCGCACCGTCACCGCCACCGGGCCGCTGCCGTCCTCCGGCAAGGTGCGGCCCTTCAATTGCGCATTGATGATCTTGTTGACCTCGGTGAACGGCAAGTCGATCGGCACGCCGATGTTCATGCTGCCGGTCTCGATCGGCGGTACGATGTCGAGCAGGGCCGGGAACGGGCAGTTCGGCGTGGTCTTGCTGGACAGGATACGGGTTTCCGCCTCGACGCCGATGCTGAGGATGACGCTGGACGCATCGACCCGCGGCTGTGCCGCGATTGCCTTGGTCGGCCGCAGTTCGAGAAACAGATCAGGCATGCCGGGCGCGGCGCGCGGCAGCGGGATCGAGCGGCACATCTTGGCCCATTCGCGCCGCGCGTTCTGCTCGATGATCGGATCGCTGCGCACCCGCTGCTGCATGGCGGCGACCTGTTCGCCGACCAGCTTGTCCATCACCGGCTTGACCTGTCCAGGCACGCCGATGCGGATGCCGCCGGCGGTAACACCCGTGTCGTTGATGTTGACCTGCGCGGTGATGTTCGGCTCGACGCGCCAGCGCTCGGTCAGCAGCGGCTTTGAGGTCATCGTTACATTGCCGCGAATGTCGGCATTGGCGTTCAGCGCCTTGATCGAGATGTTGCCGAGCTGTTTGCCGATGTTGCCGCCGATCAGGTTGCCGAGCGCGTTGCTGGCGTTGTTCGACAGCGAGCCGGTCACGTTCAGCTTGCCATTGAGCGGCGTCGACAGCGTCAACTGATTCGACGCGCCGGTCGCCACGATCGGGCCGCGTTCCACGGTCCAGTTGATATCGGCGTTCTGCAGGATCTGGCCGACCGGATTGTCGGCCTTGCCGGCAAAATTGCGCGGCGCCGTGCGATCCACCGCAATGCGGATCGCGCTGATGGCGACGGCGACGGGTGCGATGATCTTCGAGGGCCGGGCCGGCGGCGGCAGCCGCGGCAGCTTGACCAGCTTCGGTGCGGCGCTGCCCGGCGGCGGCGAGATCCAGTTCATGACCTTGAGGCTGACCACGAACGAGACGGCGAGGGCCGCCAGTCCGAACAGCAGTATCTTGACGCGCATGAGGTCCCCGGTCGTGTGACGGTACGAAGATTAGAAGGTTGCACAGGGATAGGGAACCGGGTTGTGGCGGCAACATGACGGTGTGGCGGCGGGCCCCGTTCAATGTGCCGGCGAAGTTTGCTGAATCTTAAGCGGGTCCATGGCCCGGAGATGGCGGGCTTGTCCTGTTGGCGGTTGGCAGAACGATACAACCGCGGTTAGTTTGCGGATGGATTCACCCGCATTCTGAGTTTGCTGAAAATGATGCTGAAGCCGTTCGGTCGCGAGATCTGGATCGCGGATGGATCGGCCGTGTCGGTGGCCGGCTTTCATTATCCGACACGAATGGCCGTCATTCGATTGTCTGACGGAGGTCTTTTTGTCTGGTCGCCGATCCAGCTTCCGGACAGCCTTCGTGTCGAGGTCGATGCACTTGGCGATGTCCGCTATCTGGTCTGCCCCAATTCGCTGCACCATGTGTTTGTCGATGACTGGCGGCGCGCCTACGCCGGCGCCAGGCTCTACGCTGCCCCGGGTTTGCGGGAGAAGCGGAAGGATATCCGCTTCGACGGCGATCTGGGCGATGGAGCGATCGCTGAGTGGGCCAACGATATCGATCACGTTGTGGTGCCAGGCAATCTCATCACCACCGAGGTGGTGTTTTTTCACCGCAGCAGTGGCACCGTGCTGTTCACCGACTTGATCCAGCAGTTTCCCGCCAACGCGTTCTCCGGCTGGCGAGCAGTTGTTGCGCGACTGGACCTCTTGGTGAGCCCGGAGGGCGCTGTGCCGCGAAAGTTTCGTCTGGCGTTTACCAGTCGCCGGGCCGCGCGTGCTGCACTCGCGCGTATTCTGGCGTGGCCCGCCGAGAGGGTGCTGATGGCACATGGAACTCCCGTCCAGGAGGACGGGCAGGCTTTCATCGGCCGCGCGTTTCGCTGGCTGACCGGGTGATGTCGATAGCCTGCACCTCAGACGGGATAAAAAAATGGCGCGGACCAGCCGCGCCATTGGAAGTCTTGGGAGGAAAGTCTTGGGAGGAAATTGCGTTGCGCGATCAGCCCTGCCGGCCGGAAGCGCTTTCGGCGCGGCGTTCGATCGGCATCACCACGACCTTGGTGCCGACATGAGCGCGTGAATAGAGATCGGTGACGTCCTCGTTGGTCATGCGGATGCAGCCCGAGGAGACGCGGCCGCCGATGGTCGAGGGATCGTTGGTGCCGTGAATGCGATAGATGGTGCCGCCGAGATACATCGCGCGGGCGCCGAGCGGATTGTGCGGGCCGCCGGCGACAAAGCGCGGCAGGTAAGGCTGACGCGCGATCATCTCGGACGGCGGCGTCCAATTCGGCCACTCGGCCTTGCGGGTGATCGACTGGGTGCCCGACCAGGTGAAGCCCTGGCGGCCGACGCCGATGCCGTAACGAATCGCGCGGCCACCGCCGAGCACATAATAGAGATAGGTGTTGCCGGTATCGATCACGATGGTGCCGGCGGCTTCGCGGGTCTGGTAGCCGACGATCTGGCGCTTGAAGCGCTCGGGCGTCTCGGCTGTCGTGGCCTCGTCGTCAGCCTCGATCTGCGGGGTGGCCTGCGGCATGACGGGTGCCGGTGCCGCGTAGACAGGCAGCGGCAACGGCAAGAACGGAAACAGCAGCGGCTGCGCTGCGTTCGCCGATCCGGAAATCAAAAGACCAAGTGCAAGAGCGCCCGCGGTTAGACCGAGGCGACGTCCGTTCTTTGCTGTCAGCAAACCATCCAGATTGAACATTTTAAGTCTCCCTGCCTTTCCTTTTGGTCTTGGCAGGGGAAGTGAAGGTTCAAACGATACCCGCGATCATGCAAACGAAAGCGCACCGCGCTCCGAATGCTGGATTTCGGAATGCCGAATCTCTGGCCGCCTAGAACAGGCCCAGGATGATCGCGCCCACAAAGGCGAGCGCCGCATACGCAACAACGAGGTTCAACCGGCCGGTGAAGGTCATGGCGATCTCCCTGTTCCGATCATTCGCATGCGCGAGATAACCGCATGCCCGGACCGAGGAAACGGCACGACAAAAAGAGTGTGGCCAAAGCCATTCCTGGAGTCCGGCGCCTGTCAACGCCGAAGCCGCCAAAAGGTTGCATCAAAAGGTGTCCCGGCGATTATGGTAAAAAATCCATGAAAACAATGCGTTGAAGAGTCTTTAAGTAAATTCGACGAACGTGCGCGGCATGACGCGCGGAGTTCGTTTGTATCTCGTCGGCTCCATCGTCCTTGTGTCGCTGGCTGGCTGCGGCCGTGGTTTCATGACCGCGGAGCGGGAACCCTGGCGACGCGAGGCCGAAATGGCATGCCTCAAGTCGGGTGCGGTGCATGAGACCGCCAATCTGGTCCGGATCAATCCGATCAATGGCCCGGGTATGTGCGGCGCCGACTTCCCATTGAAGGTCGCTGCGCTGGACAGCGGCGGGACGCTCGGCTTTGCCGATGAATCGATGCGGCCCCCGGGAGGCATTCCTACGGGACGGTCGCAGCCGCGCTGGCCGATTTCGCAGGCGCCGCAGCCCGCGCCGCAGCAATATCCGTCATCCCAATACCCCTCATCCCAATATCCCTCGTCGGACGGAGCCTCCTATCCCGCGCCGCAACGTGGCGCAGCGATGTCCTCCCAGGGGCCCGTGCCGCTGAATGCGCCGGGCGTCGAGCCGGCCGAGAATGACATCGACCTGCCGCCGGATGGCGCGCCCGACACCGAGCCGCCGCAGCAGCGTTATTCTCAGCCGACGTATTCTCGCGCGGCGCCGGCCGAGCCGTCGCTGCCGCGGCTGGGACCGGCCCAGGGATCGCAGGTGGCCTCCGTCGGGCCGGTCGCGGTCAAGCCCGCAGCGACATTGGCGTGTCCGATCGTCTCGGCGCTCGACAAATGGATGGTGGATACGGTGCAGCCCGCCGCGCTGCGCTGGTTCGGCGCGCCGGTGGCCGAGATCAAGCAGATCTCCGCCTATTCCTGCCGCGGCATGAACGGCAATTCCAACGCGCACATCTCCGAGCATGCCTTCGGCAATGCGCTGGATATCGCTGCGTTCACGCTCGCCGACGGGCGGCGCATTTCGGTCAAGGACGGCTGGCGCGGGCTTGCGGAAGAGCAGGGCTTCCTGCGCGATGTGCAGGGCGGCGCCTGCCAGCTGTTCAACACCGTGCTGGCGCCGGGCTCGAACGTCTATCACTACGATCACATTCACGTCGACCTGATGCGCCGCTCCAGCGGCCGGGTGATCTGCAAACCGGCGGCGGTATCGGGCGAGCAGATCGCGGGGCGGGCGGCGCCACGTACCGCCTATGCATCGGAGCCGGGCGTGACCGGCTCGATCTCCAGCCGGCTGCGCCGCGTCTTCTCCAACAAGCCGTTGTCCAAGGAAGACGAAGCGACCATCGAGGACGAGTCGCGGATCAAGGATTCCGGCCGCTGATGGGGGGGGGCCGGGCGGGGATCAGCCCTTCGGCTTCGCCTGATAGGCAGCGAGGAATATCCGCACGGCGCTGTCGATCACATAGGCGATGCGTTCCGGGGTCGGTGAGGGCCCCGCCTGGAGCACGAACGGCAGGAACAGCGTCGCCTGGCAGCATTTCAGGAATTGTTCGGCGGCCAGTTCGTGGTCGGCGATGTCGAGCAACCCGAGCTTGCTTTGCGCGGCGAGGTATTGCGCCAGCCGGTTGATGCTGCCGGCGATGATGGTCGAGTAATAGCGCCGGCCGATATCCGGCATCCGTTCCGCAATGGCCATCACGGTCCGGACCGCCGATCCGCCCTCGGGGCGGCATAGCAGTTCCATATAGGCGGTGCCGTAGTTCGCGAGCGAGCCGGCGACGTCGTGATTGTCGAGGTCCAGGTCGTAGCCGATGCAGCCATGGATCCGCGCGATCTCCTCGACGATCGCCTCGAACAGCGCGGTCTTGTCGGCGAAATAGACATACAGCGTGCCCTTGGAGACGCCCGCGGCCTTGGCGATTTCCCCCATGCTGGCGGCATCGAACCCCATGGTCATGAACATCCGGCGGGCGCCGTCCAGGATCTGGCGGCGTTTCGAGGATTCCTCGTCGGCTGGGTGAACGGTGAGCACGGCGGGAATTGTCATCGAATCAGGACCTTAACGGAGTTGTCGGGCAGCCTCTCAACAGCATGTCTCGCCCGAACGACCATTTAAAGACGCCTTGGGGTGTTCTAAACAAACTATATTGACCGAACCGTTCGGTCAATGATACTGGATTATCCGTGGGTGCAGTGCAGCGCCGATCAATAGGCCTCTCCGCTTGGCCGCGATGGCGTAGGATAATGAGGAGGCCTTGATGGCCGCGGGACGTGATCAGGCTGCGCGGATTGTTCGCGCCGATGCGCAGTCGCAAGATTCTGACGTTCGAGTTTCAGACCTGCAGGATTCCACCATGCCGGGTTCCCCCGCTCAGGAGCCGCGATCCGACGAGCGCGATGCGTCGCGCCCCGTGATCGTGCCTGTCACCGATCGCAAACCACAGGATACACCGCACGAAGCCCCCTCGACCGATGCGCCGGCGGATGCCCCCGCTGGTACCGGCGAGGCGGCTCCCGCTGCGAAGCCGAACCGGCGCAAGTTCGTGCTGACGGGAATCCTGGGTTTGCTCGCCATCGCCGCGGTGTCGTACGGCACATACTACGTGATGGTCGGCCGCTTCTTCGTGTCCACCGACGACGCTTATGTGCGCGCCAACAACACCATTATCGGTGCGCGGGTTTCCGGCCACATCGCCAAGATCGCGCCCAAGGACAACACCACCGTCAAGGCCGGCGATCTCCTGATCAAGGTCGACGACGGCGATTACAAGATCGCGGTCGACGCCGCGCGCGCCAAGATCGAGACCCAGCAGGCCACTATCGAGCGGATCGGCCGCCAGGCCGATGCCCAGGTCAGCATGGTGGAGCAGGCGAAGGCGCAGCTCGACTCGATGCAGGCGGCGGTGAAACGCGCGCAATTCGATTACGACCGCCAGCAGCAGCTCAGCGACAAGGGGTATGCCTCGAAGGCGACCTTCGAGACCTCGCAGGCAACCCGCGACCAGTCGATCGCCTCCGTGCAGAGCGCCCAGGCGGCGCTGGTCGCAGCGGAGCGCAACATCGACGTGATCAAGGCGCAGCAGGTCGAGGCGCAGCGCCAGCTCGGCGAATTGCAGACCTCGCTTGCCAAGGCCGACCGCGATTTCAATTTCACTGAAGTGCGGGCCGCCGTCGACGGCGTGTTCTCCAATCGCCTGGTCAACGAAGGCGATTACATCCAGGTCGGCCAGCGCCTCGCCAACCTGGTGCCGCTGGACGACGTGTTCATCGACGCCAACTTCAAGGAAACCCAGCTGGGACGGCTCAAGGCCGGCCAGCCGGTGAGCTTCACGGTCGATGGCATCAGCGGCCGCAAGATCGAGGGCGTTGTCGAGAGCCTGGCGCCGGCGTCCGGCTCGGTGTTCACGTTGCTGCCCCCTGATAATGCGACCGGCAACTTCACCAAGATCGTGCAGCGGGTGCCGGTGCGGATTCGCGTGCCTGCCAATGTCGCCCGGGAAAACCTGCTGCGTGCCGGCATGTCGGTGGTTGTTTCCATCGACACCCGGCCGCCTGCGGACAAGTAAGGCGCTCGGAGCACACGTTTCCCGTCATCCTGAGGTGCGAACCTTGCGGCGCAATTGCCGCTGGGCGAGCCTCGAAGGATGAACGGCCAATGCGTCTAAGACCGAGGCCGTCGCCCTTCGAGGGCCGTGCTGCGCACGGCCACCTCAGGGTGACGGAGTTAATGATGCCGTAGATCACAGGACGTGCCGTTATGTCCGGCTCCACCACTGCAACTCCGACCATGGGCGGGCCGCCGCAGGCTGCGGCGACCGCTGTGGATTCCGAGCGCCTCGTGCCGAAGCGGGTGTTCGCATTCCTGATCATGGTGTTCGGGATGTTCATGTCGATCCTGGACATCCAGATCGTCTCGGCATCGCTCTCGGAAATCCAGGCCGGCCTCTCGGCCTCGTCGAACGAAATCTCCTGGGTGCAGACCGCGTATCTGATCGCCGAGGTGATCGCGATTCCGCTGTCGGGCTTCATGTCGCGGGCGCTCGGCACGCGTTATCTGTTCGCGATCTCGGCCGCCGGCTTCACCTTCGCCAGCCTGATGTGCGGCATGACCTCGACCATCGGCGAGATGATCCTGTGGCGTGCCATCCAGGGTTTCCTCGGCGCGGGCATGATTCCGACCGTGTTCGCCTCGGCCTACACGATCTTCCCGCGCAGCAAGATGTTCGTGGTGACGCCGATCATCGGCCTTGTGGCGACGCTGGCGCCGACCGTCGGCCCCACCATCGGCGGCTATTTGACCGAAGCGTTGTCGTGGCACTGGCTGTTCTTCATCAACGTGCTGCCGGGCATCGGCATCACCATCGGCGTGCTGTTGCTGGTCGATTTCGACGAGCCGCATCTGGAACTGCTCGATCGTTTCGACTGGGTCGGCCTGATTTCGATGGGCGGTTTTCTCGGCGCGCTGGAATACGTGCTGGAAGAGGGACCGCAATACGACTGGCTGGATGACGAGTCGGTGGCGTTCTTCGCCGTGGTCTGCGGCCTCTCGGCCATCGTGTTCTTCTACCGCGTGCTCACCGCCGAGGAGCCGATTGTCGATATCCGCGCCTTCAAGAACAAGAACTTCGCGTTCGGCAGCATGTTCTCGTTCTGCGTCGGCATCGGGCTCTACGGCCTGACCTATATCTATCCGCGTTACCTCGCCGAGATCCGGGGATATAGCGCGATGATGATCGGCGAGACCATGTTCGTCTCGGGCATCGCAATGTTTTTGACCGCGCCGCTGGTCGGCCGGCTGATGCAGAAGATGGACATGCGGATCATGATCGCCATCGGCCTCGGGCTGTTCGCGCTGGGCACCTGGCAGATGACCTGGATGACCCGCGACTATGATTTCTGGGAGCTGTTCTTTCCGCAGGTGTTCCGTGGCTGCGGCATGATGATGGCGATGGTCCCGGTCAACAACATTGCGCTGGGAACGCTGCCGCCGTCACTGCTGAAGAATGCCTCGGGGCTGTTCAACCTGACCCGCAACCTCGGCGGCGCGGTGGGACTGGCGCTGATCAACACTATCCTCAATCATCGCACCGACCTGCACATCTCCCGCCTGCACGAGAAGGTCAATTGGGGCAACGCCACCGCGGTGGAAACCCTCAACATGCTGACCCAGAAGTTCCAGGGCATGGGCGATGCGTCGATGATGGCGCTGAAGCAGCTGTCGATGATCACCCACCGGCAGGCGTCGGTGATGAGTTATGCGGATTCGTTCCTGATCCTGACGGTGTTCTATCTCGCGCTGAGCACCCTGGTGTTCTTTGTCGACAAGCCGAGCCTGACCGGGCCGCCGCCGGACGCGCATTAGTCTAGAGCGCGATGATATGACGTTCGAACGTGTCATCCGTCATCCTGAGGTGCGAGCCCAACGGGTCCGCGCAAAGCGCGGCCCGATGACCGGCTCCGGCGAGCCTCGAAGGATGCACGGCCCATACGTCAGACGCCGCCTCGGCCCTCCATCCTTCGAGGCCCGCTTCGCGGGCACCTCAGGATGACGGGAGCTTTTCGATCTGAACACGTTATGCTCTGTCGTCCGTAGCCCGCATGAGCAACGCGACATGCGGGACGGGCGATTGTGATCGACCCTGAATATCGCGCTTGCGCGCTTATCCGGGCTACAGCTCTCAGCTGCCCCGGCCTGCCGAGGGCGCAAAATGTGGATTCCCGGCGACACTTTGTCGGAATCATTCCAGCTTTTCGCATTTCGGCAAAATGCTGCCACAATGACTGCCCATGAGATGAGCATTGTTTCCATGCGCGCCATATCGGCCCGCCACCATGTCAACGCGATCGTTTCAACGTTTATCGTTTTAACGCCAACCGGGAGGGACTGCATGAGCACCACGTTTTTGCACACAGCGCCTCTCAGCGTCGACCTCTGGTCGTTGATCCGCACTAGCTAGTTCTTCGCTAGAGCGCGATCGCCCCCGGCCCGGTCTGACGACTGGCCGGCTTCGTCCCCGGGACGACTTCACCCTTTGATCTGCTTATCCGACGCCGGCGGCGCATGCCTGTTGCTGTCGCGTCCTCTGCCAATGGAGCCGGTTTGCGCCCGCAATGCGCGACCGGATCGCACAATGACCCAACTTCGCAAACAGCGTGCGGCTGCGTTCCGCACGGTTTTACCCTTTGTCTTCCGGCACTGGCGCAACCAGTCGTGGCGCGTCACCGGTGTCTGCGCGGCGCTGTCCGTGTCGACGCTGGCCGACGTGTTCATGCCGTATTACGCGGGACGGCTGGTGGACGCGGTGGCGTCCAGCGGCGCCGATCACGCCGGACGCGACGCCGCTTTCGTCGCGTTCGGGGCAATCATCGCGCTCGGTGCGCTGTCCGTCATGCTGCGACATGTCGGGTTCCAGAGCATCGTCGCTTTGACGCTGCGCACCATGAGCGATGTGGCGCGCGATGCGTTCTGGCGGGTGCAGCGGTTCTCGACCGACTGGCACGCCAACAGCTTCTCGGGCTCGACCGTGCGCAAGATTACGCGCGGCATGGGCGCGCTGGATCTGTTGAACGACACCATCCTGATGGCGCTGTTGCCGTCATTGGTGGTGCTGCTGGGGTCGATGCTGCTGCTCGGCGCGCAATGGCCGGCGCTGGGGCTGGTGATTGCTGTCGGCACCATCGCCTATGTGGCGCTGACCGTGGTGTTCTCGACGCATTACATCGCGCCCGCGGCGCGCTCCTCCAATGCCTGGGACACCAAGCTTGGCGGAACGCTGGCGGATTCGCTGGGCTGCAATGCCGTGGTGAAATCGTTCGGCGCCGAGTTTCGCGAGGATGATCGCCTTGCGAACGTGCTCGGTCACTGGTCCGTGCGTACCGGCCGGACCTGGCGGCGTTACACCCGCTCGGGCACGGCGCAACTGGTGTTGCTGCTGGTGATGCGGACGGCGGTGATCGGCGGCGCGCTGCTGATCTGGCTGGCCGGCAGCGCCTCGGCAGGCGACGTCGCGTACGTGATGACGAGCTATTTCGTCATCCACGGGTATCTGCGCGACATCGGCATGCACATCAACCACCTGCAACGCTCGGTCAACGACATGGACGAGCTGGTTGCGCTGCATGATGAGGAGATCGGCATCGCCGACGTTGTGGACGCGAAGCCAATCGCGGTGCGCTATGGCGCCATCCGGTTCGACGACGTGACGTTCCACTACGGCCAGCACGCCGCCCCGCTGTACAACGGATTGTCGGTCGACATCCGTGCCGGCGAGCGGGTCGGTCTGGTCGGTCGCTCGGGCTCGGGCAAAACCACGTTCGTGAAGCTGATTCAGCGGCTGCACGACGTGAATGGCGGCCGGGTGCTGATCGACGGGCAGGACGTGCGGCTGGCGACGCAGCAATCGCTGCGCAGCCAGATCGCAATCGTGCAGCAAGAGCCGATCCTGTTTCACCGTTCGCTCGCCGAGAATATCGCCTACAGCAGGCCGGAGGCGACGCGCGAGGAGATCGAGCGCGCTGCGGAACTGGCCAATGCGCACGACTTCATCACCCGGCTGCCGAAAGGCTACGGCACGCTGGTGGGTGAACGCGGCGTCAAGCTGTCGGGCGGCGAACGTCAGCGCGTCGCGCTGGCGCGCGCATTCCTGGCGAATGCGCCGCTGCTGATCCTGGACGAGGCCACATCGAGCCTCGATTCGGAATCGGAGGCGCTGATCCAGCAGGCGATGGAGCGGCTGATGCAGGGCCGCACCGCGATCGTGATCGCGCACCGGTTGTCCACGGTGCGTTCGCTCGATCGCATCCTGGTGTTCGAACGCGGCCGCATTGCCGAAGAGGGCACGCACGCCTCATTGGTGCGCCACCCCGACGGCATCTACCGCGGCTTGTTCGAGCGCCAGGTGCTCGAATTCGGCGGCCTGAGCGCCGCCGAGTGATCGGTGCCGCTATTCCGCGACGCGGGAATAGTGAACGACTTGCGAAAGATCCACGGCCCGGCATGATGTGCCGGGCCGTGGATCGTTGAATAAGGCGATCTCCGACTCCAACCCTCATGGTGAGGAGGCGCTTTTGCGCCGTCTCGAACCACGAGGCCCATGCAGCCGGCCTCATCCTTCGAGACGCGGCCAAGAGGCCGCTCCTCAGGATGAGGGTGTAGGTCACAGGATGACGGAATGAGCTTCATCACCGGTGTCGGGCTGACGCCGTTTGGCAAACACGAGGGGCGTTCGACCCTCGATCTCATGAGTTTTGCCTCGACGCTGGCGCTTGCGGACGCGGGCCTCGGACGCGGCGAGATCGATGGCGTGATCTGCGGTTATTCCACCACGATGCCGCATCTGATGCTGGCCACCGTGTTCGCCGAGCATTTCGGACTGAAGCCGCAGTACGCGCATGCGATCCAGGTCGGCGGCGCCACCGGTTTGGCGATGGCGATGCTGGCGCACGAATTGGTCGAAGCCGGTGTGGTCAGGAATATGCTGGTGGTCGCCGGCGAAAACCGGCTGACCGGCCAGGCCCGCGACAGCGCCATGCAGACCCTGGCCCAGGTCGGCCATCCCGCCTATGAGGTGCCGCTCGGGCCGACCATCCCGGCCTATTACGGTCTTGTGGCGTCGCGCTACATGCATCAGTTCGGCGTGACCGAGGAAGATCTTGCCGAATTCGCCGTGCTGATGCGCCGCCATGCGCTGGCGCATCCCGGCGCCCAGTTCCAGGAGCCGATCACCGTGGAGCAGGTGATGGCCTCGCGCATGATCGCCACGCCGCTGAAGCTGCTGGATTGTTGTCCGGTGTCCGACGGCGGCGCGGCCTTCGTGGTCAGCCGCGAGCCGACATCGTCCCATCATGTGCGGATACGCGGCTGCGGCCAGGCGCATCTGCATCAGCACGTCACCGCGATGGACAATGTCACCGAGACCGGCGCTTCGGCTGCTTTTGCGCGGGCGCAGGCCAAGGCCGGTATCGGCGTTGCCGACATCAAGTATGCGGCCGTCTATGACAGCTTCACCATCACGCTGACCATGCTGCTCGAAGAGCTCGGATTGGCGGCACGCGGCGAGGCGGCGGCACGCGCCCGCAATGGCGACTTCGGCGTATCCGGCGCTTTGCCGCTCAACACCCATGGCGGCCTGCTCAGCTACGGCCATTGCGGCTGTGGCGGCGCCATGGCCCATCTGGTCGAAACCCAGTTGCAGATGACCGGGCGTGCCGGGCCGCGCCAGGTGCGCGACGCCTCGGTGGCGCTGCTGCACGGCGACGGCGGCGTGCTGTCGTCCCATGTCACCATGATGCTGGAGCGGGCACGATGAGCGATGTGGCGATCGACGACATCAAGGACTGGACCACTGGCGCGAACGCCATCGCCTATCAATCCTGCAGCACCTGCCGCGCGGTCTGGTATTTTCGTCGCGGCTTCTGTCCGTCCTGCGGCGCAGCCGACCCCAGGAGCCTTCGCGCCAGCGGTCGGGGCACGGTGTATGCGGCATCCCTGGTGTGCCGCGCGGCCACGCCTGAAGCCAAGGCGCATGTGCCTTACATGGTGGTGCTGGTCGATGCCGCCGAGGGCTTTCGGTTGATGGCGCACGGCGACAAGGACTTGAAGATCGGGGACGCGGTGACGGCGCGGTTCGAGAATTTTACCCGGCGTCCGATGCCCTATTTTGTGCGCTTGAAATAAGCGGTGTTCGATCTCATCCGGTGGCGCATTCATGTCGGACACGGCGACATGCCGCCACCGCCGGGTATCTTCCCGCACGACCAAGCGCCAGTCATCAGGATGGCCGACGATGGCCTTGAACTGCTCATGGCCTGTTGGGGCATGCCAAACCCTCGTCAGATCAATGGAAAAGCACGAACATCCACAACGTTGGATCGCCTCACTGGCGGCGCTGGATGGTCCCGGCCCATTGCTGCCTGGTCCCAGTGACCGGCTTCTCTGGGTACGCACCGGAGCCGGACCCGGCAACCGAGAAGAAGGACATCGTCTGGTTTTCGACTTCAACGATGTCCTTCGATTGAACTAGAACACCTCGATAAGCGACTGAGAGAAAGTGGGGCTGCATCCGTTTCACGACGCAAGGGGACACTATCGTGCCGCTCTCATCGCCGCTGTTCACCAAAGAAGGCGCGGGCAAACAACGCCTGGAAGATTGCGCCTCCCTCCCTGACGCTAATTTTTATGCCGGCAAGCCGCCGACCAGGCCCGGCACGGAAGACGCCGTGAGGCGGATCCAGACCGCGCTGCAGACGCTGGGTTTCAAACTCGCCGTGGACGGCGTGTACGGAAGCGAGACGGCAAATGCGGTGTTCGCTTTCAAGAACTCGCGTAGTCCCAAGATCCTTGGCCCCGGCCAGACGATTCCGGACAAGGTCGTCGGCATCGGGACCATCACCGCCCTCGACAAGGCGATGGGCGGAAGCCCGAGCCCACCCGGCCCACCGCCCCAGCCGCCGAGCCCCCGCCCGCGCCGCCGCCTCGGCCCGTGCCGCCGCCCAAGCCTGTGCCGCCGCCCAAGCCCGGGCCCGCGCCGCAGCCTACGCCTCAATCGTCAGTCACCTGGAATTTCAAGCTCAGCTTCCTCGCAAATGAATTTGGCATGGCCAGTTACAAGATAACGCTGACCGATCCCCTCTTTGGGGACATCAAAACCTTTCCCGTCACCAAGGACCAGTTCAAGTCAACCATGGGTCAAGGTGTCCTTGTCAAATTCCAAAAAAGTGCTGGTACCGTCATTTTCCCAAGACAGGTCCAACTCGATGATTTCCCTGGTTCCTCCCTCGGCATACGTGCAACGCCCAACGGCACCGCCGCGTCCGTTGACGCCAGGTTACTCTTCACCCTCAATCTGCCATCCGATGATGGTCAGACGAAACCGTTTCTGGCCGCATCGACAGTCATCGTCGGCACGACTCTGGGAACGCCCCCTCCATCAGCAGAACTTGACGGGCTCGGTGCGATACAGGTCGGGCACGATGGCGACGATTGACGCACTTGGCAGACTGTCTTGACAGACTGTCTTGGCAGTCCGTTCCTGACATCTTTGCGCAGGGTCAGCGGACCGGGCGCCATGCGGCGCGTGACAACGAGAGGCGTGGCTCCGGCGCGTCCTGAGCCTGTTAACCGTTGAGTAACCATGTCTGGTGAGGCGCCGTTAAGATCTGATCTGGCCCGAAAAACCCGTTCCCTGTTCGGTCCGCGAGAACGTTTCGTGATTTCAGGCCGTCGGCTTTGCTAGACCTCCGGCTCCCCTGGGATGCGGTCATCGACGGAGAGATCGTCGTCGTCGTGGATGGAAAGCCGAACCTCTAGGCGATGCAGGCACCGCTCGACAACAGGCGAGGGGCCCGGCGTGGTGACGCCGAGCCGCTGAAGCTGCTCGACTGCTGCCCGGTGTCCGACGGCGGCGCCGCCTTTGTGGTCAGCCGCGAACCGATATCGTCCCATCATGTCCGCATACGTGGCTGCGGCCAGGCGCATCTGCACCAGCACGTCACCGCGATGGACAATGTCACCGAGACCGGCGCTTCGGCTGCTTTTGCGCGGGCGCAGGCCAAGGCCGGTTTCGGCCTTGCCGATATCAAGTATGCAGCTATCTACGACAGTTTCACCATCACGCTCACCATGCTGCTCGAAGAACTCGGATTGGCCGCACGCGGCGAGGCGGCGGCGCGGGCCCGCAATGGCGACTTCGGCGTATCCGGCGCTTTGCCGCTCAACACCCATGGCGGTCTCCTGAGCTACGGCCATTGCGGTTGTGGCGGCGCCATGGCCCATCTGGTCGAAACCCAGTTGCAGATGACCGGGCGTGCCGGGCCGCGTCAGGTGCGCGACGCTTCGGTGGCGTTGCTGCATGGGGACGGCGGTGTGCTGTCGTCCCATGTCACCATGATGCTGGAGCAGTCACGATGAGCGAGACGGTCGACACCATGGATTGGACGCAAGGCGCTGAAACGATCAGCTATCAATTGTGCGGCGCCTGCCGCTCCGTCTGGTATTTCCGCCGTGGGTTCTGTCCGTCGTGTGGAGCGGCCGAGCCGGAATTGCACCGGGCGAGCGGCAAGGGTGTCGTCTATGCAGCGTCGCTGGTATGCCGGGCTGCCACGCCCGAGGCCAAGGCCCACGTGCCCTACATGATCGTGCTTATCGATATGGCGGAAGGCTTTCGTGTGATGGCGCACGGCGACAAGGCGCTCGCGATCGGCGACGCGGTTGTCGCGCGGTTCGAGAACTTCACCGATCGTCGCGTGCCGTATTTTGAGAAGGTATGAAGCCGGACATCACTCCGTGCCGTCGCTTGCGGAGCTGTTGTTTTCGGGAGATCGGGCGACCCAGATAAGCCCGTGCCAGGCGCCGGTGCTCTGATAGTGGGCGGTGAAGTCGCGGCTCCCGTCCCGTTGCAAACCTAGTCGCGACATCACCGCCTGGGATCGCAGATTGTCCGCTGCCGTGTAGGACACGATCTCCTGCAAACCCGCGCGCTTGAATGCATCGTCGAGTGCGCCTTGCGCAGCCTCGGTCACGTATCCGTGGCCCCAGGCGCTTCGGACCAATCGCCAGCCGATCTCGAAGTGCCTCCCCAGTGGATGATCGGGGCCGGCCGGCATCACGCCGGCATAACCGAGGAAATCACCGGCATGGTTCTCAATGACCCATCTGCAGAAGCCGTGCCGGTTGAAGGCGGCGACATAACGATCGAGCTTTGCGTCGCTCGCCACTCGACCGATCGGACCTCCAAGATCGTGCATCACCTCGGGGTCTGCGTTCATCGTGGCGAATGAGTCGCGATCAGTTTCGTGCCATGGGCGAAGTCGCAACCGATCTGTCTTGATCACTGAAACAGCCCTCCGGATCCTATGCGGCGCCTATGCGGAGGAGTCCGTAGCGCTCTCGAAATCATATCCTGACACGACGATATTGACGGCATGAGTCAAGCGTCCCGCACCGACGATCTCCAAATGGGGGCGGCGTGGACGGGACGATAACGAACGAGAGTGACGTCATGTCTGATCTTCAGGTCGCCAATGGCGACAGAATTATTGCACCGATGATCGAACTTGCGGGGTGTGCGGCACGGCACCGCATCATCGTCGCCGGCGCGAAGAGCATGGAAATGATGCTGGAGTTGCATCGGCGTGGTTATCCGCACGCCGCGGCCACGGGCAATTGCGGCCGCCCCGCCGGTCAGTACGACATTGCGCTGATCGATTGGCGCAGGCGCACGCTGCATGCGCTTGAGCCGACGCTGGACTGGCTGATGAATTTCCTCAGCACGAGAGGCGTGCTGGTGGTCTGGGTCGACGCCCAGAAGCCGGCGGCGAACCAGAGCCTGCGCGACGCGCTGGAAAAACGTGGCTTCATGATCGAGCAGAGCACCGTGCACGACTGCGGTTGCGCGCTGTCGGCGCGACGCTTCCTGGCTCATCCGATTCAAAAGGCAGCTTAGGGACAACTCACATGGCCAAGGCCAGAGTACGGCGCGACGTCATTCGCGAATGGATGTCCCTTGCGCGGGACCAGCGACAATCCAGCCAGCAGGCACTCGCCTTCGCGACAGCGGCGCTCCAGCGACACAGCCTGCCGCGTAGCCGGCGATCGCCGCACACCGTCATCATGGGATGGCTGCGGCCACGCGCGGGACGTCCCTGAGGACAAGCGGCCGCTAGGTCGTCGCTGCAACTGTAAGCCACGGATGGAACTCACTATTTTAGGCTTTGTTGACGGGATATAAAAGGATTGGTTGACAACGTGCGTCGTCGGATCAATCTAAAAGAAGCCTATGAGGGAACCTTTCCCCTTTTGATGGCAGTGAGATTAGGATGATGAGCCCCGCCCTGGTTTTAACAACCGTGAATGCGCCGCATAGCAAACAGCTAAGCGCGTTGGAGCTTGTCCATTATCTGCTTGATCATCAAGCCGCGAAGGACGTCCCGGGCCACATGTCGTTGTTTTTTGGCGAAGTCAGTCCTGATTTGCAGATCGGCTTTGCCAACATGTTCGATATTACCGAGGTACAGCTTGTGGACGCGGCGAAGGCTTTCGCCTCCTATTCGGGCGAATCTTATCCGCTCGCAGCGTGAACGGTCAAAATCGCCCATCCGATTGGACGCGGTTGTTTCGCATCGCTTGTTCGCTCATAGACCAAGTAAACTCAGAACAATTGATCATCGATGCTTGGGCATTCGGCGGCGGGACAGCCATGATGCTCCAAATCGATCATCGCGAAAGCCGTGACATCGATATTTTCCTATCGGACCCACAATTACTTGCGTTTTTCGATCCACGGACCCACGACTTTGAATTTGAAGTTCGACCGGCCGAATATAATGGTGACGGCATCGGCTTTCTGAAACTCGCGTTCGGGGATATCGGAGAAATTGATTTTATCGTTGGCCATGCGATGACCTCATTACCAACGACACAACGAACGATTGAAGGTGTCTCGGTTCAGTTGGAAACTATCCCTGAGATCATCACCAAGAAAATCTACCATCGTGGATCAAACATAAGGCCCCGAGATATTTTTGATATTGCAGCGGCCGGTGAAACTCACTCAGATGCAATTATTGAAGAGTTGCGTTCCTATCGCCTGCAAGTGACGCAAACACTTGCGAGGATTGAAAAGTTGAATCCACAGTTTGTGCGCGATGCGATTGCCCAGTTGGCCATAAAAGAAAACTACAAAGCGATCTCTCAAACTGCAATCGAACGGGCACAAGCAATCCTTCTCTCTGTATAGTCCAAAGTCATGCCGCGGCTCGTGAGGCGTCTGGCGAGGTCGACGGTCTCTTGTCCATTGGAGCGACAAGGCCAACGACGCTGACATAGCGAGTCGCGATGCGCTCTTCGTCATCGACAACTTCATACCGCGAAGCACGAGGCACTTCGCCGAGACCGTGAATAAATCAAGGCCCAAACGGGCGAAGGGCCCGGCGTGGTTTGCGCCGAGCCCTTCATTCAAAACGCGTGACGCGTTCCTTAAAAGCATCAGCCGGCCTGTAAGCCGGGTTTTGTAGGGCACCGCGCGCTTGCGCGCGCGATACGTGACGGCCATTCCTCTGGGACAACGCTTGCGCGTTGCCTCGAGCAACCTACCCGAACGGTCGAGCCAGACATGCCCTGCGGAGTTATCGCTCGATGAGCGAACTGTCCGCGACGCCGTTCCTATTCGGTTTTGCTCCCGGTGGGGTTTACCCTGCCATCTCCGTCGCCGGAGACGCGGTGCGCTCTTACCGCACCTTTTCACCCTTACCCGCGCCGCGGCGCAGGCGGTTCGTTCTCTGTGGCACTTTCCCTGGGGTCGCCCCCGCCGGACGTTATCCGGCACCGTTTGTCCATGGAGCCCGGACTTTCCTCTCCCGCGACCTTTCGATCCTTGCGGGAGCGGCCGTCCAGCCGACTGACGGTCATGTCATGGAGTGCGGCGGCAACGGGGTCAAGTGCGGCGCATCGGCCGGCCGGCTGTCGAGCAGTGCCTGCAGGGTGGCGATCGTCGAGGGATCGGCGAGGCCGTCGACCCGCTCAGGCCGAAAATGGCGCTGAAACGCAGTCACCACGTCCATGGTGCCGCTGTCGTACTGGCCGGTGCGCGGCACGGCATAGCCATAAGCCGCGAACCGTTCCTGCAGCGCCATGACGTCTTCGCCGGCGGCCCCCAGTGTGAGGGCAGGGCCCTTGCTGATTCGCGCCGGCCGCACCCAGTGGCCGACGCCGGAGCTTGCGAGCAGCCGCCACGGGAATTTCTCGCCGGGATCCTTCTTGCGATCCGGCGCGATGTCGGAATGCGCCAGCACCCGGTGTTTGACGATCTTGCGGCGAATCGTGATGCCGCGGCAGAGCGCGATGACGGCAGCGATCTGGCGCGACGGGAAATCCGGATAACCCCAGTCGTGGCCGCCGTTGATGATCTCGACGCCGATGGAGCAGGAATTGATGTCGGTCTCGCCCGCCCATTGCGAGGTGCCCGCATGCCAGGCGCGCCGCGCTTCCGGCACGCACTGCACGATGCGGCCGTCCTCCAGCACGACATAGTGCGCCGAGACCTCGGTGCCGGCCTTGCACAGCCGCGCCAGGGCGCTCTCGGCGTCCTGCATCCCGGTGTAATGCAGCACGACCATGTCCGGCGCGCGGTTGCCGCGCCGGTCGCCATAGTTTGCGGAGGGGATTACATCGGAAATCACCGACGAATCCGGCATGAACTTCAGCATGTCGGCGTGGAACCAGGGCGATGGAAGTTTCGAGCGAAGCGTGGACGCAGGGGTCCTTTGACGCTTCGACTCAGTGCCACCCGACGTAAACGACCCTTGGTCCATCTCACACCCAAACCCGGCAGCACAGCGGCGGTAAGCCGACTTTCGAAAGACTTGGGAACCGCAGACTTGGGAACCGCAGCCTTGGGAACCGCAGACCTGGGAACCGCGGTTCCGACCTCATCACACCCCAACGCAGCGCATCCATTCCAGCAAACGAGATTCAAGGTTTCCGCCTGACCGACGGCTGTCGCGTCGTCGCCGGGCAACCCTCGGGTAATGTTATCCCGCCATGGGACAGCGGGCGCAATCGCTTTGCGTTGTCCGGCGCTGCACTGCGAACATCCTTAATCGAAGAATATCTTTTAGAATCAATGGATTGGGATCTGCTAGAGGGTGCGACGCATGGTGGGACCGCAAAACCGGGCAGCGGGTTTTACAATTTGAGCCGGATTATCAACGATTCCTTAATGTTAACTCCCGCTTACTGAGCATGAACGCCGGTTCGCGGCGAGTTCGCGGCAACAGGCAGTGTGGCGGTTCAGAAATTTCCCCCGAGCGAGCGGCGAGTCCGGGAGGGAAATTTCTGAACCACACGCCACACTGCATTTAAAACATCTAGCGTTCTTCGAATCCGAAGTTCGCTCGAAGGTGCTGCTAGGTCGAAGCGAACTTCGGATTCGAAACGCTAGAATGTTCATGATCGATCGCAACATCCCATGGTTGGCCACCAGATCCCATGCGGACGCCACGTTGCCCTTGAGGATGCCTTTAAGGGTCCCTGGGGGGCCTCGCAAAGGCGGCGTGCCGCTGAGGTCGCATCTGCGCGCCGGCGATTGGATCGCTCAGTCGGATGGGGGCGGCTCATGACGTCCAGCACGAAAGCGGAAGCTCCGCTGCATATTCCCGTGCTCGGCCGCGAGGCCGTGGACGCGCTGGCGCCGCGCGACGGCGGCATCTATGTGGACGCGACTTTCGGGGCGGGCGGCTACAGCCGTATGATCCTCGATGTGCCCGGCACCCGCGTGATCGGCATCGACCGCGACCGCACCGCCATCGCCGGTGGTTTCGATCTCGTCGACGCCGCGAACGGGCGCCTCACCCTGGTGGAGGACCGGTTTTCTGAGCTGGCTGACGTCTGCGCCGTGCAGGGCTTTGAGTCGGTCGACGGCATCGTCATGGATGTCGGCGTGTCGTCGATGCAGCTCGATCAGGCCGGGCGCGGCTTCTCGTTCCGGTTCGACGGTCCTCTCGACATGCGCATGGGCCACAACGGCCCGACCGCGGCGGACGTGATTGCCACGGCGTCCGAGAGCGATCTCGCTGATGTCATCTATATCTTCGGCGAGGAGCGGAAGTCGCGCGGCATCGCGCGCGCCATCGTCGCCGCGCGGCGCGAGACGCCGATCACCACCACCCGGGCGCTGGCCGACATCGTGGGTCGCGTGGTGCGCTCCAAGCCGAACGACATTCATCCCGCCACCCGCACGTTCCAGGCGCTGCGCATTCTGGTCAATGAAGAACTCGACGAACTGCAGACGGCGCTGGTCGCGGCCGAGCAGGTGCTCAAGCCCGGCGGCCGGCTGGCGGTGGTTTCGTTCCACTCGCTGGAAGATCGCATCGTCAAGACCTTCTTCAATGCGCGCGGCAAAAGCGGCGGCGGCTCGCGGCATCTGCCGGAGGTCAGCCAGCTTGCGCCGAGCTTCGAGATTCTGACCCGGCGTCCGGTCACGGCCGACGACGCTGAAGTCGCGGCCAATCCGCGCGCGCGCTCGGCGAAGTTGCGTTCGGCCGCGCGCACCGAGGCCCCTGCGCATCCGGCCGACGGACTGCAGGATTGGCCGTCACTGGCAACCGTCATGAGGGGAGGCTAGCACGTGCGCATCGTGCATCTCTTCGTGATCTGCGCGCTGGTGTTCGCGGCCGCCTATGTCTATCGCATCAAGATGGAATCGACGGTGCGCACCGAGAATGTGCTGAAGCTGCGCGCCGACATCCGCGAGCAGCGCGACGCGATCGCGGGCCTGCATGCGGAATGGGCCAAGCTGCAGAATCCGGCGCGGCTGCAGGGATTGGCGCAACGCCATCTGGCGACGCGGCCGATCGAAGCCCTGCAATACGACCAGCTGAAGAACCTGCCGGACCGGCCGCCGAGCTTCGCGCGATCCACCACCCCCGATCCGATCGGCGCCATGCTCGATACCATCAACAAGGATGTCACCAGCTCGGTGCCCACCCCTGCGGCGGAGGATGCGCAGTGACCGACACCGCGCTGACCGTCGCCCGCCCGCAGGAGCCGTTTCGCCGCCGGCTGATCCGCAGCCTGCTGTACGGACGCAAGGACCGCAGCGCCAAGGCGCGCGCCCGCGTTGGCCTGATCATCATTGCATTCACCGCGATTTATGCGGTGATCGGGGTGCGGCTGATGATGTTCGCCGTGGTCGGCGACGGTCACGGCGCGCGGCGTAGCGTGTCCGGCGACGCCACCGCCACCGCGCGCCCCGACATCGTCGATCGCAACGGCGAAATCCTCGCCACCGACGTCAAGTCGCCGTCGCTGTTCGGCGAGCCGCGCCGCATCATCGACAAGGATGAGGCGATCGAACTGCTGACCGCGACACTGCCCGATCTCGACACCGCGGAAGTGCGGCAGCGGCTGAGCACCCGCAGAGGTTTTGTCTGGCTGAAGCGTGAAATCACCCCGCAGCAGCAGCAGGATATCCACAAGCTCGGCATTCCCGGCATCGGCTTCCTGCGCGAGAACAAGCGGGTCTATCCGAGCGGCCAGGAGGTCGCGCACCTCATCGGCCTGGTCAACATCGACAACCAGGGCATTGCCGGCATCGAGAAGTGGTTGGACAACAACGGCCTTGCGGATCTGCATCGCGCCGGCTTCGCCACCGATCGCCAGCAGGAGCCGGTCGAACTGTCGGTCGACCTGCGTGTCGAGCATGCGCTGCGCGACGAACTGATGAAGGCCAAGGAGAAATTCCGCGCCAAGGCGGCCTCCGGCCTCGTCACCAATGTCCGCACCGGTGAAATCGTGGCGATGGTCTCGCTGCCGGACTTCGATCCGAACAATCCGAAAGAGGCCAACGATCCCGATCGCATCAACCGGCTGACCACCGGCGTTTATGAAATGGGGTCGACCTTCAAGTCGTTCACGCTGGCGATGGCGCTGGATTCCGGCAAGATCAACCTGAATTCGATGTGGGATGCGCGCGGGAATCTGCACTACGGCAAATTCACGATCCACGACGCCCATCCGCTCGGGCGTTTCATCAACACTAAAGAAGTGTTCACCTTCTCGTCCAACATCGGCGCCGCGCGGATCGCGCTGGGTCAGGGCGTCGAGGCGCACAAGGCGTTCCTTGCCAAGATGGGCCAATTGACGCGGCTGCGCACCGAGCTGCCGGAGAGCGCGGCGCCGCTGGTGCCGCGGCGCTGGGGTGAGCTCAACACGGTGACCATCGCATTCGGCCAGGGCCTGTCGGTGGCGCCGCTGCAGGCGGTGATGGGCATCAACGCGCTGGTCAATGGCGGCTACCTGATTCCGCCGACGTTCCTGAAGCGCAGCGAAGCCGAAGCCAAGGCGATGGCCAAGAAGGTGGTCAAGACCGAGACCAGCGACAAGATGCGTTATCTGATGCGCCTCAACGCTGAAGTTGGTTCGGCAAGACAGGCCGACGTCAAAGGCTATTATGTCGGCGGCAAGACCGGCACGTCCGAAAAGGTCATCAACGGCCGTTATGCCAAGAAACGCGTGCTGAACTCCTTCACTGCGATCCTGCCGGCCGACAATCCGCAGTATCAAATTCTGATCATGCTGGACGAGCCGCAGGCGCTGCCGGAAACCCATGGCTTTATCACCTCGGGCTGGAACACGGTTCCGACCGGCGGCAAGGTGATCGCGCGAATTGCGCCGCTTTTGGGCGTCGAGCCGCGGATGGATTTGCCGCCTGCGGACCGCCTTATTCTTGCGGCATCGAAGGAAAGCCGGTAAGCGCAGACGCATTCCGCCGTCTCGCGGCCGGGCCTGACAACGGGCTCTTGAGAGCGGCCTGGGATACCGTGACACGATTTTGTGACGCGATTTTGCGACTTGGACTCTCAGATCTGGAATTCAAGATCTGAAGTCCGTGACTGGATTTGCAGCAACGTTCTGGTGCCGGGTTTTCATGTGCTTGACATGTCGCGAACGAGAGATGCCGTCACGATGAGACTTCGTGATCTTCTTGGTGACGATGCCGCGCTCGACACGGAGACCGGCGCCATCGCGGTGTCGGGCCTCGCCCTGGACAGCCGAGCGGTCGCCAGCGGCGATGTGTTCTTTGCGTTGGCCGGGTCGAAGACCGACGGCACGCGCTTCATCGACCAGGCGGTGATCGCCGGTGCTGTGGCCGTGGTGGGCGATCAGCCGCCGCCGGCGATCTGCCTCGTGCCGTATATCGAGGTCGCCAATGCCCGCCGAGCGCTGGCGCTGGCCGCGGCGCGGTTGTACCTGCGCCAGCCGGGCACCATCGCCGCGGTGACCGGCACCAGCGGCAAGACATCGGTTGCGGCTTTCACGCGCCAGATCTGGCAGATCCTCGGCTTTGCATCCGCCTCCATCGGCACCATCGGTCTCGTCGCGCCCTCGCGCACGATCTATGGCTCGCTGACCACACCGGATCCGATCGCGCTGCATCGCTCGCTGGATGAGTTGGCCGGCGAGGGTGTCACGCATCTGGCGTTCGAAGCCTCGTCCCACGGCCTCGACCAGTTCAGGCTTGACGGCGTGCGCGTCAGCGCCGGCGCCTTCACCAATCTGTCGCGCGACCACATGGATTATCATCCGAGCGTCGAGCACTATCTCGCGGCGAAGCTGCGGCTGTTCCGCGATCTGGTGGCCGCCGACGGCGCCGCGGTGATTTCCGCCGACCATGATCATTCGCAGGCGGTGATCGATGTGGCGCGGGCGCGCGGGCTTCGGGTGCTGACCGTCGGGCGCAACGGTGACGACAAGGGCGGCGGCATTCGCCTTGTCGATGCGACGATCGACGGGTTCGGGCAGAAGCTGACGCTCGCCTATGGCGGCAAGACCCGCTCGCTGCGGCTGCCGCTGGTCGGCGAATTCCAGATCGAGAACGCGCTGGTCGCTGCGGGCCTCGTGATCGGCACCGGTGGTGCCGTGGAGCGGACGTTTGCGGCGCTGGAACAGCTCGAAGGCGCCAAGGGGCGGCTCGAATTGGTCGGTGAGCGCCGGGGCGCGCCGGTGTTCATCGATTATGCCCACAAGCCCGACGCGCTGGAAAAGGCGCTGGTCGCGCTGCGGCCTTATGCCCGGCGGCGGCTGGTGGTGGTGTTCGGCGCCGGCGGCGATCGCGACGCGGGCAAGCGTCCGCTGATGGGCGAGATTGCTTCGCGTTTTGCCGATACCGTGATCGTCACCGACGACAATCCGCGCAGCGAAGATCCTGCCACGATCCGTGCCGCGATTTTGGCTGCGGCCACGGGTGCCCGCGAGATCGGCGATCGCGCGGAGGCCATCCGTGTTGGGGTTGCGGGGCTCGAGGCCGGTGACGTGCTCGTGATTGCCGGCAAGGGCCATGAAACCGGACAGATCGTCGGCGAGCGGGTATTGCCGTTCAGCGATCACGATGCGGCGCGCGCCGCGCTTGCGGAGACTGCGAGATGAGTGCGGAGCCGTTGTGGACCCTCGCCGCCATGGCGGACGCGATGCGCGCCGCGCGCAGCGGCGCGTTGCCCGCCGTCGTCACCGGCATCTCGATCGACAGCCGCACCGTCGCGCCGGGCGAGGCTTATTTTGCCATCAAGGGCGATGTGCATGACGGGCACGCTTTCGTCGAAGCCGCCCTGAAGAATGGCGCGGCGTTGGCCGTGATCGCGGATTCGCACCGCAGCAAATTTTCCGGCGATGCGCCGCTGCTGGTGGTGCCGGACGTGCTCGCAGCACTTGGCGATCTCGGCATCGCGGCGCGGGCGCGCTTGAACGGCCGGGTGATCGCCGTCACCGGCTCGGTCGGCAAGACCTCGACCAAGGAGGCGCTGCGGCGCGTGCTCGGTGCGCAGGGCAAGACCCATGCGGCGGTGGCCTCCTTCAACAATCACTGGGGCGTGCCGCTGACACTGGCGCGCTGTCCGGCCGACGTCGCCTATGGTGTGTTCGAGATCGGCATGAACCATGCCGGCGAGATCGAGCCGCTGGTGAAAATGGTGCGGCCGCATGTGGCCGTCATCACCACCGTCGAACCGGTGCATCTGGAATTCTTCTCAGGCATCGAGGCGATCGCCGATGCCAAGGCGGAGATTTTCTTAGGCCTGGAGCACGGTGGCGCCGTGGTGCTGAATCGGGACAATTCGCAATTCAAGCGCCTGCAAAAGGCGGCGGAGAAGCGCGGCATCAAACGTATCGTCTCGTTCGGCACCGACAAGAAAGCCGATGCGCGGCTGCTGGATGTCTCGCTGCACGCGGATTGTTCGGCGGTGCATGCCGATATTCTCGATCACGACATCACCTACAAGATCGGAATGCCGGGCCGGCACATGGCGATGAATTCGCTGGCGGTGCTTGCGGCTGTGTCGCTGGCCGGCGCGGATCTGGTCGCCGCGGCGCTGTCGCTTGCCGGGATGCAGGCGGCCACCGGCCGCGGCGCGCGGCAGACGCTGGAATTGCCGCAGGGCACCGCGGCCCTGATCGATGAGAGCTACAACGCCAATCCGGCCTCGATGGCGGCGGCGCTGAATGTGCTGGGACAGGCCCTGGTCGGCCCGCGCGGGCGGCGCATCGCGGTGCTCGGTGACATGCTCGAACTCGGGCCGACCGGCGCGGAGCTGCATCGGGGGCTGACTGATGCGGTGACCGCCAACAAGATCGACCAGGTATTTTGTTGCGGCCCCCTGATGCGAAATCTGTGGGATGCCCTTCCATCGACGCGCCGGGGCGGCTATGCCGACAGCTCCGCGGCGCTCGCGGGCGAGGTGGCGGCGGCGCTGCGCAGCGGCGATGTCGTCATGGTCAAGGGCTCGCTTGGTTCCAAGATGAAGATCATTGTCACGGCGCTGGTCAAGCGCTTTCCCGGCAATGCCGCGTTCGATGACGTTCGTGTGCAGGGCGATCCGGCGGTGTAAGGCGGTTTGAATGTTTTATTGGTTGATCGATCTCTCCGGCACGATTCCCGTGTTCAACGTGTTCCGCTACATCACCTTCCGCACCGGTGGCGCGATGGTGACCGCGGCGCTGTTCGTGTTCCTGTTCGGGCCCTGGATCATCGACAATCTGCGGCTGCGCCAGGGCAAGGGCCAGCCGATCCGCACCGACGGACCGCAGTCACATCTCG
The DNA here is from genome assembly GCF_032397745.1 of Bradyrhizobium prioriisuperbiae. Lineage (NCBI taxonomy): Bacteria > Pseudomonadati > Pseudomonadota > Alphaproteobacteria > Hyphomicrobiales > Nitrobacteraceae > Bradyrhizobium > Bradyrhizobium prioriisuperbiae. The sequence goes on from NZ_CP135921.1 coordinate 4,057,134, forward strand.
CCAAGAAGGGCACGCCCACCATGGGCGGCCTGATGATCCTGTCGGGTCTCGTGGTGTCGACGCTGTTGTGGGCCAATCCGCGCAACCCTTATGTCTGGATCGTGCTGGCGGTGACGCTCAGTTTCGGTTTCGTCGGCTTTTATGACGATTATCTGAAGGTGACGAAGCAGACCGACGCCGGATTTTCGGGGCGGTTCCGCCTGCTGATCGAATTCGCCATTGCGGGCCTCGCCTGCTTCGCGTTCGTGTGGCTGGGGCGGGCGCCGTTCTCCACCTCGCTGGTGATTCCGTTTTTCAAGGATATCGCGCTGAACTTCGGCTGGTTCTTCGTGGTGTTCGGCGCCTTCATCGTGGTCGGCGCCGGCAATGCCGTCAATCTCACCGACGGCCTCGACGGCCTGGCCATTGTGCCGGTGATGATCGCGTCGCTGTCGTTCGGCATGATCTCGTATCTGGTCGGCAACGCGGTGTTCTCGGATTATCTGCAGATCAATTACGTCGCCGGCACTGGTGAGTTGGCGGTGTTATGCGGGGCGGTGCTTGGCGCAGGACTCGGATTCCTGTGGTTCAATGCGCCGCCGGCCTCGATCTTCATGGGTGATACCGGATCGCTGGCGCTCGGCGGCATGCTCGGCTCGATCGCGGTGGCGGTGAAGCACGAGATCGTGCTGGCGGTGATCGGTGGTCTCTTCGTGCTGGAAGCCGTCTCGGTGATCGTGCAGGTGACGTCCTTCAAGCTCACCGGAAAACGGGTGTTCAAGATGGCGCCGATCCATCATCATTTTGAACAACTGGGGTGGACCGAGCCGCAAATCGTGATCCGGTTCTGGATCATTTCCGTGATGCTGGCCCTTGCCGGCCTCTCCACGCTCAAGCTTAGATAGGCTCTTGCCCGGATGGGCTTTGGCTCGGCTCTGGGCTAAACAGGCTTTTTGCAGGCTCAGGTGAAATCGTGATCCCTGTTACCAGTTTTGCGGGCCGCACCGTTGCTGTGTTCGGATTGGGCGGCTCGGGGCTGGCGAGCTGCCATGCTCTGAAGGCTGGCGGTGCCGAGGTCATCGCCAGCGACGACGATGCGGGCAAGCTTGCGGAAGCCGCCAAGGCGGGCTTCATGACCGCCGACCTGCGCACGGTGTCGTGGTCGAATATCGCCGCGCTGGTGCTGACGCCCGGCGTGCCGCTGACCCATCCGGTGCCGCACTGGAGCGTGCTGCTGGCCAAGCAGGCCAACGTGCCCGTGATCGGCGATATCGAATTGTTCTGCCGCGAGCGGCGTCGCCATGCGCCGAGTGCGCCGTTTGTCGCCATCACCGGCACCAACGGCAAGTCGACCACCACGGCCCTGATCGCGCATTTGATGAAGGTCGCCGGCCATGACGTGCAGATGGGCGGCAACATCGGCACCGCGATCCTGTCGCTGGAGCCGCCGCGGCTCGGCCGCGTCCATGTCATCGAGATGTCGTCCTACCAGATCGATCTTGCGCCCTCGCTCGATCCGCTGGTCGGCATCCTGCTCAATGTCAGCGAGGATCACCTCGATCGTCACGGCACCATCGATCACTATGCCGCGGTGAAGGAGCGGCTGGTGGCCGGCGTGCAGCGCGGCGGCACCGCGATCATCGGTGTCGACGACCACTGGAGCCAGGCGGCGGCGGATCGCGTCGAGCAGGGCGGCAAGCATGTGGTGCGCATCTCCGTGAAGCGCCCGCTGGCCGATGGCGTCTATGCCGATCACGAAAGCCTGCTGCGCACATCCGGCGGCGCCCGCACCGAGATCGCGCGAATTGGCGGCATCGGCTCGCTGCGCGGACTGCACAATGCGCAGAACGCGGCGTGCGCGGCGGCTGCGGCGCTGGCGCTCGGAGTATCATTTCCAGTGCTGCAGGAGGGATTGCGCAGCTTTCCCGGCCTTGCGCACCGCATGGAGCAGATCGGCCGCCGCGACAAGGTGCTGTTCATCAACGATTCCAAAGGCACCAACGCGGACGCCGCGGCGCGGGCGCTGGCATCGTTTGACGACATCTTCTGGATCGCCGGCGGCAAGCCGAAGAGCGGCGGCATCGAAAGCCTGCGCGAATTTTTCCCGCGTGTCCGCAAGGCTTATCTGATCGGCGAGGCGGCCGGCGAGTTCGCAGGCACGCTTGGCGCCGAGGTGGCGCACGAGATCAGCGGCACGCTCGATGTCGCCGTCGGCCAGGCCGCGCGTGATGCGGAGGCGTCAGGCCTCGCACAGCCGATCGTATTGCTGTCTCCCGCCTGCGCGTCGTTCGACCAGTACCGCAATTTCGAACTCCGCGGACAGCACTTCCGCGAGCTGGTGCTGGCACTGGGCGGTGTGGTGCCGGTGGTTTAGCGGCCTAGGCTTTCGACCGTAGCCCGGGCGAGCGAAGCGACCCCGGGGGGCCAGATGCACCGTCGTTCCCGGATATCGCGCTTGCGCGCTCATCCGGGCTACGAGGCATCCGTCTTTTAGTTGCGCTACTACTCCGGAACCGCCTCTCCCGATCCCCCCAGCTCCGCCGGAAAATCCTTCAACTTCGGCAGGCCGTCCTTCATCGGCAGCACCGTCTCGGAATAGTTGACGTGAACGCCGGGCGTAAACGTCAGGCTCGGGATGGTCGCTGCGAACACGTCGATAAGGCCGAGGGGCGGGTGAGTGGTCATCAGATGCCCGCCGCACTTCTTGCAGAACTGGCGCTGGCTGACCGGGGTCTTCTGGAACATGCCGACGTGTTCGGCGCCCGAGGTGATCTGCACCGCTTCCGGCTTCCACAAGGTGAAGGCGTTGACCGGTCCGCCGGACCACGAGCGGCAGGACCGGCAATGGCAATAGCCCATGCCTTCCGGCGATCCCTCGACTTTCAGTTCGACTGCGCCGCAAAAACAACTTCCAACATGGGTCATGGTGTTCCTCTTAATGTTTTGGTCTTGGCCCGCCTGCAGGTGCACACGAGCAGATCCAGCGTCAGGTGATCCGGGTCTTCGTTCAAGTCCTTATTCACGCTCTTGTTAGCCAACCCGGCCCGGCGCCGCGCCCTGCGATCAGGGGATCAAACCGCTTTCTCTGCAAATGTTTCCAATTTCTTAATGGTCTGGAAACCATGTTGGGGGACCAATGGAAGCGGTTTTTCGGCCAGGGATTAGCCATGATTTCTCGTGAACAGCGCACCCCGTTGAGCGAATGGTGGTGGACGGTGGATCGCCTGCTGCTGGCGGCGATGTTTGCGCTGATGCTGGCCGGGATCATCCTGTCGCTGGCGGCCAGCCCGCCGGTGGCGGTGCGCATCGGGCTCGATCCGTTCCACTTCTTCAACCGTCATGTCATTTTCCTGCTGCCGTCCTTCATGGTGATGATCGCGGTCTCGTTCCTGTCGCCGCGCCAGATCCGACGCGCCGCCTTGATCGTGTTCGCCATCAGTGTCGTGCTGATCGTGGCGACGCTGCTGTTCGGGGCCGAGGTGAAGGGCGCCCGGCGCTGGATCACCATCCTCGGCCTCAACATCCAGGCCTCGGAAGCGGCGAAGCCGTCGTTCGTGGTGCTGGTGGCGTGGCTGTTTTCGGAATCCGCGCGGCGGCCGGAAATGCCGGCGACCTCTATGGCGCTGGCGCTGCTGCTGACACTGGTGACGCTGCTGGTGGCTGAGCCCGATTTCGGCCAGACCATACTGATCCTGATGGTATGGGGCGCGCTGTTCTTCATCGCCGGCATGCGCATCATCTGGGTATTCGGCCTCGCCGGTGCCGCCGCCGCCGGCCTGTTCGCCGCCTACATGTTCGTGCCGCACGTCGCCGGCCGCATCAAACGCTTCATGGATCCGGCGTCCGGCGACACCTTCCAGGTCGATATGGCGACCGAGTCCTTCAGCCACGGCGGCTGGTTCGGGCAGGGGCCGGGCGAGGGCACGGTGAAACGCATCCTGCCCGACAGCCACACCGACTTCGTGTTTGCGGTGGCGGCGGAGGAGTTCGGCATCATCCTGTGCCTGATCCTGTTGTCGCTGTTCGCCTTCATCGTGATCCGCACCCTATCGCGCGCCTATGCCAGCGAAGACCTGTTCGCGCGGTTCGCGGCCTCCGGCCTTGCGATCCTGTTCGGCGTGCAGGCCTCGATCAACATGGCGGTCAATTTGCACCTGATCCCGGCCAAGGGAATGACGCTGCCGTTCATCTCCTATGGTGGCTCGTCGATGATCTCGCTGGCCTATGGCGTCGGCATGATGCTGGCGCTGACGCGGCTGCGGCCGAGCATCGAGGTGCAGTCGGTGGGCGATGCTTATGACGCGCGCCAGTACGCCTGACCTGGGCGCAGCGCTGAGCGCTTTGCCGGTTGTGTTTGTCTCCGGATCTTGCTCTATCCCGAGCCATGACTGACGCGCCCCTGATCATCCTTGCCGCCGGTGGCACCGGCGGCCACCTGTTTCCCGCCGAAGCGCTGGGCACCGAGCTGTTGAAGCGCGGCCTGCGGGTGCGGCTTGTCACCGATGCGCGCGCGGTGCGCTACAGCGGGCTGTTCACGCCTGAGATGACCGACGTGGTGCCGAGCGAAACCGTGCGCAGCCGCTCGCCGCTGTCGCTGGCGAAAACCGGCGTGCTGCTCGCCACCGGTACAATGATCGCGTTCAATCTGATGCGTCGGCTGAAACCCGCCGCGGTGATCGGCTTCGGCGGTTATCCGACGCTGCCGCCGCTGATCGCGGCACGGCTCGCCGGCCGGCCCAGCATCATCCATGACGCCAATGCGGTGATGGGCCGCGCCAACAAGTTCCTGTCCGGCCGGGTCACCGCGATCGCTACCTCGCTGCCCGGCGTGCTCGACCATGCGCCGGCACTGGCTGCTAAAACAACCGTCACCGGCACGCCGATGCGTCCGGCGATTCTTTCAGCCGCCGGCATGGCGTTCGTGCCGCCGGATGTAGACGGCGCGCTGCGCCTGCTGGTGGTCGGCGGCAGCCAGGGCGCGCGGGTGATGGCGGATATCGTCCCTCCGGCGATCGAGCGGCTTGAAGCCGCGTTGTGGCGCCGTCTCGTGCTGGTGCAGCAGGTGCGCCAGGAAGATATGGCGCGGGTGCGCGCGGTGTATGACCGGCTCAAGATCAATGCCGACCTGCAGCCGTTCTTCAGCGATCTGCCGGCGCGGCTGGCGTCCAGCCATCTGGTGATCTCGCGCTCCGGTGCCGGCACAGTGGCCGAACTCGCCGCCATCGGACGTCCCTCGATCCTGGTGCCGCTGCCCGGTGCGATCGATCAGGATCAGTTCGCCAATGCCGGCGTGCTCCAGCGCGTCGATGGCGCGATCCGCATCGTGCAGTCCGATTTCACGCCGGACCGGCTGGCCACGGAAATCTCGTCGCTCGCGGCCGCGCCGCTGCGGCTGACCACGATGGCCACGCGCGCCCGCTCGGCAGGCACCCTCGATGCCGCGCAGCGGCTTGCGGACCTGGTGATGAAGGTGGCGGGGATTTAACCGCCAACCTGACCATCCGGCGGCGCTTTGGCCCGCGTCAAGTCTGCCAATTGTCGTTGCAACGCCTTATATAGTCGGCTCGGATTTCAGAAAGTTGGGATCGATGTTGGCGTTGGAACTCGGGATCGTCGTGGTCCTGATCGTGGTGAATGGCTTGCTCGCGATGTCGGAGCTGGCCGTGGTGTCGTCCCGGCCGGCACGGCTGGCGGCGCTGGTTGAAAAAGGCGTCACCGGCTCGCGGCGTGCGCTGGCGCTGGCATCGGACCCCGGAAAATTCCTCTCCACGGTGCAGATCGGAATCACGCTGGTCGGCGTGCTGTCGGGCGCGTTCTCCGGCGCCACGCTGGGGCAGCGACTGACCGCGCTTTTGGTCGAGGCGGGCCTGCGCCAGGGCGTGGCCGATGCGGTCGGCGTCGGTATCGTGGTCAGCGTCATCACCTATGCTTCACTGATCGTCGGCGAACTGGTGCCGAAACAGATCGCGCTGCGCGATCCGGAAGCGATGGCGGTGCGCGTCGCGCCGGCCATGACCGTTGTCGCCAGAATCAGTTCACCACTGGTGTGGCTGCTCGATGCCTCGGGCGACGCGGTGCTGTGGCTGCTCGGCCAGCGCGGCGAGGTCTCCGACAAGGTGTCGGAGGACGAGATCCGCACGCTGATTGTCGAAGCCGAGAATGCCGGCGTGCTGGAGCCCGGCGAAAAGGAGATGATTGCGGGCGTGATGCGGCTTGGCGACCGTCCGGTCGGCGCGGTGATGACCCCGCGGCGCGAGGTCAGCATGGTCGATCTGTCCGGCGACATCGGCAGCGTTCGCTCTGCGTTCGTGGCGAGTCCGCATTCCCGCCTTGTCGCCCACGAGAACAATCGCGATCACCCAATCGGCATCCTGCACGCCAAAGACCTGCTCGATGCTTTTGTCGCAGGCAGCGCCATCGATGTTCGCGCGCTGGTCAAGGAGGCGCCGGCAATTCCGGAGTCGGTCGACGCGCGCGACGTAGTGGCGATCCTGAAGACGTCCGCCGTCCATATGGGTCTGGTGTTCGACGAATACGGCACTTTCCAGGGCGTGGTGACCAGCGCCGACATTCTCGAGTCCATCGTTGGCGAGTTCAAAAACGGCGACGGCCCGGACGAGCTGGCCTGGGTGCAACGCGACGACGGCAGCTATCTGTTGTCCGGCTGGATGCCGGTGGACGACATGGCCGACTTGCTGTCAGTCATCCTGCCGGAGGGCCGCGATTACCAGACGGTGGCTGGCTTCGCTCTCCAGCATTTCGAAACCCTGCCGAACGTCGGTCAAAACTTCACACGCGACGGCTGGCGTATCGAAGTGGTTGATATGGACGGCCGCCGTATCGACAAGCTGCTGGCGGCGCGCGAGGTTGCGGGTTAGCGCGAGATATCTTTACATCCCGCGGAGCGCTGCGATCAGGGCTTTGTTGAACGCGATCGAATCTTCGATTTGCGGGATGTGGCCGAGCCCCGGCAGGACGTCGAGCGACGCCTTCGGCAACAGTGTCTGTAGATCCCTGGCTTGCGCCAATGGGGTGACGGTGTCCTTGTCGCCCCAGAGCAGGGCGGTGGGCGCCGCGATGCCTGCGACGGCGCGGCGATCCGCACTCAGCGCGCCGCGATCGGCGCTGGTGAAATACAACAGCCAGTCGGCGATGTCGGCGGTGCTGTTCTTCAGCCGCATCGGTGTCTGCAGGATGCCGATGGTCTGAGCATCCGCAGCGGCTTTGTTCGCGATCAGTTGTGACAGCAGGGTCTTGGTGGCCAGCGGATTGGTAACGGTCAGTGATACCAGGAGCTCGCGGATCCATCGCGGATGAAGCAGCCATGGCGGGTCGCTCGGCGGAGCGGTCAGGCCCAGTGCAGCATCGACGAGCACCAGGCCACGCGTGCGGTCCGGATGGCGCATCACGTATTCCAGGGCTGTGCCGGCACCAAAGGAATGTCCGACAATGATGGCTTTGGTAACGCCGAGGGTGGTGAGGATATTGTCGATCCGCGCCGCCTGCGCGCCGCGAGTGTAATCGCCCGGCCGGTCCGAGAAGCCGAACGGCGGCAGATCGAGCGCGATCACGCGAAAGCCTGACGACGTCAGCGCATCGGTGGTTCGCCACCACAATTGGCTCCACGCGGCGGTGCCGTGAATCAGGACCACGGGGATGGCCTGAGTGTCACCCTTGTCCTGGATGAAGATCCGTCCGGAGCGCGTCGCGATCGTCTTGCCGGAGGCCGGCATGATCTGGTCGCGGTCCGCGGTCTCGCGCAGCGCCGCGGCCAATCGAAACGCGATCGCCGCCGCGCATGCCAGGACAAGCAGCAGGAGCAGGCTTCGAACGGCGAACTTGACGAGCTTGCGTATCATCGAGATGCGGCCCCGTGGGCTGTTGGCCGATCTCGCTTGATAAAGAGCGGGCGTTAATCGTCTTTTACGACGCGTGCGGCATTTCGCGCCCGTCTACAATTTCACATGCTCCACCAGATAATCCAGGAACGCCCGGACACGCGCGGGCAGCTGGCCGCCATGGCCGACGAACACCGCGTGGATCGCTTCGAGATCGCCGGGGTTGAAGTCTTCCAGCACCGGGACCAATCGGCCGGCATCGATATCGGTCCTGACGTGAAAGCGCGTCAGCCGCGCCAGGCCCATGCCGGCGACCACCAGCCGCTGCATGGCTTCGCCGTCGCTGACCAGCGAATTGCCCGATGGTAAAACGCTGACGGTTTTGCCGCTGTCATCGCGGAACGGCCAGCCCTCGACCTGCTTGATGAAGCAGAACCCAAGCATGTTGTGGTGCTCGAGATCCGCCGGCGTTCGCGGCGTGCCGTGCTCGGCGAGATAGGACGGCGCCGCCACCACCACCATCGGGCTTTCGCCGAGTTTGCGCGCGAGCAGCCGCGATTCACGTAACGGTCCGACGCGGATGGCGACGTCGGCCCGCTCCTCCATCAGGTCGACCACGGTGTCGGTGAGCGACACGTCGACACTGACGCCGGGGTAGCGCTTGATGAAGCCGGGCAGCAGCGGCAACAGCCGGTGCAGGCCGAAGGGCACACTGGTGTTGACCCGCAGCCGGCCGCGTGGTGTCGCTCCCGTGGTGGCTTCGCGCTCGGCGGCATTGATGTCCTCAAGGATCCGGATCGCGCGCTCGTAATAGGCGCTGCCCTCCGGGGTCAGCTGCAGTTTTCGCGTCGAGCGGTTGACCAGCCGCACCCCTAGCCGGCTTTCCAGCCGGGCCAGCAGCTTGCTGACCGCCGAGGGGGTCATCCGGAAGGTGCGGGCGGCGGCGGAAAAGCCGCCGAGATCGACCACGCGAACGAAAACTTCCATCTCGCCGGAGCGATTGACGTCCATTCGCGACATTGTGACTTCAATTCATAAATATTGTTCCTTAGAGAATTCTAATTCACGAATAGCCGGATGTCCATCTCAGGCCAGTCGGGTCTCGTCCCGGCCCCCCCTCCGTCGGGCCTGCTGCTTTCCAAGGACTCCTGCCATGCCACTTGCACTCTATGCGCTCACCGCCGGCGCTTTCGGAATTGGCGTCACTGAATTCGTCATCATGGGTCTGCTGATCCAGGTCGGCGCCGATCTCGGCGTCTCGATCCCCGCGGCAGGCCTGCTGATTTCCGGCTACGCGCTCGGCGTCGTGGTCGGCGCGCCGATCATGACCATCGCCACCAGCCGCTGGCCACGCAAAACCGCGCTGCTGGTGCTGATGGCGATCTTCACCATCGGCAATGCAGCGTGCGCGATCGCGCCGGACTACTGGACGCTGATGGCCGCGCGGGTGCTGACGGCGTTCGCGCACGGCACCTTCTTCGGCGTCGGCTCGGTGGTCGCAACCAGTCTCGTTGCGCCCAACAAGAAGGCCTCGGCCATCGCCGTGATGTTCACCGGGCTGACCGTGGCCAACATTCTCGGTGTTCCCTTCGGCACCTGGCTCGGCCAGGGCTTCGGCTGGCGCGCGACCTTCTGGGGAGTGACGGTGGTCGGTCTGGCCGCATTGGCCGTGATCGCGGCGTTCGTTCCCCGTGATACGGCCGTGCAGGAACCCACGAAGTTGCGTGATGATCTCGCGGTGCTGGGACGTCGCTCGGTGCTGGTGGGACTCTTGACCACCGTGTTGAGCTGGGTCGGCGTGTTCGCGGTCTTCACTTACATCGCGCCGATCCTGACCCGCATCACTGGTTTTCAGGATGCTGTGGTGTCGCCGATCCTGCTGGTGTTTGGCGCGGGCCTTGTGGCCGGCAACCTGGTCGGTGGCCGCCTTGCTGACCGCAAGTTGATGCCGACGCTGTTTGGCAGCCTGCTCGGGCTCACCGTCGTGCTGGGGCTGATGACGTTCGCCATCCACAGCCAGATCGCAGCGGTTGTCTTTGTCGGCCTGCTCGGTTTCGCGGCATTCGCCACGGTGCCGCCATTGCAGATGTGGGTGCTGGAGAAGGCTCATGGTGCTGGCCAGAGCCTCGCCTCCAGCTTCAACATCGCCGCGTTCAATCTCGGCAACGCGATCGGCGCCTGGCTCGGCGGCATCGTGATCACCCATGGCCCCGGCCTCGGCGCCATTCCATGGGTTGCGGCCCTGGTGCCGCTTGCCGGACTGCTGCTGGCGCTGTTCAACCAGCAACTGGACCAGCGCCGCGTTCAGGCTGTTCCTGCGGAATGAATGCGTCGCGGGCCCGCAGAACACGCCATCATGCAAAAAGCCGGCCTAGAAGGCCGGCTTTTTGCTGGCGAAATAATGCGCCGGGGAATCGCCGTAGCAGCGGCGGAACATGGCGATGAAGTTGCTGGGCGATGCGTAGCCCAGGGTATCGGCGACCAGCGCCACCGGTTCACCTTGCGCCAGCCGCTCCAGCGCATGCGTCAGCCGCGCCTGCTGGCGCCACTGCGCAAAACTCGAGCCGGTCTCTGCAACAAACAACCGCCGCATGGTGCGCGACGACAGGCCGGCCCATTGCGCCCATTCGTCCAGCGTGCGGTTATCGCTGGGACGATTCAAAAGCGCGGTCGCGATGCGCACCAGTCGCTCATTCGATGGCATCGGCAGATGCAGCGGCTGCTGCGGTGATCGTCGAACTTCATCCATCAACACGGCAAGCAGACGCGCCTGTTCGGGCGCAAGGTCATGATCGCTCGGCCATGACGCCGCACGCCGCACCAGCGCGCGCATCAGCTCGCTGGTGCCGATCACACACGGGCGCGTTGGCAGCCCGCTGCAGCTGTCGGGTGTGATCAGCACGCTCCAGCCGCTCAGTGCGCCGCTGATGCTCACCTTGTGCTGTTCGCCGGGTGGCATCCAGCCGGCGCGGTTGGGCGGCAGCAGCCACGAGCCGTGCCGGGTGCGCACGTGGATCAGCCCGCTCTCGATGCAGAAGATCTGGCCGCGCAGGTGGGCGTGCCAGTCATGTTCCCGCGTGCCCAGCTTGAAAGCGTCGGCAGGGTCATCCGAGCCCCACAGCGCGATGACGGCCGGCCCGTCGAGGCGGTCGAGGGCGTCCAATAAGATTGTCTCTAGGCTGGCCATTTCTCACTATTTATTGGCCAAATATCGTTATCGCAAGCATGTCTTCCTTGGCTATCGCTGACCAGCCGGCATGAGTCGGCAACAGGCGATGGTGAAGTTGTGAGCCGGAATCAGTTTCAGGAGACGGGACGCGTTGCGATCATCGGGGCCGGGCTTGGCGGCCTCTGTCTTGCGCAGGGACTGCGGCGCGCCGGCATAACCGTCGACGTCTATGAGCGGGACGCCGCGCCCGACAGCCGCGACCAAGGATACCGGATCCGGATCAACGATTGCGGCCAGCGCGCGCTGGCGCAGTGCCTTCCCGACCATCTCTACCGGCTGTTTTGCGATACCTGTGCGAGGTCCGAGACCGGCGGGCGGTTCTGCGATCCGCAACTCGTGCCGGTGACGGGACGTGCGGCCGGGACTTGGCGTCCCTCCGTGGTCGACACCACGGGCGCGCAAGAGGAGGAGTTGGCGGAGCGGGGCGATCTCAGCGCCAACCGCCAGACCCTGCGCGAAATCCTGCTGTGCGGATTGCTGGACCGGGTGCATTTCGGCAAGTCGTTCCGCCGCTTCGACCTGAAGAGCGACGGCAAGGTTGCGATCGCCTTCGAGGATGGCAGCTCGGTTCAGTCCGACATCGTGGTGGCTGCGGATGGCGTCGGCTCGCCGGTGCGGGCGCAGCGCTGGCCGCATGCGCGGGCCGCCGACACTGGCTCCGTTTGCATCTACGGCACGACACGGCTTTCGCCCGAGATCCGGTCGCTGATCGCGCCGTCATTGTTGAGGGGAACGTCGGTGATTTTCGCCGATGGCTTCGCACTCATCGTCGACGCCATGCGTTTTCGGCAATCGCCGGTCACGGCCGGATGGCTGTGTGATGGTTCGCTCAGCCCCGTCGAGGACTATCTGTACTGGGCCTTCATCGGTCCGCGCGACTGCTTCGGCTTTGACGAGAGCGGCGATTTGCCGCCGGCGGGGCCGGCGCTGCGTTCGATCGTGGCGTGCCGCACCTACGACTGGCACCCCGGCCTGAGGGCGATGTTCGAACACGGCGAGCGATCGTCGCTTGCGATGCTGCCCGTCAGGAGCGTCGTGCTGCAGGCGGCCTGGATACCGACGCCGGTGACGATTCTGGGCGATGCGGCCCATGCGATGAGTCCCGCCGGTGGCCTCGGCGCCAATACCGCACTGGACGACGCAGCGCGGCTTGCCGGGCGGCTGGAGGAGGCGGCCGCCGGCGACCTCTCTCCTCTCGCAGCGATCGCGGCCTATGAGCACGACATGCGCTTGCGTGCAGGCGCTGCGATCCAGCTTTCACAACAGGGCGCGGCGCGCCTGTTTTCACCAGCATAGTCCCAGGGAGCAGCAGACCATGCCGTTCGATCCGGAATCCTTTACCGTCCATGATGTCTCGACCTTCCCGGTGGTGCGGGCGCGAAGCGAGGGCATGACGGAGGGCTATGCCCCGCAATGGGTGCAGGAGATGGAGGCGCTGCTCGCACGCGGCGAGCCCTATGTGCTGATGTTCGAGGGCGGGCGCGTCGACGAGGCCCATGAGGACCGCAAGCAGCGCGGGCTCTGGCTGAAGAAAAACAAGCAGGCGCTGCAGAAGGTCTGCCGGGCCTTGATCAGCATCGAACCGGATGCGCTGAAACGCGCGGCCTTCCGGCTTCAGGCCGTCGGTGCGGTCAAGGCGTTCGGTATTCCGATGGACGTGGTGGCGTCCGCGCCTGAAGCGGCGGCGTGCGCACGCCGGCGGCTGGAGGATCACCCCGAGGGGTAACCGAATCCGGCGTCGCCTTTGATCCGCCGAATTGTCGATTTCTAGCTGTTTCCGGGCTTGTCCCGGTCCGTCTCGTCTTGCATGAAGGAGGCTGGATTCGTGGGTGCTTCGGCCCCTGCGCCATACACAGCCGGTGAGATCGAGATGAGACTGCCCCGCGAAATCGGACCTATTCACTTCGTCGGGATCGGCGGCATCGGCATGAGCGGCATTGCCGAGGTGCTGAACAATCTCGGCTATACGGTGCGCGGCTCCGATGTGGCCGAGAGCGCCAACGTCAAGCGCCTGCGTGACAACGGCATCGCTGTCGTCGTCGGCCATGCGGCCGACAATGTGGCCGGCGCCGGTGTCATGGTGGTCTCGTCCGCCATCAAGCGCGACAATCCGGAATTGATGGCGGCGCGCGCCCAGCGCATTCCGGTGGTGCGCCGTGCCGAGATGCTGGCCGAGCTGATGCGGCTGAAGAGCTGTGTCGCGATCGCCGGCACCCACGGCAAGACCACCACCACCTCGATGGTGGCGACGCTGCTCGATGCCGGCAATCTCGATCCCACCGTGATCAATGGCGGCATCATCAATGCCTACGGCACCAATGCGCGGCTCGGCGCCGGCGAGTGGATGGTGGTGGAAGCCGACGAGAGCGACGGCACCTTCCTGAAGCTGCCCGCCGATGTCGCCATCGTCACCAATGTCGATCCCGAGCATCTCGATCACTTCAAGACCTTCGATGCGGTGCAGGAAGCGTTCCGCAATTTCGTCGAGAGCGTGCCGTTCTACGGCTTCGCCGTGATGTGCATCGATCATCCGGTGGTGCAGACCCTGGTTGGCAAGATCGAAGACCGCCGCATCATCACCTATGGCGAGAACCCGCAGGCCGACGTTCGCCTGATGAATCTCGCCGCCGCCAATGGCGGTTCGACTTTCAAGGTGTCGTTCCGCAATCGCAAGGACGGCTCGACCCACGAAATCGACAAGCTGGTGCTGCCGATGCCGGGGCGCCACAACGCGTCCAATGCGACCGCGGCGATCGCTGTGGCCCACGAACTCGGGCTTTCCGATGATGCCATCCGCAAGGCGCTGGCCGGCTTTGGCGGTGTCAAGCGCCGCTTCACCAAGACCGGCGACTGGAACGGCGTCACCGTGATCGACGACTACGGCCATCACCCGGTCGAGATCGCCGCCGTGCTGCGCGCCGCGCGCGACTCGACCAAGAACAAGGTGATCGCCGTGGTGCAGCCGCACCGCTACACCCGCCTGCAATCCCTGTTCGAAGAATTCTGCACCTGCTTCAACGACGCCGATACCGTCATCGTCGCCGACGTCTATCCGGCGGGCGAGGCGCCGATCGCGGGCATCGACCGCGATCATTTCGTGCTGGGGCTGCGCGCCCACGGCCATCGTGAGGTGATTCCGCTGAAAGATTCGACACAGCTCGCCGAGGTGGTTCGCGGCGTGGCCATGAGTGGCGACTATGTCGTCTGTCTTGGCGCCGGCAACATCACCCAGTGGGCCTATGCGCTTCCGGCGGAATTGAAAGCGTTGGAGACGGCGAATTGAGCTTTCCCGACCTGCTTCCCACTCTGACCTCCGCAATGCCCGACCTGCGCGGGCGATTGCTCGGCAATGAAGGTCTCGCGGCACTGACCTGGTTTCGTGTCGGCGGCCCCGCACAGGTGCTGTTCACACCGGCGGATGAAGACGATCTGGCTTATTTCCTGGCGCGGTTGCCGCAGGACATCCCGGTCTATCCGATTGGCGTCGGCTCCAACCTGATCGTGCGCGACGGTGGCGTGCCGGGCGTGGTGATCCGGTTGTCGCCGCGTGGCTTTGGCGAGGCCAAGGCGGATGGCGACACCGTGCGCGCCGGCACCGCGGCCCTCGACAAACGCGTGGCGGAGACGGCGGCGGCCGCCAACATCAGCGGGCTCGAATTCTATTTCGGCATTCCCGGCTCGATCGGCGGTGCGCTGCGCATGAACGCCGGCGCCAATGGCGGCGAGACCAAGGATGTGCTGGTGGAAGCGCGGGGTGTGACGCGCGCCGGCGATATCAGAACCTTCTCCAACGCCGACATGAAGTTCGTCTATCGCAACAGCGGCGTCGAGGATGGCGTGATCTTTACGTCTGCGCTGTATCGCGGTCGCATCAGTGATCCCGAAGCGATCCGCGCGCGGATGGCCGAGGTGCAAAACCATCGCGAGACCGCGCAGCCGATCCGGGAAAAGACCGGCGGTTCGACCTTCAAGAATCCGGCAGGACACAGCGCCTGGAAGCTGATCGATGTCGCCGGCCTGCGGGGCTTCCGTGTCGGCGGCGCCCAGGTCTCGGAGATGCATTGCAATTTCCTGATCAACACCGGCGACGCCACCGGTCACGACATCGAGACATTGGGCGAGACCGTGCGCACGAAGGTCAAAGAGACCTCCGGAATTGAGCTGCACTGGGAAATCAAGCGGATCGGAATCAACGGACGGGCATGATGCGCACGACCATTCTTTTCGGCGGCACCAACAAGGAGCGTCTGGTATCGGTGGCGTCCGCTCAGGCCCTGCACGCGGCTTTGCCCGACGCCGACCTGTGGTTCTGGGACATCGACGACACGGTGCATCAGGTGCAATCCGAACAACTGCTCGGTCATCTCAAGCCGTTCGAGGATCCGTTCAAGCCCGGCGATCGCGGTTTCGGTCTGGAGCAGGCGCTGGACCAGGCGAAGGATGAGGGGCGGGTGCTGGTGCTCGGCCTGCACGGCGGCCGGGCCGAGAACGGCGAGCTGCAGGCGATGTGCGAAATCCGCGGCATCCGGTTTACGGGGTCCGGTTCGGCGGCATCGAATCTCGCCTTCGACAAGATCGCCGCCAAACGGTTTGTCGCCACTGCGGGGGTCGAAGCGCCTGCCGCTGTGACATTGGACAATATGGAGGGCGCGTTCGCGCAGTACGGCCGGTTGATCGCCAAGCCCGCGCGGGATGGATCGAGCTACGGTCTCATTTTCGTCAATTCGACCCAGGACCTCGTTGCGGTCCGGACCGCAGCAAAGACCGAAGACTATGTGGTCGAGCCGTTCATCGCCGGCGTGGAGGCGACGTGCGGGGTGCTGGAGCAGTCCGATGGGTCGCTGATATCGCTGCCGCCGATCGAGATCATTCCGGCGGACGGCGGTTTCGGCTTCGACTACCGGGCCAAGTATCTGGCGAAAGCGACCCAGGAAATCTGCCCCGGGCGGTTTTCGCAGGAGATCACGGCCCTGTTGATGGACAAGGCGCTCAGGGCGCACCGGGTGCTGTCGTGCCGCGGCTATTCCCGAACCGACTTCATCATCTCGGACAAGGGGCCGATCTACCTCGAAACCAACACCCTGCCGGGCCTGACCAAGGCCTCGCTCTACCCGAAGGCGCTGAAGGCGCAGGGGATCGAATTCGTCGATTTCCTGCATGACCAGATCGCGCTGGCCGAAAAGCGGACCCAGATACAGCCGTGATCTCCCTGGAGGCCGGGAACCGAAGGGAACCAGAGTCGTCAACCGTAAAATTCTTACGATTTCGGAATAAACCGTTCTTCCGGCGCATCAAAATACGTCCAGATCCCCCCGGTTTTACCTTTTGTTTACCAGGAAGCCCGAAGGTTAACGCTGGCGGCGCATGACGCGCTTGGCTGCCAGGGCGTGAGCCGTGCGGATTTCCGTGACGACGACCGCATCGAGATGCGGGGGCCTGATCTGTTAGAGGTCAAAACCCACATTTGAGCCCGGCATGACCGAGACGTCACCTGCGCCAGAGCCTGCGATGTATGCAGGCATAACGTTTGACGAGCTCGTGCAATGGATGGTGGAGGACGCCTCGCTCGGTCGCTGAGACAGAAGGGGCCCCAATCCGAACAGACGACGACAACGGCGCGACGCGCTGCGCCGCGGGCTGCGCGCGCGGCTGACCGTTCGCGTCGCATGAGCTATCGCACCGCCGCCCAGGACGAGGACATGCCGCGTTTCCTGGTGCAGCTGCAGCGCCAGCTGCCGCGCCGGTTCGGGCTGTTCGCTACACTCTTTATATTGCTGGCCTCTCTCGTGCTCGGCGTGGTGAAGGGCAACCATGTCGACGACGTGGTGTCGACCCTGAGCGATGCCCGCAACGCAGCGGCCAATGCCGTCGGGTTCCGCATCACCAATGTCGCCATCAGCGGCCGCAAGCAGCTGACCCAGGATGAAGTGCTGGCGATCGGTGGCGTCACCGGCCGCTCGTCGCTGCTGTTCCTCGACGCCGCGACCGTGCGCGACAAGCTCAAGTCCAGCCCCTGGATCGCCGATGCCACCGTTCTCAAGCTCTATCCGGGACAACTGCAGATCGACATCACCGAGCGCAAGGCGTTCGCTCTCTGGCAGCAGGACGGCGCGCTATCGGTGATCGCCGAGGACGGCGCGGTGCTGGAGCCCTGGGTGTCCCGCCGTTTCACCTCGCTGCCGCTGGTGGTGGGCAAGGGCGCCGCAACCCGGGCCAAGGATTTCCTCACTTTGCTGGCGCAGTATCCGCAGGTGCGCTCCGCCGTGAAGGCCATCGTGTTCGTTGGCGAGCGCCGCTGGAATCTGCGCCTGGCCGACGGTCTTGACGTGCGGCTGCCGGAAGCCGGGCTCGAGAGCTCGCTGGCGCTGCTGTCGAAGCTCGACAAGGAAGACCGGCTGTTCTCCCGCGATATCACCGCCATCGACCTGCGGCTGCCGGATCGCGTCACCGTCCGGCTGTCCGACGATGCGGGCAAGGCGCGGGACGAGCTGCTCAAAGACAAGAAGCCGAAACGCAAGGCCAGTGACGCATGACCAGTCTCGACCGTCAGCTGACCCCCAAGACCCGCGCCATGCCGGCAAACCGCACCGCTTTGGTGGCGGCGCTTGATATCGGCACCAGCAAGGTGGCCTGCCTGATCGCCCGGCTGAAGCCGTGTCCGCCGAGCGAGGCGCTGCGCGGCCGTACCCACGCCATCGAATTGATCGGCATCAGTCACATCCAGTCGCTCGGCGTCAAAGCCGGTGCGGTGATCGATCTGGCCCAGTGCGAGCAGTCGGTCCGCCAGGCCATTTCGGTGGCCGAACGCATGGCCAAGGTGCGGGTCGAATCCGTGCTGCTGTCGGTGTCTGCCGGCCGCCTGCAGGGGCAGTTGATCGAAGCCGCCGCCGATATCCGCGGCGGCACGGTGTCGCCGGCCGATGTCGGCCGCGTCACCTCCACCGGCATGCACCACGCCACCGCCACGGGCCGCACCGCGCTGCACGCGCTGCCGGTCGGCTATTCGCTTGACGGCGTGAAGGGCATTCGCGATCCGCGCGGAATGGTCGCAAGCAAATTTGGTGTCGACATGAATGTCGTCACCGCCGACGCCTCCGCCTGCAAGAACCTGATGCTGGTGGTCGAGCGCTGTCATCTCAATGTCGAGGCCATGGCAGCCAGCCCCTACCTCGCCGGCCTCTCCGTGCTGACCGACGACGAGGTCGACACCGGTGCCGCCATCGTCGACATGGGCGCGGGAACGACGACCATCGCCACCTATTCGACCGGCCGCTTTGTCCATGCCAGCGGATTTGCGCTCGGCGGGCAACACATCACGATGGATTTGGCCCGTGGACTCGGCGCCTGCATTGCGGATGCGGAGCGAATCAAGACTTTATACGGTACCGTGCTGACGGGTGGTTCCGACGCGCGCGAGTTGATGAGCGTGCCTTCGGCAGACGACCACGACCGCGATGTGCCGCAGATCGTCTCCCGCGCCACCATCGCCAACATCATTCGCCAGCGCGCCGAGGAGATTTTTGAAATGGTCAGGGACCGGCTGGCAGATTCTCCCTTTGCGGCCGAACCGCGGGCGCGGGTGGTGCTGACCGGCGGCGCCTCGCTGCTGACCGGCATTCCGGAGCTGGCCAGCCAGATTCTCAATCGTCCGGTGCGCGTCGGCCGTCCGCTCGGCTTCGGCCGGCTGCCGGCGGAAGCCAAGAGCGCATCGTTCGCGGTGCCCACCGGGCTGCTGGTCTACCCGCAATTCGCTCACCTCGAACATGTCGAACCGCGGCACACGCGGCAGCTCAAGACGGGGACTTATGGCGGCGGCTATTTCGGGAAGGTCGGACAATGGCTTCGCGAGGGGTTCTGATGATCCGGCAGTGCGTACACATGATTTCGTCAACCGCTTCGGTCCGGTGTTCCGGTTTGGGCCGCAGGCATTCCGGCACAACTCGCGCGTAATCGAGAGGCAAACATGACCATCAATCTCAACATTCCCGACATCCGCGAGTTGAAGCCGCGGATCACCGTGTTTGGCGTCGGCGGCGCGGGCGGCAACGCCGTCAACAACATGATCACCGCGGGCCTTGTTGGCGTCGACTTCGTGGTCGCCAACACCGATGCCCAGGCGCTGACCATGTCGAAGGCCGAGCGCATCGTGCAGATGGGCACCCAGGTGACCCAGGGCCTCGGTGCCGGCTCGCAGCCGGACGTCGGCGCGGCCGCCGCGCAAGAGGTTATCGACGAAATCCGCGACCATCTGACCGGCGCCAACATGGTGTTCGTCACCGCCGGCATGGGCGGCGGCACCGGCACGGGTGCGGCTCCCGTCATTGCCAAGACGGCCCGCGACATGGGCATCCTCACCGTGGGTGTGGTGACCAAGCCGTTCCATTTCGAGGGCCAGCGCCGCATGCGCACGGCCGAGACCGGCATCACCGAACTGCACAAGGTGGTGGATACGCTTCTGATCATCCCGAACCAGAACCTGTTCCGGGTCGCCAACGAGAAGACCACCTTCGCCGACGCCTTCGCGATGGCCGACCAGGTGCTGTATTCGGGCGTTGCCTGCATCACCGACCTGATGGTCAAGGAAGGTCTGATCAACCTCGACTTCGCCGACGTCCGCGCCGTGATGCGCGAGATGGGCAAGGCGATGATGGGCACCGGCGAGGCCTCCGGCGAGAAGCGCGCGCTGACCGCGGCTGAAGCTGCGATCGCCAACCCGCTGATCGACGATTCCTCGATGAAGGGCGCCCGTGGCCTGCTGATCTCCATCACCGGCGGCAAGGACCTGACGCTGTTCGAGGTCGACGAAGCCGCGACCCGCATCCGTGAGGAAGTCGACCAGGACGCCAACATCATCGTCGGCGCCACCTTCGACGAATCGCTCGACGGCGTCATCCGCGTCTCGGTGGTGGCCACCGGCATCGACCAGACCGCGACCGCGCGGCTGACCCAGACCCCGTCCGCCCCTGCGGTGGCCGCGGCGCCCGACAGCCGTCTCGCCGACCTGACCGCGCGCCTGAAGGCCGACAACCAGCGCATGGCCGAACGCGCCAAGCAGGATGGTGGACGTCCCGTCCAGGCGGCGCCGCCCGTGCAGGGCCAGCGCCCGCCGGCCGACTTCGATCGCGCCGCGCTCGCAGCCATCGCGGCTGCGGTCTCGCCCGAACAACAGGCGGAAGCCGCGTCGCAGATGCAGCCGGGAGCCTATGGCGATGTCATGATCCGCCCGATCGCGCCGAAGCCCTCGCTGTTCCCCGACCAGCCTGCCGCCGTGCAGCTGCAGGAGCCGGCGCTGCCGACCGCGTTCATTCCGCCGGCCGCCGAGCGTGCGCCGCTGCGTGCGCCACGGATGCCGAAGTTCGACGAGCTGCCGATGCCGGCCCAGAACCAGATCCGCCAGGCGGCTGGTGAGGCCGAAGACGAGCATCCGCAGCAGAAGCGGCTGTCGCTGCTGCAGCGCCTCGCCAATGTCGGTCTCGGCCGGCGTGACGAAGAGAGCGAACCGCCGATCGCAGCGCGGGCCTCCAACCCGGCCATGCCGCAGATGCCGCCGCTGCAGGAGCGCAAGCCGCAGCGTCCGATGCCGCAGGTCGGCGCCGGCGAGCCGGTGTCCGAGTATGCTCGCCGCCCGGCCCCACAAGGCCTCGATTCCCATGGCCGGCCGGCGCCGCAGCCGCCGGCCCAGGGCGACGACCACCTGGATATCCCGGCGTTCCTCCGCCGGCAGGCCACCTGAGCATTGTTACAGGCCAGCTGTGGCTTTGTTACATCAGCTGAAATCGACCATGTCCCGGCCCACCAGGCCGGGACATTCGTTTGTGCGGTGGGAATGTTGTGAAGTTTTTTAACGCTTTGAATTAACTGGAGAATTTGAGAAGGCGAGGGCTTGCAATCGCTGCCCGAATTTGGTTAACGGGCGGCGCAAATACGGCGGGTTTGGGGTAACAATCGGTAAAAAACCGTGACTGGCGCGACTCCCGTCGAGGAGTATGGTGAAAAGGACTTGGGGATCACTTTGAATCAAATCGCCTAATCTAGGAACGCGACTCTCGGGGACGTTCCATAAGACGCGGCGGGGGAAATTTGGTTCAGTGAGTCATTAGTGGGCAGTGCATGAAATTCAGCCGGCAAACGACGCTTCGTTCGCACGTCACCGTGACGGGCGTGGGCGTACATTCGGGCTCGCAGGTCACGATGACCATGGGACCTGCCGATGTCGACGCCGGTTTTGTTTTTGTCCGGACCGATCCCGAAGGGCAGAATCGCGAGCTGCGCGCCAAGGCCGGCGCGGTCGTCGCCACCGATTTCGCCACAGTCCTGGGTGATCGCCAGGGCGTGATGGTCTCCACTGCCGAGCATGTTCTTGCTGCGCTGCGCGGCATGGGCGTCGACAATGCCACCATCGAAGTCGACGGTTCTGAAGTGCCGATCATGGACGGCAGCTCCGCTCCCTTCGTCGCCGCGATCGATCGCGCCGGCATCCGGCAGCAACCGGCGCCGCGCCGCTATATCGAAGTTCTCAAGCCGGTGCAGGTGACACTCGGCCAGTCATTCGGCGAACTGCGCCCCTATGCCGGCGGTTTCCGCACTGAGGTCGAAATCAGCTTCACCAACCCGATGATCGGCCACCAGAGCTACATGCTCGACGTGACCCCAGATGCGTTCCGCCGCGACATTTCGCGCGCCCGTACCTTCGGCTGCATGGGCGACGTCCAGCAGCTGCTGAAGTCCGGTTTTGCGCGTGGCGCGTCGCTGGACAATTCGGTGGTGTTCGAAACCGACCGGGTGCTGAACCCGGAAGGCCTGCGTTACGCCGACGAATGCGCCCGTCACAAGGTGCTCGACGCGATCGGTGATCTGGCGCTGGCCGGCCTGCCGCTGATCGGCCTGTATCGCTCGGTGCGGGGCGGCCACAAGCTCAATCACGCCGTGCTCAGCGCCCTGATGGCTGACCGCAGCGCCTGGCGGGTCGTCGAGGCGGAGCCCGCCGTGTCCGTTCGTCACGCCCGCGGTCATGCCGACGTCGTCGGTGGTCTCCTGGGTGGTCTCGTTCCGGTCTACGCTCCGGACGTCTCCTGAGCCTTCCTGTCCTGAATGATCAGGGTCTTAGCGCTGAGATTCGTTGTTTTGACGCGTTTTCTTCTCCGCGCAAACGCTTTGCGTTTGTCGCGAGGGAACCGGTATCCACTTCGCTGGAAAACGCTATAGCCGGCGCCGGCCCTTTTGCAACACTCCCCAAAGCTCATCTCCCGTCCCCCGGCATCAGTGCAATTCGCCTTAATCCGGGCGGAATGTGTGCATAGTCGGTTGGTTCAGGCAGGTTTTTCAGCTACATAGGCGCACGACCAACGTGCAGATGATCAACGTGCGCACATGAGCGGATTGGCGCCGATGGTCCAGGCCGATAAGGCCATGGCAATCTGATCGCACTAATCTGGTTCGATAAGTTGGCTTTGTAGTTAGAGACTCTTGATAGCAAGAGACTCGCGTCTCTTGAGGTCGGTCACATCCATGATGGTTGGACAACGCAACATGTCGTTTTCTCGCGCGAACCGGACAGGCCGGATCGGACGCCACCTCGGCTTTGCGGGCGGACTGATGCTTCTTGCGACCACGCTCGGCGGCTGCGGCACCGGGCCGATCTGGGACAAATTCCTCGCCAAGGACGACAACACCTTCGTCGAGGAGCCGGCGGACAAGCTCTACAACGAGGGCTTGTACCTGATGAACGAGAAGAAGGACATCAAGGCGGCCAACAAGAAGTTCGAGGAAGTCGACCGCCAGCATCCGTATTCGACCTGGGCGCGCAAGTCGCTGTTGATGTCGGCTTACGCGGCCTATGAGGGCGGCGACTACGACACCGCGATCGGCTCGGCCTCGCGTTATGTCAGCCTGCATCCGGGAACGCCGGACGCGGCTTATGCGCAGTACCTGATCGCCGCCTCGCATTACGACCAGATCCCGGACATCAGCCGCGATCAGGGCCGCACCGAGAAGGCCATGAGCGCACTGGAAGAGGTGATTCGCAAATATCCCGATTCCGAATACGCCACCTCCGCCAAGAAGAAGCTGGAAGGCGCTCGCGACCAGCTTGCCGGCAAGGAAATGTCGGTCGGCCGCTATTACATGGACAAGCGCGATTACACCGCCGCGATCAACCGCTTCAAGCTGGTGGTGACCCAGTATCAGACCACCCGCCATGTCGAGGAAGCGCTGGCGCGCCTGACCGAGGCCTATATGACCATCGGCGTGGTCGGCGAGGCCCAGACCGCCGCCGCCGTGCTTGGCCACAACTTTCCTGACAGCAAGTGGTACAAAGACAGCTACAATCTAGTAAAGTCCGGCGGACTCGAACCGAGCGAAAACAAAGAGTCCTATATCAGCAAGGCCTTCAGGGTCGCGAAGAAATGGGGCCTTGGATAGGATCTGACCGCAATGCTGGCGCGCCTTTCGATCCGTGACATCGTCCTGATCGAGCGGCTCGACATCGATTTCGCCCGCGGGCTTGCGGTGCTGACCGGAGAGACCGGGGCGGGCAAATCCATTCTTCTCGATGCATTCGCGCTGGCGCTCGGCGGCCGCGGCGATGCCGGCCTTGTCCGCCACGGCGCGGAGCAGGGCCAGGTAACAGCGGTGTTCGATGTGCCCAAGCGCCATCCGGCCGCGAAAATCCTCAGCGAGAACGGGCTCGACGACACCGGCGAGATGATTCTGCGCCGCGTGCAGCTCGCCGACGGCCGCACCCGCGCGTTTCTCAACGACCAGGCCATCAGTGTGCAGACCCTGAAGGCGGTCGGCACGGCGCTGGTGGAAATCCACGGCCAGCACGATGAGCGCGCGCTGGTGGATGCCGCCACCCATCGCCGCCTGCTCGATGCCTTTGCCGGCCTGGAAAAAGATGTCACGGCGCTGGAAGCGCTGTGGGAGGCGCGCCGCACTGCGCGCACCGCGCTGGACGATCATCGCGCCGGCATGGAGCGCGCCGCGCGCGAGGCCGATTTCCTGCGCCATGCCTCCGACGAATTGCGCAAGCTCAAACCGCAGGCCGGCGAGGAAACTTCGCTGGCCGAGCGTCGCACCACCATGATGCAGGGCGAAAAGATCGCCTCCGACCTGCGCGAGGCGCTGGAAGTGGTTGGCGGCCATCAGTCGCCGGTGCCGGGCCTGGCCGCGGCGGTGCGCCGGCTGGAGCGCCGCGCGGCGAATTCACCGACACTGATCGAGCCCGCGGTCAAGGCGATCGATGTCGCCATCAACGCGCTGGAAGAGGCCGACCAGCATCTCAACGCGGCGCTGAGGGCGGCGGATTTCGATCCGGCGGAGCTCGAGCGGATCGAGGAGCGGCTGTTCGCGCTGCGCGCGGCGGCGCGGAAGTATTCCACCCCGGTGGACAGCCTCGCCGCACTGGCGGAACGTTATGCCTCCGACGTGGCGCTGATCGATGCCGGTGCGGAACGGCTCAAGGTGCTGGAAAAAGCCGCCGGCGAAGCGGACAAGGCTTATGACGCCGCCGCCGTGAAGCTCTCGGCCGTGCGGGGCAAGGCCTCCGAGAAGCTCAACAAGGCCGTCAATGCCGAGCTCGCGCCGCTCAAGCTCGAGCGCGCCAAATTCATGACCCAGGTCGACAGCGACACTGCTGCAGCCGGCCCGCAGGGCATCGACCGCGTCGAGTTCTGGGTGCAGACCAATCCCGGCACGCGGCCCGGGCCATTGATGAAGGTCGCCTCCGGCGGCGAGCTGTCGCGTTTCCTGCTGGCGCTGAAGGTCGTGTTGTCGGATCGCGGATCGGCGCCGACCCTGGTGTTCGACGAAATCGATACCGGCGTGGGTGGCGCCGTGGCGGATGCCATCGGCGCGCGGCTGGCGCGGCTGGCCGGCAAGGTGCAGGTGATGGCCGTGACCCACGCGCCGCAGGTCGCCGCGCGCGCCGACCAGCATCTGCTGATTTCCAAGGATGCGCTCGACAAGGGCAAGCGCGTCGCCACCAGCGTCGCAACGCTCAAGAGCGATCACCGCCGCGAGGAAATCGCCCGCATGCTGGCCGGCGCCGAGATCACCGCAGAGGCGCGCGCCGCCGCGGACCGGTTGCTGAAGGCGGCGACGGCGTAGCGTATGTGCCTCCTCGCCTGAGGCCGGCCAACAACGTAGAATCACATAACGCTTGAATTGAAGGGGTGGGGGCGGCCATGTCGGCAAAGAAGGTGACGGCAAAAGCCGCAGCCAAGAAGAAGGCGCCTGCCGCCGTCGAGCATCTCACCCATGCCCAGGCCAAGGCCGAACTGGTTCGGCTGGCGCTGGAAATCTCCCTGCACGACAAGCGCTACTATCAGGACGACGCCCCGAAGATTTCCGATGCCGAGTATGACGCGCTGCGCCGGCGTGTCGGGGATATCGAGGCGCGGTTTCCCGATCTGCTGACGGCGGAATCACCGTCGCAAAGGGTCGGCGCGCAGCCGTTGGGCCGTTTCGCCAAGGTGCGCCACGCGGTGCCGATGCTGTCGCTGGGCAATGCCTTCAGCGACGAGGATGTCGCCGATTTCATCGAACGTATCCAGCGCTTCCTCAAGCTGGACGAGATTCCGGCGATTGTCGCGGAGCCCAAGATCGACGGTCTGTCGCTGTCGCTGCGTTATCAGAACGGCGAACTGGTGACGGCCGCGACCCGCGGCGATGGCTTCGAAGGTGAAGACGTCACCGCCAATGTCCGCACCATCAAGGACATCCCGAACACGTTGAAGGGCAAAGCCATTCCCGCGGTCTGCGAGATCCGCGGTGAAGTCTATATGCGGACCGCGGATTTTCTCGAGCTGAACAAGAAGCAGGCGGAAGCCGAAGACACGGTGTTCGCCAATCCGCGCAATTCCGCCGCCGGCTCGCTGCGCCAGAAGGATCCATCGATCACCGCGTCGCGGCCGCTCAAATTCTTTGCCTACACCTGGGGCGAGATGAGCGAGACGCCGGCAGATACGCAGTTCGGCATGATCAAATGGATGGCGAAGGCGGGCTTCGTCACCAATCCGCGCACCACGCTGTGCAAGAGCGTCGACGAGGCGCTGACGTTCTATCGCGGCATCGGCGCTGAGCGCGACACGCTCGGCTACGATATCGATGGGGTGGTCTACAAGGTCGATCGGCTGGACTGGCAGAACCGGCTCGGCTTCGTGTCGCGCAGCCCGCGCTGGGCGATCGCGCACAAGTTCGCCGCCGAACAGGCCACCACCGTCATGAACGGCATCGACATCCAGGTCGGCCGCACCGGCGCGCTGACGCCGGTGGCGCGGCTTGCGCCCGTCACGGTCGGCGGTGTGGTGGTGTCGAATGCGACGCTGCACAATGAGGATTACATCAAGGGCATCGGCAATGACGGCGAGCCGATCCGCGATGGCGTCGACATCCGCGTCGGCGACACCGTGGTGGTGCAGCGCGCCGGCGACGTAATTCCGCAGGTCGTCAGCGTGGTGCTGGACAAGCGGCCGAAGGACGCCAAGCCCTACAAATTTCCGGACACCTGTCCGGTGTGCGGCAGCCACGCGGTGCGCGAGGAAGGCGAGGTCGTGAAGCGCTGCACCGGTGCGCTGATCTGTCCGGCGCAGGCGGTGGAGAAGCTGAAGCACTTCGTCTCCCGCAATGCCTTCGACATCGAAGGTTTCGGCGACAAGCAGGTGCAGGAATTCTATGCCGACGACCTGGTAAAGTCGGCGGTCGATATCTTCACACTGGAAAAGCGCGACGCTCGCTCATCCAGCAAGCTGATGCAGCGCGAGGGCTATGGTGAAGTCTCGGTGCGCAATCTGTTCAGCGCCATCAACGAGCGCCGCCGCATCGAGCTCAACCGGCTGATCTACGGGCTCGGTATTCGCCATGTCGGCGAGGGCAACGCCAAGCTGCTGGCGCGGCACTACGGCACCGTTGAAGCCTTCGAGCGCGCGATGCGCGCGGCAGGCAAGGGCCACGACAGCGAAGCCTACGAGGATCTCAACGACATCGAAGGGGTGGGCGAAGTCGTGGCCGATGCGGTGGTGGAATTCTTTGCCGAACCGCGCAACCTCAAGGCGTTCCACGATCTGCTTGGTGAAATCGAGGTGCTGCCGGTCGAACAGGCGCGCAAGGATACGCCCGTCGCCGGCAAGACGGTTGTATTCACGGGCTCGCTGACCAAGTTCACCCGCGACGAAGCCAAGGCCGCCGCCGAACGACTGGGCGCCAAGGTGTCGGGTTCGGTGTCGAAGAAGACCGACTATGTCGTGGCCGGCGAGGACGCCGGTTCCAAGCTCACCAAGGCGAAGGAGCTCGGCGTGGCCGTGCTGAGCGAGGACGAGTGGTTGAAGCTGATCGGGTAGCGCTGCGACAGCAGATTATCCGTCATCCTGAGGTGCGCACTCTTGCGCGCCTCGAAGGATGGACGGCCAAGGTATTTAAGGTTCGGGCTGTCATCCTTCGAGGCTCTCCCCGCGGTGCAAGTGCACCGCGAGGCTCGCACCTCAGGATGACGGGTTGCTCTTATCGCCTGCCCTAAAACTCCAGCGGCGGCAGGCCGAGCTCCCGGGCCAGCCAGGTGGCGAACATCCGCACCGCGCGCCGCGGCTTGGCCTTGGGTGGAAACACCAGATAGTGCCCGACATAACTGACGTCGCGGGTGATGCCCTTGAGCGGTGCAACCAGCTGGCCGCTGGCCAGTTCGCGCTCGGCCAGGCGGGTGGATTCCAGCGTTATGCCGAGGCCGTCGACGGCGGCGGCGATCGCCATGAAGCTGCGGTCGAAGCGGCTGCCGCGCTGGCTCGGCGGGGTGGTGTCGTTGGCGGTGAACCACTCGGTCCAGCGCACCCGCTTGTAGTCGCTTTCGATCAGGTCGTGGGCGGAGAGATCCGCGATCGAGCGGATGTTTGCAGCGATCTGCGGCGTGCACAGCGGCGTCACCAGCTCTTCGCCGAGCGGGCAGACAATCAGGCCTTCCTGGCGGGGCGGGCCGTAGCAGATGTCGGCATCGAAATCGTCGTTGTGGAAAGCGGGATAGTCGTTGCTGGCTGACAGACGCACCTTGAGGCCCGGCTGCTCGGCAATCAGGCCGCGCAGTCGCGGCATCAGCCATTGCGTCGCCAGGCTTGGCGCGCAATGCAGGCGCAGCAGATTGCCGGAGCGGGCTCCGACTGTCTCAAGTCCGAGTCGCACCTCGTCGAAGGCGCTGGAGACATGGCGCAGCAGGGCCTCGCCGCCGGGGTTGAGTCGGACCGACCGTCCTTCGCGCTCGAACAGCGCTGCGCCGATCAGGTATTCCAATTTGCGAATGGCGTGGCTGACGGCACTCGGCGAGATGCCCAGTTCTTCGCCCGCAGAGCGAAAAGAGCTAGTCCGTGCAGCAGCTTCGAAAGCGCGTAGCGCGCCGAGTGGGAGTTGTTCCATGGTACCTCAGATGAACACGTTTCATCGGTAGGCGCAATTTTTGTGTTTTTCCTTTGCCGGTTCGACGATCAGACTGCGAATCGTAAACGTGTCTCGGCTCCCCGTCACAGTGCCTCCCGGGTCATGACCTCCGGGTGCAGCGATCCCGTCGTTGTGCACCGCGACACCTCACCGAGAGACGTTTCTCCTCCCCGCGTTCCCTCACACGCGGACCACCTCAAGCCCCGGTCGCAAGATCGGGGCTTTTTTTATGTCCGGCCGTTCGGTGTCCCGAGGCTTGGGCCCAGGATTGACTCTTTCAAACATCGGATGTTTAACATCCGATGTTTGAAAGAGTCCAATCCAGCCGGGCAAAGGCATCCCTTGAATCTCGCGCGCACGAAACAACCTGACAGAAAAGCCAAGCCGGGGCGGATTCAGTCCGTGGTGGCGACGCTGGGACGGGAGATCACGCGCGGTGTGATCGAGATCGGCGAGGCGTTGCCGGCGGAGCCTGAACTCGAAGCGCGTTTCGGCGTCGGGCGTGGCGTTATTCGCGAGGCGATGAAAACCCTGGCGGCGAAAGGCCTGGTCAGCGTCCGGCCACGCCACGGCACCCATGTGCTGCCGCGGCGCGACTGGAGTCTGCTCGATCGCGAAGTGCTGACATGGCTGGTCGGCGACGGCGAACCCGATCCCGAGATGATGTCCAGCATCCAGGAGGTGCGGCTGATGATCGAGCCTGCCGCCGCCGCGCTCGCCGCGCAGCGCGCGACGAGGCAGGATCTGGAGCGCATCAACGCGGCGCTGGCCGCCATGGAAACGTCGCACGATCAGGCCAGCGCGACGGCCGCCGACAAGAAATTCCATCTCGCCATTCTCGATGCGACCCACAACCCGGTGCTGCAGGGCTTTCGCGGCGCGATCGACACCATCCTGGGGGCGGTGTTCTTCGTCGCGGTGGGCTCGCAGGACTGGTTCGACGAAAACCTGCCCAACCACGCCCGCGCCGCGCGCGCGATCGAGGACGGCGATCCGGTCAAGGCCCGCGCCGCGATGGAGCGGGTGCTGGGCTACACCGAAACACAACTCAACCGGCGCGAAGCCAGCCGCCGCCGCGCTGCCAAGCTGGCCAAGAAGCCGGTCGCGCGCAAAAAAGGGAAACGCGATGTATCGTGACATGAACGGCTCGACCCATGTGCTGGCCTCGCCGGAAATCGCGGTCGTGGCCATTCCGGAGGATGAACGGGTCTGGGTGCCGCAGGCGCCCGACGTCTGGTTCCGTCCGCTGATGCTGAACACCCGCCAGGGGCAGTGGTGCAATCTGCTGCGCGTCCGCCGTTCCGGCGTGCTGTCCCGGCATCTGCATCCCAATCCGGTGCACGGCTTCGTGCTCAAGGGCAAATGGCACTATCGCGAGCACGACTGGGTCGCGACCGAGGGCTCCTATGTGTTCGAGCCGCCCGGCGAGATCCACACGCTGATCGTGCCGCAGGACACCTCCGAGATGATCACCTTCTTCAACATCCAGGGATCGATGGTCTATCTCGACAAGGACGACAAGCACGTCGGTTATGAAGACGTCTTCACCAAGATCGACATGTGCCGTGCGCACTATGTGTCGGCCGGGCTCGGCGCCGACTACGTCGACCAGTTCGTGCGATGATGGATACTCAGGTCTCAGCGAGCGCGTCGCAGAGCGGCGCCTGGGCCTCGACCTGGTACGCCGGCAAGCGCGTGCTTGTCACCGGCGGGACATCGGGAATCGGTGCCGGCATCACCCGCGGCTTCATCGAAGCGGGCGCGGAGGTCATCGCGGCGGGTGTCGGTGAGGCCGAGATCCGCGAGGCCAAGGCGGACGGCCTGCTGTCGCGAGCGGATCTGCGGCAGGTCGATGTGCGCGAGCCGGATCAGGTCAATGACCTGGTGGCCTCGTGCGGTGACCTCGATGTCGTGGTGAATTGCGCGGGCGTGATCCGGCGCGGCGAGGAGCATGATCCCGACGTGTTCGAGTCCGTTGTCGATATCAATCTGAACGGTACGATGCGGGTGTGCGCCGCAGCGCGGCCTGCGTTGGCGCGTAGCAGCGGCGCGATCGTCAACCTGGCCTCGATGCTGTCGTTTTTCGGCGGTGGCCTGGTGCCGGGTTATGCCGCCAGCAAAGGCGGCATCGCGCAGCTGACAAAATCGCTCGCCATTGCGTATGCGCCCGAGCAAATCCGCGTCAATGCCATTGCGCCCGGATGGATCGCGACGCCATTGACGGCGGGGCTGCGCTCGGATGAGCAGCGCAGTTCTGCGATCCTGGACAGGACGCCGCTGCGGCGGTGGGGCACATCGTCCGATCTGCTCGGCGGGGTGCTCTATCTGTGTTCACCGGTGGCGTCATTCGTCACCGGAACGGTGCTGGTGATCGACGGAGGTTATGCCGTCGCCTGAGCTGCGTATTGTCTGTGCAAACCACGCGCGGACGACCGGGATGTTCGACGGCAAGATCGAAGTCCCTGCCAAGAAGACCAACGAAGAATGAATAAACGAAGTGCCAAGAGGAAACCGGAGGGAGGGTTCGTGCTGGCAAGCCGCGACAGTCTGAAGCAATCGGTCGGGTTGATGCGCGCGCTGTCGCGCCTGTCCGGCGCTGCGCTGTTTGTGGCGCCGTTGCTTATGCTCGTGCTGATCTGGGCACTCGTCGTGCCGCTGTTCCACGTCAGTCCGCGGATTTTTCCGTCCGTCGCTGCCGTGGCCGAGGCCGGTTGGGACATGATCGTCGACGGCTCGCTGTTCGCCCATGTCGGCGCCAGCATGCTGCGGGTCGGGCTCGGCACCGTGATCGGCGTTGTCATCGCCGTGCCGCTGGGGATCGCGATGGGCATCAGCCCGGCGGTCTCGGCGTTTCTGACACCGCTGTTTCGGTTTTTCTCGGTGCTGGCCGGCATCGCCTGGATCCCGATCGCCACACTGTGGTTCGGTTATGGCTTCGGTGCGATCATCTTCGTGATCGTCAACGCGGTGTTCTTCGTGGTGGCCTACAACACCTTGCTCGGGGTGCAGACCATTCCCCACACCCTGCGCAACGCGGCCTATTCCCTTGGCGCCGGCCGCTGGGCGCTGTTCACCGAAGTGCTGCTGCCCGGCGCACTGCCGAACATCGTTACCGGCATTCGCACCGGGCTCGGTTTCGCGTGGCGCGGGCTGATCGCGGCGGAGATGATCGCGACCAACGTCGGGCTCGGCTACATGCTGTTCGTCGCCCGCGACTTCTATCGCACCGAGGTGATCGTGTTCGGCATGATCGTCATAGGCGTGCTGTGGCTGCTGATCGATCGCCTGCTGCTGGCGCCGCTGGAGCGCGCGACGATCGAGCGCTGGGGACTGGTGAGGCGGTCATGAACCTGCTGCTGCAAAGCTGGAGCCTGTACACCCGGGCGACCGCGCGCTGGCCGGCGATCGGCGCGATCGTCCCCTTCATTCCGTTGCTGCTGTTGTGGGCGGTCGTCGCCCAGGCCGGCGTTTTCCCAAGGGTGTTCTTCCCGGGCCCCGCCGATGTCGCCGGAACGTTCGTAACTCTGGTCTACAAAGGCATTCTGCCGGCCTATCTGCAGGACAGCGTGGTTCGCCTCGCGGCGGGCGCCGCTGTGGGCATGGCGCTCGGCATTCCGCTGGGCCTGCTGATCGGCACCAACCGCCGCGCCCGTCAAGCGCTGTGGCCGATTTTGCTGTTCTTCCAGGCCATCGGCGACATCGCGTGGCTGCCGATCCTGCTGATCTGGTTCGGCTTTGGCCTCGGCACCATGACTTTCGTCATTGTCTACACAGTGCTGTTCCCGGTGGTGCTCAACACCGTGCTCGGCGTCGAATCCGTGCCGCGGGATCTGATCCGTGCCGCCCGCAGTCTCGGCGCTTCGCGGTTGCGGGTGCTCACCGAAGTGATCATTCCCGGCGCACTGCCCAACATCATCACCGGCCTGCGCAACGGGCTGGGTTATGGCTGGCGCGCACTGATCGCGGCGGAGATGATCATCGGCACCAGCGGCATCGGCTTCCTGATGTTCGATGCGCGCCGCGCCGGCTCGGTGGTGGAAATCTTCCTCGGCATGATCGTGCTCGGGGTGCTCTGGTATCTGGTGGATGCGTGGATCCTCGCGCCAATCGAGCGCGCGACCGGACAACGATGGGGATTGGTGACGCGATGAAAACTCTGTCTCTGCGCAATCTCGAAAAGACCTATTTCGATCCGTATGCCGGCACGCACGTCACCGCGGTGCATGATGTGACGCTGGACGTCGAGCCCGGCGAGTTCGTCTCCGTGGTGGGGCCATCCGGCTGCGGCAAGACCACGATCCTGAACATGATCGCGGGTTTCATTCCCAATTCGGGCGGCGAGATGCTGCTGGACGGCAAGCCGATCAAGGGGCCGGGCGCCGAGCGCGGCGTCGTGTTCCAGTCCTTCGCGCTGTTTCCGTGGAAGACCGTGATCGACAATGTCGGGTTCGGCCCGAAGATGCGGGGCATCAAGAAGCCGGAGCGCGACAGGATCGCGCGCGAATACCTGGCGCTGGCGGGCTTGTCGCATGCGGCGAATCGTTATCCCAACGAACTGTCCGGCGGCATGCAGCAGCGCGTCGGCGTGGTGCGGGCGCTGGCGAACAATCCCGACGTGCTGTTGATGGACGAGCCTTTTGCCAGTGTCGATGCGCAGACCCGCATGACCTTGCAGGAAGAGCTGACGCGGATCTGGCAGGAGCGCAAACCGACGGTGATCTTCATCACCCATGACGTGCCCGAGGCAGTGTTCCTGGGCACCCGCGTGGTGGTGCTGTCGAAAGGGCGGGTGCTGGACGATATCCCGGTGACCCTGCCGCGCCCGAGGGTGTGGGGCGAACTGATGGAGGACGCGGAGTTCAAGCGGCTTTCCGCCCAGGTGCTGCAGATGGTGCGCGCCGCATGAGTTTGCTCGGGGAGATTTTGCGCTCAAGCAAGGGGCGCGCCGTCACCGTCTGTCTCGCGCTGTTCGTGGCCTATCAGGCGTGGCTGACGCTGGCCGCGCCCGGCAAGATCTCGCCCAAGCTCGTTGGGAGCTCGGAGAAGGTGAATGTGCTGGTGACCCTGCCGTTCGAGCCGGAGCGTTTTCATGTTCTTGCGTTTCAGCAATACGGGCGTGTCTCCGGGACGGACGATCATTCGGTTGAATTGCGTGGTGTGAAACGAACGGACCTTAACGCCGTCGCCCGCCCCTATTGGGTGACGAAAGTTGGGCCGCTTTTGGAGGAGGGAAGCTAGAATGAAACGATTATTGATACTGGGATTGACGTTGATGCTGGGGGTGGCTTCGGCCAGCGCCCAGACCATGGTGAAGTTGACCGCGGGCATGGTTGCGAGCATCGACCAGATCGGTCTGCCGATCGCGGTCGAACGAGGCTTTTTCGAAAAACAGGGCCTCGATGTCACCATCGCGCGCCCCTATGCCACGGGCGTCGATGCCCTGAACGCGCTGCAGGCCGGCGAAAGCCAGATCGTGCAGGTCGGCGTGCCGATGATCGGCGCAGTGCTGCGCGGCATGGATCTGGTCGCGCTCGGCAACTACAGCGGCAGCGCAACCAAGGCGGGCTCCGACGGCACCGTGGCGATCATTGCCCGCGAGGGATCGGGCATTGAAAAAGGCAATCTCAAAAGCCTGAAGGGCAAGAAGATTGCGGCGTCGTTCGGCACCATCAATCATCTCTACATTCTGGCGCTGCTGGACAAGACCGGCCTGAAGCCTGATGACGTGACCCTGGTCAACACGCCGCCACCGGACATGACGGTGGCGCTGCTGGCCAAGGGCATCGACGCTTTCGTGGGTTGGGATCCCTGGCCGATCGTGGCGCTCAAGGATGTTCCCGGCGCCTTCGAGGTGGTGCGTGGCGGCGAGTTCATCGCCTATCTCGGCTTCAATGTGGCGCTGCGCTCCTGGGTCGACCAGAACATGGAGACCACGGTGAAGTTCCTCACCGCCATGTCGGAGGCCGACCAGTGGATGCGGAAGAACCCGAAACAGGCGGCGCAGGTGGCGACCCGCTGGATCCCGGGCCTCAAGCAGGACGTGGCCGAGGCGGCCATGCAGTTCAACATCCAGCAGGTGGACCGCCGGCTCTCCGCCAACAACTACCGCGCGCTGTGGGCGGCGGAAGACAAGCTGTCGAGCCTCGGCATCATCAAGTCGACCTTCGACGTCAACAAGCATCTGCAGCCCAAGCCGATCCTGCAGGTGATGAAGGATCACCCGCAGCTGTTCTCGGATCTGGCGCCGATCCCGGACAGTGCGGCGATCAAGCCCGACTTTGTGTTCAAGCCGTAGGTGAATGTGGAGGAGACCCGCGCTTCGGTCTCCTCCATGTCTCCGGTCGGCTGGTAGGTCAGCGCCAACCAATCCGCATGAAGAAATGATCGATCTCGGCGGCGGCCTGGTCCGGCGCCTCGCGGTGCGGGAAGTGGCCGACATCAGCGAACCGCGCGAGGTCGAGATTGCTGAAGGTTTCGCCGAGACGGTCGGTCCAGGCATAGGGAAACAGCGGGTCGTGCTCCGCCCAGCGCACGCAAGTGGGTGTTGCAATCGGCGGCAGCGGCGGCGCTTCGCCTTTGATCATCGCCATGCGGCCGGCATGCGCCGCACGGTAATACGCAAAGCCGCCAGCGAGGTTGCCGGGTTTCAGGAAGTTGTCGGTGAAGATCTCCAGCACGTCGTCGAACGCATCCTTGCGGTGGGCCCAGTGCCGCAGGAAATGCGCGAAGTAGGTCCGGCAGCTGTCGCGCGTAGCGCCGACCAGCGCCGGCGCCATCGCCATCTGGTGAAATGATTGATACCAGATCTCGTTCAGCCGTTCCGGCGTTCCCATGCGGCCGCCGATGCCGGGATAGACGAAGTCGAAAAAGAACAGCCCGGCCACTCGCTCCGGCGCGCGCCGCGCTAAGGGCTGCATGATCGCGCCGCCGACATCGTGGCCGATCACGCCAACCTCTTTGAGATCGAGCGCATCCAACAGCGCCAGCAGGTCCTCGGCGTGCTTGTCAGCACCATAAGGTCCCTCCGGCTTGTCGCTGTCGCCAAAGCCACGCAGATCCGGTGCGATCAGGTCGTAGCGGCGCTCCAGCCGCGCCATCACCGGCTCCCAGGTCAGCCAGAATTCCGGCCAGCCGTGCAGCAGCAGCAAGGGGCGGCCGTGTCCTGTGCGCGCGACATGGAAGGTGGCGCCGTTGGCCTGGATGGTGAGATGTTGCATGGTCGTCCCCGCGGGTGCACGAGTTTCCGCTAGATCACGCCGGCTTCCTGCTCCTCGGCCTCGATCATGGTCTCGGCGCTGACGAAGGTGTTGCGGCGGGGCACCAGGAAGATGATCGCCGCGGCGCAGGCCGACGATAGCGTCAGGATGGCGATGTTGAGTGGCAGCGGCGTGACGAAGTGGCCGCCGAGGTAAGCGCCGACTTGCGAGCAGATGGCGCCGAAGCCCATTTGCAGGAAACCCATTGCGCCCGATGCAGTGCCGGAAGCCTGCGGCCGCACGCTGATCGCACCTGCCGAGGCATTGGCCATCGCGAAGGCGTTGCCGAACATGATGATCATGTGGGTGCCGTAGAGCCACGATGGCACTTGGTTCCAGCCGATCACGCCCCACAGTGTGTTGAGCAGCGCGCCGGCGATCTGGATGGCCAGGCCAAACCAGATCATGCGATCGAGCCCGTGGCGCGGCGACAGTCGCACCGACACCAGATTGCCGACCATGTAGGCGAAGCCGGCGGTGGCGAACCACAGGCCGTATTCGGTGGCGGAGCGTCCCATGTGGTTGATGACCAGATACGGGCCGCCGCCGGCGAACACGAAGATGATGGATGACGCCAGCATCTGGCACAGCACATAGCCCATGAAGGGGCGGCTTGCGCTCAGCGCCTTGACGTCCTTGAGGAAGCCGGAGTCCTTCGATGGCGCTTCGAAGCGTCGCGTCTCCGGCAGCGCCAGCATGATGGCCACCACGATCAGCGTGGTGCCGGCCGCCAGCACATAGAAGATCGAGCGCCAGCCGAACCAGGCGTCCAGCACGCCGCCGAACAGCGGGCTCAGCATCTGGGCGATCATCATCACCGCGATGACCAGGCTGATCATGCCGCCGACGCGGCTGCGGTCATAGATGTCGCGGATGATGGCGCGGCTGATCACCATGCCGGCGGCGCCGCCGAGCGCCTGCAGGAACCGGCCCGCGATCAGTTGCGGCAGCGTCTGTGCGAAGATGCAGCCGATGTTGGCGACGACCACCAGCGCAAAGCAGGCGATCAGCACGGGGCGGCGGCCGAAGCGATCGGACAGCGGCCCCATCACCAGCTGCGAGAGCGCGAGCCCGATCATGTAGACCGAGACCGTCATCTGCGCGAAGGAGATGTCGCTGGCGAACAGCACCGCGAGCTGCGGCAGCATCGGCACCAGCATATAGAGCGAAATCGGGGCGAGGCCGTTCATTGCCACCAGCAACACGAGCGTCATCCGGGTGGCCCGGCCGGTGGCGGGCGCCGTGGACTTCTGTCGCAGGCCGGAATTCCCGGTCACATCAACCACGCGCGATCAGCTTGCTCCGCTCAGGCTGTCAGGGGCGCCGTCGCCGCCTCCAGCCATAAACGAGTCGCATCATCAAGCTTGCCGCGCAACGTAGCCCTGACGCGCATGTGGTATGCATCAATCCACTGGATCTCGTCTTTGCTGAGCATCGCAGTCTCGATCAGCCGGCGGTCGATCGGTGCGAAGGTCAGGGTTTCGAAGCCGTTCATCGGCTTTTCGGCGCCGGGCACCTCGACAGGCACCACCAGCTCCAGGTTCTCGATGCGGATGCCGAAGGCGTCAGTTTTGTAATAGCCAGGCTCGTTGGACAGGATCATGCCGCGTTTCAGCGGCGTGGTGCCGAGCTTGGAAATCCGCGCCGGTCCCTCGTGCACCGACAGATAGCTGCCGACGCCGTGGCCGGTGCCGTGCTCGAAATCGAGCCCGGCCTGCCACAGGAACTGGCGCGCGAAGCCGTCGATCTGGGCGCCGCTGGTGCCGTCTGGGAAGACGGCGCGTGCGATGGCCATATGGCCGCGCAGCACCCTTGTGAAGCGGTCGCGCATCTCCGCAGTCGGTTCGCCGATCGCAATGGTGCGGGTGACATCGGTGGTGCCGTCTTCGTACTGCGCGCCGGAATCGATCAGAAGCAAGTCGCCCGGCGCGATCCGCCGGTTGCTCTTGCGGGTGACGCGGTAGTGCACGATGGCGCCGTTCGGCCCGGTGCCGGAGATGGTCGGGAATGAGACGTCTTTCAGCGCGCCGGTGTCGCGGCGGAATGTTTCCAGCGCCTCCACGGCGTCGATCTCGGTCAGGGCACCGGCCGGCGCCTCTCGGTCGATGAAGGCGAGAAACCGCGCCAGCGCTACGGCATCGCGCTGATGGGCGTTGCGGGTGCCGGCGATTTCGGCCGGATTTTTCGTGGCCTTGAGCAGCGCAATTGGATCGGCGCCGCGCACCGGCTTGCCGCCGGCGCCGGTGATCAGGCGGGTCAGCGCGTCGGCGGCGGTTGAGCCGTCGAGGCCGATCGCGGCACCGCGTTGCGCGAGCTCGGTCAGCCGCGTGGTCAGTGCAGCAGGCTCCACCACGTCAGCGGTCTGCTCGAGATGACTGCGCACGCTGTTGGAGAGCTTGCGGCTGTCGATGAAAATGGTGGGCCGGCCGTCCTTGGGTAGCAGCGCGTAGGACAGCGGCAGCGGCGTATGCGCCACGTCGGCGCCGCGGATGTTGAAGGTCCAGGCCACCGCATGGGAGTCCGACAGCACCAGCGCATCGAGGCGCGCGCGCGTCATCTCGGTGCGCACCCGCGCGATCTTGTCGGCCTCCGCTTCGCCCGCGTGGGTGAGGGGGTGCAGTACGACCGGCCCGAGCGGCGGCTGCGGACGCTCGGTCCACACCGCGTCCAGCGGGTTGCTGTCGACAGCCACAAGCTCGGCACCGGCCTTGGCGCAGGCCGCGGCCAGCCGCTCCGCGGCAGCGGACGTGTGCAGCCAGGGATCGAAGCCGAGGCGGTCGCCCGCGGCGAGGTTGATTTCGAGCCATTTCTCCGGTGGCGGTTCCACCAGGGATTCGACCGCCCAGGCCGCCGTATCCATCTGTTTCGCCGCCTGCAGGGTGTAGCGCCCGTCGACAAAAACCGCCGCCTTGGTCCTGAGCACCACGGCGAGGCCGGCCGAACCGGTGAAGCCGGTCAGCCACGCCAGCCGCTCCTCGGAGGGGGCGACATATTCGTTCTGCTGCTGATCGGCGCGTGGGATCACGAATCCGGTCAGATTCCGCCGGATCAGCTCCTCGCGGAAGGCCGCGAGCCGCGCTGATAGCGCGACCCCGCCTTCGGGGTCTTCAAATGTCTGGAAATGAGCTTCGAACATGGTTCGAATTTAGGGGGAGGAGCCATCTGCCGCAATCGGCAAGGCAGGTGTGGAGATGTTTGTAAAACTTTTGGATGGAGTCGCAGATGACATCTTGCAGTCATGCGATTGTGCGTGGCACAATTCACCTGCGGCCACTTGAAGCCTTATAAATCGAGTGCCGCACGTGAGGAACGTTCGGGGTGTTGCTACTCAACGATGAGGGGTTACACCGTGCCTGCTTTTTCGTTTGAAAAACTGTCGCCGCCGGTCAATCCCGAGCCTGTGCGGGCCGTCGGCGTGGCGCAGCATCGCAGTTCCCAACCTCGCAGCCCCCAACCCCGCGGCATTCTTCTGCAGATCCTGGATCGACTCACCGAGGGGCGACTGCGCCGTAGCGGTCGTGACAATTCGTCTGACGCACGATCCGGCAGCAAGACCGGCTGAGGTTAACCAAATAAACTACGGCCTGCGCATCAGCAGGCTGGTCCAGCCCTCGAGCTGCAGCCGTTTCACCAGCACAAGTCCGCTCGCGCGATAGGCCGCGATCACCCCATTGGCTTGGTGCGGCAGCAATCCCGACAGGATGACATGGGCCGAGGGCGCCAGATGCTGCGCCATCGGGGTCGCCAGCCGCCGCAGCGGGTTGGCCAGGATGTTCGCCAGCACCAGATCGAACGGCGCCCGCGCGCGGAACTTTGGCGACGAAAATCCGGGCGCGTGAACCGCCTCGACGAAATTGCCGGCGCCGTTGAGCCGCGCATTCTCTCCGGCGGTGACCGCCGAGCGCCAGTCGATGTCGCTGGCAAGGATCGGCTGGCGTAGCGCCTTGGCGGCGGCAATCGCCAGCACGCCGGTGCCGGTGCCGAGATCGAGCACCCGGCGCGGCCATTTTGCCCGCAGCACCTGGTCGAGCAGCATCAGGCAGCCGCGGGTGGTGCCGTGATGGCCGGTGCCGAACGCCAATGCCGCCTCGATCTCGATGCCGATCCGGTTCGGGCCGACGCGGTCGCGGTCGTGATGGCCATGCACCACAAAACGTCCGGCCTCGACCGGCGCCAGGCCTTCCAGGCTCGCCTTGACCCAGTCCTTGGCCTCGACGGTCTCGAACGTGACCGCCTGGGCGGTCGCGTCATCGGAACTGAGCGCCACCAGGTTGCGCACCGCGCCCTCGTCCGGCCGCTCGCCGAAATACAGGGTTACGTCCCAGCGGCCGTCCGGCCGCTCGAAGGCGGCGATGGCGACTTCGTTATTGTCGAAGCTCTCCGCCAGCACGTCCACAACGCGGTTGGCACTGCGCTCGTCCGCCATGGCGAACGAAACGCGAGTGGCCGGCGGGGGCGAGGTGGAATGGGCCGAGGTGGAATTCATCAGAAGTCCGAATGGGTTGCGGTATCTTTATGCACAGGCTGTCAACAGCTTATCCACAGCTTGTTCCGGTGTGGCCCCGTGGTGTTTCCACCGGTTTTGCCCAGGCCAGCGCACAGGGCGACAGCGGCATCTTCCACAGCCAATCCACAGGGTTGTCAACTGTGGTTTCCACCGCCTCGTCAAGCGGATGGCGGGGTGTCGAGGGCAGCCAGATCGAGCTTGGACGCGTAGATCGCCGTTTCCATGAGAATCACGAGGCTGGTCTGCGGATCGAGAACGGGCCTGACCTCCTGGATCTGCGCATTGGCAAGGTGTCCTGTGATCGCCGGCCAGAAGTGCGTGCTGGCGATGCCGTACTCACGGGCTTCCGCGGGAAAGCGTCCCGTGAAGCACGTCATTGCGACGGGCCACAGCTGTCGCAACAGCTCCTTCGGCGACAGATGCGGGACATTCTTCGGCGATACCGACGGCAAACCTTCGTTCTCTGTGCCGATGGATTTTGCGACGTGGGCAAACATATCCTCGACACGCGGCAAACGATCTTGCGCAAGCCCCGCCGCAACCGCGCCTCCCGCCGCGAGCGGCCATAACCTTTCATTGGCTGGGACGTCCGGTCCGCCGAGCAGCATGGTGTTGAGGGGATCGCCGTAAAAATATTTGTCGCCGGCTTGGGTGGTGACGATATGCATCTGCCGCAACGCCTCGCTATTAT
The DNA here is from genome assembly GCF_032397745.1 of Bradyrhizobium prioriisuperbiae. Classification (NCBI taxonomy): domain Bacteria; kingdom Pseudomonadati; phylum Pseudomonadota; class Alphaproteobacteria; order Hyphomicrobiales; family Nitrobacteraceae; genus Bradyrhizobium; species Bradyrhizobium prioriisuperbiae. Next base: position 4,098,052 of record NZ_CP135921.1, read on the forward strand.
TCGTCGCGAACAGCGCGCGTTGAGCCGCAAACCCTGCAATCACGCCGCCGGCGGCGAGATAGGTTTCCGCGTGGATGCGGCCATCGATCGTCATGCGGGCGCGCAGGTTGTGTACCAGATGGCTGAACGCAAAATTGCAGGCCACTTCATCGGGATGCCCGACCAAGGAAATTTGCCGGGTGGTTCGCCGCTGCCGGACCCCTGTTGCGGCGCTTTCTTCCTGCCGAAAAAGCGACTGAACATACCGATCCTCTTGTTGATGCACGGGCACAGCCCGCAGCTTGCACTGCATAGACGATTGAATCGGGGCTGGCACGAACCCTTCCATGATATTATTCGGAGCAGGGGCAGCGTCTGCGCGCATTGCATGCGTCTGAAATCAATGTTGAAATCATCAAAACAACAGAGAGTTCAAGCATGCCGGAACCAACCGCGCCGGAAAGCGCGCCACTCCTCGAGATCGACGGCGCGCGCGCCACCATCCGGCTCAACCGGCCGAAATACCTGAACCGGCTGCAGGCGGATGACCTCGGCGCGCTGCTCGCTTTGTTCGCGCAGATCGAGGCCGATCCATCGATCCGGGTCCTGGTGCTGACCGGCACAGGGCGTGCCTTCAGCGCCGGTTATGACCTGGGGTCGGTGGCCGAGCGCGCGACCAGTGCCGAGCCGCAGCAATCCGCAGGCTCCGCGTTCGAGGTCGTGGTCAATCGGCTGGAGGATCTGCCGATCCCGACCATCTGTCGCTTGAACGGTGGCGTTTATGGCGGGTCGACCGATCTGGCGCTGGCCTGCGATTTTCGTATCGGGATCGACACCTGCGAGATGTTCATGCCGGCGGCGCGGCTCGGGCTGCATTATTACAACGGCGGCATCAAACGTTATGTCGCGCGGCTCGGCGCCAACGCCGCCAAGAAACTGTTTCTGACCGCGCAAAAGATCGACGCCGCGGAAATGCTGCGGATCGGTTATCTCACCGCCGTGACGCCGCTCGAGCGGCTCGACCACGAAGTCAATGCGCTGGCGAACGTGCTGGCCGGCAACGCGCCGGTGGCGATGGCCGGGATGAAGCGCGCCATCAATGAATTCGCCCGCGGCGAACTCGATGAGGAGGCCGCTGATCGCCGCCACCGCGACAGCATGCGCGGCGCCGAGATCAAGGAAGGTATTGCCGCCTTCAGCGAAAAGCGCACGCCGCGGTTCGGCGGGCGCTAGTATTCGGTCGGCGGCTCAGAATATTTTCGGCAGCAGCATCGCGACGCGGGCGCGATACTGCCGATACTGGTCGCCAAAGATCGCGACGAGATCGCGTTCCTCCAGTGCGATGCCGATGAAGATGTAAGCCGTGGTGGCGGCGGCGAACAGCAGGTGCCCGAAGGTCATTACCGGCGCGGCCCAGAACGCGATCAGGAAGCCGAGATAGATCGGATGCCGGACCACGCGATAGAGGCCGGGTGTCTTGAAATCGATGTCGGGGATGACGCGGCCGAGCGCATGCAGCGTCACTTGTTTCAGCCCGAACAGCTCGAAGTGACTGATCAGGAAGGTGCTGTAGAGCACGATCAGCCAGCCAAATGCGGCAACTGAATAGACAGCCGCGGCGGCCTTGGCGTTGTCGATCCGCCAAACCGTCTCCGGCAGCGGTTGCCAGAAGCTGAACAGCAGGATCAGCGCCAGGCTGGAGAAGAGCACATAAGTGCTGCGCTCGATCACCGGCGACACCACCTTGGTCAGAACATGCTTGAAGCCACGCCGCGCCATGCCGCTGTGCTGGATCGCGAAGATGGCGAGCAGCACCAAATTGACGACGAGGGCATGCATCGGCGGTGGTGCCGTATCCCTGACCGTATCGACGGTCTTCGGCACGGCGAAACCGCTGACAAAGCCGATTGCACAAAGAAACGTGACGAGGAAGATCACATACGCGACGGCGCCATAGGCGAGGCCGAGAAGTCGGCCAGCCGTGCTCGACGAGGCGGGCGCAGATGATTGGGAATTTGTCGTAAGGGTCATAGCAAAACCTTGGTGTTGAATTGGCGCGTGGTCAGGATGTTCCTCCGCCGATCGGCGGATGGGTCGAAACGATGTGAAACCGAGTTCATCACATGCGTCATCGTTGCGTTTGTTCGGTCGCAGATCGGACGGCGCGCGTTCAATCCCGCGGTCGATATGCCGAGCCGAGGTCGTGGGATTTGGTGTGGAAACGACAGGCGAGGCGCGCGCTGCGTAAAGGCGGCAAGCCGCCGCAGCGACAGCCCACCGAACGGAGGAGACATCGATTGCCTGATCGGATTTTAGGACTAACATGGAGCGACGACGTCGGCCCGGAACCCGGTGAGGTCCCATGACGATCGAACGATGCATCGACGATTACGGCGTCTCGGAGGTGATCTTCGAGGAGGGCTCGACCGGACGCGACCTCTATGTCGTGCTGGATGGCAAGGTCGATATCGTGAGGGGCTCGGGTGCCGCGAGAGCGCTGGTCATCAGCCTCGGCAAGGGTGAGTTTTTCGGCGAAATGGCCGTGATCGACGGCTCGGCGCGTTCGGCCACCGCGATTGCCGCCGCACCCGGCACGCGGGTGATGCGGATCAATCACGCACGGTTCGTTTATCTGGTCAGCCAGCAACCGGCGTTCGCCTTGATGGTGATGGATGCGCTGAGCAAGCGGCTGCGCGCCTCGAACGCAGCCAACTTCAAGGTGGCGCCATGAGCGACCGCGAGCGGACCAGCTTTCCGGTGCTGCGCAGCGACGACGTCTGTTCGCTGATCCAGGCCGCCGAGGATGTTTATCAGATCCGCTTCAAGAACCGCGCGGCCAATGCCTATCTGGTGCGCGGCAGCCGGCGCACCATCCTGATCGATGTCGGGCTGTCCTCGAATCTCGCGCACCTGGAGGCTTCGCTCGCGTTTGTCGGATGCGGGCTCGACGACATCGACATGCTGGTGCTGAGCCACGAGCACCTCGATCATATCGGCGCTGCGTTTCATTTCCATGGGCGAACCATCATCGCGGCGCATCGCCTCGCCGCAAACAAGATCATGCTGCGCGACGATTTCTCGATGCTGCGCAAGATGTTCAATGAGCCGAACGTACCGATCGACATCGATCTCTGGCTGGAGGAAGGCAACCTGATCGATCTCGGCAATTTCCGGCTCACGGTGATGTACACGCCGGGGCATACCTCGGCCTGCATCAGCCTGTTCGATCCGGACAAGGGACTGCTGTTCGCTTCCGATACGCTGATGCCGGGTGGCGTGATGGGAGGTATTTTCGGATCCGGCTGCATCAGCGATTACATCCAGTCGCTGGAGCGCCTGAAGGGATTGAATGCGAAGATCTTGCTGTCCGGCCATGGCCGGCTGTCCGATGCGCCGCAGGACGACGTGCGGATCGCCTTGCAGCGTTCCCATGCGCTGTTGTCGGATACCGCGCAACTGTTCGATGCGCTGGACGCCCGCGCCAATTTCGAGCCGATCATGCAGTCGGTGCGCGACCTCAACAAGCTGGATGACGGTTGAGCCGCCGCGCCATCACGCGAGACAGAAGATGTTTCCCGCCTGAGACTATCGATTCGATGAACTGGACGAACGCAGCTCCGGTGCTGTCCTGGGCGGATTTTTCCGGACCGCGGTCGCGGCCAACGAGACCGCCAGCGCGATCGCGAGCAATGCCGAGGTGACTTTCCAGAACAGCAGCGGGTTGCGCTGGTACAGCGGCTTGCGCGCGACATTGATCGGCGAGGCGCGGTCGGCGCCGTTCTCCAGTTCGAAGATGAACTCCAGAACATCTTCATATCGTTCCCGGGGATCGAGCGAGATGGCGCGATCGATGGTCTTGCCGAGCCAGGCCGGCAGGTCCGGGCGCGCGCTGGACAGCGGCGCGGCGGCGCGGAATTTCGGATGCGTGAAGGGTTCGATCTCGCCATAGGGAAAGCGGCCGGTGAACAGCCGATAGATCGTGACGCCCAGCGCGAACTGGTCGGTCGCCTCATTGGCTTGCTGGCCCTCGAACAGTTCGGGCGCCATGAAGCTTGGCGTTCCCGGTTCCGACACCGTTCCGGTGTCCTGTGTCGCCTTCTGGCGGGCGACGCCGAAATCGATGATCTTGACACCGGCGCCCTGTCCGGGAGTCGGCTCAAGCAGGATGACGTTCTCCGGCTTGATGTCGCGGTGGATGACGTCGGCCCGGTGCAGGGCCACGACGCCTCTCGCGAGCTTCAGCGCGATGGCGAGGCCGGCCGACAGCGACAGCATCGGCTTGCGCTTGAGGCGCTGGTCGAGCCTCTCGCCCTCGTAGAACGGCATCACGAGGTATAGTCGCGTCTGCCGGTCGGCCTTCAGTTGCAGGACTTCGCCGACATAGGGGCTGCGAACCCGCGACGCGATCCACATTTCGCGCAGAAATGCGTCGCGCATCGGCCGGTCCGCGCCCTCCAGCGGCTTCGGAAACTTCATCACCACCTGTCGTCCGTCGACCGTGTCGGTGGCGCGGAACACCCGGACATAGCGGCTGTCGCTCAGCACGCCGTCGATGCGAAAATCATCGACTGTCGCGCCGGGTTTGGGAAGCGAATGAATGGCTTTGCCGACAATGGCCCGCTCGATGTCGGAATATTCTGATGGCGCGAGCTCGATGACGTCGATGACCAGCGCGGATGCGTTGTCACCGACGCGCGCCGCAATCGAGCGGCCGACGATTTCCGTGGCGGTGTCCTCCGGCGAGGCCCTGCGGTTGAGGATCTCGCGCAACGCCGCGTCGCTGACGCCGCCATGCACGCCGTCGGTGCAGAGCAGATAGCGATCGTGCTGTTCGCTCGGCAGATTGATGTAGTCGATGCGCAGTTCGTCATCGGCGCCGACGGCGCGCTTGAGCACATGAAGCTCTCCCGGCCCCGCGACATGGTCGATCGTCAGTTGCTGCAACTGGTCGCCGCGCAACCGGTAGAGCCGGCTGTCGCCGACATGGACCACGTGAATCTGCCGGCCCCTGCAGATCAGGGCGGTCAGGGTCGATGCCATCCCCTGCAGTGCCGGGTCGCGGCGGCCGATGGAATGGATCCATCGATTGACCGATTCCAGGCTGCGGATTGATGATTCTTTGGGCAGAACATGCTGGGCTTGGCCGAGGTAACCCTCGATGAATCCCCGCACCGCGGTCTCGGCGGCGATCCGGCCGCCCCGCGTTCCACCCACCCCGTCGGCGATCACCGCAACCACCCCGAAGCCGGACCCTCGGCCATCGGCGATGCCGACATAGTCTTCATTATCAGGCCGATCGCCACGCTCGCTGCTGAAGCCGGATCGAACCACCACCTGGACGGTTCGCGTGACGGCCACTGGCGCCCGATCGGTCTTGTCGGTCAAAATACGCGGTCCTTGTGCGAGAATTTACATGGCCAGACCTGCATAATCAGGTTGCACAAATAGTGCCCGCACATGGGCCACTCTTTGTGCAGGGATGCTGGCCTGCCAGCGCCTACAATCATAGCAACAGGAACTCAAATTGGGCAACGCGAGCTCTGCATGATCGACAAGGACTTCTTCAAGGCCGGACATGCTCCGACGCTGATCTCCGCCTTCTTCTATTTCGACATGAGCTTCATGGTGTGGGTCATGCTCGGCCCGCTCGGCGTGCTGATTGCCAACGATCTGCACTTCGATGCCGGGCAGAAGGGCCTGATGGTCGCCATTCCGCTGCTGTCGGGTGCGCTGCTGCGCGTCGTGAACGGCGTTCTGGTCGATCGGATCGGACCGAAGACCACAGGCCTGATCGGCCAGGTCATCGTCATTCTCGGCCTGGTCTCGGCCTGGCATCTTGGCGTCCATTCCTTCGGCCAGGTCCTCGCGCTCGGCGTGGTGCTGGGCGTGGCGGGGTCGTCGTTCGCGGTCGCGCTGCCGCTGGCGTCGCGATGGTATCCGCCGCAGTATCAGGGGATCGCGCTGGGAATTGCGGGCGCCGGCAATTCCGGAACGGTGTTTGCCGCTCTGTTCGCGCCGGGTCTCGCGATCGCTTATGGCTGGGTCAATGTGCTGGGACTGGCGGCGATCCCGCTCGCCATCGCCTTGCTGGTCTATATCGTATTTGCGAAGGACGCACCGAACCCGCCGAAGGCAAAGGGCCTGATCGAATACCTTTCGGTGTTGCGCATCGGCGATGCCTGGTGGTTCATGTTTTTCTATGCGGTCACCTTCGGCGGCTTCAGCGGCCTCGCATCGTCGCTGACCATCTATTTCAATTCCGACTACGGGCTCAGCCCCGTGGTCGCGGGCTATTTCACCGCGGCGGCCGTGTTCGCGGGCTCGCTGGTGCGTCCCGTCGGCGGCGCGCTGGCGGACCGCATCGGCGGGATTCGCGCGCTCACCATCATGTATGTCGTCGCGGCGGCGGCGCTGGCGATGGCGAGTTTTCACATGCCGCAGGCCTGGATGGCGCTTGCGCTGTTTGTCGGCGGCATGCTGGCGCTCGGCATGGGCAACGGCGCCGTCTTCCAGCTGGTGCCCCAGCGCTTCCGCAACGAGATCGGGGTCATGACCGGTCTTGTCGGGATGACCGGCGGCATCGGCGGATTCTATCTCGCATCGAGCCTCGGCTATTCCAAACAGCTGACCGGCTCCTATCAGTTCGGCCTCTTGATCTTCGCGGTTCTCGCCGTCGTTGCCGTGGTCGGATTGACGGTGATCAAGAAGCGCTGGCGTACGACCTGGGGCGCCGTCGGCGTCAGCATGGCCAAAATCTGAGATCGGGATCTGAAACCAGGATCTGAAGGCCGCCGACTGGACTTTGGATCGCGGCTGATGGCGTTACGAGCGCACGAACAGCCTGCGATGATCCCTTAGGATCGCGCGCGCGGCGTTGTGGCCGGGCGCACCGGTGACACCGCCGCCGGGATGCGCGCCGGCGCCACAATGATAGAGACCCTTGAGTGGTCCCCGATAGTCGGCATGGCCGAGCATGGGGCGCGCCGAGAACAGCTGGTTGAGTGTCAGCGCGCCGTGGAAGATGTCGCCGCCGAGCAGACCGAACTCGCGCTCGAGATCGAGCGGCGTCAGCACCTGGCGTTCAATGACGCTGCGGGCAAACCCGGGCGCATGGCGGTCGACGGTCGCGATCATCAGGTCGGCGACCGTGTCCCGATGCTCGTCCCATGACGTGCCGTCGGGCAGTTGCGGGGCCACATGCTGGCAGAACAGGCTCGCGACATGGGCGCCCTTCGGTGCCAGCGTGTCGTCGAGGGTGGAGGGGATCAGCATTTCCACCACCGGTTCGCGGCTCCAGCCGTGCTGGCGTGCATCGAGCCACGCCCGATCCATATAGCCGAGGCTTGGCGCGATGATGATCCCGGCGGTGAGGTGATCGCCCGTGCCCGGCAGCGCCTTGAACGACGGCAGCGCCGAGAGTGCGACGTTCATCCGGAACGTGCCGGAGCCGTTGCGCCATACCCCGATACGATTGAGAAATGCGGGCGACAGCGCGTCGGCAGGGACAAGGCGGGTATAGAGCAGTTTGGGATTGACGTTGGCGGCCACATACGTCGCGCGGATGGTCTCGCCATTGTCGAGTGTGACGCCGACGGCGCGGTCGTTCTCGACGATGACCTCGCGCACGCCGGTGTCACACGCGATCTCGACACCGTGGGCGCGGGCGGCCGACGCCATCGCCTGGGTGATCGCGCCCATGCCGCCGATGGCATGGCCCCACACACCCTTGCGCCCGTTCACCTCGCCGAAAGCATGATGCAGCATCACGTAGGCGGAGCCCGCGGCATAGGGGCTGGCGTAATTGCCGACGATGGCGTCGAAGCCGAACAGCGCCTTGACCAGGTCGTTGTCGAACCAGTCGTCGAGCATGTCGCCCGCGGAGCGGGTGAACAGGTCCAGCAGCACGCGCTTGTGCTCCAGGGTAAGCCCGCGCAGGATGTTGGCGGTGCCGAGCGCGTTGAGCGCCTCACCGAACGCACCGATGCTGAGGCCTTCGACCAGGTTCGGCGGTGAGCGCAGCACGAATTGCCTGAGCACGTCGGCGATGGTTTCGAGTTCGCCGGTGAAGGCCGCGATCCGGGCGGCGTCATGCTCGCTGAGTTTCGCGACCGACTGATGGGTGCGCCCGTCGCCGGTCAGCAGGTAGCGGCCGTCGGGGGCGGGCAGGAAGTTCTGCGCACGGCGCTCGACGATGCGCAGGCCGTGATGATGCAGCCGCAGGTCGGTGATGACTTTGGGGTTCAAGAGGCTGACGGTGTAGGCGGCCACCGAGTTGCGAAAGCCGGGATGGAATTCCTCGGTCACGGCGGCGCCGCCCACCACCTTGCGCCGTTCCACCACCTTGACGCGCAGGCCAGCCATCGCGCAGTAGGCCGCACAGGTCAGGCCATTGTGGCCCGCGCCGATGATGACGACATCGTAATCCGACATGTTCAAGTCATAGTTCCCGCGTGGTCGGCAGGCGAGAGATTTTTCACTTGGCGTGACGACAGATCAACCGCAGATCACGTGCCGGTCAGATCGCGGCCCGCCGTGTTGCCCTGCAAGATCGGCTGTGGTCCAATCCGCCGCCTCCGGTGCCCGCCGGATTGATTTGCCGGAGCCTTCATGACCCCGCCTGAGCCGCCCGTCCCGACCCCGCACTCCGCCGGGCGCAATTCACTGGTTTTGATCGTCTACACGTCGGCTATTTTCGTCAGCGCACTGCTGTTGTTTTCGGTGCAGCCGCTGTTTACCAAGATGGTGCTGCCGCGGCTCGGTGGCTCGCCGGCAGTGTGGTCGGTGGCGATGGTGTTCTTCCAGTCGCTGCTGCTGGCTGGCTATGCCTATGCGCACTTTCTCATGACCATCCGCAACCGGATGATTCCCGTCGTGGTGCATCTGGTGCTGCTGGTGGTGGCGCTGCTCACCTTGCCGCTGTCGATCGCAAGTGGTTGGGGCACTCCACCCTCGAGCGGTTATGCGATCTGGCTGCTCGGGCTGTTCGTGGTGTCGATCGGCCTGCCGTTCTTCGCGCTCGCGGCCAACAACCCGATGCTGCAGGCCTGGTTCGTGCGCACCGGGCATCCGGACGGGCCCGACCCGTATTTTCTTTACGCCTCGTCCAATATCGGCAGTTTCCTGGCGCTGTTGTCCTATCCGGTGCTGCTGGAGCCGATGTTCACCCTGCGCACGCAGAACCTGGTGTGGACCGGCGGGTATGGCCTGCTGATCGTTCTGATCGCCGGCTGCGGCTTGCTGCTGTGGCGATCACCTGAGGTGGCCGTGACAGACATCGCGGCCGATACCGATGCACCGTCGCCGTCATGGTCGCCGCGGTTGCGCTGGATCTTTCTCGCCGCCGTGCCGTCGGGTCTGCTGATCGCGGTGACGGTGCACATCTCGACCGACGTCGCCGCCGCTCCATTGCTCTGGGTGCTGCCGCTGTCGCTGTATCTGCTGACCTGGGTGCTGGTGTTCCAGTCGCGCCCCCTGTTGCCGCATGCCTGGATGCTGATGCTGCAGCCGCTGGCGATTGCCGGTGTCATCGTGCTGCTCGCCGTCGGCGGCGAGCAGAACCTGCTGCTGACGCTGGGCGGGCATCAGCTGTGCTTCTTCATCATCGCCATGGCCTGTCATGGCGAACTCGCCCGCACCCGTCCGCCGGCGCGTTATCTCACGGGGTTCTATGTCGCGCTGTCATTCGGTGGCATGATCGGCGGATTGTTCGCGGGCCTCGTGGCCCCGTTCACCTTCTCATGGGTGGCGGAATATCCGATCCTGCTGGTGCTGACAGCGCTGTGTCGGCCGCCGGAGGACGAACGCTGGCCGAACTGGAGCGGCCGGATCTGGGCCGTCATTGTCGGCGCTGCGGTCGCCCTGGTCGTGCTGGCCTACCAGAGCGGCACGATAACCACCTCGCTCATAGACAACCGTATCACCCTTGCCGCGGTTTTGGCGGTGATCTGCGTGCTGCTTGCGGTGGGGTTGCAGGCCAGCCGCTGGAAGGTTGCGGCGATGGTGGCGCTTGCCGTGGTGGTGATCCGCATCTATCCGGCGGACGAAGGGCGGGTCGAAACCGTGCGCAGCTTCTTCGGCGTGCACAAGATCGTCGAGACCCCCAACGGCCAGTATCACGTGCTGATGCACGGCACGACCATCCACGGCGCCGAGAAATTCCTCAACGACGACGGAACGCCCGTCACCGGCCGTCCCGAACCGATCTCCTACTATCACAAGGATGGCGGCATCGGACAGGCAATCGAGGCGATCCGCGTGCGCAAGGGTGGCCCGATCCGGGTGGCGGTGATCGGGCTCGGTTCGGGGTCACTCACTTGCGCGGCGCAGCCGGGCGAGAACTGGACGTTCTTCGAGATCGACCAGACCATGGTCGACACCGCACGCGACCCCAAGCACTTTACCTTCATCCAGTCGTGCATGCCGGATCTACAGCCGGTGATGGGCGATGCACGGCTGACCTTCGCCAAGCAGCCGGACGGCATCTATGACCTGATCATTGTCGATGCCTATTCCTCCGATGCCATCCCGATTCATCTGGCGACCGAGGAGGCGATGGCGATCTACAAGCAGAAACTCGCGCCGCAGGGCGCGGTGGTGATGCATGTCTCCAACCGGCATCTGGAACTCGCCAGCGTGGTGGTCGGCATCGCCGACGAGAACGACATGAAGAGCTGGGTCTTCAATGAGGATTCCGGCCGCGACAACGAATACATCTTCTCCACCAATGTGGTGATCTCGGCGCGCGAGGAGGCGGATGTCGGTACGCTCGCCGCCAACAGCACCTGGGCGCTGACCGAGCCGGAAGACCACCAGCGGGTCTGGACCGACGATTATTCCAACGTGCTCGGCGCGGTGTGGCGCCGGCTGCGCGAGGGGGAATAGGGGCAGATCGCTCCAAAACGCCCCGGGCTGCCCCCTGATCCAGATCTTGGGTCAGGAGGTCGCATTTCCGTTGCATTTTGGCATAATAACGACTTTCGGTATTGATCTCAAAGCATTGCACCCCGGGGCTTAGATTATGCGACTTTTGCTGCGATTGTTCGGCTTCCTGTTTGCGGCCGGAACGATCGTTTTCCTGGTCGGCGTCGCTGGCGCGGCCGCGATGATCTGGCAGTATTCGAAGGACCTGCCGGACTATTCCCAGCTCCAGAACTATGAACCGCCGGTCATGACCCGCATCCATGCGGCCGACGGGTCGCTGCTTGCGGAATATTCCAAGGAGCGCCGGCTGTATCTGCCGATCCAGGCGATCCCCAAGCCGGTGATCAACGCGTTCCTCGCCGCCGAAGACAAGAATTTCTATGAGCACGGCGGCCTCGACTTCACGGGCCTCGCGCGTGCGGTGGTGCTTTATGTTCAGAACCTGGGCTCGAACCGGCGCCCGCAGGGCGCCTCGACCATCACCCAGCAGGTTGCCAAGAATTTCCTTCTGACCAACGAGGTGTCGTTCACCCGCAAGATCAAGGAAGCGCTGCTGGCGATGCGCATCGAGCGCGCCTATTCCAAGGACAGGATCCTCGAACTTTATCTCAACGAGATTTTTCTCGGCCTCAATGCCTACGGCATCGCCGCCGCCTCGCTGGTCTATTTCGACAAATCCGTCAACGATCTGACCGTCGCGGAGGCCGCTTATCTCGCGGCCCTGCCGAAAGCACCATCGAACCTGCATCCGGTGCGCAATCGCGATCGCGCCATCGAGCGCCGCAACTATGTGATCGACCGTCTCTTGGAAAACGGCTGGATCAAGCAGGCGGAGGCCGACAAGGCCCGCAAGGACCCGCTGGCCGTCACCAGCCGCTCCAATGCCGCGCACATTTTTGCCGGGGAATATTTCGCCGAGGAAGTCCGGCGGGACGTGTTCGAGCGGTACGGCGAAAAGAAGCTCTATGAGGGCGGCCTGTCGGTCCGCGCGACGCTCGATCCCAAGCTCCAGGTGATGGCGCGCAAGACCATGGCGGCCGGGCTTGTCAATTACGACGAAGCGCAGGGCTGGCGCGGCGCGACCAGCAAGCTCGACATCTCCGGCGACTGGGGCCCGAAGCTTGCGGACGTGAAGTCGCTCAGTGACATTTCGCCGTGGCGCATGGCGGTGGTGCTGGAGACCAGCGACCAGTCGGCGCGGATCGGCTTCCAGCCGGGACGTGAGCTCGGCGGCGCCGTGTCGAAGGAGCGGCAGACCGGACTGATCACGCTCGACGGCGTGAGATGGGCGCGCCCGGTTTCAGGGGCGACGCGCGGCAAGGCGCCGACCTCGCTGATCCAGGTGCTGTCGCCCGGCGACGTCATCTATGTCGATCCGCTGCTGTCCAAGGATGGCAATGTGGTCGAGGGACAGTACCGCCTGCGTCAGGTTCCTGAAATCGCCGGCGCCATGGTCGCGATGGACCCTTCGACCGGCCGCGTGCTAGCGATGGTCGGAGGCTTCTCCTTCGACCAGAGCCAGTTCAACCGCGCCACCCAGGCTTATCGGCAGCCCGGTTCGACATTCAAACCGATCGTCTATTCGGCGGCGATGGACAACGGCTATACGCCATCGACGGTGCTGATGGACGCGCCGATCGAGATCGATCAGGGACAAGGTTCGGACGTCTGGCGGCCGGAGAACTTCTCGACCGGCAAGTATCAGGGGCCGACGACGCTGCGCAACGCGCTGAAACATTCCCTGAACACCGTCACAGTGCGCCTGGCGCAGGATACCGGCATTCCATTGATTGCGGAGTATGCCAAGCGGTTCGGCATCTATGACGAACTGCCCAATTATCTGTCCTATGCGCTCGGCACCGGCGAAACCACGGTGATGCGCATGGTCACGGCCTACTCGATGATGGCCAATGGCGGGCGCCGCGTAAAGGCGACCTTGATCGATCGCATTCAGGACCGTTATGGCCGCACCATCTTCAAGCATGATTCCCGCGAGTGCCGCGGCTGCGACGCGCCGGACGGCTGGAAGAACCAGTCTGAGCCGCAACTCGTGGACCGCCGCGAGCAGGTGCTGGACCCGATGACGGCCTATCAGATCACCTCGATGATGGAAGGCGTGGTGCAAGGCGGAACGGCGACGGTGATGCGGGAAGTGGGCAAGCCGATCGCCGGCAAGACCGGCACCACCAACGATGCAAAAGATCTTTGGTTCGTCGGCTTCTCGCCGGATCTCGTGATCGGTCTCTATCTCGGCTATGACAAGCCCCGCAGTCTGGGCAGAAACGCGCAAGCCGGCCGGACAGCGGCTCCGATCGCCAAGGATTTCATGAAGCTGGCGCTGGCCGGCAAGCCCGCGATTCCGTTTCACGTTCCTGCGGGGATCAGGCTGATCCGCGTCGATTCCAAGAGCGGCATGCGGGCTGGTCCCGGCGACAAGGCCATCCTGGAGGCCTTCAAGCCCGGGACGGCGCCCTCGGATAATTATGCGGCGATCGGCGTCACCGATAGCGACGGACGAACCCTGCAAATGTCGCCCGACGCCGATCGTGCCATCATCCGCCCTGGCACCGGCGGCCTGTATTAGAAGCAGGGATTAATCGGCCGGTTGCGTAAAATAGCCGGCTACTACCACCGCCCGGCGACGCAGACCTAACGTCATCCCACTTCCACGGTGGGTGATGATGGGAACACGGCGCGCGCTGTCGATCGGGTTGGGATGTTGCGGCGCACTGCTGGCCGTCGATATCGCCGTTGCGCAAATGGCATTGCCAACAGCCAAGCCGCCTGATGGCGCTGTTCTGTTCAAGCAGCAGTGCGCCACCTGCCACACCACCAATCTCAGCGATGCACAGCGGCAGGGCCCGCCGCTGGTGAAGATCGTCGGCCGCCAGGCCGGGACGGTCGAAGGCTTTCACTATTCGCCTGGCTTTTCCAAAGTCGGCTTCGCCTGGGATGACGGCAAGCTCGATGCCTGGTTGGCCAATCCGCAGGCGGTGATTCCCGGTGCGATCATGGCTTATCGACAGGCCAAACCCGAGGTCCGCGCCGCCATCATCACCTATCTGAAGGACCTCAACTGATGGCCAAGCCCGTCCACTCCATGATTCGTGTCCACGACGAGGCGAAGGCGCTCGATTTCTATGCCCGCGCATTTGGGCTGCAGATCGCCGAGCGCATCGCGTTTCCTGATTTTGCGCTGATCTATCTGCGCCATCCGTCGTCGCCGTTCGAACTGGAGCTCACGGTCAATTTCGATCGCAAGGAGCCGTATGTGCTCGGCGATGGTTACGGCCATCTCGCCGTGGTGGTCGACGACCTCGACACCGAGCATGCGCGCTTTGAACGGGAGAAACTCGCACCAGGGCCGCTGCGCGACTTCAAGCATGACGGCAAGACACTGGCCCGCTTCTTTTTCGTTGCGGATCCCGATGGCTACAAGATCGAAGTGATCCAGAAGGGCGGGCGCTTCGGCTGACGACTGAACCAAACAAATAAGCATGCAACGGAGGACACCCATGAGAGAAGTCGATCGTCGCAGCAAGTACAGCCGCCGAATATTTCTGCAGGGTGCCGCGAGCGCGGTCCCGGTGGTCGCGGTCGCGACCGGTGCGTGCCTCAGCCTTGACGAAGCCTGGGCGGCGGATGCCACGACATTGTCGCCGGCGACGTTGAAGACGCTGGTGAAGGTGGCGCGGGACATCTATCCGCACGACTTCCTGGTCGACAGCTATTACATCACCGCGATCAAGCCGTGGGATGGCAAGGCGGCAAAGGATCCGGCGGTCAAGAGCCTGCTGGAGGACGGCGTGCGCCGGCTCGATCAGGACGCCAGGGATAAGCACAAACTCGCTTATGCGCAGGTGCCGTGGGAGGCCGATCGTGTGGTGCTGCTGCAGGGCATCGAACAGACCACCTTCTTCAAGACGCTGCGCTCCGATCTCGTGGTCTCGCTCTACAACCAGGAGGAGGTGTGGCCGAAGTTCGGCTACGAGGGCTCGTCCGCCGAGCATGGTGGTTACATCAAACGCGGCTTCAACGACATCGACTGGCTGCCGAAGGTCTGAGCGCGTTCGCACGCTGTGTTGAGCGGCAAGACGTCGAGCAAAAAATCAGCTGGGAGGACATCATGGCGAAATTCGATCTCAACGACGATGGCGTGGTGATCATTGTCGGCTCCGGCGCCGGCGGCGGCACGCTCGGCAATGAACTGGCGCAGAAGGGCGTCAAGGTCGTGATTCTCGAAGCGGGACCGCGCACGGAAAACCAGGACTTCATCAACAACGAGTGGGAGAGCTTTACGCAACTCGCCTGGACCGACATGCGCACCACCTCCGGCAACTGGCGCGTGGCGAAGGACTTCGCCAACCTGCCGGCCTGGATCGTGAAGTCGGTCGGCGGATCCACCGTGCACTGGGCCGGCGCGTCGCTGCGGTTCGACGAGCACGAATTCCGAATCCGTAGCGCCTACGGCAATGTGCCCGGCGCCAATCTGCTCGACTGGCCGATCACGCTCGCGGAGATGGATCCCTGGTACGCCAAGGCCGAGAACAAGATGGGCGTCACCCGCACCAACAACATTCCGGGGTTGCCGGGCAATAACAACTTCAAGGTGATGGAAGCGGGCGCCAAGAAGCTCGGCTACAAGGAGGTGCACACCGGCCACATGGCAATCAACTCCGAGCCGCGCGACGGCCGCGGCGCATGCCAGCAGATCGGCTTCTGCTTCCAGGGCTGCAAGTCCGGCGCCAAGTGGTCGACGCTCTATACGGAAATTCCGAAAGGCGAGGCGACCGGCAATCTCGAAGTTCGCCCCAACAGCATGGCGCTGAAGATCGAGCATGACGCGGCCGGCAAGGTGACCGCCGTGATCTATGCGGACGAAGCCGGCAAGACCCAGCGGCAGAAGGCGCGCATCGTGGCGGTGGCCGGCAACTCGATCGAAAGCCCGCGGCTGTTGCTCAACAGTGCGTCGAACATGTTTTCCGACGGCCTTGCCAACAGCTCCGGCCAGGTCGGCCGCAACTACATGCGGCACATGACCGGCAGCGTCTATGCATCATTCGAGAAGTCGGTGCACATGTATCGTGGCACCACCATGGCCGGCATCATCCGCGATGAAGCCAAACATGATCCGTCCCGCGGCTTCATGGGCGGCTATGAGATGGAAACGCTGTCGCTGGGACTGCCGTTCATGGCCGCGTTCCTCAATCCCGGCGCCTGGGGTCGCAGCTTCACCAGCGCGATGGAGACCTATCCGCGGATGGCCGGGATGTGGCTGGTGGGCGAGGACATGCCGCAGGAGACCAATCGCATTACGCTCGATCCGAAAGCCAAGGACAAGTTCGGCCTGCCGGTCGCCAGCGTGCATTACGACGATCATCCCAACGATATCGCGATGCGCGATCATGCCTACAGGCAGGGGTCGGCGGTCTATGAAGCGATCGGGGCGACGGTCACCTATCCGACCACGCCTTACCCGTCGACCCACAACATGGGCACCAATCGCATGAGTGCGAAGGCGCGCGACGGCGTGGTCAACAAGTTCGGGCAGGCGCACGACGTCAAGAATCTGTTCGTCTCCGACGGCAGCCAGTTCACCAGCGGGGCTGCGTGCAATCCGACGCTGACCATTGTCGCACTGGCGATTCGCCAGGCCGATCACATCGCCGGTGCGATGCAGAAGAAGGAAATTTGACGCGAGTGTAGCCCGGATGAGCGGAGCGATATCCGGGAACTGATTGCGCACTTGACCCGGATGTCGCTCCGCTCATCCGGGCTACTGACTGACAACTCGCTTGGATTTACTCCGCCGCCACCAGCGCAGGCTTCGCACCGTCGCGAAACTCCGGCGGCAAAATCGCGGGCGTGTTGGAGCGATAGATCACGCAGGAACAGCGCAGCAGCGAGGCGAAATTATTGACCTCGCCGTGGTGTTCGAGCACTTCGTCATAGAGCGCGCTGAGGAATTTCGCGAGGCTCAAGCCTTCCTTGGCTGCCATTTCCTCCAGCGTGTCCCAGAACGACAGCTCCAGACGGATGGAGGTCGCATGGCGGCCGATCCGGATGGATCGGGTTTGGGATTCATAGTCGCGCTGCGGCTGGTGAGCGAACACCTTGCACATGAACGTATCCTCCGAGTCTTTATATCTTTTCTAAACGATATACTGCCTCGGAGGCCGTCACAAATATTTCCAGCAGCTTGTGCGGGATCGTCTTCCCGAGAGATGCGCGATGTGGGTGCGTTGCCCGCGCTTTTACGCTCTGCACGACGCAACCATACTCATGCGCCGGACGCCCTCTCGGACGTCGCGCGACAGGTGTGATGCGCGGATTGCGTCGTCCCGGCGTCTATTCCGCGGCGATGATCACGGGGTCCGGGCGATGCAGACCCGGCGGCAGGTTTTCCAGGCTGCTTGAGCGGTAGATCAGGCAGGAGCAGCGCAGCAGCGAGGCGAAGTTGTTGACCTCGCCATGCAGTTCCAGGACCTCGTTGTGAAGCTTGGTCAGGAATTTTGCGAGGCTCATGCCCTCCCGGCTGGCGATCTCTTCCAGCGTGTCCCAGAACGACATCTCCAACCGGATCGACGTACATTGGCCGCCGATGCGCAATGAGCGCGTCTGGAACGCGTAGTCACGTTGCGCCTGATGGGAAAAGAGCGTGCACATGACGTATCCTCGGATGTCTTATTGTCTTTGGAAGAACGTTATACTGGCTTGGCGACTCTCACAATATTTCTAATCGATTTCAGTAAGATGATGGTCAGTTTCGCCGATTTCGCATGGCGATTTGCGCGGATTTGAGGCAGTTTTTGAGCGAAATCGGCATCGCCGGTCTTTTCGCTCTGCAGCATTTTTTGTTTAAGCAAGCTGGCTGAAGGTCCGGGCGAATGAATCGATGTGATCGCGCATCGCCTGGGCCGCAAGCTCCGGGTCACGCTGTCGCAAGGCATCGACGATCCGGCCATGTTCCTCGATGGTTTCGGCACGATGGCTGTCGCTGCTCAACGACAGAGCCCAGAACCTCGCGGAGCGGTCGTTGAGGTTCTTCATGAAGCTTGAAAATACCCGGTTTCGCGATGCGGTGGCGATGATTTCGTGGAAACGCTGATCCAGGGAGATCAGCCCGGCGAGATCCTCCCGCGCAATATGCCGGCTCTTCGTAACAATGCCGGCGAGCTCCTCGAGTTCCCCCTCGGTCATACGTTCGGCGGCGAGCGCCGCGCACGCCGGCTCGTTGACGCGGCGGGCGCCGACCAGATCGAAGAAATCATCCATCGACAGCGGCGGTACCAGGAGGCCCTTGCGCGGCACGATCTGCACCAGGCCCTCGAGGGCGAGGCGATGGCAGGCCTGATGGACCGGGGTTCGTCCAAGCCCGAGCTCCTCGCAGATGATGGCTTCGTTCAACGGGGTGTTGGGGGCGATCGCCAGCGTGACAATGGCGCACTTCAGGCGCTCGTAGGCTATCTCGGCCTGGTTCAGCGGCTTGGCCACGCGCGCTGACGTCCCTCGGGCCGCGAACGGTGTGCGCGCCGGGGTAGGCGCTGGCTTCGTGGCGGCCGTCTTCGCAGCCGCCTTGCTTGCAGCGGCCTTGCCGGCGGCAAGCTTGTTGACAGCCGGCTTTTTCGCAGCGGCCGCTTTTGCAGCAGGTTTGGCCATCGACTCAGTCGCCCTCGTTTTGTGCAACGCACCCTCATACATGGCTTTTATTTTTGCTTCAAAAACATCTCAGATATTGTAGTGATATTTCACTGATGCAATAGTAGTCACGGCCTGGGGTTGGCCAATTGGAGGGCAGTCATGTCTGAAGCGATTGACAGTGCTGGAATTTTTCCCGGCGGCACCGGAGCCAAGGCGGCGCCGGCCTACGCCAAGGCTGCGGCCCGGCTGATCCCGGCGCTGGTGTTCCTGTTCATTCTGGCCTGGATCGACCGGGTGAATGTCGGTTTTGCCAAGCTCACCATGCTGAGCGACCTCAAACTCAGCGAGGCGGCCTACGGCTTCGGCGCCGGCATCTTCTTCCTGAGCTATTTCCTGTTCGAGGTGCCGAGCAACCTGCTGCTGGAAAAGATCGGTGCCCGCAAGACGCTGGCCCGCATCACCATCCTCTGGGGCCTCAATTGTGTGGCGATGGCGTTCGTCAAGAACGAGACCTGGTTCTACATCCTGCGCTTCACCATGGGCATGTTCGAAGCCGGCTTCTTTCCCGGCGTGGTGCTTTACCTGACCTACTGGTTTCCCGCCGCACGCCGCGCCAAGATCAACGGCCTGTTCATGACCTCGTTTGCGATCGCCGGCATCATCGGTGGGCCGCTTGCGGGCCTGATCATGAGCACGATGGGCGGCGTCCACGGCTATTCGAACTGGCAGTGGCTGTTCATTCTTGAAGGCATTCCCTCGGTACTCGCCGGTTTTGCCGTGATGCGTTTCCTGCCGGATCGCCCCAGCGAAGCCTCCTGGCTCTCCAAGGACGAGGCACAGGCGATCGAGAACGATCTCGCCGCCGATCGCAAGGCGATTGTCTCCGAGACGAGCTTCAAGGCGGCGCTCGCCGACTGGCGGGTGTGGCTGTGCGCGCTGATCTATTTCGGCATCGTCAGCGGCAATGCGACCATCGCGTTCTGGACGCCGTCGATCATCAAGGAAACCGGTGTCACCGATACGCTGAAAATCGGCCTGCTGGCGGCGATCCCGTTTATCGCCGGCACCATCGCCATGGTCTGGAACGGCGGGCATTCCGACCGCACCGGTGAACGCCGGCTGCATTGCGCCATCGCCGCGCTGATCGCGGCCGTGGGCCTGGCCGCAACTGCCTCACTGATCGGCAGTGGCGGATCGGCGGCGCTGGTGGCGCTGACCGTGGCGGCGATCGGCATTCTCGCTGCGTTCCCGGTGTTCTGGACGCTGCCGCAAGCGCTGTTGGCGGGCACGGCGGCGGCTGGTGCGATTGCGCTGATCAATTCGATCGGCAATCTCGCAGGCTTCGTCGCGCCATATCTGATCGGCATTTCAGCGACCGTCACCGGCAGTGCCACATCGGGACTGTATGTGGTCGCGGCCATCGAGTTGGTCGCCGCGATCCTGGTATTCGCCTTCTGCCGCTGGCAGGCGGTGAAGCGCTGATTTCCAACATTCGCGCGCCCGCAGGGCCGGTATCCGGTTTTGCGGGCTGCGCACGATCCAGTCCAGTTATAACAAGCGTTATCGAACATCCCGAGGATCCCCATGCTCCAGTTCACGCGTCACACCAAGGCCGGCTCGCAGCCCCTGAATTTTTCGCCCAGCCAACTCGTGATCGCCGGATGGGCCGCGCGCGATGAAGCCGCCGTGAAGCACCACATTGACGAGCTGGCAGCGATCGGCGTGCCGCCGCCTTCGAGCGTGCCGCTGTTCTACCGCGGCGGTGCGGCCCTGCTCACCCAGGCGACGTCCGTTGAATTTCTTGGCCCCGACAGCAGCGGCGAGGTCGAGCCGGTCATCATTGCCGCTGATGACGGCTTGTGGCTGACCATCGGCTCCGACCACACCGACCGCAAGGCGGAGGCGCAGGGCGTTGCGCTGTCGAAGCAGCTTTGCGCCAAGCCGGTCGGCAAGGATTTGTGGCGGCTGGATGACGTGGCCGCGCACTGGGACCAGCTGGAACTGCGCGCCTACGCGACCATTGGCGGCTCGCGTCAGCTTTACCAGGACGGTAGGCTCGCGACCCTGCGTCCGCCGTCCGACCTGATGACACGCTACGGGCAGGGCAAGCCGCTGGCGGTGGGCAGCGTGATGTTCGGCGGCACCCTCGGCGCCATCGGTGGCGTGCGCCCGGCCAGCCGTTTTGAGATGGAGCTGCACGATCCGGTGCTTGGCCGTTCGATCAAGCACGGCTATGACGTGATCGAACTTCCCGTGATCGCCTGATAGAAGAGGCTTCTCCCCATGCCGGCCATTCGCGACAAAGTCGAACGTTCGCTCGCCCAGATCGAGGCGGCGAAAACCTCAAACGTGTTCACCAAGGTCTATACTGAGCGTGCACGATCGGAGGCCGATGCGGCCGACACGCGTCGGCGGGATGGCACGCGTCTCGGCCCGCTCGACGGCACCATCGTGTCGATCAAGGACCTGTTCGATGTCGCAGGCGAAACCACCACCGCCGGCTCCTCGCTGCTGCGCACGGCGGCTCCTGCAACGCAGGATGCGCCTGTCATCGCAAGGCTGCGTCGCGCCGGCGCAGTGATCATCGGCAAGGTGAACATGTCGGAGTTTGCTTACTCCGGCCTCGGACTCAACCCGCATTTCGGCACGCCGGGCAATGCGGTGAACCGGGCGCACGCGCCCGGCGGTTCGTCGTCCGGCTCGGGCGTGTCGGTGGCCGAAGGCACCAGCGAAATCTCGATCGGCACCGACACCGGCGGCTCGGTGCGTATTCCCGCTGCCTTCAACGGCATTGTCGGCTTCAAGCCGACGGTCGGTCGCATTCCCACCACCGGCGCCTTTCCGCTGTCCTACACGCTGGATTCGATCGGGCCGCTGGCGCGCACCGTGCAGCAATGCGCCGATGCCGACGCCATCTTGTCCGGCGGCGAGCCGCGAGAGGTTGCGCCGTTTCCGCTCGAGAACCTGCGCATCGGCATTCCGCGCGGCCTGATGTTCGAGAATGTCGACGCCGTGGTCGGCGCGGCGTTCGAGGCCCAGGTGAATGCGCTGGCGCAGCAGGGCGCGCGGGTGTTCGACGTCTCCATCAACGACCTGATTCTGGCGATGCGCCAGGCCACGTCGCCGGGACCGATCGCCGCGATCGAAGCGGCGGCGGTTCATGCGGACTGGCTCGACAGTCGTGCCGCCGACTATGATCCGCGCGTGCTGAGCCGCATCCAGGGCGGCCGTTCCGTGACGGGTGCCGCCTTCATCCGGATGATGCGGACCCGCAACGAGCTGATCGGGGCCATGGATGCACGGCTCGCCGAAATCGATGCCTTGATGCTGCCGACGGTGCCGACGGTCGCGCCGGCGATTGCACCATTGGAGTCCGACGACGAATTGTTCGGCCGCATCAACCTGCAGACCCTGCGCAACCCGATGCTGGGCAACCTGTTCCAGCTCACCGGCGTCTCGCTGCCGGTGCGCACCGACAGTCTGCCGGTCGGCCTGATGCTGCTGGCGCGTGGCGGCAGCGACGCGAAGATGCTGGCGCTGGCGAAGGGCGTGCAGGACGGACTGCAATTGAACTGAGCATATTTCCGGTGGCGCGAGAGAGCTGGATGTCCTCTCGCGCCTCTGGTTTCAGGCCTATCGGTCTCAGCAGTCAACCGGCAGGGTCGACAGCTCGCGAGGCGCGGCCTTCGAACAGCGGGCGCAACTCGCTGAGCGCCTTGCTGAAGAAACCTACGAATGCGTTGACGCGTGCCGTTCGGCGCAGGTCTTCGTGGGTGAGGATCCACAGCGACGTCGCCATCGGCGCGAACGGCTCGGGCAGCAGACGCGTCAATCCCGGCGTGTTGTCGCCGAGATAGCAGGGCAGCGCGGCGACGCCGACTCCAGCGATCGCCGCCTGTCGCAGGGTGACCAGGGAATCGGCCCGCAGCACGATGTCTGCGCCGGGAAGCGCCGACTTCATCCAGAGCGCGATGCTGGATCCGCTCAGGGTGTCGTCGGGCGCGAGCCAGCGGTACGCCTTGAGGTCCTCGGACCGGCCGTGCCGGGCGATAAAATCCGAGCTGGTGTAGAGCGCAAAGGCGATCTCGCTGATGCGGCGCCCGATCAAGGTCTCCGGCGGGTTGTTGGCCGGGCGGATCGCCACATCGGCGTCGCGCCGGGTGAGGTTGGCCAGCAGGTTCGTGGTGGACACCTCGACGCGGACGCCGGGATGGGCGCCATGAAATCTTGACAGAATCTCCGGAAGCACCGAGGCGATCAGCGTGTCGGTCGTGGTCAGGCGCAGGCCGCCTTCGATGCGCAGGTCCTGGCCGGCGAGCTTGCGCTCCAGCGTGGTGACGACGTCGCTCATCGTCCGTGCCGCGGCCAGCAGTTCTTCCCCGCCGGCGGTGAGTGTGTATCCGGTCGGCAGCCGCTCGAACAGGCGCAGGCCATGCGCCTCCTCGAAGGCGTTGATCCGGCGCAGCACCGTGGTGTGATTGACCTTGAGGACGCGTGCGGCATTGGCAAGCGAGCCGTTCTCGGCCACCGCCAAAATATATTGCAGATCTTCCCAGCCGATCGCCCTGTGCATTGCTGCAAACTTAATGGGCGTGAATGCGGCCTGCAAGCAGGGCCAAGCTTTCCATAGGTTCCGCTCGTTCCCAGGCGAGCCGCAACGGCGGGCGCAGTCGTGGGACCCAACCCCTGCGAGGCCTGCGATGACACCCATTCAGCTCTACACCTTCCCGACACCGAACGGCCACAAGGCGTCGATCATGCTGGAGGAGACAGGCCTTCCCTATGAGGTGAAGGTGATCGACATCGAGCGTGGCGACCAGAAGACGCCGGAATTCCTGGCGCTCAATCTCAACAACAAGATTCCCGTCATCGTCGATCCGGACCGCGATCGCACCGTGGTCGAGAGCGGCGCCATCCTGTTCTACCTGGCCGAGCGGGCAGGCCGGCTGATGCCGCGCAATGCGGTGGAGCACGGCACCACCTTGCAATGGATTCTGTTCCAGGCGGCGCATGTCGGCCCGACCCTCGGCCAGGTCTGGAACTGGAAGATCTTCGATGACGAGAAGCCGCCGCGCGTGGTGGCGCGGTTCGAGCGCGAGGCCGAACGGGTATTCCGCGTACTCGATACGCGGCTCGGTCAGCGGACTTATCTCGCGGGAAATGAATTCGGCATTGCCGACATCATGACATGGCCCTGGATCAACGTCGCCGAACCGAAGCTCGATCTCGACCTCGGCGTTTACGCCAACCTGCGGCGCTGGTTTGACGAGGTCGCGGCGCGCCCGGCGGTGCAGCGCGGGCTGCTGGTGCCGCATCTTGAACATCCGGCGGCCTGAGCGCGTCGCGCCTCAACCTTCATTCAATTTGGAGAAGCGTCATGGACTATCTGTTCATCGTGCTTGCGTTCGTCGCAGGCAGCCTGCTGGCCGTGCAGGCCGGCGCCAATGCTCAGCTGGCCAAGGCCACCGGCTCGCCATTCGCGGCAACGACGCTGCAATTGTCGGTCGGCAGTGCCGTGCTGGTGCTGCTGACACTCGCCACCGGATCGATCATGGCGCTGCGGCTGCTGCCGGAGGCCACCTGGTGGCACGCGGTCGGCGGCACTGCGTCGGCGTTCTATGTGGTGTCGACCATCCTGCTGTTTCCGCGGCTGGGTGCGGTGGCTTCGGTCGGCCTGATCATCGCCGGCCAGATGCTGGCGTCGCTGGCGCTGGATTCGTTCGGCTGGCTCGGCATTCCGGCCCATGGCTTTGCATTCGGGCCGGTGCTCGGGACGCTGATCGTGCTGGTGGGTGCGTCGCTGATCGTGTTCGGGCAGGCCGGCGGAGCCGGCGCGTTATCGCCAGCGAGTCTTGGCTGGATCGTTTTTGCCTTGCTCGCGGGCGCCGTGCTGCCGGTGCAGGGCGCCGTCAATGCCCTGCTGCGCCATGATCTCGGCGGTGCGTCCTTTGCGGTCGGCGTGACCTCCTTCGTGGTCGCGACGGCGGCCATGGCGGCGGTTCTGATCCTCAGTCTGGCGCTGCCGCAGACGCCGCGTCCGCACCTGCAGGGCGTGCCGGCAATGCCGTGGTGGGGATGGCTCGGCGGACTCGCGGGCGCGACCTATGTGACGACAGTGTTTACCGCCATTCCCGTCATCGGCACTGCGGCCGCCGTCGGTCTCACCGTGGCCGGCCAGCAGGTGGCTTCGATCTTTGTCGACATCTTCGGCTGGTTTCGCCTGCCGCAACGGCCGGTATCGGCGGTCCGCCTGTTCGGCGTGATGCTGCTGCTGGCCGGCGTGGTCATCATCAAGGTCATCTGACACCACCCCAACAATCCCCGGAATGGAGAAAGACAATGACCCACAATCTTGCCTGGGGCCTGCTGGTCCTCGCCGGCCTTCTCGATGTCGCCTGGGCCGGCGCCATGAAACTCAATGAGGGCTTCACCAGGCTCAGTTGGAGCGTGATCTCGTTGCTGCTGCTGGCGGCGCTGGTTGCGGCGCTGGGGCAGGCGGTGAAGGTGCTGCCGGTCGGCACCGCCTATGCGGTCTGGACCGGGATCGGTGCTGTCGGCACCGTTGTGCTCGGCCTGGTCGTGTTCCAGGAGTCGCTGGGTGTGGGCCGGCTGGTTTGTCTCGCGCTCGTCGTCGGTGGTGTCGTCGGTCTCAAGCTGCTGGAGACGACGTGAGAGCCGCGGTGCCTGCGGAGTCCGCCAGCACACACCGCGCATAATGCCCCGGTGCCACTTCAATCGGCGGCGGCAGTCCCTCGAGGCAACGCGGCTCGGCGAAACGGCAGCGTGGCGCGAACGAGCAGTTGCTGGGGGCGACATCGAGCGACGGCGGCGTGCCGGGAATGGTTTCCAGCCGCGCGCCGCGGACGGCGCCGTGCACGGTCGCGGTCAGGAGGCCGCGCGGATAAGGGTGGACAGCGGTGCGGACGATCTCGCGATAAGTGCCAGTCTCGACAATCTGGCCCGCATACATCACCGCGATACGATCGCAGATCTCGATCGCGACCCCGATGTCGTGGGTGACGAAGATCACCGACATGCCGAACTCGCGCTGCAGCTCGCGCAGCAGCAGCAGGATCTGGATCTGCACGGTGGCGTCCAGCGCCGTGGTCGGCTCGTCCGCCAGCAGCACCTTCGGTTTGCACGCCAGCGCCAGCGCGATCATCGCTCGCTGCCGCATGCCGCCGGACATTTCGTGCGGATAGGCGCCGAGACGGCGTTTCGCGGAGGGGATCCGCACCACGTCCAGCATCTCTAGTGCACGTGCCATGGCCTCGCTACGGCTCTTGCCTTCATGCCGCATCACTGATTCGGCGATCTGGTCGCCGATGGTATAGACCGGGTCGAGCGCCAGTCCCGGCTCCTGGAAGATCATCGACACGGTTTGGCCGCGGAAGGCGGACAGCTGGTTGTCGTCGAGCGCCAGCACGTCCTGGCCGGCGACGCTGATCTGGCCCGTGATATGGGAGCGTTTCTTCGGCAACAGCCGCATCAGCGCCCGCAGCGTCACGCTCTTGCCGGAGCCGGATTCGCCGAGCAGTCCCAGCACCTCGCCCTGTTTCAGCGAGAGATCGACATTGTTGACCGCATGCACCGTGCGCTCGCCGGAAAAGCGCACGGTCAGGTTCTTGACGTCGATCAGGTTGGTCATGCGAGGTCCGGTGTTCGGGTGTGGAAATCAGTGACGCGCTGGAAAGCGGCGCCGATCCGCAGGATCATGTCTTCGTCGAACGGACGTCCGACCAGTTGCAGGCCGATCGGCAATCCGGCGGGGCTGAAGCCCGCAGGAATCGATAGCGCCGGCAGGCCCAGATAGTTGATCGGGCGGGTGAAGCGGGTCAGGTTCTGGATCACCGCTTCGGCGCCCGGCTGGTTGCCGACGTCGCTGTCCGCGATGGTCGGCGCCGGCACCGGGGACACCGGCGCGAGCCAGGCGTCGACTCCTGCAACAGCCGCGAGATGCGCCGCGAGCGCCGGCCCGCGCCAGCGCAGCGCTTCCAGATAACTCAGCGCGGGAACGGCGAGCGCGTTCTGCAGCCGCATCAAGACTTGCGGGCCGTAATCCTGCGGACGTTCGATCATCCATTGCTTGTGGAAGGCTGCAGCCTCCACCGCGAGCACAAGCTGGCAGGCCGCGGTCAGCTCGCGCTGCTCCGGCAATGCCACCCGCACGATGCGGGCGCCTTCGCGCGTCAACGTGGTGATGGCGTCGTCGAG
Organism: Bradyrhizobium prioriisuperbiae; assembly: GCF_032397745.1. Taxonomy (NCBI): domain Bacteria; kingdom Pseudomonadati; phylum Pseudomonadota; class Alphaproteobacteria; order Hyphomicrobiales; family Nitrobacteraceae; genus Bradyrhizobium; species Bradyrhizobium prioriisuperbiae. Next base: position 4,124,806 of record NZ_CP135921.1, read on the forward strand.
GGCGCGCTCCACGCCGGGATCGAGATCATCGACGTAGAATGCGGCCGGGATACCGATGGTGAGGCCCTTGATGGAGCCGCGCGTCGCCGCCAGATAATCCGGCACCGGCGCGGTGCGCGTGGTGGGATCAGAGGGATCGCCGCCCGCCATCAGGCCGGTGAGCAGTGCGCAGTCTTCCACCGTGCGCGCCAGCGGGCCGACGGTGTCCAGCGACTGCGACAGCGGCATCGCGCCGGCCCGGCTGATCAGGCCGACCGTGGTCTTGAGCCCGGTAACGCCGCAATAGTGCGCCGGCATCCGGATCGATCCGCCGGTGTCGGAGCCGAGTGCTGCGAACGTCAGTCGCGCGGCCACCGCCGAGCCCGAGCCGGACGAGGAGCCGCCGGTGATGTGGTCGGTGTTCCAGGGATTGCGCACCGCGCCGAAGTGCGCGTTGTGGCCGGTTGGGCCGTAGGCGAACTCCGACATCTGCAGGGTGCCGAGCCGGACGGTGCCGGCAGTCTTCAGCCGCTGCAGCGCCGTCGAGGTGGTAGAGGCCACGACGTCGCGACGGATCGCCGAACCGCAGGTCGAGATCTTGCCGGCCTCGTAATACATGTCCTTGTGCGCCAGCGGCACGCCATGCAGGGGGCCGCGGCGCCCGCCTTTGGCCAGGGCCGCGTCGGCTGCGTCTGCGGCGGCCAACGCGTCATCCGGCTCGATTGCCATGAAGGCGTTGAGCCGCGGTTGCAGGCGCGCGATGTGGGTGAGGCAGGATTGCGTCGCTTCCCGCGACGAGATTTGTTTGTCGGCGATCGCCGCGGCGACCTCGGTCAGCGACAGCAAGGCGGGCTCGGCGCTCATTTGCCGGCACCGTTCTGAACGGTGATGAAGGTCGCGGGTTCGAGATCGAACGGCAGCGTGCCGGCGATGGCGCTGAAGCCACGGAAGCCCGGCCCGATCGAGATTGCGATCCGCGCGGCCACCTCGGGGCTCACGGGGAGGCCGGCGATCTTGGCGGTGATTATGATCTCGTCGGCGGTGGGAGCAGGATCGTCAGCCATGGATTGTCTCCTTTTTCTTGGCTGTCGCTGTCAGCTTTGAATCGCTGCGGTGGCGCGGCTGTGACCCGAGCCTGATATCGACATGTGGCAGGCCACCTGATGGCCGTCCGCGCCAAGCGGCGACAGCTTCGGCGTCACGGTCGAACAGACGGCCTCCGCGAACTGGCAACGGGTGTGGAAGCGGCAGGCTTTCGGCGGATCGATCGGGTTCGGCGGATCGCCGGTGATCGGTGCTGTCTGCGTGCGGTTGTCCGGATCGGAGGACGGCATCGCCGCCAGCAAGGCGCGCGTGTAGGGATGCGCCGGCGCGTCCCACAGGCTGTCCACCGGACCGAGTTCGACCACCTCGCCGAGATACATCACCAGCACGCGATCGGAGATGTAACGCACCACATTGAGGTCGTGGCTGATGAAGATGTAGGTCAGGCCGAACTCGCGCTTGAGGTCGACCAGCAGGTTCAGCACCTGCGCTTCCACCGACTTGTCGAGCGCAGACACCGCCTCGTCCAGGATCACCAGCCGCGGCGACAGTGCCAGCGCGCGGGCGATGTTGACCCGCTGCCGCTGGCCGCCGGAAATCTCGTGCGGATAGCGGTTGGCGAAGGTTTCCGGGCGCAGGCCGACCTTGCCCAGCAGATCGCGGGCCAGCAGGCGGGCTTGCGGTGCCTTCATGCCGTGCACCTTGGGCCCGAACGCGATCGAATCCTCCAGCGTCAGCCGTGGATTGAGCGAAGCGTAGCTGTCCTGGAACACCATCTGCATGCCGCGGCGCAGCTCCTGCAGCGACAACTGGCTGCCGACGCTCATGCCGTCATAAAGGATGTCGCCACGGTCGCGCTTCATCAGGTGCATCAAGAGTCGCGCAGTGGTCGACTTGCCGCAGCCGGATTCGCCGACAATGCCGACGGTCTCGCCCTTGCCGACGGTGAAGGAGACGTCGTCGACCGCGCGCACAGTCTTGCTCTCGCTGAACAGATCGCCGCGCACCGGGAAGTGCTTGGTGAGACCCTGCACCGTCAGCAGTGGCTGCGCCACACCGCCGCGGTCTTCAATAGGCTCGAGCAGATTTTGATCCATGCTCATCGGATATTTTTCTCGACCATCGAAGAAAGAAAGCTGGATTGCCGGGTCAAGCCCGGCAATGACGCAGAGAGGGGCGATGCGCATCGAATAGATGATGCGTCATACGCGGGCTTGACCCGCGTATCCAGCTTCCTCAAACACGCACACCGCATTGGCTAGTTCCTGATGTCCATGGCTGAGCGCAAACCGTCGCTCAGGAGATTGAAGCAGATCGACACTGCGAAGATCATGGCGCCGGGCAGCGCCGCGACGATCGGGTTGGCGTAGATCGCGGTGCGCAGTGTGTTGAGCATTAGTCCCCATTCCGGCTCCGGCGGCTTGGTGCCGAGGCCGAGAAACGACAGCCCCGAGGCCAGGATCATCGACACCGAGATCAGCCCGGTGGCGTAGACAAAGATCGGTCCCAGCACGTTGCCGAGCATGTGCACCCGCATGATGGTGAAGGGGCCGGCGCCGGAGGCCCGCGCCGCGTCGACGAAATCGAGATTGCGGACGCCGGTGGTGACACTTTCAGCCACGCGGGTGACCTGCGGAATGAATACAATGGTCAGCGACACCACCGAGTTGGTGATGCCGGCACCGAGTGCACCCGAGATCGCGATCGCAAGCAGTACCGACGGAAAGGCGTAGAACACGTCGATGGTGCGCATGATGACGGTGTTGAGTTTGCCGCCGACATAACCCGCGAGCAGGCCGAGCGAGGTGCCGGCGATGAACGCCAGGCACACCGGCAGGATGCCGGTCAGCAGCGACAGCCGTCCGCCATAGATCAGGCGCGCCAGCATGTCGCGTCCGAGCTCATCGGTGCCAAGCGGATAATTCGGCGTGCCCACCGCGCGCAGACGACGGATCATCGAACCCTGATAGGGATCGGCGAGGCCAAGCCAGGGTGCAAACAGTGCCGACAGCAGGATCAGAAGCAGGATGCTCGCGCAAATCATGCTGATGGGATCGCGCCGAAGCCTGCGGCCGACCGTCGTCCAGTAACCCCTCGCCTTTTCGATCGACGGAACCTGCAGGCCGGTGTCGCTGATGGTGCTCATCGGATCAGCCCTCAGCTACGTTTGATGCGCGGATCGATCGAGGCCTGCGCCACGTCGACCAGAAGATTGAGAAACACGAAGAACAGCGCCAGCACCAGGATCGTGCCCTGCAGCAGCGGCAGGTCGCGCTGGAAGATCGCGGAGTTCAGCAGCAGGCCGGTGCCGGGCCAGGAAAACACCGTCTCGATCAGGATCGAGCCGCCAAGCATGTAGCCGAGCTGCAGCCCCATCACCGCCATGGCGGTGGGCGCCGCGTTCTTGATCACGTGGTGAAACACGCCGATCTCGCGCAGTCCCTTGGCGCGCAATGCTTCGACGAAATCCTGCGACAGGATATCGCCGGTCAGCGCGCGCACGGTGCGGGTGATGATACCCATTGGAATAACCGCGGTGGTGACGGCGGGCAGCACCAGGTATCGCAGATGCTCCCAGTCCCAGCTCCAGGTGCTGGAGCCACCGGGTCCGGCGCCGACAGCCGGCAGCCAGTTGAGTTGCACCGAAAAAATGATCACCAGCACGAGGCCCAGCCAATAATGCGGCACCGAGACGCCCGCCACCGCGATCGAGGTTGCGACCTTGTCGATCCAGGTGTTGCGGAAGTAGCCAGCGATCAGGCCGAGCGTCAGTCCCAGCGTGAAGCCGATGACGGCCGCCGCGCAGGCCAGCGTGATGGTGTTGCCGACTGCGCGCAGCACTTCCGACAGCACGGGACGGCCGGTGGCGATCGAGGTGCCGAGGTCGCCATGCAGCGCCTTCCAGGTCCACAACCCGAATTGCACCGGCAGCGGCCGGTCGAAACCGTAGGCGACGCGCAACTGTGCCGCGAGTTCCTGCGAGGCGTCCGCCGGCAGGATCGCCACCAGCGGATCGCCGGGAGCGAGATGAACCAGCAGGAAACACACCAGCGCGACACTGATGACGATCGGGATCACATAAACGATACGTCGGGCGATATAGGCCAGCACTCGGTCACCTGCGAAGATTAATCTGTGTTCGATGCACAAGAGAACTCGTGCTCAGATGAAGCTGGATTGCCGGGTCAAGCCCGGCAATGACGCTGTGGGTGTCGATGCGCCTCACCACCCTCTGCCGTCATACGCGGGCTTGACCCGCGTATCCATCTTTTGAAAAGGCGACGCCGTAACGAGGCGTCGCCGCGCAGTTCGTGTCGCCCTCACGGCGTCATCGTCACCGGCGAGAAGTCGACGAACCAGCTCTTCGGCTGCACGAAGTTCTTGATCTTCGGGCTCAACGCGCGCGGCGCCACGTCGTGGGCGACATAGAGGAAGGCGGCGTCGTCGACCGAGGCGGCGTGCAATTCGGCAAGCGCCTTGTCGCGAGCCTCCGGTTCGAAGGTCTGGCGCGCCTTCTTGACCAGGTCGTCAAACTTCGGGTTGTTGATGAAACCCCAGTTGTTCGAGGTTGGCGGTGCCATGCCCGATTGCAGGAAACGCACCATGGCGAAGAACGGATCCATCGCCGCATAGGTGACGTTGATCGCATTGGAGCCGTTGGCGGTCGGATCCTTGGCGCCGCGCCGCCAGTTGGTGAACAGCGTGTTCCACTCGATGACGTCGAGCTGGACGTCGAAGTAGCACTCCGCCAGCGCCTGCTGGATATACTCATTCATCGGCAGCGGCAGCATCTGGCCGGAGCCGGACGCCGAGGTCTGGGTCTTGACCGTCAGCTTCTTGCTCGGGCCATAACCCGCTTCCTTCATCAGCGCCTGCGCGGCCTTCAGATCATACTTGATCTGGAATGTCGGATTGCCGCGCCAGGGATGTCCGGGTTCGACGGTGCCGGTGGCCGGCACCATCAATCCGCCGAGCAGGCCGTCCTTCATGCCGTCGCGATCGATGCAGAGATTGGCGGCCTTGCGCACGCGGATGTCGTTCCACGGCGATCCTTCGACCCGGGAGAACTGCCAGGGCCACACATGCGGCTCTTCGTTGCTCTGAATCACAAAGCCGCGCTGCTTGATCTGCGCCACGGCATCCGGCGCGGGTGCCTCGATCCAGTCGACCTGGCCGGCGAGCAGCGCCGCGGTGCGCGCGTTGGATTCCGGGATCGGCAGCAGCACCATCTTGTCGACATGGGGCACGCGCGCCTTGTCCCAGTAACCGTCGTTCTTCGCCAGCTCCAGCCGTTCGCGCGGCACGAAGCGGGTCATCTTCCAGGGGCCGGTGCCCGAGGCGTCGCCGGCAAAGGCAGCCCACGCCGCCTGCGCCTTGGCCTTGGCGTCATCGCCGGCTGCCTTGTCATACAGCGCCTGCCATTTGGCGGGGCTCGCCATGAACAGGTTGGTGAGGTTGATCGGCAGGAAGCTGTCCGGCTCCTTGGTGGTCAATTCCACCGTCATGTCATCGATCTTGCGCGCTGACGCGAGCGTCGGCATGCGCGAGGCGGTGACACCGACCTGACTTGCGTCATATTGTGGTGCGTCGGTCTTCAGGACTTTTTCAACGTTCCACACCACTGCATCGGCATTGAACGGCGAGCCGTCATGGAATTTGACGCCGGGGCGCAGCTTGAACGTCCACTTCTTGTTATCGCTGGCGTCCACACTCCATTCGGTCGCGAGCCCGGGGATCACAACACTCGCCTTGGTTGCGGACGACAGGTCCCACATTGTGAGCGCGTCGTACATCGTCAGCCCGGTGAAACGATTGCCCTCGAAACCCTGATCGGGCTGGCCGAGTGTGCGCGGAATGTCGGCCGCGGTCATCGCGATCCGCAGCACGGTCTCCGCTTGCGCGATCTCAGCGGTTGCTGTCGCTGCCGAAACAGCGAGCACCGCGGCGATCGCGCAGCGTGCCGTGGAGGTCTTCAAGTCTTTGAACATATTATCAATTCCTCTTCTCGAATTCTGGTGAAAATGTATGCAACGCGCGTGCCAAGGATGAGCCGATCACCAGGAATTTTGCCGCTTATTGTCGCAGTCGCCAAGGCCTGACGCGTGATTATGCATGTCCGAGGTGTCGCAGGCGTGCCTGTTCCCTGACGAAACGCTGCAAATGTGGCGCGTGACGCCATGCGGCGTCGCTTCGTCGCGATACCGTCAACACTGTTCTCGCGTCGCTAGTTCATCGTGACCGGCGAGAAGTCGACGTACCAGCTCTTCGGCTGCACGAAGTTCTTGATCTTCGGGCTCATCGCGCGCGAGCCGACATCGTGAGCGACGTAGAGGAAGTCAGCATCGTCGACTGAGGCCGCGTGCAGTTCAGCCAGCGCCTTGTCGCGCGCGTCGGGATCGAAGGTCTGCCGCGCCTTCCTGATCAGTTCGTCGAATGTCGGGTTGTTGACGAAGCCCCAGTTGTAGGACACCGGTGGCGCCATGCCCGACTGCAGGAAGCGGACCATGGCAAAGAACGGATCCGCCGTCGAATAGGTGGCGTTGATCGCGCTGGCGCCGTTGGCGGACGGATCCTTGACGCCGCGCCGCCAGTTGGTGAACAGGATGCTCCACTCGACGACGTCGAGCTGCACGTCGAAATAGCATTCCGCCAAGGCCTGCTGCAGATATTCGTTCATCGGCAGCGGCAGCATCTGGCCGGAGCCCGAGGCCGAGGTCTGCACCTTCACCGTCAGCTTCTTGTTGGGACCGTATCCGGCTTCCTTCATCAAGGCCTGGGCCGCGGGCAGATCATACTTGATCTGGAATGTCGGGTTGCCGCGCCAGGGATGACCGGGCTCGACCGTGCCGGTCGCCGGCACCATCAGGCCGCCGAGCAGGCCGTCTTTCAGGCCTTCGCGGTCAATGCAGAGATTGGCCGCCTTGCGGACGCGGATGTCGTTCCAGGGTGATCCCTCGACGCGGGAAAACTGCCATGGCCAGACATGCGGCTGCTCGTTGGCCTGAATCACGAAGCCGCGCTGCTTGATCTGCGCCACGGCATCGGGAGCCGGCGCCTCGATCCAGTCAACCTGGCCGGAGAGCAGCGCCGCGGTGCGCGCGTTGGCTTCCGGAATCGGCAGCAGCACCATCTTGTCGACGTGGGGCACGCGCGCCTTGTCCCAGTAGGCGTCGTTCTTCGCCAATTCGAGTCGTTCGCGCGGCACCAGGCGCGTCATCTTCCATGGACCGGTGCCGGACGCGTCCTTAGAGAAAGCGGCCCATGCCGCTTGCGATTTGGCCTTGACGTCATCGCCTGGTGCTGCGTCGAACAGCGCCTGCCATTTGGTCGGGCTCGCCATGTACAGAAAGGTGAGGTTGAACGGCAGGAAGCTGTCGGGCTCCTTGGTGGTCAATTCCACCGTCATGTCATCGATCTTGCGTGCCGAGGCGAGCGTCGGCATGCGTGGAACGGTGACGCCGACCTGGCTGGTATCGTATTGCGGCGCGTCGGGTTTTAAAACTTTCTCGACGTTCCAGATCACCGTATCGGCGTTGAATGGCGAGCCGTCGTGGAATGTGACGCCGGGCCGTAGCGTGAAGATCCACTTCGTTTTGTCGGAGGCGTCCACCTTCCATGTGGTGGCGAGCCCGGGGATCACCGCGCTCGGCTTGCTCGCCGACGACAGGTCCCACAGCGTCAGCGAGTCATACATGGTGTAGCCGGTGAAGCGGTTGCCCTCACCACCCTGGTCGGGCTGGCCGAGGGTACGCGGAATGTCCCCGGCGGTCATGGCGATCCGCAGCACGGTCTCGGCGCGCGCGGGTGCACCGCTCACAATCGCAGCAGCGCATGCCAGTATCGCGGCGATGGCACAACTGCACGAAACGCCCTTGAAGCTGCGGAACATAATCCCATTTTCCTCTACACAAAGCAGGACCAAATATTATGCAACGCCTGTGCCAATGCGGCCGGCGGTTCCGGCCCGGGAATGTTCGAGATGTCGCAGGCTCCCTTGCTCTTGAAGCAGGCTCCCTTGCTCTTGAATGGACGTTGCGGGAGCGGAGTGGAAAAATGACGCCTTGTCTCGCGCTGTCAGCGGGAGTGAACGTCCGGTGAGCAATACCGTCACCAAGCCACGCACCAAGGTTCGTACCCAGGTTGAGCGCCCCCGGCTCTACAAGGTCATCCTGGTCAATGACGATTTCACGCCGCGTGAATTCGTGGTCATGGTGCTGAAGGCGGAATTCCGCATGACCGAGGATCAGGCCCATAAGGTGATGATCACGGCGCACAAGCTCGGATCATGTGTCGTCGCCGTGTTTACGCGGGATGTGGCCGAGACGAAGGCGACGCGCGCCACCGATGCCGGCCGAGCCAAGGGCTATCCGCTGCTGTTCACCATCGAACCCGAGGAATAGCTGAGCGCGTCGCGCTTGCTTTCTACGTCCTCCTGACGCAAGTGTTGTGCATCGCTCCGATACCGCAGATGGCCAAGAAGCAAGCCGCCAAGAGTGCCGACCGCAGCAGCCTGATCTATCGGGCGCTGTGGCACGCCATTCTGGAGCAGGCTTTGAAGCCCGGCACCAAGCTTCCCGAGGACACTATCGGCGAGCGGTTCGGCGCCAGCCGTACCATCGTGCGCTCCGCGCTGACGCGGCTTGCCGCTGAAGGTTTGGTCGAACTGCGCCGCAACCGCGGTGCCGCCGTCGCCAAGCCGAGCTGGGAAGAAGCGCGCGACATCTTCGACGTGCGGCTCGGGCTCGAGCGTCTCGTGGTGGGGCGGCTGTCGCGCGGATTGAGCGCTGATCAGGTTAAGGCACTGCAGGCTCATGTCGACGCCGAGGAAAAAGCGCGCGGCAACAATGAGCCGCTGTCGATTCGTCTGGCGACTGAATTCCACATCCTGCTGGCGGAAATGACCGGCAATCCGACGCTGGCACGTTATGTCAGCGAGGTCGCCTCGCGCTGCGGCCTGATCCTCGCGCTCTACAGCCGCCCGCATTCCTCCGAATGCGCCGTCAACGAGCACCGCGAGATCATCGCCGCGCTGGTCGCCGGCAATGCCGCGCGTGCCGCCAAGCTGATGGACGCGCACCTCGACGCCGTCGCCAGCCGCGCGCTGATTACGGCAAGCCCGCATGACGAGCGGGATTTGAAGGACGTGCTGTCGGCGTATTCGGCGGAGATGCCGGTGCGCAAGGCGCGGGCGGGAAAGTAGTGGTCTGACATCTCGCCACACTCAGCGTCATCCGCGGGCTTGACCCGCGGATCCAGCTTAAGCGTTGAATGCGTGCTGTAACCTGAAGAAAGCTGGATTGCCGGGTCAAGCCCGGCAATGACGGAGTGGGGATGATGCGCCTGATCTGGCGAAGGCGTTTCTTACCTCACGCCGCGATCCCGTGCCGCGTCAGCAACCGCTCCGCGCTGTCGTTCCACACGTCCATCTGCACGATCTCGCCGCCGCGCACCACGAAGCGGTCGACATAACGGTTGCCGTCGAACGGGATGCCGTCGGGCCACTCGCCGTACAGCGTGCCGAGACTGTAGACGATGGTCTCGCCGTGGCCCGGCACCACATCGATCCGCTGCATGTTCTTCTTCACCCATTTGTAGCGGCCGGCGTTGAAGGCGGCGGTTTCGCTGGGGTGGCGATACTTGCGGCCGCCGGTGAAGGTGATGGCGAGTTCCGGTGAGATGAAGGTCGCCGCGGTCGCGGGATCGGGCACCATCGAGGCGACCAGAAAGCGCTCCACAATGGAGGCGGCGTTGGCGGTGTCTTGTTCGCTATCTTGCGCGGTGTCGTCGCGCGCCGGCGCGGGCTGGGTTGCGGGCATCGTGGACCTCTCGGGCGGTGGAAACGGCACGCGGCCCGGCAGAAGCCGGTTGACGCTGCGTCGAGTTGCGTATCCAATATAATCAGAAATTGTATACGATTATGCAAAAACATTCGGCGCTGTTGCCTGGTTTTTGCTCAAATGAAGCGTCTGCCAACGGTATTTTCCGACGTTTTATCAATCCTGCCAGTGCATACAATCTGGCACAGCGTTTGCTTCAAATTGGCTGTTCTTGTCCTGATTGAGGGGTCTGGCCATGGTTTTTCGAGCACGCATGATTTCCCGAAGGCATCTTCTCGCGGCCGCGGGAGCCGCATTCTCCGCCGCGATGACATCGGTCGTCCTGCCATCGGCGGCGATTGCGGCCGACACCGTCAAGCTCGGTTTGGTGGCGGCGATGTCCGGCCAGTCGGCAAAGTCGGGCGAGGCCATCGTGCGCGGCCTGTCGGTTGCCATCGACGAGATCAATGCCAAGGGCGGCTTGCTCGGCAAGAAGGTCGAGCTTGTGGTGCGCGACGACGAAAGCAATCCCGCCAAGGGCGTGGTCGCGGCGCGTGAACTCGCGCAGCGCGAACAGGTGGCCGCGATCTTCGGTGGCCTCGATACGCCGGTGTCGATGGCGATCGTGCCGTTCGCCAACCAGGCCAAGATCCCGTTCATCGGCGTCTGGGCCGCCGGCACCCCGATCACCCGCAACGGCGCCGCGGAGAACTATGTGTTCCGCGTCTCCGCCGTCGACGCGCTGGTCGATGTCGCGCTGGTCAACTATGCCGAGAAGAAATACGGCGCCAAGAAGCCGGGCCTGATCCTGATCAACAATTCCTGGGGCGAGTCCAACGAGAAGGGGCTGAAGGCGGCGCTGGAGGACAAGAAGATCGCGAGCGCCGGCGTCGAGAAATTCGAGACCGCCGATGTCGACGTGGTGCCGCAGCTCACCCGCCTGAAAGACAGTGGCGCCGATGCGCTGTTTCTCGTGGCCAATGTCGCGCCCTCGGCGCAGGTGGTGAAGTCGCTGGATCGCATGGGCTGGAACGTGCCGGTGGTCTCGCACTGGGGCCCGGCCGGCGGCCGCTTCACGGAACTCGCGGGCGCCAGTGCGGAAAAAGTGCACTTCATCCAGACCTTCAGCTTCTCCGGCAACGACAGCCCGAAGGCCAAGGTGGTGTTCGCGGCGCTGAAAGCAAAGTATCCGGAGATCAAGTCCTACGCCGATGTGACGCCGGCAGTCGGCATTGCCAATGCCTACGACGCCGCGCATCTCACAGCGCTGGCGATTGCCAAGGCCGGATCGACCGAAGGCCCCAAGGTCCGCGAAGCCTTCTACGCCATCGACAAGTATGACGGCCTGATCAAGAGCTACACCAAGCCGTTCTCGCCGCAGAACCAGGATGCGCTCTCGGCGGACGACTACATCTTCACCTACTTCAAGGGCGACGAGATTCTGCCGCTGACGAATTGAGGGGTGGAAGTCATTTGGACGCGATGCGTATCGCCACCACTTGCGTCATCACCGGGCTTGACCCGGTGATCCAGCTTGGCGCCACCAGAAAGCTGGATTGCCGGGTCAGGCCCGGCAATGACGCAGTGGAGATGGGGCGCCTCGCAAACAAACCTGGCGGCCTACCATGCTGATCATCTCCTCCATCATCTCCGGGCTCGGCCTCGGCGCCATGTATGGGCTGATCGCGCTCGGCTTTCACGTCACCTATGTGGTTTCCAACACGGTGAACTTCGCCCAGGGCTCATCGATGACCCTGGGCGCGGTGCTGGGTTACATCTTTGCGGTGCGGATGGGCTGGCCGCTGCCGCTTGCGGTGGCGATGACGCTGGCGTGCTGCGCGCTGTTTGGCCTGGTGGTCGAACGTTTTCTGGTGCGGCCCTTCGTCAACCGCCGCTCCGAGGCCTGGCTGATGGCGACGGTCGCCGGCGGCATCGTGCTCGACAACGCCATGCTGTTCACCTTCGGCAAGGAGCCGCGCAGCTTTCCCTCGGTGCTTGCGGCCAAGCCGGTGTCGTTGTTCGGGGCAGGGGTCTATCCGCTTCAACTGGTGATTCCCGTGGTCGGGCTCGGCATCGCGCTGGTGCTGCATCTGGCACTGCGCCACACCTATCGCGGCAAGGCGCTGCTGGCGGTGGTGCAGAACAAGGATGCCGCGCGGCTGATGGGCATCAATGTCCGTCGCACCATCGCGCTGTCGTTCGCGCTCTCCACCGTGCTTGCGGGCCTTGCCGGCCTGTTGATCGCGCCGCTGTTCAACGTCAATTCCGAGATGGGCACGCTGTTCGGGATCAAGGCTTTCGCGGTGGCGATCCTGGGCGGTATCACCTCGGCCTGGGGCGTGATGCTGGCGGGCCTGCTGTATGGCCTGATCGAAGCCCTGGTCACGGCTTCGCTGGGCTCGACCTACACCCAGATCGTCGCCTTCAGTGTGGTGATCCTGGCATTGGTGGCGATGCCGCACGGCCTGCTCGGCCGCGCCGCGGTGAACAAGGTCTGAGATGGCGAGCTTTCCAAAAGCGCTCGTACCCGTAGCTATTGTCGCGGTGACCTGCGTAGGTATCGCGATAACTTTCCAGTCCGCCGGATACACTCATCTGGTGCTGTCGCTGGTGGCGCTGACCACGGTGGTCGGCGTCGGCCTCAACATCCTGCTCGGGCTCGGCGGCCAGATTTCGCTGGGCCATGTCGGCTTCTATGCCATCGGCGCCTATGCGGTGGCCATTTTCACGCTGCAGGGCATCAGCTTCTGGATCGCCTTCCCGGTGGCGGGCCTGCTGGCCGGCGCGATCGGTGGACTGCTGGCGCTGCCGGCTTTGCGGGTGAAGGGGCCATATCTCGCGATGATCACCATCGCGTTTGCCTTCATCGTTCAGCATGTCGTCATTGAATGGAAATCGGTCACCGGTGGCCAGAACGGCCTGATGGGCTTGATGCCGCCGTCGATCGGTACCTTCGGTTTCGGCGAGCGGGAAATGGCGCTGTTCGCGGTGGCGCTGGCCGGCCTCTCTCTCCTGATCTTTCATCGCATTGCGGCGGGGGCCTGGGGGCAGGGCATGATCGCGGTGCGCGACAGCGAAGTCGCGGCCCGCTCGCTCGGGCTCAATCCGGTGGCGGTGAAAACCGTGGCGTTCGCGCTGTCGGCCGCCTTCGCAGGGCTCGCCGGCGGCCTGTTCGCACCGTTGCTGATGTTCATCGCGCCGGAATCGTTTCCGTTCTCGCAGTCGATCCTGTTCCTGCTCGCGGTCATGATCGGCGGCGCCGGCTGGGTGTTCGGCCCGCTGGTGGGGGCCATCGTCACGGTGATGCTGCCGGAGCTGTTGTCCGGCATGGCCGAATATCGCCTGCTGATCTTTGGCGCGCTGCTGCTGGTGGTGCTCTGGCTTGCGCCGGAGGGCGTGATCGGCACCCTGGCGCGCTGGCTGCGCCGATCGGATCGCTCCATGGCAAGCGATCGCGGGTTCGATCTGCAAGCATTTTTGAAATCCACCACGGGTCAGGCGGCCGGGCTGACGGTCGAGGACATCGGCATTTCCTTCGGCGGTATCCGCGCCGCCTCCGGCGTCGGTTTCACCGCGCAGCCCGGCCACATCACCAGCGTGATCGGGCCGAACGGCGCGGGCAAGACCACCGTGCTCAACATGATCAGCGGGTTCTATAGACCCGAGCACGGCCGCATCGCGCTGGCGCGTGCGGAGCTCGCCGGCGCCTCCGCCTGGCAGGTGGCGCGGGCCGGCATCGCCCGCACCTACCAGACGACGCAACTGTTCGATTCCATGAGCGTGATCGGCAATATCCTGATTGCGTTACGCGGCGGCCGGCTTGGCCAATTGTTCGCGGGCCTCGCGTCGGAGAGTGATCGCCGGGCGGCCGAGGCGTTGCTGTTCTTTGTCGGTTATCAGGGCTCGCTCGGCACCATTGCCGGCGACCTGCCGCATGTGGATCGCCGCCTGGTCGAGATCGCCCGCGCGCTGGCGACCCGGCCGCAGGTGCTGCTGCTGGATGAGCCCGCCGCTGGCCTGATGCGCTCCGACAAGGTGGTGCTCGGTGGACTGCTGCGCCGGATCGCCGATCTCGGCATCGCCGTCATCCTGGTCGAGCACGACATGACCATGGTGATGGGGATCTCCGATCATGTGGTGGTGCTCGATGCCGGCAGCGTCATCGCCACGGGAACGCCCGATGATGTGCGCCGCGATCCGCGGGTGCTTGCCGCCTATCTCGGCGACGCCGGGATGCGGGTGCGTCCGCGCGTGAAAGTCTGGGACGGCTCGCGCGATGCGGTGCTTGCCTGTGTCAAGCTCACGGCTGGATACGGCGCCGCGCCAGTGCTCGACGGCATCGATCTGGACATCTGCGAGGGCGAGATGGTGGCGCTGCTCGGCGCCAACGGCGCCGGCAAATCCACCGCCATGCGCGCCATCAGCGGATTGCTGCGCCCGCTCCAAGGATCAGTACTGCTCGATGATCGCAATGTCGGCGAGCTCGAGGCCCACAGCATCGCCTTTGCTGGCCTGGCGCTGGTGCCCGAGGGCCGGCAGGTGTTTCCCGAACTCAGCGTCGCCGACAACATCGTGCTCGGCGCCTACACCCGCAAGGGCGTTAATCTGCGTGCCGAGGTCGAAGCCGTTCTCAAGCGTTTCCCGCGGCTGCAGCAGCGCATCGACAGCCGCGCCGGTCTGTTGTCCGGCGGCGAGCAGCAGATGCTGGCGCTGGCGCGCGCCTTGATGGCCAAACCACGCGTGCTGCTGCTGGACGAGCCGTCGCTGGGACTATCGCCGGCAATGATCAACGAACTGTTCGACATTCTGGCTGAGCTGCGCGATGAAGGCGTCACCATCCTGCTGGTCGACCAGATGGCGGCGCTGGCACTGACCATCGCCGACCGCGGTTATGTGCTAGAAGCTGGCCGCGTGGTCCGCGCCGGATCGGCACAGGAACTGGCCGGCGATCCGGCGCTGGAAGCCGCCTATCTCGGCCACAGCGAAGCCGCGCAGTAATCTGGACGGAAGCAACGATGTCGCTCGATCTCATCCTTCGCCAGGCCGCAATCGTCGGCCGTGCCGCACCGGTGGATATCGGGGTGCGCGGCGGCCTGATCGCCGAAATTGCCCCGCGCATTGATGCAACCGCGCGCGAGGTCGTGGTCGATGGCCGCCTGGTCACCGCGGGCTTTGTCGATACGCATGTCCATCTCGACAAGTCCTGCATCGCGGGGCGCTGCAATTGCCAGAGCGGCACGCTGCAGGAAGCCATCGCCGCGGTTGCCGAGGCCAAGCGGGGCTTTACCGAGGACGACATCTATCAGCGCGGACAGCGCACCCTGGAAAAGGCAATCCTCCAGGGCACGGGACGGATGCGCACCCATGTCGAGGTTGACCCGCGCATCGGGTTGAAGGGCTTTCATGCGGTGCGGGCGCTGAAGCAGGCGTATCGCTGGGCAATCGACCTGCAGATCTGTGTCTTCCCTCAGGAGGGCCTGCTCAACGATCCCGGCGCTGAGGCCCTGCTGATCGAGGCCTGCGAAAACGGCGCCGACCTGATCGGTGGCTGCCCCTATGCGGACAGCGATCCGCTCGGGCAGATCGCGCGCATCTTCGACATCGCCACGCGTTTCAATCTCGACATCGATTTCCATCTCGACTTCGATCTCGATCCCACCTGGATGCATCTCGACGAGGTCTGCCGCCAGACTGAACGCCATCGCCGGGGCGGACGCGTCGCCGCCGGCCATGTCACCAAACTCTCCGCGGTGTCGCCCGAGCAGCTTGCCGCCATCGCAACGCGGCTCGCCGGCGCTGGCGTCGCACTCACCACACTGCCGGCCACGGATTTGTTCCTGATGGGGGCGGGGTCTTCGCACAACGTGCCGCGTGGCGTGGCGCCGCTGCATCGGTTGGTGGGCGCCGGCGTCACCTGTTCGCTGGCCACCAACAATGTGCTCAACCCGTTCACGCCGTTCGGCGACTGCTCGCTGATCCGCATGGCCAATCTCTATGCCAACATCGCGCAGATCGGCACCGCGGCGGGGCTGGAGAGCTGTTTCGAGATGATCACGACACAGCCGGCGCGGATGATGCGGCTCGACGATTATGGCGTCGCGGTTGGCAAGCCCGCGCACCTGGTGGTGCTGGACGCGCGCACGCCAGCCGACGCCGTGGCCGAAATCGCCCCGCCACTGTTCGGCCTGCGCGATGGCTCGATGACATTTTCACGACCGGCGGGGGAGCTCTTGCGCCCGGCGAAGCTGGCAGCTGTCCGCACCGTCTAGTTGCTGGTTTGGTTGCGTGCGATCAGATGTCTCGCCCACGCTTTGACTGCGTGGTGGGACGCAGCTTCCGTGCAAGCACCATGGTTCCCGGTGCCGCGGCGCCGCCTGGCCCGGCCGCGCCTTGGACGTCATCGGCACGGATCGGCTGATCGCAGGTCGAACAGACAATCCGCGGCTCGAACCTATGCCCGCAAGTGTTATGGATGAATTCGATCGCGCTGCCTTTTTTGGGCGCGGCCCATCGATCGCCCCACGCGGTGAGGGCGAGGACCGCAGGGATGAGATCGGTGCCGGCCTCGCTGAGATGATAGGTGTAGCGGAGCGGTCGTTTCTGATACGCGCGCCGCTCCACGATGCCGCTTGTCATCAGACCTTTCAGGCGCCGGGCCAGCAGATTTCGGGAAATTCCGAGATCCTCGACAAGCTCGTCAAACCGTCTGACGTCGAGAAACAGGTCGCGGATGATGAGCAGCGACCACCATTCCCCGATCAATTCCAGCCCCCGGGCCAGCGAGCATTGCATGTCCGCGAAACTGTGCTTTTGCACCCGATCACCCAGTGAGTTGCATGATTGAACTGACTAGATTAGGCTTGTTCGGCCGCCATGCCAAGCTGATCGAAACCGCACCAAGCCAAGGTGATCCATGTATCATTCCATCGTGCGCCGCCGCATTCAGGCCCTGTTCGATGCGGTCAGCTCCGGAAATGCCGCGCCAGTCCTGGCTGCATTTGCGCCCACATTCGAACATTTCTTTCTCGGCGATCATGCTCTGGGAGGCTCGCGCAGCACGATTGCCGCGACCAAGGCCTGGTATGACCGCCTCTATCGACTTCTGCCTGATATCAAGTTTGTCCTGCGTGGCATCAAAGTGAGCGGTCCTCCATGGAACACGCTTGTGATGGTGGATTGGGATGAAACCAATTCGGGCACCGACGGCGTCAGGACGCATAATCGAGGCATCCACGTTGTTCGCTTGTCTTGGGGACGGGCGACGTTTCTTGGAATTTATCCGGACACCGTAGGTCTGGTTGCGACGCTGGATCGATTGGCGAAGGCGGGAAACAACGAAGCGCATGCTGCGGTGATCCTCGATTAAAATCTCTGGAATGCTTCTCTCGTTTGAATGACGATAGGCGTGCCGTTTCGCCTTTTTCCGGTTACGATTGCGGCGTAGCCAAGGCGTCGAACCTGTTTGGCCAAATGCCGAAATTCATTCGTCCAGGAGAACGTCACGTGCCTCATCCCGCTTTATCATCCGAGTCCGTTGCCGTGATTACCGGCGGCGCCTCCGGCATCGGTCTTGCTGCGGCTCAAAAATTCGCCAGCCTCGGTCTGAAGGTCTGCATCGCCGACCTCGGCGAGGACCGGCTGAAAGCTGCGGCTGATGCCGTAGCGGCGGTGGCGCCGGGCGGAGTGGCCAGCGTTTTGACCATGGCAACCGACGTCAGCCAGGTCGACCAGGTGCAGGCCCTGCAGCAGGCGGTCGCCTCGCGTTTTGGCGGCGCCGACATTCTGATGAACAATGCCGGCATTCAGCCCGGCAGCCAGATGTTCGGTCCGCACGACAATTGGCAGCGCGTGCTCAGCGTCAATCTCTGGGGCATCATCAACGGCGCGCAGGTGTTCGCGCCGGGCATGATTGCGCGCGGACGTCCCGGCCTGATCATCAACACCGGCTCGAAGCAGGGCATTACCACGCCGCCGGGTGATCCGGCCTATAATGTCTCCAAGGCCGGCGTGAAGGCCTTCACCGAGGCGCTGCAGCACGAGCTGCGCAACACGCCCGGCAACAAGCTAAGCGCGCATCTGCTGATCCCGGGTTTTGTCTATACCGGGCTGACCGCGAAAGGCCGCACCGAAAAGCCGGCCGGTGCCTGGACGCCGGAGCAGACGGTGGATTTCATGCTGCAGCGGCTGGAGGCCGGGGATTTCTACATTCTCTGCCCGGACAACGATGTGCCGCGCGCGCTGGATGAAAAGCGCATGCTCTGGGCCGCCGGCGACATCATCGAGAATCGCCCGCCGCTGTCGCGCTGGCATCCGGACTATGCGGAGGCGTTCGCGGCGTTCTTGAAGGCTGGACGTTGATAAAGGTCCGGGGCGTCATTCAATGACGACCCGGACACCCAAAGGACTCATGCCGCGGCTGGCGTACGAAGTGTCTCCAGCCACTGCCGCGCCAGCGTGAGATCGGCCTGCGACAGTTCATGCCCGACCGGCACGACGCGCCGCTCAACATCGGCACCCGCAGTCGTCAGCATCGCGGCCAACTGCGCGCCATTGGCCGCCGGCACGATCGGATCACGCTGACCTGATAGCACCAGCACCGAGGTGCCGGAGAGATCGGTGGCCGGTGTATCCGTTAGCGGCACCATGGCGCGGAGCAGGATGCCGCCGGCCAGCGTTCGTGGCCGCAGCAGCATTATGGCGGCTGCGATATTGGCACCATTGGAATAGCCCAGCGCCATTGGCGCGGCGATGCCGTAGGTCTTGCGTGCGGCGTCGACGAAGTCGGCGAGCTCGTGCGCACGGCGCGCCACATCCTCTTGGTCGAACACGCCTTCCGCAAGCCGGCGGAAGAAGCGCGGCATGCCGTGCTCCAGCACCTGGCCGCGCACCGAGAGCAGCGCAGCGCCCGGTGCGATCATGTGGCCCAGTGGCAGCAGATCGTTCTCGTCGCCGCCGGTGCCGTGCAGCAGCAACAGCGGAGCTGCTTCGAGCCGGGTGGCCGGCTCGAAGCGATGGGTGAAGGTGAGGTTGGTCATTACGCAGCCTTCTCAAGATTTGGCAGCACGTTCTCGATGTCCTTGCGGTGCGGCTCGAGAAATGCCGGCAGTTTCAGATCCTGGCCCAGCGTGGCCAGCGGTTCGTCGACCGCGAAGCCGGGGATGTCGGTGGCGATCTCGAACAAGATGCCGCCGGGTTCGCGGAAATAGATCGAGCGGAAGTAGTTGCGATCCTTCTGCTCGGTCGGGTGCTGGCCGTGATGCTGCACGAGCTTGCGCGCCATCTCGGCCTGGTCCGCATCGTCAGCCGCGCGGAACGCGATGTGGTGCACCGAGCCGCGCCCCTGCCGGCCCGGCAGGAAGCCCTTGGCTTCGTAGATGTCGACAAGGCCACCCACGCCGCCCTCCGGCGCCGCAAAGCGAACGATCGATCCCTCACGTCCGGTTTCCTTGAAGCCGAAGACGTCGATCAGGATCGCGCCGGTTTTCGCAGCGCTCTCCAGCAACAGCGTCACGCCGTGGAAGCCGCGGATGGCGTGCTCAACGGGTACGTCACCATTGCTCCAGCCTGCCTCGGCCTCCGCATCGGGCACGCCGACCAACGCGAGGCTCATGCCGTCCGGATCGGTGAACGTCAGCACGGTTTCGCCGAAACGTTTTTCCAGCGCCTCGTGGGCCACGCCCTTCTCGATAAAGCGGTGCGTCCAGTAGCCGATGGCGCGCGCCGGCACCCGGAACGACGTCTGCTGGGTCTGGCCGACACCGCCGCGGCCGGCCGCCGCGTGCTCCCACGGGAAGAAGGTGAGGATGGTGCCGGGCCGCCCGGCTTCGTCGCCGTAATAGAAGTGATAGGTGCCGGGATCGTCGAAATTGACGGTTTTCTTGACAAACCGCAGCCCCAGCGTTCGGGTATAAAAGTCGAAATTCCGCAACGCGTTACCGGAAATCGCGGTGACATGATGGATGCCTGACATGAGCTTTCTCCTGGTTGATCGAGCGTTCGCGCTCGTCTCTGGCCCGAAATATCGGTCTGGCGCCCACTGAAGACAATCTGGCAAGATGTGGCTTCACTGTCTATAAATTGGAGACAATTGAGGATCCCATGGACAAGCTCGAAGGCCTGCGCGCCTTTGTCAAAGTGGTCGAGCTCGGCAGCTTCTCGGAAGCCGGCCGCACCCTGCGGCTGTCGCGCTCCGTGGTGAGCAAGTACATCGGCGAACTGGAGCACCAGCTCGGCGTGCAACTGCTTAACCGCACCACGCGTCATGTCAGTGCCACCGAAAACGGCCAGGCCTATTTCGAGCGGGTGATCGGCGTGCTGTCCGATCTCGATGCCGCCGATCAGGCGGTGACGGACCTGCAGGCGACGCCGCGCGGATTGCTGCGGGTCAATGCGCCGATGTCATTCGGAACGCTGCAGCTCGGGCCGGCGATCGCCGACTTCATGGCGCTGTATCCGGAGTTACGCATCCAGTTGACGCTGAGCGACGAGCAGGTCGATCCGGTGCAGGACGGTCTCGATGTGACCTTGCGGATCGCCGAACTCGAGGCATCCAGCCTGATCGCGCGCAAGATCATGCCGATCGATCGCGTCATCTGCGCCTCGCCTGATTATCTGCAGAGCCACGGCGTGCCGAAACATCCGGCGGAGCTGCGCGATCACACCTGTTTGACCTACGGCTATCTGTCGACCGGCAATCAATGGAAGCTGAGCGGCCGCGATGGCGACCACTGGATCCAGCCGTCGTGGACATTGTGCGTCAACAACGCGGAGGTGCTGCGCGACGCCGCCATCAAGGGCCGGGGCATCGCGCTGCTGCCGACCTTTATCGCCGGCGAAGCGCTGGGGCAGGAAAGGCTGCGCACGTTGCTGACGAATTATCACGCGCCGCCCTTGACGCTGTACGCGATCTATCCGCCGACCCGTCACCTGGCGCTCAAGGTGCGGCTGTTCATCGACTTTCTGGTCGAGCGGTTTTCGGCTTGACCGGCCCCGGTCCGATCGAGGCGGCCGTGCACTATGGGCCGGGGCGTCGTCGTCGGAAGATCATCAGGCGATCGTCGCGATTGTACCATTGCGGAATATCGACCGCCCTGACCGGTTCGAACGACGACGCGAGCTGCATGAAGAAGCCAGGGTTCGCGCTGCCGCCCATCCATTCGCCGACATAGATGAGATAGTCGCCGTGATGAGCGGCGAGGGCGTTGCAAGCCATGTCGCTGGCCCACGGCGGCCAGCACAGAAACAGCGTATGATCGGGGTGGGACAGCACCGCCCGCTCATCGCCCTGTTCGACCTCATCCCATGTGAAGGACGGCACGATGGTATCGTAAGCGGCAACCGTCAGACCCGCCTGACGCATCATCCAGGTCCAGTAGCCGCTGCCGGCGCCGATCTCGACGATGCTGCTCGTATACTCCCGGATCGCCTGAATGGCGTCCTCGGTCGGGACCGCCCAGGCGAAGTGTCCGGCGATCGCCGCTTTCAACATCAGCCACTCCGGCGATGTGAGCTCCGCAGTGCTGATCGGCAGCTGGGGATCGCGCCGGAAGGTCTGCGGCAGGGCGCGATAGAACTCCAGATACGGATTGCGCAGCGCCATGCGTGAGCCGCAACTGCCTCAGCCGATGGCTGCGCCGGATGTGGCCTTTGTCGCCGCGATCATTGCGTTCATGCGATAGTAGGTCGTCATGTCGCTGCGGGTGGCATAGGCCGGCGGAATGTAGAGCGTATACCCCGCCGACAGCGGGCCCTGGCCGAGCTCCGCCACCGTGATCGGGCGAATGGTCGGCTCGCAGCCGTGGAAGATCGCCGCTTCGTACAGGTACATCGGATGCGTGGCCGGATAGATCGCCAGCAGCCGTTCGATCAGCAGCGGCATCGCCGAGAGGTCGTAGCCGCTGGCCTTGAACGTCGCGTCGCCGACCACGCCGATCTGCCAGAGCACGACGGAGCTCGATGGATCGATCACGCGCCCGTTGAGCAAAAAGTCCGTCGCCTCGTAGGACTGGCAGCCGCTGATGCCGGGATCGACGCCGAGATCGGCGAACAGACAATCTTCCGAGGATATCCCCGGCAGCATGCGGGCACTGTAACCTTCGGCCCGGGCGCGGCGGATCGACTCGTGCGAGGGATACACAAAAACGCCGGGGTGTCCGTAGCACGCCATGCAGGTCACCATTCCGGCGCGAACACATTCGAGGGTGCGCTCGATCATCTGATTGTAGGTTTCGAGGCGCTCCTTGCCTTCGGCGTACATGACCGTCAGCGACTCGGCCCCGGCGGGATTGAGGTCCTTCAGCATCGCCTCCGCAACCGGATCGCCGACGACGTACAGAACCTTGTCGGCCTGCTTGATCCAGGCCACCGCTTCCATGGTCAGATGACCTACGGTGCGAATGCCGGTCCCGACCACCACAAGTGAACCCTTGTGGTGTCCGTTGCCGCGAGCGCCGTTGGTCGTCGTGTTCTCCGGCGCAGTGGTGGGATGATCGTCGCCCGGTCGGTCGGTGTGCTCGCCGTTTCCATAGGTCATGTGCGCAATCCCTGTTTCTGTTCGGGCGCCGCGCCGTCTCCCCGAAGAGTGATGGCGCGGCGGTCATGTCTTGATGGTGTGATCCTCGTTGCGGGCGGCTAGCTGTGGAACACCGGATAGATCTGTGGATACACAATCTGCGGGTGGAACTGCGGATGCACGATCT
This sequence comes from Bradyrhizobium prioriisuperbiae, assembly GCF_032397745.1. Lineage (NCBI taxonomy): Bacteria > Pseudomonadati > Pseudomonadota > Alphaproteobacteria > Hyphomicrobiales > Nitrobacteraceae > Bradyrhizobium > Bradyrhizobium prioriisuperbiae. The sequence continues at coordinate 4,147,343 of NZ_CP135921.1, forward strand.
GGGGATGAATTTGCGGGTGGATCTGCGGGTGCACGATCTGCGGATGAATTTGTGGATGGATCTGCGGGTGCACGATCTGCGGATGAATTTGTGGATGGATCTGCGGATGCACGATCTGGGGATGGATTTGCGGATGGATCTGCGGGTGCACGATCTGCGGATGAATTTGTGGATGGATCTGCGGGTGCACGATCTGGGGATGAATTTGCGGATGGATCTGCGGGTGCACGATCTGGGGATGAATTTGCGGATGGATCTGCGGATGCACGATCTGGGGATGAATTTGCGGATGGATCTGCGGATGTACGATCTGAGGATGGATCTGCAGCGGAATCTGAGGCGGGACGAGCGGGTGCGGCAGACCCTCCGGCACGGCAAACTGCGGGAAAATTTGCGGGAACACGGGTGGATGCACCACGAGCTGTGGATGGACCTGCGGGAAGATCTGCGGATGGACCACGAGTTGCGGGTGGACCTGCGGGAAGATCTGCGGGTGCACGACGAGCTGCGGGTGGACCTGCGGGAAGATCTGCGGGTGCACGACAAGCTGCGGGTGGACCTGCGGAAAGATTTGCGGGTGCACGACGAGCTGAGGGTGGACCTGCGGAAAGATTTGCGGGTGCACGACGAGCTGCGGATGAACCTGCGGGAAGATCTGAGGAAACTGTTGAATCGGGAAATTCGGGAACGTGGCAGTACTCCCTTGGGATCGAAGGGCTGGGAATGCCGCGCCGGTGCGAACGACGGGCTGCTCTGCGGCTTCCGACGCGCTGGGGCCGGCTTGTTGTGTCATATCGACAACCAGGATCGTCGGGACCGGAGACACGGGAGATGACGGATCGGTCAATGAGAACTTCTGACCGAGCAGGCGTGCATGGATTGTCGATGCTTGCCCGCTTTTCAGAATCACCTGGTCGACCGGATCGATGCCCGCGGCCGTCATCGCGCCGTCAGGGTCTTTGATGAAGGCGCCGAGCTTCGCCGGGTCGGTGGCCAGCGCAATCAGGAAGTTGCGAAATTCATCGGATGCGGACGAGCCGGATCCGGCGGCTGGCTGGGAATCTGTTTGTTGCGAGGCGGAGTGTGATGAAGCACCGGCCATGCCGGTCTCATCGGATTCGTCGTTGTTACCCACGGTAACCTCCAATGGAGGATAAGGGTTGCTTCATGTCTGTGGTGTTGAAGTGGTCTTCGCGATCGAACGTGTCTTCGGCGTCGATGTGTTTTTGCGAAGTGTTCTCGCCGAGGCGATTCTCAAAAAAAGTGCGTCAATAAAATCAGTGGAAGAAAAGCGCAGGTCTCGAAAATTGTTGGTCTCGAAATTTTTCTTGAAATCAGAATGCACGCTTGTCGAATGAGACGCGAGTTAATACCCGCGATTGATGTCATTCAAGATGAAATCATCAGTTGCATCTCGGGAAAATTTTTTGCTGGTATCATCACAAATGTGATCTGGATCACAGATTTGTTTTTTGATGGATTTCGAAAAATTAGTTTGAACTGTGTCGATGCCATGTGGTCGATGTCATGTCGTTAGGAGAATTGCATCTGTTGTCTTCATCCGTTCCGATCGTCTCCGTTATGAATTCACCTGATTCAATCGTGTTTATCATGGTGCCGATCAGATCCTGTTTGACGAGCGTCGGCGGTGGTCGCGGTGGAACTTTTGGCCAGGCATCGCGTTTCCCTTTCACGTCAAGCGGTCGCAATCGCGATATTTCCGTGTGAGGATATTTGGCTTCTCCCATCGAAGATTATGCCCTGATCGGCGATTGCCTCACTGTGGCGCTGGTCAGCCGCGATGGCTCGATCGACTGGCTGTGCTGGCCGGCATTTGATTCCGAGGCCTGCTTTGCAGCGTTGCTGGGCACGCCGGAGCACGGCCGCTGGCTGATGGCGCCGAAGTGGAAACCGCTGAAAGTCACACGGGCCTATCGGGGCGAGACGCTGATCCTGGAGACCACATTCGCGTGCGATGATGGTGTCGTCACGCTGATCGATTTCATGCCGCCCCGTGGCGAAGCTTCCGACATCGTGCGTTTCGTGCGCGGCGACAGCGGCACGGTCACCATGGCAATGGAACTGGTGATCCGTTTCGGCACCGGCGCCAATATTCCATGGGTGCAGCGCCTGGAAGACAAGACCATTCTCGCCATCTCCGGTCCCGACATGGCCGTGCTGCGTACGCCGGTGCAGGTACGCGGCGAGAGCATGACCACGGTGGCGGAGTTTGTGGTTCGCCAAGGCGATCTCATCCCGTTCGTGTTCACCTATCAGGCCTCGTACCTGCCGGTGCCGAAGCCGATCGATCCGCAGCAGGCGCTGCAGGATACCGAAAGCTTCTGGACCGAGTGGTCGAGCCGCAGCACTTACAAGGGCAAGCATCGCGACCTGATTCAGCGCTCGCTGATCACGCTCAAGGCGCTGACCTATGCGCCGACTGGTGGCATCGTCGCCGCGCCGACGTCGTCGCTGCCGGAAAAGCTCTGCGGCGCCCGCAACTGGGATTACCGCTATTGCTGGCTGCGCGACGCCACCTTCACGCTGTTTTCGCTGATGAACAGCGGCTACCACGAGGAAGCGGGTGCGTGGCACAATTGGTTGCTGCGCTCGGTCGCAGGCTCGCCTGCGGACCTGCAGATCATGTACAGCATCACCGGACAGCGGCGCCTGCTGGAGTGGGAGGCCGACTGGCTGCCCGGCTATGAGGGTTCGAAGCCAGTTCGGTTTGGCAATGCCGCCCATGCGCAGCTGCAGCTCGACGTCTATGGCGAGCTGATGGACACCTTCCATCAGGCCCGCAACGAGAAGATCGAACTCGATGGCGGCACCTGGACGCTGGAATGCGCCATTCTGAAGCAGGTCGCTAAAGTTTGGCAGCTACCGGACAGCGGCATTTGGGAGGTGCGCGGCGACGGCAAGCACTATGTGTTTTCGAAAGTGATGTGCTGGGTGGCGTTCGATCGCGGCATCAAGAGCGCCGAGACCTGGGGCTTCAAGGCGCCGCTCGACGAATGGCGCGCGCTGCGCGAGGCCATCCATGCCGATGTCTGCGCCAACGGCTTCAATCGTGACACTGGCACATTCGTGGTCGACTATGGATCGACCACCCTCGACGCCAGCCTTCTGTTGCTGCCGGCGGTCGGCTTCGTTCCGGCGTCCGATCCTCGGGTGACCGGCACCATCACGGCGATCGAGCAACATCTGATGCGCGACGGCTTCGTGCTGCGTCACGATCCGCGCGAGCCGCGGCCGGGAGAGCAGGAGCCGATCGAGGGCGCATTTCTTGCCTGCACGCTGTGGCTTGCGGACGTCCATGTCATGCGCGGCGAGCTCGACAAGGCGCGGGAGCTGTTCCAGCGCGTTGCCGCCATCGCCAATGATGTCGGCCTGATCTCCGAGGAATACGACACCGTGGCGCGGCGTCAGACCGGCAATTTCCCGCAGGCGCTGACCCATATCGCGCTGATCAACACCGCGCATAATATTTACGAGGCCGTGCAGTCGAGCAAAAAGCCGGTGGTGCAGCGGTCGAAGTGAAGTAAACCCTCATGGTGAGGAGCGCGGAACGCGCGTCTCGAACCATGAGGTTGAGGCGTTAGCCGCAGGGGGCCACATCCTTCGAGACGGCGCTTCGCGCCTCCTCAGGATGAGGAGAAACGACGAACATTGCGTCGAGCTTCTGCACTCAGCCGTTTTTTCGCAAAATCTCCGCCATCGCCTTCGCGAATCCATCCTCCGCGTTTGACGCGGTCACGTGACTGGCCTGCGCCTTCACCGCGTCGCTGGCATTGCCCATGGCGAACGACAGGCCGCTGGTGCGGAACATCGGCACGTCGTTCTGCATGTCGCCGATGGTCGCGACGTTGGCGAGCGGAACTCCAAAACGCGCCGCAATGGCGGTGACGAACGTGCCCTTGTCGACACCGGGCGGAGTGATATCGAGGTAATAGTTCTGCGATCGCGCCACATGAGCCTGCACGCCGATCTGGGCCTGCAACTCCGCCTCGCAGGCGGCGAGCAGGGCGAAATCCGCGCTGACGCCGACGATCTTGCAGGCCTTGTCGACATAAGGCGTGTCGTCGGTGACGAACACCGCGTCGGTCTGGACGGTGTTGCGTTCGTGCGGCACATACTGGCCGTCGTCACGGTGGGCAATCCATTGGCGGTCGGTAAAGATCCAGACATCGACACCCTTGCGCGCCAGGAAGGCAAGGCTGAGCTGCGCGGCCTTCGATGGAATGATCTCCGCCTGCACCACCGACAGATCGGGGTTGATGATTGCGCTGCCGTTGAACGCGCCGAACGGCAGATCAATCCCGAGGGTCTCGACCACCGCCCGCATGCCGAAGCTTGGCCGGCTGCTGGTGATGGTGAAGCGGATGCCGCGGTCGCGCAGCGCGCGCACGGCATCTCGTGTCGGCTGCGTCAATCGCTTGTCGCTGGTCACCAGCGTGCCGTCGACGTCCGAAATCACCAGTTGGATCTCGTTCATCGGCTTCGTTCCTTGATTGCGTTGGCAAGCGCCAATCGATCGATGATGTTGGTGACAATAATTTCGACATCGGCGTCGATATCGACAGTGACCACCGGCTCGTCGGGCGTTGGCTCTTCCAGGGCGGCCAACTGACTATCCAGCAGCGAGGCCGGCATGAAATGACCGTGACGGCCGGCGAGGCGCGCCGCGATCAAGTTACGCGTGCCCCGGAGATAGACGATCTGCACATCGCTGCGGCCATGCACCAGTACATCGCGATACGATCGCTTTAGCGCCGAACAGGCGATAATCACCGGCCAGCCGGTCTCGGCCTTGCGGTCGATGGCGTCGGCAATCGCGCGCAGCCAGGGCCAGCGGTCGTCGTCGGTGAGGGGAGTGCCGGCGTGCATCTTGTCGATGTTGGCCTGCGGGTGAAACGCGTCGGCATCCTCGATGGCAAAGCCGGTGCGGCGCGCCAATGCTTCGGCCACCGTGCTTTTGCCGGAGCCGGAGACACCCATCAGGATGATGGCGACGGGAAGCAGTGCTCTGGGCTTTTCGGTCATGGTGATGGCGCCGCCGCCTGGTCCAGCATCCACAGCGTGTTGCCGCCAGCTGCGCGTGCATGGCCTGCGGGCAGATCCTCGCCGGCGAACATGCGGCGCAGGATCTCCTGCTTATCGTGTCCTGCGGCCAGAAATAGCATCTCGCGGGTCTGCGCCAGGCAAGGCAGTGTGAGGCTCACGCGCGGTACAAAGGGCGCGACATTGGCGTGGGCGACGCCGACGACCGAGCGGGAGTGCTCTTTCAGCGCTGCGGCGTTCGGAAATAGCGAGGCGGTGTGGCCGTCGGGGCCGACGCCCAGCAACACCAGATCGAACAGGAGCTGTCCCGCGCGTCGCGTCGCCTGGAAATCCCTCAGCTCAGCCTCGTAGGCTGCGGCCGCATCGTCCGGCGTTGCAGCCGTCGTTGCGATGGCGTGAATGTTGCCGGCGGGCGCACAGACATCGAGAAAGGCGCGGCGCGCCATGCCCATATTGTTCAGGGGATCGTCCGGCGGCACAAAACGGTCGTCGCCGATGAACCAGTGCACCTGCAACCAGGGAATCCGCTCCCGCCACGGCGGCGTCGCCAGCAACTCGTACAGCCGTTTCGGCGTCGAGCCACCGGTCAGGCAGACCGCCGGATGATTGCCGCCGTCGGCGATTCGATCGACCACGCGCTGCGCCGCTGCTTCAGCCAGCGCTTGCGCATCCGGCACCACGATCACGTCGCGGGAATGATCCGTGCTCATGAACCGTTGAGCCTGCGCCAGCGGCGGCCGTCGCGCTCGATCAGGCCATGGGCTTCGCGCGGGCCGTCGGTGCCGGCGCGGTAGAGGGCAAGCCCTTCGCCGCCGGCTTTGGCCCATGCATCGAGGAACGGCTGCACCGCCTGCCAGCCGGCTTCGACGCTGTCGGCGCGCTGGAACAGGATGTTGTCGCCGATCATGCAGTCATAGATCAGGGTCTCGTAACCGGTGCTGGGCGAGGCCTTGAAGTAATCGCGGTACTTGAAGCCCATTTCGACGCCGTCGATCGCCACCGTCGGCCCCGGCACCTTGGTGTTGAACTGCAGGGTGATGCCTTCGGTCGGCTCGATCCCGATCACCAGATAGTTCTGCGACAGCCGCTCCACCTCGGTGGCGCGGAACATCGAGAACGGCGCCTGCTTGAAGCGGATCGCGACTTCCGTGCGTTTCGAGGTCAGCGCCTTGCCGGTGCGCAGATAGAAGGGAACGCCGGCCCAGCGCCAATTGTCGATGGTCAGTTTCATCGCGGCAAACGTCTCGGTGACGCTCAGGGGATCCACATCCGGCGTATTGCGGTAATCGCCGATCTGCTTGTCCCCGACCCGTCCTGCGACATACTGGCCGCGCACCGAGTTGTTCAGCGCTTCTTCCGGAGTCTGGATCTGCACGGCGGCGAGGACCTCGCCTTTCTCGGAGCGCACCGAATGGGCGTCGAACCGCGACGGCGGCTCCATGGCCACCAGCGACAGCAGCTGAAACAGGTGGTTCGGCACCATGTCGCGCATCGCGCCGGTCGCATCATAGAAGCTGCCGCGGCGGCCGACATCGAGAACTTCCGACACCGTGATCTGGACGTGGTCGATATGGTTGCGATTCCAGATCGGCTCGAACATGCCGTTGGCAAACCGAAACACCAGGATGTTCTGCACCGTCTCTTTGCCGAGATAGTGGTCGATCCGGTAGATCTGGTGCTCCTCGACGATCCTGAGCAGGTCGTGGTTGAGCTGCTTGGCGGAGGTGAGGTCGGTGCCGAACGGCTTTTCGATCACCAGCCGCCGCCAGGCGCCATTCTCCTCCTGCAACAATCCGGTGCGTCCCAGTTCGTCACAGATCGGCTTGAACGCGGTCGGCGGCACGGCGAGGTAGAACAGGTGGTTCTTGACACCGCGTTTTGCGAGCTCGTCGAGGCGCGCCTTCAGCCGGTCGAACGATCCCTCTTCGCTGGGATCGGCGTGTACGGCGCTGACGCAGTCGAACAGCTTCTTGGCGACATCCTTGTCGATCGGCCGGGTGGCGAACTGCTGCAGGGCCTTCATCAGGTCGTCGTGCAGCGACTGGCTCTGTATCTCGGTGCGGGTGACCCCGACTACGCAGAAGTCGTCCGGCAACAGCCCGGCTTCGGCGAGATTGTACAGCGCCGGCGTCACCAGGCGATGGGCGAGATCGCCGGTCACGCCGAAAATGACGAAGCAGCAGGGCTCGGGGACTTGCGGTTTGGCGGTGGTATCTGAACTCATAAGAGACCTTGCGCAGAAGAAATCTTGGACAGGATTTGGGAGACTTGCGTGTCAGGATTTCTTTGGCGGCTCGACGTGGCCGCCGAAGCCGTGGCGCATCGCTGAAAGAATCTTCTCGGCAAAGGTGTGCTCTTTGCGCGAGCGGAAGCGGGCATAGAGCGCCGTGGTGATCACTTCTGCCGGCACAGATTCGTTGATCGCCGCATCGATGGTCCAGCGGCCTTCGCCGGAATCCTCCACAAAGCCGGAATAGGCATCCAGCGTTTCGTTGCCGGCAAGCGCGGTCGAGGTCAGATCGAGCAGCCATGATGTGACGACGCTGCCGCGGCGCCAGACTTCGGCGATATCGGCGAGCTCGAGATCGAGGCGATGCTCTGCGGGCAGTTCCTCGATATTGGCGTTCTTGAGGATGTCGAAGCCTTCGGCATAGGCCTGCATCAGGCCGTACTCGATGCCGTTGTGCACCATCTTGACGAAGTGGCCGGCGCCGTTACGTCCGGCGTGGATATAGCCCTGCTCGGCGCGCGGATCGCGGCCGTCGCGGCCCGGCGTCTTTTGAATGTTGCCGGCGCCTGGTGCCAGCGCCGCGAAGATCGGATCGAGCCGGTCGACGATGGGCTTTTCGCCGCCGATCATCATGCAGAAGCCGCGTTCCAGCCCCCACACCCCGCCGCTGGTGCCGACGTCGACATAATGGATGCCTTTTTCCGCCAGCGTTTTTGCGCGACGGATATCGTCCTGCCAGAAGGTGTTGCCGCCATCAATGATGGTGTCGCCCTTCTGCAGCACGCCGCCGAGCGCCGTGATGGTGTCCTCGGTGATTTTGCCCGAGGGCAGCATCACCCAGACCGTTCGCGGCGCGTCCAGTTTCTTGACGAGGTCGTCGAGCGACGCGCTTGCGGTCGCGCCGTCGTCGGCGAGCTGGCTGACAGCTTTGGGGTTCTGGTCATAGACCACGACATTGTGTTTGCCCTTGGCGATCAGGCGGCGTGTGATGTTGCCGCCCATGCGCCCAAGGCCGATGAGGCCGATCTGCATTTGTCTGTCCTATCTATCTTACTTGAGCGCGGAATCGACCGCCGCATGAATCGCCGATAGTCCCTTGGCGAGATCGCCCTTGATGTGCAGCCGCAGCGCGCGCCGTCCCCGCTCGGTCAGCACGTCGAAATCGCCGCGGGCCTGCGCCGCCTTGATCACGCCGAAGCTTGCTTTCTGTCCGGGCACGGCCAGGTCCTGCGCATCGTCAGCGGTGATCTGCAGGAACACGCCGGTGTTCGGCCCGCCCTTGTAGGCCTGTCCGGTGGAGTGCAGGAAACGCGGGCCGAAGCCGACACAGGTGGCCACATGCTTGCGGTCGCGGATCGCCATGCGCATGGTGTGCGCCGTGGCGAGATGCGCCTCGTCGCGGTCGATGTAGGCGAGCACGGCGGCATAGTCGCCGCCCTGGATGCGCCCGAAATGTGCCTTCAGCCAGGAGGCGATCCCGCCATTGGCGCCGGCCTTGCGCAAGGCCTCGGCATTCTTCGCATCGGTGTAGATCGCGATCGATCCGTCGGTTGTCACGGCGGTCTCATCGGGCAGGGCGCCGGTTTTCTCAAACGCCGAGGTCAGCTCGCGGGTCTTGATCTTGGCGGCTTCAACGTCGGGCTGGTCGAACGGATTGATGTTCATCACCGAGCCGGCGACCGCTGTCGCGATCTCGAACCGGAAGAACTCCTGGCCGATATGTAGGGGATCGGTGACGGCAATGCGGATCACCGGATGGCCGGCCTTTTCCAGCGCCGCGAGTGAAGCTTCGCGCTCCTGGTCGCCATCGTCCTTCAGGCGCAGATCGATGAACACCCGGTCGTTGCCATAGACGTCGGGCTTGCCCAGGGTCTCGCCCTCAAGCGGGATCAGCGCCTTGCCGTTCTTGCCGGTGGATTCCGCGATCAGCTGTTCGCCCCAGGCGCCGAAGTCGGCAATCGGTTTCGACACCGTCAGCGTGATCTTGTCGCGGCCGTGTTGAGCGGCTGCGCCCAACGCCAATCCCAGTTGCACGCCGGGGTTTTCGTCCGGCGGCACATCCGGTCCGCAGGCGCGGATCATGGCCGCGGTGGCATCGAGGAATTTGGGGAGGTCGAGACCGCTGGCTGCGGCCGGCACCAGGCCAAAGGGCGAGAGCACCGAATAGCGCCCACCGATGGTGGGCTCGCCATGGACGATATGGGCGAAGCCGCGGGTCTTGGCGACCTTTTCGAGCGAGGATCCGGGATCGGTGATGGCGACAAAATGGCTGCCCGCCTTGTCGCCGAGCTTTTCACCGGCCCGGGCGAAGAAATAGTCCATCAGCGCGTTCGGCTCGGTGGTACCGCCGGACTTGCTGGAGACGATGAACAGCGTGGACTCCGGCTTGATCCTGGCGTCCAAACGCCGGACCTGGGCAGGATCGGTCGAATCCAGCACATGCAGCCTGGGGAAGCCCGCGCTGGAGCCAAAGGTGGTGGCGATCACTTCCGGGCCGAGGCTGGAGCCGCCCATGCCGAGCACCACGGCGTCGGCAAACTTGTTGTCCTTGACCCATTTCGCCAGCGCCTGATAGCGCGGCAGTGCGTCCTGTTCGCGGGTGAGGGCATCGAGCCAGCCCAGCCACTTGTTCTCGTCTTGGTTCGTCCAGACCGAGGCATCGCGGGCCCACAGCGCGCGGATCTTGCCACTGGCGCGCCAGTCGTTGGCGAGCTCCTTGAACGATTTCTCGGCACCGGCCGCAAGGCGGATCGATTGGCCATCGATGCGGGACGACAACAGCGCCGCGCGCTTGTGCGCCACCGCGCCCAGCAGCTTGTCGAAGGCCTCGGCGAACAGCTGCACGCCCTCGTCGACCAGTTTCTCGGTGATCGTTTCAAGCGAAATTCCGGCCTGCGCCAGTGCCGAGAGCACGCGCTGCGCTTCCGGCACATTTTCCTCCAGGCTGTCGCGCAGCTTGCCATGATCGCGGAAGGCGTCGAGGGTGGCGGGCGGCACAGTGTTGACGGTGTCGCGGCCGATCAGCTCTTCCACATACAGCACGTCGCTGTAGGCCTTGTTCTTGGTGCCGGTGGAGGCCCAGAGCAAACGCTGCACTTTAGCGCCCTTGGCGGCGAGTTTTTTCCAACGGTCCGAGGCGGCGATTTTCTTGTAGTGCTGGTAGGCGAGTTTGGCGTTGGCGATCGCCACCTTGCCCTTCAGCGCTTCGAGCGCGGCTTTCTTGTCCTTGTCGTTGGCGGCTGCGATCTTCTGGTCCAGCTCCTTGTCGACTGCGGCATCGATCCGGCTGACAAAGAAACTCGCGACACTGGCGATCTTTGAGGGATCATTGCCGCCGGCCACCCATTTTTCCAGGCCGGTGATATAGGCGTCCAGAACGCTTGCATAAAGCTTTTGCGAAAACAGCAGCGTGATATTGACGTTGATGCCCTGCGCAATCAATTTTTCAACGGCCGGCAGGCCTTCATGCGTGCCCGGCACCTTGATCATCAAATTGTCGCGACGGACCTCGCGCCACAGCCGCTCCGCTTCCGCGATAGTGCCGGCGGTGTCGCGCGCCAGATAAGGCGACACTTCGAGGCTGACATACCCATCATCGCCCTTGGCCTGGTCGTAGAGCGGACGCAGCACGTCGGCGGCATGCTGGATGTCCTCGATCGCGAGCGCCTCATAAAGGTCGCCCACCGGGCGGTCGCGCTCTTTCAAGAGGTTGGAAATCGTCTCATCATACTCGGCACTGCCGCCGATGGCCTTTTCGAAGATCGCCGGGTTCGACGTCACGCCGCGAACCCCGTCCTTGTCGATCAGCGCCTTCAAATCGCCCTTGGCGATGAAATTGCGTGCCAGAAAATCGAGCCAGACGGCCTGACCATGCTTTTGAAGCTGTTGAATGGGATTCATGATGCCTGTTCACTTCGATCCGGCGCGGGGCCGCGCCGATTACCAAATCGATTGCCAAGGGAGGTAACGCAGGACCCCCTCAAAAGTATCCCGGAACGGACACCAATATCTCTAATTTATTTGGAGAAATTCCCGAGTCAAAGCCTTGGTCGCAGGCTTGGCGATGGCGCCGCCTCCAAAATGCCATTCCCGGCGAATTCAATATGCTGTGAATTCACAATGCGGGTTGTGCGCACGTCGATCGGCGCGCTTTAAGCGCGTTCGTGGTCTTTCGGGGCGTCCGGCTGAGCTTCGGTTTGCGTCAGCTCGAAGCTTTTTTCGATCTTGGCCAGCGCATTTTCAAACTGTCGCAATTCCGTCGCCGACAGGCACGACAATATTTCGCGTTCGCGATTCAGTAGCCGGGGAATCAACCCCTGGTACATGGCCTTGCCTTCGCGTGAGAGCTGCAGGCTGTATTCCCGTCGATCCACCTGACTTTCCACCCGCTCGATCAGCCCGCGTTCGAGCAGGCTGGTCACCGCGCGGCTGATGGTCGATTTGTGAGTGCTGGTGTGTTGCACGATGAACTGCGCCGTGCAGGGCCCCTCGCGAAAGCCCAAGGTGGCGATCACCCGCCATTCCGGAATTTCGATGCCGTAACGGTCGCGATATTCACTCGACAATGCCGTACTGATTTCCGCCGACAGCCGGTTCATGCGAAACGGGACGAACTTCAGCAGGTCGAGTTTCTTCATCAAAGCGGTCCAGCACGGTTGACGGCCCGGAGGTCGGGGGAGTATATAGTTGCACGTGAGACTAATTTTAGCGTCCGGCGCCCGATAACGCCAGCACTTTATAAGAGAGACGCAAAGCGGGAGGATTTTGATGACCGCCGGTGCAGCGACCCAGTTCGGCTATCAGCGCCATCCGGACCAGGACCGTCCGGAGGGCTCAAATGCCCACCACCCGGTGGTTGTGGTCGGCGCCGGCCCCGTGGGGTTGTCACTGGCGATCGATCTGGCCCAGCGCGGGCACGGCGTGGTGCTGCTGGATGACGCAGACCGGATCGGCGAAGGCTCGCGCGCGATCTGCTTCTCCAAACGTTCGCTGGAATTCTGGGACAGGCTCGGCGTCGGCCAACGCATGGTCGACAAGGGCGTGGTCTGGAGCGTGGGCAAGATCTTCCACGGCGCCTCGCAGGTCTATCAGTTCAATTTGCTGCCCGAGGATGGCCACAAGATGCCGGCCTTCATCAACCTGCAGCAGTTCTATGCCGAGGCCTATCTGGTGGAGCGCGCGGCGGAGTTGCCGGGCATCAGCCTGCGCTGGCGCAACAAGGTCACGGGCCTCGCGCAGCGCAACGATCATGTCAGCCTCACGGTCGAGACGCCGGAGGGGCCTTATCGTCTGGCCGCCACCCATGTGATCGCCTGCGACGGCGCGCGCTCGTCGCTGCGGCAGATGGTGGGCGCGGATTTCGCTGGGCAAGTGTTCGAGGACCAGTTCCTGATCGCCGACGTCAAGATGGCGGCGGATTTTCCGAGCGAGCGCTGGTTCTGGTTCGATCCGCCGTTTCATGCGGGACGTTCGGCGCTGCTGCACAGCCAGCCGGACAATATCTGGCGGCTCGATCTGCAGCTCAGCCCGGACGCCGATCCGGTGGTCGAGAAAAAGCCGGAGAATGTGCGACCCCGCATCGCGCGGATGCTGGGGCACGACGACTTCGCGTTCGAATGGATTTCGCTGTACAAATTCCAGTGCCGCCGGATGGAGCGCTTCATCCATGGCCGGGTGATCTTTGCCGGCGATGCGGCGCATCAGGTGTCGCCGTTCGGTGCCCGCGGCGCCAACTCCGGGCTGGAAGACGCCGAGAACCTGGCGTGGAAGCTGTCGCGGGTGCTGCAGGGGACGTCGCCGGAATCCTTGCTCGAGACCTACAACATCGAACGCAGCGCGGCGGCGGACGAGAACATCCGCGAATCCACTCGCTCCACCGATTTCATGGCGCCGAGTTCGCGCGAGGAAGAACGGCTGCGGCGCGCCGTGCTGGCGCTGGCCAGCGAAACCGAGTTCGGCAAGCGTATGATCAATGGCGGCCGGCTGTCAGTGCCGTCGACCTATCAGACGCCACTGTCGAGCGACGATGCCGAGGCATGGGCCGGCGGCGTGAAGCCCGGTGCTTCGCTGCTCGATGCGCCCCTGGCCACTCGCGAGGGCGGCAAGACCTACTTCAGCGATGCGTTCAACGGCGCCGGCCGCGGCTTCACGCTGCTGCAGTTCGCCAATGGCGAGGCGGTGACGGCGCCTGACGGCGTCGATGTCGTCAGCATTGGGCCGAACGAAACCTTGACGGATGCGTCGGGTCTCTTGGCAAAGCGCTATGATGCGGCTCCCGGCACCGCTTATTTGTTTCGTCCCGATGGTTACGTTGCTGGCCGGTTTCGGCATCCGACCCGCGCCGCGCTGGAAACAGCGCTGGCGCGTGCGTCCGGGATTCAGTGAGAGGCGGCCATGGCCCTGTCGACCAGCTCCAATTTTGCCAAGCCGGACGATGCGTTCCGGCTTGTGGTCGAGGCGCATCGCGGCCTCGCCGATGACGCCAGTGCGGAGCTCGATGCCGCGCTGGTCCTCATCCTTGCCAATCATATCGGTGATATCGACGTCCTGCGCGACGCGATCGCCCTTGCCAAGCGCGGCCTTGCGAACAAGGCCGCAACGTAACGATCTAAAAGGAAAGACTATCGCATGAGCGCCAAAGGCTTCGCTTCAACGACCGATCTCGCTGATAAAAAGATCACGTTTTCCGAGATCGGCACCGATCTCTACGCGTTCACCGCGGAAGGCGATCCGAACACCGCCATCATTGTCGGCGACGACGGCTGCCTGGTGTTCGACGCTCAGGCGACGCCGGCCATGGCCAAGAGCGTGATCGAACGGGTCAAGACCGTCACCGACAAGCCGATCAAGTATGTCGTGTTGTCGCATTATCATGCGGTGCGGGTGCTCGGCGCATCGGCTTATCAGGCCCAGGGCGTCGTCGCCTCGAGCGAAACCTATCGGCTGATCCAGGAGCGCGGACAACAGGACTGGGATTCGGAATACGGCCGGTTTCCGCGGCTGTTCCGTGATGCCGAGAGCATTCCCGGGCTGACCTGGCCGACCCTGACGTTCGAAGGCGAGATGTCGATCTTCCTCGGCAAGCGCGAGGTCAAGCTGATTCAGCTCGGCGCCGGCCACACCTCCGGCGACATCGTCGCCTGGGTGCCCGATGCCGAGGTGATGTTCTCGGGCGACCTGATCGAATACCACTCCGCCTGCTATTGCGGCGACGCGCATCTGCGCGAATGGCCGATGACCCTGAACGAGATCCGCGAGTTCAATCCCAAGGCCATCGCGCCGGGCCGCGGTGATGCGTTGAAGGGGACTTCCACCGTCCGCGAGGCCATCGCCATGACCCGCGACTTCGTCACCACATTGTATGGCACCGCGGAGACCTCGGTCGCGAAGGGGCGTAGCCTCAAGGATAACTGGGCCGCGACGCGCGAGGCGATGGATCCGAAGTTTTCCAAGTTCGCGATCTACGAGCACTGCCTGCCGTTCAACGTCTCCCGTGCCTTCGACGAGGCGTCGGGGATCGACGATCCGGTGATCTGGACCGCGGAGCGTGATCAAGAGATGTGGGCGGCCCTTCAGGGAGGATGACCATGAATTACAACGCAGCTCCTGGCGTGATCGTAAAATCCAACGCCAACGTCACCCCCGGCTACATGTCCGGGTTCGGCAACAGTTTCGAGACCGAAGCGTTGCCCGGCGCGTTGCCGATCGGGCGCAATTCGCCGCAGCGCTGCGCCTACGGGCTCTATGCCGAACAGCTGTCCGGCTCGCCCTTCACGGCGCCGCGCGGCACCAACGAGCGCTCCTGGCTCTATCGCATTCGTCCCTCGGTGCGGCATTCCGGCCGCTTTACCAAGGCGGATGCCGGTCTGTGGCGCACCGCGCCGTGCTTCGAAGGCGAATTGCCGATCGGGCAATATCGCTGGGATCCGGCGCCGCTGCCGACAGGCGAGGTGACGTTCCTGCAGGGTGTGCAGACCATGACCACGGCCGGGGATTCCAACACCCAGGCCGGCATGGCCGCGCACATCTATCTCATCACCAAGTCGATGGTCGATCAGCATTTCTACAATGCCGACGGCGAGATGATGTTCGTGTTGCAGCAGGGCAATTTGCGCCTGGTCACCGAGTTCGGTGTGATCGATGCCGAGCCCGGCGAGATCGTGGTGATCCCGCGCGGCGTGAAATTTCGGATCGAGATCCCGGCCGGTCCGGCGCGCGGCTATCTCTGCGAAAACTACGGCGGCGCCTTCACGCTGCCGGAGCGCGGGCCGATCGGCGCCAATTGCCTGGCCAACGCCCGCGATTTCCTGACGCCGATGGCGGCCTATGAGGACAAGGACACGCCGACCGAGCTGTTCGTGAAGTGGGGCGGTGAATTGTGGTCGACCAAACTGCCGCATTCCCCGATCGATGTGGTGGCGTGGCACGGCAACTATGCGCCGTACAAATACGACCTGCGGACTTTCTCGCCGGTCGGCGCGATCGGCTTCGATCATCCCGATCCCTCGATCTTCACGGTGCTGACCTCGCCGTCGGAGACCGCGGGCACCGCCAACATCGACTTCGTGATTTTCCCGGAACGCTGGGCTGTCGCGGAAAACACCTTCCGGCCGCCCTGGTATCACATGAACATCATGTCGGAGTTCATGGGGCTGGTGTACGGCGTTTATGACGCCAAGCCGCAGGGTTTCACGCCGGGCGGCATCAGCCTGCACAACTGCATGCTGCCGCACGGGCCGGACCGCGAGGCGTTCGACCACGCCAGCAACACCGAGCTGAAGCCGGTGAAGCTGACGGGCACCATGGCCTTCATGTTCGAGACACGGTTTCCGCAGCGGGTTACCGCGCATGCTGCGTCCTCCCGTACGCTGCAGGACGATTATTCGGACTGCTGGAACGGGCTGGAAAAGCGTTTCGATCCGACCAAGCCGTAGCACCAAGAGTCCAGATGTCAGACACTCACAACGCCACACTCTACGGCTATTTCCGCTCCACCGCGGCCTATCGTGTTCGTATTGCGCTCGGCCTGAAAGGGCTGGGCGCGGAGCACAAGTTCATCCATCTGCGCAAAGGCGAGCAGAACGCGCCGGATTATCTCAAGGTCAATCCAGCGGGCCTGGTGCCGTACTGGATCGAAGGTGGATTCCATCTGGCGCAGTCGATCGCCATCATCGAGTATCTTGATGAGACCCACCCCACACCGCCGCTGTTGCCCGGCGATGCGGTCCAGCGCGCGATTGCCCGCGAGATCGCGCTGATTGTCGCAAGCGACATTCACCCGATCGGCAACCTGCGGGTGCTGAACCGGCTGATCAAGATGGGCGTCGACGAGCCGACCCGCACGGCCTGGTCGCAGCACTGGATCACCAGCGGCTTCGATGCCATCGAGGCGCGCCTTGCGGAATTGCCGGGGCCGTTCGCGCTGGGTGAGCAGCCGACGCTGGCCGACATCTGCATCGTGCCGCAGGTCTTTAATGCGCGGCGTTTCGGCGTCGATCTCGCGCCTTATCCGCGTATCCGCGGCATCGACGCGGCGGCTGCCAAGATCGAGGCCTTCGCCGCCGCCGAGCCGGGCCGCCAGCCCGACGCCGAATAATTTCCCGTTTTTGAAAGCGATGTCCCGATGAGTCATCCCAACGATCCCAAGCTGCGGTCCTTCATACCCGTCGAGCCCACGTCGGATTTCCCGATCCAGAATCTGCCCTATGG
This sequence comes from Bradyrhizobium prioriisuperbiae, assembly GCF_032397745.1. Lineage (NCBI taxonomy): Bacteria > Pseudomonadati > Pseudomonadota > Alphaproteobacteria > Hyphomicrobiales > Nitrobacteraceae > Bradyrhizobium > Bradyrhizobium prioriisuperbiae. The sequence goes on from NZ_CP135921.1 coordinate 4,164,342, forward strand.
CGTGTTCTCCACGTCGGCCGATCCGGCGCGCCGCGTCGGTGTCGCGATCGGCGATCATGTGCTCGATCTGGCGGCGCTGGAGGCGGCGGGTCTGCTCGCAGCCGGCAACGCCAAAGGCGTGTTCGCGCAGCCGTCGATCAACGCCTTCATGGCGCTCGGCCCCGATGTCTGGAGCAAGACTCGCGCCCGCATCAGCGCGCTGCTGCGCCACGACAATGCGGAGTTGCGCGACAATGCGGATCTGCGTTCGCGGGCGCTGCTGGCGCGCAAGGACGTGCAGCTGCATTTGCCGGTGACGGTCGCCGGCTTCACCGATTTCTATTCGTCGAAGGAGCACGCCACTAATGTCGGCGTCATGTTCCGCGGCAAGGACAATGCGCTGCAGCCGAACTGGCTGCATATCCCGATCGGCTACAACGGCCGGGCCTCGACAGTGGTGGTCAGCGGCACTAAGGTGCGGCGTCCCAACGGCCAGCTGAAGCCGCCGACGGCGGAAGTGCCGACTTTCGGCCCCTGCAAGCGGCTCGATTTCGAGCTGGAAATGGGCGTCGTGGTCGGCCAGCCGTCGGAGATGGGGACCATGCTGACGGAAGCGCAGGCCGACGCGATGATCTTCGGCTTCACGCTGCTGAACGACTGGAGCGCGCGCGACATCCAGCAGTGGGAGTATGTGCCGCTCGGCCCCTTCCAGGCCAAGGTATTTGGCACCTCGATCAGCCCGTGGATCGTGACGCGCGAGGCGCTGGAGCCGTTCCGGGTGCACGGGCCACAGCAGGATCCGCAGCCGCTGCCGTATCTGGCGCAGAAGCTGGCCAACAACTACGACCTCAACCTCGATGTGACGCTGCGCACGCCGAAGATGTCCCAGCCGCAGCGCATCAGCCGCACCAACTTCAAATACATGTACTGGTCGTCGGTGCAGCAGCTCGTGCACCATGCCTCGTCTGGCTGCGCGATGAGTGTCGGCGACCTGCTGGGCTCCGGCACCATCAGCGGCCCCGAGAAAGACCAGCGCGGCAGCCTCTTGGAATTGAGCTGGGGCGGCGCCGAGCCCCTGACGTTTGGCGACGAGCGCCGGACGTTCCTGGAGGATGGCGATTCGCTCGCCTTTACTGGATGGTGTCAGGGCGACGGCTATCGCGTGGGTTTCGGTGAAGTCGAGGGGACGATTTTGCCGGCGGTGTGAAGGCTCGTGCATAATATGTTGCGGAGCGCCTTCACACCCACTCCGTCATTGCCGGGCTTGACCTCAGCGACTTGGCTGCGCCAAGTCGCGGTCACAATCCAGCTTTCCTCACTGATTGAGCTGGCGTTAAGCTGGATACGCGGGTCAAGCCCGCGTATGACGCAGTATATTGGGCTGCGTTGTCGCGTCCCCCACGAAACTATCCATCACTTATAATTCGCCAGATAGTGCGCCAGCGCCTTGAGCTCGTCTTCCTTCAGCGGGTAGGTGACATCGGCCATGGCGGCGACGCCGCCACCGGTTCGTGTCCCGGCCTTGTAGTCCATCAGTGCTTTTAAGAGATAATCCTCGCGCTGACGGGCGACGCGGGCCACGGCCTTGGTGCCGGCGTAGGTGTCAGTGTGGCATGAGGTGCAGCGGTTTTGCGCGGCGATCTTGGCGCCGGCTTCGCTGAGTGCGGGATTGTCGTCCGATGTCGCGGCCGGTGGCGGGGGCAGGGCGGCGAAGTAGCCGGCAAGGTTGCGCACGTCCTCGTTGCTGAGATCGGCTGATATCGGCCCCATCAGTTCGTTCGCGCGCGCACCGCTGCGGAAGTAGATCAGCTGCCATTGCAGGAACTGGTCGGGCTGTCCCGCGAGCGACGGCGTGTTCGGCGTCTCCGAGATGCCTTCCTTGCCATGGCAGCCCGCGCAGAGTTCAAGCTTGTCCTTGATGGCGGCGACGTCGGGGGCGGCGGTTGCCGATTGCAGCAGCAGGCCGGACAGCATAAGGGCAAAAAGCGGCAGGCCAAAAAAAGGCAGGCAACGGCGCATCGCGGACATCCGAAAGTTGTGAGGAGCTTTTGTTGTTATGAAAACGCCGCGGCCATCCCGGGGTTCCGGAATGGCCGCGATCGGGAGTCAGGATTGGATCACTTCTTGTAGCTGATGCGATAGATCGCACCGGCCCAGTCGTCGGCGACAAGGATCGAACCGTCCTTGTCGACGATGATGTCGTCGGGCCGGCCGGCATAGCTCTGGTCGCCGTTGATCCAGCCTTCGGCAAAGATCTCCTGCTTGGCGTTCTTGCCGTTGGTGTCGGCGGTGACCACTACGATCCGGCCGCCCTGGTACTTATGCCGATTCCAGGAGCCGTGCTCGGCGATGAACATCGCGTTCTTGTACTTCGCCGGGAATTGGCTGCCGGTGTAGAACTTCATGCCCAGCGGCGCGACATGCGAGCCGAGGTTGAAGGCCGGCGGTGAGAATTCCGAGCACGTGTGGCCCATCGCGAACTTCGGATCCGGGATGTTGCCCTGGTGGCAATAGGGATAACCGAAGTGCTCGCCGAGTTTGTTGATCACGTTGAGCTTGTCGCTCGGGCTGTCGTCGCCCAGCCAGTCGCGGGCGTTTTCGGTGAACCAATATTTGCCGGAGCGCGGATCGACGTCGCCGCCGACGCTGTTGCGCACGCCGAGCGCCACGACCTCCGCATTGCCGGTCTTGGGATCGACGCGGCGGATCTGCGAGAGACTGGTCGGCGGCAGGCCGATGTTGAAGGGCGGGCCGAACGGCAGGTAGAACCAGCCTTCCTTGTCCACGGCAATGTACTTCCAGCCGTGCGCCACATAGGACGGCATGTCGTCATAGACGACCTTGCCTTCCGGCATCTTGTCGAGATTGGCTTCCGCATTGTCGTAACGCAGCAGCTTGTCGATCGCGACCACATAGAGCGCGCCGTCCCTGAAGGCGAGGCCGGTCGGCATCTTCAATCCCTTGAGGATCGTCTTGACGGTCTTTTTGCCGCCATTGTCGGTGATGGCATAGACGTTGCCGAGATCGAACGAACCGACGAACAGGGTGCCCTTGTCGCCCCAGGCCATCTGACGCGCCTGCAACACGCCGCTGGCATAAACTTCAATCTTGAAGCCCGGCGGCAGCTTGATCTTGGGGATCAGGTCGGCGAGTTCCTTGTCGGAGGCGCCGGTCGGCGGTCCCGATGGCGGCGCCAGTCCCTTCTGGGCTTCGGTTTCGTCGCCCAGGAACCAGTCATTCGGCGGGTTGGTCCAGAATTCCTTGGTACTGGATTTGTAACTCTTGAGCTGGGCAGCGGCGTAACCGCCACCGCTCACGGCAATGACTGAAGCTAGTGCAAGGGTCTGAAGAATGCGACGACTGTAGCGTGAAACCATCGTTTCAACTCCTGTGCAGCACGCGGGGACTGCGACTTATTGTTCGATCGAGCGATCGTCTTTGGCCTCGAATGAGGCGTCATGGTTATACCATGTGAAATGCGGACGGCGACCTCCGCGCCGCGCAATTTTTTTTTGATCCTTTGCGGTGTGTGGTGAGAGACTGGTGTGATTTGCTGCAAATGCAAACGAAGATTCATGCACGTTTCAGCGGTTCTTTCTCGCGTTGGCTTGCAGTGCAGCAAACTTTGTATTGCAGACATGGTTTGCGACCCGCGATCATCTGCCGCTTTTATTTGCAGCAAAATGCACCATCGCTGTCGCAAAACATCTTGCCGCGCAATCATCGCGTGTGAGCCGTCGCGTGATGGAGAGCGTGATGCGTTGCACGGGTCACCGCGTGGTGACCGGGCGGGAGCCGTGGTGGAGATCGTCTGGAAGGGATCGGGAGCATCACGTCCCCCCATGTCTCTTAATACTAAACCTTGTCGTTATATTATTTTGCATATGACGTGGGCCGCAGCGTCGGCATTCTACCAGGCAGCAGGGTGGAAACAATGAGTTTCCCGGGTTTCTATTTCTCTGCCGCGGCCGCCCGCCTAGATCTGGTTGACCTTTAGCGGGAGGCTTCCGGTGATTGAGCGCAAACCCTTCGATCGGCTCGGCGGCGGTGATCACGGCTGGCTGAAAGCCAAACACCATTTTTCGTTCGGCCCGCACCATGACCCGGACAATATGGGGCTTGGGGCACTGCGGGTCTGGAACGACGATGAGATCGCGCCGAATACCGGCTTTCCAGCGCATCCGCACGCCAACATGGAAATCATCACCTATGTGCGTGAGGGCGCCATTACGCACCAGGATAATCTTGGCAACACTGGTCGCACCGTCGCCGGCGACGTTCAGGTAATGAGCGCAGGCTCCGGCATTCGCCATTCCGAATACAATCTGGAGGCGGCGCCGACCAAAATCTTCCAGATCTGGATCGAGCCCGATGAGACCGGCGGGCAGCCCGCATGGGGCGCCAAGCCGTTTCCGAAAGCCGATCGCTCCGGGCGCTTCGTGACGCTGGCAAGCGGCTTTGCCGCGGACAGCGACGCGTTGCGGATTCGCGCGCAGGCGCGCGTGCTCGGTGCCGCACTGAAGGCTGGCGAGACGGCGGAGTATCGTTTTGGCACTGAGCGCAACGGCTATCTGGTGCCGTCATCGGGCGCGGTCGAGGTCAATGGCGTGCGGATCGTGGCCCGCGACGGCGCCGCCATTCGCAGCGAGGCCGTTGTGACAGTCACCGCTCTGGAGGATTCCGAGATCGTGCTGGTCGACGCGGCTTGACGGAAAGCTTGTAGCCCGGATGAGCGCAGCGATATCCGGGACTCTTCCAGATGTATCACCCGGATGTCGCTGCGCTCATCCGAGCTACTTTGCTGCTGTTACTCACGCCTTCGTCTGCATCAACTCGTTGTTGGCAAACAGATCGGCGATCCAGTCGACGAACACCCGCAGCTTGTTGCTGAGATGGCGGTTGGGCGGATACACCACATAGATGTTCGCCGGCTCCGAGGTCCAGTCCGTCAGCACTTGCGTCAGCCTACCGGCCTCGATGTGCTTTTTCAGCATGAAGATCGGCGCCTGGACGATGCCAAGCCCGCTGGTGGCGGCCGTGACATAAGCCATGCTGTCGTTGACGGCGATCATGTGCCGTCCTGTGGTCTCGATTCGCTCGCCGTTTGACGTGAAGTCCAGCGGCAGCATCCGGCCCGAGCGCGGATGGAAGAAATTCACCGCATAGTGGCCGTGGTCGAGATCGGTCGGATGCCGCGGTGCGCCGTAACGCTGCAGGTAGGACGGCGCCGCGCAGGTGACGAAGGTCATCTCCGCGATGCGTCGGGCGATCAGCGACTGGTCGGTAAGGTCGCCGCCGCGGATCACGCAATCGACATTCTCGCCGATCAGGTCCACCGGGCGGTCGGTGACGCCGAGATCGATCTGGATATCGGGATAACGGGCGTAGAAGTCGGGCAGGGCCGGAATGATGACAAGGACCGCAAGCGCGGTGCCGACATCGACACGCAGCCGTCCCTTGGCGTTGGCCTGCGACAGCGCCATGCTGCCGTCGAGTTCGTCGAGTTCGCCAAGCAGCCGGATCACGCGCTCATAATAAGCCGCGCCGTCCGGGGTCACGGTAACCCGCCGGGTGGTGCGGTTGAGCAGTTTGGTCGAGATGTGGGTCTCGAGCGACTGGATCAATTTGGTGACGGTGGGCTTGGGCATCCGCAGGGAGCTTGCGGCCTGGCTGAACGTGCCGGCTTCCACCACCCGGACGAAAGCGCGCATGGCTGCGAGCTGATCCATATCTTAGGTCTCGATGTCTTTAAGATCTCGACGAGTTTGGGTCTCGAATTCAGGTCGCCCGAGATCTATGTCATGTCGCAGGCGGATTCGCTGAAACGCTGTTTCATTTTTGTGCGCCGCGAAGAAATTTTGTTTCTAAAGTCGTTTTAGGGGGCTTATTATTTCTATATGGAAATAATGAAATCATAAAGCGCATATTTATTCCCCCAAACCTCATTATTAGCTTCCCCATCGCTGGAGACGATTCTGCGATGCAACATCGCGGTCGCCCGGCAGGGGCATTCACAAATGGCGACGGGACGGACCGATAGCGCGATCGACGTGGACGAGGCGGCCAAACTGCCGGTCCGGGTCTACCGCGACTCCCGGTCGCCGCGCTCTGCGCCGCTGGTGTTTCATCTCCATGGCGGAGCGTTCTGCGCCGGTTCCATCGAGGTCTGCGAAACCATTCCGGAGCTGCTCGCCGAGGCGGGTGCCGTGGTGGTGTCGGCGGATTATCCGCTTGCTCCCGAGTTTCAGTTTCCCCATGCGCTGCGCACGATTTTCGGCGCGCTGAAGACGCTGCACAAAACCCGCACCCGATGGGCCGGCAAGATGTCCCGGCTGTTTGTCGCCGGCGAAGAAGCCGGTGGCAATCTTGCCGCAAGTCTCGCTTTGATGGCGCGCGATCAGCACGCGCCCGAACTCGCGGGACAGATTCTGCTGTCGCCGATGCTCGATGCCTGCATGGCGACCACATCGATCCGTGGCGCCGATGCCGGTCCCGCTGGATGCAAATGGGCCGATGGCTGGCAGCACTATCTGGGATCCGCCGACAAGGCCGCGCATCCCTATGCCGCGCCGTCGCAGTCCAGCAGGTTGTCCGGGCTGCCGCCCGCACTGGTCGTCACCGCGCAGGACGATCCGATGCGCGATGAAACCCTGAGTTATGCCACGCGGCTGCAGGAATCGGGTGTCGCCGTCAGCCGCCATGTGTTGACTGCACCCACGGCGTGGCCCGATGCGCTCTGCGCGGGTCGTCCCGCCGACAGCGGCTGGGGCACGGCGCTGCGCGACCAGTTCATTCAGTTTTTCGCGGACAGCGCGGCGCGGCTGCGCCGGCCCGCGTCTCACCATCTCGTTCAAGCTTCAAGTTAGGGGTCGGCTATGTCGTATTCGTCTCGTTATCGCGCTTTTGCTCTGGGCACCGTGCTGGTCGGCGCTGCCGTCAGCGCCGGCGTGTTGTTTTCGCTGCAGAACAACGCCGCGCAGGCCAACAATCAGGCCGCGCCGCCGCCGTCGGTGCCGGTTTCTGTCGCCACCGTCGAACAGCGCAACGCGCCGACCTGGGATGAGTTCTCCGGCCGTCTCGAAGCGGTGGAGCGTGTCGAGATCCGTCCGCGGGTCGCCGGCGTGGTCGAGGCCGTGCACTTCCGCGAAGGTGCGCTGGTGAAGCAGGGCGACCTGCTGTTCACCATCGATCCGGCGCCCTATGCCGCCGAGGTCGATCGTGCCAAGGCGCAGGCGCTTGCCATCCAGGCCCGGATCGCGCTGACCAAGAATGATCTCGAGCGCGGCCAGCAGCTGTGGGAGTCCCGCACCATTTCGACGCGGGATCTCGACCAGCGCGTCAATGCGCAGCGCGAGGCCGAAGCCAATCTGCGTGCCGCGGAAGCCGCACTCACTTCGGCGCAGCTCAATCTCGACTACACCAACGTCAAGGCGCCGGTCGCCGGCCGGGTCGGCAAGATCGAGATCACCGTCGGCAACCTCGTCGCCGCGGGACCGGGGTCGCCGGTGCTGACGTCGCTGGTGTCGATCAATCCGATCTACGCCAGTTTCAACGCCGACGAGCGGGTGGTGATGCAGGCGCTGAAGCAGGCCACGGCATCCAACGGCCTTGTGGCGATGGATCGCATTCCCGTGCAGATGGGCACCATCCTCAGTGGCGACGCCACGCCCTTCGCCGGCCACTTGCAGCTGATCGACAACCAGGTCGATGTCCGCAGCGGCACGGTGCGGGTGCGGGCGGTGTTCGACAATGCTGACGGCAAGCTGATGCCGGGCCAGTTCGCCCGCGTCCGCATGGGCCACGCCGAGACCCAGCAGGCGCTGGTGGTCAGCGAGCGGGCGATCGGCACCGACCAGGACAAGAAGTTCGTCATGGTGGTCGATGCCGAGAACAAGGCGAATTACCGCGAGGTCAAGCTCGGCGAGAGTTCGGAAGGCCTGCGTATGGTGACCAATGGCCTGAAGGCCGGTGAGCGCATCGTGGTGAATGGATTGCAGCGGGTGCGGCCGGGCAGCTTGCTGGCACCGACGCAAGTGTCGATGGACGGTTCGGCCGAGCGGTCGGCGTCCGCGGCACCGGAGGAGAAGACGGCGCAGCAGTAAGCTGCGCCGCTCAGTAGCCCGGATGAGCGCAGCGACATCCGGGTTGGCCGATCGAGATGAGCCCCGGGTATCGCTACGCTCACCCGGGCTACAGACAAATGAAGCGTAATACAGCGAACCGCAGCACGGCTGCGTGGGGCGAGCCATGAATATTTCCCGATTTTTCATCGACCGGCCGATCTTTGCCGGGGTGTTGTCGATCCTGATCTTCCTGTCGGGCCTGTTGGCGCTGCGGGTGATGCCGATTTCCGAATATCCGGAAGTGGCGCCGCCGTCGGTGGTGGTGCGTGCGCAGTATCCCGGCGCCAACCCGAAGGTGATTGCCGAGACGGTCTCGACGCCCATTGAAGAGCAGATCAACGGCGTCGAAGGCATGCTCTATATGAGCAGCCAGTCGACCACCGACGGCCTGATGACACTGACGGTGACATTCAAGCTCGGCACCGATCCCGACAAGGCGCAGCAGCTGGTGCAGAACCGCGTCTCCCAGGCCGAGCCGCGGCTGCCCGAAGACGTCCGCCGGCTCGGCATCACCACGATCAAGAGCGCGCCCGACCTGACGCTGGTGGTGCATCTGCTGTCGCCGAACGACCGCTACGACATGACTTATTTGCGCAACTACGCCGTGCTCAACGTCAAGGATCGCCTCGCCCGCATCGATGGCGTGGGACAGGTGCAGCTATTTGGCTCCGGTGACTATTCGATGCGGATCTGGCTCGATCCGCAGAAAGTCGCCGAGCACGGCCTGTCCGCCAGCGACGTGGTCCGCGAAATCCGCGCCCAGAACGTGCAGGCGGCGGCCGGCGTGGTCGGCGCCTCGCCGGGCCTGCCCAACATCGATTTCCAGCTTCCGGTGAATGCCCAGGGGCGCCTGCAGACCGAGCAGGAGTTCGGCGACATCATTGTCAAGGGCGGCAGCAATGGCGAGGTGACGCGTCTGCGCGACATCGCCCGCATCGAGCTCGGCGCCTCGGAGTATTCGCTGCGCTCGCTGCTCGACAACAAGTCGGCGGTGGCGATTCCGATCTTCCAGTCGCCGGGATCGAACGCGATCCAGATCTCGGACAACGTCCGCAAGACGATGGCCGAGCTGAAGAAGAACATGCCTGAGGGGGTGGACTACAAGATTGTCTACGATCCCACCCAGTTCGTCCGCGCCTCGATCGAAGCGGTGATCCATACGCTGCTGGAAGCCGTCGCACTGGTGGTGCTGGTGGTGATCATCTTCCTGCAGACCTGGCGGGCGTCGATCATCCCACTGCTGGCGGTGCCCGTGTCGATCATCGGCACCTTCGCGGTGATGTATCTGTTCGGCTTCTCCATCAACGCGCTTAGCCTGTTCGGCCTGGTGCTGGCCATCGGCATTGTGGTCGACGACGCCATCGTGGTGGTCGAAAACGTCGAGCGCAACATCGAAGAGGGGCTGACGCCGCGCGAGGCGACATACCGCGCCATGCGCGAGGTGTCGGGCCCGATCATCGCGATCGCGCTGGTGCTGGTGGCGGTGTTCGTGCCGCTGGCTTTCATCACGGGCCTCACCGGGCAGTTCTATCGCCAGTTCGCCTTGACCATCGCGATCTCCACCGTGATCTCGGCGATCAATTCGCTGACGCTGTCGCCGGCATTGGCCGCGCAATTGCTGAAGGGGCATGACGAGCCGAAGGACATCCTTACCCGTGCCATGGACAAATACCTGGGATGGTTTTTCCGCGGCTTCAACACCGCGTTCAAGCGTGTCGGTGGCGGTTACAGCTCCGGCGTCAAGGGCGCGATCTCGCGCAAGACCATCATGGTCGGCATCTATCTGGCGCTGGTCGGTGTCACCTGGGGCCTGTTCAAGTCGGTGCCGGGCGGCTTCGTTCCCGGGCAGGACAAGCAGTACCTGGTCGGCTTCGCGCAATTGCCCGACGGCGCGACGCTCGATCGCACCGAGGACGTCATCCGCCGCATGAGCGAGATCGCGCTGAAGGAACCCGGTGTGGAGAGCGCGGTGGCGTTCCCCGGCCTGTCGATCAACGGCTTCACCAACTCGTCCAACGCCGGCATCGTGTTCGTCACCCTGAAGCCGTTCGATGAGCGCAAGACGGCGGCGCTGAGCGGTGGCGGCATCGCGAAAACGCTGAACGGCAAGTTCGCGACCATCCAGGAAGCCTTCATCGCCATGTTCCCGCCGCCGCCCGTGCAGGGCCTCGGCACCATCGGCGGCTTCAAGCTGCAGATCGAGGACCAGGCGGGCCTCGGCTACGATGCGCTGAACGATGCGACCAAGGCGTTCCTCGCCAAGGCCCAGCAGGCGCCGGAGATCGCTGGGCTGTTCTCCAGTTACCAGGTCAACACGCCGCAGCTTTATGCGGATATCGACCGCACCCGGGCGCGGCAGCTCGGCGTTCCCGTGACGGACGTGTTCGACACGCTGCAGATCTATCTGGGCTCGCTCTACGTCAACGACTTCAACAAGTTCGGGCGCACCTACACCGTCCGCGTGCAGGCCGATGCGAAATTCCGCGCCCGTCCCGACGATGTCGGCGAGCTCAAGGTCCGCTCGGGCTCCGGCGACATGATTCCGCTGGCGACGTTGCTGCGGGTGAAATCGAGCGCCGGGCCTGAGCGTGCCATGCGCTACAACGGCTTCCTCACCGCCGACATCAATGGCGGCGCGGCGCAGGGCTATTCGTCCGGCGAGGCGCAGGCGGCGGTGCAACGGATCGCCGACGAAACCTTGCCGAAAGGCTTTGGCTTCGAATGGACCGAACTGACCTACCAGCAGGTGCTGGCCGGCAATTCGGCGGTGGTGGTGTTCCCCTTGGCCCTGCTGCTGGTGTTCCTGGTGCTGGCGGCGCAGTACGAAAGCCTGACGCTGCCATTGTCGATCATCATGATCGTGCCGATGGGGTTGATGGCCGCGATGTTCGGCGTCTGGGTCTCCGACGGCGACAACAACGTGTTCACCCAGATCGGGTTGATCGTGCTGGTGGGCCTGTCGGCCAAGAACGCCATCCTGATCGTGGAGTTCGCGCGCGAACTGGAGTTCGCCGGCCGCAAGCCGATCGAAGCCGCGATCGAGGCCAGCCGGATGCGGTTGCGCCCGATCCTGATGACGTCGATGGCGTTCATCATGGGTGTGGTGCCGCTGGTCACCTCGACCGGGGCCGGCGCGGAAATGCGCCATGCCATGGGCGTGGCGGTGTTCTCCGGCATGATCGGTGTCACTGCGTTCGGCATCTTCCTGACGCCGGTGTTCTATGTGCTGCTGCGCCGCCTGAGCGGCAACAAGCCGCTCAAGCTGCATGGCGAGGTGCCGCACGGCTCCGAACTCGGCAGCACGCCACACACCCCGCACCCTCCAATCAGCCAGGCCGCCGAGTAGCCCCCCTCCGGAGCCAAGCTGATGTCGGTGACGGCCCGTGTCCCCAGCACGGGCCGTCATTGTTTTGTGATGGAGCACATGTTGCTCAACAGCAAAATGTCCCGCAAGCGGGGCATTTTAGTATTCGGAAGCGAGTGTGATGAAAGGATGCGCGGCAAAGCCGAGTGGCTGCCGCTTCGCTCAAAGTGGTTTGTAGCCCATCAGCAGTGAAGGCAACCACAGAGAGAACCCCGGTATATATGTCACGAACATCAAAGCTGCGACTAGCGCAGCATAGAACGGCAGGATCGTCTTCATGACGGCACCCACCGATATTCCGCCGATGGCGCAGCCGACGAATTGCGTGGTGCCGACGGGCGGTGTGTTGAGGCCGAGGGCGCAATTGATCAGCATCAGGATGCCGAACTGGACGGGATCCATGCCGGCTTTCATGGCGATCGGCAGGAAGATCGGCGTGCAGATCAGGATGGTGGCCGCCATGTCCATGAACGTGCCGAGCACGAACAGGATGATGTTGATCAGCAGGAAGATGACCCACGGGCTGCTCGAGACCTTGCTCATGAGAGCGCCGGCGTAATCGGCAACTTCATAGAGGCCCATCAGGTACTGGAACATGGTCGAGACGCCGATCAGCAGCAACACGATGCCGGTCGTCTTGACCGCCTTGGCGGCCGCCGCGATGAACTTGTGCCAGTTCATGGTGCGGTAGAGGAAGAAGGTGAGAATGATGGTGTAGGTCACCGCGACGGCCGCCGACTCCGTTGCCGTGAACACGCCTGAAAGAATGCCTGCAAGAATGATGGCGACGATCAGGAGGCCCGGGATCGCAGCGGCCAGCGAGCGCCAGACAGCTGCCCAGCCGGGGAATATTCCCGCGGGGTAACCGCGCTTGACGGCGACCAGATAGGCGGCCACCAGCATGCAGATCATCAGCACCAGCGACGGAAGCAGGCCGGCCGCGATCAGGGCGCCAATGGACACTTTGCCGCCGGCGGCGAGCGAATAGATGATCATGTTGTGGCTGGTCGGCATCAGCGCGCCAACGAGCGAGGCGTGCGTCGTCACGTTGACAGCGTAATCGACGTCGTAGCCTTCCTTCTTCATCATCGGGATCATCACCGATCCCATTGCCGACACGTCGGCCACCGGCGAGCCCGAGACACCGCCGAACAGCGTGCAGGCCAGCACGTTGGACATGCCGAGGCCGCCGCGGATGTGGCCGACCAGGTTCTTGGCGAGCTGCACGATCTTGTCCGCGACGCCGCCGTGGAGCATCAGCTCGCCACTGAAGACGAAGAACGGAATGGCCAGGAACGAGAAGATGTTCATTCCCGACATCATCTGCTGAAAGATCACCGCGACCGGCAGGCCCTCATACAAGATGGAGCATAGCGCCGAGAGCCCGATGGCAAAGGCCACGGGAACGCCGAGGATGAGGAAGCCGAAGAACGAGACGGAGAGGACAATCAGTTCCATGAAGGGACAACTTCTTCATTACGCAGCAATGCGATGATGTGTTCGATCGAGAAGGAGATGATCAGCAGCCCCGACAAAACGAGCGGCACGTAGCGGACGAACTCCGGCAGGCCGAGATTGGCGATCTTGACCATGCCGACCGAACTGCCGAGCAGCCAACCATTGTAAACCATCGCCGCGCCGAACAGCACGACCAGTGCGTGGATGACCAGTTCGATCTTCTCGCGTGGACCTTCCGGCAACAGCACCAGCAGGGATTCCATGCTGACATGCCCTGCATCGCGCACGCCGACCGCCGCGCCGATCAGCGTGACGTAGAGAATCAGCACCAGGGCAAGATTTTCGGTCCAGGTCGGGCTCGAATTGAGAACGTAGCGGCCGAACACCTGGTAGAAGACGATCGTGACGATCACCAGCAGTCCGGTCACCGAGAGATACATGCCATAACGCGCGATCGGTGCGTTAATTCGCGTCAGCAAGCCGTCAGCCGGGCGTCGGGAGCTGGCCCCCTCCGCTGGCATCTCATCGATCAGTTCAATCTCTTTCATCGGTCACGCCGCCATTCGTTGCGTGTTAAAGCGGCCTGCACCGCGTCGCGGGGAGCGAGCGGTGCAGGCAGGAGTGGAAGCGTTACTTCGTGTCCTGAATGCGCTGGACCAGGCCCTTCAGTTTCGGGTCACTGGCATACTTGGCGTAGACAGGCTTCATCGCATCGATGAATTCCTGCTTGTTGGCGATTTCGATCACCTGAACGCCGGCCGCTTCGACGGTCTTGCGCGATTGAGTCTCGCGCTCATCCCACAGCTTGCGCATATACGGAACGGAATCCTTCGCCGCTTTGCGGACTGCCGCCTGGTCTTCCTTCGACAAGGTGTCCCAGATCTTCTTCGACATCACCAGCACTTCGGGAGCGAGCGAGTGCTCAGTCAAGTTGTAGAACTTCGCGGCTTCAAAATGCCGCGAGGATTCATAAGACGGCCAGTTGTTCTCGGCGGCGTCCACCAGGCCCGTCTTCAGCGCGGTATAGACCTCGCCATACGGCATCGGCGTTGCGTTGGCGCCGAGTCCTTCGATCATGGAGACGAACAGATCGGACTGCTGCACGCGGATCTTCAGGCCCTTGAGATCGGCGAGAGACTTGACCGGTTTCTTGACCGTGTAGAACGAGCGCGCGCCGCTGTCATAGAAAGCGAGGCCGATCAGGCCGGCGGGCTCCATGGCGGCCAGAATTTCGTCACCGATCGGTCCGTCGAGCACCTTGCGCATGTGCTGCGTGCTGCGGAAGACGAACGGCAATCCGGTCACGATCGTCTCGGGCACGAAGTTGTTGAGCGGCGCGGAGTTGATCCGCATGATATCGAGGCCGCCGATCTTGATCTGCTCGATCGTGTCCTTCTCCGAGCCGAGCGCGCCGTTGGGGAACACCTTGACGCCCAGGCGTCCGTTGGTGGCCTCGGACAATTGCTTGCCCATGAAGCGGACGGCTTCAACGGTCGGATAATCAGTCGGATGAATATCGGCCGAACGGAAATCGCGTGCTTGAACTGTTGTCGCGAATGCAAGGATCGCCAGGCACGATCCGGCCACGCGCGCTATCTGCTTCATATGTCTCACAGTGTTTCCCCCTTGTTGATTGCCGTGATTGCGGCATTGGTCATGTGTCACTCCCGTTATCGAGGGTGACGCCGCCTCTATTTAGGTGTCAAGCCGATCACGACGAACGGTGTGCGATCGGATCAAGCCGCCGCACGATCGATCCGCCGATTTGTCAGCACTCGATCGCGGCGCGTCTTCGGTTGCCGCCTCGCAGGATCAAATGCTGAACAACTTGTCTGATAACCTGACATCCTACCTGTAGCAGCTAGGCCTGTTCGTGACAAGTGACGACTGTTTTTGCCACGGAGACCAGCGCGTCCAGAATGCTCTCCTTACGCTCGTGATGAACGGCTCAAGCGGCAGGCAAGTTGCGAGCAGGCCAACTTGCCGGGCGCCGTGCTTCACCGCACCATGCACGGCCGCTTGTTGTTGAAGGTCCAGCCCGGGATCAGGAACTGCATGGCAATGGCGTCGTCGCGGGCGCCAAGGCCGTGCTTTTTGTAGAGCTCGTGGCCGGCTTCGACCTGCGCCATGTCGATCTCGATGCCAAGGCCGGGACGATCCGGCACGGCAACAAGCCCGCCGACGATCTCGAGCGGCTCCTTGGTCAGCCGCTGGCCGTCCTGCCAGATCCAGTGGGTGTCGATCGCGGTCACCTTGCCGGGCGCGGCCGCCGCGGCGTGGGTGAACATCGCCAGCGAGATGTCGAAATGGTTGTTGGAGTGCGAGCCCCAGGTCAGGCCGTGGTCGCGGCAGGTCTGCGCCACCCGCACCGCGCCCTGCAGTGTCCAGAAGTGCGGATCGGCCAGCGGAATGTCGACCGACTGCAGCGCCAGTGCGTGGCTCATCTGCCGCCAGTCGGTGGCGATCATGTTGGTGGCGGTGGGCAGCCCGGTTGCATGGCGGAATTCGGCCATGATCTCGCGGCCGGAGAAGCCGGCTTCGGCGCCGCAGGGATCTTCGGCATACGCCAGGATGCCGTGCATCGGTTTGCACAGCCGCACGGCTTCGTCGAGCGACCAAGCGCCATTGGGATCGAGGGTGATGCGGGCCTGCGGAAACGCCTCCGCCAGCGCCTTGATCGCGAGGATCTCTTCGTCGCCGGCGAACACGCCGCCCTTCAGCTTGAAATCCTGGAAGCCATAACGCGCATAAGCGGCTTCCGCGAGCCGCGCCACGGCTTCGGGCGTCACGGCTTCTTCGTGGCGCAGGCGGAACCAGTCGTCCTTGGCGTTTGGCTCCCCGCGATAGGCGAGGTTGGTCTTGCGGCGGTCGCCGACATAAAACAGATAGCCCAGCATCTCGACCTTGTCGCGCTGCTGTCCCTCGCCGAGCAGTGCCGCCACCGGCACATCGAGGTGCTGGCCCAGCAGGTCCAGCAGGGCCGCTTCCACCGCGGTCACCGCATGGATGGTCACCCGCAGGTCGAAGGTCTGCAGCCCGCGGCCGCCGGCGTCGCGGTCGGCAAAGCGCGTGCGCATGGCGTTCAGCACCGCATTGAATTTGCCGATCGGCTGGCCGACCACGAGATCGCGGGCGTCTTCCAAAGTCTTTTTGATGGTCTCGCCGCCGGGGACTTCGCCCAGGCCGGTGTGGCCGGCGCTGTCGGTCAGGATCACGATGTTGCGGGTGAAAAACGGGCCGTGCGCGCCGCTCAGATTGAGCAGCATGCCGTCATGGCCGGCGACAGGAATGACCTTCATGTCGCGGACGACAGGGGTCCCGGAAACGATTGTGGTCGACGCAGTCATGAGGGTCACACTGTTCTTTGCGGGTTATTCGGCGGCGTTTACTTCGACGTCGGCTTGAGTCGTTCTACCAGCCCGGTCAGTTCCACCATTTCGCCGGCATCGAGGTCGTTCAGCGGCGGGCGCACCGGCCCGGAATCGCGGCCGATCACCTTCATGCCGGCCTTGATGATCGAGACGGCATAGCCCTTCTTGCGATTGCGGATCGCGATCAGCGGCAGGATGAAGTCGCGCAGGCCCGCATGCACCGCATCGCGGTCGCGCTTGCGCACCGCCGCATAGAACTTCACGGCGAACTCCGGCACGAAGTTGAACACGGCGGAGGAGTAGGTGGTCACGCCCATTTCGAGATAGGGCAAGGCGAAGGTTTCCGCCGTCGGCAAGCCGCCGACATAAGTGAGGCGATCGCCCATGCGGGAGTAGACCCGTGTCATCAGCTCGATGTCGCCGATGCCGTCCTTGTAGCCGACCAGGTTTGGGCACTTGTCGCAGAGTTTCGCCAGGGTGTGCTCGTTCACAATCGCATTGTCGCGGTTGTAGACGATGACACCGAGCTTGGTGGCGCCGCACACCGCCTCGATGTGGGCGGCGAGGCCGTCCTGTTCGGAGTGCATCAGGTAGGGCGGCAGCAGCAGGATGCCGTCGGCGCCGGCGCGCTCGGCGGCCGCGGCCATTTCCTTGGCGATCGCGGTGCCGTACCCGGCTCCGGCGAGCACCGGCACACGGCCGCGTGTTTCATTGACGGCGACGCCGACCACTTTTTCCACTTCCGCTGGCGTCAGCGAGAAGAACTCGCCGGTGCCGCCGGCGGCGAACAGGCCGGCAACGTCGTAGCCGCACAGCCAATCCATGTTGGAGCGGTACTGCGTCTCGTTGAAGGAATAGTCCGCGTTGAATGGCGTTACCGGAAACGACAGCAGGCCTTCGCCGATCTGCTTCGCCATTTCCTTTGGTGTCATCTTGCTCATGCGCATCGTGCCCCTGTTTGCGCCGCTCAGCCGCCGTTGATCTCAACCGCTTTGCCGGCAGAATCTCGTTGAATAGCCATTGTGGGGATCGCGCCGGTCATGAATGGCGGCGCGATGACGTTCCGGAAGTTTGCTGTGCGCCGTGCTCGGCAGCGCCATTGCCCGGCGTTGGGCCGGACGAAAATCAAGCACTTCCTGACCGTTTCCCCAGTTTCTTTCCTCAACTCTGGTCTGTGGTCGCCTGACCAGTTGACGTTCGTTGTGAATTCGGCGCGCCGTCCGCTGGTTTTTGCGATCAAGCCGATGGAGAGTGGGGCAACGGTGTTGCCCGGATGGCGCGCCTATGTTAGTCAACTTGTACGATGACCAGACAACGAGCGTCAAGTCCACCCGCCGCCGGTTCCGTGCGCCCGTCCTCGGACGCGCTGCTGCGGCCTGTGCAGCCCGTGCGCAGTCTCAGCGACGAAGTCTGCAACCGTCTGGCCGAGGAGATCACCTCGGGCAAGCTCAAGGCGGGCGCCAAGCTGCCGTCCGAGCAGGAGATGATGACGGCGATGGGCGTCAGCCGCACCGTCATCCGAGAGGCCGTTGCTGCATTGCGTGCGCGCGGCCTGGTCATCACCCGGCAGGGCGCCGGCGCCTTCGTCAACACCGATACCAGCCGGCAGCCCTATGTGATCGATCCCGATGGCCTGGGATCGCTCAATGGCGTGATCGAGGTGCTGGAATTGCGCATGGCGGTCGAGGCTGAGGCCGCCGCGATCGCCAGCGAGAGGGCGACCGCCGCGCTGATCAAGGACATTCGCAACGCGCAGCAGGACCTCACCCGTGCCATCGCCAATGGCGACCGCGGCATCAAGGAGGATCTCGCTTTCCACCGCGCCATCGCGGTGGCCACGCAGAACAATCGGTTTGTCGAGTTCCTCGAGTATCTGGGCCGCCTGATCATTCCCCGGCAAAGCATCCGCTCGTTCGAAGGACAGCCGGACGATATGCGCAGCTACCTGCAGCGCATCGAAAAGGAACACGAAGCCATCCTGCAGGCGATCGAAGCCCGCGCCGCAAAAAAAGCCCGCGACGCCATGCGCAAGCATCTCTTGAATTCGCGCGAGCGATATCGTCAGCTTGCGTCGACAAAAGACGATCGCTAATCACCGTTCGGTTCAAAAATTAAAGTCAAAAATTAAAGAAGGAAAGCGAATGCCACGCATTCTGTTGACCGGCGCGGCCGGTGGTGTTGGAGCACGGCTGCGCAAGCTGTTGCCGGCGATCTATCCGGATCTGGTGCTCAGCGACCTGGTCAAGCCGGATGACCTGGCTCCAGGCGAAAAATTCATCGCCGCTGATCTCTCTGATTTCGCCCAGGTGCAGAAAGCGGTTGAAGGCGTCGACGGCATCATTCATCTCGGCGGCTTCTCGGTCGAAGGTCCGTGGGAAACCATCCTCAACGCCAATATCATCGGCTGCTACAATCTGTTCGAGGCGGCGCGTCTCGCCGGCGTCAAGCGCGTGGTGTTTGCATCGTCCAACCATGCGGTCGGTTTCCATCCGCGCGGTGAGACCATCGATACTCATGCGCTGGTGCGTCCGGACACCCGCTATGGCGTCAGCAAGGCGTTTGGCGAGGCGCTGGGATCGCTCTATGCCTTCAAGCACAACATCGGCGTGCTCTCGATCCGCATCGGCAATGTCGGCGAAAAGCCGATCGACGAGCGCCGCCTGGCGATCTGGCTGAAGACCGAAGACCTGGTGTCGTTGATCCGGATCGGGCTGGAACGCGAAAATCTCGTGTACGAAGTGATCTACGGCATGTCCGACAACAAGCGGGCCTGGTGGGACAATTCGCGGGCGAAGGAACTGGGATATCAGCCGACCGGCGTGTCGGAGGATTCCGCCGTCGAGGTTCTGGCGGCAAAGATACCGAAGGCCGATCCGGTCAGCGAGTTTTTCCAGGGCGGCACATTCTGCGGTGCCGAGTTTACCGGTGATTTCGAGGCGATCAAGAAGGCCTGACGTTCAGGCAACGTACGCCGCCCCTCATCCTGAGGAGCGGCTACGCAGGCAAGTTTACGCAGCCTGCGGCTGCTATGGCCGCGTCATCGAAGGATGAGGCCACGTAGATCGAGGCGGCGCTTTGCGCCTCCTCACCCCATTAAACAAAACAACAAGAGCGTGATCAGCCATGCAACACACGCCGTTCACCATCACGAAGCTCGACGCATATCCGCTGCGGGTGCCGTTCGACGATCTCGTCCGCGGGCCACGCGCAACAGCTCAGACCTGGCGCGAATTCGACATGGTGCTGGTGCGGGCGGAAACCTCGGACGGCGTGGTCGGCTGGGGCGAGTGTTTCGCCTATCACTGCCTGCGGCCGGTGCTGACGGCCGTGCAGGATATGATGTTTCCGTCCGCGCAGGGGCGGACGATCACCAGCATTCCCGATCTCAACATCGAGCTGCAGCAGAAGTTTCACATCTTCGGCGGCCGCCACGGCATCGGCATGTACGCCCTGTCGGGACTCGACATCGCGCTGTGGGACATCGCGGCGAAGCTGGGCGGCCAGTCGCTGGCGGAGTTCATTGGCGGTTCGCGGCGCGGCAGTGTGTCGGCGTATGCGAGCCTGGTGCGTTACGGCGAAGTGGGGCCGGTGGAAGAGGTCACGGCGCGCGCGGTGGGCGAGGGTTATCGCCATATCAAGCTGCATGAGATCGCGTTCGATCCGATTGTCGCCGGGCGCCGCGTGGTCGGACCCGACATCAAGCTGATGACGGACGTCAATTGCAGCTGGAGCCTTGCCGAGGCGGAAGCGATCCTGCCCAGGCTCAAGGAACTCGGTCTCTATTGGGTGGAGGAGCCGATTTTTCCGCCGGAGGATTTTGCGACGATTGCCAAGCTGCATCGTTTCGGTGTGCCGCTGGCGGCTGGCGAGAACGCCTGCACTGCACTGGAGTTCACGCGACTTGCCGATGTCGTCACCTATCCGCAGCCGAGCGTCACCAAGGTCGGCGGCATCAGCGAATTTTTGAAGGTGGTGGCGCTAGCCAAGGCTTCGGGCAGGGCGTTGATGCCGCATTCGCCCTACTTCGGGCCCGGCTACTGGGCCACGCTGCAGCTTGTGTCGCTGCTTTCCGAGCCAAGCCTGTTCGAATTCCTCTACGTCACGACGGAGGCCTGGATCGATCCGGCCATTCCGCTGCCGAAGGACGGCCGGCTGAGTGTGCCTCAGGCACCGGGCCTCGGCTTCACGCCGGATCCCGCCCTGATCGAACGTTTCAAGCCGCGCTGATCGCCAGCACCAAGAACAAGAGACAAGGGAGAGAAGCCATGGAACGCCCGCTGACCGGACGCTCGCCCAAACTGAAAATCGAAGAGCTTTGCGACACCCACATTCATATCTACGACAGCAGCTTTCCGACCATTCCGGGAACGCCGTTGCCGGCCGATGCCAGCGTTGCCGACTATCGTCAGGTCATGACCTGGCTGGGCATCGCGCGCACCGTGGTGGTGCAGGCGAATGCTTATGGCGACGACAACCGCTGCACCATGAAGGCGGTGAAGGACCTCGGCGACTGCGCCCGCGCGGTGGTGGTGGTCAAACCCGGCGTGTCCGACGACGAGATGGACCGGCTGACCAGGGAGGGCGCGCGCGGCATTCGTTTCATGTCCCTGCTCGGCGGCACGCTGTCGTGGCCGCAGATGGACGAGATGGGCCGCCGCGCCCACGAGCACGGCTGGCACGCGCTGGTGCAGCTCAATGGCCGGGACTTTCCCCAGCACGAGGCGCAGATCGCGCGTCTGCCCGGGCGTTTCATCATCGACCATGTCGGCAAGTTCATGGATCCGGTGCCGCCGGATCACGACAGCTTCAAATCGCTGCTGCGGCTGCTCGATACCGGCCGCGGCTACGTCAAGCTCGCGGGCCTTTATGAATTCTCAAAGACCGGCGCGCCGCATTTCGAGGACGTCGCCGTGCTGGCCAAGGCCCTGATCCGTCACGCACCGGACCGCATCATCTGGGCCAGCAACTGGCCGCACTCGCAGGCTCACATCTTCGGTTATCCCGACGATGTGAATCACCTCGAATTGCTGCTGGACTGGGCGCCGGACGACGCGGTGCGCCGGAAGATCCTGGTGAGCAATCCGGCGGAGCTGTACGGATTTTCGTAGACGTCCGCGAGAATTCTCGCCTCGTAAAAAACAAGATAGCGGTAAGGCGGGATCGTCAAGCGGCGGATGGTCGGATCGTCTGTCCGGACTCCGATATCCGGGTGGCTTGAGAGCAGGTCGATAATGTCTTTGAGGCGTTGCTGCACGTGCCGCGCGCCGCGAGGGGAATGAGCGGAAATGTAATCAAGGATCGAACTGAGATCGTCGAGCGTGGGAAGGGTGTAACGGATTCTCACAGGCCGTGTTTGGCCCAGGTCTGGCGGACCTGTTCATCCGTTGCGAACTCGCCACGAGCCGCCGCTGCCTTCGAGGCCGTGATTGACTTTCGTTCGTCGGCTGAAAGTGGGATCTGTTGCTCTTGGTTGCCGGCGAGTTGCAGAACGATGCGTGCAATATCGTCCTGAACATCCGCAGGAAGGTTGCGTGTCGCTTCGAGCGCGCGATCGAGCAATTTGGTCATGGTGCAAGGATATCTGATTTCACGTCTTGATCCAAGGCGTGAAACGTGGGGCAGCTCGTTCAAAGCTGACGTAACAGCCTGTATAATTTCATGAATTCTGCCCGGATAGGCAGGCTTGGGCCGGGAAGGGCCAGTTTTCTATCCGGTTTGCGCTCCATGCACGCAGGTTGGAGGGCTCTGCTGTCTGGTGTGCTTGACGCGCGCGGCCGTTGGCCCCCATTCATGGACGGCCCTCGCATCGAACGGACCGCGACCATGGATTTTGCACTGACCCCGCAACAGGACTCGATCCGCGACGCGATCGGGAAGATCTGCGCGCGTTTCGACGATGCCTACTGGCTTGCGAAAGATCACGACGGCGGTTTTCCGCACGATTTCCATAAAGCCATCGCGGACGCCGGCTGGCTTGGCATCTGCATTCCCGAAGAGTATGGCGGCTCGGGTCTCGGGATCTTCGAGGCGGCGCTGATGATGCGCACGATTTCGGAATCCGGCGCCGGCATGTCCGGTGCTTCCGCGGTGCACATGAACGTGTTCGGGCTCAACCCCGTGGTGGTGTTCGGCGATGACGCGCAGCGCCGGCGCATGCTGCCGCCGATCGTCGACGGCAGCGAGAAAGCCTGCTTCGCTGTGACCGAACCGAATACCGGTCTCAACACCACGCAGTTGAAGACCCGCGCCGAGCGGCGCGGCGACAGGTATATCGTCAACGGCCAGAAGGTCTGGATCTCCACCGCCCAGGTTGCGCAGAAGATGCTGCTGCTGGCGCGCACCACGCCGCTGGATCAGGTGAAGAGCCCGACCCACGGCCTGAGCCTGTTCTACACGGACTTCGACCGCACCCGCGTCACCGTGCACGAGATCGAGAAGATGGGCCGCAAGGCGATCGACTCCAACGAGTTGTTCTTCGAGAACTTCGAAATTCCGCTGGAGAACCGCATCGGCGAAGAAGGCCGCGGCTTTGAATATATCCTGCATGGCATGAATCCGGAGCGCATCCTGATCGCCGCGGAAGCTGTCGGACTCGGCAAGCTGGCGCTGGAGCGCGCGGCGACCTACGCCAAGGGGCGCATCGTGTTCAACCGTCCGATCGGCCAGAATCAGGCGATTCAGCATCCGCTGGCGAAGAACTGGATGGAGCTGGAAGCCGCCTGGCTGATGACGCTGTCCGCCGCCTGGCAATACGACCAGGGCCTGCCCTGCGGACCGGCGGCCAATGCGGCCAAGTATCTGGCCGCCGAGGCCGGCTTCCAGGCCTGCGAGCAGGCTGTGATGACCCATGGCGGTTTCGGTTATGCCAAGGAGTATCATGTCGAGCGTTACCTGCGCGAAGTGATGATCCCGCGCATCGCGCCGATCAGCCCGCAGTTGATCCTCTCCTTCATCGCCGAAAAGGTGCTGGGCCTGCCGAAATCGTACTAGCGGTCTCCCGGTAAATTCGGATGCCCTCTGTGATCCGTCACCCTGAGGTGCGCGCTCTTGCGCGCCTCGAAGGGCGACGGCCCGAGCGGCCGCACATCCTTCGAGGTTCGCCTTCCGGCTCGCACCTCAGGATGACGGAGATAGGATATTGTTGGCGCTTGACTTGATGTCCCTTCCGGGCGCGCCGGTGTACAATGGGTCCCAGTATCCGTCTGATAACGAGATCATTGCGATGACACCGATTGCCGACGAGAGCCAAACGGCGACCATCCATCCGCCGCTGCAGCAGTTTCTCGAGGCTTGTCACGCGCGATTTGCGACCGACAATGCCGGCAAGGTCGCTGACTACATTCCCGAACTGGGTAAAGCCAACCCGGATCTTTTCGGCATCAGCCTCGCCACCATCGATGGACATCTCTACGAGGTCGGTGACACCGAGGTGCCCTTCACCATCCAGTCGATGTCGAAGCCGTTCGCGTTCGCACTGGCGCTCGATTCGCTTGGTGCGGCCGCGATCGAGGCGGTGATCGGGGTCGAGCCCAGCGGCGATGCCTTCAACTCGATTCGGTTGAACGCCGACAACAAGCCGTTCAATGCGATGGTCAATGCCGGCGCCATCACCTGCTCCGGGCTGATCGTCGGCGCGAAAGGCGAGTGGGCTTTCGATTTCATCCGGCAAGGACTCAGCCGTTTTGCCGGACGCGAGCTCGGAGTCGATGAGGCTGTCTATGCCTCCGAACGCGCGACCGGCGATCGCAACCGCGCCATCGGCTATCTCCTGCGCAACTCTGCGGTGCTGCGCGGCGATGTCGGCGGCGTGCTCGACGTCTACTTTCGGCAATGCTCGATCCTGGTGACCGCACGCGATGTCGCCGTGATGGCGGCGACGCTGGCCAACCGCGGCATCAATCCGTTAACCGGCGAGCAGGTGGTCGCGCCCTATGCTGTCGCGCGCACGCTGTCGGTGATGACCACGGCCGGCATGTATGATTTTGCCGGCGAATGGATCTATCGGGTGGGCATTCCCGCAAAAAGTGGCGTTGGCGGCGGCATTCTCGCGGCGCTGCCTTCGCAGTTCGGCTTCGGCAGCTTCTCGCCGCGGCTGGACCAGCACGGCAACAGCGTGCGCGGCATCCAGGTCTGCGAAGTGCTCTCGGCGCATTTCGACCTGCACATGCTCAACCGCAACGGCAATTCGCGCACCAGCGTGATTGCCGACTACGACATTGGCCGCGGTGCGTCGCGGCGCAGCCGGCGCGCCGACGAACATACGATCCTGCGCCAGCACCATGGCGACGTGCGGGTGATCGAGCTGGTCGGCTCTTTGTCGTTTGCCACCATCGATTACATCACGCGACAGGTTGCCGGCAAAGCGTTGCCGCAGATTCTCATTGTCGACTTCCGCCGCGTGGCCGATGTCTCCAGTGCTGCGGCACGCCTGCTGGCCGACGGCCTGCGCGAACTCGAGCGCTTCAACATCACCACGGTGCTGTCGGGCCTGGCGCGGTCGTCGCTGACCTGGGAGGCGATCAGCCAGTGGACCGACGGCATGACCCGGGTGCGCAACTTCGTGGTGCTGGATGAGGCGATCGAATGGGCGGAAGACCAGATTGTCTATCGTTACGGTGGCCGGGTCGATCATGGCGGCGAAATGCCGCTGGCCGAGCAGGCGCTGCTGGCCGGGCTGTCGCCGGATGACCTTGCGGCGATCACCGGTCTTGGGACCGTGAAAAAATTCACACCAGGCGAAGTCATGATCCGCGCCGGAGAGCCCGGCTCGTCGCTGTTCCTGATCCAGAATGGGCAGGTCAGCGTCCGGTTGCCGAGCGGCGTGCGGCTGGCGGCGCTCACCGGCGGCATGGTGGTGGGGGAGATGGCGCTGCTGGGCGACAAGCGCGCCGCCGATGCTATCGCCGATACGGACGTCGCCTGCCTCGAAATTCCGGTCGATCGTTTCCGGCAGTTTGCCGATCAGCATCCGCAGGTCGGAAAGCAGATGATGCAGAATCTCGCTGGATTGCTCGCCGGCCGATTGATGCGGGCGAATGTGAAGGTGGATCTCCTGAGTTCCGATTGAGTGACATGCGACGCTCTCGACAAGCAGAAAAGACCGGCCGCGAGGCCGGTCTTTCGTCGAACGTTGCGCGAAGCTCAGAGCTTCTTGTTCGCGACCTCGGCCACCTTGTCGGCAGCATCCTTGGCCGCGGCCTTGGCGTCGCCGACGGCCTTCTGGCCATGGCCCTTGGCTTCCTGCAGGGCGCCTTCGCTCTGCAGCTTCGGCGAGTCGATGGCTTCGCCAATTCCCTGTTTGGCCTTGCCGATGGCTTCGTTGGCGGCGCCTTTGATCTTGTCGGTGGTGCTTCCCATGATCGTGCTCCTCATTTTGCAATCGATGCATGACAACCTGTCGATTGACGGAAGGTTCCTGATCTGATGACGTGCGATAAGTCATTGAAAGTTGTTCTGGATAAAGCGGAACCATACGGCCATGAGCGGACACGATCACGATCATTCGCATTCGCACGACCACTCGCATCCTCACAGCCATGATCATGGTCACGGCGATGCGGAGCGCTGGAAGCACGATGGCATCCGGGTGATCCCAGGCAATCAGCTGGATCCGAATGTGCCGTCCACCGCCGGCATGGATCGCAAGGCAGCGATCAATTTTGCCCGTGTCGGCGCCCAGAAGCTGTGGGCCGGAACGGTGACCATCAAGCCCGACGCCAAGACCGGGGCGCACCACCACGGCCATCTCGAAAGCATCATCTATGTGGTGCGCGGCAAGGCGCGGATGCGTTGGGGCGAGAACCTGCAATTCACCGCGGAAGCCAATCCCGGCGATTTCATCTTCGTGCCGCCCTATGTGCCGCATCAGGAAATCAACGCCAGCCCGGACGAGCCGCTGGAATGCGTGCTGGTGCGCAGCGACGGCGAGGCGGTGGCGATCAATCTCGACATCGAGCCGGTGGAAAAGCCGGAGACCGTGCTGTGGGTGGACCCGGTTCACCCGGATACGTCGGGAAAGAAATAAGTCTGTTTGATTGCCGGCGGCTAACGCACGCCGTCCTTTGTCAGCAGCTGCTTGCGATGTTTCGCAAGGAAATCGGCGAACGCCTGGGTCAGCGGCGGCAGCGTGCGGCCAGCCTTCTTGATCAGGGCAACGGGCCGCGAAAAATTCGGATCGTTGATGCGCCGGCTCCGCAGGGACGGTTCCGCCGCGATTTCCCGGGCTGAGGCCGGCAGAATGGTCAGGCCGATGCCGGCGCGCACCATGCCGATCGCCGTCATCATGTAGGTGGCTTCCGAAGCCGGGCCGGGAATCAGTCCCGCCTTGTTGAACGCGGCATCGGTCACGGCGCGCACACTGGTGCCGGAATCCATCAGCACCAGGGGATAGTCGGCCAGCACGCTTGCGGTGATGCGCGCCACCTCGCCGATCGGGTGTCCCTGCGGATACACCACAGTCATCTCGTCGCGCGCACTGAACACGGTTTCGATGTCGGCGAACGATGTGTCGCCGCCGGTGAAGCCGAGGTCGACCTCTTCCGAACGCACCATCGCCAGCACCCGGCTCGCGATCACGTCCTTGAGCGCGAACGAGACGCCGGGATGGATGTCGCGGAACTGCTTGATGGCGCCGGGCAGGGCGCCGGCGGCGAACGACGGCAGCGCGGCGATGCGCACCACGCCGCGCCGTTCCAGCGCCACGTCCTGTACGTCAAGCAGCACGGAGTCCAGATCCTGCAGGATGCGCTCCAGCACCGGCAGCAGTTCGCGTCCCATCCGCGTCAGTTCGACCGAACGCGGGGTGCGGTCGAACAGCCGCAGCCGCAATGTGTCTTCGAGGCCTTTGATTTGCACCGTCAGCGTCGGCTGGGCCACGTGCAGCAAGGCGGCGGCCTGGGTGAAGCTTTTCAGCTTCGCCACCGCAACAAAGGAGCGCAACTGCCTGACGCTTACATCCATAGGACTTTTCCATCCATAGGATTTTTCTATAGCTGAGATTGAATCATTTCAATTGCATAATTCAAGCCGCCGGGGCTGAGTTCGGGAAATTCGACCGCGGGGCCGTCTCTGTCGCGGTCCGACAAGAAAGAGTTCACGAGGAAACCCCGTCATGCTGGCATTGCTCGGCGTCGTCACCATCGCTCTGCTGCTGCTGGTCATCATGACCAAGCGGATGTCGCCGCTGATCGCACTGATCCTGATTCCTCTTGCCGCATGCCTGGTTGGCGGCTTTGGTTGGGACACCAGCAAATTTATTGTCAGCGGCCTGCAGAGCCTCGCGCCTGTGGTCGGCATGTTCGTGTTCGCCATCCTGTTCTTCGGCGTGGTCACCGACGCCGGCATGCTCGATCCGATCATCGATCGCATCCTGCGCACCGTCGGCACCCGTCCGACCCGCATCGTGATGGGAACCACGCTGCTGGCGCTGCTGATCCATCTCGACGGCTCCGGCGCGGTCACCTTCCTGATCACCATTCCGGCGATGCTGCCGCTGTACGATCGGCTCGGCATCGACAAACGTATTCTGGCCTGCGCCGCCTCGATGGCGGCGGGCGTCAACTTCCTGCCGTGGACCGGGCCGATGATCCGCGCTTCGGCCTCGCTGAAGCTGCCGATCCCCGAGATCTTCAATCCGCTGGTGCCGGTGCAGATTGTCGGGATCATCTTCATTTTCGCGGTGTCCTACTGGCTGGGCCGCCGCGAGGAAAAGCGGCTCGGTCTTGTCGGCGGCGCCGGCATCGATCTGATGGCGCAGCGACAGCTGACCGATGCAGAGCGCGAGTTGCGCCGTCCGCAGAACTTCTGGATCAATATCGTGCTCACCGTGGTGGTGCTCGGCACCATGGTGGCACTCGGTGACAAGCTGACCCCGGCCATCGTGTTCATGGTCGGCACGTGTCTGGCGCTGCTGATCAACTATCGCGATGTCGACATGCAGCGAAAGCGCGTCGATGCCCATGCCCGCGCGGCGCTTTTGATGGCGTCGATCCTGCTCGCAGCCGGTGTGTTTACCGGCATCATGCAGGGCTCGGGCATGCTCAAGGCAATGGCGCAGACCGCGGTCGGCTTCGTGCCGGTGGCAGCCGCCAAGTATATGCCGGTGGCGCTTGGTCTCGTGTCCATGCCGCTCAGCCTGCTGTTCGACCCGGACTCGTTCTATTTCGGTGTGCTGCCTGTGATCGCCGAGGTCGGCGGTCAGCTCGGCGTGCCGAAGGTGCAACTCGCGCAGGGTGCGTTGCTGGGCCAGATGACCACGGGCTTTCCGGTCAGTCCGCTGACGCCTGCGACGTTCCTGGTGGTCGGCCTGACCGGCATCGATCTGGCGGATCATCAGAAGTTCACCATCCCCTTTCTGTTCGCCGCGTCGGTCGTCATGACCTTCGCATGTGTGCTATTGGGCCTGTTCCCCCTCTGACCTGCACGGGAGAGCGATCATGAAGACCATCAGGCTGGGCGCCGGTGCCGGATACGCCGGCGACCGGATCGAACCCGCGGTCGAACTCGCCGAGCATGGCGACATCCAGTACCTGGTGTTCGAATGTCTGGCCGAGCGCACCATTGCGCTGGCACAGCAGGCCAAGTTGAAGGATCCCGCCGGCGGCTTCGATCCGCTGCTGCGCGAACGCATGAAAGCGGTGCTCGGCATCTGCAAGGCCAAGGGGATCAAGGTCATCACCAATATGGGCGCGGCGAATCCGCTGGCGGCGGCGCAGGCGACACGTGAAATCGCGCGATCGCTCGACCTGCAGGGCCTGAAGATCGCGGCGGTGACAGGCGATGACGTGCTGCCAGCGATCCGGGCCGGCGACTATCGGATTGAGGAGACCGGCGGGGCGGTCAACGATTTCGGCAACCGCATCGTTTCGGCCAATGCCTATCTTGGCGCCGGTCCGATCCGTGATGCGCTGGCGGGCGGCGCCGACGTCGTGATCACTGGGCGGGTGGCCGACCCCGCGCTGTTCCTCGGGCCGCTGCTGCATGAATTCGGCTGGGCCCTGGACGACTGGGCGGCGCTGGGACGCGGCACGGTCGCCGGTCATCTCTTGGAATGCGCTGGCCAGATCACCGGTGGTTATTTCGCCGATCCCGGCGTGAAGGATGTCGCGGGCCTCGGCCGGCTCGGATTTCCGATCGGCGAGATCGGCGCCGACGGCAGCATCGTCATTACAAAGGTCGATGGCTCCGGCGGGCAGGTAACGCTTGCCACCTGCAGGGAGCAGTTGCTGTACGAGATTCACGATCCGACAAGATATTTCCAGCCGGATGTGGTGGCGGATTTCTCCGACGTGTCGATGCAGCAGGTCGGGCCGGATCGCATCAAGGTCGAGGGCGGGCGTGGCGCTGCGAAAACCGGCCTGCTCAAGACCTCGATCGGTTATCTCGATTCCTATGTCGGCGAGGGCCAGATTTCCTATGCCGGCCCCGGCGCGGTCGGGCGCGGCAAGCTGGCGCTGGAGATCGTGCGCGAACGCCTGGCGCTCACCGGCGTCGCAATGACGGAAACGCGGTTCGAGCTGATCGGCATCGACTCGCTGCACGGCGACAGACTGTCGGCGGGATCGGAACCCTATGAAGTGCGGGTGCGGGTCACCGGGCGCACCGACAGCATGGCCAACGCGGTGCGGATCGGCAACGAGGTCGAGACGCTCTACACCAATGGTCCTGCCGGCGGCGGCGGTGTGGCCAAATCGGCTCGGGAGGTGATCGGCGTCGTCTCGGCCTTGCTGCCTGAGAACCTTGTCTCGCCGTCCGTGCAGATGTGGGAGGCGTGACCATGAAGCTTCGCGACATCGCGCATTCGCGCACCGGGGACAAGGGCAACACCTCCAACATCAGCCTGATCGCCTATGACGACAGGCATTACCAGCTGCTTGTGCAGCATGTTACCGCGGAGCGGGTCAAGGCGCACTTTGCCGGCATCGTGAAGGGCGAGGTGTTGCGTTACGAGCTGCCGAAGCTCGCGGCACTGAATTTCGTGCTGCAGGACGCGCTCGCCGGTGGCGTCACGCAATCGCTGGCGCTCGATGCCCACGGCAAGAGCCTGAGCTCGGCGCTGCTCGATCTCGAAATTCCGGACCTGTTGACGATCACCTAGCAGGAATTCATCCATGACGATCAGATCGATTGGCTTCGCGCTGCTCATGAGCTGCGTGGTATTGATGTCGCCCGCGTCTGCTGGCGATCCGCTGATGCCGCCGTGGCTCAAGCTCGGTCCGCATGCGGTATACGATGGCCGGACCGACGACCTCGTCACCGGCGGCCTTGGTATCGAAGCCATGTTGGCAGCGCCTCCCGCGGCGCTGTACAAGGATGCGCTGAATCCGACGGCCGCTGAATTGCGGCGCGCGGCTCTGTTTCTCCGGGGCAGTGACGGCCAGGGATTCAGCCGGCTGTTCGGTCCCAATGTTCGGTCCACCACTGGCGAATTGCTGCCCGATCACGGCAAGATCGCTGGTGAAGAGTATCTAGCCTATGCCGATGACGGCGACGGCAAGCAGAATGTTGCGATGCTGCTGCAGATCCCGGCTGATCTTGCGCGCGAGCGTCGCTGCCTCGTGGCCATTCCGGTAAACGGCTCGGCTAGTCTGTTCCGGGACGTGGTGGATTTCGGCTTCTGGGGCCTGCGTCATGGCTGTGCGGTGGTCTACACCGACAAGGGCCACGGCGATGGATTCCACAATCTTGAGGTTGACAGCGTCGGCACCCTCGACGGGCGTCAGGCGTTTGCCAAAGCTGCTGGCAACGACGCCCATTTTCGGGCCGACCTGGACGATGCCGCGCGATTGCGCTTCCTCGTGGACTGGCCGCACCGCATCGCTTTCAAGGCGGCGCATTCCAAACAGAACCCCGAAAAGGACTGGGGCCTGAATCTGCTGCGCGCCATCGAGTTCGCTTTTGTGCAGATCGGCGGCCGCGATCCGGGATTCACACGCGCCAATACCATGGTTCTCGCCACCGGCAGCTCGAATGGCGGCGGCGCCACGCTTTATGCCGCTGAAAAAGATGCCGAGCATCTGATCGACGGGGTGGTGGTGCGTGAACCACAGGTTCAACTGCGGCCGGATGATCGCGTGAGCGTGACCCGGGGCGCCGTGACGCGCCAGGGCAGCGGCCGCACCCTGCTCGACTACTTCTCGTTCGGCAATCTCTATCAGCCGTGCGCCGTCCTTGCCGTTCCCGACGTGCCGTTGCGGGAGCGGATCGAGTTCGCCGCCAATCGGTGTGTCTCGCTGCGGGACAAGGGGTTGCTGACCTCAGACACGCTGGAGGCACAGGCGAACGAGGCGCTGCAGCGCATGCATGCCTACGGCTGGGATGCCGAGACCGACATCGGTCACGCCTTCGGTTATTTCGTCGCGCCCGATGCGACGGCGACCAAATACGCCAACGACCACGGCCGCTTTGACGTGCGCGACCGTCTCTGCGGCTACAGCTATGCGGCCGTCGACAAGGACGGCCGTCCGATGGCGGTGCCGGCGGCACAGATCGCGCAGAATTTCGCGATCGCGCCCGGTGGCGCGCCGGCGGGAAGCATCGACGTCATCAACGACAACGATCCCACCGGCCCGCGTCGCAACTGGCTGTCCGCGTCGCGG
Source organism: Bradyrhizobium prioriisuperbiae (assembly GCF_032397745.1). NCBI lineage: Bacteria > Pseudomonadati > Pseudomonadota > Alphaproteobacteria > Hyphomicrobiales > Nitrobacteraceae > Bradyrhizobium > Bradyrhizobium prioriisuperbiae. Next base: position 4,196,233 of record NZ_CP135921.1, read on the forward strand.
AGCACCGGCCGCCAGGACTATAATCTGGATGGCGCGATCTGCATTCGCGGCCTGATCGAGGAGCATTCGCCCGAAGCCGAGCGGGTGCAGGCCGGTATCCGCGAATTCATCGCGACCGGGGCGCTCGGCGGCAAGCCCACCATCATCGTTCATGGCCGCAGCGACGACCGCGTGCCAGTGAGCTTTTCCTCGCGGCCCTATGTCGGTTTGAATTCGCTGGTGGACGGCGCCGCGTCGCAGCTGCGCTACATCGAAGTGACCAACGCCGAACACTTCGGCACCGACCTGCCGGGTTTCGATACCCGCATGGTGCCGTTGACACTTTATCACCTGCGTGCGCTGGACTTGATGTGGGATCATCTCACGGCTGGCCGGCCGCTGCCGGCAAGCCAGGTCGTCCGCACCACGCCGCGCGGCGGCGAAGCGGGGCGCGCGCCGCCGCTGCAGCTCTCCAACGTGCCGCCGATTGTGCTTGAGCCGGCACCAAGTGATGCGATCACGGTGCAGGGCGGTCACGTGCGGCTTCCGGATTGATTATCGCACCTGCGCCACCGGCTCCATGATCGGGAATGACGGCGAGAACTCATCGAGTGTGTCCATGAACTCCCGCAGTTTCAGCGGATTGCCCGAAACCTTGACGTCGCCGGTGAGCATGGCGGCGGCGAAGCTGCGCTGCTTCATGATGATCTGGTCGAAGGTCGCGCGTGTCAGCGTGACGCTGGCATCCGCATCCGGCGCTTGGATGCCGGCGCGCTGTGTCAGGGCTGAATTCTCCAGGTTGAGCACGATCTTTTCACCGACATCGGTGAAATCCCAGTTCAGCACGATGGTCTTGCCCTCGGCCTTGCCGGCGTTGACGCGCACGCCCATGAAGTCGAACAAGAGGTTGAGCGAGAGCGCTTTCAGTACCTCGGCGTTTGGTGCGTTGTTCGGCATTTGCGGAATGCCCGTGCGCAATTCCATGGCACCGGTGAGATAGGCATTGCGCCAGGTGCCGGCCTCGGCCTGGTAACCGAGCTGCTCCAGTGCGTCGGCCTCCAGCTCGCGCGCCGCTTTGTTCTGCGGATCGCTGAACACCAGGTCGCTCATCACGCTCGCCACCCAGCGATATTCACCGGCCTTGAAATCTTCCCGCGCTTTCGCGAGCACGGCATCGGCGCCGCCCATATAGGCGATGGTCTTGCGGGCGCTGTCCGCGCGCGGCAGCGGCGCGAGATGCGCGGGGTTGCCGTCGTACCAGCCGAGGTATTTCTGATACACCGCCTTGGAATTGTGGCTCAGCGTGCCGTAATATCCGCGCACCGACCAGGTCGCGGCGAGGCTCGGCGGCAGCTTCAAGGCTTCGGCGATTTCGGTTGGCGTATAACCGTGGTTGAGCAGCCGCACCGACTGATCGTGGATGAATTTGTAGAGGTCGCGCTGTTTTTTCAAGTAATCCGTGATGCGGCCTTCGCCCCAGGTCGGCCAGTGATGCTGGGCGATCAGCGCATCCGCCTTGTCGCCCCAGCGCTCCAGAATGTCGCTGAGGTAACGCGACCAGGCGCGGCCGTCGCGCACCTCGGCGCCACGGATGGTGTAGAGCTGGTGCATGGTCTGGGTGGCGATTTCCGCGGCATCGATGACGCGGAATTGCGGGAAGTACATCACCATCTCGGACGGCGCCTCGGTCTCCGGCACCAGATGGAAATCGATGTCGACGCCATCGATGCGATGGGTCTCGTAGGCCTGCTTGATCGACAAGGTCGGCGCCATCAGGGTCAGCGTACCCCGCGCCAGTCCCTTGCCGAGGCCGGCGTCGACCTGGCCGCGCTCGCCGCGCGGCAGGAAATTGCCGAACTGGTATTGCGCCCGCCGGGTCATGGCGTTGCCGGCGATGATGTTCTCGGACACCGCGAAATCCATGAAACGATCCGGCGCGATCACCTGCACCTTGCCAGCGTGCACATCGTCCTCACTGATCACGCCCTTGACGCCGCCGAAATGATCGGCGTGGCTGTGGGTGTAGATGACGGCGACGACGGGCTTGGGCGGTCGATGCTGCAGGTAAAGATTGAGGCCGGCGCGCGCGGTCTCCGCAGTCAGCAGAGGATCGATCACGATCAATCCACTGTCGCCCTCGATGATGGACATGTTGGAGATGTCGTAGCCGCGGATCTGGTAGACGCGGTCGACCACCTTGAAGAGGCCGTGCACCAGATTGAGCCGCGCCAGCCGCCACAGGCTGGGATTCACCGTCGGCGGCGGATCGGTTTTGTCGAGAAAGCCATAGGGCTTGAGGGAGTAAGCCGGCTGCGGACCGGATCCGGCGATGGTGTCGTCGGGTAGCGTTGCGATCAGGCCGCGCTTGGCGTCGTCGAAGGCTGTGGTATCAGCCAGCGGCAGCGTCGCCACGATGTCGCTGTTGGCTTTTTGTGTCGCCGGCTCGGCCCCCTTCGATTGCGGGAGGCCGGGAGATTGCGCCAGTGCGGGTGCTGCAGCAGCCAGCGCAGCGATCAGGGCCACCACAGCAAGGCGAGTGGCGTGACATGGGGTGCGATGGGTCGCCATGCGGGGATCTCCGGCCTGCAGAAGGGGCCGGATTATCGCCCGCATGGGCGCGAACTCAAGGCCGCAAGTTATGCTCCGTCATCCTGAGGTGCGAGCCCTACGGTGCACTTGCACTGTAGGGTGAGCCTCGAAGGATGAACGGCCCGAGAGGTCGCGGCCGTCGCCCTTCGAGGGCCGCGCTGCGCACGGCCACCTCAGGATGACGGATAACTTTAAGACGGCTTGGCGGGATGGATGAAGGTCCAGGGGCTGCTCTCGGAGTCCTGCGGCACATCGATGGCGATAAGCTGGGGACCGCCGTCTGCCAATGCCTTCTCCAGTGCCGGCCGGAAGGCCTCCGGTGACGACACCCGCGCCGCGCCGACGCCAAACGAATCGGCAAGCTTGACGAAATCCGGATTGACCAGATCGGCGGCCACCACACGGCCGTCGAACACGGTCTTCTGGTCGCGGCGCACATTGCCATAGGCGTTGTTGTCGAACACCAGCGTCACCACGCCGATCTTGTACTGCACGGCGGTGGCGAGTTCCTGCACGCCGAACATGAAGCCGCCATCGCCGGTGATTGCCACCACCGGTTTGTCAGGGTTGGCGACTTTGGCGCCAAGCGCGGTCGGGAAGCCGGAGCCGAGGGTGCCCTGATAGCCCGAGGAAATGAAGGTGCGCGGCTTGTAGATCGGCAGGCCGTACCAGGAGGCAAAGCCGACCTGCGACAGCTCGTCGGTGACGATGCCGTTCTCCGGCAGCACGTCGCGCAGCACATTGAGATACCCCATCTGCGGCTGCACCGACTGGATCTGCTGCTGCGCCGCCGATGTCGCTTCGCGGATAACACCGCGACGGCCGTTGGTCTTGCTGTAGCCCTGCTTGCGGACGGCAGTAAGCAAAGCCCGGGTGCCGTCACGCGCATCGGAGACGATCGCGGCGTCCGGGGTGAAGCGACGCATTTCCGAAGCGTCGATGTCGATGCGGACGGACTTCTGTCCGGCCGGTCGATAGGGCCAGCGCCACGACGGCAATTCCAGCCGCGTGCCGATGCCGATCATCAGATCGGTGTGCGGCCAAAGCCGGTAGGCGGCAGCCATGGTCAGTCCCAGTTCATGGGCGTTGCTGACAATGCCGCGGCCACTGCGGAAGGCCACCACTGGCGCGTCAATCAGTTCGGCCAGCTCCAGAATCTCGTCCGCTGCCTCGATCGCGCCGGCGCCGACAAAGATCATCGGCGCCTTGCTGCCGGAGATCAGCGCAGCCGCGGCTTTGACGCGGTCGGGATCCGGTTCCGGCGACGGCAATGGCGCCAGCGGGGCGAGCGGCGTGGTCGCGGCGCGCTGGGTGAAGATGTCCCACGGCATCTCGATCGACACCGGTCCGCGCCGTCCCGACATCATCTCCTGGAATGCGCGCGCCACCGTCGCGGGCGCAGCTCCCGGGTGCTCCATGCGCTCCGCCCATTTCAGGATGCTGCGCAGGGTCGCGAGTTGGTCCGGCATCTCGTGCAGATGGCCGCGGCCCTTGCCGAGGAACTGCGTCGGCACCTGGCCGGTCAGGCACAGCACCGGTTCGTTGCAGCCGAACGCGGTCAGCATGGCAGCACTGGCGTTGAGCACGCCGGGGCCGGGCACCACGCTGAACACACCGGGCTTGCCGCTGGAGCGGGCATAACCGAACGCCATGTAGCCGCAGGCCTGCTCATGCCGTGCGCCGATGACTTTGAGTTTCGGCTCCGCCAGCTTGAAGGCGTCGAACAGGCCGTAGATTTGCGCGCCCGGCAGGCCGAACACCGTGTCGACGCCATGCGCCAGCAAACCGTCGACGATTGCCTCACCGCCCGAACGTACCGCCATCATTCCACTCCCTGAATCACTGCTCGTCGACGACGCCGTTGCGCAACACGCCGACGCCGCTCGCTTCCACCTCGATCACGTCGCCCGGCTTGAGATAGCGCGGCGGATCGAACCGCGCACCGGCGCCGGTCGGCGTCCCCGTCACGATGACGTCGCCGGGCACCAGCGTGGTGAAGGTGGAGATATAATTGATGAGATAACGGAAGCCGAACATCAAACGGCTGGTGCGGTCGTCCTGCCGCAGTTCGCCGTTCACTGTCGTGGTCAGATGCACGTCGGCGATCTGCGCTTCGCCGGTGAACGGCACCAGCCAGGGGCCGAGGCTTCCGGTGGCGTCAAAGTTCTTGCCTTGCGTCACGTTGAATTTCGCGTGCCGCACCCAGTCGCGGATGGTGCCTTCGTTGCACAGCGTCACCGCGGCAACGTGATCGAGCGCGTCCGTCTCCGCGATATGCCGGCCGGCCTTGCCGATCACCAGCACCAGCTCGCCTTCATAATCGAGCTGCTGCGAAGCGCGCGGGCGCACCAGCGGCGCGCCATGGCCGACAAAGGAGCGCGGCGTGCGCATGAACATGCTCGGATACTTCGGCGCATCCTGGCCGTCCTTGTATTCGGCATTGCGGTCCGGATAGTTGACCCCGATACAGATGATCTTTTCCGGCGCCGGAATCGGTGGCCGCAGCGCGACGTCGTCCAGGCGATGATCCGCCGTCCGGACAGCCGCGGTGTCGGCGAGCCGGGCCAGCGCGCCGGCCGCGATGACTTCGCGCAGGGTCGGAAACTCCCTGGCGAAATGTGCGGAGAGATCGACAATACTGTCGCCGATGATGGCGCCGTAGCGCTCGGTCCCGTCCCGGAGATAGGTGGCAAAGCGCAAAGGCAAGGTCATCACCACATCCGATCAGCTTGCGACAATGACGTCGGCGACAAACAGCGGATCGTGCACCGCCTGTCCGGTGTAGGGCGAGCCCTCTTCGAACCAGGACTTCGGCGCAGGCGCGCCCCACAGGGTCTGCCGGCGCGGATCCCGCAGCGACCAGCGCAATGGGTCGTGGTCGTGATCCATGGTGTTGTAGTCGCTGGTATAGAGCTCCAGCCGATGGCCCGCGGGATCGCGCACATAGAGGAAGAAGGCGTTGGCGATGCCGTGCCGCGCGGGTCCGCGTTCCATGTTGCTGACATAGCCGCTCGACGCCATCACGTCGCACAGATGCAGGATGTTCATCGCGGTCGGCACCCAGTAGGCGAAGTGATGCAGCCGCGGTCCCCGGCCGTTGGTGATGGCGAAATCGTGGACGTTGCCCTTGCGGTGCATCCAGGCGGCGGCGATGCGCCCGTTCGGGCCGTCTTCCTCGGCATATTCGGTCAGGCGGAAGCCGAGCTGGGCGTAGAAGTCCACGGTGCCTTGCACGTTGTTGGCGAACACGTTGAAATGGTCGAACCGCTGCGGATGGCAGCCCTTGTAGAGGTCATAGCGGCGCAGCAGATGCGGGCGTTTGTCCATTTTGGCATAGAGCTCGATCGGATAACCCAGCGGGTCGATGAATTGCAACGTGCGGCCCTGGAACGGCTGCTCGGAAAAATCCGCCGCGATGCCACGGCTCTTGAGGAACGATGCGGCCTTGTCGAGGTCGGCCTCGTCGCCGACCTTGAAGCCCATGCGCCGGCAGGCATTTTCTTTGGCCTTGCGCAGCACCAGCGAGTGATGCTGCTGCTCCTCATAACCGCGGAAATATACCGCCTCGCTGTCAGCGTCTTCCACATGCAGCCCGATGGCGTTCTCGTAGAACGTTCTGACGGCGGCGAGGTTCGTGACGTCGAGCACCACATGGCTGGCACGGCGGACATTGAAGGGCGGATCGAAAATGTGCTGCGGGACGGGCATGGTGGTTTCCTCGTGGATCTTTGTTTGTTGTCAACGTGTCGTCAGACGCCGAGCCGCTGGATCTTGTGCGTGCCGCGGGCGAGGCTGACGTGCTTGGTTTCCATGTAGAACTCGAACGAATAGTCGCCGCCGTCGCGCCCGATGCCGGATGCCTTCATGCCGCCGAACGGGGTCGGCAGGTGGCGGACATTTTCCGAATTGAGCCAGATCATGCCGGCTTCCAGGTCGTCAGCGACGCGCAGTGCGCGGCTCATGTCCTTGGTCCAGACATAGCCGGTGAGGCCGTACTCCACGCTGTTGGCGATGGCGATCGCCTCGACCTCGTCCTTGAACGGGATCACGGTCAGGAACGGGCCGAACACCTCTTCCTGGGCCACGCGCATGCTGCTGCTGGCGCCGGTGACCAATGTGGGCTGCACATAATGTCCGCCGCCCGGTCCGGCATGGGCGCCGCCGCCGACCGCGATGGTGGCGCCGTCCTGCCGCGCGATATCGAAGTATGAGCAGACTTTTGCCAGATGGCGCTCGTGGATCAGCGGCCCGATTTCGGTGGCGGGATCGAGCGGGTGGCCGATCTTCAATGCCTTGACCCGCGCGGCGAGTTTTTCGTTGAATTTATCGGCGATGCTGTCCTGCACCAGCAGGCGGCTGGACGAGGTGCAGCGCTCGCCGTTCAGCGAGTAGATCATGAACACCACCGCATCGAGCGCGCGCTCCAGATCCGCATCGTCGAACACGATCACGGGGTTCTTGCCGCCGAGTTCGAAATGCACCCGCTTCAGGGTCGGCGCGCCCTGCGCCATGATGGCGGAGCCGGTCGAACTCTCGCCGACAAAAGCGATCGCCTTGATGGCGCGGTGCTGGGTCAGCGCCTTGCCGGCGTCCTCGCCAAAGCCGTGCACGGTGTTGAACACGCCCGGCGGAAGGCCGGCCTCATGCGCAAGGCGAACCAGCAGGTCGGCGGTGATCGGTGACCATTCCGCCGGCTTGTGCACCACGGTGCAGCCGGCGGCCAGCGCCGGCGCGATCTTCCACGTCGACAGCATGAATGGTGTGTTCCACGGCGTGATCACGCCGACCGGGCCGATCGGCACCCGCGTCGAGATGTTCCAGTGCTCTTCACTCGGCAGGTTCAGGCCGTCACGGGCTTCGGTGGCGCGGTCGGCGAAGAAGCGGAAATTCTCCGCGGCGCGGATCGCGGCCTTGGCCATGAAACGATGCGCCTGTCCGGTGTCGATGCATTCCAGCACCGCGATGTCGTCGGCATGGGCCTCGATGGCATTGGCCACCTTGTGCAGCAGCTTCTTGCGCGCCGCCGGCGCCACGTCGCGCCAGGGCTTGAACGCCTTCTCCGCGGCCTTTGCGGCTGCATCGATGTCGGCGGCGCTGCCGCGGGCGACGGTGGCAAGGGCCTGGTTGTCGATCGGCGAATGGGTCTCGAAGGTCTCGCCCTTGATGGCGGGGACGACCTTGCCGTCGATGAAATGCCCGATGCCGTCGGTGCGCAGCTTCGCCAGCAGCGGCTTGGCGCGGTCGATATTGGCCGCGTACATGGCGGCCGGATCGGCGGGTGAATTTGCCATTGGTCGGCCTTCCCTTAAACGGCGTTGGCTTTGAGATAATCGTGGATGTTGTTCTTCTTCCAACTGGTGTCATCGCTGTTCTCGACGATGTCGAGCGACAGCGACAGCCGGCTGGATTTGAAGACCGGTTCGAGATGCGCCGATAGCGCCTTGAACACATGCTCGCCGGCGCGCTGGCGGCTGGCGAGGTCGCGCCCCTGGCCCATCCGCAGCACCATGGCGATAAATCCGAACTCCGGATTGCCGTCGGCGATGGCGTAGTCGTCGCAGCGGATGGCGCGGACGCGGATGCCGCCGAGCGGAAATACGCCGGTCTCGGCCGCGGCGCGGCGGACCACGTCGACGAGTTCGCTCATGTCGGTGCGCCCGGCGACGTTGGCGGAATATTCGATGGTGAAATGCGGCATGGTTGCTCCGTTGCCGTCAGGCGAAGTAACAGCTGACCGAACCATAGGCGCCGAAATCGGCCTGGATGGTGTCGCCACTGCGGGTCTCGATCGGACGGATGAACGATCCCGCCAGCACGACCTGGCCCGGTTCGAGCGCAAGCCCGAGCGGGGCGAGTTTCCTGACCAGCCAGACAATGCCGTTGGCCGGATGATTGAGCACCCCGGCGGCGAGGCCGGTCTCTTCCAACTGGCCGTTACGGTAGCACAACGCGCCGATCCATCGCAGGTCAGTGTCCAGCGGGCGCAGCGGCCGTCCGCCCAGCACGATGCCGGCATTGGCGGCGTTGTCGGCAATGGTGTCGACGATCTTACGGGTGGCCTTGGTCTCCGGATCGATGCGTTCGATCCGGGTATCGAGGATTTCCAGCGCGGGAACGACGAAATCGGTGGCGTTGAGCACGTCGAAAATCGTGCAGTCGGGCCCGCTGAGCCGATGCTTGATGACAAAAGCGAGCTCGGCCTCCACGCGGGTGCCGATGAAGCGGTCCGCCGGCACGATGCCGCCGTCGCTGAAGAACATGTCGTCGAGCAGCACGCCGGAATCCGGCTCATCGATATTCAGCGCGCTCTGCATCGCCTTCGAGGTGAGGCCGATTTTGTGGCCGCGCACCACGGCGCCTGCGGCCACCTTCAGCGCGACAAGCGCTTTCTGCACCGCATAGGCGTCGTCGACGGTCATGCCGGGAAATTCGATCGACAGCTGGCGAATCTGCTTGCGGCTCTTTTCCGCCGCAAGCAGCCGCCGGGCGGCATCGCGGATGGCCTCATCGGTCAAACTCATCTGGATAAGTCCGTGTTTTCTCCCCGTGGAAAAGTATTTAACATGTTAAATTAATCAGATCAACGCCGTTGTGAACTAATCTTTTGGGGGTGGCACGGTGGCGGGGTATGCTGCAGCGCGTGATGGACAGGTGATGATGGCGGGACGTTTGCGGACAGCATCGATACAGGGCAAACCCCGGGCGGGGGCGCCATCGGACGTTGCCACGGCCGAGCCGGTGGCGCGAAAAGCGCCGATGCGCGAGTTCTCGCGCTCGCTGCCGATGGCGCTGTTGCGTGCACGCGAAGCGGTGATGCGTCAGTTTCGCCCCTCGCTACGCGACCACGCTATGACCGAGCAGCAGTGGCGGATCCTGCGCGCCCTGACTGCAATCGACCAGATCGAAGTCAGCGAACTGGCGCGGGCGACGTACCTGCTGGGTCCGAGTCTGTCGCGAATCCTGCGGGATCTTGAAGGGCGGCAATTGATTCAGCGCCGCTCCCCCGAGAGCGACCTGCGCCGTGGCATCGTGTCGATCACGCCGGCCGGCTTGGCGCTGATCGAGGCGGTGGCGCCGATTTCGGAAGAGATCTACGCCGAGATAACCCGGCGCTTTGGCGCCAAGAAGCTCGAAACGCTGCACGCCATGCTGCGCGAACTTGAAATGGAGCTGCTGGCGATTCCGGTCAGGGGCGGTGCGGAGGAGGCGGCCGAAGATTAGTTCGCTCGATATGCTTTAGATATAAAATATCTATTGACCCGGGGGGCGCCGTATCGTCAGCTTTGTCGCTGAGGAGATCTCACCATGGCTCGCGCCCCCGTCTATTATGGCGACTACCTGAAGCTCGATCGGCTGCTATCGTCGCAGGAGCCGGAAAGCGCCAAGATCGGCGTCAAGGCCCATGACGAGATGCTGTTCATCATCGTCCATCAGGCCTACGAACTGTGGTTCAAGCAGATCCTGCACGAACTCGATCGGATCGAGGCGGATTTCGGCACCATCCCGGTCACCGACGATGCCATGGCGCGGATCGTTCACGGCCTCAATCGCATCCATGAGGTGCTGAAGCTCACCGTCGCCCAGCTCGATGTGCTGGAGACCATGACGCCGTTCGACTTCCTGGATTTTCGCGACCTCTTGATGCCGGCGTCCGGCTTCCAGTCGCTGCAGTTCCGGCAGATCGAGACGCGGCTTGGGCTCGCCACCGCCACCCGCATTCCATTCGACGACAAGGCGATCGACGAGCGACTGTCGGACGGCGATCGCACGGCGCTGCGCACGACCGGCGGCAAGCCGTCGCTGTTCGATCTGCTCGACCAGTGGCTGGCGCGGACGCCATTTCTGGACTGGGGAGGGGCCACCTTCCGTGAGGCCTATCGGACCGCGGTGGAAAAGCATCTGACACGTGATGCCGACATGGTGCGCAATGATCCTGCGATTCCCGAGGAAAAACGCGCGCTGGAGCTCAGAAATATCGAGCGCGCGATCGCGGCGTTCTCGGCGATCTTTTCACCCACGGAGGATGGCGGTGGCTGGCGTCTGTCGGCGCCGTCGGTGCAGGCGGCGTTGTTCATCACGCTTTATCGCGACAAGCCGGCGGTGCAGCCGGCGTTCCGGCTGCTTGCCGCACTGATGGATATCGACGAGACCATGACGCTGTGGCGCTATCGCCATGCGCTGATGGTGGAGCGCATGATCGGGGTCAAGATCGGTACCGGCGGCTCGTCGGGTCACGCCTATCTGCGCACCACCGCGGAGCGGCACCGCATTTTCTCCGACTTGTTCCGGCTCTCCACCTTCCTGATCCCGCGCTCGGCGGTGCCGGAGCTGCCACCGCAAATTCAGTCGCTGATGGGCTTCGTCTACGCATCATGACCATGCTCGATCTCAGTGCGCATTTCACCCAGTTCCGTGCGGCGGCGCCGAACCGGATCAATCTCGCCTGCCACAGCCATCATGACTGGCCCGACGTGACGCTGGCCGCGCAGGAGTTGTGCTGGCGCGACGCGGCACGGCTCGCCGGCGACAAATGGGGCCTGGTGTTTTCTGAACTGATCCCGACGGTCCAAGCCGCCATCGCGAAACACCTGAACCTGCCTGACGCATCGACCATCGCGGTCGCGCCCAACACCCACGAATTCCTGCGCCGGCTGTTATCCTGCTTTCCGGCTGATCGGCCGACCCGCATCCTCACCACCGATGCGGAATTCCACACCGCGCGGCGGCAGCTCGAGCGGCTGGAAGAAGACGGGCTCGTCGCCGTGACCCGCATCGCTACCGAGCCGTTCGCGAGCTTCGGCGAACGGTTTTTTGCGGCCTGTCGCGCGGGCGGATATGATCTCGTCTTTGTCAGCCAGGTGTTCTTCAACTCTGCGGCAACCTGTGGCGATCTCCAGCAGCTTACGGACGCGCTGCCATCACGCGACACGTATCTGGTGATCGACGGCTATCACGGTTTCATGGCGCGGCCGACCGATCTCTCAGGCATTGCGGCGCGGGCCTTCTATCTGGCCGGCGGCTACAAATACGCCATGGCCGGCGAGGGCTGCTGTTTCCTGCATTGCCCGCCCGGCTACGGCGCGCGTCCCCGCGACACCGGATGGTTCGCCGATTTCGGCTCGCTGGCCGCACCGCCGGGCAAGTCGGTCGGCTATCCCGAAGATGCCGGGCGTTTCCTGGGCGCCACCTTCGATCCATCCGGCCTCTACCGGCTCGCCGCCGTGTTCGACTGGCTCGCGCGCGAGGGCATTGGTGCGGAGCAGGCGCATCGGCATGCGCAGGCCCTGATGGCCCGCTTCCTCGACGCGGTCACTCCCCTGAACATCGCGGGATTGCGCCGCGAGGATCTGATGACACCGTTCGGCCCTGCCACTGAGCATGGCAACTTCCTCACCTTCCGCACCTCGCGCGCCGGCGAAATCGAGACCAGGCTCGCTGCGGTCGACATGCATTGCGATCATCGCGGCGACCGGCTGCGCTTCGGTTTCGGGCTCAGCACCACGGCGGCAGTGGTCGATGAGGCGGTGGAGAGAATCGCGCGGGCTTTGGCTGGCTGAGACTCCTGGCGCAAAGCTTCCATTCGAACAAGGCTCCTGCCCGAAAATAAGTGATTGAAATCGAGGCGATGTTTGGCCACGGTCGGTTTGCCGGACCGTGGCGAGGATTGTGATCGCCATGGCCAAGAAAAATTGGGGAGAAACTCATGAGCGAAGCACCGGCGCATCTGCGCGTGGTTTCGGGCGACAAGAGCGAACTCGAGACCTCGACCATCCGGACGATCTCCTGGCGGATCATTCCGTTCCTGATCCTGGCCTACTTCCTGGCCTATCTGGATCGCGTCAATCTCGGCTTCGCTGCGTTGACCATGAACGACGAGCTCAAATTCTCGCCACTGGTGTTCAGCTGGGGCATCGGCATCTTCTTCATCGGCTATTTCCTGTTCGAGGTGCCAAGCAACATCATCCTGCACAAGGTCGGCGCCAGCCGCTGGATCGCGCGCATCATGGTGTCATGGGGCATCATTTCCGCGCTGATGGCGATCGTCAGCGGCCCCGTCAGTTTCTATGTGCTGCGTTTCCTGCTCGGCGTTGCCGAGGCCGGCTTTTTCCCCGGCATCATCCTCTACCTCACCTACTGGTATCCGGCCGAATATCGCGCCCGCATCCTCGCCGCCTTCGCCATCGCGGTGCCGGTCTCGACCGTGATCGGCGCGCCGGTCTCGGGATTTCTGCTCGGGCTCGATGGTGTCGGCGGACTGAAAGGGTGGCAGTGGCTATTCATCCTGGAAGGCATTCCGTCCATCCTGCTCGGCGTTGTCACCTGGTTCTATCTCACCGATCGTCCGGCCAAGGCCGCCTGGCTGTCGGCGGAACAGAAGCAGTGGCTGTCGACCAAACTTGCGAGTGAGGAGGCGGCCAAGGACGCTGCGCACGGCATGACATTGGGGCAGGCACTGTCGTCGCCGAAAGTGTTGCTTCTCAGCCTGATTTATTTCGGCTTTGTCGGTGCACTCTACGGCATGCAGTTCTGGCTGCCGACGATCGTCAAGGCGTTCGGCCTGAGCAACCTGCAGACCGGCTTCGTCACCGCGATCCCGTATCTGTTCGGTTCGATCGCGATGATCTTCTGGGGCCGGCACTCCGACAGGACGCGTGAGCGGATCTGGCATGTGGCGCTGCCGTTCTTCCTGACCGCGCTGGCGCTCGGGGTCTCGAGTTACCTGACCGACCCGGTCCAGACCATGATCGCACTGACCTTTGCGGCCATCGGCGTGTTCTGCATCTTTGCCCTGTTCTGGACGCTGCCAACCGCGTTCCTGAGTGGCACCGCGGCGGCGGGCGCGATCGCGCTGATCAATTCGATCGGCAATCTCGCGGGCTTCGGCGGCCCCTACCTGATCGGCTGGGTGAAAAACGCCACCGGCAGCACATCGTGGGGGCTGCTGGCCCTGGCGGTGATGCCGCTGATCGGCGGGCTGCTCGTCCTGGTGCTCAAGCACGACAGCAAGACCGAATTCGCCGGAGCGACTCAGACGCGCTGACGACAGCCTCTCAAAATCTCTCGCGACAGGTGTTGCAACTCCAGCGTGTTTTTGGCAAGCCTGTCGCGGGCTAGCATTCTGGGGGCATTATGCTGAAGACTTTGTTGGGGCTGGTGGCCATTGCCGCCATCGTGTCGGGCTGTGCGAGCGAACGGAGCGGTGCCGACTTTCTTGCGCTGTCGCAGAAGATGGGGCCGCCACGCGCGGGTCATTCGCGCATCGTGGTGTTGCGTGAAAAAGGCTATGGCGGAATCGTCGATCAGGGCTGGGACGTGAAGCTCGATGGCGGACCGATGGCCGATCTGAAGACCGGCACGTACGTCTATGCAGATCGGCCGGCCGGCCGCCATGAGCTTTCCGCAAGCGCGGATCTGTTTCCGGGGATCAGTAAGCGCGACTTTGCCGCGGCACCCGGCAAGACCTATTTTTTCCTCACGCGGCCGAGTGACAGAGCCAAAGCCCTCGGTGCCATGTCGGCTGCCGGTGGTGTCGCGGGGCTTGTCATCGGCGCCGCGGTGACCTCCAACAATGCCAACCCCGGTCCGCTCGACTTCTTTCCCATGGAGGAGGCGGAGGCGAGAACCATGATCAACGATCTTCGCCTCGCGCCGTAGCGCATCGTTTCGCCGGCTTCGGCGGTCCCGATCTGATCGGATGGGTGAAGGACAGGACGGGCAGCACGTCGTCGAGGCTGCCGGCCCTGACGGTGATGCCGCGTGCTGCAGCTCGGGACAATTTACAAACAGGGAGTCCGCCCTTGGGCAGGCTCCCTGAGGCTATGAGACCTTCCGAGCCATCCACACTTGCTCATTGCTTAGAGGGCTTTGGTTATTATATAGTCAAGATAGTCATTATGGTCATGAGGGTTTTGGCATGTCGAAAGTCAGCACCACGCCATCCTCACCGCCTCCCGGAGGCACCTGGACTCTTGCGGGGGCCAAAGCTCGGCTCTCCGAGGTGGTCGATCGTGCCCAAGCCGGACCCCAAACCATCACCCGCAACGGCAAGCCAAGTGCGGTTGTCGTCTCAGCCGAGGAATGGGCGCGCAAGACCATCCGCAAAGGCACCTTGGCTGAATTCCTGCTCGCCTCGCCGCTGCGAGGTGCTGATCTCGATCTGGAACGCCAGCGTGACACGCCTCGTGACGTCAAGCTGTGAACTTTCTGCTTGATACCAATGTGCTCTCGGAGGTGCAGCGACCTGCACCCAACCTGAAGGTCGTCGGCTGGCTTGATGTCGTCGACGAAGATCGGGTCTTCATCAGTGTCGCTTCGATTGCCGAACTTCGGCGCGGCATTGCTTTGATGGACGACGGTCGCCGACGCACCGCGCTGGCCGCTTGGCTCGCCAATGATCTGCCGGCTCGCTTCGCTGAACGAACCCTGCCGATCGATCACGCGGTCGCCGAGCAGTGGGGCGAACTGATGGCGCGCAGCCGCCGAAGTGGCGTTGCGCTATCCGTTATGGATGGCTTCTTTGCAGCGACCGCGCTTGCCAAAGACCTCACGTTGGTCACGCGCAATGTCACGGATTTTGCGTCATTCGGCGTACCGCTGTTCAACCCGTCGGAGGAGTGAGATCCGATAGGTAGTGAACTCCGGCTTGGGTGTTCATCGCTACGGCTTAAAATGCATCCTGCCAATTTCGGCCCTTGGGGAAGAACCGCAGAATCGTGACGCGATCGTCCTCCACCATGAAGTCTGTCGCTCAAATCCGACAATGCGCAAGTCTGGGCGGATATCTTCGCGCCGGTGACCGCGTTCCGAAGCGATGTCGAAACCGAGACAATAGATTTCCAGGCGTTCGATATAGGACATGGCCACGCGCACGCCGGCAGCTGCGGCAATATAATCGTAAAGTTCGATAAGATCGTCGCGTGCTTCAGGTGAAAAAATGACGTCTCGACGCCTCACGAGCCGTCCTTCAGCCGCGCGGCATGTCGTGTCTTGATCTCGGCAAAGGCCTGTTCGGCTGAGATGCCGCGGGCGGGATTGGCTTTCATGGCGTCATAGACTGGCGCCACCTCTTCGCGCAGCCAACGTTCGACGGCCGCGTCCCGCTCTTGTAGGGCGCGAAGACCGGCGCGAACCACTTCGCTTCCAGAGGCATACGCCCCCGACGACACAAGCGTGTCGATGAAAGCCGTGTGCTCGGCAGGAAGACTGAAGGTGCGTTTTTCGGAATTGGACATGACAGAGGTTTCCTGGTCGGCAGGATCTTATTCGCGGGTATGAATTTATCATACCCAAATCCGGTTCGCTTGATGACTGCAGCGGCATGATGCCTTGCGATTGTTCACTGACGATTATTGACATTCGTCAGTAGTCAGATAACTTGCCCCCAATCAGCCTTGGGAGCGACGGATGTCTGGTATCTCGGTTTATTCTCATAAAATCAGTGCCTTGATTAAAGTGCCGGCGGTGCTTCTGGCGGTCAGCCTGTTGGCGCTGACCCTGGCCGGCTGCAACGACAAGCCCGCCGAACAGGCTGCGACCGGTCGTCCGGTCCTGGTGGCGACCGTCCATTACGAGGCCGAGGCGCCCGAACGCAGCTTTGTCGGCACCATCCGCCCCCGCATCGAAACCGACATGGGCTTCCGGGTGGCCGGCAAGGTGGCGAAGCGCCTGGTCGAGGTCGGCCAGCGGGTCGAGGCCGGGCAGCCACTGGCGGTGCTCGACGAGGTCGATTTGAGGCTGCAAGCCGAGCAGGCGGAAGCGGAATACCGCGCCGCCACCGGCGTGGTGGCACAGGCGGTCGCGGCAGAGACCCGCGCCAAGGAGTTGCGTGGCAAGGGCTGGTCGACCGATGCCCAGCTCGACCAGACCAAGGCGGCTGCGGATGAAGCCCGCTCGCGCCTCATCCGTGCCGAGCGCTCGGTCGAGCTGACCAAGAATTCGCTCTCCTACACCACGCTAACCGCAGACGCCCGCGGCGTCGTCACCGCGACCCTGATCGAGCCGGGCCAGGTGGTGGCGTCGGGCCAGACCGCGATCCGTGTCGCGCGTTCGGCCGAGAAGGAAGCCGTGGTCGCGATCCCCGAGACGCTGCTGGCACGCGCCCGCGGCGGAGCCGCGCGCGTGACCCTGTGGTCGGAGCCCGACAAGAAATACACGGCGAAGCTGCGCGAACTCGCCCCGATCGCCGATGTCGCGACCCGCACGTATCTGGCTAAGTTCTCGCTGCCGGACGCGACCGATGACATGGAGCTCGGCATGACCGCGACCTTGACGCTGGCGGATGCCGACCAGGAGCGCGTCGCGCGCGTGCCGTTGTCGGCGCTGTTCAACCAGGGCGACAAGGCTTCGCTTTATGTGGTGGATCGCGAGAGCGGCGCCGTGAAGCTGTTGCCGGTGACCGTCAAATCCTACGGCACCGATACCGCCGTGATCACCGGCGGGGTGGAAGAAGGCGCGCGGGTTGTCGCGCTCGGTGTGCAGAAGCTCGATCCGGCCCAGAAGGTCCGGGTCGTCGCGTCGCTGTCGTTCTGAGCGGGGAGGGGATCATGAAGCGTTTCAACCTGTCCGCGTGGGCCGTCGCTCATCCTGCTTTGATCCTGTTCTTCATCGTTGCGCTCGGCGTCGCCGGCTTCTTCTCTTATCGTTCGCTCGGCCGCGCCGAAGATCCCTCCTTCACCATCAAGCTCGCGGTCGTCACGGCGATCTGGCCCGGCGCCACTGCGCAGGAAATGCAATCCCAGGTCTCGGACGCCATCGAAAAGAAGATGCAGGAGCTGCCTTACTTCGACAAGGTAACGACCTACACCAAACCATCGTTCACCGCGATGCAGGT
The DNA here is from genome assembly GCF_032397745.1 of Bradyrhizobium prioriisuperbiae. NCBI lineage: Bacteria > Pseudomonadati > Pseudomonadota > Alphaproteobacteria > Hyphomicrobiales > Nitrobacteraceae > Bradyrhizobium > Bradyrhizobium prioriisuperbiae. Next base: position 4,213,631 of record NZ_CP135921.1, read on the forward strand.
GTCGTTCAAGGACAACACGCCGGCCAAGGACGTGCCGTACCTGTTCTATCTGCTGCGCAAGAAACTGGTCGATATCCAGAGCGATTTGCCGAGCGGCCTGATCGGCCCGAACGTCAATGACGAATACGGCGACGTCGACTCCATCCTCTACATGATGACCGGCGACGGGGCGAACTATGCCCAGCTCAAGACCATTGCGGAGGGCATGCGGCAGCGGCTGCTGAAGGTTCCCAACGTCACCAAGGTCAATCTGTACGGCGTGCAGGATCAGAAGATCTATGTGGAGTTCTCCCACGCCAAGCTCGCGACGCTTGGCATCTCGCCGCAGGCGATCTTCGATTCCCTGGCGAAGCAGAACGCGGTCAATCCCGGCGGCGTGGTCGAGACTTCGTCGCAGCGCGTGCCGCTGCGCGTCACCGGCGCGCTCGACGGCGCCAAGGCGGTGGCGGAGACGCCGGTGGAAAGCGGCGGCCGGGTGTTCCGGCTCGGCGACATCGCGACCATCACCCGCGGCTATGAGGATCCGTCCGACTACAAGGTGCGGCAGGAAGGCAAGCCCGCGCTCGGCATCGGCATCGTGATGGCGAAGGGCGCCAACATTATCGAGCTCGGCGAGGATATCAAAAAAGCCACCGCCGAATTCATGGCGGCGGTGCCCCAAGGCGTCGATCTCAAGCAGATCGCGGACCAGCCGCAAGTGGTCGATCACGCGGTCAGCGAGTTCGTCCATTCCTTCATCGAGGCGCTGGCCATCGTGCTGTTCGTCTCGTTCCTGGCGCTGGGATGGCGCACTGGCATCGTGGTGGCGCTCTCGGTGCCGCTGGTGCTGTCGATCGTGTTCGTGGTGATGAACGCGATGGGGCTCGACCTGCATCGCATCACGCTCGGCGCGCTGATCATCGCGCTCGGCCTGCTGGTCGACGATGCCATCATCGCGGTCGAAATGATGGTGGTGAAGATGGAGCAGGGCTGGGACCGCGTCAAAGCCGCGTCCTTTGCCTGGGAATCCACCGCGTTCCCCATGCTCACCGGCACGCTGGTGACCGCGGCGGGCTTCCTGCCGATCGGCTTCGCCAATTCGTCGGTCGGCGAGTATGCCGGCGGCATCTTCTGGATCGTGGCGATCTCGCTGGTGGCGTCCTGGTTCGTCGCGGTGATCTTTACGCCCTACATCGGTGTCAAGCTGCTGCCGAATTTCGCCAAGGGTGGTGCGCATCATGCCGATCCCCACGCGATCTATGAGACGCGGATGTACCGCGGTCTGCGCCGCGTGATCGACTGGTGCGTGCGCTGGCGCGGCACGGTGGTGATGGCGACGATCGGCGTGTTCGCGCTGTCGATCGTCGGCTTCGGCGCGGTGCAGCAGCAGTTCTTCCCGCTGTCGGAGCGTCCCGAGCTGTTCTTCCAGTTGCGGCTGCCGGAAGGCACCGCCTTCGGTGTCACCGAGAAGTCGGTCGAAAAGGCGGAAGCCCTGCTGAAGGGCGATCCGGATATCGCCACTTACACCAGTTATGTCGGGCAGGGTTCGCCGCGGTTCTGGCTCGGACTCAATCCGCAGCTGCCCAACGAATCCTTCGCCGAAATCGTCATCGTCTCCAAGGACGTCCAGGCGCGTGAGCGGATCAAGGCGCGGCTGGAAAAGGCCGTGGCCGAGGGCCAGCTCTCGGAGGCGCGGGTGCGCGTCGACCGCTTCAATTTCGGCCCGCCGGTCGGTTTCCCGGTCCAATTCCGCGTGGTCGGCCCGGATCCGCAAACGGTGCGCGACATCGCGTATCAGGTGCGCGACGTGATGCGCGCCAACACCAAGACGATCGATGCGCATCTCGACTGGAATGAGAAGACGCCCTACCTCAAGCTCGTGGTCGATCAGGACCGCGCCCGGGCGATGGGCCTCACCCCGCAGGACATCTCGCAGGCAACAGCAATGCTGATCTCGGGCGCGCCGGTCACCACCGTGCGTGACGGCATCGAGAAGGTCGGCGTGGTGGCGCGTGCGGTGAGGTCGGAGCGGCTCGATCTTGGCCATGTCGCCGATCTCACCGTCTACTCCCGCAACGGCGTTGCGGTGCCGCTCTCCCAGATCGCCAAGATCGAATATGCCCACGAGGAGCCGATCCTGTGGCGGCGCAACCGCGACATGGCGATTACCGTGCGTGCCGACATCGTCGATGGCGTGCAGGCACCTGACGTCACCAACGCGATCTGGCCGAAGCTCGAGGGCATCCGCAAGAGCCTGCAGCCTGCCTACCGGATCGAGATGGGCGGCGCGATCGAGGAATCCGCCAAGGGCAATGCCTCGATCTTCGTGCTGTTCCCGCTGATGGCGATCGCCATGCTGACGCTCCTGATGATCCAGCTACAAAGCTTCTCGCGGCTGGCGCTGGTGTTCCTCACCGCGCCGCTCGGCATCGTCGGCGCCGCGCTTGGCCTGCTGGTGGCGAATCAGCCGTTCGGCTTTGTCGCGCTGCTGGGCCTGATCGCGCTGGCTGGTATGATCATGCGAAACGCGGTGATTCTGGTCGATCAGATCGAGACCGATGTCGCCCATGGCATGACCCGCAGGGAGGCGATCGTGGAGGCTACGGTTCGGCGCGCGCGACCGGTGATTCTCACGGCGCTGGCCGCGATTCTCGCCATGGTTCCGTTGTCCCGCTCGGCGTTCTGGGGTCCGATGGCGATCACCATCATGGGTGGCCTGTTTGTGGCCACCTTCCTGACCCTGCTGTTCCTGCCCGGCCTCTATGCGTTATGGTTCCGCAAGAGTCTGGACCAGAGCGGTCCGGTGGAGGATACGGCGCTGGCGCCGGCGCTTCCGGAGGCAAAACACGGCGCGCAGCAACCCATTTATCCGGTTGCGGCGGAGTGACGAAGATACCATCTTCGGAGACCCGCCTTGACGTATTCGTCAGCGCGGGAATCGACCCAACACGGGAACGAAACAAGGGACTCTGAAATCTGAATGGTCATGATCGCCGATAACGTCGAAGCCGATACCCAGGGGCGCATTCTCACCGCCGCCGAACGGCTGTTTCGCGAGATCGGCTATCAGAAGACCACCGTTGCGGATATCGCAAAAGTCCTGCGGATGAGTCCGGCCAATGTCTATCGCTTCTTCGAATCCAAGCGCGCGATTCATGAGGCGGTGGCCAAGCGGCTGATGGACGAGGTGGAGGTGGCGGCCACCACGATCGCCTTCGAGACCGATGAGCCGCGCACCCGGATGCGGCGGCTGCTGTCGACCATTCATCACATGAACGCCGAGCGCTACACCGGTGACGAGAAGATCCACCAGATGGTCGCCATGGCCATCGAGGAGGACTGGGACGTCTGCACCGCGCATTTCGAACGCATCACCGGCATCGTTGCCAAGGCGATCGATGACGGTGTCAAGCAAGGTGTGTTCGAGGCGCCGGACATTGCGCTGGCCGCGATGTCCACCACCACGGCCATGAGCCGCTTCTTCCACCCGCAGATGATCGCCCAGTGCGCCAACAAGCCGGGCCCGTCGCTGGACGAGATGATCGACTTTGTGCTCGCCGCTCTGGCGCCGCGCGCCAGAGCGTGATCCACCACTGTGTTGTATGCGAGACGTATCCATCCCCACTCCGTCATTGACGGGCTTGACCTCAGCGACTTGGCTGCGCCAAGTCGCGATCACAATCCAGCTTTCTTCGATAGAAGCCCAAAGCGTATTGGGCGCTTAAGCTGGATCACCGGGTCAAGCCCGGTGATGACGCTGAATATGATGAACCGCTGCCCGTCATTCTGAGTCATCCTCTCAGGATGAGGGATTTTGGCTCGAGTATGACGCGGGATGACCACCACGTGATCGTCATCCCGCTTTATCTTTTCGCCCGGGCATGATCATGCTTGCGTCCCGCGGTTTGGACGAAGGCAAAAGGTGACATGAGCGGACGCGACTACCATTTCTACGAGCCGAAGAATGGCCACGGGCTGCGGCACGATCCGTTCAATGCCATTATCGGGCCGCGCCCGATCGGCTGGATCTCGTCTCGCGGCAACAACGGCAATGTCAATCTCGCGCCCTACAGCTTCTTCAACGCCTTCAATTACAAGCCTCCGATCATCGGCTTCTCCTCGACCGGGTCGAAGGATTCCGTGCGCAATGTCACGGAGACCGGGGAGTTCGTCTGGAATCTCGCCACCAAGGATCTCGCCCAGCAGATGAACGCCACGGCGGCGCATGTTCCCCACGAGGTCGACGAATTCGAGCTTGCGGGCCTGACCAAAGTGGAGAGCAAGCTGGTCAATGTGCCGCGGGTCGGCGAGAGCCGGGCAGCGATGGAGTGCAAGGTGCTCGACATCATCCAGTTGCACGATAAGGAAGGCAATAGCGTGCCCTCCTGGCTGACCCTAGGCGAGGTCGTTGCGGTTTACATCGATACCTCGTTGATCCGGGATGGCGTGTACCAGACCTTCGAGGCCCACCCCATTTTGCGCGCCGGCCGGATGGGCGACTATGCCGAGATCTCCCCGGACATCATGTTCGAGATGAAGCGGCCGGACTAGCTGGACCAAAGGCCGCGGTCGGAACCGTTCCGGTCCCCCCATCGTTAATGTGGAGCGACGAGTTGCGCGTCAATTTGCTCAACTTTCGCCGCAAGTTATAACGATTCCGCGTGCTAGGGTTGCGATCCGACACCGGTCTTTCGAGGGCATCACCATGACGTCTTCCTCCTTCCGCCGCGACTGGCTCACCAGGCCGATCTTCACCTGGGGGCGCAAGGTGATGCCGGAGATGTCCGACACCGAGCGCGAGGCGCTGGAGGCCGGCGATGTCTGGTGGGACGCCGACCTGTTCACCGGCACGCCCGACTGGTCCAAGCTGCTGGCCTATCCGCCGGCGAAATTGACCGCTGAAGAGCAGGCCTTCCTGGACGGCCCGGTCGACGAGCTCTGCGCCATGATCGACGACTGGCAGATCAATTGGGAGCTGCGCGACCTGCCGCCGCAGGTCTGGGACTTCATCAAGCACAACAAATTCTTCGGCATGATCATCCCCCGGCAGTTCGGCGGTCTCGGTTTCTCGCCCTATGCCCACTCCGAGGTGGTGCGCAAGATTTCCACCCGCTCCTGCGCCGCTGTCGTCACTGTGATGGTGCCGAACTCGCTGGGACCGGGCGAACTGTTGATGCGTTTCGGCACTCCCGAACAGCAGCAGCGCTGGCTGCCGCGGCTGGCCGATGGCCATGAGATTCCCTGCTTCGGCCTCACCAGTCCGGAGGCCGGCTCCGACGCCGCGTCGATGATCGACAGCGGCATTGTCTGCAAGGGCACGTTCGAAGGCCGGGAGGTGCTGGGGCTGCGGCTGAACTGGCACAAGCGCTACATCACGCTGGGCCCGGTGGCGACGCTGCTCGGCCTCGCCTTCAAGGCCTATGATCCCGATCATCTGCTGGGCGAGAGGGAAGACCTCGGCATCACCGTGGCGTTGATCCCGACCGATCTGCCCGGTGTCGAGATCGGCCACCGCCATCTGCCGTCGATGCAGGTGTTCCAGAACGGCCCGAACTGGGGCCGCGACGTGTTCGTGCCGCTCGATTTCATTATCGGTGGCCAGGAGCGCATTGGCGAAGGCTGGAAGATGCTGATGACCGCGCTGGCCGCCGGCCGCGGCATCTCGCTGCCGTCGTTGTCGGCGGCGGCTGCGGTTTATTGCGCGCGCACCACCGGCGCCTATGCCCGCATCCGCGAGCAGTTCAACGTGCCGATCGGCAAGTTCGAAGGCATCGAGGAGCCGCTGGCCCGCATCGCCGGCATCGCGTACCTGCTCGACGCCGCGCGGCGGCTGACCTGCGCCGCACTCAATGAGGGCCATCACCCTGCGGTGATTTCCGGCATCATGAAGCTGCATGCCACCGAGCGGATGCGCATCGCCATCGACGATGCCATGGATATCCATGGCGGCAAGGCCGTGATCGACGGCCCGCAGAACTACATGGGCAATCTCTATCGCGCGGTGCCGGTCGGCATCACCGTGGAAGGCGCCAACATCCTCACCCGCAATCTCATCGTGTTCGGCCAGGGCGCGATCCGCGCCCATCCCTATCTGCTGGCCGAGATGACGGCGCTGGGCGACGACAATGCAGCGCGGGGGCTCGAGACCTTCGACAAGGCGTTCTGGGGCCATGTCGGTCACACCCTCGCCAATACCTTCCGCGCCCTCGGCCGCTGCTGGACCGGCGGCGCGTTTGCGCCGGCCCCGGACGCAGGCGCTGCGACGCCCTTCTACCGGCAGCTGTCGCGGCATGCCTCGGCGTTCGCGCTGTGCGCCGACATGGCGCTGCTGACGCTCGGCGGTGCGCTGAAACGCAAGGAGATGCTCTCCGCCCGGTTCGGCGACATTCTGTCCGAGCTGTATCTGCTCTCGGCTGCGCTAAAGCGCTGGGAAGACGAGGGCCGTCAGGAAGCTGATTTCGCGGCGCTGGAATGGTGCATGGCCAGCGGGCTGAAGACCATCGAGACGCGCTTCTCGGACATCCTTGCCAATCTGCCGAACCGGTTCGTGGCCTTTGTGCTGAAAGTGATCATCCAGCCGTTCGGCGCCCATGCGGTCGGTCCCTCGGACACCCTGGTCCATCGCCTGGCGCAGCTCATCCTGGAGCCGTCGGCGGCGCGGGACCGCCTGACCCCAAACCTGTCCCATGTCGACGATGACCGCGGCGTGGCCCGGCTGGAAAAGGCCTTTGCGCTGGTCACCGGCAATGAGGACATCGCCAAAAAGATGCGTTCGGCGCGGATCAGGGATTGGCGCGAGGCGCTGCGCAACGGGGTCATCAACCAGGCCGAGGCCGACCGGCTGGCGGCGGCGCATGAGGCGGTGGCGAAAGTCATCGACGTCGACGATTTTGCCCCAGAGGTCTTGTCACCAATGAGTGTTAGGCTGCACGATCACAGACGATACCCGCAGGAAGTGACCACACGAGCAGCAAGCTGATGCGCCCCGTTTATATCGTTGATGGAAGCCGGACTCCGTTTCTCAAAGCCCGCAGTGGTCCCGGGCCGTTCACGCCGGTCGATCTGGCCGTGCAATGCGGCCGGCCGTTGCTGGCCCGCCAGCCCTTCGCGCCTGACGCCTTCGATCAGGTCATTCTCGGCTGCGTCAATGTCATCGCCGACGAGATGAATCCGGCGCGGGTCGCCGCGCTGCGGCTCGGCATGGGCGAGAAAATGGTGGCGTTCACCGTGCAGATCAATTGCGGTTCCGGTATGCAGTCGATCGACACCGCCTATCGTTACATCCAGCAGGGCAAGGGCGATCTCATTCTCGCCGGCGGCGCCGAGGCGCTGAGCCATGCGCCGCTGGTCTGGCCCCAGAAAGGCGTGCGCTGGTTTGCCGGCCTTGCCACCGCCAAGGGCGCGCTGGCCAAGGTCGCCGCATTCGCCCGGGCCCGGCCGGCCTATTTCAAGCCGATCATCGGCCTGGAGCGCGGGCTGACCGATCCGATCACCGACCTGAACATGGGCCAGACCGCCGAGGTGGTCGGCCATCTCTTTGGCATCACCCGTGCGCAGTCCGACGCCTATGCGGTGGAAAGCCACAAACGCCTTGCCACTGCGCAGGCGCAGGGCTTCCTGAAAGGCGAGGTCGAAACCGCGTTCGACCGGCAGGGCAAATTCTACGACCATGACGACGGCGTGCGTCCCGATTCCAGCGTGGACAAGCTCGCGACATTAAAGCCGGCGTTTGAGCGTCCCTGGGGGCAGGTGACCCCGGGCAATTCCTCGCAGATCACCGACGGTGCCTGCTGGACCATCCTCGCTTCGGAAGAAGCTGTGCGTAAGCATGGTCTCACGCCGAAGGCGGTGATCGTGGACAGCCAGTGGTCGGCGCTCGATCCCTCCATCATGGGGCTGGGTCCGGTGCTGTCGGCGACAGCGCTTCTGAAGCGCAACAATCTCTCCCTGCACGATGTGGAGACCTGGGAATTGAACGAAGCTTTTGCGACCCAGGTGCTGGGATGTCTCGCGGCCTGGAATGACGACAAATTCTGTCGCGAGGTGCTGGGCCTCGACGGTGCAGCCGGCGAGATCGATCGCGCCAAGCTGAATGTCGACGGTGGCGCCATCAGTCTGGGTCATCCGGTCGGCACGTCCGGCAATCGCATCGTGCTGCACCTGGTCAATGCCATGAAGCGGCTCGGCACTAAACGCGGTGTCGCCACCGAATGCATAGGTGGCGGCCTCGGCGGCGCCATGCTGATCGAGACGGTGTGAGGGTGACCATGGATAGCCAGATCATGGACGTTCTCAGGGACCGTGTGCTCGAACTCGGGCCGGCACCGGTGCCCGGCGGCAGCTACCGCCATTTTCATCTCACCCGCGATGCCGACGGTATTGCGTGGTTGCTGTTCGACCGCGAAGGCGCCAGCGCCAATTCGCTGTCGACCGGCGTGATGGAGGAACTCGACAAGGTCATCTCGGCTCTTGCAAGTGAGCGGCCCGCCGGTCTCGTCATCCGCTCGGCCAAGCCGTCCGGCTTCATCGCCGGCGCCGACATCAACGAATTCCGCGGTGCCAGCGACGCGCATCAGGTCGAAACCGAAATGGTGCGGGCCCATGCGGTGATCTACCGGCTGGAGGAATTGAAGCTTCCCACCGTTGCCGTGATCCACGGCTTCTGCCTTGGCGGAGGCCTGGAAGTGGCGCTGGCCTGCAACATGCGCATCGCCATCGACAATGCCCGTTTCGGTTTTCCGGAGGTGATGCTGGGCCTGCATCCCGGCCTCGGCGGCACCGCGCGTTTCACCGAACTGGTCAATCCGACAGAGGCGATGACGCTGATGCTGACGGGCAAGACCATCGATGCCCGCCGCGCCAGGTCGCTGGGTCTCGTCGATGCGGTAACGCAGGAACGCCATGTCCGCAACGCCGTGAAGGACGCGATTTTCGGCCGGCTCAAGCGGGTGAAGCCGGGCGCTCTCAACGGCGTGCTGAACTTCGCGCCGGTGCGCGGGCTGCTCGCCAACCGCATGCGTTCTGAAACAGCGAAGGCCGCGCCGCGCGAGCATTATCCGGCGCCTTATGCGCTGATCGATCTCTGGGAAAAGCACGGCGGCGACAAGGTGGCGATGCTTGCCGCCGAGCGGTCGTCGTTCGCGAAGCTGATGGTGACGCCGACGGCGCAGAACCTCATCCGCGTGTTCTTCCTGCGCGAGCAGATTAAGAAGCTCGCGGATGGTGCGAATAGCGGTGAGAACACCATCAAGCATGTCCATGTCATCGGCGCTGGCGCCATGGGCGGCGACATCGCCGCCTGGTGTGCCAATCAGGGCCTGCGCGTCACGCTCGCCGACATGAAGGCCGAGCCGATTGCGGGCGCCATCAAGCGTGCTGCCGAATTGTTCGGCAAGATCATTCGCAAGCCGACCGAGGTGCGCGACGCGCTTGATCGGCTGATTCCGGACATGTCCGGCGACGGCGTCGCCGGTGCCGATCTCATCATCGAGGCTGTGCCGGAGAAGCTGGATCTGAAACAGAAGGTCTATGCGTCGCTTGAGCCGAAGATGAAGCCGGGCGCCATTCTCGCCACCAATACGTCCAGCATTCCGTTGCAGGACCTGCGCACCACGCTGGCCTCGCCGCAGCGGCTGGTCGGCCTGCATTTCTTCAATCCGGTGTCGCGGCTGCAACTGGTTGAGGTGGTCAGTCACGATGCCGCCGATCCGCAGGTGTTGTCGGCAGCGCGCGCCTTTGTCGGCGCCATCGACCGGCTGCCGCTGCCGGTGAAGAGCTCGCCGGGCTTCCTGGTCAACCGCGCGCTGACGCCGTACATGCTGGAAGCCATGCTGATGCTCGATGAGAAGGTCGACAAGACCACCATCGATGCAGCGGCCGAGAAGTTCGGCATGCCGATGGGGCCGATCGAACTCGCCGACCAGGTCGGGCTCGATATCTGCCTCGCCGTCGGCGACATGCTGCGCACCCGGATGGGCGACAGCCTGCCGGCCGCGCCCGACTGGCTGCGCAACAAGGTGGCCAAGGGCGAACTCGGCCGCAAGACCGGCCGGGGCTTCTACGAATGGAAGGACGGCAAGGCGCAGAAGACGCCGGCGCTCGCGCAGCCGACCTCCGACATGATCGATCGGCTGATCCTGCCGATGTCGAACGTCTGCGTCGCCTGCCTGCGCGAAGGCATCGTCGACAATGCCGACGTGGTCGACGGCGCCATGATTTTCGGCACAGGTTATGCGCCGTTCCGCGGCGGGCCGCTCAATTACGCGCGCTCGCGTGGCGTGGCCGACGTGGTGGCGACGCTGCAAGGGCTCGCCAACCGCTTCGGCGATCGCTTCAAGCCGGACACCGGCTGGGATGATTTCAAAGCTTCTGTCGTCGACAACGGACCGCAGTCATGACCGATACGCCTCCCACCAGTTCATCCGTCCACGCGCCGCCACCGCCGACCGAGCCGACCGGCGATCTCTGCATCCGCACCATGGCGATGCCGGCCGACACCAATGCCAACGGCGATATCTTCGGCGGCTGGCTGTTGAGCCAGATGGACGTCGGCGGCGGCATTATGGCCTCCAAGACCACCAAGTTGCGCACCGTCACGGTATCGATCGAGACCATGACCTTCCGCAAGCCGGTCTATGTCGGCGACGTGGTGTCGGTACACTGCTCGGTCATCCGCATCGGCCGCACCTCGATCACCATCCGAGTCGAAGCCTGGGTCATGCGGCGCAGGGAAACCGGCCTGATCCTGGTGACGGAAGGCAACTTCACCTATGTCGCCATCGACGAGAACGGCCGGCCGCAGGTGATCGCGAAGGGGTGAGAGTTGGTAGGCGTGTCGCCACCCACTCCGTCATTGCCGGGCTTGACCTCAGCGACTTGGCTGTGCCAAGTCGCGGTTACAATCCAGCTTTCTTCGTCCAGCGTTGATAGGTTTGTAAGCTGGATGCGCGGGTCAAGCCCGCGCATGACGCCGGTATACGATTGGCACCGTTCTGCGGGGGCGTCCGTCTACCCCCGCACCGCCCGCAGCGTCTCCCTGGCCGCCTTCGGCGCCGCCAGCATGTCCGCAATCGTCAGCGTGTCCAGGATCTCCGACATCGCGTCGCGCACCTTGGTCATGGTCAGCCGCACGGTGCAGGTCTTGACGTCCTTGCAGTCGCGGCAGGGCTGGTAGGCGGTGCGGCTGGCGCAGCCGATCGGCGCCAGCGGGCCGTCGAGGGTACGGATGACATTGCCGACCTTGATGGCCGCGGCTTTCTTCGCCAGCGCGTATCCGCCGCCGGGGCCCTTCTTGCTGTGAATGAGGCCGGCGTTGCGCAACTCACCAAGGATGGCGTCCAGAAACTTCTTCGGAATGTTGTTGGAAACAGCGATGTCGCTGGCCTGGGTGGTCTCGCCCGGTTCCAGCGCGGCCAGATGCACCAGCGCCTTCAATCCGTATTTGCCTTTTGCCGTCAGCATGCCGTCGAATCGCCCTTGAGAAAAATCTGCCGCCGCAGAGTGGTCTACTGAAATAATCGAGCTCTGCATAAGCGCTGCCAAAGAATATTTCCAGCGCGTTGCTGCGGGCACAAAAGCGTTTCCGCAACGATATGATGAGCTTATCTGATCAGCCGCAAGGCGTCCAACACGGCGGCGTGATCGGTGCAAATCGTCTTCCAATTCCGCTGGTGGCCTTGGAATAATCGTGTGCTCTGCGCGAGGTCGACAGCATGACTGTCGTTTTCTTCGCCAAATGCTTGATCAAATTGATGGATTACTCACATCTTCTCTCTGGATTGAAGCTGGAGAGTGTTGATGAAGCGCCGTGGGTTTTTACGATGGCTGATCGCGTCAAGCGCGTTTGTGGCGGCGGTCGCGCCGGCGTCGCTGCTGGCGCAAGCGCCGAAAGAGATCCGCATCGGCTATCAGAAGAACGGCGTGCTGGTGATTGCGCGCCAGCAGGCGTCGCTTGAGAAGCATTTTGCCGGTCAGGGCATCCAGATCAAGTGGGTGGAGTTCTCCTCGGGACCGCCGATGCTGGAAGCGATGAGCGCCGGCAGTGTCGATTTCGGCGCCGTCGGCGATTCCCCGCCGATCTTCGCGCAGGCGGCCAATGCCAATATCGTCTACGCTGCGGCGCAGCCGATCACCAACGGGCAGGGCATTCTGGTGCCGGCGTCGTCGACCATCCGCTCCATCGAAGACTTGAAAGGCAAGCGCGTCGGCTTCACCAAGGGATCGAGCGCCCACAATGTGGTGCTGCAGACCCTGGAAAAGGCCGGGCTGAGCTATGCCGACATCACGCCTGTGTACCTGACCCCGCCGGACGCCGGTGCGGCGTTCGCCAACGGCAGCATCGAGGCCTGGGCGATCTGGGATCCCTACTTCGCCATCGGCGAGGTGAAGCAGCATGGACGGATCCTGATCAATTCCAAGGATGTGACCAAGACCAATTCCTTCTATATCGCCAACCGCGATTTCGCCACGACGCAGGGCGCCGCGTTGCGTGACGTGATCGCGGTGCTGACCCAATCCGCGCACTGGGCCGAGAGCCATCGTACCGACGTGGCGAAATCGTTGAGCGATGTCACCGGCGTGCCGCTGGATATCCAGACCGTGGCTGCGGAGCGCTCGTCCTACGCCATCGGACCCGTCACCGATGACATCGTCGCGACCCAGCAGGGCGTCGCCGACCGTTTTCACAAGCTGGGCCTGATCCCGAAGCCGATCGTCATCAAGGACATCGTCTGGAAGCCCGCGCAGAGCTGATCCCCCGCCATCCCTTTCATCCCGCCATTTCAACGCCGAGGATTTGACATGAAGCCGTTGCGAACTTTTGCCGCCGTCGTTGCCGTTGCCCTCGGGCTCGCCGCATCGATCGGTGCAGCCACGGCGCAAGACAAGATGCTGCGCATCGGCTTCCAGAAATACGGCAAGCTCGTGCTGCTCAAGAGCAAGGGCTCGCTGGAGCCGAAACTGAAGCCGCTGGGCTATTCCGTGGTGTGGACGGAGTTCCCGTCGGGGCCGCCCTTGCTGGAAGCCGTCAATGTTGGTGCCATCGATTTCGGCAACACCGGTGAAGCGCCGCCGATCTTCGCGCAGGCGGCCGGTGCCCCGATCCGTTATGTCGCCTACGAGCCGCCGGCGCCGAAGGGCGAGGCGATCCTGGTGCAGAAGAACAGCCCGCTGAAGAGCGTCGCCGAGTTGAAGGGCAAGACCGTCGCTCTCAACAAGGGCTCGAACGTTCATTATCTGCTGGTCAAGGCGCTGGAGAAGGCGGGCCTGAAGTACTCCGACATCACCCCGGCGTTCCTCGCGCCGGCCGACGCGCGCGCCGCGTTCGAACGCGGCTCGGTCGATGCGTGGGCGATCTGGGATCCCTACCAGGCCTCTGCCGAAGTGGCGCTCGAGGCCCGCGTGCTGTCCGATGGTACCGACACCGTCGCCAACACCCAGTTCTATTTCTCGTCGGAAAAATTCCTCGCCACGGATCCCAAAGTGCTCGATGTGCTGCTGGACAGCCTGCGTGAGGTCGACGCCTGGGCGAAGACCGACATTCATGCTGTGGCCGAGCAGCTCAGCCCGTCGGTCGGCCTTCCGGTGCCGGTGATCGAACTCGCGCTGAAGCGCCAAGCCTACGGTATCAAGCCGATCGATGCCCAGGTGCTGGCCGAGCAGCAGAAATTGGGCGATACCTTTCATCAGCTTGGGTTGATCCCCAAGGCCATCACCGTTTCCGATATCGCACGAAAGTCAGGTTCATGAGTGTTGCTCCATCCCCTAATGCCAACGTCCTTTGGTTCCTGCCGACTCACGGCGACGGCCGTTATCTCGGCACCACCAATGGCGGCCGGCATGTCTCGCTGTCGTATCTGAGGCAGATCGCGCAGGCGGCCGACGATCTCGGCTATTTCGGCGTGCTGCTGCCGACCGGACGCTCCTGCGAGGATTCCTGGGTCGTGGCCTCGGCGCTGGTGCCGCTGACCAAGCGGCTGCGTTATCTCGTGGCTGTGCGCCCGGGCTTGCAGTCGCCGAGCGTCGCCGCGCGCATGACCGCGACACTGGATCGCATCTCCGAGGGCCGGCTGCTGATCAACGTGGTTACCGGCGGCGATCCCGTGGAGAACAAGGGCGACGGCATCTTCCTTGGACATGACGAGCGTTATGAAGTCACCCGCGAGTTCTTGAGCGTCTACAAGGATCTGCTCGCCGAGAAGACCGTCGAATTCAAGGGCAAGCATCTCGCCATCGAGGATGGCCGGCTGCTGTTCCCGCCGCACCAGGCGGGTGGGCCGCCGCTGTATTTCGGCGGATCGTCCGATGCCGGCATCGATGTCGCCGTCGACACCGTGGACAAGTACCTGACCTGGGGCGAGCCGCCGGCCTCGGTGGCGGAGAAGATCAATCGCGTCAATGAAGTGGCGCAGGCGCGCGGCCGCAAGGTGTCGTTCGGCATCCGCCTGCACGTCATCGTGCGCGAGACCAATGCGGAAGCCTGGAAGGCCGCGGACGAACTGATCCATCATGTCAGCGACGAGACCATTGCCTCGGCGCAGAAGATCTTCTCGCGGATGGATTCGGTGGGGCAGCAGCGCATGGCGCAGCTGCATGGCGGTCGCCGCGACAAGCTCGAGATCAGCCCGAACCTGTGGGCCGGTGTCGGCCTGGTGCGTGGCGGTGCGGGCACGGCGCTGGTCGGCGATCCCGAAACCGTCGCGGCGCGGATCAAGGAGTATCAGGCGATCGGCATCGATACCTTCATCATGTCGGGTTATCCGCATCTCGAAGAAGCCTATCGTTTTGCCGAACTGGTGTTCCCGCATCTGTCGCTCAACAAAGGCGACAATGTCGCGCCGCTGCGCGTCAACACCGGGCCGTTCGGCGAAACCATCGCCAACGAGCATCGTCCCCTCATCAAGGCGTCGCAGTCATGAGCCTGATCGATTCCCTGCCGCGGGTCGGCGGCCTTCGTGCCCCGCGGCTCGACGGCCTGACCCAATGGATCGTGCCGATAACGATCATCGCGATCTGGCAGCTGGCGAGTGTCGCCGGCTGGATCTCGGTGCGCGTGCTGCCGGCGCCGAGCGACGTCGCGCTGGCCGGTTGGAAACTGCTGCTATCAGGTGAGCTCGCGCGCAATATCTGGGTCAGCTTCTGGCGCGCCATTGTTGGTTTTGTCATCGGCGGCGGCATCGGTTTCGCCTTCGGCCTTGCCAACGGGCTGTCCAGGCTCAGCAACAAGCTGACCGACACCACGCTGCAGATGGTGCGCAACGTGCCGCATCTGGCGCTGATCCCGCTGGTGATCCTGTGGTTCGGCATCGATGAGGTGGCGAAGCTGTTCCTGGTGGCGCTCGGCGTGTTCTTCCCGATCTATCTGAACACCCTGCACGGCATCAAGACGGTCGATCCGCAGCTGATCGAGATGGGCCGCAGCTACGGCATGAGCGATGGCGAACTGTTCCGCCGCGTCATCTTCCCGGGCGCATTGCCCTCGATCTTCGTCGGGCTTCGTTTTGCGCTCGGCATCATGTGGCTGACGCTGATCGTGGCTGAGACCATCGCTGCGTCCTCCGGCCTCGGCTACATGGCGATGCAGGCGCGCGAGTTCATGCTGATCGACGTCGTGGTGCTCAGCATCCTGATCTATGCGCTGCTCGGCAAGCTCGCCGACAGCGCGTCGCGCGTGCTCGAACGGCTGACGCTGTCGTGGCATCCGGCTTTCCAGAAACAGTGAGAATGGTCATGCAGCAGCCGCTCCGTTTTGCTCCAGTGTCCGCGCGTCCGGTCGACAGTGCCGACTATCTCCGCGAAGCCGACGCCGCGCGCACCAGTGTGCCGTCGGTGTCGCGTGGGCTTCCCATCACCATCCGCGGCCTGCGCAAGGCGTTCGGCGACAACCAGGTGCTGCGCGGCATCGACCTGCATATTCCTGCCGGCCAGTTCGTGGCCATTGTCGGCCGCAGCGGTTGCGGCAAGAGCACGCTGCTGCGGATGATCGCGGGTCTCGACAAGCCCGATGCCGGCACCATCGCGTTCGGCGACCAGGATTCGACCGAGGCCGGCGTGCAAAAGCAGGTGCGGATGATGTTCCAGGAGCCGCGCCTGCTGCCCTGGGCGCGGGTGCTGTCGAATGTCGAGGTCGGTCTCGGCGCCGATCGCAGCTCGCCCGATGCCAAGCAGCGCGCCGAACGCGCGCTGCACGAGGTCGAGCTCGATGCCAAGCGCGATCAGTGGCCGACCGTGCTGTCGGGCGGCCAGCGGCAACGCGTGGCGCTGGCCCGCGCGCTGGTCAGCCATCCGCGGGTGCTGGCGTTCGACGAGCCGCTCGGCGCGCTGGATGCATTGACCCGCATCACCATGCAGCGGCTGCTGGAGCGGGTATGGGCCGATCAGGGCTTCACCGGCATTCTCGTCACCCACGATGTCACCGAAGCCGTCGCGGTGGCGGATCGTGTGCTGGTGCTCGAAGAGGGGCGCATCGCCAACGACATCCATGTCGATCTGAAACGGCCGCGCGGCCGCGGCTCGGCGGCGGTTGCGGCGTTCGAGGAAGCGATCCTGCGCGATCTGCTCAAGGACGCGACCGACGACAACTGAGACGATAAGAAGAATCAAGGTGCCATCATGAACTCGCTCGTTCGTATCGTGCAGACCGACCTGGATGCCTCCGTCGCAAGCTTCCGCAGCGCCATGCGCCAGCTTGCCGGCGGCGTCAGTGTCATCACTGTCGGCCGGGACAAGGATATCTCCGGCATGACCGTCACCTCGGTGACGTCGCTGTCGGCCGAGCCGCCGAGCCTTCTGGTCTGCATCAACCGTTCCTCGTCGTCCTGGCCGTTGTTCGAGAAGTACGGCGCGTTCGCCGTCAACATCCTGAATGGCGATCAGCAGGATATCGCCGATCGGTTCACCGGGCGCGGCGGCGCGACTGGCGCGGCGCGCTTCGACGGCGCGCAGTGGACCACGCTCGCCACCGGCGTGCCTGTACTGGCCGATGGGCTCGCCGGAATCGACTGCAAGATCGAGGAGGTCATCCATCGCCACTCCCATGCCATCGTCATCGGCCGCGTCGCGGCGGTGCGGGTGGCGGGACAGACGGCGGCGCTGGCTTACTGGCAGGGTGAATATGTCGCACTCGATCGCGACCAGGATGCGGTGCGGCTGGCCGCGGTGAGCCTGCCGTCCGGATACGGCAAACCGTAAGCGTCAAACCGTAAGATGGGTGTCATGGCCTTGTCGCGTGAAGCATCTAGAGCGGCCGCACGGAGCACGATCCGGGTGCGGGAGCTTGTGAACGCGCAGTGGCCTGGTTTGAACCTGACCAACTCGCATCCGGGGTTCCCGAATCCAATGGTGTTGGATTCAAGCGCCGATTCCATCGCTATCACCTTGGAATTGGAACCGTGGCTCTGCCTGCGGCATCTCTCCGCAGCGACCGGCTGTTGTCGCAACAGACCCTGAACTTTTCCACGTCTTCATCGTTAATGGGCGCAAGGGTGGGTGACCGTGAGTTCCCCGCATCTTGCTGTTACTGGAAGCGCCGGCTCGTCCGGCGGCGGGAAAACCATGTCTGATAGCTACGTCATCGAAGTCAGTTCCAAAACCGCAGGTATCGTTGTTCGCGACAAATCGGGATTCAAGTTCTTTGCCTCGAATCACGATTTCAACTCCCTGGAAGGGCGCTATTTCCGCAGTGCAAGAGAAGCGGAACGCGCGGCCATCCTCTTCATCCAGGCCAAGGACAATAACAAGGATGACAGGGCGCGCGACAAGGTCGCATGATCGCGTCGACGGACCTATTGCAGCGCAATTCTGCTGTTGCGCTCACGCAGGCAACCTGAAAATCGCAAGTTGACCCCATTGTGGAACACGATCACCATGTGACGTTCTCTTGCGCTGCGTGGTGATCGTCGTGACCGGACTAACCCATCGTCAATCCGAAATCCTCAACATCGCCCGCTCCATTGGGCGGGTGACGGTGGAGGATTTGTCCCGCCGCTTCGAAGTCTCGGCGCAAACGATTCGCAAGGATCTCAACGATCTCTGCGATCGCCGCTCGATGACCCGGGTGCATGGCGGCGCCATCATCGCGTCAGGGGTCGAAAACCTGGCCTACGAGGCACGGCGCTTCGTCGCCGCCGAGGAGAAGAAGGCGATCGGCATTGCCGCGGCCGAGCAGATTCCCAACGGCTGTTCGCTGTTCATCAACATCGGAACCACCACCGAAGAGGTCGCGAGCGCGCTGGTCTCCCATGAAGACCTGCTGGTCATCACCAACAACCTCAATGTGGCGATGGCGCTCTACCGTCATCCGCGCATCGAGGTGATCGTCGCCGGCGGCAATGTGCGGCGTTCCGACGGCGGTGTGATCGGCTCCGCCGCCATCGACCTGATCGGTCAGTTCAAGGTGGATTATGCCATCATCGGCGCGTCGGCGATCGACGAGGAGGGCGCGCTGCTCGACTTCGACTATCGCGAGGTGCAGGCGGCGCAGGCCATCATCGCCAATGCCCGCAGCGTGATGCTGGTGTCGGACTCCACCAAGTTCGAGCGCAGCGCCCCGGTCCGTATCGCCCACATCGGCCAGATCCAGACCTTCGTCACCGATCCCGGGATTCCACCGCGTTTCCGCGCGTTGTGCCAGGAGCGGGGCATCACCGTGATCGAAGCCGGCTCCAAAACCGCCGATGACGACGAAGTCCCGGCAGAGCCCGCGGAGGCAGTTTCGGCCAGCTAACCTGACGCTTTCGGTTATCTTTCGCTTGCTTTCGTTTTTGGGTGTGTTTTAATCCCGATACGAAAGCGAAATCGCCTTTCGATTAATAAGGCGAGCGCCAGGGGAAGCGTCTGTTGAATCAAGCCACCGATCAGGTTTTCGACCTCGCCATCATTGGCGGCGGCATCAACGGATGCGGCATCGCGCGCGACGCGGCCGGCCGTGGCAATTCCGTTTTCCTTTGTGAAATGAATGATTTGGCCAGTGGCACGTCGTCGTGGTCGACCAAGCTGATCCACGGCGGCCTGCGTTATCTCGAATATTATGAGTTCCGCTTGGTGCGCGAAGCGCTGATGGAGCGGGAGGTGCTCTGGCAGATCGCCCCGCACATCATTCGCCCGCTGCGTTTCGTTTTGCCGCACCATCGCGGCTTGCGGCCGGCCTGGCTGCTGCGCCTCGGGCTCTTCATGTACGACCATCTCGGTGGCCGCAAACTGCTGCCATCGGCCCGCTCTGTCGATTTGCGCCGTGATGAGGTCGGGCGCCCGCTGGCGCCGGACCGCTTCAGCCGCGGTTTCGAATATTCCGACTGTTTCGTCGACGATGCGCGGCTGGTGGTGCTGAACGCCATCGATGCGGCCGAGCGCGGCGCCGTCATCCGCACCCGCACCCGTGCGGTGCAGGCGCGCCGCGTCGCCGACTGCTGGCAGGTCACCGTGCAGGATACGATCACCGGCGCGCAGGAGACGATCCGCGCCCGCACCCTGATCAATGCTGGCGGCCCCTGGGTCGACGAGGTGCTGTCGCAGCGTGCCGGCGTCAATGCCAAAGCCAAAGTGCGCCTGGTGCAGGGCTCGCACATCGTGGTGCGCCGGCTGTACGAGCATGACCGCGCCTACATCTTCCAGAACGAAGACGGCCGCATCATTTTCGCCATTCCCTACCAGAATGATTTCACGCTGATCGGCACCACCGACCGCGACTATGACGGCGATCCGGCCAAGGTGAAGATCACCAACGACGAGATCAATTATCTCTGCGAGGCGGTCAGCGAGTATTTCGCCAAGCCGGTGCTGCCGGAAGACGTGGTCTGGACCTATGCCGGCGTCCGGCCGCTCTATGACGACGGCGCCAGCGATGCCAAGGCCGCGACGCGCGATTATGTGTTCGAGCTCGACACCCCCGGCGGCCTGCCGCTGCTGTCGATTTTCGGCGGCAAGATCACCACCTACCGGCGCCTGTCCGAAGAGGCGCTGGAGCATGTCGCCGCTCATCTGCACGGCACCAAGGCACGTGCTGGCTGGACCGCCACCGCGGCGCTGCCCGGCGGCGATCTCGACGTCTCGGCGATTCCTGCACTGAGCAACGAGCTGCTGCGCGAATTCGCCTTCCTGACCCGCACCCATGCTGACCGGCTGGCGCACGCCTATGGCAGTCGCGCCAAACTGGTGCTGGGCCGCGCCAAATCGCTTGCCGATCTCGGCCAGTCGTTTGGCGCCACCTTGACGGA
Source organism: Bradyrhizobium prioriisuperbiae (assembly GCF_032397745.1). Classification (NCBI taxonomy): domain Bacteria; kingdom Pseudomonadati; phylum Pseudomonadota; class Alphaproteobacteria; order Hyphomicrobiales; family Nitrobacteraceae; genus Bradyrhizobium; species Bradyrhizobium prioriisuperbiae. The sequence goes on from NZ_CP135921.1 coordinate 4,233,820, forward strand.
AAGCGAAGTCCGCTACCTGATGGCGAATGAATGGGCGCGCACCGCGGAAGACGTGGTGTGGCGGCGTTCCAAGCTTGGCCTGCGCTTGTCGGTGGATGAGATCGCTGCTCTCGAGGCCTGGATGGCCACACAATCGGTCCCTGCAAAGCCCCTGCAGGAAGCGGGATCGCGGCGATGAGCATCACCCTGGACCATGTGTCGCGCGAGGTGAATGGCACGCCGCATATCCGCGACGTGTCGATGACCCTGGAGCGCGGCACCTTGAGTGTGCTGCTGGGGCCAACGCTCGCCGGCAAGACATCGCTGATGCGGCTGCTCGCCGGCCTCGACAAGCCGAGCCAGGGACGGGTGCTGGTCGACGGCACCGACGTCACCGGTTTCGACGTGCGGCAGCGCTCGGTGGCGATGGTCTACCAGCAGTTCATCAATTATCCCTCGCTCACGGTCTATGAAAACATCGCCTCGCCCTTGCGGGTGCAGGGCCGCCCGCGCGAGGAAATCGAGCAGCGCGTGCGCGAGGCCTCGCGTCTGCTGAAGCTCGATCCGTATCTGACCCGCACCCCACTGCAGCTCTCCGGCGGCCAGCAGCAGCGCACGGCAATCGCGCGCGCGCTGGTCAAGGGCGCGGACCTGGTGCTGCTCGACGAGCCGCTGGCCAATCTCGACTACAAATTGCGCGAGGAATTGCGCGCCGAATTGCCGCGAATCTTCGAGGCGTCCGGCGCGATCTTTGTTTATGCCACCACCGAGCCGTCCGAAGCCCTGCTGCTCGGCGGCGACACCATCTGCATGTGGGAAGGGCAGGCGCTGCAAATCGGGGAGACCGCCAAGGTCTATCGCCGTCCGGATACGGTGCGCGTGGCCGAGGTGTTTTCCGATCCGCCGCTCAACACCATCGGCATCGAAAAGAAAGGCAATACCGTTGCCTATGCTGTCGGTCTGGAGGCGCCGGCGAGCGGTCTTTATGCGGGTCTTGGCGATGGTCACTATCGCGTCGGCTTCCGTGCGCATCAGGTCGCGGTCGCGACCGGCGCGGCCAATCGCCACGCTTTTTCCACCGAGGTTGTGTTGACGGAAATCACCGGGTCCGAGAGTTTCGTGCATCTGCGGCAGAACGGTTCCGACTGGGTGGCCGTGCTGCCGGGCGTGCACGAATTCCAGCCGGGAAACCGGCTGCAGGCGGCGCTCGATCCGGATGATCTGTTCGTGTTCGATTCGACCGGCCGGCTCGTCGCCGCGCCACAGTCGATGTGAGGCCCGGCCATGGCGCGCATTGACCTCGTCGATCTTGCAAAATCCTACGGTGGCGACGCCGCTGATCCGGATTCCTATGCCCTGAAGCCGATGTCGATGACCTGGCGGCAGGGCGGCGCCTATGCGCTGCTCGGCCCCTCCGGCTGCGGCAAGACCACGCTGCTCAACATCATCTCCGGCATCGTCGCGCCGTCGCGCGGCAAGATCCTGTTCGACGGCGCCGACATGACGCAGCTGTCGACCCAGAAACGCAACATCGCCCAGGTGTTCCAGTTTCCGGTGATCTACGACACCATGACGGTGGGCGAGAACCTGGCGTTTCCGCTGAAGAACCGCGGCGTGGCCCGGGCGCAGATCGATGCCCGTGTTGCCGAGATCGCCAAGCTGCTGGACCTCACGCCCTATCTCAACCGCAAGGCGCAGCGCCTCACGGCCGACGCCAAGCAGAAGATCTCGCTGGGTCGCGGCCTGGTGCGCTCCGACGTCGCCGCGGTGCTGTTCGACGAGCCGCTGACGGTGATTGATCCGCATTTGAAGTGGGAGCTGCGCTCCAAACTCAAGGCGCTGCACAACGCGCTCGATTTGACCATGATCTATGTCACCCACGACCAGACCGAAGCGCTGACCTTCGCCGACACCGTGGTGGTGATGCATGACGGCCGCGTGGTGCAGAGCGGCACGCCGCAGGAGCTGTTCGACAAGCCGGCGCACACCTTCGTCGGCTATTTCATCGGCTCGCCCGGCATGAACATCCTGCCGGCGCAGGTGCATGACAGCGAGGCCAGTCTCAGTGGCCATGTCATCCGGCTGCAGCGCAGCTATGGCGCGCTGCCCGTTGGCGCCAAGATCGAGATTGGGGTGCGGCCGGAATTCGTCACCGTGGCGCAGCCGGCGACCGATCTGCTCACCGCGCAGGTCGAGCGCATCGATGATCTCGGACGCGCGCGTTTCGCTCGCGTCCGTGTCGGCGACCAGAAGCTGTCAGCCCGGATGCCGAACGGCTTTTCCGTGCAGGGCGACAGCGTCGGTCTGGCGTTCGATCCGTCGCGGGTGCACGTCTATGTCGACAGCCGGCTTGTCGAGGGGGCTGTCTGATGGACAAGACCTTCAACAACAGGGCCTGGTTCCTGGTGCTGCCGGTGTTCCTCATCGTGGCCTTCTCGGCGATCCTGCCGCTGATGACCGTGGTGAACTATTCGGTGCAGGATACCTTCGGCAACAACCAGTTTTTCTGGAACGGCATCGGCTGGTTCAAGGAGCTGCTCGATCCCTCCACCGATCTCGGTGGGCGCTTTCTCGCCTCGCTGGGACGCAACCTGTTCTTCTCCGGGGTGATCCTCGCCATCGAGATCCCGCTCGGCATCCTGGTGGCGCTGTCGATGCCGCGTGATGGCTGGACCGTTGCCGCTTGTCTCGTGATCATGGCGCTGCCGCTGCTGATCCCGTGGAACGTGGTCGGCACCATCTGGCAGGTGTTCGGCCGGCCCGACATCGGCCTGATGGGGTATGCGCTGAATGCCATCGGCATCAACTACAACTACGTGTCCAATGAATTCGACGCCTGGGCCACCGTCATTGTGATGGACGTCTGGCACTGGACCAGCCTGGTGGCGCTGCTGTGTTATGCCGGCCTGAAGTCGATTCCCGACGCCTATTATCAGGCGGCGCAGATCGACGGCGCCTCGCGCTGGGCGGTGTTCAGCGCGATCCAGCTGCCGAAGATGAAGCGGGTGCTGCTGATCGCCGTGCTGCTGCGCTTCATGGACAGCTTCATGATCTACACCGAGCCGTTCGTGGTGACCGGTGGTGGCCCCGGCAATTCCACCACCTTCATCTCCATTGAGCTGGTGAAAATCGCGCTGGGTCAATTCGACCTCGGCAAGGCGGCGGCGCTGTCGCTGGTTTATAACCTGATCATCCTGATCGTGTGCTGGGTGTTCTACACCGTGATGACCAATACCGGCACTGAGCGGCAACCGCAGGGAGAAGCCTGATGCAGAGCATCCCCGGCCGTCGTGTCATCATGATCCTGTTTCTGGTGTTCCTGCTGCTGCCGATCTACTGGCTGGTCAATATGAGCTTCAAGACCAACAGCGAGATCGTCTCCTCCATGACGCTGTGGCCACGGCAGCCGACCATCGCGAATTACGTGCGGATCTTCACCGATGCCAGCTGGTATTCCGGCTACATCAATTCGATCAAGTATGTGGTGATCAACACCGTCATCTCGATCACTTTCGCGCTGCCGGCGGCCTACGCATTCTCGCGTTATCGTTTTCTCGGCGACAAGCATCTGTTCTTCTGGCTGCTGTCGAACCGGATGGCGCCGCCGGCGGTGTTCGCGCTGCCGTTCTTCAACCTCTATTCGGCGATCAACCTGTTCGATACTCCATGGGCGGTGGCGCTGGCGCACTGCCTGTTCAATATCCCGCTCGCGGTGTGGATCCTGGAGGGATTCGTCTCCAGCGTGCCGCGCGAGATCGACGAAACCGCGTTTCTCGACGGCTACTCGTTCCCGCGCTTCTTCATCAAGATCCTGGTGCCGCTGATCGCCAGCGGCATCGGCGTGGCCGCGTTCTTCTGCTTCATGTTCTCCTGGGTGGAACTGCTGCTGGCGCGCACCCTGACCTCGGTCAACGCCAAGCCGATCGCGGCCACCATGACCCGCACGGTGTCGGCCTCCGGCATGGACTGGGGCCTGCTCGCCGCTGCCGGCGTGCTGACCATCATCCCCGGCGCATTGGTGATCTGGTTCGTTCGCAACTACATCGCGCGCGGCTTCGCGCTTGGCCGGGTGTAGGAGGGGCCGATGGAAAACATCGCATGGATGGCCTGGACGCTGCCGACCGCGATCTTCTTCGTGCTGCTGGCATCGACACTCGGCGTGATGACATGGCTGGCCGCGGTCTATCCCGAGGCCGAGCGCGTTGGGGTCTTGAGGATTCCGACCACCCGCGGCGACCGTCTGTTCATTTCACTGATTGCGGCTGCGGTGATCCATCTGGTGTGGATTGGCGTGGTCGGCACCAATCCGATTTTCACTCTTCCGATCGGAGAGGAAGGCGTTGAGGTTTCGAGCCTGTGGCTCGCGACCATCATTTCGCTGCTCACGGCTGTTGCAATCTTTCGCAAGGTCTGAGCGGTGAACAATTGAGGCAAAGCGAATGGTTCGCTTTGAATAATACTGGCAGATCCGGGAATAACCCGGGCCTGAGTTGAAGTTTTGTCGCATCAACGGAGGAAACACATGCGATTCAAGACCGGGACCAATCGTCTCCTGACGATGACAAGCGCAGCGGCGCTGATGCTGGCGTCGGCGGCCGTCGCACCGTCCGCATTTGCGGACGATGCCATCAACCAGAAATGGATCGACAGCGAATTCCAGCCCTCGACGCTGTCCAAGGCCGACCAGCTCAAGGAGCTGCAGTGGTTTGCCAAGGCAGCCGAGCCCTTCAAGGGCATGGAAATCAACGTCGTCTCCGAAACCATCACCACCCATGAATACGAAGCCGGAACGCTGGCCAAAGCGTTCAGCGAAATCACCGGCATCAAGATCAAGCACGACGTCATCCAGGAAGGCGACGTGGTCGAGAAGCTGCAGACCCAGATGCAGTCCGGCAAGAACGTCTATGACGGCTGGATCAACGATAGCGATCTGATCGGCACGCACTTCCGCTACGGTCAGACCATCGCGCTGTCGGACTACATGACCGGCGAGGGTAAGGACGTCACCGATCCGATGCTCGACGTCGATGACTTCATCGGCAAGTCGTTCACCACCGGCCCCGACAAGAAGCTGTATCAGCTGCCGGACCAGCAGTTCGCCAACCTCTACTGGTTCCGCTACGACTGGTTCAGCAATCCCGACTACAAGGCGAAGTTCAAGGCCAAGTACGGCTACGACCTCGGCGTTCCCGTGAACTGGTCGGCCTATGAGGACATCGCCGAGTTCTTCACCAACGACATCAAGGAAATCAACGGCGTCAAGGTCTATGGCCACATGGACTATGGCAAGAAGGACCCGTCGCTTGGCTGGCGGTTCACCGACGCCTGGCTGTCGATGGCCGGCAACGGCGACAGGGGCATTCCCAACGGCCTGCCGGTCGACGAATGGGGCGTGCGCATGGAAGGCTGCCGTCCGGTCGGCTCATCGGTCGAACGCGGCGGCGACACCAACGGCCCGGCGGCGGTCTACTCCATCGTCAAGTATCTCGACTGGCTGAAGAAGTATGCCCCGCCGCAGGCCCAGGGCATGACCTTCTCCGAGTCGGGTCCAGTGCCCGCGCAGGGCAACATCGCCCAGCAGATGTTCTGGTACACCGCCTTCACCGCCGACATGGTGAAGCCGGGTCCGGTCGTCAACGCGGACGGCACGCCGAAATGGCGCATGGCGCCGTCGCCGCACGGCGCTTACTGGAAAGAGGGCATGAAGCTCGGCTACCAGGACGCCGGCTCCGCGACGCTGCTGAAGTCGACGCCGCCGGATCGCCGCAAGGCAGCCTGGCTCTATTTGCAGTTCATCGTTTCCAAGACGGTGTCGCTGAAGAAGAGCCATGTCGGTCTCACCTTCATCCGCGAGTCCGATATCTGGGACAAGTCGTTCACCGAACGTGCGCCGAAGCTCGGCGGCCTGATCGAATTCTACCGCTCGCCCGCGCGCGTGCAGTGGTCTCCGACCGGCAACAACATCCCGGACTATCCGAAGCTGGCGCAGCTGTGGTGGCAGAACATCGGCGATGCGTCATCCGGTGCGAAGACCGCGCAGGCGGCGATGGACTCGCTGGCGGCGGCACAGGACTCGGTGCTGGAGCGGCTCGAGAAGTCGGGCGTGCAGGGGGCCTGCGGTCCGAAGCTCAACAAGAAGGAGACGGCCGAGTTCTGGTTCGCCAAGTCTGAAAAGGACGGCAACATCGCGCCGCAACGCAAGCTCGCCAACGAAAAGCCGAAGGGCGAAACCGTCGACTACGACACCCTGATCAAGTCGTGGCCGGCGACCCCGCCCAAGCGCGCGGAAGCGAAGTGAGCTAGCTGTGCGCTGAAGTTACGCCAGCTGTCGGGTCCGCAATCCCCCGACGACAGCGGAGAGGCCGGGAGCGATCCCGGCCTTTTTTCTTTTTCAGTGTCCGATGCGCTTCCATGCATTCTACGTCATGGCCGGACTTGTTCCCAGCGACTCGGCTACGGCGAGTCGCCGTGACATCCGCGTCTTTCTTGTCGTGCGTCCGTAAAGACGTGGATGCCCGCGACAAACGCAGGCATGACGTTGGTGGGTATTGATGTGCCTCAATACATTCTCGCAGAACCTACACCCGCCGCCGCACCAGGTCGTCGATCATGCCCTGCACATGGGCGAGCCAGGCCTTGCGGCGCTCGTGGTCGGCGAGGTCGATCTGCATGTAGTTCGACAGGGTGTAGAGATTGGCGCGGTAGAAATAGGTCAGCGACAGGATCGACATGAAAACGAGGAAGCGGTCGCAGTCCGGCCTGAATTCGCCGCGCTCGGTACCGCTCTGCAGCACCCGGTCCAGCATGCCGAGCTGGGTATTGGCGAAGATGCCGCGGATGTTGTTCTTGACGTGGCGTCCCCTGAACAGGTTCTCCGAGGCGAGAATGCTCAAGAGCTCCGGATTGTCCCAGTAGTAATTCCAGTTGAACGCGACGAGGTCGGCGAGCGCCGCGCGCGGCCGACTGAAGTCCAGCGCCAGCGCCTCTTCGCTGGCGACGAGGTCGGCGTAGCAGTGCTCGATGACGTGATGGAACAGCTTCTCCTTGCTGGTGAAGTAGTAATACAGCATGCGGTCGTTGCTCTTCGCCGCCTTGCTGATGCGATCGACCCGCGCGCCGCCATAGCCTTCGCGGGCGAACTCGGCGACGGCGGCCCGCAGCAGCGCCTCGCGGGTCTGGTCCGGCGCGCGGGTGCGGCGGCCGGCGCGCTTCGCAATGCTCTTCGCTTTGGAAGGGGCTTTTTTCAGCATCGAATCCTCGTGTCCCTCTTCATAGCGCATTTGTCGGCTGCTTGCTTTTTGGCAAAGCCAGCCACTTTTTAAGCGTTCCAGGCTGTTGACAATTCGGCGGTGGCGTGATGCGTTATGAAGTAAGTACTACATACATAGCTCCGGCCTGCGACAGGAGGGTAACGTGCGGATATCGCGTGCGGCTCAAGTGGTGGTTCTTGCGTTGTCGGTGTCCGGCGCGCCCGCGCTGGCGGCGGACCCGCCGCCGATCCGGATCGGCGAAATCTCCAGCTATTCGGCGCTGCCGGTCGGCACCCGCGGCTATCGCCAGGGCTGGGAACTGGCGCGCGACGAGATCAATGCGCGGGGCGGCGTGCTCGGTCGCAAGCTCGAGATCATCGCCCGCGACGATGCCGGCAAGCCCGATGTCGCCATCACCGCGGCCAACCAGCTGGTCGAATCCGAGCGCGTCGATCTCCTGACTGGAACCATCCTCTCCCATGTCGGGCTCGCGGTCGCCGATTTCGCCAAGCAGAAGAAGGTGTTCTTCCTGGCCTCGCAGCCGCTCACCGACGCGTTGATCTGGGAGAAAGGCAACCGCTACACCTTCCGGCTGCGGCCCTCGACCTACACCCAGGCGTCGATCCTGGCGAAAGAGGCGGCCAAATTCCCCGCGCGCCGCTGGGCCACGATCGCGCCGAACTATGAATTCGGCCAGTCGGCGGTGGCGAGCTTCAAGAGCGAGCTGAAGCGACTGCGGCCCGACGTGGAGTTCGTCTCCGAACAATGGCCGCCGCTCGGCAAGATCGATGCCGGCGCGGTGGTTCAGGCGATGACTTCGGACAAGCCGGAGGCGATTTTCAATGCCACCTTCGGTCCCGATCTCGCCAAGCTGGTGCGCGAGGGCACCACGCGCAACACCTTCGTGGGCCGGCCGGTGGTCAGCCTCATGACCGGCGAGCCGGAATATCTGGCGCCGTTGAAGGACGAAGCGCCGGTCGGCTGGCTGGTGACCGGATATCCCTTCAGCGAGATCAGGACCAAAGAGCACGATGCGTTCCTGAAAGCCTATGTCGACCGCTTCAAGGACACGCCCAACATCGGTGCGCTGATCGGCTACATCAACACGCTGGTGCTCGCCAGGGCCATCGAGACCGCCGGCAACACCAACACCGATGATCTGATCAAGGCGATGGAGCATCTCAAGGTCGATACGCCGGCCGGCCGGGTGGCGTTCCGCGCCATCGACCATCAATCGACGCTCGGCGTCTATATCGGGCGGATCGCGGTCAGGGACGGGCAGGGCGTGATGACCGACTGGCGCTATGTCGACGGCGCCGACTTCCAGCCCACCGACACCGAAGTCGCCGCCAAGCTGAAGAACTAATTCGCCGCGTTCTCATTCCCCATCTCCGAAGGTCCGCCATGACGTCGAACGCTCCCCGCAATGCCTGGTATCCGCTGACATGGTCGCGCAATGTCACGCGCTCGCTCGCTCGCCATCGCCTGTTGGGGGGCGATCTCGTGGCCTACCGCAGCGAGGCCGGGGTGCCGGTCGCGCTCGACGACATGTGCCCGCATCGTCTCGCACCGTTGTCCATGGGCAAGCTCAAGGGCGACGCGGTCGAGTGCGGTTATCACGGCATGACGTTCGCCCCGAACGGCCGCTGCGTCCGCATTCCCGGCCAGAGCATGATTCCCGCCAACGCGCGGGTGCCGTCCTATCCGTTGCACGAGAAGATGGGGCTGGTCTGGATCTGGCCGGGCGATCCCGACCGTGCCGATCCCTCACTGATCTACGACCTGCCGCAATACAACGATCCCGGCTGGCACGCCGCTCATGGCGATGCGCTGCGGATCGAGGCGAACTATCTCAATCTCGCCGATAATCTCTGCGATCCGGCGCATGTCAGCTTCGTGCATCTCTCCACGCTGGGCAATGCCGCCAGCGAAGAGATCCCGGTCGAGCACACCTTCAGCGACAGCGGTGTGCTGGTCTGGCGCTGGATCAAGGACGCGCTGCCGATCCCGCTGTTCGCGAAATACGGCAATTTCCGCGGCAATGTCGACCGTTGGCACTATTATGATTATGCGGCGCCGTGCAGCGCCGTGATCGATTTCGGTAGCGCCGACGCCCATGTGATCAAGAATCCGGAGGACCGCGGGCAGGGCTTGCGCATCTTCGCTTGCCATTTCATCACGCCGGTGGACGAGCACGTCTGCATCGATCACTGGCTGCATGTCCGCAACTTCGCCATCGACGATGCCGACGTCGACCAACGCCTGCACGCGGATTTCCGCATCGCCTTCAATGAGGACAAGGAGATTCTCGAGCGCATCGAGGCGATGGAGCGGGCGCGGCCCAATGCCAAGCGTATCCGGATCGGCATCGATGCGGCGCCGCAGCGGATGCGCCGGATCGTCGAGCGTATGGCCGCGGGCGATGCCGCGGCACCAGCCGCCTGAGCGGATGGCGGGGCGGTTGCGATGAGCGGCGTGGTCATCATTGGTGGCGGGCAGGCGGCCGTACAGCTCGCCGCATCTCTGCGCGAAAACGGATACGGCGAACGCGTCACGATTGCAGCCGCCGAAGCGGCACCACCGTATCAGCGCCCGCCATTGTCCAAGGCGTTTCTCAAGGGTGAGGTCAGCAGCGCGAACCTGCTGTTGCGCGCGGACAATTTCTACACAGGCAACGTGATCGATCTGCGGCTCGGTGACAAGGCCACCGCGATCGACCGACGCGGGCGCAAGGTGCAACTCGCCTCGGGCCGTTCGCTGCCTTACGCGCATGTGGTTCTCGCCACCGGCAGCCGCAACCGAAGGCTCGATGTGCCAGGATCGGATCTGGACGGCATTTTCTATCTGCGTTCCCTGGCCGATGCCGAGACGATCAAGGCGCGGTTGGGTGGCCTGACCCAGGTCGTCGTGATCGGCGGCGGTTTTGTCGGCCTCGAACTCGCCTGCGTGATGCGCGATCTCGGTGCTTCCGTTGTCGTGCTGGAGGCCGCTGATCGCCCCATGGGGCGCGCGATTTCCCAGAAAATGTCGCATCACCTGATGGAGGCTCATGCAGGCTCGGGTCTCGATTTCCTGCTGGGCGCGAAGATCGCCAGGTTTTCCGGTGCGAGCGGTCGGGTCGCCGGCATTGAAACTGCTGACGGCGTGACAATCCCTGCTGATATGGTTCTGGTGGGCATCGGTGCCGATGCTGAAATGGGATTGGCGCGCGACTGCGGACTCGCCGTCTCCAACGGTATCCATGTCGATGATCATCTCTCCACCACGGATCCCGCCGTTCACGCCATCGGTGATTGTGCGCTGTTCGAAAACCCGGTCGCCGGCCGCAGGCTGCGCCTGGAATCGGTGCAGAATGCAGTTGATCAGGCCCGCTGCCTGGCGGCGACGTTGTCCGGTCGCCCGCAGGCTTATCGCAACGTCCCCTGGTTCTGGAGCGATCAGGGCGATCGCCGGCTGCAGATCGCCGGGCTGACCGAGGGACACGACAGCTCGATCGTCCGCGGCGATGTTGCGCGCGGCCGGTTCTCGATCTTCTGCTATGCGGGCGAGCGGCTGCTCGGCGTCGAATCCATCAATCAGGCCTCCGATCACATGATCGCGAGGCGGCTGCTGGCGTCACGCGTGACGCTCGCGCCCGAGCAGGCCGCGGACGCATCGTTCGATTTGAAGGCGCTGGCGGTTGCCGCGGAGAAAATTCCGGCAAACGCCTGAGTGTTCTTGCTGGAACGGAAATGTATCACTCTGCGTCATGCCCGCGCTTGTCGCGGGCATCCACTTAGTAGCGTTGCAGCAAGGAAGACGTGGATGTAGCGGCGACTCGGCTACGCCGAGTCGCTGGGGACAAGCCCGGCCATGACGAGTTCACAATGATCGTTCGTTTCCGAACAACGGCCACTTACTGCGCAGCCTGCGCCGCTTCCAGCGTCGGATAATCCGTATAGCCCTTGGCGCCGCCGCCATAGAACGTCGCCTTGTCGAAATCGTTCAGCGGCGCGCCCTGCTTCAGGCGTTCGACCAGGTCCGGGTTGGAGATGAACAGCTTGCCGAACGCGATCAGGTCGGCGTCGTCGGCCGCCAGCACCTGGCTCGCGAGGTCGAGCGAATAGCCGTTGTTGGCGATGTACGCTCCCTTGAAGCGTTTGCGCAGCGACTTGTAGTCGAACGGCGCGATGTCGCGCGGGCCGCCGGTGGCGCCTTCGACGACATGGATGTAGACGAGCTTCTGCGCGTTGAGCTGGTCGACGATATGATCGTACAGCGCCTGCGGGTTGCTGTCGGAGGCGTCGTTGGCCGGTGTTACCGGCGAGATGCGGATGCCGGTGCGCGCGGCGCCGACTTCGGCGACCACTGCCTGCGAGACTTCGAGGATCAGTTTGGCGCGGTTCTCGATCGAGCCGCCGTAGGAGTCCGTGCGCTTGTTGATGCCGTCCTTGGCGAACTGCTCCAGCAGATAGCCGTTGGCGCCGTGAACCTCGACGCCGTCGAAGCCGGCCGCGATCGCATTGGCCGCGCCGCGCTTGAAGTCGTCGATGATGCCGGGAATTTCAGCAAGCTCCAGCGCGCGGGGCTCGGAGACGTCGGCAAAGGTGCCGCCGACGAAGGTCTTGCCCTTGGCGCGGATCGCGGAGGGGGCGACCGGCGCGCCGTTGTTGGGCTGCAGGTCGGTGTGGGAGATACGGCCGACATGCCAGAGCTGGAGATAGATGTGGCCGCCGCGCTCGTGCACCCGGTCGGTCACCTTGCGCCAGCCGGCGATCTGCTCCTGTGAATAGATGCCGGGCGTGTCCTGGTAACCCTGGCCCTGCTGCGAAACTTGCGTCGCTTCGCTGATCAGAAGACCCGCGGAGGCACGCTGGCCGTAATACTCCACTGCCAGCGGATTGGGCACGAAACCGGCGAGCGCGCGGTTGCGCGTCAAGGGTGCCATCACGGCGCGGTTTGCGAGGGTGACGGAGCCGAGCTTGTACGGCTCGAAAAGTTTGGCGGTGCTCATGTGAAGCGGAATCCCCGAAGGTTGATAATGACATTCACGTGGACACGGCCGCCGCAAAACGCAAGCGAGGGGCTGCCATACTCAAGCCGTCGGGCTCCGCGCGATACCGCCCATATGTCCGCCATCGACGAACAAAGTATGAGCATTGACGTAGGACGATTCATTCGAAATCAGGAACAGGGCAGCATAAGCCACCTCCCAGCCGGTGGCCTGGCGGCCGAATGGCACTGTCACCGCCCGGTCCGAGCGCCGTCGGCTGGCATCGCGCCCCATCGGGGTGTCGACATAGCCCGGCGCGATCACATTGCAGCGAATGCCCTTGGGTTCCCCAGCCAGCGCGATGGCCCGGGCCAAAGCGATCTGCGCCGCCTTGGAAGATTCATAGGCCGGGTTGTGCCCGCTCGCCCGCTGGCTGGCGATCGACGAGGTTAATGTGATGGCGCCGCCGGGCGCCATCACCTCGAGCGCCTGCTGCGCGAACAACATGTGGCTGCGGACATTGACGGCGAAGTCCAGGTCCCAGACCTCGGGCGTCAATTTGGCAAGCGGCAGTCCCTGCGAGATCCCGACATTCAGCGCCAGGCCATCAAGCCCGCCGAGCCGCTGCACACAGCGCGCGAGCACCGGCGCGATGGCCGTGGGATCGGCGACATCGGCCACCTCGGGAAACGCCTTGCCTCCCTCGGCCGTGATCAGCATGCAGGTTTCCTCGGCGGCCTCGCGCGAGGCATCGACGCAGGCGACCCGCGCACCTTCGCGCGCGAACAGGATCGCCATCGCGCGGCCATTGCCGATCGGGGGCTTTTCGTCGACCACTCGGCGTTGCCCGGCGCCGACCACGATGATGTGGCGGCCGGTGAGCCGATGCCGTCCGGACCCGCGCCCCACCGACTCCGGATGCAGCGATGCGCCGGGGTCGAGATGCAGTGGCGCTTGGGTTGTGATCGACATGGCGTCCTCGCTGTTATTCTGCTCGAGGCAAGCCTAGCACGCTCCCTTGGCGAGGGAGTCCGCAAAGTGCGAATGGCGCAATGTCAGCCGCGCGACGCTCCGCGCAGCCGTCCGACCACGCCGGTCGGGAAGAAGTAGACACTGGCGATGAACAGCAGCCCGAGCCACAGCAGCCAGCGGTCGGGATGCAGCAGGCCCGGCAGCAGCGGCAGGCCGGCGTCGGCCGCGGCGCTGGAAGCCGCTCCCATCAATGCCTGGAGGTAATTTTGTGCCAGGATGAAGATCACGGCGCCGATCAGGGCGCCGTAGATCGTGCCCATGCCGCCGATCACCACCATCAGCAGGATGTCGAGCATGATCGAGAACGACAGCGAGGTGTCGGGGCCGGCATAACGCAGCCACAGCGCGTTGAGCACGCCGGCGCCCGCGGCCACCAGGGCCGCGATGCAGTTCGCCCAGGTCAGGTGAAACACCGTGCGATAACCCAGCGCTTCGGCGCGGAAACGATTTTCGCGGATCGCCTGCAGCACCCGCCCGAACGGCGAATTCACGATCCGCAGTAGCCCCAGGATCATCGCCGCCGACGCAATGAAGATCATGTAGTAGGTCAGCGTGCGGCCGGTGATCGCGATGCCGAACAGGTTCTTGACGAACACCGTGCCCGGGCGCAGCAACTCCGGCAACTGGAAGCTGCGGCCGTCTTCGCCGCCGGTCAGCCACGACAGTTGCGAGGCCAGCACCAGGAATGCGGACGCCACCGCCAGTGTGATCATGGCAAAGAAGATCGCCTGCACCCGCAGCGAGAACAGCCCGATCGCCAGCGCCAGCAGCGCGGCCAGCGGCAGGCCGACCACAAGCCCGGTCGCGACCGCGGCCCAGCTCGGCCCCATGCCATAGAGCGCAATGGCAATGGCGTAACTGCCGATGCCGTAGAACATGGTGTGGGCGAACGACACCGTGCCGGTGTAGCCCAGCAGCAGATCGTAGGAGGCGACCAGGGCCGCGAAGATGCAGATCTTGGTCGCGACATTCAGCGCCTTCGCGCCGGGAAACAGGAACGGCGCCGCGGCCAGCGCCACGACGATGAGCAAGAGCAGGGCGCTGAGCACGCGGCTGCGCGGCGGATCACCTGAAAGAATCATCATCGGTTGGTCACCGCATAAAGCCCGCGCGGCCGCCACATCAGGATGACGACCATCAGGAGGATGTTGGAGACCAGCGCCAGCTTCGGCACCAGGAAGCCGCCATAGTTGGCGACCATCGCCACGAGAATGGCACCGATGAAGCAGCCGCTGACCGATCCCAAGCCGCCGATGATGACTACGATGAAGATCAGCACCATCAGGTCGGCGCCCATCGAGGCATGGATCTGCTCGCGATACAGCCCCCACATCACCCCGCCGAGACCGGCCAGCGCCGAGCCCACCATGAACACGCCGAGGAACAGCCGGCGGATGCGATAGCCCAGCGCTTCCACCATTTCGCGGTTCTCGACGCCGGCGCGGATGAGCAGTCCTATCTTGGTGCGGTTGAGCACCAGCAGTGTGGCGACGAACACCACCAAGCCGACCACCATCGCCAGCACGCGATATTTGGCGATCGCGATGTCGCCGATAATGAACGAGCCGCGCAACGCCGCGGGCAGCGGCATCGGGATTTGCGCCGGGCCCCACAGCGCATAGAGCGCCTGCTCGGCAACGATTAGCCCGCCCATGGTGATCAGGATCTGCTTCAGATGATTGCCGTACACGGGAAGGATCAGCACCCGCTCGAACACCAGGCCCAGCGCGCCGGACACCGCCATCGCCAGCAGCACCGCGGGCGCCAGCGCCGCAAGGTTGGTCCAGAGCGCGTCAGCCTGGATCCAGCCGGCCAGCGGCCCAAGCACCAGCGTCGCCACATAGGCGCCGACGGCGATGAAGGCGCCATGGCCGAAATTCAGCACGTCCATCAGTCCGAACACCAGCGTCAGCCCGGACGCCATGATGAAGATCATCATGCCCATGGCGAGGCTCGCCACGGTGAGGGTAACCCAGGACGAGGTCGAACCGATCAGCGGCAGCATGATGGCCGCAAGCACAATCGGCAGCAGCACCGGGATGATATCGCGCGGCGGTTGCGGCAGGGTGTCGTCCAGCGCCGTATCGGTCATTGATGCGCCTCCAGGCTGAGGCCGAGAAAACGTTCCTGCAGCGTGGTGTTCTCGGCGAGCTCGGCCATCGCGCCGCGATGCACGATCCTGCCGTTGTCCATCACGGCGACATCGTCACCGAGCTGTTGCGCCACGCGAAAATTCTGCTCGACCAGCAGGATCGTGGCGCCGCGGCGCTTGATCTCGGCCAGGCAATCGATCAGGGCCATCACGATCGCCGGAGCGAGGCCCTTGGTTGGCTCGTCGATCAAGAGCAATTGCCGCGGCTCGACAATGGCGCGGGCGATCGACAGCATCTGTTTTTGGCCGCCGGACAGCGTGCCGGCGCGCGACAGCCAGAATTTCTTCAGCGCCGGAAAGAACTGGAAGATCCACACGAGTTGAGCGTCGTCGAGCGGGCCGTTGCGGGCGGCAAGGATCAGGTTTTCCTTCACCGTCAAATCGGAGAACACCGCCATGGTCTCCGGCACATAACCGATGCCTCGGCTGGCGATCTCGGGCGTGGTCTTCGCCTCGATCCGCTCGGTGCCGAGCGTGATGCTGCCCGACGACGCCGGCCACAGGCCCATGATGGTGCGCAGCGTCGTGGTCTTGCCGGCGCCGTTGCGCCCCAGCAGCATGGTGGTGCGGCCCTCGGCAACGCCGAGATCGACCCCCTGCAGGATGTGATAACGCCCGATATGGGTGTGCACGCCGGTGAGGGACAGAAGTGCGCTCATGCGGCGCTCTTTCCCGGGGCGATGCCGAGATACGCCTCCTGCACGATCGGCGAGGCGATCACTTCCGCCGGCTCGCCATCCGCGACCAGGCGGCCGTTGTGCAGCACAATGATGCGATCCGCCAGCGAGCGCACCACGTCCATCTTGTGCTCCACCAGGAGGATGATTTTGGTCGGGTCTCGTTTCAGTTTTGCGATCAGGTCGAGCACCACCGGCACTTCGTCCACGCTCATGCCGGCGGTCGGCTCGTCGAACATGAACACCTTCGGCTCCAGCGCCATCATCAGCGCCACTTCCAGCTTGCGCTGGTCGCCATGGGACAGCACGGTCGCCGCCACGGCGCGCTTGCCGCCGAGCGCCACGCTGTCGAGGATGGCGTCGGC
The DNA here is from genome assembly GCF_032397745.1 of Bradyrhizobium prioriisuperbiae. Taxonomy (NCBI): domain Bacteria; kingdom Pseudomonadati; phylum Pseudomonadota; class Alphaproteobacteria; order Hyphomicrobiales; family Nitrobacteraceae; genus Bradyrhizobium; species Bradyrhizobium prioriisuperbiae. The sequence goes on from NZ_CP135921.1 coordinate 4,250,247, forward strand.
GCGTTCGACAAGATCCGTGCGCTTCATCCAGGGCCGCAGCATGTCGTAGTGCACGCCGGCCGCCGCCTGCACCGCAAGGCGCACATTCTCTTCCACACTCAAATTCGGAAACAGATTGGTGAGCTGGAAGGCGCGCCCCAGTCCCGCGCGCGTGCGCAGCGGCGCGGAGAGTTTGGTGATGTCGTTGCCGTTCAGCAGCACCTGGCCTGCGCTGGCCGTCAGCTGGCCGGAGATCAAATTGAAATAGGTGGTTTTGCCGGCGCCGTTCGGCCCGACAATGGCGGTGAGTTCGCCGGGACGAAATGCGCAGCTCACGCCATTGACGGCGACATGGCCGCCGAAACGAATGGTGAGATCGCGGGTTTCGAGGGTGAGGGTCATGGGGATTATGCCGTTAGATCAGCAAAGACGCTTCGACACTCTCAGCGTCATGCGCGGGCTTGACCCGCGTATCCAGCTTTCTTCACAGAGGTTCGTGTTGCGAAGAAGCTGGATTGCCGGGTCAAGCCCGGCAATGACGCAGTGGGGGACGATACGTCTGGTGTAAACGATGCGACGTGGTTGCCCTTACCTCTTATTCCGGATCGGGATCGTCATGTCTTCGATCTTCAGTTCGCGCACCGGCTCGTTCACCGCCCAGGCCAGGTTCGGATCGATCTTGACCTTGAAGTGATACATGCTCTGCAGTGCCTGGTGGTCTTCCTTGCGGAAGATCATCTTGCCCTTCGGCGTATCGAACTCCAGACCTTCCATCGCGGTGATCAGCTTCTCGGTGTCGGTCGACTTCGCCTTCTCGACGGCCGTGACCACCGCCATCGCCGCTGCGAAGCCGCCCGCCGTGAAGAAATCCGGCGGCGCGTTGAAGCGCTTCTGGTGTTCGGCCACGAACCAGTCGTTGATCGGATTTTTCGGGATGCCGTAATAATAATAGGTCGCGCCTTCCATGTCCGGCAGCCGCTTGTAGGCGGCGAGTGCGGGCAGGATGTTGCCGCCGGTGGAGAGCTCGATGCCGTAACGCTTCGGGTCCATGTCCTGCAGCTTGGTCAGGGGATCACCGGCGCCGGCCCAGACCACCCAGATGATCTTGCGGCCCGGCTTGTCCTTCATGGCATCGAACAGCCGCTGGCCGGCCGCGGTGAAGTCGGTGGTGTTGGTCGGCACATATTCCTCTGTGGCCAACGTTGCGCCGGTCTTGGCCAGCGCTTCCTTGAAGGCGGCGACGCCGTCGCGGCCGAACGCATAGTCCTGTGCCAGCGTCGCGACCGTGACACCGGGCTTGCCGATCGCCACCGCATTGGAGATCGCGTCCTGCGACGAGTTGCGGCCGGTGCGGAAGATGTACCTGTTCCACTTCTCGCCGGTGATCTGGTCGGCCACCGCCGGCTCCACGATCAGGATCTTCTTGTTTTCCTCGGCGACGGGAAGATCGGCCAGCGCGGCGGCCGACGATGTTGTGCCGATGGCGATATCAGCTTTGTCGTCCTGGTAGGCTTCGGCCAGCGCCGCCTTGGAGAGGTCCGGCTTGCCCTGGTCGTCCTTGGTGATGATCACGATCTTGCGGCCGTCGACCGTCATCGAATTCTTGGTGGCGTACTCAAAGCCCATGCGCAGGCCGGTTTCGGTCTGCTTGGCATAGGCCTCGAGCGGGCCGGTCTTGCCATAGATCAGCGCCACCCGGAGGTCGTCGCTGTGGGCGGCGCTTGAGGCGGCCAGCACCGCGCCGGCCAGAAAAATGGTTCTTAAGGTCGTCATGTGGCTCCCTCCAGAGACGTGTCGGCTCTAAACTTGACACTTGATTCATGTTTCATATTTTGGCTATTGCTATCGGCTCCTAATGAAGCCGTCAAGCGACCAGCCTAGTCCTGCGGCAAAACTCCACGGTGACGATGATCGACGCTATTCCCGCGCCTAAAAGTTCGACGCCCAAGAGCTCGACACCGAAGACCAGCCGCGGCGAGCGCACTCGCCAGCGGATCCTTGCCGCGGCCGAACGCCAGATCGGCGAGCGCGGGTTTGCCGAGACCTCGGTGGTGTCGATCACGCAGGAGGCCGAGGTTGCGCAGGGCACGTTCTATGTGTACTTCCGCACCAAGGAAGAGGTGCTGCGCGAGCTGGTGCTGCGCATGGGCCGGCGGTTGCGCCGCTCGCTGACCCTGGCGACCGCAGGCATCGAGGATCGGCTCGAGGTTGAACGCCGCGGTATCCATGCCTTCTTTGCCTTCGTGCGCGACAATCCGAACCTCTATCGCGTGGTGGCGGAATCGCAGTTCATCGATGAGGCCGCCTACCGCGCTTATTACACCGACTTCGCCGCCAGCTATCGCATCGGGCTCGAGGCAGCCGTGACGCGCGGCCAGATCTCGCCGGGCGACGCGGAACTGCGCGCCTGGGCGTTGATGGGCATCAGCGACATGGCCGGCCGTCGTTACGCGCTGTGGGAGCGCGACGCAGCGTTCGATGCCGCGGCGGAAGCGGCGTTCGATCTTGTCGCGCATGGATTGGCTCCGCGTTAAAGCGGATGCTCAGCACCGCCAGCGCGATCTCACCAGACCGGTTACGATCCCAATCGCGATCATCAGCCCGACCACGGGAAGCCAGATCAGCACCGCGCCCACCACCAGCAGCAGGATCACCGCCACGATAATGATCGCAGCCAGCGCCACCAGCAGCAGCCCGAACGGTCCGGGCCGCGCGATGTAAATGCGCTGGAAGCGCGCGTTGAAAGGGCCATCCCTATCATGCGGCGGCAACGGCGCGCCTGGCGGAATGATCTCCGGCTCGGCGCGCGGTCTGTTGCTGGGCGGGTTGGATCCCTGGTCCGACATGATGGTGGCTGCGTCTCTGTTGGCTGCTACACCATCGCGCGCTTGCCGACGAAACACAATGCGGGCGGACAGCGCAGGTATGTAGCCCGGGTGAGCGAAGCGACACCCGGGATCTGCAACCCCGGATATCGCTGCGCTCATCCGGGCTACAACGTTTCTACCTCCGTCACGCCACCTGCTGGTTCGGCCCCGCGAGCTCCTTGGCGAGCGTGGTGGCACCGACATAATCGGTCTTGCCGGAGCCGAGCAGCGGGATTTTGTCCACGATGCGGATGTCGGCCGGGACAGACAGCTCCGACGCGCCGATGCTCTTGGCGTGCTTCGACAGTGCCTCGCGCGCTGCATCAGCCTGCGTGGTCAGCAGCACCACACGTTCGCCCTTGCGCGCATCGGGAATGGAGACGGCGACCGACATCGCCTGCGGCCACAGCGCCGCCGCCATCGCTTCCACCGCCGACAGCGACACCATTTCGCCGGCGATCTTGGCGAAGCGCTTGGCGCGGCCCTTGATGGTGATGAAGCCGCCGGCGTCGATCGACACGATGTCACCGGTGTCGTGCCAGCCGTCGGGCAGGGGCTCCAGCACGCCGGGTTTCTCCGCGCGCAGATAACCCAGCATGACGTTGGGACCGCGCACCGACAGCCGTCCGCCCTCCTCGATGCCGGGGACCGGATCGAGCTTCGCTTCCATCAGCGGCGAGATGCGGCCGACGGTGCCCGGACGATTGGCCATCGGTGTATTCATCGCCAGCACCGGCGCGGTTTCGGTTACGCCATAGCCTTCCAGGATGCGAATGCCGAAGCGCTCCATATAGACCGCGCGGGTGCGCTCCTTCACCGCTTCGGCGCCCGCGAGCACCAGCCGCAAGGTGCGGAAGTCGTAAGGATGCGCCGAGCGCGCATAGCCCGTGAGGAAGGTGTCGGTGCCGAACAGGATGGTGGCGCCGGTCTGATAGATTAGTTCGGGCACGATGCGGTAATGCAGCGGCGACGGATACATGAAGATCGGAATGCCCGACATCAGCGGCATCATCAGTCCACCGGTCAAACCGAACGAGTGGAACACCGGCAGCACATTGAACACCTTGTCATTGGCATTGGCATCGACCCGCGCCAGCGCCTGCGCGGCGTTGGCCAGGATGTTACGGTGGGACAGCACCACGCCCTTGGGCGTACCTTCGGAGCCCGACGTGAACAGGATCACCGCGGGGTCCTGCGCGCTGCGCTTGATGCGCGGGGCGATGCCGTCGAGCAGACCCTTGATCTTGTCCACGGTGCCGACAGAACCGCGGACGTCTTCAAGATAAACCACCTTGGCTTCAGCCGCGATCGCGGACACCAGCTTGTCGAGCTTGCCCTTCTCGATGAAGGCACGCGACGTCAGCACGGTCTTGACCTCCGCCGCCTTCATCGCGGCCAGCACGTTGACCGGACCGGCGGAGAAATTCAGCATGGCCGGGACGCGGCCGATGCTCTGCAGCGCCATGAACACCACGGCGACGCCGGCGGAGTTCGGCAGCAGCACGCCGATGTTCTCTCCGACAGCTGTGCCGGTTTCCAGCTTGCGGCTGAGCACCTGCGCGCCCAGGATCAGCTTGCGGTAGGTCAGCGAGGTGCCCAGCGCATCGGCGATGATCGGCTTGCCGGTGTCGCTGGTCTTGTAGGCATGGGCGAGGCCCTGGAACAGGGTCTGGTCCAGCATTGCCGTCTTCACCATGGCGTCGATCATGACGTCCTGCAGCGCGGCGCCGGCGGCGTTGCGCCGGATCTTGCCGCGCAGCGCCGGATCGATCTGCAGCTTGACCGGCGGCAGGATCGAGACCGTGATCTTGGGAAACCAGACCCGCTTGACCTGGTCGCTCTTCAGATAGCCGAGATGCGAGCGCTGCGCGCCGTCGATCCGCACCGGCACCACCACGGCATCGCCCTTGTCGGCGATCATCGCGGTGCCGTCATAGACCTTCATCAGGCTGCCGGTCACCGTGACGCGGCCCTCCGGGAAGATCACCAGCGGCTCGCCGCGGTTGACCAGGTGCACGAGGTCGCGCGCCGCCAGCGGACGCGATGGGTCCAGCGTATAGGACCGGATCATTGTCATGAACGGTTTGGCCCACCACGCTTTCGCGATGCCGGTGTCGACGGCGAATGCGGCGTCGATCGGCAGCACCGAATGCAGCAGCGGCCCATCGATCAGGCTGACGTGATTGGGCGCGATCACCATGCGGGTGCCGGCGGGCGGCAGGTTCTCCAGCCCGCGCACTTCAACCCGAAACAGCAGCTTGAACAGCAGCGCGCCGAAATCGCGCACGCCGGCGTCACCCCATTTGGTCAGCACGAACCAGGTCACGGGGAAGCTTGCCACCGCAAGGCCGAAGAACAGCCAGGCCACGGGAACGCCTGCGCCCTGCAGTGCTGCGACCGCGAGCGAAGCCACCACCATGAAAGCGGCCTGCATGATGTTGCCGGCGGCGATGACGCGGGCGCGTTCGCCCGGCGCCGACCAGGCCTGCACCGCCGCGAATGACGGCACCACGAACAGTCCACCGCCTGCGGCGAAGATGAAGAAGTCGATCAGCAAACGCGCGCCGGCAAAGCTGGCCGCGAACGCGCCGGGGCCGATATCGGTCGCCGTGGCCACGTGGCCGATGCTCCAGGCGAGGTCGAGGCCAACCACGCCCATCAGAAGGCCGCCGAGCGGCACCAGCGCCAGATTGGGCCGCACGTGGCTGAGCCGCGCCGCGATCAGCGAGCCGCTGGCGATGCCGACCGCGAACACCGTCAGGCACAGCGTGACCACCCCTTCACTGCCGCCGATATTGCCTTTCACCACCGCGGGCAGCAGCGACAGCACCACCGCGCCGACCAGCCAGAACCAGGACACGATCACCATGCCGTCCCACAGCCGCGGTTCGGCCTTCAGGGCTTTCAGCAATTGCACGGTCGAGGTCCAGGGATTGCGATCGACCACGAGGTCGGGCGCCGAGGGCGTGGTCGCCGGAATCATCCGTGCCGACAGCCAGCACGCCACCGCCAGCGCCACGATCGCGCCGGCGATCAGGCCGGGATGGCTGCCCTTGGACACCAGCAGGCCGCCACCGATGGTGCCGCCGAGGATGGCGAGGAAGGTCGCGCCTTCGACCAGCGCGTTGCCCATGGCGAGTTCGCCGGTGTCCAATTGATCCGGCAGGATGCCGTACTTCACCGGACCGAACAGCGCGGCGATGATGCCGAACAGCCCGAGTGCCACGAACAGCAGCGGGATCGAATGCAGGAAGAAGCCGCCGGCCGCGAAACACGCCGCGAAGATCTCGGCGAACTTCAGCCGCTTGGCGATGGTGCCCTTGACGTATTTGTCGGCGAGCTGGCCGCCGAGCCCCGACAGGATGAAGAACGGGAAGATGAAGACAGCGCCGGCCATGGTCACCAGCGCGCCGCCATCATGCCCCGCGCCATGCTCGGCGACCGCGCCGAACAGGATCAGGATCACCAGCGCGTTCTTCAGGAAGTTGTCGTTCAGGGCCGAGAAGAACTGGGCCCAGAACAGCGGCGCGAACCGCCGGGTCGTCATCAACTCCTTGAGCATCGTCTTAATCCTTGGGAACGGTTGTGGCTGATCGTTCGTCAGCGAGAGGTTGAAAATATGGTGGAAGCAATTCTTGATTTTGTCGATCCGGCGGCGCGGCGCACCGGCCGCGTCGCAGGCTGATGGTCAACATCTGGTTGACGCTGATGGCGCAATACCCGCAGCGCTTATTGTTCGGCGCGCAGCAGCCGCTCGGTGCGGGCTTCTTCGATCCGATGGATCATGCGGCCGGACTCGTGCATGTCACGCAGGCTCTTCGCCAAAGTGAAGCAGGACTGTACCAGCATGACCATGCCGATGGCGAAGTAGCCGCGCACCCACCAGTCGAGCGGCAGCGCAGCGATGCCGCCGCCGACCATGAGGATGGAGCCGGCGAACGAGACGTAGGAGAAATTCACCCAGGCGCTGCTGGGGCGATCGATCGGTGTGATCTGGTCGATGGACATGGTCGGATTCCCGTTGGTTCAGCGCTGCGATGGCGCGATGAGGGTGATGGGCGTGGTCTCGACGGCCATACCAGTGGCTTTGGCGCGAAGCCGCGACAGGACATCGGAGGGGCGGACGTGGATGGCGGCGCCGAATCCGAGATCCGACATTTGCTCGATGAGTCGCGCGGAGGGGGGCGCAAGTTCATCGCGGATCGCCTTGGCGTCGTGATTATCGGCCTCGATCCGGCTCAGGGTCGTCTCGGCCTCGGTGAAGCTGTCGATGCCGGACCGGGAGTGAGGTGCTGTCGCGTTCAGCGCGGCGCCGACGCGGACCAGGCGGCGCCCGCGATCGAGATCGGCAAGCCGTCGGCGTTGGGCATCGACCTCACGGCGGGCCAGCGCCACCTCGGCTGCGAAGCGGTGAGAGGCGTGGGTGGCCGACTGTACCTCGGTCTCCATCGCGGCGATCGCTTCGGACGCTATGGTCGCAAGGTCCTCGCGCCCGGCGCGCAGCGCGTCGATGGCGCGCTGTTCGAGATCGCTGATTTTGTCCCCAAGCAGGGCGCGGCGTCTGGTTTCGCGCTCCTCTTCGGCGATGGCGACGGCAAGTGCGCGTCGTGCCGCCAGGTGGGACATGCCGGCCGCCTTGATGGACCGATCGAGATGCGAGAGCGGCGTTTTCGATGTGAGAGCCGTCGTACCGAACAGCTCCGACAGGCGGGACAAAAAGGTCTGGAACATTGCTGCCTCCGGTCCGGTCAGGTCAGGTGCTTCAGGTTCTCGAACACTTTCCAGAAACGGACCTTCCGGCCCGGCTTGCGCCGGGCGCGGGGGAACAGGCGCCATCGGCGGCGGCCGGTGGTCCGGACCTTCGGCGTCTCGCCGAGCACGTTGCCGACGTCCACCGAGCGGGCCAGCCGGTCGATCGGGGCCATCACGATGTCCCGCAGCACGCGCAGCGGGTTCCAGCTGAGGTCCGGGGTCTGGATGCTGATAAACGGGGTGAATTCGATCAGAAGAGCTTGCATTGTTGCTATCTCCCAGGCATGAACATTGTTCAGCAATGATTAAGTAGCGCGAAAATGAACAATGTTCAAGAGCCCTCGTCGAATTCACGAAAAAGTGAGCGACACGCCCATCTGCTGGAGACGGCGCGCGCGCTGATCGCCGCCAAGGGCTTGCGATCCCTCAAGGTTCGCGATGTCGCCACCGCGGCCGGCTGCGCCGTCGGCACCGTCTATAACGAGTTCGAGGACTTCGACGCGCTGGTGATCGCCGTGAACCGCGACACCCTGGATGCGCTGGACGGGGCGCTTTCAACACTCGAGGACGACGACCCGGTGCGGCACCTGCATCGGCTGGCGCAGGGCTATCTCGACTTCGCCACCGCGCATCCGAACCTGCTGCGATCGCTGTACGAACACAGGATGGAGGGCGACCGTCCCTTCCCGCAGGACCTGCTCGACAAGGTCCAGAGCACCTTCGCCCTGATGTATCCGCCGCTGGTGAGGCTTTTGCCCGATTACCCGAGCGACGACGTCGCTTTGCTGGCCCGGATGATGTTCTCGGCAGTGCACGGCATCATTTCGCTCGGCATCGAGGAGCGCCTGGTGGCCGTTCCACCGCAGCAGCTGCGGCGTCAGGTGTCGCTGTTCGTCGATACCTATATTGCCGGTCTGGAGCGGCAGGGTGTCACACCGCGGGCGCCCTGATCACCTTCCCTGATAAAACAGGCATCAACCGAATCATCATGAGGCGCCAGATGGCAAACGACAGAACACGACGGCCCGGCACCAGCACCCGGGATCTCGCCGAAGCCGCTTTCAAGTCCGCGACCACCAAGCCGGTCGACCTGCCGCCGCCGAGGCCCGCCATCCCCGGCGCCAAGGAACAGGTGTCGCTGCGCATCGACCGCGACATCCTCGATCATTTCCAGGACGGCGGCCCCGGCTGGCAGGACCGCATCAACGACGCCCTGCGCAAGGCGATCGGGAAGTAGAGAAAGCGGGGTCGCTTGATCGCAGCGCTATACGCTCCTTGTCGACCCAAGCGCTTCATCATTCTCAGTCGTCATGCCCGGCCCTTGGGCCGGGTATCCACGACTTCCTTTTGCAGCACGGCCGTTGAGGCGTGGATGCCCGCGACAAGCGCGGGCATGACGGCGGAGGGTGGCGTGAGGCTGAGAGTCACCGCGCCGCCGTTCCTCCACCCCGCATCCGCGCCAGCAATTCCGCTGTCGGCCACGAATCCGCCGGCAGGCCATACTTCACCTGCATTGCCTTCACGCCGGTGCGGCTGGCCTGGCCCAGCACGCCGTCGATCTTGCCGACATTGAAGCCTTGCCGCGTCAGGATCTGCTGCATCTCGCGGATCTCGTTGAACGGCAGTTGCGCGACCTGCGTCGCAGGCTTGCGCATGGGCGCTGCGCCGGCGATGCGGGTGGCGAGATAGCCGGCGGTGGTGGCGTAGATCAGCGAGTTGTTCCACTCGGTGTAGGCGGCGAAATTGGCGTAGGCGAGGAACGCCGGCCCGGTCCGACCCATCGGCAGCAGCAGCGACGCCGGCATCGCGTCGCTCGGCAGCGGGCGTCCATCCGCATACGTCACGCCCCATTGCGCCCATTGCGAGCGCGGGTGCTTGATGGTGAGGTCGGCCTGGTCCCAAGGAAGACTTGAAGGAACGTTTGCGGAGACGCGCACCTCCTGCAGCCAGGGCTCGCCGCGCCGCCACTTCAACCCGGTGGCGATGTAATTCGCGGTCGAGCCGATCACGTCGGGACCGCTGCGCAGCAGGTTGCGGTGGCCGTCGCCGTCATAGTCCACCGCATAGTTGAAGTAATGCGTCGGCAGGAATTGCGTCTGTCCCAGCTCGCCGGCCCAGGAGCCGATCATCTCGTCGGGCGAGAGATCGCCGCGGTCGATGATCTTCAGCGCGGCGATGGTCTCGTCGTGGAACATCTGCGCGCGGCGGCAGTCATAGGCCAGCGACACCAGCGAGCGCAGGGTCGGCAAGTTGCCCATATTGGCGCCGAAGTCGCTCTCCAGTCCCCAGAACGCAGCGATCACCGCCGGCGGCACGCCATACTCCTTCTCGGCGCGGGCGAAGGCCTGTGCATAGGCCGCAATCTTCGCCTTGCCCTGCTGCATACGATAGTCGGCCGCCATGCGGGCGGCGAATTGGGTGAAGATCTGGCCGAACACACGCTGGCCGCGGTCGCGGTTGACGATGCCCTGGTCGTAGACGAGGCCGGGGGCTGCGTCCGCGATCGCCTGCTGCGACACCCGAGCCTTGATGGCGTCCTGCTTCAACTGCTCGAGGAAGCGCGGAAAATTCAAACCGCCATGGCAGGCCGCACCGCTTTGTGCGGAGGCGGGTGTGGTTGCGAGCAAGACGGTTGTGCAAGCGAGGGCGAAGATAAACCCAAAGACAAACCGGATCATGAAATGTGCGTGCCTTGAATGAGGGTGTCGTGGAGAGGCGTGATGAGCATCGCGGGGACAAAACCTGCGTCCACTCGAACATAACTGAATGAATTTATCCATCCCCAACCGAATTATAGATTTCCATTTGGTCGACTTGGCGCGGTGCTCGCGTACATTTCGATGCGTCAGTTCAGACACGTTCATCATCCCGACACAGAGATTTCCGTCATGCTGAAGAAGGCCGTCTTCCTTCTGCTCTCCACGCTTTTGCTGTTCAGTGAGGTCGATCCCGGCCATGCCGTCGATGCCGCCAAGACCGAGCTCAAGGTCGGCTTTGTGCCGGGGCCTTATGTCGACGGCTTCAAGGCGGGCATCGCGCCCGAGTTGAAGAAGAAGGGCTATGCCATCCGCTACTACGAATTCTCCACCGGGCTCGAAGCCAATACCGCGGTGTTTCGCAACGACATCGATGCCAACATCATGCAGCACACGGTGTTCCTGAACTCCTACAACGATCGCAACAAGACCGATCTCGCAGGCATCGTTCAGGTGCCGACGCCGCCGATGGGGCTCTACTCAAAGAAGCATCCGCGCGATGTCGCGGTGAAGCCAGGCATGACGGTGGTGGTGCCGAACGATCCGGTCAATCTGCAGCGCGCGCTGAAGATCCTGCGCGACCTCCGCTGGATCGACATCAGGGATAGCAACCCGGTGGATGTCACCGAACTCGACGTGGTCAGCAACCCCAGCGGCATCAAGATCGTGCCGCTGGAGAATGCGCAGGCGCCGCGCGCGCTGCCCGATGTGGACTTCGCCGCCGTGCAGGGCAATTTCGCCATCTACAGCGGCCTGAAGCTGACGGAGGCGATCGCGCTGGAAAAGATGACGCCGCCTTACATCAATGTGGTGGCGGTGCGCCGCGGCAATGTCGAGGCGCCCTGGGCGCGTGACATTGTCGACGCGTATCACTCGGATGGATTCAAAACAGCGATCCGATCCGATCGTTTCCACGATGGCTTCAGGCTGCCGGATTATTTCAACTAGAGCATTCCAGCCCGGGCGAATGCCGGCCACGCGTTAGCCGGGTTCGACCAACTCGGCCGCAAGCACGGCAGCCAACAGCCCGGGAAATCGCCGGTCGATCTCCTTGCGGCGAAGATCGTTCATATGGGCAGGGCCGTCGGTTCGTGTGCGCACCAGGCCTGCCTCGCGCAGGACACGGAAGTGGTGCGACATGCTCGATTTGGGGCGCCCACCGTCCAGGGCTGAGCAGGTCGCTTCCCCGTCGAGCGCCAGTTGGCGTACCACGCCCAGCCGCACCGGATCGCTCAGGGCGTAAAGCACCTGGCTCAGCGACACCTCTTCGACGGCGGGATGTTGGATTGCGCGCATGTCCGAACCCCTAGCACGGCCTTGCCTTTGTTTCAATGTTCGATTATATTCGAACTAACGTATGGTCCAGCTAACGTTTTAGGTCGGTCAAAGCTCTGGCTTCCGACATGTCCCTCTAAGTCCCTTGGAGCCGCAGCCAATGTCGTCCTTGTTCACGTCCTTCACGTTGAAGGACATCACGTTGAAAAACCGCATCGCGGTTTCGCCCATGTGCCAGTATTCGGCCGACGATGGTGTCATCAACAACTGGCACGAAGTTCATTTGGCTGGCCTGGCGCGCGGTGGTGCGGGCCTGGTGATTGCCGAAGCGACCGCGGTGTCGCCGGAGGGACGTATCACCCCCGGTTGCGCGGGCATCTGGACCGACGAGCAGGGCCAGGCCTGGAGCAAAGCGGTCAAGGCGATCAAGGCGGCCGGTGCAATTCCCGGGATCCAGATCGCTCACGCCGGTCGCAAGGCCAGCGCCAACCGTCCCTGGGAAGGTGATGATCATATTGCCGCCGGAGACCCGTGTGGGTGGGACACGATCGCGCCGTCGGCGGTTGCGCATGGCGCCAACTTGCCCAAGGTCCCGCGCGCGATGACGCTTGCCGATATCGAGCGGGTCAAGGCCGATTTCGTTGCTGCGGCCCGCCGGGCTCGCAGTGCCGGCTTCGAGTGGCTGGAACTGCATTTCGCCCACGGCTATCTCGCTCAGAGTTTCTTTTCGACCTGGGCTAACACGCGCGATGACACCTATGGCGGCAGCTTCGAGGGCCGTGCCCGCTTCCTGATCGAGACGCTCAAAGCCGTTCGCGAGGTCTGGCCGGAACATCTGCCGCTGGCGGCACGGTTCGGTGTCACTGAATTCGACGGCTCGAACGATCTGGAAGAAGGCATCGAACTGGTGCGCCGCTTCAAGGCCGCGGGCCTCGACATCATCGACGTCAGCGTCGGCTTCTCCACGCCAAAAGCGCAGATCCCCTGGGGACCGGCCTTCATGGCGCCGATCGCGGAGCGCGTCCGCCGCGAGACCGCACTGCCTGCCACCACCAGCTGGTTCATCAGCGAACCGGCGCAAGCCAATGCACTGATCGCCGATAACAGGGTTGATCTGGTGTCGCTCGGCCGCCAGTTGCTGGCGAATCCGCACTGGCCCTATCGCGCCGCGCGCGAACTGGGCGTCGAAGGAGCGGCTGCGGTTCTCCCGTCGCCTTATGCTTACTGGCTGGAGCGTTATCGCGCCGCATAAGGGGCTCTTGAGGGCGCGCCGTACGAATCTTGGTCCAGCGCCACGGTCTCACCCTCCGTCATGGCCGGCTTGTCCCGGCCATCCACGTCTCTTTGGCTGAAATGCCGTGAAGACGTGGATGCGTCCTGTGTAAGAACGCAAGTCGGATACATCCGACTTGCGGCACAAGGCCGGGCATGACGAGTTTCAACAACTGGGCCTGATTTCATAGGCTTGCATTTTCAGTCAGCAACTCGGGGTGAGGTCAAACTTTCTCGCGAATGCATCAAACCCTCATGGTGAGGAGCGCGAATGCGTGTCTCGATGCTACGCATCGCTCGGAGAACCATGAGGCCATGCGCTTCGCCGCAGGGCCATCTCTCCTAGTCTAGTGCATGGCCGGATCGATATCCGGGCAATCTATTCTACCGGAGCTGCGACTACGCCCGATTTTCGCCTGGGCGGATTCGAGTTTTGCCTGCGGGTCGCAGAAATCAACAAGGCTCCGCTGCACATCATCGCCAAGAGCCGTCCAGTCGGGTCAGTCATCTTTTCCTTCCTCGACGACTGGCGTGCGCTTGGCACTGTCATCGCCGATCTCATAGGTCTCGATGCAGAGAAACTCGACGAAGAGAAGATTCAGTTCGTTGAAGGCCGCGCGAAAATCGATTTGCGAGCTTCGGAATTCAACCTGATCCGGCTGCTATTCGAACCGGAGCGCAACCGCATTCTCGATGCCGCAACGGTCACCAGCCGAATTGATGCCATTCTCAATGAGTTGGATGCGGAAGCATTCGCTGACAACGGCCGCTATGTGCTGGCGCTTCGGCTCGGGCAGACAAGCCGCCTTTCCGCAATCCTGAACGACGCCTCAGGCGACACATTCGACACCGACGCTGCCGAAAGTCAGATCGACTTCATTCGCGCGGATCTGGAGACAGGAGCAAGTCTCACCCGTACAGCAAGGGGCGATCTCCTGCTGATGACCGAGGCCACTCTTGATGCTAACGATATCGACGACGGTGAGTCACAACAATTAGGTCGCCTGTCCCATTGATCTGCAGTGGCTCCCAATGAAGGCGATCGCCTGCGAGTATCGCCTACGCCATCGGCCCCGCGGAATGCCTTCTCGTCTTGGCAAGACGTTTGATGACTCTATCTCGCCGAAGCCTTGAGAGGCGGTCGATAAACAGCTTGCCATCGAGGTGCTCGATCTCGTGCTGCAAACAGGTGGCCAATAGCCCGCCCGCTTCGATTTTCCGTTGCGCTCCATTGATATCCAGATAGCGAACCCGAACAGAGGCTGGCCGCTCGACTTCCTCATAAGAAGTCGGGATCGACAGACAACCTTCCATATAAATCGCCGCTTCCTCAGAGTGCCACATCACTTCTGGATTGATGAACACTCGCGGTTGCCGCGGCTCGTTTTGGCCACCCAGGTCGATGGTGACGACGCGCCACGGCTCGCCGATCCGGATCGCGGCCAGTCCAATACCTGCGGCTGCATACATCGTGTCCAACATATCAGCGACAAGCGCCTGAACGGGGGATCAACTACGGCAACCGGCTTTGCCCACGCCCGCAAGCGATGGTCAGGAAAAACCAAGATTTCGCGGACTGCCATCCGTGGTTCCATGAGGCGTCTAGGATAATATACCTTCTTGCAATTGCTTCTCAATAGCATTAACAGTTTACGACGGTTCAACGGGGCCTGCAATGTACGAACACTCCGCATCAGTGACTTCAGTCGTTCTCAAGCGGCATTTGCGCCACCAGCATGTCGGGTATTCGATCCCACAGGCCCAAGATGTCCGCGCTCTGATCCAACAGGCGGCGCTTCGTCCGACGCGTCAGCGCCTGGAAATTGCGGCATTGCTGTTCAAGGATGATCATCGGCATGTGACGGCCGGGGACCTTGGCCGAGAGGCCGATGCGGCTGGCATCCGGGTCTCGCTGGCGACCGTCTACAATACGCTCAACCAGTTTGCGGAGGCGGGACTGCTGCGCCGCGTCACCGTGAATGGTGATCTGAGCTATTTCGATACGCATACCGGCGACCATCAGCACTTCTATGTTGAGGGCGAGGATCGCCTCATCGACGTGCCGGAAGGCTCAATCGAATTTGGACGTCTGCCGGATCCGCCGGATGGCTATGTCATCAGCAGGGTCGATGTGGTCATCCGCTTGAGGCGGATTGGTGAGGTGAGTCGCAATGTCTGCGCGAAAGAAGCAGGCATCAACTGCTGCACTGCAGGCGCCACCCCGCCGAGGTTTCCCAGATGATGTCAGTGGAAGGGCTTCGCCAATCACTGCCCGACTTCGCGCGCGACGTGCGCCTGAACCTGGGCACGCTGCTCGGTCCAGGCGACCTGCCGGGCTTGTCAGCGGGCCAAATCTGGGGATCAGCGCTTGCGGCCGCGACTTCTGCCCGCAACCCGCAAGTGGTCGAGATGATTGAATCCTCGGCCGTTGCGCATATCGATCCGGCGACGATCGAAGCCGCGCGCATCGCCGCCGCCATCATGGCGATGACGAATATCTACTACCGTGCCGTTCACATGGCGGACGATCCCGATCTGTCGGGGTTGCCGGCCGGTCTGCGGATGAACGTTCTTGCGAAGCATGGCATCGAGCAGGGTGGCTTCGAGTTGTTCGGTCTCGCCGCGTCCGCGGTGAATGGCTGTGCCGGCTGCATCAGGGCGCATATCGCCGGCGCCCGCAAGAACGGGATTGGCTCTCAGGCCATCCAGTCGACCATCAGGATTGCGGCCATGATCCATGCGGCCGCGACGGCTCTCGATACAATGTCAAATCGCTCTTCCGTGCATTCGAACTTGCAAACTCCGTTCATTTCCCACCCGCAACCCCTCTCAGGAGCTAACTGAAAACATGGTCACGATTGGTACGAAGCTGCCCGCCTTCGATCTTCAGGCCGTCGTCTCGAACGAGCCTAAGACCGCCTTCTCACGCATCACGGAAGCAAGCGACGCTGGCAAATGGAAGGTGATCTTCTTCTGGCCGAAGGACTTCACGTTCGTCTGTCCGACCGAGATCGCGGCCTTTGGTGCATTGAATAACGAATTCTCCGATCGTGACGCGGTTATCTACGGCGTCTCGACCGACAGCGAGTATGTTCATCTCGCCTGGCGGCAGAGCCGTGCCGATCTCAAGACCATCCCGTTCCCGATGCTCGCCGACATCAAGCGAGACCTGAGCATCGCTCTGGGCGTGTTGCATCCCCAGGAAGGCGTGTGCCTGCGTGCCACGCTGATCGCCGATCCGGACAATGTGATCCGCTTCGTCTCCGTCAATGACCTTTCTGTCGGCCGCAATCCGCAAGAAGTCTTACGCGTTCTCGACGCGCTGCAGACCGACGAACTGTGTCCCTGCAATTGGCAGAAGGGTGACGCGGTGCTCGACGCAGCCTGACCGGAGATGAAGGGTATGGACGCAAACTCGCACAATGGGGCCGAGAGAGCGACGCGGTTTTCCGCGGCTTTATCGCGAGCGAGAACTGGGGACGACACGACCTGGCGGAGGACCACCGAGGCAGCCAATGCAGCCTATGCGACGGGTGACCTCCGCCATGCCATCGACCTTTATCGTGAGGCGCTCGATGAAGCGGAACGGTTGTTCGCAGCCGCCTCGTTCTCAAGCGTGCCCGTCCCGGTCATCTACAACATCTCCTGCCACAATCTAGCTGAGATTGTCGAACGTTCGGGCGATGAAGGGGCCGCCGAAGACTTCTTGGTTAGGGCCTACGATAAGCTGCTTGCAAGCGCGGCGTCTCCTGAGACGCCGCTGCCGCTCCGGCTCGATTGTGTGCGGCATTTGAAGCATGCGTTGGCACAGCTTGTTCAACACCTGCGCCGGCGGGCAGCGCCGGATGCACGAATCGCGCGCTATGTAGATACCGCGAAGACGACCGCATTCGCTGTCTTTCACGCCGCAAAACATGCCGAGATTGCAGACCTAAACTGCGATCACTGCGCCGTCCGGCCATCGTGACCGACACGGCTTAACCTCAATCGACGAAGGATACTCTCGTGTTTCAGCTTCCGACCCTGCCTTACTCCATCGATGCGCTTGCGCCCTATATGTCCGCCGAGACCCTCGAATTTCATCACGGCAAACATCACAAGGCTTATGTCGACAAGCTCAACGAACTGACGGCGAATGGCCCCTATAGGGGAATGGGTCTTGAAACCATCATCAAGGCCAGCGCAGACAGACCCGCCGACCGCACGCTTTTCAATCAGGCTGGTCAGCACTGGAACCACAGTCACTTCTGGCTCGGCATGAAGAAAAACGGTGGCGGCTCGATCCCGGGCAACCTTGAAAAGCAGATCGCGTCAGATTTTGGCTCAATCGAAAAATTCAAGGAAGATTTCAAGGCCGCCTGTATCGCCCAGTTCGGCAGCGGTTGGGCGTGGCTCGTCTTCGACGGTGAAAAGCTCGCTGTTACCAAAACCGGCAATGCCGATACGCCACTGACCGAAGGCCATGCCGCATTGCTGACCTGCGACGTATGGGAACACTCCTATTACATCGACTATCGCAATCTTCGCCCGAAATACGTCGATGCGTTCCTGTCGAATCTCGTCAATTGGGAGGCTGTGACGGAGCGGTATGAACGGGCCGTTGGATAATTCGGACATCTCCGGCAGACCATAGGAAATAGAGAAGCTAGTCACGGTTCTGGTGCGACCCGGAATAACGCAAGACGGTAGAATGAATCTCGATGCAATGTTCGATCATGCTGCGGCCGGTACCGCGCCGATCGCGTCGATTAGCATTCGACGGCCTGACGACTGGCATGTGCATCTGCGCGATGGCGCGTTGTTAAGAGCGATTCTGCCGTTCACGGCCGCTCAATTCGCGCGGGGCAATATCATGCCGAATCTCACGCCGCCGGTGACGACGCCTGCCGCCGCCAAGGCGTATCGTGAACGTATCCTGGCCGCGCGGCCGGCCGGCTCGGATTTCCAGCCGTTGATGACTTGCTACCTGACCGACGCGACCATGCATGACGAGATTGAGCGAGGCTACGCCGAAGGCATATGGATCGCAGCCAAGCTCTATCCCGCCGGGGCGACGACGAACGCCCACCACGGCGTCACCGACATCCCGGCGCTGTCTCCCGTGCTGGAGCGCATGGAAAAGATCGGGATGCCGGTCCTGATCCACGGCGAGTCGACCGATCCGGAAATCGACATCTTCGACCGCGAGGCAGTCTTCATGGAGCAAAGCCTGTTTCCACTACTAAAGCGACACCCAGGACTCAAGGTCGTGATCGAACATGCCACCATGGCGGAGACGCTGGATATCGTACGTGCCCATTCGCTGCGGATGGCCGCGACGATCACGCCGCATCACCTCGTCATCAACCGCACGTCGATTTTCCAAGGCGGATTGCAGCCGCATCTGTATTGTCTGCCAGTCGCCAAGCGCGAGCGGCATCGCGTGGCCTTGCGCAAGGCCGCAACGTCCGGCGAGAGTTGTTTCTTCATCGGGACCGACACGGCGCCCCATCTACGCTCACGAAAAGAAGCCGAATGCTGCGCGGCCGGTGTATTCGGCGGCGCGACTGCACTACAAACGTACGTTCACGTCTTTGACGAGGAAGGCGCGCTGGACCATTTCGAAGCGTTTGCGTCCCTGAATGGCGCCCGCTTCTATGGGCTTGCGCCTAACGCGGGCACCCTTGTGCTTGAGCGACGTGAATGCCGTGTCATGCCAACAGTACCGATAGATAATGATGAGGTCGTCGTATTTCGAGGCGGCGTCACCTTGCCATGGTCTATCGGGCTCGTCACAGTGGCAGATTGACCAGATCGTTCAGATGACGGAACACCCTGACGTCGTCAGCTTGCACAAGCGAGGAGCAAAATCAGGGTCACGCCGTCTGTCGAATGATGAAAAGACCGGAGAATGTCGGCTACCCGAAAATCAAAAGTTATAGCCGAATCGGAGAACCGCCTGCGCGCGTTCGAAATTGCTCAGATCGAGTGAGGTGAAGGTGGCGTGTGATGTCCGGCCCCATACCTGAAGGCCCCACGCGGCAGCCATCCACGCGCGGTCGTTGAACTTCATGTAAAAGGTCGGCCCGACGAACAGGGCCTGGCCGCTGAGCGCGTCCAGCCCTAGACCGACCGCCGTCACATTGCGTCTTTTTTGGGGCGCACGAAGATGTGCCTTGCGCTCCGATCAGCCTCGTTATTGCCAACTTCGCCCGGCACTTAGACGCCTGTGGGTAGTGCGCTTGCGACCTGTTTACGGATCCTTGGGGACTTAATCGGCATTTAACTAAAACTCGCGTTAATGGCGCTTCGCCGCTTGGCCGCGCGCCTGGATCGATGAATCCAGGCCTGCGTGAGAGGCCTGCGCATCGACACATGATGGACTGACTGAGAGCGAGGGGAATGACGGACGGGGTGGCTACACTGGGACATTTTCCGGCAGACGATCGGGGTCGTGTCTCTCGGAAAACTCTTCCCTTCATCGTGCTTGGTGTGGCCGCGTTCGCATTCGGCACTGCGATGGGCGTGTGGAACTCCGCCTCCGATGATGCCGCCGTCGACGAGGCCGCGATCGAAAGCACCGATACCGCGCCCGCCACCACCGCCAGCTTCGGTGAATCCCGTATCGCCAAAAGCTTCGGCGCCCTGGCGCCCCGCGCCAACACGGTTGCAAAGACAATCGCAAGGCCGGCTGCCGCCAAATATCCCTATGTCGCGCTGTTCTTCGATCCCGGCTTTGCCAGGGGATCCGCGGTCGCGTTCTCGCAGACAGCTCCGGTGACGCCGGACTATCCGCTGAGTCCGAAGACGACCATGGCCCGGAATCAGAAGGTCCGGGTGCCCAATGTCGACATTTCGCTGGCCAGCATTCCGGAGCCGGATACGCTCTTGCCGCTGCCGGCCCAGCCGGCGCCGCAACTGGCGCTGAGCGTTCCGATGCCGCGCTCGCGTCCCGCCGACATGCGGCTGCCGGCGAGTGACGGACCGTCGCGCCAGGACGTCGCCAAAGAGATTGCGCAGCTGAACAACAAGACCTCCGTGGTCGCCACGTTGTCGCCGGACAAGCGCACCCTGCTGCAGAAACTGTTCGGCCAGCCGGAGACGGGTCCCGTGCTCGCTTACGCCGGCCCTGATGGCGGCATCCTGTCCAACGGCGACAGCGCCACGCCCGGAAAATTGCCGTCGCTGGATCAGCAGACCGCCGTCTACGATATCTCCGCGCGCACCGTATACATGCCCGACGGCAGCAAACTCGAAGCGCATTCCGGGCTCGGCAGCCTGTTGGACGATCCGCAACACGTGCATGTCCGCATGCGCGGCGCCACGCCGCCCGCGCTCTATGACCTGACCATGCGCGAGCGGCTGTTCCACGGCGTGCAGGCGTTGCGTCTGAGCCCGGTCGGCAGCGACGTGTTCGGGCGCACGGGCCTTCTTGCCCACACCTACATGCTCGGCCCGAACGGCGACTCCAACGGCTGCGTGTCGTTCAAGAACTACGAGACCTTCCTGCGCGCCTACCAGAACGGCAAGGTGAAGCGCCTGGCCGTGGTGGCGCGGCTCAGCTGATCATCTCTATGATCATGGGGTGTCGCGTTTCGATGTGGCAGTCCAGGCGCGATCGCGGATGACATTGCAAACCTGCACCCGGTAGTTGCTGAAGAAGCTTTCGATGCCGCGTCGCTTGGCTTGCGCATGCTCGGCGTGAAGGCTCCATTCACGCAGCGCGCTCTCCGTCTCGAACTCGACGACCGTCACGCGCTCGCCGTCCTCCGCAACAAAACCCTTATGGGAAATGTAGCCTGGAATTGTCTGCGCCAGTTCGCTCATTCGCTTGGCCATCGGGGCATAATCTTCCAGGACATCCGGGTTCAGCCTGGAACGAAACAACGTCACGATCATAGACCACGTCTCCTTTGTCATGCTGTTTGGCGATCGGCTGGCGGCTGTCGGTGAATTGGCTGCCCGGTCGCTCGCGCACCCGCGCATCGATTTCCGAGCGGCTCACCGCAATATCCTTCAGTTCCAGGTCGCCCAATGCGTGCAGTTCGGCAGCCGCGCGCCGTTCGCAGCGCTGGCGGCGCCAGCCGCGCAACTTGCGCCGCACCGCGCGGATCAGGATCGCGGTCCATCCGCCGAATGCGTTGCGGATCGCCGCTGCCTGCTCGGCGCGGGCGCGCCTGATCACGCCCGCCTTCCACACGGTCCATTCCTCCGGCGACAGCGCGCAGGGATTCGGCGGACTCTGATCGGAGCGATGCACGAACAGCAAGCGGGCCTCCATGAGATCCGGCGCGATCGCGCCGGCGTTTTGCCATGGAGGGTAGTTTACGCTTCGCTAGATATCTCATAAAATGAATAATTATGATATTATGCATCTTTAAAAAAGAAGTACCGCAGAAGCGGTGGCTTCGGGAGCGCACGATGGATCTGGCAGCGTTGAAAATATTCGTCGCCGTGGTGCGCGAGGGCAGCGTGACCGGCGCGGCGAAGCGCCTGCATCGCGTGCAGTCCAACGTCACCACGCGGATCCGCCAGCTCGAGCAGGATCTCGGCGTTGCGTTGTTCATCCGGGAGGGCAAGCGGCTGCATCTGGCACCCGAAGGGCAATTGCTGCTCGACTATGCGGACCGGCTGCTGGCGCTGGCGGATGAGGCGCGTGCGGCGATGCAGGATCCGCGGCCGCGCGGCGTGCTGCGGCTCGGCTCCATGGAAAGCACCGCGGCGGTGCGGCTGCCAGAGCCGCTCAACCGCTACCACCAGCTTTATCCCGATGTGACGCTCGAACTGCACATCGGCAATCCGCAAGTGCTGGGGTCGGCGATCCTCGCCGGAGAACTCGACGCCGCGCTGGTGGCGGAGCCGATTGCCGACGGGCCGTTCGACAAGGTCGCGGTGTTCGAGGAGGAGCCGGTGATCGTCGCGGCGGCCGGCCGATCCGGCCGCAAGGATGCGCTGCCGCGCACCATGATCGCCTTCGAGCCCGGCTGCCCGCACCGCGCGCGGCTGGAGAACTGGTTCGCCCAGCGCGGCGAGATGCCAGAGCGCATCATCGAGCTGGGCTCCTATCACGCGATGTTGGGTTGCGTGGCCGCGGGAATGGGCATCGCCTTGCTGCCGAAAAGCGTGCTCGCCACGTTTCCGGACAATATGCGGCTGCAGGTTCACAAGCTGCCGCAGGGAGAAAACCGTGTCGACACTGTGATGATCTGGCGCAAGGGTGGGGGCTCGCCGAAGATTCTTGCGCTGCAGAAGGTCTTGAGCGAGGGAAAACCGGCCGGGCGTGGTGGCCGCCGAAAGACCCAGGGGGTTTGAGCCTTTAAGGGCTTTGAGTCTTTACAACCTGTGCGAATTGCGCGAACAGGCGAAAGCGTCGCAGGCGAGAGTTCCGCGATGCCACGCGATGTTGACGAACGGAGATCGCGGTTACAAAGTTCGATCCAGGAGGGAGCAGGACTCGCAGCGCGAATGGCTAAACTGATCCCGTTTGATGCGTCCATCGCCATGCGCCTCAAGGCCGTCGATGCCGCGCGTCGCGCCCGCGCGCTGCCGGTCGGGCCGGAGCGCAACGAGTTGCGGCAACTGGCGCTCGCCTACAAGGCGCTTGCCGACAACGAAGCCTGGCTCGCTGGCGCCCGTGCCGGGGCGCGCCGCCGGCGCATGACCCGCCGCCTCCCGTCGGATGACGAGGCATAAACGCAAGGCGGCATCGTCAGCCGACTGGCTGCCTCAGCCCTTCCACGGCGACTGCCGGATCACGCTGCAGAAATTCCCCGGCATGAAGCCGTGCTCCTTGTCCTTGATCACGTCGGCCTTGACGTTGCCGAACGTCGTGTCCGGCTTGTGCTTGATGCCGTCATAGAACGCCTGGATGATGTCGTCCTTGAAGTGCGGCGTGCGCGGATGTGCGTGCACCACCGCCTCGCGCTCAGTGTCGCTGTACGCGTGATAGGTGAGGCCGAGCACGTCCATCTCGACGCCGGCGGTGACCAGCGCCACCACCGGATGCATGTGCTGGGGAATACCTGGCGTGGTGTGCAGGGCGATGGCGGTCCACACCGTGTCGATATCGGTTTGCGCGATGCCGCGGCTTTTGAGGAAATCCCGCGCGGCGTTGGCGCCGTCGACCTCGAAACGTTCGTTGGGGCTGGAGTGCTGGTGCGTCAGGCCCATGTCGTGAAACATCGCGCCGGTATAGAGCAGCTCCGGATCGAACTTGAGCCCGCGATGCTTGCCGGCCAGCGCGCCGAAATAATACACCCGGCTGGAATGGTGGAACAAAAGCGACGAGGCGGTGTCGCGCACCAGCTGCGTCACCTCGCGGGCCAGCTGGCTGTCGGGGATTTTCACTCCGTCGATGGAAGGCAATGTCGTGCTCATGGCCGGATGTCCTGGTTGCGGTGGCGATGACGACAAAGTGCGTCCGGCCGCCGTTGTCTTCAATTGACGTAACACGTCGATTTCTGCCATTGTCTGGCGAACCCGGACACCCGCGGACAAAACGATGCGCCCAGCAAGACCTTCCGTGAGACCGGCCAAAAGCATGGCCCGGCCGGTGCGAACCGTCGCCATCCTGGCGCCGCCCGGGGTGCAGTTGCTGGACGTCTGCGGCCCGCTCGACGTGTTCGCCGAAGCGAATACGCAGGCGGGGCGCGAGGCCTATCGGCTGCTGGTGATCGCCAGCAGCCGAGGTCCCGTCACCAGCTCATCGGGTGCGCGGCTGATGGCGGATCACACCATCGGCGATGAGATTGCAGCGACCATCGACACGCTTCTGGTCGCAGGTTCGCCCCACGCGCCCGATGTGCGGCTTGCGGCTCCTGCGCTGCAGTGGCTGCGCACGACCGCGCTGGCCGCACGGCGTTACGGCTCGGTGTGCAGTGGGGCGTTCTTCCTCGCGGCCGCCGGCCTTTTGAATGGCCGCCGGGTCGCCACCCACTGGGCGGTGGCCGAACGGCTGGCAGCGATCCATCCGTCGGTGAAAATCGACGAGGACGCGATTTATGTGCGTGACGGCAAGCTGCGCACCGCCGCCGGTGTCACCGCCGGGCTCGATCTCGCGCTGGCGCTGGTCGAGGAAGATCTGGGCCGCGAACTGGCCAAGCGGGTCGCCGCGCAACTCGTGATGTTCTTCAAGCGCCCCGGTGGCCAGATGCAGTTCAGCCGCAAGGGCGAGGCGGCGCTGGCCGGCCGCTCGGCGTTGCAGGAGGTGCAGCGCTTCATCGCCGCCAATCCGGCCGCGGACCATGGCGTGCCGGCGCTGGCCGCGCGTTTGGGCCTGAGCCCGCGGCATTTCGCCCGGCTGTTTCGCCATGAGATCGGCATCACCCCCGCCGCCTGGGTCGAGCAGGCCCGCGTTGCCGCAGCGCGGCGGCTGCTGGAGGCCGGCCAGGAGGCGCCCAAGCAGGTGGCGGCGCTGTGCGGCTTCACGGACGCCGACACCCTGCGCCGGGCCTTCATGCGCCAGGTTGGCGTCTCCCCCGCCGATTACCGCAGGCAGTTTGCGCGGGCGGCGTGACGGCCACGCCACAGTCGCCGGAGCTGAACCAAAATCCGGCTTGCACGATTGCAACGATGCCTTAGATAGCAACGGGGCAGGGGGCAAACAGGCGTATGCGTTTCGGCGTGTTTCTATTACCGGTTGTAGCGTGTCTGCTCGCGGCGTGTGGCCGCGTCGACGCCAATCTCACCATTGTGCCGGAGCAGTTTCGCCAGTCACCGTCGAGCACGCCCGCGGTCGATCCCCAGCCGGACGTCAAGGCGATCATTGCCGGCAATCTCGCCGGGGTGTTCGTCGGCACCCCCAGCAATGTGCGGGTCGGCCCGCCCCGTCGCGACGGCATGCACTGGCAGGCCTG
The DNA here is from genome assembly GCF_032397745.1 of Bradyrhizobium prioriisuperbiae. NCBI lineage: Bacteria > Pseudomonadati > Pseudomonadota > Alphaproteobacteria > Hyphomicrobiales > Nitrobacteraceae > Bradyrhizobium > Bradyrhizobium prioriisuperbiae. The sequence continues at coordinate 4,274,982 of NZ_CP135921.1, forward strand.
CGTCAGCGCCATTGTTCCCGGCGTCACCGGTACGCCCATGTCCACCACTTTGCTCGTGACCATCGAGAGCGGCAAGGTCGGCACCCGCACCCGCACCACGGCGGAACATTGGTGCGCCAGGGAGACGCTGGAGCCGATCTAGTTCGGCGGGCAGACCCGTCGATTATCGCGGCATGATCTGGCGCAGGAAGGCTTGTGTGCGCTCGTGCCGGGGGCTCGAGAAGAACGGCTCCGGCAATCCTTCCTCGACAATCGCGCCGGCATCCATGAAGACGACACGGTCGGCCACGGTGCGGGCGAAGCCCATTTCGTGGGTGACGCAGACCATGGTCATGCCTTCGCGGGCGAGGCCGACCATGACGTCGAGGACTTCCTGCACCATCTCCGGATCGAGCGCCGAGGTCGGCTCGTCGAACAGCATGATCTTCGGCTTCATGCAGAGGGCCCGCGCGATCGCGACGCGCTGCTGCTGGCCGCCGGAGAGCTGGCTCGGATACTTGTCGGCCTGTTCGGAAATGCGCACCCGCGCCAGCAGCTGCCGCGCGGTGTCTTCGGCCTCGCGTTTGCTGACCTTGCGGATCTTGACCGGGGCGATGGTCAGGTTCTGCAGCACGGTGAGATGCGGAAACAGATTGAACTGCTGGAACACCATGCCGACATCGCGGCGGACCACGTCGACATTGCGCGTGCCGTGATCGAGCTCGACGCCGTTGACGATGATGCGCCCGTCGCGGTGCTCCTCCAGCCGATTGATGCAGCGGATCATGGTCGACTTGCCGGATCCGGACGGGCCACACACCACCACGCGCTCGCCGCGCGCCACCTTGAAGTCGATCTTGCGCAGCACCTGCGTGTCGCCATACCATTTGCTGACGCCCAACATCTCGATCATGGGTGCGGCTGACGTGTCGACCTGATGCGTCATTACAGTCTCCAAGGCCCGTGTCATGCCGCCATCCAGCCGCCGTCCACCAGGATGTTCTCGCCGGTGATGAAGGTTGCCTCGTCTGATGCCAGGAACAGCGCGGCGTTGGCCACGTCGTCGGGCGTGCCCAGCCGCGGCATCGGGGTGCGCTGGCGCGAATAGTCCATCCAGCGCGGCTCGGCGGCGCGTCCCGGCTTGCCGGTGACGATCTTGCCGGGCGCCACCGCGTTGCAGATGATGTGATCGCCGGCATAATCGGCCGCGATCTGGCGGGTGATGTAGACCACGCCCGCCTTGGAGGTGCCGTAGGACACATCCTCGGGGCAGGCGATCATGCCGTGCTGGGAGGAGATATTGACGATGCGGCCGCGCGCGCCATTGCGGACGTCCTGCGTCAGCATCTGCCGCACCGCGGCGCGTGACATCAGGAACACGCCGGTGAGATTGACCGCGAGCGCCCGATTCCATTCCGTGAGGCTGGTCTCGGTCAGCCGCTTGCCGACGCCGATGGCGGCGTCGTTGACCAGCCCATCGATGCGGCCGAACCGGCTGATTGTGTGATCGACGGCGCGGATCGTATCGGCCTCGGAGGCGACATCTATTTCGATGAACTCGACCTCATGCCCCTCGGCTGTGAGCAGATCGATGGTGGCGATGCCGCCTTCGCGCACCTCACGGGTGATGTCGGCCAGCACCAGCCGCGCGCCCTCGGTCGCGAAACGGCGCGCGATGGCGCGGCCGATGCCGGAGGAGGCGCCGGTGATCAGGATCGATTTTCCGGCCAGTCGCTGCGTCATTGCTTGTCCTCGGGTGCCAGCCAGGAGAGATAATCCGCCGCGGCCTGCTCCGGCGCATATGCCGGCCTGAAGCCGGTGTCCTGCGACAGGCGCGCGATGCTGAGGGGCGCGCGGTCCGCCGGCAGATTGTAGACGATGGTGGCCGGCTCGCCGGCGTTGGCGAGCCGCCAGCGAAACGATGCAAAGCGGCTGGTGAGAAGACGGCACCAGCCGGGTAGGTCCGACATTGTCCCGCCGCTGACATGATAGATCGCGTGGCCCAGCTTCTGCGCCTGGCAGATCCGGGCGATGCCCGCTGCGGCATCGCGGGAATAGATCCAGTCGGCCCGCATGTCGCGCGGCAGCACGACGTCGTCGCCGCGCAGCGCCGCCCGCAGCACCTGATAGTGGGGGCTCAGCGCATCGCGCACGCCGGTCTGCAATTCCCAGCGTCCATAGACCGGGCCGAGCCGCGCGATCCGGACGTCAAGCGCGTGCAGATGCCCGATGCGTAGCGCCGCCTGTTCGGCGGCGACCTTGGTGATGCCATAAAGCGCCGCCGGCGCGGGATGACTGAGGTCTTCCTCGAACTGCCCCGATGCGGCCGGCTGGGAGAAGCCGTAGACCGCGACCGAGCTCAGCATCACAACTCGCTTAAGCCCTTTGCGTGTGGCGGCACGTTCCATCAGGTTGACGGTGCCGCCGATATTGACGTCGACGATGCCACGCGGATCGATGCGCTCGCGCTGTTCGTTCGGCGTCACCGCCGCGGCGTGAATGATTGTCTCGATCGGGCCGGCGTCGAGGGCGCGGTCGATATCGCCGCTACTTCTGATATCGCCATCAATGCAGGCGATGCCGGCAAGCTCCGGCCGCGCCAAAATATCCGCGGGTGGAGGCGCGCGATCGAACAGCACCACATGCCTGCCGTCCGCGGTCAGGCGTTCCGCGAGCGCCAGTCCGACGAAGCCTGCGCCGCCGGTGATCAGGATCGTCATCGCCTCACCGCGCCACGAGCGCCTGCCGTTCCAGCCGCGCCACCCAGCGCGCGATCGGATACAGCAGCACGAAAAAGATCACCGCCGCCGCCATCAGCGGGGTCGGATTGTAAGTCTGTTCCTGGGCCACCCGCGCCGAGCGCAGCAATTCAGGCAGCGCCACCAAAGCGCCGATCGAGGTGGTTTTGATCAGCTCCAGCGAATTGCTGGCCAGCGGCGCCAGCACGTTGCGCAGCGCCTGCGGCAGGATGATGTAGATCACCGTGTGCAGCGGCTTGAAGCCGAGCGCGCGGGCCGCCTCGCGCTGCCCGGGTGGAACCGACTCGATGCCGGCGCGCAGGATCTCGCCATAATAGCCGGAATTGTTGAGCACGATCGCCAGCACCGCGGCGGAAAAGCCGCCCAGGGTGAGGCCGAGGAAGGGCAAGCCGTAGAACACCAGGATCAGCAGCACCACCACCGGAAACGACCGAAACAGGTCGATGTAGACCAATAGCGCAATGTTCAGCCAGCGATGGTGGAAGCTGTAGGCAATCGCGATCGCAAGCCCCAGCAGCAGGCCGAGCGGAAGCGCCACCACCGCGAGCATGACCGTGTAGAGCAGGCCCTGCAGCAGCAGGGGATAGACGCGCATCAGCGCATCGATGTCGGCGAAATTATCGAGCAACATCTGCATGGCCGGTTCTCACCGCCTGCGGCTGTGGCTGCGCTCGATCCAGCGGCTGGCGATCACCAGCGGCAGGAAGAACGTCAGGTAGAAGGCGGCGGCGAGCGTCAGCGGCGAGGGATTGGCGACGATGGCGGTGACGCTCTGGGCTTGTCCCAGGGTTTCCGGCAGCGACACCGCCGTGCCGAGCGCGGTGCCCTTGCTGATCGAAATGGCGCGGTTGGTCAAAAGCGGCACGGCTAGGCGAATGGCTTGCGGCAGGATGATCTGCAGCAGGGTGCGGGCGCGGCTGAAGCCCAGCGCGCTGGCGGCGTCCCACTGTCCGCGCGGCACCGCCATGATCGCGGACCAGAAGATCTCGGTGCTGAATGCGGAGAGCACCATGGCCAGCGACAGCACCGTGGTGACGAACGGCGATAGCGTCACGCCGAGATACGGCAGGCCGAAATAGATGAACACGATCACCACGAGCTGCGGCAGCGTCCGCAGCACGTCGACATAGGCGACGATCGCTGCGTTGAGCGCTTTGAAATTCGCGCAACGCAGCAGCGCCAGCGACAGCCCCAGCGCGATGCCGAACACGATGATCAGCAGCGACACGACGACCGTCACCCGAAAGCCCGCGAGCACATCCGGAAATGCGAGCGCGAGGACTTTCGGATTGAAGTAGTATTCGAGGATGCGATCCATCAGCCTGCGTTGTCCGTGATCGTCACTAGTTCCGCCGCGTCATCTCCGACTTAACCCCTCATCCTGAGGAGGCGCAAAGCGCCGTCTCGAAGGATGAGGCTCCGACACTTCCGGGCCTCATGGTTCGAGACGCGCTACGCGCTCCTCACCATGAGGAGCGAAGCCTCACTTCTTGCACGACGGCAGGTGCGCCACCGGCTCAAAGCCCTTGAAGCCGGGAGGGCCGTAGCCGAAATAGACGGTGTCCAGCGCCGAGCCTGCGTCGGGGGTGGCGCCGTACCACTTCTCGTGCAGCTTGCGCAGCCGGCCGTCGAGCTTCATGCATTCGATCACGTTCTCGACCTTGTTGCGGTACTCGACGTCCTCGAGGCGAAACGCATAAGCGAAGTTGCGGCCGTTGAAGTCCTTGTAGCCGACCTTGACCGCCTTGTTCTGGCTGGCCGCGAACACGGTGGTCGGGATTTCATTGAGCGCGGTGAAGGCGCGCCGCGTCATCAGCGCCTGCACGCTGTCGGGGAAGGTGTCGTAACGCTGCACCTCGAAGCCATATTTCTCGGCGTTCGCGGTGGCCCAGGTGTCCGAAATGGTGCCGCGGTTCACCGCCACCGCCTTGCCCTTGAGATCCTCGAAGCCTTTCATCTCGTCGGCGGCGCGAACCAGGAAGCCGTTGCCGGTGGTGAACAGCGGCTCGGTGTAGAGCATGCGCTCCGCGCGTTCCGCGGTGAGGTTCAGCGGATTGACCAGGAACTCGACGCGCTTGGCGAACAAGGCGGCGAACAGCCCGGAGAAGTTGATGTCGACGATCTCGACCTTGGGGCGGCCGAGGTCCTTGCCGATCTCGGTGATCAGGTCGGCGCCGAAGCCTTCCGGGCCGCTGGTGCCGCGCACCATCCAGGGCGCGACGCCGAAATCCGAGGCCACCACCAGCGGCTTGTCGGAGGGATGATCGGCTTCCTGCGCGCGGGCGCTTGCCCAGCTCACAATCTGCGCGGCGGCGAGGATCAGGGCGATTGCGACAGGCGTCGAGCGGGACATCATCGGTCCGGATCCTTGTGCTGGAGGGATGGGCATAGGTGTCATCCGAGTTGGAGTTGCGGTGGATGGGTGGCGATCCAGTGGTGCGCGATGTCGTTCCTCCGGCACACCCAGACCGCGGGATGGCGGGCGACATGGTCGAGAAAACGCGCGAAGCCGGCCGCGCGTCCCGGATGTCCGGCGATGCGGGTGTGCAGGCCGACCGACATCATCTTCGGCACGCTGGCGCCTTCCGCATAAAGCAGGTCGAACGCATCTTTCAGGCAATTGAAGAAGTCGTCCGAGGTCGCCATCGCGCCGCGCATGAACTTGGCGTCGTTGTTGATGAGGCCGTAGGGCACGATCAGATGCGGCTTGCCCAATACGGTGGTCCAGTACGGCAACTCGTCATTGTAGGCATCGGAGTCGTAGAGAAAGCCGCCCTCCTCGACCACCAGCCGGCGGGTGTTGATCCCGGCGCCGTAGCGGCAATACCAGCCGAGCGGGCGCTCGCCGGTGGTGCGCGCGAGGCTCGCCACCGTCTTGCGGATGCGTTCGCGCTCTTCGTCTTCGCTGAGGTTCTGGTGCCGCTCCCAGCGCCAGCCATGGGCGCAGACGTCGTAACCGAGTTCGGGAATGGCGGCCGCGGCTTCCGGATTGCGCTCCAGCGCCAGTGCGCAGCCCATTACGGTCGCGGTCATGCCGCGGTCCGCCAGCAGCCGGGTCAGGCGCCAGAAGCCGACGCGGCTGCCGTATTCGAACATCGATTCGGCGGCGAGGTCGCGGCCTGCAAAGCCGCCGCCACCTTCGGTCAACGCCGTCTCGGTGACGCCGTCGCCGTCGGCGAACGACGGCTCGGAACCTTCCTCATAATTGATGCAGATGTTGAGGGCGATCCGCGCGCCGCCGGGCCATTTCGGATCCGGCGGGTTGCGGCCGTAACCGATGAAGTCGCGATCGAGATGGGCGTCTGACGACATAGCCTGAACTTTTGCTAGAGGATATCGGGCATCACGATGGTCACGGCGGCGTCGAGCGGGTGGAACACGTCGTCATCGCCGCGACCGGTAATCCCCATCGCCACCGCGAAGTCCATGGGTGCATCCAGCACCGTGCTCGGATGATGCCAGACATTGCGCGCGTAGGTGATGGCCTGTTCGGGCCCGGCGAGAAAACCGCGCAGTGTCGCGAGATCCGGATCGCCGGCGCCCGTCGCCCCGCAGACGATGGCGAGATAATGCGCGGATCCCAGCGGGACGAAGGTCTGCGCCGAATAAGGATGCCGCTCCAGCGTGGTCGCTTGCAGCGGCAGGCGCACCTGCGCCGCGGCGCCACTGATCCAGAATGTGAAGCTCTGCGCCGCGTCGGCATCGTTCGACATGGTCGGAAGATACCGCCGCCGCTCCCCGGTCGGCCGCGTCGCGACATCGCCGAACGGCGCGAAAGCCTCCGGCGACAGCGGCTGGAGCGACACTGTGTAGGACTGGGTCATCGAACGTGGTCGGACCTTGGTTGTCGGATCGGAAGTCTCCGGTCCCCGGCAGTTGCAGCCGCGCGCCGATGCACTTCGTTATTCCAGTGGTATACCATTGGAGCGTTGCGTTATCCCCGTGTCAAGGGCGAGGCCGTCGCACCCGTCCGCAATTTTGGGCGGCCACGGTGCAAAATCCGGGCAATTGCGCAGGGGGTAGGCAGGTAGCGTGTTGATAATTGAATGGTTGCAAGGCGGCCGGTTATACTCAGCGTCATCACCGGGCTTGATGTTCAGTCCGGGGACATAGCCGACACCGTTCATGCACATCACCGACACTTTAGCTGCTCGTCAAGTCGATGGTTGCGACTTGGTGGGCGGCAAAGAACACTCCGTAGTGGCCGTCGTTTGAGGTTGGCCTGATTGCGAGGCGTTCGCCGCAGAAGGCGTGCGGAACCTTCCAGAGCCTCGCCTTGAAGCTGACATAGGCTTTGGTGGAGGAGACGCTCCGCACAATCTCGTCGCTGTCGTACTCAGGTGCAGGTAGACGGCTGGGCATCGCCCTGAGGCTCGGCCGGTAGCGGCTTGCAGGGACATCCTGTCCAAGCGCCTCGTGCGGCCGCTTAAAATTATAGACCTCCCGCCACGCATCGAAGGCGCGTTGCGTCTCGGCGAGATCGCGGAAGTGGCGCAGGGCAAATACTTCTGCCTTGAGCGTGCGGTGGAAGCGTTCGTTTTTACCGCGGCTCTGTGGATGGTAAGGACGGCTGTGAATGACGTTGATGCCGAGCTTCAGCAGCCACACCGCAAACCGGGTCCAGCGTTCGCCGGAAGGGTCGCCCCAAGGAGTTCCGTTGTCGACGAAGAAAGCCTCCGGCAGGCCATATCGACGGAACGTCAGTTCCAGCCGATTACGCACCGTATCACCGCGTTGATCTGAGCAGGCCTGCAGGCACAGATCGTAGCGCGAATGATCATCGACCACGGTCAGCGGGTGACAGAGCGCATCGTTGCCGAGCCGGACCCATCCCTTAAAGTCCATCTGCCACAGCAGGTTTGGCGCCGGCATCACGAAGCGCAGGCTCGCCACGGCGCCCCCAGGACGAGGCTTGATACGATCGTGCCGACGCAAGACAGCGTGCACGGTCGAAAATGCCGGGGAGCCGCCTGCATCCCGTTCCAGGCAGCGCACAATCTTGCGAGCGCCCCACGCTGGATGGTTGTCGCGGATGGCAAGAATGCGCTGTTCGAGCTCCGCTTCGGTCCGCCCAGGGCTGGTGTGAGGACGCCGCGAACGATCTGAAACGTCCTGATCGGCCTGCCATCGTGCAAGCCATTTGTAGCCGGTGCCCGGGTGAATGCCGAACCGCCGACATAGCTCCCGCCGGTTCGCTCCTTCCTGCATCGCAAGCAGGACAAACTCTCGTCGCTGATCCATTACCGACACCTCGCGCCATGGCATGGAAAGCCTCCTTAAAAGCCATTCCAAGCCAGTCTGATATGTGTCGGCTATGTCCCTGAACACCCGTCGGTGATGTGGTCGGACTGAACACTTGACCCGGTGATCCAGCTTTCTTCACCACGAAGGCAACGCTCTAAAGCTGGATTGCCGGGTCAGGCCCGGCAATGACGGAGTGGGGATGATAGGCGGCGCAAAAGCATAGCCGCATTCCCCACCGCAGCCGCGCCGTCACCCGTGACTATCCGGCAAAAAAATCCCGAATGTCTCCAGCATGCCCTGACGCACATTGGTGAGGTGGGTGATCATCGCCTGGCGTGCCACCACGGCATCGCGCTTGACGATGGCGTCGACGATCGCGAGGTGTTCGCGGCAGGCCGGCAGCAGGCGCTCGGGCCTGCGCTCCACATTGCACATCCTGATCTTGTGGCGGGTGTCGCCGATCAGCCGCCCCAGCGAGCGGTTGCCGCAATGGTTGGCGATCTGGTCGTGGATTTCGTCGTCCAGCGTCCAGTGCTTGGCCTTGGTGATCGATGCGGTCGCGAGAATTTTTTCCAGGCTGGCCTTGATCGGCTGCAGCACGTCGAGGCCGATGCGCGTGGCGGCGAGCGCCGCGGCTTCGCTCTCCAGCACCAGCCGCAGGTGGATCAATTCCAGCAGTTCGGCGATGCCGATGTTGCGAACGATCACCGAGCCGTTGGAGAGCTGTTCGAGCCGGCCTTCGCCCAGCAGCCGGCTGATGCCGGCGCGCAGCGGCGTGCGCGAGACCTTGAGGCGCAGCGCCAGCCGCCGCTCCTCGATCACTTCCCCGGGCGCCAGCTGCCGCGTTTCGATCAGCTCCAGCAGCTTGCCGTAGGTGGTCTCGGTCACGTTGCCGTTCGGCCGCGCGCGACCGGTCGTCGCTGTCGCCGTCTTGGGGGAGCGCTTGATCGCGGTTGCCTTCGTCACGGTTTTCCCCTGAACGGCATTGTCAGGGCGAATTGTTAAACGCACGACGCGGCGTTGTCGAGCCGTGGACAGGACCGAACGTATCCAGATGGAATACCAGATGGCTGGCTTTGGAGTGCTGGCGTCTAATGCCGGCGCGCCGCCAGCGCCGCGCCGAACGCCTGGAAAATCGCACGGTTCACCGGATTGCTTTGCGGATCGTATTCCGCGTGCCACTGCACGCCCAGCGCAAATCCCGGCGCGTCGGCGATCCGGATTGCCTCGATGGTGCCGTCCTCCGCGATGCCTTCGACCACGACACGTTTGCCCGGCTCGAGAATGCCCTGGCCGTGCAGCGAGTTGACCCGGATGGTGTCGCGCCCCAGCAGCTGCGCGAAGGCGCCGCCGGGGGTCAGGCGGACATCATGGCGATCGGCGAACACCACGGTGGGATCGGGGTGAATCTCCCCGGTCTCCAGCCGTGGCATCCGGTGATTCATGCGTCCGGGCAAATCGCGAATCTCCGGATGCAGCGAGCCGCCGAACGCGACGTTCATTTCCTGGAAACCGCGGCAAATCCCGAACAGCGGCACGCCGCGCGCCACGCAAGCTTCGATCAGTACGAGTGCCAGCGCGTCGCGGGCATTGTCGAAGGGTTCGTGCCGGGCATCCGGCTCGGTGCCGAAGTGGGAGGGGTGGACATTGGCGCGGGCGCCGGTCAGCAGCACGCCGTCGACGGTGTCCAGCAGCGTGTCGAGATCGGTCATGTTCGGGCAGCCGCCAAACATCAGGGGCAGGGCGCCGGTGACCTCGGCCACCGCCCGCAGGTTGCGCTCGCCGACATGCTGGACGGTGTATCGATTTTCGACCAGAAGCGCGTTTCCGATCACGCCGACCACCGGTTTCATTCCCGCCTGTCTCCTGTCGTTGTGTTCGGCCTCTGCCCTTGGGGAGAATATCGTTTCAGATCAGGGGAAAGTGGAGCAATAATTATGCCGGAATGGCCCCTGCGGAGCAGTCATGCAACTCCCGGCAGTGAATGCTGCACAGCAGCAACCGGGCCCGCCCGTGTCGCAAATGTGTCATCCGCGGCCTATAGTTCAGGCCGCAGGAAGCACCGGTAGGGGCCGGCTTCCTGTTGGCGGCGTTGGCTGCCCAGGGGATCTCCAATGACCATGATTAGGAACGTTCTGAAGGCCGTTTGCCTGGCTTTCGCACTGCTGGCGCTGCCGGCTGTCACCGCGCAGCCGGCCAAGGCCGCCGACGTGATCTGCTACAACTGCCCGCCCGAGTGGGCCGACTGGGCCTCCATGCTCAAGGCGATCAAGGCCGATCTCGGTTACGACATCCCGCACGACAACAAGAATTCCGGCCAGGCGTTGGCCCAGATCATCGCCGAGAAGGCCAATCCGGTCGGCGACATCGGTTATTTCGGCGTCACCTTCGGCATGAAGGCCAAGGCGCAGGATGCGCTCGAGCCCTACAAGCCCGCGCACTGGGACCAGGTCGCCGCCGGCCTGAAGGACCCCGACGGCTACTGGACCACCATCCACTCCGGCACGCTCGGTTTCTTCGTCAACAAGGATGCGCTCGGCGGCAAGCCGGTGCCGGCCTGCTTCAAGGATCTGCTCAAGCCCGATTACAAGGGCATGGTCGGCTATCTCGATCCGTCGTCGGCGGCGGTCGGCTATGTCGGCGCGGTCGCGGTCAATCTCGCGCTCGGCGGCTCGGCCACCGATTTCAATCCGGCGATCAATTTCTTCAAGGACCTCGCCAAGAACCAGCCGATCGTGCCGAAGCAGACGTCGTATGCCCGCGTCGTCTCCGGCGAGATGCCGATCCTGTTCGACTACGACTTCAACGCCTATCGCGCCAAATACTCCGAGAAGGGCAATTTCGAATTCGTCATTCCCTGCGAAGGCTCGGTGGTCTTCCCCTATGTCGTCGGCCTGGTGAAAAACGCCCCCGACAAGGACAAGGCCAAGAAGGTGATGGACTATCTGCTGTCCGACAAGGGCCAGGCGATCTGGACCAACGCTTACCTGCGCCCCGCGCGCCCGATCGACCTGCCCGCAGCCGTGAAGAGCAAGTTCCTGCCCGACAGCGACTACGCCCGCGCCAAGGCCGTCGACTGGGGCCAGATGGAAAACGCCCAGAAGGGATTCGTGGACCGCTATCTGGCCGAGGTGAAGTGAGGGGGCGACGATCTGTTGAAACACAGGTCGCCGAATGCTTAGCTCCTCATCCTGAGGAGGCGCGTAGCGCCGTCTCGAAGGATGAGGCCACCACGATGCCGGATGGAGCATTCGTTTATATCGTACGTTGTGCGGACGGCAGCCTTTATACCGGTACGACACGCACAACGCTCGATGAGCGAATTGCCCAGCATAATGCCGGATTTTATCAAGGCTATACCGCGACTCGGCGTCCCGTGATCTTGATTTACTCGCAATGGTTCGATCGCATCACGGATGCGATCGAGAATGAAAGAAAAATCAAGAGATGGTCTCGCCCCAAGAAGGAGGCGCTTGCGAACGGTGATATGTTTCGGTTGCGGCAACTCTCGAAGCGGAAGCCATCTCCTCATGGTGAGGAGCGCGGCCATAGCAGGCGCAGCCTGCGTACACTTGGCTGCATGCCGCGCGTCTCGAACCATGAGGCCGATGCGTAGCGGCGTCGGGGCCTCGTCCTTCGAGACGGCGCTTCGCGCCTCCTCAGGATGAGGGTTTGATATTGGTATTGCAGCAGTTCTCGGTCATTTTTCCCAGGGCATCCCTCCTTTGACATCCCACCGCTCCTTCGTCTGGCTGTGCCTCGCGCCACTCACCGTGGTCACCGCCGCGTTCTTCCTTCTGCCGATGGGCCGCCTGGTCATCACCGGCGCGGAGGGGCCGCAGGGCGTGCTTGGTTATCTCGCCATCCTCACCGAGCCGCGTTATCGCGTCACGCTGCTCAACACCGTGGTGCTGGCCGCCGGCACCACCGTGGTGACGCTGGTGGTGGCCACCATCGCCGGCATGTTCCTGCAGCGCCATCGTTTCCCGGGCCGCGCTGTGCTGATCGCGATGCTGACCTTTCCGCTGGCGTTTCCCGGCGTGGTGGTCGGCTTCATGATCATCCTGCTGGCCGGCCGCCAGGGCCTGATCGGCGATCTCTCCAACAAGATCCTCGGCGACAAGATCGTGTTCGCCTATTCGATCTGGGGGCTGTTCCTGGGGTATCTCTATTTCTCGATTCCGCGCGTCATCCTCACCATCATGGCGGCGATCCAGAAACTCGACCGCGGCCTGGAAGAAGCCGCGCGCTCGCTGGGCGCCAGCCCATGGGCGGTGCAGCGCGACGTGGTGCTGCCGGCACTGAAGCCGGCGTTCGTCGCCTCCGGCGCGATAGCATTCGCCACCGCCATGGGCGCGTTCGGCACGGCGTTCACCCTCGCCACCAACATCGATGTGCTGCCGATGCTGATCTACACGGAGTTTACGCTGGCCGCGAATTTCTCGACCTCGGCGGCGCTGTCGGTTGGTCTCGGCGTGATTGCCTGGGCGATGCTGGCGCTGGCACGCACCGTCAGCGGCGGCACCGTAGCGGCGGCGGGATGACATGATGCGTGATCGGATCATCATCACCGCGCAATTCCTGTTCACGCTGCTGCTCGCCGCCTTCCTGGTGGTGCCGGCGATCCTGTCGATTTCGGCCGGCGTCACCCAGAATTATTTCCGCGGCATCCAGTCCGGCGTCACCCTGCAATGGGTGGTGCAGGTGTGGGAGCTCTATTCCGGCACCATCCTGCTGTCGTTCATCATCGCGTTCGCCACGCTGCTGGTGACCCTCGTGGTCGGCGTGCCCGCGGCCTATGCGCTGCATGTGCGCGGCGGCAAGCTGGCGCGGATCGTGGAAGAGATCATCACGTTGCCGCTCGCCATTCCCGGCCTTGCGATCGCGCTGGCGCTGCTCTTGACCTATGGCGGCTTCGGCAGTTTCCGCCGTTCCTGGCTGTTCATTCTGGCCGGCCACGTGGTGTTCACCCTGCCGTTCATGGTGCGCTCGGTGATGGCGGTGTTTTCCACCATCGACATCAAGACCCTGGATGAAGGCGCGGCCTCGCTCGGCGCCTCGCCCTGGCGGCGCTTCCGCGATGTCATCGTGCCCAACGCGATGCCGGGCATTCTCGCGGGCTCGCTGATGGTGGTGACGCTGTCGCTCGGCGAATTCAACCTCACCTGGATGCTGCACACGCCGCTGACCAAGACGCTCCCGGTCGGCCTCGCCGACAGTTATGCCTCCATGCGGCTGGAAGTGGCCTCCGCCTACACCCTGATTTTCTTTGTCATGATCGTGCCGCTGCTGGTCGCGATGCAGATGCTGGCCGATAGGGACCACAAGAGATGAGCGATGCGATTTCGCACGGTGCGGCAGTGCGGGTCGAGGCCTGCGGCAAGACGTTTACAGACGGTACCCGCGCGCTGGAGCCCGCCACCCTCGACATCGCGCGCGGCGAAACCCTGGTGCTGCTCGGCCCCTCCGGCTGCGGCAAGACCACCATGCTGCGCATCATCGCCGGCCTGGAAACCCCGGATGCCGGTGGCCGCGTGCTGTTCGACGGCAAGGACATGACATCGGTGCCGATCGAGCGGCGCAATGTCGGCATGGTGTTCCAGTCCTACGCGCTGTTTCCCAACATGAGTGTCGCCGAAAATATCGGTTATGGCCTCAAGCTGCGCGGCGTCGGCAGGGCGGAGCGCGATGCGCGGATCAAGGAGCTGGTGGCGCTGACCAACATCGGCGGCCTGGAAGACCGCCGCATCGACCAGCTGTCCGGCGGCCAGCGCCAGCGCGTGGCCCTGGCCCGCGCGGTCGCGATCCGTCCCGGCATCCTGCTGCTCGACGAACCCCTGACCGCACTCGACGCCGCGCTGCGCGACCGGCTGCGCAGCGAGCTCAACCGCCTGCTGCGTGCGCTGGGCATCACCGCCATCTATGTCACCCATGACCAGTCCGAAGCCATGGAGCTCGGCGATCGCGTGGTGGTGATGCGCAAGGGATCCATCGCCCAGATCGGCGGCCCGCGCGAGATTTACTTCACGCCGCAAAACCGTTTCGTGGCTGAGTTCATCGGCGCGGCGAACATTGTCGAGGCCGAGCTTGTCGACGGCCATCTGCAACTGCCCGGCGGCCGGCTGGCGGTGGCCGGCGCGTCGCATGGCGGGGCCAGTGTCGCCATGATCCGCCCCGAGACCATCCGTATCGCCGATGTTGCCGGCGCATCGCTCACCGGCATCATCGACAGCATCGCCTTCATCGGCGACCGCCAGCGTTTCGTGATCTCGGGCGCATCGGGCAAGCTGTTGACCGTCGACGCGTCGAACACCATCACGGCGAAGGTCGGCGAGCGCGTCGGGCTTGTGATCGCACCGGATGCGGTGCGGTTGCTGCCGGCGGAGGGGTGATATGGGAGTCGCTGCGGTTCAACATTTAATGCCGTCATACGCGGGCTTGACCCGCGCATCCAGCTTGCTTCGATTGCCGGAAGAAAGCTGGATGGCCGGGACAAGCCCGGCCATGACGGAGTAAAATCAACCGTCACGGAATAAGAAACCCCATGCCCCCGCCCGTCCTCATCGCCCAGATTTCCGACCTGCACATCAAGCCCAAGGGTACGCTCGCCTATGGCCGCGTCGATACGGCGGCGGCGCTGGAGCGCTGCGTGGCCGCGCTGAATGCGTTGCTGCCCCCGCCCGATGTGGTGGTGATCTCCGGCGATCTCGTCGACACACCGCTGGTCGAGGAATACGATCTGCTCAAAAAGTTGCTCGCCCGACTCGAGCCGCCATTCCTGATTATTCCCGGCAATCACGATTCCCGTGAGCTGATGCGCGCGGCGTTCCCGCGCGAGCCTTACGCCTTCTCGTCGGGGCCGCTCAATCAGATATGCCCGGTCCGGGGTCTCGATCTGCTGCTGCTCGATTCCAGCGTGCCGGGGCAGCCGCACGGCCTGCTCGATGAGCCGACCCTGCAATGGCTGGATGCGACGCTCGCAGTGTCATCGCAGCTTCGGCCGGCGTTGCTGTTTCTGCACCATCCACCATTCGCCACCGGCATCTGGCATATGGATCGGCAGAATTTGCTCAATGCCAGCGGACTTGCGCCGATCATCAAGAAACATCCACGGGTTCAACTCGTTGCCGCCGGCCATGTGCACCGTGCCACGCTGACCATGTTCGCCGGCCGCCCGGCGACCATCTGTCCTGCCCCCAATCACGCCGTCGATCTTGATCTCTTCCATCTGCGTGACCCCTCCTTCAAGGTCGAACCGCCCGCATTCCATCTGCACACATGGTTCCCGGGTGAAAGCGCCGACGAGCCATTCGGCCGGGTGGTCACGCACTGGGTGCCGATCGGCGATTTCGACGGCCCGCATCCGTTCTTCGGGGCAGACGGGAAGTTGTTGTAGGCACGGCGTTGACTTTGCTCCTCATGGTGAGGAGCGCGGCACGCGCGTCTCGAACCATGTGGCCGGTGAGCCGCCACGTTGGGGCCTCGTCCTTCGAGACGCGGCCAAGTGGCCGCTCCTCAGAGGCTGTGAATCTTTCGTCAGACTTGGGGCGTAGCCGAAGAAGCCACGGGTATGATTCTCTGTGATCGACTGAGTCGCAGGAGATATTGATGGCAGGTGACGAGCTGTTTGGAGAACTGCCGGAAGCAAAGCCGCCAACCGCGGTAGCTTCGAGCGGCATCCCGCGCATGCTGGAACCTGAGCGCCAGCAAATCGAGCTTCAGGCGGTTGATATTGAGAGCTTAATTGGAGAGAACCACCCGGCGCGCGTGATCTGGGCGTACGTGGAGGGGCTCGATCTGAGCGAGCTCGAGGGCCGGATCAAAGCGCGGAGCGACCGGCCGGGCCATCCCGCCATTTCGCCACGGCTGTTGCTGGCTTTGTGGTTGGTCGCCACCAGTGACGGCGTCGGCAGCGCACGCGCTCTGGAGCGGCTGTGCGACAGCCATGATGTGTATCGCTGGCTGTGCGGCGGCGTGTCGGTGAACTATCACACGCTGGCGGACTTTCGGGTCGGCCATGCCGACCTGCTCGATCGGCTGCTGGCCGAGCATATGGCGGCGCTGGCCAAGGCAGGGCTGGTCGATCTCGACGCCCTGGCGCAGGACGGCGTGCGGATCCGGGCGAGCGCGGGCGCGGCCTCGTTCCGGCGTGAGGCGACGCTTGATCGGCATCTTTCGGCGGCCGAGGCCGTGGTGGATCAGCTCAAGCGCGAGGTGGAGACGCGTTCGGATGCCAGCAACCAGCGCATCAAGGCCGCCAAGGAGCGAGCCGCGCGCGAGCGCAGCGAGCGGGTCAGAGCGGCACAAGCCGCGCTTGAAGCGATCAAGCGGCAGCGTCAGGAGCGCGAGGAGAAGCGCGGCAACGGCAAAAAGCCGAAGGAGCCGCGCGCCTCCACCACGGATACACAGGCGCGGGTGATGAAGATGGCCGACGGTGGCTTCCGTCCCGGCTATAACGTGCAGGTGGCAAGCGTGGCCGCTCAGCAGATCGTGGTCGCCGTCGAGGTCTGCAATACCGGCTCCGACCGCGGTCTGATGCGGCCGATGCTGGAACGGCTGCGGGCTCGCAATGGCCGCTTACCAAAGAGCTATCTCGCCGACGGCGGCTTTGGCAGCGCTCGGGATCTCGAGTGGGCGCATACCGAGGGCGTCGAGGTCTATTGTCCTCCCACGCAATCCAAGCATGGCACTGATCCGTATCTGCCGCGACGCGGCGACGGCGCAGGGGTATTGGCTTGGCGCGCCCGCATGGCCAGCGACGCCGGCAAAGCTGCCTACAAGCCCCGCTCGATCTGCGAATGCATCCACGCCCGCTGGCGCAACTGGAATCTGCGACAACTGACCGTGCGCGGGATCGAAAAAGCCCGCGCCGTGGTGCTCTGCTACGCCCTCACCAATAACATCTTACAGGGATACAATCTCGCAAACGCATAAACCGGGGGGCCTCACCCCTGGCCAACAGCAAATCTGCTCGACATCGCACATGTTGTGCATCCAGAAGCCTGAAAGCTTCACAAGCTGTCAGGATGAGGAGTGAGGCGGCATTTCGCGGCGCGGCCCCATCGGAAATCGGGTGGTCGCCACTATCACCGGTTCCTATCGTCGTCCCATCCCTGCGACGTTCCGAAGGAGCCCCTCATGGCCAGATCCTATTACAGCACTGTGCTCGACCACCCGGCCGACGCGGTCTGGGCCGTCATTCGTCCGTTCGATCACTATGCCTGGGCCGGGGTCGAGAGCGAGACTGTGATCGAGGCGGGCAAACGAAGTGACCAGGTGTCGGCGATCCGCCGGGTCATCGCCGGCGACAAGGTGCTGCGCCAGATCCTGCTGGCGCATTCGGACATCGAGCGCAGCTACACTTACGCGTTCTATGATCCCTCGGCGCTGCCGGTGACCAATTACATTGCCACCATCCGCGTGCTGCCGGTGGTCGAGAATGACAAAGCGTTCGTGGAATGGTCGGCGACATTCGATTGTCCGGCCGGCGAGGTCGAACGCTGGACGCACTTTTATGAGCAGGAGGGCTTCGCCAAATGGCTGGGAGCGCTGCGCGGCTTCATGGCTCGAACCATGCAGTAACTGCGTAGCCCGGATGAGCGTAAGCGATATCCGGGATGGATGGTGAGGCTTGCCCCGGATATCGCGTTGCTCATCCGGGCTACACGTACCTCACGCCTCCGCCGGCATGTCATGCAGCAACCCCAGCGCTGTCAGCTCCCGTCGCAGCGCGTCCGGGCTGGTGAAATGGATGCCGTGCATGCCGAGATCGGTTGCGGCCTGCGCATTGCGGGTGTTGTCGTCGATATAGACCATGGTCTCGGCGACCAGCCCGTAGCGGTCCATCAGCAGGTGGTAGATGGCCGGATCCGGCTTGATCAGTTTCTCCTCGCCGGACACCACGACGCCGCCGAACCAGCTCATGAAGGCGAACTGCGAGGCGTGCACAAACGTTTCGTGCGACCAGTTGGTCAGCGCATACAGCGGCGTGTTGGCTTCCTTCAGTTCGCGCAGGATCGCCACCGTGCCGTCGATCGCACCGCCGATGGTTTCCGGCCAGCGCTTGTGAAACGCGTCGATCAGGTCGGCCTGCTCGGGATGCTCGGCCTTGAGCAGGGCCGCGCCTTCGGCGAAGGTGCGGCCGGCATCCTGCTGCAGGTTCCATTCGTTGGTGCAGACCTCGCTCAGGAACCGTTCCATGCCGGCATCGTCGCCGACAAACAGCTTGCGGTAGAGGTGGCGCGGATTCCAGTCGATCAACACACCGCCGAGATCGAACACAACGGTGGTGCGCGTGGAGCGCGGGCTCAAGGCGTGCACGTGACATCTCCCTGCGAAGGGGCGCGCACAACGCAAAGCCCCGGATCATTTACAAATGATGATTCAAGATCGCCACTTAAGAAGGAATGAATGGCCACATCAAGTCCGTGACATGACGTATGCATGACGCGGTAACCTTGATCGTTGAGGATAACGCGGTGGGATGTCGCGGTTACGCATTCTGCTCTTTTCGAAATTGGATCGCGGCGATTGGATCAGGCGGATCCATCGGATAACGTCGCGCCTCGTAGGCGTCGATCATGGTTGCGAGCACGTTCAGCCGGTCGCCTTTGGGCGTACCGCTCTTCGCACCCCACAGACGCTCGACCTCAGCGAGAGCGTTTTTGTAGTCCGCTTTTGAATGGATCGGCTTCAACTCAGCTGCCATGTTGCGCCCTGTCGCCCTGCTGCAAGGATGTTGGCCCGCACGCTTCCAAATATACGACCGTCATACGCGGGCTTGACCCGCGTATCCAGCTTCCAGCGTTGCCTTGAAAAGCTGGATGGCCGGATCAAGTCCGGCCATGACGCGGAGGGGGACGATGCGCGGCGGCAAACCCCACCCTCACCACTTGCGAAATCCGCCCGGGATTCCTAAACAATGGCCTGTCGCCGCCCGGGTTCCGGCGCGGCCCCCAAACCCACGCCAGCCAAGGGAAAACCACCGATATGACGACTGAGGCGCAGACCCAGCCCTTCCAGGCCGAAGTTGCCGAACTGCTGCACCTGATGGTGCACTCGGTGTATTCCGAAACCGACATCTTCCTGCGGGAACTGGTCTCGAATGCCTCCGACGCCTGCGACAAGCTGCGTTACGAGGCGATCGCGCGGCCGGAGCTGCTGGCCGAGGGCGGCGCCCCCGCCATCCGGATCGTGCCGAACAAGGAGGCTTCGACGCTGTCGGTGGTCGACAATGGCATCGGCATGGAGCGGCAGGAGCTGATCGACAATCTCGGCACCATCGCCCGGTCCGGCACCAAGGCGTTCCTGGCGCGGCTGAACGACGCCAAGGAAGGAAACGGCCTGATCGGCCAGTTCGGCGTCGGCTTCTATGCGGCCTTCATGGTGGCGGACAAGATCACGGTCACCAGCCGCCGCGCCGGCGAGACCGAGGCCTGGGTGTGGTCGTCCACCGGCGGTGCCGGCTTCGAGATCGCTCCGGCGGACGAGGCTGCGACGGCGCGGGTGGCCCGCGGCACCGAGATCGTGCTGCACCTGAAGGAGGATGCGAAAAAGTATCTCGAAGCTTACGAGATCAAGCGCATCGTGGGCGCCTATTCCGACAACATCCAGTTCCCCATCGAGCTGGTGCCCGAGGAGGGTGAAGTCCAGCAGATCAATTCCGCCAGCGCGCTGTGGCAGCGCTCCAAGTCGGAATTGAAGCCCGAAGACTATACGCAAGCATATCGCACCGTCAGCGGCGGCTTCGATGAGCCGGCGATGACGCTGCATTACCGCGCCGAGGGCCGTTATTCCTATGCGGTGATGCTGTTCGCCCCCTCGATGAAGCCGTTCGATCTGTTCGATCCGGAGCGCAAGGGCAAGGTCAAGCTCTATGTCCGTCGCGTCTTCATCACCGAGGATGCGGATTTGCTGCCGACCTATCTGCGCTTCATCCGCGGCGTGGTCGACAGCGAGGACCTGCCGCTGAATCTCTCCCGCGAGATGCTGCAGAATAATCCGCAACTGGCCCAGATCCGCAAGGCCATCACCGGCCGGGTGGTCAGCGAGCTGGAAAGCGTGGCGGAAAAGGACACCGAGACGTTTGCGAAAATCTGGGACGCGTTCGGGCCGGTGCTCAAGGAAGGCATCTGGGAAGACGGCGAGCGGCGCGAGAAGCTGCTGGGCCTGTCTCGTTTCACCACCACGGCGGGCGAGGGACGCACGCTCAAGCAGGTTGTCGAGGACCTTAAAGCCAACCAGACCGAGATTTATTATCTGGTGGGCGATGATCTGGAGCGGCTGAAGGCAAATCCGAAACTCGAGGCAGCCGCCGCACGCGGCGTCGAGGTGCTGCTGCTGTCGGACCACGTCGATGCGCTCTGGACCTCGGCGCCGCTGGAGTTCGACGGCAAGCCGCTGCGCTCGCTGAGCCAGGGCGACGTCGATTTCGGGCTGATCCCGCTGACCGACGGCGACAAGGACAAACCCGAGAGCGACGCCGACGAGGCGCTGATCATCGCGGCGCTGAAGCAGAATCTCGGCGAGCGCGTATCTGACGTGCGGGCCTCGCAGCGGCTCACCAGCAGCGCCTCGTGCCTGGTTGCGGCCGGGCAGGGGCCGGACCGCGAGCTCGAACGCATCCTGGCCCGACAAAACCGCGGCGTCGGCGCAAAGCCGGTGCTCGAGGTCAATCTGCGCCATGCGCTGGTGACGGCGCTCGGCGGGCTCTCGGCGTCCGATCCCGATGCCGCGGATCTGTCGCTGCTGCTGTTCGAACAGGCGCAGATCCTGGACGGCGATCTGCCCGAGGAGCCCGCGGCCTTTGCCGCCCGCGTCAATCGCTTTGCACTGCGCGGCTTGGGCAAGGCGTAAAGAGAAAGATACTTCGATCATCGAGAGCATCATGGCCGAACACCGGGTTCGGCCATGATGGAGGGGACGTCAGGGCGTGGTGGATCCCGCTTCGCCGGACAGTTCGCTGAATGTCGGCCGCCGATCGGCGTCGGCCACGGCGCGGCCGCACAGCGGGTGCAGCACGAGATAGCTTGCACCGGCGACCACCATGCCGGTCAGCCATGAGAGGTCGATCCCGCCGGTCATCAGCGCCAGCGGTCCCTGCATGGCGGGGATGCTCCCCATCTGGAAAACCCAGGCCGCCATCAGGCCGATGCCGAGCGCGATCAGCCCCGCCCAGTTCACGTCGCCATAACGGCTGCTGTGCCCTGGAGCATAAAGCTCTGCGACGTCAACACGCCCGCCACGCACCAGGAAGAAGTCGGTCAGCGTAACGCCGGCCCACGGGCTGATCCAGACCACCAGCGCCACCATGAAGTTGTCGAACGCATGGGCGAAATCTCCGGAGCGCAGAAAGAAATACAGAATGACCGAGGCGATGAGGCCGGAGATGACCGACACGGTCCAGCGCGGCCAGCGGATGTCCAGCGCCAGGCTCGACAGCGCCGCGGAATAGATCACGACGATGTTGGTTGCGATCGGGCCGTGCACCAGCACGAGCAGCACCGGCATGGCCATCACGCCGAACGCGGCAATGATGAGTTGCGACGGATCGGATCCCGCGCCGCCGGATGCGATGGCGGCACCGAGACAGGCGAGCCAGACGGTCGGCAGGAACATGCCGAGGAACGTTGCCCGGAAAACTTGGCCGGCGCGCAGGCCGGGCCTGGTGAAGCGCGTATAGTCGGAGGCATAGACCAGCCATGAGATGCCCCAGCCGATGCCGATCGCGGTCATCAGCTGGCTCGCCGCGGCAAACGTCTTGAGGCCGCTGGTGGTCGAGGTCTGCCATTGGATGTCGACCCGGATGAACGCCAGCGCGGTCATGATCGCCATGATCGCGAGAATAACAGGCATGGTGTAGCGCTCGAACACCTTGATGGTATTGAAGCCCCAGGCAGCGATGGCGATCTGCAGCACCATGACGACGGCGGCGATCAGATATTTGAGCTCGGGACCGCCGCTGAAACCCATCCGTTCCAGCGCCGCGACACAGAGATCGAGCACGATCCAGGTGTTGACCGCGACCCATCCCATCGGCATCAGCACCTGGGCAAGCGCCGGCAGATAGGCGCCGTGGCGGCCGAACGCCAGCCGGGCAAGCACCATCTGCGGTGCACCGGTCCGGTGCCCCATCAGGCAGACAGCGCCGAACAGCGCCGCGCCGAGCAGGTTGCCGACCACCACGACGGCGAGGACCTGCAGCAGGCTGAGGCCGAGCTGGATGCCGAGCGCGCCGAGCACCCAATTGATCGGCGCGACATTGGCGCCGGTCCAGATCCAGAACTGGTCGAACGGCGACGACGTGCGATGCGCGGCCGGCACCGGTGTGATGCCGTGGGCATCGAAGCCCGCCTGGCTCTGACCCGGATTGGCGATTCCGGTTTTGATGTCGGTCATGTTTCCCCCTTTGTGTTCGGTGCATGTCGGCTGCAAGGGGCATCTCAGCAGCAAGCATGTCCCTGGCGGTATCGAGAAAAACTCAAGCCCGGATGAGGAAAAGTTGAGAGTGAAGCCGTGCGATCCGAACGGCATGGGTTGATGCGGGAGCGGCGGGCCAGCGAGGCAGGCGCGCGCGTGTCGCGACATCGGGCTTCACTGTTGAGATTTTCTCAAGGTGGGTGCGGAAGATGTCATTCACGCCGAAGCGCGCTTTCGGCCCACTCTGCGACCGACTGCAGTTCAGCGGAGAAAGATCATGACCACACTTCTTCATATCGACGCCAGCGTGCGCGGCGGCGAGTCGTCGCTCAGCCGCCGGCTGTCGCAGGCATTCATCGATCAATGGCTGGTCCGGGAGCCGGAGGCCGTCGTCATCGCGCGCGATGTCGGCCGTGATCCGCCGCCTTTCGTGACCGAAGCCTGGATCGCTGCCGCCTTCACCGCGCCCGACAAGCGCCGGCCCGACCAGCAGCAGGAGCTCCGCCTGTCCGATGAGCTGATCGCCGAGCTCGATCGCGCCGATGTCATCGTCATCGGTACGCCGATGTACAATTACGGCATGCCTTCGGCGCTGAAGTCATGGTTCGACAAGGTCATCCGCATCGGCAAGACCTTCAGTTTCGATCTCGCCCGCGGAGATTTTCCGCTGCAGCCGGTGATGGGCGGCAAGACGCTGGTGGTACTGAGTTCCCGCGGCGAGTTCGGTTTCGGGCCCGGCGGGGTGCGCGAAAGCATGAATCACCTGGAAACCCACATCTTCACCTGCGCTCATTATCTGGGCGTGGAAGAGAGCCATCTGATCGCGGTCGACTACCAGGAGTTCGGCGATGACCGTCATCGGCAGTCACTCGCCGATGCTCTTGCGGCGATCCCCGTTCTGGTCGATCAATGTCTCGGCATCGACCGCCCCGGGCAAGCGGCGGCGGAGTAGCTCTCGCGGACGGACGGATACCGGCATGATCAGCAATCCCATTCCCTGGCCGAACGGCGCACGCTGCGCCTGCGCGATCACCTTCGACGTCGACGCGGACAGCCTGATCCATCTCGCGCGACCGGATGACAGTTTCGATCGGCTGTACCCGATATCGATGGGCCGCTATGGGCCCACCGTCGGCGTGCCGCGCATTCTCGAAACCTACCGCCGCCTCGGGCTGACGCAGTCGTTCTTCATGCCGGCCTGGACCATGGAGCATTATCCGCAGGCGGTGGAGGCGATCCTCAGGGAAGGCCACGAGATTGGCCATCACGGTTACATCCACGAGGATCCGACCTCGCTCCCGGCCGCGCAGCAGCGCACGGCGTTCGAGCGCGCGCTTGCAGTGCATGTGGCGATGACCGGCCGCAAGCCGCGCGGCTATCGCGCGCCGGTCTACAACGCCAACCAGGCGACGATCGACCTTCTGATCGAGCACGGCTTCACCTACGACTCGTCGCTGATGGCCGACGATATTCCCTATTTGATGCGGACAGGCCGCGGCGAACTCTACGAAATGCCGCCGCACTGGGGTTCGGACGACTGGCCGCCGTTCGCGCACTATGCGGAGATCGGCTACATGATGCCGGTGAAATCGCCGAGCGAGGGGCTTGCCGCGTCGTTCGAGGAGTTCGAAGCGCAATATGAAGCCGGCGGCTTCTGGATGGGGATCTGGCATCCATTTCTCACCGGGCGGCTGGCGCGCTGGCGTGTGGTCGAGCACTGGCTGGAGGATGTGCTCGCCAACCGCAATGTGTGGTTTGCGCCGCTCGAGCAGATCGCGGCCCATGTCGATGGCCTGGTCAAATCGGGGACTTACCAGATCCGCGTCGAGGATTTGCCGTACTTCACGCAGCCTGTGAAGCCGTGACACGGGAGGACTGGGTGCGGAACGCGGCGGCCTCGTCGTGCAGCCAGCCGACCAAGGCCGCCACCGTCTTGCGCCGGATGGGCGAAGGCGCTTCCACCAGCCGGTAGGCATAACCGGCGAGGGAGGGCCCCTCGATCTGCCGCAGCGTGCCTTGGCGCAAATGATCGTCCACCAGTGCGTCGCTGCACAACAGCGGCCCGAGGCCGCGTTCTGCCGCATGTAGCGCCAGCGTCTCTTCGCTGAACCAGGAGATGCGGAAATCGCGATGGGTGTCGTGCACGGCCCCGGCGAGCCATGTGGACCAGGCTGGTGAATCCAGCGTCGAGTTCTTCCAGCGATACGCCAGCAGTGGCCGGGTCGGAAAATCGTCGATCGAGAGCCGGGCCGCGGGCGGGCAGACCGCGCTTGCGGCAACGGCGATGTAGCGGTCGTCGAACAGCACGCCGGTGCGCTCCGTGCGCTCGGCGCGTCCGTAGCGAACTGCGAGGTCGATGCCGTGCAGTCCGGGTGTCGTCACGTCTTCGGTCGCGTCGATATGCACGACGATGTCCGGAAACGCCGCATTGAAGCGTTCGAGCCGCGGCATCAGCCAGCGTTCGGCGAAGGCACGGGTGGTCGAGACGGTGACGGCATCACCATCGCCCGGTGGGCGGATGATGGCGAACGCGCCGGCCAGATGATCGAAGCCGTCACGAAGCAGCGGAAAGATCGCACGCCCCTCGGCGGTGAGCACAACCGCGCGTCCGGAACGTTCGAACAGCTTGCGGTCCAGGATGGCCTCGAGCTGGCGGACCTGATGGCTGATTGCGGTCACGGTCACGCAGAGCTCGCTCGCGGCCGCGGTGAAGCTTTGGTGGCGTGCCGCGGCTTCGAACGCGCGGATGGCATTGAGCGGCGGCAATTTGCGCATGCGGGCCTCAGGTGATCAGGAAATGGGCGTCCGTCGGCTTCATGTCGTTCACCGGCACCATGTCCTGCGGGCAGGCCGAGAACACGATGACCAGGTCCATGTCGGCGCGAAGCGTGATGTATTGTCCGGGCTCGCTGACTGGCGGCTGGAAGCGGAGCGTGCCGTCGTCGGCCACCGGCACGTTCATGAACAGGTTGAGCGGCGCCGGCGTCTCGGGTGCGGCCAGCCCCAGTGCGTCGAGAGCGGCCGCGAGATTATCCGTGCAGCTGTCGTGATGTCCGACGGCGCCGAGCTGGCGATAACGATGGATGTCGCAAGCGGCGATCAGGGTGTCGTGAACGCCGGGCGTGGTGTCGGCGACGACGGTGAGGATCGCGCGCCGCCGGTTGGTCACCAGCGTATCGCCGATCTGCGGGGTGAGTCTCAGCATGGCCGCCCGGCTGTGTTCCATGGACATGAATTCGGTCATGTCGCTGGCGTTGAAGGCCCAGGTGTCGACCACCTGCTTGCCGTAGGTGTTCAGCACGCTGACACTCTGTCCCGCGCGAAGGCGCGCGGCGATGCCGTGGCGGGCCGGAATCAGGATGGCGCGGCTCGCGTCGATGGTCACTCTCTGGTTCACCCGTGCCTCCTGCAGTTATGCGACCGGCAATGGAGCACTTCGACCAATGCGATTCCAATAATATTACTTGTACTCACTATAGCTTATTCATATATGCTAATGCATGCACTTGCGGCAGCTGGAATGTTTTCGCGCCTTGATGCTTCACGGCACCACGATCCGGGCGGCCGAATTGCTCGGCATGTCGCAGCCCGGCCTCAGTACCATGATCGCGAATCTCGAACATGCCACCGGGCTGACCCTGTTCGTGCGGCGGGGGGGCCGGCTGCAGCCGACCGCCGAAGCCAGGCTGTTCTATGTCGAGGCGGCGCGCGCGCTCGAAGCGGTGGAGAACACGGCGCGGGTCGCCACCGAGATCCGGTCCGGCCGGCGCGGGCACCTGGCGATTGCGGCCTATCCCAGCATCTCCATCAGTCTGTTGCCGCGCCTGCTATCGCAATTCTCCAAGCCGCGCCCCGATCTGCAGGTCAAGATCATCACTCGCAACTCCGGCACCGTGCGCGAGCTGATGTCGACGCAGCAGTTCGATATCGCGATTGCCGAGCTGCCGCTCGATTATCCGACTTCGCACATGGAGATATTCTCCTACGAGTGCATGTGCATGCTGCCGAAGGCGCATCCGCTGGCGCGGCTCAAGCAGATCGAGCCGAACGATCTCGACGGCGTTCCCTTTATTACGCTGTTTCGTGGTGACCCGATCTATCAGCAGCTCGCCTCGGCGTTCTCCGAATATGGGGCGCGCTGGAATGTGGTGGCGGAGACGGAGTTCTTCTCCTCCGCGTGCGAACTGGTTGCGGCCGGCGTCGGCGTCGGCATCGTCGATCCGGTGGTCAGCCGTCCTTTCACCAGGGATCTGGTGCTGCGGCCGTTCAAGCCGGCGATCAGCTATCGCGTTGCGATCCTGTCGCCGACCGGCGAGGAGCTCTCGCTGGTCGCGCGCGATTTCGTCGACCTGCTGCGCAAGCACCTGCAGCCGTGAGCTGCCGGGCCTGCCCTGCCATCGAGGTGATGCAGCCCGGCGTCAGAACGACGTGCCGCCGCCGAACCGGAACTCCTGCACCCGGTCATATGGGCTCTTGGTCAGCGGCACCGCATAATCGAAGCGCAGCGGGCCGAACGGCGAGGCCCAGACCAGGCCGACGCCGACCGATGAGCGGACGATGCTGGAGTCGCTGTAGCTCATGGTCTCGGCCGTCTGCGCCCAGGATGTCGGCCCCTGGTAGCCCCATAGCGAACCGGCGTCGGCATAGACCGCGCCCTTGAGGCCAACTTCCTTGGGCAGGAACCAGAACGGCACCTGCATCTCGGCCGATGCACCCCAGTATTTGGTGCCGCCCAGCGCATCGTTGGTGGTGCCGGTGGTGATGTCGCGTGGGCCGATACCGTTGGTCTCGAAGCCGCGCACCAGTTGCGGGCCCATCTGGAAGTGATCGAGCATGCGCAGGTCGTCGTTGCCGATCTTGTTCAGGATGCCGCCCTGCAGATGGATCAGGCCGACGATATCGGCCACCAGCGGCTGATAATATTTCAGGTCCGCGGTCGATTTGACATAGCTGACATTGCCACCCACGCCGGCGAAATCCTGGCGCAGGTCGACCAGCAAGCCCGAGGTGGCGTTCTTGTTGTTGTCGAGGGTGTTGAAGGTCAGGGTGTAACCCAGCGCCGATGTGATGGCCCGGCCCTTGTCCAGTTCGATCCGGACCGGCAGCGACGCTTCGCCATCGTAGTAACAGCCGAGACCGCCGGTGGATGTCAGGTCGATGCCATGCGCGGCGGCATAAGCCGGCGTCGGATTGAAGGCCAGATTGGGATTCGCCGGGTTGTTGTTGCAGTTGTCATAGACCGATGTCAGTCCCATCTTCTGGCTCATGAGAGAATAGCGCAGTTGCAGCGTCAGATCCTCGCGCAGTTGAAAACCGAGTCGCGTGCTGAAGCCGTATGATTGGACCGAATACGACTGATAGCTGCTTTCCGCCTGGTTTTTGTAGAAGAGGTCGACGCCCAGCGCGACGCGGTAATCCAGCAGGTATGGCTCGACAAACGACAGCGAGACGCCGTTGGAATACTGGCCATAGGACACCGACGTCTTGGCGTAGAGACCGCGGCCCAAAAGATTGCGTTCGGACACGCTGACTTCGCCCAGGAAGCCGTCCGAGGTCGAGTAGCCGCCGGACACCGAGAATTCGCCGGTCGATTTCTCTTCGAGGTCCACATTGAGAATCACGCGGTCGCTGGAGGAGCCGGGCTCCGTGGTGATCTTCACGCTCTTGAAGTAGTCGAGATTCTTCAGCCGGCGTTCGGCGCGGTCGACCAGGGCGCGGTTGTAGGCATCGCCTTCGGAGATGTCGAATTCGCGGCGGATCACATAGTCGCGGGTGCGGGTGTTGCCGCGCACATTGATGCGCTCGATGTAGTTGCGCGGCCCCTCGTCGATCGCGAAGATGATCGCCACCGTGCGGGCTTCGAAATTGCGCTCGCCATTGGGACGCACGGTCGCGAACGCGTAGCCGCGCCGCGACGTCTCCAGTTGCATTTCCTCGACCGACTTCTCGATCAATTCGGCGTTGTAGACCGAGCCGACGCTGATCCGCGACACGTTCGCCAGCGAATTGCCGTCGAGGGTGGCGATGGTCGAGCGGAACTGGACCGACGCGACGCGGTACTGTTGCCCCTCCTCGATGGTGAAGGTGACGATGAAGCCCTTGCCCTCCGGATCATATTCGGTCAGCGCGGCAATCACCTGCACGTCGGCATAACCGTTCTTCAGATAGAAGCGCCGGATCAGGTCTCGGTCGGCCTCGACCCGGTCGGGATCATAAACATCGTTGCCGCCGAGGAAGCTCAGGAGATTGGACTCACGGGTCTTGATGATGTCGCGCAGCCGATAGGCCGAATAGGCCTTGTTGCCGACGAAGTTGATGGTCTTGACGCCGGTCTTGTTGCCTTCGGTCACCTCGAAGATCAGGTCGACGCGGTTGTTGGGCTGCTCGATGATCTGCGGCACCACGTGCACATCATAGCGACCGGAGCGGCGATAGATCTCCGAAATGCGTTGGGCATCCGATTGCACCATCGCGCGGGAAAACGTGCCGCGCGGCTTGGACTGGATCTCGGCAGTGAGCTGGTCGTCCTTGACCTTCTTGTTGCCTTCGAACGCGACGCGGCCGATCACCTGGTTCTCCACCACGATGACGACGAGATGGCCGCCGGCGTGATTGATTTTGACATCCTGGAACAGGCCGGTGTCGTACAGCGCCTTGAGGCCGTCATCGACGCGGCCGCTGTCCAGCCGCCCGGCCGCATCCGGCTTGAAATACGAGCGGATGGTTTCAGCCTCGACGCGCCGGTTGCCCTCCACCACGATCGACGCGGCCGATTGCGCCGCCGCCGGCGACGCGGCGAGGAGACCCATCATCGTGGTTGCTGCGGGCGGAACGATCATGAGCAGGGCGGCAAGCAGGCCTTCCCTCAATACCCGCACTCCAGTTGTCATGGATCAGGCAACCTTTCGCTTTGTTGTCGTGGTCTGTTTTGAATGACGTGTCGGATGGAGTGCGCCCACACGTGTGTGTCGCGCGAGACGGTCATCAATGAGGCTCCGCGCGGTGTCGCGGGTTTAAGTGTTGTTAAGTTTCATGTCTGCAGATGTCCGCGTGCAGGGTGAAGCACAACAGCCACGGCGGCGCCGTCACAGCGCGGTTCGTTCGGGTGCTGACGAATGACGTGAAGTGATGGTGGGTGGCCCCTCGGCAATGATGCTGGGGAGCACCGAGGGGCCTGACCCGAACCACGGTCGCTGAACGATGGCTCAAGCACGAACGATCGTGCCACGCCCGCATGTGTCCGTGTCTGACGTTTTGCTAAGTTGTGTGTCGATGGCTCCCGCACTGTGCGTACGCGGCGTTGCCGTCATCTCGACACGTTCGAGGAGCGCCGACACAAAACGTCACAGAACGTCAAACTAACGAACGGTCGCAGCCACATTGCGGCCCCGGATCGTCCCGTAACCATTACCTCAGCTCGTGCCACCGGACACTCTCCGATGGTTCGGGTCGGCCCCTGGCGGACAATGCCCCCAGCGCCTGCCGGGGGCCGCTCTCTCATGACCACAGCCATCGCGCGCGCGCCGCCTCGGCGTGTCCGAGGACAACTGGAGACCACTAAAATGAAAAGGATTCTGCTCGGCAGCATGGCGCTGGTCGCATTGAGCACGGCGTCGGCGTTTGCGGCCGACCTGCCGGCCCGCACCTACACCAAGGCTCCGGCTTATGTGCCGCCGCCCGCGCCGATCTACAACTGGACTGGCTTCTATATCGGCGGCCATATCGGTGGCGCGTTCGACGGCAACTCGGTGTTCGGCAATAATGATGGTCGCTTCCTCGGCGGTGTGCAGGTCGGCGCCGACTATCAGTTCGCGCCGAACTGGGTGATCGGCATCGAGGGCCAGTATTCCTGGACCTCGCGCGACACCAAATCGGCGGCCTTCACCACCGGCGGCTTCACGGTGTCCGATCGCGACAGCAATCTCGGTTCGGTCACCGGTCGTCTCGGCTACACCTGGGGCCCCGCGCTGCTTTATGCCAAGGGCGGCGTGGCGTTCCGCGAGGGCAGCAACGTCTCCGTGTTCGACACGGGGAGCGGCTCGGCGCTCTCATATACGGCGTCGGATGAGACCGTCGGTTACACCGTCGGCGCGGGCCTGGAATACCTGTTCGCCCCGAACTGGTCGGCCAAGGTCGAATATCAGTATTACAACTTCGGCAGCACCGACGTGACCGTGCCGTCGGCCTCCACCGTGGTGAGCTACACCAACGACATCCACACCGTGAAGGCAGGCGTCAATTATCGCTTCAACTGGGGCGATATGGCTGCGGCGAAATTCTGACGGCAACACGCTTGCGGTATGGCTCTGACGCGCTGCGCACAAAGAGTTGACGCGGCGCCACATTACGAAACGATGATGACCACATTGCCGCCGCGGATCGCTTCAAAGATGCCACGAGGTTGAGCCGTCAAAGTCGCCCCCTGATGGCGTAAGCCGCTTCCCGCGGACGCTGCCCCCAGCATCCGCGGGAAGTTTTTCTTTGGAGTCGGAGCGGCCGCAGCGGCTGCGTTGATTCCTCATCCTGAGGAGGCGCGAAGCGCCGTCTCGAAGGACGAGGCCCGGGCGCCTCTATCCCCGTGGCCTCATGGTTCGAGACGCGCGTGCCGCGCTCCTCACCATGAGGGGCTATCTCGCCGAGTGCCTCACAACGGATCGTACCGATAGAACGGCGGATCCGGCTTGAGCTTTGTCGCCTCGACGCTGTCGTCGGAATCGTCGAACGCGACGGCCAGCGCCCAGATGATCCCGCCCAGGGCGATCATCCCGATCAGCATTCCGAATAGAAGAATCATAAGCACTCCTCTGCAATGACGGTCGGCTTCGGTCGCGGCTGCGATCGATGAGTCGAGCCGTCACCCGTGTGCCGCAGAAGCCGACCATCAACGTGGCCGATGTGGTGATGCGGCATGAAGAGTTGTTAAGTTGTGTGACCACACGGATCGATGACGTGGTGCGCGTGATGCAGGAAGGACACGCCTCCATCGATAAACCGCGAATATGTCTGCGCGGAAACGCAATTCACATCTCTTCATCCGCGACATTTCGGCAATCACTTATTCACGAGATCGCGACGGAGGGGGGCACCCTCAGGGTCGCTCCGTCAGGAAGCGCGTGTCGAACAGCGGCGCGCGCAGACGGATCGAAATAACTTTGGAGGGTATTGATGAAAACAGCGAACAGAATTTTGCTGGGCACCGCGGCCGGCTTTATTGCGTCCAGTCTTGTTGCGCTCGGCGGCGCACGGGCGGCCGATCTTCCGGTCAAGGCCAAGGCGGTCGAGTATGTCAGGATATGCTCGCTCTACGGCGCGGGCTTCTATTATATCCCCGGCACCGACACCTGCATTCGCATCGGCGGCGCGCTGCGCCTGGATACCTCGTTCAACGCCAGTACATATGATGTGCCGTTCTGGCAGGGCGGCACCGGTGGCGCGGGATCGTACAACCGCAACTACTACTCGACCCGCGAGCGCCTTAACCTGTTCATCGACACCCGCCAGGCCACCGACTATGGCGTGCTGCGCACCTATGCCAACATCCAGTTCGACTATGCGCAGGGCCGCGAGAATATTGCCGGTGGCTTTGTCGAGAACGACTTCCTGTTCATCCAGTTCGCCGGCTTCACCTTCGGCAAGGCGGTGTCGCAGTTCGATCCGCAATGGGCGCTGGCCAAGCCGTACATTTCGTCCGGCTTCCTCTCCGGCTCGAACAACTCAACCGGCATTGCGCAGTTGGCCTACACCGCCTCGTTCGGTGGCGGCCTGTCGGCCACGATCTCGCTGGAAGATGCCCAGCCTTATCGTTCCGCGGGCGTGGTGAACACGTCGCTGGGTGGCGCGAACGCGCTGCTCGGCCCGTTCGGCGCCTCGGCCGCCAATTACGGCACCAGCGGCAACAACTTCCAGGGCAATGCGCAGGGCGGCGACCACGTTCCCGATATCGTCGGCAACCTGCGTCTCGACCAGGAGTGGGGCACGCTGCATTTTGGCGCCGCGGCGCATGAAGTGCACGGCACTTATTACACGCCGAGCGACAGCGATTCAGGCAAGCCGGACTCGACCTGGGGCTTTGCGGTGACCGGCGCGATCGAATTGAAGAACCTGCCCACCGGCGTCGGCGACAGCCTGAAGATCTCGGCGGATTTCGCCAATGGCGCAGCCAAGTATGTGTTCGGCGGCACCTACGACACCTCCGGCGCCGGTCGGTTCGCCGCCATCGGTGGCGGCGGCATGGCGTTCGGTTACGTGCTGGATGGCGTGTACGGCACCGGCACCAGCATCATCAAGAGCAATGCCTGGGATATCAGCGGCTTCTACGAGCACTACTGGAATCCGGCCTGGCGCACCTCGGTGTTCGCCTCCTACAGCTCGATCTCTTATGGCTCCAGCGGCGATGCGCTGTTGCTGGCGATGGCCAATGGCGGCCGGCTCAGCACCGGTGTCACCACGGCCTCCGGCAGCTTCGATTTCAATGTGCTGCAGGTCGGCACGCGGACGGCCTGGACGCCGGTCAAGAATCTCACGCTGTCGGCTGAATTCACCTACAGCCGGCTGGACCAGCACCTGAACGGCACCTTCACCACCACCACCGCCGGCGTGCCCGCGGGCTCTGCGGCGGGCTCGGTGTACACGCTGAAAGATCAGAACCTCTACAACGGATCGGTTCAGATCCTGCGCAGCTTCTAGAGCATGATCCGGAAAAGTGGAGACCGGTTTTCCGAAAAGATCATGCTCAGAAAAAGAAGATCAGATCATGATGCGATTCCTGTAATCGCGTCATGATCTGATCGCCAACAACAGGAAAGGACGAACTCACATCTTCATGTAAAACCTTTAAGACCTCCAGAGGCCTCCGGTGGTGCCCCGCCGGAGGCCTTTTGTCGTCGGGCTATCTCGCCGTCCGTTCACACCACCAGCCGCCCCTGCCGGTCGGCCAGCGCGATCTGCGCTTCGGTGCCGGAGTTGAAGTCGAGGCGATCGGCCTCGATGCCGTCGCTGAAGATCACGCCGTTCTCGGGCATTCGCGAGCGCAGCCGCAACTGGTCGCCCTCGGCGAGCCGGCCGAACACCAACTGGGTCTGCGAAGCTTTGCTCGGGAACGGCTCGCGCACCGCGAACCGCAATTCATGGGTGTCCCAGGGCTGCGTCGCATAGGCCTCCGGCATGTCGTCGTGATAATAGCCGCGCGCCACCGCCAGCGATCCCGTCACGATGCTCTTGAACCATGCGGTCGAGCCGAGCCCGGTCGAGACGATCAGCCCGCTCGATGACTGGGTTTCCTTCCGCCCGTCGGCCTCGATTTCGTAGAATGCCGAGGTGTGTGTGCGCGCGCCGATGAACAGGTCGTTGACTGCGTGCAGCACTTGCCCGTCGGTCAGGATCGCCCTGGCCATGGTGACGGTCTTGAACGGCCGCTTGTTGGCGGCGACCTCGCCGAGCAGCGCAGCAAGGTCAGCCGACACGAACGGCAGCAGCACGCCGTCGTAACGGCCGGCGTCGGGGTTGACGCCGATCAGCGGATGGCCGTCCAGGTATTTCATGGTGTTGGCGACGACGCCGTCCTGGCCCAGCGCCACCACGATGTCGTGCGGACCGAAGATGAAGTTCGGCAGGAAGCTGCGCTCGATGATCTGGTAGCGACCCCATTGCTCCAGCGTCGCCACCGTGTGGCGGCGCTGCGCCATGTAGACGTCGTGCTCACGCTGATAGTCGCCGAAGTCCGCGCCCAGGTGCTCGACATAGAATTTGGCCTGCGCCTGTGTCTGGTATTTCGCGATCAGATCCTCGAGCCGCGTCTTGCGCGTCACCAGGACGATCTTGCGATCGTCGTTAGCGGCCACGGCTTCTCTCCACGGGCATCGGCCTCTCCAGCAGCGTCTGCAGCAGATCGGGAGAGACGTTGAGCTGGCCGATCCGCTCGGCCTTTTCCGCGATGCCTGTGAAGGCCTGGGCGATCAGCTGGTTCGGCTGCATGCCGGAGGCCGCCAGGGCCTGGATCACCTTGGTGTCGACGCCCTCGAAGATCTTCATCAGCGCGCCGACCCGATAGGCTTCGGCGTCCGCCAGCGTGCGGGTGTTGTCGCTGCTCAGTGCCACCAGGCTCTTGCGCTTGTCTTCAAGGGCGATGTCCGCAACCATGCCGGCTTCGCGCAGCTCGTTCTGCTTGGCCACCACGCTTGCTTCCGCGTCCATCTGGGTCTCGCGGATCGAACGCTTCTTCAACTCCACCGCGATCTCGGTGTCGAGTTCGCTCTCGCGGATCGCGCGTTCCTGCTCCACCGCGAAGTTGCGCCGGGCGAAGATCGCCTCGTCGGCGTGCTTGAGGATGGCCTCGCGGGCCTCCGCTTCCAGCGCCTTCGCGGTGTCGGGGGAGGGCTTCACGCCGCGGATCGAGACGCCGAGAATTTCGAGCCCGAGGGAGGCGATGTCGGCGCGGCCCTTCAGCCCGGCCATGATGGTCTCGGCGATACGATCGGAGGCTTGCAGCGCTTCCTTCAGCGTCATCGCCTTCACCGCCTGCTGGGCCAACACTTCGACCGCGCTCAGGATGCGTTGCGGCAACTGCTCCGGATCGTCGGATTCATAGGCCTTGCCGTCGCTCTTCAGCGCGAAGTTCAGCATGGAGGCCGCGGCTTTCGGGTCGCCGATCCGGTAGGCCACCTGGCCCTGTACGGTGAGGGTCTGAAAATCCCTGGCGGTGTGCTGGAAGATGAAGGCCGCGTCGCGGCTGCCGATCGGCACCGCCACCAGCGAAGTGGACGGCGCGTAATAAAATGTGGAGAGCCCGGCGCCGGCCTGGGTCACGTTGCCGCCCTTGTATTTCATCAGATAGGTGGTCGGCGGGGCCTTGATGAAGCGAACTCCGAACATCGCACTCTCCTGTCAATAAGTTGGTCTGAGCAACTAATTAAGTTGCACTGTACAACTAAGTCGACTAGTGTCAACTCCGAAGACGAGGGGACGAGAACACGCATGGCGCGGGAGGCTTTGTTACGGCGGACGGCAGGTGCTGACGCACTGCAGTTCGGCCGGCCGCTGAGCACCGTCGATGTGGTGATCTTCACCATCATCAATGACAGGCTGCAGGTGCTGCTGGTCCGGCGCGGCGATGATCCGTCCGGGCCGTTTCCGGGCGCCTGGGTGCTGCCCGGCGGTTTTGTCGATGTCGAGCGGGATAAGGATCTGGAAGCCTGCGCGCTGCGCAAGCTGCGGGAGAAGACCGGCGTCGCAAGCCCGTATCTGGAACAGCTCGGCAGCTGGGGCAGCGCCACCCGCGATCCGCGCGGCTGGTCGGCGACGCATGCTTATTTCGCGCTGATTCCCGCTGTCACAATCACGCTGACCAGCGGCGCCAATGCGGCTGAAACTCGCTGGTGGCCGATTTCAGGCGACCGGGCCGAACCGAAGCTCGGCTTCGACCACGGCGAGATTCTGTCAACCGCCGTCCGGCGGCTGCGCAGCAAGGTGGAGTACACCTCGCTGCCGGCCTACCTGATGCCACCGGAATTCACGCTGCCGGAGCTGCAGCGGGTGTACGAGACGGTACTCGACCGCCCGCTGGAAAAGAGTGCCTTCCGCACCCGCATTTTGGCGATCGACCTGATCGAGCCGATCGCCAAGATGCGCAAGGGACCCAACCGGCCCGCGCAACTCTACCGGTTGCGGAAATCGAAGACGCCGGTGGTATTCGCGCGGCCGTTTAATGCGCCGGAGTAGGGGCCGTCCCTTTGTGCCAGGATATGCCTCTGTGTATTTTAGTTGACTGGCTTTATCCTGCTCTGCGGCGGCGATAAGGCGTCCCAAAGCAGGGACATCAAAGTGGCTTAGCGGATGGCGAAGGACGTTTGTTCAATGGCCCTCAAGACCACCAAGTTCGATGTCCAGGACCACCTGAAGTCGCTCGGGGAGCAGATCGCCTATCTAGAAGCGGCGATGGACGATGGCGATTCGTCATTCATCGCGACCGCAATCGGCGACATCGCCAGGGCACGTGGCGTCACGCAGTTCGCACGGGAAACCGGGCTGAGTCGCGAAGCCATCTACAAGGCATTCCGTCCCGGCGGCAACCCCACTATCGAAACGCTGAACAAGGCGATGAAGGCGCTTGGTCTGAAATTGAAGCTCGTTCCGGCGAAGGCGGCCTAACCGTTCAACACCCCGATCCCCTCCGCGAGCTTCGCCTCGACAAAATCCATGTGCGCCACAATCGCATCGCGGGCCTTGTCGGGCTTGCGGGTGCGCACGGCATCAAGGATGTCGGCGTGATGCTGCCAGATCAGGTGCTGATCCTCGCGGTTCGGCACGAAGCTCTTGAGGCGATACAGCGCCGAAAAGCCGTCGCGCAACAGCTCCATCATCCGCATCGCCAGCGGATTGCCGGTGGCCGCCGCCAGGGCCTGGTGGAAAGCGACATCGTTGCGCTCCCAGGCGGCTTCAGCGACATCCAGCGTGCGCATGGCCTGCAGCGGCGCCTTCATGGCGCGCAGGTGGATGTCGGTGCGCACCTTGGCGGCGTGGCTGGCGCACCAGCCTTCCAGCGCCCGGCGGATCTCGAAGAACTCGCCGATGCGATGGGCCTGGGTGCGGATCAGTTCGATCAGCGGCTGCTGGATGCCGATCTGCGGCTCGGTGCCCACCACGAAGCTGCCGGTGCCGTGGCGGGTCTCGATCAGGCCGACCAGCTCCGCATGATAGATCGCCTCGCGCACGGTCTGCCGGCTGGTACGGAACATCGAGGCGAGTTCGCGCTCCGGCGGCAGCCGGCTGTCAGTGGCGAATTGTCCCGCGCGCAGCATCTGCGAGATCTGCGCGAATACCTGCTCGGATTTGCGGCCGCCGGCGAGCGGCTGGAACGGCGGAGATTTTTTCGGCTTGCTGGTTTTGCTGACGGCTCCCGCCGCCGATTTTTTCGCGCGCTGCTTGGCGATCTTCTTCGCCGCCGCTTTCGTCGTTGTCGCACGCGCGGTCCGGCGCGGCTTGGCTGCGGCTTTGGCTGGTCTCCCCGACACTTGCGATCGTCGCGCCATGACGGTTACTCCACTGTAGGCCTTGGTGAGACGTCGGCCCCGCGAATGCCGAGATAGATTTCCTGCACCTGCTGGTCGGTTTCGAGACGGAGATGTGGTGCGCGTTTCCACAAAGCATCTGCCGCGGATATTTTTTCGCCGGGACGCCGGTTGTCGAACGCGACGCCGGCGGTTACGGTCCCGCTGGTCAGATGTCTGACCACTGTGAAATGGGCCGGAGCGGTTGTCAACGCGGAACGGCGTCGGGCCGAAGCAGCAAAAGCAACAAACAGACGCAACGATAAAAGGGGCTCGTGACCATGACCTACAACGTCACCATTCTCACCCTGCGGCCCGGCACCCAGGGCCCGGCGCTCAAGGAGATCAAGGCGCATGTGACGGGCGACAAGCCTGCGCTGTCAGGTGAACTGCTTGCCTGCTGGTATTCCGACATCGGCGCGCTGAACCGGGTTCTTGTGCTGCACCGCGCCGCGAGCGCCGAGCAGGCGCTGGCCGATCGCGAACGCCTGGTGCTGGCGGAGGATCCGTTCGGCCTGAAGGATGCGATCACGCAGCTGCAAGCCGACACCTTTCATCTGCTGCCGTTCCTCACAGGCATCGACACCGGCACGAAGGGGCCGATGTTCGAGGTGCGAACCTATGAGACCAGGGCCGGCGGCATGGGGCCGACGGTCGAGCTCTGGCGCAAGGCGCTGCCGGAGCGGATGAAACTGTCGCCGTTGCTCGCGGGGCTCTACAGCGTCAGCGGCGTCGCCGCGCGCTTCATGCACATCTGGCCCTACGAGAACCTCGAGGCCCGCTCACGGTTGCGCGCCAAGGCCGTCGCCGACGGCATCTGGCCGCCGCAGGGAGGTCCGGCGCATCTGCAGGTGATGCAGTCGGATATCTATCTGCCGGCGGAATTCTCGCCGTTGCGGTGATCGCAGCTGGAGGCGGGTCAGCCAACGTATCGGCGCGAAGCGCAGACCCGTTGGCGAACCCGCCCTGCATGCGGCGACGCCTGACATTTGAGCAGGCCGACCAGGAATCGGACAAGCGAATTGGCACGGCAACCCGCATTGTATCAGGATGCTCGTACAGTCATTCGCCAGAAAAACAGACTTCGCTGATAAACAATCATCACATCCCGGCCGTAGGATTGATCCCCGGTCGTGCAGCAGCTGACCAAGACCAGAGAGGTTTACAAGCCTACCCACGCAAACATCGACACCCAAAAAGGAGGCGCTCCATGCTTAGCCATCGGATGTTCGAAACGGCCTTGTCGATAACCAGGCACTTGCTGGCCGGGGCCGGCGTCCTCGCTGCCGTGCTCTTTGCCGGTCCATCGTTCGCCGACGATGGCGGACGACCGGTGAAGGTCATGATCATCAACATGTTCAACTCCGAAGCATCGGCTTTCACCGACAACCTCGGACTGAAGGAGTCGATACGTGTTCGAGGCCTGTCGCCCGACTATCCAAACATTCTCTGCAACGCGGACGATGTGTGCCAGATGGTCGCCGGCGAAGGGCACGCCAACGTGGCTGCATCGACCATGGCCTTGCTTCTCAGCGACAAGTTCGATTTGCGTCACACCTACTTCCTGATCGCGGGCATCGCCGGGATCGATCCTCACCAGGGGACAACCGGCTCGGCGGCCTGGGCGCGCTATCTGATCGACTACGGCATTTCCTGGGAAATCGACGCGCGCGAGATTCCGGGAACCACAGCCGATCCGACGCAGCCGGCGTGGCCTTATGGCTACCTCGCGATCTTTCCCACCGACATGACCAGGCAGCCCTGGAATTCGTTGCCCACCATCCCCACCCCCTATCACAGCGAGATGTATCGGCTGAACGAAGTCTTGTTGCAGAAAGTCCTGGCGTTGACCGGCAAGGTGGATCTCAAGGTCAACGACAATGCGACGGCCCAGGCCTATCGCGCCCACTATGCCGAGGCGAAGGCCAAGGCCCCGCCCAGCGTCATTCAGTGCGACACGATGGCGGGTGACACCTGGTATCACGGCATCAAGCTGGGCGAGCGCGCCGCGGCATGGACGGCGTTGTGGACGGGCGGCAAAGGCACCTACTGCACCACGCAACAGGAGGACAACGCCACTTACATGGCCCTTAGTCGCGGGGCCCTCTCCGGGCTGGTGGATCTCGACCGCGTCGCCGTGCTGCGGACCGCGTCGAACTTTGACCGTCCCTACCCGGGCGAGTCGGCCTGGCACTCGCTCTGCAGCTGCGGCATCGAGGGAGGCTCGGGCGGTTTCGCGCCCGCCATCAGCAATCTTTGGGCCGTGTCTGCGCCGTTCATCAAGGATGTCGTTGCCCACTGGGACAAGTGGAAGCGCGGCGTCCCAAAGTAGCCTTGATCGGGCGAAAATTGGGCCCGGGATTGATCGGGGGCGCGGTCGGGTCTTTGCTTCGCGACCAGCTCTCAGCGGTGGCGTCTATCGCGAGGGACTATTCGAACCCTCGGGATCTCCTCCGAAATCGGCACGATCGATGAAGGGGCGTCGCTAATTCTGCCAGCCGCAGATGCCACCGCTGCGGCAGGGCCAGGTCTGTAATTTCGGCTGCGCTCTCGCCTGCGTCTTCGGCCGGGCATAGGCCTGGGCATCGAGCGGATTGCCGTGAGGGCGGCTCGCGACCGCGCGGGTGCGTATTGCCGACGACTTGTGGACCTTGCTCTTGACCGATGGCGCCGCGGACTCATCCGCCGTCGCCTCGGTAGGCGGAGCCAGCGACGCAGTGTTGGACGGTTTGGTGTCGGACGGCTTGACGTCGGAAGACGCAGTCGCGCCCGGCCGCGGGGTGATGCGGGCGCCCGCCATGATCTTCGACGCCGTGCGGGCGGCATGTGGCGTGGTGTTCGGCAGGTTGTCG
Source organism: Bradyrhizobium prioriisuperbiae (assembly GCF_032397745.1). Lineage (NCBI taxonomy): Bacteria > Pseudomonadati > Pseudomonadota > Alphaproteobacteria > Hyphomicrobiales > Nitrobacteraceae > Bradyrhizobium > Bradyrhizobium prioriisuperbiae. The sequence continues at coordinate 4,315,278 of NZ_CP135921.1, forward strand.
GCGGCGTCGGTTCTGGCCTCGATGCCGAACGGCTCGAAGCGGGCCTGCGGTCCGAGCGGGATCGGCGACAGCACGGCTTTGGACAGATCCAGGGTCAGGAACGCATCGGGCCGGTAGCGCGCGGTATTGCCGGCGCCCGACACCGCGGCGTTGGGCTGAGCGGTCATCGGCCGGGAGATCTGGGGCCGGGAGATCTGGGACTGCGTAATGATCTGGATATCGTCGGCGGACGCCGGTGCCGACAAGAGCAACGCGCCCGCCAAGGCCGGCAGCGCGATCGACAATAGGCCCTGCAATTTCATACGCGCGTGACGCAACATCTTCGCCCTCGCAAGCCCGCGACGCTCCCTCATTCGAAGCGATTATTCCTGGAAGTCCAATCTTCCAAAATGTAAGCGGGAACCCGCAATTTGCCAGATCCGCCCCACGGGCAATACCCATCCGCCGGTTCAAGTTTCGGCAAAGGTTAACGCGCGGTCCGCCGATTGGGTTCCCGTCGGGGGGCAAATTTCGCTGAAAATGGATGAACAATCCGGCCCAAAAAGGCGAGGGCGGCCATCATCTGAAGGCCGCCCTCCTGCCGTTTGTCTTTCGGGTTTTTGCAGCCTATGCCGGCCGCTTTACCAGTGGCGATGTCCCCAGCCGCCACCGCCCCAGCCGCGATGGCCCCAGCCGCCGTAATAGCGCGGGCCGCCGCCGTAGTAGCCGTAGTACCGCGGACGGGCGTAGCCATAAGCGCCGTAGGCACCGTAATAGTTCGGCCGCCACCAGCAGCGGCCCCACTCGTTACAGACATAGCGGACCTGCTCGGCGCCCGAGCCAGCCTTCACGTCGGACTGCGCACCCAACAATCCGTTCGGCATCGCGGAGGCGGCACCACTCGTCAGCGCCAGTCCGGCGGTCGCCGCGACAGCCAGCAAAGCCATTCTTGCCTTCATGATCATCTCCCAACTTTCAGGTCTTCAGCTCACCAATTCCACCACTTGTGAAAAGTTGCGGTGGCGGAACGTTGCGTTTTGATCATGGCGAAGTGTTGATTTATCGGGGCTGAACGCCGCGTTCACGTTGGTTACGTCTTGTCCATGCGGCTTGTTCATGGGGCTTGGAACAAAATCGGCGCAACGGTGTTGTAAATGTGGTGAAGTTCGCAAGGGCGATATCCGATGAACAGCCGGCCGCATACTCCCCAGCACACGCACACGCCCATGACCAGCGACGCGATCGCTTACGCTCTCCTGGGTATTACCCTGGTCGGTGGCATCGTGTTGCTGGCGACATTCTATTATCTGCTGGCGATGTGAGGCCGGCGCGCTTTTTCAACACAACGCAACAGGACGGACCAAGACAAACGGCCCCGGGATGCGGGGCCGTTTTCGCGTGCGGTTGAAGCTCACCCATCAATGGTGATGGCGATGGCCCCGCCGGATCACCACCACTTTGCGGTCGTGGTGATGGCGATGCCAGCCGCGATCGCGATGCCCGCGCATCTCGGCACGCGCGCTATAATCACGGTCATGGCCGCGCTTGATCACCGTCGTCTGGGCACTGGCGAGGGTGGGTGCCGCGATCGCCAAAGCCATGGCGGCTGCAAAGACATAACCAATCGATCTCTTCATTCATATTCCTCCAATGAAATGGAATCTGTCCAACGCGGAGACCCAACTTGCCCGCGGCAAAGCCGTTCCCGGATGGAACACGGGAAAATTCTGAACAACGGTTCATGCGTGACGTGCAGCATGCTCACTGGAGAGTCAGCCGGCGACTGCAGCGGCCGGCGTAAACCGCAGGGTGAACTGCGCCCCGCCGGAGGGCAGGTTCTCCACCGCGATGGTTGCGCCGTGGTCCTCGACCACGCCGCGCACGATCGAAAGGCCGAGGCCGGCCCCGTCGGCGCGCTGCCGGTCGCCGCGCCAGAAGCGCTGGAAGATCAGTTCGCGCTGCTCCAGCGCGATGCCGGGCCCGCTGTCGCTGACGCGGACCGCGCCGTCATCGTCGATCGTGATCTCCACGGTGGTGCCGCGCTCGGTGTGGCGAATGGCATTCTCGGCGAGATTGCGGATCGCCCGCCGCAGCATCTCGGCACTGCCCCTGACCGCCACGACGTCGTCGACACCCTTCAGCGCGATGTCCTTTCCGGCGGCGAGCGCCAGCGGCGCCAGCGCTTCCACCACGTCGGAACAGACCGCATGCAGGTCGGCCGTCTCCGACGGGTCGACCACCAGCGTATCGAGTTCGGCGATTTCGAGCAGTTGGCCGACGATGCGGCTCATGCTCTCGATGTCACGATGCAGGTCGGCGGTGGCGGCCTTGTCACTGAGCGTATCGAGCCGCGTCCGCAGGATCGCCAGCGGCGTGCGTAACTCGTGCGCGGCATCGGCGGTGAACTGGCGCTGTACGCGAAAGCCGGCCTCCAGCCGATCGAACGCCTGATTGACCGCGGTGACCAGCGGCAAAATTTCGCTCGGAATCTGCTCGACCGGCAGCCGGACGTCGGTCCGGGCGGGGCCGACGTTCTTCGCCTCTTCGGAGGCCTTCAGCAGCGGCGTGATGGCGCGGCGGAAAATGAAGATGTCGGTTGCGAGCAGCAGCAGCAGGATCGGGATCGTGATCCACCCGACGCGGCGAAAGAAATTGGCAACGATATCGTCGGTGATGACGTCGCGATGGGCCAGATCCTCGGCGACGCGGACCCGCAGGATCTGACCGGCGACGTGCTTCTGTACGCTGCCGCCGGCGATCATGCTGCCGGTGTCGCTGATGCCCTGAAACGCCGCGTCGGCTGCTGTCATATCGGCCGGGAAAATCGGCGTGCGATCCCGGTGCGACGAGAACAGCACATGCTCGGACGCATCGATCACGTCGTAGGCATAGCGTCCGTAGGCATCCGAATACTGGTCGCGCAGGCCCTGCGGCAGCACCAGCGTCGGCGTGTTGTCGGGCGCTGCCGCAAGATGGCGGGCAATCGTCTCGGCCTGTTCGCGCATCGCGTCGCGATGCAATTGGCTGATTTCCGAATTCAGCAGATAGAAAAGCACCAGCGGCATGACAATCGCCGTCAGCGCGATGGCGACGATGTGCAGGAAGACGATCCGCGATGTCAGGGATTCGAAGCGGATCACGCTTTCTCCTCCACCATCAGGTAACCGACGCCGCGCACGGTATGAATCTGGACTTTTGCGCCGTTGTCCGCGAGCTGCTTGCGTAGCCGGAATACATAGACCTCGACCGCATTGGAGCCGACGTCGCCTGATAGCCCGAAGATATGGTCCTCGACATTCTTCTTCGGCACCACGCGGCCCTGCCGGCGCAGCAGGATTTCCAGCACCGAGGTCTCGCGCGCCGAGAACACATGCGGGGCATCGTCGATGAACACCTGGCGGCTTTCGGTATCGTACACCAGGTTGGCGAGCCGCAACGAGGCGCCGAGCAGTTGTCCCGGGCGGCGCAGGATCGCCTCCAGCCGCGCCACCAGTTCTTCCAGGGCGAACGGCTTCACCAGGTAGTCATCGGCCCCGCTGCGCAAGCCTCCGACCCGATCCTCGATGCCGCTGCGTGCGGTCAGCACCAGCACCGGCAGCGGATCCCTGCGATGACGGATTTCGCGAAGGATCGCCAGTCCGTCACCGTCGGGCAGGCCGAGATCGAGCACCAGCGCCGCGTAATGAACAGCCGTGAGCGCCGCGCGTGCTTCCGCCGCGGTGTCGACGATGTCGGCCGCATAGCCCGCCGCCAGCAGCCCTTTGGCCAGCAGCTGCGAGAGTTCGACATTGTCCTCGACGATCAGCAGTCTCATGCGGATGGTTCACGTGGTGCGCAGCCATCCCGATGGTGCGCGAAGCGGGTTTGGCACGGTCCTGACAGGACGTGCCTGTGCGTGGTAGCCGACCCCGGCCGCTTTGTCATCGCAACAATCTGCATCGGTCGGGGGGGCCTGTAAGGTGGGCGTAAGCTGACTTTGCTACGCGGAACCGGGGCCGCGATGCCGGCCGTTGAATATCCGCGTCGTCGTGCGCGGCAATCCGGGCCGACCGGGCAGCAGGCAGGGACCATGGCGATGTCGATGAAACAGCGGATCCGGCACAAGCATGTTGCCATGCTTGCGGCCTGCGCGGTGTTGGTCGTGGCGGGCGGGTTGATGATTCACGACGGCGTGGCGGAAAGCATCAAGCCATTTGCCAACCGGGCTTTGCCGCAAAAAACAAGTCTGACCGCGGATGCGGATCGCGGCGCCGCCGTACAGACGGCCGATGCGACCGGGCCATCCGTGGAGCTGAACGGCAAGCAGGCGGGCGCCTTCGGGGTCGCGCCGGCCGAGCTGCGCGAATTTCGCACCGTGAAGAATTCGGTGGGTTCGATCGGCTTCAACGAGAACATGCTGGTGCAGTCGTTCACGCCCAGCGCGGGCAAGATCGTCGACACCTTCTTCAATGTCGGCGACGAAGTGAAGAAGGGCGAGGCGCTGTTCACCATCGACAGCCCCGATCTGCTGCAGGCGGAATCCTCGCTGCTGACGAGCGCCGGCGTGTTCGGGCTGCAGACCCGCACGCTCGCCCGCGTCCAGCAACTGCTGAAGGCCGGCGGCGGCTCGCAGCGGGATGTCGACCAGGCGATCTCCGATCAGCAGAGCGCCGAGGGCGCCTACAAGGCGGCCCGCAATGCGGTGCGCATTTTCGGCAAGACCGACGCCGAGATCGACCGCATTGTCGCCGATCGCAAGGTGGATTCCATTCTGGTGGTTCCGAGCCCGATCAACGGCCGGGTCATCGCGCGCAACGCCGCGCCGGGGCTTCTGGTGCAGCCGGGCAACGCGCCGGCGCCGTTCACGCTCGCCGACCTCTCCACCATGTGGATGGTCGCCAATGTGGTCGAGACCGACGCGCCGGCGTATCGGCTGGGCCAGTCGGTGGAGGTAAGGGTCCCGGCCTATCCCGACATGATCTTCCGGGGCCGTGTTACCACGCTCGGTGCGAGTATCGATTCGAACAGCCACCGCCAGCTGGTGCGATCGGTGATCGACGATCCGCAGCATCTGCTCCGCTCGGGCATGATGGCGAGTTTTGCGATCGAGACCGCGCCTCCGGCCACGTCGCCCGCTGTGCCGATGGAGGCGATCGTGCGCGAGGGCGACGGCAGCATGACGGTGTGGGTGACCTCCGATCGTCGCCGTTTCACCCGCCGCGTGATCAAACCCGGCGTCGCGCAGGCGGGCTATCGCCAGATTCTCGATGGCCTCGCCCCTGATGAGCTGATCGCGACCACCGGCGCGATCTTCCTCAGCAACAAGTTCGCCACGGCGGTTGCGGACCAGGGGGACTGACAGGCGGCGTCGTTTCCGATTCGCGCGCCGCGCCATCCGGAGCTGGCCGTCAGGCTCAAAAAAATCGCGCACCAAAAAGCAGATCTGACAACAGGTCTGTTCCAAAAAATCTTCCGACACCAACTCCCTTCTGAAAGTCGCGTGCCGTTGTGATCAAGCGCATTCTCGAGTTCGGTCTGACGCGTCGCGCCATTGTGGTGCTGGGCCTCGTGGTGTTCTGCGCCGCTGGCCTCGTGGCGTTCATGAAGCTCAATATCGAGGCCTATCCCAATCCGGCGCCGGTGATCCTGGAGATCACCGCCCAGGCGGCAGGGCTCTCGGCCGAGGAGATGGAAAAATATTACACCATCCCGATGGAGGTCGGGCTCTACACCACGCCGGGCGTGGTCAATATCCGCTCCACCTCGTTCTATGGCCTGTCGTTCGTGCGGATGACGTTCCGCTACGGCGTCGATTATTATTTCGCGCTCACTCAGGCGGCCAACAGCATCCAGCAGAACATCTCGCTGCCGGGCAATCTGGTGCCGACCATCCAGCAGTCCAGCCTTGTCGGCGAGATCTATCGCTACCAGATCGTCGGCCCGCCGAATTTCGGCCTGACCAACCTGCGCACGCTGCAGGACTATGTCATCACCCGCCGGCTGCTGACGGTGCCGGGCGTGGTGCAGATCAACTCCTGGGGCGGCACCACCAAGCAGTTCAATGTCGATGCCGACCTGCAGAAGCTCGAGGCCTACAACATCACGGTGCCGCAGCTGATCACCGCGCTCGGCAGCGCCAACAACAATGTCGGTGGCCGTGAAATCAGCATCGGCCAGCAGTCGGTCAACATCCGTGGCATCGGCCTGATCGACAGCGGCGGCGCCGACGATATCACCCGCGGCGACAAGGTCGGCGACATCGAGAACATCGTGCTGACCCAGGCCAACGGGCTGCCGATCCAGGTCAAGCAGGTGGCCAAGGTCTCGGTCGGCTATGTGCCGCGGCTCGGCATTGCCGGCCGCGACCATGACGATGATGTCGCCGCAGCGATCCTGGTGATGGGGCGTACCCAGCACACCAACGAGATCCTGCCGCTGGTGGAGCAGGAGGTGGCGAAGATCAACAGCGACGGCAGCCTGCCGCCGGGCGTCAAGGTCGTCTCCTATTACGATCGCGGCGCGCTGGTCGACGTCACCACCCACACCGTGCTGCACAACCTGGTGTTCGGCTGTCTCCTGGTGTTCGTGATCCAGTGGGTGTTTCTCGGCGACCTGCGCAGCGCGCTGATTGTCGGCGCCAACATTCCGTTCGCGCTGTTCTTCTCCATCATCATCCTGGTGTTGTGCGGGGAGGATGCCAACCTGCTGTCGCTCGGCGCGGTGGATTTCGGCATCATCGTCGATTCCGCCGTCATCCTGATGGAAAACATCTTCCGCAACATGCAGTCGCCCGAGAACCGGGTGCGGGTGCTGCGCCAGCTGGCTGCCGGCTATTGGGGCAGCGATCCCACCGCGCCCGCGCGCGGCGAGGGGACGGCGAGTTGGACCGAACGGATGCGGCTGATTTTCGTCAGCGCATTGCAGGTCGACAAGGCGGTGTTCTTCACCGCGGCGATCACGGTGGTGGCCTTCGTGCCGCTGTTCACCATGCAGGGCGTTGAGGGGCAGATCTTCGGGCCGATGGCGCGCACCTATGGGTATGCGCTCGCCGGCGCGTTGCTTGCCACCTTCACCGTGACGCCGGTACTCGCCTCGCTGCTGCTGCCCGAGAGCGTCAAGGAGACCGAAACCCGCATCGTGCGCGCACTGCGGCAGGCCTACACCCCGCTGTTGCGCTGGTCGCTGACACATACCCGCGCCGCGGTCGCGGCGGGACTGGTGTTCCTCGCGGCCGGCGGGCTTGCGGCCAGCCGGCTCGGCAGCGAGTTCCTGCCGGCGCTGGAGGAAGGCAATTTCTGGATCCGGGCGTCGATGCCTCCCACCATGTCGCTGGCGGCGGGTGCGGAGCCGACCCGCAAGATGCGCGAGATCCTGTTGCGGCATCCGGAGGTCATCACCGTGGTGTCGCAACGCGGCCGGCCGGACAACGGCAGTGATGCCTCGCCGTTCTCCAATGTCGAGCTGTTCGTGCCGGTGAAGCCGCTGGACCAGTGGCGGCCGGGCATGACCAAGGAGAAGCTGACCGAGCAGTTGCTGCAGGAGTTGCGCGAGGAACTGCCCGGCGTCACCTTCAACTTCTCGCAATACATCCAGGACAACATCCAGGAGGCGCTCTCCGGGGTGAAGGGGGCGAACTCGGTCAAGATCGTCGGGCCGAACCTGGAGACGCTGGAAAAGCTCGCTGTCCAGGTGCAGGCCGAGATGGCCAAGGTACGCGGCGTCGCCGACCTCGGCGTGTTCCGCCTGCTCGGCCAGCCCAATCTCAACATCAGGGTCGATCGCGAGAGGGCATCGCGTTATGGACTCAACACCGGCGACGTCAATGCCGTCGTACAAGCGGCGCTTGGTGGCAGTGTCGCGACCACGGTGCTGGAAGGTGATCGCCAGTTCGGCGTGGCGGTGCGGCTCGATCCGAAGTTTCGCGAGAACATCGATGCGGTCGGCGACATCAAGGTCGCCACCCAAACCTCCGGCGGCGGCAATGCCTATATCCCGCTGCGCGAGCTCGCCGCGATCTCGCTGGATACCGGCGCCTCGTTCGTCTACCGCGAGCGCAGCCAGCGCTACATCCCGATCAAGTTCAGCGTGCGCGGCCGCGACCTCGGCAGCACGGTGGCCGAGGCCCGGCAGCGGGTGGAACAAGCGGTGCCGCTGCCGTCCGGCTACCGCATGGTCTGGTCCGGGGAGTTCGACAATCTGGAATCTGCCAAGGCGCGGCTGATGGTGGTGGTGCCGATCACGCTGCTGCTGATCTTCGTGCTGCTGTACGGCCTGTTCAATTCGCTGCGCGACAGTCTGCTGGCGCTGGCCGGCATCCCCTTCGCGATCGGCGGTGGCCTGATCGCGCTGTTCGCCACCGGGCTCGATTTCAGCGTATCGGCGGCGATCGGCTTCATCTCGCTGTTCGGCGTGGCGGTGATGGACGGCATTCTCAACATCACCTATGTGCGCGAGCTGCGCGCCTCCGGCATGCGGCTCGCGGACGCGGTGTTCCAGGCGTCCGAGCAGCGCATGCGGCCGATGCTGATGACAGCGCTGTCGGCCGGCGTCGGGCTGCTGCCGGCGGCGCTGTCCCATGGCATCGGCAGCGAGGTGCAGCGGCCGCTCGCCACCGTGGTGGTCGGTGGCATGTTCATCGGTCCGCTGCTGCTGCTCGTGGTGGCTCCGGCGCTGCGCCAGCTTGCGCTGTCGCGGGAGACGACGGTGCACGACGAAGCCGCGGCCAGGCTGACCGATGTGGCGTCCGCGGGTGAGAGGGAATGACGGTGATGCGCGGACCTCTCCATGTCGAGGCAATGATTTCGCGGCTCCCTCCCCCCTTGTGGGGGAGGGGCGGGGAGGGGGGTATCCAGTCTTCTGAGCCCGAGAAGACGCGCATTCGGCAACTGCCCCAATCCGCTGCCGAGTCACGATCACCCCCCTCCCTATCCCTTCCCCGTAAATGGGGAGGGAACAGCTCGGTGGCTCCGACAATCGTTTTACGCATGCGTTTCTTCGGTGCGACAGCGCTATGCTTGCTGCTCACGGGCTGTGCGGTCGGGCTGGACTTTGTCACGCCCGCGGCGCCGGAGGTGAGCCGTTACACCCGCGAACCGCTGGCCTCACCGATGGTGGCAGCGGATGGACCGGCCATCGCGCCGCAGCGTTTTGCCGATGGTGCTGATATCGCCAGCCGCTGGTGGAGCGCGTTCCGCTCGCGTCCACTGAACGATCTGATCCGGATGTCGGTCGAGCAGAATCCGTCGCTGCAGGCAGCGGAGGCGGCGATCAAGGTCGCGCACTACAACGCGCTCGCGCAGCGCGGTCTGTTTCTGCCGCAACTGGGCGCAGGCTACACTGGGGCCGACCAGCAGTTTGCCACCACCCCCAGCCAGTCGCCGGATCGCTTCACTCTGCACACCGCGCAGCTCACCGTCAGCTTCGTGCCGGATGTCTGGGGCCAGAACCGCCGCAATGTCGAAAGCCTCGATGCGGTGACGGAGCAGCAGCAGTTTCAGCTGGAGGCCGCATATCTGACGCTGACCGCCAATGTGGTGACGGCCGCGGTTCAGGAGGCCTCGCTGCGTGGGCAGATCGCCGCTGCGCAGCGTATCGTCAAGATCGGGCGCGATATCCTCGGCATATTGAAGAGCCAGCACGCCGCCGGCCAGGCCGCCGAGGTCGACGTGCTGACCCAGCAGGCCACGCTCGCCCAGGCCGAACAGACGCTGCCGCCGCTGCAGAAGCAGCTCGCCGTGCAGCGCAATCTTCTGACCGCGCTTGCCGGCCGCGTCTCCGCCGACGAAATTCTGCAGACATTCGATCTCGCCAGTCTTCGTCTGCCCGCGAACCTGCCCGTGAGCCTTCCCAGCACCATGGTGCGGCAGCGTCCGGACGTGCGGGCGGCCGAAGCCAACCTGCATTCGGCGAGCGCGCTGGTCGGGGTCGCGATTGCGGCACGGCTGCCGAACATCACGCTGTCGGCCAATCCCGGCGTGAGCGCGGCGTCGTTCGCGGCGATGTTCACGCCGGGCACCGCGTTCTACACCGTTGCCGCCAGCGCCACGCAGACGGTGTTCGACGGTCTCACGCTCTATCACAAGCAGAAGGCCGCGGAGGCCGCGCTGGAACAGGCCGATGCGCTGTATCGCCAGGCGGTGATCACGGCGATGCAGAACGTTGCCGATGCACTGCGGGCCTTGCAGGCGGATGCGCGCGGGGTGCAGGCCGCGATCAAGGCCGAGACCGCCGCCAAGGCAAGTCTCGACATCGTCCAGAAGCAACTCGTGCTCGGGCAGATCAATCAGGTTACCGTGCTGACCGCGCAGCAGACCTATTTCAATGCGTCCATCGCACGCGTGCAGGCGGAGGCCACCCGGTTGGCGGACACGGCGGCGCTGTTCATGGCGCTCGGCGGCGGCTGGCCCGCCGATTGCCCGAGCACCGACTGGCGCAAGTGTGTGTTCGAACCGGCCGCCCTGCGCGAGGCGGCGGCCAAAGCGGAGGGACGGTAAGTCTCACGCGCTGCGCGAGCCCGGCCATGCGATGACCTGCCCGGACATCACCATACGGTTGCGGCCCTGGTCCTTGGCTGCGTAGAGCGCGCGGTCGGCGGCCTCGATCAGCGATGCGCACTCGGTGCTGGCCGCAGGCATGTTGGTGGCGCCGCCGAGGCTCGCGGAAACGCGGCGCGCCGGCAGGTTCTTGGCGTGCGGAATCGCCAGCGCGTGCAATGCTTCGCGGATGTCGTCACCGACCAGCACGCAGCCGTCCGCCTCGGTGCCGGGCATCAGCAGCACGAATTCCTCGCCGCCATAACGGGCGGCAAGATCGCCCGGCCGCCGGGCATGGGCTTGAAGCACCCGCGCCACCGCCCGCAGGCAATCGTCGCCGGCCTGATGGCCGTACTGATCGTTGAACGACTTGAAATGGTCGATATCGATCATCAGCAGCGACAGCGCCGTGCCCTCGCGCCGCGCTCGCGCCCATTCCTCCGCCAGCCGCTCGTCGAGGTGGCGGCGGTTGGCGATGCCGGTCAGGCCGTCGAGGGTTGCGAGTGCCGCGAGCTTGTCCTCCAGATCCTTGTGCTCGGTCATGTCGCGCGAGATCGCGACCACGCCGTTCACGATGCCGGTGTCGGCGGCGCGGGTGACGCGCAGCGCGCTCTCGATCCAGATTTCGCCCTTTTCGCGGTGGCGGGTCCGATAGATGACGCGCGCCTCTTCGAAGGCGCCGCTCTTCAGTTCGGAGACCGTGCCGCGCACGCGAGGCAGGTCTGCGGCATTGACGCCACCGAGTGCCGGCGTGCCGGTCAGTTGCGCCGGCTCCCAGCCGATCACCCGTGCGCAGGATGGCGAGGCATAGAGAATGGTCTCCTCGAGGCCGATGCGCATCACCATGTCGCTGGACTGCTCGGCCAGCAGGCGGAAATCGGCTTCCTTGGCGCTGAGAGCCACGGCCATCTGCTGCCGCTGCAGCAACTGGCGCACCAGCACGAAACCGGTCAGCGCGATCAGCATCACGAGGGTCGCGTCTACCGCGAGGTGGGTCAGTGCCTCGCGTCGCCAGCTTGCCAGCACGTCGCCCTCGGCCTGCGTCGCCAGCACCATGATCGGGTAGCGGCTGCTCAGCCGGTAGAAGCTCAATCGTTTGAGCCCGTCGAGCGACGAGGTGAAATAGTAGGTGCCCGCAGCGGCCCGGCTCTTCAGGTCGCGGAACAGCGGCGTCCCGGACATGTCGCGGCCGACATAGCTGCCATTGTCGGCGCTGCGGGCCAGAATAATGCCGTCGGCTGACAGCAGCGCCACCGAGCCGTTCGGCCCGATGTCGAACTGCCGGTAGAATTGCGCGAAGTAGTCGACATCGATGGTGACAAGCGCGACGCCCGCGAAGCTGCCGTCGGGATGGTTGAAGCGGCGCGACGCGGTGACGATCCACTGGCCGCCGGACCGGCTGTTCACCGGGCGGCCGATCAGGGTGCCGCGCGCCGCCGAGGCGCGGTGCGCCTTGAAGTAATCGCGGTCGCTGTTGTTCAGCGCCGCGATGTTGTCGACCTGTTCGGTGGTGGCGAGCCAGCGGCCGCTGTCGTCATAGACGAAGACGCCGCGCACGCGGCTTGATGGATTGCGCCGCTTGAGAAATATCTGGACCTTGGCCATCGCCGCGGGTCCCGCGCCTTCGAGCTCGAGCTGGTTGACCAGCACCGTCAGCGTGTTGTCGGCGATCTCGAAGGTGTCGTCGACGTGCTGCGTCAGCGAGCGCGCGAGATTTGCCATGTCGGTTTCGGCATTGCTCAGGGCGGCGCTGCGAGATTCCCATTCTCGCCAGCCGCTCAGCACCAGGATGGCGACGCAGGCCAGCGCGACGAAGCCCGCGGCAAGCAGCGGGAGAGGCATGTGGCCGGGTTCGCGACGGAAGCGGACCATGAGCGTTCTCCTGATCGGGGCACGCTCGCATGGTGAATCTTAATGCGGTGTTGCTGCTGTCAGGCGGTTTTCGGCGTAGCTAACGCCGGCCTACCGGGAACCGGGCAGCCGCGCCGCACCATCGCACGTGTTTGATTAAAACTGCACGCGTGCGGGCAACATGTCGCGCGCCGCAACGCAAGTGGCACGCGCACACCGATAGATCACGTCTGCATCGGGAAAAGATTGGTGCCGGTTACCAGGTGCCGAACAGGCCGCCAAAGAACGACGGCTGGCGCTGTGCCATGACGACACGGGTCGGCATCGGCTGCTGTGCGTATTGCCGCTGGCTCTCGGTGCGCGCAATCTTCGGCTTGGTCTTCCTCGGCGGCGCGGCCGCGATCGCGGGCTTGGCGGGCACGTCCATCTGCGCGAAGGCCTCGCGCGACGAAACCTGTGTCGCGCTTTGGGCTGCGGCGGTGTTGAGCGGGCGGCTCTGAGCAAGCGCGACATCCGTCGCCGGCACGATGGTCGGCAGGCTGGTGTCGATTTCGACCCGCTCGGGGCCCTTCTGGGTGGATGTGATCCGGATGGTCGATTTGTCGACGCCGACCCTCTGCTGCTGCGGCGGCAGTTCAGCGGGCTTCGGCAGGTAGATGTTCACGATGAACAGCAAGGCGAGCAACGCGCCGCCAACACCGACAAAGTAACGAACGAAGGGCATCACACACCAGCTTGGCTAGGGACTTATGGCAACACGATTGACTGCAACACTGTTGACTGAACGACTTCACGACGACGTGAGAAGAGATCAAACCTCGCGGCTCTCTCCCTCGATCCTGAGATCAGTACGCAAGACCATTCCCGCAAGGCAGCCATAGGGCTAACGCATCTCAATTCCCTGCGAGAACGAAGGTTCCATCCGACAGCGTTAATGTGGTTGAGCGTGTCAGCGCCTGCGTCCTGTTTGGTAGTCATTCGAATGGGGGAACAGGTTCAAAACAGGACTGGAACCTTACCGATCGGTGGCCGAATCGGGGCAAGATCAGGGAATCTATGTAATCCTGCGAAACTCTTGGGCGCCCGGTGCGCGGGCCTGTTTGATGGGCAGCGGTAAATGGTTGCGGGGTAACCGGAAGCGAGCCGGTGATTGCGGCGTCTTACGGGTATTGCGCCGACGCCAGCCGGCGAAAACCGTCGCGTTCGTTCAGCCGCGTCACATAACCGCGCACCGCGGGCAGGGCGGCGTGTGCCAGCGGCGTGGCGAAATAGCGATGCACCGAGAGCCCCAACACGATGTCGGCAACGGTGAACATATCACCCGCGACATAGGCCTGCGTGGTCGCAAGCTGCCGGTCGAGGATGTGCATCTTCGCGCTCCACGCGGTGCTGCTGGCCTCGATGGCGGCCGGATCGAACGCTGGATCCCGTCGCACCAGTCCGAGAAAGGCCGCGCGCCAGGCCGGGTTGAGCTCGGTCGCCTGCCAGTCCATCCACATCTCGATGCGTGCGCGCTGCTCCGGCGCACGCGGCAGCAGGTCGGTGCGACTGTGCCGTGCTGCGAGATAGCGGCAGATGGTGTTGGATTCCGTGAGCACGCCGTGCGCGTCGATCAGCACGGGCACGAGGCCGTTGGGATTGAGCGCGAGAAACTCGGGCGAGGTGGCCGGCCGTTCCGGCGTCGCCCAGTCCGCCTCGTGGTCGAACGGCACATTCAGCTCGGCGAGTGTCCACAGCACCTTGCGGACATTGATCGACGAGGTCCGGCCCAGCAGTCGCAGCATTGATGGTCTCCAAGGCCGATGGGCGCGACGTCTGCGCCCGGGGCTTGGACACCATCACTGCGGACGGCGAAACGATCAAGCCGATGCGCGTACTCTAGGACTTTCACGACAGCAGAACTTTCACGACAGCGTGCCGCGTACGGTGTGGCTGGTGAAGCTGACGCGACAGGGATCACCGTCGGTGCCAGCATAACATTTGTGGTCGAAATCGTCGCAGATGTACTGCACCTGCGTCAGCAGGTTGCGCGTCAAAGCGGAATCGGCGCTCCGTGCATGCGTCGGAGGCGTGCCTGTCACGTCCGCGGCGACAGAGGTATCTTTTTTCGCGGCTTCGCGGTTATGATATAAAACATTGATATACTCATTGATATATTCAAGGTTTTGTATCATATTCAGGATATGAAAAAAACACCGCTTCGTCAGGAAGACCGCGCGATCGCGCTCCTTCACGAGCAGGGCATGGCGCGGCTGTCTGAATTTCTTGAGCAGGACATCACGGCCGCAACCATCTCTCGTATGGAGCAGAAAGGGATTGTCATGCAGCTGAGCCGAGGCCTCTATCAGCTTCCCGATGCTCAGCTCGATGCCGATCACTCGCTTGCAGTCGCCGCGAAGCTCGTACCAAACGGTGTAATCTGCCTCGACTCCGCACTTGCCTTTCATGGACTGACAGATCGTATTCCGGCGTCTGTGTGGGTGGGTATCGGCGCCAGGGATTGGCGCCCCAAAATCGTGCGTCCTCGAATCCAGACCGTTCGGTTTGGACCGAAGGTGTTCGACAGGGGAGTTCAAACACACGTCATCGAGCGCGTGCCGGTTCGCATTTATTCGCCTGCCAAGACCATCGTCGATCTTTTCCGGCACGGTCAGCGTCAAAAGGTTTGGTATGATTCGCAGTCAGGCCTTACCGACGCCGTTCAAGGCATGAAAGAAGCCCTGCGACTTCGAAAGGCTACGCCCGCCGAGATCGCACAATTTGCGATGGAGGCGGGAGTTTGGGACAAGGTCGTTCAGCCTCGCCTGGAAGTGTTGACCGTGGATGCGTAAGTCGCTCAAAAATGTTGGCGCATCCGTCAGGGCGCGTCTGCTCAAGCTGGCGAACGAACGCGAGCAGCCTTTCGATCTGCTGCTGACGCGTTACGCGCTGGAACGACTTCTGTATCGGCTGAGCACAAGCAAATACCGGGAGCGTTTCGTCCTCAAGGGCGCGATGCTCATGATGAACTGGATGGACGACCCATATCGTCCGACGCGGGATCTTGACCTGCTTGGATTCGGCGATTCCGATCCCGATACAATCGTGAAAGTGTTCCGCGACCTTTGCGCGATCAAGGTTGATGACGCGGTCACCTTTGATATCGACGGAATGTCTGTTGATCGGATTCGCGAAGCCGCGGAGTACGGTGGCCTACGGATCAAAACCATCGCCACGGTGGACGGCGCCAAGGTGAGGGTGCTTATTGATATCGGCTTTGGTGATGCTATCGAGCCCGGCCTCATCGAGATCGAATTGTCGGTGCTGCTGGATCAACCCAAGCCACGCCTTCGCGCCTATTCATATGAAACCGTCATCGCTGAAAAATTCCAGGCGATGGTGGTGCTTGGACGCGCCAACACCCGAATGAAGGATTTTTACGATATCTGGATTTTGGCACGATCGTATGATCTTGATAGAGATAGATTGGCGAGGGCGATTGCCGCGACTTTCGCACGCCGCAACACCACAATTCCGGTCGAGCGACCCGACGCCCTCACCTCCGCTTTTGCCGCCGACCAGAGCAAGCAGCAGCAGTGGGCAGGTTTTCTAAGGGATGTCGCCGTCAAGCCAGGGACGCTCGCTGAGGTGGTTGAGGATCTTGCAGCCCTGCTTATGCTACATGCGACCGAAGCGCGGCTGCGGCAAAGCCGAATGAATAAATAACCTACATGCCCCCGATCGCTCGTCTATCCCGCCTGCAACCGGCGGCGATGATCGGCGCGGGTATCGGGACCGCTCTCGTGATCCGCGGCGAGCTGTTCGATCACCGCGTCCTGCACGCGGTCGCGCCAGTCATGCTCCAGCCGGTGATAGATGCGCAGATACAGCGTGTCGCCCTCATCCAGCATGACGGGCCTGCGTTCGAATGGGGGCAGGGGATATCCGCTGCGTGCGGCCATGGCGATGTCGTGCGCTGAGTGCGACAGCCGCCGCGCGCCGTCCAGCGCGATGCCGCGGATCGTCCATTCGCCATCGCGGTGATAGGCAATCTCGGCGGAGCCCGTGACGTCGCCTGCCGCGAAGCCGCCTTCCATCACCAGCGGCAACTCCTCGAACTGGAAATTGAGCGTCCGGCTCACGCGTGTTGTCTCCTCGTCTCGTCAGATGGAACCAGCCTAGTTTGAAATCAGTAGGTCTCAACAAATAAATCAGTTGTTCCCACCAAATCCTCTGGACGGCCCGATCGGAGCGGGCCACAGATCGGCCGGGAATAGCGCGCGATGTTGTGGTGTTTCTCGATGGTGCCGGGGCTCATCCGGCTTGCGGAGAAAAATCATGAACAAAATCATCCATCGCACACTTGCCGGTCTCATGTTCGGTGCAATCTCCATCGCGACATCAGCCCAGGCGCAGACCCAAACTCCGGCGCAAGACACCGTTCGCGTGCGCGGCACGGTGGAGCGGATCGATGGGGCGGATATCGTGATCAAGACCCGCGAGGGCGCGGAGGCGGTTTTGACACTGACCGATCACCCGCTGTTTGTGGCGATCGTGAAATCGACCATGGCCGACATCAAGCCCGGCATGTTCGTGGGCGCCACCGGCATGCCCCAGGCCGACGGCACCCAGAAAGCGGTCGAAGTTCACATCTTCCCGGAATCGATGCGCGGCACCGGCGAGGGCCACTATGACTGGGACCTCAAGCCGCAGAGCAAGATGACCAACGCCAATGTCGACAAGTCCGAAACCATCGCCGGCGTCGACGGCCAGATGCTGTCGGTGACATACAAGGGCGGCGAGAAGAAGGTGCTGGTGACTCCGGAGACCGCGGTCGTCACCTACACCACCGGCGATCGCGCCGACATCAAGCCCGGCATCCGTGTGTTTATCGGCGCCGCCAGGAAATTGCCCGACGGCCACCTGCAGACCGCGCGCATCACCTACGGCAAGGACGGTCTCAACCCGCCGATGTGAGCGGCATCCCGCCTCGTCGGCGACGGATCGTCAGGTTGCCAACGTCGTTTTGAGCATGCGCAGCATCGCCTGGACGGCGGCTGCGCTGATCCGGCGCTCGGGCACGGCCGCCTTGATCCAGAGTTCGGGGATGGGAAAATCCTGCAGGAGCGGGCGCAACGCTCCGGTTCGCAACGCGTCCTCCACGAGATACCGGGATGTCAAAACGATGCCGTTGCCGACGATAGCGCTTCGCGCCAACACCTGTCCCTCGTTGGAGCTGAGGATCGGCCGCACCTGAACGGTGATGCGGCCGCGCGGTCCGTCGAATATCCACTCGGGTCCGGTTGGAAGAAAGCTCAGGCAGCGGTACTTCAGAAGGTCGCGCGGATGATCGGGTGTGCCGTGCTTGCGAAGATAGCTCGGTGACGCGCACAGCAGCCTCGGAAGCTTGCACAGCGGTTCGTCGATGACGCCGCCGAAGGAATGCGGAAAGGCGCTGATCGCGATATCGAATCCCTCGGCGACGGGATCGACGGGTCGGTCGATCAGCACGATCTCGAGCTTCAACCTCGGATTTTGCGCCTGGAACCGGCTGAACGGTTCGGCGAGCCGTGCCACCGTCAGTGAGGTCGGCGCCTTGACGCGCAAATGGTCCGCGAGATCGCGATCCTTCTCTCCCATGCGTGCAAGAAGATCGGTCGCGTCGGCGACCACGCCGCGGGCGCGATGCACATACTGCTGGCCCGCCTGCGTGAGGCGAAGTTGACGCGTCGAGCGATGAAACAGCCGTGCGCCGATGCGCTGCTCCAGTTGCGTGACCCGCTTGGTCATGACCGAGGTCGATACGTTGAGTTTGCGTGCGGCGGCGGAGAAACCGCCGGCATCGGCGGTGGCTAGAAAAGCCTGAAGGTTGACGAGGACGTCCATCCCACTTTTCTCGATTCGAGAAAACTGATCGCATGATTTGGCTGATTGTACTCCAACTTGAGCAAATTCATAGTCGGATCAAGCAACAGATGAGGGCGGGAGACGCATCATGCGGATCAACATGATCGAAGAACCGGCGCGGCACGTGCCGGTCTATGGCGAATTCGATGTCGTGGTGCTCGGCGGCGGGCCCGCCGGCATCGCGGCCGCCGTCGCCGCCGGCAGAGCGGGCGCCGCGACCCTGCTGATCGAGCGTTATGGCTTTCTCGGCGGCATGGGCACCGCGGCAGGTGTCACCAATTTCTGCGGACTGCACGCCAATCGCTTCGGCGACATCAGTCAGGTGGTCCACGGCATCGCCGACGATCTGCTCGAGGGGCTGGCACGTCTTGACGGCCTGAAGGCGCCGCATACGATTTTCGGCAAGATCCAGGCGCAGGCCTACGATACCGCGGCCTACAAGATCGCCGCGGATCAGCTGTTGCTCGATGCCGAAGTGAAAATCCTGTTTCATGCGGTCGGCGCCGGCGTCCTGATGAGCACCGGCTCGACGATCGATGCGTTGTTCGTCGAAACCAAGTCCGGGCGCCGCGCGATTCGCAGCCGCGTCTTCATCGACGCCTCCGGCGACGGCGATCTCGCCGCATGGGCGGGCGCACCCTATGAACTCGGTGACGGCGCCGGATCGATGATGTTTCCCTCGACCATGTTCCGCATCAACGATGTCGCGCGGACCGCAGCGGCGGCGAAGGCATGGGAGCCGATCGCCGGGATGATGGAACAGGCGACGCGCGAAACCGGAAGGAGGTTTCCGCGGAAGACGCCGATCATTCGTCCGCAACATCATGAGATCGAGTGGCGCGCGAATATCACGCAGGTCGCCAACGCGGACGGCACTGCGGTCGACGGCACCGATGCCGATCAGCTCAGTTATGGCGAGATCGAAGGCCGTCGCCAGGTCAGGGAGACCTTCGAATTTCTGCGACAGTCCGTGCCGGCGTTCGCCGACGCCTATATCGTCGACCTGCCGCCGCAACTGGGGATTCGCGAGACACGCCGGATCGTCGGCGATTACCAGCTCAGCGAAGACGATGTGCTCCAGTGTTCGAGTTTTGCCGACACCATCGGCGTGAACGGCTGGCCCGTGGAGGATCACGTGGCCGGCGACATCATTTTCCGCTGGCCCGATATTCCCGGCAGCCGCGGCTTTAATCATCTGCCATTCCGGATGCTGCTGCCGCAGAAGGTCGACAACCTGTTGATGGCCGGCCGCTGTGCATCGATGACCCATGGCGGGCAGTCTGCAGCCCGGGTCTCAGGCGCCTGTTTTGTCATGGGCGAGGCGGCCGGCACGGCCGCGGCGATGGTTGCCGGCGGTAACGGCGAGTGCCGAAGCATCGATATCGGTGCGCTCCAGGCGGCGCTCGTGCGCAACGGGGTCTATCTCGGCACCGACATGTAATCGCCGGCCCGCGCACAATGTGGAGGACAATCCACAGGGCGACAGGTCATGAACAGCTCAGGGAGGGATGATGATGGAGGCCTTGAAGGCCGGCGGGGTCGCGGCCGTCCACTCGGATGACGATGTCGAACTCGGCGGCTACAGGTGGATCATCCTCGCGCTCGCCTGGTTGACGTTTCTCATCAGCTTCGTTGACCGGCTGGCATGGGGGAACGTGTCGATCCCGGTGGGGCAGACGCTGGGCATGCCTGTCGCGGCACTTGGGATCTTCGTCACGGCGTTCTATGTCGGATACGTCATTGCGAACTTCGTCGGCGGTTTCGGCAGCGACCGCGAGCAATGCTGGCCGGCGCCATTATCCCGCTCGGCGTCTTCACATTTCTCTTCAGCTTCTCCACGTCGGTGGCCATCGGACTCGTGCTCCAGGCCCTGATGGGTCTTGCGGCCGACGCCGACTATTCGGCATGCGTCAAGCTGATTACGGCCTGGTTCGGAAAACGCAGCCGCGGCTTTGCCATGGGGCTGTTCCTGACGGCGTCGTCGCTCGGTGTTCTCGTGACCAATGCCATTGTGCCGACCGTGCTGCAGGCCATGTCATGGAGTGCGGTGTATCAGATCCTCGGGATCGTCACCGTGCTGATCGGCCTGGTGTCTTTTGCGATGCTGCGGGACAGTCCGAATACCCGGGTTTGCGCGGCGACAGCGCCTCCGGATCTCAAAGCTCTGTTCGACAATCGCGATCTGATGTGTCTCGCTTTGGCCGGGTTTGGTGCGTTCTGGGGGACCTGGGGCTTTGCATTCTGGGCCAATGCGCTGATGATCCGCGGCCATAGCCTTTCCCCGGTCAGCGCGGGCTTCATCGTTGCATTGGTCGGGGCTGGTGCGATCGCGGGCAAGCCGCTGGTCGGCCTGATCTCCGACTGGTCCGGCGGGATTCGAAAAATCCCGATCATCGTCTGCCTGCTCGGCTTCTGTGCGCTGCTGCTCGTGTTCGGAACACTGACGAGCGAATTCCAGTTCAGGCTTGCCGCTCCGCTGCTGGGCGTCGCCGCGTTCGTCTACAGCCCCTTGATGGGGGCAATGGTCGCGGAGGTCGCGGGCCTGCGGCGAGCGGGGGCCGCAACCGGCGTGACCGCCGCGCTGTGGCAGTTGGGCAGTGTGGTCGTGCCTGTCGTTGTCGGTCTGGTGTATCAGGCAACCACGTCGTTCCCCACGGCATTCGTGACGCTGGCCGCGGGTCCCTTGCTGGGAGCGGTCTGCATGCTGTTCGTTCGCGAGGGGCGAGGGCCAACTGGCGAGGACACGCGGCCGTGACGCAGACGCGTCCTCACGCGATGTCCGTGAACGACCCATGCCGGCCCTGGCCGCGGGCAAACCGGGCCGCGCCTGCCGCGCCTTCCTTGTGATGCGCCTCCAGTCCATTGGCCCATTCACGCTTCAGGGCGTCCCGGATGCCGAGACCATGGGTCTCATAGACGTTGCGGCGATCTGCATGGACGGCGGCCTGCGGGAATGACGCGATCAGCTGCGCCATCTCCTCCGCGGCAGCCCGGGCGCCGCCGGTCGGCACCACCTTTTCGCAAAGCCCGATCCGCAAGGCTTCGTCGGCGTCGACCTTGCGGCCGGTCAGGATGATCTCCATCGCGCGCCCGACGCCAACCAGGCGTGGCAGCCGCACGGTGCCGCCGTCGAGCAGCGGAATGCCCCATCGTCTGCAGTAGACGCCGAAATAGGCTGTTGCGGCCATCACGCGCACGTCGCACCACAGCGCAAGCTCCATGCCGCCGGCGACTGCCGGTCCCTCGATCGCGCCGATCACGGGTTTGGATAATTCCAGCCGCGAGGGGCCGAGAGGCCCGCGTGGCGCGGGGGCCGATCCCTGCGGGAAGGCGAGCCCTTCGACGATGTCGGATTGGAAACGATCGCGGTCGGCGAGCGTGGCTGCGTATTTCAGATCCCAGCCGGCGCAGAAGGCGCCGCCCGCGCCCCAGAACACCGCAACGCGGGCGTCAGGGTCGGCGTCGAAGGCCAGGAAAGCATCGACAAGCGCATCCGCCGTTTCCGGATCGCCGGCGTTCCGGGCTTCGATGCGATCGTTGATGATCGTGGTCACGGCACCGGATTTCTCGATCCGAACGGTCATGTCCCGGTCTCCTTGTTGTTTGACGACGACGTGCCGGTTGCAGCACCCGTCTTCCTCCAGATGGGCTCTTTTTAATATATTGTTATATTCTGATAACATTGTTATCAATCGTTGTTATAAATTGTCGAGCACTATTTTCAACCGCTCTCGGGCGAGCGCTCGTGGCCGCCGGGATGAACAGCGACATCTGATGGGTCAGGCGCGATGGGGAACGCAGACGTCACAAGCGGCACGCCAAGGAACGCACCAAGGAACACACCAAGGAAAGCGGCGGTCGACGCCTTCAAGCGTCAACTGATCCGGGATGCCGCCCGGGAAGTCTTTCTCAGGCGGGGGCTTGCGGAGACCACCCTGCGCGAAATCGCGAAAGCCGCCGGCAGCACCACCGGCGCGATCTACGCGCAATACGCCAGCAAGGAAGAGGTTTACGGCGACATCTTGCGCCAGTCGCTGGCGGAATTGCGCGAGACCATGCAACGGGCGCGGCCCGCGGCGGCAAAAACCGACAGCACCGCGCGGATGCTGCGCGCGATCCTGCATTATTACGAAGAGCGCACGGCGGAGTTTGAACTGGGGTTCTATCTCAAGTCGGGCGCCGCGCGTGTCGGTCTCGGACGCGACCTTGATCGTGAACTCAACGCAGCCCTCAAGGCGGTGTTCGATCTCGTCGCCCAGGCCCTGATCGACGACCGCCGCTGCGCCCAGAAGCTGGCCGAGCGCCGGTCCGTCCTGCTCGTGACCACCGTCTTCGGCATCCTGCTGATGGACAAGACCGGCCGGCTCGCCACGTTGCGACAGGAGGCGCGGATTCTTCTCGAGGACCAGATATCCGCCCTGTGACGGCGTTGCGCCGAATGGCTGGCGAAACGCGCTGCAGCGCGGCAGGGGCGACCGGACATTGTCCCGGGCCGGCGTTTATTCCCGCCCGGCGGACGAAAAATTTCGATTGAGCGCGGAATGTTTTTCACCGACCCTCCTGCAGCAACGGACTTGATTGTCAGGGGAGGCCATCGATGAAGACCTTGAATGCCATTGTCGTTGTCGCGGTTCTGATTTTTGGTGTCGGGGCGGCAACGGCACAAAACGCCCCGCCGGTGTCGACCAAAAAGGTGGAGGGCACCGACAATGTCTACCTTTTCCGCTACGGCGGCCATCAATCGATGTTCATCGTGACACCGCAGGGCGTCATCGCCACCGATCCAATTTCCTACTTGCGCCCGGCCAAGCCCTATATCGACGCCATCAAGGCCGTCACCGACAAGCCGATCAAATACGTCATCTACAGCCATCACCATTATGATCACATCGCCGGCGGCAAGCCGTTCAAGGATCTCGGCGCGATCTTCATCGCGCACCGGCGCGCCCGCGAACGCCTGCTCGAATTGAAAAAGCAGAACGCGCTGCTGCCTGATGAGGTGATGCCCGACCAGGTGTTCGACGGCAAGAAAACCATCACGCTCGGCGGCACCACGCTGGAGCTGATCTATGTCGGCCGCAACCATTCGGACAATTCGGTGGTGATGCGGCTGCCGAAGGAGAAGCTGGTGTTCGTGGTCGACTTTGCGCCGATCGAGGCGGTGCAGTTTCGCAACATTCCCGACAATGCCTCGCCGGTGGACTATGTCGATTCGCTGAAGAAGCTTGCCGCGCTGGACTGGGACCGGATGCTCACCGGCCATCCCTATGCGGGCGGACGCTACGGCACCAAGAAGGATGTCCAGGACGACATCGCCTATATGGAGGATCTCTCGGCGGAAGTGAAAAAGGCGGCGGACGCCGGCAAGTGTTTCGACACCGCGATGAAGGAGGTCAAGCTGCCGAAATACGAAAAATGGGCGAACTATGAGACCAGCCTGCCCGCCAATGTCGAGCGCTTCTGCTACTGGTGGGCACGCGGATACTGATCGCGGCGAACGGCCGCCTCAAGGCACCGAAAACCGATGCGTAGCATCGCCTCGAGACGCGCGTGCCGCGCTCCTCACCATGAGGAGATCTGACGCAGTAAGACTACAGAGGCCTTCGCACCTACTGCGGCCGCGACGCACTCTCGCCTTGCGCGGTCATGTACGCCCGGTAATGCGCCAGCGACAGCTCCAGGCTGACATGGGACAATTCGGTCGCCGCCGCTTCGGCCGCGCCTGTTGCCGGCTCGACCACCCGGGAGAACATTTCCTCCTCGAAGGTCTTCACAGCTTCGCGCCAGTCGCTGCTTTCGCTGAGATGGCGCGCCAGTTCGGCGGCGTCGAGCATCGCGGCGTTGACGCCTTCGCCGCCGAATGGCGACATCAGGTGTGCGGCGTCGCCGATCAGCGTGATGCCGATGCGATTGGGCCAGTGATGGCCGACCGGCAGCGCATGGATCGGCCGGGCCGCGATCGCGTCATTGCCGGCACGGATCAGGTCGATCAGGCCCTCGGCCCAGCCGTCGTATTCGGCGGCGAGCTGCGCGCGCGCCGTGGCCGGAGTGGCGAAGTCGAAGCGCTGCGCCGCCCAGTCCGCGGGCACGCGGAAAAAAGCATAGCCGCGCAAATGGGCATGGCCGTTGCGTTGCACAATCAGGCCGCGCCCCTGGCCCTCGATGCCGATCTTGCCGCGTCCGACCAGCGCTGACAGCGCCGGATGGCGCGCATCCACATCGTCGATGCCGAACTCGACGAAGGTCAATCCGCTGTATTGCGGCTGATACCGCGAGACCAGCGGCCGCACCCGCGACCAGGCGCCGTCGGCGCCGACCACGAGATCGAATGGCCCCGCACGGGTGCCGTCGTCGAACGACAGATCGTAAGTGCCGTCGTCGCGCGCAGACACGTCGCGCAGGGTGTGGCCCCAGCGAACCGACGCCGCCGGCAGCGATGCCAGCAGGATCTCCCGCAGCGCGGTGCGGTCGACCTCCGGCCGGTCGCCGCCGCTGGCCTCGTCGTGGGCGAGCAGCAGCTGCCCCTGGCTGTCGTAGAGCCGGGTGCCCTGGTCGTCGTAACGCGCGATCCGCAGGAACTCCGCGGTGAGGCCGGCGCGCTCAAGCGCCAGCTGTCCGGTCTGCACATGCAGGTCCAGTGTGCCGCCCTGCGGCCGCTCCAGCGCATGGGCCTCGCGTTCGAACACGGTGGCGTCGAGGCCGGCGACAAACAGCAGGCGGGCCAGCGTCAGCCCGCCGGGGCCGGCGCCGACAATGGCAATGCGGGGTGGATGCGTCATGGACAGGGGCCTCATCGGTGATTTATATAGGGTCCTATATAATAAACATAGGCACCTATGCAAATGGCAACTTTATGACCGACCCCGAGCCGTTCGATCACCCCGCACCGCTGGTCAACATGGCCTCGCGTGCCTTCCTGCGGCTTGGCGAGCGGCGGGTGAAGCCGTTCGGCTTCAGCATCGGGCAATTGCCGGTGCTCTACCTGCTGCGCGACGGCTCGGCGATGTCGCAACGGGATCTGGCGCGCGCGATCAAGATCGAGCAGCCGTCGATGGCCCAGATCCTGGCGCGGATGGAGCGCGACGGCTGGATCCGCCGCACGCCCGATCCGGACGATGGCCGCAGCCATCTGGTGTCGCTGACCAAGGCGGCGCTGGCCAAACTGCCGGCCGCCCGCGCCGCGCTGCACCGCGACCGCGACAAGGCCCTCGTTGGCTTCAGCGCAACGGAAACCGCGACACTGCTGAAACTGCTGCGGCGGCTCAACCAGAATCTCGATCGTATTGTTGCTGAGGAGACGGAAGCGTGACTGCTGTCGCAACACGCGCGTGGCGCCTCAATGCCACACAAGCAGCAGTGCCGCCGCGGTCGCGAGGACGGCGAGCGGCACGGCACCGAGCGGCCACGCCTGCAGATAAGCCGCGCGTTCCAGATTGGGTTTTCCGACCAGGGCGCAGCCGACCGCGACCCGCACCGGAGACAGCATGGTCAGCGCGGCGGATGTCGTGTTCTGGATGGCGGCCAGCCATGGCAGGCTCAACGCGGCGTCCCTGGCGAGCGCGAACGTAGCCCGGATCAGCGCGAAGCGCGATATCCGGGGGGGCGATCCGCCTGCGCCAAGCCGGCGCGCTGTCTGGAGAAGGATTCTCCGCGCAGCGGCATTGTCGCGAACGCGTTCCCGTGTGGTTTGACCGGGGATGAATTGATTTTCGCGCGGGGCCCGCGCGGATGGTGGCTCGGTCGCTTTTGGACTATCGTTGCAGGTCGGTTGCCGCAGGGACGAAAAATGCTTGTCATCTCGATTCAAAGCCAGGTGGTTCACGGCCACGTCGGCAACAGTGCCGCCGTCTATCCCATGCAGGCGGAAGGCGTGACCGTGGCCGCGGTTCCCACCACGCTGCTGTCGAACCATCCGCGTTATCCCACCGTGCGCGGGCGCGTTCTGGATGCGGAGCTCGTGTCCGATCTGCTGCGCGGCGTCGAGGAGCGCGGCCTGGTCGAGCGGGCCACCGTTCTCATCACCGGATATCTGGGGTCGCCGGCCGTCGGCGCTGTCGTCGCCGATTTCGTCGCGCGGGCGCTGCGGCGAAATCCGAAGCTGCTCTATCTCTGCGATCCGGTCATTGGCGACGACGGTGTCGGCATCTTTGTCGCCGATGGCCTCCTGGAGGTGTTTCGGGACCGGCTGGTGCCGGCGGCGTCGCTGACGACGCCCAATCAGTTCGAACTGGAGCTGCTCAGCGGCACAAAGGCGCGTGATGCGTCCGGTCTGCTTGCTGCGAGCGCCGGGATGGCCGCTTACGGACGGGTAGGCGTCATTGCCACGGGATGCACCCTCGCCGATACAGCCCCGGGCAACGTCGAGACGATTCTCTGTGCGGATGGCCAGCTTTGGCGCTTGGCCACGCCGCGGCTGCCGATTCACCCTTGTGGCACCGGCGATCTCCTGACCGGTCTCGTGGCCGCGCATCTCGCCAAAGGCGCGCCCGTCGAGACGGCGCTTCGCCTTGCCGTGGATGGCGTCTTCGCTGTTCTCGTTCGCACCCAGGAGCTGGGATCGGAGGAGATGTGCCTCATTTCCAAACCTATCGCCGGTCTTTAGGCCCTGAGCCGGACAGCTTGCCATGAAGCGGTCCGCCCGCTACCTCAATGACACGTGCGTCACGTGTATGGCACGTCCAACGCCATCTTGAAGCCGAAGACGGCGCCGCGTTGCCGATCCCCAAACAACATACCCTGAGCGCGCCCGGCACCTGGAGCAAGCGGGGTGGGGACACGCCGTTCCGCCGCGAATTGACGGCCAGCATTCCGGCCGAACTCGACGCGGTACTCGGTTTCTATCGCCGTGAACTGTCCAAACTTGACTGGAAGGAAGCGGTGCAAGGCGCCGTAGTCAAACCGGATCAGGTGAAGCTCGCCTTCGCCGCGCCCGAGGGGCCGGCGGTGCTGAAGCTCGGCCGTGCGCAGGGCGAGACCACGGTCAATCTGGTGGTGAAGAACGCGGCCGAGGCGGCGAAAGCCGGCTCGTCTCCCGCGCCGGGACGCGTCAAGCTGATCTTCGGCAATATCGGCGAGACCGAAGCCACTATTACCATTGCCACGAAAACGATTGTGATTGCGCCGGGCGTCGGCAGCCCGCAGACCCCGAACGGCCCGACACTCGATTTGCCGCCGGGCAAATACAAATATTCGCTGAAGCGCCGCGGACAGCCGGTCCGATCAGCCGAACTGGACGCCGGTGCCGACGAGACCTGGGGCCTGATGGTCGGCCCCGCCGCGTCTGGTGTGCTGGATCTGCAGATCTACTGATCGTCAGCCGGTGTTGCGCGCAAGCTCATAGTCGCCTGTGAGAGACTCGATCGGAAGATTCCAGTCCTCGCTGATGCGGCGGATCATGTCCAGCGTAAGCCGGCGCTTGCGGTTCAGGATTTCCGAGGCGCGCGACGCCGAACCGAGAATGCGAGCAAGGTCAGCTTGGGTTTTGTCCATTGAATCGAGAGCGAAGTGCAGCACATCGATCGGGTCGGCGGCGGGGATGGCAACATGTTCGTTTTCGTAGTGCTCAATAAGAGCGGAGAGCACATCAAAGCGATCGCCCTCCTCGGAACCGGGGGCTGGCGGCTTCTTGAAATAGCGCTCGACCTCCTTGAGCGCCCATTGATGGTCTGCAGGCGTACGCAGCGGTCGGATATTTTTCATCATACGGTCTCCGGATCGATTTGGTCGTACTCCTTGTGCGTGCCGACGAATTTCACCAGAACGCGCTTGAACGGATAGGCGACATGAACGATCAGCCGAAACTTGTTGCCGCCGATGTCGAAAATGATCCTGTTGTCGCCGACGAAGTCGACACTGGCGCCAAAGGCCTTTTTGACATCGGATGGGCTGTCCCAGTCTGCGTCCGAGACGATCTTGTGCCAGCTCGTTAGCGGGCGTTCCGCATGCGGATGCCGCGTCCAGAAATCTCTGAGAGTTCGCTTCGACAGTACCTGCATAAAGATATACCCATTCCCAATCTGGGAACAAGCGAATTTCCCAGAATGGGAAAATATCCCGTCTAGCTCGCAAGCTCAGCCAAAACACCGAAAACCGCTCCACATAGCGCCCGAACACTGTGACCTCGTCCGGATCGAACGCCTGGTCCGGGTACATCTTGTTGTCTGACTTCAGCACATAGCGAATGTGGCCCTCGGCGCGTTCGATCTAGGCAAGCATCAAGATCCGACCCTCTTGCTTCGGCTTTGATGGTTTGAATTTGATCTCGACATCCGTCCCAAGCATGCGGACGAAAGAGAGAAGCCTTTCAAGTGAAAAGCCTTCAAATCGTCCGCGCAGGAGTTTCGACACATCGGGTTGCTTGAGGCCGATCCGTGCCGCCGCCTGGGTTTGCGTCAGGCCCTTTCGTTCGATCGCCTGGGCGATGGACATGACGAGGTGGGCCTTCAGCATCAGTTCGTCGGAGTCGGGCAAGCCGAGATCGGCGAAAACATTGCCGCTGCTCTTCTCGATTTTTACCCGCTTTTTCATGATTCACCCCGGTCTCTGGTCTGAATTTCTCTGGCTGCCTTTGCCGCGTCGTGTGCGGTCTGCGCTTGTCTAAGGCGCTTTGCTATCATGTCCATGTCGGCTGCGGATGTCTTGCGCCCCTGCGTGGACTTCTTCATGAAGGCATGGAGCACGTACACCGCCGTATCGAACTTGACGGTGTAAACCGCCCGATATGTGTTGGTATCGAAATCTTCGACGACTTCCAGGACTCCATCTCCGCCAAACCCTTTCAGAACTTTGGCATTCGGGTGCTTGCCACCGCGCTGGGCGAGCAGGATCGCATAGGCAAGTGCATATCGAACTTCGCGCGGAAGCCTCTGCAGATCTTTCCTGCTCGATCCGACAAAATAGGCCTCCTTTACAGTGAGGTCCTTTGCCAACCATTAGCTCCTATAGTAGATTTACTATATATCGCCTATGCTCGAACTTCAAGGACGGTGCGTGACAATCCGCGGAGCGGCATCCCTCAAAACACCGAAAACCGCCCCACATAGCGCCCGAACACCGTGACCTCGTCCGGATCGAAGGCCTGGTCCGGGTACATCTTGTTGTCGGACTTCAGCACATAGCGGATGTGGCCCTCGGGGCGCTCCACTGCGACGCGTTTCAGCGTGCGGCCGAGGCCGTAATCGACGGCCCAGATGCCGTCGGGCTCGATCTGCTGGCGGCTGGTGTCGACGAACACGATGTCGGTGCGCTGGATGGTCGGCTCCATGCTGTCGCCGTCCATGGTGAAGGCGACGGTGCGGGCGAGATTGGCGCGGGCGAGGCCACGCAGCACCGCGGCCGGGATCCGCCACCAGTCGGCGACTTCCTCGCGCGTCTGCATCTCGCCGACCTCGATGGTCATGACGGTGCCGGTGGAGCCGCCGCCGATCCGTCCGCGCATCTGCGGCAGTGCGTCGGGAAAGGGACGGTCCAGTTCAGTCGTCGGCCTGTCGAGATCGGGATCGGGCTCGAACTCCTCGCCCGCCGGCACGCGTTTCTGCTCGGGAGCTGCCTGCTCCTCGGTGCCCTTCCGCCACAGCAGCCAGTCCTCTGACGTCGACAGCACGCTCGCGATCTCGCGCAACAGCCTGGGACGTTTCACCCGGCCCTGTTCGATGGCGTCGATGCCCTGCTGCTTCATGCCGACACGATCCGCCAGCGTCTCCTGCGACAGCCCGAGCTTGGCGCGGCGCATCTTCATGCGACGGCCCAACGCCGATGCATCCACCTCTTTCATGGGAAGACCCTCCGATCAAAAGATCCGGTGCGTTTAATCCTCATGGTGAGGAGCGCGACAGCGCGTCTCGAACCATGAGGCCACCGACCTCGCCAACAATCTGTTCGGGCCGCATCCTTCGAGACGGCGCCGTGCGCCTCCTCGGGATGAGGAGAGAGGCACGGCAACCTTCAGCTCCGCCGCGCCGTACCAAAACTTCAGTTATCCACTCATACTGATTTTTAAGTTGCGGTCAACCGATTAATCAGTGACGATTGCGGCCATGACAAATAACAACCATGCCCCGCAAGGTCCTCCGGCACCCTCGCCACAGGCGCAAAACGACGCTCCGACAGTCGATCCCGCATCACCTCTGTCCGTCTCGGGCTTGCCGCTGCAGGGCCTGCACAAATCGGCGCTGCGCGAGGCTTGCGAGCTTGCCGGCGGGCAAAAATCCCTCGCCGCGCGCATCGGCACCACGCAGTCGATGGTCTGGTACTGGCTGGTGCGCAGCAAGCGCGGGGTGCCCGGCGAGTTCGTGCTTGCCGTCGAGGCGGTGACCGGCATCAGCCGGCACGCGCTGCGGCCCGACATTTTTCCCGAACCTGATCCAACGTCAAACACCGATGCGTCATCTGCGACCGGCGCATCGCAAACAATCGTGGAGGACTGCCGATGACACTCACGTCGATGATACCTGCCCGCGCGCCCGACCAGCCATCATCCGCCGATGTTCCTGCGGAACGCAGCGTCACCGCCGCGCTGACACCGGCGCAGGACAAGGCCATCCTGACACTGTGGGGCGAACTGCACGACACGTTGCAGATCGCGCGGCGGATGAATCGCAGCGAAGCCGAGATCGCCAACCGCCTGGCGCAGTTGCGCGACGAGGACGGCACCGCGATGACGCCGACGCAATACGCGCTGCATCACGCCCGCAAGCGGCGGCTGGCGCGGCTGACCGCGGCGGCGGCGCAGGTGCCGCAGGATTCTCCGGTGGTGCGGGTGGCGCCACGTGATCCATCGCGCGATCGACAGCGGGTTACTAATTCCTGGGTGAAACGACAGCGCGGCCGCTACAGTGCGCCGCTGGTCGCCCGCGAGCCGAATCCCGCATGGACAGTGCCGTCGCCAGGATCGCAGGCGAGATACGACCTGCCGGCGCCGACCGCGCGCACCATCCAGCATGCGGTGTGCGCCTATTACCAGGTCACCCTGCAGGATCTGCTGTCGCCACGGCGTCATGCCGAGATCATGCGGCCGCGCCAGGTCGCGGTCTGGCTCTGCCGCACCATGACGGCGCTGTCGATGCCGAAGATCGGCCAGCTGTTCGGCGATCGCGACCACACCACCATTCTCGCCGCGATCCGCAAGGTCGCCGACCAGCTGCCGCAGGACAAGGAGCTGCGCGCCGACGTCGAGGCACTGACGCAGCAGCTGCACGAAGGAACGGTGTTTCAGCCATGAGCGGAGCGGAATCTTCAAGCATGAGCGGAGCGGTGCCTTCAAGCATGAGCCAGGCGGCGTTTCAGATGAGTCAACCTGCGACGTCGACGCCGCCGGCCAGCGCGGCCCACTGGTTTCGCGTCTACAACGCCGTGGTGGACGATCCCAAGGTGCAGCAGCTGCCAGACGCCCTGTTCAAGGCGCTGGTCAATCTGTGGTGCCTGGCCTCCCAGAACGGCGGCACGCTGCCGCCGACCGACACTGTCGCTTATCGGCTGCGCATGAAGCCGGCGCGGGCGGCTGAGATCCTTGCGCGCCTGGTCGCTGCCGGCCTGATCGATGACCATGCGGGCGTGTTCGTGCCGCACAATTGGGGGACACGGCAGTACAAGCGTGGCGTCACGGACGTGACGTCGGCGGAGCGGTCACGGCGCTACAGGGCGCGCAAGCGTGACGCAGGTCGTGATCCGGGCCGTGACGCGAACGTGACCGTCACGCCCCAAGAGTCAGAGCAGATCAGATCAGAGCAGAGCACAGCAGAGGCGCGCGACGTTTCGAAATCGGATGAAGACAGGTTGCGACAGGCGATCGCCGGGGCCTTCATGGCGGCCAAGGCTCCGAGCGTGCCGGACACCGCACGCGCTGGCGTCTGGCTGCGCCAGGGGTATGACGCCGGCATCATCCTTGCCGTCGTCACCGAGATCGTCGCCCGCAAGCCCCGGTTGGCCAGCCTGAACTATTTCGACGGGCCGATTCGCGACGCTCACGCCGATAAAGCGCCTGTCCGCATTGGCCCAACTCTGGTGCAGACCGCGGCGGACATCCGCATCGAGGATGCGGTGAAGATGTTCGCCAGGACACACCACTGGTCGCGCCATGCGGGCCCCGCACCCGGGCTCGCCGGCTGCCGCGCCCCGGCGGCGCTGTTGGCGCAATTCGGCCTGTTGCCCGACGGGCGGCCCAATCCGGCGGCGTCGCGCGGCGAGGGCGAGCGGGCATGACGCATTTCCATATTCCCGGCAAACAGAAAGGCATCCCCATGGGCAACGACGTCGCCAACGACAATGTCACGCGGCCGGCGCCCCGGCGCGCGACCAAATCCAGGCGCGGCAAACGCAAGCGGGTCGGCCGTCTGCGGCGACAGCGTGCGGAGCAGGGCATGCCGACGCCGGAGCGGCTGGCGTTTGCCGAGGGCCATGTGGAGATCGGCGACGACGAACAGGGCGGCCGGGTCTACACCATTCGCGATGCGCCGCTGGAGCGGCTGAGTGCGCGCGGCGGCATCGACCCGAAGGAATATTCGGCGCTGATGAAGTTCAAGCAGCACTGGTATCACGCCGGCCTGCTGCCGATGGTCGGCAGCGTCGATCTCAACCGGGTGTTCGCGCCCGACCCCGGCGCCTATTCCGGCATGGCGAAAAACGAGCGCCAGGTGTTTCATCGCCAGCGTTATCGCGAGGCGGTGCAGCACATTGGCCTGCGTGCCTCGCTGGTGGTCGAGCGCGTGGTCTGCAACGAACAGACGCTCGAGATGGCGGGGCTGGCGCTGAACTGGCGCACCCCGGCGCAGGCCCGCGCCGCCGCCACTGAACTGCTGCGCGACGCCGGCTATCGTCTGGCGCAACTGTGGGGGATCGGATGATCAGTCCGTGGATCGTCTGGACCGCGATCATTGCGGCGCTTGTCGTCATCGAACTCGTGGCGCTCGCGGTCAATGGCGCGATGCATCTGCCGTGAGGACAGGTGTGGGCGTCAGCTTAGTGCGTGGAAGCCCGGCTGTCGTTGCAGCCGGCTTTCTTC
The DNA here is from genome assembly GCF_032397745.1 of Bradyrhizobium prioriisuperbiae. NCBI lineage: Bacteria > Pseudomonadati > Pseudomonadota > Alphaproteobacteria > Hyphomicrobiales > Nitrobacteraceae > Bradyrhizobium > Bradyrhizobium prioriisuperbiae. The sequence goes on from NZ_CP135921.1 coordinate 4,348,503, forward strand.
CAGGCGTCGATGCCGCCTTCGATATGGCAGGCGGTGTTGAGGCCCGCGTCCTGCGCGGCCTGCACCGCCATCGCCGAGCGCTCACCAAAGGCGCAATAGAACACCAGCCGCTTGCCGGTGGATTTCGCCAGTTCATGCAGGGTGCCGCCGGGGGCGATGTTTTCCAAAAGCACCGTGTAGGGCACGTGCAGCGCCCCCGGAATCGCGCCGTGCCGCTCCCGCTCGGAACGTTCGCGCAGGTCGATCAGCGCGATATCGGGCCTGGCGGCAAGCGCCAGCGCCTGCTGCGCCGTCAGCGCCCAGCCGCGCCGCGCGATCTCCTCCTGGTGCAGGCCGACCCTGAGATTGGCCGGCACCACCACGTCCATCATTTTCGGGTTGGCGAGCTTGAGGTTGTTCATCAGCTCCACGTATTCGTCGACCGATGTCACCTGCAGCCGCGGATTGAACGCCTTCTCCTCGCCGATGGTGGAGACGGTGTCGCCTTTATAATCGTGCGCCGGGAACACCATGGTCGCATCCGGCAGCTTCAAGAGCCGGCCGAACAGCGATTCGAACTGCATCCGCGGATCGCCGTTCTGGAAATCGGTACGGCCGGTGCCGCGAATCAACAGCGTGTCGCCGGTGAACACCCGGTCCGGCATCACGAAGCTGTAGGAATCGTCGGTGTGGCCGGGGGTGTAGATCACGTCGAGGGCAAGGCCTTCGATGGTGAGCTTGTCGCCGTCGGCGAGCCGCATCGAGACGACGTCGGCCCTGGTCTGTTCGCCCATCACGGTGATGCAATGGGTCTTGTCGCGCAGCGCGCCGAGGCCGGTGATGTGGTCGGCATGAAGATGGGTGTCGATCGCCTTGACCAGCCGCAGATCGAGTTCGCGCACCAGTTGCAGGTAGCGGTCGACCTTCTCCAGCACCGGGTCGATGATCAGCGCTTCACCGCCGCGGCGGCTGGCGAGCAGGTAGGAATAGGTGCCCGAGGTCTGATCGAAAAGCTGACGAAAGATCATCTTCACCGCACCGCGCAATGGATGCGGAATCGTAACATTTTTACGCAATGCGCGGAAGATGGAAGCGAGTCCCGCGCTGTCACCTCCTTGCGATCTCGCGGCTTGAGGGCGAGGGCAGGAGACTTGTGGACAACGTTACGCGACCTTCGCCGCGTTTCTGACGCGCGTGTGCAGCATTTTCGCCACTTCGGATGCGCGTTTCGGCCGGCTGAAATAATAGCCCTGCATTTCGGCGCAGCCGTCGGCGCGCAGAATATCGAGCTGGTCTTCGGTCTCGACGCCTTCCGCCGTGGTCGTCTTGCCGAGACTGACGGCGAATCGCACCACCGCGCGCGCGGTAAGTCGCGCTTCTTCCTTCGCGCCCGCCAGTTCGCTGACAAAGCTGCGGTCGATCTTGATCTTGTCGAATGGAAATTTCTGCAGGAAGCTCAACGACGAGTAGCCGGTGCCGAAGTCGTCCAGAGCGATCCGGACCCCGAGCTGGTGCAACTGGCGCAGCGTCGCGAACACCGCCTCGCTGTCATGCATGATGACGGTCTCGGTCACCTCGAGCTCCAGCCGGTGCGGCGCGATCCCCGATGTGGCCAGCGCGCCCACCACCAGCGCCACCAGGTCCTTGCTGCGGAATTGCGCGGGCGACAGATTGATCGCGACGTTGAGGTCGCCGGGCCAGGCCGCCGCCGTGGCGCATGCGGTGCGCAACACCCATTCGCCGAGCGGCACGATCAGGCCGGTCTCTTCCGCCAGCGGAATGAAGTCCTTGGGCAGCACCAGTCCACGTCGCGGATGATGCCAGCGCAGCAGCGCCTCGACGCCGCTGATTCGTCCGCTCTCGAGTTCGAGGAACGGCTGGTAGTGCAGTTCGAATTCGCTGCTCGCCAGTGCGTTGCGCAGGTCGTGCTCGAGCTCCCGTCGCGCCCGCATCTGTTGATCGAGTTCGGGCTCGAAGAAGTGGAACGCGCCGCGCCCGCTGCCCTTGGAGCGATAAAGCGCAAGATCTGCGCACTTGAGGATCTCGTCGGAATCAGCGCCGTCGCGCGGAGCCACCGCGATGCCGATGCTGGTACCGGTGATCACCTGATGGTCGCCGAGATCGAACGGCGTGCAAAGCGCCTTCTGGATCTGCTCGGCGAGCGCTGTGGCCTCGATCATGGGATTGGAGACGTGCGCGATCACGGCGAACTCGTCACCGCCGAGCCGTGCGATCAGGGCTGTATCGCTGATGCAGGCATTCAGCCGCGCCGCGACGGCCTGCAGCAGCGCGTCGCCGGTCGGATGCCCAAGCGTATCGTTGATCTCCTTGAAATGGTCGAGATCGAGCATCAGCACGGCGAGGCTCGGCCCGTCCCGGCGCGTGATCGCCAGCGCATGTTCCAGCCGCTCCCGCAGCAGTGTGCGGTTCGGCAGGCCGGTCAGCGCGTCGTGCTGGGCCATGTAGATGATCCGCGCCTCGGCCTGCCGCTGCTCGGTGACGTCGAGATGGGTCGCGACCCATCCGCCGCCGGGCATCGGCTGCCGCGTGACGCAGATCAGGCGGCCGTCAGCCAGTTCGTCGACCCGGCTCGACGGCGTATCGCTCGGCAGTGCCCTCAGGTTGGACAATACCTGCGTTGCGGCACTTTCGCTGGTCTCGCCCTTGAGGATGCCGTTGGTGATGCGGTGCGTGATGATGGCGTGATGCGACGTTCCCGCTTGCAACAGCTGCGGCGGCAGCCGGTACATCCGGGCGTAACGATCGTTGCAGACCACGAGGCGCTTGTCCGCGTCGAACATGCACAGGCCTTCGCCCATGTTGTTGATCGCCGTGTCCAGCCGCAGTGTCTGCTCCTGCAGCTCGCGCTGCGAGTCTTCGAGCTGCTGCCGCGCCTGCGAGAGCTGCTGGATGATTCCTTCGAAGGTGCGGGTCCGGCTGGCGAGCCGGCGATCCGCCAGCACGCCGATAAAGCTCATGCCGAGCACCGACAGGGCGACGCCGGCAATCGCCAGCGCGAGGAGCGAGGCGGACAGCGACAGCGTATCCGGTGTCCGTGTCGGATCGGGGATGATCTCGATAGCGCCCATCGCCGTGAAATGATGCGACACGACCGCAAGGGTCAGGAAAAGCGCGGCGGTAAGTGTTTCCCGTCTGCCGCTGCCGCGCAGCGCGATCGTCAGGGCGACATAACCGAAGATCATTCCCAGCACGATGGATGCGATCACCAGGTCCGCCGCCCAACTGATGCGGCCCGGGACTTCGAGAGCCCACATGCCGAGATAGTGCATGCCCGCGATGCCGCCACCCACGATGCCGCCGCCGATCGGTGCACGCCATTGCGCGTGACCGCCGGCCGCAATGCCCAAGCCGATGGTCGTCAGGAGCATCGCGAGCGCGAGGGATACGCCGGTCAGGATGACGCCATATCCGGTGGACACGCCGGGCTCATAAGCGAGCATCGCGATGAAATGAGTGCCCCAGATCCCGAAGCCGAAGGCGGCGCCGGCGATCGCGATCCAGGCCCGGCGCATGGTGGCCTGCGATGCGATGGCACGATGAAAGATGCTGATGGCAACGATGCTGGCGGCAAAGCAAACGAGGCCGGCGAGCAGCACCAGCCGCCAGTCGTGCTCGTTCGTGAGACAGCCCAGAACACGGAACATGCCGTTTGCCCGCAATCGTTTGTGTCAAAGTATCCGGAACCGTTGCGCAATCTCGCTAACGCCGACAGGGATCTGGTTGCATGGTTATTGTGCCGTAAAACAAACCGCTCCGATTGTCGGCGCTGCCGCGGCGGAGCGGTATCACCTTGCTGCGATGCGACTTGGGGTGGGAGAAGTACGGTGAGGGATCTATGACGGTTGCGAGGGCGTCGCCGAATCGATCATCGCGTGCTGGTATTGCCGCATGCGCGTTTTCAGACATCCATTTCCGTGCCGGACAACTTGTCACGCGGCGCGCCGTCACAGGACAAGGCGTCACAGGACAATGCGTCGCTTTTCGCCCGCATGCGCGGTTTGCTAATCTCATTCGACTCCGGTTGCGGCCGGCGTCTTTGTCGCTCGCTGTCAATTGCGTGTGTTGATCGAATGCCGCTGTTGGTGGGGAAAACAAAATGAAGACCATTGTTTCGAATTCAGGCTGGAAACAGCGAGGCGGTTTCTCCGCGACGTCGTTTGGCGTTCTCGCGCTGTCCGTGCTGATTGCGGTGCCGACACTCCTGATCGCCCGCCTGATCGATCCCGCGCTTCTTCTGCCGGTGCTCAGCATCGTGCTGTTTGTGGGAGCGGCGGTCGCCGTCATCGTGGCCCGCTGGGTCCACTCTGAGCGGAATTCGGGATATGTGACGTTGTGGGATATCGCCGGCGCGTTCACCCTGATGGGATGCGCGGCGGCGATTTTCAGTGAGCCGGATCAGGTGGCGCAGTTTTTCGAACAGCTCGCCGAACGCGACCGGGTCAAGCAGTAGGACTAAAAGACCACCAGGCCGGGCCCCTCTGGCAGTCGACAGACTGCGATGTCGGACTGGAATTCAACTTGGAGTGGCCCCGTTTTGCTTTCGCGGCACAGGCGTGCGTCGCGTGGCGGTAAACCGTCGCGCGCGGGATCCTGTTGTTCGTTTCGAAGAGAGGCCACTCCCCGGCACCAAGGGGAGCCTGACCTGTGACCGAATTTTTCAATACCTCACTTCTCAATCCAGATGTCCTGAATGCGTTGTTTCAGGTCGTCCTGATCGACCTCGTGCTGGCCGGTGACAATGCCATTGTCATCGGCCTTGCCGCGGCCGGCCTGCCGCAGGAGCAGCGGGGACGGGCGATCTTGATCGGCATCGTCGCCGCCACCGTGCTGCGCATCGTGTTTGCGGGCGTGGCGACGCAGATCCTGCAGATCGTCGGTCTGTTGCTCGCAGGCGGCATCCTGCTGTTGTGGGTGTGCTGGAAGATGTGGCGCGAGTTGCGCGCGCCCGCGCATGTCGAGGCGATAAACGGAGCTGATGACGGCGCGCCGCGCAAGACACTGTCGCAAGCCATCTGGCAGATCATCATCGCCGACGTCTCGATGTCGCTCGATAACGTGCTGGCGGTGGCGGGTGCCGCGCGCGAACATCCCTGGGTGCTGATTTTCGGCCTGGCGCTGTCGATCGCGCTGATGGGTGCCGCCGCGACCTTCATCGCCCGGCTGCTGCAGAAGCATCGCTGGATCGCCTATGTCGGTCTCGCCGTCATCCTCTACATCGCCGGCGAAATGATCTATCGCGGCACGCTGGACGTGGTGAAGGCGACGGCCACTTAAGCCGGTCAGCGTCGCCGACGTGCGGCTGCGGCCAGAAGGCCGCGGCCGATGGTCTTGGGTGGTTCGCTGCGCAGCACGACCGAGGTCGTGACCGCGCCGAACCGGCCGATCGTGTCGACAATGGTGGCAAGGTCATCGGCCGCCGGCACGATCGCCTTCAGCACGAAGCAGTCCTCGCCGGTCACCCGGTGCACCTCGATCACGAACGGCAGCTCGTCGAACAGCTTCAGGCATGTGCGGATATGCTCGTGCGCCGTCTTCAGGCGGATGATCGCCATCATCTGCAAGCCGAGCGCGGCGAGATCGATCCGCGCGCCATAGCCGGAAATGATGCCGCGGTCTTCCAGCCGCTTGACCCGCTCGGACATTGCCGGCTGCGACAGGCCGACTTTGCGCCCCAGTTCCGACAGCGGAATGCGGCCGTCCTGCTGCAGGGCTTCCAGAATGGCGAGGTCCTTGGCATCGAGATCGGGCGCGAAAGCCGGCCGCGCGGACCGGGCTTTGAGGCCTGAAGGCTTGAGGTTTGAATCCATCGGCAAAATCGTCCTCTGGGCGATGAGTCAGTATGTCATCGCCGGCTGGCTTTCGCCATCCTCTTCGCTGTCGGCCAACCGGGCGAAGATGAGGATGTGATGCGACTGATCGGAATGCTGGATTCTCCGTATGTGCGGCGCGTGGCGGTGTCGCTGAAATGCCTGCGGCTGCCGTTCATCCACGAGCCGGTCTCCGTGTTCAGTCATTTCGACGCCTTCGCAGGCATCAATCCGGTGGTGAAGGCGCCGACCCTGGTGCTCGACGACGGCACCACGCTGATGGATTCAAGCCTGATCCTCGAGCATCTGGAGCGTCTCGCGCCGCCCGAACATCGCCTGATGCCCGCTGATCTCGCCGATCATGCGCGGGTGCAGCGGCTGACGGGGCTCGCGCTCGCTGCCTGCGAGAAGACGGTGCAGATCGTCTATGAACATGAACTGCGCCCGATCGAGAAGCGGCATCAGCCCTGGATCGATCGTGTGCACGGGCAGTTGCTTGCGGCTTATCGCCAGCTCGACGCCGAGATCGGTTCGGGGCGCGCGTGGCTGGTCGGCACGCAGATCACGCAGGCTGATATCTGCGCCGCAGTGGCTTGGCGCTTCACCCAGAGCATGCTCGCAGACCAAGTGCGGCGCGACGGCCACTGGGCGCTGACGCGGTTGTCGGAGCGGATGGAGGCATTGCCGGAGTTTGCTTCGACACCGGCGGAGTGAAACAACGCTGCGGGAACTCGACGGTTGGAGCGTCAGGCCGCTTCCGTCACGCGCGTAATCTTCGACAGCTGCTTGCCGATCTGATGTTTTGTAACCTGCACATCGTAATCAGTCTGCAGGTTCAGCCATACTTCGGGAGATGTGCCAAGTGCTTTGGCCAGGCGCAACGCGGTATCTGCGGTGATTCCGGTTTCCTCGCTCGCGAGCCGCTCCATGCGCGTCCGCGGAACACCGCAGGCCTTTGCCAGTGCACCGGCCGAGAGTGAAAGCGGGATCAGGAACTCTTCCCGGAGAACCTCACCGGGATGCATCGGTGCAAGTTTTTTCGTCATGGCGCAATCATCCTTGCTCAGGTTGGATCGTGAATCTTCAGCCCTCAGATTATCCAGCACGCGAGCAGCATGGAGATACATGCAGTAAGTATCATGTATCAAGTCGAGATATATGGCGTCCCGCCGTCAGCCGTTGCTGAGCGCCTTCTGGATATTGCGCCCGGTGCGCTCGATATGGTCGCGCAGCATGCCCGTTGCCTCGCGGATGCGGCGGGCGATCACGGCGTCGGCGATGGCTGTGTGCTCGGCCGGCACGTTGCGGTCGGGGGCGTGGTTTTTCAAGAAGATGCGGCGATAGCGGTCGCCCTGGTCGTGCAGGGTGGCGCAGAACTGCCGCAGCAGCGGCATGTTGCAGGCCGCGATCAGTTCGGCATGGAAAGCGCGGTGGGCGATCTCCCACGCCTCCTGCTCTTCGATCGAGGAGCGGGTGCTGCGCTTGCAGCGGCTGAGCTGATGCAGCGTCGCCAGGATGCGGCCCTCCCAGGCGACGTCGCCGTGCTGCATGGCCTCCTTGAGCGCCATGGTTTCGAGTTCGACCCGCAGCCGGATCACCTCGGCGAGATTCGCCGGCGACACCGGAGTGACGCGATAGCCGCGCTGGTCGACAATGCTGACCAGGCCTTCGTTCTCCAGCCGGCACAGCGCTTCGCGCAGCGGGCTGAGGCTGACGCCGAGATTGCTGCGCATGCGGTCGAGATTGAGCTTGCTGCCCGGCATCAGGTCGCCGCGCATGATGGAGGTGCGCAGCCGGCTCACCAGGGTGGAGGACAGTGTCGCGGAGCTCGGTGTATCCGTTGTGTCGGTCAGTCGATCGGTCATCTAGTCCATCCGATTCTCAGGCGATTGCGGCAAAACCGTACAGCGCGGCGGGGTTGTCGACCAGCGCCAGCCGTTGCGTGGTGGCATCCGGCAGCCAAAGCGGAATCAGGTCGATAAGGTCGCCGTCGTTCGGCATCGGCACCGGGCAGATCGGATGCGGCCAGTTGCTGCCCCAGATGATGCGGTCGGGCCAGTGCGCCACCACCCGTGCGATCATCGGCAGCATGTCGAGATGCGGATAAGGCTCGGCCGAGAGTCGGTACAGGCTGGCCAGCTTGACCCAGCAGCGGTCGGTGTCGAGCAGCCGCATCAGCATGGCGAAGGCTGCTGAATCGACCCCGTCACGGCCATCGATGCGGGCGAGGTGATCGAGCACGAACGGGCTGCGCACCCGCTGCAGCAGCGGCGCCACGTCGATCAGCTCGGTGGAGCGATCGAAGTGCAGCACCAGATGCCAGTCGAGGTCGAAAGTCTGGGCCGCGAGACCCTCCAGATGTGCAAACGAGGCGCCGCCGCTCACCACCGTCGACATTCGGCAGCCGCGCATGCCGCGGCGGTGCATGTCCTCGAGCGTGCGGCGCGGCAGCCCGGCGGGAATTACCGCGACGCCGCGCAGCCGGTCCGGTGCGCGGTCCAGCGCCGCGAGCGTCACGCGATTGTCGGTGCCGTGCGCGCCGCCATGGACGATGACGGCGCGGTCGATCCCGAGCGTAGCATGCAGGTGATCGAGCTGTTCGGCCGTGCAGTCTTCCGGCGTGTAGCTGCGCGCAGCGCTGAACGGAAACTGCGCCTGCGGTCCGAACACATGCACATGGCAGTCGCAGGCGCCGCGCGGCATCACGAACGCCGGCCGTCTGGGTTGGCGGTCGGGGCCGGGGCAGGGCTGCATGGTCCGGGGAGCAGTCTCGATCATTGGCAGCGTTCCCGTGTCCATCTGGCGCATGAGCCGATTTGACGCCCGCGCCCAGAGCTGTCAAGAATAATCGATGAGATAAGAAAAATCGATGATTTTGGGAGAGACGAAAATGCGTTGCGGAAGAGGACGGTCCCGAATGCGGGCGCTGGCTGGCGCGGTGCTGCTGGTATTGCTGGCCGCTTGGTCTGGTGCCGCTGCCGCAGCGGGATTTCCCGACCGCCCCGTGAAGATCGTGGTGCCGTTTCCCGCCGGCGGATCGAACGATGTGATCGCGCGGCTGCTCGGCGCCAAGCTCAACGAACTCTGGGGCCAGACGGTGATCATTGACAACCGCGCCGGCGCCGGCGGCAACATCGGTGCGGAATCCGTTGCCCGGGCCGCCGCTGACGGCACCACGCTGCTGTTGACCGCGCCGGGTCCGCTGGCCGTCAACCAGTCGCTTTACGCCAGCCTGCCATTCAACCCGATGAAGGACTTTGCGCCGGTGGCGCTGGTCGCCTCGGTGCCGATCGTGTTGGCGGTCAATCCGGCGGTAAAGGCCAAATCGGTGGCGGAACTGATCGCGCTCGCGAAAGCCGCGCCGGGCAAGCTGAATTTCGGCTCCTCCGGCTATGGCTCGACCAATCATCTTGCCGGCGAACTCTTCAAGACGCAGGCCGGCATCAACATCGTGCATGTGCCTTATCGCGGCGCCGCGCCGGCGATGAACGATCTGATCGCCGGACAGATCCCGATGATGTTCGACAACATGCCCGCGATCCGCCCGCAGATGCTCGGCGGCACCATCCGCGGCATCGCGGTGGCCGGGGCCAAGCGCTCGCCGCTGTTTCCGGACCTGCCGACCATGGCTGAGGCCGGCGTCAACGGTTTCGAGGCCTCGTCATGGTTCGGCCTGGTCGCGCCGTCAGCGACCCCGCCGGACGTGATGGCGGCGCTGATCGCGGCGGTCAGCAAAGTGCTGCAGGATCCGGACGTGGTGAAGAAACTCGCCGAAGTCGGCGCCGAACCCGGCGCATTGTCGGGCGCGGCATTCGCCACCTTCCTGCGCGCGGAAGCCGACAAGTGGGGCAAGGTCGTCACCACTGCCGGCGTCAAGGTCGAGTGACGGCGCAGCGCGCATTCCATCATCAACACACCACGCGAGAGATCCATGACCAAACCGCCCGCCACTCTTGATGACCTCGAAGGTCGCTACCGGGACATGATCGGCCTGGTGCCGCCGAAGATCGGCAAGCGGCTGAAACTCGGCCTCAAGGTCGATCCCGGCATCGTCACCGCGCTGGAAGACTGGCGGATCGCGGCGCTGACGCCGCAGGCGCTGGATCAGAAAACCGTACAGCTGATGTCGTTCGCCATCCTGCTGGTGCAGACCTCGGAGGCGGCGGCCAATCACGCCCGCGCGGCGATCAAGGCCGGCGCCACCCTGCAAGAGCTGCACGCCTCCGCCGCCATCGCCGCGCTGTTTCGCGGTGTTGCGGCCTTCAATCTCGCCGGTGAAATCTTGAGCTCGCTGTTTCCGGAGTCGGACAAGTAGCGCTGCGTTCGCGTTCTCACGCCACCAGCCGCTCCCGCAAGAGCTTCTTCATCACCTTGCCGTTGGCGTTGCGCGGCAGGGGCTCGGTGGTGAGATCGATGGTCTCCGGCACCTTGTAGTCGGACAGCTGTGTGGCACAGAGTGTGCGCAAGGCCTCGGTGTCGAGTGTCGGATTGCGGGTGACGATGACCGCGTGCACCCGCTCGCCCAGCACCGGGCAGGGTTTTGCAATGATCGCGCTTTCCACCACGTCAGGATGGCCTGATAGCACCGACTCCACTTCGGCGGAATAGATCTTGTGACCGCCGCGGTTGATCATGTCCTTCTGGCGATCGAACACGCGGATGAAACCCTGCTCGTCGATCGAGCCGAGGTCGCCGGAATGCCAGTAGCCGCCCGTGAAGCTCTCCGCCGTCGCCTTGGCGTTATTCCAGTAGCCCCGGACGACGGAGCCGCTCCGGATCCAGATCTCGCCGATCGCGCCGCGGGGCAGCTCGCGGCCGGCTTCATTCATCACCATGATATGGGCGCCGGGGCAGGCAAGCCCGACGCTGTCGAGGTGGCTCGCGGTCAGCTCCGGCGGCATGATGGTGGAGGGCGAGGTGGTCTCGGTCGCGCCATAGGCGTTGATCAGCTTCAGGCCCGGAATCTTCTGCGCCAGCTTCTCGATGGTGGCCACCGGCATCGGTGCGCCGCCATAACCGCCGATCCGCCATGCCGAGAGATAGTGGTTGTCGAAATCCACCTGCAGCAGGCAGAGATTGTACATCGCCGGCACCATCACCGTCTGCGTGACGCGTTCGCGCGCGGCGATCGCCAGATAGTCGGCGGCCTTGAACTCGGCGATGATGATCAGTGCGCCGGCGCAGCGCACCATGCTCATGATATTGGCGACCACGCCGGTGACATGAGCCAGCGGCACCGCGGCGATCGAGCGGTCTGATGGCGTCAGCGCCATGCAGGCTTCGTAGACCATGGCTGAATGGATCACGTTGCAATGAGCGAGCATCGCGCCCTTCGGCCGGCCGGTGGTGCCGGAGGTGTACAGGATCAGCGCGGTGTCTTCCTCGGACACCTCAGCGGGCGCATCCTGCGGCGTATCTATCATCAGGTCCGCGAATGCGGCCATGGCGACGCGATGCTGCAGCGCCCGCACATCGGCTGTATCAGGCAGTCGCTCGCCGAGCTCGGTTTCGTGGATGATGGCCCTGGCGCCGCTGTCGGCGACCACATAGGCGATCTCAGGCTTTTGCTGCCGGGTGCTCAGCACCACGGTCACGAGGCCCAGCCGCGCCGCGCCGAACATGGCCAGCGCAAATTCGATGCGGTTGCCGAGCAGGATGGCGAGGCGGTCGCCGGGCACAAGGCCGCGCTTTTGCAGACCCGCGGCGACGCGTGCCGACTGCTCGATCACCTCTGCCCAGGTCAGCCGCCATGGGCCGGCGATCAAGGCCTCGCCGTCCGGATTGCTGCGGGCCGCATCCTCGACCATCTGCCAGATGCTAAGGGGGCGTTCCCTGAACGCCGGCACCACGCGGTCGCCGAACCGCGCTTCGTCGCGCATTGTCGGAATCTCGTTGCCGAACCAGTTCATGGCGTTCCGTCCCGTTTATTCTTTTGGTTGTCGTTGATTGGCCGATCCGCGCGCGATTGTGCCGGGCGCGGGTGTGTCGATCAAGCCGCCTGCCTTTTCTCGAACACCGGCAGGAAAGTCAGCGCCGCGGTCAGCACCATGAACAATGCGGTGACGCCGAACACTGCCTGATAGTAGCCATGGTCGACCAGCCAGGCGAACAGGATCGGGCCGATGGCGCCGCCGATGTTGAAGCCGGTGGAGACGATCCCGAACACGCGGCCCTCGGCGCCGCGTGGCGAGGCAGCGCGAACCAGCAGATCTCGCGAAGGAGTAATCACGCCCGCGAGGAAGCCGGCACCGGCCATCGCGAAAATCAGCGGCAGGCCCGACAGATGCGTGATGGCGATGGCGAGGGTCAGCATCGCCGCAATCACCATGGCGATGGAGGCGACCACGCCGTGATGATGCAAGCGGTCGGCGAGAAAACCGCCGGCCAGTACGCCGCAAGCGCCGGCGAACAGGAACGCGGTCAGCGCCGAACTCGCCGACGGCAGGTCCGCGCCATAACCCTTGATCAGGGCGGTGACGGCAAACGCCGAAATGCCGATGCTGCTGAGGCTGAGCAGCACGAACAGCAGCGTCAGCAGCATCACTTGCGGCGTCGCCACGTCCTTCAGCCGGTGCGATGTCGGTTTTGCGACAACGCCGGACTTTCCGGGCTCGGCCCGGCGCGGTGCCGCGCCGAGAATGACCAGGGCCACCGTGACGCTGGCGATGCCGGCCAGCGCACACGCGCTGCCCGTGCTCATCTGGTTGGCGACCGCGAGCAGGACGGCGGGCGTGACAGCCGTGCCGAAAAAGCCCGCGAAAGTGTGGATCGAAAACGCCTTGCCCAGCCGCCGCTCACCAATCGAGGCCGACAGCAGTGCATAATCGGCCGGGTGATAGATTCCGTTGGCGACGCCGGCGAGCACCATGGCGGCCAGCAGCCAGCCATAACTCGGGATCAGCGCCAGCGAGCCGAAACTCGCACCGCCGAGCGTCAGCGCCAGGATCAGCATGGTCCAGGCACCGACCCGGTCGGTGATGAAGCCCATCGGAGTCTGCACCACCAGCGACACCAGGTTGAACACGGTCAGCGCCACGCCGATCTGAAGAAAACTGACCCCGAAATAGCCCGGCAGCAGCGGGATCAGCGCCGGCACCACCATGATGTGGACATGGCTGATGAAATGCGCCGCCGAGACGAACGACAGCAGGGTCGTCTCGCGCTTCGGAAAGCTCAGGCCCTCCACCGTCTCGATGGTCATGTTGGAAATATGCCGTATTTCGCGTTGCAGCAAAGGCCGGTTTGTATCAGCCCCTCATAGCAAGCCAGCGACGGCGGCTCCACCTAAAGAGAGCCGCGCTGACCGCGTGACCGCCATTCGTAAATCGTGACGGTGGCTTGCCCCGGGCAATGGGTGGCGTCATTCCAGCAAGGCGCGGCAGCCGAGATCATCGACCGCGAGCCAGATGCGTTCGAGATTGTTCCACCAGACCCGTGGAGCGATGTTGCCGAGGGCCTGCCTCACGGGCCGCGTGATCAGCCAGAGCGCGGAGAGCCGATAATCGTCCTCCAGTGCCTGGCGGTCATAGCCGCGCACGCCGCGCCGGACGAGATCCACGTGATAATGGTCTAGCAGCGGCCGCTCCATCCGTTGCCTGCGGTCGGGGTACCACAGCATCGCCATCATATACGCGAGGTCGTCGGTGGCGATGTCGAGGCTCCAGGCCTCCCAGTCGAACAATCGGGCACTGTCGTCGATGCCGGGCCGGGGAAGGAAGATGTTCCAGGTATGAGCGTCGCCGTGAACCAGCGTCAGGTGGCGCCGTGCGCGAATGCGCGAGAGACCCGGCGCACGGTCGAGCAAACGCTCATGCAGCGCACGTCGTTCGGGCGGCATCACTTCACCGAAACGATCGCTGAACTGCGCCAGTTGTTCCGCAAGGTGTTGCCGGGTTCGATCCCAGTCCTCTGCACCGGGCCAGTTTCCGATGGAAACACCGAGGCGCGGATCGTCCCACCACGCGGCATGGAAGCGCGCCAGCGTCGCCACCATGGCTTCACACTGCGCGAACGACGGCGGCAGCGGCCATTCGGTGGCGATGGCATGCGTCTGCGTCAGGTCTTCGAGCAGGAGGTGCCAGCTGTTGACATCGGTGGCCTCCCGGGCTTCGAAACAGCGCGGCACCACCCCATCCGGCAGGACCGGCGCGACATCGCGATAGAACGCGACCTCATTGCGGTTCGGGTACGACGGTCGACCCGCAGGGTCCAGATGTCCCGTTTTCAGGATGACGGATGCCGGCGCATCTGGCGCCGGGCCGTCGTAGGTGAGATGCAGCCGGAAGGTGCGCGAGCGTAGCTTCACGAATGGAGTTGCGGCCACGACTCCGGCGACACCTCCATCGCCAAGGACGCCGGCCCGGCGAAGCATGGCCGTGAGATGCTCCGCATCGGCAACCGCCGGCAGAACAACAACGGGATCGGCGGCATCGTGCGGGGCTGGCATGTCCATGGTCCGGATCGGGCGATGAGCTTGCCGCTTTGCTGGTCGAGGCGCAATGCCGACCCGCCCTATCCCCCGATCCGTTTCGCCGCACCACGAAATAGCGCAACGCTGTCGGGATCGAACTGCATGGCGGTGAGGAAATCGTGGATGTCGTAGCCCGCCCGGGTCTTGTGAATCTCCGCCAGATATCTGCGCGCATCGTCCAGGCGGCTGGCGAGCGCCAGGCAATAGGCGGCGATGGCGAGGATCTGGGCGTGGGCGTTGGGGCGGGCGGCTGCCTTGACGGCGAACTCGGCAGCCTCCTCGAAGCGCCCGAGACGTGCCAGTGCCATGGCGCGAGCGCCGAGCATCGCGAACAGCATCGGATCGAACGGGCTCAATTGTCGTGACTGGTCGGAGAAGGTCACCGCGGCCTGCGGATCGCCGGATTGCGAATGCACGAATGCCAGCGCGTACTGGCCCTGTGCGAAGTTCGGGCTGAGATCTACCGCTTGCGAGAGCTCGACGATGGACTGGTCGTGCGCGCCGCGCAGCCACAGCGCGCGCCCCATCGCCCAGTGCGCCATCGGATCGCGATCGTCGGCCATCAGGCTTTGCCCCGCGGCGTCGAAGGCGCTGATGGTCTCGCGCTCGCGCGGGGCCCAGCCCTGGAATGCATTCTGGAAATGGGCGAAGGACAAGCCGCCATAGGCGCGCGCGAAGGTGGGATCGAGCCGGATCGCGGTCTCGAAGAAGTGCTGCGCTCGCGCGTTGTCCTCCTTGTTGAAGCGATACATGTGCCACAGGCCGCGATGATGCGCCTCCCAGGCATCGAGGGAATTCGGCGGCTTCAGGATGGCGCGGTTGCGCTCCACGGTTTCGATCTCGCCGGCGATCGAGGACACGATGCGATTGCCGATGTCGTCCAGCACGATGAAAGCGTTGTCGATCGCCTGATCGAAAACCTCGGCCCAGACAATCCGCGCGGTGCGGGTCTCCGAGAGTTCGATCGAGACCGTGAGGCGGCTGCCCTGGCGACGCAGCGATCCGCTGACCACATAGTCGACATTCAGCATCCGGCCGGCCTCTTCGGCGCCGATGCGTCGCTCACCAAGCGCGAACACCGTGCCCTCGGCGATCACGAACAGGCTGCGCAGCTTGGCGAGCCGGGTGATCACGTCATGCACCAGCCCGTCCGCGAGCCCGCCGGGGAGTCCGGCCGCCGGATGATCTGTTGCGGTCGCCCGCTCGACAAACGGCATCACCGCAATCGAGGCGCGGCGTGGTCCGTCAAGCGGCCGTCCCGCTGAAACAGCTGCTGCCATCTCCGGCGGCGACGTATCGATGACGTGGGCCTTTGGCGCCGTGCCGGCGTTCGCCTTAGCGATACGCCACATCGCGTGCAGCGGCGCGACATCGAGCCCGTCGGCGTCGAACAGTTGCACCGTGGCAGCGAGGTGGTCGTCGCCCTCGCGCAACTGCCCGCGGCGGGCAAAGGCCTGCAGCAGTTTCTCATGCACCCGCGGATCGAGCGGCGCCAGCGCGAGCCAGGCCTCGAGCACGCCCATCATCTCGTTTTCGTCGACCGATCCGGCGAGTTGCTCCAGCACCGCCGCATGGCGGCCGCGGAACTGGCGGCGCTGCGCGGTGAGCCAGGTATTGAATGAGGGGTTGCGGTCGATCTCGAAGCCGTCGAGGAATTCGCCGGCGCAAAGGGTTGCGAGGGCGCGCAGCTGCACAGGCGGCAGTGTGGCGAGGCCGCTCTGCACGGCGCGTGTGATCGTGATTGCGTCCACGAACGCATCGGAGAGGTCGAGCCGCACGGTGTCACCGCTGGTTTCCACCCGGCGCCGCTCCGGTGTATCGATGATGGCGCGCAGCTTGCTCAGGCACCAGCGCAACTCGCCCCGCGGATCGTTCGGCACGTCCCACAACAGGTCGCAGAGCTGGCTGCGCGGCACCGCTCGCGGCGCCAGCGCCAGGTAGGCGAGCAGGGCGCGCACCTTGCGCGACGCCGGCAGCGCCATGGTCTTGCCATCCCGAATGACCGTCAGTGCACCGAGCAGGCGTACCTGCAGAGTTTCCACTGTCCGATTCTCCTGGGCGGATTCCATGGACATTTCCACGTCGGCTCCCTCGCTCCTCTCCATGCCGTCCTGCTCAAGTGGTCGCTGATGCGGCCGTTTGGTTCGAACGCTCTGGTACGACCTGTTTCAAGGCTCAAGACCTGGTTCAACCCGTGCGATTCGAACGCCGGCCCTCGTGCGCGGGATGGCGTGCACTTTATCCACATCACGACCCCAAGATCACGACCCCAAGTGCACCGCGCCCGTTGTTGCGGCGGGCCTGACCCCTCATGGAGATCGAAGATGGCCACTTCCGCTGACACAACGACGCAGGCCCGGCCGGCCGAGCAACCCGACCTTAAGGCGATCAAGGCGCGCCAACAAGGCGCGTGGTCGTCCGGCGACTATGCCATTGTCGGCACCACCCTGCAGATCGTCGGCGAGGAGCTGTGCGAGGCGCTGGACCTGCGCGCCGGCGCGCGCGTGCTCGACGTCGCCGCCGGCAACGGCAACGTCTCGCTGGCCGCGGCGCGGCGCTGGTGCGATGTGGTCGCGACCGATTACGTGCCTGCGCTGCTGGAACGCGCCCGCGAGCGCGCCGACGCCGATCGCCTCCCCATGGACATTCAGCAGGCCGACGCGGAAGACCTGCCGTTCGACGACGCGAGCTTCGACGTGGTGGTGTCGACCTTTGGCGTGATGTTCACACCCGACCAGGAGTGCGCGGCCCGCGAGATGCTGCGGGTCTGCCGTCCCGGCGGCCGCATCGGCCTCGCCAACTGGACCCCGGACGGCTTTATCGGCCAGCTGTTCAAGACCATCGGCAAGCACCTGCCGCCGCCAGCCGGCGCCCGGTCACCGGCGCTGTGGGGCACGCGCGAGCGCCTCGGGCAATTGTTCGAGCCGCATGCACGGATCAGCGCGACGCCGCGCACCTTCGTGTTCCGCTATCGCTCGGCCGATCACTGGCTGGAGATTTTCCGAACCTATTACGGCCCGGTGCTGAAAGCCTTCGCTGCGCTCGATGGCGCAGGACAGGCCGCACTCGAGAGTGATATCCGCGCGCTGCTCGCCCAGTTCAATCGTTCCGGTGACGGCACCGTGGTGGTGCCCAGCGAATATCTCGAAGTGGTGATCACGCGGCACTAAAACTCCTCCGAACGAGGGAGAAGATGACGTCATCCCGGGGCCATGCGCGGTCGCTTGTGTCCCGGGATAACAAAGACGTTGCTCCAATAGGTGCATTCGCCGCATACGACTGTGATCCTCCGCACACAATCGAACCATCTACGTGCCTGGCGTGACTACCAGAGCGCACCGGCACATTTTGCCACTCATGATTGTTCGATGACACCGTCGGTGACACGGTGTCATCCGGATCGAGGACTTTGCGACCATGATCGATGATCCCCGCGGCGCCATCGACTATGACGAAACCGGCGATGGCCCTGTCATTGTGTTCGTGCCCGGCTCCTGCAGCACTGGCGCTGCGTGGCGGCCGGTGATTGCATCGCTCGGGGGCCGCTTCCGTTGCGTCACCACCAGCCTTCTGGGCTACGGTGGCAGTACCGAACGTCGCACCGCGGCCAATCCCTCGATCGCCCGGGAAGCCGAGATGGTCGAAGCGGTGGTGCGCCGCGCCGCCGGCGCGCGCAATGCGCCGGTGCATCTGGTCGGCCATTCGTTCGGCGGCCTGGTGTCGCTCGCGGTCGCGATGCGTGATGAGGTCGAGCTCGCGAGCCTGACCATTGCGGAGGCGCCGGCGCCGGATGTGCTGCGCACTTGCGGCGAACCGCAGCTGTATCGCGCTTTCCACGACATGACCGACCGCTATTTCGCGGCCCATCAGCGCGGTGACGCCAACGCGATCGAGGCGATGGTCGATTTTTATGGCGGTGCCGGCACCTTCGCGTCATGGCCGCCGCGTGTGCGCGCCTATGCGGTGGAGACCACGCCAGTCAACATCCTGGACTGGGCCAGCGCCTACGATTGCGTGCTGTCGCGCGGGGTGCTCGAAGCGGTCACGGTACCGACGCTGGTGCTGTGGGGCGAGCATAGCCATCCCGCCGCGCAGCGCGCCAATGAACTTTTGGCCACCCACATCCCCGACGCCATGCTCACCACCGTCACCGGCGCGTCGCACTTCATGATCGCAACCCACGCGGCTGACGTGGCGCGCATCGTGGCGCGGCATTTGGCGGATCTGATGGCGGAGGCGGCGTGAGGGCAACCCACCCACTATTGTCATCACCGGGCTTGTCCCGGTGATCCCGCTTAGGGAGGCAGTGCGCTCCTAAGCGGGGTTGCCGGGACAAGCCCGGCAACGACAAATCACGACGCCCGCCGCGCCGAGGGCGTGCCGGCGATCCAGCCCTTGCGGTCGGCGACCGCGTTGTGGAACTGGTCCAGCGCGATGTTGAAGGCGGACAGGGTATCCTCTTCGACCGCGCCGTCCTCGAAACACTTCAGCGTGTCGCGCAGGATGTCGTCGGCTTCCTTCTGTAGCGCATCGAGTTCGTCGATTGAACTTCCGGCGCGGGCCTCGGTGATCATGTCCAGCATCCGGTTGCGCAGCGCGGTGTTGCGCGCGCGCTCGTCACGGCGCATGTAGCTGCGCAGTCCGGCGCCGCCGGACAGGATGCCAGACACCACCATCAGGCCCAGCCACATGAAATCGCTGTAGCGCTCCAGGAACGTCCGCTCGGTGCCGTCGATGTAGGCGGCGGCGCCCGGGTGCGCCGGGACCGCGGCGGCCTTGTCGGTCTCCGGGGTCTGGATGTTGGCGACGCCGGGGAAATCCTTCTGCAGGGTATGGCGAATGGCGAACAGCTGCTTGGTGAACGCCGTCACCGTCAGCTCATGCAATTCCTTGCGGGCGACGATCAGGTGATTGACGGCGAGGGTCGTAACGTCGTCGTCCGGCCGCGAGGGGCTGGCGCCAAACGCGCCCGCCGCGAGTTCGGAAGATTCATACACCGGAAACTTGCGCGCGACGATCTCGGCGGCATCAATCGGGATGAAGGTCGGGGAACTCCCGGCCTTGGTGGTGGCATTGAGCGCCTCGACGGTGATCTTGCTGTCGGCGGGTCCGACCGCCATGAACGCATCCACCTTCTGGGCGCGCAGCGCCTCGCCGATTTCACTGACGCTGAACTGCACGACGGTGACTTTGTCCGGCGCCACGCCGGACTCGGTCAGGATGGTCTTCAGCAGGTTGACGTTGGCGGGCGTCCTGCCGATGACGCCGATGCGGCGCCCGTTGAGATCGGCGACGGTCTTGACCGCCTTCTGGCCCTTCGCCGCAGGTGTGTTCGGCACCCACAGCACCACCAGGTTCTTGCGGAAGATCGCGGTCGAGAGCGCGTTGCGCGGCAGGTTGACGTCGGCGCGCACCACCGCGAGGTCGGCAGTGTTGTTGGCGATGGCGGCGGCGCTCTGCGTAGCACCCTCGGTCACCATCACCTTCAGCCGCACATAATGGCGTTCGCCGGTGAAGGCCTGAGCGACCTCCTGGATGACCTTGACGTCCTCGCTGCCGGCCGGCCCGACCGCAATGCGCAGCGTTGCCGGCCGCCAGTTGACGAACAGGTAGCCGAGCAGCGCGACCACGAACAGCAACACGCCGGTCGCCAGCAAGATAAGCGGAAGGCGCTTCATGAACAAACTCAGGCTCGACGGCGGAACACTTTGTCGAACGATCGACCGAGGATTTATGCACCAGTTGTGTCGACAATGCCATGACGACCTCCCGGTTTCACGGGACCGCAGCTGAATTTACCTTACCTGTTCATCTTCACGGCGACGCAGCCGTGCCAAAACACCGCCGATCGACTGCAGGCCGATGCCCACCAGCCAGCAGACACCGGATACGCTGCCCCAAACGCCCGAGAGCGTGTCGCCGAAGATCAGCAGGTCGATCGAGACCAGCGTTGCGGCGGCGGTGAGGAACGTCCCGCCGCCGCTCAGCAGTTCGATCGCGCCCGCGTCGCGGTCCGTCTGCGGGCGAACGCGAAGCCGCATCCGGGTCGGCATGTCGATCCCGAGGTAGAAGCCGGTGAACCCGCACAGCATCATGCCGACCACGAAGCCGACCGATCCCAGGATATCGATGTCGTTCCTGGCCATCGGCACGGATACGAACAGGCCGCAGACCGCGCCCGTCACGGCGAGGCCGATACGTTCCAGCACATGGGCCAGCGCTCCAAGCGGTGAACGCGCGTTGCGATGGATGTCGTTGTCGATCGTCATGGTGGCCTCCGGCGATTCCCGTTCGTTGTTCTGGAATGCGATGGTGTCTGCGAGCGCCGGGCAGCTATCGTGATCCCGTGCTGACGGCGCGCGTCGGCATGCGCGGCGTGATCCGCGGATTTTCGGTGCAACTTGCGCCGAGGCCCTGCCCGGTACGGCGGCATTGCTGGAAGCTGGTGTAATCGCAGCGCGCCTGATCGTCCTGGACAAGGCACCAACCGTTCTCTTCTGCATGCGCTGGTGTCGTAACGGTGGGGCCAAGCAGTGTTGCGGCCGATGCAGCGGCGAACAGGAGGGGCATGATGATGCGGCGAGTATGGACCTGGATGATCTTGACTTGGGTCATAAGAGTCTCTCCCGTCTGATTGCGCCGCTCAATCGCGGCGCTCGAAGGAAAAGACGCTGTGCGAGCTGCGTTTATTCTTGCGTTGCGGACTCGCGAGCGGCCTGCGGCGTCACGATCACGTGCGCGGATCGTGTTCGCCACACCAGCGCGATACTCCAGCGCCCGGCGCCGCACAGCGCCAGTGCGAACATCCCGCCGGCGATCGCAAGGTCCTTTTCGAAGTGCAGCAGTTCGTTGCGATTGGCGAAATTCGTGTGAAACAGCACAGCCGTCGCCACGCAGAACAGGCCGAGCGCTGCAGCTGCCGGGCGCAGCAGCACACCGGTGGCGATCGCAAGGCCGGCGACAAGCTGCAGGGCGATGGTGGCGATGACCAGCGGGGGCGGCACGCCGAGTTTCGCCATGCCGGCGGATGCGGTGCTGAAGTTCGCGATCAGAAGGACGCCTTCGTGCACGAAGATCCAGGCGAGCAGCAGGCGGCTGAGCAGGAGGATGAGGTCGTGCGGGAAGGTATGTGATGTGTCCGGTGCGGTGTTCATGGTCTTCATCTCACGTGTTGATGCGCCAAAACGCCTCCACATCTTCAGTGTCATCGTCCGGCTCGACCGGACGATCCAGTAATCCCGGTGCGTATGGCGTGATGGATGAGCTGGTAAATGTGGATCGGCGTCCACCGCTTTTGGCGTCGTCGTTCTACCCACTGGTTGTGTTGCCTACTGGGTCGCCCGGTCGAGCCGGGCGACGACACTGAAAATGACGCGACATTCGCGGGTCAAACTCGCGTATGTCGCGGAGTTCGGAGATGGTGCAGGCAGCAGTCTCTAATTGCTCGCCGACTTCGCGCTGATCGCCTTCTGCAGATCCTCGCGCTCCTCGCAGCCGCCGGGACACAGCTTGGCCAGCACCGCGAGTTGCTCTTTCGCCTTGTCCATGTTGCCGGTCTCCACATACAGTTCGCCGAGATACTCGTGCGCACCCTTGTGGTCCGGCTGCAACTCCAGCGCCTTGGTGTAGTAGGCGAGCGACGTCTTGGTGTCGCCGGTCTTGCGCAGCGTAAAGCCGAGCAGGTTGTAGACGTCGGCGTGCTGGGTGTCCTCGACCAGCTCGCGCAGGTCCTTCAGCGCCCCGGCGTAGTCCTTGTCCTTGATCTTGGCGCGCACGGCGGTCAGGTCTGGCGCGTCCGATGAGGACGACATGTTGTCGACGGCGTAGGCTGGTGCTGCGAAAAAAGCCGGGGCGAGGGCGAGGCCCAGCACCAAGGCGAGGGTTTGAAGGCGTTGCTGTTTGATCATGGGAGTTGTCTCTCTGTGCTTGTTAAGCGTGTGCTCTCGCCGGTCAGGCATTCGTGGTGGGCGTGAAGGCGTAGGCGTTGCCATCCCTGACGAACGTGCCGGCGCCGGGGAACGGGAAGTGCGAGCCCCAGATCATCATCTTGTCGGCGATGACGCGGTCGATCAGCTTGCGGCGGGTGGCGATCGCCATCGCTCCGTCCTGGTCGTAGGCGCCCTGCCACTCCGGATGCGGCGCAAGCAGCGCCGGCACATACATGGTGTCGGCCGATGCCATCAGTTGCTCCTTGCCGGAGGTGACGAGATAGGCCGAGTGGCCGGGGGTGTGGCCGAACGCCGAGACGATGCGAACGCCGGGAGCGACTTCCGCGTTGTCCTCCACCAGCTTCCAGTTCTTCCAGGCTGGAAACACGGTGGCGATGCGCTTGCCGGCGGCCTTGCGGCCCTCGGGGAGTTTCTCGACCCGGCCGGGCTCGGTCCAGAAGTTGTATTCGGTGGCGTTGACCACGAGTTCGGCATTGGGAAACACCGGCGCGTTGGTGCCTTTTTCCATCAGGCCCCAGGCGTGGTCGGGATGGAAATGGGTCATCAGGATGGTGCTGATCTGCTCGCGATCGATGCCCGCGGCCTTCATGTTGGCCGGCAGGTTGGTGGCGTTGGCCTGCCATTGGCCGACACCCGAGCCGGCATCGATCATGATGTGCTTGTCGCCGATCTTGAGCACCAGCACGGTGAGCGGGATCGGCATGAACTCGGTGGTGAGGCCCGCCTTGGCAAGCGCGGCCTTGGTCTCGTCGACCGATACGTCCTTGATGAAGGCGGGATCGTGCGGCTTGCGCCAGATGCCGTCATAGACGGCGGTGACTTCGATGGCGCCGACCTTGTATTTGTGGAAGCCGACGCTCGGCTCGAGCGGCGTCTGGGCGTGAGCCGGACCCACAAAGGCCAATTTCTTGTTGAGCCCGAAGGCGGCGGCGAAAGCCGCGGATGCCAGCAGGCTCCGGCGGGACAGATCGAGCATGGGTGTTCTCCTCTGATCGGATGGGAGCGCGCGCCGCGGCAAATCCCGTGGGGCCTCCGGGCAGACAGACCGGGGGCGGCGGCGATTTATTCTGCGCGATTGTCGATGAAGGGGGGCCGGCGGGGCAGGGGCCGTTCGCGTGGCCGGCTCCAACACCTTGAATCGAAGTGGTTTTCCCGGCTCTGCGAGAAGCGCCGCGAGGGTCGATGAAATTTTTTTGAACGAAGGAGAATAAAGCGGGAGATTGGGCGGTCTATTCTGCAGGTTCAGCAACGGCGAGACGGCGCGCGCATGAGTTCTCTATCGGTCACCGGCGGCAGAGAGGCTGGCTGGCTTGTGCTGGATGCCGTGGCATTGTCGGTTTGCCGTGCGGCGTCGGCCGCCAAAGCCTCGCTGATGGCAGCGATCGCCATCGATGGGTGGGGATCGCGCACACAATCCGCGCGCCCCGCGGCCGCGCCGCTGGCGATGGAACGAAGCGAGGCCGCGCCGCTGGTCCGATCGCACGGCGGTGCCAACGGGCTCGATCGGTTCCAGCGCGAGATCGTGCCGCATCTCGATGCTGCGTATAATTTCGCGCGCTTCCTCAGCCGCGATGCCGATGCGGCGCAGGATATCGTTCAGGAGGCGTTCCTGCGTGCCTATCGCGGGTTCGACGGTTACCAGGGCGGCGATGCCCGCGCCTGGATCTTCACCATTGTGCGCAACTGCTATCTCAACTGGCTGCAGCAGCGCAAACGCAAGGGGCGTGTCGAGGTTGATGTCACTCCGTTATCGGATGAAGCGCCGGCGTTCGATGTGGCTTCCGAGGACGACACGCCGGAGCAGGCCTTGCTGCGTCGCGCCGAGACGCAGGCGGTGCGCGGCGTGCTGAATACCTTGCCGCGGAGTTTACGCGAAATGCTGGTGCTGCGCGAGCTCGAAGGCCTGTCGTATCGCGAGATCGCCGAGATCGCCGCGCTGCCGATCGGCACCGTGATGTCGCGGCTGGCGCGGGCACGGCAGCAGTTCCAGCAGGCCTGGAGCTCGCGACGGGACGGGCAGGAGGCCGGCGCATGACGACCTCGGTTTCGGAGCCCTGCGCGGAGTGGGCGTTGACACTGCACGGCTTTGTCGACGGCGAACTCGATGCGATGCACGCGCTGCAGGTCGAGCGGCATCTGGCCGCGTGCACTGGTTGCACCCAGGAACTTGAAAGGCTGCGGGCTTTGAAACAGGCGATCGGACAAAACGGGGTACGGTGGCGCACGCCGGATCATGTCCGCGCTCAGGTGCTCGATGCGCTCGCACGGGAGGCGCGGACGCAGGAGCGCACGCCGCGTCAATCCGTCGAGGGGGCGGGATCGCGCTTGCTCGGATGGATCCGGCAGTGGCTGTTCATCCCGTCGCTGGCGGCGCTCGCCGCGAGTGTGTTCCTGGTGGTGGCGCCGCTGCAGCAGAATGGCTCGCTGCAGGACGAGATCGTATCAGGGCATGTGCGCTCGCTGCTGGCCAACCATCTGACCGATGTCGCCACCTCCGACCAGCACACGGTGAAACCGTGGTTCAATGGCAAGATCGATTTTTCCCCGCCGGTGGTCGATCTCGCGCCACAAGGCTTTCCGCTGGTCGGCGGCCGCGTCGACTATATCGGCGGCCGCGTTGTCGCGGCGCTGATCTACCGGCGCCACGGCCATCTCATCAATATCTTCATCTGGCCGGCGCCGGCGGCCGCCACCACCACGTCGTCGCGTGACGGCTACAACATCATGAGCTGGAGCAAGGACGGCTTGCTGTTCTCGGCGGTGTCCGACGTCAACGCCGACGACATCAGCCGGCTGCGCGAGGCGTTCATCGCCCGCACGGCGGGGTAGTGCCGGCTTCTCACGGTGAGGACGCTGCTTGCCTGCGACCAGGCCAGGCGAGCCGTGATGGACCGCGATCCGTGACCCGGCCGACGATTCCAAGCCCGCGTCCATCGAGTTTTTCAATCATTGCTCAACTTGGGCTCGCGTCGTAATTTTAGTTCCTCTGGCGCCCTCATTGCGCAATCAATGAACATGCGGCTGCGGCCATCACTCTCGAATGGCAACGTGGAGCCCGCATGCCATGCCGCAAAGCCGCCCCATTTTGCTTGAACCCCAAAGGATCTGGTGTTCTAAGCAAACCTCAAATGCGCGAGGCCGCTGCTCAAGACGGCCGCGCCGCCACAAACTGTCACGGGGGGAACCTGCTGATGAACAAACCGACTCTTGCTGTCTCTGTTTTGGCGCTTGCCGCCGCCGCTGCGATCTGGGCCGTGCCTGCCAAAGCCGACGATGTCACCATCGGCGCCATCGAAATCCTGACTGGCCCGAACGCCCGCTATGGCGTCGCCATCAAGAACGGTTTCGATCTGGCGCTCGGCGAGGTCAACAAGGCAGGCGTGCTCGGCGGCAAGAAGCTGGTGATCCAGTATGAGGACTCGGCCGGCAACAAGGACCAGGCCGTCAATGGTGCGCGCAAGCTGATCGGCCTCGCCAAGGTGCCGTTGCTGCTGGGGCCCACCATCTCCAACGAGATGTTCGCCGTCGGCCCCGTCGCCAATCAGCAGAAGGTGCCGATTGTCGGTACCTCGACCACGGCCGCCGGCATCACCGCGATCGGCTCCTATGTGTTCCGCACCTCGCTGCCGGAGAGCGACGTCATTCCGGTGACCCTGAAGGCGGCGCAGGCCAAGTTCGGCATCAAGAAGGTGGCTGTGATGTACGCCAACGACGATGCCTTCAGCAAATCCGGCTATGACGTGTTCAAGGCCACGCTCGACAAGCTCGGCATCCAGATCCTGACCACCGAAACCTTCGGCTCCAAGGACAGCGATTTCTCGGCGCAGCTGACCAAGATCAAGAGCCTGAACCCGGATGCGATCGTGGTCTCGGCCCTGGTCGAGCCGGCCTCCGGCATCCTGCTCGGCGCGCGCGCGATCGGCATCGATCCGAAGGTGCGTTTCATCGGCGGCAACGGCTTCAATTCGCCCAAGCTTGGCGACATCGCCGGCGAAGCGGCCGACGGCACGCTGGTGGGCAGCCCCTGGTTCATCGCCAAGGATGACGCCGCCAACACCAAGTTCGTGACCGACTACCGCGCCAAGTACAAGGAAGATCCGGACCAGTTCGCAGCGCAAGCCTACGACACCCTGCACATCGTGGCCGATGCCATCAACAAGGCCGGCGCCGCCGACAGCGAGAAGATCAAGACCGCGCTGCAGGCCACCAAGTCGACCGGCGTGATGGGTCCGTTCTCCTTCACCGCCGACCGCGATCCGGCCGACACCTCCGGCGTCGTGGTGATCGAGATGAAGGGCGGCAAGTTCCAGATCCTCAAGTAACTGTCCTTATTGCATGATGACGTTAGGTTCGATCAATGTGATCCGTCACCCTGAGGTGGCCATGCGCAGCATGGCCCTCGAAGGGCGACGGCCCGAGCAGCGATTCCGAGGCCGTTCATCCTTCGAGGCGCGCAAAGGCGCGCACCTCAGGATGACGGATATGACTCAGCTTAAACTCCTCGTGCTCTAGCAATCTTGCTCGTGGCCGGCGTTTGCCGGTCGCGGGCCTCGACCCGGTCCCGCCATGCTCGCGCAAATCCTCCAGCAGCTTCCGCAGCAGCTCCTCAACGGGCTGGTGCTGGGTTCGACCTACGCGCTGTTCGCGCTTGGCTTCACGCTGATGTTCGGCGTGCTTGGCGTCATCAATCTCACTTACGGCTTCTATTTTTCCACCGGCGCGTTTCTGGCCCTGTACGCCACCAAGGGGCTGGGCCTGCCGATTGGGCTGGCGCTGCCGGGCGCGGCCGTGCTCACCGGCCTGATCGCCGTGCTGTTCGATGCGGCGCTGCTGACACCGCTGCGGCGCAAGAAGGCGCCGGAGCTGGCATCGCTGATGGTGACGCTCGGCGCCACGCTGCTGCTGTATACGCTGATGACCGCGCTGTTCGGCACCGAGATCCGCCGGCTGCCGCCCGCCGTCATCAGCCATGCCGCTATCACGCTCGGCGATGTGCGCATGAACATGTCGCAGATCCTGATCATGGTCACCACCGTGCTGATTGTGCTGGCGCTGCTGTCCCTCATTCGTTTCACCCGTCTCGGATTGGCGATGCGTGCGCTGGCCGAGAATGGCGAGGCGGCGCAGCTGATGGGCGTCAACACCGATGCGGTGGTGTGGCTGGTGTCGTTCATTTCGGGCGCGCTCGGCAGCGCCGCCGGTGTGCTGATCGGGCTGAACTTCAACGCGATCCAGCCCTACATGGGCGAGACCATGATGCTGAAGGGCTTTGCCGTCATCATCATCGGCGGCCTCGGCGACATCAGGGGCGCGCTGGTCGCCGGCATCCTGATCGGGGTGCTCGAAGTGCTCACCGCGGGCTTCATCTCGTCGAACCTGAAGGATGCGGTTGGCTTCGTCCTGCTGGTCGCCACGCTCTGGTTTCGTCCGGTCGGCCTGTTCGGCCGCGCGCCGGTCAAGCGCGCCTGACCGGAGTCCCGCATGTCCGCCGCCCTCGACAACTTCTTCTTTTCCTACCAGAGCCTGATCTTTGCCGTCGGCATTAACGGCCTGCTGGCGCTGTCGATCTACACGGTGCTGGCGGTCGGCCAGCTCTCGCTGGGGCAGGCCGCCTTCATGGGCCTCGGCGCCTATGTTTCGGCGCTGCTGACGCTGCATCTGAACTGGCCGTTTCCCGCCGTGCTGCTCGCCGCCATGGTGGTGCCGGCGCTGGCGGCGCTCTTGATCGGCGGGCCGACGCTGAAGCTGACCGGTGTCTATCTGGCGCTGGCGACGATCGCGCTGGGCGAGATCCTGCGCATTGTCTGCAACGCCTCTGATTTCACCGGTGGTGCGCTGGGGCTGTCGGGCATTCCCAGCAAAACCAGTTTCACACTGATCTTCAGCCTGCTGGCACTGGTGCTGCTGGGTTTCGTGCTGGTCGCGCGCTCGCGCCTGGGACGCGCCATGGAGGCGATGCGCGAGGATGAAGTCGCGGCCGGCGTGATGGGCGTCAATCTGCCGGCGATGAAAATGGGCGCGCTGGTGGTGTCCGCTATGCTGGCCGGTCTGGCCGGCGCCCTCAACGCCCACGCCAACAGCTTCATCGGCCCGAACGATTATTCGTTCGACCAGGCGGTGACCATTCTCTCGTTTGCGCTGCTGGGCGGCATCGGATCGCCGTTCGGCCCGGTGCTCGGCGCCATCATTCTGACGCTGCTGCCGGAATTCCTGACCGCGCTGCATGATTTCAAGCTGGTGGTGAACGGCTTCATCATCGTGGTTGCGGTGCTGTTCATGCCGCGCGGCCTCCTGGTCTGGCGCATCGGACGGATCGGATGAGCGCCATGACAACCGACGCAACGATCAATCCGGCCGACAATGCAGAACTGCTCGATGTCCAGGATCTCACCATCCGTTTCCGCGGGCTGGTCGCGGTCGATCATGTCTCGTTCCAGGTCCGGCCCGGCACGGTGCACGGCTTGATCGGCCCGAACGGCGCCGGCAAGACCACCTGCTTCAATCTGATTTCCGGGCTGCTGCCGCCGACCTCCGGCTCCGTGAAACTCGCCGGCGCGCCGCTCGATGGCTTGCCGAGCTGGTTACGCACCCGCGCCGGCCTCTCGCGCACGTTCCAGAACATCCGCATGTTCGCGGAAATGACGGTGCGCGAGAATGTGATGACCGGCATGCAGGCGCGTTTGCACGCGACCGTGCCGGAGATCCTGTCGCGCCTGGGCCGTTTCCGCACTGAAGAAGCCGCCACCAGGGCGCGCGCCGATGAGCTGCTGGATTTTGTCGGCCTCGCCGCGGCCGCCGATCGGCGCGCCGGGGATCTGCCTTATGGCGACCAGCGCCGGGTTGAGATTGCGCGCGCGCTCGCGTCCGACCCGAAGTTGCTGCTGCTGGATGAACCCGCCGCCGGCATGAACCCGGCCGAGACCCAGGATCTGGTCGGCCTGTTGTTGCGCCTGAAGCAGCAGGGGCTGACGCTGCTGCTGGTCGAGCACGACATGCACTTTGTCATGAGCCTGTGCGACCGGATCACTGTGCTGAATTTCGGCCGCAAGATCGCCGAGGGCAGCCCGCGCGAAGTCCGCGACGATCCGGCGGTGATCGAAGCCTATCTCGGCGCCAAGGTGGCCGAGCGTCTGAAGAGGGGCGAGGCATGAGCGTGCTGGAGGTTCGCGGCCTGACGCTTGGCTACAACCGCACTGATGCGGTTAAGGCGATCGATCTCGATGTGCCGGAGGGTGCGGTGGTGTCGCTGATCGGCGCCAATGGTGCCGGCAAGACCACGACCCTGCGCGGTCTCAGCGGTTTGCTCAAGGCGCGCGCCGGCTCGATCCGCTTTCAAGGCACCGATATCACGGGACGATCGGCCTACAAGATCGCGCGCGCCGGCATCGTCCAGGTGCCGGAAGGGCGGCAGGTGTTCGCCAACATGACCATCGAGGAAAACCTGCGCATGGGCGCCTATCTGGTGCCGGCGCAGGCCGAGATCGCGCGCCGCCGGACCGGCGTGCTGGAGCGTTTTCCGCGGTTGGGCGAGCGGCTGCAGCAGCTCGCCGGACTTCTGTCCGGCGGCGAGCAGCAGATGCTGGCGATCGGCCGCGCGCTGATGGCCGATCCGAAACTGTTGCTGCTGGACGAGCCCTCGATGGGCCTGGCGCCGCTGTTCGTCGAAGAGATCTTTGCGATCATCCGCGCACTCAAGGCCGAGGGCCGCACCATCCTGCTGGTGGAGCAGAACGCCCAGGCCGCGCTCGAAGTCTCCGACCATGCCTATGTGCTGGAAACCGGCCGCATCAAGCTGCAGGGACCGGCAGCCGACATCGCCAACAATCCCGAGGTGATCGCGGCTTATCTCGGGGCGGCGTGATCGGGGTGAAATCTTGACGCAGAAAGTGGCAAAACGTCTCGACACCCGTTGCTGTCATGCCCATGAACGCGGGCATTCAGTACGCCCGGTGCGAGTGGGTGAACGCGGAGCACACCAAGTAACGCCTGCGTTTACTGGGTCCCCCGGTCGAGCCGGGGGACGACAGCAGAATAAGAGGATGTGCATCGACATCCATTGACCTCACACCAGCGTCGTAGCCCGGATGAGCGAAGCGACATCCGGGAGAGAGCGTGAGTCCCGGATATCGCTGCGCTCATCCGGGCTACATATCTCTCGTTCTCACACCAGCAGCACCGTCGATCCCGTGGTCTTCCGCGCGGCAAGATCCGCATGCGCCCTGGCCGCGTCCTTCAGCGGATAGGTCTGGTGCACCTCGATCTTCACCGCACCGGAGCCCACCACGTCGAACAGTTCGTCACCCATGGTGACGAGGTTCTCGCGCTTGGCGCCGTAGGTCTGCAGCGTCGGGCGCGTGACATAGAGCGAGCCCTTCTGCGCCAGCAGGCCCAGATTGAGCGGCTCCACATTGCCGGAAGACTGGCCGAACAGCGCGACCAGGCCATAGGGCGCGAGGCAATCCAGCGACTTCAGGAAGGTGTCCTTGCCGACGGAATCATAGACCACGGGCACCATCTTGCCCCCGGTGATCTCCTTCACCCGCGCCACGAAATCCTCCTTGTTATAGAGAATAGTGTGGTCGCAACCGTGCGATTTGGCGAGCTTCGCCTTCTCCTCGCTGCCGACGGTGCCGATCACGGTGGCGCCGAGATGTTTGGCCCACTGGCTGAGAATGGTGCCGACGCCGCCGGCGGCTGCGTGCAGCAGGATGGTATCGCCGGCCTTCACCTTATAGGTCTGCCGGATCAGGTATTGCGTGGTCAGGCCTTTCAGCATCATCGCAGCCGCCGTCTTGTCGTCGATGCTGTCGGGCAGCTTGTGCAGGCGGTCGGCCGGGATCAGCCGCGCCTCGGCATAGGCGCCCAGTGGCGACGAGCCATAGGCGACGCGGTCGCCGGCTTTCAGGTCGGTGACATCGGCGCCGACCTCTTCGACCACGCCCGCGCCTTCGGCGCCGAGGCCGCTCGGCAGCTGCACCGGATAAAGCCCGGAGCGGTTATAGATGTCGACGAAGTTGAGGCCCACTGCCGTGTGGCGGATGCGGGCTTCACCCGGGCCGGGCTTGCCGACCTCGACCTGCTCCCAGACCAGGACCTCGGGACCGCCGGTCTTGTGAAAACGAATGGCGTGCGTCATGGGATTGTCTCCTTCTGCTTATGATGATGACGGCGGCAGCGGACGCTGCGTCGGAGCGGGATCATACCCATGCCGCGCGCCGCGGGAAGGGCCGTTCCGGCAGGGGCGGTCGTCACGCCATGCAACATGAGCGGCATCTCGGGTGGTCGCGGAACGAAATTCTCGAAGCGGCCGTGCTGGAGGCAAAATTGGCGCGCAGGCATCAAGTTTAAGTGAGGATACGCGCGCCGCTGTCGGATTCCGATGGCAGCAGGGATCGCATCGCGCGTCGCCGGGCTGTAAACTTCTCCTGCGACAACAAGGAAGCAGATGCCACGTCAGTCCAGCGAGGGCGGCACGGAGCCGGGCCGGGCCTCCGGATTTCCATCCCCCGGCGGCCCGACATTGAGCGATCGCTCGTTCCGGGAACGGGTCGGCGCGCTGAAAAACCTGCGGCCGTTCATCGCCATGGTCTGGCGCACCAGTCCGGGCCTGATGACGGTGTCGCTGCTGCTGCGCCTGGTGCGGGCGCTGCTGCCGATCGTCACGCTTTATATCGGCAAGCTGATCATCGACGACGTCGTGCATCTGGTGCAGGCGCCGGACAAGCCGGCGACGCTCAGCCAATGGATCGACAGCGGCCAGCTGAACTGGCTCGGCATGCTGCTGCTGTCCGAGTTCGCGCTGGCCGTGCTGGCGGACATCCTGGGCCGTGTCGTCTCGCTGGTCGACAGTCTCTTGTCCGAGCGCGTCAGCAATGCCTCGAGTGTGCGGCTGATGCAGCATGCGGCGACGCTGGATCTGGAGGACTTCGAGGACTCCGAATTCCAGGACCGGCTGGAGCGCGCACGCCGCCAGACCAGTGGCCGCATGACCCTGCTGGGGCAGTTGTTCAGCCAGGCGCAGGATATCGTCACCGTGGTCAGTTTCGCCGCCGGGCTCGTGGCCTATGCGCCCTGGCTGATCGTGCTGCTGCTGATCGCGGTGGTGCCGGCGTTCCTGGGCGAGGCGCATTTCAATGCGCGCAGTTATTCGCTGGATTTCGTCCGCACGCCGGAACGGCGCGAGCTGGATTATATCCGCCAGACCGCGGCCTCGGTCGACACCGCCAAGGAGGTGAAGATCTTCGGCCTCAACGGCTTCCTGATCGAGCGTTATGTGCGCCTTGCCGGGGACTTCTATGCCGCCAATCGCGCGCTGGCGTTGCGGCGTGCCGGCTGGGGCGGGCTGTTCACCGCCATCGGCACCATCGGTTATTATCTCGCTTATGCCTATATCGCCTGGCGCACCTTGCAAGGCGCGTTCTCGATCGGCGATCTCACGTTTCTCGCCGGCTCGTTCCTGCGGCTGCGCACGCTGCTGGAAGGTCTGCTGTCGAGCTTCTCGGTCACCGCCAGTCTCGCGCTGTACCTGAACGATCTGTTCTCGTTCTTCGAGGTCGAGCCGGAAATCCTGTCGCCGACAAATCCGCGGCCGTTTCCGCAGCCGATCCGCCAGGGCTTCGTGTTCGAGGATGTCGGCTTCATCTATCCCGGCGCCGAGCGCTGGGCGGTGCGCCATCTCTCTTTCACCCTGCAGGCCAATGAAGTCATCGCCCTGGTCGGCGAAAACGGCGCCGGCAAGACCACTTTGGTGAAGCTTTTGACCCGGCTCTACGATCCGGATGAAGGCCGCATCCTGCTCGATGGCCATGATCTGCGGGAGTACGACCTCGATGCCCTGCGCGGCAACATGGGCGTGATCTTCCAGGATTTCGTCCGTTACAATCTCAGCGCCGGCGACAACATCGCGGTGGGCAAGATCGCGGCGCGCGCCGATCACGACCGCATCGCCCGCGCGGCCCAGCGTAGCCAGGCAGATGAAGTGATCGCGCGACTGCCCGGCGGCTATGAGCAGATGATCGGCAAGCGCTTCAAGAACGGCATCGAGCTCTCCGGCGGCGAATGGCAGAAGATCGCCATCGCCCGCGCCTACATGCGCGAGGCCCAGGTGCTGATCCTGGACGAGCCGACCGCCGCGTTGGACGCCCGTGCCGAATTCGAGGTGTTCCAGCGCTTCAAGGAACTGAGCCACGGCCGCACGGCAGTGCTGATTTCGCACCGCTTCTCCAGCGTGCGCATGGCCGACCGCATCCTGGTGCTCGCCGACGGCAAGGTCGAGGCCGCCGGCACCCACGATGAGCTGGTCACGCAGTCCGGTCGTTATGCCGAGCTGTTCGAACTGCAGGCGGCGGGGTATCGGTGAGCGGCGTGACGAACCGATTGTTGCGTCGCAGAGACTAACTCAGGCGGGATGCTGGCGGGTTAATCTGCGTCGCAAGGATCGTGTCATGAAAGCTCTGCGTCATCGCGCTGCGATCTGGTGTGTCGCGCTCTTCGCGGGTGTCGCAATACCGGCTGTCCGAATGGCAGGCGCAGCCGGACCGTCATTGGGCCCGCTGCCGGAGCGCGTCACCTTTGCTAGCGCTGATGGCCGCACCACGTTGGTCGGCTATGTCTTCAAGCCTGAGGGGCCACATCCGGCGCGCACGCCGGCGGTGGTGATGATGCATGGCCGCGCCGGCGCTTACTCGTCCGCCGCCAAGGGCCGTTATGACGCATCGACATTGTCGCGGCGGCATCAGGCCTGGGGTCATCATTGGGCGGAGCAGGGCTATCTGGCCGTCCTCGTCGACGGCTTCGGCCCGCGCGGTTATCCGCAAGGCTTCCCGCGCTTCAGCTATGATACACGGCCCGACACCTTGAACGAGGTCACGGTGCGCCCGCTCGACGCTTATGGCGCGCTGGCCTGGCTGCGGACGCGCGACGACGTCGTTGCGGACCGCATTGCACTGCAAGGCTGGTCCAACGGCGGCAGCGCAGTTCTCGCCACCATGTCGGCGTCGGCACCCGGCATCACGTCACCGACTCCGGCCACCGGCTTTCGCGCCGCGCTCGCGTTCTATCCCGCGTGCGGGCTGAAGGGACAGTTCGACAACGGGCTCGTGTCCTATGCGCCGGTGCGGGTGTTTCACGGATCGGCCGACGAAGAAGTGTCGCCGCGCCGCTGCGCCGAACTGGTCGACAGGAGTCGCGACCGCGGCGGCGACATCCAATTCCAGCTCTATCGCGGCGCCACCCATAATTTCGACGATCCCAGCCCCGCGCACCAGGACGACGACGCCAATGCCGCCGCGACCGCAGATGTCATCCGCCGCGTCACGGCGTTCTTCGCAAAGGCGCTGAAGCCTTAGCTTACGTTTCGCAAGGTTGCGTCAGGGCTGAGGAGCGGACGAATGTTCCTCGTCAGGAACGAAATGGCGCGACATGGAAAGAATTGCGTCCGCAGTCTCTGCTGGACGAAGCGTCGGATGCAAATGTGTGCCCTGCAGTTTCATCACCGGCCAGCCACGTCGCTGCGCTTCTGCGGCCGCGTGATCGTAGATTGCGGAAGTCTGGATAAGACCAGCGGGGATGTGGTCCCAGTTGGCCAGCTCTATCGTGTCGTCGAACCAATCGATATGCATGCGTGGAAGCTCGCTCTCGAACTGGGCGAATGCCACGGCGTCGCTTGCCAAAATATCTAAACCCACGAGCGATACACGCCGCCTGTCCCCCGCAGACCATCTCGACCAAATCGGAAGCATTCCGTCGGGTTCGACGAGGCTCTTGATGAGATCGAGCAAGGCTAGCCTGACGGGGAAGGCCGCGCCCTGCGATGGAGGCACGTCCCCGTCCACAATGATGACGCCCCGTGTGGGCAGTTTGGTCGCGAGATCGGCAACGAGCGCACTCGCCGAACTATGACCCACCAGGATTGGCTCATGGCAGGAGGTCATATGCTCAAGAAGGTGAGAGCTCCATGCGTTCCAGGAGGGGGGCGAGTGGTGATAGGCCAATACATCCGGCACTTCGACACGACATCCTGCCGCCCTCAGGCATTTGGCCGTTGGCTCCCAGCTTGACGCCTGGACCAGAGGTCCTGCCACAAGAGTGAAATGCAAGGACATGGTTTCTCGAATTGTGTGTCTGGATTGTTGGGGCGGGGCAGCCAAAGGCGTAACCCGCCGCTGTCAACGGTAGAATAGCATGGCGGATTACGCTGCGCTAATCCCGTCCTACATGCTTGAATTCACCGCAACGCCTGGGCCGAAGCCTCATCCAGGAAGCCGCGAATCTCGCGGAAGAACTGCATGCGGTTCTTTTCCATCATCACCGTGTGCGTGCCTTCGCCGAGTTCGACAAAGCGTTTGTAGGGCGTGTTGACCAGCTTGGTGAAATAGGCCTGCGCCTGATAGCTCGGCAGGTCAGCGTCCCATTCGGCGTGAATCAGCAGCGTTGGCACCGTGATCTTTCCCGGGTCGTAATACGGCTTGCCCGCGGCCCAGTAGTCATTGACGTCCTGAGCGACGCCGTTGGGCGCGCGCAGCATTTGCTCCTTCGCGCTGTCCGGATCGGTGGCCCAGGTGGCGTCGGCCCAGGCCTCGAACACGCCGGGCGGAATCAGAGTGGTCTTCTTGTCCTCCGGCACATCCTTGAGCCAGCGGTCCTTCGCCGAGGCCTTCGACACCAGCCGATAGGCACCGAGCGTCTGCCCGGCCGCCAGCACCCGTGTGCCTTCCTTGAAGAGCCAGATCGGCGCGTACAGCACCAGGCGGTTGACCTTGTCGTTATGGGTGGCCGTATAGGCACCGACGATCGAGGTGCCCCACGACCAGCCCATCACATTGATCTTGTCGAGCCCGCGTACTTTAAGGATGTGATCGACGGCCGTGCCGAAATCGGTGACCGCCTCGGTGGTGGACACCAGCGGCTTGTTCTTTTCCGGCGGCTCGCTCATGGCGGCGGGGCGGGTCGAGCCGCCATAGCCGCGCACGTCGACCAGCCACACGTCGTAGCCGGCGTCCGCGAACAGGTCCATCATCGAGGCGCCCGCGATCGGCAGGTCGAACGCGGTTTCCGCCGGATAAGTCGCGCCATGCACAAACAGCAGCGTGCGGTCCGGGCCGAATGTGGTGACATCCGCCCGCCGCTTGTTGCGGACGAACAGCTGGATGCCGGGTTCGCTGGAGGGAATGGTGTAGCTCTTGGTGTCCATCTGGGCGGCGCTCGCCGGAATGACTGGAGTGATGAGCAGAGCAATTGCAAGACCGAGCGCAAGAGCCGGCCAAATGGCACGCAGGCGCAATCTCATGAGGTTTCTCCCCTGTTTTTGTTGTGCCGGGAATCATCAGTTGGCCCGTTGCGGCCGCAGGCTATCATGCGGTTTTCCCCACGCGATAGATTTTCTGCGAACCGGACGCATACGCGGTGGATGGGAAGGTGTGAGGCGGTAGGAAAGTCGTGAGACGCGATACGTCTCGCCACCCTCCGCCGTCATGGCCGGGCTTGTCCCCAGCGACTTGGCGAAGCCAAGTCGCCGATACATCCACGCCTTCTCTTGCTGAGGTGCTCTCAAGACGTGGATACCCGCGACAAGCGCGGGCATGACGGAGAGAATGTGGATGCGCACCGCATCTCATTGCGCCGTGCTTATTCTCTTCGCCGCCAGCTACCTCGCTCCACCGCAGCAAAAAACCGCTCCACCTCCGCATTGAACGCCGCCGGCTCCTCCAGGTTGATCGCATGCCCGGTGTTCGGGCACATCCACAACCCCGCGGTGGGGATGGCGCTTTTCAGCATCAGATTGGTGTCCAGACAAGGCGCGTCCTCGTCGCCGACCGCCAGCAGCACCGGCGTGGTCATCTTGCCGAACGCGTCGCGGAAATCGTGCAGCGACGGCCGCAGCGCCTGGTAACGCGCGCAGGTGTTCGACATGCCCTGCGCCGAATGCGCGCGCAGGTGGTCCATGAACTCCTGCCAGCCGCGCGGGTCCTTGTGCTTGAGCTGGATGCGGGTGGGGCCGTGGCCCATCTCCTCGGCCATCGCGGCCATGCCGCGGGTGATGAAACCGCGCGCGGTTTCCGGCGCTTCCTTCAAGTAAGCGTCGCGCAGATGCGGCGGCGATCCGGTGCCGGCACCTGCCGCCACGATCGCGCTCGCCATGTCGGGATACTTTAGGCCGAACTGCAGCACCGCATAACCGCCCATGCTGAGCCCGACGAGATGGGCCTGCGCGATGCCGAGCCCGCGCATCACGGCGGCGATATCGTCGCGGGAAAATTCCCAGCCATATTGGTTGAGATCTTCCGGCACGTCGCTCGGCGGATAACCCCGCGCGTTATAGGTGATGCAGCGGTAGCCGCGCGAGAAGTAGCGCACCTGCGTTTCCCACTCGCGATGGTCGGCGCCGAACTCGTGCACGAACACGATGGGATATCCGCGCCCGGTGTCCTGATAATGCAGCTTGACGCCGTTCGCATCGATAGTGGGCATGGGCAGGTCCTTTTTTATTGGCCGGTGGCGAGGAGCACAGGCTAGACGATCCGGGTGTCGCCGCAACAGTGTATCAGCGACATGGCTTCAATGACGAAAGCGTTATTGCTACGAGCTCGTAGCCCGGATGAGCGTAGCGATATCCGGGGCATTTTGAGCGGCGGCATCAACCCCGGATCTCGCTACGCTCATCCGGGCTACACGTTCGTGATTTCAAATCTCAGCTTCGGGAGCGTTCGCCCCGGAATCGATTGCGAGATCGCAACGCCGACGTCGTGGGCCCCGAGGCGGCGATAGAATGGCGCCGCGTCCGGATCGGCTTCGATCAGGAGGTGCGTTGCACCCATATGCTTTGCTTCCACAGCAGCCCAATTGAACAGCGTGCGGCCGAGGCCGCGACGCAATCCGTGTGGCGCGATGAACAGCTTCAGCAGCTCCGCGTCTGTCCCCATCACCTTGATTTGAACGACACCGGCGATACCGCCGTCAGTTTCGGCGACCGCGATGCGGGTGGTGGCGAGTTCGTCCGGCCGCAATGCCAGTTCGCTGCGGCAGGCCTCGAGGAACGCCTGGTCGTAACCCCATACGGCCTTCGACCTCAGGCAGAGATCGCTGAGGTCGGGCAGTTCGTCCAGTGTGGCTTGGCGCACGATCACGACACATCTCGTTCCGTTGAGTTCGTAGCCCGGATGAGCGTAGCGACATCCGGGTTCTTTCTCCACGGGCATCAGCCCCGGATCTCGCTTTGCTCATCCGGGCTACGCGTGCGGGACCGCGCCCGCCATTTGCCCAGCGCCTGCATCAGCGGCGGCAACACCAGCAGGGCGGTGCCGAGCAGCACCAGCGAGGTCACCAGCATATTGTCAAAGAAGATTCCGAGCGAGCCCCTCGACATCAGCATGGCCTGGCGAAAGGCGTCTTCCGCCTTGTCGCCGATCACGATGGCCAGCACCAGCGGCGCCAGCGGATAATGCAGCTTCTTGAACAAATAGCCGAGCACGCCGAAGCCCATCATCAGCACCACGTCGAGGAACGAGTTCGACACTGAGTAGGCGCCGACAGTGCAGATGATGACAATGAGTGGCGCGATGATGAAGAACGGCACCCGCATCAGCGCGGCAAACAGCGGCACGGTGAGCAGCACCAGGATCACCGCAACGATATTGCCGAGATACATCGAGGCGATCAGGCCCCAGACGAAATCCGGCTGCTCGACAAACAGCATCGGTCCGGGGTTCAGGCCCCAGATCATCAGGCCGCCCATCATCACCGCGGCGGTGGCGGAGCCGGGAATGCCCAGCGACAGCATCGGCAGCAGCGCGCTGGTGCCGGCGGCATGGTCGGCGGTCTCCGGCGCGATGATGCCCTCAGGCTCGCCCTTGCCGAAATTGGCGTGGCGCGGCGACAGCCGCTTGGCGACGCCATAACTCATGAACGATGCGGCGGTGGGGCCGCCCGGCGTGATGCCCATCCAGCAGCCGATGGCGGCGCTGCGCAGCAGCACTCCGGCATGGCGCGGCAGGCCGATCAGGGTGCGGAACACTTCGCGCCATTCGACCTTGGATGAGATGGTCTTGGCCTGAAACTCCTCTTCGGTGGCGACCAAAAGTTCGCCGATGCCGAACAGCCCCATCACCGCGACCACGAAGCTGACGCCTTTCACCAACTCGTCGATGCCCATGGTCAGCCGGACGCTGCCGGACACCGTGTCGATGCCGATGGCAGCCAGTGCAAAGCCGATGGCGAGCGACACCAGTGTCTTGACCGGCGGCGCGCCGCCCATGCCCACAAAGCTTGCGAAGGCGAGGAAATACACCGCGAAATATTCCGGCGGCCCGAACGCCAGCGCGGCTTTCGCCACCCAGGAGGCGAGCAGGGTGATCAGCACTACGCCCACCAGCGCGCCGAACGCGGCCGACCCGAAGGCGGTGGCGAGCGCCGTGGTCGGCCGGCCGTCGCGCGCCATCGGATAGCCGTCGAAGGTGGTCGCGACCGAGGAGGGCTCGCCGGGGATGTTGAAGAGAATGGAGGTGACCGAGCCGCCAAACAGCGCGCCCCAATACATCGACGACAGCAGGATGATCGCGGACACCGGCTGCATGCCGAAGGTGAGCGGCAACAGCAGCGACACGCCATTGGGCGCGCCGAGGCCGGGCAGCACACCGACCAGGATGCCGAGCAGCACGCCGATCACCATCAGGGCAATGTGCTGGACGGAGATGGCGATGGTGAAGCCGTGGAGCAGGGACTCGAGATTGTCCAAAGAAAATCTCCCTACAATCCGAGTGCGTCGCCGAGCAGGCCGCGCGGCAGCGAGATCTGGAAAATGCGTTCGAACACCAGATAGAGCGCAAGCGCCGTGCACATCGCGACGGTGAGCGCAAGCAGCGGCGAGGCCCTCTTGCCCCAGACCAGTGCGCCCAGCACATAACCGGCTGACGCCAAAAATATGCCGAGCAGGGGAATCGCGCCGACATAGACGGCGGCCGGAATGAACAGCGCGCCCAGCCGCTTGAGATCGTCGCGCCGGAGCAGGATGTAGGGGCCCTGGATCCACCCCTGCACAAGATTGATGATGCTGCCGGCCAGGATAAGGAGTCCAAACATGAACGGAAACGTGCCGGCCTCGACGCCTGCGCGACTCCAGCCGATGCCGTTGTCCAGACTGGAGACAATGACCGCGGCGCCGAATGCGCCGGTCATCACCGCCGTTGCCGCTTCCAGATGGTGACGCGAGATCATTGCTGCGGCTCCTCTGAAGCAGCGTGAGAAGGACGAGCACGTGATCCGTCATCCTGAGGTGGCCATCCGTAGGATGGCCCTCGAAGGACGACGGCCGATGCCTTGGCCGTTCATCCTTCGAG
This sequence comes from Bradyrhizobium prioriisuperbiae, assembly GCF_032397745.1. Classification (NCBI taxonomy): domain Bacteria; kingdom Pseudomonadati; phylum Pseudomonadota; class Alphaproteobacteria; order Hyphomicrobiales; family Nitrobacteraceae; genus Bradyrhizobium; species Bradyrhizobium prioriisuperbiae. The sequence continues at coordinate 4,389,061 of NZ_CP135921.1, forward strand.
GCTCGCCCCGGGGGCGAGCACCTCAGGATGACGGGGTTGATTCAACGCAAACCCATCCGCGCTAATTCGAAACCAGCCAGCCTTCCTCGGCCGCGACCTCGCGGGTCCGCGCGATATCCTCCGCGATGAATTTGGCGTAGGCGTCACCAGTCAGGAACGTATCGGTCTGCGATGTCCGCTCGATATACTCCTTCCACTCCGGCGTGCCCTGCACCTTCTTCATCAGATCGACATAGAACGCGGCTTGCTCGGCCGTCACCTTGCCAGGCAGCCACACCGTGCGCGGCTGCTGGTATTGCGAAATGGCAAGGCCGGATTCCATGCAGGTGGGAATGTCGTGCCAGCTTTGTGTCGCGGTCACCTTCGGGCCGGCGGGAAGGCGTTCGGACCGGAAGGCGCAGAGCGGGCGCTGGGTGCCGCCCTTCCACTGGCCGATGCTTTCGCTGGGATTGTTGACATGGGAGTCGATGTGGCCGCCGGCCAGCTGCACCGCGGTTTCCGAGCCGCTCTTGAAGGGGATATAGGTGAATTTCACCTTGGCGGCCTTGTCGATCATCCGCGTCAGCAGTTCGTCGGTGTCCTTTGACTGGGCGCCGCCCATCCGGACATCGCCGGACGGTTTGGCCGCCACCGCCTTCAGGTACTCCAGCACGTTCCGATAAGGCGCGTCCTGCTTGACCCACAGCAGGAATTCGTCCTGCACCATGGCGGCGATCGGGGTCAGGTCGGTGTGCTTGTAGGAGACCTTCGAGACCAGCGGCTGGGTCCAGGCATTCGAGGTGCCGAACAGCAACTTGTGCGGATCGCCGGCCATCGCCTTCAGATAAGTATAACCTTCGGCACCGCTGCCGCCGGCCTTGTTCACCACCACGATCGGCTGTTCGGTGAACTTGTATTTGACGATGATGTTCTGCACCGCGCGGGCGAAATTGTCGGTGCCGCCGCCGGGGCCCGCCGTCGCGATGAATTCGATCGGCTTGGTCGGCTGCCAGCCGGCATGCGCCGGCCCTTCCACCCAAGCCATCAGTCCGAAAGCGGCAATCGTTGCGAATTTCGCGCCTCGTGACATCGAACCCTCCCATTGGTTCTGATTTTTTGTTTTCTTCTTAAGTTTTATCGTCGCCTGGTAGCCTCGTTTTCGTTAGCTCCGTCATCCTGAGGTGCGAGCCTTGCGATGCTCTTGCATCGCGGGGCGAGCCTCGAAGGATGCACGGCCCGGGCCGTCGCCCTTCGAGGGCCGCGTTGCGGCCACCTCAGGGTGACGGATCACTTAACTACGCCACCGCACCTTCACTCTGCAGTGCCGCGATCTCATCGTCGCTGAACCCATAATCGCTCAGCACCCTGCCGGTGTGTTCGCCATACAGCGGCGCGCCGGTGCGCACGCCGCCGGGCGTGCGTGAGAACTTGATCGGCAGTCCCATGGTCTTCACCTTGCCGAGCGTCGAATGCTCGACTTCCACCACCATCTCGCGCGCAAGGGTCTGCGGATCGTCCAGCGCCTGCAGCATGTTCTGCACCGGCCCGCAGGGCACCCCCGCATCGTCCAGGGCGGCGAGCCAGTGCGCGGCCGGCTTGGTGTGGAAGCGTTGCGACAACTCGGCTTCCAGCTCCTTCAGGTGCGCCATCCGGTCGGAGCCGGTCTTGAAGCGCGGATCGGCCGCGAGCTCCGGCGACCCGAGAACCTCCAGCGTGCGTTGCCAGTTCCTCTGGTTGGCGCCGCCGACCACGATCCATTTGTCTGAGGCCTCGAACGCCTGGTAGGGCGCGTTGAGCGGGTGGGCGGATCCCATCGCCTTCGGCGCCACGCCGGTGGCCAGCGCAATCGCCGCCTGCCAGTAGGTCTGCACCAGCGCGGCCTCGAACAGCGAGGTTTCCACCCATTGGCCTTCGCCGGTCTTCAGCCGGTTGCTGTAGGCAGCGACAATGCCGAGCGCGGCCAGAATGCCGGCGGTGATGTCGGACAAAGGCGCGCCGCATTTGACCGGCGGGCCGTCGGGGCTTTCACCGGTGAAGGTCATGATGCCGCTCATCGCCTGCGCCACCAGATCGAAACCGCGGCGGTCCTTGTAAGGGCCGGTGCGGCCGAAGCCGGAGAGCGAACAGTAGATCAGCCCGGGATTGTCCTTGCGCAGGCCCTCATAACCGAAGCCGAGCCGTTCCATCGCGCCCGGCGCGAAATTCTCCACCAGCACGTCGGCCGATTTGATCAAGCGCCGCAACACCTCCGCGCCGCCCGGCGTCTTCAGGTCCAGCGCGATGCCGCGCTTGTTGCGGTTCATCATCAGGAACGCCGCCGCCTCGTCGCCGATCTTGGGCGGCACCGAATAGCGGGTGTCGTCGCCGGCGGGGATCTTCTCGATCTTGATGACGTCGGCGCCCATGTCGGCGAGCATCAGTGTGCAGGTCGGGCCCGCCATCACATGGGTCAGATCGACCACCTTCAGTCCGGCCAATGGGCCCATGATTGTTCTCCGCGTTTTTATGTGCCGGTCCATTGCGGCGGGCGCTTGTTGAGAAAGGCGTCCATGCCTTCGCGGAAATCCTGGCTCTGATAACACATCAGGATCAGGTCCTCGTCGTGCGGCAGGTCCTTCGATTGCAGGCGATGCAGCGCCTGCTTGGTGGAGCGCAGCGTCAGCGGCGCAAGGCTCGCGACCAGGCGCGCCAGTTCATCGCTGCGTCGCTGCAGGGCTGGAAGGTCCTCCACCACCTCGTTCAGCAGGCCGATGCGGGCGGCTTCCTCCGCCTCCACAAGCCGTGCGGTGAAGATCACGTCCTTGAGGCGCGCCGGTCCGATCAAAGTGGCAAGCCGGTTGATGCTGGACATCGACAGGCAGTTGCCCAGCGTGCGCGCGATGGGGAAACCGAATTTCGCACTTTGCGTGCCGATGCGCAGGTCGCAGCAGGCGGCGATGCCGGCGCCGCCGCCGGTGCAGGCGCCGGTGATCGCGGCGATGGTCGGCACCCGGCAGGTCTCGAGCTGGCCGAGCACGCGATCGATCCGCGCTTCGTACGCGATGGCATCCTCTGCCGTCTTGAAGGCGCGAAACTGGTTGATGTCGGTGCCGGCCGCGAACGCCTTGTCGCCGGCGCCGGTGAGGACCAGCACCTTGACCGTGCCGTCCAGGCCCGCGCTCTCGCAGATCTCGGCGAGACGCTCATACATCTTGAAGGTCAGCGAGTTGCGGGCCTGCGGCCGGTTGAAGGTGATCCGGCCGATGCCGTCGCTGACCTCGTAAAGCAGGTCGGAGGTGGGTTCGGTGGAGGGGCTCATGGGGCGACCTGCCTGGGGGAAATGCTGTGGGAGACCAAGGAGGCTTCAATTTTGAATGCAAAAGTAAGGTTTAACAAGCGAAAATTACCTGAAAAATCTTGTTTCAGTCTAATTTTGCATTCAAAATGTGTTACAAGCCGACGCCAAGGAGATTGCGGAGATGATGCACGACGAGGTGGTGTCCCGCCTCCGGCACATTCTGACGGAAGGCGAAATCGCGCCCGGCGCGCGGATTCCCGAGCGCGATCTCTGCGTGTCGCTGGGCATCTCGCGCACGCCGCTGCGCGAGGCGCTGAAGGTGCTGGCCGCGGAAGGCCTGGTGGTGCTGCTGCCCAATCGCGGATCGCGCGCCGCCAAACTCACGCAGAACGACGTCAAGGAATTGTTCGAGGTCTGCGAGGCGCTGGAGGCGACCGCGGGCGAACTCGCTTGTCCCCGCATTTCCGACGAGCAGCTTCGTGTCATCGCCGAACTGCAGACGGAGATGGTCGCCCATTATCGGACACGCGATCTCCTGGCGTATTATCGCTGCAACCGGCAGATCCATGAGGCCATCGTCAAAGCCGCCGACAATGCGGTGCTGGCTTCATTCTATGAGTCGGTGGCGGGACGCATCCGCCGCGCGCGCTTCATCACGCCGATGTCGGCGGAGCACTGGGCGCTCGCCGTGCAGGAGCACGAAGCTATTCTCAACGCCCTGCAGCGGCGCGACGGCAGCGGCCTCGCGCACATCCTGCGCACCCATCTGCGGCGCAAGCGGCAGGAGGTCGTGCTGGCCGGCTTCGCCGAACGCACTGACGATGGCGAACTGCCGGCGCAAGCTGATCGTTTGTCAGACCGAACATCGGCACGGGGCTAGGACGGTTCATCCATCGGCGGCGCGCAACTCGGTGTCCGGCAGATCTGAATCTACGTCTTCGATGTGACAAGCGATTTTACCTTGCTTGGGACATGAGCCTAGGATGGATCGATCGTTGCGGGTTTCCTTGAATTGGGAGGCGTTCGTGATAAATCTGGCTCCGCTTGATTTACATTCCCGATCTGGCAGGAAACTGCTGGAGGGGACAGCAAGTGTTGCGTCGGCCGAGCTTGTCGCGCTAGCGCCTCGTCTGGCACGCACCTTTTCGTTGACGTCTCCGTTCGCGCCGGGCCTGCATTGCATTGGCGGCGAAATAGCGGTCGACGCCGGTCCGGCTTTCGGCGCGGTGAGACTGAGCGTCGCGGGAAATGGCGAGACCTTGGAGACTGCGTTTGTCTCGTGTCTGGGCGAAGCGGCGGATCTGCTTTCACAATTCGAGAGGCCAGGCGACATCAGGGCTGTGGAAGCCGGTGGCGGGCATACGAATTTTATGGCAGACGGTTGGATTGCCGCGGCCGCGGCACGCGCCACCAGGTCGATCGATTGGATCAATGCATCGGACGCATCGAGTGGAGAACCCGCGCTGCTTCCGGTCGATCTTTGCCTCAGGCGGCCACCGGCACGACGGGCGATCGAACCGGTCGGCGCGCTGTCGGCAGGCGCAGCCGCAGGGCCGAGTCTCGAGATCGCCGCTCTTCGCGCTGCTTTGGAGCTCTGCGAGCGTGATGCGGCCGCCATCTGGTGGCTGGGCGGCTGCCGTCCGAAGGGTTTCGCGCTGGAGCATCCGGCAACCAAAGTCGGGGCTGAACTGATCGCGCGATTGCGCCAGGGAGAGACTGCGCGGCGAACCATTCTGCTCGATATCACGGCAGATATTGGCGTTCCAGTTGTTGCGGCTGTGTCGATGGATCATGACGGCCGAGGAATGGCGTACGGACTGTCGTCGAGATTGATCACGAGCGATGCAGTGAAGGCCGCGGTCCTTGAAATGTGCCAAATGGAAATGGCAGCTCCGATTGCGCAGGCCAAGCATGCTGAGGGTGGTGACGCTGTGCTCAACGAGGCGGATCGCCGCCATCTCCGTCGCGCGGAGTTCGCGGCAGCGGACTGTGAGCTTCTTCATCCGCAGGAGATGTCGGCGCAGGGGGCGAGCGGGCCGTCCGCCGGGTTGGAACTCCGGGGACTGACGGACCATCTGCGCAATCACGGTATTCGGCTCTTTCTGATTGACCACACGCGACAAGATATCGGCGTTCCTGTTGCAAGGGCCGTTTCGCCCGACCTGCAGCCGTTTTCAAGGGATGTTTCGACGATGCGGTTTACGCAGGCGCGCCGAGACCAGGATGGCGCAAGTCTCACGGAGCGCGAGAGGCTATTATTCTAGCAGTTGAGTAATCTAGTAGTGAAAATATCGCTGGACGCCCAGTGGTTGTATCTCGTAGGTTTACGCAGATTTGACCATGGGGCGCGCAATTGGACGGAGCGTCAGACGCCGCAAAGGATCGCATTCCTGAGGGGCCGGTGCGTGGGCAACTGATCCTCCATCTCCTCGGAGATTTCGCAGCCAAAATCGACGGTCGTGAGATATCGCTTGCAACCCGCAAGGCCAAGGCCCTGACGGCGTATCTCGCTCTTTCGGACAGCCCGCAGGACACACGCGAACGTCTTGTCGGACTGTTATGGAGCGAGAGCGACGAAGAGCGAGCACGGGCTTCGTTGCGGCAAGCCGTGCATGATATCAAGTTGGCCTTCGATGGTGCAGGATTTGCCGGATTCCGTGTCGACAAGCAGACCTTGTCGCTGGTCCGTGAACGGATCGTCTGTGATGTTGACGAGGTGGTCGCGGCGGCCGCGCAGGGCACGGTGCACTCGCGGCTGCTCGATACCCAACGCATTACCGACAGCCTGCTTTCAGGCCTCGACAATGTCGATCCGGCCTTCCAGGTCTGGCTGCTGGCCAAACGCCAACTGCTTCTCGATCGGTTGACACTTGCACTCGAACACCTGCTGCCGGCCGACGGAGATTCCCGTGAGGCAAGTGCCGCAGCCTTGGCCCTGCTGAATCTCGATCCGACGCATGAAGTTGCCTGCCGGCACCTCATTCGCTCACGTGCGGCCCGGGGCGACCTCGGCGGAGCCCTGAAAATTTACAAATCGCTCTGGGATCTGCTGGAGACAGATTACGATATCGAACCCTCCCGCGAAACGCAGGCATTAATCGTTGGCATCAAGCAGACGCCCGGCTTGAGCGAGCACCCGCAAACCGTGCCAGTTGCACCAGGCTTGCATGGCGCATCACGCGAGGCGTTCGCACCGAGGCGATTATTCATATCTGTTTGCGCATTCGACGGGAGCGGTGTACCCGAAGACAAGCGTCACGTCGTCAATGGTTTTCGACATGAATTTGTTGCCTGCCTCGCGCGCTTCCGCGAATGGTCGGTGCGAACACTGCCGCCACTCTGGGAATCGGAACCGAGAACGTGGTCCTCGCCGCCCGAGTATATCGTTGAGGGCAGCGCCTACGAGTCGAGCGGCACGGTTCGGCTCGTTGTCACCCTTCGCGATGCCGCAACGTCGATATGTATCTGGAGCGAACGCTACTCCATCACGCTGGCCGCGTGGTTCGAGACGCAGGAGCGCATCGTCCGCCAGATCGCGATGTCCCTGAATATCCATGTCTCTGCCGAGCGATTGCGTCGTCTTGCGACCGGTGGGGAGGTGACCCTCGAAATCCATGACCGATGGCTGCGCGGTCAGTCGCTGCTCCTGCAAATGACATCCGGACACTGGCCGGCCGGAGCCGCGCTGGTCGAGAGTCTGCTGGCCGATGCGCCTGATTTCTCTCCCGCTTTGAGTGGTCTGGTTCAGTTCCGCAACATCGCGCACATCGTGCTGCCCGGCCGATTTCGGAATACCGCCGGGCATCTGGAGACATTGCGGATAGCGCAACGTTCCGTTCAGCTCGACCCGCTCGATTCACGCGCGCAACTCAGTCTCGCCTGGACCTACCAATTGATCGGACAGCTGGACAAATCGACCCTGCATGCCGCGCTTGCGGTCGATCTCAACGACAACGATCCCTGGACCTTGATGGCGGCGGGGCAGATCTTCGCCTATTGCGGTGAGTACCAGCGCGCCGTGAGGCTGTCGGCCGCATCGCTTGGCAGCACGCCAATACCCATGCCGCCACAGGTCGCTTATTCCGGCGCAATCAGGTTTCTTTGCTCCGACTATACGAGATGCATTGACGCGTCCCCACGCGACCTCGGAGTGTCGCCTGCCTTCGCGATATGGGGCTGCGCGGCCAAGGCCCATGTCGGCCGGCTGGACGAGGCAAAAGCGGAATTCGAGAAGGCGCTGGAAGCGATCGCGGCCGACTGGCATGGCCAGCCGCCGCCGACACGCGAAAGCATGACCCGTTGGCTGCTGCACGTTTTTCCGATCGCGATCCCGGAAGATTGGGAGCGCCTCGCTGCGGGTCTCGGCGCAGCCGGCGCTCCGGTCACCGGAATCGAGTTCGGGGTGTGGTGAAGGCCGCGCTTCAGGCGCATGTACTCAGCGTGTAATCACCGATGCGCTCGGCGTGAAGAGTCATTTTCTTCACCTTGGTGTCCTGCTGCGCTGGGTCAATCGGCGCCCCAAATATGCGCTGGTAGAACGTCGGAAGTCGATACAGGGCGCCGGCAAGGATTCTGGCTTCGTGCGTCACCAGGATGTCCCGAGGCGGCAACCGGAGAACGAAGACGTCACCATCGCCCTGCGTCACCGCCAGACCCAGGCCTGCGTCACGGGGCACCGGCGTGTTCAGTCCGTCGTCGTAAATGAGGCCGACTCTCGCCTTCCTGCATTGTTCCCAAAATTCCACGAACGACGTTGGCCTGGGCCACTTGGGAGGTATTTCCTGCGTGGAGGGAACGGGGTCAGCTTCCGTCATTTCGTGGTCGACATAATTCATGCCGGTCGCCCAGCTTTTCACGAGTTTACCCCATGCGGGAAAATCGTTCTGGTTGATGGTGATCTTTTCACGTCCCATATTCCACCTCACTCTTGCTGCATGCGTGATGCTTGATACCGGCTACCCGCCGGTGGGGAATTCAATTCGAGCTCCGAGAAAGTCGATCAGCCGTTCTACCGTCGTGACGTTTTCGGCGCCGGAAAATGCGTCGGGCTTCCCGTCGAAAAGGATTTCCGATAGCCGTCGAAGTTGAGCTGCAAGGTCCCAGTTGCCGTCGATGTCGAGAAGGCGATCATGCTGGAAAATGCCGTAGAAGACATCAGCCACGACAATTGACGTCAGCACGCCAAGATGTTTCCCGGCGATGCCAGGGTCCAGTCCAGCTTCGAAGCGGGCGAAGAACGGGATCGGCGGATCCGTTGCCAGGATTCTGATATCGTTGTCGTCCAGGTGTTGCCCGGTTTCCGGTGCTGATCGACGCTCCGATAGCCAGCGGGAAATGTCCGCGTACCAGGGCGGAGCCTTCGGGGTGTCCAGAGGGCCCCTCAGAAAGGGCGACAGCTGGAGCAGTTTGCCGTGTGTTGGGCTCAGCCTTTCGGCCAGTGCGCGAACCGACCAAGGTTGCGTGGCAATTGAACTTGTCAGGTCGCGAAACGTCAATCCCGGTTCGTTTGTGTCTTGTCCCCGGGCAGCACCCTCGATGTCCAAACGGGACCACGGACCGATCGGCACGCTGAAGTTCGTTGTCGCCGGGTCGCTTCCGAAAAAACGCTGCCAATCGATCGTCCAGAATTCCTCAAACGGCATCAGACCGGCGTTCTTTTCCGAGGTGTGTTCAAGAATGAGGGGCAGACCGAGGCCGCGGTACTCCGAAATCTCTGTCCTTGGATTGAACGAATACACCGACCGGATCATCGCGTGACCAAAGCGAAAGAAGCCAAAAGAGAATTCCAGCGGCACCAACCAGGTACCGGTGTCGAGTCCCTGTGGTGGGTCAAGGACTGTAATCCTCCCGGACTCGTATTCTGCAAAGACACCCGGGTGCAAAATCTTGGACAAAATGTCGTTTCTGATAATGCTCCGGTAAATCAGTGCGCACGCAGACTGCCCAGCCACAAACTTCCTTTGCGCATTAACCAGGTGGCTCCCCGTCGGACAGATCTTTGGATTGTCGTCGAGACTTTCGAGTAATTGATTTTGAAGGTGGTGGAACATGACGACGATTTGCGAAAGAATCGCATGGGAGTCGTTGCGTCCGTCCGCGATCAGCGCCTCGGGATAGCTATTTTCGCCAAGTACTTCGGTCGCGCGTGCGCGCGCAATGTCTCTCAAGTCATCCGTATTGCCAGTATAGAACTTTCCGTCTTTTCGTACTTCCCCTAGTCGAAGGCGATTGCGAAAGCCGCTTTTGTCCTCGTTATAGGCAAACGGACATTGAATAGGGCCGCCGCCGAAGATTGTCTCAAGCCGCAGGGGCTTGCTGCGGACGTTGCTGAGGCCGAGCACGCTGCCTTCACTGCGTGACAAAAATAGCGAGCTCTCAACGAGGTCATGCGCGATCAATTGCAGAAAATACGTGTAGCCACTGGGAATCCAATCGTTGAATTGTTCACGTGCGCCAGGCTTAGGTTCGACCTCGATGATGCCGGCGAGTTTCTTCATCAGATTCTCGGCCTGTTGCCGCTGATCGGAACACTTCGGGTCGAAAGGCACTCCGTCGATCGCGAACCGCTGCGCCTCAGTGGGCTCGGGCTGCTGCGCGTCAGTGGGCTCGCACTGCTGCGCGGCAGTGGGGGGCTGAAGGGGGGACTGAAGGAAGTGCCTGAAACCGGGAATTGACCCCTCAGGCCCTGCATCGATCCGTGGCTCAAATGCTCTGGACTCGATCTCATCGCGCGCAGTCCAGAGAGAGATTGTCCCGTGTCCGCTCATCCGACCGTCCCCTTTGACGGCGATTCCGCCATACCTGCCGTTAACCCAGCGTGAAATGACCTCCCCCTGATCGCCAGGAGGGTTCTCACGCTGCCCTCACACCGTCTGCCCAAACTCACTCTCGCACGATGTTGCCGAAACTGAGAGCGAGCAGTGCGGTATTTTCATAACCAACAAATTTTGCGTCAAGGCATTGCCCGCCCTTCATACGCGGGCGGGGCTGGCGGCAGCATCGTGTACTGCCTCGCAAACCGGCAGGCTTTGTCCCGATTTGCCGTGCCACGCCGACCCAATCCGCGCATGGCGCCCGGTCGGATCGTCGCACGGCCCCCCGATGCGCCACCGCTGAGGGCGGTTGCCCCCAATCCATCTCGCAATCTTAGCCGCTCAGCCCGGGACCACATAATGGCCGACTTCTCCATCCGCATGAACAACATTCTCCGGTTTTCGAGTTGCGAGGTCCCGCATATTCCGACCAGCAAGCCGCATGAGGAAGTCCTCATTGTCGAGCTGCGCGGCGATCGTCTGACGATTACCCAGGATCGCGCGGATGGTGGTCTCGGAAGCCGCATCTACGCACGGCGAACGATCGACCTGCCGGAGGCTTCCATCTTCACGATCCTCCCTGAACTGCCGTCCCACGTTCGGGACGGCTCTTTTTTCTCCGCTCTCGGCTCCGTCGCTATTCTTGCGGCGGGTTGCGGCGAGCAGCGCCGGTTGCGCGCTGTCGGCACCGACAGGAACAGCGGCCAGTGTCACGGATGGATCTTCGACGCAACGGAGGCGTGAGGCGATGCACGGGCCAAGGCCGCGCGCATGTCGCTGGATAAAACCTGACGAACGGAAGTGTCCTTCCAGGGGAAGACCAAAATGCAGAAGATCGTAGGCAGGAGGCTGAGGGCGATATCGGGGCTGTCACCGGCAACCGCTGTCGCCCGGTCCATCGCACCGCTCTTATTTGGTGTGACAGCGGCGGTCTTCCTCTGCAGCTTAACCGTTCCGACCGGTGCACAATCGCCAGCTCCCGCGGCATCGTCCGGGTCTTGCGAACCCGCAGCGGCTGCGGTGGGACGGGTCTATCGCATCTCCCGCGGTGCTGCGGCGCCGGCGAGTCCAGACGAGCCGGGCGTGACGGATGTCGAGCTGGGCGACGAAATCGCGATCGAGGTGACGAATTACCCCAAGCTCAAGCCCTGCGCCACTCTTGCAAAGAGGCTCGTTCTGTTTATCGACGGCCGGCCCGCCGGACCCCTGAAACTGCCGCCGCAGATCGATCCGGCCGGGAACAACGTCAAGTTCGTTGCGAAGCTGGTCGTCGAGTTGCGCGAAGGGTCGCGCGAAACCCTCGCCGCCATTGTGGAGAGAGCCCGAGCGGAGCCAGCAGGCTTGCTCGTGAGCATCGGACCGGATGAACAGCCGGCTATTCGCTCCGAGGCAAAACTCAAGCTGAATCCGCTGCCTACCCGCTGGGGAATCACGTGGCTGATCGTATTCCTGGTTCTGCTCGCGGCTTTCGTCGTCTGCGCATTGCGCACCAACATCATTCGTGATGGCCAACCCGAGCCGGGCGCGCTGGATTGGCGCGGGGCCTACAGCCTGTCCCGCGCGCAGGCGGCCTGGTGGTTCTTCGTCGTGCTCGCCGCCTATCTGTTCATCGGGCTGGTCACGGGGGACTTCAACAATTCGTTCAACAGTACCGCTCTCACGCTGCTCGCGATCGGTGCCGGTACGGCGCTCGGCTCCGCCGCGATCAATGTTGCCAAGACATCCGACAAGGCAACGCTGGAAGCGCAAACTGCACGCGAGGCGGCAACGCAGGACGTGGCCATGCTTGCGGGGCGGGAAGCCGCCCTCAGGCAGGAAGTCGCTGTCGAAGCGAACGGCGAGCGCAAGGTCGAGATCGTCAAACAGGTCGCCGCGGTCCAGGCGCGGCTGAGCGCGCGGGAATCCGATCGCGCCAAACTGCTCAATCAATCGGAAAATTTCTTCCGCGACATCGTAAGCGACGCCAATGGAGTGAGCTTCCATCGCTTCCAGGTGGTCGCATGGACGGTCGTGCTGACGGTCGTCTTCGCGAAGGACGTGATGTCCGGCCTCGCAATGCCGGACTTCAACACAACGCTGCTTGGCCTGCAGGGTTTGAGCGCGGCGACGTTCCTTGGGTTGAAGACGACGGAGGCGACCGTTCCAAAAAATTGATCGGGCCTGCCGTCGGCAGGCCGCGCGATGCCCACTCCGAACACATCAAACCGGTGGAGAACACCATGCATAACGGACGTATCTTGCTACCCATCGCCGAAGCGCATGAAGGCGAGCCATATGTGCTTGGGGCGCGTGTGCCTATGGATAATGCAACGTTCCACGGGCCGTGGGACTGTGCCGAATTCGTGTCCTGGTGCGTCTATCAGGCCTACGGTGTGCTGTTCGGCGTGAGGCCGGACAATCCGCAGACCGCAGACGCCTATACCGGGTACTGGACCGAGGACGCGCTGTCGTCGCATGCGACCATTGCTGTCAGCCAGGCGCTGAATACGCCGGGGGCCATTCTGCTGCGCCGGCCGCGTTCTCAAGGCAGTGGTCATGCGATCGGGCACATCGCGATATCGCGAGGGGACGGCAGCACGGTCGAGGCGCGGGGGGCGAGGTTCGGCGTGGTGATCGCTACCGGCGCCGCATCGCGACCTTGGGACTATGGCGTGCTGGTTCCCGGCATCGAATATACAGCCGGCGCTGGGCAGCCCTATGTCCCGCAAGCGGGACAGCTGATGGTCACGTCGCCGCTGACGCGGGGGCCGACGGTCATCGCCGTGCAGCGTGCGCTCCAGCAGCGTGGCTACGAACCAGGTCGGATCGACGGCGTCTTCGGTGTGACAACCGAAGCGGCGGTTTACAATCTGCAAGCCGCGGAAGGGGTGGCGACGGACGGCGTCGTGGGTCCGGAAACCGCCGGTCTTCTCGGCTTGGGGTGGCCGATTGCAGTCAGCGAAGGCGATACGGACGCTTTTGCCGCGGTCGAGGCACGCGAGCAAACACGCATCGATGCGCTCAGCCTTCGTCTGCTGACGCCAGGACAGGATGGCGAGGCGCGCCCGGGTAATGCCGGGGCGCCCCAGGGCGATGTCGGTGATGCTGAAATGGCGGCTCGAGCCGATGCGCTGCTGCCTGGTCCAGGTGCGGATGAGATCACCGGATTCGAGCGCACCGAGCCGAGGCCCGGCCGGTTCGTTCATTTCGCGAAACTTGCAAATGACAGCCGCATCTATCTCGGCTCGGAGACGCGTTACACCGACGACATGGCGCGGCGCGGACTGTATCAGCCGTCCAACCGGCTGAACGAGATTGCGGACGCCGGCCGTTACGACCGCAATACAGCCATGGGCATCCACGGCCGGCTGGCCCAGATCATCTGGCCGACCGTCATGGGAGAGAGCGACGGCTATTTCGCCCGCCTGAACTCCTACGATCGCGCCGCTTTCACCTTCGGCTGTTACCAGGCGGCGGCGCATACGCCGAACGAAAATCTGATCGTGCTATTCCGCATGCTGCTGGCGTTGCCGTCTGCGGCCCGCTTCTTCCCCGATCTGACTCTGGTGGAGGACGGTGAACAGGTTCCGCGCGTGCATCGCAGGCTTCCTGATGGATCGGTCCGGTCGCTCGAAACGTCGCGCAGGGTGACGCGCCCGAACGGTGTCGTCGAGACGCAGATCGCTGACTTCATGCAGTACCTCAATGCCGATCCGACACGCGTCGACGATGCGGAGAGGACCACCACCGCCAGGCTGTTGCTCTGGTGCCGCCAGGAGGAGGCGCGCAATGTGCAGGTGCGCCACGCCATAGCGACGGCACGACGCAAGATCAGCGACACTATGCGACGCGTCGGGGCTTTCACCGGCAACGACTGGCGCGAGGTCATCTGGGTCAACGATATCCGCCATCAGGGGCGCGCCGGATTCCAGAGGATCGCGCAGGCCTTCGAAGGCGGCAACGCGCTCGAACGGCTGGCCGCCATCGGCGCGAGCAACTATCCGGATCGGATCAAGACCGTACGCGACTGCATTCGCACGTTGGAGAGCGAGGACATCTTGCGCGGCTGGTCCGCGGCCGATCTGCAATAGGGCCGGAACGATGCGACGCGGGAGCAGGGAAACAGCGGCGGCGTCTCAAGGAAAAATTCGGAATAGCCAGCCGTCGCGGTGCTGACAACCCATTCACGACAGGAGAGTGTCATGATTGCCAATTACGTTGAAATACCCGGAAGTCATCGCGAACCACCCAAAGGTCTGCCGGCGATCGCCTCGGCCCACGCTTCAACGCCCGGGGAGCCGATCGAAATCAGCGTCTATCTGAAAGATCGCAGCGCCGACGATCTTCTGCAGCAGGGACCTCTTTCTGCGTCAGCGGCCGCAGCAAAGAATGCGCCGGCATACGACGTTGCTGGCCAGCGGGCAGCGGAATACGCCAACGATTTCGCGAAAATCGCAGACTTTGCGAATGAAACGGGGTTGGCGATCGTCAGGCAGGATCCAGCGCGCCGGCTGGTCAAACTCTCCGGTCCGATCGACAAGATCGAAGCCGCCTTCAGGACCAAGCTGCACTACTACAATGACGGTCAGCAGGGGTTTCGCGCGCGTTCAGGCACCCTCTCGGCGCCGGCTGATGTGGTCGACAGCGTGGAGGCCGTTTTGGGCCTCGACACGAGACCGATTGCAAAGGCGAAGCTCACCCATCACCTGGACCCGCATGCCGTCGTGGGACATCTCCCCAACGAGGTGGCGAAACTCTACGGATTTCCGAACACGACCGGCAACGGAGCCGGCCAGTGCATCGCTCTGATCGAACTCGGCGGTGGCTTCCGGGACAGCGACAACCAAGCGGCGTTCAGGGCCATGAATCTGAATACGCCGAGGGTCATGCCGATCTCGGTGTCGGGAGGACAAAACCAGCCCGGCAGGGATCCCAACGCGGATAGTGAGGTCGCGCTGGATATCCAGGTCGCGGGCGGAGCGGCTCCGGGAGCCAGCATCGCGGTGTATTTCGCCCCCAACACCGTCCAGGGCTTCGTCGATGCCATCACCAGGGCGGTCCACGATCAGCAAAATCGTCCGTCGATCATCTCGATCAGCTGGGGATCGGCGGAACTGAACTGGAGCGGCCAGGGCCTCGCCGCGATGAACACGGCGTTCAAGGACGCTGCGTCGTTGAATATAACGGTGCTTGCGGCGGCAGGCGACAATCTTGCGACCGATGGTATCGGCGACGGCCGCGCGCATACCGATTTTCCGGCGTCGAGCCCGTTTGTCATCGGCTGCGGTGGCACTGTGATCGATACCAGTGACGGCGTCATCACCAGCGAGAAGGTCTGGAATCGCAACGGCGGCGGAACCGGCGGCGGCATCAGCGATGTATTCGCGATGCCCGCTTATCAGGCCAATGCGAACATCCCGGAGTCGGTCAACGATCGAAAAGTCAGGCGAGGCGTGCCGGATATTGCCGGCGATGCCGACCCCCGCAGCGGCTTTTCCGTCGTCGTCGGCGGCATTGGCGGAACGATTGGCGGAACCAGCGCGGTGGCGCCATTGTTCGCGGGATTTTTTGCGCTGATCAACGAGGCGTGCAGCAAGCCCGCCGGATTTGCCCTCCCGCTGTTGTATGGCAGTACGGCAGCGTTCCGTTCGGTTGTCAGCGGCGACAACAAGGTTGGCAATATCGGCTACACCGCCGGCCCGGGCTGGAATGCCTGCACTGGTCTCGGCGTGCCTGATGGTTCGAGACTCTTTGCCGTCTTCAAGCAGGCGTCCGCTGATCCAGCTTCGGCGGTTGCTTGAGCGTTGGCGCTTGCGTTGGGCATCGGTTTTGCCGGTCGCGATCTGGGGTGGCTTTGTGAAAGTAGGGCCACGCAAGGCTCCCCAGGATCGCGCCGCCAGCGCCGCCTAAACGTCAACCCGGCGACCGCACGGCGGCGCCGTTCAGTTCTGGGATCTGGAAAATCGGGGGGATACCGTGCGGCGATCAATCATCCTTTTTCTGCTGGCTGTGCTCGTTTCGGGGTGCCGCTTCGGCGATAGCGGGCGTGGCGTATCGGCCAAGCCAAGCGAGGTCCATGCGTTTGCCGGCGTTTGTTCCGCGCCCGTGCCGGACCTTACCCCGACCGGCTACACGATTGCGGGATTCGATTTCGTCGACGAACAGTGCGGGGTCTTCTTCGATGGCATAGTCGAACTGGCAAAGAATTCGCGGTACGCGTCGAGTTCGATCGCAACCGCAAATACCCAGGCGGCCCTGATCATGGCCGCCGTCGACGCCGCGACCAAATCGATCGCGATCGTCGCGGCGAGCAGTGAACTCGCGCGCAAGCTGATCGACGGCTACGCCGCGGAATATGCCTTCTCGCCCTATGCGCTGGAGGTCCGTCAGCTCGTCGTCGATGCGCTGAGTGCTTATCGCGCCGACAGCAAGACCGACGAAGCTGTGCGAACGCTGCAAGCGTTGCCGCCCGGGGACGCATTTTGCCTCGCGAACAATATTGTCCGCAACTACGCCAAGATCTGCACGATCGCGAACGTCGAAGCGCTGGCCCGACAGGCTGTCGCGAACTCGAAGATCGGCAAATCGGATTCCCCGGCGGCTAACCCGCAGCGCACATTTTCCCCAGCAGCGGCGAGCAGGGCCCTGCCTCGGGCAACGGCCGAGCAACTCACAAGCTTCCGCCGCGGGCTGGCCTTGCCGAACTATACCGCCGGCAAACCTTGAGTGGAGGCAGACATGAACGATCATTCGATATTCGCATTCCGATCCGGCGACGGCGTGATCGCGCCCGATAAACTCGAACTGACCGATGCCGAGTTGCAGCGGGCGAGAGTGCAGGAGCAATCGGCGGACGACCCGGCGCCGGAACCTGAAACGCTGATGCAGCGGGCTTCCCGGTTCATCGCAACCTTCAGTGCCGCAACGCCGCTGAAGGCGAAGTGGCCGGAGCAGGATGCGCATGCCCCGGATTACCGCCATTTGAGCGCCAGCACGATCGGCGCGGCGACAACCTTCATGTTGACGCCCGATGTCGTCGAACTGCTGATCGGCGCCAATCGGTTCGACCCCCACGGCATGAATGATGTCATCGCCCTCGCTTTTCGCGGGTTGGCGCTGGGCAAGGCGACGGAAATCGGATCCAGGCACGAAGTGGAGAACGCCACCTCGATCGAGGTTACCGACGTTCGGCCCAATCACAGCGACTATCGCTGCCTCCTGGGTTTCTACAAGCGCGACGCGGATCCGACGAAACGCCGTCTGACCTTGTTCTCGGGTTCGACGGTTCCGAACCCGTACTACATGCGCGGCTATTACAACAAGGTGAACTTCGGCGTGTCGTTCAGTACCGCATGCAACATGGTCCCGACCGGTGGTTACGTATTCCGGGTGGCAGCGCACAAGCATGGCACTATCAAGCCCGCGCTGCGCATGACCGATCCCGACGACCTGGCGCAGGACGCGACGTGCACGGTACTGCGAACGACCAACGACCTCATCTTCGGAGTCGACGATACTTGGGACACCAGCATGCCTTACGACAACGTGCACTGCACCTATGTCACGAGCGTGAAAGCCGAATGGGAAGCATCGTTTTCGTCGGCCGGCTGCCTGACTGTCCGTGGCAAACAGCTCACGAGCGACCAATGGGCCAAGTTTCAGGCCGTGCTGAACCAGCTCGGATCGGGCAAACGCTGTGATCTTGTGCTGTTGACGGGCCGCGACGCGGGCATCGCGGCTGCGATGCTTCTCAATGGGCAGTCGGGCGACGACGTCGCGCTGCGTCGTGAACTCATCCGGTTGCGGCCGGGCTCGCAAAGCGCCGAGGTTGCTCGTCTGCGCGAGAAGCTCGGCCTCTCCGCCGGAAACTATTTCGGTCCGGTCACGAAAAAGAAGCTCACCGAGCGGCAGACCCAGCAAGGCCAGCCCGCTGACGGCATCTTCACGCCTGAGCTCGATACCTTGTGGGGCTGGAACGTGTTCGGAGCACCGCCAGGCGTATGATCGATATCGCCGCTGGAGGAGTAGACGTTCAATGCCCGCGACCCAAACACCTCGCTGCGGAAAAACCAACATTTGAAAACCGAGAACAATTGTCATGCCAGTCTTCAAGACAGGATTGAAGCCACCTTTCAGTGGACACGGATTTTACGTCTACGACCTCGAAACTTTGCTGAACGCCTATGGCAGCACGGCCGCGCTGATCGGCGAATTGCACCGCCTGAAGGTCGATCATCTGTGGTTGCGCATCCACGGCCGCAACTACGTCGGCAGCCATCAGCACACCAATCTGAATCGCGAGACCGCTTTCGCGGATGATGCCCGTGCGGCTGGATTTGCGATCGCCGGCTGGGGCTGGTGCCAGGGCGAAGACATCCCGGCGGAAACCGCTCTCGCGTTGGGGGCGATCAATACCTATGGTGTCGATCATTACATCGCCGACATCGAGCAGGGAGAGAACGGCGCTCATTGGACCGCGCAGGAGATTCAGCAGTTTCTCGGCGGCATCCGCGGTCATGTCGCCGGACTGGGCTTTACCAGTTTCGGCTTCATCGACGGGCATGCACCTCAGCTGCTTCAGGCGGCCGCGGCTTTTGTCGACATGATCAATCCGCAAGCCTATTGGTTCAAGAACTTCCCGAAAGCCTCGATGCTGAATCAGACGGGAACCGTCGGAGAATATCCGCTTGCCAACTCGGCCGGATATGCCGGATTCTGCTGCGACCGATATCAGCACTGGGCTGCCAAACCCGTGGTGATTTCCGGCCAGGCCTATACCGCCGACGGATTCGACAGCGCGGACGCGGTCGCGAAGCTCAGTCAATTCTTCAATGACTTCGGCCGCTATGGCGATATTTGCGGCTTCAACTGGTGGCACCTGGGTGACGCGAACAAGGCCATGCGCGATGTTATTGCGGCCCACATGTGATCACAACGCGCCGTTGAACCAAAAATGCACAGTGCGTTGCGAGGATCGCGACTGCACAGGCTCTCCATGGCGCGATAGCGTTGATGCACATGCTAGGCGCTCGCACTGGAGGAGACGATAATGGATATCCGCAAGACGGTTGTTTTCGATGAGGAGATCGCGGTGGAGCATGGGACGCGGCTTGCGTCCCCGCTGCGGCGGGTGGCGCTCGGCGTGGTGCTGAAAAATCCGCTGGTCGGCAAGCCGGTCGGCACGGATCTGGCGCCGCTGATCGATATCTCTTTCAAGGTCGGCGACATGCTGACCAGGAAAGCGCTCGAGCTGATCGGCGACCCCAAAAATCTGCGAGCTTATTCCAAGGCGGCGCTGGTGGGCACGGCCGGTGACCTCGAACACGGCGCGGTGATGATCCACGCCCGCATCGGGATGGCGATGCGCGGGGTGATCCGCCGCGGTCGGGTTCCGATTCCGGGCAATGCCAAGGTGGTGGCGCCCGGCGCGCATGCCGACATGATCTTCGGCCCGATCGACGATGGATGGGATCTCGATGCCATCGACACCATGCCGGTCATGGTTGCGGACGCGCCGCGTCCGGACGAGATCCTGCTGCTGGTCGGCTACATGGCCGGTCCGCGCCCGCACGCGCGGTCCAAGGGGCCGGATCAGAAGGATGTCGATGCGCTCCTCAAATCATTCGCTTGAATCTCGCGCTCCGAGGCGGCCCAATGAGGCGTTGCCATAACGCCCCATTGGGTCCGTGCCGGAGACGAGCGATGCAAGCTGGACCGACGTCATGAAGTCCCGGACCAGGTCGGCTGGACCGGGGCCAGGGAAAGCGAGCGCGCCTGAGACAAAGGTCGCTGTGTTTCCCTGGGACGACGTGCAGTATTTCCTCGAACTGGTGCGCAAGACCACGCTGCTCAAGGCGGCGCGGCGGCTGGGCGTGTCGCACACCACCGTGCTGCGCCGCATCGCCAATCTGGAGCGACGCCTCGATCACAAGCTGTTCGAGCGAACCCAGAAAGGGTTCGTGCTGACGGAAGCCGGATGGCGGCTGCTGGCGCATGCGGAAGCAATGGCGCAGGCCGCGGATGAAATCTCGTCGGTCGGCCATGTCGGCAACGATTTGTCCGGCCCGGTTCGCATCGCGGTGGTGGAAGGCTTTGCCGCGCGGATTCTGTCGCCCGCGCTGCCGGCATTTCGCGAACAGCACCCCAATATCGCGGTCGAGGTGGTCACCGCGATGCAGATCGCCAACCTGACCAGGCGGGAAGCCGATATCTCGATCGGCCTGGTGCGGCCGACCGGTCCGCGCCTGGTCGCGCGCCGGCTGGCGCGATGCGATGTTCATCTGTATGCGTCGCACACATATGTCGAGCGCCATGGCGAGCCGGCGCGCATCGAGGACATCGATGAGCATGTCTTCGTCGATTATATCGAGGATCTCATCGAAATCCCCAGCCTGAAATGGCTTCGCGACACCACGGGCCAGCGCAACGTGGTGTTTAGCAGCACAAGCCCGCTGGCGCAGCTCAATGCGGTTCTTGCCGGCGTCGGCATCGGGATGTTTCCCGATTACATCGTGCGTGGCGAGCCGTCGGTCAGGATGATCCTGCCGAAGCAGGTGAAGGCGGAACGCGAGTTCTGGCTGGCGATCCATGAAGATCTCAGGAACGTGCCGCGCATGGCCGCCGTGTTCAATTTCATCAAGGCGATGGTCCAGGCGGATTCCTCGTTTCGACGATGAGATGGCTCTGGCCCTCCGGCATCGGGGATGGCATGGAGGCCGGCATTCCGACCATGGGCAAACCGGGCCGCATGGCAAGATGAGATTCGGCAGCGATGACAAAAACGGCAATTGCGATCCGCCATATTGCTTTCGAGGATCTCGGCAGCTTCCAGACGGTGCTGGAAGCGGCAGGATACACGGTCCAGTATCGCGACGCCGGTGTCGATGATCTCCGCGCGCTTCGAGCCGACACCGTCGATCTCTTGGCCGTGCTGGGCGGTCCGATCGGCGCCTATCAGGACGATGATTATCCGTTCCTGACTGGCGAGATCTCGCTGATCGAAAGCCGGCTTGCGTTGGGCCGGCCGACGCTGGGCATTTGCCTCGGTGCGCAGCTGATGGCACGGGCGCTGGGCGCGCGGGTCTATCCCGGCCCGGCCGCCGAGATCGGCTGGGCACCGGTCACCTTGACCGATGCCGGCCGCGCCGGACCGCTGCGTTGTCTTGCTGACGTCGCCATGCTGCATTGGCACGGCGATACCTTCGATCTGCCGGAGGGAGCGGAGCGGCTGGCGTCGACATCGATCTGCGCCAACCAGGCCTTTGCCATCGGGCGCAACACACTCGCATTCCAGTTTCATCCGGAGGCCGGCGGCCGCGATTTCGAGCGCTGGCTGATCGGCCATGCGTCCGAACTGGCCCGCGTCGGGCTTTCGCCCCAAAGCCTGCGCGCCGATAATGCGCGCCTGTCGGCGGCAAACATCGCCGCCGGGCAACATTGCTTGCGTGCCTGGCTGGAAGAGCTTGACCGGCAATGACGCCGGAGCGATTGCTGAAAATCTCGCAGTCATGTTTGCCGGGGTGGTTGGGGGGCTTGGCTGCTGCTACAGGGGATCCGCGACGCCGGGCACTCCCTGCGCGCTCTTCGCCAAGCCAGGTTCGCACCATCATGTTCAAGCTCACATTTCTCGGGACCTCGGCCAGCGTGCCGTCCGCCGAGCGCAATCATCCGGGTCTCCTGATCGAGGCGGGTGGTCATCGGTTGCTGGTGGACTGCGGCGAGGGCACGCAACGGCAATTGTTGCGCGCAGGCGCCGGCTTCAGGCGGCTCGAGCGCCTGCTGCTCACCCACGCCCATTTCGACCACGTGCTTGGAATACCCGGGTTATTTTCGACGCTGCGGACGCGACAAAACGAGGAACTCGTCACCATTCACGGCAGTCCCGGCACGCTCGAAATTGTCACCCGGATGCTGGCCGGTCTCTGGGGCGAGGGACGGGCGCCGATACCTTTGGAGATGGTGCCGCTGCAGCCGGGCAGAGTTCTCGACGCCGGCGAGTTCGTGATCGACTGCTTTCCGGTCCGCCACCGCGACACCGACAGTTATGCCTTCGTGTTCGAGACGCCCGCGCGTCGCCATCTTCGTCCGGACCATCTGGCGGACCTGGGTGTGCCGGACGGACCGATGCGCAGGGAATTGGCGGAGGGGCGTGCGATCGTCCTGGCGGACGGTCGAACGATTGTTCCCGAAAACGTCCTGGGGCCGCTGGAACGCGGTACCAAGCTGGTCGTCGTCGGCGACATCGAGACCACGGACGGATTGGCGGACCACGTGCGGGATGCCGATCTGCTGGTCATCGAGGCCACGTTCCTGCAGCGCGACGCCGCCATCGCGCGCGACTACGGACACCTCACCGCGGCGGAGGCAGCCGCATTGGCTGCGGCGAACAGCGTGAAGCAGCTGGTTCTCACGCATATCTCGGGTCGTTATCCTGATGATGAAATCCTGGCGGAAGCCGTAGCAATATTTCCGGCCAGTCGGATCGCGTCGGATCTCGCCACCATGACCGTTTAGGACGCATCGATCGATGGTCTTCAGGATCGGCATCATTTCCGATACGCACGGCTTGCTGAGGCCGGAGGCGGAGCGAGCCCTGACGGGGGTCGATCACATCATCCACGGCGGCGACATCGGTGATCCCGACATTATCACCGCCCTTCGCAGGATCGCTCCCGTCTCCGCGATCAGGGGAAACGTCGACACCGGCGATTGGGCCGGTCAATATCCTGAGACCGAACGCGTGCGTCTCGCCGGGCGGTGGTTCTACCTCTTGCACGACCTCAAGACGATGCAGATCGATCCCGTAACACAGGGCATCGACGTTGTCGTCTCCGGCCACTCCCATGTGCCGGAGATCGACACGGTGGACGGCGTACTCTACGTCAACCCAGGCAGCGCGGGCCGGCGACGCTTCAAGCTCCCGATCACACTTGCAATCCTGCACGTCACGACCGAGGCGCTGCGACCGGTTATCCACGATCTGGAAGCTGATTGAGGCGTCATGCGCCGGTGTCGATCTCGTCGCGGGGCGGACTTCGCCGACGCGGCCGGCCGTGTAAGGTGAACTGCGCCGCTGACGCGTTGGATCGCGATGATCCCGCCTGGGCGCCGTCAGAACTGCTTTGCCAGCAGCGCAAAACTTTGCCGGACGTAATAGGCGAGGGGATGCGCCGCGTCGTTCTGCTTCCATTTCTCCAGGGCCAGGCGCAGCGTTCCCATCGCCACCATCGCGACCAGCCGAAGCCCGTCCCGCCGTGCCGGCGACGGCCAGAGCTCGCACATGGCATCGAACAGGATCTGCTCCGTCTCGACGAAAACGGCTTCCTTGCGGGCGCGCAGCGCTTCGGTTGACTCCATCAGGCGGTCGAACACGATGGACTCCTTGGTCTCGTGGCGCGAGGCGAGCTTGATCAGGCACTTCTGGACGGCATCGAGAGGGGCCTGATCGGACGACTCGGCGAGCATCGCCGGCCTCAGTGCTTCCCGAAAGCCGCTGTCGTGCGCGGCCAGCAGAACGTCCTCCTTGGACTTGAAATAATAGAAGAAGGTCCGGCGCGAGATGCCGGCGGCCTCCGTGATGGCGTCGAGCGTGGTGCCGTCGTAACCGTGCTTCACGAACAATTTCAAACCCTTGTCAACGATTCGCTCGGACGTCTCCCGCCGCTTGCGTTCCCGCAGGCCTTCCGGTCGTTCCAGCGCCCCCCTCATATCAACCGCCTCCGCCGGTGCCCACTTGCATAATTACACCGAGTGTAATAAATATCGCACTGGGTGCGATATTTATAGTCGGATCGGCGCGTGGCCTCAAGCGAAGATTGAGGCGGAGGGTGGCGCTGACGACGTGGAGTAAGGGACGTGTGTTTTGCTGTATGATGTCGTGATTGCCGGTGCGGGTCCGGTCGGCCTTTATCTCGCGTGTGAGCTGCGCCTCGCAAATCTCTCGGTGCTGGTGCTGGAGCAGAACGAGAGCCCGGATTCCCCGCTGAAGCGGCTGCCGTTCGGCTTGCGCGGCCTCTCGGTGCCCACCATCGAGGCCTTTGATTGTCGCGGTCTGCTGGACGACATCGCAGCGCCGCAGCGCGCCAGAGATCAATCGGGCAGCAACAACGCATCCGGTTCAGCGCACTGGATGCAGCAGCCGCGCCGTCCGGGCGGCCATTTCGCCGGCATCCAGTTTTTCCACGACAACATCGATGCCTCGAAGTGGCCGTATCGCCTGGCAAATCTGCGCTCATCAAGTCCGGCCGACAGCAACATGGCGGTCGCGATGGAGCACATCGAATCCGTCCTGGCCGCGCGCGCGAGTGCCATGGGAGCTGAGATACGTCGTGGCCGCGGCGTCGAAGGCGTCGATCAATCGGACGACAGCGTGACCGTTCGCGCCGGCGGCGAGATCTTTCGCTGCCGCTGGCTGGTTGGCTGTGATGGCGGCCGCAGTACGGTTCGCAAGGCCAGTGGCTTCGACTTCGTCGGCACCGATCCCGAGTTCACCGGCTATTCTGTTGACGTCGAGCTGGCCGATCCGGACAAGCTCGCCCCCGGCCGCCATTACACGCCGACCGGCATGTATACGTACGCGCAGCCCGGGACCATCGCGATGGTCGATTTTGACGGCGGCGCTTTCCACCGAACCCAGTCGATCACGCTTGCGCATGTGCAGGCGGTGTTGCGCCGCATCTCCGGCACCGATGTCACCTTGACGGCGCTCAAGCTTGCCACCACCTGGACCGATCGCGCCTTTCAGGCGACCATATACCGCAGGGGGCGGGTGCTGCTGGCGGGCGATGCCGCGCACATCCATTCGCCCCTGGGCGGCCAGGGGCTTAACCTCGGCTTTGGCGACGCCATGAACCTCGGATGGAAGCTGGCTGCGACCATTCGCGGTGACGCACCGGCCGGCCTGCTCGACAGCTATGCGAGCGAGCGGCATCCGGTGGGCGCGCAGATCCTGGACTGGTCCCGCGCCCAGGTGGCGCTGATGCGGCCGACCAAGAGTACGCGCGCCCTCGAAGCGATCATCCGCGATCTCATCGACACCCGTGACGGCGCGACCTATTTCGCCGAGCGCGTCTGGGGGGTGTCGCTCCGCTATGATCTCGGCGAGGGCCATCCCCTGGTAGGCCGCAGCGCGCCCGATTTCGAATTGGCCGACGGCACGAAGCTGGGTGAACTGCTCAGGAACGGGAAAGGCTTGCTGCTGGACTTTGACACCCGGCCGTCACGTCGAACGCTCGCAAGCCGCTGGAGCGGCCGGATTGCGTATGCCGCAGGCGAGGCCAGGGATCGGCTGGGCCTGAGCGCGCTGCTTGTGCGCCCCGATGGCGTTGTAGCCTGGGCCGCGGACACCTTTGCTGACGAGGATGTCACACAGGCCGCGTCGCGATGGTTCGGCGACCCCGAAGAGATGCGCGAATCCACATCATAGTTCCGACGCATGGTCGGTCTTCCGCGGACAAAACGGCGGTGTGCGGCGTGGCCCGGATGAGCGAAGCGACATCAGCGATCGCATAGGGTGCGTATCCATCAGGAGATCGTGATCGGCGGGTGTCCCTGGGCGATCGACTCTTATATGTGCAGGCAGTCGCAACGGCTTCGCGGCATCCACCCGCCACAGGTTTTACGACGGTCTCATGACAGTTCACATCGTGCCTCCATCCGCGGATCTCTCCGTGGATCCCGACTTCTTTGACCTGCTCACCGGCAGCTTTGCGCGCCTGACCGGCAACTCCCTCGTTGATGAAGGGCAGCTCGCCAAAGCAAATGGGCCGCACTGGCTCTATCGCGACGCGCCGTTTGCGGTGCTGGCTCACAACACCGACGCGGATCCGCGCTTCATCTATGCAAACAAGGCGGCCCAGACCTGCTTCGAATATGACTGGGACGAGTTCATCACCCTGCCGTCGCGCCTTTCTGCCGAGGCGCCCGATCGCGCCGAGCGCCAGCGGCTGATGGAGAGCGTCACGCGTCACGGTTTCATCTCCGATTACCGCGGCGTTCGTATTTCCAAAACCGGCCGCCGGTTCTGGATCGAGAGCGGCATCGTCTGGAATCTGATCGACCGCGACGGCCATCTGCGCGGGCAGGCGGCGACGTTTTCCGGCTGGAGCGGCGTGTAGAGCGCTTTGTGGGTTGTGGGGACAGCGCTGGCCGGACACCGAAAAGTCCGAAAGCGCGTTCCATGATCCGAGGTCATCTTTGTCGGAGAGGATTGATGCGCGCCCTGCTGTTTGTGGTCCTGATGGTGTTTGCCGCCCTGCCGGCCGGCGCGGCGGAGCGATGGGAGACCCTGCCGCCGACGCCGGCGCCGATTCCCACCGATCGCAGCGGCGAGGCCGAGGTCAACGGCATCCGCATCCATTATGCGATCTATGGCCAGGAACTCGGCAAGGGTTCGCCGGTGATCTTTTTGCACGGCGGCCTCGCCAACACCGATTATTGGGGCAACCAGGTCGGCCCGGTCGCCGCCCATCACACCGTGATCCTGATGGACAGCCGCGGCCATGGCCGCAGCACCCGCGACAGCCGCCCGTATGGCTACGATCTGATGGCCGACGACGTTGTCGCATTAATGGTCCAACTCAAGATCGAAAAAGCCGATATCGTCGGCTGGAGCGACGGCGCCATTCTCGGCCTCGATCTCGCCATGCGTCACAAGGACCGCGTCGGCAAGGTTTTCGCGTTTGCCGCCAACACCATGACGTCAGGCGTGATCGACGGCGTCGAAAAGAATCCAACCTTCGCCGCCTACATCGCCCGCGCCGGCCAGGAATACGCTGCCCGCTCGGCAACGCCCGGCGACTACGATGCCTTTGTCGAGCAGATCGGCAAGATGTGGGCCAGCCAGCCGAACTGGAGCGACGCGCAGCTCAGGAGCATCGACACGCCGGTGCTTATTGTCGACGGCGACCATGACGAGGCGATCAAGCGCGATCACACCGAATACATGGCGGCGACCATCCCGCACGCCGGATTGTTGATCCTGCCCAACGCCAGTCATTTCGCCTTCCTGCAGGATCCGAAGCTGTTCAACTTCGCGCTGCTGCATTTTCTGGGTGACGAGTAGGACGAATTTGTCGGATTTCCTCGCCCGGCGTGAGAGCCGGGCGATGATGTGGATCAGTTGCAGAGGTCAGTTGCAGACCTCGACCGGCCGCCGGCGCCAGCCATGTTTCGTGTGCACCCGCTGATGCACCACATAACAGCTGCCGGTGTCGGCGTCGGAATCGTCGTAAAACGAGTTGCCGGCATACGGATATCCGTAGTCATAGTCGTCATAGCCGTATGGTCCATAAAGGCCATAACCAAAGCCGCCGAACGCCAACCCACGGCCAAAGCCGTGATGATGGAATCCGTGGAAGCCTCCACCATGGAATCCGCCACCGTGGAAACCGCCTCCGCCGTGGAAGCCACCACCCCCGAAGCCGCCGCCATGGCCACCGCCGTCGCCGCGTGCGGATGCCATCGTCGGGGCAACCAGTCCGACAGATGCAACCGTCAGGAGCGCGATCATCGTTTTGCGCAACATTGTCATTCTCCGTAATCCATCGCTCGATTGCTCCCAACCGTCATCAATGTCGCTATGAACGTAGGACGCGTTCGAAGAAGCGCCACGGTGCGCGGCACCTGTGCCGCTCAACTCTGCGCGACCGCCAGCGCTAAATTCCAGTTTACAATCCAGCGATCGCCGCAGCTGCAATAGAACTCGAGACAGATGCAATAAGACGACCCACATTGGTGCCGAACCACTGCATGGGAGAAACTGCCATCGAGCGAGTGATGCCGGAGGGATCAGATCAGGCGCGGCGGCTGCAGGCTTCGCCGATCGGGCCCACCTCTCCCGCGGCTTCCGCAGCAGCCTCGGCGTAACGGCCGGGCATTCACGCGCGTGCTCGTGGGCTCGCATGCGGAGCCGGAAATTCGGCTCCCTAAGATCAGGTGCGTTTGTGATCGCCTTGGAAAGACCACTGGGGCCGCTCAATCCGCCCAGCGTTTGGCGCGGACCGTCACCCGTGCAATCGGGTGTCCGGTTACGCTTTGCACGACGGCGGCGAGCTGGCGTCCGTAGCGGGTTTCGATCTGGTTGGCCTGGTATTCGCTGCGTGCGCGGGCAAACACTGCTTCGTCTTCAATGTCCTCGACGCGGAATCCGAGGAACATGCGGTCATAGTCTGCGGCGCCCAATACCAGATTGAGCTTGGCCTGAATGGCAAGCTGCTGTGCGTCCGTGGGGCGAGTCATGGTCTGTTCCGTACGGTATCGATGTCTGAAATACGCAGGCTTCAAAATACGTGTATGCTCTGAGTTGGTTTCAAATGGACCGGTTCCACATATGCCAATTTTCACAGGGCAGAATTTATCCGTCCCGATTCTGCACGCCCCGGCTTTAACGCCCAGATCTTGACCGCATCGGATGGGGTCGGTCCCGCCCGCCACAGTTTTCGTAGCGCCCAACAGTGCGCGCGACCGACGGTGGAGGCAAGTCCTTATGCTGCGGTTCTCGCAAGAAATTGCGGCATCACCCCTGGATCTGCGGCTTGTCCGGCCAGAACAGCCGTCACAGAACCGCTCCACGTCAGTCCGCGAGCTGAAACCGCTCGAACCGGTCCAGCGCGTCCTCGATCAGCGGTTTCAGCGCCTTGCGCTGCCCTCGGCCGATCCAGCTCCATTTCTGCATCAGCAATTTTTTGGCCTGGCGGTCGGTCTTGAGATCGAGCGCTGCGATGATGGTGTCGCCGACCAGCACCGGCAGCGCGAAATAACCGAACAGGCGTTTTTCCTTGGGAATATACGCCTCGAACCGATGTTCATAATCGAACACCAGATGGGTGCGCTTGCGCTGGATGATCAGCGGATCGAACGGCGAGAGGATGTGAACGAGCTCGGATTGCGGTGCGGCGGTGTCCTGAAGCGCTTCGGGTTTCGCCCAATGCTCCTGCTTGCCTGCGCCTTCGAGCGTGACGGCGACAAGCTCGTGGCGGCGCAGCCGCGCCTCGATCTGCCGGCGCACGGCGGCCTTGCTCGGCGCGTCGAGGTGGCAGATCGAATCGAGGCTGACGATGCCCTGCGCACGCAGGCCGCGGTCCAGCAGATAGGCGGCGGTGTCGGTGGCTGACGCCGGCTTTGGCGGTGTCTCCCAGCCGAAATGCCGCGCCATCAGATCATAGCTCTTCAGCATCCCGGTCCGCTCGCTGATGGTCAGCATGCCGGTGTAGAATGCGAGCTGCAGCGCCCGCTTGGAGGGCTTGCGGCTGGCCCAGGGATGGATCTTGTCCACCAGCACGTCGTCGTCGATATCGCGGATCGAGAGCGGGCCGCCGGTGCGGATCAGCCGCAGCACCTTGCGCATGTCGGCGGGGCTCACCGTCTCGAACCAATTGCTGGGGTTGCGTTTGTGCTCGCGCATGGCTGCGATGAAGAAGCGAAGATCGCGGGTCGGCACATAGGACAGCGCGTGGGTCCAGTATTCGAACACGCTTTTGTCGAGGCTCTGCGCCTGTCGCAGGTCAGCACGGCGATAACTCGGGATCCGGCTGAACAGGATGTGGTGATGGCAGCGCTCGATCACATTGATGGTGTCGATCTGCACATAGCCGAGATGCTCGACCGCAGCTTGTGTCGCCTGCGGCCCCTCGCCGAACGGCGCTGACGTGTCGAGCCGCTGCGCATGCAGCCAGATGCGGCGGGCCTGGGTTTTGCTGACGGGATGGTGCGGAAGGGGGCGGGGCATGGGAGCGCGAGTGTAGCGCTGATTCGGCGCTCGCAAATCCCGCTGTCTGCGGCGCTGCCGCGCCAGTGCGGCCGATTTCCCAAGTCTAAGACCAACAAGTCTAAGACCAACAAGTGTCTAAGACCAACCAGTGTCTAAGACCAAACGGCGCCGGTCTGACTGCGAATACGTGATCAAATACACCAGACCTTAAATACATCGGTCGGTCGTTCAATAATCACACCGGCGCCGGCCAAGGTCTAAGTGGAAGGTGACCGGGGCAGTTCTGACCATAAGCCCGGCTCCCGCCGGCAGACTGTGATTAAAATCACATTCCGTAGCAGAGCGCGGGGCAACTGGCTTTGCGTCCCGTCGCGCGGCCGGTAACCTTAAAGCGTTAGGTTAAAAACTGTATGATGATGCGGCGGCGCCGCGTTGCGCTATCATATCTGTGTCTCGCAACGTCGCAGGTCGACCCCAATCTTCCAGCGTCCTGCGGGATGGGGGCCGCCGAGCGTTTGAGTACGGCGGCCCCGCTTGTTTTGGGTGCGAGGTCGCCGATGGATGTCGCGAGATGAAGGACGGAGCACTCCATGACGGATTCCCGCGCCAACACCTCGAGCCGCACATCACGGATCATCAGGGCCCGACCCGAGGAGCTTTACGCTGCCTTCATCGATCCGATGGCGCTGGTTGAATGGCTGCCGCCAGCGGAGATGACCGGCACGATTCACGCATTCACGGCCGGGGTCGGCGGTGGCTACAGCATGTCGCTGGTCTATCCCGAGAGTGAGCGCACTTTTCAAGGCAAGACGTCCGAGCGGGAAGACCGGGTCAGCGTGCGTTTCGTCGAACTCACGCCGCCGCGGCGGATCGTCGAAGCCGTCGTTTTCGACAGCCCCGATCCTGCCTTCCACGGCGAGATGACAATGGTGATCACGTTCGGCGATGTGCCCGGCGGCACTGAGGTCGTATTCGCCTGCAGCAATCTGCCACCGGGCCTGCGGCCGGAGGACAACGATGCCGGCGCGCGGCTGTCGCTCGCGCAATTGGCGCAGCGTTTCGAGGGATCCGAGGCAAGCCAATGAAAAAGGGCCCGGCGTTTCCACCGGGCCTCACGAAGTGCCGTCGCAGGAGGTAGCCCGGCGACAGGTCTTGCGATGTTACGCGGCAACCGACGTGAGCGTAATCCGTCAAAGGTCCAACTGCCCGGCGGGAATAAATCCTCCTTTCCCCTTCGTGTCCTGCTGATGTCGGCGCTCAGGCGCGCGCCCCGGTTACGGGGAGCAGCCGCGGTTTAGGTTGCGGTCCGGGGCGTGTCGGCAGGTCTCGCGATGCCCGGCAAGTCTTTCAAAATATGTGTGAAAATGCACCGGGGGCGGCGCGGCGCATGGGGCTCTGCGGCGGCGTTCTCTGGACGGCAGGTGGGGAAGCGCGTAGCACAGATGGCGAAAATCCAGTTTCCGGCCGCGTGTCCGCTGAGGACCTCCCGGCCATGGACGCGCTGAAGAAACCGGGAGTGAGACATTGGCTGACCAACGGCCCACAGCCTCGATCGAGACCGTGCAAAACGGCTTGGCCTCGGCCGGCTACATCGCCAGCCGTCAGATCGCGACCGCGGTCTATCTCGCGCAGCAGATCGAAAAACCCATCCTGGTCGAAGGCCCCGCCGGCGTCGGCAAGACCGAGCTTGCGAAGGCGATCGCCTCCTGGCGCGGGCTGAAGATGCTTCGCCTGCAATGTTATGAGGGCCTCGACGAGGCCAAGGCGCTGTACGAGTGGAAATACGCCAAGCAGCTGCTCTACACCCAGATCCTGAAGGACAAGCTCGGCGAGGTGCTGGGCGGCGCAGAGACGCTGCCGGCGGCGCTCGACCAGCTGCACAATTTCGGCGACGTGTTCTTCTCCAAGGAATTTGTCGAACCGCGCCCGCTGTTGCAGGCGCTGGAGCAGCCGGGAGGCTGCGTGCTGCTGATCGACGAGATCGACAAGTCGGATGCCGAGTTCGAATCGCTGCTGCTGGAGATCCTGTCGGATTTCCAGATCAGCATTCCGGAGCTCGGCACCGTGTCGGCGGTGGTGCCGCCGACGGTGATCCTGACCTCGAACGGTGAGCGTGATCTCGGCGACGCCCTGAAGCGGCGCTGCCTGCATCTCCATATCGGCTTCCCCGAACAGAAGCTGGAGGAGCGCATTGTCGAGACCCGCGTTCCCGGGATCTCGGAGGTGCTGCGCAAGCAGATCGTCGGCTTCATCAACCAGGTCCGCACCCTCGACCTCAAGAAGCTGCCGTCGGTGAGCGAGACCATCGACTGGGCGAAGGTGCTGCTTCTGCTGCAATCCTCCGAGCTCGACCACGACATGGTCAAGGACACCCTCAACGTGCTCCTGAAGTACGAGGCCGACATCGAAGCCACGCTGCCTCAGGTGCACACGTTCATTTCCAAGGCGGCGCGGCCCAACGTCTTCGGGTGACGGCGATGAAGGAGAACCTGCATCGTTTCTTTCGGGCGGCGCGGGGCGCGGGGGTCCGCGTCTCGCCGGCCGAGAGCATCGATGCGATGCGCGCCGTGGCGGAGATCGGCTTTTCCGATCGCCTGGTGTTGCGCGATGCGCTGCTGCTGACCCTGGCCAAATCCCAGGACGAGAAGCAGGCGTTGAGCGACTGCTTCGATCTGTTCTTCGATCATCCCGATCTGAATACTGCGCCTGAGGCCGATGGTTCGGATGCGTCCGAGACGGATGGGACAGATCAGGATCGCACCGATGAGGCGGCCGAACAGGCCGGGCAGGAGGCCACGGCGGCCGGTGGCCCGCCCAGCCTCGGCACGCTGGCGCAGATGCTGCTGTCGGGGGACCGCGCCGCGATGGCGGCGGCGCTTGCCAATGCATCGAATGCCGCGTCGCTGCCGGACATCCGTTATTTCACCCAGCGCGGCATCTACTCGAACCGCATTCTCGATCAACTCGGCATTGCGCGCCTGCGCGACGATCTGGACGCGCTGACGGTGTCCAATCCCGCGGACGCCGAGCGGTTGGCGGCGGCGCTGGATGCGCTGCGCGGCAATGTCCGGGAGCGTGTGACCCAGGCGCTGCTGCTCTACGGGCGCGAGGAGAAGGAAAGCCTGCGCAACGAGATCCTGCGCAATGCGCCGCTGTACCAGATCGAGCCGCGCCGGATCGAGGAAATGCGTGCGCTGATTCGCCAGATCGCGCGCCGGCTGCGCGAGCGCTACAGCAAGCCGCGCAAGCGCCAGCGTCGTGGGCACCTCGACGTCCGCCGCACCATCCGCCGCAACGCCTCCTGGGGCGGTGTGCCGTTTCTCACCGCCTGGAAACGCCGGCATCGCGACCGGCCGCAGATCGTGGCGTTGTGCGATGTCTCCGGTTCGGTGGCGAAAGTCTCGGATTTCTTTCTGCTGCTGATCCACAGCCTGCATGAGGTAGTGTCGGATGTGCGCTCGTTCGCGTTCTCCGGCCATCTCGTCGAAGTCAGCCGGCTGTTGGAAGAAAAGGATCCCGAAGACGCCATGAAGGAGATCATGGCGAGCGTCGGCTTCGGCTCGTCCGATTACGGCAATTCGTTCGCCGATTTCGAAAACCAGTGGATGAACGCGATCACGCCGCGCACCACCGTGATCATCCTGGGCGATGCCCGCACCAACAACCTCGATCCGCGCGCCGATATCCTGCGCCGCATCGCCGAGCGCTCCAAGCGCCTGGTCTGGCTCAACCCCGAGGGACGCATGGCCTGGGGCTGGGGCGATTCCGAGATGCCGCGTTATTCGACCTTCTGCACCGTGGTGCGCCAGTGCGCCACCGCGCAGCAACTGGAGCGCGCGGTGTCGGATATCGTGGCGACGTATCAGTAGTCGTCGACACGCCCATCAGCTCGGCGCTGCGTCATATCTCTGCTCGACATGAAACGACTTGGCTGTGATCAGCCACGCGCCATCGATGCAATGATAGGCGAGGTAGTCCAGATACTGGATCGCATCGATCCGGACGCGGACCTTCACCATCGCCTGTGTCGGCGACGCAATATCCACCAGCAAGATTTCCTGCCGGCGTGGCGCATGTTTTGATTTCGGCGAAGGTCCTGACGCGAGCGCGTCCTTGTAGGTCTGCGCGGGTAGCAGCCGCAGTTGTCCGTCGCGCAGTCCATGCAACTGGGCGCTTGGGGTGAACACCTCGTCGAAGCGCGAGATATCGTTGTCGAACATCAGCTCGAAGTAGCGTGCAACGGCTTCGAGGAGTGCATGCAGGGAGGAGCGATCGGTCATTGCGAAGATCCTTGGCAAAGGTGTCGATGCTAATGATGCTGTCATGGTTATCCGGCGCATGTCCTTGCGAAGTGTGCTAAGGGAGATGTATCCAGCGCAATAATCCGCTCTTTTTAGATTCAGGAATGCGTGATCATGCCAAAATCGAACCTTGATGCTATCGACTGTCGCATCGTTGCCGAGCTGCAATCCGACGGCCGTTTGAGCAACGTCGAACTGGCCGACAAGGTCGGCCTGTCACCTTCACCTTGCCTGCGCCGGGTCAAGCGCCTGGAGCAGGACGGCTATATCGAAGGTTATCGGGCGGCGCTGCGGCGGGACCGCGTGGGCCTCGGCTTTTCGGTCTTTGTCGGCGTCAAGATCGAGAGCCATGGCAACAAGCGTGCGCTGGCGTTCGAGAAAGCGGTTGTCGCGATGCCGGAGGTGGTCGCATGCCATCTGGTGTCCGGCGAGGCGGACTATTTCCTCGAGGTCGTGGTGCCTGACCTTGCCGACTATCAGCACTTTCTCGTCGGCAAGCTGCTCAACCTGCCGATCGTGCGCGAAGTCCGCAGCAACATCGCCATCCAGACCCTGAAGGCCGGCGCGCCGTTGCCGCTGGGGCATCTTGGTGATCTATGATGCCGGCTTGAATTTTTGATGAGAGAGTGAAAATGCCTTCCGATCCCGCGCGGCCGCAGGCCCGCATCACCATCCGTGACGCCGATCCTTCCGACACCGCTTTCATGCACAGCCTCTCCCCGCGGCTATCCGGCGTGCCGGGGCCTGTGTGGCACACCCGCGCGGCGATGGATGGGTTTCAGGACCGGCACATGGCGGCCACCGTCGATGCCGGGCTTGCGGGCGCGCGCACGCTGATGGCGCTGTCGGAAGGGGGGCAACGGCTCGGCTACATCCATCTGCAGCCGGGCAAGGACGGCGTGACCGATGAGCCCTGCGGTTATGTGGCGGTGCTCGCGCTTGTGGAGGAGGCCGAAGGGCAGGGCGTCGCCGCACAATTGATGGCGCAGGCGGAAGCCTGGGCGCGGGCGCAGGGCTATCGCTTTCTCAGCCTCGATGTGTTCGCCGACAATGTCCGTGCGATCGATGTCTACACCCGTGGCGGCTTCGGCGCCGAGACCATCCGGATGGTGAAGCCGCTGACGTGAGAGGGCGTGTCGCGACGCGTGACGTCAGCGAACGACAGCCGTGGTCGCGACCACGGAGCTTTCGCTGCTGACAGAATCTGGCGCACCGGTCCGCTAGGTTTGCCCTCCAGGATGGCCGCGAAGGCCGTTCACGATCAGGAGAATCCCATGCCGCAGGCAACAGCCCTCACGTTTCACGATGCGCAGGCCGTGATCGAGCGCGCGCAGCGGTTGATGAACGCCGGCGACCTCGCCGAGGTCACGACGACGTTTGCCGCGGATGCCGCAGTCCGGCTCGACGACCTTCCAGATGCATGGGGTCGCTCGCCACTCGAGACATTTTTGATGGCTCGTTTTGCGCGCCA
Organism: Bradyrhizobium prioriisuperbiae; assembly: GCF_032397745.1. Taxonomy (NCBI): domain Bacteria; kingdom Pseudomonadati; phylum Pseudomonadota; class Alphaproteobacteria; order Hyphomicrobiales; family Nitrobacteraceae; genus Bradyrhizobium; species Bradyrhizobium prioriisuperbiae. Next base: position 4,424,588 of record NZ_CP135921.1, read on the forward strand.
GAAGAACCATCGTTTGCAGAAGCAGTTGCGCGCGGTCTCCGACAATATCGTCGCCTGCACCTGGGAAGGCGAGTGGGACGACGGGCAGAATGGCCGCCGGATGCAGGGGCGGGGCTTCGAACTCCTGACCACGCGGGGCGGCGAAATCACCCACTGGGAAGCCGTTTTCAATGTGGCGCCGAAGACGGGTGTGTCGCTGCAGCCGGTCAATTGAGCAGGCGGTTCTCTGAGCTTGCCGCCGCGGTCTTGACTTTTAAGACGAACGGTCATATTGGTGGCACATGGCACGCCACAGCCTCAAGGAGCAGATCGTCGAAGCGGGCATGAAGACCTTTCTTGAGAAAGGCTTCAACGGCTGCGGCGTGCAGGAGATCACCTCCACCGCCGGGGTGCCGAAGGGCTCGTTCTACAATCACTTCGAAAGCAAGGAAGCGCTCGGCGCCGAGATCGTCGATCGGTACGGCGAGGGCACCGAGCGGCGCAAGATCTTGCGCGATCGCACGTTGCATCCGCTCAAGCGGCTGAAACGTTATTTCGAAGACCTGATGACGATCTCGACGGAGTCGAATTTCGAGCGCGGTTGCCTGCTCGGCAATTTCAGCGCCGAAGTCTCGACCCAGAGCCCGCTGATCCGCGAGCGGCTTGATGCGATTTTCGTCCGCTGGACCAAGGATATCGAAACCGCCATTGCGGATGCACAGGAGCAAGGCCTCGTCGCCACCGACCTGAAGGCCGGCGTGCTCGCGAGCGTGGTGCTCGATGCCTATGAGGGCGCGGTGCTGCGGGCCAAGGTCGAGAAAAACCGGCGTGCGCTCGATGCCTTCATGAAGGTCACCTTCAGCAGGATCCTGGCGCCGCCGGGCTGAGAGGGCGGAAACGCTTCCGCAAAATCTGGCCTCGCCAAATCCGTCATCTGACACAAGCCAGTCGCCTCTTCGTCGTTCTTTCTTGATCTGAATTGAGACGACCGGTCATATTGAAATATCGAGAGCATTCAATCTTCACTCGCATCAAAAGGCATCCTCCGATGACATCTCCCGCACCGCAGACCAGTTCATCCGCCGCAGCTCTGCCGTCCCGCGCGCCGCTGGTCTGGCTCGCCTTCGGCGCGTTTGCCGTTGCCACCGAAGCCTTCATGATCGCGCCGCTGCTGCCGGACATCGGCGGTGACCTCTCGGTCGGCGTCGGCCAGGCCGGTCAGCTCATCACCGCGTTCGCGTTGACCTATGCGATCTCCTCGCCGGTGCTCACCGCTCTCACCGCGGGCGTGCATCGCCGCCGGCTTCTGATTGTCTGCATGGGGGCGTTCACACTCGCCAACCTGCTGGCGGTGGCGGCTGGCGATTACTGGGAACTGATGGCTGCGCGCATTCTGCTTGCCCTCGCCGCCGGACTTTATCTGCCGAATGCCACCGCACTTGCGGGGGCGCTGGTGCCGTCGCAGCAGCGCGGGCGTGCGCTTGCCATCATCAGCGGCGGCAGCAGTCTCGCCATCGTGCTCGGCGTGCCGCTCGGGGCTCTCATCGGCCACGCGCTGGGCTGGCGTATGACCTTCGGTGGCGTTGCCATCCTCGCAGCCATTGCGACCGCTGGACTGATGATCGGCCTGCCGGGCGACATTGGTGCTGCGCTGCCGGTGGCGAGCCTGCGTCAACGGATCGACGTGGCGCGGCGGCCGGCGGTGCTTGCGGCAATGCTGGTGACGGTGCTGTGGGCAAGCGGCGCCTACACGCTCTATGGGTATCTGGCGACCTATCTTGCCGCCGCGGCCGGTATCAGCGGCACATCTCTGAGCGCAGTGCTGTTCGTATGGGGCGTTGCCGCCGCGACCGGCGTGTTCTGCGGTGGCAGCCTGACCGACAGGTTCGGCGCCCGCCAGGTCATCGTGCCGGCGCTGTCGATCCTGGCTTGCGCCTTCGCCAGCCTGTCGGCATCGGCGGCATGGCTGACGCCGGCGCAGGCGCTTGCGCCTGTGCTGATTTCAATCGTGATCTGGGGTGTCAGCGCCTGGACATTCATGCCCTCGCAGCAGGCGCGGCTGATCGCGATCGGAGGCGTCGCGGCGGCACCTGTCGCGCTCTCGCTCAACGCCTCGTTCATGTATGCCGGCTTTTCCCTCGGCGCGGTGATCGGCTCGGTTACGCTTGCAGTGTCCTCGCATGTGAGTCTCGGCCTGGTCGGCGCCGTGCTCGAACTGTCGGCCGTCGGTCTCGTGCTCGCCACCAGCCGCAAGCCTGTGGCCGCGCCGGCGGTCGCCTCGTCGTAACGGGCGTCGCCCGACGCCTTATCCGGCTTTTCCCGTCCCGTGGTTCTGGCGGCCCGTCTTGTTCGGGCCGCTTTCCTTTGACGTCCCGACGGTCTTGCGCCCCGGCTTATTTGCTGGCGGCTTGAGTGTTATCTCGGCTTCGGGCTGCCGCAACAGGCCGGTGCCGAGCCGCTCCGTCCGGATTGGTGATCGACGGCGGGCCTGGATCCGTTCCGCATCTGGCGGTTGCATCCGGTTCGGAATGCTTATAAACGATAATCAAGATTGGTATTTTAGCAATTTTATTGTTGGCGGCTGGCCGGCAGACGTCGAAGCCACTGCGCGCGTTTCACGGCGTGCGTTTGCCGAACGACTGTCGCGGTTCGACAACTTCAGTCAAATTTCAAATCCGTCGGACCGAGAAAACCTGTTTTGGAGTCCCCGCGATGAGCGCCGATGAGTCCAAATCTGCCGAATCCAAATCCGTCCCCATTGAGATAGTCGCGTCCGATGTCACGCAAGGCGACGGAAGGGCGGTAAGGCTGGTCCAGGACAATCGCTCGTCGTTGCCGAACATTAGCGCCGCCGAAAGCCTGCGGCTGATCCAGGCGTTTACGAAAATCAGTGACACGGACGACCGCATGATCATCATCGAACTGGCCGAACAGCTGGCGCAGAAGTCGCGCTAGAAGACGTGCGGAACGCCTGTGCCTGCGTCGCCGGGCGATGGGGCGTCAGTCGTCCCGCTGCTTGCCTCCGGCCAGCGACAGCGTAAGGCGGTCGTAGAGCGCGAGCGCTTCGTCGGCCCGTCCCGCTTCGCAGGCGGCTCGTGCGCGGATCAAGGCGGCAAATGTGGCGTACAGCGTTTCGCCTGGAATATCCTGCGCTTCGCCATGGGCTTCGATCGCGGTTACCAGTCGCAGGTCGCGTGCTGCGCATCGTGGGAGGAGGGCGGGCTCCGCCGCCCGCGCCTCGGAGAGGCCGGCGTTTGGCAGCAGCGAGATCGTGCGTTCGCCGCTGATCGCGTCGAGACGCCAATCGAGTCCGATCGCCAGCATGGCGACGATGAGTATTGCGAGCCAGCCGCAAACTGCCGCCGTTCCGGCATTCCATGTCTTGTCCGGGCGCATGAGAAATCCCTGTCTCGCGGGCGCCGCATGGCCGCGACGCATGGTCGATGTTGGTCGAATGTCGTCGACGGTCGTGTTCAGTCGCCGGTGACACTCAGCGAGGCGTGGCTTGGGCCAGTGGCCGACATTGCGCTCTCGAGCTTGTGCCATGCGATGGCGTGGGCGGATGCGAACGCTGTGATGGCGGCGATCAACAAGGCGCGCTGAAACATTTGTGACGGCTCCGGGACGTAAGGTCCTTGTTTCGGATCATTGCCGAGCATCGTTCGGGCCGCGACCGCCGTTCGAGGGACATGGCGCGAACTATTTTTTTGCCGCGGCGTTGAACGTCGTGCCGTATGAATCGGCAGGCCCGGAAGGCAAATGTGCTAGCGCAGCGCCGCCTTGCCGGTCTCGCGGATGTCGCGCGGGGTGAGGCCATAGAGCTTGCGGAAGCGACGGTTGAAATACGACAGGTCGCCGAAGCCGGCGTCGTAGGCGATGGCGCCGACCGGCAAGCGGTCGAAGTCGGCTTCGCACAACATGCGATGGGCGTCGGCAAGCCGGCGGTCGAGCAGGAACGCCGAGAACGTGGTGCCGTCGCGCTCGAACAATCGCTGCAGATACCGCACGGTGACGCCGAGGTGGGTGGCGACGTGCTGGATCGACAGCCCCTGCTGGTCGCTGTGCGCGGCGATGTAGATCTTCGCCGCCTGCAGCCGCGCGGCGCGCACGCCGCGATCCGCTGCGGCTCCCGCGGCGAGATCGGCGGCACTGAGCGTCAGTGCGATCAGGTCGTTGACATGACCGGCGACGAGTTCGTGGAGTCCCGGCGACTGCAACACATCTTCCGCGAACAGCGGGGTCGCATAGCTCGCGAGGAGTCTCAATGCATCGATGTGCCCGGGGATATGCTGCATTACGGCATCACCGATGTTTTCGACCAGAGGCGCGAGGGCGGTGCGCGGGACCTGTATGGAGACCGAGCTTCCGGGACCCACGCGCTGGAACGTTGTGACCTCGGCGCCGCTCATCAGCACGGCATCGCCGCCGCGAAGTTCGATGTCGCGGCCGCGTGAGGAGGCGAGCGCAGAGCCGGTACGATTCACGGTCAGGATCAGATCGTCGTTGCCGTCGGCGATGGAGGCCCGGCTGCGGGTGATGCACATGGCGGACGATCTGCCCGACAGCAATTGCAATCCCGGAAGCGAACGGACCGTGACGTCGCAGCGAAAAGGAACATCGGGCGCCGGTTCCATGTCGACCTTGAGCAGCGAGCGCCCGTAATACTCGCGCCACATCGGCACGCGGTCCTTCTCGGCGAGGCCCTCGGTCGAAAACCGGATTGTCGAAACGTCAATGGGGTCTATCATCTCGAAGCAATCATCGTTGGTGGCGGTCGAATGGCACTGATCGAACGGGCTGGAGCAAAAGGCCCCAGGTGATTAACAATCCGGCGAGGCAAAAATTCCGCGGCGGGATCGTCCGCGTCTTGCGTTGGAAGGACGTGGCCACCATCGATCGGCGCAGCATCGGCGCGGATCCCGCACGGAGCGCATGATCGATGACGTCGTTCAAAAATGTGAAATGAATGCGTCTTTTACTTGGCGCACGCAAGCAAAGCCGGATGCCGGCTTTTGCGGGAAACGCAGGTCACTTTGTCCGAAAGTGCATTGGTGCCGGCGATCCGAAGTTCGCCTGATCGCGAACTTCGGATCTGGATGTTCGGCAGGCCGATCACTCGCAGAGTTCGGTCGGCAACCGGATGTCGCGACGGGCCGTGTCGACAAAAGGCGTCGCGAAACGCGCAACGATTTTGACCAGGTCGGCCTGGCGGCGGGTGCCGGTCTTTTCGAACAAGTTGCTGAGATGGGTCTTGGCGGTGCTGTAGGCGATGCCGAGTGAGGCGGCGACCTCGGGCACCCCGCCGACATCCACGATCGCCAGTAGCACGCGCAGTTCGGTCGCCGTCAGCTTGTAGTGCCGTGCCAGCATCTGGGGTTGCGACAGGGTCAGCGGCTCGGTCCTGTGCACGATCAGGGCCGTCACCGCCGTGGTGGTCAACCGGGACGCGTGTCCCGCACTGGAAAGCGGCAGCACGTGTGCCACATGGAGGCTGCCGTCGTTGGCGAGCAGCGGCAAAGCGATTGCGTGCGGGCCATTGGCGGCATCGTGGCAGCTCGCGGCGGACAAGGCTTCGCGCAGGGACTGCTCGGTAGCTGTGTCGGTTGCGACCAACTTGCCACCGATCTCGCACAGGCTGTCGCTGGCCGACAGCAGCGCGCGAAAGCTCGTATTGGCGTGCACAACGCCGCCGTTGGCGTCGATCAGCGCGATGCCGGCGTTCAGGCCGTCCAGTGTATCGGTGAACGTCGCCGCTTCCGAGGTCTTCAGGTCGACCGTCCGCCCGATCTGCATGGCCCGGCGAAGATGCGGAACGATCGCGCGCAGGCGACGGCGGGCGTCGCTGTCGTCGTCGCGTTGCGGGCAGATCGCGCTTGCGAGGGCCGTACTGCTGTCGAGTTGCCGAAACAATTGTGACGCGCCGTCGTCGAGGTAATAAACGTTGCTGCTCTCGCCCGCACCGTCCTTCGGCGCGAGCGTTGGCGCGCAGCCGACGAAACGGCTGGCCTTGCAGATCACATGCCGCCACTGCACCGGGTCGAGCGCCGCGTCATAAATCTCGCCAATCAGGTTTGAGAGTTGTTCGGCCTCGCTCGTCACGGTCTCCGGACCGATTGCAGAGACCTGGTCGGACTGTTGAGCCAAGATAGTTGCCTCCGTTTGCCGCTGAAGTCGCGAGTCGGTTTGCGATCCTAGTTGCGTCGCCGTGATCGCGCTTGGACTGGAGCGACGGTTTGCCGGATGCGGCCGATATCGCGCAATCGTGAATACGGGCTGACACTCGACGTGCGGATTCATGCGTTTGGTGCGTGGAATGCGGCGTGGATCGCGGCGTGGAATAACTTGTGCGGGTACGCGATTTTTTTTGTGCTGTCGTCGCCGGAAGTGTTGAACCTAATTAGGGGATGGCGAGACCAAGGCCAGTCGACGGCGCGGCGCCATGGGTTCCGCGCCCGTCGCTGTTTGGGCAAACCCTGTTGTTATCGGTGTCCACGCGTCTGTCGCTGGAGTCCAAATCTAATCTAAATCCAAGTCCAAGTCTCGATCCAAGTCTCGATCCAAGTCTCGATACAGGTCTCGGCCGCGGGCTCCACTGTGCAGCGCCTGCCGTCAGTGTTCGCCGAGGCGCGCCTGCAGCAACGTATCCGCGCGTTCCCGCGTCTTGTGGAATGCGGCCAGGGTCTCGCCGTCGAGCACGCGGCCGGCGCGCAGCCGCACCCGCAGCGGATCGACGTTACGGCCGTTGATACGGACCTCGTAATAGAGATGCGGTCCGGTGGAGAGCCCGGTCGAGCCGACATAGGCGATGGTCTGGCCCTGGCGCACCCGCTCGCCGACATGCAGGCCGCGCGGCACGCCGGAGATATGCGCGTAGGTGGTCTCATAGCCATAGTCGTGGCGGATCCGGATATATTCGCCATAACCCGATTGCCGGTCGATCTTCTCGACCACGCCGGCAGCAGCCGCCGCGATCGGCGAGCCGAACGGCGCCGCATAGTCCACGCCCTCATGGAAGCGGCGGTCACGCAGCACCGGATGCACGCGCCAGCCGAAGCCATCGCCGAGATGGCCGGCATCGACCGGCTTGCGCAGCAGCGAGGTGGTGACCGAGTGGCCGTCGGCGTCGTAATAGTCCGAGCTGTCGTCGTCCGGTGCGGTAAAGCGATAGTAGCGGTGGGTCTTGCCATCCAGCATCAGTGCGGCGAAGGCCAGTTCCGGCTGGCCCAGCGCATTGGGGCTGTAGAGCAGTTCGGCGCGGTCGCGCGCCGATGCCGGAGCGTCGAGATCGACATCGTGGCCGCACAGCCGCAACAGTTCGTCGACCAGCGCGCGATCGATCCGGCTCGACCGCACCATGGCGTCGAGGCTTTCGCGCAGGCTCGCGCCGGATGTCGGCCGCAACGCCGCTTCATCACTGGCGTGGTGCTGCGGTGCGCGGGTTGAGGCTGCCGTGCTGGCCGTCACCGGCACGTAGCGTCCGTTGTTGGACAGCGCCGCCGCCACCTCCGGCTTGTCGGCGCCTGCGATGCTCACCTTGCGCAGCCGTCCCGTCGCCTGTCCCCGGCGCTCCTGCAGTACGGTGATGGTTTCGCCGCCGGCGAAGGCGTCGCGGCCGAACCATTTGCGCGGTGCGAGCAGCGAGGCGATCGCCTCGGTGTCCCGCCCCGCGGTGCCAAGCGCCGTGAGAATCTGCTGCAGCGTGTCACCAGTGCGCGCAACGATGACATGCCGCATGTCCTGTGCCTGAGCCAACGCCTGGGCTTTAGCCTTCTCGATCACCGTGACGTTGATGGCGTCGACCGGCGGCGCTGCCAGCGGCTGCGTGTCATCGGCCGGCGCATACGCGCTGGCGTGCGCCGGCGGCGCGGGATGTGCAGGCATTGCCGGATGTGAGTTGCCGAAGCGGATTTCGTGCGGCAGTGCCGGTTTCGTCGCGGCACCGGCCACCTCGTGCGTAGCGTTCGCTGGCGCAGCGGCAACCTGGGCGATCGGCGCCGGCGGCTGGCCGAGCCGGGCGATCACATGAGTGAAGGGTTTCGGGCCGAGTTGGTCGTCGTCGAGCTGTTCGATCCGTGCGCGCATCAGGCCGTCGTCGTCTTGCGCCTGTGTGGCGGCGAGGCGATCGCCGCGTGCAAATGCCGTATCGGTTGCGATCCGCCGCGCGAATGTCGGCGCCGCCGCGAATTGGGCGTGCGAACCCAGCATGGACCACAGCGCGCCGAGCATCAGCGCGGCCGCGACTGTCGCCATCAGTATCACCGCGGTGAGCCATCGCACGCTGACAGGCATGCTGATCGGGCCGAGGACGATGGTGTGGCGGATCGGCGTGGTCTCGACGTCCGCGTCGGTCGCGCCGTTCAGGGGCGGCGCGCCGTCGGTCACGGTCGCGTCGGGCAGCAGCGGTCCCTTCATGCGACGACGACCCGCATCATGCAGACATCATCCGCCACGCGTGATGACGCAAGCCGACTTCAATTCTGATGGTGGCGTGGAAGCTCGGCAACACTGTTCCGCCCGCGGTCCGGGCGAACCACGTCTGTCGGCGGCTCCCCGATGCTGGCGGATGCGATTCGACGTTACACTATAACGTTGGAAAGGTAGGCAGCATTGTGGCGCCGGCTTGCAGATCGTATCCGCAAGCGGTCATTTAATGATTGCCACGAGCTGTGGACGTCATTCAGTCCGTCTGCTTCGCATCCCATCCCGTGGCGGCGGCATAAAACGCCTTGGCGTCTGCCGTGAAGGCGAGGCGAGAGGGACGAACCGTGTAATGCATGTGGCCGCCGCGATAGAGCTTCAGCGCGACGCGTCCGGCGGCGAGCGATGGCGGCAAATGGTCGACGACATAGCGGCTGACGCCATAGGGCGTGATCAGGTCGCTGTAGCCCTGCGTGATCATCAGCCGAAATGACGGCTCCAGGGCCAGCAATTCGCGAATGTCATCGCTGACGCTTGCCTGGTTACGCGAGCTGCCGCCGCCGTTGTCCCATTTCCACTTGCCGTTCACGTCGGTGGCCAGCAACTGGTAAGTCATCTCGGTCTTGAAGCCGAGTTGGTCGCGCGCGTAGGCGGCAAACGCACCCCCATAGGCGCGGGTGAAGCCGTCGAGCACCGGATCGGGGCCACGGTCCGACAGCGATTCCGGATAGGGATCGGGTGCCACCAGCGTCGCGTCATAACGACTGACCACCGCCTGGTCGCTCTCGCGCAATTGCTTCAGATACGCGTCGCGCACGAAGCCGCGGCTGCGCGTCACCACGTCGAGCGGCAGGCCCGTCATTTGCGCGACACGGGCGTAGAAGGCGGCCGCCGCCTCGCCGGTCGGGGCAGCTCCGGCCAGCGTGGTCATGTACTCGGTCATCGCGAAGCGGTCGGCCTCGGCCATCGCCTCGCGGCTGAAAGCATTGCGTCGCTCGAGCTCGGTCGCCACCAGCGAGGGCAGTTGCAGCGCGGCGCCGAGCGGATAGCGGCTGGCGCCGAAGATCAGCCGCCCTTCCAGCAGCGGCGACACCATGACGATGCCGGCGACGATCAGGCCCTGTTCCTGGCGCAGCGCGTCGGCGGTCTTCGCCGCGCGAAATCCGCCATAACTTTCGCCGAGCAGATATTTTGGCGAGCCGGCGCGATTGTTGTGGGCGACATAGAGTGCGATCGCCTTGGCCATCGCGGAGGCATCGGGGCGCACGCCGTAGAAGTTCGCGGCATCGTCGGCCTTCGCGGTGCGGCTCCAGCCGGTGCCGATCGGATCGATCATCACGAGATCGGTGAAGCCGAGCCAGCTCTGCGGATTGTCGACGAGTTTGGCGTTGGCGCCGTCGCGACCGCTCGGGCCGAAGTCGAGAATTTTCGGGCCGACCAGGCCGAGATGCAGATAGGCCGAGGCCGCGCCGGGCCCGCCATTGAACACGAAGGTCACCGGGCGGCCGGCGGATGCGGTTTTATCGGCGCCTTTCGCGACATACGCGGTGTAGAAGATCGCTGCCGTGCGCTCGCCGCTCTGTCCGTAGAGATTGAGCGTGCCCGCGGTCGCCGTGTAGGCGAGGGGACGGCCGTCGATGTCGGCGGTGTGTTCGGTGACGGAATCGGCCGGCAGCAGCGCCAGCACGCCGGCGCTCGTGCCTGCATTGTCTGTCCGCGCGCCGGGCTTGCCTTCAGGTTTTCCGGCGACTGATGCGTCGTCAGCGGATTTTGGACCGTCGGGCGTTGCAGCATCTGACTTTGCCGCGTCGGGTTTGGCGGCATCCGACTTGGTCGCACCGGCCTTAGCCGCTTCCTTGGCTGTTTCCTTGGCCGCTTCGCTTGCGGCATTCACCTTCGGCCTGGCGCCTCCGGCGCGTTCCTGTGCCGCGGCCTCGCGTGGCGTGACTTGCGGCAGCGCGACCAGCACGAACAGCGGAAGCGCGAGCGCCCGCAAAGCGACAGGGAACGTCATGAAGGCTCTCCAATAATGTCAGTCAGCAGAGCAAAAACCGCACCCAGCGTCCATGCGAGAGCCTGCACGTTGTCGTGAAAACGCTGCGGCGGTTTTGCGCAGTTACGCCGCGGTGCGCTCCAGCGCGGCGGCGATCACCAGGCACAATGCGACAAGGCCGAGCCGCAGCCGTACCACATGCCAGCGCCACCAGCTGTTGCGCAATTCGGTCCAGTTCTCCGGCGGCGCGTCCTTTGACCAGCCCAACATCTCTGTGTTGATCGGCTGGCTGAGGAAGCGGGTGATCAGGCCGGTTGCCATGAAGCAGGCGGCGGCGATCGCAAGCGTGACCACCCGGGTTCGGTCCTCATAGGCGAGCAGGGTGGCCACCAGCGTGACCAGCACGGTCAGCGCGCCGAGCCGCGGCATCGTCACCCGCATGCTGCGAACGACACTCTGTTGTTGTGCGATATAGGTCGCGGCATCGAGTCCTGTGGGATTGTGGCTCAGCCAGACCCCGAAGATGGAGCCGACCAGGAGGGCTGCGAGCAACAGGTCGGCGAAATCGACGACGAGGGACACCAGCAGCAGGTTGGCGAGATCGATGATGGCCATCAACATGAATCCGCTCTCAAATGATAGATGATCAAAACACGGGCTTGAAAATCCTGGCGCGGACGGTTCTGTATTGGTGTGGCGAAATTGCAGATGGCGCTGCACACTCTTGCCGGCCGCGTGGACAGTGTCGCAACTTCAACTTGCGACACTGCGGATCAAGTCGTGCGGGCTCTGCATCATGATTGCCATGTGCCACCCGTTGCGGGGCTTTTTTCTGCGGAAAAACACCTTATTTATCTGATCGGTCAGGCCCGATCCCAACCGGTTTACCCCTTGCAAATTCCGTATTCCGCAAGCATGTCGTTCGATCGCATGTGGTCCGCAATGCACAGCGTTGCGCGACTGATGACGAGCCTCGTGGTTGCGCTGGTCTGCGTTGCCGTGCCTGTGCGGGCACAGGACCAGCCGTCGCAATATTGCGATCCGGAAGCCTACACCGCCGAGGATATCGATGCGGCGCTCGCGGCGTGCGATGCGCAACTCGCCGGCAAGAGCGTGCTTTTGCGCGAGCGGATTCGCGCCTATTTGACCCGTGGCGATCTGCTGGGGTTGAAAGGCCAGCCTGAAGCGGCGATGTCGAACTACGACCAGGCGGTGAAGCTGATCGCGACCGCGGGGCAGCTCACCTCCGGCTCGCTGCTCGACAAGGAGACGCCGGACTCGGTGAGCAGGATCCTGGCCGCCTCCGTGCTCTATCATCGCGGCGAGGCATTGCGCGTGCAGGGGCAGATGCCGCTCGCGGTCGCCGATTATTCCAGGGCGATCGACTATTACGAGGACGACGCGCAGACATACTGGCATCGCGCCCAGGCCTATGAAGCGGGCGGCCAGCTCGCGCTCGCGCTGCGCGATCTCGACAAGGCCGCGACCCTGGAGCCGGACGGCGCGCGCTATCTGATCGATCGTGGCCGTATTCTGACCCGAACCGGCGCGCTCAACCGCGCCATGGCCGATTTCGACAAGGCGCTGGCGCTGTCGCCGAACGATGCCAATGCGCAAGCCGGCCGCGAGGCCGTACAGGCGCGACTGCGTGCGCAATCGCAGCAGACGTCGACGCGGGGGCCATCGCCCGCCGTGGCGGAACGGCGTGTCGCGCTGGTGATCGGCAATTCGGCCTATCGCAACGCGCCGCGGTTGCCGAATCCGGCGCGCGATGCGGCTGGTGTCGCCGACGCGCTGCGTCGCGTCGGGTTCGCCACCGTGACCCTGGAGACCGATCTGCCCAGGGACAAACTCACCGAGGCCTTGCGCGCATTCGCGCAGCTCGCCGACGAGGCCGACTGGGCGCTGGTGTATTACGCCGGCCACGGCATCGAGCTCGGCGGCGCCAATTATCTCGTTCCGGTGGATGCGAAACTCTCGGCTGACCGTGACATCGGCTTCGAGGCGGTGCCGCTGGAGTCCGTGCTGAGTGCGGTGGAAGGTGCGAAGAAGCTGCGCATCGTGGTGCTCGATGCCTGCCGCGACAATCCGTTCGCGAGCCAGATGCGCCGCACGCTGAGCGCAACGACACGGGCAATCGGCCGCGGGCTTGCCTCGGTCGAGCCGGAGCGCGGCACGCTGGTGGTCTATGCCGCCAAGCACGGCGAGACCGCGCTGGACGGCGATGTCAGTGGCAACAGCCCATTTGCCACTGCGTTCATCAAGAACGTGCAAGTCCCGGGCCTCGAAGTGCGCCGGATGTTCGATGTGGTGCGTGACGACGTCATGGATATCACCGGACGGCGGCAGCAGCCGTTCAGCTACGGCTCGGTCTCGGGCCGGCAGGACTTCTACTTCGTGGCGGCGCAGACGGCCGGAAAGAAGTAGGTCGACGCGGGGCCTTCGGAATGCCCGGCTCGAGCGTTCGGGGACATGGCCGACTGGTGTTTGGAAACATCGCCGACATGGCTGACCGGTTCGAACTGGCCGGTTTTGGAGGGGCCCGCCGCTTCCTTGGTGCATGTCTCTTTCCGCGCAAAATCTTCAAAATTCTTAAGAGATATCAATACTTGCGCTTGTCGAAATGTCCTGGCTGTGACCTGCGGGACACAGCTCTGGCAGATGTCTTCAGGTAATGTCCATGGCAGAAAGATTCTGCAGTCCTGCTGTCTCCCGGAGAGTTCCATGAAAGTTGTTGCCCTCGGCTCCGCCGCCCTCGCGCTGGGCACTGCCCTTGTCGCAGGCGCTGGCGCCGCTTCCGCCGCCGATCTGCCGGCCCGCGTCTACACCAAGGCGCCGCCGATGCTGGTGCAGGCCTACAACTGGACCGGCTTCTACGCCGGTGTGAACGCCGGCGTCGGTTTTGGCCGCAGCAAGACCGATCTGGCCGTGCCCGGCCTTGGTGACGAGCACTCGCGCCTCGGCGGCCTCGGTGCCCTCGGTGGCGCCCAGATCGGCTACAATCTGCAGACCGGCAACTTCCTCGGTCTCGGCAACATCGTGTTCGGCGTTGAAGCCGACATCCAGGGTGCCGACCTTCAGGACAACCGCACCTGCTACTATTTCTGCGCCCCCGGTGCCGGGGCCGCGATCAACCAGAAGCTCGACTGGTTCGGCACCGCGCGCGGCCGCGTCGGTATCGCCAGCGGTCCGGTGTTCAGCTACTTCACCGGCGGTTTCGCTTACGGCAACGTCAAGACCACCATCACTGACCTGAGCGGGCTCACCGCTCCGTCCACCTTCAGCAGCACCCGCACCGGCTGGACCATCGGCTCCGGCGTCGAAGCGGCGCTCGGCGGCAACTGGACCGGCAAGGTCGAGTATCTCTATGTTGATCTCGGCACCCAGAGCGGCATCAACACCGCCGTGCCGTATACCTACTCGTCCGAGATCCGCGAGCACATCTTCCGCGCCGGCCTGAACTATCGCTTCGGCGGCACCGGCGTCTATGCACCGGAACCGGTGGCGAACTGGACCGGCTTCTACATCGGCGGCAACGGCGGCGGCGCCACCGCGCTCAACAAGAGCTCCCTGCAGGATGGCGCGGTCAACGAGAAGTTCAACCTGAGCCCGGACGGCTACTTCGGCGGCGCCCAGATCGGCTACAACTGGCAGGCGGCGAACTGGGTCTGGGGCCTCGAAGCCGACATCCAGGGCGGTTCGCTCAAGGATAACTTCGCCTGCCTGAACAGCTGCGACGTGGCCACGTCGACATTGATCGCATTCAACCAGAAAATGGAGTGGTTCGGCACCGTTCGCGGCCGGCTCGGCTATTCGGTTGGCTCCTCGCTGTTCTATGCCACCGGCGGTCTCGCCTATGGCAACGTGAAGACCCAGCTCTCCGGTGCCAACGGCCCGGGCATCCCGATCGACGAGTCGTTCTCGCACACCAAGGTCGGCTACGCGGTGGGCGGCGGCATCGAATCGCCGTTCGATCTGTTCGGCTGGTTCGGCAAGAACTGGACCTCGAAGACCGAATACCTGTTCGTCGACCTCGGCAAGTCGACCGACTCGGTGTCCGCGGTTCCGGGTCTCACCTTCACCACCCACGCGCAGGAGCACATGCTCCGCACCGGCCTGAACTATCACTTCAACTCCCCGGTGGTGGCGAAATACTAAGCTTCGACAGGGCTTTATCCGAAGACAAAACCCCGGCCGTGCGCCGGGGTTTTTGTTTGGCCGGCCGTGGTTGAGGATTGCGCGCGATTTGGCGTTCAGTCTGAAACTTCAATCCTGTGGCCGGTGGGTTACATCGTCGCACCCCTGATCGATGTAATGTTTCTGCATATTGGCGGGGGTTTTGACATGAAGATTGCAGCTTTCCTGACGGGTGTCGCGGGTGCCGCGCTGATCGCAGGGGTAGGTTCGGCGCACGCCGCTGATATGCCTGCCAAGGTTTACCGGAAAGCCCCGCCCATGGTGGTGCAGGCCTACAACTGGACTGGCTTTTACGCCGGCGTGAATGCCGGCTTCGGCTTCGGCCGCGATTTGACCACGGCGCGCAATGGCGTCCTCAACGAGCAAAGCCGCATTGGAGCGCTGGGCGGTCTCGGTGGCGGCCAGATTGGCTACAACTGGCAGTTCGGCGATTTCGGCTTGGGCAATGTGGTGCTCGGCGTCGAGACCGACATCCAGGGGGCGGGTATCGAGAGCGATCGCACTTGCGGCGTCAACAATTTCTGTGGTCCGACCTCCGGCACCACCTATTCGCAGAAGCTCGACTGGTTTGGCACGGCGCGCGGCCGCATCGGCGTCGCCACCGGTCCGGTGCTGAGCTATGTCACCGGCGGTTTTGCCTACGGCAGCGTCGAAACCGGATTCAGCCGTCCGCTGGTCGGCTCGTCGAGCTTCAAGGAGACCCGCACCGGCTGGACCATCGGCTCTGGTATCGAAGCGGCGCTCGGCGGCAACTGGACCGGCAAGATCGAATATCTCTACCTCGACCTCGGCACCCAGAACGGCGCGCCACTGCTGGCGACCCTTCCGACCTCGTCATTCTCGTCGGAGATCCGCGAGCACATCTTCCGCGTCGGCCTGAACTACCGCATCGGTGGCACCGGCGTTTATGCGCCGGAGCCGGTGCGCAACTGGGCGGGCTGGTATGTCGGCGGCAACGGCGGCTCCGCGACCGCGCGCAACCCGACCTCGGTGATTCCGGCCTCCGATCCGACGGTACGCGAGCGTACCGTGCTGAGTCCCGACGGTTACTTCGGCGGCGCCCAGATCGGCTACAACTGGCAGGCCGCGAACTGGGTGTTCGGTTTGGAAACCGACTTCCAGGGCTCGTCGCAGAAGGACGACAAGGTCTGCCTGTTCGGCTGCCCGACCAACGGTCTCGGCGGTGCCGTCGACCAGAAGATGCAGTGGTTCGGGACGGCCCGCGGTCGCCTCGGTTATTCCGTCGGCTCCTCGCTGTTCTATGCCACGGGCGGTTTCGCCTATGGCAATGTGAAGACCAACTTCACCTTCCTCGATGTGCCGTCGGTCTCGACTTCGATCTCGCAGACTCGGACAGGCTGGACGGTTGGCGCCGGCCTCGAATCGCCGTTCGAGTTCTTCGGCCTGTTCGGCAAGAACTGGACCTCGAAGACCGAATATCTCTATGTCGATCTGGGACGCACAACGGGAACCGTCGCGACGCCCGGCTTCTTCGGTGGCAGCCAGACGTTTACCTCGCGTGCGCAGGAACACATTTTCCGCACCGGCCTGAACTACTACTTCAACTCGCCGGTGGTGGCGAAGTACTGAGCAATCCTGAGACCGAACATCTCAGCGAACTGGCTGAAAAACCCCGGCCTCGTGCCGGGGTTTTTACGTATGGCCAGGGCGTCTGCCGCACGGTGGTTTGCGCCCGACTGTGGCCTGCGCGGTACAGACGAGACGGGCCGAACGACGTATCGTTACGCAATATTTCTGGGGTGCCATTGGGGGGATGCTGGTGAAAAAGCTTGTTGTCGCAGCTGTTTTTATCGCAACCGCCGGCGGATCCGGCGCCGCGTTGGCCGCTGATCTTCCGGCCCGGGTCTACACCAAGGCGCCGCCGCTGGTGGTGCAGGCCTACAACTGGACCGGCTTCTACGCCGGTGTAAACGCCGGCTTCGGCTTTGGCCGCGACCTCACGACATTCAACAGCGCGACCGGCATCGCAGAGCGGATGCGCATCGGCGCGCTTGGCGCTGTGGGCGGCGGCCAGATCGGCTACAACTGGCAGGCGGGCAATTTCGGCCTCGGCAATGTGGTGTTCGGTCTTGAAGCCGATATCCAGGGGGCAGGGCTCTCCAGCGATCGCACCTGCGGCCTGTTCTGCGCACCCGGTTTCGGATTGCAGTATTCCCAGAAGCTCGATTGGTTCGGCACTGCGCGCGGCCGCATCGGCCTCGCCACCGGTCCGGTGCTGAGCTACGTCACCGGCGGTTTTGCTTTTGGCAATGTCGAGACCAGTTTCACGTCTTTTGCCAATCCGGTGACCGTCACGAGTTTCCGGGAAAACCGCACTGGCTGGACGGTAGGTTCCGGCATCGAGGCGGCGCTTGGCGGCAACTGGACCGGCAAGATCGAATATCTGTATCTCGATCTCGGCACCCAGACCGGCGCGCTGACGCTTCAGGGGATTCCTTCGGCGTTCTCCTCCGAGATTCGCGAACACATCTTCCGCGTCGGCCTGAACTATCGTATCGGCGGCACCGGCATCTATGCGCCTGAGCCGGTGGCGAACTGGGCCGGCTGGTACATCGGCGGCAATGGCGGCTCCGCCACCGCGCGCAATGCAACGACCTTCGGCATTCCTTCGGTGCCTCCGTCCCAGCAGCGCACCTTCGTCAGTCCGGACGGCTATTTCGGCGGCGTCCAGCTCGGCTACAACTGGCAGGCGGCGAACTGGGTGTATGGTCTTGAAGCGGACATCCAGGGCTCGTCGCAGAAGGACAACAAGGTCTGTGCCGCGCCCTGCGCGCCGGGCTTCGTCACCTTCGCCATCGATCAGAAAATGCATTGGTTCGGGACCGTGCGCGGCCGGCTCGGCTATTCGGTCGGCTCCTCGCTGTTCTATGCCACCGGCGGCTTCGCTTACGGCAGCGTCAAGACCAACATCCTGACCATTGCCGCGGGCGTGCCCGCAGACAGCTCGTTCTCGAACACCCGCACCGGCTGGACGGTCGGTGCCGGCCTGGAATCGCCGTTCGAGTTCTTCGGCCTGTTCGGCCGCAACTGGACCTCCAAGACCGAGTATCTCTATGTCGACCTCGGCCGAAGCACGGACACGATCGTGCATCCGATCTTCAATACCACCTTCAGCACCCGTGCCCAGGAACACATCTTCCGCACCGGCTTGAACTATCACTTCAATTCGCCGGTGGTGGCGAAGTACTGAGCAGGACAACCGAGACCGAACATCTCGGAGTTGACAGCAAAACCTCGGCCTTCGCGCCGGGGTTTTTGTTGATGTTGTCACCACGACGATCACGTTCCGGATCGTGCCGTCGGATTCATTCTCAGCGATGGTCGCGAAGCCCATTGCCATTGCCCGCACGCTCTGCATAGTGCTGCGTGCATTTTGTGATCGCTGCAATTTCATATCGATGCCATCGCGCTGTCGTGCTGGCGAATTTTCATGGAGATCGGCGATGCAGGCGCTCCTGCTGAGAGACTTGCTTTCCCGGAGCATGATGGCCGCCGTTGCGTTGCTGATGTCTGTGGTCGCATCGTCGCCGGCGTCGGCCCAGCCCGCGCCGCCGAGCGAGGCCGCGCGCAAGGCGGAAATGCAGGCCGCTTGGCAAGCCGCCGAGAAGGGTGGCAAGGCCGGCCCCGCCGATATCACCTTGATCGATCAGGCCACGCTTAAGCTGCCGGTGGATTATTTCTTTGTGCCCAAGGCCGAGGGTGCGCGCGTGCTGCGGGCGATGGGCAATGTGGTCAATGAGGCGAGCTTCGTCGGCCTCGTGGTCGGCACCCGACAGAACGATAACTGGATCGTGGTGATCCGCCACGTCAAGGATGGCTACATCAAGGACGACGATGCCAAGAACTGGAATGCCGACGAACTGTTGAAGAATCTCAAGGACGGGGCGGAGGAGGCCAACAAGGATCGCGTCGCGCGCGGCTTTCCCGAGATGCAGGTGATCGGTTGGGTGGAGCCGCCGGCCTATGATGCTGCCAGCCACCGGCTGGTGTGGTCGCTGCTCGCCAAGGACAAGGGCGAAGCGGACACCGCGCCGAAGGCGATCAACTACAATACCTATGCGCTCGGACGTGACGGCTATTTCAGCCTCAATCTGTTGTCCGGTTCGGAGCGGATCGCCGGCGAAAAACATGTCGCGCACGAATTACTCGCCGATCTTTCCTACGATGTCGGCAAACGCTACGAGGACTTCAGCCCCACGACCGATCGGATTGCCGAATATGGTCTGATGGCGCTGGTCGGCGGCGTGGCCGCGAAGAAGCTCGGCTTGTTCGCACTGATGGCCGGCGTGGTGCTCAAGTTCGGCAAACTGTTCGCGGTCGGCGCCGCGGTGGCTGGGGCGGGTTTGTTGAAATTCTTCCGCCGCAAGCCGCAATAGTCAGCTCGGCTATGGCGAGCCGAAAGCCCGGCAATTGGCCGGAACAAAATTAAGAATCTTCGCCTGACAACGTCGCGCCTTAAGTCCTCACGCCGCAGACACGGTGCGCGAAGGCGCGCTGCGATCCGCATCTATCAGCAACTGCCGGATCTCGCAGGCCGGCCTCGCGGCGGAGAACAAAAAACCCTGCATCTCGGTGCAGCCGAGCGTGCGCAGCAGTTCGCGCTGGCGGTCGGTCTCCACACCTTCCGCCACCGTGGTCATGTTGCGGGCGGCGGCGATGTTTACCACGGCCTGCACGATCGAGGACGATCCAGCGGCGTCGCCGATGGCACTGACGAACGAGCGGTCGATCTTGATCTTGTCGAACGGGAAGCGCTGCAGATAGGAGAGTGACGAATAGCCGGTGCCGAAATCGTCCAGCGCGATGCGCACGCCGATGGCGCGCAGATGATGCAGGATGGCAAGCGCCGTATCGTCGTCGCGGATCAGCACTGCTTCGGTGATTTCCAGCTCCAGCCGGCTCGGCGAGAGTCCGGAGGATGACAGCGCCGTCGCGACATTGAGCGCCAGAGTGTGGCTGCGGAACTGCACCGGAGAGACGTTGACGGCGAGCCGAACGCCGTCAGGCCAGCGCGCAGCCTCGGTGCAGGCGGTCATGAGCACCCATTCGCCGAGCGCGATGATCAGACCGGTTTCTTCGGCCACGGGAATGAATTCGGCCGGCGAGACCATGCCGCGCTCGGGATGGCGCCAGCGCAGCAGCGCCTCGCAGCCGGTCACGGTGTTGCGGGCGAGGTCGAGCAGCGGCTGGTAATGAATTTCGAAGCCGCCGCCCTCGAAGTCGCGGCTGCCCACGATCTGGCGCAAGTCCTGCTCCATCTCCTGGCGTGCCTTCACCCGCGCGTCCATCTGCGGCTCGAAGAAACGCCAGGTGCGCCGGCCGTCGGCCTTGGCGCCGTACATCGCGAGATCCGCATGCTTGAGCAACTGGTCGAGATCGGCGCCGTCGCGCGGTGCCAGTGCGATGCCGATCGAGGCGTCGGTTGAGATGCGGTGACCCAGGCATTCGCATGGCCTGCGGATCGTCTCCTGGATACGGGTCACCATGTCGACGACGTCGCGCTGGTGCCGCACACCGGTCTGCACCACGGCGAATTCGTCGCCGCCGAGCCGGGCGACGAAATCCTCGTCGCGCAGGCAGCCGCGCAGCCGTGCCGCGATTTCCTTCAGCAGGGCATCGCCGACGGGGTGCCCCAGCGAATCGTTGATGCTCTTGAATTCATCGATGTCGAGATAAAGCACGGCGAACTGGCCGCCGCCTTCGACGCTCCCGAATTCCTGCTCCAGCCGCTCATGCAGCAGCACCCGGTTCGGCAGGTCGGTCAGCGCATCGTAGTGCGCGAGATGAGCGATCTTTTCCTCGGCGCGGCGGCGTTCGGTGATGTCTTCCAGTGTGGTCACCCACCCGCCATCGTCGAGCGGCTGGTACTGGAACTGGATGATGCGTCCGTCGCCCGGCTCGAACAGCGATTGCGTGACCTCGCCCTTCGCCACCATGCGCATGAAATTCATGCAGTAGTCGTCGACGTCGCCTGGGAAAGATCCGCGCTCTCTGCGATGCTCGATCAGATCCCGCAACATGCAGCCCGGCTTCACCACGTCGGGCGACAGGTTGAACATGTCGATATAGCGCTGATTGAACACCACCAGCCGCTGCGATCGGTCGAACAGCAAGAGGCCGTGCTTCATGTTGTTGAGCGCGGTGTCGAGATGGCGCTTTTGCTGCCCCAGCCGGCGCTGCGAGGCCCGATGCTGCCGCGACATCTGCCGCACGATCAGATACAGCATCGAGGCGATCACCAGCGCCGAAAGTCCGGCCGCCGCGATCAGAAGCCGGGTCTGGGCGCGCCAGTCGGACAGCGCTGCCTCCACCGTGGCGGTGGCGATGAGCGTGAGCGGTGTGCCGCCGAGGTGGCGCACGGTGCCAAGGCGATCCTGATGGTCGACCGGACTTTTGAACCGCAGCGTTCCGGAGCCGCCGTTCTTCCGCGCGAGGGTCAGCAGCGGGCCGTTCGCAAGGTTTTTGCCGACCATCGCTTCGACGTGGGGATGCCGCGCAAGCAAAGTGCCATCGCGATGAAACATGGAGATCGCGGAGCCTTCCGCCAGTATGACCGAGCTGAAGAACTGCTCGATCATTTCGGGAGCGATGCCGCGCGTCACCACGCCGAGAAACTCACCGTTGGGTCCGAGGATCCGCCGCGAGGCGATGATCGCCCAGCTGCCGGAGAGACGGCTCTGCACCAGCTCAAGCTGGGTGGGCATCGGCGCACTGCCGGACTTGAAGGCCTTGAAGTAGGCGCGGTCGGCGATGCTGATCGGCCGTATCGGCCAGACCGTCGACGAGTTGACCATTATTCCGTTGGCGTCGTAAATGTTGATGCCGTTGGTATCCAGTGTGCTGCCAATCCGCGTTGTGAGCATCTGGTGAGTATCTTCGCCGGAAATTGCATCGCGAAACGCTTCCGGTGAGATGACAGTGCTGACAGGCAGATGGGCGACGATGTCCCCCTGCATGGCCTGGATGTCCTGGAATTGCAGATCGAAGTGGCGCGCCAGCAGCAGGATGGTGTTATTGAGTTCGCGCGCCGTGCTCGCCAGCGCCCGGTCGCGGGAATGACCGATTGTCATCGCGGTGCCGACCGCGATCGCCGCGATCAGCAGTGCGCCGCAGATCAAAAGCCAGCGGACGGGGCTGCGCCAGCCGGTTGCTCTGGCGTCGACCGTATCGCTGTCGCCGGACGTTGTCCGGCCGCGATCATGCTCCATGCTGCGTTCGACGAGTTGCAACGCCATCGCCCCACCCTTGGGGGTAAGTAAATACGTGGCACAGATGGAGTTATCGTTAGCAATGTCGGTTACCCAAAGGTTTATGAGACCGTTCGAATGCCGCGCGTGCGGGAATGTGGCATGGCGCTGCAATTGTGCTCCCGAATTCGCGCTGATCGGCAATGATGGAGTAAGGATAATGCGCCTGCGTGAATTCCATTCTCATGGAAGCTGTCGTCGCGTCATCGCTGCTCACGGCGGCGTTGGTGACGGCACGGTCATCACCTCGATCTTGTTGCCGTCGGGATCGCGGATGAAGGCTGCATAATACATCACCATGGTGGCCTGCCGCAGGCCGGGTGCACCGTCGTCGCGGCCGCCACTGGCAAGGGCGCGGGCATGAAAGTCCTGTACGGCTTCGGTGGTCTTGGCCCGCAGGCAGACATGCGCGCCGGTGTCGTCGTCAAGCGGACGCATCGCGGGCCGGGCGTTGAGCCAGACCTCGGGATATTTCTGGCCGAAACCGATGGTCGCGGGCCGCTCCACCAGGCGGCTGTAACCCAGTGGCTCCAGCACATGCTGATAGAACGCCGCGCTTGCCGCGAGGTCGCGCACGGCAATGGAGATGTGGTCGATCATGAAAACCCCCGCCTGTGTCCGGAATTGCAGCAAATCATGCTAGCAGCCGAGCCGGAAGCCCGAAGGGTGCGTCTGCAAGGCAGCCATGACAGGCGCCATCGATTGCGGTGGTTGAACCGAGTGGGAGCGGCGGGATAGCCTGCCGCCGTCCTTTCAGAGCTTCCTTCAATTATGCCTTAATTGCCCTTGGAGCCTCCATGCCGACATCGTCGCTGTTTTCACCGCTGCAGATCGGGCCTTATCGGCTGGCGCATCGCGTCCTGATGGCGCCGTTGACTCGGATGCGGGCGGAGCAGGCGAGTTTCGCGCCACGCCCGCTCAACGCCGAATACTATCGGCAACGGGCCAGCCGAGGCGGCCTGATCATTGCCGAGGCTTCCCCGGTGGCGGCGACCGGACGCGGCAATCCGGCGACGCCCGGTATCTATTCGGAGGAGCAGATCGCCGGCTGGCGCAAGGTCACCGATGCGGTGCATGCCGAGGGCGGCCTCATCTTTTTGCAACTGTGGCACGTCGGGCGTGTCTCGCACTCTTCGCTGCAGCCGGGCGGCGTGCTGCCGGTGGCGCCCTCGGCGGTCGCCATCGACGGCGTTACCATGACGCCGGCATCCAGCACGCCGCAGCGCTACGAGACGCCGCGCGCGCTGGAAACCGCTGAGATCCCCGGCGTGGTCGAGGCCTTCCGGCAAGGTGCGCGCAATGCGCTTGCAGCCGGCTTCGACGGTGTCGAGATTCATGGTGCCAATGGCTACTTGGTCGAGCAGTTCCTGCAGTCCCATACCAATCTGCGTACTGACCAATATGGCGGCTCGATCGCCAACCGCACCCGTTTCCTGCTGGAGGTCACCAATGCGGCGATCGAGGTGTGGGGTGCCGATCGCGTCGGCGTGCGGCTGTCGCCTTATGGTGTCGCCAACGGTAGCGGCGAGGCCGAGCCGATGCCGCTTTATGACTATGCGGTCGGCGCGCTCGATCCGCTGGGCCTCGCCTATCTGCATCTGCTTGAGCCGCGCTCAAGCGGCGCGGGCCGGGCCGAGGTCAATCACACCAACGTGCCCTCGGCGATGGAGTTGTTCCGGCCGAAATGGCGCGGCGTGCTGGTCACCGCCGGGGGCTTCACCGCGGACTCTGCCGAAGCTGCTGTTGCCGAAGGCCATGCCGACGCCATCGCATTCGGCCGCTTCTTCATTTCCAATCCGGATCTGCCGCGGCGCATCCAGCGCAAGATCCCATTCACGCCCTACAACCGCGCAACGTTCTATGGCGGCGAGGAGGCGGGTTATACCGATTATCCGGTCGCGGCGGAGTAGGGGCGCCACTTCAGTTCTTCGCCAATCCCTTCAGCACCTGCACGGTTTCCTTCAGGCCGCGATGCAGCGGCTTGTCGCGGCGGATGACGACGGCGAGCGTGCGGGAGAGCTTCGGCGACAGCGGGCGAATCACCAGCGATTTCACGGCGGCGCTGCGGGCGCCGCCGTCCCGGCGTAGCGCCATGCCCGGAACCACCGCACAGCCGAGGCCGGCGGCAACCAGCTCCTTGATGGCTTCGACGCTTGCCAGCGTCATCGCCGGGCGCAGCGCCACGCCGCTCGAGGCGAACCAGTTCTCCACCAGGCGGCGGGTGTTGCCGCCCGGCAGCAGCACCGGCAACGCGGCGAGCGTCGATGGGCTCACCCGTGCGGGCAGCTGTGTGTTCGGTGGGGCGATCAGCATGAAATCGTCATCCAGCACCGGGGTGATTTCGAGCGCACGGCCCGAGGCCGGTAGCGTCACGAGGCCGATGTCGAGGGTATTGTCCTCCACCGCCTTCACCACATCGATGGTGTTGCCGGTGCCGACCGAAATCTCGAGGGTTGGAAACCGCCGGCGCAGCTCGCGCAGGATCGACGGCAACAGGAAGATGCAGGCGGTGGCGCCGGTGCCGAGCCGCACCCGTCCCATCGCGCCGGTGGCGTGCCGCGCCATGGCATCGTGCGTCGCCGCGACCGCGGCCTCGATCCGCACGGCATGATCCAGCAGTTCGGAGCCCGCGACCGTGGGCTTCGCCCGCCGCCCGACGCGCTCGATCAGCTTGACGCCGAGGCGCTGCTCCAGCGCCCGCACCTGGAGGCTGATCGCTGGCTGCGACAGGTTCGCGCGCTCGGCCGCGGCGGAGAACGATCCCAGCTCGATCACGTTGCGGAAGCTGCGCAGTTGATCGAGGTTGAGTCCGGGCGCATGAGGCGCCGCGATTTGCACGTCCTGGCGAAATGAGCGCATGGATTCTCCCTCAGGCGGGCGATGCATTCCGGATCGTGTCGGCATCATGGGGCACCGAGCCGAATTGATAAGAAAATCTCATACTCCGTATAATTTATCAAAGCTTCTTTTATGTCTTGGATGGGTGCACATTGGCTTCGGAGCTGGTTGAAAACACGGATCGACAGGTTAAAGACAATGTCACGCCCACCCTATGGAGCTCTCACGGAGCGCTGCTTCGACGCCATCATCGACTGGAGCATCGAGCTCGGATTGATCATCACCGGTTCGCCGCATTCGCAGCTGCGCCAGCGCGCGGCGCTGCGCCGGCTGGATTCCCGGCTGCGCGCCGATGTCGGCGTCAGCCGCACGGAAGCATTGCGCGGCCGACGCGATCTGACACCATGACGCTTGCGCGGGGCTCCGATCCGAAGCTGCCGCGCTCCGCCGTCGTGGTGCGCGATGCCACCGTCACCGACATGACGGACGTGGCCGCAATCTATTCCGATCACGTGCTGCACGGCCTCGCCACCTTCGAGGAAGTGCCGCCGACGGTGGATGAGATGGTGTCGCGCCGGGCTGCGGTGCTGGCGCTCGGACTGCCATACCTGGTCGCGCAGATCGAGGAACGGGTGGTGGGTTATGCCTACGCCAGTGCCTATCGGCCGCGCCCGGCCTATCGTTTCTCGGTGGAGAATTCAGTTTACCTTGCCGACGGGCTCGGCGGCCGCGGTCTTGGTGCCGCGCTGCTTGCCGAACTGATCAGGCGTTGCGAGCAGGGCCCGTGGCGGCAGATGGTCGCTGTCATCGGCAACAGCGGCAACGCAGCGTCCATCGCACTGCACCGTAAGCTCGGTTTTCAGCCGGTGGGTACGCTGACATCGGTGGGCTTCAAACTCGGGCGCTGGGTCGATACGATGCTGATGATCCGACCGCTCGGCGAGGGCGATACGACATCGCCGGATGCCAATCCCGTGGGCGTCCGAACCTGAAAGTCTGAATGCCGATCCCCTCCCGCACCGTCTTCTGCCTCGGCCTTGCGCAGCTCATCTCGTGGGGCATTTCCTATTACCTGATCGGCGGATTCGGCGAGGCGATGTCGGCCGATCTCGGCTTCTCGCGCGGGCTGATCTATGGCGGTTTCTCGGTGGCGCTGCTGGTGATGGGCCTGAGTTCGCCGCTGGTGGGATCGCTGATCGATCGCCATGGCGGTCGCAGCGTGATGATCGCAGGCACGCTGCTCAACGCCATCGGTTGTATCACGCTCGCATTGTGCCGTGGCCCGGTGCTGTATTTCGTGGCCTGGATCGTGCTCGGGCTGGCGATGCGGCTGACGCTTTATGAGGCGGCGTTCGCGGCTCTGGCGCGGCTCGGCGGACCGCAGGCGCGCCGCGCCATGTCGCAGATTACGCTGCCGGGCGGCCTTGCCTCCACGGTGTTCTGGCCGCTCGGCCATTTGATCGCCGAACATGCCGGCTGGCGCGGCGCTGTTTTCGCCTATGCTGGGTTCGCGCTGCTCACAATTCCGCTGCATCTGGCGATTCCGCGCGGCCGCTATGCGGACGGTGTCGCGCATGACGCGGGACCACAGCACGTGCCTCTGGCACAAACGCCGCGTGCGCGGCTGCTGGCCGGGGCGCTATATGCCGTGATCGCGATGCTGACCAATTTCCTCAATGCCGGGATGTCGTCGCACATGATCGCGATCCTGACCGGGTTGGGAGTTGCCGCCACCACGTCGGTGTGGATCGGCGCCTTGCGCGGCATTGGCCAATCCGCATCGCGTCTCAGCGAAATCCTGTTCGGGCGACGAGTACCGCCGCTGCTGCTCAATCTCGCCGCCTGCAGCCTGCTGCCGTTTGCCTTTATCGCCGGCTTGTTCAGCGGCACCGTCGGGATCGCCGCGCTGGCGTTCGCCTTCGTCTACGGTGCCACCAACGGCATCGTCACCATCACCCGCGGCACGCTGCCATTGGTGCTGTTCGATCATCGCGTCTACGGCTCGCTGGTCGGCCGTCTGCTGGCGCCAAGCTTCGTCGTCTCCGCCGCAGCGCCCCTGATCTATGCATCGGTAATCGACCGCTTTGGCGAGGCTGGCGCGCTGTATCTCTCGCTCGCAGCGGCGGGCATTGCTTTTGCCGCGGCGGCGTGGCTGGCGGTGGCGTTCCGGCCGGCGACGTCGGTCACAAGATAAGCCCGCCGTCGACGACCAGCGTCTGTCCGACGATGTAGGAGGCCAGCGGCGACGCCAGAAACAGTGCCGCACCGGCCATATCCGCCGGCGTGCCAAGCCGTTTCAATGGAATCTTCTCCACAGCGGCTTCCAGCCGCTTCGGATTGGCCGTCGTCACCCTGGTCATCTTGGTATCGACCAGGCCGGGCGCGATGCCGTTGACGCGGATGCCGTCTTCGGCCCAGGCCTGCCCCAGTGTCCGCGTCAGTCCCATCGCACCGGTCTTCGAGGCGTTGTAGGCGGGATTGCCTTTGGTGGAATGATAGGCCGCCGTGGACGAGACGATAATCAGCGTGCCTCCGCTCGCCTTCAGCATGTCATGGAACTTGCCGCCGCAGGCCATCAGGCTCATCAGGTTGACCTCGAGTACCTTGCGGAAGCCCGGCATCTCGAATTCGGCGCGCTTGTAGAGCACGGCACCCTGCGCCAGCACCAGGACATCCAGCCGGTCGAAAGCGGGCTGGAAGGCGTCGATTGCGCGGGGATAGCCGACGTCCAACTGGCTGTAGTGCAGGCCATCGAGGTTGCTGCCATCGTCGGGCGAATAGTCCCGCGCCGTGGCGCGGGTGCCGGACACATGTACGCTCGCGCCCCTGGCGCGGAACGCCTGCGCGATGCCGTTGCCGATCCCGCTCGAGCCGCCGACCACGAGTGCGGTTTTGCCGGCAAAATTCAGTTCGTTCATCGCTGTCCGTCCCTGATCATTTCTTGTTCGTCTGGATGCTGCACAAGGCGATTGACCTGATCCAGTTTGCTCCCGGACAATGCGTGCGATCAACAGTGCAGGTTTGGCCGGTATCCCGTTTCGCGGAATACCTGCAATGAGCCCGTTCAATGAAAAGCAGTGCAGGGAAGGACAGCCACATGTCGGATGCCACGTCGGACTTCAAGCAGCTGAGCCGTTCGGTTGCGGGATCGCGCGTGCTGGTTACGGGCGCCGCCAGCGGCATGGGCCGCGCCACGGCGCGGGTGTTCGCAGCAGAGGGCGCGGTGGTGGCGGTGACCGACCTGGCACTGGCGGATGCGGAGCGGGTGGCCGCCGATATCCGCGCCCGGGGCGACCACGCTACGGCGTGGGCGCTCGATGTGGCTGACGGCGACGCCATCAGCCGCGTGGTTGGTGAGATCGCGGACAAATTCGGCGGCCTCGACATTGTGATCAACAATGCCGGCGTCTCCGGCACCTCGCCGATCGATGGCGACGGCTATGATGCGCTGTGGCAGCGGAGCATCGCGCTTCTCCTAACGGCGCATCCGCGCATCATCCGCGCCGCGCTGCCTCATCTGCGCAAGGCGAGGCACCCGCGTATCGTCAACATCGCGTCGACCGAGGCGCTCGGCGCCACCGCGCTGCACAGCCCGTATTCCGCGGCCAAGGCCGGCGTGGTCGGGCTGACGCGTTCGCTCGCGGTGGAGCTGGGGCGCGAGGGCATCACGGTGAACTGCATCTGCCCGGGGCCGATCACCACCGGCATGACCGCGCGGATCAGCGACGAGCACAAGGCGATCTATGCCAAGCGGCGCACCGCGCTGGGGCGCTACGGCGACCCGGAAGAGGTCGCGCACATGACGCTGAGTCTCTGCCTGCCGGCGGCCTCGTTCCTGACCGGCGCGATCATTCCGGTGGATGGCGGGTTGATGGCCAGGAATGCTTGAGCAATGCGTAGCGAATACATTGAGAATATGTCAGTCGAATAAGCGCAATCAGCCTTCGCTGACTACATCTCGCCCAGGGAAAAATTCCGCACCAGGGCGCCCAGCGCGGCCTGGGTGCGAACGCCGGTCTTGTCGAAGATGCGCTTGAGGTTGAAGCGCACGGTGCCGGTGGTGAGATCGAAACGCTCGGCGATACCATCGACATTGGTGCCGCCCGCCACCAGCGCGGCGATCTCGCTCTCGCGCGGTGTCAGGCGGAAGACGTCACTGAGCGCCGCGGCATCGATCTTGAGCACGGCGTCCGGCTCGCGGATGAAGACGACGGTGCGCGGTGTCCGCAATCCCGGCTCGGAGGTGTGCAGCCGCCAGATCGGTGCGATGTGCAGCAAAAGCGGCAGCCGGGCCGACGGCCGCGGCAGGTGCATCCGCTTGCCGTCGCTGATGGCCGACGTGCCGACTACGGAGAGGGCGTCCTGTAATTTCTCGGTCAGTGCCGCGGTTGCCGCGCGCAGGCCGCAACGTCCCAGCGACAGCCCGTCGTTCTGATCCAGGATCTCCATGGCGCGTGCGTTGAGGATCAGCGGCTGTTGCGCGTCGTCGAGCACGATGGCGCCGTCGGCCATCCTTTCGATCACGCTCGCCAAACCGTCGGCGCGGCGTTCGGCATCGCTGATGCGATTCTGCAGGTCGATCGCGGTGGCGACGTGGGGAATCATCGCTTCCATCAGGCGGACCTCATTGGGGGCGAAGGCGCCGACATGGCGCCGCCGGCAGGTGATGAGATGGAATGGTGCGCTGGTCTGAACGTGTTGGACCGACATCGCATAGAAGCCGTTCGCCGGCCTCACCAGTTCATTGTAAATCTCGCTGCGTTCGAGATCGCGGTCGGCGATCATTTCCGCCGATGACACCACCTTGCCTTGCGGCAGCATCTCGACCCACTCATGCCACAGCGGTGCGGTCGTCGACGAGGCGAACCGCGCTACGCCTTGTGTATCGAGGCCGGCACTGGCCTTGAGCGGGCCCGGGCCCGGTTGCGAGGTGTCGGTCGAAAACAGCAGCGCATGCTCGCCGCGAAAGTGCATCATCATGTTGTCGAGCGCCGTGTCCCAGAACTGTGGGTCGGCGGCGGACTGATAGACCTGGTCGACCAGGCGAAGCAATTCAGGCGTCACGTCAGTCATTAAAATTCATCAACAACAGGTGCAAAAAATTCACCAGCGGAATGCGCGGCTTATGTCTCATCGGCGAACTTTGCGGCTAAAACAAGGGAGAATCCGTTGTGTCGCGACCACATCCCCATCGCGTATTGCGAAGAGCGCGCATGTCTCTCATGCAACTCATGTTTGAGAGATGCACAGGCACGCGCGGCTTCGCGTTTTATACAGTTGCCAAGTTTTGACATCTGGCCAAATCGCACTGCGCCCAATCATGCGGCGCCAAATGCAACGCGAACAGGCCGGTAAAATAGCTCACATAGTGGTTTATGCGTAGCTTGCCGCCAGCGCCTTGAACCCGACCCATCCCCAATAAACGCGATGGTGAGCGATCAGGCCGTCGACGATATCCATCACCTCGACGAGGTCGACCTGATCGCCCTGCGGTGTGGCGCGGGGATATTCCCAGGTCAGTTGCCGGCCGTTGGCGAAAAACGTGCCGGTGCGGTACCAGCGGCCGAGACCGTTGCTCGGTTTGTTCAGGCCCACGGCGAAGAACGCGCGGATCGCGGCGTTGCCGTGCAGGACGCCTTCGCTGCGGTCGCGCAGCGTGGCGAGTATCAACGGCGTTTCAAACACGGCGTCTTGTGCGTAGAGCGCCATTAGGCCATCGAGATCGCGGTTCACCACGGTATCGTGCCAGCGCTCGTAGATGTGACGAATCTCCGCCTCGGTATTATCGCGCATCGTTGCTCCCATTGCTGATATCGTGAAGAGGACGCAAGCTAACGCGCACGGTGTCGCCAATGCTTCGAAGTTGGTCGAAGTGTTGATCCGTGGACAGTCAGATCCGGAAAAACATCGCGCAACGCTTCCATGCATGTGTTGCATTTGACCTCCATCGATAAGCGGGTATATACCCGCAATATGATGGATCAAGATGCCTGCTTCTGCGCGTCGCTGCGGCGGATGGCCCACGCGGCCACCGAAATCTACGATCGCGCGCTGGAGCCGTCCGGCCTGAAGATCACCATGTTCCGGGTGCTGCGCCGGCTGTCCCATGCGGGCAAGCCGAGCATCAGCGAACTGGCACGCATCGTCGAACTCGATCGTTCTTCGCTCGGCCGCAACTTGAAAGTGTTGCAGCGGCAAGGCCTGGTGCGCTTCTCCGGGGGCGACGACGAGCGAAGCAAGCTGGTGCTGTTGACATCCAAGGGGCGGACCGCGCTGGACAAGGCGCTGCCGCTGTGGGCGAAGGCGCAGGCCAGGATGCGATCGGTCCTCGGGCGCGACAGTGAAGCGGTGTTTTCCGCTCTGGCGAAGGTCGATGCGGAGAACGTCACGGCGGCGTGATGCAGTAGGCGCCGAAATAGTCACGACAGGAGTTTGACAATGCGATTGCTCGTGGTCGGCGCCGGCTCGACCGGTGGATACTTCGGTGGCCGGCTGGCCCAGGCCGGCCGTGACGTGACCTTCCTGGTGCGGCCCGGACGGGCCGAGCGATTGCGGCGAAATGGTCTGCAGTTGATCAGCCCGCATGGCGACGTCACGCTGGAGCGGCCGCAACTGGTCACCGCAGGCGAGATCCGCGGGACCTATGATGCGGTGCTGCTCACCGTAAAAGCATTCTCGCTGCAGGCGGCGCTCGAGGACATGGCGCCGGCGGTCGGGCCCGACACCATGATCCTGCCGGTGCTCAACGGCATGAAGCATGTCGATATCCTCACCGCGCGGTTCGGTGCAAAGGCCCTGGTTGGCTGCGTCTGCAAGGTGGCGACCCTGGTCGATGATGACGGCCGCATCGTTCAGCTGAACAAGCTGCAGGATATCGCTTATGGCGAAATGGACGGCACGGAGTCGCCGCGCACCCATCGCATCGATGCGTTCATGCAAGGTGCGGGTTTCGATGCGCGGCTATCGGCCACCATCGCGCGCGAGATGTGGGAGAAATGGGTATTGCTTGCGACACTCGGCGGGGTCACCTGCCTGATGCGCGGCACCATCGGCGAGATCGAGGTCGCACCCGGCGGGGCGGACTTCGTGCTGCGCTTTCTCGACGAAGTGGTGGCGGTGGTTCGCGCCGTTGGCGTCGCACCGGGCGACGGATTTCTCGCGGCGACCCGCACGCTGCTGACCACCAAGGGATCGCCGCAGACCTCGTCGATGTATCGGGATTTGCAGAAGGGCAGCCCGATCGAGGTCGAACAGATTATTGGTGACCTCCTGGTCCGCGGGCGCAGCGCCGGGTTCGCAACGCCGCTGCTGGCGACGGCCTATACGCATCTCAGTGTCTATCAGAACCGGGTGCTGGCGGCGGCGTGACGCGCCGTTAAGTCGGATGCCGGACATTGGCAATGGTCTGGTCGTGGCATCGCGATCCCGGGGACATGACACGATGCCGGATTTGCGAATTACGCGTTAATACGGATGTCGATGGCGTGCAGCTGGGATGGAGATCGTGTCGGCGTCGTGGTCACATCTGACGGAGCGCCGCTAATCCGGCTTGGCGAGGAGGATGGCGAGCTCGATCACCTTCTGCCGGTCGTCGGCGGAGGTAATCTTGCAGAAGGCCTGCATCAGGTCGAGGCTTTCCGTCGTGAGTGCCGGGTCGAGCATACGGACTTCAGTCGATCCGCCGGGGATCACGGTGAGCGATACTTTCGCGGATTCGTCGGTCATTGTGCCTATCCCGCAGGTGCTGGGCTCTGTATCAGGCTTGGGTGCTAGCTTCGATCTCGGCATGCAACGAATGTGACGCCGTCAAGGGGTGATCGAAGCCGCTCCGGCGCCCGGCTGCTCGGTCCGATCACCCCGTCACATCGATGTTCCACGATACGCCCGACGACCGCGGTTGGAATTTCGCAGCAAAGATGGCGCGAATTCAAGTGCAATCGAACATGTGTCGGTAGGTTTCCGGACGCGGGATGCCTCGACGCTGCGGCAGTTGGCGACGGCGATATGGCAGCCGGAGAGGCTCATGCCGGGCAACCGCCATCCGCTGTGTCCGGTTATTGACATAAATTTCTATGGGCGGACAATGTCGCCGTGATCTGTCCGGACGCGTTAGCTGCGAAACACCGGCGGATCTGCCATCGGCTGCCGTCCGGCCAAGTCCACGCGTATGAACGGTTTCGGGCCGACACGACGGGGCCGCCTCTCTAGATTGGCAGGTCCTGTCACGGCGTGCTTTTGCGCACTGCGTGTTTGCTGCGAGCCAACCTGATGGCAGGGCGAGGATCGTTGTGAATTCGTCACCATCGAAGCCACTCAACAACGGGCTGCTGGCTTCGCTGCCAAGCGCGGATTTCAATGCGATTCAGAAACACCTGAGCTTGGTCGCGCTGGAGCGGGGCATCCAGTTACTGGCGCCCGGCGACGAGGTCGACACGGTCTTTTTCCCGGTCAGCGGAATGCTGTCGCTGTTGGTGCTGATGGGTGATGGCCGCGCCATCGAAACCGCGACCGTCGGCCGCGAAGGCGCCGTCGGTGCCATGGCCGGCCTCGGGCTCTATGTGTCGCGGGTAAAGGTGGTGGTGCAGTTGCCGACCACGCTCGCGCGGATTCCCGCATCGCAATTCAGGAAGGCGGTCGCGGCCAGCGCGGTGTTGCGCGAGCTCTGCTATGGCTACAATGAACAGCTGCTGACTCAGGCGCGGATCACCGCCGCTTGCAACGCGCTGCACCAGGTCGACGCGCGCTTCTGCCGCTGGCTGCTGCAGACCGCCGACCGCGCCGAGAGCGACGTCATGGCGCTGACCCAGGAGCTGTTGTCGCAGATGCTCGGCGTGCGCCGCACCTCAGTCACCGACGTGGCGGGAAAGCTGCAGGCCGAAGGCGTGATCAGCTACTCGCGGGGCATCATCAGGATCCTGGATCGGGCGGGTCTCGAGGCGCGAAGCTGCGAGTGTTACCAGGCGATGACGCATGAGTTCTCGGCATCGCCCCTGCGTGGCTGAAGTCGCGAAGCGGGCAAGCCTTGTGAAGTCGTTGAATTTAATCCGTTGAGTTTTGATCCCGGGCATTTTGCGGGTAGGTTGCCGGTCCGGCTGGTTCGACAGGGATAGGGAGCCATCGTGGGGACTGTGATCCGACAGGCGTCCGCGGAGGATGCCGACTTCATCGCCTGGACCATTCTTGCCGCCCAGCGCGGACATCGGCCACGCGGCTGGTTCGATATCGCGCTGGATCGCGGCGAGCCGGATAGCCTCACCTTCGTGCGCCAGGTCGTGCTGTCGCCGATCCGCTCCTGGTGGCATGTCGCTCATTTTGTTGTCGCAGAGGTGGACGGCGTGTGCGCCGCCGCGCTCTGCGCGTTGCCGGTCGACGGCACGATCGCGGCCGCGCGCGCTGCGGTTGATGACGCGATGGTCGCGCTCGGCTTCGACGCGGAGGAACGGGGGGCGTTTGGCCAGCGCGGCGCCTATGCCCGCAACTGCTGGATGCGCGGCGAGGATGATGACTGGATCGTCGAGCACGTCGCGACCAGATCCGGCTACCGCGGCCGCGGACTGATGGCGGCGCTGCTTGCGCATGCGCTGGCGGCCGGCGCGCGCAACGGTTACAAGCGCGCGCAGATCACGTTCTATATCGGCAACGATGCGGCCGAACGCAGCTACGCCCGCGCGGGCTTTCGTTTCGCCGAAGAGAGAAACGCCATCCGGACTTCGAGGTCCTGACCGGCGCGCCCGGCTTCCGGCGTTATGCGAGGGATTTGAGTGACTGCTGATTCACGTGCTGGTCTGCCGGTTGTCGCGGACATGGAGACCTTCCGAGCGTGGCGCTCAACTCCTTCGTTGTGGCTCCCGGCCGTTATCGATATCGCGCGCAGTCACGGCTTGCCCCACGACGCGGTCGAGCCGTTTGCGACCGGGACAAATCTCGTGGTCGCGCTCGACGCCATCGCATTCTGAAACTGTTTCCGCCGCTATTGAGGAGCCAGTTCGTGTCCGAGCGCGGCACGCTGCGCCAGCTCAGTGGGCGTCTTGATGTGCCGATCCCCGAGATCGTGCTGGAAGGCGAGCGCGAAGGGTGGCCGTATCTGGTCATCACCCGTCTCGACGGGGTGCTGGGAACGCAGGCGTGGCCGCAACTTCCCGAGGACCAGAAGGAAAGGGTCCTGCATCACATCGGCGAGACGATTGCGCAGGTTCAGCGCGCGCCGCTCGGCGAATTGGCGGATCTGGAGCCCGCGTGGCCGGCGTTTATCGCCCGGCAGATAGCGGGATGCCGGGCGCGCCACGAGCGGCTGGGATTGCCGCGAAAATATCTCACCGAACTCGACGATCTCGTGGCTCAGGCGCCGGCACGGATTCCGATGAACGCTGCGCCGGTGATCCTGACTGGCGAATTCATTCCCGAGAACATCCTGCTGAGTGAACAGCCCGGCGGGTGGCAACTTGCGGGGCTGTTCGATTTCGGCGACGTCATGACCGGCTGGGGCGAGTATGACCTGCTAGGTCCCAGTTCGTTCATGACAGCCGGGAATTCCAGGCGGCTGCACAGCCTGCTGCGTGGCTTTGGCTATGCCAGGGCGGACATCGATACCGCGCTGACCCGGCGCCTCATGATCCTGACTTTGCTGCATCGCGCGAGCGATCTGGTCCGGCAGCTCAGCATCCCGAACTGGCCAGACAAGGCCGATACCCTCGCGGGGCTGGAGCGCCTGCTATGGCCCATATGAAGGCCGTGGAACCTTATCGTGGCCATCGCCGTTAGGCCCCCCGTAGCGGGCGAACCGAATAACGAATCCGGACAATCAATCGCGGATCGCGGTGATCACGGGCGTCGTTTATGCCTTGATTGGCTTCGCTCTCGCCGGGGGCGGCGCGTGGCTGGCCGCCCTCGGCGGCTCGCCGGCCTCCATCGTCATCGGCCTTCTCATCCTTGTTTCCGGTGCGCTGCTGGTGGCGTTCAGCCGGTTGGTGCCTGACCGCTCCGGGCAGGAGCTCTACGCAGTGCCGAGTTGTTGCTGAAGATGTCCCGCGCCTGCGTGGGTTCAATTTGTCATCGGAGCGTTCGAACCTGCGCGTCCCCCCGGCGTCTAACCCTGAGTGCTTGACCCCTGAGGTCGGACCACCACGATTGCGGTTTCGCGGGGCCACACATGACACTGACACTGCGACGACGATCTTCAGGGGCGGATAGCACCACCTTGCTGGTGTGCGTGCTCGGTTGCTTCCTTGCAGCCATGGCGAGCGCCCGTGCCGCGCCAGCGCCGGAAGATCGTTATGTCGCGGCACGCGAGGCGGCGATCAAGACACTCAAGCCGCTCTACGATGGCGGCAAGGCCGAAGCCGCAAGCGCCGATGACACGGCGCGCGCCGATCTGGAGGCGCAGATGCGCGCCATCCTCGGGCCACTGGCATTCCCGGGCTATGGTCCGGGCAAGCTCAATCTCGATGCGCTGTACGGCAGTGACCAGGGCTTCGGCATGCTCGATGGCCTGCGTTTCGATGCCGACACCGGCGTCAACGGGGAGCCGTCGGGCACCGGCAAGGACGACAAGTACGTGGCGCCGAAGGCCCATATCCTCGTAACCACGCAAACCCTGTTCGGGCGCTGGCTGCGCGCCCACAAGGACTGGTGGGACAAGGGGGTGAAGAACGTGCCGCAGCAGATCGGCGCGGCGCTCAGGGATGAGAGCTTCTACACCCAGGCGATCTCGACCGATGCCGCCGTGGTGAGCTTTGCCGATCTGCCGCTGGCGAAGCCCGCTGGGGCAACGCAGGTCTACGGCATGCTTGCCGCGCGCACCCAATCGGAGATTCCGGACGCGGCGGACGAGGTCTTTGTCTCGGCGCTCGCAGGCGACAAGGTCTATGTCGTCTATGGCGCGATCGCACCGCCGGTGCGGATCGCAGCCTGCAGCACCATCCGCCCCGACTACAACAAGAAGGCCGAGGACGCCAACGAGGCACTGCAGCAGAAGCGCATCAGCCAGAAAGCCTACGACAAGCTCGGCAATCTGATCCAGCAGGGTGAAGACGCCTTCAAGCGCTGCTTCGCCCCGCTGGCGTCAAAAGAGCCTACCTTCGCGGAGGCGCAAAAGCAGGCCCAGGCGATGCTGCAGACCGCGGTCGGGAAGTAGCTGGACCGGGTATCGGGGCAATACGTCGATAAGCAACAGCGCTCGAATGTGATGTGTCGGAATTTGGAGACTGCCTCGCAGCAGCCCCCAGATCCGGCAGCCCTATAGGCCTGTGTGTGGTTGGATGCGACGCAGTCTCAGCGCTTCTTGCCCGCGGGCTTGTCGCCTTCGAACTTGAACGAGACTTTCACCTTGGCGCGATAAGCCTCTACCTTGCCGTTGGACAGCTGCATATCCAGCTCGACGATCTCGGCGACGCGCAGATCGCGCAGGGACTTCGAGGCGCGGTCGACCGCGGCTTTCGCCGCCTTCTCCCAGGACTCGGTGCTGGTGCCCACCAGTTCGATCACCTTGTAGACGCTTTCGGCCATTTCCCGCTCCTCTGATGATTATTGATTATGAACGCCGGCGGCTTCGCCCGTCGCAAGATGAGATGCTGCGGCCGGCGCTGGAATGATGTGCTCGTTTGCGGCAGCCGTCAAAGGCCGTGTGGATGCAGCCCCGGTTGCGGCAGCGCAGCACGCTGCCGTCGGGTGCGGCTCGGTGGGGACTCGTCTGAAGATGATTGGCCCGCGCATCCCATCGTCAGCGCTCCGTCGCCGACATCGGAATGGATGTCTCGCGGAACGCGCGCATCTGGGCGATCAGGAATCGGAGAAGCTGACCGGCGGCATGAGGCAATTCCCGACCGAGCCGAGTGATGACCTGGGCTTGCGTCGATGCGAGCAGCGGATTGTCGATCGGCAGCGCCACCAGAGATCCGTCAGCCAGGTCGGAGGTGATGGAGAATGCGGGAAGCAACGTCAAACCCATGCCTGTTTTGACGAAGTGCCGCAGCACGCTGATCGAACTGGTGGTCAGTTTCGGTGAGAGCCCGATCTTCTCCGACGCCTCGGCCATGGTGACGATCTGCCTTGTGCCGTAGCTCGGATACATCAGGCCGATCGCGTGGCCGGCAACCTCTCGCAACTGGATCGGGCCGCCGCGTCGCGCCAGCGGATGATCGGGGGCGGCGATGAGACAGATGGGCTGCTGGATCGCAACGACGGTCCTGATCCGTGCATCCGGTCCTGCATTGTAGACCAGACCGATGTGACACCTGTCTTCCGCGACAGCACGAATGACCTCGTTGGTCCCCGCCAGATCGAACGACATGGTGAGGCGTGGATGACGCTGCCAGAACCTGTTGAGCGGTCCGGACATCAGGTCGCTGACAAAGCCTTCGCCGAGCACGACGTCGACATGGCCGCGCTGCAGACCCTGGATCTCGCGGAGTTTGGCGATGGTGTCCTCGCGGTCCGCCGACCATTGGCGAAAGCGCTGCACCAGAAGTTCGCCGGCCTCGGTGGCCCGAATGCCGCGGCTGAGACGCTCGATCAGCCTGACGCCCAGGTCTTTTTCCAGTTGTGCGATCTGGCGGCTGATCACCGATGGATTGACGTCGAGTCCCTCGGCGGCCGCGCGCACCGAGCCGAGGCGGACGGCCTCGAACAGATAACGCAAACGGTGCTCATCCAGTGGGGTGTTCATGTCAGGCAGGACTCGTCCGTTGACTCCAGAGCAACACTAAATCAACGCCCCGGGTATGTCTGCCGACTTTTTGGCCGGTTATTTTTTTAGGCAACCACACGGGGACCGGATCATGGCAGCCGTCGGCATCATCGGACTTGGCAATATGGGACGCGGGATGGCCCTGTCTCTAAAGCGCAGCGGCTATCGCGTGCTCGGCTTCGATGCCGTGGAGGCGACCCGTGCGGCGCTTGCCGAGGAGGGGATCGAGACATTTTCCGATATCGGTCCGCTCTGCCGGGACGCCGAAATCGTCATTCTGTCGCTGCCGACCGCGGCGATCGTCGAGGAGGTGGTGACAGGCAAAAATGGTCTGCTGGCGCATGCCAGGCCCGGACTGCTGGTGGTCGACACCTCGACCTCCCACCCGCAGACCACCCGCAAACTGTCCGGCCTGCTGGCCGATGCAGGCATGGCGCTGATGGATGCGCCGGTCAGCGGCGGTCCGAAAGGTGCCATCACCGGGACCATGACCATGGTGATCGGCGGTTCGGATGCCGACGTTGCCCGCGCGACGCCGGTGCTGGAAGCGATGAGCGCCAAGCGCGTGCATGTCGGTCCGGTCGGTGCCGGTCACGTCACCAAAATCATCAACAACCTGCTGTGTGCCGCGCAGTTGCTCACTGCCGCCGAGGCGGTGCGGATCGCGCGCGAGGCCGGTGTCGACGCCGAGCGCATGCTGGAGGGCATCAATGCCGGATCCGGGCGGTCCGGTGTCACGCTGGTGAATTTTCCGACCTGGGTGCTCAACGGCGCGTTCGATTCCGGCTTCAGCATGAAGCTGATGCGCAAGGATGTGCGGTTGGCCGAGCAGTTCATGGGAGAACTCGGTTTGTCGCTGCCGCTGGCCGCGGACACCGCGCGGATCTGGGCCGAGAGCGTCGCGACGATTCCCGACGGCGCGGACTTCAATCGGATCGTCGAGCTTCAGCTCGGCCAAGCCACCACGAACTGATTTTGCGAGCTGAGCTGCAAGGACCGACGCGCATGACCCACTTCATCGATCCCCGCCTGAAACAGGCGCTCTCTCCCTTCTGGCCCAATCTCGACCGGGTCGGCTCCCATGTCGGCGGGGCGATGATCGCCGGCGAAGGCGCGGCCGTGACGATTGCAGATCCTGTGACCGGCAAGCCTCTGTTGTCCTATGCGGATGCGGGGGCGCCGGTCGCGGCCAAGGCAGCCGCGGCCGCAGCGGCCGGGCAGGCGGAGTGGAGCAGGCTCACCGCCGCCGCGCGTGGCCGCACCATGCAGGCGATCGCACGCGAAATCCTCGCGCAGCTCGAACCGCTGGCCCATCTGGAATCGCTTGGTGCCGGCAAGCCCATTCGCGACACCCGGGTCGAGGTCGCCAAGGTTGCCGAGATGTTCGAATATTATGCCGGCTGGGCCGACAAATTCCATGGCGAGGTCATTCCCGTCCCCTCCAGCCATTTGAACTACACACGGCGCGAGCCGATGGGCGTCGTGCTCCAGATCACGCCGTGGAATGCGCCGGTGTTCACCTGCGGCTGGCAGGTGGCGCCCGCGATCGCCATGGGCAACGCGGTTCTGCTGAAACCTTCGGAATTGACGCCGCTGACGTCGCTGGCGGTGGCCGTGCTGGCGGAACGCGCCGGCCTGCCCAAAGGCGTCGTCAACGTGCTCGCGGGTTACGGTCACAGCACCGGTCAGGCGGCGATGGCGGAGCCCGCGGTGAAGAAGGTCGTGTTCGTGGGCTCGGTGCCGACCGGGCGGCTGATTGCCGAATCCGCCGCCCGACGGCTGCTTCCCTGCGTGCTCGAACTCGGCGGCAAGTCCGCCAACATCGTATTCGCGGATGCCGATCTTGCGCGTGCTGCGATCGGTGCCCAAGCCGCGATCTTCTCTGGTGCCGGCCAAAGCTGTGTGGCGGGATCGCGGCTCCTGGTCCAGCGGTCGGTCTATCAGCGTGTCGTCGATCTGGTCGCCGAGGGCGCGGCCCGGATCAAGCTCGGCGATCCGCTGTCGCCGGACATCGAGGTCGGCCCGATCAACAACGCCAGGCAATACGATCACGTTCTGTCGATGGTACGCGATGGTGTGGCCGAAGGCGCGGAAATCGTGACGGGAGAGAGCGGCGAGACCACGCCGGGCGGCTACTTCGTCAGGCCGACCGTGCTGAAGAACGTCCGCAACGACATGAGCATTGCCCGCAACGAGGTATTCGGTCCGGTGGTCGCGGCGATTCCCTTCGATACCGAAGCCGAGGCCATCGCTATCGCCAACGACAGTGATTTTGGTCTGGCCGGCGCGGTTTGGACCAGCGATGTGGGACGTGCGCACCGGGTGGCGGCCGCGGTCAAGGCGGGCACCTTCTGGATCAATTCCTACAAGACCATCAACGTGGCATCGCCGTTCGGTGGCTACGGCTTCAGCGGCCATGGCCGCTCCAGCGGCGTCGAGGCACTTTACGAATACACGCAGGTCAAGAGTGTCTGGGTCGAGACGGCGGCCGAACCCGCCGTCGCCTTCGGCTACGCGCCGGGCGTCCGAGCGTGACGGACAAGCTTGACTACGACCGACAGCGAGGGGGCTGACACATGAGCGATAGTCGGACGGCAGGATTGCTGCCAGATGCGATCGGACTGATTGGGCCAAGCCGGCTGGTCCGGGTTTTTATCTATGCGGCCCTGTGCGTGCTGGCGGCCGAATTGATTGGTGCGATCAATGTTCCGCTCGGAGGCACCTACAAGGTCGTGCTTCTGCCGTTGCTCTGGGCGTTGCTGCTTGGTGCGGCCTGGGGACTGGCCACGCCGGTTCTGCCGGCGCCGCTCAAGGTCAATGAAGGCCTGCAGAGCATTTCCGCCGCCGTGCTGCAGCCGGCGCTGCTGCTGTTCGTCGCCAAGCTCGGCTTGCTGGTCGGCGGGTCGCTTCCCCGGATTTTCAGCTCCGGCTGGGCCTTGGTATTTCAGGAGTTCGGACAC
The DNA here is from genome assembly GCF_032397745.1 of Bradyrhizobium prioriisuperbiae. Classification (NCBI taxonomy): domain Bacteria; kingdom Pseudomonadati; phylum Pseudomonadota; class Alphaproteobacteria; order Hyphomicrobiales; family Nitrobacteraceae; genus Bradyrhizobium; species Bradyrhizobium prioriisuperbiae. Next base: position 4,465,925 of record NZ_CP135921.1, read on the forward strand.
TTCTTCGGCACCATGGTGTTCGGCCTGCCGATGGCGCTGCTGCTCGGGATCAAGCGCGAGGCCATCGGCGCGACATTCTCGGTCGGGCGCGAACCGAGCCTGGCCATCATTGGCGAGAAATACGGCATGGCCAGTCCGGAAGGGCGTGGCGTGCTGGCGGAATACATGACCGGAACCATTTTCGGCGCGGTCTTTATTGCGATCCTGGCCGGCGTGGTGTCGAGCCTCGGCATTTTCAATCCGCTGGCGCTGGCGATGGGCGCGGGCGTCGGATCCGGCAGCATGATGGCGGCCGCCGCCGGTGCGATCGCAGCACAGCAGACGCCCGAGGTGGCCAAGGACGTCGCGGCCTTCGCCGCGGCGAGCAACCTGATCACCACCACCATCGGCACCTATTTCACGCTGTTCCTGTCGCTTCCCTTCACGGTCTGGGCCTATGGCGTGCTGGAGCCGATCCTCGGGCGCGGCAAGGCCGTCGACGCGCCGGCAAGGGAACCGCCCGCGGCGCGCGCCGTGGCGGAGACCGCGGTCGAACTGTCGCTGCCGCAGCTCCTGGTGGCCTGGATGATCGCGGGCGCAATGGCGCTGATCGGCAATTTCCTCGCCTACAAGACCGTTCCGGATGCGCAGGTGATCGGCGGGCTGGCTGTGATCATCGCTGCCGTGATTGTCGGATACGGCATCTATCGGCTGACCAGGGGAATCGTGCCGGCGGTGGTGTGGGTGTCGCTCGCCGCCATGGCCCTGACCTATCCGGGCATGCCGTTCGCAGCCGAGATTGCGGCGCTCACCGGCAAGATCAATTTTCTGGCGCTGGCGACGCCGTTGCTGGCGTTCGCGGGGCTGTCGATCGCGAAGGATGTTCCGGTGTTCGCAAAGCTCGGCTGGCGCATCGTGTTGGTGTCGCTGATGGCCAATGCCGGAACGTTCATGGACGCGGTTCTGATCGCCCAGTTCTTCATGCACACGCCCGTGTGAGGTGCTGCCGCTCAGGCCTCCTTGCGGGCGCGCGTGTCGATGCTGCGGGTCTCGCTGAACAATTCCGACGGCGGCTGCGGGCGGCCGGTGAGGTAGCCTTGCGCGGCATGGCAGCCTTCGCGGGCGAGCAGGGCGAACTGCGCCTCGGTCTCGACACCCTCCGCCAGCACCGGCACGTTCAGGCTCTGGCCCAGCCCGATCACCGCACGCACGATCGCCTGCGAATGCCGGCTGGTGTCCAGGTCCATCACGAATTTGCGGTCGATCTTGATGCGGTCGAAGGTAAAGGCGTGCAGGTAGGACAGCGACGAATAGCCGGTGCCGAAATCATCCAGCGCGATCTCGACGCCCAGCGCCTTCAGCCGCCGCAGCACGGAGACCGCGCGGGCAAAATCCTCGATCAGCACGCCCTCGGTAATTTCGAGCTCGAGCCGCGAGGCCGGCAGCCCGGTGTCGAGCAACACCATTTGCACGAGGTTCGGCAGGTCGATCTGCTGGAATTGCCGCGGCGAGATGTTGACAGCCACCGTCTTCGGCTCGCGCCAGGACCGCGCCTCGCGGCAGGCGTCGCGCAGGATCCATTCGCCGATGTCGGCGATCAGTTCGCTCTCCTCGGCCAGCGGCATGAAGATATCCGGCGACACGTTGCCATACTTTTTTGAGGTCCAGCGCGCCAGTGCCTCGTAGCCGATCACCTGCCGGCTCGCCTCGGGACGCATCGCGACCTGCGGCTGGTAGTGCAGGCTGATTTCGCCGGCCTGCAGCGCGCCGCGCAACTCCTCCTGCATGGCGCGCCGCTCACGTACCCGTACGTCCATCTCGGAATTGAAATACTGCGCGGTGCCGCGCTTCTTCGCCTTGGCGCGGTAGAGCGCGAGGTCGGCATTGCCGAGCAAGGTTTTGGTGTCGGTGCCGTGATCGGGATAGACCGCGATGCCGATACTCAGGCCGACACGGAAACGCTGGCCGTCGAGGAAAAAATCCTCCTGCACCGCGGCGATCAGGCGCTCGGCCAGCCGCTGCGATTGCGAGCGGTCGGCGTTGTCGGTGCCGATCAGCGTGAATTCGTCGCCGCCGACCCGCGCCAGGAAGGCCTCCTCGGCGGTGGCCTGCAGCCGCTCGGCGATAGCGCGCAGCACCTGGTCGCCGGTCGAATGGCCGTTGAGGTCGTTGATCTGCTTGAAGCCGTCGAGATCCAGGCACATCACCGCGATCCGGCTGTGCTGGCCGGCGGCCGCGGCGATGACGGCGGTGAAATGCTCGTCGAACGAACTGCGGTTGGGCAGGTCGGTGAGCTTGTCGTGATGGGCGATGTAGGCGATGCGTTTCTCCGCCTCGCGCTGTGCGGTGACGTCGATCGCCGCGACGATGCGGGCGTTTTTCCCCTCGTAACTCAGGGCGTGGGAATAGACGCGGACCTCGAACACGCTGTTGTCGGCGCGTTGGTGCCGCCAAATCCTCTCGCCATAGTCGGTGACCGGAATGGTTTCGACGAAGTCCAGGAACCGGCTGCGATCTTCCGGCGGCCGGATCTCGGTGATCGGACGTCCGACAAAATCGTTGCGCGCAAAGCCGTATTGCGACACCGCAGCGTCGTTGACGGCGAGAAACCGCAGCGTGTCCTGGTCGTAGACCCACATCGCGATCGGATTGTTCTCGAACAGCAGCTTGAATGATTCCTCGCGCTGCCGGCTGGCGGTGATGTCGTCATGGGTGGAGAGATAGCCACCACCGGGAATCGGCTCGTTGACGACATGAATCAGGCGGCCGTCATCGGTCTGCATGGTGTATTCGTCGCGCCTTCCCGTCGCCATCAGGTCGCGCACCTGCCGTAGATAGACGTCGGGATCGCCCTTGAAGGTCCCGGTCGCGATCCGGAACGCGAGGGTCTCCCTGAGGTCGCAGCCGGGATGGGCCAGTTGCGCGGGCAGGCCGTACATCCGCACATAACCGTCATTGCTGACGATATAGCGCGCGTTGCGGTCGAGGATCACCAGCCCCTTCGACATGTTGTTGATGGCGGTGGTGAACTGGGCGTTGCTGGAGTTGATCACCTTGGTGAAGCGGCGGACTCCGAAAAATGCCAGCAGGGCGACCAGCGTCAGCACCGTGGCGGCGGCAAGCACGATGTATTGCGTGGTCCGGCGCCACAGCGCCAGCGCTTCGACCACCGTCGACGTCACGACCACGCGGACCGGATAGTGTTCCAGCCGGCGGATCGCAATCAGCTTGTCGCGCCCATCGATCGCGCTGTCCCGGCGGAATTCGATGCTGGGCGTCGTGAAATTCTGTTCGACGGCCGGGAACGTTTTCCCGATCAACTCCGGTTCGCGGGGGAAGCGCACCAGCAGCGTGCCGTCGTCGCGAAACAGTGCGATCGAGGCGTGTTCCGCCGGCGTGACGCTGGCGAAATAATCCTCGAAATAGTCGAGATCCATGGTGCCGTTGACGTATCCGGCAAGTCTTTTGTCGGGAAATGACAACCGGCGCGAAATGAAGAAACTGAGCTTGCGGGTTTCCGGATTGAGCAGCGGCTCGCCCAGTGTGGATGTCGCATTGGGATTGGCGCGGAAGAACGCAGCCGGATTCGGGCTCAGCACATCGTCGGGGATCGGCCAGCCGAACGAGGAGTTGATGAGTTCACCGTCCGCGTTGCGGATGGTCAGTCCTGAAATATGCGGCAGCCCGATGGTGTGGGCGCGCAGGCTGTCATGGATTGGCTGGGTGCCGAGCCTTGCCTTGAAATCCGCATCCCGCGCCACCGGCATCCGCGTGATATCGGCGGCGATGGCCTGCTGCACCAGTTCGATCGACTGGAAGCTGCGGTCGAGCTGCTCGGCCAGCACCAGCGCCAGCCGGCGCTGTTGCAGCTTGTTTTCCTCCATCACCTTGGCGCGCAGGGTGAACACCACCGCGATGGTCGCCACCAGGAACAGCGCCGACACCACGATGCTTGCGACGATCAGCCAGCGCTTGAGCTGCCAGGCCTTCGCTTCCAGACCGAACCGGCGCCCTGGCGGCGCTGGATTCGCCTGTGTCTGGAAGGAGGTGAGTGGCATCTGCATGGGGCCTGAGGATCCGTCTGGTTTGTCCGGATTTATGCAGGCGAAGGTTAGTTTCCTGCGGCCATTTTACCGCCCGTTGCGATTATCCCTTACCAATCGGCCGGCAATTGCGGACAATTGTCTGTAGCGGATGGGATCAGCCGGGCGATCCGATCAGCTTGTCGCTGGTGGTGCGCAGATGGCGCCGCATCGCGTCCATGGCGCCGGCCCGATCGCGCTTTTCGATCGCGCCGATGATGGCGTCGTGTTCGTCGAAGGAGGAGTAGTCGGGCGGCGGTCCGGACGGGCGGGTATCGAGCCATTTCCACACTACGGCACGCCGTACGTCGTTGACGATGCCGTGCACCGCCGCCAGCAGCTTGTTGCCGGCGGCCTCCGCGATCAGGCAGTGCAGGCGTCCGTCATACTGTTCGTAGGCCTCCCAGGTTTTGGCGTGCCGCATCTGCGTGGCCAGCGCCTGCATGGTTTCGATCTGCTTGTAGGACGCATTGATCGCCGCGAGGCTCGCCAGTTCGGGCTCGATCAGCAGCCGGGCTTCCATCGCTTCACGCGGCGACGTGCTTCGCTGCAGCGTATCGAGTTCGGAGACCTGTTCGGCCAGCGGCGCGCGCACGAAGGTGCCGCGGCCGACTTCGCGGGTCAGTTGCCCATCAGCCTCGAGCCGCGCCAGCGCCTTGCGGATTTCGTTGCGGGAGACGCCGAATTCCGCTGCGAGCTGGCGCTCGGGCGGCAGCTGGGTGCCGGCTCCGGCCTCGATGTAGCGCGACAGCAGGTTCAGAACCAAAGTGCTTGTCCCTCAACCAATTTCAACCAATCATGAAATTTGCCCAAAGGCGAGAGTTTTTCAAGACCAATTTTGCCAGATCACGCGATTTGCGTTTGACGTTAGAGAAAAATATCGGCAGATTTCGCTGCAACAATCGAGACCAATACAAAATTTGGTCAACCAATACACTGAACCAATCACAGGGAAACGTCGCGATGTATGGCTCTCCGGGGGTGGTCACCTCCAGCGACATGCCGATCCCGGACCGGATGAAAGCCTGGGTGCTCGGCGCGCCGAATGAACTCAAGCTCACCGAGAAGCCGGTGCCCGTGCCGCGGCGCGCCGAGGTGCTGGTCCGCATCGATGCGGTCGCCATCTGCGCTACGGACCTGGAGATCATCGAATATGGCACGCCGGCGCTGATCGAGGGTGGTCCTCCGTTCAACAGGAATTTCACCCCGGGCCATGAATACATGGGCACGGTGGCCGCGCTCGGCCCGGGCGTTGACGAATACCGCGTCGGTGAGCGGGTCACGGTGGAGATCCACGCCGGCTGCGGCCAGTGCAAGCGCTGCCGCCAGGGCATGTACACCTCGTGCCACAACTACGGCCTGAATTACGGCGCGGTCGACAAGGGCCATCGCGCCAACGGCTTCACCACCGACGGTGGTTTCGCCGAATACGCCATCAATAACATCAACACCCTGGCACGGGTGCCCGACCACATGAGCGACGAGGAGGCGACGCTGGTCGTCACCGCCGGGACGTCGATGTACGGGCTGACGGAACTCGGCGGCCTCGTTGCCGGCGAAAGCGTCGTGGTCAGCGGTCCCGGACCGATCGGGCTGTTGGCGGTGGCGGTGGCCAAGGCGCTCGGCGCCGATCCGGTGATCCTGTCGGGCACGCGCGATGCGCGGCTGGCGATCGGGAGCAAGCTCGGCGCCGACCGTGTCGTCAACATCCGCAACGAGAACCTGGTGTCGGTGGTCAAGCAGATGACGGGGCGCGGCGCCGATTATGTCATTGAATGCGCCGGCACCGATACGGCGATCAACGAGGCGGCCCAGATGATCAACCGCGGCGGCAAGATCTGCCTCGCCGCCTTTCCGCACGAACCGGTGCTCGCCGACATCGGCGCGCTGGTCAAGAATAACGTCTATGTCTACGGCATTCGCGGTGAGGGCAGGAGCGCGACCCACCGCGCCATGGCGCTGATGGCAGCCAAGCGCTTCGACGCCAGGCTGATCCACACCCACACTTTTCCGCTCGCCGACCTGCCGACGGCGCTGCACTATGCGCGCAACCGCATCGAAGATGCGATCAAGGTCGTGGTCCGGACGCGCGGCGGCGTCGAACAGACGAAAAAGGAAGTCGCCTGATGCGCGGGGCCAGTGGCGGCGAAACGGACCGTGCCGGCCTTGCGACCAACTGCCGAACCGATCAAGACCAACAGGGAGAACCCCGATGACCGATCAATCCCCTCGCGCGCACTGGCCGCAGGAATTGCAGCAGCAATTCGAGCAGGGCTATCACAATGGCTGCGTCGGCAGCGTGCTGGTGTCGGAGACCGAGAAGGTGCGGGTCTGGCACCTGCATATTCCCGCCGGCAAGCGCTGCGGCTTTCATCGCCATGTGCTGAACTATTTCTGGACCGCCCACAACGCCGGCAAGGCGCGCGGTTATTTTGAGGACGGGCGCATCGTCGACACCGACCATCACCAGGGCGAGACCAAGCATCTCTCTTACGGCGCGGGCGAGTACATGGTGCACTCCGTCGAGAACATCGGCACCACCGACCTGTTGTTCACCACCGTCGAGTTCCTCGACAGCCCGAACACGCCGCTGCCGATTCCCGACGGGATGAGGCTGCAGACGCCGGCCGCGGCCCAGATCAAGAAAGCATCGTGATGGGCACCAAAGCCAAGGCGATCCGCATCGCCAGCCAGGGCGGACCGGATGTCCTGACAATCGCCGATGTGGAGCTTCCGCCGCCGGGCGAGGGCGAGGTGCTGTTGCGGCAGACCGCCATCGGCTTGAACTTCCTGGATGTCTATTTCCGTGACGGATCCTATCCGATGGATCTGCCGGCCGGCATCGGCGCCGAGGCGGCCGGCGTGGTCGAAGCGACAGGAGCCGGCGTGACCGGTCTCAAGGTCGGCGATCGCGTGGCTTATGGCGGCTCGGCGCCCGGCGCCTATGCTAATTATCGCATCATGCCGGCGGCGCGCCTTGTCCAGATTCCCGACGGCGTCAGCGACGAGGCTGCCGCCGCCGTGCTGATGAAGGGCATGACGGTCGAATACCTGCTCAACCGCTGTCACGTGGTGCAGGCCGGGCAACAGGTGCTGTTCTATGCCGCCTCCGGCGGCGTCGGCCTGATCGCCGGCCAATGGGGCCGTCATCTCGGCGCCCGGATGATCGGGGTGACGGCGGGCGACGACAAGATCAAGCTGGCGCTGGCGCATGGCTACGACGCCGTCATCGACCGCAAGCGCGAAAATATTTCGGAGCGGGCGCGGGCGCTCACCGGTGGCAAGGGCGTCGCGGTTGCCTACGATTCCGTCGGCAAGACCACGTTCGAGGACACGCTGGCCTCGCTCGCGCCACGCGGCCTGTTCGTGACCTTCGGCGCCACCACCGGCGCACCACCGCCGCTGGAAGCGGCACGGCTGCAGAAGAACGGTTCGCTGTATTACACCCGCCCGACACTTGCGACCTACATCGCCGCCCGCGAGGATCTGGTGGCGTCAGCCGCCGCGGTGTTCGATCTGGTGCGCAAGGGCGTCATCACCCCGCAGGTCGGCCAGCGTTACGCGCTCGCGGATGCCGCCAAGGCGCATCGCGATCTCGAGGCCGGCCAGACGCGGGGCTCGTCGATCCTGATGCCGTAACAACACCCGCGAAACGATACGCCACAAGCAACAAGCCGATAACGGCGAGGCGAGGAAACCTCTGAGGAAACGAACCCGCGATGGGACAGGTTGCAAGTCTGCTGCTCGACGCCCTGGTCTCCGGTATCTTGATCGGCGGCTTCTATGCGGCGATGGCGGTCGGAATCTCGGTTGCGTTCGGCATGCTGGGCATCAGCAACATCGCCCATCCGGCGCTGATCCTGCTGGGGTCGTTCATCGCCTATGTGCTGAACACCCAGTTCGGCTGGGATCCGGTCCTGATCGGCATTGTGTGCACGGTGCCGTTCTATTTCCTCGGCATGGCGCTCTACACCGGATACGAGATCGCGTTCGAGCGGCGCGGCACTGAACTGATCCGCGGGCTCGCGTTCTTTTTCGGTCTGCTGTTCATCACCGAAGTCGGCCTGCAACTGATTTTCGGCGTCGATTACCGCCTGGTGGAGGCCTCCTATATCGGGCCCACGCTCGACATCGGTCCGCTGTCGCTGCCACTGCGCATGCTGATCCCGTTCGTGGCCTCGGTCATCCTGCTGGCCGGGATGCAGATCTTCTTCAGCAACACCTTCACCGGCCGCGCCATCCTGGCGGTGGCGCAGGACAAGCTGGCGCTGCAGCTGATGGGAGCCGATCCGGTCCGCATCAAGCGCATCGCGTTCGGCATCTCGACTGCGACCGCGGCGCTCGCCGGCGCATTCCTGATCATCCTGCAGCCGGTCGAGCCGTCGATGGGACGTGACTATATCGGCCGCATCTTTGCGATCTGCGTGCTCGGCGGTGTTGGCTCGCTTCCCGGCACCTTCGTTGCCGCGATCATTGTCGGTGTCGCCGAAAGCATCACGGCGACGTTCTACGGTCCGTCCTGGTCGCCGGCGGTCGCGTTCGGGTTGCTGCTGATCGCGCTGGTGGTGCGGCCGGCCGGCCTGTTCGGGAGGGCCTGATGTCGAACCTGCGCTTCATCGCCCTCGCAATCCTGGTCGGTGCGTTGTTGACCGGCATCAGCCTGCTGGTGACCAACGAATATTACATCTTCGCCGCCTATGTGGTGCTGCAGTATGTGGTGCTGGCGACCGCCTGGAACATCCTCGGCGGTTATGTCGGCTACGTCAATTTCGGCACCACCGCCTTTCTCGCCATCGGGCTCTACAGCGCGGCCGCGATCAACAAGTGGCTCGATTTGCCGATCCCGGCGCTGATCCTGATCGCGGGCGTGCTGTGCGGTGGCATCGGCCTCGCGATGGGTTACCTGACCATCCGCCTGCGCGGCATCTATTTCACCATCGCGACACTCGCGCTATCGGTGGTGGTGCAGACCTTCATCGTCAATTGGGATTATGTCGGCGGTTCCCGCGGCCTCTACATCATGCGTCCGAACGAGGCGCCGGTGTTCGGCACCTATCTCAATTATCTCTTTTTCCTGATGATCGTGCTGGCCGTGCTGTCGGTGGCCATTGCGCGGGTGATCGAACGATCGACGTTCGGCTTCGGCCTCGCCGCGATCCGCGACGATGAAGCGGCGGCCGCCGCCTCGGGCGTGCCGACACTGCGGCTGAAGCTGATCGCGGCCACCATCAGCGGTGCGCTGATGGGCATGGCCGGCGCGCCGTTGCCGTTCTACCTCACCTATGTCGAGCCGACCTCGTCGTTCAGCCTGGCCTACACCGTCAATAGTGTGGCCATGCCGCTGGTGGGCGGCACCACGAGCTGGCTCGGGCCGGTGATCGGCGCCGTGCTGCTGGGCTCGATGCAGCAAGCGATGACGGTGCTGATCTCGTCGTCGATCAACCTGCTGGTGGTGGGCGTGCTGCTGGTGCTGTTCGTGGTCGCTGCACCGAATGGCATTCTCGGCCTGATCCAGACATTCCGGCGCCGCGGAGCGCAGCAGCCTGAGACGAACCCGGTTGCGGCCCTGCTGGTGCCGGAGAAGAGAAGCGCGCCATGAGTGGCGAGATCATCCTCGAAGCGATCAATGTCCGGAAACGCTTCGGTGGCTTTGTCGCGCTCAACGACATCAGCGTATCGGTGCGCCGCGGCGAACGGCTCGGCCTGATCGGTCCCAACGGCTCCGGCAAGAGCACCTTCACCAATTGCCTGTGCGGCACGCTGAAGACCGACGGCGGCTCGGTGTCCTTCGCCGGCCGCCCCATCGACGGTTTGCCGGCGCATCAGCGGGCCCGGCTCGGGATCGGCCGCAGCTTCCAGCTGCCGCGTCCCTTTCACAGCCTGTCCCTGGCGGACAATCTGCGCATTCCGCTCGAATACACCGTCAACGCCCGGGGCGGCGCGCGGTTGTCTCCGCGCGACATCACTGATCGAAGTGCCGAACTGCTGAACCAGTTTGGTCTCGGCGGCAAGGCGGACCGGCTGCCGCGCGAATTGACCCAGGTGGAGATGCGCAAGCTCGAGCTGGCGCGGGCGATGGCGACCAGCCCCAGCCTGCTGGTGTCCGACGAGGCCATGGCCGGGCTGTCCAACTCCGAGGTGGACGACATCGTGGCGCTGCTGCTGCGGCTCAACCAGGACGGCGTCGCCATCATTTTCATCGAGCACATCATGCGTGCCGTGATGGCGTTTTCCGAGCGGCTGGTTGTGCTGGTGGCCGGGCAGAAGATTGCCGACGGAGTGCCGAAGGAAGTGATTGCCGACGATCAGGTGATAGGAGCCTACCTTGGCCAGTAGCCTCCGCATCGACAATCTCTGCGCCGGCTATGACGCCGTGCGGATCCTGCACAACGTGTCCATCGATGTCGACGCGCGGGCCACGGTGACGCTGCTCGGCACCAACGGCAATGGCAAGAGCACGCTGATCAAGGCCATCATGGGCATCGTGCGCCCGTTTTCGGGCCGCATCGTCGCCACCATCGATGGCCGCGAGCACGATCTCGTCGGCATGGCGACGCAGGCCATTGTCGATCTCGGCATTGCACTGGTGCCCGAGGGGCGGCGGCTGTTTCCGCGGCTCAGTGTGGAGGAAAACCTGCTGCTGGGCGCCTTCCGGCCGACCGCGCGCGGCAAGTTGAAAGAGAATATCGCCTATTGTTACGAAGCGTTTCCGCGTCTCGCGGAACGGCGCTCGCAATTGGCCGGCACCATGAGCGGCGGCGAGCAGCAGATGCTGGCGCTGGGACGTGCACTGATGTCGGCGCCGAGCATCCTGATCGTCGACGAGCCGTCGGTCGGCCTCGCGCCGTTGTTCGTCAGCCGGACCATCGACATGATCGCGCAGCTGAAGGAGCGTTATCATCTCACCGTGCTGATGGCCGAGCAGAATTTCACCCAAGCGATCCGGATCGCCGACAAGGGCTACGTCATCGTCCACGGCGAGATCGCGTTCCGTGGCGATGATCCGGAGCAGATGCGGCAGAGCGATCTCATCCGCAAACACTATCTGGGGCTTTGAATCTACGAGTGTCCAAAAGGTCACCGCTACAAGGGAGAGGAAGCAGACATGACATCGTCGACGAGGGGCATGAAACGCTGGAGCGCACTGAAGCTGATGGCGGGCATGACGGCCATGGCCAGTGCGGCCATGATGTGGGGCGGGGCGGCGCTCGCCGCCGATCCCATCAAGATCGGGTTCGCCATGCAACTGACTGGGCCGCTGGCCGGCAACGGCAAGGCGGCGCTGCTCGGCGCACAGATCTGGGCTGACGAGGTCAACAAGGCCGGCGGCCTGATCGGCCGGCCGGTCGAGCTCGTGGTCTATGACGACCAGAGCAATCCCGGGCTGGTGCCCGGCATCTATTCCAAGCTGCTGGACGTCGACAAGGTCGACCTGCTGCTGTCGAACAACACCAACCAGACCGCGCCGGCGATGCCGACCATCATCCAGCGCAAGCGGTTGATCATGGGCATGTTCGCGCTCGCCGTAAACGAGCAGTTCAAATATCCCGGTTACTTCCAGATCCAGCCCTACGGGCCCAACGGCAAGGACGCGCTGACCCGAGGCTATTTCGAAAACGCCATGACCATGACTCCGAAACCGACCAGCGTGGCGCTGGTCGGCGCGGATGCCGAGTTCTCCAAGAACGCCTTGGATGGCGCGCGGGCGCATGCCAAGCGGCTGGGTCTCAACGTCGTCTATGACAAGGTCTATCCGCCGACCACGGTGAACTTCACGCCGGTGATGAAGGCGCTGCAGGCGACCTCGCCGGACCTGGTGTTCGTGGCATCGTATCCATCCGACACCGTCGGCATCATCCGCACCGCGCATGAGATCAAGCTCGAGCCGAAGATGTTCGGCGGTGCCATGGTCGGCACGCAATATGCCGCCATCAAACAGCAACTCGGCGAGGCGTTGAATGGCGTGCTGAGCTTCGAGCAGTACATTCCGGAGCCGACGGTGAAATTTCCGGGCATCGAGGAGATGTTGAAGAAGTATCAGGCCAAGGCGATGGAGCAGGGCGTCGACGTGCTCGGTTATTACGTGCCGGCCTTCGTCTATTCCGCGCTGCAGATCCTCGGCGAAGCCGTGGTCAACACCAACGGCGTCGATCAGCAGAAGCTGATCAGCTATATCCATTCCAGCACGTTCAAGACCGTGATCGGCGACGTCACGTTCGGAGCGGATGGCGAATGGGTCGAGCCGCGGATGTTTGCGGTGCAGTTCCGCAACATCAAGGGCAACGATATCCAGCAGTTCACCCAGGCCGGCAAGGAAGTGATCATCTATCCGCCGCTCTACAAGTCGGGCGACCTGGCCTATCCTTACGCGGATGCTCGGAAGTAACGAGCCCGCGATGTCACCGCGGGTGAATCCGCGGTGAAGACTGGTCCCGGACGGCCACGTCCGGGACCACTTTCCAACGTACGAGACATCACATGGTTGAAACGGTCGGCATCGTCGGCGTCGGCATCATGGGTTCGGCGATGGCCCGCAATCTGCACGCGGCCGGTTTTGCCGTGGTCGGCTACGATCCGTCGGCTGCGGCCTGTGCGCGCCTGGAGGAGGTCGGCGGGCGTGCACTCGCTTCGCCGCGAGCTGTGGCGGAGGCCGCCGATATCATCATCCTGTCATTGCCGAATGCCGACGCGCTCGCGGCTGCAGTGAGCGGGCCGGATGGCATGGCGCGCGCCGCCGGCAGCGGCCAAATCGCGATCGAATGCTCGACGCTGCCACTCGCGGCCAAGCGTGCAGCCCACACGGAGATGGCATTGGCGGCGAAAGTCCTGCTCGATTGCCCGGTCAGCGGCACCGGCGCCCAGGCCGTGACCAAGGATCTCGTGGTGTTCGCCAGCGGCGACGAGGCGGCGTTTGTCCGTTGCGCCGGTGTGTTTGCCGGCATGTCGCGTGCGCAGCGTTATCTCGGGCCGTTCGGCAACGGCAGCATCATGAAGTACATCGCCAATCATCTGGTGACGATTCACAACGTCGCCGCGGCGGAAGCGATGCTGCTCGGCGTCAAGGCGGGCCTCGATCCGGCCGTGGTCTACGACACCCTGGCCGACAGCGCCGGCACCTCGCGCATGTTCCAGGTGCGTGGCCCGCTGATGCGCGACAGCGCCTACGACATGCCGACCGCCACCATTCGCACCCATCTCAAGGATGTCGGGATCATCAGCGCGTTCGCCGCTGAGCTCGGATGCGCGCTGCCGGTCTACCAGGCCGCGACCCAGCTCTATATGGCGGGAGAGGCGCTCGGCTTCGGCGCGCGCGACACCGCGTCGGTGTGCGCGGTGCTCGAAGCCATGCACGGCATCGACCGCGGCGGACGCGGCGAGCCGAGCTGACTCAGAGCTTTTTCCGTTCCGATAGAATCGGAACGGAAGCTCTAGATTCTTGTTTTGACGCGTTTTCTTAACGCGAACCGGTATCCACCTCGCTGGAAAACGCTCCAGTCCATCATTCGAAAGCCAAGGGAGTTTTACGATGTCGGCCTATTGGTGTTCACGGGTGCACGTGACCGATCCCGAAACCTACGCGAAATACGCCGCACTGGCCGGCCCGGCCATCGAAAAACACGGTGGCGTCTTCCTGGCGCGCGGCGGCAAGCAGGTGATCCTGGAGGGCGGCGCCTACGAGCGTAGCGTGGTGGCGCGTTTCCCCAGCCTGGAGGCCGCGGAGCGCTGCTACCATTCGCCGGAGTATTCCGAAGCGCGCAAATACACCATCGGAACCTCCGAGCGGCACATGGTTGCCGTGGAGGGATTGGACTGAGCGACTGCAGAGGGCGCGCACTCAGGTGTGCTCCCGCCTGTCGGATCATGGTGTCTGTAGGAACCGGACCATCAGGCGCGTCACGTCGTCCACGAACCTGTCCGCTTTTTCGTCGGTCAAGATATCCGGGCGACGGACGACGGCCGCATGGGTCAGCGCCTCCACGGCGGTCACGCAGACGAATGCGGCGATGTCCGGATCGGCAACATCGAGTTGGTCTCGGTGAGCCACGATGTAATCCCGGACAAGTGCATAGGTTTCGCGCTCGATGGCGTCGATATTTTCCAGCCGTCCGGCGCGCGGCACCTGCTCGACAAGGACGCGATGCAGTTTGGGATCGACGCGATGGGCCTCGATCATGACGGACACGAGTTCGCGCGCCGCGACCTCGACCGGGCGGGCCGCCACCTCGATCAATGAGTGGCGCACCAGCTGCAGCATCTCGCGCATATGACGGTCGACAACGGCTGACACCAGCGCTTCCTTGCTGGGGAAGTACTGGTAGAGCGATCCGATGCTGACGCCCGCCACGGCGGCGATCTTGTTGGTGCTTGCCCTGTCGTAGCCTTCCCTGGTCAAGACGCGAGCAGTCGCTTCCAGCAGCGCATCGACGGTCAGACGCGATCGCTCCTGAGAGGCTGATTTTCTAGGCCTTGTCGACGGTTTTCGGGCCATGCGCGTCCGCTCGGAATTGCGAGTATTATATTGTGAGCGATAGCTTATATTTTGTCCATGACGAAAACGAACCGATCCGTGCGCGCTCGGCTGCCTGCGGTGCAGTGCCTGAAGCGGCATGAGCCTCCGGGATTGTTTGAATGAACCACAGCAAACGAGCCACGCGAGCGGCATCAAGGCGGACCAGAATGACATTGGCTTTTATTATCTGCGGCTTTGCACTGGCCGCCGTCCTGTTCGGCATCCGCTATCGCCTTGACCGGGTTGTTGGCGTGCCGGTGCATTTTGCGAGCCATCAATTATGCTCGGCGGTGTTCGTGGGTGGCCTGGATCCGACGGACTACTATCGCGAGGCGATCCAGCCCAAGTTCGGATCGATCGGTAAACTCATCCATTATGAGATTGACCGTGAACGGAGCGAAGTACGCGTCAGCCTCGCTGGTTTGGTGAGCAGCCGTGCTGTCGATGAAGGTTCGTACGGTTGCCGGGTGGTTCACTCCGGCAATGGTGTTCATGGTACTCGCAATGAAAAGCGCGCTTCATGGTCTCAGTCGTCGCTTCCGTCGATCGCCGAACCGGGTCCTGTCGTGCCTGGAAATACTGCACTGTCTCAGGCGCTGGATCATGCCTTTGCCGAGCCAGCAACCGCGCCACACCGCTGGACCAAGGCCGTCGTCGTTTTGCACCGCGGCCAGGTGATCGCTGAGCGGTACGCGCCCGGCATGACCGCGGTGACGCCGCTGCATGGATGGTCGATGACCAAGTCGGTCACCAACGCCCTTCTCGGCATCCTGGTGCGGAAAGGAAAGCTGGATGTGAACGGACCGGCGCCGATCGCGGAATGGTTCGCACCGGGCGATTCCCGACGCCGGATCAGCATCGATCAGATGCTGCGCATGGTGAGCGGCATCAACTGCGGTCAATCCCTGCATTTCGGCTGGTGGACCATCTTCGACACCGATACGCACATGGAATTTGACATGCCCGATCAGTTCGCTTTTGCGGCAAGCCGCGGCCTGCGCGCCGAACCCGGCCACGAGTGGCGGTATACCAACTGCAATTTCGTTCTGCTGTCACGGATCGTTCGCGACGCCATCGGCGGCGATGCCGAATCCACGCGTCAATTCATCGAGCGTGAACTGTTCGGCCCCCTGGGCATCGAACACGCCACGCAGGAATACGACAGCGCGGGCACGCCGCTTGGAACCATTCATTTGTGGGCCAGCGCGCGCGACTGGGCGCGGTTTGGTTTGCTCTATTTGCGGGACGGCGTGTCGCCCGGCGGGCAACGGATCCTGCCCGAGGGCTGGGTTGACTATTCCGCCCGGCTGACCCCTCAAAGCGATGCGTATGGCTACGGAGCAGGGTTCTGGACCCAGCGTGGCAATTCCAGCGCCGCCCGCGAGCGCGTCGCCGCGGGCTTCCCCGCCGACAGCTTCATGGCGCTCGGGAGCCAGGGGCAATATACGATTGTCATTCCCTCCGAGGATCTGGTGATCGTGAAACTGGGAAATTCATACACGCCGCATGACGACATCGTTGCGGTTCAGCGTCTGGTGAAGGACACCATCGCCGCGCTGCATGCGGATTGATGGGGCTGCGCTTTAAATCTTCAGCGCCGTGGTCTTCTTCACCGTGCGCAACACCAGGGTCGACTGGGTGCGGACCACACCGGGCAACTTCATCAGGATATCGGTGTGGATGCGCTCGAGGTCGGTCGAGTCGCGATAGACGATGCGCACCAGGTAATCGTTGGAGCCGGCGATCAGGAAGCACTCCTGAATCTCCGGCGGCTTCAGCACCGCCTTCTCGAACACCTCCATATCCTTGCGCGACATCCGGTCCAGCGTCACGAACACGATGGCGATGCCGGTGAGGTCCAGCGCCTGCGGGTCGAGCAGGGCGACATATTTGGCGATGGCGCCGCGTTGCTCCAGCATCTGTACCCGCCGCAGGCAGGCCGACGGCGACAGGTTGACCTGCTGGGCCAATTCGAGGTTCGACAGCCGCCCGTTCTGCTGCAGCACCCGCATGATGGTGCCGTCGATTGAATCGAATGCGGTCATTGTCCGGTTCTCCGAATAATATTCGATTATTTGGTATTTTAGCGCCGAGATATTGCAAAGGATAGGCACGGGCGGTGCCACTCCCGCACAAAATTTCGAACAGCCCCGGCTACGCTGCCGATCAGCCGGCTTCCAAGATATAAAGGTGCGCGATGCGGATTGGTGTTCCCAAAGAGATCAAGACTCACGAATACCGCGTCGGACTGACGCCGCTGTCGGTGCGGGAATATGTGGCGGCCGGCCACAGCGTGCTGATTGAGACCGGAGCGGGCGCCGGCATCGGCGCCGACGACGAGGTCTATCGTGCTGCGGGCGGCACGATCGCCGCGGACGCCGACGAGATCTTCGCCACCGCCGAGATGATCGTGAAGGTGAAAGAGCCGCAGCCCACTGAGTGGCGCAAGCTGCGCGAGAACCAGATCCTGTTTACCTATCTGCATCTTGCCGCCGATCCGGAGCAGGCCGCCGGTCTGATGGAATCCGGCTGCACAGCGGTGGCGTATGAAACCGTCACAGATGCCAAAGGCGGTCTGCCGCTGCTGGCGCCGATGAGCGAAGTGGCCGGCCGGCTGTCGATCGAGGCGGCCGGCGCAGCGCTCAAGCGCAATCTCGGTGGCCGCGGCCTTCTGCTCGGCGGCGTGCCCGGCGTGCCGGCGGCGCGGGTGGTGGTGATCGGTGGCGGCGTGGTCGGCACCCATGCGGCGCGGATGGCGATCGGGCTCGGCGCCGAGGTCAGCGTGATCGATCGGTCGCTGCCGCGGCTGCGCGAGATTGACGAGTTGTTTGCGGGACGGGTGCGGACGCGGTTCTCGACACTCGGCGCCATCGAGGAAGAGGTGCTGCAGGCGGACGTGGTGATCGGCGCGGTGCTGATCGCCGGTGCCGCGGCGCCAAAACTGCTGACACGGGCGATGCTGCCGCAGATGCGCAAGGGGTCCGTCATTGTCGACGTCGCCATCGACCAGGGCGGCTGCTTTGAGATGTCGCACCCGACCACCCATGACGATCCCACCTTCGTGGTCGACGGTGTGATTCACTATTGCGTGGCCAGCATGCCCGGCGCCGTGCCGCTGACGTCGAGCCATGCGCTCAACAACGCCACATTGCCCTATGGGTTGGCGCTCGCCGCCCGAGGCGTTGCGGCGATCGATGATGATCCCGGCCTGCATGCCGGTCTCAATGTCCGTCGGGGCAAGATCGTGCACCCGGCCGTGGCCGAGGCGATCGGTCATCATGTCCAAAAAATCGAACAGGCCCACGCCGCGCACGGGAGGATCCACTGATGAATATCCAGAGCAAGCCGCCGGTCGTCCCCAACGATCTCTCGTCGTTCTGGATGCCGTTCACCGCCAACCGCCAGTTCAAGCAGGACCCGCGTCTGTTCGTCTCGGCGAAAGACATGCACTACGCCACGCCCGACGGCCGCCAGGTGATGGACGGCACCGCGGGGCTGTGGTGCGTCAATGCCGGCCACGCCCGGCCGCGGATCGTCGAGGCAGTACAGCAGCAGATCGCGACCCTGGATTTCGCGCCGACCTTCAACATGGGCCATCCGCTGGCGTTCGAGACCGCCAACCGTCTCGCGGCAATCGCGCCCGAAGGCATCAACCGCGTCTTCTTCACCAATTCCGGTTCGGAGTCGGTGGACACCGCGCTCAAGATCGCGCTGGCCTATCATCGCGCCATCGGCAAGAGCGAGCGTGTTCGCCTGATCGGCCGCGAGCGCGGCTATCACGGCGTCGGCTTCGGCGGCATGTCGGTCGGCGGCATTGCTGCCAACCGCAAGGCGTTCGGCACCATGCTGCCCGGCGTCGATCACATCCGCCACACACATGACCTGGCGCGCAACGCCTTCAGCCGGGGACAGCCGGAGCATGGGGTGGAGTTCGCCGACGATCTGGAGCGTGTCATCACGCTGCATGACGCCTCCACCATCGCCGCCGTCATTGTCGAGCCGATGGCCGGCTCGACCGGGGTGCTGATTCCGCCCAAGGGGTACCTCGAGCGTCTGCGCGCGATCTGCGACAAGCACGGCATCCTGCTGATCTTCGACGAGGTGATCACCGGCTTCGGGCGGCTCGGGGCACCTTTCGCCGCCGATTATTTCGGCGTCACCCCCGATATCATCGTCACCGCCAAGGGCGTGTCCAACGGTGTGATCCCGATGGGAGCTGTGTTCGTCAAGGATGCGATTGTTGAGGCCTTCATGCAGGGCCCGGCCGAGCAGATCGAATTCTTCCACGGCTACACCTACTCGGCGCATCCGGTGGCCTGCGCCGCGGCGCTGGCGACGCTTGATACCTATCAGGAGGAAGATCTGTTCGCCCGCGCGGCCGCGCTCGCGCCCTACTGGCAGGACGCGCTCCACAACGGCCTGAAGGATTGCCCGCACGTCATCGACATCCGCAACCTCGGTCTGGTTGGCGCTGTCGAACTCGATCCGATCCCGGGCGCGCCGACCAAACGCGCATACAAGGCTTTCACCGATGCGTTCAAGGCCGGTCTGCTGATCCGCGTCACCGGCGACATCATCGCGCTGTCGCCACCGCTGATCATTTCAAAATCGCAGATCGACGAACTGATCGACACGCTGCGCAAGGTGCTGCTCACGGCCTAGTGAAGTGTGGTCGATGCGTAACCCGGGTGTGCCCCATGCACCCGGGTTACGCACCCGATCAGTCGTCTGCACTGCAGGCATGCCGGCCATGACGAGCCAGACCAGCTGCACAGACGAAGCCTTGATTTTGCACGCGATAATGCCGCGTCGAACGCGTCTGCGACAATTGTGCCGGGGACGGCCCTCACGATCCCGTTATTACTTTCTTGCATTCGCACCTGCAGCACCAATCTCATCTGATGTCATTCATCATTCTTTCGAGCGCCTTTCCGGGATCGCCCGATTTGCAAAAGGACATACGACGATGAGACATGCCGCAAGAGCCGCCGTGCTGACCGCTCCGCAGTCATCTTCCACCCACAGACTATTGCTGGCGCTCGCCGCCGCACTGGCGCTGACCGCAGCGATCCCCTCGGTCGTGCGCGCGGAGCCCGCGGCAACCCCGTTAGCCAAGACGCAGCCTGTGAAAGCTCAGTCGGCGAAGAGCAAGTTCGCGGCGAGCACGGTGACGGATTTCAGCGCCGCGCGCCGCCATCGCCATGTCGCGTACAGCGCCCGTGTTCGTAACGCTTATGGCGCGGTTGTCGGTGCTCCGGTGTATGAGGCCCCGTCCCGAGTCTATGAGACCCCGTCCTATGGTGGCGGTTATGGATACGGCTACGGCGACAACTCCCGCAACCAGACCTGGTAACCGGATCTGCTCGAACCAGATCTGATCATCGCCTGTTCAACAACATCGCCGGCCGCACACCGTGGTCGGCGATGTTGTTTTTGAATGCTCAAAACAGCCAGTAGTCGCGGTGCGCGAGCAGCTTCAGTTCGGCATGCCGCGCGGTGCGGTAATCATCGATCAGTTCGGTGTTGTCGATGAAGTCGCCTTGCTTGGCGAGCAGGTGATACACCCGGGCGACCCGGCGCATCTGCTCGCGTGGCCGGCCGAACGGCATTTGCCGCGACTGCAGTGTCGCGGTTCGTGCATGGGCCATCAGATAGTCGGTTGAGTCTGACATGCGGGGAGAACGCCGGGAACAGCGCGAGGTTTCCTGTTGACTTCTGGGTTCTTGTTTTGTTCTATGTGAGCCTGCTTGTTTAAAAGGCCGGGCCATGAATCTGCATCAAGAGCATCTGCATCAAGAGCATCTGCATCAAGAGCATCAGCAAAATCATCATCAGCTTGCGGGCAAAACCCGCGAAATCATTCGCCTGTGGAACACGATGCGCAGTCACGAGCGTGAGATGGAGGCGACGGAGCTTGCATCCGATCGCGCCTGCTCCACGCTCAAGGTGCTGGACATCCGCCGGGAATTGCAGCGTGCACTGGCGGAGCGGGATCGGCTGGTCGAGGCGTCGCGTAACGCGGCGTCTTGAATTCCAATGTTCCGGATGTGACAGCGCAATGAAGAGCACAGGTGTTACCGCCTGAATTTCTACGCGGAAAAAATCTCGCGCATCACCTGGGTGATGCGCGCCGCGGTGTCCGGATGCAGCCTGAGCTTCATCCGGTTGGCCTGATACCACGGCCATTCGCTTTCGCTCACGGGCCATAATCCATCATAGGCGCGGGTCGCGCCCAGCCAGTCCGCCACCATTTCGCGCACATAACCCATCGGCATCGGCAGGGGTTCGCTTGGGCTGGGATCGCCGGGGTGGATGCTGCGCGGGATCCAATATTCCCAGTGATGCGGATTATGGTTCTGGTGATGCAGCCAGGCCCGGGCGAAGCCTGCGGGATCGCTCCTGTCGCCGAACGCGGCACGCCCGTAGTGCGGCGCCTCCGCCGGCGTGAACTTGCTCCAGTCGTGAATCAGCAGGAGCCAGATCGGCGCGCGGGTGCGCAGGCCGGCGCGGAACACGAACACCTTGTGCTTGATGGTGAGCCAACCGAATTTGAGGGTCGGCACGATGTTGGTCATTGTTGCTTGTCCATCGTCTGCGATTCGGATCGCCCTTTTGGTATGCCAAGCCAGCGTATCGGAAACTCAGTGTTAGTCGAAATCGACTTATTCGAAGCCTTGCCGCAGGTTGACTCGGGAAATCACGGCCCCATATGAGTACGCACGTTTGCCAACGCCTGTTGGCAATAATGGGACGATATCTTCTTGCCAAATTCCTACGACGGTCCTGCAAACGAAGGGCGGGCGATGCGATCCTCCGGGTCCCTGGCCATGCAACTGGAACCCGATGATTCGCAGTCCGACCGGCCTGTGCCGTCACTCGCAGCACCTGAGTTTGCGGCCGGTGACCGGGTTCGCATGAATGCGCTCGGGCGCAGCCGGCATCCGCGTTATGGCGAGCGCCAGGCGGTGGTGGTGCGCAAGGTGGCGGCCAATGGCTGGCGCGTGCTGTTCGAGGGCCGCACGTCGCTATTGACCATCCATCGCGACTATCTGGAAAAGGTCGAGCCGGTTTAAGTCCGCAGGGTCGACGCGGTTGAACCGGGGCGGGGCGATTTCGCCGTTGATCCGTTCGTGGATTTGTTAGTCTTGGGTTTGCTGGTCTTTGATGTGCTCCGTGGCGCGGCAATGCCCTCAGTAAGATAGGCCTGCAAAGTGGCGCCGATGCGCTGCACGATGACGTCCTGCGACAGGCCGACCACTGGCGGAAGCTCCAGCACATAACGCGTCAGCGCCAGCCCGAGCATCTGGGTCGAGATCAGCGCGGCGCGCTCGGTGGCATGCCTGGGTCCTGTGACCCCGGCAATCATCGGTGTGATCTGTTTGCGGAACATCGCCAGCAGCAGCGCTCGTCCATCGGGATGAGTGATGCACACCCGCAAAAGCCCCGGCAGGTCGCGGTCCCGGGCCTCCCATCGTTTCAGGAAATGGCGCACCAGGGTGCGTCCCATCTGGTCCCGCGCCACTTGCGTGAGGTCGGGAAAGTCGAGATCAAAGGTTGCCGCTGCCGCGAACAGGCCCTCCTTGCTGCCGTAGTAACGCATCACCATCGAGAAATGGATGTCGGCTTCGGCCGCCACCGCACGGATCGTGGTGCGCTCATAGCCCGTGTCGCAGAACAGCCGGCGAGCGGCCTCGAGAATGCGGTCGCGGGTCGGCTGCGAGCGCAGCGGCTTTTTTGTCGTTCGTGTCATGGCCGTTCAGTGTGCTCATTGCAGGCGGCCGTTTCAAGCGTTCTGCGCTGCATCGGCTGGGTGTGTTCGTCACCAACTGTTGACAGCGGGACGAGCGGCGGACCAGAACGGATCAAGGCTGTCAGAGGCCACAACGATATCGGCCGGCCGCACCGGCTGCACGCAGGAGGCGCCCCCGATGCAACGATCAGTCACCCCAGTCAGCCCGGTCGATCCGCTGAGCCATCAGTTGCTGCCGATCCGCCGCTTCTCCGAATTATCGCTGGGCGAAATATTTCCACTGCCCTCGCGCACGGTCACGCATGCGCATTTCTCGGCTTTCCAGGCGCTGACCGGCGACAATCATCCGATTCATTACGACCGCGGCTATTGCCAGGCGCTCGGCCATCCCGATCTTTTGGCGCACGGCCTTCATGTGCTGAGCATGACCGCGGCCGGCGCCGGCCTGTTTCCTCATGTGGTCGGGCCGCATCTGATCGGATTCGTCGAGGTGCAGGCCAAATTCCTCCGTGGCGTATTTCCCGACGATACGCTCTATCCCAAGCTCGAAATCACCGCGCTGACGCCGCAGCGCACCACCGGCCTGGTCACCATGGCAGCGACCATCGACAACCAGCGGGGCGAGCGGGTGCTCGAGGGCAGCCATACTTATCTTGTCCGGCTTTAAGCCGTGATGCGCGCGGCCGGCGCCGTGGAGAAAATGTCAGTTTGCAAGTTCGATGCCGAATCCGTCCCGCGGAAAATGCACCACGACCTCGCCTACGGCAGGATCATGACGCTTGAGCGCGATGGCGCTGCCGCTGATCGCGGCCAATTCACCCGCCACCGGATCGAAGCCCCAATCGTCGGGCGTCACCGTCACCCGCGCGCCGATCTCGGACGCATGCGGATCGTCGGCCTCGGTCGGCGGCACAGCCAACGGCGTTGACGCGTGCGCAATCGCCAGCGCCTTGTCGGGGGCGAGCTCCTGCATCGTCCCGTGGCCGATGGCTTCGAGGCGCGTCATCCAGCCGATCAGCCGCGGATGGTCGACAAGCCCGGCATCATCTTCGCCGAGATTGCCGCGCGCATACCACAGCGGATGATAGGCAGCGAGATCGGCCACCGACGGCTGAACACCGAGCAGGAATCGGCGTCCGTCGGTGAGGGCGTGCTCCAGCCGCGACAGATCGCGGCGGAGACGTTCGCGCAGTGTAGGGATCATCGCCGCCATTTTGGCGCTGTCCCAGCCGTCGAACCGGCCCGCGGTCAAGCGAGC
Source organism: Bradyrhizobium prioriisuperbiae (assembly GCF_032397745.1). NCBI lineage: Bacteria > Pseudomonadati > Pseudomonadota > Alphaproteobacteria > Hyphomicrobiales > Nitrobacteraceae > Bradyrhizobium > Bradyrhizobium prioriisuperbiae. Next base: position 4,489,504 of record NZ_CP135921.1, read on the forward strand.
GCGGTCGGCGTGCAACGCCGTGGGGAAACGATCGCCGTGCAGGCCAAACACCAGCCCAAGCGCGGTCGCGAAGAGCTCGCGGTCGGCCCAGGCCGCGATGATGTCGGCGAGCCCATCCGTACCCGACGGATACAGTGGCGGCTCGGGATAACGTCGATCGAGCTCGGCCAGGATGCGGCGGGTGTCGCAGAAGATATCGGCGCCGATCTGCAGCACCGGAATCCGGCGATAGCCGCCGGTGAGTGCTGTCAGCAGCGGCTTCGGCGCGATGCGCGGCTGCTCGACCGAGCGCCAGCGCAGTCCCTTCAGGCCCAGCGCGACACGTACTTTCTCGGCGAATGGCGAGCGCGGATAGTGATGCAGGATGAGGTCCACTTGATCCATCACATGTCCTCAACAGCGTTTACGCATGGATATCCCAGTCCACAGCCGGGCTGCGAAACACGGGATGGCGACACATTTGCCGCGGAGATGCCTAAAAGGCGAGATTAATTGTCTTGTTTTCAAGTTCCGCCGGTTCCTTTTACAACGGGCATTTGACCATGGTGGATTATTATCCATTGCTTGCGAAGGCGATTGCGAAATCACCGGAAGGCGGAGCGCAGGCGAGGGACGCCATTTTCGAGAGTGCCCGCGCGGCCCTGACCCGACAGTTGCGCAACATCGAGCCCGCGATCTCCGAGACGGTGATCGCGCAGGAGCAGGCGAGCCTGGAAGACGCTATTCGCCGGGTGCAGGCGGAATTCAGTTACACTCTCGATCTCGACGATGGCCTTGTGAGCTTCGATCGTCCGTGGCGCACTGAGCAGCTTTTGCTGCCCGCGCCCGATCTGCACGAGAGTTCTTCTCCTTAGAGCGCTTCCATCGAAAGGCGTCCCAGCGCGCGATTTGACGCACGCGCTGGGAACTGGATGTTGCAAGTCCACCGTGCAATATGGCCGCGACATCATGACAGGCGTAAAAGCAGGACGGAGCACGGTGGCAATCGGCATCGACGATCGGCCCAAAACCCGGCAGCGCATTCCCGCCGGCATCTGGGCACTCGGTTTCGTTTCGATGCTGATGGATATCTCGTCGGAGATGATCCATGCGCTGCTGCCGGTCTATATGGTTGCAGTGCTCGGCACCTCGGCGCTCGCCGTCGGTGTCATCGAAGGTATCGCCGAAGCCACCGCCTCGATCACCAAGGTCTTTTCCGGCGCGCTGAGCGACTGGCTCGGAAACCGCAAATGGCTGGCCGTGTTTGGTTACGGTCTCGCCGCGCTCATTAAGCCGATCTTTCCGCTGGCGCCCTCGCTCGACTGGTTGATCGCCGCGCGCTTCATCGACCGCGTCGGCAAGGGCATTCGCGGCGCGCCGCGCGATGCCCTTGTCGCCGACATCGCTCCGCCGCATCTGCGCGGCGCGAGTTTCGGTCTGCGGCAGTCGCTCGATACCATCGGGGCCTTTCTCGGTCCGCTGCTGGCGATCGCGCTGATGTGGGTCACGGCGGATCGCTTCAACGTGGTGTTCTGGATCGCGGTTATCCCGGCCGTTCTGTCGGTGGGCCTCCTCCTCGTCTTCGTGAGGGAGCCGGAGCGGCCGAAGCTGCTGCGCAAGGTTCGTTTGCCGCTGCATCGCGATGAGCTGCGTCGCCTGAGCGCGAGCTACTGGTGGGTGGTGGCGGTGGCGGCGGTGTTCACGCTCGCTCGTTTCAGCGAAGCCTTTCTCATCCTGCGCGCGCAGTCGATCGGCCTGCCGCTGGCGCTGGTCCCCGTCGTTCTGGTCATCATGGCCTTGGCCTATTCGCTCTCGGCCTATCCGGTCGGCGCGCTGTCCGATCGCGTCGATCGGCTGACGCTGCTGGGCATCGGCCTGCTGCTGCTGGTTGCGGCTGACCTTGTGCTGGCGTTTGCAAGCGGTCTGATCGGAGTCGGCATCGGGGTCGTGTTCTGGGGCCTGCATATGGGCTTCACCCAGGGCCTGCTGGCGACGCTGGTCGCCGAGACCGCGCCGGCGGAGCTGCGCGGCACCGCGTTCGGCTTGTTCAACCTGATGACCGGCGTCGCGCTGCTCTTGGCCAGCATCATTGCCGGTGTGTTGTGGGACGTCACAGGCCCGCAAGGCACCTTCCTCGCGGGTGCGGCGTTCAGCGTGCTGACACTGGCGGGTCTGGTTGTCGTCCGCGGCCGGCTGCGAGCATCGGAAGATGTGGTGACGTCAGGCTGACACGACGCCGGCTCACGTCGCGCAGCGCGGCCCGATGTTCAGCGATCGCAGGAAGCCGGCAAAGCCGTCCGGACGCCGGCACGACGGCTTGGCCTCGGTGGTGGCTTTGGCACGGGCGACAGCCGTGTTTTTCTTCGGCGGAGTGGCTTTAACCTGCTTGGCCGGTGAGGGGGCCGCGATCATCTTGGCGTGGGCGTCATGCCGCGACCGGTCGGCGGTTTTCGGCGCCGGCTTTACGGGGGCTGGAGCGGGCGCCACGGCCGGCGGGGATTCTGCGGCCAGCGCCGCTACTGGAGCGGGTGCGGTTTCTGCCGGGCTCGGCGCCGGCGCGACCTCCAGCCTGTCCGCCTTGGTCAGGGTGTCGGTGCCCGAGGTCATCGTACCGCCGGCCACATTCGATGTGTCGTCGCCGGCTGCGCGTTTCATGACGGAGCTTTCGCTGGCGCTGTCTTGTGTCGAGCTCATGCCAACCGTTGTCGGTTCAGTCTCCGCCACGGTGGTCGCAACCGGCGCATCGCCGTTGATGCGGACGGCGGCCGCCACCGCGAACACGACGCCAAAGAGCACAACAAGCCATACTGCTTTGATCATGGCCGAACTCTTAGAGCCACCGGGCTGGAGGTTTGCGAGGCTCGGGTTCGAATCCGGCAACTCGGTGGCAAGTCCGGCCAAAGGGGGCACGGGCCGCGCGAACGCTGGCCTTACGGTTAACGGAGACTGTCGGTTCCGGGTATCGGCGTCATGCGGTATGGCGGCGAGTGCCACTCGCGCGGCGACCAGTAACTTCCTTCGGCAGTCCGGTTCCCTGTCATACGCACGCCACCGCGAGCGGTCACAATTGTCGAATCGATCATCCCGATGTTGTGCGTGCCGATGCAGGCTGTGGCTTGCAGGCGGGGCCGCGTCGACTCCCATGATTGATCATGAAGCGAGGGAATCGATTGCGTGTCCTGGTTTTGGTTTGCGTACCTCCAACGGAGAATGCATCGCATGCCCGAGGTTCAATCGTTCTCGGAATCGTTCCCGCAAGGGTTCGTCGAGGGCTGGCGTTTCGTCATGGGACTGAACGCCGAGCCGCCGCGAATTCCGGACGCTGAATTGATCGAGGGCAAAACGCCCTATCAGTCCGGCCTCGCGAAAGGCGTCGAGCTGGGCATCAGTGCCAAGCAGCACAGCGGTGAGGCGGGGCATCGCGTGCATCACTAGCCGTCCATCATTCCTTCCGATCGTGAATCCTCGATCCTGAGGAGTTCGCTCTTGGTCGCAAGCCACGAAAACTAAGCGAGCGGCATCGCGCACTGTCGCCCGCCGGCTCTGTTGCAGTGTTGCGCCCGCGACAAGCGTGAGCGACAGCGTTGTGCTGCGCCTCCCGGCGCTTACCCGTCGAGACATCCTGCTCGGCGGGTCGCTTCCGATCGTCTCTTGAAAATCGATTTTTTATCATATATGTAAAAAACATCGATTTTATGAGTAGGCGTCGTCTGGTCTGCGCGTCCGGTCAGCGGGCGCGCAATCCCTTGCGTGCGGCATCGGCTCATCGAACCGCAACAAAACAAAATCAGGAAACGCGTTCAGAAAAAACCAAGGGGAGAGCGACCATGCGTGCGTCCGACAGCGTCGATGTTCAGGCCTTTCTTGATGAGCAGCCGTTCTCGGCTTTCCAGTGGCTGGTGTTCGTCCTGTGTTTTGCCATTGTGCTGTTCGACGGTTTCGACACTGCGGCCATCGGCTTCATCGCTCCCTCGCTGGTCAAGGAATGGGGGGTGGAGAAGTCGGCGCTCGGCCCGGTGCTCAGCGCCGCGCTGTTCGGCCTCGCCGCCGGCGCGCTGTCCACCGGCCCGCTCTCGGATCGTTTCGGCCGCAAGCGCATGCTGGTCGCTTCGGTGCTGGTGTTCGGCGCGGCCTGCCTCGGTTCGGCTTTTGCCGTCGATCTTCAGCAACTGACGATCCTTCGGTTCGTCACCGGCATCGGGCTCGGGGCGGCGATGCCGAACGCCGTCACCCTGATGAACGAGTATTGTCCGCAGCGACGCCGCGCGATGCTGACCAATCTGATGTTCTGCGGCTTCCCGCTTGGCGGCGCCTGCGGGGGCTTCCTTGCGGCCTGGATGATTCCGCAGTGGGGCTGGCGCAACGTGCTGGTGGCTGGTGGCGCTGCGCCACTGCTGCTCGTCGTGCTGTTGCTGCCGCTATTGCCGGAATCGGTGCGTTACATGGTGGCGAATGGCCAGCCGGTGGAGCTGATACGCAAGGTGCTGAGCCGCATCTCCCCGAGCGCCGCCACTGCGCGTGCTTTCGTGCTGACCGAGCAAGTGCATGTCGAGGCCGCGAGCGGCACCGTCGGGCTGATCCTGTCGCGCGCGTTTCGTGTCGGGTCCATCATGCTGTGGCTGGCTTATTTCATGGGCCTCGTGGTGCTCTATGCCCTGGCCAACTGGATGCCGATCCTGTTCAAGGACGCCGGCCTCACGCCGCAGACGGCAACCCTGATCGCGGCGCTGTTTCCGCTCGGCGGCGTTGGCGCGGTGCTGTTCGGCTGGCTGATGGATCGCTTCAATGCCAACCGCATCATCGCGGTCGGCTATGTGTTGACCGCAGTGACGGTATTCGCGATCGGCCATTTTGCGGACAACGTCGGCCTGCTGGTGCCGGTCGTGTTCGTCGCCGGCGCGCTTGCCAACACCGCCCAGTCGTCGATGCCGTCGTTGGCGGCCGGCTTCTATCCGACGAAGGGCCGTGCCACCGGCGTCGCCTGGATGCTGGGCATCGGCCGCTTCGGCGGCATTGCCGGTTCGTTTCTGGTCGCCGAACTGGTCGCGCGTCACTTCAGCTTCAGCCAGATCTTCGCCATCGTGGCGATCCCCGGTGCCATCGCGGCGCTGGCGCTCGTGGTCAAGCAGGCCGCAAGCCCGCAGGAGTCAGCTGAGAAGGCCGCCGACAGAGCCGTCGTGCGGGTTCACTGAACTCCACTGAAGGGCGAAGCCGCTCGCTCAGGCGGCGGTCGGCGGCGCCGCAAGCGTAGCGCGCTCGTGCGCAAGTACGGCGTCTGCGTCCAGCGAGCGGATCGACACCGACGTGTCGCTGGGAATGCCGCCCGAGACCTGCAGCGACATGTAGCGCAGGCAGCACACTCGCAGGAACGAGGTGAAGTTCACGATCTCGCCGCGAGCTTCGATGATTTCATCGTAAAGCCTGGTGATCAGCTGGGTGAGGTTCATGCCGTCGCGCCGGCCGATTTCGCTGAGCACCTGCCAGTAGTGCGTCTCGAGCCGGATGCTGGTGACGACGCCGTGCAGCCGTATTGAGCGGGTGCTGGTCTCGTAGAGCGCGGGGTCGGCGCCAATGAAGATCTTGCACATGAAACCTCAACGCTCTGCGAGTCAAAATGGTCGAAGCAGCGGACGATACCGCCGCGACTGGCGTGTCGCCATCATTTTCCTGCCCTTGATCGTAACATCGCATGATCTTGCGTAGTATGGGGTTACTACGTTGCGCATCTCCGTAACATTCCGCTGTTACCCGCCTCGGGCTCACCCGGTCTAATCTGCTGCCGCAATCAAGCGCGCGATCGCAGCACCAGCACCGGGAGGCCCAATCGATGAATCCGCAGACCACGGCTATCGTCCTGATCGAATACCAGAACGACTTCACCACGCCGCGCGGCGTGTTTTATGAGGGCGTCAAGGATGTCATGGACGCCAACAACATGCTCGGCAACACCGTGGCAGTGGTGGACCAGGCACGCGCCGCCGGCGTGACCATCATGCATGCGCCCATCAGCTTCGCCGAGGGTTATGGCGAATTGACCGGAAATCCCTATGGTATCCTGAAAGGCGTGGTCGATAACAAGGCTTTCCGCAAGGGATCGTGGGGCGCCGAGATCGTCGGCGTGCTCAAGCCGCATCCCGGCGATATCCTGATCGAAGGCAAACGCGGCCTCGATGCGTTTCCTTCAACCAACCTCGATTTTATCCTGCGCAGCAAGGGCATCAGGACAGTGGTGCTTGGCGGCTTTCTCACCAATTGCTGTGTCGAATCCACCATGCGCAGTGCCTACGAGCGCGGCTTCGACGTCATCACCCTGAAGGACTGCACCGCCACGCTGAGCCGCGAGGCACAGGAGATGGCTCTGACACACAATTTCGGCATGTTCTCCCGGCCGATGAACCACGACGAATTCCTGCAATTGTTGCAGTGAAGCGCGCCAGCGCTCCGATGGCGCTCAGCGTTGTGGCGTCGAGGGGCGCATCGGCGGGCAGCAAGCCGTTCAGGTTGAGGATGAAGGCGGAGACTGCATAGACGTTGTCATTGCTGAGCGACTGCGGGACGTCTAGCGGCATGGGGCGGCGGATGTTGTCGAACAAGGTTGGCGCATGGGGCCAGAAGTTGCCGACGGTCTTCACCGGTTTTGGGGGGGCGCCAGCTTGCATTTCTTTTCTCACTCCGTCATTGCCGGGCTTGACCCGGCAATCCAGCTTATTCGCGATGGATTTGTCCTGAGCAAAGCTGGATCCGCGGGTCAAGCCCGCGGATGACGCAGAAAACGTTCGAGCGCCTCGCGCATTCCGCACGCCGACACAGTGGACGACACACCCGGCGCACTGGATCAATCTGGATCAATCCATTAGTTTGGACTCGGAACTGTCCTCCGGACCGACGCAGATCAGGATCCCATGCCCATCGACTATTTCCAGGTTGGACAGCGGCTGCGTGCGCACCGGGTGGGGCAGGGATTGTCCCCGGAGGAAGCGGCCGAGAAGCTCGGGATTTCCCGCGCCGCGCTCTACAACTACGAGAAGGGCGAGGGGCCGGTGAAACTCGATACGCTGGAGCGTATCGCCGATCTGCTGCAGACCTCGCTGCCGTCGCTGCTCGGGGTCGGCACCGAATATTTCTCCAGCGCGCTCGCTTACTTCGAGCGTCTGCGCCAGATCGAGGCGCTGTCGGATCGCGTGCTGGTCTATTACGAGCCGGTGTCGTTTCTGCTGACCTCCGACGAATATCCGAAGATCCTGCAGGACATGCTGCTGGAGGGCCTGCCCGACAAGCTGCCGAACCGCCGGAAGGCGCAAACCGAGATCGAGCAGCTGATTACGATCCTGGCGCAGCGCAAGGCAGCCGTGACCTCCGGTGGGCCGAGCTTCGCCGGCATTGTCGGCGCCACCCAGGTGCGCCGCCTGCTGCGCACCGGCTTCATCGGCACCTACGACCTCACCAAAGGCGAGCGCGAGAAGCGCCGCCTCGCCGCGCGCAAGGAGGTCGAGCGGATCGCGGACGTAATGGAGAACGAGCCGATCGGCGTGCAGATCGGCGTGGTCGACGATACGCTGCCCAACCAGACCTTCGAGATCTGCCGGCTGCGCGGGGGCGGTGCGCTGGTGGCGGTCAGCCCGTTCCGGCTCGGCGAATTGCCCAACATCCGGCTCGGCGTGGCGTCGATTACCGGCGCGGACGAGGCCATCGGCCTGTACCAGCAGCTCGCCGACCAGATGTGGTCGCGTGCGGTGAAGGGCGGCGCCGGCGCCGCGCTGCTGCGCAAGTGCCTGCGGGAACCGCAGAGCTGAACTCGCTAGGTCGTCGTTCGACGTCTCGTCTATTTTTTTAGATTTGTCTTGATTTGTGTACGAACCTGGTGTTGACTTGCTGCTTCCGCGATCGGCCGGGCCTTTTTGGTTTTGACCGATCGGCTGGATGTCCGGCGGGGCTACGGCTTCTGACCGGGCCACAACGATCTGGGTTTCTTGACACGTGATTGGGACTGACGTCCCGCCGGGTGGCTGTGCCGCGCCGGTGGCGACATGCTTTTTTGATTGGCATGATGGGGAGCGACATGAGCCAGATTCAGGATACCGCGGAATTGTCATTATCCGGTGTGGCGACACAGGGTGGCGAAGGGGCCGAGGCGCGCAGGGCGCTGTGGGGGTCGGCGCTGGGCTATGCCATGGACGGGTTCGACCTGCTCATTCTCGGCTTCATGTTGCGCGTCATCTCCGCCGACTTGCATCTGACATCGACGGAAGCCGCGTCCCTGGTGACGGCGACGCTGATCGGCGCCGTGATCGGCGGTCTTGTTTTCGGCATGCTGTCCGATCGCCTGGGACGGGTGCGGGTCTTGACCTGGACCATCGTGCTGTTCGCCGTGTTCACCGGTATGTGCGCGCTGGCGCAGGGTTATTGGGATCTGCTGGCCTATCGCACCATTGCCGGCCTCGGCCTCGGTGGCGAGTTCGGCATCGGCATGGCGCTGGTGGCGGAGGCGTGGCCAGCCTCCAAGCGGGCGCGGGCGTCGTCCTATGTCGGCCTCGGCTGGCAGTTCGGCGTGCTGGCGGCCGCGATCGTGACCCCGCTGCTGCTGCCGGTGATCGGCTGGCGCGGCATGTTCGTGGTCGGCATCTTTCCGGCGCTGGTGGCTTATGTCATCCGCCGCAAGCTGCACGAGCCCGACGTGTTCGTCGCCAACAAGGCGCGCGATCCCGATGCTGCGTTCTCGCTGCGGCTGCTGGTGGCCGACAAGGAGACCACCAAGACCAGCCTCGGCCTGATCATTCTCTGCTCGGTGCAGAACTTCGGCTACTACGGCATCATGATCTGGCTGCCAAACTATCTCTCCAGCCGGTTCGGTTATGGCCTGACGCAATCCGCGGTGTGGACCTCGGTGACCATCGCCGGCATGGCGCTCGGCATCTTCCTGTTCGGCCATATCGCCGATCGTCTCGGCCGCAGACCCGCATTCCTTGGCTACATGCTCGGCGCGGCGATCATGGTGGTGGTGTATTCGCAACTCACCGGAGCGACCGCATTGCTGATCGGCGGCGCGGTGATGGGCTTCTTTGTCAACGGCATGCTGGGCGGCTATGGCGCGCTGATCAGCGAGCTCTATCCCACCGCCGCCCGTGCCACCGCTCAGAACGTGTTCTTCAATATCGGCCGCGCGGTGGCGGGCTTCGGTCCGCTCGCGGTCGGTGCGCTCAGCGCGGTCTATGGCTTTGAGACCGCGATCGCCTGCCTGGCGCTGCTCTACATCGCCGACATCGTGGCGCTGTTTCTGCTGATCCCCGAGCGCGGTGGCGCGGAACTCGCCTGAGGCCCGCTCGCGTCTCGTGATCCAAGGAGTGGCGTGATGTCCGTTCAGCTCGTCGTTTCAAATGGTGATGCGTCCCGTCCTCACGGTGGATGCGCAACTCCTTGGTCAGCCAGCGTCGTTGCCGAGCCGGCGCGGGTGCTGGCCAACACCGAGGTGAATGCCGAATATCGCCATTTGGTGGTGCGTTGCAGCGCCATCGCGGCCCAGGCGCAGCCGGGACAGTTCTTTCAATTGCTGTGTCCGCAAACCGGTGGCGATCAACCGTTCCTGCGCCGGCCGATGAGTCTTTACGGCGCCGATCCCCGGCGTTGCCAGGTTGAGTTCCTCTACAAGGTCACCGGCGCCGGCACCCGCGGCCTCGCGACCCTCAGAGAGGGCGACGACATCGACATCATGGGGCCGCTCGGCGAGGGTTTTACGCTGGATGCCGCTCACCGCCATATCGTGGTGATCGGACGCGGCGCCGGTCTTGCCACGCTTGCGCCGCTGGCGAAGGCGGCACAGCAGGGCGGCATCGCGGTGACCGCCGTTCTCAGCGCGCGACGGCCGGAGCTCTTGGTCTCGGTCGATCTGTTCGCGCGCCACGGCGCCGATGTCATCACCGTCACCGATGCCGACAGCACCAGCGGCCCCGCTTATGTCGAGCGTATCCTGCGCACCTTGATCGCCGGTGGACGCTGCGATGCCTTTTTCACCTGTGGCTCCAGCCGGCTGTTGCGTGTGCAGCAGCGGCTGGCGCGGGAGTTTTCCATTCCCGGCCAGGTGGCGATGGAGCAGCAGATGGCCTGTGGCCTTGGTCTCTGTTTCTGCTGCGTGCGTGATTTCCATGTCGATGGTGAGATCGTGCACCGCCGGGTGTGCTGGGACGGCCCGGTGTTCGACATGATGCAGGCGCTGCCATGACTGATCTTTCGGTCCGGATCGGCGCGCTGACCCTGGAGAACCCGGTGATGCCGGCGTCCGGCACCTTCGCCGAGGGACTGGACCGGGTGATGGATTTCGATCGGCTCGGCGCCTTCGTCACCAAGACCATCACCCGCGAGCTGCGCGCCGGCAATCCGCTGCCGCGGGTGGTGGAGCGGCCCGGCAGCCTGATCAATTCGATCGGCATTCCCTCCAAGGGCGTGCCGTATTTCCTCGCACACACGTTGCCGTACTATGCAGCCTATCGGCCGCCGCTGGTGGTGAGCATCTCGGCGCCAACGGCCGAAGAGTTCGCCCATCTTGCCGCGGAGCTCACGCGTCCCGGCATCGCGGCGATCGAAGCCAACATCTCCTGCCCGAACATCGAGGAAGACGGCCAGGCCTTTGCCATGCGCGCGGCCTCGACAGAGGCCGTGATCCGGCAACTGCGCGCGGCGACGCCGCTGCCGTTGTGGGCGAAGCTGTCGCCGAACGCGGGTGATGTTGCGGAGATCGCCCGCGCGGCGGAAGCCGCCGGCGCCGACGCGGTGGTGGTCGCCAACACCATCCTGGCGATGGCGATCGATATCGAAACTTTCAAGCCTTGTCTCGGCAACATCATGGGCGGACTGTCCGGCCCGGCGGTGAAACCCATCGTGCTGCGCCAGGTCTATCAATGCTCACGCGCCGTGCGTATTCCGGTGATCGGTTGTGGCGGTGTCTCGTCCGCCGAGGACGCGGTCGAATACATGCTGGCGGGCGCGACCGCCGTGCAGGTCGGCACCGCGAGCTTCGTGCAGCCTGCCGCCATCACCACCATCATCGATGGCTTGTCCCGGTTTTGCGAGCGGCGCGGCATCGATCGCGTCGCCGACCTGACCGGCGCCGCGCTCAGTGAGGAAGCTGACGAGCCGGAACTCGCGTGGGTGGCGCCGTCGCCATGATGGGTGAGCCGGCGATTCTGGAAAGGCCGCTTGCCCGGCGCGAGAGCGAATTCTGCGAGCGCTTGTTTGCGGTGTTGCGCCATGCCACCGGGGACGGCGTCGGCATCACCCGGGAGAGTTTCGGCACGGGGGAAACGCGCGCGCTTGCCGTTGTCGAGCGGGCCGCGCGGGACGCCGGTCTTCTTACCGAACGCGACGCTGGCGCTAATCTCGTGGTGACGCTGCCCGGTAGCGAACCGGATCTGCCGTTTCTCGCCTGCGGATCGCATCTGGATTCCGTGCCCCAGGGCGGCAATTTCGACGGCGCCGCCGGCGTCATCGCCGGGCTTGCGGTGCTCGCGGGATTGAAACGTGAGGGACGGCGTCCGCGCCGCACCTTGAAGCTTTATGGGCTGCGCGGCGAAGAGAGCGCCTGGTTCGGCCGTGCCTATATGGGATCGAGCGCGCTGTTCGGGCGGCTCACGGCGGATGATCTCGCCGCACCCCACGCTGTCACCGGCCGGCCGCTCGGTGATTGCATGCGCGCCGCGGGCGCCGATGTCGATCGCATCAGTAGCGGCGAGCCGCTGCTCGATGCGCAGCGTGTCGCCGCCTGGATCGAACTGCATATCGAGCAGGGCCCGGTGCTGGTGGCGCGCGACCGCCCCGTCGGTATCGTGACCGGCATCCGTGGCAACATCCGACATCGCCGGGTGGAATGCCGCGGCGAGGCTGGGCATTCCGGCGCCGTGCCGCGCGCGCTGCGGCAGGATTCGGTGTTCGCCACGGCGGAGCTGATCACCCATCTCGACAGCCACTGGCGCGCGTTATTGGAGCAGGGCCGGGACCTCGTCGTCACCTCGGGCATGATCGGCACCGATCCGTCCGAGCACGCGCTGGCGCGTATCCCCGGCAAGGTCGGCTTCAGCTTCGAGGCAAGGAGCGAAAGCCGGCAGACGCTGGAGGACTTCTACGGCTTGTTCGTGACGGAGTGCCGCGACATCGCCACTGAGCGCGGCGTGCAGTTCACGTTCGACCGCAGGCTCGAAACATCTCCGGCCGTGATGGACGCAGGCTGGGTGCAGCGGCTGCGCGATGCGGCCAGCCGGCTCGGACTACCCGACGAGCCCATGGCAAGCGGCGCCGGCCACGACGCCGCGGTGTTCGCCAATGCCGGCATTCCCAGCGCCATGATTTTCGTGCGCAACGACCACGGCTCGCACAATCCGCACGAAGCCATGGAGATGTCGGATTTCATGGCCGGCGTCGCCGTACTGCGCGAGGCGTTGGTGCAGGCGGCGTGGTGAGGGGCGGGAGGTTTCAACATTCTCGGTGTCATCGTCCGGCTCCGACCGGACGATCCAGTAACCGGGAGCGAGGATGGTGTTTGATGAGGAGCCTGCCGACGCTCACTCGCTGATGCCTGCGTGTACTGGATCGCCCGGTCGGAGCCGGGCGATGACACAGAGTGTGAGGCGTGGTCCTTCTGTCCCTAACGCGAGGACGAGGCGCCATGCCACTTCACTCAAAACAGCTTCGTCGCCGCGATCTTGTTCAGCGTGGCGATTTGCTCCGCCGGCGGGGCCTGGATGGCGTTCTCGGCATCGCCGACAACGCCGAGCAGGCGCTGGAATGCCTGCTTCGCCACGTCCACCGGCAGCGGCTCCTCGTCGAACGAGTCGATATAGCCGCCGACCAGCATCGCGAGCATGCGATAGACCGCCAGGTGGTCCGCGTCGGACCCCGCCAGTTGCAGCACTTTTTGCTGGAATGTCTTGTAGGTTCTCAGGCCCGGATGCTGATCCGCCAGCCAGTTGTGTAATTCACCCAACGTTCCCTCCCTCCTGCGAGAAGAAACAACCAGTTCTATCATGCCCTGCGCCAGCGGCAAACATATTTTTGGAAAAGTACAAAAAAATATACGGCTCCCGGGAGCGCCGGCTCTGATGGCTACGCGCGGGATGGCGTCTCCATCGGCCTGTCACCACCATCGCGTTCATCGCTAACAGCTATGCTGCATTTGTAATGGCCGCGCGCTCCGGCAGCTGCGCCAAATTCCCCGTTCGGTGATCCGCGTCGTTGTTGGCAACGAGCGTTGGCCCAAGCGATGCAAAGTCGCGCCGACGGCATCAAGAGGAAACCACGAAAGGACGGCCAGTGACAGGATTTCAGCCAAGCCGCCGGACCGCGCTGCTGGGAGGCGCGGCCGTCGCATTTTCAAATGTTGGACGGGCCTTTGCCCAGCACGACAGCCTGAAGGGCCCAATCACCATCGTGGTTCCGTTCGCAGCGGGCGGTGCCACCGACATTGTCACGCGTCTGGTCGGCAAGAAGCTGGGGGAGCGCCTGGGCGTCTCGGTGGTGATCGAGAATGCCGGCGGCGCGGGCGGCGTGGTCGGCGCGACGCGCGTGGCCCGCGCCACGCCGGATGGAACGTCCCTGCTGATGGGCACGGTGGCGACCCACGCCATCAATCCATTGATGGCGCAGCAGCCGCCTTATGATCCAGTCAATGACTTCACGCCAATCTCGCTGGTGGCTACGGTGCCCAACGTCCTGCTGGTCGGCCCGCAGGTCAAGGTGACGAATGTCACTGAGCTGATCGCCATGCTCAAGGCCGAGCCCGGACGCTACAACTATGGTTCTTCGGGCAACGGCACGCCGCCGCATCTGTCGGGGGAGTTGTTCAAGGTTATGGCCAAGGTCGAGATGACCCATGTGCCGTACCGCGGCGGCAGTCCGGCCATGACGGATCTCGTCGGCGGCCAGATTCCGATCCTGTTCGACGTGCTGACGGGTGCCGCGAATTTCGTGCGCGAGAAGACGGTGCGTGCACTTGCGGTCACCACCAAAACACGATCGCCGTCATTCCCCGATCTCCCGACCGTCGCCGAGTCGGGCCTGCCGGGTTACGAGACCTACACCTGGAATGCGGTGTTTGGACCGGCACGGATGCCCGCGCCGCTTGTCGCGTTGCTCAGCAGCGAGATCAGCCAGGCCGTGGCCGATCCGGAGGTGAAGCAGCGGCTGACGGAGCTGAGCGCCGAGCCTGTCGGCGGGACGCCGGAGGCGCTGAAAGCCCAGGTGCAGGCCGAGCTTGCCAAATGGGAGCCGGTCATCAAGGCGGCGGGTCTGAAGTGACAGTCATGGTCACCGTTATGGACTGGCCGCGCGCCGCAGTCCGCCTGCGCCGGACTTCACGATCTCGCGCGTCAGCTGCATCACGGTGCGGCAGGCCAGCGTCATCTGGCCCAGGCGCGACATCGCGAGTGCGATGTGGCGGGTGACAACCGGATCGACCAGCTTGGCCGATTGCAGGCGGCAGTCCCGCGACGCGGCCGATATCGCGTAGGGGCCGAGCAGGGCGTAGATGCCGCCCTCGGCGACGAGATGCGTCTGCAGGCTCAGCGAGTCCGCCTCCAGCACGACGTTCAGCGCCACGCTGCGCGCGGCAGCGATCTGTTCAAGCTGGTTGCGCCAGCTGTTCGGCCGACAAAACAGCACCAGCGGCAGATTGTGCAGCGCTGAGAAGCGCACCGTCCGGCGCGATGTCAGCGGATCGCCGGCGGCACCGACCAGATAAGTCGATGTCTCGGCCAGATACGTATCGCCGTTCTTCGGCGTCTCGTCGGTTCGATAAAGGATGGCGAGGTCGACGCTGCCATCCTCGAGCCATGTCTCGATCTGGGATCCCTGTCCCTCCCGTACCGCGAGCTGGATCAGCGGGTAGCGTTCTCTGAGCTGCTTGGTGAGCGTGCTTACCAGCGGATGCGCGGTCGAGGGCAGGCTGCCGATGCGCACCTTGCCGATCGGCGTGCCGGCGGAGGTGCGTACGTCGTTGGCCAATTGATCGGTGCTCGCCATCCAGGCGCGGACCTGCGGTTCGATCCGCTGCCCGAGTTCGGTCAGCGTCACGCCGCGGCCGGTGCGCTGGAACAGCCGTCCGCCGCATTGCTGCTCGAGGTCGCCGATCCGGCGGCTGATGTGTGGCTGGCTCGTGCCATGGGCCAGCGCCACCTTGCTGAGGCTGCCGAGCTCGGCGGCATCGATGAAGAGTTTCCATGCGGCGTAGTCCAACAGTGGTCCTCCAGATATACCCATGTACTTATATCTGAAATGTGTGATCTGAGTCTTCAGGCATATGAAGTGGTCTGCGACAGTCCTCCGCACGCGATCGGCAGACGATCCGGCAAATACAAACTCATCGGAGGACACTCACATGGAAGCTCTCGATCTCAGAGGTCTCGTTCCCGCACCCGTCACCCCTTTCACCCGCGACGGCGAGGTCGACCACGCGGCGATCCAGCGGCTCGGCGGCTGGCTCGGCAGTTTCAAGGAGGTCAAGGGCCTGGTGGTTCTGGGACACGCGGGCGAGGGCACGTTCCTTACTCCCGACGAGCAGGCCTCGGTAATCGAAAGCTTCGTCAAGTCCGTGGACGGCAAGATTCCGGTCATCGCCGGCATCACCCTGGAAGGCACCAACGTCGCGGCGCTCGAAGCGAAGCGCGCGGTGAAGGCCGGGGCCGAGGCCGGGCTGGTGTATCCCTCGCACGGCTGGCTGCGCTTCGGTTACCAGAAGGGTGCGCCGCAGGACCGCTACCGCGCGATCTATCAGGAGAGCGGCCTGCCGCTGATCCTGTTCCAGTATCCCGATGCGACGAAGGCGACCTACAACCTCGAAACCCAGCTCGACATCGCGGCGCTGCCGGGCGTGTTCGCCATGAAGAACGGCGTGCGCAACATGCGCCGCTGGGACACCGAGATCCCGGTGGTCCGCCGCGAGCGCCCCAACCTGCAGATCCTCACCTGCCATGACGAATATCTGCTGCATACCATGTTCGACGTGGACGGCGCGCTGGTCGGCTATGGTGGCCTCACGCCCGAGCCGCTGATCGAACTGATCGCCGCGGGTAAGGCCAGGGATTACGCCAAGGCGCGCGCGATCCATGATCGCCTGCTGCCGGTGACGCGCACCGTTTATCACCGTGGCTCGCACATGGAAGGCACGGTTGCGCTCAAGCACGGCCTGGTCGCCCGCGGCATCCTGGAGCACGCCACCATCCGCTCGCCGCTGTTGCCGCTCGATCCAGGCGCGGATGTCGAGATCGCCGACGCGCTGCGTTCGGCTGGGCTGGTTGGGCCTGCGGCGCGATCGAACGCGGCGTGACGCAACGCTTGGCTATTTTTGCTTGTCATGGCCGGGCTTGTCCCGGCCATCCCGCTTAGGCGGGCACTGCGTCCATGATCGGGATGGCCGGGACAAGCCCGGCCATGACTGAAGAGAAAAGCGTGGCCGAGCGTATCTCCGCTCCGCTGAAAACAAACACACCAGGGAGGATCATCATGTCTGCGCTTGCTGCAGAAGGCGCCGTCGTGCGTTCGGTTGCCGCCGCTCCGGTCAACGCCGCGGCCTATGCCCAACTGGTCGGGCGGCTCGAGCGGCTTCCGGTCACGCCGCGGCTGATGTTGCTGCGCGTGATCGTCGGCATCGCCACCTTTTTCGATGCCTACACGGTGCTGGCGATCGCCTTTGCGATGCCGCAGCTCGTTGCCGAATGGAAACTCACGCCGGCCGAGGTCGGCCTGATCATTTCCGCGGGTTATGTCGGCCAGCTGTTCGGCGCGGTTATCTTCGGAGCGTTGGCCGAGAGATTCGGCCGGCTGAAGATCCTCTTCATCACCATCATCCTGTTCGTCTCGATGGACGTCGCCTGCCTGTTCGCCTGGAGCAGCGCATCGATGATGCTGTTTCGATTCCTGCAGGGCGTCGGCACCGGCGGCGAGGTGCCGGTGGCGAGCGCCTACATCAACGAGTTCATCGGTGCCGAGAAGCGCGGCCGATTCTTCCTGCTCTATGAGGTGATCTTCCCGATCGGGTTGATGTTCGCCGGCATGGTCGGCTTCTTCCTGGTTCCGGTCTATGGATGGAAGGCGATGTTCATCGTCGGTCTCGTTCCCTCGGTGCTGACGATTCCGTTGCGCTGGTTGATGCCGGAGTCGCCACGCTGGCTCGCGTCCCGAGGACGCACCGCGGAGGCGGACGCCGTGGTGACGCTGCTCGAGGACAGCGCGACGCGGCGCGGCCTGGTTCTGCGCGAGCCGGCGGTACGCCCGCTCGATGCCGCAGCCGTCGCCCGCTCCGACTGGCGCGAACTGTTCCGGGGCATTTATCTCAAGCGAACGTTGATGATCTGGGGTCTATGGGTGTGCGCCTACATGATCAACAACGGTTTGGTCACCTGGCTGCCCACGCTCTACAAGCAGGTGTTCCAGCTTCCGCTGCAGACGGCGCTCGCCTACGGCTGGATCACCTCGAGTGTCGGCGTCGTCGCCTCGATCATCTGTGCGCTGGCGATCGACAGGGTCGGCCGCAAGCCCTGGTACGCAACCGCGTTCCTGCTCGCCACCGTGCCGCTATTGGCGCTGGCATGGCTCGGCGCCACCTCGGCGATCGAGGTGCTGATCCTGGCGACGGCGACTTACGCCGTGCTGCAGACCATCGCTTTCTCGCTCTATCTCTACTCCGCCGAACTCTATCCGACACGTCTGCGCGCAGTCGGCACTGGTTTCGGCAGTGCATGGCTGCGCGCGGGATCGTCTGTCGGTCCCATCCTGGTCGGCTGGATCGTCGCGGACCTGGGGATCCGCTATGTCTTCGCCGCGTTCGCAGCCGTTGCCCTGGTGGGTGGCCTCGTCACGCTGATGTTCGCGATTGAGACCAGGGGCAGGGTGCTGGAGGAACTGTCGCCTTGAGAGCGCCGAAGCGGGTGCTCTACTTCCCGACCAGCGGACAGCGGCTGCGGTCGAGCGGCCGGAACGCCTGGTCCGGCGGAATCGTCGCCACCAGCTTGACCAGGTCCCAGGGTCCCTGGGATTCCTCCGGCGTCTTGACCTGAACCAGATAGAGGTCATGCACCATCCGCTGATCGGCGCGGATGGTGCCGCCGTTCGTATAGGCATCGGAGACCGGCGTCGCCTTCATGTGCGCCATCACCTTGGCGCCGTCGTCGGAATCGATGTCCTTTACCGCTTGAAGATAATGGCGCACGGCGGAGTAGACGCCGGCCTGGATCTGCGAGGGCATCGCCTTGCGCCGTGCATAAAACGCGTCCGAGAAGCGCCGCGCCGCCGGCGAGACATCCTCGAAGAAACTGGTGAGAATGAGATCGCCCTTGGTGGTCTTGAGCCCGATGGCATTGATATCGACGTTCTGGAACGACATCGGCACGATGGTCATGCCCGCCGCCGCCAGACCAAATTCGTCGGCCTGCTTGATGGCGGTGGCGTTGTCGGCAGCCACGTTGATGGCCAGGACCTTGGCGCCGGACGCCTGGGCCTGGAGCAGGAACGAACTGAAGTCCGGGGTGCCGAGCTGCGCCTTGACACTGCCGGCGACCTTGCCGCCGAGCTCGGCGATACGAGCGCGCGCGGTCGCCTCGATCGAATGCCCGAAGGCATAGTCGCCGGTGATGAAAAACCACGGCGCCTTGTTGCTGGTCATGATGCCGGAAACCACCGCGGTGGCGGTCGAGTACGCATCCTGGGTCCACTGCACGCTGGTCGGCGCGCAGGCTTCATCGGTCAATTGATTGGCGCCGGCGCCCAAGATCAGGAAAATCTTGCCATTGCCGCGCACCAGTTCCTGCACCGCGAGCGCAGCGCCTGAGCTGCCGCCATCGGCGATGGCCTGAACGCCCTCGCGATCGAACCATTGCCGGGCCAGTGACGTCGCAAGATCGGGCTTGTTCTGGTGATCGGCCTGCAGGATCTCGATCCGCTTGCCGTTGATGCTGCCACCGAACTCCTCCGCCGCCATCCGCGCCGCCTCGACCGACCCCGGTCCCATCGCGGTCGCGAACATGCCATTCATGTCGGTCAGCACGCCGATGCGGATGGCCTCGCCCTTGATCTGGGCCTGCGCGGTGGTGCCCGCCAGCAGCAGGGCGGAAAGGGCGGCGGCAATGGATTTGCAAGCCTGGGCCATCGTTATCCTCCAATGATTTTTGTCATTCGTTGTGAACAGCGCGCGACGGCATTGCACGCTTCAGTCCCCTTCGGCGGCCGCCGGATTGCGCAGCAAGCCAATCCCGGAAATCTCCACCTCCACCGTGTCGCCCGGCTTCATGAACAGCGGCGGAGTCCGCTTGAGGCCGACGCCGCCGGGCGTTCCGGTGACGATGACGTCGCCGGGCTCAAGCGTCATGATGGTGGAGCAGTAGGCGATCAGGTCCGGAATATCGGTGATCAGGAGATCGGTGGTGGTCTTTTGCACGCTCTCGCCGTTGAGCCGCGTCTCCAGTGTCAGCCGGCTGGGATCGGGAATTTCGTCCGTGGTCACCAGCCACGGGCCGAAGCTGCCTGTGTGATCGAAGGTCTTTCCGGCAAGGAATTGCGTGGTGTGGCGCTGCCAGTCCCGGACGCTGCCTTCGTTGTAGCAGGCATATCCGGCGACATGGCCGAGCGCGTCGCTGCGGCCGATGTGACGTCCACGCCGGCCGATGATCACCGCGAGTTCGCCTTCGTAGTCGAAATGATCGGACACGCGCGGGCGAATCACCGGCTGCAGATGGCCCACCTGGCTGGTGGCAAAGCGGGCGAACAGCGCCGGCTTCTCGGTCACGGTCCTGC
This sequence comes from Bradyrhizobium prioriisuperbiae, assembly GCF_032397745.1. Lineage (NCBI taxonomy): Bacteria > Pseudomonadati > Pseudomonadota > Alphaproteobacteria > Hyphomicrobiales > Nitrobacteraceae > Bradyrhizobium > Bradyrhizobium prioriisuperbiae. Next base: position 4,509,250 of record NZ_CP135921.1, read on the forward strand.
CGACCTCCGCGACATGATCGCGATAGTTGAGGCCGACGCAGATGATCTTGCCGGGATCGGGAATCACCGGCGCATAGGCGATCGCGTCGAGCGCATGATCGGGCGTACCGGCCGCCAGCACCGCTGCCGCATCCTGCAGACGATCAGCCTCCAGCAGCTCGCGCAAGGTGCGTTGCGCGAGGCGCCGGCCGAGATCGACCACGCCTCGGTCCTTGACCGCGCCGTAGCTTGCGCTCCCTTCGGCAATAAATGACAGCAGCTTCATGATCGGTTCCTTGTGTCCAGACGTCGGGTTATGCGGCGGTCGGCACGTGTGACGTGCTGGTCAAAGCCGCGAGAAGTTTGCGGACATCTCCGCCGTCTTGCGCTGCGCCCAGGATGTAACGATCGGGGCGCACCAATGCCGCGCGGATGCCGCTCTCGCGGAGCCATCCATCGAGGCCCCTGGCCTCGTCGGTGCTGAGCAACGCGACGCCGGCCATCGTCAGTTGCGCGCAATCCTCCGGAGATAATTCGTCGGTCACAGCGGTCTCGGCGAGCAACGTAAAGCCATAACCGATGCGATCGTCGCTGCGTTGTCCGTTCGAAAGGGTGAATTGCGGCGCCAGATGACCGGTCATCACATGGCCGGTCGACAATCCAGGGCCGAGCAGGGGCTTTCGCACCTCCAGCTTGGCGGGGGCATCCTTGCGCGGCACGCCGGCGGCAAGGCCAGCCTCCATCGCCTTGGTGTTGATCAGTCCGCCGAGACGGATCGCAAGCTCGATGAATTCGCGCACATGGGGCGCGCGTTCGCTTTGATAGGTGTCGAGCAGGCTGGCGTTGGCCCAGCCGCGCACCACATGCTGCAGCTTCCAGGCGAGGTTCGCGGCATCGCGGATGCCGGCGCACATGCCCTGGCCGAGAAACGGCGGGGTCTGGTGCGCGGAGTCGCCGGCCAGCAGCAGCCGGCCGTTGCGCCAGGCCTTCGCGATAGTCGAATGAAAGGTGTAGACCACGGCGCGTTCGATCTCGGCATCCGCAGGCGTGATCCAGCGCTCCAGCAGTTGCCGGACACGCGTCGGCTGGGTCGCTTTCACAGCGTCTTCATCGGGATGCAGCGCGATCTCCCAGCGCCGGCGGTTGCCGGTGCCACGGACATAGGTGGCCGGCCGCCGCGGGTCGCAATACTGGATGCTGTGGTCGCCGAGGTCGGGGCGTTCGCGCGTCAGCAGCACGTCGGCCACGAGCCAGCGCTCATGAAAGCCGAGGTCATCCAAACCCGCGCCCATGAAGCGGCGCACCAGCGAGCGGGCGCCGTCGCAGCCGACCACATAATTGGCGCGGATCTCCGCGAGCTGTCCGGTGGCCATGTCCTCGTAACGCACCCGTACGCCGCTCTCGTCCTCGTCGAGAGCGTAGACGTCGCAGCGGTTGTGCACGCTAACGTTCGGCCAGCGGCTGAGGCCCGTATTCAAAGTCTCTTCGAGATTCGGCTGGTGGAAGCGGTAGCTGAGATGCCAGCCCATTGGCGTGAGTTCAGCGGATCGCGACCAGTCGAGCACCAGACGCCCGTCCGCATCGACAAACAGCATGCCGGGGCTCAGCATGACATGCGGCAGGATCTTGTCGCTGAGCCCGATGGCCTGGAACACCCGCATCGCTTCGTCGTCGAAATGCAGAGCGCGGGGCAGATGATAGGCCGTGGCCTCGCGTTCCAGCACCAAGGTGCGGAGGCCGCAGAGGCCGAGCAGGTTGGCCAGCGTGGCGCCTACAGGGCCGCGGCCGATGATGGCGACGTCGAATGTTGGGGATGAGGGCGAGGCGCTGTTCATGCCGGCATCTGTTTCCCAAGCAGGCCGCGGCTTCAACATCTCAGCTCAATCTGTCCGCGGAGCGGACAGGCGGCCTCGGTGATGCAGCCGCTCTGGTTTGTCCGCCAGCCGGACAGTTCGGCGATGGAGCTTCGTGTCAGGGCCTGCATTGGCTAGAGCATCATTCTGACCGTTAAAAATACCGACGTGATGCTGCTTCAACCAAAATACATCGCGCTTTCGTGACGAGAAAAAAGGGGGGCGGCAAAGCTCCTGCGGCTGCGAAAGCAGGCTGCTCAAGGGGAGAAGACGATGATGCTTCGATCTCTGCTCGGCGCCTGCCTCGGACTGCAATGTCTGGCCATGCCGGTCTGCGCGGCCGATATCAATGTCGGCATCGTGCTGTCGGCGACCGGGCCGGCGGCGGCCATCGGCAATGCCGAACGCAATGGCACGGTATTTGGCCCCGCTTCGATTGCCGGCAATAAGGTCAACTACCTCTTCCTCGACGAGGCCTCCGACAGCACAGCGGCGGTCGCGGCCATGCGCAAGCTGGTCCAGGAACGCAACATCGATCTCCTTATAGGCCCGACCACCACGCCGGGATCCTTCGCGGTGATCGATCCCGCGGTCGAGTTCAAGGTGCCGGTGATCTCGCTTGCACCGGTCAATGCGCTGGTTTCTCCTGTTGATGCGCGGCGTCGATGGATTTTCAAGACCACAACCAATGATGACCATGAAGCCACGCCCTTGTTCGCGCACATGAAGCGGACCGGGGTCAAGGAGCTGGCGCTGATCGGCTTTGCCGACTCCTATGGCGATGCCTGGAGCAAGGTCAGCGCCGAGATCAGCGCGGCCTCCGGCATCGCCCTGATCGCCAACGAGAAGTATGCCCGGACCGATACCACGGTACTGGGCCAGGTGCTCAAGATCCTGGCGGCGCGGCCAGATGCGGTCCTGATTGCCGCCTCCGGCGCACCGGCCGCCCTGCCGCTGCTGCAGTTGCGCGAGAAGGGGTATGCCGGGCCGATCTACGGCACGCTCGGCGCCACCTTCGGGGATTTTCGCAAGCTGACCGGCGTGCAGGGCGAGGGCATCTTCGTGCCGCTTAGTCCGGCGGTCGGCGCCGCGTCCTTCCCCGATAACGACCCGGCAAAAGCAGCAGCGCTGGAATTCATCGCCCGCTACGAAGGCAGGTTCGGTCCGGGCAGCCGCAACATCTTCGCCGGCTCCGCTTATGATGCGCTGATCCTGCTCGCACACGCGGCACCGGCCGCGCTGAAGGCAGGAGCGCCCGGCACCGCCGAATTCCGCGAAGGGCTCCGCACCGCCATCGAATCCCTGAAGGGCGTTGCCGGATCGCGCGGGGTCTACAATTACGGTCCCGACAACCACACCGGGCTCGACCAGAGCGCACTGGTGCTGGGCCGGATGGAGAAAGGCGAGTGGGTGGCCGTGCGCTGAGTGAATTTAGCCGCATTGACGCGCGCCTGCCGATTCTGTGGAGCGATGATGAGTGCACCAGACGTTCCGGCGGATTGTCCGGTCTATGACATCGATCTCTATGGCGATGAGGTGTTGCAGGATCCCTATCTGCACTACCGTGTGCTGCGTGAGCGTGGTGCCGTGGTCTGGCTGCCGCGGAACCGGCTCTATGTGCTCTCCCGCTTCGACGACGTCCGCACCGCGCTGCGCAACACCGCCGTGTTCTCGTCCGCGCACGGCGTTGCCGCAAATGATGCGGTCAACGAGATGTCGCGCGGCACCACATTGGCAAGCGACGCACCGCTGCACGATCGCCTGCGGGCGATCGTTGCGGCGCCGATGCTGCCGCGGGCGCTTGCGGACATCAAACCGCAAATCGAGGCCGAGGCGAACCGGCTTGTCGACGATCTGCTCGTGCGTGGGCAGTTCGACGCGGTCACCGATCTGGCCCAGCACTTGCCACTCACGATCGTCTCCAAACTGGTGGGCCTCGAGGATTATGGCCGCGGCAGCATGCTGCGCTGGGCGGCGGCGACATTCGACGTGCTCGGGACGATGAACCAGCGTGGATGCGCAGGGATGGCGCATGTGCTGGAGATGCGGGCCTATCTGGACGAGGGCACGATCCGCGACCGGCTGCGCCCGGGCAGCTGGGGCCGGCGGATTTTCGAGGCGGCGGATCGTGGCGAGGTCGAGCCGCAGAGATGCCCGGTCCTGATGCGCGATTATCTGGGCCCGAGCCTCGATACCACGATCTTCGCCACGGCGAGCCTCATGCTACTGTTCGGGCGCCATCAGGATCAATGGGATCTGGTGCGCGGCGACCCCGGCCTGATCCCGAATGCGATCAACGAGGTCTTGCGTTTGGAATCACCGGTGCGCGGGTTTACCCGGTTCGTCACCGCCGATGTGGCCGTCGGGGGCGTGACGATCCCGGCTGCCAGCCGGGTGCTGCTGCTCTATGCGTCGGCCAATCGCGACGAACGGAAATGGCAGGACGCGGACCGCTTCGACGTGCGGCGCCGCGCCAACGACCATCTCGGTTTCGGCAACGGCCCGCATATGTGCGCGGGGCTGCATCTCGCCCGCCTGGAAATGGCCGCCTTGCTCCAGGCGCTGGTGCGCAAGGTTCGCCGTTTCGAAATCGGTGAACCGGTGTTCGCCCTCAACAATGTGCTGCGCGGCCTGGCGTCGCTGCCGATGCGGGTGCTGTCCTGATGCCGGCCGATCACGGTGCGATGGGAAGCGCTGCGGCCATGTCCCGCATCGGTGGGGCAAAAGCGGCGACCGCCTCGTCGAGCGAGAGCGCCGAGCGGATCCAGATGATCGAGATGCAGCCGAACACCACATCGCCGCGCACGATCGGGACCGCGATGCTGGACGTTTTGGGATTGTATTCGCCTTCGTCGCGGATAGCGTAGCCTCGCTGCGCGGTGTCCGCGATCATGCGCGCCAGGCGGCCGGTGTCGAGAAAAGGTCGATCTTCGGCCTCGTCGATGCGGCGCAGGTGATTGATGATGACGTCGCGTTCGCGCGGCGCGCAGGCGGCGAGATAGGCGCGGCCGGCTGAGGTCCGCAGCATCGGCAGCCGTTTGCCGATCATGCCGCGATCGATCGACAGGGGGCTGCGCGGATGAGTGGTTTCCTGCACCACCATGGCCGCGTTCTCATAGGTCGACAGATCGACCGGCCAGACCAGCTGTTTGCTGAGCTCGGCGAGATGGGGCGCCGCGGCTTGGGAGATCACCACCCCCGGATCATAGCCGTCGCCGAGGCTGCTGGCGCGCCGCGTCACCCGGAAACGCTCGTCGCTGGCGCTGCGCGCCACATAGCCGAGTTCCTCCAGGGTTTCGAGCAGGCGATAGACCGTGGGCCGCGGCAAATCGAGCTGGCGCGCCACGTCGCCGGCACGGATGCCGCCGGAGCGGTTGACCTCATGCAGCACGTCGAGGCCGCGTTTGAAGGCGCGCACGCCCGCCGATCGCCGGGATCCCGATCCGGGCGTCCGCTCCTTGGACACTTCCAATTCTCCTCCTTGCCGGCGGCCGTGCCACCGGTATTCTTTGTGCGATCGCTGCGGTGCGCCTGCATCCTAGTACCCGGAATCAGAGCTGAGTGATACGCGATCCTCTGCGGAAGAAGGGGCTTCTCTTGCTAGCAGAATCATCCTGACCTTGAATCGCGACTCACGTTCCAAGAAAAGGGGGTACTAGGGTCCAGACTCATTAGATCCACCATACAAGAGCGGCGGCGAGGCAGACAGATGCCAAGTAGTTGCGGGCCAGCTTATCGTATCGGGTTGCGATGCGCCTGAAGTCCTTCAGTCTGCTGAAAGCGCTCTCGATACGCCAGCGCAGCTTGTAGAGGCGCTTGTTGAAGCTAAAAGGTTGCTTCCTGTTGCGGCGGTTTGGGATAACCGGCTTGGTCCCGCGCGCGTGCAATTCCTCGCGCAATTCGGCGCTGTCGTAAGCCTTGTCGCCGAGCATGCACTCCGGCGGCATCACCCTGTGGATCAGTCGTTCCGCGACCGGGCAGTCATGCGCTTCACCTCCGGTCAGCAGAATGGCGATCAGGCGCCCCTTAGCATCTGCGAGTGCGTGGATCTTCGTGTTGCGCCCTCCGCGCGAGCGGCCAATAGCCTGATTGTGCTCCCCCTTTTTCCGCCCGCTGCCGAGCGATGTGCTTTGACATGGGTTGAGTCGATCATTTGCGTGTCCGTGGCGCGGCCCCGGCCGGCAAGCTCTCGGAACAGATTTTCCCAGACCCCACGTCGTGCCCAGCGCACAAAGCGATTGTAAATCGTCGTCGGAGGACCATATTCGGGCGGGCAATCGCACCAGCGGCAGCCGCTTCTCAGCACATGAATGATGCCGCTGATGACCCGACGATCATCCGCGCGCTCTACGCCGCGGACATCCGTCGGAAGGTGAGGTTCAATCCGTCCCCACTGTTCGTCGCTCAACCAAAATAGATTCTTGCGCACGATCCCAAACCCTTCCAAAAGCGAATCAGGATCGTATTGTCTCTGCTGAGAAATTAATGAGTTCTAACCCTAGTGCAGGATTCCCAGCCGCGATATCCTTCCGGTTGCAGATCAATGCAGCCGTGAGCAGGACAAGGAAACGTCCATGGAAATCACCGCACTCGGGTATGTCGGAATCCAGTCCTCGAAACTCGACGACTGGGCGCGCATGGCGACGAAGCTGCTCGGCATGCAGCAGGTCGATCGCGGTGCGCTGGTGCGGGCTTTCCGCATGGACGACCGCAAGCAGCGCCTGGTTGTCGATGGATCCGGCGACGCCGGCCTTGCGGTGATGGGCTGGGAGGTCGCATCGCCCGTGGATCTCGACCGTCTGGCCGGCCGGCTCGACGATCACGGCGTCGCGGTGACGCGCGGATCGCGTGCGCTCGCCGACCAGCGCCACGTCACCGAGCTCATTTCGTTTCACGATCCCGCAAGCAATCTGCTGGAGGCGTTCTGCACGCCGGCGTTGGCCACCGATCCCTTCAGGCCCAGCAGGCCGATCTCGGGATTTCGCACGGGTGCGCTCGGGATGGGGCATGTCGTGATGAATGTCGAGGATGTCGAGCCTCTGCTGCCGTTCTATCGCGATCTGCTCGGCTTCCAGGTGTCGGATTTCGGATTGACGCCGTACAAGCTCTATTTCTTCCACGTCAACGGCCGCCATCACAGCTTTGCCATGGTGGGCTCGGGACGGCGCGCCATGCATCACTTCATGGTCGAGGTCGGCAGCCTGGACGACGTCGGCCAGGGCTATGACCTGGCGCAGCTGGATGAGAGACGGATCGCCTATACGCTGGGGCGGCACACCAATGACCATATGACCTCGTTCTACGTCCACACGCCCTCGGGTTTCTTCATCGAATACGGCTGGGGCGGCCGGGTCATCGATCCGCCGACCTGGCAGCCGCATGAGACCTTCGACGGTCCCTCGCTGTGGGGCCACGAGCGGCTGAACATGCCGGAGGCGCAACGCAAGCGTCTGCGGGACATGCGGCTGGACGCGGCGGCGCGCGGTGTGCGTGTGCCCGATCCGCAGGTGCCGCCGCTGAACTGTCCATGGCTCGACACCGTGATCGCGCGGGAGTAGATCGGTTTTTGTTCTTGATCGGTTTGTTCAGCGGGGAAACATGAGACTGCAGAAAATCCTGCTCCAGGCCAGGTTTGCCCTGCTCGCCTTCGCGCATACCGCTGTGGCCGAGCTCCTGAAGGTCACACTGCTCGGCACGGGAACGCCGACGTACGGTCTGTCGTTCGCGCAAATCGTCGACATCGTAGCGGCAGCGCCGCCGCAGCAGGAGTGATCGGCAGGTGCGATGTCCGGGATCTGATCCGCAGATAGACCCCGGGGTATCGCTTTGCTCAGCCGGGCTATGTGCTAGTCAAATCGCGTTGCTGACCTGACAGGCTTGATGATCCAGGTCCGCGACGGATCGCCGTCGCAGTCGAACTGGAGAGCTTCCACATTGTTGTCGGTACTCACGCCCCCGGCAATGGTCAGGCACTTCTTGGTTTGCACATTCCTGATCTGAGAACCGCCGTCGACATTGAAGATCCTCCAGCGGCGCGACGGATGACTGTCGCAGTCGAATTGGAGGGCTGTGACGTTGTTATCGGTACTCAGTCCTCCTGCAATGGTCAGGCACTTGCGGGTTTGCGCATTGACCAGCATCACCTGGCCGGGCGCTGCAAGCGAGATATCGGGAACCGCAACAGCAAACAGCCCTGACGCCAACAGGCCGGCTGCGAAAAAATGACGGGCGCGCGAGAAAATTGTCATAATATCTCTTCTCCTGGCAATGTGGATGTTGAGCGGGACAGTTGAGTAGAAAATCATGGCACACCCTCAATGGGTTGAACGCATGAACGGGCTGCCGCCGATTTTGCTGACGGGCGGCCGGGCTGGTCCGGCTTGCGTGAGTCGCTGGGCGATATCGATCGGTTCAAGCGTTATCTTGGCTGAATCGACGATGGCGATGCGTCGGCCTCAGCGATCCGAGTTCCTGCGCAGGCGGGCGGCGGCGCGCGGCGTTCGCGTGCCCGGTCCGCAGGTGCCGCCGTTGAACTGTGCGTGGCTCGACAGCGTGATCGGGCGGGAGTAGATCGGTTCTTGTTGCGGATCGGTTTGTTTAGAGGGGAAACATGAGACTCCAAAAAATCCTGCTCCAGGTGGGTTTTACCCTGCTGGCCTTCGCGCATGCGGCAGCGGCCGAACCGCTGAAGGTCACGCTGCTGGGCACGGGAACGCCGACGCCGCGGCTCAGCAACTTCAGCGCGTCGACGCTGGTCGAGGCGGGACCGGAGAAGCTGCTGTTCGACTTTGGCCGCGGCGCCACCATGCGCCTCTATCAGAAGCGCGTTCCGCTTGGTGCGCTCACGGCGCATTTCATCACTCATCTGCATTCCGATCATGTTGTCGGCTTGCCGGATGTCTGGCTGACCGGCTGGCTCGCCGTGCCCTTCGGCTCCCGCAAGACACCGATGGTCATCTTCGGCCCGAAGGGGACCGTCGCCATGACGGAGAACCTGACCAGGGCTTTTGCCGAGGACATCCGCATTCGGATCGACGACGAGCACCTGCCGCCTGAAGGTGTGGTCATCACGGCGCGGGATGTCGAACCGGGCCTCGTGTATGACAAGAACGGCGTCAAGGTGAGTGCCATCGCGGTCAATCACGGCGAGAAGATCAAACCGTCGTTCGGTTATGTCGTGGAATATGACGGCAAGAAAGTCGTGCTTTCGGGCGACACCAAATATGATGAGCGCATTGCCGCGGCCGCCAAGGGCGCGGATCTGCTGGTCCACGAAGTCGCGGTGATCGAGCCGGCCTTGCGTGAAAACTATCCGGCCTATCGCGACATCGAGGCGCATCACACGTCGCCGGAAGAAGCAGGGCGCATCTTCAGCCTGGCCGCGCCGAAGCTTGCCGTCTATTCGCATATCGTGTTCGCCAGCGTGAAGCCCGCGCCCGATGTGCCCGAGGACGTGCTGATCGCGCGCACTCGCGCGACCTATGCCGGACCGCTGCTGGTCGGCCGCGACCTCATGACGTTTACAATCGACGACGGGGTGAAAGTCGCGGACGGGGCAGGCGAGGCGATCCAGCCATCGGGCAAGTAATTGGACGGCGCTCGCTTCATCCGCGAAAGCTTTCGTCGTTGATGACAGTCAGAAATGGATGCCAGGCGCCTCATCCCCACTCTGTCGTTGCCCGGTCCTTCGGCCGGGCGATGACACCTGAGTGTATGGAAGCGACCTCCAAGCCACGCCCGTCAATCAACCAGACGTGACGAAGAGGTACCCGGAGCAGGGTTGACGTCGGTTCGGTTGCCAATATATGTACAATCGAACATATATTGGATATTGGCTGAAATGCCCGTAAAAACTGCCTCAAAAGCCGCGTCGGCGCCCCGGCCGCCTCGCGGCCGGCGCACCCGGGAGCGTCCGGACGGCCGCACGGCATTGCTCGCGGCGGCGACCCATGCGTTCGCAAGCCTCGGCTTCGACGCGGCCGACTTGCGCAGCATTGCGGCTGCGGCCGGTGTCGCGCCCAATCTCGTGCGGGTCCATTTCGGCAGCAAGGCGGAGCTGTGGCAGGCATGCCTGGATGCCATCGCGGTCGAGGCCGTTCCCGTCTTTGTGCATTTGAAGATGCTGGCGGACGCTGTCGAGCGGCCGCTGATGGAGCGGCTGGCCGAGTTGATCGTGCGCGTCGCCGACTTCTTTTCCGTTTATCCGGACGTGCGTGATTTTGTCGCCCGTCATGCCTCCGGGGAGGCCGAGCGGGCCGCGCGGGTCACCGATTGTCTCATTCGCCCGGCGTATGAGAGCGCAAAGCCGCTGTTTACAGCGGGAATCGAAGCCGGGATCGTTCGCAGCCGTCATCCGGCGCTGTTCTTCGCGCTGCTCAACAGCGCGGTCAATCAGCCGCCCGCGTTTCCGTTACTGCTGCATCGCCTGTCGCCGGAGATTGCGCCGGAGACGGCGCGCGCGATGCTGACGGAGACCATTGTCGCGACACTGCTTCATTCACCGGCCGAGAGCAGGCCGCTCACCAAACAATGAGATAGAGGATCTGATGTCATGAGAGTGCGTATCGCCGCCGTCTTGCTGGGGATGCTGATGCTGGTCAGCCCTGCGCTTGGCCAACCGGCCCCATCGGAAGATCAGCAGCGCCAGGCTTGCCTGAGCGATGTCATGCGCCTGTGTGTCGCCCATGTGCCGAACCGTGCCAGGATCCAGTCCTGCCTGGGGCAGCACCATCAAGAACTCAGCCCGCAATGCCGCACCGTCTATGACGCGTCGCTCAGGGCTCAGCGCGCGGCGCCGCGATCGCAGGAGTGAGTCGTGTCGTCGCTCTCGCGCCGATCTCTGGGCGTCCTCGCGCTGCTGCTGGCTTTGAACAATCACGCGCACGCGGAGATGTCGAAATCCACTTGTTGGAGCGCGGGCTCGCTGTTCGCGCTGGCGCAGTCCTGCGAGCGCCGGCATTTCAGCTCGCCCGGACAGATCGAAGCCATCCTCGCCGATCTTGATCAGCACCTGTCATTGCGCGACAACCGCCGATTGAAGCAGGGTTTTGAGCAGGGCGCCCGCCGCGGGCGCGTGTTCATTCCGCGGCGGGGCTGGGTCACGAACCCCGTCGACAAAGCGGAATGCGCACGGGCGCAGACGGCCATCGACGCCTACAAGACCATGCTGGATCTAACACTGCCGATAGCTGGAGAAACGTCGCCGGCGTCCTGAGATGCTACGCCTCCCGCACCGTTGCCAGGAAGTTCCCCACCTCGCGCTTCAGCCGCTGACTCTCTCGTGCCAGCGATTGCGCCGAAGCATGGACGTCGGTGGAGGCCTCGCCGGTCTCGCCGGCGCCGCGGCTGACGTCGGCGATGGTGGCGGCGACCGCGACCGTGCCGGTGGTGGCGTGCTGGATGTTGCGGGCGATTTCCCGGGTGGCCGCGCCCTGCTGTTCGACCGCCGCCGCGATGCTGCCGGCGATCTCCGACATCCGTGCGATGGTGCCGCCGATGCCGCGGATCGCCGCGACCGAGTCCCGGGTGGTGGCCTGCAGCGCCAGGATCTGCTGGCCGATCTCGCCGGTGGCGGCCGCGGTCTGCGTCGCCAGTTGTTTCACCTCGGAGGCGACCACGGCAAAGCCGCGGCCGGCTTCGCCGGCGCGCGCCGCCTCGATGGTGGCGTTGAGCGCCAGCAGATTGGTCTGTCCGGCGATGCTGGAAATCAGCTTGACCACGTCGCCGATGCGCTCCGCCGCGCTGGCCATCTCGGCGATCCGTGCATTGGTGTCGCCGGCCTGCTGCACCGCCTCGGAGGCGATCCGGCTGGACTCGTCGACCTGACGCCCGATCTCGCCGACCGACGACGACATTTCCTCGGTGGCGGACGCCACCGATTGAACGTTCTCGGAGGCCTGTCCGGATGCGGCGGCGACGGTTGCCGACAACTGCCGGGTGCGGTCGGCATTGCGGGTCAGCGTGTCGGCGGAGGCTTCGAGCCCGCTTGCTGCCTGCGACACCGTGTCGATGATCTCGCCGACCGCCTGTTCGAAGCCGTTCGCGAGCTGGTGCATGTCCGCGCGCCGCCGTTCTGTGGCTTGGCGCTCCTGTGCGGCCTTGACCTCGGCGTCGCGTTCTGCCTTGGTCGCCACATTGACCTTGAAGGTCTCCACCGCCTGCGCGATCTCGCCGATCTCGTCATTGCGGCCGAGCCCCGGCAGCACCACCTGCAGATCTCCTGCGGCAAGCTGCTGCATGGCGCGCGCCATGCTGGACATCGCGCCGGCGACGCGGTGGGCGACGATAAAAATCACGAGGCCGGTGATGAGTGTCGCCAGCGCAATGATCCAGATCAGGTTTTGCCGCAGCTGGCGCGCCTTGTCCTCGGCCGCCTGGTAGCGCGCCTCCGCCGCGGCGATCACCGCGAGCAAAGCGGGACGGTTGCGGGCGTAGAGGGTGGCGAGGTCGTCGGCTTCTTCGGTCAGCTGGTCGCGCGACACCATGTAGGCCATGAACGCGGATTCGTAGGCCTCCGCGAGCTTGGCGAGCTCCGCTTTTACCTCGGCCGCGAGATCGGATGCCGCGAGCTTCGACTTGAAGTCGGCGACGCTCGCCTGCAGGGCATCGCCATACTTGTCGTCTCCCCGCAGCATGTAATCCTTCTCATGGCGGCGCATGGTCAGCATCACGTTGGTCAGGGCGGTATCGTTGAAATCCGCAAGCCTGCTCTCGATCGTGTGCACGGCGGCGCGCAGCCGGCCCTGCAGGCCGTCCTTCTCGGTCAGGCCGAGCACGCGTTGCGCGGCGACGACATTCTGGAAGCGGACCGCGTACTGGTTGATGCCCGGCCGCAGCGAAGCCGCTGCCTTCAAGGGATCATCCGTCGGCAATGGTGCGATGAAAGCCTCGATCGCGGTCAGGTGGTCGGCGGCGCGGGCCAGCGTCGCGGCGTGGAGGCCGATGCGCTTGTCGTCATGCTTCTGCATGAATTCGTTGGCGGCCTGGCCGGCCTCGAGATAGCTCTCCGACAGGCTCATCACGTCGAAGCGGAAGCGCACGCTGGCGTCGGAGTCCTGCTGCACTCTTGCGTCGATATGAAAGCCGGTCAGGCCGATCGCGCCGGCGATCATGGCGCCGGCAACTCCAAGTGTCACGATTTTGAGACGCAATCCGATACGGATGCGGAGAGAACGAATGACGCGAACGAGAGAGTGCAGACGCAGATACCGGAGCATGTGATCAACAGCAGTTTCTTCTTGAGACAATTGGCCCCCGCCACGGCCGCCGACTAACATCGGACTCGTAACGAAACTCTGAAGAAAATCTTGCATGTGCGAGAGAGACAGAAGATACGTCCAATCGTACGACTTTCGAACGATGCGATATGACGTTGCGGCGAATGGAAGATGTCTTTTGGATAACGTTGATTTTTCGAATCGATCGCCGTTATGGATCGGACGCGTTTCGTTCCTGCATCCGGATTTCGTGTTCCGCGCGAACGATCATGGCACCGATCGCGAACGGCACGGCAATGATGCGGGAACGCAGTTGCGCGCGTGTGCAATTCCGCGAATGAAATGACGCTGGTGTGACAATCGCATACTCGTCTGCGACAAAACGAGAGTCGTGCTTAATGATGACGCGCGTTGTCACGATCTGCGACGGCGCTTGGTGTCCGGCACCAGGATGCGCACGAATTGCTCCGACATCTTTTCCAGGTGCCGGGGATCGCGATAGGCGCGCTCCATCACCGCCAGTCCGCGGGTGAAGGTCACCACAAGCTCCGCGGCGGCATCGGGATCGCAACTGAGCTTTCGTCGCGTGGCCGGGGTCGAAAGCGCATCCCGGATCAGTGCGGTGAGATCTTCCAGCAGCTGCTTGACCCGGGCTTCGATCGCCTTGCCGGCGAGCGGCAGTTCGAGCGCCGTCTTGGTCGTCAGGCAGCCACGCGACGGGGCGCCTTCGCTCATGTTGGCGATGACACCCTTGAACAAAGTTGTCAGCGCGACCACGGGATCGGGGTCCGACAGCATTTGCCCGACAAAATCGAGAAAGCGGCTTGCGTAGCGTTCGAAGGCAAGCAGGAACAGCCGCTCCTTGTCGCCATAGGCATTGTAAAGGCTGCCGCGTTGAACGCCCGTGGCTTCCGCCATGTCGATCATGGATGTCGCGACGAATCCGTTCTGCCAGAAGGTTTCGAGGGCGGCCTCCAGCAGGGCGTCTTCATCGAATTGTCGCGTGCCGACCATGGGGGCAGATACTTCATTCTTGACAGTAATGTCAAGTTTGACAAGTATGTCAAACATACGGTGTATGAAGAAGGAGACGATCAATGACCTATCGGTTTGAGGCCGGACGCATCTATCGGATGCCGACGCATTTCGGACCGGCGTACGGACCGCGCCAGTTGCCCGATGATATCGTGGTCGACCCGAAGCGGAGCCGGCGAACGCTGTCGGTCGTGGCGAGTTTCCTGACCGATCCGGAGGTTCTGGAACAGCATCTGCCCGATGGCTTCCGTCTCTCCGGCGAACCGGTGGTCACGGTTGAATGTCATCACATGACGGACATCGACTGGCTCGCGGGGCGGGGCTACACCATGATCTGGGTCGGCTGGCCGGCGACGTTCACAGGCCGCCGGGATCGCGCCACCGGCAAGTTTCTGGCCGTTGTCTGGGAGAATCTCGCCGATCCGATCATCACCGGGCGTGACGAGATCGGGCATCCCAAACTCTATGCCGAGATCGCAGAGCCGCGTCGGTGGAATGGGGCCCAGATCTGTACCGCGGGCTGGATGGGATTCCGCTTTCTCGAGCTCGAGGTTTCGCAGTTGCATGACGCGGAGCCGGATCGGCAAGGTGCTGCTTCGGACGGAACCCTAATGCTGAAATACAAGCCGCGCACGGGCGCCTGGGGCGAGGCGGATCTATGCCAGGTGACGCTTACGCCGGCTGGCGATCCGGACAATCATATCGAGCAACGCCAGGCGGGCGCGGGTTTGGTGCGCTTCCACAAGGCAAGCTGGTCGGACCTTCCGACCATGCATCATGTGGTGAATGCGCTGGCTGCATTGCCCGTCATCGAAGCGCGCGGTGGCTCGGTCACGCTCTCGCGTGGCGGGAAGTCCTACCGCGACCAGCGCGTGCTCGTGTAGCGCCGGCCGACACGGAGCGACATGGCGCCACTCGCCGATGGGATTCGTTAATCCTTGCCGAGCGCCGCCATGGCCTGGGCAAGTCCACGGAACGAGAGTCCGATGCCGACATCACGCTGGGCGGCATCCTGTCACCACGCCCGCTCCCGGATACTGGATCGCCCGGTCCTGCGGCCGGGCGATGACGCCGGGTGTGGGAGACGCGCCTCGAGCCTCAGGGAGAGTCAGTCCCGGCTGCGGTACGCCGGCTCTTCCCGATCCAGAACCCGCCTCACGCTTTCCAGATGCCGCCGGGCGGTCACAGCGGCAATGTCCGTAGCCAACCGCCGCGTCACATCAATTTCATCGGCGCGTCGCCAACCACGCGCAGATGGATCCTGCCGATCAGGCCCGCACGGCGCGTCTCGGCGGCGGTGATGGCGGCCTCGGTCTGTCGCAAGGTGCTGACATTCGATCCGAGCGACACGATGCCGCCAAGCACCAGCGCAATCGACCAGAGGGCTGCGGTCGCATCCAGTCCGAACAAGCCGAGCAGCGTGACGAGCAACAACGCAAACCCACCGCCGATCGCCAGCTTCGATCCGAAAATAATCCGCCTGCTGCGTTCGGCGCTCTCGGCAAGCTCCTCGATCCGCGCTTCGATCTCGGACATCTCGTCGGTCGGTTCGTCTTCGGTCATCGGGGTCAGGTCCGTGGGGCGGGTCAGGAATGGCGGATTACGCCTTTCGGCTGATCCGCCCTGCGTGCTGAGTGTGAGGGTAGATTAGAGCGTTTTCCAGCGAAGTGGGCACCGGTTCGCGTCAAGAAAACGCGTCAAAACTAGAATCTAGAGCCCCGTTCCGATTCTATCGGAACGGAAATGGCTCTAGCCCCGGCTCCTGTAAGCCGGCTCTTCCCGATCCAGAATGCGCCTCATGCTGTCCAAGTGCAGCCGCGCGGATTCCCTGTCGCCTTCGCGCATCTGTTTGGCGGTGACTGAGGCAATCTCCGGGGCGACCGGGACAATCGGGCGTCCGGTGGACATGGCGATGCACTGCACTTCGCAGGCCCGTTCCAGATAATACAGGTCGTCCCAGGCTTCCGCGATGCTGTTGCCGAGGACCATCACGCCGTGGTGCTTCATGAACACGATGTCGGCATCGCCCACCGACGCCGCGATGCGGTCGCCTTCGCGGCTATCGAGGGCGAGGCCGTTGTAGTCGCGATCCACCGTCGTGCGGTCGTAGAATTTCAGCGCGGTCTGGCCGGCGAACACCAGCGGCTCGCCCTCGACCATGCACAGCGCGGTGGCGTGCGGCATATGGGTGTGGAACGCCACCCGGGCGCGTGGCACCTTCATGTGCAGCCGCGCATGGATGAAGAAGGCGGTGGCTTCCGGCGTTCCCTTGCCCGAGAGCACGTTGCCGTGGAAATCGCAGATCAGCAGATGCGCCGCAGTGAGTTCGCTGAAGGCGTAGCCGTAGGGGTTCACCAGGAATACGTCGTCATAGCCGGGCAGCACCGCGGAAAAGTGGTTGCAGATGCCTTCATGCATGCCGAGGCGGTGAGCGAAACGGAAGCAGGCGGCGAGATCCTCCCGTGCATTCCACACCGCTTCGCTGTCGAAGTCGGGCCGGTTCGGTGCGACCGCGGTCGAGCTGTCGGGGGCGGTGTCTCGGTTTAATGCATGGGCCATCGGTCAACTCTCGTCCGTCACCGCTCCTTGTTGCATCTTATGGCACCGGGGGCGACCGGAAATCGTCGGCGGATGGGCATGGCTCCGCTGCGCGGGGCACCGGCTTGGGCCTGGTTGCTCTAAACTTCCTGAGGCGATGTGGCTGACGGCAGCACCATCAGCACCCGCAGGCCGGAGGGCTCGGCCGGGCGCATTTCGATGCGGCCACCGTGCCGCTGGATGATCTCCTGCGCGATCGACAGGCCCAGGCCGAAGCCGCCGCTGCTTTCGCGCCGTGCGTTGTCGACCTTGAAGAACGGCTCGAACACCTTGTCGCGCAGCGCGGCGGGAATACCGGGGCCGTCATCGGACACCTCGATGGTGACGGAATCGCCCGCTTCGGTGTGGAGCGCCACCGTCACGGTGTGGGCGTGCTTGACTGCATTCTCCACGATGTTGGTGACGGCGCGCGACAGCGCGCGCGGCCGGCAGGTATAGGACAGCCGCGGCGGCCCCGCGTAGCGCACCGCGTGTCCGGTGTCAGCGAAGTCCGAGCAGATGGTCTGCAGGAAGCTCGGCAGGTCGATGCGCGATATCGCCTCCGAGCGGGTGTGGTCGCGCAGATACTCCAGCGTCTCGTCGAGCATGCGGCTCACATTGGTGAGGTCGCTGAGCATGGCGTTGCGCAGGCTGTCCTGGCCGACGCGCTCGGTGCGCAGCCTCAAGCGCGTCAGCGGCGTGCGCAGGTCGTGGCTGATCGCCGCCAGCATCCGGGTTCGGTCGTCGAGCAGGCCGCGGATGCGGGTGCGCATGTCGTTGAGTGCGTCGGTGACCTGCATGATCTCGCGCGGGCCGCGCCGGCTCAGCGCACCATGGGCCTGCGGCGAGCGGCCGAATGCGGCGGCGGCGCTGGCGACATCGGCCAGCGGCGCGATCACCCAGCGCACCGCATAAAGCGACAGCAGCAGCATGGAGAACATGACAATGATCACCAGCAGCGCCGTCGGCGTGAGCAGGAGCGGCCAGATGCTGGCCTCCAGGGGAATGCCGACCACCAGGGCATGGCCGGCGTCGAGTCGGGTGATGATCTGCCCGGACGGGCCGCCGGGGTCGCGCAGGCCCTCGAGCAGTTCGATATCCGACTGCGCCTCCAGCGGCCGCAGCGCGAGGCGTCCGATGAGAGGCCGGCTGTCGGCTGTGGCCGGCATCAGGTCGGTCAGGGCGACGCGCCTGACCTGAAGATCGTTGCGCTGGATCGCGGCGAGCAGCGCGTCGGCATCGGCAGGGCTTTTCGCCGCACGGATCAGCCGCGTGATCTCGGTGACGCGTCCGGCCGCGAACATCGGGTTATCGTCGCGCGAGGGCGGATCGAACAGCAGCCAGATGACCGCCACCACCAGGGTGATGCCGAGCAGCACGGCGATGGCGACAAGGCCGGTGATCTGGGCCGTGATGCTGCGCGGCATCAGGTGCCGCGCCCAATTCATCCGGCTGGTCATCGGAGCAGGAGGCAAATCAGTCATGTCACTTGTGATTTGGCCGGTCATCAGGCCGGCCATCATGCCGGCTCCACCACGGGCGTGAACAGATAGCCGCCCAGCCGCACCGTCTTGATCATGGAGCGGTCCTGCGGATCGGGTTCGATCTTCTGCCGGATGCGGCTGATATGGACATCGATGCTGCGTTCGACCGGCCCGGCGAGGCCACCCTGCGCGAGATCGATCAGCTGCTCGCGCGACAGCACCTGTCCGGGGTGGCGGCAGAACGCCAGCAGGAGATCGAATTCGGCGCTGGTCAGCGTGATCCGCACACCGGTGGGATCGTGCAATTCGCGCCGGGTGGGATCGATGCGCCATCCGGCGAAGGTCAGCGGGCGGGCACGGTGCCGCATTGTTGCCGCGCCGCTGTCCGCGCGGCGCAGCAGCGCGCGGATGCGGGCCATCAACTCGCGCGAATTGAACGGCTTGGTCACATAGTCGTCGGCGCCGAGTTCGAGGCCGAGGATGCGGTCGAGGTCTTCGCCCCGCGCCGTCACCATGATGATCGGGATCGACGACCATTGTCGCAGCCGGCGGCAGATGCTGAGGCCGTCCTCGCCCGGCAGCATGACATCGAGCACCACGAGGTCGATGCTCTCGCGCTGGAGCAGCGCATCCATCTCCGAGGCCGTGCCGGCAAACATCGGCGCGAAGCCATTGTCTTCGAGCACATCGCTCAGCATGTGCGCAATCTCCGGGTCATCCTCGACGCAGAGAATGCGCGCCTGGGTGGCGGGAGTGGGGAGCACGTCGTGTTCAAGAGCCAGCATCGCGGCAGTTTAGAGCCATCCGTGGCTTATGAGCAGCGTGCAATTGTGTCGTTTTGTTAAGGGCGGGCTCGAAAATGGCCGGAATATGTCGCGGGTTTTGGCGGGCGAGACCTCTCTTATTGTTTCTTAATCCCGGGCCTGCGGCCCGCATCCTAGGGTGGCGCGATCCGCCGCTGTGCCGAGGACAACGACAGGCTGCCGCCGCAGTGCGGGCCGCCGCGGCGATGAGATTGATGGATGTTGCCAGGTTACAATGAAAGCTTTTGCTCGTGCGGCCCGTGTTCTTGTGCTGCTTGCCGTCATCGCGCTGCTGGCCGGCTGCGCCGTCGGGCCCGACTACCAGAGCTCGTCGATCGCATTGCCTATGCGCTGGAGTGACGACAAGAGCGCGCAGCCGCAGCCCGCGCCCGTGCTGGCGCAGTGGTGGCGCCGG
This sequence comes from Bradyrhizobium prioriisuperbiae, assembly GCF_032397745.1. NCBI lineage: Bacteria > Pseudomonadati > Pseudomonadota > Alphaproteobacteria > Hyphomicrobiales > Nitrobacteraceae > Bradyrhizobium > Bradyrhizobium prioriisuperbiae. The sequence goes on from NZ_CP135921.1 coordinate 4,528,612, forward strand.
CTGAACGATCCGTTGCTCGACCGGCTGATCGAGGAAGCTGTGCAGGGCAATCTCGATGTGGCCGCCGCGAAGGCGCGCATCCGCGAGGCGCGGGCGTCGCGGCGGCAGGCCGTCGGCGCGCTGTTTCCACAGATCACCGGCTCCGGATCGGCGACCGCCAACCAGAGTAGCGCTGCCAGCGCTGGCGTCGGCGCCTCCAGCTTCAATCAGTTCCAGTCCGGCTTCGATGCGAGCTGGGAGCTCGATCTGTTCGGCGCTAACCGCCGCGCGGTGGAAGCTGCCACATACAACGTGGATGCATCCGAGGACGATTTGCGTGCCACGATGCTCACTTTGATCGGCGACGTCGCCTCCTACTACATCGAAGCCCGCGGCGACCAGGCCCGCGTGGCGCTGGCGCGGCGCACCGCCGCCTCGCAGCGCGCAACGGCGGCGCTGACCCAGAACAAGTTCAATGCAGGTTCTGCGTCCGCGGTCGACACCGCAAAAGCGGTGGCGCAGGCCGCCAGCACCGAGGCCACGATTCCCACCAGCGAGACCTCCTACAAGGAAGCCGTGCATCGGCTCGGCGTGCTGCTGGGGCGCGAACCTGTCGCGCTGGCGTCGCGGCTTGCGCGGGCCACGCCGATCCCGGCGCCGCGCTTGCCGTTGCCGAAGGGCATTCCGGCCGATGTGCTGACCCTGCGGCCGGACGTGCGCAAGGCCGAGCGGCAGCTTGCGCAATACACCGCCAAGATCGGCCAGGCGGAAGCGGCGCTCTATCCCGATGTCAGCCTCAGCGGATCGGTATCGACCACGGCGCTCAAGCTCGGCGATCTCGGCAAGAGCTCGACCATCGGCTGGTCGGTCGGTCCGACGCTGAGCGTTCCCATCTTCAACGCCGGCAAGCTGCGCGCCGCGGTCGAGGTCGCGCAGGCCCAGCGCGACCAGTATCACGTCGCCTGGCGCAGCGCCGTGCTCACGGCGCTGGAGGATGTCGAGAACTCAACCGTCGCGCTGGCCCAGGAGCGCATCCGGATCCGCAGCCTGGCTGAGGCGGCGCAGCGCTACGGCGAGGCCGCGCGGCTGTCGCGCTCGCTCTACGAGAGCGGCTCCAGCAGCTTCCTCGACGTGCTCGATGCCGAGCGCTCGCAGTTCTCGGCCGAGGACGCGCTGCTGCAGAGCCGGGTCACCATGGCGAAGAACTATGTCGCGCTGGCGAAAGCGCTGGGGGGCGGCTGGGACGGCGCGATCGACGCGAGCCGGCCGGAGGTGGTGGATGCCGACACCGGTCCCCATCTGGCCAGAGGCTTGTGATGCGCATGCATACCCGGACACCCGAACATCTGATGATGCCATCATGAGCAACGTGGCCAAGATTGAGGACACAGATCACGTGCTGCGCGCCGAGTTCGCGCCGCGGCCGTCGGGCGACACCCCGGTCGCGCCGCCGCCGCGCCGCAGGCCCGCGCGGCGGCGCATGCTGCTGGTAGCCGCCGTGCTGGCAGTGATTGCAATCGGCTGGGGCGTCAAGGCGCTGCTGTTCTCGAAGCCAGCCACAAATCTTTTGACGGCGCTGGTCACGCGCGCTGACATCGAGCAGACCGTGCTGGCGACCGGCACCCTGAAGCCGGTCAAGCTGGTGGCGGTGGGCGCGCAGGTCTCCGGCCGCGTGGTGTCGCTGAAGGTCGCGCTCGGTGAGAAGGTCAGGGCTGGCCAGCCCATTGCCGAGATCGATTCCGTGACCCAGCAGAACACGCTGCGCACCAACGAGGCAGCGCTGCAGAACACCCGCGCCCAGCGGGCGGAGAAGGAGGCGACACTCGCGCTGTATGAGGCCAATCTCGCGCGCCAGCAGACGACCCTGGCGCAGAAAGCGTCGTCGCGCGCCGACTATGACACTGCGGAGGCCAATGTGGCGACCACGCGAGCGCAGATTGCCCAGCTCGACGCCCAGATCATCGAGGCCGAGGTCGCCATCGAAACGGCCCGCGTCAATCTCGCCTACACCCGCATCACGGCGCCGATCGACGGCACCGTGCTCTCCATCGTCACCCAGGAGGGCCAGACCGTCAACGCCGTGCAGTCGGCGCCGACCATCATCGTGCTGGGACAGGTCGACAGCATGACGGTGCGCGCCGAGATTTCCGAAGCCGACGTGGTGCGGGTGAGGCCGGGACAGAAGGTCTATTTCACCATTCTCGGCGATCCCGGGCATCGCTACCATGCGAGCCTCGCCTTCATCGAGCCGGCGCCGGAGTCGGTGAAGACCGACAGCAGCTTCACCACCACCACCTCCTCCTCCTCGACCAGCAGCAGCTCCTCGTCGTCATCCTCCACGTCCGCGATCTACTATAACGGCATCTTCAACGTGCCGAATCCCGATGGTGACCTGCGCACCTACATGACAGCCGAGGTGCACATCGTGCTCGGCGAGGCGCAGAATGTGCTGACCATTCCCGCCGCGGCGCTTGCTGAGACTAGAGTCGACGGCACCACCAACGTCAGGGTGGTCGAGCCCTCCGGCGCCGTCGTTGCGCGCAATGTCAAGGTCGGCCTCAACAACAAGATCAGGGCCGAGATCCGCAGCGGTCTTGCCGCCGGCGAGCAGGTGGTGGTCGGCACCACAGACACGGACGCTGCGTCGAAGACCATGCCGGGCCCGCCGGGGCCGGGGATGTGACATGACCGAGCCCCTGATCGTTCTTGACCAGCTCTGCCGCGTCTATGCGTCCGGCGACTCCACCGTTGTCGCGCTCGATCACGTCGACATCCGCATTGCGGCCGGCGAGATGGTCGCGATCGTAGGCGCGTCCGGTTCCGGCAAGTCGACACTGATGAACATCCTCGGTTGTCTCGACCAGCCGACCTCCGGTCACTACCGCATCACCGGGCGCGATGTCGGGGCGCTGACCATGGACGAGCTCGCCGAATTGCGGCGCGAGCATTTCGGCTTCATCTTCCAGCGCTATCACCTGTTCGGCGAACTCACCGCGATCGGCAATGTGGAAATGCCGGCGGTGTACGCCGGCCTGTCGTCCACTCAGCGCCGCGATCAGGCGGCGCGCCTGCTCGCGCGCCTCGGCATGGCCAACCGCCAGACGCACACCCCGGGGCAGCTCTCGGGCGGCCAGCAGCAGCGCGTCTCCATTGCCCGCGCCCTCATCAACGGCGCCGACGTGATCCTGGCGGACGAGCCGACCGGCGCGCTTGACAGCCGCAGCGGCGAGGAGGTGCTGCGCATCCTGGACGAGATCCACACCGAAGGCCGCACTGTGATCATCGTCACCCATGACATGGCGGTGGCCCGCCGCGCCCGGCGCATCATCGAGATGCACGACGGCAAGGTGATATCGGACCAGCCCAATCCCGGCGGGCGTGCCGCCATGACAGCGGGCCGCGCGGCCGCGCGTGCCGCGGCGGCGGCATCAGGCTGGTATGCCGGATGGGGCCGCTTCCGCGAAGCGCTGCGCATGGCGCTGCTGTCGATGAACGCCCATCGCCTGCGCGCGTTCCTGACCATGCTCGGCATCATCATCGGCGTGATGTCGGTGGTCTGCGTGGTCGCGCTGGGCTCCGGCTCGCAGGAGCGGGTGCTTGCCAACATCAACAGCCTCGGCACCAATACGCTCGAGGTCTTTCCAGGCAAGGATTTCGGCGACACCCGCTCGGGCAAGATCAAAACCCTGGTGCTGGCGGATGCGCGCATACTGGCGCAGCAGCCGTATGTGGCTGCGGTGACGCCGACGGTGTCGACCTCGAGCACGCTGCGGTTTGGTGCGATCGAGGCCAGCGCGCAGGTCAGCGGCGTCGGCGAGCAGTATTTTCAGGTCAAAGGCACCCAGCTCGCCGAAGGCAGCTTCATCGATGCCGATAGCGTCCGCAGCTACGCCCAGGATGCGGTGATCGACGACAATGCACGCAAGGCGCTGTTTCCCGACGGCGCGGCAAGCCCGGTCGGCCGCATCATCCTGGTCGGGCGCGTGCCCTGCCGTATCGTGGGCGTCACCCGTCCGCAGCAGGGCGGCTTCGGCTCCAGTGCCAATCCCACGGTCTATCTGCCCTACACCACGGTGCAGGCGCGTTTCCTCGGCGACCGATCACTGCGCAGCATCAGCATCCGCGTCAGCGACACCACCTCGACCGACAACGCCGAGCAGGCGGTCACGCGTCTCCTGACCGAGCGCCACAACGGCAAGGACTTTTTTATTCTCAACACCGACGACATCCGCCGCACCATCCAGAGCACCACCCAGATCCTGACGCTGCTGGTGGCCGCCATCGCCGTGATCTCGCTGATCGTCGGCGGCATCGGCGTAATGAACATCATGCTGGTGTCGGTGTCCGAGCGTGTCAGCGAGATCGGCGTGCGGATGGCGGTCGGCGCGCGCCAGGCCGATATCCTGCAGCAGTTCCTGATCGAAGCCGTGCTGGTGTGCCTGATCGGCGGCGCGCTCGGCGTCGGCTTTGCGCTCGGCTTCGGCGCTGCGTTCAACGCCTTCGATGTGGGATTTCGGCTGATCTATTCGACCACATCGATCGTCGTCGCCGTCGTCTCCTCGACCATCATCGGCATCGCGTTCGGTTACATGCCGGCCCGCAACGCGTCGCGCCTGGATCCGGTGGCGGCGCTGTCGCGGGAGTAGGCTGGATGTCTCGCGGCGATCTGCCGTTGGCGTCATCCCATCGAACGGTGTCTCGACGGGATCGAACACCTCAGGCAGATCGCCGCGCTCGTCGTCAGACGCGCCGACGATGTCCGCGCCCGTTACTTGCCCTGGATCAGCAGGCCCAGCGGGGCGAGCGGGCCGACCGGCATCAGCTCGTAGGTCATCAGTTTTGCGGCAGTCAGCGGCAGTGCCTCGACGGCCGCCTTGGCCTGCTCGAGTGACGCCACGTTCATGAGAAAGATCGGTCCGGCATTTTCGCGAAACCAGAACTGCTCGATGATGCCCTCGAGATAGTGCTTGAGGGTGGCGGGGACTTCGCTCGGCAGGTACTTCTGCCGCAGCTCCGGCGTCAGCGGGGTGTTGATCGTTCCGACAGCCATAACCTTCATGGGAAATCTCCTTGTTCGGACGTCACTGCGACGTTCGGCAGGGATGGTTCTAGCGTCGGGGCCGCAAAACCAGTATTGTCGTAAATGCCAACTTTAGGGCCATTTACGCCATGCGCATTGCCATCCTTGCCCTCGACGGACTGTTCGACACCGGGCTCACCGTGGCGCTCGATGCATTCGCCATCGCAAGCCGGTTTGCGGCCCGGGACATGGGTGGGACGCCGCGTTTCGATGTGTCGATCGTGGGCGTACGCAAGAAAGTGCGCTCTGGTCTTGGACTGGCGATCCCTGTGCAGGCCGTCACGCCCGATCTGAAACCGGACTGGGTGATCGTGCCGGCGTTGACGACGTCGACTCCGGACTTGCTGGTCCCCGCGCTTGCACGCGCGGATGTAAGGCAGGCGAGGGCGCAACTGCTGGCATGGCACGATGACGGCGTTCGTCTCGCGGCCTCCTGCATCGGCTCCTTCATTCTGGCGGAGACCGGACTGCTCGATCATCAGGAAGCCACCACCACCTGGTGGCTGGCGCCACTGTTTCGGCAGCGCTACCCCGATGTCTCGCTTGATGAATCGCGCATGCTGGTGCCCTCGGATGTGGGAGTGACAGCCGGCGCGGCGATGGGGCACCTTGATCTCGCGCTCTGGCTGATCCGCAGAGCCAGTCCGGACTTGGCCGCTGTCGTCTCGCGTTATCTGCTCGCCGACATCCGCTCCTCCCAGGCGCCCTACATCATTCCCAATCATCTGGCACAGGCAGACCCGCTTGTTCTGCGTTTCGAACAATGGTCCCGGAAAAATCTCAAGGCAGGCTTCTCGTTGCAGGATGCCGCCAAGGCGCTGGCAACAAGCGCGCGCACCTTGCAGCGCCGGTGCGAAGCGGTGCTCGGCAAATCGCCGCTGGCCTACTTCCAGGATCTGCGCGTCGAGCGCGCGCGATCTCTTCTGCACGGCAGCGGTCTCGACCTCGACGCCATCGCGGCCGAAGTCGGTTATGTCGATGGCGCCACGCTGCGCACCCTGTTGCGTCAGCGCCTGGGGCGCGGGGTGCGCGATCTTCGCGCCGATCTGCGCTGAAGGACCTCTGCGAGGCGCCGGGTTGCGAGATCGGTTTCGGCAGCCGTCAGGCCGGAGAACCCGAGCAGCAAGCGCGGCTCGGGCGGCGTGCGGATGTGCATCGGTGAGATCGGGATCACGACCACGCCACCTGCGAGGGCTGCGTGTGCCAGGGCGCGATCATCCTGCCAGGTGCCGGTGCTGTTCGCCGTCAGATAAACGCCCTGCTCGGGGCGCAATGCGACGAGGTGATCCGAAAGTCGCTCTTGAAGAAGATCGAACAGCAGATCGCGCGAGGCGCGCGAACTTTCGCGCAGACGCCGCAGGTGCGCGGGGAAGTAGCCTTCGTTCAGGAAGTCCGCCACCACGAGCTGGTGCAGCGGGGCAGGGAAGCGGTCGATGACGGGCCGTACGGCGCGAAATGCGGCGGCCAGATCGTCGGGGACGACGAGATAACCGACCCGGATGCCAGGCACCAGCGCCTTGCTGAAAGACCCTGCGTAGATCACGCGGCCGCCGGCATCGAGGCCCTGCAGCGAGGCGATGGGGTGGCCCTCATAGCGAAACTCGCTGTCATAGTCGTCCTCGATGATCCAGCAGCCGCGCTGCTGCGCGAAGGCAAGAAGCTGCAGCCGGCGGGCCAGCGGCAGCGCCGAACCACAGGGATATTGATGGGAGGGCGTGACGTAGATCAGGGCCGGGGCGGGACCGTCGGAGGCGTCGAGCGTCTCGGTCACCATCCCCTTCGCATCAACAGGCACGCCGACGATCCGTGCGCCGTTCAGCAACAGGGCCTGCCGCGCCGGCGGGTAGCAGGGGTCTTCGACCAGCGCGGTGTCGCCGGGAGACATCAGCACGCGAATGGCGAGATCGAGTCCTTGCTGGGTGCCCGATGTGATGAAAACCTGCCGCGGGTCGCAGCGCACGCCTCTGGATGCCATGAGATAAGCGGCGACCGCCTCTCTCAAGGCGGACTCCCCCTGCGGATCGCGATAGCCGTCGTGGGCATAGTCGATGTGCCGATGCGCGAGCCGCTTCAGGAGGATCGCCGTTCGCTGATCGTGAATGACGCGCCCGGTGGCGAAGGCCATCTGTGCCGGAGGGGCCGTTTCCAGGCTCAACGCCAGTCGCGCGGCCGCGGAAATGCCGCGCTTGCGACCGTCGGCCTTGGTGCCGCGGGAGGCATTGCCTTGCACTTTCGGCAAAGGCAGGTTGTCGGTGACGTAGGTTCCCGATCCGTGCTTGCCTGTCGCATAACCTTCCGCGATCAGCATCTCATAGGCCTCAGCGACAAGCCCCCGCGACAGCGACCATTCGGTGGACGCCGTCCGGGTCGACGGCAGGCGAGCCCCCGCCCGCAGCGTGCCTCCGACGATGCTGTCCCGGAGCTGCAAATAGAGTTGCCGCACCGCCGGGACCGGCAAAGCCGAATCGATCACGGGCCGAAAACCGGCCGCCGCGCTCTCGCGCCGCATCGTTGTCTTCGAGACAGTCGTCTTCGGGAAAGTGGCCTGTTTGGACATCGGAAAGTGGCCCTTTTTAAGTTATAATAATTAAATAATGTCAGGCCACTTTCAAGAGTGGTCAGGTCCCATGCGCAAATCGTCCGCACAGTTTCTGTTTCTCGGCACCATGCTGGCGGCAGCCGGCTATGGCGCCACGTTCCTGCTGTCAGCCTACTACCGTGCGCATGGCGGCAGCGACCTCGACACCGGCACGACCCTCGGGGCCGCCATGCTCGGCACCTTCATCGGTGTGCCGCTTGTGGGCTGGTTCTCCGGGCGTTTCGACGCCGCGCGTTTGAGCGCGATCGCATCCTGCGCCGTGGGGTGTGGCTTTCTGCTGCTGGCTTTCAGCACGGGCGGCACGCTGGCTGTGTCGCTGACGTCCGGTGTCCTGGTCGGCCTCGGCTGGGGCATGTTTTATGTCGGTGCGCCGATGTCGCTCTCGGAACGTGTCACGGACAGCGATCGCGGCTTCTGGTTCACACGCTTCGGCGCCTTCCAGATGGCGGGCATCGGAGGGGGGCCGCTGGTCCTCAACCTGGCCGTCGATCAGGCGGGCCTCTCGATCGAGACGACATTCCGGCTGGTCGGTTTTGCCTGTCTTGTTGCCGGGCTGTCGCTGTGGGTGTTCTCCACGCTGGCGCCCGGTGCGCCCCGTTCGTTCTCGCTGCGGTCATGGGTGCGCCCGATCGGCGTCATTGCGCGCAGCGCATCTGTGCGCCCCATCCTGATGGTCGGCTTCGGCGCCTGCGTCTTTTCCGGCCTGTTGACCTTCCAGTCGTCCCTGGTCGCGGGAACGTCCGCGAAAGCCTCGACCTTCTTCGCCGTCTACGCCATCACGGTGGTTGCCGGCCGCCTGCTGCTGGCGCGCACCCTGGCGTCATTGCCGCAGGACCAGCTTGCCGCGGGTTTGCTGGTGTCCATGACCCTTGGCGTGGTGGCGATGTTCGGCGTCGGTTTCCATCCGGCGTTCCAGATCCTGTCCGCGGTGCTGACCGGCATCGGCTATGGTCTGGTCTATTCCGTGATCCAGACCTGGGCGGTCAACGACACCGAGGCAAAATATCGCCACGCCGCACTGACATGGTTCGTGCTGTCCTACTTCATCGGCGTCTTTGGATTTCCCGTGATCGGGGGATGGATGCTGGTCCACCTCGGGCGCAGCGCTTTTCTGGGCGCGCTCCTGGTCGCCGCACTGTCGGAACTCGCCATCCTCTACGGCGGACGATCGAAGGCAAGCGATGGGGCACGGCTCACGTCGAAGACTGCGGGATAGTTCAGCGCAGTTCTTTCACAAGCGGGTGCTGTCGCGTTCAGCGATATCCTGGGTGTGAGCGTGTTACGCGATCGCGGTGATCTCGAGCTCTTGGCCGGGCGGGCCGGCCACATCGCCGACAGCCTTGCCCAGCAGCAGCCGGGCCACCGGCGAGACGAAGGAAATGGAGCCGGCCTTGGGGTCGGCTTCGTCTTCTCCCACGATACGATACGTTTGGACGCGGCCATCATCTCGCGAAAAAGTCACGGTACTGCCAAAGGCGACCGTGTCGGCTGACGTTGGAGCGGCCATGACCTGAGCAGTTCGAACCCGTGTCGCAAAATAGCGCGCATCACGCAGCGGATTGGCCGATTGCCGCCGCCGTTCATTCACGTCATCGATCTTTTGCGCCGTCTCGTAAGCCTCGCGCGCCTGGGCCAGTTGAGCTTCCAGCGCCTTCAACCCCGCTTCCGTCACAAGGTTCGGATGCGGCGAAACCGGGCGGTCGGGCAGCGCGGTCTCCGACGCGGTTTCGGCACTCTCTTCCTTGGTGAAGGCAACACTCAAACCCGGAACTCCTTTTAACGCCTGATATCAGGCCTCTCGTTCGACAAGATGCACACGCGAGGGGGCAGGGTCAAACCGGTCGGCGAAATACTGGGTTTCGCTGGCCACCAGTCCGTCACGGAATTCCATGATGCTGACCACGTAGGATGGTGTGCCGTCATAGGTCAGGATGTATTCCGTGACCCAGAGATCGCCGCCTCCGACAATTCGCTGCACCGTGAAACGTTTCCTGTTGGGCTGGAGGAACCGGCTCTGCTGAATGTTGCGCCGGCCGCGGATCCGCTCGCCGGATTGCGGATAATGCAGCACGGCGTCCTCCCGGTAGATGTCGTGTTCGACCTCGAAATCGCTCGCGTCCGAAGCTGCCCAATGGCGTTCCAGCGCCGCCCGTATGGTTCGATCGTCCATCTGTGTCTCCCACCTGCGCTCACAACGCGCGGGAAGCTTACATTGAAGTCGCGGTGTGTTCACGTGGTGACCTGTCAGCCTTTGCACCCGTGAAGGCCTGGACGCGAGGCTTCTCGTCATGTTATGTAACTTTTGAAGTTACAAATTGGTGTCGATCGTCTATTGATGGCTCCATATCTCAATGTTCCAAGGTGACAGGCCGTGAACTCCTCTTGCTTCGATGCACAATTCGCCAGTTGTTACGCGGAAGGCCCGCCGCGGCAGGTTCCGGGCTTTGATGGCCTTCATCGCATGATGTCGCTGCTGCTCACTGAGCGAACACCGTCGAATGGCCGCGTGCTGGTCCTGGGTGCGGGCGGCGGATTGGAACTGAAGGCGCTGGCCGAAGCGCATTCCGGATGGTCGTTCGATGGCGTGGACCCGTCGGCCGACATGCTCAGACTGGCCGAGCGGACGGTCGGGCCGCACGCCGCGCGAATGCGCCTTCACGAAGGTACCATCGTCGATGCGCCGGAAGGCCCGTTCGATGCCGCCACGTGCGTGCTGACCCTTCACTTTGTCCCGCGCGATCAGCGTCTCCCGACGCTGAAACAAATTCGCCGTCGCCTCAAGCCCGGCGCTCCCTTTGTCGTCGCTCATATCAGTTTCCCGCAAACCGAGCCCGAGCGCTCGATGTGGCTTGCGCGTCATGTCGCTTATGGCGGCACCGACCCCGCTCATGCGGAGAGTGCGCGGCAAGCCATGAGCACCAGACTGTCGATCATGGCGCCCGAGGACGATGAAGCCATGCTGCGCGATGCAGGCTTTGCCGACGTCAGCTTGTTTTATGCGGGGCTAAGCTTCAAAGGCTGGGTGGCCTACGCCGGATAGCGAGCGTGGCCCATAAAGTTCTGATCAAGAACTAAAATGGCCGATGATTTCAGAGGGCAGGGCCGAAGCCATGGTCTCACTGATCTACTTGCATAACATTATTAATGCAACGGGCGTTGGCACTTTGCGCTGGCAATGGCCCGGTTAAATCCGTTGACAGTTCTTATTTAGAACTTAGTGTCACCTCCAACTGTGCGGGCCGCTGGCCACGCATGACATCGGGAGGGCATGCATGGATCCGTTGGATTTCCATTATTACGAGCCTGCGAAGGGCCACGGGCTGCGGCACAACCCGTTCAACGCCATTGTCGCGCCGCGGCCCATCGGCTGGATTTCGTCGCGCAACGCGGCCGGGCAGCTCAATCTCGCGCCCTACAGCTTCTTCAACGCCTTCCTCTACGACCCGCCGATCATCGGATTCTCTTCGATCTCGTGGAAGGACACCGTCAAGAACGTCAGCGAGACCGGCGAATTCGTCTGGAATCTGGTGACCATGGATCTGGGCGAACGCATGAACATGACGGCGGCACCGTTCGATCACGGCGTCAGCGAATTCGAGAGGGCGGGATTGACGCCGGTGCCGTGTCGCCACGTCGCCGTGCCGCGGGTCGGCGAAAGCCGCGCCGCGATGGAATGCAAGGTGATCGAGGTCTCGCAACTGGCGAATGCGCGCGGCGAGAAGGTCGAGGGATGGTTTGTCCTTGGCGAAGTCGTCGCCGTCTACATCGACAAGGCCTTGATCCAGGACGGCGTCTACAACACCGCGCTGGCGCGTCCCATCCTGCGCGCGGGCCGTGGTGGCGACTATTTCGAGGTCACCACCGACAACATGTTCGAGATGCAGCGTCCGCCCGGCAGCAGCCGGCCGGAATTCCATGGCAGCTGACGTCGTGTTTTCAAGCGAAGTGGACGCCGCTCGGCGTGAAGAAAACGCGTCAAACAAAAATATCAGGGGCAATAATGATATTCTCAATCAACAGACTCTGCATGCAAGGGTTGGCGCTGATCGCCTTCGTCATGTGCACAAGCCCCGCTGTCAAAGCGCAGGGCTATCCCAACCGTCCCATCACCATCAAGCTGGCGTTTCCCGCCGGCGGTCCCGCGGATGTGTCGGTGCGCGCCGCGAATGTGGTGCTCCAGCGCAATCTCGGCCCGTCGCTGATCACCGAGAACGTTCCCGGCGCTAGCGGCTCGATCGGCGTTCTGGCCGCGCTCAAGGCCACTCCCGATGGCTACACACTGCTCGGCACCACCGGCACGGATTTCCTGGTCGCGCCATTCGTCGTGCCGGCTGCAAAGTATGAGCCGGAAAAATTCCGGTTGCTGGGCGTGGTCGGCATTTCGGATTTCGTCCTGCTGTCCAGCAATACGTTGTCCTTTCGCAACATCGACGAGTTGATCGAGTACGCGCGCAAGCCCGGCAGCAAGATGCTGACCCTGGCGCATTGGGGCACGGGCTCGACCCCGCATATTGTCGGCGCCGATTTCCAGGGACGCACCAACACGAAATTCCTGGAAGTGCCCTACAAGGGCGTGGCTCCAGTGCTGGCCGATATGTCCGGCGGCCACATCGATCTGACGTTTGCGCCGCTGGGGGGCTCGACCCTCAGCCTGATCCAGTCGGGCCAGGTCAAGGCGATCGCCGTCGCCAGTGCTGAGCGCAATCCCGCGTTGCCGGATGTGCCGACCATGAGCGAGAGCGCAAGCCTCAGGAGTTTCGAATACAGCCTCTGGTCAGCATTGTTCGCGCCGCCCGGCACGCCAGAACCGGTGGTCGCGCGACTGAACGAGGCGCTGAATGTCTGGAACACCAGCGACGACAACCTCGCGCGGATCAAGGCCAATGCCTCACGGCGTCTCGAGCCCATGAGTGTCGACCAGGCCGACGCCTTCCTCAAAAGCGAGCGCGACAAATACATCGCCATGGTGCGCGCGCTCAATCTGCAGGCGCAATAGCAGGGTGTCGGCGGCGACCAGGGGACGGGCGAGGGCGTTGAAGAACTTCAGCCTCGCGCCTCACCCTCGCATCAAGTCCTGCAATTCCGCCGGCAGGTTCTCGAACTTGACGTCGCCCTTGCTGATCATCTCCCGCAACAGCCGGCGCACCTCGCTCCAGCGCTTCTGCGCCTTCAGCCGCCGCAGCCGGTTGAACAGGGTCTCGAGGTGGGCGGCATAACGTACTTCGAGGCGGCGGCGCATCGCTTCCTCGAACTTGTTGAGGCCTTCGCTGATCGGCCGCGTTCCGCCATAGGGATTGTTCTCGCGGGCCGGCCGTCCTTCCTTGGTGATACGGCCGGTGAAGGGATCGCGGGTGTGCTCTTCGTGACCCAGCACATAGTCCTCTTTCAGCGGCCGCCCGTCGGGGCCGATGTCGCCTTTTTTCGGCAGTCGATAGTCGCCGGTGGGGTTCTCCCGGATCTGGCGGCGGATATGCTCGCGGATCCAGGACGGCACGCTGGGGTCGTCGGCCAGCTCCACGATGCGAGTGTCGCGCCCGGTGCGTCCGATGTCGCGTCGCGGTTCGGGCCGGGTGCCTTCGAGAAATCGTTCCAGCGGTTCGCCGTAATAGCCGGGGCCGGGCGGCTTCGGCGCCTCGAACGGCTTCCACCGTCGTGGTGGGCTGTAGCCGCCGGGCCCGAAGCTGCGCCCGCCGGCGCCGCCATTGATCTGGATGGCGCGGTCCGGCGGTATTTCTTCCAGGCCTTTCGGCAATCTCGGTTTTAGTTGCGGTCTTGGCTGTATCCGTTGCACGCGCGGCTGCGGCCTTGGTCGCGGCCGCGGCTGAACGCGGGGCCCCCGGCCTTTCGGAACCGAGCCCAGCTTCTTCAGTCCCCATGTCGCCGCCGCGATGATCCCGTCGATCGAGATCGAGGCCACGGCGCGGCCGAAGGCTTCGCGGGCGCGGGCGAACTCCCGCGCATTGCCGGCGGTGTTGAGGGCGGAGAGCGCGTCCAGCAGTTCGAAGAACTGCTTGCCGAGGGTGTAGAGCAGATAGGCGTCGAGCAGGATGTCGATGCCCGGCACGAATTGCAGCACCACGATTGCGAACAGCCCCAGCACGAAGGCATGCGGATCTGGCAGCGCGTCCCAGAAATCCTGGCCGAGTTCACCCGACGAGATCAACTGGTCGAACGCCAGATAGATCCGGTCGATCGGACCCATCTCGTCCAGCATAGTGTCCAGCGCGTCCCAGTCGGATTGTTCCGGGGTGTCGATCCAGCCGGAGAGTGAGTTCTCGTCGTCGTCCGGCGAGTAACCGAGCCGCGCCATCTCCTCAACGTAGACATCGTTGTCGGCGACGTCGCCATGCGGCGTGTAGGAGAGGCCGCGCTCGCGCGCCAGCATGTGCAGATGCATCAGGCGTTTTTCGCGCAGCCCATCGCGCGGATCGAAGTCGCCGTCCGACGGCGCCGGTGATGGAGTGTCGTCCGGCGAGAGCGCGATCCGGTCGTCCGGCATGTCGGGGGCTCGCGCGCGCCGGCGCCGCTTGCGCCGCCAGTGCGCATAAATGTAATCCATGCGCCCGCCGGGACCGGATTCCTCATGAGCGGGCACGAATTCGTAATCGTCGTCGCCATCGTGGTCGTCGGGCCGTTCGCGGGTCCGCGGTTCCGGCCCGGTGTCGGCAAAGCCGCCGTTGAACAGCACATGCTCCATGGCAGCGCGGCGCCGGCGATTGCGTTCGCCCTCCAGCGCGTCGAGGCGTTCGCGCTGCGCGGGGCTGGCGGTGTGATGGCCGCCGAGTTCAAGCGCCATCTGCGCGATGGCGTTGTGCAGGGCCTTGTCCGGCAGCTCGATGAGATCGATGATCGGATCCGGCATGGGCCGCTCCTCAGGGCTGCGCGTAGGGATCTGCGGTCGGGATCTTCTGCAGCACGGCCACCGCCTGTTCCTCCGGCACCAGCACCGAGACAATGGCGTAGACTTCCGTCGCCGGGCTGCTGCCCTCCACTTCGCCGCTGGCGTCGCGCCACGACACCGTGGTGCTGCGGCGCTGCAGGCCGTAATTGTCGGAGTCGCCGCCGACATGGACGAACCGCACCGCGCTGTCGCCGGTGATCTTGATCGCCCAGGCCTCGGTGGTGGAGGTCGTGCCGGCGGGTTCGGCGATCCGCCCTGTCACCAGCGGCACGCCGCAATAGTGCAGCTGCTTTTTTGCGGTCAGCGGGCAATATTCGAACACCGGATCGATGCCCTTGTCCTGGTGTTCCTTCACCAGCCGCCAGATCACCCGCGAGGTGGTGACGATGACATCGGGACCGACGCCGAAGTCGCCGTCGCTCGGACAGCAGCGCGCGATGATCTCGGCAAGACCGCCGAGCAGCTTGCGCGCCGGATCGTAGGTCACGTGCTGCGGGCTCGCCGCCGGCAAATAATAGCGGAAGCCGGCGAGCTCCGACTGGTCGTCGTTGGAGGGAAAGGAATTCCACGCGGCGTCGCTCATGGCGCGGACCACGGCGGTGCCGGCCAGGATCTCCTGGTGGCGGCGCATGCTCTGCTCCATCAGCGGGTCGTCGCGGAAAACCGTGCTGACTTTCTTGAAGCGGGTGCCTGCGATGTCGAACTCCTGGCCGAACGGCGTGCTGGCGCCCTGCACCCAGGTGGTGCCGGCGCCGCCGCGCGCGGTGAAGGGCGGTTCGAACAGATCCTCCGCGGTACGCACCTGGTACTGGCGCGCCACCGGCCGGTCCGAGCCGCCGGCGCGCACGAACGGCACCAGGCGGATGAAATCGTCCGCGACCTTGTAGCTCGCATCCTGCACCGCGGGCGCATCGCCGCGCGACGGCGGCACCGGGCGCGGCAGCACCACGGGCGCGCGATAGTTCTGGTTGAGCACTTCCAGCGAAAAGCGGGTGACGGCGGCAAATCCCATGATGGCTCCTTTGGCGGCTGTCGAGGCCGCGCCTGTTCACGATCCGCGCACGCATGCGGGCCGGCGCAAGGCATTGCGCGGCAACGGGCGCCCACCGGCTTTCGACGGCGATGGCGCGGCGGATCCTTGAAAACGATGCGGCGGAAAAACCCCGCCATGCCGGAGTTTGAAAAACGACGTGCTGAAATTCTTCTTGGTGGTCGCGCGGATTTCTGAAGGCTGCGCCTTACAGGCGCATGGCCTCAAACGATCGTCGATGCTTCAGATGCTTCAAATATCGATCGACGTCGTATCTCCCGCATGGCCGCGTGCGACGAGCGGAAGTCTACACCATCCGCGCGCGGATGACGCGCGAGACGAATGGCCGCAAGGCTTGTGTGATCGAGATCACATTGCCGCATCCGAGATTTTGGTCCGTGCGGCCGCGGTCTCAACCCTCCGCGGGCACCGTCGCCGACAACGACGGCCGCTGGGAGATCGTCGCGAACCAGGTCGCGAGCGCCGGCCGGGTGCCGCGCCAGTCCACATCGGCAAAACGAAAATCGAGATAGCCGAGTGCGCAGGCGATGGTGAGGCTGCCGATCGTGATCCCGGATCCGAAATCGGCGACCGTCGCCTCCATGTGATCGAGCGCGGCGGCGATCTTGGTCATCTGGCCGCCAGCCCATTCCGAGGATCTGTGCTCGGACGGCCGACAGGTCATCTCGTAGCGGCCGAGCAGGGCGGCATCCAGCAAGCCGTCGCCAAGTGCCTGTTCGGTGAGAACCCGCCATCGCTCAGCGCCGCGAGGAAACAGCGAACCGCCGACGCTGTCGTTGAGGTATTCGCAGATCACGCGGCTGTCGAACAGCAGGGTGCCATCCGCAAGCTTTGCCGCCGGCACCTTGGCCAGCGGATTGAAGGCGGCGATGCGTTCGTCGCGTTTCAAGGGATGGGCGGCACTTGGCAGGCGCACAATGCGCTCTGCAATGCCGAGCTCGATGGCGGAGGCCATCACCTTGCGGACGTAAGGCGAGGTGGGGGCATAGAACAGTTCGATGTCGCTCATGTCTGATGTCCCTAGGGCAGGAGGACGAAATCGGCTAGCCTGTCCATCATCGCGCTGGCCGCCGCGAGTTCACTGAGCGCGATCCATTCATCCGCCTTGTGGGCGCGTGCGATGTCGCCGGGGCCGCAAACCAGCGTGGGAATGCCGGCTTGCGCGTAGATGCCGGCTTCGGTGCCGAACGCAACGGTGCCGGCGGGCTGCGTGTCCTGCGCCAGCCGCGCGACCAGCAGCGTTGCGGGATCGGCGCTACCTGTGTCGAGGGCGGGATAGGCCAACATCTCTTCCGAGATGATGTCCGCTTCCGGTGCCGCGGCCTGCAGGCGACGGCGTTCTTGCTCGACCAGCGCGTCGACGCGCGCGAGAATGTCGCCGGCGTCGCGGCCCGGCATCATGCGCACTTCGTATTCCAGCACCGCACGGTCCGGCACGATGTTGAGGGCTGTGCCGCCATGCAGCGAGCCGACATGGACACTGGTGAACGGCGGATCGAAAGAGAGATCGCCGCCACGCGCCACCTCGGCCTCGGCGAAACCGCGCAGGCCATAAGCGATGGCTGCGGCCGCATCCACCGCATTGGCGGCGCGGTGCGGCATGGCTGAATGGCCGGTGCGGCCGGTGATGGTGAGACGTCGGGCGATCTTGCCCTTGTGGGCGCGCACCACGCGCAGGGTGGTCGGCTCGCCGACAATCGCAAGCATCGGTCGCGTGACGCTCTGCGTCAGTGCGCGAACAAGATCTGGCGCGCCGCGGCAGCCGACTTCTTCGTCATAGGAGAGCGCAAGATGGATCGGTCGCTCTTTTGCTGCCGTGAGGAAACGCGGAACGTGAGCGAGTACAACAGCGACAAAACCCTTCATGTCGGTCGCGCCGCGGCCAACAATCCGGCCGTCGCGGATGACGCCGCCGAACGGCGGCACGCTCCAGGATTGGCCCTCGACCGGCACCACGTCGGTGTGCGCCGACAGCACCACGCCGGGGCGATCCGCCGGGCCGATGGTGGCGAGCAGCGAGGATTTTTGGCCGTCCGGCGAGGGAATGCGCCGTGCGGAGACGCCGTCAGCCTGAAGTAATTCTTCAATATAACCGACGATATCAAGGTTCGAATTTGAACTTATACTTTGAAAGCGAATGAGATCGCATAGTATTTGTGTAATTTTTTCGATCATATACTATGCCTGAAGAGTCAAGATGATGGGAAACTGAACATGACCTATTCCATTTCGGCGCGCTGCCCTGACACCGGCGCCTTCGGGATCGCGATCACGTCGTCGAGCATTGCGGTCGCGGCGCGCTGCGCCTGGGTTGGTCCCCTGGGAACGGTGGTCTCGCAGAATGTCACCGATCCCGCGCTCGGTCCCACCGGACATGCGCTGCTGCGGCAGGGCCTGGGGTCGCCGGCCGTGCTCAGCAATCTGCTGCTCGCCACGCCGTCGCCGGAATGGCGGCAGGTCGGTGTGATCGATCGTTATGGTCGTGTGTCCTGGCACTCCGGCGCGCAGGCGCTGGCGCTCTCGGCTGTCGCGGAAGGCGCGGGCTGTCTGGCGCTGGGCAATCTGCTCGCCAACACCGACGTGCCCGGCGTGATGATCAAGCGTTTCGAAGCCACCGCCGGCCAGGTGCTGGCCGAGCGGCTGCTGTCGGCGCTCGAAGCCGGTCTCGCAGCCGGCGGCGAAACCGATGACGAACATGGCGCCGGTCTGCATGTGGCGCACCAGTTCGACTGGCCGGTGGTGGACCTGCGGGTCGACTGGCATGATGAGCCGATCACTGAGCTGCGTGCGCTCTGGGAGCGTTACCGGCCGCAGCAGAAGGACTACATCGCACGCGCCCTCAATCCCGGCGCGGCGCCGTCGTTCTGAGGTGGGATGAAGTTTGGTTGAGCGGATCTCTCCATTGTCGCAGTTCAGTTCGCTCCGCCTGCGGCTACGGGATTCACGCGTCGTAATCTGAGATTGCCCCATGTCGGGACGATGCTTTGTGCGGCTCCCTCCCCCCTTGTGGGGGAGGGCAGGGGAGGGGGGTATGCCCCGCATTCCGACATGAGAGGTGGCGTGACGCAGTCGATCAACTGCGCTGCGGCTTGTCTTCACCCCCCTCCCTGACCCTCCCCCACAAGGGGGGAGGGAACATTCATTGCCGAGCCGCATCGATTTCACTGTCATGCGTTGTCGTCCGGCGGGAAGGCAACGATGTCGTCGGAGCTGACAACAACACCGATCTCCGCACCGACCGGGCACGACGACAGCGCGCCGATGCCGGGCGAACGCAGCAGCACGCGCTCGTGCGCAATGCCCTGCATGTCGATGTAGAGATCGACATGGTCGCCCTGGAATATCTGCGCCGCAACGATACCGGGCAGTGATCCGGGCAGGCCGCGCGCGGCGATGCTCAGGTGCTCGGGCCGCACGAAGACATCCGTCCTGTCGCCGACGCGGAGCGCGGCGAGCGCCGTGGCCGGCACCTCCAGATGGGCCTCGCCGATGGACACGCTGTCGCTGTCGCCGCGTCGCTCTGCGAGGCGGCCCGTCAGGACGTTCACGTCGCCGACGAAAGACGCGACAAAACGATCGGCCGGGCGCCGATAGATGTCGCCGGGTGTTGCGATCTGCCGGATCCGGCCCGATGACATCACCGCGATCCGGTCCGACATCGACAGCGCTTCGCTCTGGTCATGGGTTACGAAGATGGTGGTGACGCCGAGATCGCGCTGGATCTGCTTCAGCTCCACCTGCATCGATCCCCGCAGGTTCTTGTCCAGTGCCGAGAACGGCTCGTCGAGCAGCAGCACCTTGGGCTGGATCACCAGCGCGCGCGCCAGCGCCACCCGCTGCTGCTGGCCGCCGGACAGCTGCCGCGGCATGCGGTCGGCGAAGCCGTCGAGCTTGACCAGCGCCAGCGCCTCATTCACCCGCCGAGCGATCTCCGCCTTGGCGACACCACGCGTCTTCAAGCCATAGGCGATATTCTTGGCGACGCTCATGTGCGGAAACAGCGCGTAGTTCTGGAACACGATGCCGATCTCGCGCTGATGCGCGGGCGTCTCGGTCACCAGCGTACCATCGATGAAGATCTCGCCGCCGTCGGTCTCAAGAAAGCCGGCCACCAGATTCAGCAGCGTGGTCTTGCCGCAGCCGGACGGGCCCAGCAAGGTCATGAACTCACCCGGCGGAATCTTGAGCCAGGCCTCGTGCAGCGCGGTTGCGTCGCCGAACCGCTTGGTGACGCCGTCAAGCTGGACGGTCGGGCGGACGAGGTCCTCGGACGTCGCGCGCGCGGTCGCGGCGAAATGGTCAGTGCGCATCAACATTCAGGATTTTCCCAAGTCCGAGGAAGGCATTTGCGAGGGTGAGCAGCGTCGCGGTCACGACGATATAGATCACCGACAGCGCAGCGAGGGTCGGGTCGGCATACTCCCGCACATAGTTGTACATGGCGACCGGCAGCGTCTGCGTCGCCTGGCTGCTGACAAAGAGTGTGGCGGTGAATTCGTTGAACGACAGGATCGCGGCGAACAGCCAGCCGCTCAAGAGGCCCGGCAGCAGCAAGGGAAGCGTGATGGTGAAGAGTATCCGCAGCGGCGAGGCGCCGAGGCTGGAGGCGGCGAGCTCGAGCCGGGTGTCGAGGTTCTGCAGCGAGATGAAGACACTGCGCATCACAAACGGCAGCACCATGATGACATGCGCGAGGATCACCAGCGGAAAGCCCCGGCCCGCGCCGGTTTGGGCTGCGAGCATCAGCAAGCCAAGTCCGATGGTGTAGTGCGGGATGATCAGCGGCGACAGCAGGATGCCTTCGAGTGTGCGCTTGAAGCGAAATGTGTAGCGGTGGATCGCAAAGGCGAAGGCCGCGCCGATCACCAGCGCGAGGGACGAGGCCCACAGCGTCACCGTCAGGCCGTTCCAGAAACCTTTTCGGAAATCCGCATAGTCGAACGCGCGGGTGAACCAGCGCAGCGACCAGACCTGCGGCGGGAACGCCAGGATGGCGCGGTCGTTGAAGGCGGTCAGCGCTACCACGATCGCGGGCAGGATGACAAACAGCAAAATGACCGCGACCAGGACGTATCCCGACCATCGCAGTGCCTTGGCGGTGAACCGGCCTGTCATGTCGCAGCTCCCAGTCGCTCCAGCGGACGGGCCGCCTGCTTCATCAGCGCAATGACTGCAAGCGACAGCGCAAGGCCGACGATCGACAGGCTGGCCGCGAATGGAAAGTTGAACGATGAAAAACCGAGCTGGTAGACCAGCGTCGAGACTGTGCTGACCCGGCCTCCGCCGATCAATTGCGGCGTGGCGAAGGCGCTGAAGGTCCAGGCGAAGGCGGTGGAGAAGCCGGCGACCACGCCCGGCATCGACAGCGGCAGCGTGATCGTCAGGAAGATCCGGATCGGTCCCGCGCCGAGGCTTGCGGCCGCCTTTTCGTAGTTCCGATCGATGTGAGACAGCCCCGCGGCCAGCATGATCACCATGATCGGCATGGTCACATGCACGAGCGCGGCGACGACGCCGCCGGTGGTGAACATCATCTGCAGCGGCCGCTGCACCAGCCCCAGTTTGAGCAGCAGCGTGTTGAGGAAGCCGTTGTTGCCGAGCACGATCATCCAGGAATAGGTCCGCACCACTTCGCCGAGGAACAGCGGCGTGACGGAGGCAATCAGGATGAAGGAGCGCAGGAACGGACTGCGGGTGCGCACCAGCGCATAGGCGACGGGATAGGCGAGGATCAGCGTAAACACGGCGGTCTGGAAGCACAGCAGGATGGTGGCCCAGAACGCCCAGGCATACAGCGGGCGCAGCAGCGCCGCGAAATTCTGCAGGGTGAAGCCGCCGACATCGAGCGAGCCGGGAATATAGGTCCTGACGCTGTACTGGAAGACCACCGCCATCGCCGCGACCAGGCTGACGGCCACGAGGCCGGCCGGCGAGACGAACCAACCCAGGAATGGTCGCGAAGTGAGAGGTCGCGAAGTCATGAAAGCCCTCGGTGAATCACACAGCGCGGCCCGACTGTGTCGGGCCGCCGACGGGACGGGCTTATTGCGCCATCATGTTTTCAGCGAACCACTTGCGCCATTCGGCTGTCTTCTCGGCGCGCAGCTTGTGGTCGATTACCAGCGTCTGGCTGGCCCATTGCTCGGGCGTGGTGAACACGCCGGGTAGCGCCGCGGTCTCCGGCTTCAGCTTGGCGTTGTCGACCACGGGGCTGCCTTTCTTCAACTCCGCGATCTTGGCCTGCACCGCCGGGTCGAGCGCGATGTTCAGGAATTTGTAGGCGAGGTCGGCCTTGGCCGAGCCTTTCATGATGCCCATGGTGTCGATGCCGAGCACCGCGCCTTCCTTCGGGATCACGAGCTGGATGGGAACGCCCTGGTCGCGCATGTGATAGGCGTTCATCGAGAGCACCACCTGCACGGGCGTCTCGCCGGTGGCGAACAACTGCTGGCTGTTGGCGTCGTTGGTGTAGAACGCCTTGTAGTTTGGCCGCAGCGCCTTCAGCTTCTCGCTGCCGACCTGCCAGTTTGTCGCGTCGCCGCCCGAGAGCTTGGCCGCCACCGCGATGACGTGGCTTGGGTCGAAGTCGGGTGAGGAGATCATGCCCTTCAGGGCCGGATTCCACAGGCCTTCCCAGCTGTCGAAGCTGACGCCTTTCGGCAAGCGATCGGGCAGGTAGCCGATGGTGTAGACATAGGCCCAGACACCGACATGATACGGGCTGATCTTGGCCTGCGGCACCAGGTGCTGTGCGTTCGGTGCCTTCGCGAGGTCGAGTGTCTCGAACAGCTTGTCGTTGGCATAGAGCCAGCCGACATGCGCGGTGGTGAAGGTGACGTCGCTCTCGGGCTTGCCGGCGGCGAGCTTGGCCTGGTTCAGCCGATCCATGGTGCCGCCAGTGACGTATTCGACGTCGGCACCGGTCTGCGCGGTAAACGTCTTGCCGATCGCCTCGTCGATCAGGTCACGGAAGCTGCCGCCCCATGTGCTGACGACAAGCTTGTCCTTTGCGGAGGCCATGGATGGCGCACCAGTGACGGCGAGTGCGGCGAGAACGACTGCCGCGGAAATCTTCAAGGCATGCATCTTCGAACCTCGTTTGATTGGGCTTTGCAGCGATGAAACAGAGCAAGGATCGTGCCATTTATTTTATTGATTTCAGATAGTTAGATGCAATTTGCCAACGGCGAGCCACTTCATCTTCGAAGGAAGATGAAGTGGCTCTTAGGACTGTTGCTAAAAGCTTGTTTCGCTCTCAGCGCGACGGAATTTCAGCGATGATGTCGATCTCCATGAAATACTCGGGTTTAGCCAGTCCCTGGACGATGATGCCGGTCGACACCGGATAGACGCCTTTCAGCCAGCGGCCGACCACGCGATACACCGGCTCGCGATAAGCGCGATCGGTGATGTAGATGACGATCTTGACGATGTCCTGCAGCGAGGCACCTGCCTCTTCAAGCAGCACCTTGGCGCAAGACATGGCATTCTCGGTTTGCGCGGCTGCATCGCCGATGCCGACGATGTTGCCGTCGAGGTCCATGGCGGTCTGTCCGCGCACATAGACGGTGTTGTTGGCGCGCACCACCATGCAGACATCGTTGTCGAGATTCTGCTCGGGGTAGGCTTCGCGGGTGTTGAACTTGCGGAACCGCTGATGGGTGGTCATGGATCTCTCTCTTTAACTTAAGCAGCGGCGAGGCGACGGAACGCGCGATCGGAAAACACCAGCGGCAAGGCCGGCTGGGTGCGAACGTCAAGCACTTCGCCGGTCACGATGCGATGCGAGCCGAATTCGAAAACGCTGGCGACGCGGCAGTCGAAATTGCAGAGTGCGCCGTCGAGGGCGGGCGCGCCGGTGTGCAGCTTGGACCATTTACCGGCCAGGAAACGATTTTCGCGCAGTTCCGGGATCAGTCCGGCGAAGCTGTTGGCGACGCGTTCCTGGGCATCGCTGAGCACGTTGGCGACGAAGGTGCCGTTGGTGAGAATTTGCGCCAGGCCCTTGTTGTCGCGATGGACGCAGAACACCACCGAGGGCGGCTCCATCGACAGCGAGCACAACGACGACACCGTGACGCCGGCGCGCCCGGCGTCGCCGTCCGAGGTGACCACGGCGACACCCGAGGCCGTCAGGCGCATGGCGTCGCGGAATGTATCGACGCCGACGACGGGTTGCATTGTGTGGCTCATGCCTTCCCTCCATTGATGCGATCCGACAGGCCTGCGGACTTCTTGACGAAATCGAGTGGGCCGGAAAAATCAAAGCTGTTGTAGACGGCGGCGAGATGATTGAAGTGCGGCGCCTGGGCGAACTGCACGAACGTCAGGCGATGGCCGGCATAGTCGGAGTTCAGGAGATCGCGGGCGAAGGCGAGCAACTTGCGTCGGTCTTCGGCCTGCCACTGGTCGTTCAGGGAATAGAACTTGTTCAGCCACTCGCCGCTGCCCTTGGCTTCGAACGAACTGGCATTGGGGGTGATGCAGATCTGGCCGCCGCAGAGCTCGCGGGCGATATGCATCATGGCGGGAAGTTGCGAGCAGCCAAATACCCGGCCGGCATAGAGCATCGACTGCTGCGGCATCAAGAGGCCGCCCGGGCTCTTTTCCGCCATCGCGATCGAGGCGGTGAGATGAGCGTTGATGCCTTCGCGATAACAGACGAGGTCGGCGAGCTTTTCGCGGACCGACTGCAGCTTGTCGAGGCCGGTCTGCTTCGCATTCCACATCGCGGCGCCGATCATCATGTCGGCGGTGTAGAGCAGGCGCAGCACGTAAGGAAATGCCGAATAACGATGCAGCGTCGAGCGCACGAACTGCGCCGCGCGGGTGTGCCGGTAGAAGAAGACGTCTTCCCAGGGGATCAGCACGTCGTCGAACACCACCAGCGCTTCCACTTCGTCGAACCGGTTGGCGAGCGGGTAGTCCTTCTCGCTGGAGCGGTTGGCAAAGCCGGCCCGGCAGATGTGCTTGACGCCCGGCGCGCCCATCTTGACGATGCAGCCGACCGCATAGTCGGATAGCGCTTCGGTGCTCCAGGCGCCCACCGTCGGCTTCAGATAGGCCTGGTCGGCATAGGCGGCGGCGGTCTCGTATTTGGCGCCGCGGATGATGATGCCGGCGTCGGTCTCGCGCGTCACGTGCACCATCAGGTCCGGGTCCTGCTGCTGCGGCGGCAGCGAGCGGTCGCCCTTCGGGTCGGTGTTGGCCGATACATGGAACACGTCGTTCTCGACCACGGCCTGGATGTGTCGGTCGATGTTGGCGGCGAACCGCGGATCGATTTCCGCCAGCACGTCGCGGCCATCGGCCAGCGACCACATCTCGCCGATGGTCTCGTCGCCGACCCGCGTCACCACGCCGCCGATGTCCTTCATCACGTGATCGACCGCGGCGATCTTGTCGGCCCAGTCCTGTTTCGTCTGCGGCGGGCGGTAGAAGATGGAGTGGCGCTCGTTGCCGTCGACATAGGTGAGGGCGCTGCTGTAGCGCTCTTCATGCGCCATGTCGTACATGCGCGCCTTGATATCGATAATCGGCTTCAGTGCCGGGTGCCGCGTGACGTCCTTGACGCGCTCTCCGTCCATCCAGACTTCGCGTCCGTCGCGAATGCCGTTTTTGTACTCTTCGCCCGTGCGGATCATCATTGGCTCCTGCTTGCACTGGACGAAGTGTGGGGCGCCGCATAGCATAAGGAAAATATTTTTATCTTTGGAGTTTCATAGGAAAATGCGATGAAGTTTTCCCTCCGGGCTCTGAAGTACATGGTCGAAACCGCCGATGCGGGCAGCGTCACCGAGGCGGCCCGGCGCCTCAATGTGTCGCAGCCCGCGATATCGACGGCCCTGAGCCAGATCGAGGCCGAACTCGGCATCCAGATCTTTGTCCGCCACCTGGCCAAGGGCGTGACGCTGTCGGCGGCCGGCCAGCGGCTGGTCAATGATGCACGGCTGCTGCTTAATCATGCCCGCGACTTCGAGCAGGGTGCGCAATCCCTCGGCAACACCTTGCAGGGCGAGATCGTGGTCGGCAGTTTCCTGACCCTGGCCACCCGCTTCATGCCGGGGCTGCTGTCGGGTTTCGGCGATCGTTATCCCGGCATTTCGGTGAAGCTGGAGGACGGCGACCAGCAAGAGATCATCGATGCATTGATCTCGGGGCGCATCGAACTCGCTTTGTCCTATTCCTTCGCGATGCCGGACGATATCGTGGGTGAAAGGCTCGCCGAGTTGCCGCCGCACGTTCTGTTGTCCGCCACCCATCCGCTGGCGACGCGGCGGCAGGTCAGTCTTGCCGAGCTTCAAGACGATCCGTTCATCCTGCTCGACCTGCCGCATTCCCGCGACTACTTCCTGAGCGTGTTCGCAGCGTGCGGAATTGAGCCGCGGATCGCGTTTCGCACCCGTTCGTTTGAACTGATCCGTGGCCTGGTCGGGCACGGGCGGGGTTATGCGATCCAGAATGCCGTGCCGCGCACCACCATCGGTTATGACGGCAGCCGCAGCGTGGTGGTCCCGATTGCCGAGCCGTTGCCGTCGACCTACGTGACACTGCTGCACTTGAAACGCTACACGTTGCGACCGGCGGTCCAGATGTTTGCCGACTATGCCAGGGAAGCCTTTGCGGTCGGCGGCCGGTTCGCGCCGGGATCAATAGCCCCGCCCGGGGTCGACGCGGCTTAGCAGCGGCTGCCCGGTGCGCAGCCGCCGCACATTCTCGCCGATCTGTCGGGCCGCGGAGGCCGGCAGTGCGATGGAGGCGAGGTGCGGCGTAATCAGGACATTGTCCATCGCCCACAGCGGGCTCGAAGGCGGCAGCGGCTCGGTGGCGAACACATCCAGCGTTGCCTCCGCGATATGGCCGGATTGCAGTGCTGCGATCAGCGCGGCTTCGTCGACGATGCTGCCGCGCGACACGTTGACAAACGCAGCACCCGTCTTCAGCAGCGCCAGCCGTTCGGCATTCAGGAGGTTTTGGGTGAGCGGCGTTTGCGGCAGCATGCAGACCAGAATATCGCTGCCACTGAAAATCTCCGGCAGCGCCTCGAGACCGGCTGATGTCCGGATGCCGTCAACATCTTTAAGTGTGTTCGACCAGCCCTGCACTTGATATCCTTGCCGCGCGCATTCGATCGCCGCGGCCAGTCCCAGTTCGCCAAGTCCCAAAATGCCGACCCGGATGGTCTCGGGATCGCGGGGATGGATGTAATGCCAGCGGCGCTGCCGCTGCGCGCGTTCGAAGGCCGGGATATTGCGCGCGTGTCGCGTCACCGCGAACAGCACATACCCCGCCATCATCCGCGCCATCTTGGGGTCGGACAGCCGGGTGATCGGCACATCGGGCAGGTCGTCGCGACCGACCAGCGCATCAACCCCCGCACCGAGATTGATCACCAGGGCGAGGTTCGCAAAATCCGCGAAGAAGCCATGGGGCGGTTTCCACACCAGCGCATGGCGGACCGACGCCTTGTCGGCGATGTCGCCGGTCTGCCGCAACTCGATATCCTCCGCGGCCAGCGCCGACCGCCAGGCCTCGAAGTCGTCGACCTGGCTGTAGAAAACCATTGTCTCCGGCATTATCGGGGCGCCTGCTCGGCGATCAGGCGCGCCACCGCGGTCAGGGCCAGTTCATAACCCAGCGCGCCAAGGCCGGCGACCACGCCGGTGGCCGCGCGCGACACGTAGGAATGGTGTCGGAAGGGTTCGCGCTTCCAGATGTTGCTCATGTGGGCCTCGATGATCGGTCCCTCGAAGGCCAAAAGCGCATCCAGGATGGCGATCGAAGTATAAGTGAGCCCGGCCGCGTTGATGATCAGGCCACCGGCTTTCTCGCGCGCCTCCTGGATCCAGTCCACCAGCACGCCCTCATGATTGGACTGGCGAAATTCGAGCGTCAGCTTGAGCGACGCGGCGTGATCCTCGCAGCGCTGTTTGATCGCGACAAAGCTTTCGCGGCCGTAGGTCCCGCTGCGATCCAGTCCATAGAGATTGGCGTTGGGTCCATTGAGGAAATAAACGGTCGGCTGGGCGGTCATGGGGGCGCTTTCGTTGCGGGTCACCGGCCTGCAACACTAACGAGCGCAGGTACCTCCGCCATAATAAAAAAAACCTATCCGGTTCGACGGGTTTGGATATGGGGCGATGTCTCCTGATCTGCCGCATGTCTCATGGCCGGGAGATGCGAAGTGCAGCGATTCTGGATGTACTGAAGCGAAACGGTGCTGCCTGCGCACGCTCAACATTTGCTTCCATCGTTGCAAGCCAAGGACAATGATCATGTCGATCACATCGATACGTCCCTTTATCGCGATCATATGCGTCGGTCTCTCGTGGCTTGCCTTCGCCCCGCTCGCGGGAGCAGCTCCTGTCACCCGCAGCGACGGAGCCGAGCTGGTCTACGCAATCCCGGACGATGGCGCCCAAAAGTATAACAGCGCGCAGAATCCGGCGCTGTCTCCGGACGGCACAACGCTGATTTTCACGCTCTATATCAACGGATACGATGGCCACATCGGCGATACCCAGCAAGGCGGGCTGGCTCGCATGCCGAGCGCCGGCGGCGCGGCGACACCGATCACCGCCACCAATCTTGGCGGCACCAATGTCAACGGGTTGGCAACTTGGAACGGCGCGACCAACCTCGTGACATTCGCCGATACCGCCCTCGACGCCAACATCTGGACGGTCGCGCCGGATGGCAGTGGACTGCGGCAGGTCACCTACACGACAGGCAAGGGCCACCCGGCTTACCAGGAACCGACCTTCTCTCCCGACGGCAAGACCATCGTGTTCGAGGAAGACCTCGAGCATAACCCCAATTCCGACGACGGCTACGTGGGCAGCATCGACATCGTGCCGACCGCCGGTGGCCCGGTGCGGCGGCTGCTGGTTGGCGGCAACGCCAGCGATAACCGGCTGCCGGTGTGGTCGCCCGATGGCTCGCAAATCCTGTTCCAGCGGCGGACGGACATGAAGCCAAAGCAAGAGGGCGGCTATCACCTGTTCACCATCAATCCCGATGGCACCGGCCTGATTCAGATCACCGGCAAGCCCACCGCCGACGGGGTGGTCTATGAAAATTACGACAGCGACGCGTCGTGGTCGCCCGATGGTCAATGGATTCTGGATTCGGCGTGTTATGGCAGCGGTCCGCAGACGCCATGCCCGAAAGGCGCCGTGCCGAACATCTTCCTGATTTCGGTCGACGGCAAAAAGGTCGTGCGCGTCACCACAAGCAAGCACGAGGATGGCGCCCCGGTCATGAGCCCGGATGGTCGCTGGATCTACTTCGAGTCCCACAAGGGCGACGAGGATTCGCCGACCCAGATCTGGCGGATCGCCACACCGCCGCATTAGGTCGTTGTCCGACGAGACGGATCGGGGGAGCTGATCAATGACGGTAACGGGGTTGGCGAGCAGCGGAGTTACGGTGCATTCAATTATTGTGAGGATCTCGGAGGATCGAAACCAGTTCCGGGGACGATCTCAACACCAAACCCAGCTGCAGCCGAAGAATCGATAGCGGTAGATTCTTCGTACGTAGTGAACGCGCGACGCGTGTTGCGGCCGTACCGTCTTCTGCGGTGGCGGCACATTGGGATCCTGGCTCGTCGGATCGACCTGAACTGCCATGCGCCGCAGCTCGGCCGCCTTGAGCGGATCGGGCGCGCCGAGCAATCCCCGTTCGTACATGACAGCGAGGTATTTGAGCGAAAAGCCGTCGTTGAGATCGGCGGCCTGCTGGAAGTATTGCGCAGCGGCGTTGTAGTCGCGCGGCGTTCCCTTGCCGTAGAAATACATCAGGCCGGTCTGGGTCAGGGCGAAGGGGTCGCCCGCCTCGATCGCCTTCTCATAGAGTTCGAGCGCCCTCGGTTCGTCCTTCTTCACGAACTCGCCGTTGGAGTACATCGCGCCAAGATTACTGATGGCGCCAGGCACACCCGCGGCGGCGGCCTTGCTGAACAGCTCGAAGGCCCGCGGTCGGTCCTTTACGACTCCGCGCCCGGTCGCGAAAAGGATCCCGAGACGAGCTTGCGCTGGCGCATAGCCGGCATCAGCGGCTTTGGTCAAATGCCGCAGCGCTTCCATATAGTTTCTCGTCTTTTCGTAGGCGTGGCCAAGCAGAAACTCCAGGCGCAGTTCATTGGGACTGGTGCGCATGGCAGCCTCACAGATTGGGACCGCGGCCGAAAAATCGAGCGTGTTGTAGATTTTCAACTGCTGAGGACTGGCGAAAGGCGGCGGCGGCGCGGCGGCGCGCTCGCATTCGCCGACCGGGCCGTCCGCGGTAACCGGCGGCACCTGAGACGCGGCGGTTCGCGGCTCGACCGACGGCGCAGCCTGCGTTGCGACCAAAGCCGGTTGCTTCAGATCGCCTGGCGCTTGGGACGAGGCCGCCGATTGCGTCGGCGTCGCGGGTGAGGCGACGATGCCAATCGGGGTCGGTTGGGCCGCCAGATAGACATCGCCGACGAGGGAGGAACTGTCCCAAGGCGTTTGCTTCTGACCGGTCGTTTGAAGCACGTCGCCGCGAACCCTGGAGAGCATCTGGCGCACTTCGATCCCGGGCGTTGCGATATGCTTCAGCAGCGCGGCGGTAAAGGGCGAGTTCCGCCCCACGCCGTCGAGGGCGATATTGTTGGGCTGCGTCGAATAAACGATGAGCGAGCCCTGTCCCGCCGCCTCGATGCGGCCGAGCCCGCGATTGGGCGTGGCGCGGCCGCCATGAGCGAGCTTCTCGACAAAGGGATTGTTGCGGCAGGCGTCAAGAATGATGATGTTGGCGCGCCCCGTCCCCTCCATCTCCTGCTGGATGTCGGTCAGATTGAGCGTGTTGAAGCGCACATCCGCAGGCGTTTCGATTTTCGCATCGACCGGCAGCAGATAATTCTCTCCGTTCATCTGCAAGCCATGGCCGGCGTAGAAAAACAATGCGACGTCAGCGCCGCGCAGGCGCTCGGAAAAGTCGCGCACCGCCCTCGCCATGGCGTCGCGGGTCGCATCGCGCTGCTCGATCACCTCAAAGCCGACGCTGCGCAAAGTTTGGGCGAGATCGGCGGCGTCGTTGGCGGGATTGCCGAGTGCGGGAACGGCTTGATAGTTGCTGTTGCCCAGCACGAGCGCGAGGCGCGTGCCGGCGAAAGCCTCTGTCTGCATGGCGGCCAATGCTGCGAAAAAGCAAAGTGTAACAAAAAGGTAGCGGCAATGGAATTTTCGCATGGCGCCTGCTTACGGTGTTGAGATGCGAGCTGAAATGGCTCGCCGATCCAGCGATCGGATGGTGCGGTGCATTCGCACGGGCGTCAACCGGCAGGTGACGGTAGCGCATCAGCGGGAGGCGATGAGCGGCGTGAATTTCGGTGCCTGTGCACCTAATTGACCTCGCGCGTTTCATGTAAGGCGGCAGTGGGGCCGTAGTGGTCACCGCAATTGCGGCTCGCCCAAATTGGGAGCCCGTTTTGCGCTCAACAACAAGTGAGCTTGAAGCGGTCCGATTGTGAACAGACCGAAGCGCACGCCAGAGTATTGTTGCAGTTGCTACAGTTCCCATCAAGAAGGAAACAAGTAATGAAAAAACTTATCTTGTTTGTTGCTGCTTTTGTGACAGCGAGCGGAGTCAGCGCTTACGCCCAGAGTGAGCATGGTGCCGGCACCAGCAAGCACCGTCGATTGATGTCGTCCCACGCTTCGGTACAGAACCATCAGCCCGGCTTTCAGCCGGCCGTGATGGTTCCGCCAACTGGCTATTATGGCGGAGCGGACGCCGGCTATGGTCGGATGGATGACCCGTCAGCGGAAGGCCGCAGCGGCGGGGGCTGAAAATTTTCGATTTTACTGGTGTTGCAGATCGACGGTCCGGCCCCGCTTGAGACCTGAGACTTGGTCTCGGGCAGGGCCGTGCCTTTGTTTCTCCCGACGCGAGGCCGGGGCGGCGTCCTTTGGCTTCATTGGAAAACGATGAGCTTTCACAGCGCGGTCGCCCCTATACGTTAGGGTGGCATACTTTATCGTCCCGGCGCACTAAATTGACGCCGCAACCGGCGGGCGCCATCATGCGCTCCGTCTTGCCCGCGTCATTGTTCCGGTGTCCCGCACCACGCGGCGCTCATTCGCATTCGGGAGAACACGATGACAGATACCTCGCGTCAGACGCCGATGACGGGCAACATGATCGCGCGCCGCCAGTTGCTGCGGTTTTTCGCCGGCAGTCCTTTGCTCACGGCGACCTCTCTCGGGGCGATCACCTCGCTGTTGACCGCGGGCACGGATCGGGCGTTCGCGCAGAGTTATGACGTGCTGCGCGGCTCGCGGCGGGCGCTCGGCCCGGACGGCGTCATCACCGCCGCGGCCGACGCACTGGATGTGTTCGAGTTCGAACCGGCGGCGAAGAAGGCTGTGCTCGGCCAGGAGGCGCCGGCGCACTGGGGCTACCTCCAGAGTGGTGTCGACGGTGACGTGACGCGCGACGCCAACCACACCGCTTTCGCGAAATACAACATCCGCGTCCAGCGTCTGATCGATGCGCGAAAGGTCGACACCAGTGTGAAGATCTTCGGAGAGACCTGGGGCAGCCCGATCTTCATGTGCCCGGTCAGCAGCCTCGGCGCTTACGATCCCGAGGCGGGGGTCACCGTGGCGCGCGCCGCCGCCAAGCGCAACCATCAGATGATTCTCTCCACCGTCGACAATGCCAGCATCGCCGATGTCAGCAAGGCGCACGGCAAGCCGGCCTGGTTCATGTTGTATCCGACCGACGACTGGAACGTGACGCAGAAACTCGTGCAGCACGCGGAGAGCGCGGGCTCTCCGGCGATCGTGCTGACGGTCGACCGCCAGGGCGGCCGCAACACTGAAACCCTGTTTCGCGAACGGCGCCAGGACCAGCGCGAGTGCTCGGGCTGTCACACGCCGGGCTTCACCAACGAGGTCAGCCGCAAGTCCAACTTCGCCGATATCGACGTGTCCAAGGTCACGAACCTGTACGGCACCGGGATGACATGGGAGTTCATCGATCGCCTGCGCAAGATCGTCAAGGGCAAGCTCGTGCTCAAGGGCATCATGACGGGTGAGGATGCCAAGGAAGCGCTGAAACACGGCGTGGACGGCCTGATCGTCTCCAACCATGGCGGGCGCGCGGAAGAAAGCGGGCAGTCGACCATCGGCGTGCTGGCGGAAGTCGTGGACGCGGTCGGCGGCAAGATTCCGGTGTTGATCGACGGCGGCGTGCGCCGCGGCACCGATGTTCTCAAGGCGCTCGCCGTGGGCGCTGCGGCCGTCGGCATCGGCCGGCCCTATGTGTGGGGCCTGGCGTCATTTGGTGAAACGGGTGTGGACCGCGTGCTCCAGATCCTGGACGACGAGTTCATCACCATCATGCGGCAGGTGGGCGCGCTGGACATCAAACACATCACACGGCGCAACGTCACCAGCGCTTAGAGCGTTTTCCAGCGAAGTGGATACCGGTTCGCGTCAAGAAAACGCGTCAAAACAAGATGCTAGAGCCCCGTTCCGATTTTATCGGAACGGAAAAGGCTTTAGCCGTGCCGAGCTGTACAACGGCGGCCCGCAACCTGCGGCAGCCGCCGTGCAAGTCTATTTTGTCACAAGTTTATTTTGTCAGGTGAGCCGGGAACCGGGTGTCGAAATCCCGCAGGCCCTCGATATTGAGGACCGTGATTGTCCGGTACCCCATCGCGATCAGCTCGATCTTCTCCAACTCCTGCAGCGCCTGACTGATCCTTTGCCGCGATGCCCCAACGAGATGACCAAGCTCTTCGTTGGAGATTTCGATGCGATATTCCCGGCTCGGATAGAGTTGCGGATGCAGCATGTCCGCGAGGGTGTGAGCGACGCGCGCGTCCAGGTCGTCCAGGCGGTCATGCTCGAACGCACCCAGGAATTGCCCGAGGCGTTCGTTCAACTGGTTGAGAATGAAGCGGTTGAAAGCAATACTTGTGTCCAGCAGCCAGAAAAATGTGGCTGCCGGCATCAACGCGACGCGCGAGTCACGTAACGCGACGACATTGTATTTGCGCGGCTCCTGTTTGAGGATCGAACCTTCGCCGAACCAGCAATTGGCGGGGAACGTCGCAAAGGTCACGGGCCTTCCGGTTTCGGACAGGTTTGCTGCCTTGATCAGTCCGTCGACCACACCGACCCACACATTGGACGGATCGCCCTTGTGGCACGCATAATTGCCGGGCTCGAGTTCGCGCACCATGATGGTGGTCCGCGCGCGCTGCAATTGCGCGGCTGACAGCGCGCTCGCCCATGTGCTCGTAGCCAACAAATCGTCGAGCGACCGCATTGTGCAACCAGATTGTTAGACCGGCGACAGTCTCCAGGCGGATCACTGATCTATCATGGCGAAACGGGCATGCAAGCGCCCGGCATAATGCGCTGCAACAGGGAGGAGCCGATGATGAGAAACAGACAAGACCGGCGACGAGTCCGAGGGTATCTGCTGGCTGCGGCCGCGCCGGTGGCGATCGGGGTGTTGTCGGCGTCCCCAGCCGCCGCCTCGACATGCTCTCAACTGGCGAGCCACTTTCATCGGCCGAATACGACCATCACGACGGCGCAGACCGTTCCGGCCGGAACATTCGTCACGCCGACCACTCCGGCTCAATCGCTTCCAGGACTGCCGCAATTCTGCCGGGTGGCAGGATTTACGACGCCGACCCGCGACTCGCACATCAATTTCGAAGTGTGGGTGCCGGAAGCGGGGTGGAACCTGAAGTATCTGCAGGTGGGCTGCGGCGGTTTCTGTGGGTCGATCTCCTACACCAGCATGGCCGAGCCGCTTCGCAGGGGGTATGCCTCGGCGGCGACCGACGATGGCCATCAGGCCAGCGGCATCGACGCGTCCTGGGCGGTCGGCCATCCTCAGAAGGTGGTCGATTTCGGATATCGCGCGCTGAAGGAGACCACCGACGTTGCCAAGGATATCATCATGGCCTTCAAATCGAGTGGCCCGCGTCGCTCCTATTTCGTGGGCTGTTCCGATGGCGGCCGCGAAGCCTTGATGGAAGCGCAGCGCTACCCGCACGATTTCGATGGCATCGTGGTCGGTTCTCCAGCGAATGACTGGACCAACTTGTTTAGCGGGTTCGTCTGGAACCAGAAAGCGCTTGCCGCAATCCCCGGCGGTGATCTCTCGCAAGCCGACCTCGGCGTCGTCAGCAACGCCATGCTTGGACAGTGCGCCGGACGCGACGGCGGGCTGCGCACGGATCAATTCCTGAACAATCCCCTGGCCTGCCGCTTCAACCCGGACAGGCTGTCGCTGTCGAATGACAAGATCCAGGCGATCAAGAAGATCTTTTCGGGTCCGCGCGGGATCTTCCCGGGCTATCGCGTGACGGGCGACGAAGCGAGTGATCCGGCCAACTGGCCGGCATGGCTGACCGGGGGCGGCAATCCGGCCAATGGACTGCAGGGATTGTTCGGGACCAACTTCTTTAAGTACATCGTGTTTCCGAATTCCGGATGGACCCCGGACACGTTCAGCATCGAGCAAAACGCCCGTCAGGCGGACGTCCGGGTCGGAGCGATCCTGAATTCCGTCGATCCCAATCTTCGTCCCTTCAAGTTTCGTGGCGGCAAGCTGATCCAGTATGCAGGCTGGGGTGATACCGCCATCTCGCCCGAGAACGACATCGATTACTATAACGCGGTGACCCGGGAAGTCGGCGGCCACGAACGTGTCAGAGAATTCTATCGTCTCTTCATGGTTCCGGGCATGGCTCACTGCGGTGGCGGACCCGGCGCAAACGCGTTCGGGCAATTGACGCTCAACGGGCCGAACCCCTCCGATCCGCAGGGCGACATTATCTCGGCGCTGGACCGATGGGTCGAATATCATGATGCGCCCGACAGAATCGTCGCCACGAAGTACGTCAATGACGATCCGACCCAGGGCATCGCGTTCCAGCGACCGCTGTGTCCCTTCCCGCAATTTGCCAAATACAACGGGACTGGCAGCACGACCAGCGCCGCGAGCTTTGCGTGTGTGAGACCGGATCATGACGAGGATCACGACAGGGAAGCAAGCAACCGGTGAGTCTGAAAACATCAGCCGCGCGGGCGCGTGCGCGTCCCGCGCGGGATGTCAGTTCACGGTGGGTATTGAGGTGATGGGGTGGAGGGCGCCCCGTCATCCGTTCTTACGAGGCGGCGCCGCTTTCGTGCCGGCATCCTGTTGCTGGGGCCTGAACTTCGCTGACTAATTGCTGCCAATGATTCCCCGCTCCCGGATGATTGCGCCGAACCG
The DNA here is from genome assembly GCF_032397745.1 of Bradyrhizobium prioriisuperbiae. NCBI lineage: Bacteria > Pseudomonadati > Pseudomonadota > Alphaproteobacteria > Hyphomicrobiales > Nitrobacteraceae > Bradyrhizobium > Bradyrhizobium prioriisuperbiae. The sequence continues at coordinate 4,564,493 of NZ_CP135921.1, forward strand.
CCTGGAATCGTCGCGGGCCCTGTCTCCGAACTCGGCAGGGGACATCGGTGCGGGCAGATTGCCGATGGCCATGATTCGCTCTTTCAATGCGGCCGTCGCCAGCGCTCGATTGATCTCTGCATTCAAGCGCATGATAACGTCACGCGGAGTTCCGGCGGGCGCGTAAACGCCGAAAAAAGCGTCGGTGTCAAAACCGGCAAGGCCGAGCTCCTCGAGCGTCGGCACGTCGGGAAGTTGCGGTGCGCGCTGCGGGCTTCCGATCGCAAGGGCGCGCAGCCGGCCGGCCTTCACGTGCTCGATGGCGATGCCGGGGTCGAACAGGAAGTCGAGTTGCGCCCCGAGCAGGTCGTTGAGCGCAGGTGCTGCGCCGCGATAAGGCACATGCTGAGCATCTGTGCCGGTCATCTTCTTGAGCATTTCCGCTGCAAGATGCGGAGAACTGCCGATGCCGGGCGATCCGAAATTGCGTTTTCCCGGGTTGGCTTTGAGATCAGCGACAAAGGCCTCGAAATCCTTCGCCGGATTTTCGGTGCGAACGACGAGATAGAAGGGGACGCGCGCGACGGACGCGACGGGCACGAGATCCTTCGCCGGGTCGAAAGACATGCTCGCATACAGATGCGGATTGATCGCGACCATGCTGCCTGACGACACGAGCAAGGTGTAGCCATCGGGCGCGGACCGGGCCACCATTTCTCCGCCGATATTCCCGTTGGCGCCGCCTTTGTTTTCGATGACCACCGGCTGCCCGAAGGTTTCGCCGAGGGGCTGGGCGATCAGTCGCGCAAGCAGGTCGGCCGTCCCTCCCGGAGGAAAGTTCACAACGAGTCGCATGGGTTGAGTGGGCCAACTCTGAGTGGCCGACGTCTGAGCCGGCGACGTCTGAGCCAGCGATGTCGATATCATGCCGGCGAGGAAAGCGAGCGCGATTGCAATGGCCCTCATGTGTGTCTCCCTGAGTTTTATTATTGGAAGGAAGATGGTGGAGTCCTGCTCGGCATCCCCTGTGTTCGAGAGCGGCTCGCGCAACTTGCGCTCAACCCGCGAGGAAATCGCCAATCGTCCTGATGCAGGCCGGGTTTTCCTGCGTGGCGAAGTGCCCGAAACCGGGGACAATATGGACGCGTGCTTTCGACGATGAATCAGTGGCCGGCATCGTTTCACATGGATTCCGCACTGGCGTGGTTGCGCGAGATCATCACCGATGTTGCTGCCGAGGTCGACTGGACGCCGGCTGCACAAAAGAGGGGTGGGTAAGAAGAAGTTCCAGCAGAGGCCTGCCGGACTTTGAACCTCCCGCCGCACAACGGGCGGCGGTGAATCGCGCTCTCACCGCACGAACGAGAACAGCATTCGTCGCAGCACGCGGGTGACGCGCACGCCGTGACGGCCGTGGTGGCGGGCATAACGCACGTAGCGACGCGCGGCTGGGCGGGTTTCCGCGGCTTTGGGCTCGGCGCTTTCCGACGCCGCTTGCGCGGCTGGTGGCTGTGTGGCTTGCGCCGTGTCCGACGGCATCTGCCGCGAGCGCCGGCCGCGGCGATCGGTGGTGGGTTGCGCGATCGCGACCATCTGCTGCGCGCCGACGGTGTCGAAGGAGACCTTCTGTTCGTCGTTCATGGTGGCGTAGGCGTCGTCGAGCGCGGCATGGACCGTTGTCACTGCCCGCAGCATGGCCTCCAGCCGGCGGCCGATCGCGGCGAGGCGCGCCGGCGGCGTGGTCGCGGCCGCGGGCGTGCAGGAGGCCTTCAGCATCTCGGCGGCCTGTGTTGTCGCGCGCTGCAGCGCTTCGATCTTGCCGCGTTGCGCGTCCGTGGGCACGACCGATTGTGTGACCATGGCCGCCGGCCATGCGGTGACGCCATCGGGCTGCTCATCGCTGCAGTTTTGCACTGTGGCGGCCGGATCGATGGGCATCTCGCGGCGAGGCGACCGATGCCGCCGGTTGCGGCTGTCGGTCGCCTGGGCCGCTTCGGCCATTGCTTTATCGGCGGCTGTGCGCTGCGCCGTGGCGATGGCGTCGAACTGCAGCTTCTGCTCTTCACTCAGCGGACCGTAAAACGCTTCCAGCGCCGGCTGCAGGGTTTGCACCGCTGAGATCATTGCCGTGATGCGGGTCTGCATGATGGCCAGCCGCCGCGGCGCGGTCAGCACCATGTCGGTGGGGCATGCCGCCTGCAGGATCTGCGAGGCTTTTGCGGAGGCATCGGCCAGAGTGTCGAGTGCCGCGCGCTGTGCCTCGGTAGGGGAGATCGCCTGCGCGATGATGTCGACCGGCAGGCCGGCGATGCTGCGGCTGGTGTCGCCGCACAGTTGCGCCAACGAGTTCTGGTCGTCCTTGTCGATGCCTGCCGCGGAGGCCGCTTCTTCCGCGCCGCTCACATGCCGCGCCGCGCGCAGGTGGGTGGCATAGCCGGTGAGGTCGTCATAGGCGTAGGGACCGAACAGGCCGGCGTGCAGGTCGCTGGTGCCATAACTCCAGAAGGTGGGATCGCTGCTGTCGCCCCACAACGCGGCGTTGGAGATGTCGTAGAATGCGAACGGCCAGAACACCGGGCCGACCCAGCCGTAGCCGCCGGTGTTGTGGCGCCACCAGCCATGGCCGCCGCGATGCCAGGCCACGGTCGCAAGCGCCGAAGTGACCATCGCGCGGGTGCGCGGATCGTTGAGCGCCTGGGTCGCATGCAAGGCCTGGTGAATTTGCGGCGCGTGCAGCGCACCGCGCACTGAGGCCGCACTCCAGCGCATGTGGGTGGCGCGCATGTTCAGCATCGCCGCCTGCGATCCGCTGCCGTCGGCACGCCCGGCCATCGCGGCCGGAAGCTGGGCGCCGTCTCTGCCTTTCGAGGCCTTGCGTTCCTGCATCGCCTCCATCATCCGCGTGCCGGGAAAGCCGGCGCCGCCGGCATCGAGGCTGCCGGTATCGCCGCGCCGGTCGCGCGGCGCGGCGTCGGTGGGAGCCGGCAGCAGGCTCAGGGACAGCAACGCCATCGCGGCTGCGCATGATCGCATGGACGAGGTACCGCTTGTGGACAGTCCAATCGTCAGCATGGCATCACCACCGCTTCCCCGGGCAGGTCCCCGCAATGGACCGAGGCGAAAAACACAATTCCGCTCAGCCCAAATTGTTCCGGTGTGAGCCGCTGGGCGTGTCGTCATGGCGGGAGAGGCTGGAAAATGAGCCGGCATGGCTGTCCTGTCGGCATCAGCAAGCCTTGCATCCCGGGCGGCCGGAGGCCAACTTCCGGGTACGAAAGGCCTTTTGGGGCAATCTCATCAGGACAGCACAGGGGAGACTCAAGGTGGCAGACCCAACCGGATTGCAATTGCGCTCGCTGATCAAGAAGAGCGGCGAACTGGAAATCTCGCTCAAACGCATCGCGATTCCCGAGCCCGGCGCCGACGAGGTGGTGGTGCGGGTCGAGGGCACGCCGATCAATCCGTCGGACCTCGGGCTTTTGACCGGCCCGGCTGATCCCGCGTCGTTCAAGTCCACCGGCAGCGGCGACGACGTGGTGGTCACGGCAAAAGTGCCGGAAGCGGCGCTGGCCGGGTTGGCCGCACGTCTCGATGAGTCCATGCCGGTGGGCAATGAAGGCGCGGGCGTGGTGATCAAGGCCGGTTCGTCGGCCGCGGCGCAGGCGCTGAACGGCAAGATGGTGGCCATGATCGGCGGCGCGATGTATGCGCAATACCGCGTCCTTAAGGTGGCCGAATGCCTGCCGCTGCCGGACGGCGCTACGGCGGCCGACGGCGCCTCCTGCTTCGTCAATCCGCTGACGTCGCTGGGCATGACCGAGACCATGCGCAGGGAAGGCCACAAGGCCTTGGTGCATACCGCGGCGGCCTCCAACCTCGGCCAGATGCTGAACAGGATCTGCCTCAAGGATGGCATCGGCCTGGTCAACATCGTGCGCAGCGCCGAGCAGGCGAAAATCCTGCGCGATATCGGCGCCAAACACGTGGTCGATTCCACCGCGCCCAGCTTCATGAACGATCTCACTGCCGCACTGGTCGAGACCGGTGCGACCATCGCCTTCGACGCCATCGGCGGCGGCAAGCTGGCGGGGCAGATTCTCAATGCCATGGAAGCGGCCATCAACAAGACCGCCAGCACTTACAGCCGCTACGGCTCCAACGTGCACAAGCAGGTCTATATCTATGGCGGCCTGGATGTACGCCCGACCGAACTGAGCCGCGGCTTCGGCATGGCCTGGGGCATCGGCGGCTGGCTGCTGTTTCCGTTCCTGCAGAAGGTCGGCCCCGAGACCGGGCACAAGCTGCGCCAGCGCGTGGTCGCCGAACTCAAGACCACCTTCGCCTCGCACTACACCAAGGTGGTGTCGCTGCAGGAGGCGCTGCAGCTCGACAACCTCGCCGCCTACAACAAGCGTGCCACGGGCGAGAAATTCCTGATCAATCCGAACAAGTGAACGGTTGCGCGCGAGCGGTTTCAACCAGGTAAGTGGTTTCGCCTCAGTAACTGGTCTGGCGCCGATGTGATCGCGCTTGCGCTGGCGTGGTGCATCGGTTCAGGTCATGACGGGCGATATTTTCCTTGAGGGACCGATCATGATGAAATTTACAACCGCTCTCTTTTCCGTGCTCGTTCTCGCCGCCATGGTGGGGTCTACTGCGCATGCGGCAGACCCGGCCCAGTTGGAGGCCAACACGAAAGCCGTGCTCGAGTTCTACGAGAAGGGTTTGAACCAGAAGGATTTCGAGGCCGCGTCGAAATATTTTGGTCCGAAATACGTCCAGCACAATCCGACCGCGCCCGACGGTATCGAGGGCTTCAAGACATTTCTTGAATTTCTGCGCAGCAAATTCCCGAACTCGCGCAGCGAGATCAAGCGCGTGTTTGCGGAGGGCGACTATGTGATCCTGCACGTCCATGCGGTGCGCGAGCCAGGTACGCGCGGATCGGCGATCGTCGATATCTTCCGGCTGCAGCAGGGCAAGATCGTCGAGCATTGGGACGTGCGCCAGGATGTGCCGGAGCAAGCCGCCAACACCAACACGATGTTCTGAGAATCAAGACCTGGGTTCAGGCCCTTGAGATCAGCCTGCTGGCATCCGCTTCACTCAGCGTATGCCAGAATACTCACGATGGTGCCTCACGCGTCGCCGCCGGTGTTGCCATGACTGTGCCGCAGCTTCAGGATCTGCACCGACTTCGGCAATTCGATCAGGAATTCGGCATCCCGCTCGAGGTGGTGGATCCTGGTCGGATCGCCGCCGGTGAAGCGGCTCATCGCCGGAATGCTCTCCCAATACGAGATGGTGACGAACTCGGTCTCGCCGTCGCGATCCTCGCGCAGGTGCTGCACGCCCATCGCTTTCGCGATCAGCGGCTTGATGCCGACCTCATAGAGATAGGCCTCATAGGTGTCGGCCATCGCGGCCGTGGTGCGGCCGCGCCAGATCCGCGCGATGGCCGGCTTGATTGCTTGCGGCATGTTGGTCCTTCTGGTTGTCAGGCCCTGTCGCGCTAACGGCCAAGACTGCAGCGGGTTCACGCGCGGCTATCACGCCGAGCGCAGCACCGCGGTGACGCCGTTGGCGAGCAGCCGTTCGTCATGTTTCTTCCAGGCCAGTGCGCGGCGCTCCGGGGTCAGCAATCCGCGCTGCTCGGCCAGGATCATCCAGGCGAAGCCCCACCAGTCGGAGACCATGTCCTCATAGTCGCCGATGTCGTAGCCGTGCTTGAGCGCGAACACGTAGGCTTTTTTCGCCGTCAGCTTGTCCAGCCACTTGTGATCCCGCTCCGAGATATCGTCGTCATCGAAGTCGTCCAGGGTGTAGCCCCAGATGGTCTGGCAGACCCGGTTGAACTCGCGGTCGATATCCTCGTCCACGCCCCACAGGTGCAGTCGCTCCAGTTCCTCGCAGTAGAGGCTGATGTGCTTCAGACATACTACATTTTGTTTTAGTGCGCCCATGTTTCCACCTATGGTGTGAATCAGTGTGGGTTCATCCTACATAAAACTTGCCAATGTTCTATCTTTGTTCTTAAATCGAGCCATCTTTTTTTGGTTGTGGTGAACAGGCGAACATTGCGAGGCCATATGGAGTTCGGCAGCACACCCGGCACTAAATCTGGCGGTCAATCCGTCTCGATCGCCTCGTCGGCGCCGGTTACCGAGCGCCAGATCTCGTCCAAGCGGCGCGACATCGCCCGCCTGCGCGACGACATCCGCCTGCAGCAGGCGGAGATGCAGGCCCTGATCGCCAACGACATCGACTGCACTGCTGCTGCCACGCGCCTGCTGGAGATGCGGCTGCGATTGGCGCGGCTGATCGGCGAGCGTGACGCCATGATGGCGGCGTTCCTGGCGGCGTCGAAGGTGTGACATCAATCACTGGCAATCGCAGCCATAGACATCATATCAGCTGAAAGTCGCACCACCCGGCTGCGCGGCTTCACATCCATTCCTCAGGAATCCTGACCATGTCCTTGTCCATGTACGACCTCTCGATTCCCGCGCTACAGCGCGGTCTCGGCGTCCTGTCGCGTTATCTCGACAAAGCGGCGGCCAATGCCACCGAGCGCGGCTTCGAACCCTCCGTCCTGGTCAATGCGCGGCTCGCGCCGGACATGCTGCCGCTGGCGGGGCAAATACAGCGGGCCAGCGACACCTCCAAGGGCGGCATCTCGCGGCTGACCGGGGTTGCGGCGCCGAGCTTTCCCGACACCGAGACCACGATCGACGAACTGAAGGAGCGGGTCGCCAAGACGGTGGCCTTCCTGCAGACCGTGACGCCGCAGCAGTTCGACGGCAGCGCGGAGCGGATGATCGAGTCGCGCGCCATCGGCACCATGCCCGGCGCGACCCATCTGTTGGCATTCGTGCTGCCGAACTTCTATTTCCATGTCGCCAGCGCCCACGCCATCCTGCGGCACAACGGCGTTCCCGTCGGCAAGAAGGATTTTCTCGGCGGCTAGAGCGTTTTCCGGCGAAGTGGACACCGGTTCGCTCGCGACAAACGCGAAGCGTTTGCGCGGGAAAAACGCGTCAAAATAAAAATCAGGCTGCGGGCGCTGCGTTCGCCGGCAGCGTGGCCGGCGGCTTCGGGTTCATCCCCATCAGGAAACGCATCGGCGGCCACGGCCGGATCAGCCAGTGATAGGCGGCGAGCGAGATCGCGGTGGAGCAAAGCGACATCACCGCGATCTTGACCCAGACCGGCACCGCCAGTGGCAGCACCACCGTGCCGATCAGGAGCAGCGGTGCGTGGTGCACGATGAACACCGGCAACAGCGCTTCATTGAGATAGCCGACCAGCGGCGTATCCTGCGGTTGCAGGCGGGCGAAGCCGCCGAGGCCCGCGCCGACCGCGCTCCATCCCAGCACTCCGACGAACACCCGGCCGAGGGCGGACTCGCCCACCCACATCATGCCGGCGAAGGCGACGAGCATCAGCAGCGCGAGGCGAGGGGCCTCCAAACGCAGCCGCGTCTCGAAGCCGGGCCAGACCGCGATGCCGGCGCCGATCGCGAAGCACAGCGCGAAGTACGAGAAATTCGCCCAGTCATGGATCAGGTTCGGCATGTACGGCCAGAAGCCGTTGAACGCCACCAGCAGCGCCGCCATCGGCAGCGCCGGAAGGTACACCATCCAGGCCGGCGGCACCTCGCGCTGCGGCGTCCGCTTCGTCAGCCGCATCAACAGCGGCAGCATCAGCACCGAAATCAGGAACAAATAGGCGAGGAAATAGAGGTGCGACCAGGTCAGCAGCTTCAGGAATTTCAGATTCTGCGGGAAGAACTCGAAGAAGCTATCCTGCAGCGGCGCCACCAGCCGCAGGCCGTTCAAGCCGAGATCGCGGCCGTGGCTGAGTTCGATGTATTTGATGATCGATCCAGAGGTGATGATGCCCACGGTCAGCGGCACCAGCAGGCGTGTCGCCCGCTCCGTGACAAAGCGCAGCGGTCCGCGGCTGCGCAGCGATTTCAGCGAGGCCCAGCCCGCCAGCACGAACCATGTCGTCATCAGAGTGGGGCGCAGGAATTCGTAGATCGCCGAGGCGATCATCGATGGCTCCGCACTCTTGAGATGATAGCGCGGCTCGACTGCGAAAATCAGCAGCGCGTGGGCGACGATCACGCCGCCGCACAATAGAATACGCAACACGTCGATATCGGTCCGCCGCATGTGTCCCTGTCCCCGGGGTCATTCGGATTGTCGTTGCTGATGGGGAAGCGGCGCCAGACGCCTCGCATCGCGCGGTCGTTTAAGATGGCCTTTGTGGCGAGCGTTGGGCTGCCTGCCGTGCATTCAGCATTGCACGGAGATGAACCGGGCGATGCCAGACATATGTCTTATGTCTTAATTCGTGCGCTTGGCCAGCGACGGCGAGTGCACAGGGTCAGCGGCCTTGAGCGCGGGCGCCAAAGTTATAAAATAAGGACATTGATTCGATGCGGCGGCGGCCGCCCGCAGACAAGCGGCTTTTTTTGGCGCTTCATTTGATAAGCGCCTCTGTTTGATAAGGCGGTATTGCAAGCGATATGGCGAAGTCCTCGAAACTCGTGGTCGCGAAACGTGGTCAGGTGCTGCTGGTTCGCCGCAGGCGTGACCGTCTCTGGATGTTTCCGGGCGGACGCAAGCGTGGCCGCGAGAGCGAGAAGGACTGCCTGCGCCGGGAAATCAAGGAAGAGCTGCCCAAGCTCAAGCTTGGACGGTTGCGGCTCTGGAAGGAAGTCAAAGCCCGCAATCGCCTGTCGGGCCGCAAGATGAGCGATGCGATCTTTCTGACCAGCAAGGCGTCCGGCCACCTGACCATCGGCGACAAGCGGGAGATCGACAAAGCCACCTGGCGCAAGCCGCGTGGAATCCGGCTGACGCCGACGTCGCGCTACATCCGCGACAAGCTGTTTCCGAAACGGGGCTGAAACCGGATCGCCGCGATGATCTCGGATCAGCGGCTTTTCATTTCTTGGGCGCGATGGACGGGGATTTGCCGCCGTCGTTCTTGCCGGCGGCCGATGACTCGGCGGCAGCCTTGAGCACCGGCGGCTTGTCCGCCGGGACCAGCTCCTTATCCAGGTCCCAAATCTCCTCCGCGGTTGGCAGAGCCTTGCTGGTCCTCGACACGGTCATCTCCTTTTTGCTTCACCAAACGAGATCACGACACGGAAGCAAACCGAAGTTCTCTTAAGATTCCTGCTTTTGTGGGGTCTCAGCAAGGCACAAGGGTCTTTGGTTTCCGTTTTGTTCTTGCTCGATTCAGCAAAAAGCCCGGCATTGCACCGGGCTTCTTGAATTTGTTCAGTGCGCGAGATGTTCTTCGGCAGCGGGAAGCAGCGTGTAGATCACATCGCCGACATTGATGGGCGTGCCCTTGATCAGGCCGGCCTGTTCGAGGCGCTCATAGCGGGCGCGGTTAATGGTCCCGGCGGTGTACTTCTTGCCATCGGTACGCTTCATCGACTGCAACAACTTCAACGCATCGTCCTCGAGTTTCATTCCAATTCCCCATTGGCAATCACTCACATCCACAAAGGCTAGGGCCGACGTGGTTAACGAGTGATTAACGCGTCATAAATGCGTCGCGAGTCGCCGGCAAGCCGGAATTTTGGGGAAGATGTCCGCTCTCGTGGTCCGAGGTGTGGCGCCGCTTCGCTTGGTTGCGGCTCGAAATTTTGAGTCGCCGATGTCAGTGAGTTGAATTGATCGCCGGACGCCGGAAGATAGGAAATGCTGTCGATCGGTTTGACGATCACCGCCGCCTTGCGGCGAGAGTTTGTCGTCGACGCGATGGCGCTGGGTGAAGGTGTTCTGGTCGGAGGCGTGCGAGGCCGGTCAACGGCCGGGCAGAGGATCACGGTGCCGGACACCGCTGAGGTGGTCACACGGATCGTCACCGTGCGTTTTTCAGCACCGCGATTTGCGCTTCGCACGCGCGAAGGCGTTGCCCCACCTCGACCTCTCCGTTTTTGGGACCGAGCGGGTTTGCAAGGGAGATCCCGGTTGCCAACGTGGTCAGAAGGCCGATCGTGCCGTTGATGGGCTCGCCGGCCGCCTCGCCCAGGGAAAAGAGAGCAATCATCGCGATCGGGATCAGAACGGCGAGGACGATGCCTAAAATCAATGTCGTCTGGCTGATGCCGTTGGACATCAGGCTCGCTGCGACGAGCGCGAGAACGGGGATCAGCACAGGGAGTATCAGCACAGGGAGTATCAGCGCCAGGATGGCAGCGCCTCGTCCAAGTCCAGGGGATTCCGCCGGCTCTCGATTTTCCCAGGTAATCATCCCGAGCAGGCGCGCGCGTTCTGCTTCGAGTCTCTGGAGGTCGTCGCTGTCGGGCATCGGCGGATCCTCGTGTGGGCCGAGGATACCGCAGGCGGAGCCCCCAGTCCAACAAAGGGAACTTTTCAACAAAGGGAACTTTCCCGCCCCCGCTGCGTTGCAGTGCTAGCCCACAATCGTCAAAACTCATTTTGGTGGATCAACATGTGGCGCAGTATCGAGGCGTGGCTGGGACGGTCGGACGCGCAGCTGGTCGAACTGGGAATCGACGCGACGTTTGCGATCTTGCTGTCTCTGATCGTAACCACAGGCCTGCGGCTTGTGATTGAGTTTCTGTAGAGATCGCTCAGTCGCGATCGTCGCGGGTCGCAACGGTTTGGATGCGGTGGGCTAGCAGTCGCTCATCGCAGCGCAGTCGGCGCGTGCCGAGGTTTCTGGCGCGCCTCAGGAGAGCGCGATCGTCAGCAAAGCCGCGCTGAGCACGGCAACCCCCATCAGGGCCAGGCCGAGAAATCTGGCGCAGATCGCCTCATAACAGCTGTCATATTGGTTTTGGGTACGCACAACTGAAACTCCCGCAAACCACCGGCCGATACGCTCGCTCTAAATTGATTAAAAATGTCTCAAGCGGAGCGATCACGGCTGCGTGCGGTCTGGTGGCACCGGAGCCTTGAGAGGCACCGGATGCGGACCCTGGCCGTGATCATCACGCTATGCGCGAGAATATCGATCCCAGGGGCGACGAGGCGCGGGCCGCGATCCTTTGGTGAAGATGACGCCCAGCGCGAAGCCAATAATTCCGGCTACCAGCAGCGCGCTGCCCGGACGCTCCTGAACGTTGGCCGCAACGGCCCCGGTCCCTTCTTGATAGATCGTGCGGGTCGCATTCACAGCCGATCCGGCCGCATCGCGCACGGCGTCCTTCGCCTGTCCGATGGTGTTCTGCACGATGCCTTCCGCTTCGCGCACGTTGCCGGAAGCTTCCCTTTCCGCATCTCCCGTGGCCTGTCCGAATGCGCCTTCGACCTTGCCGAGCGCTTCCTTTGCCGCTCCCTTCACGCGATCGCTGTCCATCTGTCTCTCCTTGTTTGTCCGATGGCAACAGCGTGGGCCCCAGGCTGTTCCATCGCGCATGTCCATCACGCCAGTTGCGGACGTCGCGGAACGATCATGGTTGTGACGAGTTCACGACAGGGGCCTTGCATGCGTCCGACGCTATCGTGACTTTTCGCATGCTGCTCAGCCCCAAGGGTGACACAGCTGAGTTGAAAGCCATGCCGCAGTTCAAGTATGGAACGGGGAGGCATGGCGGACCCGGCGGGGCCCCGTGCGGCACTCGCTTGACACAGATCGCCTGACATCGATCGTTGCCGAAGGCCGTCGCTCCCGCCGAGTGGGCGTGGATTGGCGACAGAGTGGACTGATGCGGCGAGCGGTACCTGCGGTTCTGGTGATTGTTGCGCTGGCGAGCGCGTATGTGGCCTCCGCGGTGGTTTCGCTGACCGAGGCGGTGCGGGCGGCGCAGGCCGGAGACGGCGAGCGCCTGCGCGGCTACGTCGATATCGACAGCGTGCGGGGATCGATCTCGTCCCAGGTGGTGACGGCCTATCTCGCCGAGATCGGCGAAACCCGCCGTATCTCGCAGCTCGAGCGGACGCTGGCGATGTCGCTGGGCACCACCATCGCGGATGCGGTGGTGGACAAGATCCTGACGCCGGAAAATCTTGCGGTGCTGTTGAAAAGCGGACGGGTGCAGATCGACGCCGGCACCGCCCTTGCCGGCGACATCACGCCGCTGGCGGAGATCGGCCGGCTCAATCTGTTCGATATCCTGGGCCGCGTGCGCCTGATCAAGCCGGTGGAGTTCGCAGTCCGGGTCGGCAAGTCCAGCGATCCGGAGCGCTCCTCGGCGTTCCACATGCATTTCGAGGGCAATGGCTGGAAGCTGTCGGCGATCGAATTTCCGAAGGCGGCGTTGCGCGATCTGGCGTCGAGACTGCCGCGACGGTGATATCGTCGTCTTTGATCGAAGGGGTGAAATTCAGCGACGGATCGAATCCGGAGGCTCGAGTGCGAAATTCAAGCCAGGATCAGGCGAAGGCCGCCGCAACCAGCGCGGCGCTCAGCAAAGCGAAGCCGGAAAAGGTCAGTCCGAGAAACCGGACGCACATTGTGGTGTTACGGTCCTGCACACGCATGACACACTCCTGTCCGTCCAACCCGTCGCTCAGATGGCGCGACGGATATGCGATCGGGATCACGCTTGGCTCAATCGATCACGTACAGATATCGCCAGCATCACAGCATGAAATGCCGGGAATGCCTGTAGCGGCTGGGCCACAGTCTGATTCTTAGTCGATGCGCGGCCACGCCCGGTTCAGCACGCTCACGTCCTGGTGATGCGCCAATTCAGCTCTCCAGCACGCGGCAGAGCCGCAGCGCGTCTTCCGCCACGGCCTCGACGCTTTGCGTGTAGCCGCCCTTGATCCAGGCCTTGGCGATCTGCACCATGGCGCCGACTGCGCCGGCGCGCAGCATCTGGCCGCTCTTGAGTTCGACGTTGGTATCGGGCGCCACCGTGCGCGACAGCAGTTCGCCGAACTCGCGCAGCAGCGCCGCCCACACCTCGTCGACGGCGGGGCCGACGCGGGCGATCTCGATCACGAACAGCCGTGCGCCGTCCGGCTCGTCCTTCAGCAACTGGTAATAGGCCTGCAGCACAGCGCGTCCGCGGGCCTCCGCGGGTCCCGGATGTTCCCGGCGGATGGTGTCGAGACGATCGATCACGCGATGGGAGACGGTGTCGAACGCAGTCACCAGCAGCGCCTCGCTGTTGGTGAAGGACTCGTAGAAGTAACGCTCGGTGAGGCCGGCCGCCTCGCACACCGCCTTCACGGTGGCGTTGCGATAGCCGAGCTTGCCGTAGACCGAGATGGCCGCTTCGATCAGCCGCTCGCGGCGCGCCAGCTGCCGCTCCTCGGCTGAGACGCCCGCATAGTGTCGTGCCCGTGCCGTTGTCTGTGCCGTCATGGATGGCCCCTGGGTCTCCCTATTCGCTCTTGACATGGCGAGTTGTCAGATGTTGAATTCTGACAATAACGCATGTCAGAAAAAAGTACAGCCGGACAACGGCTGCTTTCAGGGTTCGGGAACAACGACAGGGAAGGCAGCCAATGGCTTCGGTTTCAGCTGGCAAGGTTGCGGCTCCACTTCAGGAGCCCTCGAGCGTGGTCGCCTTCAAGACGCGTCCGGTTCCAGCTATCGCCGATCAGGCGCATCTGGATGTGCTGATTGTCGGCGCCGGCATTTCCGGCATCGGCGTCGCCTATCACCTGCAGCGCGATTGCCCGAAAAAATCCTACGCCATTCTCGAAGCGCGCGACGCCATCGGCGGCACCTGGGACCTGTTCCGTTATCCCGGTATCCGCTCCGATTCCGACATGCACACGCTGGGCTATCGTTTTCGTCCCTGGCGCGGCGAGAAGTCGATTGCCGACGGACCCGCGATCCTCAGCTATCTGAAGGAGACCGCGGCCGAATACGGCATCGACCGCAAGATCCATTTCGGCCACAAGGTGGTGCGGGCGTCATGGTCCTCAGTGGATGCGCGCTGGACGGTTGAAGTCACCGGCCCCGAGGGCCGCGCGCTGACGCTGACCTGCAATTTCCTGCAGATGTGCAGCGGTTATTATGATTACGACGGCGGTTACATGCCGGGCTGGGCGGGCATGGAGCGCTTCACCGGCGCCATCGTGCATCCGCAGAAGTGGCCCGAGAATCTGGACTATGCCGGCAAGCGCGTGGTGGTGATCGGCAGCGGCGCCACCGCGGTGACGCTGGTGCCGGCGATGGCCGACACCGCAGCCCATGTCACCATGCTGCAGCGATCGCCGACCTACATCGTGGCGCGCCCGTCGAAGGACGCGATCGCCAACTGGATGTACGCAAAACTGCCGGAAGGGCTCGCGCATGGCCTGGCGCGCTGGAAGAACATTCTGCTGCAGATGTATTTCTACAATGCCGCGCGGCGCAAACCGGACGGCGCCAGGAAAGTGATCGTCGGTCTCGCGCGCGATGCGCTCGGGCCCAATGTCGATGTCGATAAGCATTTCACCCCGCGCTACAATCCGTGGGATCAGCGATTGTGTCTGGTGCCCGACGGTGACCTCTTCAAGTCCATTCGCGCCGGCCACGCCTCCGTGGTCACCGACGAGATCGAGACTTTCACCGAGACCGGCCTCAAGCTGCGCTCCGGCGAGGAGCTGCAAGCGGATATCATCGTCACCGCCACCGGGCTCACCATGAAGCTGATGGGCGGCGCGCAGGTCGAGGTCGATGGCGTTGCGGCCGATCTCGGCAAGACGCTGAGCTACAAGGGCATGATGTTCTCGGATGTGCCGAATCTGGCCTCGACCTTCGGTTACACCAATGCGTCGTGGACCCTGAAGGCGGATCTCACCGCCGAATATTTGTGCCGGATCCTCAACAAGATGGACCGCGAGGGTTTTGCCTACTGCACGCCGCACAACAGCGATCCCACCGTCACCGCCGACGCCACGCCGCCGCTGAGCTCCGGCTACTTCCAGCGCGCCCACGATGTGATGCCCAAGCAAGGCAGCAAGCGGCCATGGAAGCTGCACCAGAACTACGCCAAGGACATGCTGGCGCTTCGTTTCGGCAGCATCGACGACGGCTCACTGGTGTTCACCAAAGCGACCGCGGCGTCGCGCACGCAACCTCTGCAGAAGCAGGCGTGATGACGACCCTCATGGTGAGGAGCGCCGCGCGTCTCGAACCATGAGGCCCGTGCCGTGCCCCACAATCATCCTTCGAGACGGCGCTTCGCGCCTCCTCAGGATGAGGCCGAGGGTGGTCCAGTCAACTCAGAAGCAATAACCGAACAAAGGCACCCCGAACATGTCCAGCCGCATGACCCTCGCCAATCGCACCGCCGTGATCACCGGCGCCGGCAGCGGCATCGGGCGGGGAATTGCATTGGCGCTGGCGAAGCGGCAGTGCCATCTGGCGCTGGCCGATATCAACGAAGCCGGGCTTACCGAAACCGCGCAGATGCTTGCGGGACAAATCACTCCAGGATCTGGCATCCGCGTCAGCCGCCACAAGCTCGATGTCGCCGATCGTGACGCGGTCGCGGCGCTGCCGGAGGCGGTCAAGGCGCAGCATCCCGGCGTCGACCTGCTGTTCAACAATGCCGGCGTCGCCGCCGGCGGCACCTTCGATCGGCTGCCCGAAGATAATTTCGAGTGGCTGTTCGAGATCAATTTCTGGGGCGTGGTGCGGCTGACCCGGGCGTTCATGCCGCTCCTGAAAGCCAGCACCGACGCGCGCCTGGTCAATGTCTCCAGCATCTATGGCATCGTCTCGCCGCCGGGCCAGACGGCTTATTCCGCCAGCAAGTTCGCGGTGCGCGGGTTCTCCAACGCCTTGCGCCATGAGCTGGCCGGCAGCAATGTGGGCGTGACGGTGGTGCATCCGGGCGGCGTCGCCACCCAGATCGCCGAAAGTGCTCGCCGGCCCGAAGGCGCCACCAACGAAGAGGTCGACCAGGGCTTGCAGCGCGCGCGGCGGATGCTGACCATGCCGCCGCCCAAAGCGGGCGAGATCATTGTCGATGCGGTCGAGCGCCGCGCGCCGCGGGTGCTGGTCGGCAACGATGCGAAGTTCATCGCGCTATTGGAGCGGCTCGCTCCGGTGTCGTACTGGAAG
The DNA here is from genome assembly GCF_032397745.1 of Bradyrhizobium prioriisuperbiae. Classification (NCBI taxonomy): domain Bacteria; kingdom Pseudomonadati; phylum Pseudomonadota; class Alphaproteobacteria; order Hyphomicrobiales; family Nitrobacteraceae; genus Bradyrhizobium; species Bradyrhizobium prioriisuperbiae. Next base: position 4,580,474 of record NZ_CP135921.1, read on the forward strand.
TTCATCGAAAAGGTGTTGGTGCGCCCATGAGTCTTGTCCTGACGCTGATCCTGATCGTCGCTGTTATCATCGCGGGCCTGGTCTGGTTCGCGGGCAACACCGCGCGCAAGGTCGAGGCGGCGGTGCCGCCGCGTGGCCAGTTCATGGATATCGACGGCCAGCGCCTGCACTACACTGACAGCAAGGGCACCGGCCCCGTGCTGGTGATGATCCATGGCCTTGGCGGCACCATGTGGAATTACCACTATGCGCTGGTCGAAAAGCTCACCGGCGAATTCCGGGTGATCACGGTCGACCGTCCGGGCTCCGGCTATTCGGTGCGGCCCGACGATGCGCCCGCAACGCTGAGCGCGCAGGCGGCAACGCTCGCCAAATTCATCAAGGCGCTGGGCGTGAGCCGGCCGCTGCTGGTCGGGCATTCGCTCGGCGGTGCGCTGTCACTGAGCATCGCCCTCAATCATCCGGACTGCGCCGGCGCCCTGGCGCTGATCGCACCCTTGACCCATGCCCAGGACGATGTGCCGGAGGTATTTAAGGGCCTCGTCATCGCCTCGGCGCTGGTGCGCAAGATCATCGGCTGGACGCTGGCGATCCCGATGTCGATCCGCCGGGGACCGGAGATGCTCAAGATCGTGTTCGGTCCCGATCCCGTGCCGGCGGATTATCCGCTGCGCGGCGGTGGCTATCTGAGCCTGCGGCCGAAGAGCTTCTACAACACCTCGTCCGATCTGATCGCCGTCAACGACGATCTGCCGGAAATGATGACCCGCTACGGCTCGCTCAGCATTCCGGTCGGTATGCTGTTCGCGCGCCAGGACCGCATCCTGGATTTCCAGCGTCAGGGCGAGGCGATGAAGGCAAAGCTGCCGGCGCTTGACCTCGTGGCGACTGACGGCCACGGCCATATGCTGCCGCTGACCGTGCCTGACCAGGCCGCCGACCTGATCCGGCGGACGGCGGCGAGGCAGCAGGTGCCAAGCGTGGCGAGTGCGTGAGGTAAGTCAGGTGAGGTGTTTGCCATACCTTCCGCGTCATTGCCGGGCTTGACCCGGCAATCCAGCTTTCTCTGGCTGTACCGAAGGGCTTAAGCTGGATACCTGCGACTCGGCTTAGCCGAGTCGCCGAGGTCAAGCCCGCGTATGACGCAGAGTGTTGTCGAAGCGCATGTCACCTCACTTTGTCATGGTCAGCCTTATCCCGGCGGCGCTTCCTATGCTGCGGCTATGCGCCGAGGTCCCGTTCAATCTCGATTTCCTATAAGCGGCCACCTACCTGCCGTGTGTTGGGGACTGAGACCAACAGGACCAAACTCATGATGAAAATCACCACACTTGCCACTTCGCTCACGATGCTGGCCATGCTTTCCGGCGCCGCCCATGCAGGATCGACGATCTCCGATCAGCGCTACTGGCCCGATGAGATCCACCGCGCCAGCCAGCCGGTCGTCGAACACCCAACCGAGGCGTTCGCCGGGATGGCGCCGCTGCAGGCGCCAGCGCCAGCCGTCCATCGTTATGACGGCGGACCGAAGTCGGAGGACTGAGTCGCTTTCGTCACTTTGTGTGACCTCAAGCCGGATCCCTCCGACTTGAGGTGATGCAATGCGACGTGAGCTTGTTCGCTCAGCGCGACAGATATCCCGGCGCCAGCGGCTTGAAGCGGTAGATCAGATACGGCATCTTGTTCTCCGCTTTGCCGCCGTGGAACATCGCCGCCGCCGAGACCTGCGACGCCGACACATACATGTAGCCGTCCGGCCGGTAGGTAATGCCGTCGGGCCACACCAGGTCGGGATCGCTGGCGAAGGTGCGGTATTTGCGGTCCGGCGTGATGACGCCGACCGACTTGGTTTCCACCGCGGTGAGATAGAGGTTGCCGTCATAGTCGATCGACAATCCGCCATTGTTCGGCTTGTCGGCATATCGCTCGACCTTGGCGCTGAGTTGTGTGGCCGATAGCGTCTCGTTGTTGAGATCGTCGACACGGAGACGATAGACAGCGCGGCCGCTGAGCGGCGCGAAGTACAGCCATTCGGCCTTGGGATCCATGGTGATGCCGTCGCAGCCGACTTTGATCAGCGTGGGCTTGCCGTCCTTGCCGGGCACCGTCAGATCCTGGCCATCGACCGTAATCGGCACGTTCTCCGGCACCGTCGAGCGGTCACCGTCGAGCAGGCGCCGGGCGCGCCCGGTGTCCATGTCGATGACGATGATCGCGCCGTGCGAGCCGTCGCCGCCCGGGCCGATGTCCTCGTCGGCGATGTAGAACTTGCGGTTCTTGCGGTCGATCACGATGTCCTGCGGCTGCGACCCCGCGCGCGTCACCGGTTGCGGCATGTAGTAGATTCGCTCCAGCCTGTTGTGACGCGTATTCCAGCCGACCAGCTTCGGCGTGATATGGGTGCGAAAGCCCATGTCGATGATCCAGACCACGCCGTCTTCGTCCGAGCGCAGCCCCAGCACATTGTCGAGATACTGATCGGTGCCGGGACGCGGCGTGTTCCACTCGGCATTCGGAAACGGTTCGAACGTGGTCGGCGACGTCAGCTTCGCCACCCGCACGTCGGGGCTGTAGAACGGATGGTGGCTGAAGATCACCTGGTTGTCGGGGGTGAACGCGATGTTGCCGACCGATTGCGGCAGCCGCGCGAACACTTCTATCGCGGCCGTGGCCGGCTGCTGTGCGACTGCGGAAGATGATGCCGCCCCCGCTATCGCCATCATTGCGATACCGGTGAGAAGCTGAAGACTCATGCTCTGCGAACGCAAGGCCATGCGCGGTCCCTCGATTGGTGTGACTATCCTCCCGGCGTCAGCGCGATCCCCCGCCGTTGCCGGCTGCGGCAGAGATCGTTTGGCGTGATCGTCAACAGCCTGTGAAGGACGCACGCTCTTGGTTGCGCCGGGATAGCGCGCTACAGTACGGACACACAAGTACGCACAGTGGTGGGACACAGTATCACGGAGTGAACCATGGCGAGCTTTGCCGACCGGATGAACGACAAGAGTTATGACTGCGCGCCCGGCTGTCCGATCGAGGCGACGCTCGATCTGATCGACGGCAAGTGGAAGGCGATCATCCTCTACCATCTGCTCGGCGGCACGTTGCGCTTTGGCGAGATGAGAAAACGATTGTCCAAGATTACCCAGCGCATGCTGACGCGGCAGTTGCGCGAACTGGAAGAGGTCGGCCTGATCAGCCGCACTGTGTTCGCCCAGGTGCCGCCGCGGGTCGACTACGCACTGACCGCACGTGGCCGCACCCTGGAGCCGGTGATCCGTGCGTTGTGGATGTGGGGCAATGAGCATCTCGGCCGCGGTGACGCGGTGTTCGACGCTACGTCAAACGTGGTCGAGTTGCCGCGTGTTACGCGCCCCGCGCAAACAAGCTGAAACACACCTGCCGCAACCAGCGGTGGCCGGCGTCGCGGTGATAACGCTCGTGCCAGTATTGCGCCACAATGATCGGCGGCATCGTCACCGGTGGCTTGAAGCTCGTGAGTTTCAACCGGTCGCCGATGGCCAAAGCGAGGTTCGCCGGCAACGTGGCGATGCCGTCGGTCTCGGCCGCGACCAGCGCGGCCGCGACAAAACTCGGCAGCCGCAGCAGCACCCGATCCGGCGGGATCAGCGCCTCGATTGCCTGCTGCGCGGTGGTGTGCGCCGCATGGCCGGTCTCGGACGCGGTGATCAGGATGTGCTGCGCGGCGCGAAATTCGCCGAGTCGCATCAACTGCAGCCGTTTGGGGTGCCCGCGCCGCACCACGCTGAGATAGCCGTCGGTATAGAGCTGTTGCCGGCGCAGGTCGCGCGGCGCCTTGGCGTAGGCGCCCAGCGCCAGATCAGCCTCGCCGCTGGCGAGCTTGGCCTCGAAGTTGCGGGCATCCAGCGGCAGCGCCTCCAGTTTCAATCGTGGTCCCTGTGCGGCCAGTCGCGCGGTCAGCGGCGGCAGGAAACGCAACATGCCGACATCGCTGACCAGCAGGCGAAATTGCCGGTGCGACGATTGCGGATCGAACGGCACCGTGGGCGGCGACGTCAGGCTGTCGGCGGCGCTTAATAGATTTCGCAACGGGGTCAGGATCTCGGCGCCCTTCGGTGTCGGCCGCATGGTCTGGCCGTCGCGCACCAGCAGCGGGTCGTCGAAATGCGCGCGCAGCCGCGCCAGCGCCTTGCTCAGCGTGGGCTGGGTGGTGTCGAGCAGGGCGGCGGCGCGGGTCAGCGAGCCCTCGCTGAGCATCACCTGCAACATCCGCAGGTCGCGCAGCTGCAATTCCACATCATTCTCAGTGGGCATGACCATCATTCCATCCGCGGCATCGCCAGAAGATGCGGCCGGGCCTAGCCTCGCGTCAAGGCTGAGATAACGGCAGTTCAAACAACCTTCGTGGGAGCAAACGCATGGCAAAATTCAGGATCGAAGCGCATTTTCGGCTGCAGGAGTGGGTGGCGGAAGAGAAGGGCTATTTCCGCGACGAGGGGCTCGATTACGAGTTCCGCGAGCTCATCCGCTCCAGCGACGGCGCCCATCATGTCACCCAGGGCCAGAGCGGTGCGTTCCAGAGCATCGAGAAGGGACGCGAGGCGAACATCACCTGTGCCTGCCACTGGACGGTGAATGTCGCGGCGTCGCGCGGCCACACCAAGCTGTTCGCGGACGCCTATTCGGTGGCGCCGTCGGGCATTTTTGTGCGCGCGGATTCGGCCATCAAGTCGCCGGCCGATCTCGCCGACGTGCCGATTTCGGTCGGCTTCCAGTCCGGCAGCCACTATGCCACCATCCAGGCGCTGGAGTCCTACATGCCCAGCGACAAGATCAAGCTGTCGTTCGATGAGGGCATGCTGTTCAGCCGGATGGAAGCGTTCTTCGAGGGCAAGTCGCAGGCCGCGACCCTGTTCGGCGGCCCCTATTATTTCGCCGAGCAACTGGGATATCGCAAGCTGATCGACACCACCTTCATGGTCGGCGCCATGATCAATGGCGATCCCGACATGGCCGATGTGCGCAAATACTTCAACGCCCTGCGCCGTGCCCAGCGCGACATCGACCTCCGGCCGGAGCTCTACACCCACTATTACAAGATGGAGTTCCCCGAACGATTCCATGCGGCGATGGACACGCGGCGCTGGGGGCCGGGCGAGCGCATCGTGTTCGAACCCTACAGCCGCGAGGTGTTCGAGCAGTCGTTCGACTGGATCGCCAAACACGAGATTTTCGAGTCCGGCAGCATGGGCTCGGGCAGCTACGAGAATGCCACGGTGTCGATGGCACTGGCGTAGCCTGCGCTGTCTGACGGTGCGCGGGCGACCGCGCCCCTGCAGGATCGTAGCGTGATGGGCAAGCTGGTGGTGACAATGTGAGGGACACGCGCTCTCACATTGGCCCTCAATGCATCAGCAGAAATCCGGTCGCGATGGTGAATCCCATGGCCAAGATGAAGGTTGCGCTCATGACGAGCGCAGGCGTCTTCACGTTGCTGCCGTTCGCCAGGTCCTCGATTGCCTGAGTCTGGCTGTCGTTCAGCGTGAGGCCATTTTGTTTGCGGTCCAGGGCATCCAGTGTGCCGGTGATCGCGCCGAGCGTCGCCACGGCGGCGAGGATCGCCACACCAAACAAGATCCACGCCACGAACATCGACCACGGCACCGATCGCGTTCCGGCTCCGCTGGCAGTGGTCTGCACGACCTTTTCCAAAAAAGTGACCGTCAACGCGATCACGCCGGTGGACAGCGTGATGATCTGCTTGGTGGTATCTGCGGCCGATTTCAGGCCTTCGGACGAGGGCTTGTCCGCCATGGTCCACCTATGAACAGAACGGCCACAGCGGGCAGAGCTTGCCGAGCGCCGAGTTAAACGTGTTTTCGCCGAGCTGATCGCCCCTGAGTTCGAACTGCTCCGTTTTCGCGTTAGCGGACGAGACCATGGCGTCGACCATGCGCTTGAACGCCTCCTCGCCCTGCTGGATCAGCTTGTCGCGCTCGGCCGCCGGCTTGGCGAACACATCTTGCGCGCCACGTTTCGCCGCCTCTCGCATCTCGCTCTCGGCACCGACGCCGAATTGGCGGCCATGCGCCTTGGCATAGTCGACCGCGTCTGTGAAAAATTTCTTCTCCAAATCCGCCTGATTCATGAATGTCCCCGTCTTCCCTGGAAATCGCTCTGTGATGAAAAAATTCGGCTCTAATCCCCCATGCGCCGCGTCAACACGGCGGTCGACACCTTGAGCGGTTCGCCCTGCACCACATGGGTCATGTTCTGCAGCGCGACCGCAGCGTGGGCCGCGAGCACATCGGAAATCTCGCTGGTGTCGGTGGTGAAGCGGATCTTGCGCAGATAGGCGTCGGCATTGGCGCCGCGCGCCAAACGAAACAGCTTCGTCATCATGTCGTCGACCTTGAGGCCGGGACGGGTGACCTTGCCGGCGGCATCGAACTCCGCATCGCGCTGCCAGTAGCCATCACGGTCGAAGAAGATCATCGGGATGAATGCCGCCGCGTCCTTGACATAATAGTTGCGCTCGGCATCCTCGAAAATTTCTCGGATGGTGCCGCCGCTGCCACGCGCATAGACAATGCCGGCGCGCGAATTGGTGATCAGCGTTTCCTCGCGGATGCTGTTCTGGAAATATTTTGCATAGTGACTGGCGAAGGGAACGGTCGGCTCCTGGCCATACAGCCAGGTCGGCACGCCCAGGCTTTCGCCGGTCTCGGGCGGTGCGAGCGCCCGCGCCTCCAAGGCGGCGTTCATCCATCGTCGCGCGGCATCGAGATCGTCGGCGCGGTCGGGCACAAGTGTGCCGTCGTCCGCGATAGCGCCGATCAGGTCGGGCAGTGCGGTGGCCTTGGCGAGCACGGCCAGCGCCTTGTCCACGGTGGCGACATCGGCATGGGCGAACCAGGCGCCCATGTGCGCGGCTTCCATGGCGCCGGGCCCGCCGCCGCTGACGATCAGATAGCCTTGCCGTGTCAGCTCGCGGGCCAGCAGCGCGACGTCACGGTAGCTGTCGTCGCCGCGGTTGACCGCATGGCCGCCCATGATGCCGACCAGTTTTGGCGTCCGGTTGTCGAGGAAATGCTTGAGCGCTTCCGAGATATGGGCGTCGTGGTCGGCCTGGGCACGGCGGATGGCCAGCGTCTTCGGGCTTGCGGCGCCGTCGGCGATGTACTGGCGGAAGACGCCAAAGTCCCAGGAGCTGGCGAAGCCCATGGGGGCATCGGGCTGATAGCCGGCGAGCAGGTCGGCGGAACTGTAGAGCTCGGTCGGGTTGGCGTAGGGCATGGCCATCTCCGTCGCAAAGAAATTCGGACAGTCACGTTTCGGCAATATCGAAAAATCAAAAGCTGGACGTTAAAACAACAGTGTGCCGTGCCTCAGGGCGCGGTGCAATCCGTGCTCGCATAGGCATCGTTCAGGAATTTCGCAAGCCGCAGTCCGCCAAGCCCGAGCTGGCGATCCAGGACCGGGAGTGCCGTGCGATAATAATCGTCGTCGAGGGTCATGGTGGCGGGAACTGCATTCCAGACCTCGCGGGCCGCGGCATGGGCTGTTACGGCCCAGCTCTCCGGCGCCATGTCGCCGGGATCGGTGTTGGTCTTGAGCCAGCCATTCTCCAGCCGGTCGACATAGGCGCCCCACGCCCATACGGTCCTGGTGATCAGCGTGACATCCCACACCGTGTGCAGGTCGCTGGGCGTGCGCTGTGGCACGCACTTGCCGAGGCAAACCTGGCCGCGCATGAAGACGTCGACCTTGAAATCGTTGCCGCCATGGTCATCCAGCACCGCGTGCAGCGGCTGATGGATGTCCCCGATGAAATGCACCGCGTATTTCAGCGCTTCGGCTTTCTGCGCATCGGTTTCCGCGCAGCGTAGCTCGCGTTTCAGCCGGGCGATCTCCTTGACCACGCAATCGCCCCTCGCAGCGTCGTCCCTGCAGTCCCGCCCCGGCTGATAGTCGCTGAGCGCGAGGGGGATGCTGACGAAGTGCCAGTTGTAGGTCGCCGGCCGCTCGTTGCGCACGTCGTCGGCCCAGCTTCCGACCGAGGCCAGCGAATGGCCGCGTCCGAGAAGCTTCTCCACCATCGCCGCCGCCGCGGCATTGAGGCGGCGCTGGGCGATTTCGGCCACGATGGAGTGGCCTTCCGGTCCCCAGGCGAAGGCTTGCGATGAAACACACAGGGCTGCTGCTGCCAACGCGATGCGTCGCATCGTCATCTCCTTGGGGCGAGGCTCTCGTAGGTATGTCGTCGGCGGCGGCGTTCGGTTCAGTGTGTCATTGCGATGTTACAATCGGAAGACGAGCGGGCATCACCGCCCGGTAAACGCAGGCAAGCGCTTTTCCACGAAATGCTTCACGCCTTCCTTGAAGTCGTCGCTTGCAAGACTCAGCGCCATTTCATGGTCGGCCACGTCCATGGCTTCGTCGAGCGACTGCATCGGGCTCTGCCAGAGCTGCCGCTTGATGACGCGCAGCGATCGCGGCGACGACAGCTCGGCGAGCTCGTTGGCGTAGGCGAGGGTCGCGGGCATCAGTTCGTCACCGGGATAGAGCCGGTCGGCCAGGCCGATCCGTAGCGCCTCGTCGGCCGTCACCTTGCGCGCGGACAGCAGCAGGTCGGTCGCCTTCGACAGCCCGACCAGGCGGGGCAGGGTCCAGCTGATACCATGTTCGGCGATCAGGCCGCGGCGTGCAAAGGCGGTGGTGAACACGGCCTGTTGCGATGCGAAGCGCATGTCGCAGAACAGGGCGAAGCACAGGCCGAGACCCGCGCAGGGGCCGTTGACCGCGGCGATGATTGGTTTGGAGACCGCGGGAAAGTAAGTGTTCTTGCGCTGGAAATCCTTGCGCGATGTCGGGTCGAACGGGGGATCGGTGGCTTCTTCCAGACGTCCCGCGCCTGAAATCTGGGAAAGGCGCTTCATGTCCGCGCCGGCGCAGAAGCCACGCCCGGCGCCGGTAAGCACGATGACACGAACATTGTCGTCCTTGTCGGCCTGTTCCATCGCCGCGCGGACTTCCTGTCCCATCACGGCAGTCCAGGCATTGAGTTGATCCGGCCGATTGAGGGTGACGACGGCGACATGATCGGTCGCGGTGTAGTCGACTTCGGTGAACGACATGCTGTTTCTCCCGCCATTGTTTTTCATCATTGTTTTCCTGGCCGCCGCGGGGGCGATGTGCTGGGCACGATAGGGGGCGGCATGTTAGGGGGCAACGCGATTCTCGAAAAAGCGCAGGGCCAGCTCGTCCGGCTGTTCAACCAAGGAAAACGTCATGACTGATCTGAAGACCCTGCTGGCCGGCCTCGACTCCGGCGAGCACATGTTCGCCGAGACCCTGGCCTTCATCGCGGCGCATTACGACTACCAGCCGCAGGCATTCCGCAACGGTGAGCTGGACAACGCCGCGGGTCAGAACGAGGGGGCCTGCAAGACGCTGGGCCTGGCCAAGCTGGAAGGGCTGAGCGACCAGCAGGCACTGCTGGCATTCGGCGAGCATTATCGCAGCGTGCTGGCCAAGCCCGACGGCAGCGACCACGGCAACATCCGCAACCTGATGGCGCACGGCCTCGCAGGTGTGACGTTTGCCGGGCCGCCATTGACTCGCAAGGGGTGAACGGCCGTCGCTTTTGTGCGCAGGGAACTAAAATCTGTGTCGCACCGCGACAAATACGCCGGCTCGACTCCGCGATAACGAAGCGTAAGCTTGCCGTCTGCTCCAACGAGCCCAGGCTCGCCTAAAAAATAAAAATGCGGAGGACACCATGCTCGATAAGGCCCCCAACGGCAAAGTCTCCGAAATTCTTAATGCGCTGGATGCGGCGCTTTCGGCCGGCGATGTGGATCGCGCCGTCGCTCTGTTCCAGACAGATTGCTACTGGCGCGATCTCGTGACCTTCACCTGGAATATTCGCACCATGGAGGGCAAGGATCAGGTTCGGGACATGCTGAAGCCGCAGCTGTCAGCCACCAAACCGTCGAACTGGCGGATCGCCGATGGCGAAAACGCCTCCGAGGCCGATGGGATCACCGACAGCTGGATTGAATTCGAAACCCATGTGGCGCGTGGCTTCGGGCACATTCGTGTGAGGGACGGCCTGATCTGGACGCTGCTGACCAGCATGAGCGAGCTGAAGGGCCACGAGGAGCCGCTCGGCACGGATCGTCCGATGGGCGCGAAGCACGGCGTCGACCGCAACCGCAAGACCTGGAAAGAGGAGCGGGAGGCGGAAGCGGCCGAGCTCGGTTATACGCGCCAGCCGTATTGCGTCATCGTTGGTGGCGGGCAGGGCGGCATCGCGCTGGCGGCGCGGCTGCGCCAGCTCGATGTGCCGACCATCGTGATCGAGCGCAACGAACGCGCCGGCGACAGCTGGCGCAAGCGTTACAAGTCGCTCTGCCTGCACGATCCGGTCTGGTACGACCATCTGCCCTATTTGCCATTCCCGCGGAACTGGCCGGTGTTTTCACCCAAGGACAAGATCGGCGACTGGCTGGAGATGTACACCAAGGTGATGGAGCTGAATTACTGGAGTTCGACCACCTGCAAGACAGCCTCCTACGACGACAAGGCCGGCGAATGGACCGTGGTGGTCGAACGCGACGGCAAGGAGATCGTGCTCAGGCCGAAACAGCTGGTGCTTGCCACGGGAATGTCGGGCAAGGCCAACGTGCCAAAGTTCGAGGGCATGGAGTCCTTCAAGGGCGACCAGCATCATTCGTCGCAGCATCCGGGGCCGGACAATTATCGCGGCAAGAAGGCGGTGGTGATCGGCTCCGACAATTCCGCGCACGATATCTGTGCGGCGCTGTGGGAAAATGGCGTCGACGTCACCATGGTGCAGCGCTCGTCCACCCACATCGTCAAGTCGGACTCGCTGATGGAGCTCGGGCTGGCCGGGCTCTATTCGGAACAGGCGGTCGAGGCCGGCATGACCACGGCCAAAGCGGACATGACCTTTGCGTCGATCCCTTACAAGATCCTGCATCAATTCCAGATCCCGGTTTACAACGCCATCCGGGAGCGCGACGCCGATTTCTACAAGCGGCTGGAGAAGGCCGGCTTCATGCTTGACTATGGCGACGACGAGTCCGGCCTGTTCATGAAGTACCTGCGCCGCGGCTCCGGCTATTACATCGACGTCGGCGCCTCCGACCTGGTCGCTGACGGCAGCATCAGGTTGAAAAGCGGCGTCGACGTCAAAAAGCTGACGGCGAATTCGGTGATCCTCAGCGACGGCACCGAGCTGCCCGCCGATCTCGTGGTCTATGCCACCGGTTACGGCTCGATGAACGGCTGGGCGGCCGACCTGATTTCAAAGGAAGTCGCCGCCAAGGTCGGCAAGGTGTGGGGCCTCGGCTCCAGCACCACCAAGGATCCCGGCCCCTGGGAAGGCGAGCAGCGCAACATGTGGAAGCCCACCCAGCAGCAGGCACTTTGGTTCCATGGCGGCAATCTGCACCAGTCGCGGCATTATTCGCAGTATCTGTCGCTGCAGCTGAAGGCGCGCAAGGAAGGCATCGCCACCCCGGTGTACGGGCTGCAGCAGGTGCATCACGCCGGGTGAGTCCATAGAGGCTGAAAATCGAAGCGTCTCGGCGGTTTCAGTACCGCCGTGGCGCGTTCGGTTGAACCCCGATCTTATTGACGGCGTTCCACAGCCTGCGGCCCATGGATGTGACGTTCGATCGAGCGCGCCACCGCCGCCTTGGCGTCGTGCCTGATCTCGCCGCGGTCCGCAAACGGCGAATAGATCGCGTCGAAGTCGAGCGCGGCGAGGCGCCCGCCGATACGCTCTACCTCCGCGGCCGGCAGCGGCACGTAGTTCGGATAGGACCACATGAAGGCGACATGCCTGCGATCCGGGGTCACCAGTAGGGTGTCGCCCGGCAGCAGTGCGCGTTGCTCGGCCCAATGCAGCAGGGATGATCCGGGATAATGTCCGCCGAGCCGGTGCAGCGTGAGGCCTGGCAACAGCTCGCGCGTGTCGCCGCTCCAGTGATCGAGATGATGATCGGGCTCGGCCACCCATTCGTGGTCGGCCTCGTGCACCAGCACCGGACAATCGAAGGTGCGGCCCCAGGTCGCGATCGCGCTGTAGAAATGCGGATGCGAGATCGCGATCGCCTTGAGGCCGCCCAACGCGCGGATGATGGTCGTTGTCGCTTCGTCCAGCAGGCTGATGCAATCCCACAGCACGTTGCCGGCCGGCGTCTGCACCAGCAGCGCGCGCTGGCCGATGCCGAAACGCGGCACGGTGGTGATCGAGATCAAGCCCGGCGCAAGCTGGTGGAAGGCGTTGGAATGGCCGGCCGCGAGTTGCGCCGGTGTGGTCCAGCGCTGGCCGGTTGGCGGCACGAACTGCCTGTCGTCATCGCAGATGAAGCAGCGATCGGGCGGGGCCTCGCTGGGCGCATATTGCAGGCCGCAGGTCTCGCAAATGAACTGCTGCATCGGGCGTTCCTTTCTCTGTCTCACCGGCATTCCCAAGGCAGTCGTTAAAGCCGGGAGGTGTCAGTCGTTAACGCGGGACCTAATTGGTTGCCAATTCTATGGCAATATGGAATTGAGGACAGATACTATTCACTATTGGTGATGAATGGATCATCTCACCGCACTTAAGGTCTTCCGGCAGGTGGCGGAGCTCGGCAGCTTCGCCCAAGCGGCACGGGAGCTCGGCCTGTCGCCGCCGGCCATCAGCAAGAACATCAGCGAACTCGAAGCCCATCTCGGCGTGCGGCTGTTCAACCGCACCACCCGCCGGGTCAGCCGCACCGAGGCGGGCGCGCGTTATCACGCACAGGTGGCCCGCATCCTGGACGATCTGGATCGCGCCGACGCCTCGCTTGGTCCGATGCAATCGACGCCGAGCGGACTGTTGCGGGTTGCGGCTCCCCTGACATTGACGCTCCTGAAGCTGTCTGCCGCGATGCCGGCCTTTCTCGCCCGTTATCCGGAATTGACGGTTGACCTGCAGATGAGCGACCGCCGCGTCGATATCATCGAGGAAGGCTTCGATGTGGCGATCCGCGGCAGCGACGCCATGAAGGACTCCAGCCTGGTCGCCCGGAAGCTGATGACCATGCGGCATGTGGTGTGCGCGTCGCCCGCCTATCTGGAAAGCGCCGGCACGCCGGCTGTTCCCGCCGATCTGCGCCGGCACAGCAGTGTTCAGTTCACACTGTCGGGACATGCCGATGAATGGGAATTTCGCGGTCATGGCGGCACCGTGCGGGTGCCCATCTCTGGTCGCTACAAGGTGACGTCGAGCCTCGCGGTGCGCGACGCACTGCTGGCCGGCTTCGGCCTCAGCCTGGTCCCGCGGATCTATGTCGAAGACGACCTCGCGAAGAGGCAGCTTGTTACCGTGCTCGATGACTGGTCGGCCGTCGAAACCGCCATCTATGCGGTCTATCCCTCGCGCGGCCCCGTTGCCGCCAAGGTGCGGGCGTTTGTCGATTTCGTGGTGGAGCAGTTGCGGGAGTGACGACGCGCAAGGCTCATCCGGCCATCTCCATTTCCACCGCCCGCGCGGTGGCGAGCAGCGTGTCCGCCACGTCCGCCTCGCGGCGCGGACCCAGCCGGTTGCGGATCGCCGACAGCGTGATCGCGGCCACCGGCGCGCCGTCCGGATTTTTGATCCAGACCGAGATCGATTTCGTGCCCTGCACCAGCCCGACATCGGCGATGCCATAGCCGCGCCGTCGCGCGGCCTGGATCCGCGCCAGCACCACGGCGGGGGTGGTGCGATAGGGCTCGAAGCGCACCGCATTGGTCGCGACGATCTTGCGGGCCTCGGTTGCCGGAAGGGCCGCGAGAATGGCGACACCGGCGCTGGAGACGCCAAGCGGCCGCCGCGCACCGACCTCGATCGACAGCACCTGGATCGGATAAGCGCCGATGCGGCGCGCCACGGACAGCGTGTCGAGCCCGGTGCGCACCGTGAGGAACAGCGTATCGCCGAGCACCTCCGATGCCCGCGCGAGATGTGGTTCGGCCGCGACCAGCAGCGGCGAGCGCGAGGGACGCGCCAGCGCCAGCTCGCCGACCTGTCCGCCGATGGCATAACGTCCCGCGGCGTTGCGCTCGACAATGCCTTCCTCGATCAGCACATGAACGATGCGATGCACGGTGGGGCGGCTCAGTGCGGTGGCCTTCACCACCTCGCTCAGCGGCACGCCGGTATCGCGCCCGGCGGCAAGCAGCCGCAGCACGCTCAGCGCCCGGCGGATCGCCTGTGCACCCTGGCGCGGCTGGCGCTCGCTGATCATGACGGTCCCCTTGGGTTTGTCCACAATATGGACAAAAACAGCACAATTCCGTCGACACGGGAAGGGCGATGACGGATACCGCGCCATGATGCTGTGTGCGGACGGAACCAACCGTCGGCGGATATCACAAGAACACGATCGCGGTGCGAACACCGGTTTTCGGGAGGACAATGATGAGATTTTTGGCCCAATGCCTTGCGATCGCGGGCGCCGCCGTGGCGCTGCTGATCCAGCCGGCGGCCGCGCAGCAATGGCCGGCGCGTGCCGTGAAGGTGGTGGTGCCGTATCCCGCCGGCGGCAATGTCGACGGCGCCGCGCGCATCATCGCCAACCGGCTGCAGGAGATCCTGGGCCAGCCCTTCATTATCGACAATCGCGCCGGGGCCGGCGGGCTCATTGCTGGCGAGATGTTCGCCAAGTCGGCGCCGGATGGCTACACCTTGTTCATCGGCGCTAACGGCCCGGTGTTGTTCGCCCCCGAAATCAACAAGCGCGATGCCTACAACTGGAAGCGCAACTTCCTGCCGGTGACGTCCATTTCGATGACGCCGCTGGTGCTCGAGGTGCATCCGTCGCTACCGGTCAAGACCCTGAAGGAGTTTCTCGATCTCGCCCGCAAGGATCCCGGCAAGCTGACGCTGGCCTCGCCCGGCGCCGGCACCACCAATCATCTGCTCAGCGAACTGATGCAGTCGACCCTCGGCCTCGAATGGCTGACCGTGCACTACCGCGGCAACGCGCCCGCCATCAACGACCTGATCGGCGGCCAGGTGCAGTTCGCGCTGGACCAGATTTCGGTGGGACTGCCCTACATCAAGAGCG
Organism: Bradyrhizobium prioriisuperbiae; assembly: GCF_032397745.1. Taxonomy (NCBI): domain Bacteria; kingdom Pseudomonadati; phylum Pseudomonadota; class Alphaproteobacteria; order Hyphomicrobiales; family Nitrobacteraceae; genus Bradyrhizobium; species Bradyrhizobium prioriisuperbiae. The sequence goes on from NZ_CP135921.1 coordinate 4,595,566, forward strand.
GCATGGTGCGCGCGCTTGCCGTCACCGGCAGCCATCGCGCCTCCTGGATTCCCGACGTGCCGACCTTCGCCGAACTCGGTTACAAGGATCTCGACGGCCAGACCTTCACCGGCCTGTTCCTGCCCGCCGGCACGTCCGCCGACATCGTCAGCAAATTGCACGACACCGTGGCGACGATCCTGAAGGATCCGGCGATCATCGAGAAATTCAACGTGCTGGGCGCGGAAGCCGTGGCGATGACGCCTGCGGAATTCACCGCATACCTGGAGCGCGAAGACGCCAAGTGGATTCCCGTGGTGCGCAAGGCGAATATCAAGGCGGAGTAGGGTTGCCGTGAAGGCGTGATGCATGAGCCTTCTCACTCAGCGTCATGGCCGGGCTTGTCCTCAGCGACTCGGCTTCGCCGAGTCGCGGATACATCCACGTCTTTCTTACGGCGATGCTGTAAAGACGTGGATGCCCGCAACAAGTGCGGGCATGACGCCGAGGAGGATGAGGCGCATCGCCTCTCACGCGCAATGAACCAACAAGGACTTCCCCATGCAAATCGACCCCGCTGAACTCGGCGCCGAAAAAACCTACCGGCTGATGACCGGCATCGTGGTGCCGCGGCCGATCGCCTGGGTCAGCAGCCTGTCGGCCAAGGGCGTCCTCAACCTCGCGCCGTTCAGCGCCTTCACCTTCGTCTCGCAGAAGCCGCCGATGCTGGCGATCAGTGTCGGCAGCAAGGCGGGCGTCTACAAGGACACCGCGCACAACATCCTCAACACCGAGGAGTATGTGATCCACATCGCCGATGCGCCGCTGATGGATGCGGTGCATGAGAGCTCGGTGGAGCATCCCCCCGAAATCAGCGAAGTCGAGGTGCTGAAGCTCGCGACCGCGCCGAGCGAGCGCATCAAGGTGCCGCGGCTGACCGCGCCGCCGATCGCGATGGAGTGCCGTTTCCGCCAGTGTCTGGAATTCGGCGAGACCCGCAGCCGGCTGATCGTCGGTGAGGTCGTGCTGATCCATGTCCGCGACGGCTTGTTCAACAACGGCAAGATCGAAACCGAAGCGCTGGATCCGATCGCCCGCATTGCCGGCCCGCGTTATGCGCGTCTCGGCGAGATCGTCACCTTGCGGACGGTGCCGCAAACATCGAAATCCTGACACCAGCGATTCCATCCTCCGGAGCCTGAGCCGATGCGCCTGCTGAGTTATCTCGTCAATGACAAACCCTACTACGGTGCAGCAACTGCCGGAGGCGTTGTCAATCTCACCGGGCGGATCGGGCATCTCTATCCCGACCTGAAAAGCCTGATCGCCGGCGACGGGCTCGAGGCCGCGCGCAAGGCCGTGGCCGGGCAGGCGGCCGATCACGCGCTTGACGATCTCGTGCTGCTGCCGCCGATTCCGGCGCCGGAAAAGCTGTGGTGCATCGGCGTCAACTACAAAGACCGCAACGCCGAGTACAAGGACAATTCGGATCTGCCGAAATATCCGAGCCTGTTCGTGCGTAATCCGTCCTCGGTGGTCGGCTCCGGCCAGCCGATCGAAAAACCGAAGATTTCCGAACAGCTCGATTACGAAGGCGAGCTTGTCATCGTGATCGGCAAGCAGGGCCGCCACATTCCCCGCGACAAGGCGTGGGAGCACATCTTCGGTTTGACCTTGTGCAACGAAGGCAGCGTGCGCGACTGGCTGCATCACGGCAAGTTCAACGTGACGCAAGGCAAGAACTTCGATCGCTCCGGCAGCATCGGGCCGTGGATCGTGACGTCGGACGACAACGATCCGCGCGGGCCGCATGACATCGTCACCCGGATCAATGGCGAGGTGCGCCAGCAGGATTCCACCGAGCGGCTGATGTTTCCGTTCGATTTTCTGATTCATTATCTCTCCACCTTCGCGACGCTCAAGCCCGGCGACATGATCGCCACGGGCACGCCGACCGGCGCCGGCGCGCGCTTCACCCCGCCGCGCTGGCTCAAGCCCGGCGACGTTGTTGAGGTGGAGTCTTCCGGGATCGGCTTGCTCTGCAACACCGTGATCGAGGAGGCCTGAGATGCTGGATCAATCCACCATCGACCGCTTGGCGCAGCGCCTGGATGACGCCGAGCGCAGCAAGTCGCTGATCCGCGCCTTCACCCTGGAGCATCCAGAGCTCTCCATCGAGGATGCCTATGCGATCCAGCGCGCCTGGACGAAACTGCAGCTCGCGCGCGGCCGGATCATCAAGGGTCACAAGATCGGCCTGACCTCGAAGGCGATGCAGAACGCGGTCGGCATCGCTGAGCCGGACTACGGCGTGCTGTTCGCCGACATGTTCTATGCCGACGCAAGCCCGATCCCGTTCGACCGTTTCCATGCGCCGCGCATCGAGGTCGAGCTGGCCTTTGTGCTGAAGACGCCGCTGAAGGGGCCGGACTGCACCCTGTTCGACGTACTCAATGCCACCGATTATGTGACGCCTGCGCTGGAAATCCTGGAAACCCGCATGCACCGGATCGATCCGGACACCAAGGCCGCGCGAAAAGTGATGGATACGATTTCCGACAATGCGGCGAACGCGGCGCTGGTGGTGGGCGGCCGGCCGTTCCGGCCGCTGGATGTCGATCTGCGCTGGATCGGGGCGCTGCTGTTCCGCAACGGCCAGATCGAGGAAACCGGCATCGCCGCCGGCGTGCTCAATCATCCGGCGCAAGGCGTGGCCTGGCTCGCCAATCGCCTCGCGCCACATGATGAAGAACTCAAGGCCGGCGAAATCGTGCTGGCGGGCTCGTTCACCCGCCCGGTCGATATCAGCCGGGGCGACACTTTCCATGCCGATTACGGGCCGTTCGGCTCGGTGTCCTGCCAGTTCGTGTAGCACAAGAGGGAAGTCATCATGGCCGACGTCAGGCGCAAGAGCATCAACATCGGCGGCTTCGCGCACAAGAACCCGATCCCGAACGCCTGCCGCATCGGCAACCTGCTGATATCAGGCGTCATCCTGGGACGCGATCCCCAAACCAACGAGATGCCCGCTGACATTGCGACCCAATGCGCCAACATGTTCGCCCACATGAAGGCGATCGTGGAGGCCGGCGGCGGTTCGACCGATGACATCATCAAGATGACGGTGTGGCTGCAGGACCGCTCCCAGCGCGCCCCGGTCAATGTCGAATGGCTCAAGATGTTCCCCGACGAACATTCGCGCCCGGCGCGTCACGCCCAGCAGATGGACATGGAAGGCGGCGCGCTGGTGCAGTGTGATTTTGCGGCGGTGATCGGGTGAGGATTGGATCACCTCGCATTGTCGTTGCCGGGCTTGTCCCGGCAACCTCGCTTAGGGACGCACTGCCCACCTAAGCGGGATCACCGGGACAAGCCCGGTGATGACAAAGAGGGAAAGTAAGCATCGCGGAAACACGCGGTCTCGGTCATGACATCGAGCTAAGGACGCATACCATGCCCGCCTATCTCCCGTTCGACCCCAACCCCCGCCGCCCATCTAAACCGCCGCCACCAAAATCCATCGACAGCCAATTCCACGTGCTGGGACCGCTGGACAAATATCCGATACGCGCGGGGGCGGCGTATCAGATGCCGACCGCCACCTGGGAGGCGGCACAACGGGTGCATCGCGCGCTGGGTTTCGAGCGCGGCATCATCGTGCAGACCACCACTTACGGAGCCGACCACGCGGTGGTGCTGAATGCGCTTGCGGCCATGGGGCCGAATTATCGCGGCTGCGCCAATGCGCTGGTGTTCGCGGAAGCCGACGACGCGTATCTGGCGAAGCTGCATGACGCCGGGGTGCGCGGCGCGCGTTTCTCGTTCCGCCAGGAACTCGGCGCGGTGCTGTCGGACAAGGATTTCGCCCGCGCCATCGCGCGTATCCGCGAACTCGGCTGGTACGTAAAGATCCAGCCGGAGAAGGACGGCATCGTCTCCAGCGTGGACAAGTATCGCGCGCTCGATGTTCCCGTGCTGATCGATCACATGGCGCGGCCGGACCCGACCCGTGGCAAGGACGATCCGAATTTGAAGATCATGCTGGAACTGCTGGCGCAGGGCAATTTCTGGGTGATGTTGTCGCTGGGCGAAAAGACCTCCAGGGACGGTCGGCCGTGGGACGACGTGATTCCGATCGCGCGCGCCTATATCGAGGCCGCGCCGGACCGCTGCGTCTGGGCGAGTGACTGGCCGCATCCGGTCTCGGTGGTGCAGCCGCCGAACGATGCCGATCTGCTGGAACTGCTGTATCGCTATGCGCCGGATCAGGCGGAGTTGCAGAAGATTCTGGTCACCAATCCGGCGAAGCTGTTCGGATTCGCGGATTAAGCAGGCTCGTGTGTCTGATACGCGCATGGCCGGGGCGTTTCTACACCCCGCGTCAAGCTGGATTGCCCGGCGACTCGACAAAGCCGCCGCCGCGCCCAGCGATGCCATCCGCTATCTCCCCTTCGCCTTCTCCAGCGCCAGCGCGCGAAAGCGTTTCGCTGTGCTGCTGTCGTGGCGCGGGTCGTAGGCCAGCGCAATGCCGATGGTGGCGGAGGCCGAGGCATCGGCGAGCTTGCGGAACACCACGGCTTTCGAGGCGCGGGATGCGGCAATCGAGGGCACCAGCGCCACGCCGAGCCGGCTTTCCACCAGCGAGACCACGGTGTCGACCTGGACGGCTTCCTGCGCCACGCCGGGCGAAAAACCGGCGTCCTGGAACATCGCGGTGGTGACGGCGCGCATGCCTCCGACTTCGCCGGCGGCATAATGCACGAACGGCTCGTCCGCGAGGTCGCGCAGCGCGAGGCGGCGCTTGTTCGCCAGCGGGTGGCCGGCCCACAACGCCGCGATCAGCACGTCGCGTTCGATGGTGATGCAACGGATCGCATGGCGATTGCGAAACGGCATGCGGACAATGCCGATGTCGAGGGTATGGGCCTCGAGCATGGCGACGATCTGCCCGTTGGTGCCTTCCTGCAGTTCGAGTGCGACGTCCGGATAGCGCGCGCGGAACAGCGGCAACAGCCGCGGCAGCAGCGCGTAGGTTGCCGATCCCACGAATCCGATGCGCAGCCGGCCCGCTTCGCCGATGTCGACTGCACGGGCGATGCGCACGGTCTCCTCGATATGAAACAGCGCCGCTTTGGCTTCGCGCAGTGCGCCGGAGCCGGCCTCGGTCAGGCTGACGCCGCGCGAGGAGCGGTTGAACAGCCTGACGCCGAGCTCGGTCTCCAGTTTGCGGATCGACACCGACAGTGGCGGTTGCGCCATGTTGAGCCGCTCTGCCGCGCGGTGGAAATTGCAGGTTTCGGCCAGCACGACGAACTGGCGAAGCTGACGCAGTTCCATGGTGTGATTCCCTGGGGCGTTTCCTCCGCCCGGCGAAGTGATATTCAAAACGTATCGAGTGATGGTCAAACGATATTGGACATATAAAGTCGCAGCAACCATTGTCGTCGCAAAATCAAGCAATCATCAGGGGGAATTATGCTGCCGCTGTCCGGCATGAAGGTCGTCGATCTCTCCAGCGTCGTGTTCGGTCCGCTGGCCGGGCAAATCCTCGCCGACTACGGCGCCGATGTCATCAAGGTCGAGGCGCCCGAGGGCGACATGACGCGGACCATCGGTCCCGCCGCCGAGCCCGGCATGAGCGCGATCTTCCTCGGCGTCAACCGCAACAAGCGCAGCATCGTGCTGGATCTGAAGCGGCCGGAGGCGCGTGCGGCGCTGCATCAGCTGCTCGCCACCGCCGACGTGCTGATGCACAACATCCGGCCGCAGAAGCTGGCGGCGCTGGGGCTGCAGCCGGAGACCTTGCTCGCGGCCAATCCCCGCCTGGTCTATGCCGCGCTGAACGGCTTTGCCGAGGCCGGGCCGTATGCCGGCAAGCCGGCCTATGACGACATCATCCAGGGGCTCGCCGGCTGCGCCGCGCTGATGGAGCTGCAGGGCGGCGTGCCGAACTATTTTCCGACCATCGCCGCCGACAAGATCTGCGCCCAGGTGGCGGTCCACGCCATTCTCGCGGCTCTGCTCGGCCGTGCGCGCACCGGCCGCGGCGGTGCCGTCGAAATCCCGATGTTCGAAACCATGACCGCCTTCAACCTGGTCGAGCATTTCTACGGCCGGCATTTCGACCCGCCGCTCGCACCGGCGGGCTATGCGCGGCTCCTGAGCCCGTGGCGGCGGCCGTTCAAGACGCAGGACAGTTATGTCTGCCTGCTGCCCTATACCACGAAGAACTGGCAGGATTTCTTCAGCGAGGGAGGGCGGCCAGACCTCGCCGGCGATCCGCGTTTTGCGAGTGTCGGTGGGCGCACCCAGCATATTGCGGAGCTCTATCAGGCTGCGGCCGGCATCATCGCGACCGGGACGACGGAAGCCTGGCTTGCATTCTGTCGCAAGGTCGATATTCCGGCCTCGCGCGTCAACCGCCTGGACGAACTCGATGCCGATCCGCATCTCGTCGCCACCGGCTTTTTTGTCGATGTCGAGGACGATCGCAGCGGCCGGATGCGTTTTCCGGGATCTTCAGTGCGTTTCGACGGTGAGCGCGCGGCTGTGCGCATGCCGCCGCGGCTCGGCGAGCACACCCGCGAGGTGCTGGCCGCTGCGGGAGTGAGCGATGGAGAGGTCGACGCATTGATCGCAAGCGGTGCCGCGCAGGCTGTTTGACCATGGCGCGGCGAGCCTTCCGAGACCATTCGAAATACAGAGGCAGAAAGCCCAGATACGTTCGCAACCGAGGAGGATGCATCCAATGAGGCTTGCTATGAAACGATTTGGCATGAAACGATCTGGCGCGATGCGACTCGATCGCGCCGCATCTTGCGTGCTGGCGGCGCTTGTCGCCACGACGGCGATGGCGCTGACGACGGCCGCTCGCGCGAGCGATTATCCCAATCGTCCCGTCAAACTCGTGGTGCCGTATCCCGCGGGCGGTCCCACCGATATCTTCGGTCGCACGGTAGCGGATTTCCTGGCGAAGGATCTCAAGCAGGCCGTGGTGGTGGAGAACAAGCCCGGCGCCCAGGGCGCGATCGGCGCGGAGGCGGCGGCGCGCGCCGAGCCCGATGGCTACACCCTGTTCGCCGCCGCCGGCTCGATCATCGTGATCAATCCGCTGCTGTACAAGAAGCTGCCCTACGATGCGGTCAAGGATTTCCGCATGGTGTCGCTGATGACGGAGGTGCCCGTCGTCATGGAGGTCAATCCGTCGGTGCCGGCCAGGACGGTCGCCGAATTCGTCGCCTATGCCAAGGCCAATCCCGGCAAGCTCAATTTCGGCTCCTCGGGCACCGGCGGCACGCTGCATATGGCGGGGGAAATGTTCAAGCAGATGGCCGGCATCGACATGGTCCACGTGCCCTACAAAGGCGTGGCGCCGGCGTTGACCGATCTGTTGTCGGGGCAGGTCAACGTGATGTTCGACACACTCAGCACCTCGCTGCCGCATATCAACGCCGGCGCGCTGCGTCCGCTCGGCGTCACCTCGGCGGAGCCGGTGCCGGACCTGCCGAACGTTCCGACCATCGCTGCGAGCGGCTATCCGGACTACAGCGTGAGGGTCTGGTACGGCGTGGCGGTGCCGGCGAAGACGCCGGACGACGTGGTGCAGAAACTCACCGCGAGCCTTGATCGCGCCCTCGGGGAGGCGGCGTTCCGTGCCACGCTGGAAAAGGTCGGCTATGTGGTGTTCAAGCCGCGCAGCAGCGAGGCGATTGCGAAGTTCGTCGACGAGGACCGCGCGCGCTGGAGCAGCGTGGTGAAGACGCAGAAGATCTCGCTGGACTGAGCGTGTGAGGCCGTTGCGAGGCCAGGACTTCAGGTGCCGGGATTTCAGGTACCAAGACTTCAGGTACCAAGATTTTTGAGACCAAGACACTTGGTACCAAGGCTCTTGGTACCAAGACGTTTTGATGACTCGAGGTCTTCCACATGACATCTTGGCACATCGTCCATCGCAGTGCTACATCGCCGCATGACCGAAATCGATCTCCGCGCACTCGTCGTCGGCGGCACCGGCGTGGTCGGGCGTCATATGATGCACCACCTCGCCGTGCGCGGTTTTCAGCCGACCGGGCTGTCCCGTTCGGCCCGGATGGAGCCGGGCTGGATTCGAGGCAATGTCGCCGATCCCGGCGCATGGATCGACCAGTTGCAGCCTTGCCATACCGTCTATACGTCGGCATCGATTCCGTTGCTGGTGCCGGCAGTTTCCTGTTTCGCCGACAACGGCGTGCGCCGTATTGTCGGAATTTCCACGACCAGCGTGCTCACCAAGCTGGAATCGGTGATTGCGGAAGAACGCGACGCTCTCGCGGGACTGGTGAAAGGCGAGGAAGAGTTCATTGCCGCCTGCGAGCGGCATGGCATCGGCTGGACCATCCTGCGGCCGACCCTGATTTATGACGAGGGCAGGGATGTCAATGTCACGCGGCTGGCAAACCTGATCCGGCGCTACGGGGTCATCCCGCTGGCCGGCCGGGGATCAGGCTTGCGTCAGCCGGTGCATGCCGAGGACCTCGCAATCGGCGCCATCGATGCGGCGGCGAGCGAGGCCGCAGTCAACCGCACCTATGTCGTCCCCGGCGGCGAGACCCTGACCTATCGCGAGATGGTCGGGCGGATCTTCGATGGTTTGGGGCGGCGGCGAAAGGTCGTGCCGGTGCCGGCGCCGCTGTGGCGCGCCGCGTTCAAGCTGGCGCAGCCGCTATTCCCCCGTGCCAATTTCGCGATGGGCGATCGCATGAGCAAGCACATGACGTTCGACGCCTCTGAGGCGCAACGCGACTTCAACTGGCGCCCGCGCGGTTTTCGTCCGCGCTTTACGGATTAGAGCGGAACAAAGTCAGGGTGAATCGGTCTTTTCCGCGTCCTCGGTTCACCTCTCCCCGCCTGCGGCTCTCGTATGCACACATCTTGCCAGATGATTTGATCACTGATTCCGTGGGTTGTTCGATGATTCACGGAGCGTTCGATGTCTGGACTGGAATTTGGCCTGGGGCGGTTCGGCGACCTGCGGCTGGAAAAAGGGGGGCGCGTTTGCACGCGGCGCTGGTCGACCGACCGGGGTCGTGCATCCGCCGGCTGGGCGGGACGCGGGCCGGCGAGATGCAGTTTACGCGCTTTCTTCGCAATGGGTCGGTGACGGCGACAGCGATGGCTGAGCACGCGGCGGAGCGGACGGCGGCGCGAGTTGCAGGGCGCGATGTTTTGGTCGTGCAGGATACGAGCGAGCTTGCGTTGGGAGGTCGTCGTGCCAAGGCCAATGGCTACGGTCCGGTGGGAAAAGGCGGGGCGCTGCGTGGGCTGTTGCTGCACGCGGTTTTAGCGGTGGATGCCGGTACCGGTGCGGTGTTGGGCCTCGTCGATGCGCCGGTGAGGAACCGCAGCGGCGGCAAGGTCAAATCCCGCCGATCGCGGACGACGGCGCAGAAGGAATCGCAGCGCTGGCTCGATGGGACGGCGCGTGCCGGTGCGGTGCTGGCAGCGGCGCGGAGCATCACTGGCGTATCGGATCGGGAAAGCGACATCTACGAGCACTTCGTGCAATGTCCGGCCAACATGCATCTGATCGTGCGGGCGTGCCAGAATCGACGGATTGAAGCCGACGATGAGGAGCAGACGAGGCTGCTGTTCGCGCACGTTGACAGCCTGCCCGAACAAGGCCGCTTTAGCGTTGAAATCCCGGCGGCTCCGGGACGGGCGGCGCGCACGGGCGAACTGGCTGTCCGCTTTGGCCGCGTCGAGTTGCGCAGGCCGCTGCATGGCGCCTCTGATCTGCCGCCCGCGACCACGGTGAGCGTTGTCGATGTCCGCGAAACCTCGGCAACTGAGGGCGAAAAGCCGATCCATTGGCGGTTGCTGACGACGCACACGGTCAGGAGCCTTGCCGATGCGCAAAGGATCGTCGGCCTCTATCGGATGCGCTGGGTCATTGAAGAATACTTCCACACCATCAAGACCGCAGGCTTCAGCATCGAACAGGCCGATATCGCCGACCCCGAAGTCATGATCAAGCTGGTCGCGGCCATCGCCATCGCGGCAGTCACGGTGATGCAACTTGTCAAAGCTCGCGACGGTACCACCGATCAAAGCCTGCTCGAGGCCTTCGAACCAGCCGATCAACCAATCCTGGAGGCCGTCTCGGCCCGCCTGGAAGGCAAAACCGCACGCCAACAGAACCCGCATCCGAAGGGATCGCTCGCCTTCGCCGCATGGGTCATCGCTCGTCTCGGCGGCTGGACCGGTTACTATGATAAACCTGGTCCAAAAACCATGCGTCGGGGTCTCGACGACTTCCAGCGCATCAAATACGGCACCACCTTGAGGCTCCAAGATGTGTGAATCGGAGAGCCGCCTGCGGGGAGAGGGAGCGCGCATCCGTTGCTGCAACGGTTCGACCCCACCCATTATGACAGATGATCGAACCAAATCTTATCATGCTGTTGAGTGTTCAGGGCACTATCGTCACACGATCGGCACGCCGCCGGGGTGCTTGGCTTTCTCTTCCGGCTCGACGTGGATGTGGATGATCAGGTCCGGGATGTCCTTGTGAAGCGCGGCTTCGATCTGGTCGCACAAGGCATGCGACTCGGAGACGGTCATGGTGCCGGGGACCACCAGGTGAAATTCGATGAAGGTGGCGCGCCCGGCGTGCCGGGTGCGCAGATCGTGGGCCTCCAGCGCGCCGTTGGCATGGGTCGAGATGATGTTGCGGACGCGGGCCAGCGTTTCCGGCGGCGTGGCCTCGTCCATCAGCCCGCCGATCGATTCGCGCATCAGCTTCCAGCCCGCCCACAGAATGTTCAGCGCCACCAGCGCCGCGAGCAGTGGATCGAGCTGCAGCCAGCCGGTCATGGCCGTCAGTCCGACACCGATGATGACGCCGCCGGATGTGATGACGTCGGTCCACAGATGCTTGGCGTCGGCGACCAGCGCCGGTGATCGCCAGCGGCGGCCGTATCGCAGCAGGATGGCGCACCATGCCGCATTGATCAGGCTTGCGGCCGCATTGACGATCAATCCCTCGAACGGAGCGTCGAGCGGTTTCGGCGCCAGAAATCCATGATAGGCCTCGCGCAGGATGGAGAGCGAGGCGACGACGATCATCACGCCTTCGAGAATGGCGGACAGATACTCCGCCTTGTAGTGCCCGTAGGGATGATTGGCGTCCGGTGGTTCGGCACTCAGCCGGACCGCGAAAAATGCGGCGATGGCGGTGGCGACATTGATGATGCTTTCCAGGGCGTCGGAATAAAGCGCAATGCTGCCGGTCAGATGGTACGCAAAATATTTGAGGCCGAGAACAAGCGCCCCGACGGCGATGCTGCCGAGGGCGAGCTTGAGAGTCCTGTCCATGAATCTATCTGCCGGGCAACGAAGGAGATGCAGCGACCGTGCGCCGTGGCGGGAGATAGCGGAGGGCGCCGCATGCGGCAACGATTATGTTCGCTATTGAGACTGACTTGCATCTTTTCAACAGCGCGGCCGCAGCCGGTGCTCCCAACGGCGCGCGCAGCATGTTTTGTTTCGCAAAAATCGATGAATTCGAAATTTTGACATGCGCCTGCACGGGGTGGTCGGGTACCGGATTGAGAATGGTTCCACCGTTTCCGTGATTTTTCGCGCGATGGGCCGGTATGCCGCCGGCGGTTCGGCTGTTAAGCTGCCGGCATGCCGTTGCCCACGGAAACCGAGATCAAGCTCGCGCTGCCGCCTGCCAAGGCACAGCAGCTGCAGCACATGCCGTTGCTGCGTGGGGTCAACGGGGCGACATCGCGTGCGACGCAGATCTCGACCTATTTCGACACCCGGCGCTTCAAGCTGAAACGCAAGGGCGTGATATTGCGCGTGCGTCGCAGCGGCGCGCAACACATTCAGACCATCAAGACAGAAGGCTTGGGCGTGGTCGACCGCCATGAGTGGGAGACCGAACTCGCCGGCGACGCGCCGGATTTCGCCGCCGCGCGCGGCACGGCGCTGGCGCCGCTCCTGACCAGGAAACTGCGCCGCAAGCTGCGGCCGGTGTTCGAGACCCGCGTGCGCCGCACGACCTATCCGCTGCAAACCAGGGACGCCGAGGTCGAAGTGACGCTCGACCGCGGCAAGATCGTTGCCGGCCGGCAATCGGCGCCGCTGTGCGAGATCGAGATCGAACTGAAGCGCGGCGACAAGAGCGACCTGTTCCGCGTGGCCCGCAGCGTCGCGCGCGCCACCGCCGCGGAACTCGCGATGAAGAGCAAGTCGCAGCGCGGTTACGAACTGCTCGATGGCAATGATGCGCTGGCGGAAAAACCTGATGCGATCGTGCTCACGGCCGATCTGCCGGCGCGCGATGCATTTCGGCTGATCGCCGCGTCCTGCCTGAAGCAGGTGATCGGCAACAAGCGCGCGGTGCTGGCCGGGGACCCCGATGGTGTGCATCAGATGCGGATCGGATTGCGCCGCCTGCGCGCCGCGATATCGCTGTTTTCGGATGTGCTGGAGCCCGACGAAACGCCGGCCATCAAGGCAAAATTGAAGTGGCTGACCGGCGAACTGAGCCCGGCGCGGGAGTTCGAGGTGTTTCTCACCCGCGTGGTCACGCCGGTGCGGCAGTTGCACACCCAGCTCGCGGGCATGCAGAGCCTGTCGCACGATCTCGCGGAACAACACCGCGCCGCGGTCGAACGTGCGCGCAAGGCGGTGGGCTCGGAGCGGTTTCGCACACTTGTGCTCGATGTCGCGGCGTGGTTGGAAACCGGCAGATGGCTCGATCCCGCCGACCTCGACGCGCGTGCGCGTGGCGATCAGCCGATCGGCGTTTTGGCCGCGGCGCAGATGACGCAGCGCTGGCGAAACATCCGCAAGCGGTCGCGGCTGCTGACCAGGCTCGATCCCTACCGGCGGCACAAGCTGCGGATCCAGGCCAAGAAGCTGCGTTATGCCGCGGAATTTTTCGAAACCGTATTTCCCGGCAAGAAGGCCGCGCGCCGCCGCAAGACGTTCCTCAGCGCGCTGCGCGGCATGCAGGATTGCCTCGGCGATCTCAACGACATCTCCGTGCATGAAGCCATGATGGCGGAGATCGCGGGCACCTCGAAAGCGCAGGGCAGCCCGCGCGGAGAGAGTCCAAAACGCGCTTATGTCGCCGGTCTGTTGAGCGGTCACGAAGACGCGCGCCTCGCCAGGGTCCTCGCGACGGCGAAAGGCGCCTGCAAGCAGCTTCAGAAGACGCGGCGGTTCTGGGGCTGATCTGTCTGCGTCATAGGCAAACTTTCCCCTCTGCGTTGCACTTGCGCCGCACGGCGCGCCTCGGCTGGTTCACCTCGCCCGCTTGCGGGGAGAAGGAGCGCGCTGTCCGTTGCCGCAACACGTCACCCCAAACTCATCGTGGCGGATGTCGCTGACCGAGCCACCACGGCCCTGATTTTCTGTGCTTGTTATGTCGACGATCGCACGCGGATTTCTGCATCTCACCAGCGCATGCCGCGCGTTCCCCATTGTTGCCATCATGTTTCTGCGCGTGTCAGCTTGGTGTAAGCACAGGGACATAATGTCGCGTCATTCGCTGACCAGCGTCCGACTCGCGGGGAATTTGCTCCTGTGAGGGACGAACATGCGACATCTACGTCTAACGATTGCGCTTATGGCCGCGCTCGCGGTTCCACCTGCCGCCAAGGCCCAGCTTCTCGGCATCAGCATCACCATCGCGCCGCCGGTGCTGCCGGTGTACGAACAGCCGCCGATTCCGGCAGCGGGTTACATCTGGACGCCCGGCTACTGGGCCTATGGTGCCGACGGATATTTCTGGGTTCCGGGCACCTGGGTGCAGCCGCCGACGGTCGGCCTGTTGTGGACGCCCGGCTACTGGGGCTGGCGAGACGGTGTCTATGCCTGGAACGTCGGCTATTGGGGGCCGCGCATCGGATTCTATGGCGGCGTCAATTACGGCTTCGGCTACGGCGGTATCGGTTATGAAGGCGGCCATTGGGACAATGGCGTGTTCGCTTATAACCGCACCGTCAACAATTTCGGCGGCGTCTCGGTCACCAATGTCTACAACAAGACGGTGATCAACAACGTCAGCGTCACGCGGGTCAGCTTCAACGGCGGCAGTGGCGGCACCAACGTGCAGCCGACCGCGCAGGAACAGGCGGCCGTGCACGATCACCACATCGCGCCCGCCGCCACACAGACCCAGCAGGAACATCTGGCCAGCACCAACCGCGCGCTGCTTGCGTCCGAAAATCATGGCCATCCGGCGATCGCGGCGACATCCAGGCCGGGCGAGTTCACCGGCCAGGGTGTTGTCGCTGCACACGAAGCCAAGCCGGGAGGCGTGCCTCCGTCAGCACCTGGCGCCAAGCCCTTGCCGGTGCCCGCGGCGGCTTCGAATGCCGCTCCCAATCCGGCTGCCAAGGCTGCCACTCCGCAGGCTGCGATCAATGCATCGGCGGGCAAGCCCGTCCAGAACAAGCCTGTCGCGAGCAACCCGCCGGCAACTGCGGGCGTGCCCGCTCAGCAGCATGCGACGACAAACAACGGTGCTCCTTCGGCTGCGCAAGCGAAGCCCATGAATCCGGCGTTGAATGCGGCGGCCAGGCCTGTTCCACCAGCGCCGCGCCCCGCTGTCGCCGCCGCGGCTCCAAGACCGATGCCGCATCCAGGCGTTCCGCAGGTCGCGCATCCGGCGCCGCATCAGCAGGTCGCAGCCGTGCGACGTCCGCCGCCACATCCCGCGCCGCATCCGCCAGCGCGACCAAAGGCTCCGCCGCATCCCGAAGGTCACTAGGACGTTTTCCCGCGAAGCATCCCCCGGACTTGATCCGGGGGATGTTCGCAATCTGCAGACACATATCTGCGGCCGTTCGCATCAGTTTTGAGGCGTTCTAGAATGCTTCAGTGACAAATCGGTCGCGCGTCGGCGCGGAGCCGGTACAACGCCCCAGGGATTGTTGGGGAGTTGAATTCAGGTGCGTTGTCCGTCGTTTGAGAAGTTCCTGCTGAGCACCATGCTCGCAGGCGTGGGCCTTGGTTTTAGCCTTGGCTTCTGCCTCACTTCATCTCCCGCTCTCGCCCAGGCCGCTGCCCCATCGGGGCGCTCACTTCCCGCCGTGACGGTCGATGCGCCGCAGCAGCGCCGGGTGCAGGCAAGACCGGCCGCGGGCCGCGCCGCGTCATCCCGTGCTGCGCGCCGGGCCACGGCCGCGCGACAAGCGGCTCAACAGGCGGCGCAATCGGCCACCTCGCAGGAGAAGAGCCGGATCGAGAGCGGCAACGGCCCGATCAACGGTTATGTCGCCGGCCGCAGCCTGGCCGGCACCAAGACCAACACGCCGATCCTGGAAACGCCCCAGGCGATTTCGGTGGTGGGGCGCAGCCAGCTGCAAGATCAGGGATCGCAGAGTATCGTCGAGGCGCTGCGTTACACCGCGGGCGTGTCGGGCAACTCCAATCCCAACGACAACCGCTTTGAAACGATCCGCGTTCGTGGCTTCGAGCCGCTGCTCTATCTCGACGGCATGCAATTGCCGGTCGGCACCCAAGGCTTTGGACGGACCAAGGTCGATCCCTGGATTCTGGAACGGGTGGAGGTGCTGAAAGGACCGTCCTCGTCGCTCTACGGCGCGGTGGCTCCGGGCGGCCTGATCAATCTGGTCAGCCTGCTGCCGACAGCGACCCCGACCCATACGGTCGAGATGCAGGCGAACAACTATGGCCGCATGCAGGGCGCCTTCGACCTCGGCGGTCCGATCGATCCGCGTGGAGAGTTTCTCTACCGCGTAACCGGTGCGGTGCACGGCGGCGGCACCAGCTTCGATTACATCGACGATTTCCGCGGCGTGATCGCGCCGTCGTTCACCTGGAAGCCCAACCTCGACACCACCTTCACCGTGCTCGGCGCCTACCAGCGTGACGTCAGCGGCGTGACCATCCAGTTCCTGCCCGCCAACGGCACGCTGCGACCGAATCCATTCGGCACGGTGCCGATCAGCAAGAATGTCGGCGAACCCGGTTGGGACAGCTACAAGCGCTCGCAATATTGGGCCGGCTATCAGTTCGAGCATCACGCCAGCGATGTCTGGACCGTGCGGCAGAACCTGCGTTACGCCGGACTCGATACCGATGTGCAGGCGGTGATCGGTCAGGGCGGCCTGATGGCCGACAACCGGACGCTGCGTCGCTTCGCTTTCATCGTGCCGGAGAATTCCACGGCCTTCACCATGGACAACCAGGCGGAGGCTCGCTTCAACACCGGATCGCTCGCTCATGTCGCGCTGTTCGGCGTTGATTATCGCCACACCACCAGCGATTTCAGCCAGTATTTCGGCTCGGCGCCGTCGATCGATCTGTTCAACACCGTGTATGGCCAGCCGTTCACGCTGCCACCGCTGACAACCAAAACGCGGCAGGTGCAGGATCAGGTTGGCGTTTATGCGCAGGACCAGATCGCGCTGGGTGGTTGGCGTCTGACCCTGAGCGGCCGACATGACTGGGTGACGACCGACAGCACCGACTTCCTGAAAAACACATTGCAAAGTCAGGACAACAAGGCGTTTTCCGGCCGCGCCGGCCTCAACTATGTGTTCGATTCAGGCGTGTCGCCTTATGTCGCCTATGCCAGGTCGTTTCAGCCGACGGTGGGTCTCGCCTGGGTCGGCACGCCGTTCGTGCCGACCACCGGTGAGCAATACGAGGTCGGCATCAAGTATCAGCCGGTCGGCACCAATGTGATGGTGACCGCGGCGCTGTTCGACATCACCCAGCAGAATGTGCTGACGGTTGATCCCGCCCATGTCGGCTTCTCGTTGCAGACCGGCGAGGCGCGATCACGTGGGCTCGAACTCGAGGCCACCGCGAGCCTGACCAACGGGCTCAAGATGATCGCCTCATACACCTATACGGATACCGAGACTACGAAGAGCACTACGCTCGCCAATGTCGGCAAGCAGTTGATCAACGTGCCGCGCAACCAGGCGGCGCTGTGGGGCGACTATACTTTCCAGGACGGCAAGGCCGCCGGCTTCGGCTTCGGCGCCGGCGTGCGCTATATCGGGACGTCGAACGGCGATGCGGCCAACACACTGCTGATCCCGGACTACACCCTGGTCGATGCCGCCGTGCACTACGACCTGTCCAACCTCGATCCGAAGCTGCGCGGCACCAGGGTGGCGATCAACGTCAACAACCTGTTCAACAAGGAATACGTCTCGACGTGTCAGAGCATCAACGCCTGCTTCTACGGCTCAGACCGCATGGTGACAGGCAGCCTGCGTTATACTTGGTGATCAGGAAGGTCTCCCCGGCATGACACCCCGCGCGGTCGGTATCTGGAAAAGCGTGCACACCTGGACCAGTCTGGTCTGCACGCTGTTCCTGTTCGTGCTGTGCCTGACCGGGCTGCCGCTGATTTTCCAGGAGGACCTCGACCGCGCCTTCGGTCAGCGCGCCGTGCCGGATCAGGCGCCGGTGTCTGCGCCGCTGCTTCCGGTCGACCAGCTGATTGCGATCGCGCGGGCGGAGCGGCCGAACGAGGTGGTGCGGTTCGCCACCAAGGTCGATGACGCGCCGCTGTGGAATATGGAGATGGGCACGTCGATCGACTCGATGAAGCTCACCTCCCTCGTCACCATCGACGCCCGCACCGGCAAGATCATGCGGGTGGGGCAACGGCTGCGCAGTCCCGTGATTCAATTCATCAAAGATCTGCATACCGAACTGCTGTTGAGCCAGCCGGGCGAACTGTTCCTCTGTGCGATCGGCCTGTGTTTCCTGGCGGCGATTGCCTCGGGCGTGGTGGTGTACGGCCCGTTCATGCGGCGGCTCGATTTCGGCACGGTGCGCGCGGCGCGCGCGCCACGGCTGAAATGGCTCGATCTGCATAATCTCACCGGCATCGCCGTCACGCTGTGGCTGCTGGTGGTTGGCGTCACCGGCGTGATCAACACCCTGTCGAAACAAGTCGCCAATCGCTGGATGCGGACTGAGCTTGCCGAGATGATCGGCCCCTGGCGCAACGCGCCGCCGCTGGACAAGGTCATCCCGGCGCAACTGGCGATCGAGACCGCTCTGAGGGCCGCGCCGGGCATGGAGGTCGCGACCGTCGCAATGCCGGGCTCCATGTTCGCCGGCCGCCACCACTACAATGTCTTTCTCAGCGGCAACGAGCCGCTGACCTCGAAGCTGATCATGCCGGTGCTGATCAATGCCGCCGACGGCACGCTGACCGAAAAGCGCAGCCTGCCGCTGTATGCGCAGGTGCTGTTCCTGTCGAAACCGCTGCATTTCGGCGACTATGGCGGCATGCCCTTGAAAATCATCTGGGCCTTGCTCGATCTGATCACACTGATCGTGCTCGGCAGCGGGCTGTATCTCTGGGCGGCGCAGCGCTGGCCGTCGCGCGCGCGCAGCGCAGTCGCCGTCGAGCAGACATTAATTCCCCAACCCGTGGAGCATCGTCCGTGACCACAACCACCCGCCATCAGACCGCGGCGCAGATCTTCCTGGTCCCCGCTATCATCGCCGTGATCATCGCCTTCGGCCTGGTCTCGGCGCTGCTCGGCGATGGCATCTGGGATGCGCTGTCGTGGCTGGCGCTGCTGCTGCCGGTGGTGGTGATCGCGTACTACTGGCTGCGCAGGACACAGCCGCGGCGCTGAACAGGCTGCACCGCCGCGTCAGGAGCTGGGCGGACACGACCCTCGAAGCCAGACCTCGCGACCCCGCATCGCGAACACCAGGGGAAGTCGAAACGACGTACTGGCCCTTTTGTAACCGGGCGGAGCTGGCGGAAACGGAGAGGCCCGCTGCAGCAGGTCGAGAGCTTCATGATCGAGGGCCTTGTCGCAGGATGATCGTTCGATCCAGCTCTTCAGCAACTGGCCATCCGGGCCAACCTGAAAGCCGACGATCAGAGCTCCGACTTTCTGGCGCATCCTCGCCATATACGGATAATCCTTGAAGCCGTTGACCCGTGCCGCGATGGCGCCCGCCCAAGGGCGCGGTATTGGCTCGGCCCGGGCAGGCCCCGAAAGGCCCGAGAGCGGAACAATCGACACCATCAAGCCCAATATCATTCCTGGCGCCGTCAAAGACGCCATCACCGCGCGCAGCATCTGTCCCCCATGATCGCCCCCGATCGCGGGACACAGGATAACGTTCGTATTGAGCGCTGCAATCGTCTTCCGTGCTTGAGGCGAGAGGGGCCCCAGCCATGCTTTAACAGTGGTCCATCCCGGCTATCCGCGGGTCGACGGAAAGCTGTCTCCCTGTCATCGTACCTGCCTTGATGATTCAGGAGACGATATGCCTCACCAACAGGATCTTTGGCGCTGGTCGGCGATTGATCTGGCGCAGGCCATCGGCAAGCGCAGCATCTCGAGCCGCGACGCCGTGCAAGCGAGCCTCGACCGCATTGCGGCGGTCAATCCGGCCGTCAATGCGGTGGTGCAGGTGCTGGCGGACGAAGCGATGGTCGCAGCGGATGCGGCCGATGCGGCGGTGAAATCCGGAGTGGCCACCGGGCCACTGCATGGCGTGCCCGTCACTATCAAGGTGAACATCGACCAGAAGGGATGCGCCACCACCAACGGCGTGGTGGCGTTTCGCGATGTGATCGCTGAGGATGACAGCCCGCCGGTGGCCAACCTGCGCAAGGCCGGGGCCGTCATCGTCGGGCGCACCAACACGCCGGCGTTCTCGCACCGCTGGTTCACCGACAACGACCTGCACGGTGCGACGCGCAATCCCTGGAGTTTGAGGCTGACGCCCGGCGGCTCCAGCGGCGGGGCCGCGGCCGCGGTCGCTGCCGGCATGGGCGCGATCGCCCATGGCAACGATTTCGGCGGCTCGATCCGTTATCCGGCCTATGCCTGCGGCGTGGCCGGCCTGCGCCCGACGCCGGGGCGGATTCCGGCCTTCAATCCCTCGGCGACATCGGATCGCCCGGTCACCGCGCAGCTGATGTCGGTGCAGGGTCCGCTGGCATGCTCGGTCGCCGATCTGCGGCTCGGCCTCGCGGCGATGGCGGCCTTCGATCCGCGCGATGCGCTGTGGGTGCCGGCGCCGCTGAACGGCCCGCCGCCCGCGACGCCGATCCGGGTGGCACTGGTGCCCGATCCGTTCGGCGATGCGGCGCCGGAGGTGAGTGCCGCGGTGCGCGCCGCCGGGCGCCTGCTGGCGGACGCCGGTTACGCGGTGGAAGAGGCCATGCCGCCGCGCTTCCAGGAAGCAGCCGATCTCTGGCATCGCCTGGTCGTCAACGAGGAGCGCATCTTCCTGCAGCCCGCGATCCGTAGCTTTGGCGACGACAAGAGCAAGCGCAATCTCGACGGCCATATCGCTTATGCGCCGATGCTGACGGCCGACGAGATCATCGTCAGCCTGCAGACCCGCGTCGGGGTGATGCGCGACTGGCAGCTGTTCCTCGACCGCTATCCGGTGATCGTGATGCCGGTGTCGCAGCAGCTGCCGTTCCGCGACAACCAGGACATGGAAGGGCAGCAGGTGTTCAGCGCCATGCTCGACGCGCAGCGCTCGCTGCTGGCAACCCCGGTGCTCGGATTTCCGTCGGTGGCGGTGCCGACGGGGCTGGCCGGCGGCACGCCGGTCGGCGTGCAGGTGGTCGCCGGCCGCTTCCGCGAGGATCTCTGCCTCGACGCGGCCGAGGCGATCGAGCGGCATGTGACCATGGGCACGCCGATCGATCCGAGGCGGTAGGGTTGCGTTCGGTGGAGGCCGAGGCGTCTCACACTCTCCGTGTCATCGTCCGGCTTGACCGGACGATCCAGTACTCCCGGTGCGCGTGGTGAAGTGAAAACGCCCGCGATGAAGTGCCGGCCGCTTTAACGTCAGCGTTCCAACCATCAGCCTTGCCGCCTACTGGGTCCCCCGGTCAAGCCGGGGGACGACACTGAGGGGATGATACGCTTCTCTCGCCTACCGCCCCGCGCTCCTTGAACGCTGCTGCGCATAGCGGTCTTCGTGCGGCTGGCGGCCGACGGTGCCGTCATGGCCGATGCTGGGATGGCCGGTGACGGGCTGCTGGCTTGCCGTCAATTCGTCGAGAAACACCGGTTTCGAGAAATAGAAGCCCTGGGCGTATCTGATCCGGCTCGCGGCCTGCAGATAGGCGAGCTCCTCGAAGGTTTCGACCCCTTCCGCGATCACGCTCATGCCGAGCGCCTCGCTCAGGGATTCGATGGCGCGCAGCACGGCCTGACTGCGCGGGCGCTTGTGGATGTCGGTGATGAAGGAGCGGTCGATCTTGATCTCGTCGGCGGTGATTTCGGCCAGCGCCGACAGGGACGAGTAGCCGGTGCCGAAATCGTCGATCGAGACGCGCACGCCCAGCTTGCGCAAGTGGGGCAGGATCTCCGACTGGAACTGGCTCTTGCGCAGAAAAGCCTCTTCCGTCACCTCGATCATGAAGCGCTCCGAGCAGCCGGTCGCCTCCAGCGCCTGCACGAAGGCACGCATGAAGACGGCATTGCCAGCCTGCTTGGCCGCGACGTTGAGGCTGATGCTGGTATTGCGGCCGAACCGCTCGTCGATCAGGTCGATCGACATCATCACCTCGTCCAGCACCAGGTAACTCAGCTCGTCGATCAGCCCGAGTTCGACCGCGAGCTCGATGAAGGTGGCGGGCGCCTGGATGACGCCGCTCTCGTTGGTGAGCCGGATCAGGGCTTCGACGCCGATGATCTCGCGGGTGCGGATGTCGACCTTGGGCTGGAAGGCGCAACGGAAGCGCTTTTCCAGGATCGCCAGCCGCAGCGCCTGCTCCAGTTCGGTGCGCGCCGTCGCCTCGCGTTCCATGTGGCTGTCGAAGATGGCGAAGCCGCCCTTGATCTCGCTCTTGACCCGATACATGGCGATATCGGCGTTGTGGCACAGCATGTCGTAGCTGCGGCCATGCTGCGGATAAAGGCTGGCGCCGATCGAGGCGGAAGCGAAGATCTCGAAATCGTCGATCAGCAGTGGCGCCTTCAGGCGCTGCAGCAGGTGATCGAGGGCGGTCGCAAGCTCGATCTCGCTCTCGATGGGATCGAGCAGCAGCAGGAACTCGTCGCCGCTGATCCGCGCCACCACGTCGCCGGGGCGCAGTTCGCTCTGCAGCCGCTTGGCGAACTTCACCAGCAGGGCGTCGCCGGCGGCGTGGCCGTAATAGTCGTTGATGTGCTTGAAATTGTCGATGTCGAGAAACACCAGCGCGAACCGGCCGCCGCCGCTGTCGCGGGCCAGGATATCATTGATGCGGGCTTCCAGCACCGTCCGTTTCGGCACGCCGGTCAGTTCGTCGAAATAGGCGCGGCGCGACAGCTCCTCTTCGGTGGTCTTGTGCCGGGTGAAGTCGATCGAGGCCGACAGCATCAGGGTCCGGTCGGAGATCCTGATCGGCCGCTCCGTGGTCAGCAGCACGCGTGTGCCGTCGGCCTGGGTCACGTAATGCTGCAGCACCTCTGCCGCCGCGGCCGGCGGCGCGTCGGATCCGGGCAGCGTTTCGACGCTCGCGGTGTCCGGCTCGGCCAGCGCCTTGGCGGTGGTTTCGAAATGCGCGGCTGCGGCTTCGTTCACCAGCAGGAAATCGCCATGCTCGTCACGGACCGTCAGGCCGATCGGGAGCATGCGGATGATTTCGTTCAGCAGATTCAGTTCCGGCACCACATTCGCGGGCCGCTGCGCACCGTCGGTTGCGGTCTCCGAGGGGACTGATGGCCGATCTAACAGGTCACGCGACATGTCGATTTCACGCAGGCCGAACCCGGCTGGTCGAGGCCCCGCGCTCCTTCCTATTTCGGATGCTGCAGGGGGGAGACCGGCGCGGGCGAAACGCCCTCGATCGGCCGTTTCAGCAGTTTATAGCGATCGGGGTCGAGCGCGCGGGGCTGCAGCGGCGGCGCCGCCGCCGGATTGATCAGCCGCGCGCCATCGGCCGTGGCGCCGACCGCCTTCTGGCGCGCAAGGCCGCGCCAGCGCTGGATCACCGATCCCAGCGAATGATCGGCGGTGGTGCCGATGTCCAGTCCGTTCGGGCCGGTGGCTTCGCTGCGGGGAATGAGATGCGGCGGCAATTGCCGGAACTTGAACCGGGTCGGCAGCGAGACGCCTTCGCCGAACGCGAAGACTTCGCCGGTGCCCAGTGAAGGAAGAAAAGCCAGCAGATTGGCGGCGGTGTCCGACACCGCGGAGCGCAACAGCTTCTGGTCGCGTTCGTTGGTCAGGCGCATCGCGAACAGCGTGCTGCACTGGGACAGGATGGTGGCATCGAGTTCCGCCGGCCGCTGGGTCACGAGGCCGAGGAAGACATTGTACTTGCGGCCTTCCTTGGCGATGCGGGCGACGGCGCGCCGTGTCGGTCCGAAGCCCACGGTCTTGTCCGCCGACATGTAACGGTGCGCTTCCTCGCACACCACCAGCAGCGGATCGCGGCCGTCGCTCCACAGTCCCAGATCGAACGCAAGACGGCAGATCACCGAGACCACGGCGTCGATCACTTCCGAGGGGAAACCCGCCAGTTGCATGATCGAGATGGGAACGCCGTTCAGCGGCAGCCGGAACAGCTTCGACAGCACCTCTTCCATGACGTCGCCGCCGACATTGGCGTTTTCGAACATGAAGGCATGGCGCGGATCGTTGCAGGCGGTCTCGATGCGCGCCATCAGCTTGTGATAGATCATGCGCGACGAGCGGTTCTCCAGCTTGCCCATGCGGCTGTCGAGCAGCGCCATCAGGTCGACGATGCGATAGGGCAGCGGCACATCGGCGGTGTAGCGGACGTGGCCGCCGTCGGGG
Organism: Bradyrhizobium prioriisuperbiae; assembly: GCF_032397745.1. Classification (NCBI taxonomy): domain Bacteria; kingdom Pseudomonadati; phylum Pseudomonadota; class Alphaproteobacteria; order Hyphomicrobiales; family Nitrobacteraceae; genus Bradyrhizobium; species Bradyrhizobium prioriisuperbiae. The sequence continues at coordinate 4,619,314 of NZ_CP135921.1, forward strand.
GTCTGGTTGGCGGCGCCGACATACTGGGCGTACGCCCCCTTCGCCAGCGGAATGACCTCGGCCAGCAGGTCGACCTCCTCGTCGACCGGCGGGCGGCCGCCGAAGAACACGTCCACGATCTCTTCGAAATTGAACAGCCAGAACGGCAGGCGGATGTTGGCCGGGTTGAGCACCTGCGCGCGATTGCCGAAGCAGCGCCCGTATTCGTTGTGGACGTCGAGAATGAGGACGCGCAGGTCGCTGCGGACCCGGACGATCTGATCGATCAGGTAAGCGACGCCGCTCGATTTGCCGACACCGGTGGTGCCCAGCACGGCGAAGTGCTTGCTCAGCATGTCGTTGACGTCGACATGGGCTGATATGGCGTTGCCCTGCTGCAGCTCTCCGATATCGACGGCGGTCGCGCCGGAGACATTGAAGATCAGCCGTAGTTCGCCGGAGCCCACCGGGACGACTTGATCGCCGATCGCCGGATAGTCGAGCACGCCGCGATGGAATTGCATGGACGCGCCGGCGGCGCGGATCTCGCCGATCAGGTCGAGCTGGGCCATCGCGATGGCGCTGCCGGTCTGCGTGGCCGGGCTGCTGTCCAGCGAGACCTTGGTGACGACGCCGATCTGCAGCGATGAGCCGACCCTGATGCCGAGAAATTTTCCGACGGTGGCGCGCATCGTGTCGTCAAGGCCCGGCGACGACGGCAGCCTGACGCTGACATTCGAACCGGAGACCGATATGACACGGCCTGACGCAAGACCGGCACCCGGGGGCCGATCGGTCGTGCTTCGAAGGTCAGGTGCTTGCATCGCGTCGCTCTTCTGGCTCGGTTGTCTGCAAATTGCAGCCGGCACTGTAGCGGCGTCGCCAGCGCTTTCCTGTTAAACGACAGGGTAAATCCCGCGTTGTGCATGTTTGCGCCGTCTTATTGTTAGCGAGGTATGAACGGTCGGTTTGAAACTACCGTTTTGGTGTCCCGTAAGGAGAATACAACTTTAATTTTGTGCAAGTTGAGACAGCGTCGGTCGCAATTCTCAACTTGCGGTGGCGGTACGCCGGTCACGACGGTGACAGCGCCACCAGGGCGGCCAGCGCCAGCAGCAATGCCGGCGGCATCACGATACAGCCGAGCCGCAGGAACTGCAGCGCCGAGACGTGCTCATTCTCGCGGCGCAGTGCGATCAGCCACAAAATGGTGGCGAGCGAACCGGTGACCGACAGATTGGGACCGAGATCGACCCCGATCAAAAGCGCGCCGGTGACATGGGCCGGCACCTGCGCGGCCTGGCCGGTGGTGGCGGCGATCAATCCCATCGGCAGATTGTTGATCAGGTTGGACGCAATGGCGACAACGATGCCGACGATCCCGGCGGTCGCTTGCGGCGAGGTGGATGCCGCGTCCTTCAAGAGAGCGGCCAGCGCCGGCAGCACGCCGGTGCGGTTCAGCGCCTCCACCAGGATGAACAGGCCGGCCACCAGCGGCAGCACCGACCAGGAAATATCCCTGAGGATCGGCAGCGGCGATTGCTTTCCGATCAGCACGACCAGGATCGCCACCACGGCGCCGGCAACGAAAGTCGGCAGGCCCAGCTCGCGATCCAGCGCCGATGCGACCAGCAGGATGACGGCGGTCGCTGCGATCCCGAGTGCGGCCAGCTTGCCGCCGAACGACAGCGGCGCGATGTCGTGGACCGTCGCAACCGGCGCATCCAGCGCGTGGCGTTGGGTCCAGCGCAAAGCGAGATAGGTCGCGACGATGGCCAGCACCGACGGCAGCGCGAACACCCGCAGCCATACCGGCAGCGGCGGCATCTGCGAGCCGAACACCACGAGATTGGCCGGGTTGGAAATCGGCAGCACGAAACTCGCCGCGTTGGCGATGAATGCGCAGATCAGCAGATACGGCAGCGGCTCGACTTTCGCGGCCCGGGTCGCGGCATAGACTGCCGGCGTGAGCACCACGGCGGTGGCGTCGTTGGAGAGAAACACCGTCACCAGCGTGCCGACCCCATAGACGATCAGGAACAGCCGTTTCGCCGAGCCGTCGGCATGGCGCACCGCCCAGGCCGCGAGCCAGTCGAACAGGCCTTCCTGGCGCGCGACCTCCGCCAGCAGCATCATGCCGATCAGGAAGAAATAGACGTCGAGCCCCTTGCCGGCGGCGGTCAGAGCCTCGCGCCACGGCAGCAGGTTCAGCAGCACCAGCAGCACGGCGCCGGCCAGCGCCCAGATGAATTCGGGCAGGCGCCAGGGGCGGATGATGACGCCGAAAGTGGCGAGGGCGGCGATGGTCCAGGTCAGGATATTCAAGGTGCTGAAATTCACAGGTTCGATTGTCGGCATCATCGGTCCGTTGAGCGCTCCCCACCGCGAGCGCTTTTTGCGGACTGGATGTGCCAGATTTCGGCGGCTGCGCGCAAGCCGCGGCCGACAACGCCGGTCGGGCAAAAAGGTTCGAGGCGAGGGAGCGCAAAATACATGGGGGAGGGCAACAGCTTCTCGAATTGCGCTATGCTGCTTCGATGAGCGACACGATTCCCGATGTCTACAGCGATCCCTTGGCGCACTGGTTCGTCACCGAGGCCTATCTGATCACCGACACGGTGGCCTTCATCACCGCGTCGGCCGAGCAGATCGTCGCCGCCGGCATCCCGCTGTACCGGATGGCCTACTTCCAGAACACCCTGCATCCGGAAATCTCCGGCAAGAGCTACATCTGGCGGCGAGGCAGTACGGCGGTGGCGGGGTCCGCGCCGCACGGGCCGGACACCGAGGAGGAGTATCGCAACAGCCCGATGCCGCCTGTGGTCGAGGAGCGCAAGACCATCCGCTTTCGCCTGGAAGAGATCGCGCTGGAGGACCTGACGTCGCCGGTGCTGCGCGACCTCAAGCGCGAAGGCTGCACCGATTATGTCGCCCAGCCGCTGGTGTTTTCCACCGGCCAGGTCGATGCGCTGAGCCTGGTGTCGGACCGTCCCGGCGGCTTCGACAACGCCGACCTGCGCCGGCTGTATCAGCTGCATTTCGCTTTCGCACGGATCACCGAGGTTCACACCCTGCGCGACACTGCCGAGTATCTGCTCAATGCCTATGTCGGCCGCGCGGCGGGGCGGCGGATTCTCGCCGGCGAGATCGTGCGCGGCACCGGGCAGACCATCGAGGCGGTGATCTGGTTCTGCGATCTGCGCGGCTTCACCGGCATCTCAGACCGGCTGCCGCGCGATGCCGTGATCGCGCTGCTCAACGATTATTTCGGCGCCATGGGCGCGGTGGTGACCGAAGCCGGCGGCGAAATCCTGAAGTTCATGGGCGACGGAATGCTGGCGATCTTCCCGGTGGAAGATCCCTCAGCGCGCGCCGCGATCGTGGCCCATGCGGTTCGCGCCTCCGGCGCGGCACGCCATGCCATCGCGGCGCTCAATCTCCATCGCAGCGAAGCCGGCACCCATCCGGTCGATTTCGGCCTGGCGCTGCATATCGGCGAAGTCATGTTCGGCAACATCGGCGCCAGCGACCGTCTGGATTTCACCATCATCGGCCCCGCGGTCAATTACGCCGCGCGGCTGGAGAAGCTGTGCACCGTAACGGGCCACCCGGTGGTGCTGTCGTCGGCGATCGCGGCGCTGTTTCCGGCGAACGATCTTACGTCGCTGGGGCGGCATGCGCTGAAGGGCATTGATGAGCCGCAGGAGGTGTTTGCGCTGAATGTGGCGGCGGAGGGATGTGGGTAGGCTCAAGGCCCCCACACCCTATCAACTCGCCACGGTCCAGGGATCGATGATCGTCAGACCGGCAGCTTTGAACGCACTGGTGTCGCGCGAGGCCACGGCGAACCCATGCGCGGCGGCGATCGCAGCGATGTAGCCATCTGGCGTGGGGAAGCCTTTTCCGGCCGCGCGCGCCTTGACGGCGAGTTCGGCATAGCGCCGCGCCGCGGCGGTATCGAACGGCAGGATGCGGGCCGTGAACAGGTCCAGCACGCCGTCGAGCGCAGCTGTCAGCCTGTCCTTACGCTTGCCGCGCGGCAGCGCGCCGATGCCGAAGAACAGTTCGGCGATGGTGACGCTGGAGAGAAACAGCGTCTCGGCCGCTTGGGCGTCGAGCCAGTCACGGACCGATTGATGCGGTTCAGGCTTTATCGCCTCGGAGACCACATTGGTATCGAGCAGGATCATTCGAAGCGCATCGGCTCAGCGGCACGCGCGTCGCGGCCATGTTCAAGTGCCTCGACGTCGGCATTGGTGAGGCCAATCTTCCGGCTCATCTCCGAAAGGGCGGTGCCGAGCCGCAGCCGGCCCTCGGGACGCACGGCGGCCTCCAGAATGGCGCGCATTTCCGCTTCCGCGCTGCGATTGTGCTGCGCCGCGCGGACTTTCAGGGCGCGATGCGCCTCCTCAGAGAGGTTGCGGATGGTGACAGCGGCCATGATGGCGTCCTCCGGCGACTGACTGCGATGCTATCAAATTAGAGTAGTTGATAGCATTTTTCAAGAGTGATTGCGCCGCTCGCCCTACGAGTTGCTACCTTCCGTCTGCCGGTACTGACTCAAATCCGGATCATGCGTCATCGCCCAGTAGTCGACAAACCGCCAGGGCATCGCCGAGAACACCCGTCCCTGCCGGTTGCGATAATAGGTGGTCATGCCGGGATGGGTCCAGATCAGCTGCTCGTGTTCGCGGTCGACGGTTTCGATATATTGGTCGTGCACCTCGGGGCGCACGTCGATCGCCGAGATGCCGCGCTCCATCATCTCGACCAGGCAGGCGGTGATGTAGCGCGACTGGCACTCGGCCTGGAAGATCACGCTGCCGCCGTGGGCGGGACCGGAGTTCGGCCCCAGCATGCAGAACAGATTGGGAAAGTCCGGCACGGTGAGGCCGAGATAGGCGGTCGGGTTGTCGTCGGCCCAGGCCTGCGCCAGTGTCTTGCCACCGCGGCCCGTGATGTTGAGCCGCGCCGCCATCTCCGAGACCTTGAAGCCGGTGGAGATCACGATGACATCGGCGGGGCGCGACGTGCCGTCGGTGGTGACGATGCCGTCCTGCGTGAAGTGGTCGATGCCGGTGTCGACCAGTTCGATGTTCGGCTTGGTCAAAGTGCGGAACCAGCCATTGTCCAGCAGGATGCGCTTGCCGTAGGGCGGATAGCTCGGCACGCATTTGGCGATCAGATCGGGGCGTTCCGCAAGTTCGGCGTGAATGAACTCGGTCATCTCGCGCCGGTGCCGGTCATTGGCGCGATTGACCGCGCGCTCCGGATGCGGCCAGTCCGGATCCTTGCGCAGCATCGGCAAGAGGCCGTCGCCATAACGCCAGAACATGTTGAAGCGATACCATTCGGCGTAGAACGGCACGTGCTCGAGCAGCCATTGCGAGCTGTCGCTGATGCGATCGGAATAACCGACCACCGGCCGCGACCACTGCGGCGAGCGCTGATACACCGTGACGGAGGCCGTGCGATCGACGATTGCCGGCACGAGTTGCATGGCGGTGGCGCCGGTGCCGATCACGGCGACGCGCTTGCCGTCGATGGCGATGTCTTTCGACCAACGCGCGGAATGGATCGTGGTGCCCTTGAAATCCGCGGCGCCCTTGAAATCCGGTGTCGAGGGATCGTTGAGCTGGCCGATCGCGCTGACCAGCACCGAGGATGAAAATTCCTCCGAACCATCAGCGGTTTCCAGTATCGACACCCAGCGCTGCGCAGCCTCGTCCCAGCGCGACGAGGTCAGGCGGGTGTTGAGGCGGATGTGGGCATCGACGCCATGCTCCGCCGCCACGCGTTTCAGATAGGCCAGCAGTTCCTCGCGCTGCGAGAAGTAGCGGCTCCATCTGTTGCGGGTGCCGAACGAGTACGAATAAGAATGATTGGGGGTGTCGACGCCGCAGCCGGGATAGCGGTTGACCGACCAGGTGCCGCCGAGCTCGCCGGTCTTCTCCACGATGGTGTAGGGAATGCCGAGCCGGCCCAGCGCCACGCCGAGCGCGATGCCGCAGACCCCGGCGCCGACAATCAGCGCGTGCTGGCTTTGCAGTTGTGCCGTGGGCGGGCGCCTGCTCCAGGTCGCCGCGCGTTCCACCATCGCCATTTCCTCGCGGATCAGTGGCGCGTATTCCGGCGCCACCTGCTCGCCCAGGGTAACGCACATCATCTTCAGCATCAGGTCGTTGCCGGGATCGTGGATCGCGGGCTGGGTCTCGCCGCGCAGGATCTTGAATGCAGCGGCCTTTATGCGGTCCTGCACCTCGTCGGACAGCCCCGCCTGCGGATCGGGAATCAGCCGCACATCGCGCTTGGGCGTGTAGGGCGGCTCCAGCCAGTTGAGGTCGCCGGTCATGTGCACCAGCACCATCAGCAGCACGCGGATATCCGCTTCCGCAATCGCGGCTGCGAGCTGTGTTTCATTGCGCGCCGTGCTGTTCGTCATCGCTGTTATTCCCTGCTGATCTCAAATACGATCGGTTTCTTCACCTCGCCCCGCTTGCGGGGAGAGGTCGCCGCGCTTGCGCGGCGGGTGAGGGGGCGCGTCCGCGAGTCAGAATTCTCTAAATGCCCCTCACCCCGACCCTCTCCCCGCAAGCGGGGAGAGGGGGCGCGCTGTTCGTCATCGCAACGCATCTGGTTCAAATTCATCATGCGCTAGGGTGCCGCCGTCTCTGGTCCGGGCAGGCCGCCATAGGCATCCCATGCGAGGCCGGCGAGAAAGCCGGCATCGACCGGAATGTTGATCCCGGTCACGCCGCTGCTGTGCGGCCCGAGCAGCCAGACGATGGCGCGAGCCACTTCAATCGGCTCGACCAGCCGGCCCATGGCGGTGCTGCGGGTGAGATTGTCTGCATTCAGCGCGCCCGAGGCGATGCCGGCTTCCAGTGCCACAGTGCGGGTGAAGCCCGGCGACACCGCATTGACGCGCACGCCCGAGCGGCCCCAGGAGCCGGCCAGGGTCTGGGTCAGGCGGATCACGCCGGCCTTGGCCGCCGCATAGGCGTGGATCGGCCCCGAGGTCATGCCGGCGACTGACGCGACATTGACGATGGCGCCGTGTTTGCGCTGCGCCATGCGCACGCCGACCGCGCGCGCCACCATGAAGGTGCCGCGCAGGTCGATGTCGAGCTCGCGATCCCAGTTGTCCATGCGGATTCGCTCGACCGGATGCATCTTGCCGAACACGCCGGCGGCATTGACGAGACCGGTGATCGGCCCGTGCGCCGCTTCGATCGCGGCAATGCCATTGCTGACGCGGTCTTCGCTGGCGACATCGAATGGCTCGGGCCACAGCGTCGCTGTGAGGCCCTCGGGTTTTTCGGGAGCGATGTCGACGATCACCACGCGGTCGCCTTGCTCCGCTAACAGCGCCGCGGTCGCAGCGCCAATGCCGCGGCTGCCGCCGGTCACCAGGACGATGCCGGAATCCAGGCTCATGGGGTCGTCTCCTGTGTGTCCGGCATCTTGAACAACCCCCGCGTCAACAGCTTGTCATAGGCCGAGATGACGTGCTCCGGCACCTTGGTCACGCCGCCGGCGGCGTAGGAGTAACGGCGGCTGAGATAGCCGCGCGCGCCCATGAACATGTGCACGATGGCTTCCAGTTCCTCGTCGCTGTAGGCGGCGACCTCGTCGGCATTGCGGGCGCGCCGCAGGATGCGGACATAGGCGGTGGAGATATTGTCGAGGTGCTTCTGATAGCCGGCGGGCGCGAAGAATTCGGCCTCGTTGAGAATGCGCAAAAACTCCGGCACGTGGTGCAGGAAGTCGAAAAACGCCTGGAAACGTATGATCTCCTGCACCGCGGCATGGCCCGTGGGCGTGCGTTCCCGGATGAACCTGACCATGTCGAGCCCGATCGAGGGCAGCAACTGGTCCAGCAATTCCTGCCGGTTCTCGAAATGATTGTAGAACGTGCCTTGCGCCACGCCCGCGGCCTCGGTGATGCGGGCGACGGAGGCCTCCGCATAGCCGTGTTGTCCCACCATCTTGGTGGCGGCATCGAACAGCCGGCGCTTGGTCTCGTCATTGCGCTGGGCGCGGTTGAGCTTGACCACTTTCTTGGCCGCGACGGGAGGTTTAGTCATGGCGTGAGGCCTTCGAGTTCGGCGCGCAGCACACGCTTGAGCACCTTGCCGGAGGGATTGCGAGGCAGGCTGTCGCGCACGATCAATTGCTTCGGCACCTTGAAAGCCGCGAGCCGTCCCCGGCAGTGCGCGGTGATATCAGCGAGATCCAGCGTTGCGCCGGCAACGAGCGCCACCACCGCCACCGGACGTTCGCCCCAGCGCGCATCGGCAACGCCGATCACGGCGACCTCGCTCACGGCAGGCAATTCGTAGATCACCCGCTCGACCTCGGAGGAGGCGATGTTCTCGCCGCCGGAGATGATGATGTCCTTCTTGCGATCGGTCAGGAACAGAAAGCCGTCGGCATCGAGATAACCGATGTCGCCGCTGCGAAACCAGTCGTCGGCGAAAAACGCCGCTGCTGTCTTCTCCGGATCCTTCCAGTAACCTTTGGTGATCTTCGGCCCGCGCAGGCAGATCTCGCCGCTTTCGCCTGATGGAAGCGCACGTCCCATGTCGTCGCGGATCTCGATCTCCACATGGGCGATGGCGCGGCCAGTGGAGCCGATTTTTTCGATCTCGCGTCCCGCCTCCATGAAAGTGTCGCCGCCGCAAGTCTCGGTCAGGCCGTAGGCATCGATGTAGCGGGCGTTGGTGAACACGTCCGAAAAGCTGCGGATGCGCGCTTCCGGCGTGCGCTCGCCGCCGCCGATCGCCCATTTGAGACTCGAGACGTCGTAACGCTCGCGCGCGGGGCAGGCGAGCATCGCCGTGGTCATGACAGGCGCAAGCCATGCGGCGTTGAGCTGATCGGTTGCGATCGCGGCCAGCGCCTGCTCCGCATCGAAGGTGCGCTGGATCGACAATAATCCGCCCTGCCAGAGCACGGCGATGCCGGGCAGGTCGAGCGCGCCGACATGATACAGTGGTCCGGTCACCAGCAGCCGCGTGTCGCGGCTCAGTCCCAGCACCAGCACCTGGTCGGCGGACTTCCAATAGATGTTGTCGTAACTCAGCATCACGCCCTTGGGGCGATCGGTGGTCCCTGACGTGTACATCAGCCGCATCAGGTCCGAGGGCTGGCGGCGCTGCATCGGCGCCGGCGGCGTGCCGGGCGCGGCCAGCCGCGTGGCGTTCATCTGCGTGGCGTCATCCACCCGCACCGCCGGCGCGGGTCCCGCAGCATTCCCCGCAAGCTCGTCATCGACGATCAAGAGCTTCGCGCCGGAATTCTCCACGATATAGCCGACCTCGTCGGCGGAGAGGCGGAAGTTGATCGGCAGGAACACCGCGCCGATGTGGCTGACCGCAAAAGCGATGTCGAGAAACGCCGCGCTGTTTTTCATCAGCACCGCGACCACGTCGTCGTGCCTTATGCCGCGTGACACCAGCCAGCCGCCGACCGTGCGGATGCGGGTCTCGAAGGCGGCGTAGGAAATATCCTCGCCACGGTATTTCAGCGCACAGCGCTGCGGCGTCTGCCGGGCGTGAAATGCGATGAAGCTGGATAAATTGATCATGCGACGCCCAAAAAGCGGATAACCGACGTTGAAACGACCCTGCAAACACCAAATATGAATTATGACTCGTAATTCATCTTTCGCTTGACGTCACCCCCCAATTTCTGAAATCCTCCATTTCAACGGAGACGGAACGATCTCCGCTGGGAGGACGCGATGACGATCACTGACAAGACCGGCGTGAGCCGGCGTTCGACGCTGGCGTTGTTAGGTGCAGGTCTTGGAGCGAGTGCTGTTTCGCTCGCCGCGCCGCATGTCGCGCGTGCGCAGGCCAAGACCATCAAGATCGGGATGCCGACCATTCTCTCGGGACGGGTGGCGCAGCTCGGCACCTCGTCGCGCAATGCGCTGCTGATGGAGGTGGAGAAGGTCAACGCCGCCGGCGGGCTCGCCGGCCGCACCATCGAGATGGTGATCCGCGATTCCAAAGGACAGCCGCAGGAAGCCGCCCGCATCGCCCGCGAACTGGTCAATACCGATGGTTGCGAACTGCTGATCGACGGCGAGGCGTCATCCGGCGCGTTCGCGGTGCACGAGGTGGCGCGCGATCTCGGTGTGTTCTGCCTGCACACCAATTCGGAGACGTCGTCGCTCACCGCCGATCCCAAGCAGCGCATTCCCAATGCGTTCCGCTGCGCCCGCGTCGGCGTGCACGACTCCATTGTCGGCGGCCGTTATGCAGCCGAAATTTCCAAGGCCAAGGACCTGAAGAAGTGGGCGACATGTTCGCCTGACTACGCCTACGGCCGCGACACCACCGGCGAGTTCACCACCTACCTGAAGCAGTTCGCCCCCGATGTCGAGATCATCAGCGAAGCCTGGCCGAAACTGTTCCAGCCCGACTACACCGAAGTGGTCACCAAGATCCTGCAGGCCAAGCCGCAGGCGCTGTACTCGTGCCTGTGGGGCGGCGATCTCACCTCGTACATCGACCAGGCCAACATCTATGCGATGTTCACCCAGATGGAGGTGTTCGCGGTCAATATGGCGGACTACACCGCACTCACGGTCGTGAAGAACCTGCCCAAGGGCATCCACTCCGGCAACCGCTACATCAAGACCTATCCGAAGACGGCGGAGAACGCTGCCTGGGGCGACGCCTACCGCGCCAAGTACAACGAATATCCCACCAACTGGTCATGGCAGAACGCCACCGCCGTGGCGCTGGTGACGGAAGCCGCCAGGAAGGCCAACTCCACCGACGGCAAGAAGATCGCCGACGCGCTGCGCGGCCTCACCATCAAGTCACCATTCGGAGCCGACGGCACCGTCACCATGCGCGCCGAAGACCAGACCATGGTCGGCTACGCCATCGGCTGGGGCACCACGATCTCGCAGGAGCCGTACGTGCCGGAGGTGAAGCCGGGCGACTGGAAGACCATCTTCGAGCTGGAAGCGCAATGGAAGAAGAGCAAGGGGTATGCGTGAGACATGAACTCGGACTTGTAGCCCGGATGAGCGCAGCGATATCCGGGATGTGAGTCAATGTGTGGTTCCCCGGATGTCGCTTCGCTCATCCGGGCTACTCCAGTTATCCGTCATCCTGAGGTGCGAGCGTAGCGAGCCTCGAAGGATGCACGGCCCGGGCCGTCGCCCTTCGAGGGCCGTACTGTGCACGGCCACCTCAGGGTGACGGTTTTCAGTTCTGTCGCGCAGGCGACTTGCGCTTTTAGGATTACACCCCTTGGACCTCGACACGCTCTTCAACTGCCTGACCAGCTCCGCGTGTCTCGTGACGCAGACCACGTCGGGCTTCATCATCGGCATGCTGCTGTTCCTGGTCGCGGTCGGCCTGACGCTGATCTTTGGCGTGCTCAAGGTGGTCAATTTCAGCCACGGCGCGTTCTATATGTTCGGCGCGTATTTCGCGATGTCGGCCTATCAGGCCAGCGGCAGCTTCATCGTGGCGCTGCTCGCCGGCTCGCTCGGCACCGCCATCATCGGCCTGGTGTTCGAGCGCGTGTTCATGAGCCGGGTCTATGGCAACGACGTGCTGATGCAGCTTCTGGTCTGCTACGCCTTCGTGCTGATCTTCGACGACAGCGTGCGCATCATCTGGGGCCCTGAATTCAAGTCCATGGGCATGCCCACGGCCTTCCAGGTGCCGCCGCTGTTCATCGGCGGCGGCGTGGTGCCGCCGTTCTACCTGCTGCTGATCGCGGTTGCGCTGGCCGTCGCGGCCATCCTCGGCCTCGGCCTGGCGCGCACGCGGCTCGGCAAGGTGATCCGCGCCGCGGCGCATAATCCGGCCATGGTGTCCTCGCTCGGCATCAACACCGGCTTGATCTATGGCGGCGTGTTCGCGCTCGGCGGCTTGCTGGCTGGGCTTGCGGGCGCGCTGGCGGCGCCGGTGCGCTCGCTGACCCCGGGCATGGGCTTCTCGGTGCTGATCGAGTCCTTCATCGTCACCGTGATCGGCGGCATGGGCTCGATCCTGGGCGCGCTGATCGGCGCGCTCCTGATCGGTTTGATCCGCGCCTTCGGCTCCCTCGGCTTTCCGCTGTTCACCGACGGCCTGATGTACCTGTTCATGGTGATCGTGCTGGTGGTCCGGCCGACCGGCCTGTTCGGCAGGGATGTGGCATGACCGAGTTGCGCGCCGACAGCACCACCGATGTCGTCAGCGAAACGCGCGCGGCTGCGCCGTCGCGGCCGCGGCGATCGACCGATTGGGTGATCGCCCTCGTCGTGTTCGCTGTGCTGGCGACGCTGCCGCAGCTCACCAGCAGCAAGTATCTGCTCGACTTCGTGATCCGCTGCGCGGCCTTCGGCCTGTTCGCCACCTCGCTCAATCTGCTGGTCGGCTACACCGGCATGATCTCGTTCGGCCATGGCATGTTCTTTGGGCTGGGCGCCTACGGCTTCGGCCTGATCATGCAGCGCACCGGCATGCCGATCCCGCTGGCGATGCTCTGCACCCTGCTGCTCACGGCGGTGGTTGCCGCCGGGATCGGCGCCATCTGCGTGCGCCTGAAAGAAATCTATTTCGCCTTTGTCACGCTCGCCTTCCAGATGCTGATCCACAGCCTGATCCTGTCCTGGGTGCCGCTGACCGGCGGCGACCAGGGCCTGCGCGGCGGCATCCCGCGCCCCACTTTCCTCGGCATCGATCTCGCCAATCACACCCATCTCTACATGCTGAGTTGCGCGCTGCTGGTGCTCGGCCTGTTGCTGATGCGCCAGATCGCGCAATCGCCGTTCGGCTATACGCTGCGCATGATCCGCGACAACGCCACCCGCGCCAGTTTCATCGGCATCGATGTCTGGCGCGCCCGGCTCACCATCTTCGTGCTGGCGGCGCTGTTTGCAAGCCTCGGCGGCATCGTGATGGCGCTGTTTGTATCAGGCGCCTATCCGGAATTCGCCTACTGGACGATTTCGGGCGAGGGCATCTTCATCAACATGCTGGGCGGTGTCACCACCTTCCTGGGGCCGATGGTCGGCACTGTTGTCTTGCTGCTGCTCAACGACACCGTCACCCGGCTGACCGAGCACTATGGCCTGGTGCTCGGCATCGTCATCCTGTTTTTCGCCATCGGACTCCGTAAGGGCCTGATGGATTTTGTCGTCGAATGGATCGCGGCGCGCCGCGACAACAAAAAAGGGCCAACGACATGACCATCATGGAAACCACAGGGGTGGCATCAAGCGGGCGCGTCAGCGTCGTCACCGGCGGCGCCAGCGGCATTGGCGAAGCCTGCGTGCGCCAGCTTGCGGCCACCACCAGCACCATGGTGGTGGTGCTGGATCGCGACCTCGACAAGGCGAGGGCGGTTGCCAAAAAGGTCGGCGGCCGCGCCTATGCCGGTGACGTCGGCGATGCCGCCGCGCTTGAGGCTTGCGCTGCCACCATCGAGCGCGAATGCGGCCCTGTCGATGTGCTGGTCAACAGCGCCGGCATTCTGCAAGTGCCGCAGCGGCCGCACGATCTGCCGATGGCGATATGGGATGACGTGGTCAAGGTCGACCAGCGCGGCACCTATGTGGCGTCGGTGGCGTTCGCGCGCGCCATGATCGCGCGCCGCCGCGGCAGCATTGTCAACATCGCTTCCATCGCCGGCATGCGCTCGATGCCGCTGCATGCCTATGCGCCGGCGAAGGCGGCCGTCATCGCCATGACCGAATGCCTGGCCTCAGAGTGGGGGCCTTCGGGCGTGCGGGTCAACGCGGTGTCGCCGGGATTTACGCTGACGCCCGCCCTGCAGGAGGCGATCGATCGCGGCGAGCGCGACACCGCACACCTCATCGTCAACGCCGCGCTGCGCCGCCTGGTCACGCCCGACGAGATCGCCCGCGTGGTTGCATTCCTCGCGTCGGACGCCGCCTCCGCCATGACCGGCGCCAATGTTCCGGTCGATTGCGGCTGGCTCGCGGGCACCTCGTGGAGCACCTATGGCGGCCTGAGGGAGGCGACGGGTTAGCTCATGCTTAGCGTCCAGCACCTCAACAAGGCATTCGGCGGGCTCAAGGCCAGCGACGACGTGTCCTATGATTTTGCGACCGGTTCGCTCACCGCGGTGATCGGGCCGAACGGCGCCGGCAAGAGCACGTTCTTCAACCTGATCACCGGCGCCCTGAAGCCGGACAGCGGCCGCATCCTGCTCGACGATGTCGATCTCGCGGGGCGTTCGCCGCCGGAGATCGTGCGCGCCGGCATCGGCCGCGCCTTTCAAGTGGCCAGCATCTTTCGCTCGCTCACGGTGGACGAGACCATGCGGGCCGCGGTCGGCGCCGACCAGGGCCGTGCCGCGGTGATGTTTCGGCGCTTTCCGCTGGCCGAGACCCGCGATCGCGCCGATCACGCCATGGAGATGCTGGGCCTGATCGACAAGCGCCATCGCACCGCGGCGACACTGTCCCACGGCGACCAGAAGCTGCTGGATATTGCGCTCGCGCTGGTGCTCGATCCCAAGGTGCTGCTGCTGGACGAGCCGACCGCCGGCATGGGCACCGAAGAGCGCTGGCGCATGATCGACAAGGTGCGCGAACTGTGGGAGCGCGAGAAGATCACGGTGGTGTTCATCGAGCACGACATGGACATCGTGTTCAAGATCGCGCCGGCCATCGTGGTGCTGTGTTACGGCCGCATCCTGGCCACCGGCACGCCTGATGCCATCCGCAGCAATCCCGCCGTGATCGAGGCGTATCTGGGCACAGAACAGCATGCGGGGGCGGCATGAGCGCGTCGCCTGTCGTTCAGGTCGAGGACCTCGACGTCTATTATGGCACCAGCCAGATCCTGTTCGGTGTCGGCCTCGACGTGCGGCTCGGCGACACCATGGCGCTGCTCGGCCGCAACGGCGCCGGCAAGTCCACCACCATGAAGGCGATCGCGGGGCTCGCCCCGGCGCGGCGGGGACGGGTGACATTGCGCGGGCAGCTCGTGTCCGGCCTGAAGCCGCATCACATCGCGCGCGCGGGCCTCGGCTTTGTGCCGGAAGACCGCCAGATCTTTCCCGAGCACAGCGTCGAGGACAATCTCATCATCGGCCGCAAGACGGGCCCGGAGGGCCAGGACGACTGGCCGCTGCGGCGGATCTATGACGTGTTTCCGCTGCTGGAGCCGCTGCGCCATCGCATCGCCGGGCGCCTGTCCGGCGGTGAGCAGCAGATGCTGGCGATCGCCCGCACCCTGATGGGCAATCCGGTGCTGCTGCTGCTGGATGAACCCAGCGAAGGCCTTGCGCCGATCATCGTGCAGCGCATCGGTGAGCTGCTGCGCCAGTTGCGCTCAACCGGCGCCACCATCCTGATCGCCGAACAGAACATGCATTTCTGCCTGGGACTCGCCAGCCGCGCCACCGTGATCGACAAGGGCCAGATCGTCTACAGCGCCGGCATCGAGGAGCTGAAGGCAAACGAGACGGTGCGGCAAAGGTATCTGGCGTTGTAGAGCTGCGGCGGGAACATGTTCACCGTCATCCTGAGGTGCGAGCCGAAGGCGAGCCTCGAAGGATGGACGGCCGCAGCCTCTCAACGCGGGCCGTGCGCCCTTCGAAGGCCGTGCTGCGCACGGCCACCTCAGGACGACGGGGTTAGCTCATTCGACTGTCCTTTTGTTATTTTCGTGAGTGAGAATGAACAGATGTCCACCCTGACCCATCAGATCGCAACCTTCACCTCCGCGCTCTCCCCGGACTCCCTGCCACCCGAGGTCACCGAAAAAGCCCGCACCTGCATCCTCAACGCCTTCGGCATGGCGCTGAACGGCCAGGACACGCCTTACGCCAAGGTCGCGCGCGAGGCGGTGCTGGCCATCGACGGCGAACTGCGCGGCGGCGCGACACTGCTGGGCGATGGGCGGCGCACCACCATCGGCGGTGCGTGTCTTGCCAATGCGGCGCTGTTCCATGGCCGCGCCCAGGAAGATACTTGCGGTGCGGCGCATTTCGGCACCGTGCTGATCCCGATGCTCACCGCGATGATCGAGGTGCATGGGTATCCGCTGGAGCGGCTGATCCCGGCTCTGGTCGCGGGATACGAAGCCGGTGGCCTTTTGGAAAACGCCTTTGCCGGCCAGACCACGCCGAACAGCTTTCGCTCCACCGCCACTTTCGGCGTGATCGCCGCGGCTGCTGCCGCCTCACGCCTGATGGCACTCGATGCGGCGACCACCGCGTCGGCGCTCGCGAACGCCGTGTCGTTCACCGGCGGAGTGCTGCAGTCGTTCGCCGACGGCACCGACGAGTGGCGTTATCAGCCGGGCCTGGTGGCGCGCAACGGGCTCGCCGCCGCGGCGCTGGCCAAGGCCGGCTCGGTGTCGGCGCCGCTGGCGCTGGAAGGCAAGGCCGGTTTCATCAAGGCGTTCGCCGGCGTGGCGGCGCCGCCGGATCTCGCCAAAACCCTCGGCCGCGACTGGGCGACGCTGCGTGTCACCTTCAAGCCGTTCCCGGTGTGCGCCTTCAACCAGACCCCGGTGACCGGTGCGCTCAAGCTGCGCGAAATTCTCGGCGCCCACGTGCCCAAAGCGGTCCGGGTGCGCATGAATCCGTATGAGACCGGTTATGCCGGCATGGATGCGGTCGGCCCCTTCAATTCGATCTCCGGCACCCTGATGAGCATTCCCTTCTGCATCGCCACCACCTTGGTACATGGCGCACCGGACATGGCGCGGATGACGACCTATGACGATCCCGCCGTCGCGGCGCTGATCGGCCGCACCACCCTGGTCAGCGATGCCGCGGTGCCGACGCTATCGGCGGTGATCGAGGCCGATACGGAAGAGGGCACGCTGATTCAGGAGCAGCGCATGACGCCGGCCGACTATGCCTATGGCCGCTCCGCGGTGTCGGACATGCTGCGCCGGATCGGTCGGGAACAGCACGTGTCACCGGCGGCGTTCGATCGCATCGAGGGCTTTGCGGAGCGGCTGCCGGCGGGCGGCATCGCGGATGCGATCGGTGCGTTTTCTATTGCGGCGTAACGGTTGCTACAGTCCTGAAAAGTCCGGCTTGCCCTGCACCACGAACGTCTCGAGCATCGCCCAGCAATTGTCGCGCAGATAGGTCTCGGTCCCCGCAAGGCGATCGCGCCAGCGTGGGCGCAGTTCGTCGGCCATCCGCGACACCAGGACCTGCTCGTAATCCTGGTGCAGGTCCCAGGCGCTCTTGCCGTCGCGGCCGGGCGGATGCTGCGTCAGGAAGGCCGGAAACGGCAGCGCGGCGTAGGCGCGTCCGGCGGCGTCGGCCAGATCCTTCAGGAGCTCAACCTGCGTGGTGACGTCGGCGCGGCGACCGGGACGGCTGACGTGGCCGGCCACCAGCGTTTCGAAATCGTAGGCCAGGATCTGGCGATGGGCGGCGACGAAGCCCGGGATATCGACGGCGACGCCGAGATTCTTGTAGGGCATCCATCCGGGATAGACGATGTCCACCGCCATCAACGCCTTCTGGCGCGGCGCGAAGATGAAGATGCTGTCCACCGAATGGTTGGCGCCCTTGTACGCGAGGTCGAGGCGCTGGCCGCCATGGTCCAGCGTATAGCTGTCCTCGAACGTCACGGACAGCGGTGGCCGGCGCGCATCGTTGCGCGATACCAAAAGCTCGGCGGTGCGGCGATGGCCGATGATGGTGATGCCTTTCGGAAACAGATGCGCACCCGCGATGTGGTCGACATGCTCATGGCTGTAGATCAGGTGGGTCACCGGTCTGTCGGTGACCTCCGCGATCGCCTTGAGATAGTTGGCGCCAAGTGTCGGCGGCGCATCGCAGGCGATCACGCCGGCGGCCGTGACCAGAAACATGGTGCTGTAGGCGCCGTCGGTGATCCAGTAGAGATCGTCCCCGATCGGTTGCACGGCATATCCCTTGGCGGGATCGATGGTAGAGTCGGCCCCCGCCGCGGCGAACGCGCCGTGTTGGCCGCCGTCGCACATCATCGCCGCGCCAATTGCACCGGCGGCGTAGCGAAGAAACTGGCGTCGTTGCATGCGCATGGCAGGACTCGTCGAAAGGTCGTGAGACGGCGGTGGGCTTACGGGCAGGGCGCGCCGGTATGGACCCAGGTTTCCGCTGCCCGCATGAAGTCGTCATAGGGCACCGGCGGTGGCGTGCGTGGACGTCCCCTGTGATCGGTGCCCGGCGACCAGGCCCACATCACGAGGTGGGTCTTCAGGTGAGCGATGATCTGGTCGCCGCTGCGGCCGCCATTGTGCTGCGGATCCTTCAACTGGCGGCAGAGCGCTGCAATGGACAGGCCGTCCCAGCCCATGGCGCGCGGCGCCAGTCGCCACGCTTCATCGGCACCGGGCACCCCGCTGGCCGCATTGTTGGTCCGGCCGTGACAGGCGGAGCAGGGCAGGCCCGGCGCGCCGTGGTCTTCGCCGCGGGTGACGTGAAAGAGATGCGGATGCCGGTCGTCGCCCTGGCGCGGAAAGTTCGTCGAGGTATGGCAGTTGTGGCAGCGCGGGCTCAGCATCACGCTGGCGACCCGGTCGAAGGCGGTGGCCGCATCGGCTGCGCGGCCGGTCTGCGACAGCGATGGCTGGGGCGCCAACAAAGCGAGCGCCGCGGCCGTCACCGCGCTCGCGGCCACAGCCATGCCGATCATGCTGGCTCTGCGCATCACGCCTTGCCTCGCGCCGCGCGATGGATCGCCGAGCGGATCCGCGCATAAGTGCCGCAACGGCAGAGATTGGTGATGGCGGCGTCGATCTCCGCATCGGTCGGATGCGGCCTGGCCTTCAGCAGCGCCGCCGCCGCCATGATCATGCCGGACTGGCAATAGCCGCACTGCGGCACCTGCTCGGCGATCCAGGCCTGCTGCAGCGGATGCGAGCGGTCCGGCGACAGGCCTTCGATGGTCTGCACATGCTTGCCCGCAGCCGCGCCGAGCGGAAACGAGCAGGACCGCACGGGATCGCCATCCACATGCACGGTGCAGGCGCCGCACGCCGCGATGCCGCAGCCGAACTTGGTGCCGGTCATGCCCAAGCGATCGCGCAGCGCCCACAGCAGCGGCATGTCCGCATCGGCATCGACGGTGACGGCTTGGCCGTTCACTGAAAATTGCGTCATCCCACCCTCATGTCAGCTGATAACCGCTACGCAACAGCGGCAGCGCGCGGATGCGTTCGCCGGTGGCGGCAAAGATCGCATTGCAGACGGCGGCGTGGATCGGCACCGGCCCCAGCTCGCCGACGCCTGTCGGCTTTGCCTCGCTGTCGATGAAGCGCGTGGTCATCGTCGGCGTCTCCCACAGATGCAGCGGATCGAACCCATCGAAATTGGTTTCCTGCACCTCGCCGCCGCTGAACGTCACTTCCGTGCGTAGCCCGGACAGGCCCCACACCACGCCGCCTTCGATGTTGGAGGTCGCAATCCCTGGATCGAGCACACGCCCGATATCGACCGCGCTCCACACCTGGTGGCATTTGACCGCCTTGGTTTTGCCGTCGCCGGTCGCGACGGACAGCTCCACTACCTGGGCGATATAGCCGCCGAACGCCTTGGCCAGCGCCAGCCCCCGGGTGCGTCCGGCCGGCACGGTGCCGCCCCAGCCGCTCTGGGTGGCGACGCTCTTCAGAACAGCGACGGCGCGGAGATCGCTCGCGGCCAGCGTGAGCCGATAGGCCAGCGGATCGCGCCCGGCGGCATGCGCCAGATCGTCGATGACGCTTTCCAGCACGAAATTGTTCGGCCCGTGGCCGGTGGTGCGCCAGACCGAGACCGCCAGCGGCGTCTCCACCCGGTGCTGCTCCACGCGCGTGTTGGCGATGGCGTAGGGCGGCGCGGCCACGCCCTCCACCGACATCTCGTCATAGGCCTGCGGCGGCGCGATCGGGCGGGTCCAGTCGCCGTCCGCCTGCAGCACGCCGCGCGGAAAGATGTAGAGCATGTGCGAGGGCGACACCACGCGGTGGGTCATGGCGACGGGCAGGCCGTCGGTGCCCAGCGCCGCCGTCACCGCATGGGTCATCGGCGGGCGATAGGCGTCGTAACGGAAATCCTCCTCGCGGCTCCAGATCACCTTCACCGGCTGGCCAACGGCTTTC
The DNA here is from genome assembly GCF_032397745.1 of Bradyrhizobium prioriisuperbiae. Lineage (NCBI taxonomy): Bacteria > Pseudomonadati > Pseudomonadota > Alphaproteobacteria > Hyphomicrobiales > Nitrobacteraceae > Bradyrhizobium > Bradyrhizobium prioriisuperbiae. The sequence continues at coordinate 4,639,374 of NZ_CP135921.1, forward strand.
GCGACAACGATCGCAATCTGCATGAAATCCGCGAGCAGCCGCCGGCCGAAGCCGCCGCCGAGCAGGGTGCGATGGAGGATGACGCGCTCGTCAGGCAACCCGGTGAGGCGTTTGGCGACGGCGTGGGCCATCTCGACCCCCTGGGTCGGGCACCACAGCTCGCAGCGCTCTGGAGTCACATGCGCCGTGCAGTTCATCGGCTCCATGGTGGCGTGGGCCTGGGCCGGAATCTCGAAGGTGGCGTGATAAGTCTTGCCGGCTGCCGCGAGGGCTGCCTCGCTGTCGCCGACCTTGGCGGTGACGTCGAAGGCCGCTGTCTTAAGCCGCGTGGCATGATCCGCACGCTGCGCTTCGGTGGAATAGTCGGCCAGCGGGCCGGGCGCAAAGATAAGCTCGGTCTGGTCGAGCGCGCGTTTCGCGGTCCAGTAATCCTGCGCCACCACCGCAAGGCCGGACGGAATCTCGACCACCGCCCGCACGCCCGGTCGCGCCTTGAGGGCGTCCCTGTCGAACGGCTTCAGCGTTGCCCCCGGCGAGGGGGCGCGACGAATGGCGGCCACCAGCATGCCCGGCAGCTTGACATCGATGCCGAACACGGCGGAGCCGTCGACCTTCGACGGGATATCGATCCGCGGCTGCGACTTGCCGATCAGCTGCAAGGCGCTGTCGGGTTTGAGCTGAGGGGCCTTCGGCACGTCGCGTTTGGCCGCCTCAGTTGCGACGGCGCCAAATGACAGCTTGCGTTTTGTCGTGTCGTGAAAAATGCGGCCGGCCTCGACACGCAGGCTGTCGGGCGCGACGCCAAGCCTGACTGCTGCGGCTTCGACCAGCAGGATGCGGGCCGCGGCGCCGATCGTGCGCATCATCGGAAAGAAGGTCGAAATCGACTCGCTGTTGCCGGTGAACATCCATTGATATTGCGGATGGCGATAGGCCGGATCGAAATCGCTCCATTCGAGCTTGACGCGTGGCCAGTCGGCGCCGAGTTCGTCGGCGAGCACCATCGGCAGCGTCGTGGCGATGCCCTGGCCCATCTCCGATTGCGCCAGCATGATGGTCACTGTGTCGTCAGGCGTGATGCGCAGCCAGGCGTCGACGGCGGCGCGGGTCGGTGGCTGGGCGGCTGCGGGTTGCGCCTGCGCCAGCGTGCGCCCGTGCAGCAGCGCCGCGGCGCCGGCCCCGGCGGCGAGCACTTGTCGGCGCGAGGGATGCTGGTGCGATGAGGGGCTGGAGTCGTCTTCGGCGGCGACTTTCATGGGGACCGTCAGGCTCAAGGGGCGCCGCCGGCGGGAGCGCATGCCGTGGCCGACAAAGTGTCGCGTCCGGGGTACAAGGCGGCTATTATTCATTCAAATGAAAACGCTGGATAAGCGATATGAACAAAATCGATATCGATCAGATCAAGCTGCGGCGGCTGGATTTTTCAATGCTGATGATTTTTCGCGATCTGGTCCGGCTGCAGAAGACCACGGCGGTCGCCGCGCAGCTTCGCCTCAGCCAATCGGCGATCAGCCATGCGCTGGCGCGGCTGCGTGAGGTGTTCGCCGATCCGCTGTTCATGCGCCGGCCCAACGGCCTGGAACCGACATTCCGCGCCATGGAGCTGTTGCCCAAGGTGGAGACGATCCTGCGGATGGCGCAGGAGGCGCTCGATGTCCCGACGCAGTTCGACCCAACGTCATCCACCCGCTCGTTCCGGCTTGCCGGCAACGACCTGGTCGGCGGCGTGATCACCCCGCCGTTGCTTGGCCTGTTGCGGCGGGAGGCGCCGGGCTGCCGTGTCGCGTTCCAGTTCGCGGTCGGCGTCGAGAGCTTGAATGCGCTGAGGAGCAACGACCTCGACCTTGCGATCGGACGGATCTGGAATCTGCCCGATGATTTTCAGGCGACGCCGGTGTTCGAGGAAAGTTTCGTCGTTGTGGTGCGCAAACATCATCCGCTTGCGCGCGCCGGCAAACTGGGCCTGGAGGCCTATCTGGCGCTGGACCACATCCTGGTCTCGTTCCGCGGCGGCTACTGGGGCATGGTCGACCAGGCGCTGAAACGCCGCCGCCTGAAGCGGCGCGTGGTGGCGAGTGTGCCGATGTTCATGACGGCGATGACGGCGGTGGCGCAAAGCGATCTCGCCGCCACCGTGCCGGCACGGCTGGCCGCCAAATATGCCCCGCAGCTCGGGCTCAAGGTGTTCGAGGCGCCGGTGAAGATCGACGCCTTTACGATCAGCCTGGTGCGGCATGCGCGCTCGCTCGCCGATCCCGGGCTCGACTGGCTGGCCGGCAAGATCATGCAGGCCGAGCAGGGCTGACGGACCCAAGCGGTCCACATGCGCTTACCGACTGATCCAGATCTCAAGGTCCGTATTTTCTATCGTCTTAACCATGACCGCACGCAACGGGCGGCCCGGGATACCTGCTGATCGCGCGCTGCTCGCCACGGCCGCAAGACGTTCGGCAAGCGCGCCGTCGCCACGCGGACCAAAACGGACCTCGTTCACATTTGCGGCCTCAGGACGTTGCTCGCCGCCTTGATCTGCGCCCTGAATGTTCCAACCCGTCTGCAGCAGCGAGTCGGCAAATTGCACCATAACGGGGCGCTCAATGCTCCCGGCAAACCGGATCGTCACGTTGGGGCCGGCCGGAAGCATCGTCAGCTGCGGAGCTTGTTGGGGGGTGACCTGCTCAGTTGGCGGCGTGGTGCGCGGCGACGGTAGCGGCAGCGCCGCCGTGCTGGCGCAGCCTGGTCCGGTTGGAAGATCGGCAAATGGCAGGGCGGCGACGCGCCGCAGCGATGACAGATGATGAATGCGCACACGACCATCGAGGCTCGCGGCGGCGAGATATTGTTCGTTGTGTGAGACCGCGAGGCGGCTGATCGGTCCGCCATGGCCCCACAGCGTCGATGTCACGGAGATCGAAGGAATGCGTGTGGCCAAGCTGCTGGATCCCGCGAACATCGCGACGTTGCCGAGATCTATCTCCCTGATCGAACAGTCCTGTGCCGCCACGTAAAGTCGCGTCCCGAGCCGTGACGACAGCGCCGATGCGGTGGCCTCAACATCAAGCGGCAGCCGTACCATGGTCATCGAGGGGGATGGCAAGGCAGCCGCGGGGCCGGTCAGGCCGCGCCTCTCCAGGCGCGCAACGTAGATGTCTCCGTTGGATGTGCGAACGGTCAGCAATCGACCGTCGTCCGACATCTCCAGGCTGTCGGGCGCCAGCAGAGGTGGGGGCGTGCCTTCGGGAAACAGAATGTCTTGCGATACGATCGCGCCCGAGGAGCGCGCCGGATACCAGGCCTTGATCGATCCGTCGCTGGCGGCTGAAGCGAGCTGTGCCCGGCTTTCATCCAGACTCCACGCCCCGGCAGTGGCGAGCGCCACCACCGCCGCCCCGTGGCTTCCTGCCCCTTTTCTGGCGGCAGTTTGTTCTGCACTCACGATTGGCGTGCGGTCCTCCCGGATGAAGGCGATGCGGCCATCGATGCCACCGACAGCGATCCGGCCTGGACTGGGGAGGGCAATCATCGCCGTCACCGTCGTATCCCAGGGCAGCGCAGGCTCGAAGCGCACGGGTTGCCTGGCTTGATCGGGCTGGGATTGTGCGTTGGAGGCCGATGTCCGCCAGACGGTTCGCGGGTCGGGTGCGATCGCCACGATGCCGCGTTCGTTGCTCCTGTCCGGATTGCGCAGGCGAGTTGCACCTGTGACATAGAGTGCACCGTCGTCGTCGACCACAGCCAGTCCGCCCGGTATCACGAGTTCGAACGAGGTCGTGCGGGCGACCAGGGCGCCATCGTCCGCCGGCTGCGCGATGGAGGCGGCGAGTTCGGCACGAGCACCCGTCAGAATGGGAGCCAGCGGCAGCGGAGCGGACCCGACAAAAGCGGATGACGAGGGAATGGTGCCGCTGGGCTGAACAAAGGTTGACGCTCTGCGATCATCCATAAACACGACGGCGGTGTCGTTCGCGAACCAATGCATCCCGCTCATTGCCGCCAGTCTTGTCCCTGGGGTGCGCGCGGCCAGTGGTGCGCTATCCGCGATCCACTGTTGCGACCATTGCGCGATCCACAACCCGCCGAGCAGGCCGACCACGCCCGCCGTCAGGATCGGCGCCCGCTTGACGATCATGACCGCAAAAGTCGCATTGATGCGAAGGTGGGCGAGCGTGATGCCGATCAGCTCCGCCCAGCGTGGTCCGGAGGTGCGCGGGGTCACATCGGTCATGCGGGCGGCCTTTCCGACGGTGATCCGGCGGGCGTTTCGGGCGTCTCCTCGCGGCGTTCGGTCTGGGACGTCTCGCGGGGGGGCGATTGCGATTCCGGCTCACCGCTCGCTGCGGGCGGAGCGGGAGTGGATGACGTGTCCGACACGCCGGCAGGTCGCTGAGGTGACAGGGATGGAAGCAGCCTTGGCTGGTACGGCAGTGAACGGCGCAGCAGGATGCAAACGCCCGCGGTGACCAGGCAGAACAACACGAAGACGAACAGTGGAAACCAGGCTCCTATCGGATGCGGGCTGGTGCGGAAATCGGGGACGAGCGATGCGGCGCCGATGCCGGCGCCGGCGATCAGCGCCGCGATGCCGGCTTCGCGCCGGAGAACGGCGCGGCCGGCGGCGGCGCGCAGCAAGGCTTCCCGCTCGGGTGTGACGGGGGGCGGTTCAAGATTCACGTTTCCGGCAAGAGCACGCACCATCACCGCGTCCGGAGGCAGCGCCAGCGCGCCGGTGCGCGGCCACCAGATCGCCAGCGGCCCCGGGGCTTCGCCTGTCCGCGGTGTGAACAGCGCGCGAATGACCTCGCAGGCGCGCTTGAGGTCATCCCCGTCGATCGCGGCCAACACTTCGCGGCGCAGCCATTCGGGCATGCGTCCGGTGCGGAACCAGGGCAGCGTGGTCAGGCGTTCGAAAATGCGGCGGTCGCCCGGCGTGTCGCGGAACACCATCGGTGCTTCCGGGTGAGGGCCGGCGCGAAGATGCATGCCGATATGCTGCGTCAAGTCGAAGCGCAGTTGCGGATAGATCGCGCAACCCGCATGCCAGAGAAATCCTTTTGGCCCAAGCCAGCGTCGCAGGTCGCTGATGATCTCGGCGATGCTCTCGGGCGACGGCGCGAGATCGGTGACGAGCAGCACCCTGTCGGGCAACAGATGCGGGCCATACGAAACCCTGGCGCCGGAGCCAAACTTGTCCGCAATGGCCTTCCACCAGACGTCGAGCTTTGCCAGCCCGATGACGCCGCGGGCGCGTTGAAGTGCGAGGCGGTGGCTGGCGCGCCCATAGGGTAGCCGGAAGCCCTGTGCAAGATCGGCCGTCATGTCCTGTGTCGTGCGGCCGAGCGGGACGTTGAGGTCGCGCGACATCGCAAACTCCACCTCACCCCAGTCGCCGACGGGCACAGGCGTCAGCACCATCCGTTCCTCCCAGAACGACAAGCCCTTGCCGACGGCTTCGCGCACCCGTCCGGTGATGCGCTCGACGAGGTCTCTCCCGTCCGTCACCAGGATTAGGCGCGCATTGGGATGCAGATCGCGAAGCGAGGGCAAGGCGAGCAATTCCTCCCGTCCGTTCAGCCCGCCGACGTGGGCCCGCGTCTGCGCCGCCACCACCCGGCGGACGAACAGCGGGTCGCGTTCGTAATCGTAGATGCTCATCGACAGGCCGCGTTTGGCCATCGTTTCCATGACGCGGCGGACACGCAGGCGCTCATGGTCATGCGGCTGCCAGCGCTGGATGATGACCAGATAATCGACCATGCGCTGGACGCGCCGCATCACCGGCTCGGCGTAGCCAGCCTGGCGCAGCACGGCGGTGACGCTGCGGCGCGCATCGAGACGGCGCCCGGCCACGGGCCGGTAGCGCATCAGTGCACGCAAGCTGTCCCGCGTGATGAATGGCTCCGGCGCGCGGCTGTCGACGGCGCCGCTGGCCTGCCGGATGCCTTCCAGCGCCGGGGGGCCGCCCAGCGCCCGCATCTCCTCATCCTTCCAACGTTCGAGCACGTCGTTGGTGCGGCGGCGAAACCTGAACGGCGCATAGAAAATGAACAGCAGCAGCGGCAGGCCCGCGAGCAGGAGCCACGCCCGCGACCAGGGGAGCGGCGCCGCTGCAGTGGATGCAGGCGTCGTGCCGGTCGCCACGGCGAGACTGCCGGGCTGCAGCGCCTTGTCGTCCGCGACGATGCGGCTTTCGAACAGGACGCGCGGCAAGTTCGCAGACATCGCGGCGATTTCGGCGGTCAGCCGTTTGAGACTGGTAATGCCGCGGGCGTCGGCGGTCAGCGCATCGTCGGGCGGCAGCGGCCATCCGCGCAGCATAGCGACCAGGAGCGTATCTGACGTGCCGAGTTGCGGTGTCCGGCCGGCATGTGCGGCGGCCAACAGGCGCGGCGTTACGCCGCTCTGCGTTGCAGCGCGAGTGTCGAGAAGTTGGCGGGTGGTCGCCATGGCACGGTCGTAGGCTTCGGCAGCTCGCTTGTCCAAATCTGCCGTCGGCGGCGGGGACGGTCGAAGCACAGGAACGATGATCCGCCGCGAGTTCTTGATCGGGTCGGGTACGGCTTCGATGATGGGTGTGGAATGCATGACGACGGCCAGGGATAACGCGCCCGCGGCGGCCATGCGGACCAGCCTCCAGATGCTGGTCGGTTCCGGCGGTTCCGGTGGCTGAGGCGCGGGCGGTTCGGGCGCGAAGCCGGCGAGAACGTCCGCCAGCAGGCGCCGTGCGGCGCCGTTTTCGGCGAGGATGGGGGCGAGATAATTGATCCAGACCTCAGGGCTGGCGCCATGTTCCGCAATGCCGCCGGGACTTCGCAGGTCGGTGATGAGACGATGTAGGTCGATGCGCTGGCCGGGCGTCATGCGCCATGCGCGGTCGCCGCTCTCGCTCAGCCGCCGCGCAGTCTCGTACACCACGATGAGCTCGTCGGGATTGATCGCGATGGGGGCAGCGGCCGCGTCGGACATGTGGTCACGTCGTCATGACGGCCACGCGGGGCGGCGCGGCGGGCAGGGCATCGAGGGCGACCTTGAAGACCGGCAGGTCCGATTTGAGTTTGATGAGTGCGGGGGCAAGCCGCGGCATCCAGGCCGCGAGCGTCATTTCGTAAGGACGTGCCGCCACGATGCGGCCGGCATCGATCAGTTCGGCGATACCGGGATCTTTTTGCATGCCGCTTTTGCGCAGTGTGCCGAACAAAGTCAGCAGTGTGCCGCGCTCGACCTCCGGAAACGGACCGTCGCGGCCCGATGAGCCGAAGTGGAGATCGAGTATCTCCTTCAGAACGTTGGGTTCGGGAAACTCGATCGCGAGGAACACGCAGCGCCGCAAAAACGCATCCGGCATCTGGCTTTCTTCATTTGATGTCGCGATGACGATCGGCCAGCGGTCGGTGGGTATCTTATCACCAGGCGGCGTCGCGTCGCGCTCGCCGGCCCTGTTTCCGAGCTCGGGAACTCGGAAACTCATATCCTCGATCTCCCGCAGCAGATCGTTAGTGAAGTCGCGCGGTGCCTTGTCGATCTCGTCGATGATCACGACGGATCGTCGCGGCTGGTTGGGCGATGCCGCATGTCCCGAGCCTTTCAGCAGATCCTTCACTTGGTCTCGCGGATGGGCGTCCAGGATGGCCCGGCCGAGCCCCTGATAATGGATGAAGTCGCCGGACGTCATTTGCGGCGCTGCCGCCCGCTCTTCCGGTGTTCTGGTCGCGTTCAGTTGCGCTTCGCGAAACCGCCCGACCGCATCGTAGGTGTAGAAAAGCTCGCGGGCTTCCGATGACGATTTGGTCGAGAAGAAGTACAGCGACCCGATGCCGAGCCGCCGCGCGACGGCGTAGCCGAGTTCGGTTTTTCCGCATCCCGGTTCACCGGCGACGAGTAGCGGTCTCTTCAATCCGATCGCCACATCGACCGCCGCCTCGATGGCCGGCGTGAACCGATAGATGCGGCCCTTTTCCGAGGGGTCGTCGTTATCGAGCAACTGCGAACTGCTGATGTCGGAAGGGCTGGACGAGAGCTCCATGAAGATCGTCATGGCGTGTTCATCTCCGTTTCGCTGCGGATCTGGGCAATGGCGGCGTTAGTGATCGGTCCTTTGAGCATGGCGATCACCTCGGCCATGTAGAATTTGTCTCCGGGATTGAACCCGGCGGGGATTTCAATCGGCGTGTTGCTTTTCTTCCAGGCGGTGTTGATGTTCGTTCGCCACGCTTCGATGTCGTTGCGCGTCACTTTCGGCAGCGCGAAGCTCGCGCCGCAGTGGCGCGGAGGCATTTGCGTCCACAATGGTGCGATCCGGCCGAGATCGACCTGGACCACCGGCAAATGCTCGTAGACCACGAGGGCCTGAAGCGCCTGCCAGGCGTTCGCCGTATGGATTTTCTTTTCAAGAATATATTTTGCACACTCCTCGCCGAGGATTTCCATGTACATCCTCTCTTCGTCCGGCGAACGCTCGGCGAGATCACTCACTGTGTACACGAGAAGCGTTCGTTCGGCGATCGCCCAGGATCCGAACTCATTCGCGATCTCCTCGCGCGCCTGCTGCGGCGGCGTATTGGGGGCGGGCCAGTTCAATCCAAAGCTCCTCCAGGGCGGAGCCGCGCCTTCAGTCTCCTTCGATCCGCCGAGATAACGCGCGATGAAGTCCGGCGCGCTCTTCGCTTCTGCCTGCACCACGCCGATCATGATACGTTCGATGAACTCTTTGACTTGATCGTCGTTCTGCCGGCACAAGACGTGATTCACATGAACGGTCGCGGGACCGTTTCCGCGGAGCTTGGCCTGGATCAGGTTATTCTGCTTGTCGCGATCGATCAGACTTACGGCGGCCATGACGCGTTGGTCGATCGCGCTCTGGGTGCAGCTACTCAGTTGTTGCCCCGCGTCCATCCGGCGGACTTCGATGGGTGGCGGTTCGCTGCCGATAAGTTTGGCATGAAGCGCCGGCGATGTGACGGCGAGGTCCGCAAGGATGCGGTCGATCGGGATGAACTGGTTGTTGGTGTTGCCACCATTCTCTTTCCCGGCATTGTGCAGTCCGACCAGCGTCGTGTCGTCGAAGACGGGAGAGCCGGAGGATCCCCTGCCTGTCGATGCGCCGTACTTCATGCGCAGGCCGTTCGCAATGAGCTCTGACTCCTTGGTGTCCGATGTCTGTAATGATTGCTGGCTGAACCCACCGCCTGTTCCGATGCGCTCCGGAAACTGGAAAACCGTGAACTTCCGATTGGCAAGGTCCGTGCGGTTCTCTTTCATCATGATCCAGCCAAGCGGCCGGACCTCCGGATTTAGGGGCGTTTGCCCCGCATACTTTCCGACGGGTGAGGTCAATTTCAGAATGGCGTAGTCGAACAAAGGCTTTCTCGTCACGGGATCGAGGTATCTGTCGTCGTCATCGAGACCGAAATCCACGTCGCCGGCGGCGGTGGGGCTCAGCGCGACGAAGGCCTCCTTCTCGCTTTGCGGCAGGGCGATCCAGTTATGCTCGTCGTCTTCATACTGACCATCCGTGAAGAAATTGAAGCGGCATTTGATCAGGCTGGGCGCGAACAATTTGCCGTCCTTGTCGGACACCACGTGATAGTTGGTCATGACCAGATCTTCCGCGATCAGGAATCCGCTGCCGCGGCCTGAGCTGCCAACCACGATGGAGCAAACGCAGGCGAACCGCCGGGCTTCGAGCGTTTCGCGTTCGGAGGCTGCAACAAACCTGCTTTTTGGATTGAGGGCCTGCAGGTTGTTCTGTTTGTCCTTTGGCGCGCTCTGCTGGCCGGACCAGGCAGATCTCAACGGTGCCAGGAGTTGTGAAAGCCCAAGCGGCATCAGAGCGCTCCACCGCCGGGCGCTTGACTATAAGTGCACTGAAGTCGGACAGACCTGAACGGCGAGGCGGTGATTGGCCTACCCTCGCTCTGAAACTGCGGCTCGAACGGTTCGAGCCGATGGAACGTCTGCCCGCTTCCAACCATTTTTCCGCCGGATCGAATTTTATCAAAGGTTGATGAACGGAGAATTTACACGTCGCTCAAAGCAGTGCAATCTCAAAGGTGCACGGCTTCAAATGAGGGGTGGTCAGATGAGCAGCAGTTCAGCTGGGAAATTCCGCCGCATTGGCACGCTTGCCACCATCAACCGGTCGCGCGCCGAGAGCGGAGTGGAGACGACCGGTGCGACAGAAGCAATCGAGGCGGAGGCGGTCGGCGCAGACGTCGTGAATGCCTCGGTCTCCGCGCTTCAGGATCATATCGCGCGTGTCCGCGGCGGCAGCGGACAAATGACCGATAGCGATCGTGCCTTGATCGAGACCGGCCGCCGTGCCGGCGAAAAACTCGTGGCCGAAGGAGCGACCGCACATTTGTCCCCTTCGGAGGAAGCCGCGCTTGAAGCGATCGCGGTGGCTGATGGCAGCCGGCCCGCACTCCTCCTGCGCGACGATACGTTCGATCCTCATGATGCAACGATCGGGGACTGGTCGAAAAAGCTTCAGGGCATTTCGGACGCGCTCAAGGCCGCGTCGCAAAGCGTTGGGCGTGTCAATCTTGGTGGGGAGCATCTCGGCACGGGCTGGATTGTCCGCCCGGGTTATGCTGTCACCAATCGACATGTCGCGCAGGAGTTGTGCAAGAATCCGCAGGAAAAGAAATTGACCTTCGGTCCGCCCAAGGGGGCGACCATCAGTTTCGGCCATCAGACCGGCGAAGCGGTGCCGCGTCCGGCTCATTCGATCGAAGCCATCGTGTTTGCGGGCGAGGATTACATCGATCCTTTCGGCGATAACAAGGCCAAACTCGACCTCGCGATCCTGAGACTCGCGCGAGCACCGGACGAGGCGCTGCCCCCACCTCTGCCATCCTTCTTGTTGCCGGCGGAACAGACGGTCGCGGGAAGGGACGTTTTCGTGATCGGTTATCCGGGGCCGGCGTTCCCTCGATCCGATCTGCCGGAAAGCGTCGTTCTGAGTCTGATCGGCTCCGCCGTGAGCCTCAAACGCCTGTCGCCCGGCGAAATCGCGCTGCCGGCCGGCACGGTCGCCGGTGACACGAAATCCCGGACGATTGCGCACGACGCAACGACACTTGGCGGGAGTTCGGGGTCGGCGATCCTGGGCTTCGATCAGGCGAAGAAGCCATTGATGCTTGGACTCCATTTTGGCGGTTACGAGGTCAAATATGGTCCGGGTGGCGTCATCAAGCGTCGTGGTCGCAATTTCGCGCACAGCTTTGCGGCGATGCAGGACGTCATCGCCGCCGTTGACGCAGCTATCGCGAAAGACCGGACCGAGCAGAAGCTCGCGTGAGCACGATGATCGCGCGGGAGCGCGATCCTTCGCGCGCTACTTCTTCTCCAGCATCCGGTTGGCGCGCTCGCGGATCATGGTCTGGGCGCCGTGCGCGATGCCGGCCAGCAGCCACGGCAGCACCACCTCGAGGCGGACATGATCGTCGGCGACATCGAGGGTGCCGCTGGCCTGCTGGTTCAGCGCGGTGATGCGGAACGCCAGCCGGTCGCCGCTCCAGATCTCCTCATTGACCTGCAGCACCTTGCCGTACTGCGACTTGATGCTGCCGAGCCCGGCCTTCATGCGGCGGGTGGCCTCTTCCTTGCCGAGCTTGTGGGGAATCGAGACGATGAAGGGCTGGGCCATGACGCGTTACCTGCGCGCCTTGCGCTTGCGGTGATGCCTGCGGTCGCCCGGATATGGCGAGGGCGGCTGCAGATAGGGCTGCGTCGCCTCCTGCGCGGGGCGCCGGGATTCCTGCAGCCGGCGATCGTAACCGGGCGAGGTGGTGGTGGTCGGCGGCCGGGCGAATGCCATGGTGGTCGAAACGAGGATCAAAAGTGCGGCGGTGGCGTATGTCTGTCGGCGCATGTCAACGGCTCCTGCGGTCTTTCAGGCTATCACGAAAGCGCCGTTGGGAAGACGGGGCGCTAAAACGGAAATGGCCGGGTTTGAGCCCGGCCATCACGCAGAAGTGTGAGACGTCGCGACGGAACCAATCGCCGTTCAGCCGCCGATGCCCTTTTCCTTGAAGTACTTCAGCGCGCCGGGGTGGAACGGGATCGGCGAGCGGGCCTGGATCTGGTTGTCCAGCGAGAAGCTTTCGGCTTCCTTGTGCACGGCGACGATGTCGGCCTTCTTCTCCACCAGGGTCTTGACGATGGCGTAGGCGTCGTCGTTGCTCATCTTGTCGCCAGTGACGATGATGTTCCAGACTTCCGCGATCGAGTTGTCCTTGTCGGTGCCCGGATAGGCGCCGGCCTTGATCTTGGAGGCCGTGTAGAGCGGGCCATATTTGGCGTTCATCTTCTCGACCACGTCGCCATGATCGACCAGCTTCATCTTCAGGCCGGGGGTGGCCGCGAGGTCGGTCACCGCCGCGGTCGGAATGCCGCCGACCCAAAAGAACGCATCGATCTTGCGGTCCTTGATGGCGTTGACGGACTCGGCGACGCCGAGCCGCTCGCGCTTCATGTCCTTGTCCTTGTCGAGGCCGGCCGCTTCGATGACACGGAACGCCATCACTTCGGTGGCGCCGCCCGGCGATCCCGTGGAGACGCGCTTGCCTTTGAGGTCTGACATCTTCTCGATGCCGGTGCCTTCCACCGTCACCACATGCATGCGGTTGGGATAGACCACCAGCAGGGTCTGCAGCGGCACCTTGCCGCTTTTGAATTTGTCCCGGCCCTGCAAGGCGTCGAGCGCCGCATCGGCCATGGTGAAGCCCATCTCGCTCTGGCCCGAGGCGATCAGCTTGAGATTGTCGACCGAGCCGCCGGTGACTTCGGCTGTGGCCTGCACATTGGGCAGGTTCTTCGACAGCACGTTGGCGACGGCGCCGCCGAGCGGATAATAGACGCCGCCGGTGCCGCCGGTGCCGATCGACATGGTCTTCTGCTGCGCAATGGCAGCGCCGGCCAGTCCGGCCGCGACCACAAGCGCGACGGCGGTTCTTGTCAGTTTGGTCAGCATCGGTTCACTCCCTCATTCATGTTGTCACCGGTCGTGTCGGCGCCGGCGTTTTCAATTGCCACAGGACCACGCCGAGACCGATGATCAGGCCCGGCAGATAAGTGTAGCTGATGTCGCGCCCTATGATCGCTTCCAGCAGCGCCTCGATCAAGCTCGGAAACACCAATAGCAGACCCGACAAAAGCAGTAGTCCGCGTTCGATCAGGGTATTTTGTCGCAGTGCCCAGTTCTGGGCGAAGGCAGCGAGCGCCAGCAGGCCGAAGGTGGTCTTGATGGTGATCTCCACGATGTCGACCCACGAGCCGCCCTTGGGGATCGCCAGCAGCAATCCAGGCCCCTGCGGATCGAGCACGAACACGAACGGCACCAGGAACGCGGGCAGGGTGTATTTCCACGACTGCAGCGTGGTGCGGTAGGGGTCGCCGCCGGTGATGGCGGCGGCCGCGAACGGGGAGAGCGCAGTGGGCGGCGAGACCTCGGAGAGCACCGCATAATAGAAGATGAACATGTGCGCGGCGTAATCAGGCACGCCCAGCTTGATCAGCGCGGGCGCGGCGATCACCGCGCAGATGATGTAGGACGCGGTCACCGGCACCGCGAGGCCGATGATCCAGACGATCAGCGAGGTGTAGATCGCGGTGAGCAGGAGGCTGCCACCGGCGTACGCGATCACGATGGAAGAGAACTTCAGTCCGAGTCCGGTCAGCGTCACCACGCCCACCACGATGCCGGCGCAGGCGCAGGTGGTGGCGGCATTGAGCGCGCCGATCGAGCCGTCGGCCAGCGCCTTCACCAGCTTGCTGGGAACCAGCGCCGTGTCCTTGCGCAGGAACGACAGCGCGAAGGTGACCACGATGGCGTAGAACACCGACAGCGACGGCGAATAGCCGATCAGCATGAACACCACGACCGCGAGCAGCGAGATGAAATGGAAGCCGTAGCGGCGTGTCATCTCCCACAGCGACAGCTCCTGCTTGAAGGAGACGTCCTGGGCGCCGAAGCGCTTGGCATCGAGCTCCACCATGAACAGCAGCGACATGTAATAAAGGCAGGTCGGAATGGTCGCCATCCAGATCACGTCGAGGTAGCTGATCTTGAGGAACTCGGCGATCAGGAACGCCGCCGCCCCCAGCACCGGTGGCGACAGGATGGCGCCGAGCCCGCCGGCCGCCAGCAATCCGCCGGCGGCATTCTTTTCGAAGCCGGCCTTGGCCAGCATCGGGGCCGCGACGGTGCCGATCATCACCGTGGTGGCGACGCCGGAGCCTGAGGGTCCGCCGAGCAGGAACGAGGACAGCACCACGGTGCGTCCCGCGCTGTTCGGCTTGCCGCCCATCAGCGCCAGCGAGAAATCGATGAAGAACTTGCCGGCGCCGGACTGCTGCAGGAAGGCGCCGTAGATCGTGAACAGGATGATCAGCGTGGCCGACACGTCGACCGCGACGCCGAAGATGCCTTCCAGCGTGATGAACAGATGGCCGACCATGCGCGCCAGGTCATAGCCGCGGTGGGTCCACGGCGCCGGCAGATGCGGGCCGAGCATGGCGTAGGCGATGAAGAACAGCGACACCACCGGCATGATCGGCCCGGTGGTGCGGCGTGTCGCTTCCAGCACCAGCACGATGAAGGCGATGCCGACGATCACGTCCCAGTGGTCGGGAACGGTGGCGCGATCGAGGAAATCGTCGCCGCCCCACAGCGCGTAGGTGATGGTTGCAATCGCGACGATGCCGGGGACGATGTCCCACCAGCGCACCCGGTTGCGGAACCGTGCCGCCACCGGAAACAGCAGGAAGCTCAGCACCAAAGTGAACGCCACATGGGTGTAGCGCAACTCCTGGGTCGGCACGATGGCGTAGGCCGCGTAGAGGTGGAACAGGCTCATGACCACGGCGATTGCCGTCGAGATCCGTCCGGCCCAACCCATCAGCCGATTGGTTGCGCCTTCTTCGGCCTGGACGAATTCCTCGGCCTTGCGCAGCGCCTCGTCCGAAACCGCAACGGTTTCGTCACCGCGCGGTGATGAATCTGCCGTCATGAAATATCCCCCAGAAGTCGTATTTTCTTGTTGTGCGTGATGGCATGCCGGTCCGGCAAATTGCGCCGTATGATGCGGATTTGACGGGGCATGGCAAGCTTTAAACGGGTCATTCTCCCGGCTTGCCCGTCTAAAGAGTCGTGGATTTCGAGCGGTGCCGCTTTGATGCTGAGACGATGATTCTCTGCTCCCTCCCCCCTTGTGGGGGAGGGCTGGGGAGGGGGGTACCCAGCATTCCGAAATCAAGACGAGTCACGCGAAGCATCCGATCCGATGCGCTGCGGAGTTATCATCACCCCCCTCCCTAACCCTCCCCCACAAGGGGGGAGGGAACGATCAAACGAACTGCTGGAGCAAGTTCGCCGGGAATCTCCGGACTAACGATGTGTGAAGGCGACAATTCCTACTTGAGCCTGATGTCGATCCAGCGCCCGATGCCGTCGATCACCTCGGCTTCGATGCCATAGTAGCCGTGCGGTGTCAGCGATCCGCAGTCCCGGCGCGACCTGTCGATGCCGCCGCTGACATACAACACGTCGACCTTGGGCGAGGCCGTCATCGCCGCGGCGATGCGCGGCGCATCTTCGGGCCGGGCAACATCGCAGCGGTCGTCGCGATTGGCGACCACCAGCGCCGGCACGCGCACCGCCTCGGGGCTGGCGCTGAACACCGTCTCGTGGCTGCCGCCCATCCGCGACACGGATTCGGTGAGGATCACGCCTGCGATCAGGCCGGCCGGCGCATGGGCCGCGCCATTCATGGCCGCGATCGAGCCCTGGCTGGTGCCGAGCAGGAACACCGGGGCCTTGGCTTGCACGGCCGCGAACCGGGCGAGATCGCCGACCAGCGCCGCATATTGCGGCGAGCTGCGCAGCCCACGAAGGTTGGTGCGATCGATGGTGTCCGGAATCACCACTGCATAGCCGCGTGCCACCCAGAGCGCGCGGGTGCGGACCACGAAGTTGTGGCCGTGGCGCAGGTCGCCGTCATCGTCGAGGCCGACATCGCCGGCGCCGCCGGGCAGCATCACCACCGTCGCGCGCGGGTGCGCCGGTGCGGCGTAGAGCACGCGCTGGGTCAGGCCATCCGCCAGCGGCAGATCGATGGTGCGTTCGCCCGGCACACCGGGCGCGGTGGTGGCCGCATCCACCGGTTGCGGATCGGCTTTCGCTGATCCCTGAAGGAGGAGGGCGGTGAGCAGCACTGCGCTCCCCGCCAACGAAATGAACTTTATCATCCCGGCAAGCGTCCGTTACAAACAAGGCAGCCGCAAGACCGCAATCCGATGATTGGAGCCATTCATGATCGCAATCGACCAGCAATCCGATGTGACACTCGTCACCCTGGCGCGGCCGCCGGTCAATGCGCTGGACCTGCCGATGATCGAAGAACTGGATGCGACCTTCACCCGTCTCGCGGTCACGCCGGCGCGGGCCGTTGTGCTCACCGGGGCGGGCCAGGCGTTTTGCGCCGGCGTCGATACCAAGGCATTCATGTCCTGTGACGGCGCCACGCGGAAGCAGACGGTGCTGGCCATCACCCGCATGACGGCGGCGCTGCTGGCGCTGCCGTGTCCGCTGGTGGCCGCGGTCAATGGCCATGCGCTGGGCGGCGGTTTCATCCTGATGCTCTGTTGCGACCATCGTCTGGCGGTCGATGACGGCGCGGCGCGCCTCGGTCTCACCGAAGCGCGCGCCGGTGTGCCGTTTCCGGCAGGACCAGTGGCGATCATGAAACACGAGGTGCCGGCGGGGCTGCTGCGGCAACTGACGCTCTCCAGCCGTGTTTTGAGTCCGCAGGACCTGGTTGCGCATGCGGTGATCGATGGAGTGGTCGAGCGCGGCACCATCGTCGAAACTGCAGTCACCATCGCGCGCGATCTCGCTGCGCAACCGGCCTTCGCCGTGGTCAAGCAGCAGCTGCGTGGGGCCCTGGCCGCCGAGGTGCGAGCGTTGGCTGCGTCGGAGAGCGATCCATTCTTGTCGGCGTTCGGCTAGCCTTTGCTGCAACGACAATCTTTCGGCTCCCTCCCCCCTTGTGGCAGGGCTGTCCCGGGAATGATTCACTATGCCGCAGCGCATGCCCGGCGACTCCAGCGTGAACCGGATACTTTCTGGTTGTCGAGACACAGAAAAGGGCCGGGCATGCAATACGTGAATAGCATCTTTGGGGAGCTCCTCAAACCGATTGATCGACGACAATTTCGGGAAATCGTCGAGCGACATAACGGTAATGCCTACGACAAGACGTTCAAAAGCTGGGATCATCTTGTGGCGATGGTGGGCGCCCAATTGGGCGGGGTCACGAGCCTGCGCGCTGTGGAAGCGACCTCTAAGGCAAACTCCCATCAGCATTATCATTTGGGTGTAGGCAAGACCCCTCGCTCGACACTCTCGCGTGCGAATGCACGTCGTCCGGTGAGTATTTTCGCGGAAACTTTCGCGATGCTGGCAAAGAAGGCCGATCGACACACGCGGGTGGAAGGGGCCGAGATGGTTCGGTTGATCGACTCGAGCCCGGTGCCGTTGGGCAAGATGTGCGAATGGGCCGAATGGAATGGCCGTATCCGCGGCCTGAAGATGCACGTCGTCTATCATCCAGGGAACGATGTCCCGCGTTGTGTCGAGATTACGCCGGCGACCGTCAATGACGTCGAGATCGGCCGTCAAACGGAGCTGGAAGCCGGTGCGACCTACGTTTTCGACAAGGGCTATTATCACTTTGGCTGGTGGAAGAAGATCAATGCTGCCAAGGCTTTCTTCGTCACCCGCGTCAAGGTGAACACGCGCTTGCGCATGACAAAGTCCCGGTACGTGCGCAAGACCATAGGCGACGGCTTCAGAGTCATCGCCGATGCCAATGTCTCGCTCGCCAGCAAGGGCGATTCCAGTCTGCCGATCCCATTGCGACGCATCAAGGTCAGGCGTGACAAAGGGGGAATGATCACTCTCATCACCAACGATCTCGAACGCACGGCAGTCGAGATTGCGGCTCTCTACAAGAGCCGCTGGCAGATCGAGCTCCTGTTCCGCTGGATCAAGCAGCATCTCAACCTCCACAAGTTCATGGGCAAGAACGACAACGCCATTCGGCTGCAAATCATAGCCGCGATGATCGCCTATCTGCTCCTGCGCCTCGCGCGGCGTCTGAATTCCTTGCCGATGCTGCAGCTACGTTTCGCTGAGCTCGTTTGCCAACGCCTGTTCATGCGAAAACCGATCGCAGAAATTGACACCCCGCCACCCGTCAATCCGAGCAGGCCAAAACCCAGGTTCTCTCCCGATCAGCTGGGGTTCACCTATGCGTGATTTTTCCCGGGACAGCCCTGCCCTTGTGGGGGAGGGTCGGGGAGGGGGGTATCCCGGATTCCGAAATCAAGATCATTCACGGGGCGCAGCTGAACCGACACGCTACGGAGCCACATCACCCCCCTCCCTACCCCACAAGGGGGGAGGGAACAGCTCATCGTCGCGACGAGATGTCGGAGGATAATTGCGAGTGAAGTGTGCGTGCGTCGAAGCCGCTACTTCGACGGCTCGAACGACAGCGGCGCCTGTTCGATCTCGGGCAGCTCGATCTTCACCTTGGAGGTGTCGATCACGGTCTTGTCGAGCCAGTAGGTCACCGAGCTCGGCCAGGCGATCACCACGATCACCAGGATGATCTGCATGAACACCCAGGGGATCGCGCCCCAGTAGATGTCGGAGCTCTTCACTTCCGGGGGCGCGATGCCGCGCAAATAGAACAGCGCGAAACCGAACGGCGGATGCATGAACGAGGTCTGCATGTTGACGCAGAGCAGCACGCCGAACCAGACGAGGTCGATCCCCAGTTTGCTGGCGACCGGCGCCAACAGCGGGATGATGATGAAGGCGATCTCGAAGAAATCGAGGAAGAACGCCAGGAAGAACACGAAGATGTTGACGAAGATCAGGAAGCCGACCACGCCGCCCGGCAAGCCGGTGAGCAGGTGCTCGATCCAGCGCGCGCCGTCCATGCCCTGGAACACCAGGCTGAAGCAGGTCGAGCCGATCAGGATGAACACCACCATCGAGGTGATGCGCATGGTGGAGGTCATGGCTTGCTCGACCAGCGGCCAGGTCAGCCGGCGGTGCATCGCCGCCAGCACCATGGCGCCGACCGCGCCCATCGCGCCGGCCTCAGTGGGGGTGGCGAGGCCGAGGCCGATGGTGCCGAGCACCAGGAAGATCAGCACGATCGAGGGAATCATGCCCCACAGCACCCGGCTGACCAGTTTCCAGGTCATCGGCTCGCGATCGCTCTCGGGGATCGGCGGCATCGCGTTGGGCCGCGCGATCGACAGGAATACGATGTAGAGTAGGAAGATCACCACCTGCAGCATCGAGGGGCCGATGGCGCCGAGATACATGTCGCCGACCGAGCGTCCGAGCTGGTCGGCAAGCACGATCAGCACCAGGGATGGCGGGATCAATTGCGTAATGGTGCCGGACGCCGCGATCACGCCGGTGGCGAGCTTCATATCGTAGCCATAGCGCATCATGATCGGCAGCGAGATCACGCCCATGGCGATCACCGAGGCCGCCACGGTGCCGGTGATGGCGCCGAGAATGGCGCCGACGATGATCACTGCGTAGGCCAAGCCGCCCGGAATCTTGCCGAACAATTGCCCGGTGCCTTCCAGCAGGTCTTCCGCAAGGCCGCAGCGCTCCAGGATCGCGCCCATGAAGGTAAAAAATGGAATCGACAGCAGCAGGTCGTTGGAAATGATGCCGTAGAAGCGGAACGGCAGCGCCTGCAGGAAGGCCGGATCGAAATGTCCGGTGGCGATGCCCAAGATGCCGAAGAACAGGCCGACGGCGGCGAGCGAGAAGGCCACCGGAAACCCGATCAGCATGAACAAGACCATGGTCCCGAACATGAGCGGGGGCATGATGCCGTGCGAAAACATAGAGCGTATCCTGTCCCCGAGGAAAGCGGCGCCTTACTGCAGTGGCGCTTCGTAGTGCGTGTCGATCTTGACGACCCCGATCAGGGCCGCGACGCGTTTGATCAGTTCGGCCAATCCCTGCAGCCACAGCAGCGCGAAGCCGAGCGGCAGGATCGCCTTGGCCGGCCACAGGATCAAACCGCCGGCGTTCGACGAGCTCTCCTGCAGCCGGAACGACTGCAGGAAGAACGGCCAGGTCAGCTCGACCAGATAGGTGGTGACGGGCAGCAGGAAGATGGAGAAGCCGACAATGTCGATCCATAGCCGGGTGCGGTCGGAGACCGAGGAATACAGCAGGTCGACCCGGACATGCTCATTGAGACGCAGCGTCTGCGCCGCGCCCAGCAGCACGATGCCGCCGAACATGTACCACTGGATTTCCAGCCAGCTGTTGGACGAGTAGCTGAACAGATAACGAATGCTGGCATTGCCGGCGCTGACCAGGCAGGCCAGAAGCACCAGCCATTTGGCGATGAAGCCGGCGACATCGCCGATACGGTCGATGACGCTGGTCAGTTTGAGCAGAAATTGCACTTAATCCGTCCCTGGTGTGAGCGATTGTGCCGGGTTTTTACGGTTCTTGTTGTTCACTGGTCGAAAGCGCCAGACGGCAGCCGTGAAAGGCAGCCTAAAGTCGCATAAACGATCCATAATCGTGTCCGCACATCGCATAAATTGGTCATAAAAACAACACCTCGTGGCCACTCTGGCGGGCTCGTGACCCCAACCAAAGTATCATCCAGGGCAGGCGCGAAAGTGGGCAGATCGCATCGCGTTGCAACCTCGCGCAAGACGAGCATGGGCGGTGAACCGGTTCCGACAATTATGATGGTATACTGATGAAATTTGCCGAAGCTGTCAAACGGCAACGCAAGCGGGACGAGAGCGAAGAGGATCGTCCGACGGGCGGGCGGTCCTCCTCAATGGATCTTGTCCGTCGCTGCCGAACGGGCGCGTGATATGGAAACCGGATCCGGAAACCATGGGTTTCGAAAACCTCTCCCTTGCCGCACCGGTATCCGCGATTAAGTACTGACCAATCAAGGCGTTCTCCCTCTCCTTATCGATCTCGCAGCGCCGTCGCGCTCTCCTGCGCGGCGCGACTGGCGATGTCGATGAGGTCGGCGCGGGCGCAGTCACAATGGGAATCTAGAGGATGTCACAGCAACTGGAATTCGGCCTCGATACCTTCGGCGATGTCACCCGCGATGCCGGCGGGCAACTGCTGCCGCACGCCCAGGTGATCCGCAACGTGATCGCGGAAGGCGTGCTGGCCGACGAATTGGGCATCGACTTCATCGGGCTTGGTGAGCACCACCGCGCCGATTTCGCGATTTCGTCGCCGGAGACGGTGCTGGCGGCGATCGCGGCACGCACCAGGACCATCAAGCTGGGCTCCGCGGTGACGGTGCTGAGCTCCGACGATCCGATCCGCGTGTTCCAGCGGTTTTCCACCGTGGACGCGGCCTCGAACGGACGCGCCGAGGTGATCCTCGGCCGCGGCTCGTTCACCGAATCCTTTCCGCTGTTCGGCTTCGACCTGCGCCAGTACGAGGCGCTGTTCGAGGAGAAGCTCGATCTGTTTGTCGCACTGCTGAGCCAGGAGCCGGTGACCTGGGAAGGCAAGCTGCGCCCGCCGCTGAAGAACCAGCTTGTGTTTCCGCCGATCGAAAACGGCACCTTGAAAACCTGGATCGGTGTCGGCGGCAGCCCGGAATCGGTGGTGCGCGCCGCGCATTACGATCTGCCGCTGATGCTCGCCATCATCGGCGGCGATCCCAAGCGTTTTGCGCCTTATGTCGATCTCTACAAGCGCGCGTTTACGGAGTTCAAGCGGCCGGTGAAGCCGATCGGCGTGCACTCGCCGGGTTATGTCGCCGACACCGATGCGCAGGCGCGCGAGGAACTGTGGCCCGACTACAAGAGCATGCGCGATCGCATCGGCGAGGAACGCGGCTGGCCGCCGATGGGGCGCGACGAGTTCGTCCAGGAGGCCGACCACGGCTCGCTCTATGTCGGCTCGCCGGAGACCGTGGCGCGCAAGATCGCGGCGACCGTGAAGGCGCTCGGCGCCGCGCGCTTCCAGCTCAAATACAGCGCGGGGCCGCTGCCGCACGCCAAGCTGATGCGCAGCATCGAACTCTACGGCACCAGGGTGGTGCCGCTGGTGCGGGAGTTGCTGGGGTAGGGCTTAGATTGTAACCCGGGTGAGCGATAGCGACACCCGGGACCGCAGATACCGTCGCTCCCGGATATCGCGCTGCGTGCTCATTCGGGCTGCGGCTTGCTGAAATTCTTCTTCTGTGTGCCGAGGCGTTTCAACATTTCGGTGTCATCGTCCGGGCTTGACCGGACGATGACACCGAGAGGGGCGAGATGCCTCACTCTTGGCGGCTAGAGCCTTTTCCGTTCTGGTTGAATCACAACAGAGGCTCTAGCTTTTTGTTTTGACGCGTTTTCTTCACGCGAACCGGTATCCACTTCGCTCGAAAACGCTCTAGCGACGCGCGATCCGTCATCTCCGCCCGCGCCACTCGCTCGGCGAACACTCGAACCGCATCCGGAAACGCCGCGCGAAAGGTGTCGGGCAGCCATGACCTGTGTTTCACCGATCCGGAGCGCCTTGCGAAGGCGCTGATGGAGGCGGGACGGGACTGAAGGGATCACCATGACGGCGTGCCGCGCGCCGTCATGGTTGTCCCCATTCGGAACGCAGCCTCAACGCGTTGAGGCCTTGCGGCCACAGGCAACAGAAACCCGCAGACTGTCCTTGGGTTTTTGATTGATCTCCTGCTGGAAAAACACTTTTCACACCCTTTGATCCATTCCAAAAGCAATGGTGGCGCGGTTGGCTCCTCACGGTCGCCGCAATACGATCCTAATCAGGCGTTTTCGGAATGGGGAAATCACACAATGGGTTGTCGCGGGTTTGACCTGGGTCCAGACTTGGGTCGAAGGCTGGATCGAGGGCTGTCCAATATCCTCGCCGGTCTGTCGGTTGCGTTTGTCCTGGGCGCTTCGGGAGCGGCGTTCGCTCAGAACCAGGGAACGTTCGAACAGCAGGAGGCCTGCAAGCCCGACGTGTTTCGTCTCTGCGGCAACTACATCCCCGACGCGGACCGCATCACCGCGTGCCTGCGGGACAACGAACCGCAACTGAGCCCGCCCTGCCACGACGTCTTCTTCCCGCCCCAGGCGGAAGAGCCGAAGAAGAAGTCGAAGGCGCCACGCCGGGAGCGCTAGGCCTGCCGAGTGCGGCGTCCTCATGCGTGGGGACGGCGCAACTGCGCCTCCTCACCAGAAGGAGATCGGCAACTGAACCCCCTGATATCGGGCGTCCGCCATTTCCAGCGGCTTGACTTCCGTTCGTCGCCGACGACAGTGCGGGCGGGGAATTTTTCAGGGGCTGGGGATGTTTTTTCGTATTTTGACGACAGGTTGTATTTTTCTTGGTCTGCATGCGAGCGCTTTTGCGCAGTCCGTGCCGGCGACACAGCTCGGCGGATGGAGCTCCGCCTATCCCGGCGCGGTGTATGTCTCGCCGCAGGATTCGTCCTTTGTCGCGCCGGGGATTTACCGCTCGCTGGCACCGGCGGCCCGCGTCGTCAGCCCGATGGAGATCACCCAGATCTGCACCCGCGATTTCCGCGAAACCCAGGCGCTGAACACGCTGTTCTCCCGGGAGAGCGAGGCTGCCGGCCTCACCGACGTGGTGCACAAGGATTTCGCCGCCAAGGTCGCCGGCCTCGACCTGAAATATGTCAGCCTCGGCGCCAATCTGGAATTCAAGGACGAGGCCGCGTTCTCGGCGACGCCGCTGCATGTGGTCTCCGCCGATGACGACGTGGCGCAGACCGTGCTGGCGAACATCGGCGCCGGCTGCAAGACCATCATCGCCGGCCACCTGAAGCAGGGCCGCGCGGTGTTCGTCGCCGGCAAGGTGATCCAGGCCAAAAGCTTCAGCGTATCCTTCAGCATCGGCCCCAAGGGTGACGCCAGCGTCTCCTGCAGCATTCCGATTTTCTGCAACAGCGGCACCGGCGCCTCGGTCAGCGGCGATGGGCAGCGGGTGATGACGCGCTCGTCGGTGCAGACTGTCACCTTCGCGATGGTGCCGGCGGAGGTCGCCGACGGCCGCCGCGAGTTGCGCGCCACCGACCTGCAGTAGGGGCGAGGCGAGGCATCGGCGCGGGTTTCCATTTTGAAACTTGCCGAAGTGATGCGACAATCGCAAAATTGTTTGAACCTTTTCGCCGGACCGCCAGACCCATTTATCGCTGGGGGATTGCGATGCTCAGCTCATTCCGTGGCGCTGTCGGGCGAAGATACTCCGCCGGGCAGCGCCATGCGTTTTTGGGGTCTGCTCACACCGCCGCGCGCGTATTGAGATAAATGGAATACAGCGACGTTTGCCCGCAGATGTAGAGCCGGTTGCGCCGCGGGCCGCCGAAGCAGACATTGGCGACGATTTCGCCGATCGGAATGGTGCCGATGTGGGTGCCGTCCGCGGCAAAGCAGAACACGTTTTCGCCGGCCGAGGTCCAGATGTTGCCGTGGATGTCGCAGCGGAAGCCGTCGAAGAAACCGTCGGTACAGGTGGCGAAGGTCGATGACGCACCGAGCGAGCGGCCGTCGGGGTTCACCTGGTAGGCGGTGATGGTCACCGGCAGATCCCTGATGTGAGAGCGTCCGGTGTCGGCCACGTAGAGGATGCGCTCATCCGGCGAGAACGCCAGGCCGTTCGGCTGCACCCGGTCGGTGATGACGGCCGCGAGTGCGCCGGTGGCGGGATCGAGCCTGTAGACATTGGAGCGGCCGATCTCCGACGTCGCCATCAGGCCCTCATAATCGCTGTCGATGCCGTAGGTCGGATCGCTGAACCACACGGAATCGTCCGACTTGACCACGACATCGTTCGGCGAATTGAAGCGCTTGCCCTCGAAGGCGTCCGCCAGCACGGTGATGGAACCGTCATGTTCGGTGCGGGTTACGCGTCGCGTCAGGTGTTCGCAGCTGATCAGGCGTCCCTGCCGGTCGGTGGTGTTGCCGTTGGAGTTCTGGCTCGGCTGGCGGAACACCGACACCGATCCGTCGGTCTCGTCCAGGCGCATGATGCGGTCGTTGGGAATGTCGGACCAGACCAGATAACGCCCGGCCGCGAAATAGGCCGGGCCTTCCGCCCAGCGGCAGCCGGTCGCCAGCTTCTCCAGATTGACGTGGCCGATCAGGCGCGCGGCAAACCGCGCATCATGGACAACGAATGGCTTCATGACGGTCTCCTTGAGGGATCCGGCGCCGGGAGAGCGGCGCCGGCATTCGGTGAGGGTTCGTGCGCCGCGGGCGCGGCGTGGCCCCAGATCGCACGATAAGTGTCGACCCATCGCCCCGCATGGGCCAAGCGAAAAATCGCCAAGAGGTGCGCGCCGATCAGGACACCTAGCGCGACCAGAACGAGATCGGGCGCGTCGGTAAACACCGCACCCGACACCAGCGCCGCGCAGGCGAGGCCGAGCGTGATCCAGCCGATCGTCTTGTGCAGCGCCTCGAACAGCAGCCGGCGGCGGGTCATGTCATAATGGTCGCCGCGCAGCGTGGTATCGGTCGGGCCGCCCATGGTCCCGCGCAGCAGCGCAGCCGCGATCTGCAGCCATCCCAGCAGCAGCACGCTTGCGCCGATCCGGCTGTGCCAATTGGCAAAACCGCTGGTGCCTGTCACATGCACCACCAGCGCACCGAGCGTGGCCAGCCCCATGCCGGCGATCTGGAACAGGCGATGCGAATTCCACCAGAAACGATTGTCGGTCTCGCGCGGAAAATCCTGGTCGCGCGTCACCTTGAAGTAGCGCGCAACGATGCTGCCGACCGGCAGCAGGATACCCCAGGCATAGATCATCAGCCCGGCATGAACAGCATGAGCCGGCGAGAATGCCCCGGCCGCCGCGAAGCCGAGGCCGGCTGCGAGCAGGGCGCCGCCCACGGCGACCAGCGCTATGATCCGTCGCCTGTGCCAAGCGGCGCGCTGGTCCACGGCTTGCCGCTCCCGCTTCGTCCCGGATGTGATCTTATGTTATCGATAACATCGTATACGGCGCGAGGGGCGCTGCGCAACCGGTTTATGATCGGGATATTGAACCTGTCGATCTAAAAATGCGTCGGTGGATGCCTGCACCAATCCCGCTGCGTCATAGACAAACTCAATCCTCATCCTGAGGAGACAGCACTATGGCGCAGCAGGGTTGGCGTGTTGAACGCGGGCGGTGTGAAAAGTGCCGACTGCCGGCGCCTCCATCGACCAGCTGATCACCGTCGCCGTGGTCCGATAACGCGGCAGGTGATCCTCCATCGCATAGGCCACGCACAGCGCGAGGCTGGACCACACCGCCAGGCTGAAATACAGCGACATCCAGGCAATCTCGCCCTTCCATGCGGCGAGGTCGTGCGCCACCACCCAGCGGGTGCTGACGTCGCGCAGGCCTTCGAGCGGCGTGAGCGGCGTGCTGCCGTCGGTGACGTCGGCGCGCCAGCGGCTCAGATACATCGGGACGTCGACGGTCATCAGAAACGCCAGATAACCGGCGATCCCGACGATGGTGACGATGAGGGCTGCGCGCACGGCGCCATCGAACTCCGGCAGCAGCCGGCAAAGGCCGATCCCGGCGATAAAGAAGGTCACGGCCCAGATCGAATTCTCGATGGCGTTGCCGATGTATTTGGTGGTCAGTACCGCATGCCATGAAAAACATTCCGCGATCAGGATCAGCGGCACGATCATCCACGCGGCGTTCACGGTGGTGTCCGCCCCCGTGATGGTGCCGAGCCGATGCAGGATCATCGCCCACTGCGCCGCAAAGCAGACCTCGGCCACGGTCGCGACGGAACGGCCGACCACCACGCTCGACAGCCAGGTGTCGAACAGGCAGATCCGCTGCACGTCCGCGCGCGGCAGGAACGAGCGGAAGGCGCAACCGAACACATAAGCCGCGCAGAGCAGCAGCATGAGTTCGATGCCGGGGGTGCCGGTGAGGCTGCCCGTCGCCGGTTCGGAGAACCGGCGGTACAGCAGGACCCAGACCGCGATGTTGATGCCGCTGACCAGTGTCAGCAGGCTCCACCACCAGGCCAGGGGATTGGACCAGGCAAGAGAGCTTGCCTGGGAGCTTGCTCGCGAGCTCGACTGCGCCCGCCATTCCAGACTCATGGATCGCTCCGTGTAACCAAACTGATATGTTTCCGTATCAATTCTGTCACAAATCGCGAGGCAGTCACGACAAAAATCTGTGCGTGGCGACCCGAGCCGCGATGGCGGCGGGATGCACCGATGTTTTTGGGCAGGTCAGAACGCCGGATGAATCGAAGTACAGATACCGCTCACGGGCGCGGCATGGCGGCGCCCGTGCCGTCAGGGCCGCAGCACCGTCATCTTGAACGGTCCGCCATGGCTTGCGGCATGGGTGACCGCCTCGTTTGCGCGATCGAGGTCGAAGATGGTGGTCTCGAACTGGTCCAGCGACAGCAGCCCGGCGCGGACCAGCCCCGCCAGACGGATCGCGGCGTCGGGCGGATACATGAAGACGCCGCGGATGGTGATGCAGTTTCGCATGATCCAGGGATAGGCCAGCTCGAGGCCCGGTCCGCCGGACATCCCGACGCCGCCCATCAGCACCACCCGCCCATAGGGCCGCACCGCCATGATCGCCGCCCGCACCACGTTCGGGCTGACGCCGGGCGGCAGGATATCGAACACGCAATCGATCGGTCCCGGCGCCGCCTGCTTCATGCGTTCGCGGTCGATGTCTTCTTCGCCGCTGAGTGTTTGCGTCCGCACCCGCGGGCCGAAACGGCGAACGAGATCGGCCAGCACCGTCTCGTTGCGGCCGGTCGCGATCACGCAGCCGGCGCCCATCGCCAGCGCCACGGCCACCGCGGCGCTGCCGAAATTTCCGGTGGCGCCGCTGACCAGCACCGTCTCTCCCGCCTTCAGATCCGCGGCCAGCCATCCGCCATAGGGCACCAGCAGGGTGCCGAGCGCGCACCACTGGGTGGCGTCGGCCTCGCTCAGTTCGCCGATCCGGATCGCGTTCTCGGTCGGCACGCGTGTCCGTTCGGCCCACGAGCCGTGATGGAAGTGCTTCTGCAGCCGCAGCCCGCCGTCGCCGCCCGCGCTCCAGCCCTGCAGCGTGATATCGGGCGAGCGCGCATCGTCGCGCGAGCGGAACGTCGGATCGCAATAGACCCAGTCGCCTTGCTTGAGATGCGTGGCGTCCGGCCCGAACGCGCGCACCCGGCCGATCGCGCCGGGGCCGGGAATGGCGGGCAGGTTCAGCAGGTAGTTGCGCGCGCCGCTGAACACTTCGTCGGCATAGGACAGCACGCGGGTGGCAACCACATCGACGATCACTTCGCCGGTGCCGAGGACGGGATCGTCGACCTGCTCGATCGACAGTGGCGTTCCGAATGCCTTCAACAGTGCAGCCTTCATTGATCTTCTCCCTTGAGGAGACCATCATGCCGTGGCTGGCCAGGATTAATCAGGACTGGTATTATCCTGGGATAAAGCCACCCACCTTGAACGGGATCGAACGCCATGATGGATCCGCGGCGCAGTGAGCTCGGCAATTTCCTGCGCTCGCGCCGGCAAAAATTGACGCCCAAGGCAGTGGGCCTTGCCGACGGGCGGCGCCGGCGCACGCCCGGCCTGCGCCGCGAGGAAGTGGCCGAGCTCGCCGGCATCGGGGTCGACTGGTACATCCGGCTCGAGCAGGGCCGCAGCGTCAGCCCGTCGGTCACGACCATCGACGCATTGGCGCGCGCGCTGCGCCTCAGCAAGATCGAACACAAGCATCTGCGCGAACTGACACTCAGCGCCGATCGTCGTGCCTTCGTGCGCGAAACCGTCCCCGATAATTTGCGTTGCCTGATCGAAAGCCTCAACCAGCCAGCCTACATCACCGGCCGGCGGCTGGATATCCTGGCATGGAATACGGCTGCCGATGACATCTTTGCGTTCAGCAAACTGCCCGAACAGGATCGCAATTCGCTTCTCAACATGCTGCTCAATCCCGCCACCCGCCGCCTGCTGGGGCCGGCGTGGGCCGAGCAGGCCAAACGCATGGTGGCGCAGTTTCGCGCCACCCACGATTTGTGGGCCGGCGATCCGGCCTTTCTCGATCTGCTGGCGCGGCTGCGCGCCGGCTGTCCGGATTTTGCCGGATGGTGGGACTCGCACGACATCCGCGGCGCCCCGTCCGGCGAAAAGGTGCTGCGGCATCCGACGAAGGGCCTGTTGCGCTACGTCTATGCGAGCTTCCAGTCCAATGACGACCCCGCCTTGAAACTCGCGATCTACGCGCCTGTGAGTTAGCGGGGATGAGCCGGACGAGCCGAAAATTCGGCGGCTTCCGCCGGAGCGCGTCGCGGGCCGATCCCCGGCGTTGGCGCCAGGCCGTCGGCAGTGCATCACGCTGTTTGGGCTCGGGCTCGGCCGCTGCGTCTGCCGCCCTGACGACCTATCAGGATGCCAAGGTCCAGATCGCCACCATCGGCGCTGCCGTCAATCAATGTTCGCCCAATCCACCTCAGGTGCTGTCCGCGTCCGAGACGAATGTCTTGAATCCGCTGATCGGCGGAGCGCATGCCTTCGAGCATACGGTGAACCTGCTCAGTCTCGACGATGGCAAATTTGTATTGCAACGACTGGGCGCATGCCCCGCGCGAATGCCGAAGCCCTGGCGAAGGGAAAGGCCGGCGCGCGTGTCGCGCGAGAGGATCTGAAAGATGCGTCGCGCCTGACGGGGGGAAATCTCCGCGAATGGGTCATTCCCAACACCGCGCTGCAGGACGGCCTGATCGATCCGGGGTCGTGGGTGATCCGGGAGATTCCCCGTCCATCAATCTCCTGCGGGCTCGTCGACTTTTGCAATGAGGCCCGAACGCACCTGTTGCGCGGAGGTTGCCGACGGGCCGGCAAGGATGATCGTCGCGATGGTGGCGAGAATTATCTGGATTGTCTTCGTGGTTATTTCGTTGTCGTTCGCCCCGATGCCTGTTGGTGTTTCAGATGGCGCCGGCCGCACGCAGCAGCAGGCCGGCGCAGCATGACGCTGCGAGGACCGTGAGCATCCCCACATTGAAGCGGAATACCGCGGTGGCGGCCGCCACCGCCAAAGCAAGCGCGACAAGGTCGATGCTTGCTGGGATGGGCGCATCGAGCGAGAGCCCGAACGATCGCACCGGAAAGGTTTGGCGAAACAGCGTGTGAAGTGCAAACCAGATCGACAGATTGAGGATGACGCCGACCACGGCAGCGGTGATCGCGGACAGAGCTCCGGCCAGCGCCTTGTTGCCGCGCATCACCTCGATGAAAGGCGCGCCGAGAAAGATCCAGAGGAAGCACGGGATGAATGTCACCCAGGTTGCCAGCAGGCCACCGAGCGTGCCCGCCATCATCGGCGACAGCGTGCCCGGATCGCGGTAGGCGGCCATGAATCCCACGAACTGCAGCACCATGATCAGCGGTCCCGGCGTCGTCTCCGCCATGCCGAGGCCGTCGAGCATTTCGCGCGGCTGCACCCAATGATAATGCTCGACGGCCTGTTGCGCGACATAAGCCAGCACCGCGTAGGCGCCGCCGAATGTCACCATCGCCATTTTGCTGAAGAATATCGCGATCTGGCTGAACACATTGGCCTGGCCGAACATCGCGAGCAGGATGGCCACCGGGGTGAGCCACAGCAGCAGCCAGATCACGCTGACCTTCAATGCGCGCGCGACGGTCGGGCGCGCGTGCTCTGGCAACTGGTCGCCGAGCATGCTGTCGACGGCGGCTTCCGTCCTGTTGCCTGCGGCATGCACGACCGCTGCGAACTCCGGCCGACCGAGCCGAGCGCCCGCGAATCCGATCATGCCGGCGGTGATGATGATGATCGGAAACGGGATATTGAAAAAGAAGATCGCGACGAATGCCACTGCGGCAAGGCCGATCATGACCGGATTGCGCAGGGCGCGCTTGCCGACGCGGACGACGGCTTGAATCACGATGGCAAGGACGGCGGCCTTCAGCCCAAAAAACAGCGCCGCCACAAAGCCGACATTGCCGAACGCGGCGTAGATGTAACTCAGCCCCATGATCGCGATGATGCCCGGCACGATGAACAGCCCGCCCGCCATGATGCCGCCGGCGGTGCGATGCAGAAGCCACCCGACATAGGTGGCGAGCTGTTGCGCCTCGGGTCCGGGCAGCAGCATGCAGTAATTGAGCGCATGCAGGAATCGACTCTCGGAAATCCAGTTCTTGTCCTCGACCAGGATGCGATGCATCACGGCGATCTGTCCGGCCGGGCCGCCGAAACTCAGCAGCGCGATGCGCGTCCAGACCAGAAACGCCTCCCGGAAGGAGATGCCGTGTCCGGCATCTCCTTTGACCGCTGCTCGGTTGACGACGACGTCGCTCATGGCTTCGTTCATGGCTTCGCTCACGATTTGGCCTTGGAGGTCGGCCAGTTGTGGGTTTCGCCGGTGGCGTCCCTGCACCAGCGATAGAACGCGTCATAGAGCGCGATTCCGGCGTCGAGCTGCCTGAGATCGTCGTCGTACATGCGTGACAGGCCGAGGGAGGCCGCCAGCAGGCCCGGCGCTTCCGGCGACAAGTTGAGGCGTCCGGTATCGGCGGCGCGGACCATGGTCGCCAGCCGAAGCAGGGGCGGCGTGGCCAGGCCGAGTTCTTCGATCAGGATATCGAAGGTGCAGAGTTCGCCGCGATGGCTCCAGAATGTGTTCTCGATGTCGAACGGTACGGCATTGAAACGCTCGCCGACGGCGGAGACCTCCGAAGGCGCCACGAACAGGAACACCGCGTCGGGATCGACAAAACGCCGGATCAGCCAGGGGCAGGCGATGCGATCGATTTTCGGTCGCGAGCGGGTGACCCAGACGGTGCGACCGGAAGAATCCCGCTCGGGCAGTTTGGCTGTAGGGACGAGCGGCAGCTTTGCGGCTTTCCAGCCTTCGAAGCCGCCCTCCAGAGTTTCGGCCGCAACGCCCGTGTGGCGGAGCCATGCCGCGGTGCCTTCGGCGAGCTTCGCGCCTCTTTGGCAGATCACGATCACCGAACGGCCGGCCATGGTCGCCGACCACTGGGCCACGGTCTCGTGCGAAGCCCTGGCGGCACCGGGGATCAGCCGCGGGTCCGCGGCAAAATCCTCGCTGGTGCGCACATCGACAAGCACAGGCGTATTCGCCGTGCCGATGAGCCGTGACAATTTTTCAGATGAGATAGAGGTATAGGATGACATGCGGGCGCCCTCGTGGGAAACGGGACGCGATACTTGGGCATGTCGCCTCGTGGGGGGATCGCAGGCCCCCATATGCGAGAGCTAAGGCGAATGGCGGTGGTCTGTCAAGCCGCCTTCAGGGGCGCTCAAGGCCATTTGGGATGAAGGTCATCGATCACAAACGAGTGCGCGTGAGCGGCTGGTTGCCCGCGCATATGTGGGTGGTCCGATGGCAGCTCGGGATGGTGATGCTGGATGACATCGGAACTTTCTCTGGGCCACAATCGGGTGGCCAGCGCCGCACCGGCAAACGCGATGGTCGCCAGAACCAGGAGCGTGGCCGGAACTCCGGCGGCAATGGCGAGCCATCCCGCCAGCGGATAGGTCAGAAGCCAGCATCCATGCGACAGCGCGAACTGCGCGGCAAAGACGGCCGGCCGGTCGGCGGGCTGTGCGGAGCGGCGGAGCAAGCGGCCGGACGGCGTCATCACCGCTGAATAGCAGATGCCGAGCAGCGCCCATGTCAGCAGCAGCGCTCCCCAGACAAGGTTTGAGCCGGAAGGTCCCCATCCCAGAACGGCGATAACGGATGCAAGGCAAAGCAGTGTGACGCCGAGCGCCGCGGCTGCGGGCAGTATGACGGCACGGTCGGAAATCCGCTCGAGCATGCGCGGCAGCAGCAGTGCTGCCGCCATGGACCCGCCGCCGAAACAGGCCAGCGCAATGGCAACATTGCTGTCGGTCCCGCCGAGCAGGCCCCGCACCACGACCACGGTGTTGACGATCACCATCGCGCCCGCCGCCGCGACCGACAGGTTGAGGGCCAGAAGCCCCCTCAAGCGCGGCGTCGCGAGATAGATGCGCAGGCCGCGCGTGGTGTTTTCGTAGATGCCGCCCATGCGGTCCGCGGCTGGAGGCTGGGGAATCGTAACGGAAAGAACCAGGGCCGCGGAACAGAAGAACCCGATGACCGTGCCGAAGAAAAGCCAGTTGAAGCTGATCAGGGTCAGCAAGGCGGCTGCCAGTGTCGGGCTGAGCAGGCTTTCCATGTCATAGGCCAGTCGCGAGAGTGACAGGGCCCTGGTGTAGTCGCCCTCGTCGGGCAATACGTCCGGAATCGTGGCCTGGAACGTCGGCGTGAAGGCCGCCGATGCCGACTGCAGCACGAAAATCAGAACATACACCTGCCAGACCTGATTGACGAACGGCAACGCGACGGCGATGGCGGCGCGCGTGAGGTCCATCGAGACCAGGAAAGCGCGGCGCGGCAGATAATTGGCGAACCCGCTGACCACCGGTGCCACTCCGACATAGGCGATCATCTTGATGGCCAGGGCGGTGCCGAGCACGGCTCCCGCCTTGGCGCCCGCGATCCTGAAGGCCAGCAGGCCGAGCGCGACGGTCATCATTCCCGTGCCGATCAGCGCGATGACCTGCGCGGCGAACAGGTGCCGATACGTTCGGTTGGCGAGCACGGACAGCATTGGCGACCTCCGACCGGTTACTCCGCGGCACGCCGGGAGAGGAATTCGTCGGACTGGCGATCAGAATTCCCCTGTCGATGTGTCGTTGCGAAATGGGAATACAGCGCGGGCAGCACCAGAAGCGTGAGCAGGGTTGCGCTGATGAGGCCGCCGATCACCACGGTTGCCAGGGGCTTCTGCACCTCGGCGCCGGTTCCTGTCGCAAGCGCCATCGGCACGAAACCCAGCGAGGCGACGAGCGCCGTCATGATGACCGGGCGAAACCGGGTGAGGGCGCCCTGGCTGATGGCCGGATGGATGTCGATGCCTTCGGAGATCAATTTTCGAATCTGGCTCAGCATCACCAGCCCGTTCAGGACGGCGACCCCGGACAAGGCGATGAAGCCGACCGCGGCCGAAATCGAAAACGGCATGCCGCGCAGCCAGAGCGCGGCGATGCCGCCAGTCAGCGCAAGCGGGACCGCGCTGAAGACCAGAAGCGCATCCCGCGCCGACCCCAGCGCGCCGAGCAACAGCAGGAAGATCAGGAGGAAACAACCCGGCACCACGAACATCAGGCGCTGCCTGGCCACCGAGAAGTTCTCGAACTGGCCGCCCCAGGACAGCCAGGTGCCCGGCGCCAGCTTGATCTTTTCGCTCACCGCCGCCTGCGCCTCCGCCACCAGCGAGCCGATGTCCCGGCCGCGGATTTCGGCTGTGGTGACGACGCGCCGCTTGCCGTTCTCGCGGCTGATCTGGTTGGCGCCTTCGGTCTGTTCGAACATGGCCAGGGTTCGCAGCGGGACAGAGGCCGCCGGCGCGTTGTCGCTGAGTCGGGGCAATTGCACCGGCAGGTTTTCCAGCGCCGCGATGTCGTTGCGCAACGTGTCGTTCAGCCGGACGATGATCTGGAACCGGCGGTCGCCTTCGAACACGAGGCCGGCAACCTTGCCGCCGATGGCGGCTTCGATCACGTCCTGGATTGCCAGCAGGCTGAGGCCTCGCCGGGCGATCTCGGCCTTGTCGATCTTGATCTCCAGGAAAGGCAGCCCGGTGGTTTCCTCGACGCGGACGCTCTCGGCGCCGTCGATGCGCCGCAGGGTGTTGGCGATGCGTCCGGCCGTTCGCTGCATCTCCTCGAAATCGTCGCCAAATACCTTGACCGCCAGGTCCTCCCGCACGCCAGCAACCAACTCGTTGAACCGCATCTCGATCGGCTGGGAGAAGCCCACCTTGTTGCCGGGCAGCTTGGTGGCTTCCGCTTCGATCTGCTTGATCAGGTCTTCCTTCGATTGACTCGGGTCGGGCCACTCGTTCTGCGGCTTGACGATGATGTAGGTGTCGGACGAACTTGGCGGCATCGGGTCGGCCGCAAGGTCCGGCGTGCCGGTGCGGGAGAACACGAATGCGACCTGGGGAAACTTGCTGATCGCATTTTCGATCAGAAGCTGCATCGCCTGCGCCTGCGACAACGATGTGCTGGGGACGCGCTTCACCTCCATGACGATATTCTTTTCGTCGAGGGTCGGCGTGAACTCCTGCCCCAGCCGGGTGAGCAGCAAGGCCGCGGCGGCGAACAGCAGCGTCGCGCCGGCGATGACGGGCAGCGGCGAGGCGATGACGCGAGACAGCAGCGGCTCATAACCCGCCTTGAGTTTGCGGATGATGGCGTTCTCCTGCTCGTTGACCGGCCTGGTCACGGTCAGGCCGATCATGGCGGGAACGAACGTCAGCGACACGACAAAGGCCACCACCAGCGCGATGATCACCGTCAGCGCCATGGGTTCGAAGGTCTTGCCTTCGACGCCGGTGAAGGTCAGCAGGGGAACGTAGACCAGGATGATGATGAGCTGGCCGTAGACCGTCGGCCGGATCATCTCGCTGGCGGACTCGGTGACGGTGCGCAGCCGTTCCTCCAGCGACAGCGCGCGACCATATTCGCGCTGGCGTTCGGCCAGATGGCGAAGGCTGTTTTCGGCGATGATCACTGCACCATCGACAATCAGCCCGAAATCCAGGGCGCCCAGGCTCATAAGGTTGGCGCTGATCCTGCCCTGCAGCATGCCCGAGGCCGTCACCAGCATGGTGACGGGGATGACGCAAGCGGTCACCAGCGCGGCGCGCAGGTTGCCCAGCAGCACGAACAGCACGACGATGACGAGCAGGGCGCCTTCCGCCAGATTCTTGGCGACCGTCTCGATGGTGGCATCGACCAGTTGGGTGCGGTTCAGCACGGTATGCGCGTAGATGCCGGGCGGCAGCGTCCGGCTGATCTCCTTGATTTTGGCATCGGCTGCCGCTGCGACTGTGCGGCTGTTGCCGCCGATCAGCATCAGCGCCGTTCCCAGCACGACCTCCCGGCCGTTGACGCTGGCGCTGCCGGTGCGCAACTCCCTGCCAATTGTGACCTCGGCCACATCCTTGACGCGAACCGGCACGCCGGCTCGCGTCGCCACCACGATCTGCGAAATGTCCTCGCTGCTTTCCACGCGACCACTGGCCCGGACCACATAGCCTTCGCCGTTCTGCTCGATGTAGTTGGCGCCGCGGCTGACATTGTTGGCCTCGATCGCGCCGATGACTTGGTTGAGCGACAGCCCGAAACTGATCAGCCGCAACGGATCGGGCTGGACCTGGAACTGCTTGACGAAACCGCCGATGGCGTCAGCGCCGGCAACGCCCGGCACCGTCTTCATCTGCGGGCGCACGATCCAGTCCTGCACGGTGCGCAGATACACGGTGCGCTGGAAGTCGTCGGTCAGGCGCTCGCCCTCGGGGGTGAGATAACTGCCGTCGGTTTGCCATCCCGGCTGGCCGTCGCGCGCAGGTGCGATTTCGCCAGGTTCGGCGTATTCGACGGCCCACCAGTAGATCTCGCCAAGTCCGGTCGAGATCGGCCCCAGTTTCACCTCGACGCCGGGTGGAAGGCTGGCCTTGGCTTCGTTGATGCGTTCAGACACCTGCTGACGGGCGAAATAGATGTTGGTGCGGTCGGTGAAGACGGCTGTGATCTGGGCGAAGCCGTTGCGCGAGAATGAGCGTGTCGATTCCAGGCCGGGTGTGCCGGCCAGCACTGTCTCCAGCGCCACCGTGACTTGTTTTTCGATCTCGACCGGGGTCAGGGCGGGTGCGACGGCGTTGACCTGCACCTGGACGTTGGTGACGTCAGGAACGGCGTCGATCGGAAGCCTTGTCAGCGACCAGAGGCCCGACACCGCGGCCGCTATCGCGATCAGCAGAATCAGCCACCGGCGCCGCACCGAGAAATCGACGATGCTCTCGATCATCGCTCAATCCTCGTCCTTCGGCTTCGCAAGCTCCGCCTTGAGCGAGAACGTATTGGTGACGGCGATGGTGTCGCCGGGCATCAAGCCGGAGACGATTTCGACGGTCTCGTCTTCCCTTTGGCCGAGCACGACATCGCGCTTTTCAAAGCCGTCTTTGGTGCGGACGAACACGATGGGGCGGCCGTCCAGTTTCTGAATCGCCGATATCGGGGCGACGACGGCGGCATCGCGTTCGTTGAGTGCGATCGCCGCGGTGACGAACGAGCCTGGGCGCCAGCGCGCGTCGGTATTCGGAATTTCGGCGACGACCCGCGCCGTTCGTGTATCCTTGTCGACCAGCGGGCTGACGAAGATGATCTTGCCGGTGACCGTCTCCGAAAGGCCTCTTGCCGAAATCCTGACCGGCTGGCCTTCCTTGATCGATGGCAGATCGGCGGACGCCACCGACAGCTCCACCCAGACCCGGCTCAGGTCGACAACGACAAACAGCTCCGTTTCGAGGCTGTCGCGGCCGACGGCCGTTCCCAGCTCGACCTTGCGTTCGACCAGTCGTCCCGAGATCGGCGCCCGGACGTCTTGGCGGCGCAACGACGCTTCGGGGGCCTTGGGCAGCGCAACGATCTCGCTGTCCTGAAGGCCCAACGCGAGAAGTTTCTGCCGCGCGATGTTGAGGCGCATGTCGGTCTGCGCCGCCGTGGTGCGGGAGCGAAGAAACTGCTGCTCCGTCGAGACCCGGCTATCCCAAAGCATCTTGTCGCGCACAAACAATTCCCGCTGCAGTTCGTCCGTCAGCCGGGCGGCGAGATATTCGCTCTTGGCGTCGGCCACTTCGCGACTTTCGAGCACGGCGATGACCTCGTCCTTGACCACATCGTTGCCGATGTTCTTGCGCAGCTCCGCGACCGTCCCGGACAGCTTGACCGACACATGCGCGATCCGGTTGGCGCTGGGAACGATGGTGCCGGGCACGACCAGGCGCTTGGCAATGGTTGCGGGACCGACACCGGCCTGCTCGATCTGGGCCAGCTTGATCCGCTCGTCATCCATCGGGATGACGGATGTTTTCGTCTCTGCCGCTTCCGGCTTGGCCGCACTCTGTGCGGCTTTTTTATCCGCACCAAAACCGACCGCGCGCTGCAACGTGGTGGACAGTCCCGGTGCCAGGGCGACAAGGGCTGCGCCCGCTGCGAAGGCAACCAGGACGGGGAACAGGCGGCGTGCCATCAGGCACCTCTTCTGAATGAGCCGCATTTTCCAGAACGCAAACGCGCGCAAGCGGTGGTGTGCATTGTCACAGGTATTTCGAGATCGCTTTGAATTCGGCGAGCACGGCCTTGGTGGCTTTGCCGGGCCCGTTCGCGGCGGCGTCCAGGCAATGATCGACATGGTCGTGGATCAGGGTCCGCTTGGCCTCGGAGATCGCCTTCTCGACGGCATGCAATTGCTGCGCGAGATCGAGGCACGAGCGCCCCTCGCCAAACATCTCGATGACGCGGCGAAGATGCCCGTCAGCACGCTGCAGCCGTTTGACGATGTCGGGATGGGTTTCGTGGATGTGATCATGAGCCATGGCATAAACCTATCCCCCTGGAGGGGATATGGCAACGGCTGTTTTGTCGCGGAAAGCAATGGGGAGTGACGTTTCTGCGCACCGTTGCCGGGGGGCCCGGAACGGCACAAAAGCGGGCGACTGCGTTTGAAATCAGCTGCCCTTATCCTGCTCGGCATACCCCAGCAGGTTCAGCAGCAGCGTTCCCGTTTCGCGGCCGATGCGCCCGCCGTCGACGGCGGTGGTGAGCGCCGGCAGGCAGTAGCGCGAGATCTCGAAACCGCCGAAGCCGATGACGGCGGGTTGTCCGGTCACGCTGAGGCCTATGGCCTGGGCTTCGGTGAGCGCGCCGAATGCGCAGGGGTCGGACACGCACATGATGGCATCGATGTCGGGCCCGCGCTTCGGCATCTGCGGCAGCGCCACGTGCAAGCCGGCGCGTGCTGGCTGGACTGCTGGCCGAGCTGCCGCCGATGCGTGTATCATGCAGCCAGACCCGGTAGGCAGGAGAACACATGGCCGGCGGAATATCCATTCATGCGGTCGATGTCGCGAGCGGGCGTCCGGCCCAGGGCTTGCGTGTTGAGATCTGGCGAACCGAAGGCGCGCCGACGCAGATCGCCGAAGGCCGTCTTGGCGCCAATGGCCAGCTCGACCATCCCATCGTCGGCGGATCGGGCATCGAAGCCGGCGAGTATGAAGTTCGCTTTTATCTTCGAGAATTCTTCGCGGGAGGCGACGGTGCGAGCTTCCTCACTGTCGCGCCATTTCGATTCAGGATCGAGCAGGTGGACGAGCATTTTCATCTGCCGCTGAAGTTCACCCGCTGGGGGTACTCCCTGTTTCGGGGCGCGTGAGGCGTTAGCTCGTCAATCGTTTCGACAGCCCGGTGGCCCGCTCCATGATCGCCATCAGCGCCACCGTGGCGATGATCAGGACCCCCGACAATGCGGCGATGGTCACGTCGAGCTTGCCCTCGAGGTCCTGCCACATCCGGATCGGCAGCATGTCGGTGGCCGCATCGCGCAGGAACAGCGACACCGGCACATTGTC
Organism: Bradyrhizobium prioriisuperbiae; assembly: GCF_032397745.1. Taxonomy (NCBI): domain Bacteria; kingdom Pseudomonadati; phylum Pseudomonadota; class Alphaproteobacteria; order Hyphomicrobiales; family Nitrobacteraceae; genus Bradyrhizobium; species Bradyrhizobium prioriisuperbiae. The sequence continues at coordinate 4,678,972 of NZ_CP135921.1, forward strand.
GAACGACGACATGAACGCAATGAAGGCGCCCGCGATCACGCCCGGACGGATCAGCGGCAACACGATCCGCCTGAATGTGTAGGTGCGGCTGGCGCCGAGAATGCTCGAGCTTTCCAGCAGGGTCGGCTCGAGCTGGGCGAGCGACGCCACCGTGTTGCGCACCACATAGGGAACGCAGACCACGGTGTGGCCGATCACCAGAGTGAGTGCGGACACCGGCAAACCGATCAGCGAGAACAGCATCAAGGCGGACAGCCCGAAGGCGAGGGCGGGAAGCACCAGCGGCGACATGAACAGCGAGTCCAGGATGCGCGCCGACAGTTTCGGTGACCGCGCAATGGCCAAGGCCGCGGCAACACCGAGAACGATCGACAGGCCAGTCGACCACATCGCCACGACAAAACTGTTGCGCGCGGCAAAATGCAATTGCCACGCATTCCATAGCTCGGCATACCAGCGCGCTGAATAACCCGGCGGCGGGAACTTGAGCGAGAACCCGTTGGTGAAGGAGACGATCAGGACGACCAGCGACGGCGCGATGATGACGACCAGTGCGATCAGCGCGATCGCTGTCAAAACGACCTCGAAGCTGATGGCCTCCCAGGTGCGTTTGCGGCCGCCCATCGCTCAGGCTCCGCCGTAGCCGCGGGACAGCCGGCCCAGCAAACCGAACACGCTCACCACGGCGAGAACCGCCAGCAGGAAGATGATCGAGATCGCGGAGGCGAACGGCCAGTTCTGCAGGGTCGAAGCCTGCTGGTAGAGATACATCGGCATGAACAGCATTTGCCCGCCGCCGACCAGCGACTGGGTGATGAAGGCCGTGATGGCGGCCGCATAGGTGAGCGTGCAACCGGCGATCACGCCCGGCAGCGACAGCGGCAGTATGACTTTCCAGAAGGTGCGCCAGCTTCCGGCGCCCAGCGAACAGGAGGCATCCTCGAGGTTGCTGTCGATGCGTCCGAGCGCCGTGATCAGCGGCAATGTCATCAGCGGCATCTGCACCTGGGCGAGAGCGAGCACCACCCCGAGCTGGGTGTAGAGCAGCCGAATCGGGGTGTCGATCACGCCGATGGATTGCAGTGTCGCGTTGATGATGCCCTGGCGCCCCAGGATGACGATCCAGGCAAAGGTGCGGACGACCACACTTGTCAGCAGCGGCAACAGCACGATCAGGATGATCAGTGTCTGGGCCCGCGATCCGACCCGGTGGTAGAGCCAGGCGATCGGAAAGCCCAGCACCAGGCACAAGGCGGTGACTTCAGCGCCCAGCAGCAGCGTCGAGCCGAGCACGCTCAGGCTGAACGGGTCGGTCAGGAAATGGACGTATTGGCCGAAACCCCAGGCGGCACCGGCCGTATCGTTGTGCAGTGACAGCACCAGGAGCTGGACCAGTGGCGCGACGAAGAACACCAGGAAGAACAGGGCCAGCGGCGCGGCCAGCCCCAGGCTGTAGGATGTCACGTCGCGCGGCACCGATGCAGCCATCGCGATTCTCAGAGCTTGATTTCGCGGTTGAACCGTTCGATCCAGGCGGACCGCTGCTCGTTGATTTTTTTCCAGTCCTGGAACACGAACTTCTTTTTCAACTCCGCGGTGTCTTTCGCCAGCACGCTCGCGATCTCGCCGCCCATGGCGACCTTGGAGTTGGTCGGGACGATCAGATAGGGCGAATTCATCAAGGTGGTCTGCACCTGCGGTGAGAGGGCCGCTTCGATCAGCTTGAAGGCGAGGTCCTTGTTCGGCGAGTTCTTGACGACATGGATCGTGGTCTTGAAGGCGATCGCGCCTTCTTTTGGCGCCACGAATTCAACGGGAACGCCGCGCGCCTTGAGAATCTGGATGGCATTGAAATTGCCGGGCGAGATGTCGATCTGGCCCTGCTGGAACAGCGTTGCCAGCGCACCCGGATTGGCCGCGACCGCCGCCAGATTGGGTTTCAGCGCCTCCAGCGCCTTGAAGCCGGGATCGACATTGGCCTCCGAGCCGCCATGCATCCGGGCAACCTCCACAAGCCATCCGGTGCCCAGGGTCGAATTGAGATTGGTGATGCCGACACGCCCCTTGAATTCCGGCTTCCAGAGGTCGGCCCAGGAGGTCGGCGGCGTCTTGATGGTCTCGGGATTGTAGGTGAGGCCAACGACCTGGAAGAACGGCGCCGGTCCCATCGGCTCCTGCGCTTCGGTGATGAGGTCCTTGTAATAAGTGCTCTTCTCGACCGGGAAGGGCTCGACGATGTCCTGACCGATGGCCACCAGCGCCGGGCCCGGATCGTGCAGCATCACGTCGATCGGCGGATTGGCGCGGGCCGCGTTGACCTTTGCGATCTGGTCGACGGACAGCATCGGGTCGAGCACGATCGACGCGTCGGCGTTGGCCTTGCGGAAGGCCGGGACCAGCACCGCCTTGTGGGCCTCTTCCCAGCTTCCGGTGAAGGTGGCGAACACCAGCGGGCGGGCCTGGGCATAGCTCAGGCCGGGGAACGCTCTCATGGCCCCAAGTGTCAATGCGGTCGTTAGAAGTGTTCTGCGATGGATCATCAGGTTTGTCTCCCGCTGGTAATATTGACGCTGTGCTCAAAGTGATGCTGGAAAAACGGTGGCGAGGGCCGGCGCAAGCGGTGCAACGCGCACCGCAAGACCACTCTCCAGCAGGCGCGTCTCGCCGAAGCGCGCCTGGGATATTTTCACGCCGGAGCCGTCGGCGGTCGTGACTTCATGCACGACGGTTGCGCCGAGGGGCAGCGCCATTCCGACCACGCCGGCAAAGCCGGACTCGTCGCTGACGAACTGCAGGTGTTCCGGCCGAATACACACGGTGACGCGTCCGCCGTCCGCCATCGATTTCGACGCCGGCCGGGCGATGATCTCGGCGCCGGCGTCGAGGCGGACTTTCGCACCGGTCGGATCGCTCGATACCAGCGTGCCCGGCATGCGGTTGGTCGACCCGACGAATGTGTTGACGAACAATGTCTGCGGACGATCGTAGACGTCGGAGGGAGAGCCGAACTGTTCCAGCCGGCCCTGGCTGAGAACGGCGACACGGTCGGCCATCGACAGCGCTTCTTCCTGGTCATGCGTCACGATCAGCGTCGTGATTCCGGACACACGTTGCAGCCGCTTGATTTCGATCTGCATGTCCAGCCGCAGGTTCTTGTCCAGCGCCGCGAAGGGCTCGTCGAGCAGCAGGATCGATGGCTTGATCGCCAGTGCGCGCGCCAGCGCCACGCGTTGCTGCTGGCCGCCGGAGAGCTGGCGTGGCAACCGCTCGCCCATCGCGGGAAGCTGGACGAGTTCGAGCAGGCGCTGCGCCTCGCGCCGCCGTGTCGCCGTGTCGACGCCGCGTGCGGCGAGGCCATAGGCGACATTCTCGGTGATGGTCAGGTGCGGAAACAGGGCGTAGTTCTGGAACACGATGCCGACCGCGCGCCGGTTCGGCGGCAACCGGTCGACGATGTCGTCGCCGATGATGATCCGCCCCTCGGTCTGGGCGATAAATCCCGCAACGATGCGCAGCAGCGTGGTCTTGCCGCAGCCCGATGGCCCGAGCAATGCGATGATCTCGCCGCCCTTGATGTCGAGATTGATGTTCTCCACCGCGATCGCACCGCCGGGATAGCGGTGCGTGATCCCGTCAACGACCAGCGAACGACCGCCCTTTGCGTCACTCATGGAGAGCTCCCTCCCGGATCGTTGGGAAAGCGTTGCGATGGTCGCGGCGGGCCCCCGGCTTCTTGAGCGTGGTTTTGGCCAGCACCTCCAGCAGCGCCGTGCCGGTGCGCTGCACGTGCGCCGAGAGCAGGCGCCCGGCCGCTGCGCCGTCGCGGGCCTCGAGCGCGGCAAGAATGCCCGAGTGCTCGTCGACGGAATTGCTCCAGCGCCGGTCCGCACCGAGCGCCAGATAGCGGGCGCGCTCCGCCCGCGACAGCAGCGTTTCGTGCGCCTCGCGCAGCGGCGCATTGCGCGCTGCGCGGACGATCAGGCCGTGGATCTCGCCATTGATGGCGAAATAGTCGTTCAGCTTGCCGTCCCGGTGATGCTTCTCCATGCGCGTCTGCAGCAGGCGCAGGCGCTGCAGGTCGCGCGCGGTGGCGCGCCTGGCCGCGAGTTCGGCCGCGAGCCGCTCGATCCCCGCCAGCGCTTCGAACAACTCGATGATGCGATCCGGTTCGATATCCGCGATCCGCGGGCTGCGGTTGGGTCTCAGCTCCACGAGTCCCTCGGCGGCCAGCAGCTTCATGGCTTCGCGCAACGGCGTGCGGGACACGCCGAGCGCGCTGGAGAGCCTGGTTTCCTGCATCGACGCACCCGGCGCCAGTTCGCCGTGAATGATCATGGCGCGCATCCGCGCCGCGGCGCGCTCATGCAGGCCCGCTCGCTTGAGCTGGAGTGTCTTGCGCCCCGCACCTTCGTCCGTCGGTTTCTGCACGCATCCGCCTCGCTGGAGGTCCATGCTAGCCGGGATGGATGTCAGGCGTTGCCCAAATTTATTCCGTATCCGGATGAAAACAAAAGCATTTTGAACAAAGTGCATGCAGTGTGCAGGAATTCGGTGCGGCGAAGGCGTCAGGGACGGGTGGTTGAAACGAGCCGATGCTGTTGCGATCGGGGGCTGCCGAACTGCTGGCGAGGGCGCGGCCGCCACGCCGTAACGCCTGCCAAAGGTGATGGATCTCTCGCGCCTAATCCGCGCGCGTGGTGCCGCGCGGCGTCAAGTGCACGTCGATCTTGATGCGCTGGCTGGTCTTGCCGTCACTGATATCACCGCTCTCATCCTGCTCGGCATGTCCCAGCACATTCAGCAGCAGCGTTCGGGTCTCGCGGCCGATGCGGCCGAGCGCCACCGAATATCACCTCTCCCACGACAACGATTTTGCTCCTGTTGGCCCCGGCGCATCGGATCGCAGGGAATCGTGGATTTGGCGGAGTTGGCGCAGCACGGTCGATGAAGATGGGCACCATAGCTTCGCCGCGGCGCCGTAACGAGTTGCGATAGCGCACGCCGAGGCAATCGGGAATGCGACGCAAGGTGCCGGAGTCGCTACGCCAGGCTCGTGCTTTTCCCTTGTGAGTATCTCAAAATTGAGATATATTGGATTGTGCCTTGGCGTGTCGAAATCCTCAACGAAACCGTTGTCGCGGAGATCGCCGCCCTTCCGCCCGATATGCAGGCGCGCTTTCTGCGGCTTGCGGAGCGTATTGCCTCGGCCGGGCTGGAAAGCCTGAGCGAACCTCACGTCAAGCACCTTGAGGGGAAGCTCTGGGAGTTGCGGCTGACGGGCCGCGACGGAATTGCTCGCGCCCTTTACATCACGGCGATCGGCCGGAGGGTCGTCGTGGTCCGAGCATTCGTTAAGAAAACTCAGAAGACGCCGCGTGTCGAGATCGAACTTGCGTTACGGCGAGCGAAGGAGATTACATGACAATCCCATTCGAGAAGCTCAAGGCTCGTCTCATGGCCAACCCCAAAGTCAAGGCCGAGTATGACGCGCTAGCTCCAGAATTCGAGATCGCCGCTGAATTGCTCAGGGCTCGCTTGCGGGCTGGCCTCTCGCAGTCCGAATTGGCTGCCCGAATGGGCACCAGCCAGTCTACGATCGCTCGACTTGAAAGCGGACAAACCCTGCCGAGCACGAAGACGCTACTGCGTTATGCCGAAGCGACCGGCAGCAAGTTCCATGTGCGGCTCTCGGCGGCCTGATGCGGCGCTTGCGCGCGATCGGCAACGGCATCGAACAAAATCGCGAACTGGCGTGCCCGAAGAGATTCGAACTTGTGACCTTTTCTGATCTGGCCTTGCCCGATGTCCGACTTGAGGCCGGGATGCGCACCAAAGCGGACGGGCTCCCACGCCTCTGATGGGTTCATGCCCTAATCCCCCCGCGTCGTCCCGCGCGGCGTCAAATGCACCTCAATCTTGATGCGCTGGCTGGTCTTGCCATCACTGATATCACTGCTCTCATCCTGCTCCGCATACCCCAGCAGATTCAGCAGCAGCATTCCGGTTTCGCGGCCGATGCGCCCGCCGTCGACGGCGGTCGTGGTGAGTGCCGGCAGGCAGCAGCGCGACACCTCGAAATCGCCGAAGCCGATGACGGCGAGCTGCGATGGCACATCGATGCCCATGGCCTGGGCTTCGGTGAGCACGCCGAATGCGCCGGGGTCGGATACACACATGATGGCGTCGATGTCGGGCCAGCGCTTCAGCATCTGCGGCAGTGCGGCGCGGCCCTGCAGCATGCTGATCGGTGGGGGGCACTGATCGTGCAGGCGCACCGGGCCGAGCTTGAGCTCCTTGACGGCGCGCACGAAACCCTGCCGGCGGCGGGCGCCGCGGGTGCCCTGGTCGTTGATCTCGCCGAGATAGGCGAGGCGGCGATAGCCGCGCTCGGCGAGGTAACGCACCATGTTGACGGCGACGTCCTCATTGGAGAAGCCGACCACATGGCCGATTGGGCGGCTCGGCCAGTCCCAGATCTGCACCACGGGGATGCCCGCCTTGAGCAGCAGTTCGCGCGACTTGGCCGAATGGCCGTCGGACACCAGCACCACGGCCTCCGGGCGGCGCTGCAGCAGCGCGGCGAGCAGCGGCTCCTCGCGTCTGGTTTCGTAATTGGTGTAGCCGATCAGGGTTTGCAGCCCGGCGGCCTGCAGCGTATCCGCCAGCGCGTGCGTCGTCTCGGCGAAATGCGGGTTGTTCAGCGACGGCACCAACAGCGCGATGAAGCCGGAGCGTTTGGACGACAGGCTGCCCGCGATCTGGTCCGGCACATAGCCGGTCTCCTTGATGATGCCCAGGATGCGGCGGCGCGTGGCGGGTGATACCGAGCTGTCGCGTTTCAGCGCGCGCGACACCGTCATGGCGGAAACGCCAGCCAATCGAGCGACATCGGCCATTTTAATGCGGCGCATCATCGCTCCGGTCTGTGGTTGTTGTGCGCAAGTCCCGACTCCCTCGCTCCCAACGTGGCATTACTTGCGGGGAGCCGTCATCGATGTTATCGATAACATAAACCAAAAAGCAGGGGCGACTTTTGGATCGTCCCGTATGGCTGGACAACGCTGGCCGGCTGTTACGGCCGGGACAAGGGGAGGATGGCATGAGAATTTCGCGTCGCGCGGCTCTTCAGGCGTCACTCGGATCGGCGGTCGCCGCCTTCGCATCGCCCTATGTGGCGCGGGGCGCCGAAACCGGCTGGGCCGGCCTCAAGGGCCAGTCCATCGTCATCAACTGGCCGTCACATCCGCATTACGACGTCGCCAAGACGCTGATCCCGGAATTCACCGCGGCGACCGGCATCAAGGTCGAACTCGACGAGATGCAATACCTGCGGATGAAGGACGCCCAGGTGCTGCAGATGTCCAAACCACAAGGCGACTACGACGTCATTGTCTATGTCATCATGTGGAAAACCGAATACGTCCAGCGCAATTTCCTTAACGAGCTGACGCCGCTGTTCGCCGACGAACGGCTGGCGATGAAGGACTACAACAAGGACGGCATCATCAAGGCGTATTACGAAGGCCTTGGCCTGGTCGGCGGCCCGCGCGGTTATCTGCCGGGGCCGGGCGCGAAACTCTACGGCATTCCCTATGGCGCCGAATGCAGCGTGCTGGCTTATCGCAAGGATATCTTCGCCAAGCACAATCTGACGCCGCCGCGCACCTATGACGAGATGCTGACCGCCGCGCGCGTCATCAAGGAGAAGGAGCCGGGCATGGGCGGCCTCGCGCAACGGGCGCAGACCGGCCACCAGGTCACGGCCGGCTGGCTGATCCATCTGACGCCGTTCAACGGCCAGGTGATCGACGACAAGTTCGTGCCGCAGGTCGCGGCGCCCGAGGCGATCAAGGCCACCGAAGTCTACAAGGAGTTCATCGACACCGGCCCCGCGGGCGCCGCCTCGTTCGATTTCGGCCAGAGCATGAACGCGTTCCTGCAGGGGCAGGCGGCGATGTATTGCGATTCCATCTCGGTGTTCGGCCCGGCGCGCAATCCCGCGAAATCCAAGGTGGTCGACAGCGTCGGTTACCTGGTGCATCCGAAGGCCACGCGGTATTCCGGCGAGCTCGGCGGCTTTGGTCTTGCGATCCCGAAAAACTCGGCGCGGCGAGAGGCGGCGTTTGCCTTTATGCAGTGGATGACAGCGGCGCAGCAGGATATCCGGGTGACCGCGCAGGGCGGCCAGCCGACCCGCCTGGCCACGCTGGAGCATCCCGACGTCAAGAAGATCTATCCGGTCGACGTCTATCGCGAATGCCTGGAGATCGCCAATCCGGACTGGCGCCCGATCATCAACGAGTGGACCGAGATTTCCGAGAAGGTGCTGGGGCTGCGGCTGTCCGAGATCATCACCGGCAAGGCTCCGATCAAGCCGACCATGGAAACCGCGGCGACGGAGATCAAAACCGTGCTGACCCGCGCCGGCTATTACAAGACCTGAACCAGGGACGCGGCATGTTGGGTCGCTGGGGATTCGATCGCAGGCTGGCGCCGTATGTATTTGCGGCGCCAGCGGTGCTGATCATGGCGGTCGGGCTGTTCTATCCGGTGGTCGAGGCGGTGCGGCTGTCGCTCTACGAGGTGCGTCTCGGCGAGCCGCCGACGCCGCAGGCGTTTCGCGGGCTGTCGATCCTGGCGGAAGCACTGGCGGATTCTTCCGTCCGCACCTCCATGGCGGTGACGCTGCAGTTCTCCGTGCTGGTGGTGGCGGTGGAGATGGTGCTGGGCGTGGCGCTGGCGCTTGCTTTGGAAAAGCCGCTGCGGGGCATGCGCGCCTTCCGCACTCTGTTCGTGCTGCCGATGATGATCGCGCCGATTTGTGTCGGCCTGATCTGGCGTTATATGTTCGATGTCAATGTCGGGCCGATCAATAGCTGGCTGGCGATGTTTCATGTGAAACCGGCCTGGCTCGCGGACCCCAGCCTGGCGTTTTTCACGCTGTGCGTCACCGACATCTGGCAGTTCACCCCGTTCGTGTTCATTCTCGCCTTGGCGGGGCTGCAAGGCATCGACCAGTCGGCGGTCGAGGCCGCCAAGATCGATGGCGCCTCGGTGCTGCAAACCATCCGCTACATCAAGATCCCGCTGCTGGCGCCGATCCTGATGATCACGATTTTGATGCGGCTGATCGATGCGCTGCGCGGGCTGGAGGTGGTCTACGCCATGACCAATGGCGGCCCGGGGCTTTCGACCGAATTGTTTTCGCTGCACATCTACAAATCCGCCTTCGTCACCCAGCGCATGGGCCATTCCGCGGCGCTGTCAGTCTGCCTGCTGGTGGTGACCACGGCGCTCAGCGCGGCGCTGCTGATGTGGAGCAATCCCATGCGCCGGAAGGGAGGCTGAGGCATGCATCAGCCTCTTTTCAGTCAGCCTCGCGCCAGCCAGCCGCTTGTCACCCAGTCTCGCGTGAGTCACGTGCTCGCCGCCGCCGCGCCCGCTGCGGCCGAGTCTGGTGCAGACCGCGGCGGCCAAGGCCTGCGCTTCGGTGTCCTGGTATTGCTCGCGGCGCTCTCGGTGCTGCCGATCCTGGTGATGCTGTCGACCTCGCTGAAGACCCAGCGCCAGATCTTGGGCGGAGACTTCTCGTTTTTCGTGATGCCGACCTTCGACAATTACCGCGGCGTGCTGGAGGGGCGCTTCCTCGGTTATCTCGGCAACAGCGTGATTGTCAGCATCTCAGCCACGCTGCTGACGCTGATCTTCGGCACCATGTGCGCCTACGCCATCTCGCGGTTTCGCTTTGCCGGCCGCTCGCCGATCGCGATTGGCACGCTCTTGTTGCGCACGGTGCCGCCGGCGGTGCTGGCGATCCCGGCCTATTTCATCCTGACGCCGCTGCATCTCGACGGCCTGACCGGCCTCGTGATCTCCTATGTCGCGCTGAACCTGCCATTCACGATCTGGCTGCTCTACGGCTTCATCGAGCAGGTGCCGACGGAGCTGGAAGAGGCGGCGACCGTCGACGGCTGCGGGCCGTACCGGCTGTTCTTCACGTTGATCCTGCCGCTGCTCAAGCCGGGGCTTGCGGCGGCCGCGATCTTCACCTTCCGGATCGGCTGGAACGAACTGGTGCTGGCCTCGATCCTGACCAACCGCACCAGCCGCACGCTGCCCTACGGCGTTTATCTCTTCATCACCGATGTCGGCATCGACTGGGGACAGCTGATGGCCGCCGGCATGCTGGTGGCGCTGCCGCCGCTGATTTTCACCTTCATCGCCGCGCGCCAGATCATCACCGGCCTGACCGCCGGTGCGGTGAAGGGGTGATCAATTCGAAATTCCGTCCTCCAACCACAAGGAACACAGCCATGGACATCAAGGGGACCCGCCAGGAAATCGCGGTGAATTACGACACCAGCATCGGCGCCTGGTTCGGCCGCTCGCTGCCGATCTCGCATGAGGAGATGCAGAGCCGGGTGTTCCGTTTCGGCGAACTGCCGTCCAGCGACACCGCTTTCATCGACGCGGCGATCCCCGGCCATAACAGAACATTGCTGGGCGCGCTCGGCCGCGGCACCGCGGAGGAGGACCTCAAGCATCAGGTCGAGAAGGCGGAGAATTATCACATCGATTACATCCGCGCCGATCCCGGCAACGGCGCGGCGCTGCACTCGCACGACACCGAAGAGACCTTCATCTGCATTACCGGCAAGTGGCGCGTCACCTGGGGCACCGACGGCGAGGAGAGCGTCGAGCTGAACTATCTCGACGGCATCTGCTGCCCGCCCGGCGTGATGCGTTCGTTCGAGAATCTCAGCGACCAGCCGGCACTCCTGATGGCCATCATCGGCGGCCGCGAACCCGGCAATGTGGTGTGGTCGCAGTCGATCCAGCAACGCATCGCTTCGGGCCAGCGCTAGGACCTCGCTTCGATGAAGGACGTGCGCTGTGGCGCAGAGCCGAAAGAGCAGGGATGACGACGCGGTGAAAACCGCGCAGGCGCTGCGTCTGGTCAAGGCGTTTACGGCGCTGGACAGCCAGCCGGTCCGTGAAGCGCTGCTCACTCTCGCCGAAGCTCTTGCCGCCGCCAGCGAGGGGCGTCGGCAATAAGGCGCCCGATTGCGCCGAGTTCCCGGCATCCTTCGCTCTCGCGGAGACTGAAACGCTTTTCCGTTTCGGCCGTATCTGGAGCGGAGGCCGCTGACGTTCATCCCGCGGCGGCCTTCGGGCGGCCTCAACGACGCCCCCGGATTAAACCTCCAGCGTTGGGGCCGCTCCCTGCCGGACGTCAGGCCGCGCGCACCGGCGGCGGAGCCGCGTCCAGTTCGGCGGCTTCGGCGTCGGTGAAGACACGGCTGCGGGTCAGGAAACGCACGCCTTCCGGCGCCTCCAGCGAAAACCCCGAGCCGCGGCCGGGCACCGCGTCGATGATCAGCTGGGTGTGCTGCCAGTATTCGAACTGCGCCGCGCCGATATAGAATTTGCAGCCGGCGATCTCGCCGAGTAGCACATCCTGCGGGCCGACCCTGAAATCGCCCTGCGGATAACACATCGGCGCCGAGCCGTCGCAGCAGCCGCCGGACTGGTGGAACATCAGCGCCCCATGCTGCGCCTTCAGCCGCTCAACGATCTCCGCGGCGGCGGCGGTGATTTCGACACGATGGACCACGTGGGTGTCCCTCCGTTTATTGCAACACGATACCCCTCCTTTGTCGTTGCCGGGCTTGTCCCGGCAACCTCGCTTGCGGACGCAGTGCGCCTCTAAGCGGGATCACCGGGAAAACAAGCCCGGTGATGACGATGTTGGGTGAGGCGCCTTCGGAGTAACCCAGGCTCAGAAGAAGCCGAGCGCCTTGGTGCCGTAGCTGACCAGCACGTTCTTGGTCTGCTGGTAATGGTCGAGCATCATCTTGTGGGTTTCACGGCCGATGCCCGACTGCTTGTAACCGCCGAACGCCGCGTGCGCGGGATAGGCGTGGTAGCAGTTGGTCCAGACACGGCCGGCCTGGATGGCGCGGCCGAAGCGGTAGGCGCGGTTGCCGTTGCGGGTCCATACGCCGGCGCCCAGCCCATAGAGTGTGTCGTTGGCGATGGCGAGGGCGTCGGCTTCATCCTTGAACTTGGTCACCGACACCACCGGCCCGAAGATCTCTTCCTGGAACACCCGCATCTTGTTGTGTCCCTCGAAGATGGTCGGCTCGACATAATAGCCATCGGCGATCTCGCCGCCGAGCTGTGCGCGTTGGCCGCCGGTCAGCACCTTGGCGCCTTCCTGCTTGCCGATGTCGAAATAGGACAGGATCTTCTCCAGCTGATCGTTGGAGGCCTGGGCGCCAATCATGGTGGAGGCGTCGAGCGGATGGCCCTGCTTGATCTTCTTGGTGCGCGCCACCGCGCGTTCCATGAAGCGGTCATAGACCGATTCCTGCACCAGTGCGCGGCTCGGGCAGGTGCAGACCTCGCCTTGATTGAGCGCAAACATGGCGAAGCCTTCCAGCGCCTTGTCGAAGAACTCGTCGTCAGCGTCGGCCACGTCGGCAAAGAAGATGTTGGGTGACTTGCCGCCGAGTTCGAGCGTCACCGGGATGATGTTGTCGGAGGCGTACTGCATGATCAGCCGCCCCGTGGTGGTTTCGCCTGTGAAGGCGATCTTGGCGATGCGCTTGTTCTGCGCCAGCGGCTTGCCGGCCTCGACGCCGAAGCCGTTGACCACGTTGACCACGCCGGGCGGCAGGATGTCGGCGATCAATTCCATCACCGTAAGGATGCCGAGCGGGGTCTGCTCCGCGGGCTTCAGCACCACGCAGTTGCCGGCGGCAAGCGCGGGCGCGAGCTTCCAGGTCGCCATCAGGATCGGGAAATTCCAGGGAATGATCTGGCCGACCACGCCGAGCGGTTCGTGGTAATGATAGGCTACGGTGTCGTGGTCGATCTCCGAGATGCCGCCTTCCTGCGCCCGCACCACGCTTGCGAAATAACGCCAGTGGTCGACCACCAGCGGCATGTCGGCGTGCGTCGTCTCGCGGATCGGCTTGCCGTTGTCCAGCGTCTCCACCAGCGCCAGCAGGTCGAGATTGGCTTCCAGCTTGTCGGCGACCTTGTTGAGCAGGCGCGAGCGCTCCTGCACAGAGGTTTTGCCCCAGGCGTCCTTCGCCTTGTGGGCGGCGTCGAGTGCAAGCTCGATGTCGGCGGCGGACGAGCGCGGCACCTGGCACAGCCGCTTGCCCGTGATCGGGCTGGGATTGTCGAAGGTGCGTCCCTCGACCGGCGCGACCCATTTGCCGCCGATGAAATTGTCGTAGCGCTCGCGGATGAGAAGCTGCTTGGAAACCTTATCGATGGCCTCTTGATACATGGCGTTCTCCTTGGTGTGTTGCGCCGTTCGGCGTCGTCATCTTGATTGCAACCGGGGAATGAGTGTTGCCGAAGGCTGTGCCTTTCTCTCGCTCACCGCGGTTCTCGATGTCGAATGAACATGTCGACAGCGCAAAATCCGTCGATCTCACGGCCGTTGTTCTCAGGCGCGACGGCAACCCCGGGGTGTGGAAATGTGCTCCCCGGCACCGGTTCCGTCAACGTTATATTCATTAGAATATCACGACAGTTCCGTGTCGAAGCGACGCGGGAGCGCGATCGTCGCTGGAACCGGATCGCAGAGCTATTTGAGCGCTTCGCACACGCTGATGTGATCCTGCAGCCCATGCGGCGATGTGGTGCGTCGCGATACCACGTGCCACCAGGCCTCGAGCGAGGGACGGTCGCAATGCAGCTTGACGCTCATGCCATCGGAGAATTTGATCCAGTCGGCAAAGCGTTTGGCCGGCACCGCGACCACCACCGGGATGTCGGCACTCAGCGCACGCTCGATCACATCGACCAGGCCCTTGCCTTCGCTTTCCTGCCGGCCGAACCGGTTGACGATGACGAGATCGGCGCCATGGTCGATCGCGCCGGCGATCTTGTGGCCGGCTTCCAGCAGCCGGCCGATGTCGAGCCGGCAGCCCTGCGAACAGGCGCCGAAGTCCTGAAATAATCCCAGTTCTTCCCCGGTATGAATCAGCCGCGCCGAGAGTTGTGGTCGGTCGCTGCAATGCTGTCCAAGCTGCACCAGGCCGGCGACGCGGTTGCCGCTGTCGATCAGTTCCGCGCTGAAGGCGCTCAGCAGTGCGTCCGGATCTTCGTGGCGCTCATAAACGATGGCGGCGAGGTCGCACTGGGCGTCGAATGTCATGGCGTTGAAGGTCATGGGCGCGAAGCTCTCGGAATCAGACTTTCGGAATCAGGCCTTGCAGCGAGCGGATCAGTCTCGCGACTTGTGGGTCTTTGATCCGATAGTACAGCGTCTGCGCCTCCCGGCGAAAACTCACGAGACCGCCGTTGCGCAGCTTGGTCAGGTGTTGCGACAGCGCCGACTGGCTCAAGCCCACAGCGTGCACCAGGTCGCCGGCCTTCATCTCCCGCCGCCGCGTCAGGTGGGCGAGGATCAGCAGCCGGTTGCCATTGGCCATCAGGGTCAGCAGCCGCGCGGTCTCAGCGGCCTGCGCCACCGAGGCCGGTGATGTGCCGGCGGTTGGGCGCAATGGCTGGCCGCGTCGCCCCGTCCGTCGCACCGGTTGCGGGGCGAGGGGATCGCGCAGGGCCGGCTCTGGGGCCGGCCGCAGCAGACGTGGTGAGGACCGTGCAAGCGCACGGTCCTCCTTGTAGAGCGGTTGAGGTTTAGCGAGCGGCATTGATGATCTGGAGCTGGGTGAACTCGGCGAGGCCTTCTTCGGCGAATTCGGTGCCGATGCCGGACTGCTTGGCGCCACCGAACGGAATGTGCGGCGCCATGTCGAGATGCTTGTTGATCCACACGGTGCCGGCTTCCATCCGGCTCGCCACCTTGTGCGCACGCTCGGTGTCCGACGACCAGACCGAACCGCCGAGGCCGTAATTGGTGGCGTTGGCGCGGCGGATCACGTCCTCGGAGTCCGAATACTTGATCACCGGCAGCACCGGCCCGAACTGCTCCTCGTCGACCAGCTTGGAGCCTTCCTTGATGTCGCGCACGATGGTCGGCTGGATGAAATAGCCGGGCCGGTCCATCGCCGCACCACCGGCGATGATATTGCCGTCCTTGCGGGCGGCGTCGAGGAAGCCCTTCACCTTTTCATACTGCATCTTGTTCTGCAGCGGGCCGAGCTTGGTGCCCTGCTTGAGGCCGTCGTCGACCACCGCATTGTTGGCGAGTGTCGCAAGCTCCGCGCACAATTCGTCATAGATCGATTCATGCACATAGAGCCGCTTGATGGCGAGGCAGACCTGGCCGGAGTTCTGGAACGCACCCTCGAAGATGCCGGGCGCCACCTTCTTCGGATCGGCATCGTCGAGCACGATGCTGGCGTCGTTGCCTCCGAGTTCGAGGGTGATGCGCTTCAGGGTTGCTGCGGCGCTCGCCATCACCTTCTGGCCGGTCGCTGTCGAGCCGGTGAACGAGATCTTGCGGATGTCGGGATGCCTGGTCATGGCGTCGCCGAGATCGTTGGCGTCGGTGATGATGTTGAGCACGCCCTTGGGCAGGATGTCGACGATCAGTTCGGCGAATTTCAAGGTCGACAGCGGGGTGGTCGGCGCCGGCTTGACGATCAGGGTGTTGCCGGCGAGCAGCGCCAGCGGCAATTTGAAGCTGAGGATCAGCAGCGGATAATTCCAGGGGATGATGGCGCCGACCACGCCGAGCGGACGGCGGTGCGCCTCGACGCGGCGGTCGTTGCTGTCCTCGATCACCTTCATCGGCAGGTCGAGCGAGGCGAGGTAGCGGAAGAAGCCGGCCATGCCCATGACTTCGAAGGTGGCGTCGGCCAGCGGCTTGCCCTGTTCGGAGGTGAGCAGGCGGGCGAGGTCGCCGGAATTGGCCTCGATCACGTCGGCCATTTTCAGCACCAGCTTGCGCCTCGCCTCGATCGGCGTGGCCGCCCAGGCCGGAAAGGCCGCCTTCGCCGCGGCGACGGCCTGGTCGAGCTGCGCCTTGGAGGCGCGCGGGCACTGCGCCAGCACCTCTTCGGTCGCCGGATTGAGCACGGCCATGGTCTGGTCGCCATCGACCATCTTGCCGTCGATCAAAAGCCTGTATTCGCTCATTGGATCGTCTTTCCCTGGGTTGCGGACCTTTGGACTGGTCTCGTTATATCTGTGTAAATATCACGAATAATGGAGCGATCATAGGGAGTGCCGGGGTCGTCATGGCTGCCGGTCGGGGAACCGGCTGGACGGGGTGGTCGTATCCGATATATTCTATGGAATATAACGTGAGAGTCACGTAACGAAAGTATGACCGCGGCGGAGTTTGATAGATGGAAATCGAAAGCCAGTCCCTGACCACATGCGAGGTGACCGCCGACGGATCGGCGATCTCGCTGGGGTTCGTCGATGCCGCAGGCAGGGCTGCCGCGATCAATTTTCCGGTCGAGCAGGTCGGCGCGCTGGCGATGACATTGCCGGCCCTGATCGAGAAGGCGCTGCGGGCGCGGTTTCGCGACGACAGCCTGCGCTACACTTATCCGCTAGGCTCGTGGGCCTTCGAGCGCTCATCCGACCCCGCCACTTCCATCGTGACCCTGCGCACGGTCGACGGCTTCAGCGTCTGTTTCTCGATGCCGCGCGAACAGCAGAGCGAACTTGGCGAGGCGCTGGTGGCGGAGCCGGTGATCGAGACGGAACTGGTGGCGAATTAGGACGTGTTCCGGACAAAGTAGCCGCGAGCGGCTTCGGTGGCGGTGGGAAAACGGCTCACCATATTCAGTGTCATCACCGGGCTTGTCCCGGTGATCCCGCTTAGGAGTGCAGTGCGTCCCTAAGCGAGGTTGCCGGGACAAGCCCGGCAACGACAAGGGAGAGGTGGTGTCGCACACCTTGACCCTCTCTCCTATCTTTCCGAAAGTGCCGGATGCGCAACTTATCCCGTCTCGCACTGGTGGCCCTCCTCATGACGCTCGCTGTCTCATCCGTGTCCGCATCCGATATCCGCGTGATGGCTGCGGGCAGCCTGAAGGATGCTTTGACTGCTGCGTTCGCCGATTACGGCAAGCAGCACGGCGCGACCTTCGTCCCGGTGTGGGGACCGTCCGGCGTGCTGCGTGAACGATTGCAGAAGGGCGAGGCGTTCGACGTGTTCGCTTCGGCCGCGCTGCCACACGCGCAGGCTTTGACGGACGCTGGAATCTCCGGCCCGAGCGTTCTGTTTGCGCGCAACGCCCTGTGCATCGTCACGTCGACAGACGCTCCGCTCGACGCGGGCAATCTTGTGGAGACCCTGCTGCGGCCAGAGATCCGCATCGGCACCTCGACGCCGGGAGCCGATCCGGGCGGCGACTACACCTGGGAGCTGTTTCGCCGCATCGATGCTCGCAAGGCCGGAGCCTTTGCGACGCTGTCGACCAAGGCGATGCAGTTGTTCGGCGGCGCCACCACCACCGCGCCGGTCGACGGACGTCATCGGTTGCTGGCTGCGCTGGATGACCGCGAGATCGACCTGTTCGTGTATTACTGCTCCAGCGCGCAATTCATGGTCGCCGCTGCGCCGGCCAAATACAAGATGATCACCTTGCCGCCGGAGTTGTCGGTCGGTCCCGAATACGGACTGACGGTGTCGAAAGCGGCCACCGCGGGAGCTGTGGATTTCGCCATGTACGTGCTGTCGCCGCAGGGACAACGCACCCTGAAAGCTTATGGCTTCATTCCCGTGGCGCTGCCGACCGATTGATATCTGCCCGCTGCGGCAGACTTCGTGGTTGAAAAAAGCCCGGGACCACCGCCCGAGGGGCGGAGCGGTGGTCACCGGGGTCTCTCCACGAGGCGGAGAGCCGCCGGGCAGGCCGGATGGGGTCCGGCTCAGTCCGGCGATCCGGATCGGAGCAAGCGATCCGAAGTCGTGTATTGCAGTTACGCGATCCGTTCGTCCTGCAGCGGGCCGTGCGCAGGCTGCGGCAAACGCACGATTCGCCCCGACGTATCCGGATCGCTGGCTTCCAACACGCGGTGATCGCGGGCGAGCAGCACATAGAATGTCGGCAGCACGAACAGCGTGAACAGGGTGCCGATCAGCATGCCCATCACCACCACGATGCCGATGGCGAAGCGGCTGGCGGCGCCGGCGCCGTCGGCGAACAGCAGCGGCACGATGCCGGCGACCATGGCGGCGGTGGTCATCAGCACCGGTCGCATCCGCACCATCGCCGCCTTGCGGATGGCGGCGGCACGGTCGAGGCCCTCCTGGTGCTGGATCTCGTTGGCGAACGACACCATCAGGATGCCGTGCTTGGAGATCAGGCCGATCAGGGTGACGAGGCCGATCTGGGTGTAGATGTTGAGTGTCGTGAAGCCGAGATACAGCGGCAGCAGCGCGCCGCAGACCGCGAGCGGCACCGTCACCATGATCACCAGCGGATCGCGGAAGCTCTCATATTGCGCTGACAGCACCAGGAAGATCACAATCAGCGCCATGCCGAAGGACACCGTGAGGCGGTTGCCTTCCTTGACGAACTGGCGGCTGTCCGAAAGCCAGTCGACGGTGATCCCGGGCGACAGCGGCTGCGCCTGCATGAAGGCGACGGCCTGTCCCATGGTCACGCCGGGCTTCAGCACGGCGGAGAGCGTCGCCGAATTCATCTGGTTGAACTGCGGCAGGCGGTTGGGTTGCGGCGCGACGTCGACCTTGATCACAGTGGAGAGCGGGATCATCTGGCCGGAGCGGGAGCGAACTTCGAAACGGCCGAGGCTGTCCGGGGTCAGGCGATCCTTCTGCCGGACCTGCGGGATCACGTCGTAGGAGCGCTCGAAGAAATTGAAGCGATTGACGTAGTTCTCGCCGACCAGCACCGCCAGCGTATCGGCGATGGTCTGCATGGTCAGGCCGACTTCGCCGGCCTTGGCCTGGTCGATGCTGATCCGCGCCGAGGGGCTGTCGAATGCCAGATCGTTGTCGACGAAGACGAACAACCCGCTTTTCCAGGCCGCCCATTTCAGTTTGTCGAGGTCCTGGTAGATGGTGTGGAAATCGGCGGCCGAGCGCAGCACCATCTGGAACGGCAGGCCACCGGTCGCGGCCGGCAGCGGCGCCGGTTCGAACGGTGATACCGTCACGCCGAGCACGCCGGCGCCCGCGCCATAGAGCTGCTTGAGGACATCGGTGGACGAGCGCTTGCGCTGCGACCAGTCGGTCATCATGATGCCGCCGAAGGCGTTGTTCTGCCCGTCGGATCCGTTGATCACGAAACTGCCCTCGTATTCGGGCATCGCGCGGTAGATCTGCTCGACGGCATCGGTGTATCGCGCCGTATAATTGACATTGGCGTATTGCGGCGCGCGCGAGGCGGTGAACACATAGCCTTGGTCTTCCGGCGGCGCGAGCTCCTTCTGGCTGCCCAGGAACAGCACCGGGATTGCGATCAGCACGAAGATGGCGACGGTGAGCACCGCCGGACGCATGTGAAGGGTGCGTGCCAGCAGGCGGCCGTAGTTGTCCGCAAGCTTCCCGAGCGTATGCTCGACCATGCGTTCGAGCCGTCCCTGCTTGGCGCCTGCGGGAAGCAACTGTGCGCTCATCATCGGTGACAGGGTCAGGGCGATGACGCCGGAGACGATCACGGAGCCGGCGAGGGTGAAGGCAAACTCGCGAAACAGGCTGCCGGTCAGGCCGCCCATCAAGCCGATGGGAGCATAGACGGCGGCGAGCGTGATGGTCATGGCGATGACGGGCCCGACGATTTCGCGGGCACCGGCAATCGCTGCATCCGTCGGGCTGAGGCCCTCTTCGATATGGCGATGGATGTTTTCCACCACCACGATGGCATCGTCGACCACGAGGCCGATCGCCAGCACCATGGCGAGCAGGGTCAAGAGATTGATGGAGAACCCGAACGCCAGCATCAGTGCGGCGGTGCCGATCATCGACAGCGGGATTGTCACCACGGGGATCAGCACGGCGCGGAACGAGCCCAGGAACAGCAGGATCACGATCACCACGATCACGATCGCCTCGATCAGGGTGTGCTGCACTTCGGAAATCGAGGCATTGACGAACTTCACAACGTCGAAGCCGGATCGCACCTCCAGCCCGGGAGGGGCCTGCTTGTTCAACTGCTTGATCATCTCGGTCGAGGCCTTGACGATCTCGATGGGGTTGCCATCGGGGGTCGGCTGCAGGCCGATGAACAGCGTGGGTCGGCCGTTGTCGCGGGCGCCGGAATCGTAGTTCTGGCCGCCAAGCTCAACCGTGGCGACATCGGCCAGGCGCACCAGGCCTTCGTTGCCGGTCTTGATCACCATCCGCCGGAAACCCTCGATATCGTTGAGGTCGGTGGCCGCGGTGATGTTGATCACCGTGGAATCGCCCTTCAGCTGGCCGGGTGCGGCCTGAACGTTGTTGCTGCGCAGGGCTGCTGCGATGTCGGCGGCGGTCAGGCCGCGGGCGGCGAGCTTGACCGGGTCGATCCAGACCCGCATCGCGAGCTGCTGCGCGCCGTAGAGGTCGGCGGAGGCGACGCCCGGGATCGAGGTCAGCAATGGCTGCGCCACACGGGTGGCGAAGTCGGTGATTTGCGGAATACCGAGGGTATCGCTGGTGAAGGCGATGTACTGCACTGCGGAGGCGCCGTCGGTGATCTTGCTGATCACCGGATCGAAAGCGCCGGGCGGCAGGCGGTATTTGACCTGCTGCACTTTCGCCAGGATTTCGGTCATGGCGCGGTCGGCATTGGCGTTGAGCACGAGCTTGGCCTTGATCTGGCTCTTGCCCATGGTCGAGGTGGAGGTCAGGTATTCGATTCCGTTGGCAGTGGCGATCGACTGCGCAATCGGCGTGGTGACGAAGCCCTGCATCACATCCTGGGTGGCGCCGGGAAAACTGGTGTCCACCGTGATGGTCGCGCTTTCCAGGTTCGGATATTGCCGCACCGGCAGCGACACCAATGCGCTGGCGCCGACCAGCAGGATCAGCAGGCTGACGACCGTCGCAAGGACGGGGCGGCGGATGAAGCGATCGGTAAAATGCATGGGACGGCCGCCGTTACTGGGACGCTGATGAACTGGCGACAGCGACCGGCGATCCCGGCTGGACGCGCAACTGTCCGACCGTGATGATCTGGTCGCCGGCTGCGACGCCGCGCTCCACCACGACACGGTCGCCGATGCGCTGTCCGGTCACCACCGGCACGGCGAGAGCCTTGCCGTCGCGCACCAGCATCACGCTGTCGCCGGAGGCCGTGGTCTGGATTGCGGTGGTGGGGATGACGATGGCATCCGGCCGCGGCGGCAGCTCGATATTGGCCGTCACATAAAGTCCCGGCCGCAGCAGCAGATCCGGATTGCTGAATTCGGCCTGGACCGTGACGTTGCGGGTGTCCTGCGCGACGATCGGCTCGATGGCGTTGATCCTGGCCTGGAACGTGCGGTCGGGAAAGGCGTCGGTTCGGAGCGTCACCGTGCCGCCGACATGCAGCCTGAACAATTGCTGCTGTGGCACCGTGAAGTTGACATAGAGCCGGTCGAGCGCGGTCAGTGTGGCCAGTGTATCGCCGGCGTTGACATATTGCCCGAGGTTGACGCGGCGGATGCCGATCTGGCCGGCGAACGGCGCGCGGATGGCGCGCTGCGTGATCTGGGCGTCCAGCTGGTCGATCGCGGCCTTGGCCTGGATCAGCTCTTCCTCGCGCTGCTGGATCACCTCCTGGCTGACAAAGCCGGAGGGGGCGAGACCCTGCGAGCGCTTGCTCTGCAGTTGTGCGAAACGGCCGCGCGACAGCAGTGCGTCACGCTCCGCGCGCTGTGGCGCGTCGTAAAGCTGCACCAGCGGCGCGCCCTCGGCCACGTTCATGCCGGCTTCGAGATTGATCGCGACGACGCGGCCGGCCACTTCCGGCGACAGCGTCACCTGGCGCACCGCCTGCAGCGAGCCGATCGCCTCTATCGACTGCGGCAGGGTTTCCGGCCGCGCCATCATGGCCGACACCGGCGTCGGCGGATGGGGATAGGCGACGTTGGCCGCCGCCTGTCGCGCCGCACGCCAGGCATAGACGGCGGCGAACAGGCACAGCAGCGCGACGACGGCAATCGCCATCGGCCCAAGACGGCGAACGGAGGGGCGGTGATGCAGGGGAATGGCGGTGGGCATATCGGCTCCGGAACAAGGCTCCGCGCGGACGCGGAAAGCTTGCACCAGCAAGCCGACACACGATATACAACCTCAAGCATAGTTGAGGTCAAGAGGGATGGAGATCTCGCGGGATCTGTCGGTCGGCGAGGTGGCGGAACGCAGCGGCGTCGCCATCTCCACCCTGCATTTTTACGAAACCAAGGGGCTGATCGCGAGCCGGCGCACCAGCGGCAACCAGCGCCGTTATCCCCGCGGCATCCTGCGACGAATTGCCATCATCAAGATTGCCCAGCGGGCCGGAATTCCGCTGGCCGAAATCAGGAAGGCCTTTGTTGCCATTCCGCCGGACCAGACCCCCAATGCGCGGGACTGGGCCCGCGCCATGAAGACCTGGACCGCGACATTGCAGGCCCGGATCGAGGATCTCACCGCCCTGCGCGACAAGCTCTATGGCTGCATCGGCTGCGGCTGCCTGTCGCTCAGGGATTGTCCGCTGCGCAATGCGGACGACCGGCTTGCCGCGGAAGGCGCCGGACCGCGCATTCTCATCAAGGCTGTCGGGAAGGCCAGCAAGGCGCGGCGACCGGGCGCATCCTTGTCCCGAATCCGCTAGCCGCGCGAAACCTTGCGGCGGCCGCCGATGTCGGAACGCAGCTCCACCAGGTCCTTGTGCGCGGCGCTGGTGGCGGCGCGTTCGATCCGCCGGTAGCGCTCGATCAGCGTCAGCCCGAACGGGGTGAGCGTCGCCCCGCCGCCGTGCTTGCCGCCGGTCTGCCGTTCCACCACCGGATTGCCGCAGATCCGGTTGATCTCGTCGACCAGGTCCCAGGCGCGCTTGTAGGACATGTCCATGGCGCGGCCCGCCGCCGAGATCGAGCCGCAGGCCTTGATCTGCTCCAGCAGTTCGATCTTGCCGGGGCCGATCCGCCCCTCGGAATCGAGGTCGATCCGCACGCTGAGGGAGGGAAGGGCGGATTTCGGCATTGCGGGTCTCGCTGGTCGGCTGGCTTGGTCGTCGCACGGGGCGCTGGCTTGCTGCGCCATCATAGCCCGGAAGTGCGGTGGGGCGTAAGACGGCAAAGTCTCGTCGCGCAATAAAATCCACGGGAGCGCGGCCAACCGGGCCGCATTGCCGGGTATCCCGGCGTCTGTCGTGCGGGTGTTGATCGATATATTCATATGTATATAACGGTGCGTCGTCCGGGCTCAAAAAATAAATCACGGGAACAATCTGACATGCGTCGTCTGCAACGCACTGCCGTCGCGCTCCGCCATGTGGCGTTCGAAGATCTGGGGCTGCTCGCACCGGTGCTCGATCGCGCCGGCTGGACGGTGTCATTCTGCGAGGCCGCGGTCGAGGACCTGTCGCACGCTTCGATCGTCAATGCGGACCTCCTGATCGTGCTGGGCGGCCCGATTGGTGCCTACGAGATCGACAAATATCCGTTCCTGTCGCGGGAAATTGCGTTGCTCGAACGCCGGCTGCGCAAGAAACGGCCGACGCTGGGTATCTGTCTCGGCAGCCAGCTGATGGCGAAGGCGCTCGGCAGTCGCGTCTATGCCGGTGCCGTCAAGGAGATCGGCTGGGGCAAGGTCGAGCTCACCGAGGCGGGCGCGGCCTCCTGCCTCGGCGGGTTGGCCTGTGACGACGCGCGGGTGCTGCATTGGCATGGCGACAGTTTCGACCTGCCGGAGGGGGCGGTGCGGCTTGCCTCCAACGCGCATTACGACAATCAGGCGTTCGCCTTCGGTGGCCAGGCGCTGGGGCTGCAATTCCATCTCGAGGCCGAGCCGCGCCAGCTCGAAGAATGGTATGTCGGTCATGCGGTGGAGCTTGCCGCCGCCGGCATTTCCGTGCCCGAACTGCGCACGGCCACCTCGGCGCTTGCGGGTCGGTTGCGGACCCAGGCCGACAGCGTGTTCGACCCTTGGCTGCGGCAGATCGGTCCGGTGTGATGCGCAGGAGCGAGCGCCGGTCAGCAGTCGAGCCGCCTGATTTGCCGCGGCGTGCGGCGGTCAGCGAGACTGCCAAACCGTCGCGTGCAAGCCCTGCGGCCAAATCCGTTCAGCGCCAGCGTCTTGATCCCGCCGACCGTGCCAAGACCATTGCGGATGCCGCTGCCGCTTTGTTCGCCGAGAAAGGCTTCGAGGGCCAGACGCGCGAGTTGGCGGCGCGGCTCGGCATCACCCAGCCGCTGCTCTATCGTTATTTCCCCAGCAAGGACGCGCTGATCGAACGCGTTTGCCGCGATATCTTCATCGATCGCTGGAATCCGCGCTGGGAGCAACTGGTGGTGGACCGGCGGCTTCCGCTGCGTGAGCGCCTGATCACGTTCTATCAGGCCTATGCGGCGGCGATCCTCACCTACGAATGGGTACGTCTTTTCATGTTTGCGGGCCTGCGGCAGCTCGATCTCAATGCGCGGTATCTGGATTTCCTGAAGCAGCGGCTGTTCGGCCGCGTGATCGGCGAACTGCGCCATGACTTCGGTCGCCCGCCGCTGCGCGAGATGCCGGTGACGTCGATGGAAATCGAAATGGTCTGGGGCCTGCACGCCAAGATCTTCTATCTCGGCGTCCGCCGCTTCATCTACAACATGCCGCTCGATGACGACATCAACAGCATCATCGGAGCCCATGTGCTGAATTTCCTGGACGGCATTGCGGCCAATTTGCCGCAGGGCGCGACTGCGTCTGTCAAGAGCCGGACGTTGCGCGCGGGGCGCCGCAATTGAGGCAATCTCGACGCTTTCAACCCAGCCCGGCGTTTTTCCGTCTTCGTCTTTGCCGCCGGGTCTGGTAATGAAACTCACCTCAAAAAATCACTCGGATTGAAAAGAACTTAGAGAGGAAAAATCATGGTCAATCGGATGCAGTTCTATATCGACGGCGCCTGGGTCGATCCCGTGGTCAAGAAGTCCACGCCCGTGGTCAATCCGGCCACTGAGGAGCCGATGTATGAGATCGCGCTGGGCTCCAAGGCCGATGTCGACAAGGCGGTGGCTGCAGCCCAGAAGGCCTTCGAGACCTTTTCCCAGACCAGCCGCGAGGAGCGCGTCGCGCTGCTCACCAAGGTGGTCGAGGTCTACAAGACCCGCATGAAGGACATCGGCGCCGCGGTCTCCGACGAGATGGGCGCTCCGCTGCCGTTCGCCGAAAAATTCCAGGCCGGTGCCGGCCTCGGCCACATCATGTCGACCCTCGAGGTGCTGAAGAATTACCAGTTCGAGGAGCCGCTGGGATCCGCCGTGGTGGTGCGCGAGCCGGTCGGCGTCATCGGCATGATCACGCCGTGGAACTGGCCGCTGAACCAGATCGCCTGCAAGGTGGCGCCCGCAATCGCCGCCGGCTGCACCATGATCCTGAAGCCGTCGGAATTCACGCCGACCTCGGCCTTGATCTTCGCCGAAATTCTCCATGAAGCCGGCGTGCCGAAGGGTGTGTTCAATCTGGTCAACGGCCTCGGTCCCGACGTCGGTGCCGCGATGAGCGAGCATCCGGGCATCGACATGATCTCGTTCACCGGCTCGACCCGCGCCGGCATCGATGTCGCCAAGCGTGCGGCGCCGACCGTGAAGCGCGTCAGCCAGGAGCTCGGCGGCAAGTCGCCGAACATCATCCTGGAAGACGCCGACCTCACCAAGGCCGTGACCGGCGGCGTCGCGCACGTGTTCAACAATTCGGGCCAGTCGTGCAACGCGCCGACCCGGATGATCGTGCCGCAGTCGAAGATGAAAGAAGTGGCTGCGATCGCCAAGGGCGTGGCTGAGAAGACCAAGGCGGGCGATCCGCGCGCGGCCGACACCAACATCGGCCCCGTCGTGTCGCGCATCCAGTGGGACAAGATCCAGGCGCTGATCCAGAAGGGCATCGCGGAAGGCGCAACCCTGGTCGCCGGCGGTCCGGGCCTGCCCGAGGGCGTCAACAAGGGCTTCTATGTGCGCCCGACCGTGTTCGCCGACGTCACCAATGACATGACCATCGCACGCGAGGAGATCTTCGGGCCGGTGATCACGATCCTGGGTGCGAAGGACGAAAGCGAGGCGGTGAAGATCGCCAACGACACGCCATACGGTCTGGCCGGTTATGTCTCGGCCGGCACCGTCGAGGGCGCGCGCAAGGTCGGCCGCCAGATCCGCGCCGGCAACGTCAATCTCAATGGCGTGCCCAACGAACGCGCCGCGCCATTCGGTGGCTACAAGCAGTCCGGCAACGGCCGCGAGTGGGGCAAGTTCGGCCTGGAAGAATATCTGGAAGTGAAGGCCATCGCCGGCTTCAGCGCGGCGTAAGGCGCGTCACTTCAAGACTCGGATTGATCCGGGGCGTCGCAATGCGGCGCCCCGGATTTTTTAATGTGCGTCCGAAAGTTAGACCGGACTGACAGTGGTGGTGCGCAGGGCGCGTCAACATCTTCTGCTGTCGTCCCCGGCTTGACCGGGGACCCAGTAAACGCAGGCGCTACTTGGTGTGCACCGCGTTCACTCCATCAACACCGGGCGTACTGGATGCCCGCGTGCGTGCGCGGGCATGACAGCTTCGGGTGTCGCGGTGCATTGCTTCCTACGCAGGCGGTAACTCTCTGCATAACGAGCATGCCGTCGCTTTAGCTACTTCTGCAGCGCGCGAAACAGGCCCAGCAGCGCGAGCGCGCTTACCATCATCGCGGCGGCGAAAAACACCGGGGCCGACGAACTCCCCATGCTGTCGCGCAGTCGCCCGGCGAGCGCCGGCAGCAGCGCCATGCCGGCATAGTAGCAGGTGAAGTACACGCCCATTCCGGTGGCGCGGCTTTCTGGCCGCAGCACCTCGACCGGCAGGGCCATGATCAGGCCTGCCGGAAGCCCGGCCGCGATCGCGATCACCAGAAAGCACGCGACCGGCGCGCCGACCACGGGCAGCGCTGCCGCGGCGACGGCTGACACGATGAAGCCGCCGGCCATCAGCCAAGTGGCGTGGCCGACTCGTGTGCCCAGATAACCGCCGAGCACGATCATCGGGACCAGGAACCAGCCGAGCAGGCTGACGATCCAGCTGCCTTGTGCCAGCGAGAAGCCACGGCTGACGAAAAACTCCGGCGCGAAACTGATCAGGGCGATGAAGCCGACATTGTAGACCGCCCAGATTGCGCCGGCGATCAGCGCCATCCGCCATTCATAACCGTTGAGCTGCAGCGAGAACGCCGCCGCCTGCGCGGTCTGCGTGCCGGGTGGTGGACGATAGACCACGGCCACCAGCACGAGGCACACAAGCGAGACGGCGGTGCCGGCATACATCAGGGCCGGCCAGCCGAAGGCAGCCGCGATGGCCTGTCCGCCGGCCAATCCGGCGCCGACCCCGAGCGGCCAGCTGGTGACCAGGATCGCAAGCGCCGTCGAGACGTTGCGATCGGTGAACCAGTCCGCCACCATTTTGGTCAGCAGCACGTTGAGCAGCACCGCGCCGGTTCCGCTGAGCAGCCGTCCCGCCGTCATCGCGCCGAAACTCGTGCTAGCGCCCATGATCAGCCCGCCGATCGCCATCAGGACGAGGCCGCCGAGCACGACCTTTGCGCCGAAGCGCTGCCCCAGCACGCCGCCGGGAAAGGCGATGACCACGCCCGGCAACAGATAAAGGCCGATCAGCGTCCCGATATCGGAGTAGCTGAAGGCCAGCTGCCCGACGAGCAGCGGCCCGCTCGAACCCACAGTCTGGAATTGCAGGGCCATTGCCGTGCGAGCCGCAAACAGCACGGCGAGAATGATCCAGCGCGTTCGGGACATGGGGACTCGGCGGATTACAAGGGGAGCAGCGGTAACGGGGCGTATTGCAACAAGCACAACTCAGCGCAGATTTTCAAGTGCTCTCGCACTTTTGGGTTGCAGTGCAAACGTGTGTTGGCCGTTCGCAGTCCGATCGATACTGTCAACGGGGCCGAAAGACTCAGAAGAAATTTCTTCGATGGCGGCGATATATCGGGTTATGCGGGAGAGATCTCGCTGCGCCGAGTGATTTTTTTGCTGGCAATGATGAACGTGTCAGATGCGGCGGCGGCCAGGTTTCGCGAATTTTATTTTGTTTGGATTTGTGTCTGAACATGTCTTGACGACAGGGCGTGAGCGGACGGCAATCCGCGATCAGTGTTTGACCGACTGATCGCCCGACGGATCGAACAGCGCCTCGGTGAACGGAAACTCCAGCACCACCTCGCCGCTGGCGTCGGTGACTTCGAGGTGGGCCGTGAGAAGGTGTCGCGGCTGGCTTTCGCTGCCGAGAAGCTCCCGGATCGTGGTGCGAGCCACATCCCATGCCTGGTCGGGATCGCGCAAATCGATGCCATCGGGATCGCGCACGAGATCGGCGCCGATGCGGGTGTTGAAAAAGTATTTCGGCATAAACCTCACCTTGACATGCGACCGTGAACCATACGGAGAGGCGAGGGGCCGTCTGACGACGCTTTGAGCTCTCTTCCCGTTCTCCTGCGCTTCTTTTGGCGTCCGTCACTGTGTCTCGCAAGCAACAAGTCCGTGAGCGGTGTTGGCTAAAAGTCGCACACGGTTTTGCAGCTGCTTGCTGCTAGGATACTGGGATCGAAAAACAAGAAGAGGTAGCGGACATGAAAGATCCGACCCCCACCGGCGCAGCCTATGATGGTTCCCAACACAGCGGTTCCCATCGCCACGGTTCCGACGCCAATCCCACACCGGACATCGACCGCGTCTGGTTCGAAAACAACCCGGATCGTGTCCACAGATTACGGAACCTGATCCCATTCGAATCCAAGGATCCCCTTGGCCTGCCGCCGCTTGGCATGAGCTGGCGCATCCTGGTGACGCGGACTGTCGGTGGTGGGCGGCTGCGACTTCCGGTACCGCTGCCGACCAGCGTCGCCAACGAAAGCGTCGACGACGATCGGCAACTGTCGCTGATATTCGATCGGATTGCGCCGTCGGATGCGGTGACGATTTGCAGGACGGGCATGAACAAGAAGGGGCAGAAAGCCCTGCGCGATCCAAAACGCGATGCCGGAGATTGATGTTCTCCGGCGACGTCCCCGCGTCCGATCATCAGAAGATCCGACATGACGTCTGAGACAGAACGCCTAAGACATGCCGCCTAGTTGGTGAGGCGCGCTTGTGTCACGGCTTTCTGAAACAGCTTGGTCATGGCATCGGCAATGCCCTGGGTCGGGCTCACCTCGAAATAGAAGCCGGGCGAGGCACAGCTCTGCATGTTGGTGGCGATCTCGCTGGAGAACGGCGCGATCCAGGTGTTGTACCAGGCGTTGGTCGGCAAGGGCAGATAGGTGGTGTAGAGCACCGCGATCTGGATGCCGCGTCGTTTCATCGCGGTGCAGGCCGCGACTGTGAGGGGTTCCTGGCAGCGGCCGCCAGTGGTTCGTTTGGTACAGGTCGTGGGATAGTAGGCGTCGGCAACGCCATCCGAGACGAAGAACAGGAATTTCTGCGGAGACGACACAGCACCGGATCCGGGCGTTGCAATCGCGTTGTTCATTGCCGCCAGGACGTTGTCGTAATCGGTGCACTGATCGCTGTTGTAGTTCTGGTAGGGGACGGTCATCAGATCGATGGCGTTGGCCGCGGTCTTGGCGCTCGACAGACTTGCGGTCAACGCGGTGATGGTCGTCAGTGTGGTGCCGTTGCAGGAGGATCCGAATGTGTAGATCGCCATCCGGAACTGCTCGGGCACCACCGCTGCCGCCGCGGCCGTGTCCATCAGCGACTGCGTTGCCTGTCGCACCACGTCGATGCGCATGGTCACGCCGAGCCGTTTCGCGAGCTTGTAATAGTCGTTGGAGTTGGACAGGTCGTGACATGCAAACGCGCATTTGTCCGACGTGTTGGCGATCATCGTCGCAACGTCGGTCGGTGTGGCGGCGACCCCCATCGACGGCGTATTGTCCAGCAGCAGATGAAAGTCGATATAGGTCGGCAGTGCGGATGCCGCCGTCGATGACCCGGCCAGCGTGATGGTGCTGAAGCCCGCGAGTTTCATCATCTGGGTCTGTATCTCGGCCGAATAGCCGACGGTCGCGGTCCGGCCCGTGGCGCTGTCATTGACGCTGACCGTGGCGTTCTTCGAGGTGACCCAGGCGATGTCGGATTGCACGTCGAACATGTTTGCTGCGGTGGCTTGAGCCGCCGATGCGCTGATCGTCAAAGCAGAGCGATTGACCGCGGCCAGAACGGCTGCGTCAGCAGCCGAATCCAGCCGGACCTTCGCAGCCGTGGCGAGACTGTAATCGATGGCGGAGCCGACCATGCACACCAACGGCAGCAATGTCAGCCCGAACAGCAGCGAGATGTTGCCACGCCGGTCGTGCCGAAACCTGTGCAATCGGTTCGTCGCACGGCCGACGGCGCGTGCGGCCCGTGATCCCGGCTTGATGAAGAATGTAATGCTCATGCCCCTGGCCCGTTATCATCCTGCCCACCTCGCGACAGGTTTGTTGCATTCACTGTGCGGAACTCTAGGCCCTGCGGGATAAGCCCATGCAGTGCGCAGGACACCACCCTGTCGTGGTATGTGCATACGCGTCGCGAGGCCTCCGGGCAGATCCGGAACGTGACAATTGTAGGTTTTACGGGCTTATCTGCGTCTTGCTCTCGCCGTTTCGACGATGAAAAACGAGGGGTGGCCGTATGCCAGGATTAACTATCCGCGTTGAAAGCGCGGCCACTCGGAGCAACGATTCGATTGCGGGGGCATCGCTTGAGGCCGAATGCTTCGCTCCAACGCGGCCATGACGTCTGTTTTATGACTCAGTTTTGCATTCTGGGAGGTGTCTAGCGGGCGCCCGGCCGTTTGCTCGCCTTGCGTGCTGTCATCACCGTGCGCACATAGCCCGGCGCTGCCAGGCGGATGCTGCCGTCGGGCACGCGCAGGATGCGATCGAGCGCGATCTCGTAGAGACGGATGCGCTGCTCCAGGGCGTTGATCGCTTTTTTCGTGGCAGCGACACCGCTACTGCCCTCCGCCAACACCATGTCGGCGACGATGCCGCGGGTCGCGCCGCCCAACTGCATGATCATGTCGGCGACGCCTTCCGGATCGAAGGTGTCGAAGGTGCCATCCTTGACCCCTTGTGCGATGACGGCCGTCAGCACCGGGCGAAACAGCGCGCCGGCGGCGACATTGATGCGGTGGAACAGCACCTGGTTTTCGGGACGGAACAGCGTCTCGAACAGCGCCCATTCGGCGGCGGCATTCTCGATCTTGTTTTGCCGCAGCCGTGCCATCAGCGCGTTGAGCCGCGTCAGCGCGTCGAGGCCGGGCTGTTCCAGCACGTCGGCGACGCTGGCGAGCGCTGTAGCCGCAAGCCGTTCGGCCAGCGCCGCGAGCAGATCCTCCTTGGAGGAGAAGTAGTGATAGAACGCGCCCTTCGAGAGCCCGGCCTCTGCAATGACGTCATTGAGGCTCGCCTGGTCATAGCCGCGCGTCAGGAACAGGGATTGCGCGCAGTCCAGGATTTCAGTGCGGCGCACCTCCGGGTGCTTGACGATGCGAGGCATGAATCTCCGTGCGTGGCGTTCAACAACCCGTGCGGTTCCGGCGGCTGAACCTTGAAATTAGACCAGTGGTCGGTATAATAGACCAATGGTCGGTCCAAGACAAGTTTCATGGACAAGTTTCATGGGCAAGTTCCGTGACTGGCCGTGCGTTGTGTGAGGTTTCGCCATGATCGTGAAAATGATCGTCCAGACCCTGATCTCGTTCGGCGTCATGGGCGCGCTGCTGTTCCTGGGTGCGGGGACATTGCACTGGCCGGCCGCCTGGGTCTTCACCATCGGAATGACCATTGCCGGCCTGATCGGCGGGCTGTTGATGGCGCATTACGATCCCGCGCTGCTGAAGGAACGGATGGCGCCGCCGATCCAGAAGGACCAGCCGGCCGCGGACAAGATGTTTGTGTGGGCGCTCGGGACCACCATGCTGGCCTGGCTGGTGTTGATGGGGCTCGATGTCGTGCGTTTCGGCTGGTCGCAGATGCCCCTCTGGCTGCAATGGGTCGGCGGATTGGTGCTCTGTTTTGGTGTCTGGTTCACCTATCGCGTGATGCGGGAGAACAGCTTTGCCGCGCCGGTGGTGAAGATCCAGAAGGAGCGGGCGCAGACCGTGATCTCCACCGGACCGTATGGCTTTGTGCGCCATCCGATGTATCTGGGCATGCTGTTCCTGTTCCCGGGCATCGCGCTGTTGCTGGGCTCGTGGTGGGGCGTTGTCATCGCGTTCGGTCTGGTCCTGCTGCTCTGCGCCCGCATCCCACTCGAGGAGAAAGTGCTGCGGGCCGGTCTCGATGGTTATGACGCCTATACGCGGCAGGTGCGCTACCGGTTAATCCCGGGCCTCTGGTAGGGCGAGATTCAACGGGGATGTTTGTCATGGAAAGCCAGTCGGGTGGACCGCCGGTCGCCGTCCGCCGCCTTGGCGTCGCCGACGCTGAGGATTACCGCACCATCCGCCTCGCGGCACTGGCGCGGGAGCCGGATGCGTTCGGCTCGGTGTATGACGTCGAGGTCGCGCGCCCATTGTCCGCGTTCGTCGAGCGGCTAAAAACCTCGCACGTGTTCGGCGCCTATGCTGGCGAACGGATTGTCGGTTTGGCCGGCTTCAAGCAGGAAGACGGCCCGAAGGACAATCACAAGGGCTTCGTCTGGGGTCTCTATGTCAGGCCGTCGGCGCGCGGGCAGGGCGTGGCGCGGGCGCTGATGGCGGAGGTCATCGCGTCGGCCCGCGATAGGGTCGAACAACTCACCCTGGCGGTGGTCGAAGGCAACGAGGCGGCGCTGAAACTCTATCGCAGCCTCGGGTTCGAGGTTTACGGCCTCGAACCCCGCGCGCTGAAAAGCCCGGCCGGCTATCGCAACGAAGTGCTGATGGTGTTGATTTTCTCACCGGATACGGCGCCACCAGGAGCGGTCGCGACGGCCGAATAAAAATCAAATTTGTTTGAACCGTCCGAGAGCACGGCCGACATAATGGGTGCTGGGGGATTGCACACTCAGCTCAACGCACGGCGCCGCCAGACGAACATACTCCGTCGGGTCGCGCCGTGCTCATATCTTCGCGGATGGTTTGATCAGGCCGGCGCGGCCTCGGACGGAGCGCGGGCGGCGAGCCAGGCCGGCCACACCGCAGCACTTTGCAGCGTTGCCGTTGCAATCCAGCGCGACACCTGCCGCAACGGCGCACCGACCACGGGCGCGCGGCTTGCCTCCTGAAACACCTCGAGCTGGGTATCGGCCGACGTGCCGTCGCGCACGATGGCGCGGCAGTGCTCGACTTCGCTGACGCAATCGAGCGCGATCGCGTCGTCCGCGACCAACGCCAGCACCTTGCCGAGCAAGTCCGCGATTGTCACCGCGCCATCGCGGGTGACGAGCGATCCCTGCACGCCGAAACGCTGCGCCCGCCACTTGTTTTCCACCGCAAACGCGCGGTCGAGGGCATCGATGTCCGCATTGAGAGACGGATCGAGATAGAGCCGCCGCGCCAGGGCGCGATACAGCGCCGCCAGCGCCACGGCATCTTCCAGCCGGGTGCAGCAGTCGGCGGCGCGCAGCTCCAGTGTCGGATGGCCCGATGACGCCCCTCATGTCATTTAAGTATTTGAAATTGAATGAAATTATTTCAGTGAAGGCCAGCCGTGCACGATGGTGAGACGCCATCGATCCGGCTCGTGTCGGCCCGGAGGGCCGGCCATGCATCCTTTCTTATAATCGTTCTAAGAGCGGTCACATCCCGCGGCGCGGCGCTTGACCGAAGCGGGCACGGCTGCGACGTACGGCCTCATGACTCCTGATCAGCAGACTTTCGGTCGCATCCGGCTTGGCGATGCAGCGCGCGGCTTTTCCGGCGTGGTTGCCGCGCTGGAAACGACGGCCTCCACCTCGGCGCTCGATGCGGTCGAGCTGGAGCAGCGGCTGATCGAATTCGGCTTTGTCGAGGGGGCGGCGATCGAAATCCTGCATGAGGGTGCGATCGGCCGCGATCCGATCGCGGTGCGGATCAACAATGTCACGATTGCGCTGCGCCGGCGCGAGGCGATGGCCGTGGTGGTTGCGGCGGTGGAATAGGTACATGCGAATTGATGGCGCCGGCTCCCTGCATCTTGCCCTGGTGGGGACGCCAAACAGCGGCAAGACTTCGCTTTTCAACGCGCTGACCGGCAGCCGCCAGAAGGTGGCGAACTATCCCGGTGTCACCGTGGAGCGCAAATCCGGCGGCTTCATCACGCCGGCGGGCCGGCATATCACCCTGGTCGACCTGCCGGGCACCTATTCGCTGCGTGGCCGCAGCCCCGACGAAGAAATCACCCGCGACGTGGTGCTCGGAAAATTTCCGGGCGAAACCCAGCCCGACGTGGTGGTGTGTGTCGCCGATGCCACCAGCATGCGCCTGGCCATCCGCCTGCTGCTCGAGCTCAAGCGGGCGGGACGGCCGCTGGTGCTGGTGCTCAACATGATCGACATCGCGCGGCGGCGCGGCGTGCTGATCGACATCGAAAAATTGTCGGCACGGCTCGGCGTCCCGGTGATCACGTCGATCGCGGTGCGCAAGGGCGGCACCGAGGATCTGCTGAAACTGGTCGACGTCACCGCGGCTGAGGCCGCAGCTCCCACCGAGAATGTGTGGGCGGCGCCGAGCATCGCCGACATGCGGGCCGCACAGCGCGAGGCCGACCGCATCATCGCCGACTGTATCGGCGCGCCGCCGAAGCCCGACACCCTGACCACCCGTGTCGACGCGGTGGCGCTGCATCCGGTCGGCGGGCTCTTGCTGCTGATCGGGATCCTGTTCCTGATGTTCCAGGCGGTGTTCAGCTGGGCGCAGCCGGTGATGGACCTGTTGTCGTCGGGATTCGACGCCCTCGGTGTGCTGATCCACGACACGTTGCCCGACGGCCTGTTGCAGAGCTTCCTGCAGAACGGCGTGATCTCCGGCGTCGGCAGTGTGATCGTGTTCCTGCCGCAGATCATTTTCATCTTCCTGTTCATCCTGCTGCTGGAAGACTTCGGCTATATGGCGCGCGCCGCGTTCCTGATGGACCGCATCATGGGCGGCGCCGGGCTGCATGGCCGTGCCTTCATTCCGCTGCTGTCGAGTTTCGCCTGTGCCATTCCCGGCATCATGGCCACGCGTGTGATCGACAACAGGAGAGATCGCCTCACCACCATCCTGATTGCGCCGTTGATGACCTGCTCGGCGCGCATCCCCGTCTACACTTTGATCATCTCGGCGTTCATTCCGGCGAAAACCGTGTGGGGCTTCGTCAACCTGCAGGGGCTGGTGATGTTCGGGCTGTATGCGGCCGGCATCGCCAGTGCGCTCGGCATGTCGTTCCTGGTGAAATTCTTCATGCTGCGCGACTATGCGCCGGCGCCGTTCATGCTGGAATTGCCGGACTACAAGCTGCCGCGGCTGAAAAGCATTGCGCTCGGCATCTACACCCGGGTGAAGATGTTCCTGTATCGCGCCGGCACCACGATCTTCTCCATGATGGTGCTGATCTGGTTTTTGGCCTCGTTCCCGCAGGCGCCGGCCGGCGCCACCGAGCCCGCGATCGATTTCAGTCTTGCCGCCATCATCGGCCACGCGCTGCAACCGCTGCTGGCGCCGCTCGGCTTCAACTGGCAGATCGCGGTGGCGCTGATCCCGGGCATGGCGGCGCGCGAAGTCGCGGTCGCTTCGCTCGGCACGGTTTATGCGGTGGAAGGCGGCAAGGAAGCCGCCGAGCAGATCGGGACTGTTCTCGCCGGCCAGTGGAGCCTCGCCACCGCGCTGTCACTGCTCGCCTGGTTCATCTTCGCCCCGCAGTGCGCCTCGACGCTGGCGGTGATCAAGCGCGAAACCGGCGGCTGGCGCTGGGTGGCCGTCACCTTCAGCTACATGCTGGCGCTGGCGTATCTCGCCAGCCTGCTCACTTACAATGTCGCGGTGGCGCTGGGAGCGGGGTAGGGCGCTTCGGCGTCATTGTCTCCGCTTCATCATCATTGGCCCCCGTCGGCATCACTTTTCTCAGCCGATCCTTTTGTCGCCTCTCCGTCACCGCGCTTTCGCTTCACGCGCCCGCGGGCGTACCCCTTGGAGACGGCGGCGAACATCTCGCAGAGTTCGTATTCCAGATATTCGTTGGCGAGGATCAGCGCGCGGATCGCGCTGCGCATGTCGCCATTGCAGGCGGCGATCGCCTGATCGGCGGCAGCTTCCAGCCGATCGGATTCCTCCGATGCGGATGTTTCCAAAGCGGATCTTTCCAAGGAATGGCGTTTCGCGCCGGACGATGCGGCTGCAGACATGTCGGATGCTCGGGATTGTGTGGACCGGTCAGGATAATGTTCTTGTTTTGTTCTTTAGTCAATCGAGAGCGCCAGCTATTTCCACATGCTCTGTTGCCGCAGGATCGTCTGTCAGCGCGGATGACATCATTTTTTGAACCAGTTGCCGTTTTCCGGGTTGTGTCGGCATGGGCGCATCAGAAAAACAGAAAATGCTGGCGGGGGAGATGTACCGCCCCGGGGATCCCGAAATTCAGGCAGACCAGGCGGCGGCGAAAGCGTGGATGGTGCGCTACAACGCATCGCTCGCGGCGCCTGCCAGCGAGCGGCGCGCGCTGCTGCGCGAACTGTTCGGCGAAGTCGGTGATGACGCGGTGATCCGGCCGCCGTTCCACTGCGACTTCGGCTACAACATCCGCATCGGACGCAGCGTGTTCCTCAACTTCAACTGCGTGATCCTGGATGTGGTCTCCGTCACCATCGGCGCCGACACCCAGATCGGACCGGCGGTGCAGATCTATACCGCCGACCGTCCGCGCGATCCGGCAGAGCGCCGTAGCGGCGTCGAGTTCGGACGTCCGGTGGTGATCGGCAGCAATGTCTGGATCGGCGGCGGGGCCATCATCCTGCCTGGCGTGACCATCGGCGACGATGCAATCATCGGCTCCGGATCGGTGGTGACACGCGACGTGCCCAAGGGGGCGACGGTGGTCGGCAATCCGGCACGAGCGACAAAGTAAGGGCTCGTCAAACCAGGGTGACACCGTCGCGTTGCAGCCGCTCCCAGATGACCTGGTCGAGCGTCTGCGCGATGCGCGTGTAGTCGCTCTGGTGCAAGAGAGGGGGCCGGCTTCGGTCATATCCTCCACCTTGGTACCTCCGAACACATGCCAGAACCGCATCAGAGCGAATCTACGAAAGACGTTGACGCCCGCATGGCGCGCGACCCTGGCGATCCGCGCGACCATATCGGTGCTGTTGGCGATGGTCTCGGGATGGATCATGGCCGTGGTGTATTGCAAATCCATCAGCACGATGTCCGCCGAGAGTGTCTTCAGTCGAACCAGGCCCGCTCGGATGGCATCCTCGACCTCATCCAGGTCGTAGCCCTTCCAGGCGGCATTGGTTCCGATCTGCCAGATCACCATAGTCGGATTTTCGGCGACGACCTGCGCTTCAAACCGCGCGAGCTCGTCGGCCGCTTCCTCGCCATTGACGCCGCGGTTGATGACGTCCGTCGGTGGATAGCGGAATCTCAGCGCGTCTTGCAACAGCTCCGGATAAGGCTTCGCACCGCCTTCGCCAAAGGTCGACGACGAGCCGATGGTTACGATCTTGACGCGGTCCTTGTGGGCCATGCATCGCGCCATGTTGGCAAGCGGGTGGCGAAAGCGGACGACCTCGCGCACGTCGTTCGGCAGCGGCTGTTGCTCCGGCATGAAATTCGCTCCGTCATAAAATAAAGCAGGCGCAATCGCGCTGCGGCAAAATCAATCCTGCGAGGATATCCCGTTCCCCCAGTGCGGACAATCGCTGCGGCGTTCGCTGAGGCGCAATGTCGATTAATTGCTTCCTTTGCCGGTCTCCTTAAGGAAGCATCCGGAAGGCTCGACAAAGAGCTTCACAAAAGCAGGTCCCCGGGGGGACACGGGTTTTGCTGTGGGTCCGGTCAGGGCAGGCTCCGCAGAGATCAACAGGGCGCCGTTTCTACCAGAGCGGCGGCGCGGAGAAGATTCATGCTGAGGAGCAGACACAGTCGCGTTGCCACGTTGGCGGCGAGCGCCGTTCTCGCGTTGTCGATCACTGCGCCCAGCGATAGCGGGGCTGCTGAGCTGCTCAAGGCACGGCTGGCGCAAAACCTCGCGCCGATCTCGGCGCTGGCCATCGTCGCCAAGGCGAACGGCCTGTTCGAGAAGCACGGCCTCGATATTTCGGTGAGCAACTTCACCTCGGGCAAACAATGCCTGGATACGGTGGTGGGCGGTGGCGCCGACATCGCGACCACGGCGGAAGCGCCGGTGACCGCGGCCGCCATGGCCGGCCAGCCGATCGCATTCGTCGCCGGCATGGAATATTCCGACCTCAAAACCATGACCGCGGCGACCGCCGGCATCAAGACCAAGGCCGACCTGCGCGGCAAGAAGATCGCCTTCACCGCCGGCACCGGCAGCGAGGTCTATACATCTCGGCTGCTGAAATCGGCCGGGCTGACGGCCGCCGACGTGACCCTGGTGAACCTGCGGCCGCAGGACATGCTGCCGGCGCTGGTGGCCGGCAGCATCGATGCGTTCGACACCTGGGAGCCGCACATCTCCAACGCCCGCAAAGTGCTGGGAGAGAGTGCGATCCAGCTCGATACCCGCGGAATCTATTCCGAGACCTTCAACATCGTGGTGACGCGCGCCTACCTCGAAACCAATCCCGCGCTGGTCGGGAAATTTCTCGCGGCGTTGATCGAGGCCGAGGCCTTCGTCAAGGCGAACCCTGATGCGGCGATAACGAAGGTGGCGGATGCCGTCGGCATGAAGCGCGATGAGCTCGCGGCGATCTGGCCGGACTATGTCTATCGCGTCGGCGTCGACGATCGCCTTGTCGAGACGCTCAAGATCCACGCGGCGTGGCGGCTGGAGAGCGGCAACCATCCGCCGAATGCGACCATGCCTGATTTCACCAAGGTGCTTGCGCTCGAGCCGCTGCGAAGCCTTGATCCCGGCCGCGTTTCCGTATCGGCCAACTAGACCGAATGGACGCGAGCGGTCCCATGCGACGGATGAACCTTCTGGTCAGCGTGCTGTCCATTCCGCTGTTCCTTGTGGTGTGGGAGTTCGTTGCCCGATCCGGCATCGTCAACATCGTGCTGTTCCCGCCGCCGTCGACAGTGGTCGTGGCTTTGGTCGCGTGGATCAAGAGCGGACAGTTCGCCGTCGATCTGCTGGCGAGCCTTACGCGCGTGGTCGTGGGCTTTGTGCTCGGCGCGACCATGGGCATCGTGCTCGGAGTTCTCACCGGGCAGTTTCCGCTGGTCTCCAGCCTGCTGTCGCCGCTGTTCCATATCCTGCGGCCGATTCCGCCGATCGCGTTCGTGCCGATCGTCATTCTGTGGTTCGGCCTCTCGGAAGCGGGCAAGCTGTTCCTGGTGGTGTGGGGCGTGTTCTTCACGGTGTGGCTGGCAGCGCACATCGGTGTGCAGAAGGTCGACCGCGGCCTGATCCGCGCGGCCCAGATGCTGGGAACGCCGCGCCGGCAGATGCTGCAGGAAATCGTCCTACTGGGGGCATTGCCCTATATCGTGGTGGGGCTGCGCACCGCGGTGAGTATTTCGTTCTACACGCTGGTCGCGGCCGAACTGGCGGGAGCATTCGCCGGCATTGTTTATCGGATCGAGATCGCCCAGCAGAATTTGCAAACCGGGCAGGTGATGGGGGGCCTCGCGGCACTCGGGCTGTTGTCGTTCATCGCGGACCGGCTGTTCGCGGTGGCGGCGGAGCGGGCGATATGGTGGCGATGATGCTGAAAGCGGCTCCGGCCCCCGCGCGGTTGCAACCTGTGGCGGCATCGCAGCCCGACAAGGCCGCGATCTCTGTGAAGGATCTGAGCATCGTGTTCGACACGGCGCGCGGCGAGGTCATCGCGGTGGATCGCGTGTCGTTCAGCGTGACCCATGGCGAGTTCGTCTGCATCGTCGGTCCGTCCGGCTGCGGCAAGTCAACGGTGCTCAATGCCATTGCCGGCCTCGAGATGCCTTACCAGGGCGAGGTGACCGTCGATGGCCGGCCGATGCGGCGGCCGCGGCCCGATGTCGGCATGGTGTTCCAGCAGCCGCATCTGTTTCCATGGAAGTCCGTGCGCAAGAATATCGCCCACGGCCCGCGCATGCTCGGCAAGTCGACCAAGGACGCCGGAGCGATCGCCGACGGCCTGATCGAGATGATCGGCCTCACGCGGTTTGCCGACGCCTATCCGCATACTTTGTCCGGCGGGATGCAGCAGCGGGTTGCGATCGCGCGGGCGCTGGCCAACCAGCCGCGCGTGCTGCTGATGGACGAACCGTTCGGCGCGCTCGACGCGCAGACCCGTGCGGTGATGCAGGACAACCTGCTGGCGCTGAGCAGCCGCATCAACGCCACGGTGGTGTTCGTCACCCATGACATCGATGAGGCCATTCTTCTGGCGGACCGCGTCCTGATCATGAGCGCCGGGCCGGGCCGCATCCTGCGCGACCTCGCGGTCGACCTGCCGCGGCCGCGCTCCCACGCCATCATGCTGGAGCCGGCCTATCTCGCGCTGAAGAAGGATTGCCTCGATCTGATCCGCACGGAAGGCCAACGCGCGTTCGATCAGGCGCTGCAACGTTGATGGCGAGCCGCACGTCTTCGATTTACGTGACCAGCGAGCGTAGCTGATCGCAAAACCGGGATTTGCTGTTGTTGAACATGCGGCCGGCCCGTTCGTTCTACCGCATCAAATATCTTTGGAAAGCGATTGCCCACTTTGTTCCCCGCAGTCGGTGGTGGGCGGACTATCTTGCATGCCTTGTTGAGAGGCATTGGCATGAGTCTTGAATTGATCACATCAAATCAATTCAAGGAGGCGGGGATGGCAGCGGTGGATATGACAGCGGCGGCCGGCGTCATGCTGGTGGAGTCGGACAGCCTGGTGCGTCCGCTTCCCGGTCTGCTGGATGAGCTGGGCCCTGCGGATCGCGCCCGCCTGCGCGCCATCGGACGGGAGCGGGTGCTGGAGGTCGGCGATCTGGTATGGCGCCAGGGCGACGTCCAGACCGGAATCTACTTGATCAATTCAGGCCGTATCCGCAGCTATTACGCAGCACCTTCGGGGCGCGAGGTGACGCTGGCCTATTGGTTCGCCGGCAATTTCGTCGGTGGTCCCGATCTGTTCGGCGCCGGACCTCACATGTGGTCGTCGTCGGCGATCGAGCGCAGTGAACTGACCTTCCTGCCGGGGCCGTCGCTGCGCAAGCTTGCGCTGGAGTCTCCGACACTCGCGGTCGCGTTGCTGGATGCGCTGGCCTTCAAGGCACGATGCTATTCGGCGATGGCGCAGATGCTGGGCACGCGCTCGGTGACGGAACGGCTGCAACGCCTGCTGATCTTCCTGTCGCGCATCTACGGCACCCGGCGCGGCCGGGAGGTGGTGATCGGAATGCCGTTCACCCACGGCGACCTCGCCAATCTGATCGGTTCAACACGGCAGTGGGTGACGGTTCAACTCGCCCGCATGCAGGCGCGCGGCATCATCAAATATCATCGCGGCCTGATCGCGATCCAGAACCTGCCGGCGCTGGACCTCGAGGTGGTCTGAACTTCACTCACGCACGCGAGATCAGTTCAAACGCGGCGCCGCCCGCATTGACTTCGAGCCGCCGCGCCAATGCAATCAAGGCCCGATCCGACCAGGCGGGCGCCAGCAGCGTGACGCCCATGGGAATGCCGTTCGGCAGCACCGCATTGGGAATTGCGACGGCGCAGAGATCGAGCAGGTTGGCGAAATAAGAATAGTAGCCGAGGCTGGTGTTGAGGGTGATCGGATCGCGGTTCATGTCATCTAGCGCGATCGGACGCGGCGCGGTCGGCACCACAAGGGCATCGAGATCGGCCATCACCGTCTGCGTCTGCCGCCGCAGCCGCAACAGCCGGTGGTGGGCGGTGAACGCATCCATGGCTGAGAAGCCGCTCGCCGCGCGTAGCACCGTCTTGGTAACGTCCAGCAGCTCATCGGTGTCGATCTCGGTCAGTGCTGCGATCGCGGCGCGCCGCTCGGCGACCCAGGGGCCGGCGAACAGCATCTTGCCCGCTTCCGCGAACGGCGCGAAATCGATCTCGACAGCCGTGCCGCCGAGACCGGTAAATCGCGCGCAGGCCTCTTCATAAAGCGCGGAGCATTCCGGCATGCCGTAACATTCGAGCTGGCCGGGCGCGATGCGGCCGAACCTGAAGGCGGAACTGGGAGCGGCGGCGCCGATACCCGCCGGCCGGCTGTAGGGGTCCTCCGTGTCGAAGCCTTCGATGATGTCGAGGATCGTCGCGCCGTCCTGCACGGTGTTGCAGAACACCGACACGCAGTCGAGTGTCGGGCAATTCGGCACCAGGCCGCGCGACGACACGCGGCCAATGGTCGGCTTGATGCCGACAATGCCGTTGAAGCCCGCGGGAATGCGGCCGGAGCCTCCGGTATCGGTGCCGAGCGCGAATACGACGTGGCCGGCCGCGACCGCCACAGCCGATCCCGAGCTCGAGCCGCCCGAGACGTAGCTGTCGTCAGCCACCGTTGCACAGGCACCGTAGGGCGACCGTGCGCCGGACAGGCCAGTCGCAAACTGATCGAGATTGGTCTTGCCGATGCAGATGGCACCGGCGGCGACGAGGCGCTCGACGCTGCGAGCGGAGCGCGCTGGCTGATAACTGAAGGAGGGACAGGCCGCGGTGGTCGGCATGCCCAGGACGTCAATGTTGTCCTTGACGCCGAACGGAACACCGAGCAGGGGCAGATGTTCGCCGGCCTGCGCGCGCGCCATCAGTTTGCGGCACTCGTCCAACGCCTCCGCAAATGGGCGCACGTGAATCCAGCAGTTGCGGTCGTGTTCGGCCTCAATGCGCCCATAGGCCGTTTCGAGAACCTGCAGGGCATTGGATTTTGCATCGAATGGGCTCTGCCGGCCGGACTGGACCGGCGCGGCGGACCGTGCGTTGGGGCTGCTCACCGAAATCGTCTCCTTCGAACGCTTGCGTTGGGGGAAACTGGTCGGGGCGCCTCGTCTGGACAAGCAATTAAGTGCTTGGGCCTCAAGTGAGGCGATCCCACCTCTCACATCTCGGCGAGCCCAGCTGTTTCCGGTGCAGGAGCGCCGAAAAGGACTTGGCGAAAGCCCCGCTTGATGATCAAGTGATCAGCATGAAACAATCGATTGCAATCGGTGTTTTGGTGCTTGTCGGAGCGGTCGGCGCCGGTGCCTTCGCGCTGACGTACAAACCGGTCATCGCGCCGCGCGATCCAGCCCAGAAGCCTGCTTTCGACCAGGCTTT
Organism: Bradyrhizobium prioriisuperbiae; assembly: GCF_032397745.1. Classification (NCBI taxonomy): domain Bacteria; kingdom Pseudomonadati; phylum Pseudomonadota; class Alphaproteobacteria; order Hyphomicrobiales; family Nitrobacteraceae; genus Bradyrhizobium; species Bradyrhizobium prioriisuperbiae. The sequence continues at coordinate 4,722,366 of NZ_CP135921.1, forward strand.
GGTGCGCCGCGGCAGCGAACTCGCCGCGGTCGGCGATTGCAACACCTGCCACACCGCGCCGGGCGGCAAGGTCTTTGCCGGCGGCCTTGGTCTGCCGACGCCGTTCGGCACCATCTATTCCACCAACATCACGCCCGATCCGGAGACCGGCATCGGCCGCTGGCCGGAGGCCGCGTTCCAGCGCGCCATGCGCGAGGGCGTCGATCGCGAGGGCCGGCATCTTTATCCGGCGTTCCCGTATGATCACTTCACGCTGGTCACCGATGACGATAACCGCGCGCTGTATGCCTTCCTGATGACCCGGCCGGCGGTGCGATCGCCGGCGAAGCAAAACGAACTGCCGTTTCCGTTGACGCTGCGGCCGGTGCTTGCCGGCTGGAAGCTGCTGTTCCTGAAACAGGGGCCATACACGCCCGATCCGGCGCGCGATGCGCTGTGGAATCGCGGCGCTTATCTGGTGGAGGGCATCGGCCATTGCGGCGCCTGCCACACCCCGCGCAACATTCTTGGTGCGGAGAAGTCGCATCAGGCGTTCGCCGGTGGTGATGCTGAGGGCTGGCACGCCTTCACCATCAATTCGGCCTCGCCGTCGCCGGTGCCGTGGGATGTCGATACACTGAATGTCTATCTGCGCCAGGGCTGGCACGGCCTGCATGGCGTCGCACGCGGCCCGATGGGGCCGGTCGCCGACAATCTGGCCGCGGTGTCGGACCAGGACGTCAAGGCGATCGCGGTCTATGTCGCCGACATGATGGGACATCCGACGCCTGAGCGCCGGCAGCAGGGTGAGGCTCTCGCCACCGCCGCGCCGCGCGACAGCACCGGCAGCAAGCCGCAATCCGGGGGCAGCCAGACGGTCGCCTCCGCTGTGCCGAGTGGCGATATCGGCGCGGCCATCTATGCCAGCGCCTGCGCCATGTGCCACGAGAGCGGGCGTCCGGTGCCTTATGGCGGCATGAGCCTGTCGCTGAGCACCACGGTCAGCGCGGACAGCCCGCGCAATCTGATCAACCTGCTGCTGGCGGGTCTGCCGGCTGCGGACGGCAAGCGCGGTCCGATCATGCCGGGCTTCGCCGCGACACTGACCGACCCGCAGATTTCAGCACTGGTCAGCTATCTGCGCGCAAATTTCAGCCGCAAGGGGCCGTGGCCGGATATCGCATCGCCGCTGCGCGAGGCTCGTGCCGCCACGCTTGCGTCCAACACCGCCGAGGCGAAACCGTAAGGAGACGTCATGATCGATCTGATGGTCAATGGCCGCAGCCACAGCGTCGACGCCGATCCGGATACGCCGCTGCTCTATGTGCTGCGCGATCACCTCGAACTCAACGCCGCCAAATACGGCTGCGGGCTCGGCCAGTGCGGCGCCTGCACCGTGATGATCGACGGCGTCGCCGCCTTCTCCTGCGTGACGCCGATCCTGCTGCTGGAGGGCCGCAAGGTCACCACGCTGGAAGGCCTCGGCACGGTGGAGAAGCCGGCGCCGATCCAGCAGGCCTTCATCGAGGAGCAGGCAGCGCAATGCGGCTACTGCATTGCCGGCATGATGATGCGCGCGCAGGCGCTGCTGCAAAAGAATCCAAACCCCTCTGACGGCGACATCCGCAGCACGCTGCAGCCGCATCTGTGCCGCTGCGGCACCCATATGCGCATCCTCAAGGCGGTGCAGCGTGCCGCTGAATTGATGCGCGCCAGCCCCAATACCGTCAAGGGAGCGACCTGATGAACGCCCCGTTCGCATCCCTGTCCCGGCGCGCGCTGCTGCAAGGCGCGGGCGCCCTGGTCGTCGGATTCTCGCTCGATCCGGCCCACGCGCAGCAGGCCGCGCCCGTGCCGCCCGCCGCGGCGCCGCCGAAATTGCCCGGCAGCCTTGCTGGCAGTCCGTATCTTGATTCCTGGATCCGGCTCGACAGCAGCGGCGCCGTCACCGTGTTCTCCGGCAAGGCCGAACTCGGCCAGGGCATCAGGACCGCGCTGTTGCAGATCGCCGCCGAAGAACTCGACCTGCCGATTGAACGGCTGACGTTGGTCACCGCCGACACCGGCCGCACCGCGAACGAGGGTTATACCTCGGGCAGCCACTCCATGCAGGACAGCGGCACCGCGATCCGCCATGCGGCGGCGCAGGTGCGCGAGTTGCTGATCGCGGAAGCCGCGCGCCGGCTCAATCTCGACGCGGCGCAATTGAAGGCCGACAGCGGCGTGGTAGTCGCGCCCAATGGCAGCAAGTTGTCCTACAGTGATCTCGTCGGCACCACCGAGCAGCACGTCAAGGCCGAGCCGACCTCGCGGCTGCGCGATCCCAAGACCTTCAGGATCATGAATACGTCGCTGCGCCGGGTCGACATTCCCGCCAAGGTCACCGGCGGCGAGGCTTATGTGCAGGACATGCGGCTGCCCGGCATGCTGCACGCCCGCGTGGTGCGGCCGCCGAGTTATGGCGCGCAGTTCGCAGGCGCCGATATCGAGGCGGTCGCGGCGATGCCGGGCGTGGTCAAGGTGATCCGCAACGGCAATTTCCTGGCGGTGGTGGCGATCAGGGAATTCCAGGCGATCAAGGCGATGCGAACGCTGGCGGCGAGCGCGCGCTGGAACGAGACCGCAAAATTGCCGGTGCACGCGCCGCTGCCGGAGGTGATCGCGGCGATGCCGGCGAAGGATTACAAGATCCTCGACAATCACGGCGCCACTGAGCCGGCGGTGACGACGGTGGAAGCGAGCTACACCCGTCCCTATCAGTCGCACGGCTCGATCGGCCCGTCCTGTGCGGTGGCGCACTATGAGGGTGATATGGTGACGGTGTGGACCCACACCCAGGGCGTCTATCCCGATCGCGCGGCGATTGCCGAGATGCTGCGGATGCCGCCGGCGAAAGTCCGCTGCATCCACGTGCCGGGCGCGGGCTGTTACGGCCACAACGGCGCCGACGATGCCGCGGCTGATGCTGCGCTGATCGCCGTGGCATTGCCGGGCAAGCCGATCCGCCTGCAATGGATGCGCGAGCAGGAGCATGCCTGGGAGCCTTATGGTCCGGGGATGGTGACCGGCGCCAAGGCTTCGATCGACGCCAGTGGCAAGATCGTCGACTGGCGCTTCAGCGTGCGCAGCAACACCCACTCGATGCGGCCCGGCACGGCGGGCTCGCTGCTTGCCGGCCAGCACATCGAGAATCCGTTCCCTGTGCCGGAGCCGAAACCGCTGCCGCTGCCGGAAGGCGGCGGCGACCGCAACGCCATTCCGATCTATGCCTTCGCCAATGCCGAGGTGATGCATCACTTCATTCCGGAGATGCCGCTGCGGATCTCGGCCATGCGCGCGCTCGGCGCCTATATGAACATCTTCTCGATCGAGAGTTTCATGGATGAGACGGCAGCCGCGGCAAAAGCCGATCCGGTGGCCTTCCGGCTCAAGCATCTGACCGACGTGCGTGCGCGCGATGTCATCACCCTGGCCGCGGAAAAATTCGGCTGGGACAGGCGACTGAGGCCGGTGGACGGCCGCGGCTGCGGCTTCGCGTTCGCGCGCTACAAGAATCTCGCCGCGTATTGCGCCATTGCGATGGAGGTGGAGATCGATCGCGAAACCGGCCGCATTCACGTGATGCGCGCGGTGTCGGCGGTCGATGCCGGGCAGGTGGTCAGTCCCGACGGCATCCGCAACCAGATCGAGGGCGCGATCCTGCAGTCGCTGAGCTGGACGCTGTATGAGGCCGTCACCTTCGACGACACCCGCATCACATCGGTCGACTGGGCGACTTATCCGATCCTGCGTTTCAACAGCGTGCCGCTCAGTGTCGATGTCCACATCATCGATCGTCCGGGATTGCCGTTCCTCGGCGCCGGCGAAGCGGGGCAGGGCCCGGCCGCGGCGGCGGTGGCCAATGCCATTGCGGACGCCACGGGCCAACGCTTGCGCGACCTGCCGCTGACGTCGGCGAGGCTGAAATCGGCGATCGGGATTTGAGGGGGCTTTGAGGCCACAAAGCGGTGCGGCATGTTCAGTGGCACGGGGCTGCGTTTGGGCATATTGCCACGCGGATTGAACTGGGCCCAAATATCGACTGATCGGTCCCGGCTGCGGTCGGTGATCCCAGTTCGAGGAGCCGTCCGGTGCGCCAAGCCAGTCATCATGTCACATCGCTGATCCATGGCCGTTCGGTGTTCAAAAGCGATCTGGGGTCGGTGACCCAGGTCGATGCCGATGAACTGCCGATCCTGAAGGGGCTTTCGATCAAGCGTCTTGTTCTGGCGCCGGGGGCGATCCGCGAGCCGCATTGGCACGCCAATGCCACGGAACTGGCTTACTGCGTGTCCGGCCGCCTGCTGGTTTCGATTCTCGGCAACCGCAGCGTCTTCTCGTCCTTTGCCATCGACGCCGGGCAGATGTTTCATGTTGAATCGGGAGCCATTCACGCCATCGAGAACATCGCCGCCGGCGCGGCCGAACTCATCATCGCGTTCCGGCACGAGCGTCCCGAGGATTTTTCGCTGCACGCCGCGTTCGGCGCGATGCCGGATGCCGTGCTCGGCAATACCTACGGGCTTGCCGCGTCCGCTTTCGCGCCGATCGTGCGCACCACGCAAGCGCCGTATATCGTGCGGCGGCAGGCCGGTGCTGTGATTCCGCCGACCGCGCTGCAAGGCAATTCACACAAGTTCGATGTCGAGGCGCAATCGGCCCCGGTGGCTTTTGACTATGGCTCCGCACGGCTGGCACGCGACCAGTTCTGGCCGGCGTTGAAGGATATGTCGATGTATTCGCTGCGCGTCACCAATATGGGCATGCGCGAACCACATTGGCATCCCGAGACCGCCGAGATGGGGTACGTGCATCGCGGTCATGCCCGGATGACGGTGCTCGATCCCGATGGCTCGACCGACACCTATCAACTCGGACCCGGCGATGTCTATTTCATCCCGCGCGCCTATCCGCACCATATCGAGGTGCTGGGTCCGGACGAAATCCATTTCCTGATCTTCTTCGACCAGCCGACACCGGGCGATGTCGGTTATCGTGCGTCCGCATCCGCTTTCTCCCAGGACGTGCTGGCGTCGACACTCGGCGTCAGGATCGGCGACCTGCCGAAGCTGTCGGCGACATGGGCGGATCCGCTGATCGTGGGTCGCTGCAATCCACAGAGTTCATTCGACGAATGATCGCCCGCTCGTCCTCACAAGCGCGCGTTTGGAGTCTTTGGTGTCGGCGCCGGTGTCAGCTGATGCCGAGCGCGCGGATCAGGATGAAGCTGATCGCGATCAGCACCATCAGCGAGATGGTCACGGCCGTGGTGACGCGGCCGCCGGCGCGGGCGAGTTCGCGCGCGTCGACACCGAGGCCGAGCGCGGCCATCGAGAGCACGGTGAGGAAACCCGCGATCTGTGCGATCGGTTTCAGCGCGACTTCAGGAATGAGCCCGAGGGAGCGCAGCGTCGCCAGCACCAGAAAGCCGACAATGAACCAGGGCACCAGCCGGCCGAGGTTCAGGCGGCGCCTGGGCGAGGACGCCGTTTGATCCAGCCGCAGCAGCGGCGCCAGCAGCGACAGCGCCACCACCACCGGCCCCAGCATCAGCACGCGCACCAGCTTCACGAGAGTGCCGACCTGCGTGCTCACCAGCCCGACCGGGATGGTGGCGGCCAGCACCTGCGGCACGGCATAGACGGTGAGGCCCGCCAGCACGCCATACTGATGTTCCGAGAGGCCGGCGAGCGGCACGAACAGCGGCAGGCCGATCACCATCAAGACGCCGATCGCCGCGGTGAAGGCGATCGACGCGGCCACGTCGTTGCTGTCGGCATCGATGATGGGGGCGACCGCGGCGATCGCCGAGTTGCCGCAGATCGAGTTGCCGCAGGCGATCAGGATCGACATCTTGGTGGGCAGGCCGAGCAGCCGGCAGGTGGCGTAACTCGCGCCGATCGCGAGCACGACGGTGCCCAGGATGCCGGCCAACAGCGCCGGTCCCGATGCGACGATAGCGGTGAGGCTGAGAGAGGCGCCGAGCAGGGTGACCGCGACCTCGAGCAGCTGCTTGGCGCTGAAGGCGATGCCGGACTGGAACCGCTCGGGCGGGGTCCAGGCGGTGCGGATGGCGACGCCGATCAGGATCGCCATTACCAGGGCCTCGACATAAGGATGGCTGAAGACCCGTTCCTCGATAGCCTGGATGCCCATGGCGACGGCGGTGATGGCAAGACAGATGACGATCCCGGGCAGCAGGGCAGCCAGGGCCAGACGGGGTGGGCGGGCGGGTGGGGTCATCGGGTCGAGGGGCCGTTTCGGAGGGAGTGGGTAGAAACTTCCAAATCCGATTGTGGATAGGGAATAATGCTTCCCGGCGCACGCGAAATTCGAAAAATGCGTCCATTTATTGCCTAGCACCCATGCGCTATCTGTCTAGCATGAGCAGCCACACCGAAAACCGCGAGATTCAGAGCGTTTCGTTCGATCCGTTCGGCGAAAAGGCTGTGGTCGTGCGCCCGGCCCCCCGGGACGGACGGTCGTATCGGACCGGAATCATTGTGTTCTGGGCGATCGCGCTGCTGCTGGTCGGCGGCCGGATCTATACCTCGGACCTGCCGATTGCCCGCACCGTGGTCGCCGCTTTGACCGGCACCATCGCGCAGTAGACCACGTCGGTTCACGGATCTCTCGTCGGTTCGCCGATCGTTCTTCCCTGGATTAGTCCTTCTTGCCTTGATGGTAGGCCGCGAGCAGATCCTCGATCGCGATGCCATTGATGCGCATGCCCTCGATCCGGCAATCGGTCAGATTGGCGCCGGCCATGTTGGCATTGTTGACATGCAATCCGGCGAGGTTGGCATTGTCGATGCGCAGGCCGCTCATGTTCACATTGTGAGCCGTCCAGCCCGACATGTTGACGTCCTCGAATGTCGACCCGGAGACGTCGGCGCCCTCGATGTTCATTCGTCGTCTGGTGCCCTTGGCGATATCCATGGATAGTCCTCCAAAAATTGATCTCAGGTATCAGACGTCAGCACCGTAGCCCGGATGAGCGCAGCGACATCCGGGATAAACGCTCAATTAGCCCCGGATGTCGCTTCGCTCATCCGGGCTACAGCCTATCCCTCCGCCGTCAGAACCCGGCCACGGGTTTCGGGCAGCGCATAAGCGGCCAAGAAAAACAGTGCGTAAGCGGCGACCGCGAAGATCGCAATCGCGTTCGCCAGTGTCGTGGTCTGCGACAGATAGCCGACCAGGAACGGAAACAGCGCGCCGATGCCGCGGCCGAAATTGTAGCAGAAGCCCTGGCCGGAGCCGCGCAAGCGTGTCGGATAAAGCTCTGTGAGGAACGCTCCGACGCCGGAGAAATATCCCGAGGCGAAGAAGCCGAGCGGGAAACCCAGCACCCACAGCAGTTCGTTGCTCAGCGTCATCTGGGTGTAGACCAGCACCACGGCGATGGCGCCGATTGAAAAGATCAGGAACAGGTTGCGGCGGCCGATGCGGTCGGCGAGCCACGCGCCGACCAGATAACCGATGAACGAGCCGATGATCAGTGCGGCGAGATAGCCGGTGGAGGACACGATCGAAAGCTTGCGCTCGGTGGTGAGGAAACGCGGCACCCAGAAGGTGATGGCGTAATAGCCGCCCTGGCAGCCGGTGGCGACCAGCGAAGCGAGGATGGTGGTCTTCAGGATCGGGCCGGAAAAGATCTCCCAGATCCTGGGGCGATCGCCCGAACTCGATTGTCGCGCCATCGTCTCAGCCGAGACCGTCGGCTCCTCCACATAACGGCGCAGGTAGAACACCAAGAGCGCCGGCAGCACGCCGATGGCGAACATCCAGCGCCAGGCCTGCTCCGCCGGCAGCAGGCTGAACAGCAACGCCTGCGCCAGCACGGCGAGGCCCCAGCCGACCGCCCAGCCGGACTGCACCGAGCCGACTGCGCGTCCGCGATACTGCGCGCGGATGGTTTCGCCCATCAGCACGGCGCCGGCCGCCCATTCGCCGCCGAAGCCGAAGCCGAGCAGCGCGCGGGCGATCAAGAGCTGGTTGAAATCCTGCACAAAGGCGCAGACCAGCGAAAACGCCGAAAACCAGATGATGGTGATCTGCATGGTGCGCACGCGGCCGATGCGGTCGCACATGAAGCCGGCAAACCAGCCGCCGATGGCGGACGCCAGCAGCGTCACCGTGCCCGCGAGCCCCGCCAGACCAGCGTCGACATTCCACAACTTGATGATGGTGCCAATCACCAGCGGATAGATCATGAAGTCCATGCCGTCGAGCGCCCAGCCGGTGGCGCAGGCCCAGAACGTGCGCCGTTCCGGCACGTTCATGTCGCGGTAGAAGGCGGTGAGGCTGGTGTCGTCAGGCAGGACGACTTTCGCGGCATCGGTGCTCATGGAGGCTCCCTTGTTGGTCTTGTTCTTGGTTTTGATCGCGTTCCTGGTCGCCAGGCCGCTGGGGCGGCCGGCAGGAGACAGTATACGACGATCTGCATCATTGCAGGGAAACGACGTTTCCGGTCCCCGGCGACGGCATGGTCACGAGAATTTTGACGACGATTGCCGAAATCAGCGGCGTCTCTTCAATCAGGAGGCGATGGTTTTATCTTGTCAGCCTGAAGTTGTGATGTCAGGTTATCGGCATTTCCGAAAGACTTTATTCCTCGCGATTTTTTCTGCGCGCCTCCCGGACCTGACTCGCGCATTTTGAACAGAGGTCGAGATGGTCACCAAACCCGGTCGGACATCGAAGAAGCTGACATCGGCAAAACAGCCGCGCGTTGCCGCTGGCCAAGTGAGCGAGGTGACTGACAAGACACCAAAAAGGCCCGCCAGGTCACCGCAAAAAAAGCAGGCCGATCCGGCGCCAAAGCCAAAGCTGAAGTTTCCTCCGTTTCGACCGTTTCCGATTGGCGAACGCGTCAAGGGGCTGCGGGAAGCGGGAGAGGGGCGCCCGGGAGCGCGGGCAAAGCCCAAAAAATGATGTCGGTTCGCGGCGACATCGATGTCGTCGATGTCGTCGTTGCTCCATCCGCCGTTTGTTGGAGACCATGATGCCAGCCCAGCTCATCCTGCTTCAGGCCGCGACAGCCAAGGCCGACGGCAAACCGCCGAAACAAAAACCGGCAAAGCGCCCCGATGACGTGACGGCCGCTCCCAAGCCGCCGGCTCCGCCGAAGAAGAAATTTCCCGAACACATTCCACTTCCCATTGGAACGCTCATTGTGATGGGACAGGAGCCGCATGGGGTGGGCCATTTCGACAATCTCTCGTCGTTGGCGGCTTCGCTGCGTACCAAAGTGGGGAGTTTGCCAGGCGGTTCCAACACCGTGTTCGCGACGGTCGGCGATATCGCGGACCTGCAGTCGACATCGTTGCATGACAGCCTGGCGAAGCTTCCCGATCATCTGACGATCGTTGTCGGCCAGGGGACGTTCAATGACTGACACCGATACGAACAAACTCTATGTGGATGCGCGGGCGTCGCTGCGCGATACGGCGAAGTGGATTGTCACCATCCTGGGGGCGACAGTCGTCGTGGTCATCGGCGGTGGACTGATCGCGAAGATCGCCGACCTGGACACGCTGCCGAGGGTGGCCGCGGCCTGTTGCCTTTTGCTGCTGACGCTGTTTTGCCTGATCCCGCTGCGATCGGCCGTCGACATCGTCGCCTCGTCGCTGACGCCGCTCGGTACCATGGCCCTCTCGCAGGATTATGACGACGCCCGCACCATCGTGAACGGCTGGTTGGCGGGACATTATCCGCCTGGAATCGACACCATCGAGACGCTCTACGGTGAGTATCTCGATCAGACCGCGATCGTGAACAATCCGGCAAAATCCGATCAGCAGCGAACTGACGCCGCTGGCGTGCTGGGGGAACTGCAGCCGAGAATCCGGGAAGTCATCGAGATCACCAACACGGAACATCTCCGGCTCAAGTTCGACAGGATGGTCAGAGCGACCAGCTATGCACTGCCGATTATCGGCCTCTCGCTGTTCGCGTTCCTGACCCTGTCACACAAGGACGACGCGACCGAAAAGGCGCTCAAGAAGCCGTCGCTGTTGCAGATTGCGTGGAGCGGCGACGTCGAGGAGGTGCTCAAGAAGGCCGGCATGCCGTCGAGTTGCTACATGAGCACGCCGCCGAAATGGATCCAGCTTTCGGAGATGTCGGGACTGCGTGCCGGCGTGCTGGTCGTGCCCCGCGATCTCGGAACCGGATGTCCGGCTGTCCGCGTCATCGTCACGAACGCCAACCAGGTGATCCCGTTCGACTGAGCGTCTTGTTTCAGCGAAGCGTCAGCCGCAGCCCCTGCACGTCGATGCCGGCGAGTGTGGTCGACCAGGTTTCGCCGGCGGCGATGGGCATCGCATCGGTGAGTGTGCCGGTGGTGATGATTTCGCCGGCGGCGAGCGGCTCGCTGCCTGGGTGGCGGGCGATCTCGTCGATCAGAAAACGCAGCGCCGGCAGGGGACCATCAAGCACATTCTGGGCGCGGCCCTCCCGGCTGAGACCGTCATTCCGCTTGAGCTGGAGCGTGAATGTGCCGAGCGCCTTGTCCCAGCGCGCGAGATCGTCGGTGATGGTGTGGCGTTCACCAATCAGGTAGGCCGCGTGCATGCCATAACCGGCGATCGCATCCGTCGCGGTGAACGACCAGTTCGGATAGACCGACTGCACGACCTCGAAACCATGGGCGATCCAGTCGATGCATCCCAGCAGTTCGGCGTCGTTCATGCCGCTCTGCGGCGCGCGGGCCAGATGCAGCGCGATTTCCGGCTCGATCAGCGGCTGCGCAAGGCCGGCCAGCGCGAAGTCGCCGCCGCCCGCGGGCAGATCGTGCACCGTCTTGTCGTACATGTAGTTCCAGATAGGCCCGTTGACGCCGTAGGTTGTCCACATGCTGCGGTTGGTGAAGCCGATCTTGCGGCCGACCGGCGTCTCGCCCCGCGCCTTGCGCAGGTCGCGCAACTTGGCGACCACGGCATAGGCGTCCGCCACATCGAGGCCGCCGGGCCGCGAGGCGAACGGCGTGACCTGCCGTCCACTGCCCAGCAAGCCAAGTAATTCACGCGCGATCGCATCGGTGTTGGCGGCTGATCGTTCTGCGGCAGTCATGGCATTCCCCGTTGCGTTTCTTGTTTCAAGGACGCGGAGACTAGCTGCGATTGATGCATTCGCCCAGATGGTCCGGACATAAAAGGCGGACAAAGGACACAAAAATTGTTGCGCCCATCCGTGTTGACGAACGCGCGATGGCATCTTGCGGGACGCACCAGCGCACGGCGCTCATGATCTCGCTCAGGAGTTGTCGTCAGCTTCGGTGCGCGGGGCGATGAACGTGCCGTTCGGCTGATGATAAACCAGCTCGTCGATGATGCCGGACGGGCCGCGGCGAAATTCCACGCGAAAGCCGTCGAGCTCGACAATGCTGAAGATCGCGTCCTGGTAGGGACGCAGGTGGTACAGCGGCTGGAACGGCAGCTTGAGTGTGAGCTGGCCGTCGGCCTCCTGCGATACGGCATGGATGTCGCCGCCGCGGGTGTAGCGGCCGACGCAGGCGGTGCGGAAAGCGGGATCCATGCAGGCGCCGGCGGGGGCGCGCGTGAAAACGATATCCGTGACCAGCGCCTCGAGCTGGGCGGACAGGCTTGCGATGTTGCCGTCGCGATCGGTGCCAAACGAGATCGCGAGGCGATCCGGGTTCAGCTCGCCGATGATCTCCGGCAGCTCGAATGTGTCGTAGTGACGATGCGACAAGGGGGCGGCCATGCCGCGATAGGCCCAGTGCAGCGCATCGCCGGTCTGTGTGATCACCATCCGTCCATAGGCGGAATGTTCGTAAGCACCGGCATAATCGGCCAGGCCGTGACTCGGACGCGTGTCCGATTTGCGCGCCGTCCGCCGCGTCTGCTCGTCGATCTCTTGCTGCTCCAGGGATTTGCGGCGCATCTCGCGCAGGCGCGCCAGCCAGGGCACCGGCTCGTTGCTGCAGACATGATCGAAGATCCGGTTGATCAGGATGCTGGGCACCGGATTGCCGTCCCCCCGGTTGCTGAACACCGCGACCCCGATATTTCGCCCCGGCAGCAGGCGCAGCAGGGTGTTCCAGCCGATCCAGCCGCCAGCGTGCCCCACCACGCGTTCTCCGCGATAGGTGAACGAGCCGAAGCCAAGACCATAATGCGAGTGACCGAATTCGGCGAATTCGGGCGCACCCGCGAACACCCGCGGCGCCTGCATCTCGCGGATGAGCGCGGGGGACAGCAAGCGCTCGCCGGCAAACTCGCCCTCCGCGAGCAGGAATGTCATCCAGTTGGCGATGGCCGTGATCGAGGTGTTGATGGCGCCGGCGGCCGTCGTGGGAAGGGGAAACAGCTTGGCGCGGACGCGTTCGTCGCGGTTCATCAGATAGGGGACGGCGGCGTCGTCGGCTTCGACGAGGTCTTCGACCGAGAAGCTGACCGGTATCCGCAGCTTGTCGGTCAATCGCCTGCGGATGAAGTTCTCGAAGCTCAGGCCGCTGACGCGTTCGATGACGATGCCGGCGACGTTGTAGGCGAGATTGTTGTATTGGAAGGTGGTGCGGATATCCCTGGCCGGTTCGAGATGGCGCATGGCCAGCATCATCTCCTTGCGCGAGAGACCGCCCGGCATCCAGATCCAGTCGTGGCGCGGCAGGCCGGAATGATGGCAGAGCAGGTCGCGCACGGTCACACGCTCGGTGGCGACCGGATCGTGCAACCGGAATTCCGGAATATAATCGCGAACCGGCTTGCGCCAGTCGAGACGCCCCTCGTCGACCAGCAGCGCCAAAGCCGTTGCGGTGAACGTCTTGGTGATGGAGCAGATCAGGAACTGGGTCTGCGTTGTCATCGGCAATCCGGCCTCGACGTCGCGCTGGCCGTAGGCTTTGAGAAGCGTCGTCTCGCCATTTTGCACCACGGCCAGCGCGATGCCGGGCACCTTCCACTCCGCCATCGCCTCCGCGGCGAGGGCATCGAGCTCGGGCACGATGGTGGCGACGGTCGTTTGTTTCGCGGCGGGCTGCGTGGTCATTCCGAATCCTCAGGCGGCAAAAGGCTTAGGCCGATGACGACGATCTGTAGTGCTACAATCCGTAGCATTCAGGATCAAACAAAACAAGGGCTCGGCCTCGTAGCTCGGGTGAGCGAAGCGATACCCGGGATCAATCGCCGAGCACTTCCCGGATATCGCGCTGCGCGCTCATCCGGGCTACGAACCACGCGAGCTCAGCCGTCGGAGCTCACCGCTGCCGTGCGTAGGCGGTCAACCGCTCCTGCAGCAGCGCGATCATCTCATCGCGCAGCGGGTCGCGTGAGCCGCGCACCCAGGCCGCTGCCAGCGGCAGCTTGTTCATGGCGCGCCGGGCGGTGCGCAGCGGAACGTAGCGCACGCCTTGCGTCGCCATGCGCGAGGTCCAGCGCGGAACGATCGCGATCCCGAGGCTTGCGGCGACCAGGTTGACGATGGTCTGCTTTTCGTCCGCGAGCTGGATCACATTCGCCTTCAGGCCGGCCTCGGCGAACAGCGTCATGGTGAGGTCGTGGCTGTGCGGACGCGAGCGCCGCTCCGGCACGATCATCGGTTGTCCCGCCAGATCGGCAACCGTGAGGGCGCTGCGTTTCGCAAGCCGATGCCGTTCCGGCACCGCGACCACCGCGGTCTCGTGAAACAGGAACAGGATCTCCAGCCGCTTGTCCGGGTGCTCCGGCGGCCGGACCAGCGCGAGGTCGAGCCGGCCCGACAGCAGTCGCGGCAGCAGGCGAATCGTCTTGTCCTCCAGCAGCTGCACCGAGACATCGGAGCGTCGCGCGCGAAAATCGTGCAGCAACCGCGGCAACAGGCCGGCGGCGGCGCTGTCGATCGCGCCGATGCGCAGCCCCGCGGCCTGCCGGCGGGTGCGCGTCCGCATCCGTTTCGCCAGCGCATCGGCACGGGCGATCAGGTCGCGCGCCTCGTCGAGCAGCGCCGCGCCGTCGCGGGTCAGCGCCACGCTGCGGGTGGTGCGGGTCAACAGCCGTGTGCCGAGATCTTCCTCGAGCAGGCGGATGCGACGGCCAAGCGCCGCCGGCAGCATATCGAGCCTGTGCGCCGCGCGGCCGAAATGCAGCTCGTCCGCGGTGGTGACAAAGCAGCGCAGCTGGTTCAGGTCCATCGTGCGATCTCCTGACTCAATTGGCCGCAATTCGCTTTGCATGCTGATGACTGTGTAAGCCGGTGCATTTCGTCTCGCTCTGCGTCATTGCCGGGCCTGACCCGGCAATCCAGCTTACTCACCGCCCGACGGGAGTTCTAAGCTGGATCACCGGGGCAAGCCCGGTGATGACGCTGAGTGAGGGGCGCCGAGTTGGTTCCGGCCATAACCGATATAACTCCTGATTATATCATTTAATTGTATAATGCCATGCGGATTGATGCGGCCCTGCGGGCTCGCTTAGGGTGACAGATGAATGAGGAGCTTGTCATGCGTGAATATTCCATCGCCGCGATCCCCGCCGACGGTATCGGACCGGAGGTTATCAACGCCGGTCTTGCCGTGCTCGTGGCGCTGCAGCAGCGCCTTGGGGACGTCAGCTTCAAGGTCACGACCTTCGACTGGGGCTCGGACTATTACAAGACGCATGGCGTGATGATGCCGGAAGACGGACTGACGCAGTTGAAAGCTTTCGACGCGATCTATTTCGGCGCCGTCGGCGCCCCCGACGTACCCGATCACATCACGCTGTGGGGGCTGAGGCTGCCGATCTGCCAGGGCTTCGACCAGTATGCCAATGTGCGCCCGACCAAGATCCTGCCCGGCATCACCTCGCCGCTGCGCCATGTGGGCGTGGGTGATCTCGACTGGGTGATCGTGCGCGAGAACTCCGAGGGGGAATATGCCGGCAGCGGTGGCCGCGCCCACCGCGGCCTGCCGGAAGAGGTCGGCACGGAAGTCTCGATCTTCACCCGCGTCGGGGTCACCCGCATCATGCGCTATGCCTTCCGACTGGCGCAGGCGCGGCCGCGCAAGCTGCTCACGGTCGTGACCAAGTCGAACGCGCAGCGCCATGGCATGGTGATGTGGGACGAAATCGCCGCGGAAGTGGCGAGCGAATTTCCCGACGTAACCTGGGACAAGATGCTGGTCGACGCCATGACCGTGCGCATGACGCTGCATCCCAAAAGCCTCGACACCATCGTCGCCACCAACCTGCATGCGGACATTCTGTCGGATCTGGCCGGCGCGCTGGCCGGCAGTCTCGGCGTGGCGCCCACCGCCAACATCGATCCGCAGCGGCGCTTCCCCTCGATGTTCGAGCCCATTCATGGCTCGGCGTTCGACATCACCGGCAAGGGCATCGCCAATCCCGTCGCCTCGTTCTGGACCGCGGCGCAGATGCTCGAGCATCTCGGCGAGCCTGACGCGGCTGCGCGCCTGATGCGCGCGGTGGAGCAGGTCACCGGCGCCGGCATTCTCACCCCCGATGTCGGCGGCAAGGCGACGACCAAGGAGGTCACCGACGCCGTGGTGGCGGCGATCCAGGGCTCGAACGAATAGGGTGCGAGCGGGGAGAGGGCGCGCCGTGACCGGCGCGTCCGGGTCTCACCTGACCGGGCGGATGTTTCACACGGTTACGTTGTTCATCCGACGACCTTTTCTGCTACGGTCGGGCCATGCCGAATCCATCCGACACCGCCGCGCCCCCGCTGGGGTTGCGCGAGCGCAAGAAGCAGAAAACCCGTGCCGCCATCGTGGAGGCCGCAACGCGGCTGTTCGAGCAGCGCGGTTTCGATCACGTCACCGTCGCGGAAGTCGCGGCGGCGGCCGATGTCTCGGCCAAGACGCTGTTTACGTACTTTGCCAGCAAGGAAGACCTGCTGTTCGGCGACGAGACCGAATTGCAGGAAATGATCCTGGCCGCGATCCGCGACCGCGCGCCCGGCGAGAGCGTGCTCGGCGCGGTGCGCAGGCAGATCGAGGCGCTGGTATCGCCGCGGCAAGCGCCATCGCTGGTCAGCGGGCTCGATGGCCTGCGCCGCAGCCTTGGCGACAATGCCGCGCTGCATGCCCGCCTGCGGCTGATGTGGGAGCGTTATGAAATCGCGATCGCCGCAGCCCTGATGCAGGAGACGGATGCGGCGGCCGACGATCCGCGCCCGCGCATGGTCGCGGCGCAGATCGTGGCGCTGTATCGACTGCTGATCTCGGACGCGGTCGGCGGCGCCCTGCTGGCGCGGGCGCCGGGAACCCGCCCGGTGGCGGTGCGACGCTGGTTCGAGGGGGCGCTCGATTTGATCGAGCAGGGCACCGGCAGCTACGGGCGGAAGGGCAAACGGCCAAAAACGTAATTTTATATATTTATGCCTTGAATATAAAACTACACTAAGTTACCTAATTGGCATTCTCCGACCAGGATGGAGTGCCATGACTGTCATGCATGCAACCGATTTGCCCGCGAGCGATCTGCTGACCGATCCCCTCGCGTTGCCGATTCTGCGAACCCAGCCGTTCATGCCACCGGCGTTTTACGCGCAGCTGCGTGCCCGCGAACCGGTGAAACGGGTGATGCTGGCCGGCGGCGGCACCGCCTGGCTGGTGGCGCGCCATGTCGATGTGCGCACCGCACTGAAGGACCCCAGGCTCAGCTCGGATTCCCGCAAGCCGGGTTTTCCGGAGCCGCAGGACGCCGATCACACGCCGTTCCTGATCGAGATGGATGCGCCGGAACACACACGCCTGCGTCGTATGCTGGCGGCGGAGTTCTCGCCGTCCCGGCTGGCCGCATTGCAGGCCGATATTCAGGCCGATGCGGACCGGTTGATCGCGGCCATGCTGGCGCGTGGCAATTCGGCCGATCTGGTTGCAGACTATGCACTGCCGATTCCGTCGCTGACCATCTGTCATCTGCTCGGCATTCCCGAAGCGGATATGGCGTTCTTTCACGAGAAGGTGGCGGTGGCGTTCTCGCTGAGCGAGGACAAGGGTGCGGCATTCGGCACGGTGATGGCGTATTTCGAAGATCTGGTGACGGCGAAGGAAAAAGCTCCCGGTGATGGACTGATCGATCGCCTGGTGGTGGAGCGGGTTCGCACCGGCGAACTGTCGCACGACGACCTGGTGCGGCTCGCCTTCATCCTGATGATGGCGGGGTTCGAGACCACCGCGACCATGATCGCGCTCGGCGTCGCGACGCTGTTCCAGTATCCGGACCAGCTGGCGCTGTTTCGGGCCGAACATGCGCTGACCGACGGCGCGGTGGAGGAGTTGCTGCGTTTCCACAGCATCGGCGATTCCGACGGTTTGCGGGTGGCGGTAGCCGACACCGAGATCGGCGGTCAAAAAATTCGAACCGGCGAGGGCGTGATCCCGCTGGTCTGGTCCGCCAACCGTGACGAGGCCGCGTTCGAGCGCCCCGACCACCTCGATATCCGTCGCGACAGCCGCGGCCAGCTGGCATTCGGCTATGGCGTGCATCAGTGCATCGGTCTCAATCTGGCGCGGGTCGAGATGCGGCTGGCGCTGCGCACGCTGTTCGATCGGATCCCGACGCTGCGGCTCGCGGTGCCGGTGGCCGAACTGCCGTTCCGTTACGATGCGGAAGTGTTCGGCCTCAAGAACCTGCCGGTGAGGTGGTGAGGGCGCTGCGGCCGAAAGCGCGCGCGAGGGCGCTTGCCGGCCCGGCGTGCTGAACTGGAAAACTGGCTCAAAGGCAACGCAGCGTCGTAGCCCGGGTGAGCGCAGCGATACCCGGGACCGACCTCACCGGTTGCCCCGGATATCGCGCTGCGCGCTCATCCGGGCTACGGGTCATTCACACAAACGGCATCCCAGCCTCGGTCGCGCAATCGTGAAGGCGATCTGCTGAGAGGCGCCATGCCTGCATGCGTGTTTGTCCTGTCTTGCTGGTGTCATGCCGGCGGACATTAAATCAAATGCCGGAAGTCATGCGTCGGACGAGGGCCGTGCCCATGCATGTCTCCGTTTCGGCTGCGAGTCCGGAGTCATCACTGCCGTCGCCAATGATCGTGCGGTAGTGGAACCAAAACGCCTGTGTTAGCCTTAAGGTCCTGGTCGCAGTGAGGGAGGGGGCGGGATGCACCTTGCGAGGCTTTCGATCAGCCTGCCGATGGCGTGTGCGATTGTCGCCGGTCTCAATACAATCGTGTATGCCCAGCCCGCGCCGGCCGGCCCTCCCGCGGTCGGCGTGATCGAGGCCACCACGCGGCCGATCACCGAAAGCAGCGAATATCTCGGCCGCATCGAGGCCACCAATCGCGTCGATATCGTCGCCCGCGTCACCGCCTTCATGGAAAAGCGCCTGTTCGAGGAAGGCGCCGACGTCAAGGAAGGCGATCCGCTTTATCTGCTGGAGCGCGGGCCGTTCCAGGCGGATCTTGCGGCCAAGGAGGCCCAGGTCGCGCAGATGCAGGCGACGCTGGATAATGCCAAGCTGACCACCGAGCGGCAGCGCATCCTGCTCAGCGGTCCGGCCGGCCAGCAGTCGACCTACGACACCGCGGTCGCCAACCAGCGCAGCCTCGAGGCGCAGCTGCAGGCGGCGCAGGCCCAGGTGCAGGCCTCGCAGATCAATCTCAACTACACGGATATCCGCTCGCCGATCAACGGCCGGATCGGCCGAACAGCGGTGACCATCGGCAATGTGGTCACCCCGAGTTCGGGGGTGCTCACCACCATCGTCAGCCAGGATCCGATGTACGTCACCTTTCCGGTGTCGGTGCGCGAAGCCCTCGACCTGCGCGATCGTTATGCCACGGCCGGGGGCTACGCCGCGGTGGTGATCAAGCTGCGGCTGCCGAACGGGCGCACCTACGACAAGACCGGCCAGCTCAATTTCGCCAACAACACCATCGCGCAGAACACCGATACCATCCTGCTGCGCGGCACGATTCCCAATCCGCCGCTCTACACCAACAGCAATACCGCCAACACCGGCGGTGTGGTTCGCGAATTGTTCGACGCTGAATTCGTCACCGTGATGCTGGAGGGCGTGCAGCCGGTCGAGGTGCTCGCCGTGCCGCGCTCCGCGGTGCTGTCCGACCAGCAGGGCGACTATGTGTTCGTAGTCGGCGCCGACAACAAGGCCGAGCAGCGTCGCATCCAGCTCGGACAATCGACGTCGACGGTCGCCGCTGTCATGAGCGGGATCTCGAAGGGCGACAAGGTGATTGTCGAGGGGCTGCAGCGGGTGCGTGCGGGGCAACCCGTGGCGCCGGGACCGGCGAGCCCGCAGGTGCAATCCTCGATGACGGCGGCCCCGCAGGGTGGCGGTGCCGGGACGACACCCCCGGCCGCCAAGCCCGCAGCCAAGGCCGGCGGCTCCGGGGCGGCGGCTCCCGCAGCGGCGGGTGCGGGCAAATGATCTCCTCGGTCTTTGTCGATCGTCCGCGCCTTGCCATCGTCATCGCCTTTGTCATCACCATCGCCGGGGCGCTGGCGATGCTGCGGATTCCGGTGGCGCAATTTCCTGACATCGTGCCGCCGCAGGTGACGGTCTCCGGCGTATTTCCCGGAGCCTCCGCCTCGGTGGTGGAATCCAGCGTCGCCCAGCCGCTGGAGGCGCAGATCGTCGGCGTCGACAAGATGCTCTACATGAAGTCGACCAGCGGCAACGACGGCAGCTACAGCCTCACGGTGTCGTTCGCGCTCGGCACCGATCCGGATATCGACACCGTCAATGTCAACAACCGCGTGCAGACCGCGCTGTCGCAACTGCCCTCCGAGGTGCAGCTGCAGGGCCTGACGGTGGCGAAAAAATCCTCCGCAGTGCTGCAGTTCATCACGCTGTACAGCGAGAGCGGCGCGCAGGATCCGCTGTTCATCACCAACTACGCCATCATCAATGTGCTCGACGCGATTTCGCGCACCCCCGGCGTCGGCCAGGCCAACCTGTTCGCCAAGATGAACTATTCGATGCGGATCTGGTTCGACTCGCAGCGGCTCACCAGCCTCAATCTTGCGCCCTCCGACGTCGTCAATGCCATCAAAGCCCAGAGCGTGCAGGCGCCGGTCGGCCGCATCGGCGCCCGTCCGATCAGCGACCAGCAGCAATTTCAGCTCAATGTGCAGACGCAGGGCAGGCTCGCCAGCGCCGAGCAGTTCGGCAACATCGTGCTGCGCGCCAATCCCGACGGCTCGGTGCTGCGGATCAGCGACGTTGCCCGGGTCGAGATCGGCGCGCAGAACCTCGACAGCGAATCGCGGATCGACGGCCGCTCCGGCGTTCCCATCGGCATTTATCTCGCCCCCGGCGCCAATGCGGTGAGCACCGCCAAAGCCGTGCAGGCCACACTGGATAAATTGTCGACGCGGTTTCCCGAAGGCCTGAAGTATCTCGTGGTCTACGATTCCACGAGCTTCGTGCGTGAGACCATCGGCGAAGTGGTCAAGACCCTGGGCGAAGCCTTCATCCTGGTGGTGATCGTGGTGTTTCTGTTTCTCGGCAATTTGCGCGCCACGGTGATCCCGGCGGTGGCGGTGCCGGTCAGCCTGATCGGCGCCTTCGCGGTGCTGCTGGTGCTGGGTTATTCCGCCAACACGGTGTCGCTGCTGGCGATGGTGCTGGCCATCGGCATCGTGGTCGACGACGCTATTGTGGTGGTGGAGAATGTCGAGCGGGTGATGGAGGAGGAGCCGGAGCTCTCGCCTGCGGATGCCACCAAGAAAGCGATGACGCAGATCACAGCGCCGATCATCGCGATCACGCTGGTGCTGCTGTCGGTGTTCGTGCCGATCGCCTTCATTCCCGGCATCTCCGGCGAGCTGTTCCGCCAGTTCGCGGTGACGATCTCCGCGGCGATGGTGATCTCGGCACTCAACGCGCTGACGCTGTCCCCGGCGCTGTGTGCGGTGTTCCTGCGCCACACCGGGCCGCGGCGCGGCATCATGGGACGCGTGCTCGGCGGCATCGACTGGGTGCGCGATAAATATGCTGGCGGGGTGCGCCGGCTGGTGCGGATGGCGGCGCTGTCGCTGGTGCTGGTGGCGTTCTTCGGGCTTGCCGTGTTCGGGGTGTCGCGGATCACGCCGACCGGATTCCTGCCCGAAGAAGACCAGGGCGCGTTCTTCATTTCGGTGCAGTTGCCGGACGGCGCCTCGGTGTCGCGCACCAGCGATGTGGTCAAGCAGGTGGAGGGCCTGCTGAAGCAGATGCCGGGCATCGACCACACGCTGTCGATCGTCGGCTTCTCGCTGCTGGACGGCGCGTCGGAGCCCAACGCCGCCTTCATGGTGGCGCGGCTGAAGCCGTTCGAGGATCGCAAGGCGGCGTCGGAATCCGCGCAGGCGCTGATCGGGCGCACCTTCGGCGCGGGGTCGCAGATCCGCGCGGCCAGCGTGCTGCCGTTCAATTTGCCGCCGATCATCGGTCTCTCCACCAGCGGCGGTTTCGAGTATCAGCTCGAAGCGCTGGAGGGGCAGGATCCGGCGGCGATGGGCAGTGTGATGGGCGCGCTCGTTGGCGCTGCCAATGGTGATCCCAGGCTGACGCGGGTGTTCTCCACCTTCACCGCCACCAATCCGTCGATCTATCTCGACATCGACCGCGCCAAGGCGCAGGCGCTGGGCTTGAACATGAGCGACGTGTTCACCGCGCTGCAGGCGACGCTCGGCGGCATCTACGTCAACAACTTCAATCTGTTCGGCCGCACCTGGCAGGTCAATGTGCAGGGCGAGGCGGCCGATCGCGGCGACATCCCCGCCATCTGGCAGATCTATGTGCGCAACAGTGGCGGCCAGATGGTGCCGATCCGCTCCATCGCCAGCCTCAAGATCGTGCAGGGCCCACAGGTCATCACCCGCTACAACAATTATCGCTCGGTCACCGTGAATGGCGGCCCGGCGCCCGGGATATCGTCGGGCAGCGCGATCGCCGCGATGTCGGAAATCTCCAACACAACTCTGCCGCCGGGCTACAGCTTCGAATGGACGGGTACCGCCTATCAGGAGCAACAGGCGTCCGGCCAGACCGGGATCATTCTCGCGCTGGCGATCCTGTTCGCCTACCTGTTCCTGGTGGCGCTGTATGAAAGCTGGACGATTCCGATCCCGGTGCTGCTGTCGGTGGTGGTCGGCGTGCTCGGCTCTTATTTGGGCATCAAGCTCGCCGGGCTGAATCTCGATCTCTATGGCCAGATCGGCTTGGTGGTGCTGATCGCGCTGGCCGCCAAGAACGGCATTTTGATTGTCGAATTCGCCAAGGAGCGGCGCGAGGCCGGCATGGCGATCGACGAGGCGGCCATCCTCGGCGCCCAGACCCGGTTCCGCGCCGTGATGATGACCTCGATCGCCTTCATCCTCGGCCTGCTGCCGCTGGTGATCGCCACCGGCGCCGCCCAGATCAGCCGGCGCGGGGTTGGCACCGCGGTATTCGGCGGCATGCTGGCGGCGAGCTCGATCGGCATCTTCCTGGTGCCGATGCTGTATGTGACATTCCAGAAACTGCGCGAGCGGGTGAAGGAGCGTTTTGGCGGATCGGCGGCGCCAGCTCACGGGGAGATCACTCCACCGGCGGGCACTCCCTGAGCGTTGCGGCGTTGTCTGGCGTGCTGCATTTGCTCAGAGACGATTGCGATGGACGCCTATGACCTGATCCGCTCCGCCGTTCTCGACCACCGCTGTCTGACAGCGACGTACCGGCGACGTGTCAGACATTTCAGTCCACACTGCCTGGGTCGCAACAAGGATGGCGGCTTCAGTGTGCTCGGATTCCAGTATGCCGGGCAATCCAGCACAGTCTTGCCAGCGGGCGGCGAATGGCGGTGCTTTGCAGTGAGCGAGTTGACGGGGATCCACATCAACAACGATCCCTGGCGCACCGGTTCCCATGCCGGCTCGCGCAGTGGTTGCGTCAAACTGGTCGATGTGGATGCCTATCTGGACAGCGGCTCGGGCGATCGTCGGCGGCGATAAAAATCAGCGGCCGCTGGGCAGTCGCGAACGTCCGTCATCGCGCCGCACAAGAGGTCCGGCCGGCGGCACCTTGTTCTGCACCGAAAACACCCGCGCAATATGCTGAAAATCCGAGCGGCGGCCTCGCTTGATCAGCCGCGCCAATTCAACCGGGTCGAACGGACAGCCATCATGGTGGTGTTGCGCCACCGAAGGAGCGATCCATTTCGCAAGGAGGATCTTGAAACGAGCGAACATGGTGGCGAGCCGAGCACGAGTGTCGAAATGCATAATGCAAGGGATCGGCGATGGTTGCAAAGTTATTTCGTCGTGACGTGGCGCAATATTGGATTGCAGTGGGATCAGAGCTTGTCGTGCCCGGATCGGCAAAAAAAGAGGCTGGTTCAACACAGGTTGAACCAGCCGTTAAAAGCTGCCCGGCCCGCCGGTTGGAGGTCAACCCGCGGACCGGGCACGACAAAGGCGAGGGGCCATCCCCGACTTCGCCGTTTTCAAAAGGCGCATCGCACCTCGTGAACCGAATTCAGTGAATCTGGATGCTCCGTGCTCATGGGTCGAACAGCACACGCAGCACGTCCGAGCCCGGCGGCGACGTGAGGACGTAGATGCCGACCAGCAGCACCACGAAAATTGCGAATGCGGGCCAGAAGATCGCCTTGTCGGTCAGCGGGTTTTTGTCGTCGTCCAATTGCTTGTCCAGTTCGTTGCTCACCACATCAACTCTCCCGCTGTCGTTCGACGGCTCACGCGTACCGAGGCAGGTCTTTGCTTGATCCCCTGCATTTGAAGAAAATGTTTCAGCCACCAAGCAACGCCATCTTCACCCAGCTGCCACCCGCGACCGGCGCCGATGTCGTGAACATCGCCTGGACGACATTGCCGCCGGGTGGCGCCGTGACGAGGTAGAGCCCGATCAGCAGGGACGCGAACAGCAGGAACGCCGGCAGGAACAGCGCCTGGTCGGTCAATCGGGGGGCGTTCAGTTCGGTGTTCATGGGTCCAACTCCGGTGGCCATGTTGCGTGTCGGCGTCATGTTCTCGGGGCCTAGTGGCCGGCGGCCAGCCGCGTCACCGGCGCGGCACCGGGAAGCGCTGTGCCGGCGGCAGAGGATGAGGACTGGGCGATCGGGAATTCGGCCTGGACGGCCTCCGAGACCAGTTTCCCCCCGTCGGAGCCGGCGGCCATGAACAGCACGACCGCGGACGCGATCAGGCCGCAGACGGCAAACATGCCGATGATCCAGGGTTCGTCGGTTCGGCGGTCGATCCGGAAAGTGGTCTTGTCGTGGGTGGGGTGGGTCATGAGATGCCTCCACTGCACTCGCGCTGTCCTCACGCTGCACTTGGCATCCCTCCCTTAGGGCGAATCCCGATTCCCAAATGTGAGCTGGCTCACATTTGCTAAGAGACTCGTCGGGCTAGGGTATTTCGAGCGGGGACGGGCAATCCGCGGGGCTGAAATATGATCCGGACAACCAGGATGTCGACTTTCAGGATGCCGATTTGGTGCTCCGCGGGCCGTGGGGTCATCCCCGCGCACCCGCGTGGCCGCGGCGTGCCGGCCAAGCGGCGTTTTCGGCGGTTTTCAGGCCCGTGTCTTTTAGGTTTCCGGCTCGTCTTCGGCGGCAATTACCCTGAGCGGGGTCATGTCCAGCACCACAATGGCGCCATGGCCGAGCTTGACCCAGCCCCGCGCCACCCAGGCCCGAAGCTGCCGGTTGATGCTCTCCCGCGACATTCCGATCATTTCGCTGAGTTCCTGCTGGGTCACGGCGACCTTGTCGCTTTTGGCGGTCGCCGGATCGCGCTCGCCAAGCCGGATCAGGGTTTTGGCCAGGCGGGTCTGCAGGTCGGGCAGGCCGATCTGCTCGACATGCTCGCTGACCCAGCGCAGCCGCTGGCACAACAGTTCGATGAACTTCATCAGCAGCAGCGGCTGGCTCTGCATGAAGGGCAGGAAATCGCGCTTGTCGAAACTCAGGATTTCGCAGGCGGTGTTGGCAACCGCATCTGCCGTCCGTGGCGAGCCGTCGAGAAAGGCGATTTCGCCGAACAATTCACCGGCGCTGACCAGGTTGAAGATGGTGCTGCGGCCGCTGGCGGCGGATGTGCCGATCTTGACGGTGCCGCTCATCACCGCCAGCAGCCGGTCGCCGGGGTCACCCTTGGCAAGGACCATCGCGCCTTTGCGGAATTTGCGGGTTTTGGCGTATTGGCAGAGGTGCGCCAGCGCCTCGCGGTCGATGTCGCGAAAGATCGGGTGCGCGCTGAGAAAAGCGACCTTGTCGTCCAGTCGGGTGGTGTCTTTCGCCATATGCCTGATCGTAATGGGTCTGACCGTAATGGGCCTGATTATAATGCGCCTGATGATGTCTCGCGTGGAAGCCGGTCCCTACCGCCGGCTTTGAACCCAAATCACGCGGGAACTACAAACAATTGCCGAGTAAAGTGCCAGAAGTACCAAGTGAAAAATAATTGCATCGACGGGACACTAGCCTCGAAACAGCGGCTCGAAAAGGGCGTCGCGCGCCGCGATGGCGCGTCGGCCCGCTTGCGTCGCTTCGTCCCGGATCGGGAATCAAACCCCGCCGCCATGCGTGCCGGGACGACATCGTGAGGACAGCATCATGCAGACCAACGTTTCCGAGCCGGCGGTGAAGGCCGACCTGACTTTCAATGGCGGCGCGTCCACACAGCCGTCGACGGAGCCGGACACCTGGTTCTGGAAGCGGCTGAAGCTGCGGGGCCAGATCGCGGGCTATCGCATCTTCTGCTACCTGATGAACCACATGCTGCTGTTCAAGCTGTTCTTCGCCGTGCTGCGGCGGATGCGGCCGCTGGCGCTGATCGGGAACACGCTGTGGGTGACCAAGGCGGACGACATCCGCGAGGTGATGAGCCGGTTCGACGATTTCCTGCTCGGCGAATCGATCGAGCCGGGGATGCCGTGGGGGCAATTCATGATGACGATCGACTGGCGCGAACAGCATGCGCTGGAGCGCGCCATGCTGCAGAGCGTGGTCAATCCGGCCGCCGACGTGCGGACGTTGCACGCGATCGCCGCGGATGAGTGCCGCAAGCAGGCCGACCTCGCCAGCGGGCGGATCGACGTGATCGCGGGGATCGCCGAGCCGGTGGCGGTGCGCATCGCGGCGGACTATTTCGGCGTGCCGCCGCTCGGGGGCAGCGCGCATCGCATGGCGGACGCGATGGCTGATCTGTCCGGCCTCGTCCTGCTTCAGCCGCCGGTCAATTCGCAGCCGTGGGCGAGTTCGCGCGAGTATATCGCCGGGGTGACCAAAGCCATCCTGGCGCGGATTGCGGAGCGCAAGGCCGCCATCGCGCAGGGCGACGCCAGCCTGCCCGACGACTTGCTGACCCGCCTTGTGCGCAAGCTCGGCGACAGCAAGCTGCCGCCGTGGTTCGGCGAGGACTGGGTCCGCCGCTATCTCTCCGGCCTGATGTCAACAGGCGGAGCGACCATCGTGCGCGCCGCCGCTCATGCGATCGACCAGTTGCTGGAGCATCCGGAAGGATTGCAGCAGGCAAAAGTGGTGGCAGCGCAGCTCGATCAGGCGCCTGGCGATCCCAAGCTGACCGCGCAACTGCGGCAACTGATCTATGAAGCGCTCCGCCAGCGGCCGATGCTGCCGATGATGGTGCGCACATGTCCGCGCGACACCGTGGTCGCCGCCGGCACAAAGCGTGCGCGCGTCGTGCCTGGTGGCTCGCATGTCATTCTCGCCGCGCTCGGCGCAATGCTCGATCCGGAGACGGTCGAATCGCCCAGTGAATTCCGTGCCGGCAGGCCAGACGACGTCTATCTGCTGTTCGGATACGGCCTGCGCGAGTGCTTCGGCCGCTACGTCGCCGAATCCGCGCTGATCGAGATCATCCGTTGCGTGGTGCAACTGCCGGGGCTCGCGCGCGCGCCCGGATCGGCCGGCAGCATCAAATATGTCGGTGTGGCCCCGCGCTCGCTGACGGTGACGTTTACAGCGCCGGGCGCGAGGAGTGCCGCATAGTGTCCAATGTCGCCACCATCATCACGCCGCTCGATCCCAACCATGTGGAAACGTGCCGGCAATATCTGCGCGCCAATGCCGATCCGAACCCCGACTTTGCCCAGGGACGGCTGCAGTGCAAGCCGTTGTTTCAGTTCGACCGGATCAAGACGCTGCATTTCTGCAGCTTCGTCATTCTCGATGCCGAGGCGAACTTCGGGCCGAGCCTGGTGTTCGAAGCCACCTTCGACGGCGCGCGCGCGGATTTCCTGCGCGAGCTGCTGCGCGTCGCGCCGGACGGCCTGCACGAGCTGTACAAGCATTGCATCGGATATCCGGCGCTCGGGCTTGTGTCGCCCGAGACCACCGCGCCCGAGCTGATCCGGGAATATCTGGAGCGCTACGATGTCGGCGCAAACACCTTCTTTTCCGGCTATCCCGGCCGCTCCGCGGCGCAGGTCCGCGACGAGAATGCGATCCATTCGGGGATCGTGACCTTCCTCGGCGATCGCTGGCGCGCGGCGCAGGCCCTGCCGGGGCGGCTGGTGGGCTTCTTCGACAGCATTCGCGACGAGTTCATTCGCGGCCGCCCGGAGAATCGCTGGGCCGCCGAGCCTGCGCAATTGCCGTGGGAGGTGACTGCGCGCGATGCAACGGCCTGGGTGGCGACCGCCGTCATTGCCTTGCTGGCGTGGGCGATCGGTGCGCTGGTCGGACGTTTGATGCCCGCGTTGCGTCCGAATTCGCTCTATGACGACATCACCGGGGGCGTCGATGCCGCCGGCCAGACCGGCGTCGGCATCGCCCGTGCCATCGGGGCCGTGCTGCCGTGGATGGGGGGCTTCATCGATGCGCTGCAGCCGGCGCTGCCCGGTTTGATCGGCGGCACGGTCATCTGGGTGATCGTTCGCGGCCTCGAATTGTTCCTGAGCGATCTCACTCGGAATCCGAGGGATCAATCGTTCATTCTGCGCTTTCCGTTCCAGTTGGCCGTGGTGTTTCGTTATGCACTGGTTCTGTTCATGGCGGGCTCCGTGCTCCGTGTGATCGTCTCGGGCCTGGAGAATCGTTCGCCGTCGTACGAACCGGACCTTGTCGCCGTGCTGGTGATAGCGCTGACGTTGTTGATATGTGGGGTGGTGTTGTTTGCCCTGCAACACTGGGCGAACACACTGCGTCTCGCGGTCGAGCTCAAACCGTTCGGGCTGCGCCGGGAGCGGTCGCGCCGGGCGCTGCTCGATATCATCCAGCTTGCAATGGTGCTGACCTGCGCGATCGGCCTGTTGATCGTGGTGCGGCAGACGGCGTGGCTGGCGCTCAGTCATGAGGGTGCGCAAACCCTGCGTGCACTGATATGGCTGGGCTTCAAGGGCCTGTTCTATGTCGTGCTCGGGACCCTTGCCGGTTATGCCGCCGCGCTGCTGCTGTTCGGCGTGATCTGGGTGCTGGAATGGCGCGACAAGCGCAGCTTTGCCGATCCGTCCGGCCTGATCGAGCGGGCGCAGATCAACGCGCGCAAATATGCCCGCGAGGAAGGCGGCATCAACACTTTCCAGAATCATCTGGCGAGCATCACCTATGTGAAGCCCGGTCTGGTGCGCTGGCTGCTGGTCTGGCTGGCGCTTGCCGCCGTCAATTTGCTGGCGCGGTTCTGGTTCAACCGTGGCGAGCTCGGCGGCATTCCGACCATCATGTCGGCGCGCTGGGTCCTGATCGATCGCGGCCGCCGGCTGCTGTTTCTCGATAATTTCGGTGGCGCCTGGGAAAGCTATCTCAACGAGTTCATCGACCTCGCGGCGGTCAAGGGGCTGAACGCGATCTGGACCAATACCTTCGTCCACGCCGCCGGCCGGCGATTCGGCTTTCCCGCGACAGACCTGCTGTTCTGGCAGGGCGCCCAGGCCGAGCAGCCGTTCAAGGCCTATGTGCGGCAGAGCCAGATCGAGACGCTGGCCTGGTACAGCGCCTATCCGACGCTGAGCGTCGTCAACGTCAACGCCAACACCGATCTGCGGCAGGCGCTCAGCCGCGAACTGACGTCCTGCGAGATCGATACCGTGTTTCAGCGGCTGTAGCCCGCCGTTCGTAAAATCAATCCGTTTTGGCGCGCGAGCGCGCCGTACCATGAAGAGAGACCGGGTCGCGATGGAAAAAGTGGAATGGGACGACGTCCAGGGAGTTGTGCTGAGCGGATATCCGCGTCTGCCATATTCCGCCTTTGTGCTGTGGCGCTTCCGGCCGCAGCGCGTCGCGGCGGCCCGGCAGTGGCTCGGCGGGCTCGCCGGACGGCTGATGCGCGCGGGCGACGTCGAAGGAGGACTGGAATCCACCGTGCCGTCGATCAGCATCAATACGCTGAAGCATGCCGGACAGCGTGATCTGCGGGCCATCAACCTGGCGCTGACGGCGCGCGGGCTGGAGCAGCTCGAGGTCGGCGACAACACGCTGAAGAGTTTTTCCGTCGAATTTCTCGAGGGCATGGCGCCGAAGCCGGATCAACTCGGAGAGACCCCGCGGCGGACCAACGCGCTCGGCGACCTCGGCGAGAGCTCGCCCGCATCGTGGGAGTGGGGCGGCTGGGCGAATGGTGAGCTCGACGGGCTGCTGATGCTGTTCGCCGCCGACACCGAGGCGCTGCGGTCGCTGGTCGACGACGAAATCAAGGCGATGGCGGAGGCCGCCGAGCCCATCATCGTCGCGTCGCCCGGCGGTGGCGATCCGCGGCTGCTGCAGGGGCGGATCTACGAGGATCGCAAGGAGCATTTCGGCTACACCGATGGCATTTCGCAGCCGGTGATCGAGGGCTCGCCGCGGTCACACCGCCGCGGTGAATACACCGCGGAAGACAAGCGCATCCACTTCGTCAAGCCCGGCGAATTCCTGTTCGGCTACAAGAACGAGCGGCGGATGCATGCCGTGGGCAGTGATCCGGCGGACCTGCGGCGCAACGGCAGTTATCTGGTGCTGCGGCAGCTCGAGCAGGATGTCCCTGGCTTCAACGATTTCGTTGCAAAAGCCGCCGGCCTGTTGCACGGCAGCGAGGATGCCGAGGAGAAGAAGGAGTGGGTCGCGTCCCGGCTGGTCGGACGCAGCACCAGCGGCGAGGCGCTGGCCTGTCCGGCGATCAACTCGCGGAACGACCAGGATCCGCTGGCGAAACACAAGTCCGGCAACGATTTCCTGTTTTATCACCAGGATCGTTTCGGCATGAAATGCCCGATCGGATCGCACATCCGGCGCGCCAATCCGCGTGACACCAAGGGACCGGATCCCGACACGGCGCTGCGGTTGTCGAAGATGCATCGCATCATCCGGCGCAGCCGCATGTATGGCGACAGGTTCGATCCGGCCAAGCCGGCCAGCGACAAGGGCAAACGCGGCATCCTGTTTGTGTGTCTCAATGCCGATATCGCCGGCCAGTTCGAGATGATCCAGCATTCCTGGCTGAACAACCGCCACTTCGGTGATCTCTATGTGGGCACCGATCCGATCGGACATTCAGCAGCCGACGGCGGCGCCATCGTGATCCAGCGCCAGCCGACCAACATCGTGCTGGAGCGGCCGAAGCCGTTCGTGCGCGTGCGCGGCGGCGGCTATTTCTTCCTGCCGGGCATCGCCGCGGTGCGCAGGCTCGGCGCCATGGGAGCGGACTCCGGCGTCGAGACGCGCCGGGCTTCGTAAGTCTTCCCTCCCATCATGGTGGTCCGGAAGTCGGCGCTCCGGTCGAGGAAGCCGGTGTCCGGCCCGGCGCCACGGCATCGAAGACGCGCGCGATGACGCAGCGGAACCTGGGCAGGACGATGGGAGCACGCGCTACCCGACGCGGGCGTGCTGCGCCGGCAGCTTGGCCTGCGCCTCGCGGCAGCGCTGCATCACCAGCTTCATGCCGCAGCGTTCGGCGAGCTCATAGGCGGGGCGGTAATGCTCGTCGGCGGCCGTGGGCTCGGTGATGGCGGCGATGTCGCCGAGCAGGATCAGCGCATTGGCCTGTTGCGGCGGTTCACCGCGTTCTTGCGCCAGAGCGAGCGCCAGCTCCGCCGCCGCCAGCGCGTCGGCGATGCGGCCGGCGGCCAGCAGCGCACGGCCCTGCGCCACGAACAGATAGCGCCAGCCCCAGCTGTGCTCCGCCAGCGGCACGTCGAGCTTTTCGGGAGCGGCGGTGATCTCGATCGCCGCATCGATATCGCCTGCCGCCAGATGCGCTTCGGCCATGCGCGCGGCGAGCGTCGGATACATCTGCACCATTTCGCGCTCGAGGCATTCGTCCCAGGTCTGCTGCAGCAGCACGAGGGCTTCAGTGGGCCGGCCCAGCACCGTGAGCAGCCGGCCGAGCACGTGGTTGATGGTGGCGCGGGAATAAGCGTCCTTGGTGACTTCGGCGCGCAGGCGTGCGTCCTCGGCCATGGCGCTGGCGCGCTCCAATTCACCGAGCTCGATCAGCGAAGCGGCAATGAAGGCCCGCACCATGACACTGGGGTAAGCCGCCCAGCCGGCGCGCTTCTGGTCGATCTCCGGCGTCCAGGACTGCAGGCACTGCTCGTGAATCTCCAGCGCTTTGGCGAAGTTGCCGATCTCGTGGTGCACGATGCCGATGACGAAGGTTGCGCCGAAGCTCAGCGTCGGCACCTTGATATGCTCGGCGATTGCGCTCGCATCCGTCGCCGCGGTCATGGCGGCCTCATGCTCGCCCAGCCGCCACAGCGCGATCGCGAGCTGGATGTTGACGGCGGTGATGCGCAGCGCATCGTTGGAGGCATAGGCGAGGCGCTGCGCCTCGCGCAGCACGTCGGCGATGCGGCGGTGCTGTCCCAGCGGCTCCAGCGCGATCACGGCGGTGAGCCGGAAATCCAGTTCGGCCCGGGTCTTGTCCGGCGAGGGCAGCCAGCGCGACAGCGTTTCCAGCGCCCGCTCGAAAATGGTGACGGCGCCGTGATAGGCGCCGCGCTTCAGCGCGCGGCGGCAGCTGCGCAATTGATAGGGGACGGCCTTCTGCCAGAGCTCGGCGAGGAAGGCGTGGTCGGCGAGGCGGTCAATGTGCTCGTCGAGGCGATCGCTGAACCGGGTTTCGATGATCTCGACGGCCTTGGCGTGCAGCGAGCGGCGCAAGCCCAGCAGCATGGTATTATAGGCCACTTCGCGCGTCAGCTCGTGTTTGAAGGAGTATTCCGCCGCGGCCGTTACTTTGTTGCGGCGGAGGAAGTCGCCGTGCTCGAGCGTATCGAGTTCGCCCGCCAGCGCCTTGGGCTCGACACCGACCATGCCGGACAAAAGCGTGATCGACACGTCGCTGCCGATCACCGCCGAGGTCTGCAGCAGGGTTTTCGGCAGCCCGTCCAGCAGATCGATACGCGCCGCCAGCACCGAGGCGATGGTCGGCGGAATGTCGATGCGGGTGGTCGGCGAAGCGAAGCGATAATTGCCCGGCTGGCCGTCGAGCACCTTCTTGTCCTTCAGCGCCTGGACCAGCTCTTCGAGGAACAGCGGATTGCCCTGGGCCTGCGCCAGGATGGTCCGCTTGATCGCGTTCAGGCTGGCATCCTTGCCCATCAGCCAGTCGAGTAACTGGTGCGAGGCCTCCATCTCCAGTGGGCCGAGGTCGACGCGGCTGAGACCGCGATCGATCGGCTTGGCATCCGGACGCTGGGTGGCGATCAGCAGAATCCGTGCGCGCCGCAGCGCGGCCACCATGGCGTGCAGGACCAGCCGGGATTCGACGTCCATCCAGTGCACGTCCTCGACCAGCATCACCACCGGCGTCAGCCGCTCCTGACGCAGCACCAGTCCCCGAACGGCGTCGATGATTCCGGCCCGCCGCTGGGTTGGGTCGAGTTTCTTCCAGTCTGGATCGTCACTGTCGATGTCGAGCAGCGACAGCACCGCGGGCAGAAACGCCATCGCGTCGGGGCCGAAGCGGTTGAGCACCACCGGGGCGCGGGCGATGATGCGTTCCGGCGTGTCGTCGGGACCGATGTTGAACATGGTTCGGATCACGGTGGTGACCGGATAATAGCTCGATGTCACCCGCTGGGGCGCGCATGCGGTTTCCAGCACGATCCAGTCCGACGACAAGTGCCGGATGAAGTCGTGCACCAGGCGCGATTTGCCCTGGCCGGCCTCGCCGGAGATCAGCAGGGCCTGGCCCTTGCCGCTTGCGGCGCGGGTCATCGCGTCGGTCAGGCTGCGCAATTCCTCGTTGCGGCCGACCAGCAGGCTGAGGCCGCGCGCCGAGCGCACCTGCCAGCGCGTGCGCAGGCGCAGCTCGGTCAGCTCATAGGTGTCGATCGCTTCCGAGATGCCCTTGACCCTGGTAGGGCCGCGTTTGACCGCCTTGATGAAGCCCTCGGCCAGGCCGTGGGTGTCCGCCGACAGCACGATGGTGTTGCGCGGCGCGATCTCCTCCATCCGCGCGGCGAGATGCACGGTCTTGCCGACCGCGTCATAATTCATCGCGAGATTGCTGCCGATCGAATGGATGACGACCTGGCCGGAATTGATGCCGATGCGGATGGCGACATTGGCGCCGGTGGTGCGGTTGTGATTGTCGACCGCCGCGCGCATCGCCAGCGCCGCGCGGCAGGCCTGCACGGCATGATCTTCGCTCGCGATCGGGGCGCCGAACAGCGCCATGATGCCGTCGCCCAGCGTCTGGTTGACGAAGCCCTCGTGCTGATGCACCGCGTCCATCAGCAGTCGCAGCAGGGGAGCCAGTACGCCGAGGGCTTCCTCCGGATCGAGCTGGTCGATCAACTGGGTGGATTCGAGGATGTCGGCGAAGACGACGGTGACGTGCTTGCGTTCACCGAGGATGGCATTACCGGAGCGCTGGATATGTTTGGCGAGGGCCGGGGGAACGCTGGATTGCAGGAAGGTCTGGGCATGATGGCCGAATGCGCTCGGTAGCGTTTTCGGCCGCCCGCATCCGCCGCAAAAGCTTACGGCGGGTCCCATTGCGAAGCCGCAATGAACGCATGGAATTGTGATGCCGCCAGCCACTCCGCTGCCCTATGTCCCTCGGCAGCCCCAACCTTGAAAAGCCCCGACCTTTGCGCAGTGCACACGATAGCATGGCGGATGTCATGCTAAAAGGGTCACCAGCGCGCCGCTTTGGCGCGACAATTTGCAAAGCCGCCGGTCGCGAGACCGCAGGCTGTCTCGGGGAGCCGCATGTAACTGCAGGTTGCGCGGGGGCTGCAGCCTAAAATTAACGCAGGCCGCCCGGAGGGTCCATGCTTCCGGCGATCTGGCTGCTCGATGCCTTTTGCGCGAGGCCGGGCGCTACTCGCTCACCGGCTTGTCGGAAATGTCCCAGTCCTTGCCGTTGAAGATCTGGATATAGAGCGTCCCGATCGAGGTGTAGTCGTCGGGCTTGTAGCTGTAGGTGACGCCGTCGAGGAAATGCGGCGCATGGAAGCCTCCCAGCGTCGCGGCCTGCTGCATCACATTGGCGCGGGTCAGCTCGTTGCCGCAGCGGCGCAGGATTTCCGCCATGGTCGCTGCCTGGCCGTAGCCGGCGAACGCGATGCTGTTGTCGGGATCGATAGTGGGGAGGGATTTCTTGCGCAGCGCCTCGAACGCCATCACGTCGGGATCACTGGCCCAGCGTGGCGCGCCGATGTCCTTGATGTAGCTGATGGCCGCGATGCCTGCTGCATTCTCCAGTCCGGCGGCGTTGAGGATCGAGCGGCCGGTCGAGCCCGCCGAGAGTAGGTGCAGCGGCTTCCAGCCGAGTTCGGCAACCTTGCGGATCGACTGCGACGTCGCCTTGCCAGTGGTGATGTTGTAGAATACGTCGGCGCCCGATTTCGACAGGTTGATCAGCTGGGAGTCGATGGTCGGATCGGTGAGATCGTACGTCGTCTCCATGATCACCTTGGCGTTGCCGCCTGCGTCCGCCAGTACCTTCTTGAACGGCCCCAGGAAGTCGCGGCCGAAATCGTCGTTCTGGTAGAGGATGCCGACGTTGGCGTTCGGCTTCACGTTCAACACGTGCCGCGCCAGGATGCGCGCCTCGGTCGGATACAGTGGCAGGCCGGCGGTGGTCCATTTGTAGGTCTTCGGATCGTTCCATTTCGAGGCGCCGGTGTTGAGCAGCAGCTGCGGCACGCCCTTGCCGTTGAGGTATTTGTGGACCGCGGTCTGTGGCGCGGTGCCGAGCGAACCATAGAGCGCGAGCACTTCGTCCTGCTCGACCAGCCGTCGTGTCGCCTCGACGCACTTGGGCGCGCTGTAGGCGTCGTCCATGGTCAGGAAGGTGATCTTGCGGCCATTGATGCCGCCTTTCTCGTTGAGCATGTCGAAATAGGCCGAGCCGGTGCGCCCCAGCACGCCATAGAGCGAGCCCGGTCCGGAGTGCGGAATGGTCTGGCCGATCTTGATTTCGGTGTCGCTCGCGCCGGCGTCGTATTTGCCCGCGGCGGAGGCGCGCCGGATCGATCCGCCGAGTGCGACGGACGCTGCTGCCGTCGCGATGAAGAATCGTCGGTTGATGGTGCGTTTGCTCATCGGTCGTCTCCCCTGACATGTTTTATGTTGTTGGCATCGAGGCTAATCGATTGCCTGTCCGGGAGCTACACCCGTGCGACGAAATCACGCCGCACGTCGATCATGACGCGGTAACGCCGGCCGCATGGTGCGACCGGCGTTGGTTATTTCCGCGGAGAGGAATACGTTAAAGCGGCTTGATCTGCACCTTGCGGAATTTGATCACGCCGGAGGCGTACTGCAGCGCGAACGGGCCTTCGGTCAGCCGGGAGTTGTTGGCATCCACGGTCTTGACGCCGT
Source organism: Bradyrhizobium prioriisuperbiae (assembly GCF_032397745.1). Classification (NCBI taxonomy): domain Bacteria; kingdom Pseudomonadati; phylum Pseudomonadota; class Alphaproteobacteria; order Hyphomicrobiales; family Nitrobacteraceae; genus Bradyrhizobium; species Bradyrhizobium prioriisuperbiae. The sequence continues at coordinate 4,758,060 of NZ_CP135921.1, forward strand.
TGAAGATCACGACGAGATGCGAACCCTGGGCGGTGATGTCATAGGTGTTCCACTTGCCGGCGGCCTTCGGCATCGGGTCCACCTTGCCGACATCGACGATCGCGCCGGTGCCGTATTCGGGCTTCGGCCGCTTGTCGAAGATGTTCACTTCGTAACAGGTGTCGGAATCGACCTTCTTGATGTCGGAGCAGCGGATGAAGATGCCGCTGTTGGCCTCTTCGTCGGCCCAGAACTCGGCCTTGATCTGGAAATCCTTGTAGGACTTCTTGGTGATGATGTAGGTCGGATCCTTGCCTTCCTTGCTGTCGGCGACCAGCGCGCCGTCGGCGATGCGCCAGTTGGCGACGCCGAGCTTGTCCCACTCGCCGACCTCCTTGCCGTCCACCACGGTGATCCATCCGTCCGACTGCGCGATCGCAGGCGCGGTGAAATTCAGGGCACCGAACACGGTGACCGTACCCAGCAGCAGCGACCCCATCCCCAAAACGACCAGACGATTCATCACGCACTCCCTCTGTTTTTTGATGCGCGTATCAGCGACCTCGATGCGCGTACGCACGACGCGCTCTTGTTCGACGGCGCGGGACGATATCAGCCGTCCCCGGCAATTGGTAGCTCCGGTGGAAAGCTGTCTCGACGAAATCTTTTTCCATCCAGGGATTAGTTAGCAACTGCAGCATTGATGATGCGCCGGCGTCGTCACGTGTTCGCGACGGAGCGTGGGATGCGCTCGGCTTCTGCTTCGGCCGTGCTATCGTGGCGTCAAGCTCTCACCAAAAGAGTGTTATGGGAGACTATCATGACTGCTCGGTCGATCTCATCCATCCGCAAATGTCTGCAAGACGGCCTTCTCGCCGGCCTCGTTGCCATAGTGCTTGGTGTATCGGGCGCTTCCAGCATCGCCGCCGAACTCAATCCGGCCGCGATCGCCATCAAGCTGCCGGACCAGATTCCCTGGAGCAAGCCCGACGCGCGCGGGTCGCAGAATGCGGTGCTCGTCGGTGACCCCTCCAAACCGGGCTTCTATGCGGTGATGACCAAATGGACCAAGGGCAATCACTTCAGCCGGCCGCATTTCCATCCCAACGATCGTTTCATCACCGTGCTGAAAGGCACCTGGTATGTCGGCACGGGCAACAAGTTCGATCCCGACAACGGCACGGTCGCGATGCCGGCCGGCAGCTTCGTCACCCACTTCGGCAAACAAGTGCACTGGGACGGCGCCAAGGATGAGGACGCCGTGCTGCTGATCATGGGCGAGGGGCCGGGGTCGTCGACAGCGGTCGAGGAAGCGAAGTAGCAGCGCGAGCGATCTGTTGATGGCAGACGGATTCCATTTCGGGCTGAGGCAGCTTGACCTGACGGATATGGAGCCAGCCGCCGTGGTTCACCGTGTCGCGTTCAATGCGGCGCTCCCGTGCCTGGCCGACCTGCACACCCCGGAGGAAGATCGTTGGTTCTTTCGGGAGCGTGTCTTCGCGAACTGCGAGGTCTGGGGAGCGTTCGACGATGCCGCGATGACCGGGATCATCGCGTTTCGCGACGGCTGGATCGATCAGCTCTACGTGTTGCCGGACGCTCAAGGTCGCGGCATTGGTTTGGCGCTGCTGGGCATCGCGCAACGGGCGTTCGACCGGTTGCAACTCTGGACGTTCCAGTGCAACGCGCCCGCGCGGCGTTTCTATGAGGCGAGAGGCTTTGCGTTGGTGGAAATGACGGACGGCGCGGGCAACGAAGAGCGGGAGCCCGACGCCCGTTATCTCTGGACACGCCCATAGGCTGCGGTCGACGGATCCTCTCTAACCGCAGTTATAATGCGGTCCGATCGGCGTATAGGTCCAGCACGGCCCGAAGCCACCGCCGTTCCAGCGTCCGCGATAGTAGCCGGGGTAGCCGTAATAGACGTTGAAGGGGTCGCGGCGGCGGGCCTGGTCGCGTTCCCATTCGATCCGCTCCTGCGAACGCACGCCCGGCAGGAAGCCATAGCCCTGCCAGCGCTGCACCTTGAGTCGGGTGCGCGGCCGTGCATCGGCGGTCGTCACCAGGGCGAACACCGTGGCGATCACGCACAGGCCGGCCACGATCCGCATCATCTGTCGTCCTGGCGTCATGTCGTCGTCCTGTCTCATCGCAGCCGATTGCGGCTGCTGAATTCGTGCATCTCGTGGGGGGCGTCGGCGGAAAACGGTCCGTAGATGCCATAAGCGACCTCACCGGCGGCGAGCGCCAGCATCAGCAAGATCAGGGTGATGAAGAACGAGCGGTCTTCCATGGGATTTCTCTGGAGGGTCTCTCTGGGGTCTCTCTCGTTCGTCGAACCGGTTGAAACTACCGCGCCCGGCCGCGCTGGGCAAATCCCTGGGAGCGTGCGGCGGAAGGTCGCCACATTTTGTCATCGGCGATAACAAAACCAGCAGGGATCGGCAATATCGCGAAATATTCACGATTGATTGAGGGAATTGGTTCGGAACGGTTCTAGCGGGGATTGCGGAAACTTAATCTCCATGGTCCGGGCCACACGATAATGTCATCTGGCAAATCCGATTGGCCACCCCAAGAGACATCCTGACATGGTCAAATTGATCGTCCCTGCCATTGTCGGCGCGCTCCTGAGCATGATGTCCTTCGCAGCCCATGCGCAGGCGCCTGGCCGCGACGAATCGAAACAGGCCGATCCCCTGAAAAACGGCCCGCTGATCTGGGACGCCAACCATGACGGCGTCTACACCTGCGACGAATGGAAGAAATTCGCTGACCAGATCTTTACCGTGGCCGACCGCAATCGCGACGGCTTTCTCAGCGCGGCCGAGTTTTCCGTCATCCGCAAGACCGATCCCTCGCTCGCGGATGCGGAGCTCGGCTATTTCGATGACAATGGCGATGGCAAGGTCAGCCGCAAGGAGTTCGTCGACAAGCCAAGCCCCTTCATCATGCGTTACGACCGTAACGGCGACTGCCGCGTGACCGCGGAGGAACTCAGGGGTGTCGCGCCCAAGGAGACGCCGGCCGGCAAGGGCAAGCGCGGTGGCGGCGGTATGGGGGGCGGAATGGGCGGCGGCTCCAGATTCTAGCTGTGGCGGACCGCGTCTGCCGGTATCATCGCTCTCGATCCGTCCGGCCATGGCGCCGGCGGACGATGGAGCACAACTATGGGCATCGGCTCGCTGTCTGAACTCGACGATCGCATCGCCATCATCCGCGACAACATCCGCCAACTGGTCGAACAGGCGGCCGCGGCGTCCGGCAGCCAGAACGAAACACTGGTTGCCGACCGCATCGCCCAGCAGACCGACGAACTGGAGCGACTGAGCAAGGCGCGCGACGATCTGCTGGCGAAGAAGTCGTGACGGATCCCCAGATCCTTCTTCCTCAAGTCTATCTGGCCGGCCCCGGCGTGTTTCGCAGCGATGTGGCCGAATTCGCGACAGTGCTCAAGCAGTTGTGCCGGCAACACGGCCTTGTGCCGCTATGGCCGATGGATAACGACATCGCGCCGGAGGCCGACAAGGCGCGGCAGGCGGATCACATCCGTCGCGCCAATGAAGACATGATCCGCCGGGCCGATGCGGTGCTGGCGGAGCTCACGCCGTTTCGCGGGCCGAACATGGATCCCGGCACGGCTTATGAAATCGGCTTTGCGGTGGCGCTCGGCAAGCCGGTGTTCGCCTGGACGCCGGACGGGCACACGCTGCTGGAGCGCACGGTCAACGCAACATCGGTAAATCGTGGCGGCGTGATCTACGACGCCGACAACTTCGCGATTGAGGATTTCGGCTTAAGCGAAAACCTCATGATCGCGACGTCGGTGCGACGCACGTTTGCGACGGCGGCCGAGGCAGCCGCGGCCTGCGCCGATTTCCTGAAGCAGGCACCACGCTGAGCGACGGCAGTTCGCCGCAATCATCACATCCATGATCGATGCGGGCTTTCCAGGTCTGTGCTCTTGCATGGCGGTCGCCGCCGCGGGACGTTGCGCGCCAACAATACAAAAAATGCGGGAGCGCACATGCCGGACCTGCCCTCGAACCTGACGTTGCGGCTCGCGCGCCATATTGTCGGCTATTCCGACGCCAGGCTCGACGCGGCGGCGCTCACTGTCCCGAAACAATGCATGCTGGACTGGTTCGGGGTAACGCTGGCCGGTTCGGATGAGCCGGTTGCGCGTATCCTGCGCGAGGAGCTGTCGACCGGCGCGCGAGGTGGCGCGTCGATTGTCGGCTTTGACCTGCGCGGATCGCCGGTCGATGCGGCCTTGATCAATGGCGCGACCTCGCATGCGCTCGACTATGACGACGTCCATCCCCTGATCGGGCATCCGACCGCGGCCATCCTGCCCGCGGCGCTTGCCGTCGGCGAGGCGGAAGGGCGCTCGGGCCTGGAGGTGCTGCGCGCCTTCATCGCCGGCTATGAGGCGGCCGGTTCTATCGGATCGCTGGTGATGCGGTCGCATTATGAGCGTGGTTTCCACTCCACGGCCACGCTCGGATCGTTCGGCGCCGCCGCCGCGGCTGGCTTGCTGATGAAGCTCGATGAGGCCCAAATGGCGATCGCGCTCGGCCTTGCCGGAACCCAGGCGGCCGGATTGAAATCTATGTTCGGCACGATGGCGAAACCGTTTCACGCCGGTCGCGCCGCTGCCAACGGCGTGCTCGCCGCCCGGCTCGCGGCGCGGGGCTTCACCGCCAATCCCGGTGTGCTCGAGGCCGCGCAGGGATTTGTCGTCACCCAAAGCGACGGCGATCTCTCGGTCGACATGCCGCTGCCGCCTCCCGGCAGTCTGGTGATCGAGACGCTCTTCAAGTATCACGCTGCGTGTTATCTCACCCACTCCGCCATCGAGGCCGTCAAGCTGCTGCGCCGGCAGTTGTCGCTGAGCGGGCCGGATGTTGCTGCCATCGATGTCCATGTCGCGTCCGGCCATCTGTCGGTGTGCAATATCCCGTCGCCGCGCACCGGCCTGGAGAGCAAGTTCAGCCTGCGCCACGCCGCGGCGCTCGCGGCCTGCGGTGTGGATACCGCGGCAATCGGTACCTATTCGGATGACAATGCCGTCGATGCGACGCTGACCGCGGTCAGGGAGCGGGTGACGGTCCATGGCGACCGGCCGCAAGGCCGCGATGCCCATGTGGTCATCAAGACCCGCGCCGGTGACGTTGCCGAAACCAGCCTCGATGTGGCCGTCCCCGACCGCGATCTCGATCGCCAGGGCGAGCGCCTCGCCAGCAAGTTCCGCAGCCTTGCCGTGCCCGTGATCGGCGCGGAGCGTGCGGAAACGCTCCGGCGCAATATCAGGGGTCTGGAATCCGCAGAGGACATTCATGCCCTGATGGCGTTATAGAGAACCTGATCCGGAAACGTGGATTACCGGTTTTCCCTCGCGCAAACGCGGAGCGTTTGCGCGGACATCATGCTCACCCCGAAGAGCGTCGATCGTGCGAGCGCCTGACTGATGAAACCTTATGTCGAAGTGGTTTCCGGCGGAACCGGGCCACATCTCCTGCTGGTCCACGGCTTTCTCTCCAGTCGCGCGCAATGGCGGCCCAATCTCGAAGGCTTGAAGGCGTTCTGCCGCCCGGTCATTGTTGAATTGTGGGGCCATGGACGCTCGCCGACCCCGGACAATCCAGACATGTACCGTGTCGCGAGCTATCTTGCGGCCTTTGACGAGATCCGGCGCGACCTCGGCGTCGAGCGCTGGTTGGTGTGCGGCCAGTCGTTTGGCGCGGGCTTGACGATCCGTTATGCGCATCAGCATTCGCGACACGTCATCGGCCAGGTCTTCACCAATTCGCTCTCCGCTCTGTCGGCGCCGGGTGAGCGGGAAAGCGAAACCAACCGACTGGTACGCGCCGATGCCATGGAGCGCGACGGCCGGCCCGCCATCGAAGCACTGCGCTTTCATCCGCGCTTCGCCACCCGATTCGCGCCGGAGGTGAAGCAGGAGATGCTGGACGATGTCGCGCGGATATCGCCGGCTGCGGTTGCCAACGCGCTTCGTTATACCACGCCGCAACTGTCGGTGGTCGATTGTCTCGGCGAGATCCGTGTTCCGAGCCTGCTGATCAACGGCGTGTGGGAGCGGCCGTTTCAGCCGCTGCGCGAGCGGGCTTTAAAGCTGCTGCCGTCACTTGGGGTCATTGATCTCGAGGGCGGACATTCGATCAATGCCGAAGCGCCGCTGTTGTTCAATGAGGCGATCAAGAGCTTTGTTTCCTCATTCTGAAGAACCTGCGTAACTGTCAGTAGCCCGGATGAGCGAAGCGACATCCGGGTGAGGTGAGATGAGCTCCCGGATGTCGCTTCGCTCATCCGGGCTACTCTCCAGACACTTGCCCTCAAGATGTCGATCCGCGTGAGCGCGCAACAGTGCCTCCTTGCCACGAGGATGAGCCCTCCAACATCACATATGTGATTCCATCGTCGGCACCTGTCGTTTCGGGTGGACGAACCGCGATGCGGTTGCCACTGTCGATCAACATCGAAAAACGTCGAGGGAACGATCGAGATGAGCACCGACATCGTCGCCGAGCTGAAAGCGAAAGCGAAGCCGTGGCGGCGCGGCAACCGGTTCGAGGATTTCTCGGTCGGGCAGGTGTTCAGGCATCATTGGGGCCGCACGCTGACCGTAGCCGACAACACCACGTTCGCGACGCTGACCCTGCACTATAACCCGCTCTACACCAATGCCGATTATGCGCGCGCGCATGGCCATGCTGATCTGGTGGTCTGCCCGCTGCTGCTGTTCAACACGGTGTTCGGATTGACGGTGGAAGATCTCAGCGAGGGTGGTGGTCCGTTTCTCGGCGTCGACCAATTGACCTATCACCGTCCCGTGATTGTCGGCGAGACTGTCTACGCGGACAGCGAGGTCGTCGCCCGCCGCGAGACCGAAAGCCGCCCCGGCTTCGGCATCGTCACCTGGCACAGCAAGGGTCTCGACGCCAAGGGCGCGCTGCTGATCGACTATCAACGCACCAATCTGGTGAGGAAGCGCACATGACCATATCTGCGGACGTCACCGTATCCGGCGACGGCAATGGCTACATGACGGAAGAACGCCGGCTGATCCGCGACACCGCGCGTGAATTCACCATGAAAGAGGTGCTGCCGGTCGCCAATCGGCTCGATCCGCAGCAGGGCCTGATCCCGATGGACCTGCGCCAGAAGATGGCGGACATGGGTTATTTCGGCATCCGCATTCCGGAAGAATACGGCGGCCTCGGGCTCGGCTCGTTCGAATACTGCCTGGTGGCGGAGCAGTTGGCGCGTGGCTGGATGTCGGTCGCCTCCATCATGGCGCGTGGGCAGGCGGGCTGGCTGCGGCTCGGCGGTTCGCTCAGTCCGAAGAATGCGGAGCGGATGCGCCGCGCCGCAAAGGGCGAATTCCTGCAGGCGGCGGCGCTGTCGGAACCGGGCACCGGTTCGGACCTCGCATCGATCTCCTGCCGTGCCGTGCGCGACGGCGATCACTGGGTGATCACCGGCAACAAATACTGGTGCACGTTTGCCGATGGCGCCGATTATATCACGGTGTTCGCCCGCACCGCGCCGCCGCCCTCGGCCGACAAGCGTTATCTCGGGATCTCAGCCTTCCTGATCGAGAAGCCGCGCGGCTCGCTGCCGCAGAACTGCGAAGGCAATCCGATCCCGAAAATCGGTTATTTCGGCTGGAACACCTATGAACTGGCATTCCAGGGCACGCGGGTGCCGGCGGATGCGCTGATCGGCGAGGAAGGCAAGGCCTTCTATCTGATGACCTACGGCCTGGAGACAGCCCGCGCCCACACCGCGGCGCGCTCGATCGGGCTGGCGCAAGGTGCGCTGGAGGACTCCATCGCTTATGCCAGGGAGCGCAAGCAGTTCGGCATGCCAATCTCCGAATTCCAGGCCATCCGCTTCAAGATCGCGACCATGGCCACCAAGATCGAAGCAGCCCGGCAATTGCTGTACTACGTCTGCAACGAGATCGACCAGAAGCGTCGCTGTGATACCGAGGCGTCGATGGTGAAATACTTCGCCTCGGAGATGGCCGAGGAGGTGACCTCGGAGGCGATCCAGATCCATGGCGGCGCCGGCTACACCAAGCTGCATGCGGTCGAGCGTTACTGGCGCGACGCGCGGCTGACCAAGATTTTCGAGGGTACCTCGGAAATCCAGCAGCGCATCATTTCCGACAACCTGCTCGGCAAATCGGCCACCGATCGCCGCATGATCGAGCAGGCCTTCGAGCATCTCGGATGAGGGCGCCATGAGCAACATCAGCAGCAACATCAGCGCAAGAACATCACCGGACAATTATTTCGAGAATTTCGAGGTCGGCCAGGTGATCGCCCATGCCCGCGGCAAGACCGTCACCGAGATGGACAATGTCCTGCTCACCAACATGGTGATGAACACCGCGCAGGGTCACTTCAACGAGCACCTGATGCAGCAATCGTCGGACATCCCGGGCTTCGACACCCGCGTCGTGTACGGCGGCATCAATTTCTCGATGGTGATCGGGCTTGCCGCCCAGGACACCGGCGAGCAGGTGCTTGAGGAGCTCGGCATGGACAAGATTCGCCTGAAGGCGCCGGTGCACCACGGCGACACGCTATACGCCTTCACCGAGGTGCTGGAGAAAGCCGATGCCGACCGCACCGACGCGGGCATCGTCTGCTTCAAGCATTTCGGCATCAACCAGCACGACAAGCTGGTCTACGAGGGCGAGCGCACCGTTTTGATGAAACGCCGCAGCGCCTGGGGCGATCGCTAAGCCAATTCAAGATTTCGGAGATATCCATCATGACCAAACACGTCCGCCCCAGGCGCCTGCGCCGTTGCCAGCTATCGGTGCCCGGCAGTTCCGAGAAGATGATGGCCAAGGCCGCCGCTCTCGACCTCGATTATGTGTTCTTCGACCTGGAGGACGCGGTGGCGCCGGACCAGAAGAAGGCGGCGCGCGGCAACATCGTCAAGGCGCTGAACACGTTGGAGTTCGGCAAGACCGTGCGATGCGTTCGCATCAACGACACCGCGACACGCTATTGCTACGGCGACATCATCGAGGTGGTGCAGGGCGCCGGCGAGAAGCTCGACTTGATCATGATTCCGAAGGTGCTCGACGCCGACGACGTGCTGTTCGTCGACAAGCTGCTGTCGCAGCTGGAGAAGGATCTCGGCCTCACAAACCGGATCGGCCTCGAGTGTTTGATCGAGGAGGTCGAGGCCATGATGAACATCGAGCGCATCGCCGCATCCACGCCGCGGCTCGAGGCGCTGATCTTCGGCATGGGTGACTATTCCGCGAGCCAGGGCGTCTCGGTGAAGGATATCGGCGGCTCCGGCGGATATCCCGGCGATATCTGGCACTATCAGCGCCATTGCCTGGCGATCGCCTGCAAGTCGTTCGGGCTCGATCCGGTGGATGGTCCCTATGCCGATATCCGCAATCCGGAGACCTATCGCGAAGAATGCCGGCGGGCGATGACGCTGGGGCTGGTCGGCAAATGGGCGATCCATCCCTCCCAGGTGGAGATTGCCCAGGAGGTGTTTTCACCGACCCGGACCGAGGTCGACCGCGCCCGCGCCATGAAGGCGGCGTTCGACGACGCTTTGGCGCAGGGGCTGGGTGCGGTGATGTACGAGGGCAAGATGATCGACATCGCCTCGATCCGGATCGTCAACAACGTCGTGGAACGCGCCAATCTGATCGGCATGTGATGGCACACGCCGTGTTCATGTCCCCCGATCCCTGTTGCAACAGCCAGGTAAGACGATGACGTCAACTCAATCGACGGGCGCGTTGGAGGGCATTCGGGTCATCGACCTGACCCAGATGCTGGCCGGCCCCTACTGCACCATGATGCTGGCCGACCAGGGCGCCGAGGTCATCAAGGTCGAACCGATGGAGGGCGATGCCACCCGCGCCGGCGGGCCATTTCGTGCCGACGATACGCTGCAGCTTTACGGCGGCTATTTCGCCAGCGTCAATCGCAACAAGAAGAGCATCGCGCTGGATTTGAAGAGTCCGGAGGGCAGGGCGATCCTGATCCGCCTGTGCAACAGCGCCGACGCAGTGATCGAGAATTTTCGCGCCGGCGTGATGGACCGTCTCGGATTATCCTACGAGATGCTGCGCAAGGAAAATCCGAAGCTGGTCTATGCCTCGATCCGTGGCTTCGGTGATCCGCGCACCGGCCGCAGTCCTTATACCGACTGGCCGGCCTATGATCCGGTGGCGCAGGCGATGGGCGGCATCATGGGCATCACCGGCCCCGATGCTGATACACCGATGAAGGTGGGCCCGGGCGTCGGTGATACCGTGCCGGCGGCGATGGCCGCCTTCGGCGTGGTCTGCGCCATCCTCCGTGCGGGCCGCACCGGCGAAGGCCAGTATGTCGATGTTTCGATGGTCGATGTCATGCTGTCGATCTGCGAGCGGATCGTGCACCAGCGCGCCTTCCAGGGCGTCAATCCGCATCCGGAAGGCAATCGTCATCCGCTGCTGGCGCCGTTCGGCATGCTGAAGGCGAGCGACGGCTGGGTCACCATCGCCGCGCACACCGATGAGTTCTGGAAGACGCTCTGCGGCCTGATTGGGCGCAAGGATCTGGTCGACGATCCCCGCATGGCCACCCGGCAAGCGCGGGTCGCCAACAAGGATGCGGTCTATGACGCGGTCGGCGCCTTCGTCGGCCGCCATACCAAGCAGCAATTGAAGGATCTGCTTGGCGGCAAGATTCCGTTCGGGCCGGTCTATCACATCGACGAGATTGCCGGGGACCCGCATTTCGCTGTGCGGGAGATGATCGTCGAGGTGGAACAGCCCGGCTGCGCGACCCCGGTGACGATCGCGGGCGTGCCGATCCGCATGACGGAAACGCCAGGCGCAGTGCGCCGCCGCGCGCCGCTGCTCGGCGAGGATTCCGACGAGGTGCTGCGCGCGATCGGCTTTGCGCCCGGCGAGATCGCCGGATTGCGGCAGGCCGAGGTGATGAAGTAGCGGCTGGCTCCGCGACTTTGCCGACTGAGGGACTTTCAGGTCTCGCGCAACAGCCGCCGCATCACCCGCAGGATCTCGTTGCGCTGTTCCTCGATGCGCACCATCGGGCCGCCGACGCCGATGGCCAGCGGAGCGCTGTCGGGCTGACCGGGCACCAGCATGCCGATGACATTGGCGCCGGGCGTCATCTTGCCGCGGCTTTCGGCAAAGCCCTGGCTGCGGATCACCTCGATGTCCGCCATGAACTCCCGCTCAAGGACACGATGGTCGCTGTCTTCGGCGTCGGCATTGTTGCGGCGGACGATGGCCCGGATTTCCTCGTTGCTCTTGCGGCTGAGCAGAACGCGGCCGAGTGCGGCGCAGGTCATCGGCCGCAGGATTCCCACCTGGGCGGCGAGTTGAACCTGATAACTCGCGGGGACGATGTGGACATATTGCATGCAGGGGCCGTTCTGGAGCCCCAGCAGCACTGTCTCGCCGATCGCGTGCCCGATCTCGTCCATGATGTCGGTCAGCGGCCCGCTCTTGAACAGGCTCTGCTGGATCCAGCTGCCCAGCACCGCCACACGAAATGTGGGCCGGAATTTTCGGGTCAATGGCGTGTAGTCGAGGTAGCCGAGATTGAGCAGGCTTTTGAGCAGCATGGTGGTGCTCGATTGCGGTAGCTCGAGTGCGCCGGCGATCTCGCCGACGGTGGCGGCGCGTTTTTTCTCCCGGAAGTATTCCAGGATGGCCAATGTCCGTTCGGCGGATTTCACCGCCGTGCTGGCGGCTTTGCTTTTTGCCGGCATATCCAACGCACCGATCAGTCAACGGGATGATGCCCGCCCGCGGCGGGGATGTCCACGATCGTTGCGGCCTCAGTCGCTCAGAACATGAACTCCCCGCCATTGACATGGATCACCTGGCCGGTGACGTACTTGCCGCTGTCGCCGGCGAGATAGAGACAGGCTTCGGCGATGTCGGCGGAATCTCCCGCATGCTTGATGGCGAGGCGCGCCAGCACATGCTCCATGTTGACATGGCCATATTGCGCGCGATCGCGCTTGGTATCTATGGCGCCGGGCGCCACCGTGTTGCTGGTGACGCCGTGAACGCCGTATTCCCGCGCGATCGCCTTGGTCAGGCCGTGCATGCCGGCCTTGGCGGTGACGTTGTGCGCACGCTGGTCCATGTGACCGGTGAAGCCGTCATAGCCGGAGATGTTGATGATGCGGCCCCAGCCCCGCTTGCGCATCCGGGGCAGCACCACATGGGCCAGATAGAACACCGAGCTCAGATTGTGGTTGATGGTGTCGCGCCAGTCGGCGATCGAGATCTCCTCGAAGTTCTGGCGCAGTCGGCGACCGACATTGCTGACGGCGATGTCGACCTGGCCGAAGGCCGCTTCGGCCTGCGCCACCATCTGCTTGACCTGATCGGGATCGGACACGTCCGCCATCACGCCGATCGCCTTGCCGCCGGCGGCGGTGATGTCCTGGACCACCGCATCGACATTGGCGCGGTTGGAATGCCCGTTGACAATGACGGCGGCACCCTCTCTGGCGAAAAGCCTGGCAATCGCGCTGCCGATATTCTGTCCCGATCCGGTCACGATCGCCGTTCGGCCCGCCAGACGTCCCGCGGTCATTGTAATCTCCATTACCGTTCAAAATGCATTGTGCGCGTCTGAGCGGGTTATTGCGACTGTCCGCTGCCGACTTCGCCGGTGATGACGTCGTTCATCAGACGCCAGGCCTCGCCGTCGAACTGCATCAGCTGCATCTGTTCCATCGGGAAGAAGTCGGTGGCGCTGGTGTTGATCTTGATGCCCGGCAGCAGCATGCCGAACTCGAAGTCCTTCAGGTTGGCGGCCTGTTTCATGACATTGGCGCGGGTCAGGTCATCGCCGCACTGTTTCAGCACTTGTGCCAGAGTTTGTGCGGCCGCATAGCCATACACCGTGGTGTTGTTGGTCTTGTCGCCATCAGGGAAATACTTGTCCATGAAGGCGGTCCACGCCTTCACACCCGGGTCGTCCTTCCAGGCGGGGTCGGTCGGATCCTTCAGATAGGCGCTGGAGATAATGCCTTTGGCGTGCTCGAGGCCGGCCGGCTTGAGCACGCTCGCCACCGAGGTCGAGGTGTTGCCGAGAAAATAGGCCGGCTTCCAGCCGAGCTCGCCGATTTTGCGGATGGCCTGCGCCGCCGCTTTCGGTGTGCTCCAGGACACGAAAATATCGGCGCCGGAATTTTTCAGCCGGACCACCTGGGAATCCAGTGTCGGGTCGGCCATCTCGAACGGTGCATCGGCAATGATCATGTCGGCCTTGTCGCCGAGTCCATCGCGCAGGCCCTTCATCTGATCCTTGCCGGAATCGTCGTTCTGCCACAGCGCCGCGATCTTGCCGTGCGGATAATGCTGCAGGATGTATTTGGCGTAGATGCGGCCTTCACTCTGGTAGTTTGGCTGCCAGCCCATGGTCCATGGAAATTTCTGCGGATCGCCGAATTTGGTCGCGCCAGTGGCGACGAACAGTTGCGGCACCTTCTTGGCGTTCATGTATTTCTGGATCGCGGAGTTGGACTGGGTGCCGAGCGACTGGAAGATCAGCAGCACCTCGTCGCTCTCCACCAGTTTGCGCGCCTGCTCCACCGCCTTGGGTGGACTGAACGCATCGTCATAGCTGATGAAGGTGATCTTGCGGCCGTTGATGCCGCCGTCATCGTTGATCTTGCGGAAATACGCCGCCTCGGTCTGGCCGATCGACGCATAGGCCGAGGCCGGTCCGCTGTAGGGCATGATGTTGCCGATCCTGATCTCGGTGTCGCTGGCGCCGGGATCGTATTTCTTTTGTGCAAGGCTCGGGGTTGCAACGCAAAGCGTAGCCGACAGGATCGCCGAGAAGGCGAGATGCAACGGTTTCGGTGACACGGTTTCTTCCCGACATGGTTCTGCGCGCACACTCGTTGGCCTTGACAGGCGGTGTGGCTTCGGGGCGCAGAGTTGCGCCGGCGAGGGCGGCGATCAAGCCGCTTTGCGGCTTGATCCGCGAGTCATCACGGTTGTGATATGTGAAAACCTGGCTTTGGCGGCGTCGAGGCAGGCTCCGGCAGCTACTGCGATTGTCCACTGCCGACCTCGCCGGTGATGATTTCACCGAACAGCTTCCAGGACTCGCCGTCGAATCTCATCATCTGCACCTGCTCGATTGGAAAGAAGTCGCTGGCACCCGTATTGATCTTGATACCGGGCAGAAGCATCCCAAGCTCGAGATCATTCAGGCTGGCGGCCTGTTTCATGATATTGGCACGCGTGAGATCATCTCCGCAGCGCTTCAAGACCTGCACCAGGGTTTGCGCGGCCGTATAGCCGAAGACATTGTTGCTGTTGGTTTTATCGCCCTCTGGAAAATACCTGTCCATGAAGGCGTGCCATTCCTTTGCGGCTGGATCGTCTTGCCAGGTCGAATCGGTGGGGTCCTTCGCATAGGCGTTGGACATGAGCCCTTGTGCGTGTTCGAAGCCAGCAGGCCTGATCACGGATCCTACCGAGTTGGAGATGCTGGAAAGGAAGTGAATCGGTTTCCAGCCAATCTCGGCGATCTTCCTGATCGTTTGAGAGGCAGCCTTTGGTGTTGAAAAGGTGACCATGATATCAGCGCCCGACGCTTTCAGGGCCACGACTTGTGAATCGACCGTTGGATCGCTCATTTCGTAGGGTTTCTCGGCGACGATCATGGACTTGGCCTTGTCACCGAGGCCGTCCTTGAATCCTTTCAGGTAATCCTTGCCGAAATCCTCGTTCTGCCAAAGGATGGCGATTTTGCCGTCGGGATGATGCTTCAGAATGTATCTGGCGAAGACGCGCCCTTCGCTCTGGTAGGTCGGCTGCCAGCCCATCGTCCAGGGGAAATGTTTGGGGTCGCCCCATTTCGTTGCGCCGGTTCCAATGAAGAGCTGCGGGACCTGCTTTGTATTGAGATATTTCTGGGTTGCGGTGTTCGATGCAGTTCCGACGGAATTAAAAATGAACAGCACTTCATCGCCTTCGACAAGTTTGCGGGTCTGCTCGACGGCTTTCGGCGGGCTATTGGCATCGTCGTAGGAAATGAAATTGATCTTGCGGCCGTTGATGCCGCCCTCATCGTTGATCTTCTTGAAATAAGCGGCTTCGGATCTGGCGATCGTCCCGTAGGACGAGGCCGGACCGCTATAGGCTACCGTGTTGCCGATCTTGATTTCAGTGTCACTGGCGCCGGGATCATACTTCTTCTGCGCATGGCCGGGCGTACTGAAACAGGTTGCTGCCAACGCAATCGCAAGCAATGCCAGATGCGAAAATTTCGACGCCATGATCTCTCCCGGTATCCGCTCACGGGCGCACTTTGTGATCCTCGGAGAGGACGTGGCTTCTCGTGAAAATGCAGCGGCCAGACTTGCGCCTGTGCGCGGGACGATCAAGCTGATTTCGTGTTTGTGCCTCGAAGGATCATGGTTGTGATAAGGCGGCGTTGCTTTCTGCATGCTTGTTCCGTCGCATCGTCGTGCTCCCGCCCGTGCGCCATCACATCACATCACGTCCATGATTTCTGATGACGAGGTGCGCGGCTCGACTGGACGACAAGCTCCAGGAATTGTCACAGTACCGTCGCCCGCAACGACAAGCAGCACAAACAGCGCGGTCCGGAAATGTCCCGGACGGAGGAAACTACATGATGTGGCGATCGGCAATCTGCGCAGAACGCAACCGGATCCATGACTAAGGCCTCTATCGTCGGCGCCGTGCCCGGAGACATCCTCCCGCTCGCCGGCCTTGTGATTCTGGAGATCGGTAACGCGCAAGCGCCGATCTGCGTCCGTCTGGCAGTATCGCTGGCGGGCAAGATCGCGGCCGATCTGGGTGCGCGGGTCATCAAGCTCGAGCCGCCCGGCGGCGATCCCGTGCGACGCAAGCCGCCGTTGCTGTCACGCGGCGGCACGTCGGTGCGCAGTGCCTTGTTCGAGTTTCTCAACGCCGGGAAAACCTCGCTGACGCTGCCGGATGATGCCGAATCGGCTCGTGCCTCCGTTGCAACTTTGCTGAGCAAGCGGATCGACGCCGTTTTGCTGGAGGAGGGCGATGAGGCAAGCGCACCCGCCGTGGCGCGCGGATTGGCCGTCGTCGAGGTCAGGGGATGGCCGGCAACGATGCCGACACCGGGGCCGCGTCTGTCGGAATTCACCACTCTCGCACTCGGCGGTTTGCTGGACATGGTCGGAGATCCCGATCGCGAGCCGTTGCGGCTTGGCGGACATCAGGCATCATATTCGGCAGGTCTGTCCGCGTTCACGGCGTTGATGGCGCTGCTTGTCGAGCGTGACGCCGGCCGACCACTGTTGCCCGCGCGGGTCTCGTTGATCGAGACCGTCACGTGGGTCAATTGGAAGGCGATTGCCGGGGTGGATTCGGACGGCCTCGCGCCAACGCGTCAGGGCGCCGGTTCAGAATTCCAGGTGGTGCGATGCCTCGATGGCTGGATCGCAGTGGTTTTTACCGTGACTCAATTCGAGAACTTGCGCGATCTCGTCGGCAGCCCAATCCTGTATGATCGCAAATTCGCGACGCGCCAGAGCCGCCTTGAAAATATCCGCGAGCTCTATGAACAATTGTCGCCGTGGTTCGCGTCGCGGACGCGCGACCAGATCTATGCCGAGGCGCAAGCCCGCGGTGTGCCGCTTGGACCGGTCTGCGGGCCCGCCGACCTGCACGACGACCCGCAACATGCGGCGCGCGGCTTTATCATGCCGGTCGCCGATCCATCGCTGGGCCTGCTGCGTTCACCGAGGCTGCCGGTGCTTTGGAACGGCCGAAACTTTGGTCCGTCCGCACCCGCGGCCCGATCGACGCTGGACGCGGTGCTCGGATGAAGCCACTTGCAGGCGTCCGCGTCATCGATTTCGGTCAGCTCACCGCCGGCGCCAATACTTCGGCGATGCTGGCTGACCTCGGTGCCGAGGTCATCAAGGTCGAATCGGCGAGCTTCATGGATCTGTTTCGCTGGATCGGCAGCGGCCGTGAGACGGCGCCGGGATGGTGGAATCGATCACCGCAATTTCGCTTTACCAATCGAAACAAACGCGGGGTCGCGCTTGACGCGAAGATCCCGGAAGGCCGGCGTGTGATCCTGGATCTGATTGCGAAGGCGGATGTTGTCGTGGAAAATTTTCGCCGCGGCGTTCTGGAACGTTTGGGGCTCGATTACGCCACTCTCGCAACTCGCAATCCGCGGCTGATCTTTGCGTCGATCTCAAGCCAGGGCGAAACCGGCCCCTACCGGCTTCACGGTTCGTTCGGCTCGACACTGGATGCGATGGGTGGCATTGCGGCATTGACTGGCTATGAGGACAGCAAGCCCGTCATCAGCGGCTCGCACGTCAACTATCCGGATCAGGTTGTCTCCCTGTTTGCCACCGGGATGATCATTGCGGCGCTTCGCGAGACGCGGCGTACCGGAAAGGGCGCGCTGCTCGACATTTCACAACGGGAGGTGACGAGCTTTCTGATCGGGGAGGAAATCCTCGCCAGTTCGGCCGATCTCGGACCGGTCGAGACAAGGCGGCGCGGCAATGCGGAAGAGGGCATTATCCTGCAGGATTGTTTCCTGGCATCGGACCGCCGCTGGGTTGCCCTGACGCTGGAGGATGAGGCCGATGTCGCAAGCTGCCGTGCGATTGTCGGCGGTGATGACAATCTGCGCGATGGAGTGGCAGCATGGTGTGCAGCGCATCCAGCGGCCGAGGCCGTCGCGGGGCTGGCTGGCGCCGGACTTGCTGCCGCGCCTGTCCATGATGGCGCGGCCTTGAAGCGAGCGCGAGACCTCGCCGGCCACACACTGATATGGCGCGCGAGCGGCGAGGTGGTCAAGGGCATGCCGTACTGCTTCGGCGGCCAAGGCCCGGCGGTCGCGTGCGACGCGCCCGATCTCGGCGAACATACCGAAGAGGTTTTACGAGAGATTCTTGGGTTTGACGACGCGGAGATCCAGCGCCTTGCTGCGCTTGGCGTCACGCGTGCCGAACCCTACGCGTGACAACAGATATGATCTGGAGGCTGCAATGAACGTTCAAGAGATGGCCGGCAAACTTGAGATCCCGGTCATTGTCGCGCCGATGTTTCTGGTTTCGACACCAGCGATGACGCTGGCGGCTTGTTCCGAGGGCTTGATGGGAAGTTTCCCCGCACATGGCACCCGGACGCGCGAGGTGTTCGAGCAATGGCTGGTCGAGATCACGCAGGGACTGAAACGCCTGCACGAGGATGCGTCCGGCAGCAAGATTGCGCCGTTTGCGGTCAACCTCGTGGTCCATCCGTCGAATACAAGACTGCAGGGCGATCTGGAACTGTGTATCAAGTATCAGGTGCCGGTGGTGTTGACCTCCAAGGGTGCGCCGACTGACGTGATCGCTCGCATTCATGATTATGGTGGCGTGGTGCTGCACGACATTGCCAGTCAGCGCCATGCCGAGAAGGCGCTCGAGGCGGGTGTCGATGGTGTTATTGCTGTTGCCGGCGGGGCGGGCGGGCACACCGGTACAATCAATCCGTTCGCCCTGATGAACGAGGTCCGCCGTATCTATCGAGGTCCAGTGGTGTTGGCCGGCGGCATGACCACTGGCCGGGATGTGCTGGCGGCGCAGGCGATGGGAGCCGATTTCGGCTACATCGGTACTCGCTTCATCGCCACAGCCGAGTCATCCGCGCCGCTGGGCCAGAAGCGCATGATCGTCGAATCGAATGCGACCGACGTGTTCTTCAGTGCGTCGATCGACGGTGCCCCAGCCAACTGGCTGACGAAGAGTCTGCTTGCGGCCGGAGCAGACCTTGATGTGCTGCGAACGACGCTGCCGGGGAAGGTGGTTGCGGCGGCCGAGACCCGCAAGCGCTGGAAGGACATCTGGAGCGCGGGGCATGGCGTCGGCAACATCGACGATATCCCCTCGACGGTCGAATTGTGCCGGCGTTTGAAGACTGAATATCGAGCTGCTGCGGGAGTGTTCCGTTCCGCCGCCCTGCCGACCGAGAATTTGCAGGACGGCACCAAGCAGGCGCCGCGTGCGATTGCTTGATCGCACGCGGCTACAATGTGTTCTGCCGACTTCACGCCGTCCGATCGTCGACGCACTCGACATGAACGCGGCGGCAATCCATTTCGTATTCGAGGTCGACCACCGGCGGCCGGTTGAAATGCCAGGTCAGTCCCGAGCGCAGTGCGCCGCGACGTCCCAGTTCCTGCTCGAGAAAGGGGAAGATGTCGTGCACGGTATAGAGCTGCACCGCCGTGGTGTCGCGCCACGCCGCCGAAAACGCGCTCATCCGGCGCTCCATTTCGCCGAGCACCCATTGCGCTTTCTCACGCATGGCGGCGGGGGATGTGTCGCCGAACCGGATGGTGCGCTCGCGGTAGGTCGCGTGTCCTTCCTGCTCTTCGCCGCTGCCGGAAACGACGAAAGAGGCAGGTGCATCAGCTGCTGCGGCCGTCGTGAAGGCGAAGGCGTGTACGCTGGGTTCGGACGGCGGATCGATCTTGGGACAGACATTGCTGCGGGCGACCGGATTGACACCGTCCTGCATCAGGCCCCACGACTTCAGGATCTCGATGTAGGAAGCATTGAAATCCTTGAAGCCCTGCTCGGTGAAGGGCGCCGGCGAGCGCAACTCGCAGGCGCACAGCGCCGTCAGTGGCCGGCCGGTGTTGCGGATGATGTCGGCGGCGCGGGCAAATCCATCGCGCAGCGGCACGGGATTGGCAAACCGGACGCGTTCGATCCGGAATCCGGGCAAGGCCCCGACGCCGCCGGAGTACTGGCTCACACCGGGGATGAATCGATAGTCGCCACCAGGCGCTTCAGCGGTCTTGATCATGGTGCCTCGCTTTTTGAACTCGAGTTTCGCGGAGTGTGGAATTTACGACGCAACGACGCCGAGATAGGCGTCGCGGATGGCCGGGTCGGCCAGCAGTGCGTCGGAGCTGCCCGAACGGACGATGCGGCCCATGTCCATGACAAAGGCCGAATGGCAGAGTTCGAGGGCGGTGATGACGTCCTGCTCTACCAGCAGGATCGACATGCCTTCAGAATTCAGGGTGCGCAGCGCCGCGACCAGTTGCTCGACCAGCAGCGGCGACAGCCCCAGCGACAGCTCGTCGATCATCAGGAGTTTCGGCGCGCTCATCATGCCGCGGCCGATGGCGCACATCTGCTGCTCGCCGCCGGACAGCGTCGAGGCCGCCTGGTTGCGCCGCTCGAACAGTTTCGGAAACGTCGTGTAGATGCGATCGAGGCCGCGCCGGATTTCGGCCTGACCGGCGCGGCGGGAGTAGGCGCCCATCAGCAGATTGTCTTCCACCGACATGGCGCCGAACAGGCGGCGACCCTCGGGCACGTGGACGATGCCGTGGGCGATGATGGTTGCGGCGCTGGCTGAGCTCAGGTCAACGCCCTCCCAGCGGAACGTTCCCTGCTGCACCGGAATGAGGCCGGAGAGCGCGCGCATCAGCGTGCTTTTGCCGGCACCGTTGGAGCCGATCAAAGCGGTGATCTCGCCATGGCGCACGGCGAGGTCGACGCCCCACAGCACCTGGATCTCGCCATAACCGGCGCACAATCCGTTCAGCTCCAGCGCGAGGGTATCGGTCATGACGGGCTCCCTTGCGGCTGATGTCGCTGCGCGAACTTCTGGCCGAGATAGGCCTCCACCACCGCCGGATTGCTGATGACGTCGCGGGGCAGGCCGTCGGCGATCAGCCGGCCGTTGTGCAGCACCACGATGCGGGTGCAGACATTGAGCACCACCTTCATCAGATGCTCGATCATCACAATGGTGATGCCGCTGGCGGCGAGCTCATGAATCAGCTGGGTCGCGCGCTCCACCTCGGCGCTGTTGAGGCCGGCATTGACCTCGTCGAGGAACAGAAGCTTCGGCCGCATCGCCAGCGCCTTGGCGAGCTCGAGCCGTTTGCGCATGGCAAGTGTCAGCGTCGCCGCCGGCTGGTCGACCTGCTTGTCGAGGCCGACAAAAGCGAGATGGGCGCGCGCTGCTTCGCGGGCGGTTTTCAGGCTGACACCGGCCTGCGAAAACAGCGCGGCACCGGCGACATTGTCCAGCGCGGAAAACTCGGCGAACGGTTGCACGATCTGGAACGTCCGCGCCAGGCCGAGGCGGGCGGACCGGTGGGTTTTGACGCGGGTGATGTCGCTGCCCATGAAAACGACTTCGCCGGAACTCGCTGGCGTCACCCCGGTGACCACATTGACCAGGGTGGTCTTGCCGGCGCCGTTCGGCCCGATCAGGCCCAGCACCTCACCCTTGGCGATGCCGAGCGACACGTCGCGCAGCGCCTGCAGCCCGCTGAAGCGGCGCGACACCGATTGCAGCCGCAAAATCTCAGACATGCTTCAGCCTCCGCCAGGGCAGACGGACCACGCTGGAGAACGACAGCATGCCGTGCGGCAGGAACAGCAGCAGCATCACCACCAGCACGCCAAGCAGACCGCTGTGGAACTGGATGAAGTTGCGCCAGACGGTTTCCTCGAGGCCGAGATAAACGAAGGCGCCGACCAGCGCACCGAGCGGTGATCCCAGGCCGCCGATCAGCGCCATCACGATCGGCTTCACCGAATAGAGAATGTCGAACACGTCGGAGGGGTCGATATAATGCACCCAGGCCGCATAGATGCCGCCGGCGGCGCCGACGCTGCAGGCCGACAGTCCGAAGGCGAGGCTTTTGTACAATGTGGTGTTGAGGCCGATCATGTTCGACGCGGTCTCGTTCTGGCGGATGCAGGCGAGGCCGAAGCCGAGTTTCGAGGAGGCCACCACGATCGCCATCAGCGCTGTCAGTAGCAGCAGGCCCCACATGGCGTAGAAGAAGAAAATCGCTTCCTGCAGCACGCCGGTGCCGGCAGCGAGCGGAATGTTCAGCCCCATGCCACCGCCGGTGAGGTCGGTGGCGTTGTTGACCAGTTCGCGGAACACCTCGACCAACGACAGGCTGGCGATGGCGAAATAATGCCCGCGCAGCCGCAGCAGCACGGCGCCAAGCAGGCCGGCCAGCGCAAACGCCGCCACCGCGGTGAGGGCGACGCTGACCACGAACGGCACGCCCAAACCGAGCAGGATGCCGGTGGCATAGGCGCCGAACCCGAAAAACGCGGCGGTCGCGAACGACGGATAACCGGCGAAGCCACCGACGATGGTCCAGGACAACGCCAGCACCGCATAGAGGCCGGCCATGGTGCCGAGCCGCAGCGCGTAGGAGCCGCCGAACACCGGCAGTGCGGCGAGGCACAGCACCAGCGCCAGCAACGCGAGGTGGGCCCTTTTCATGCCAGGCTCTTTCTCAGTTCAAGCTCTTGCTCACTCAAAGCGTTGCTCATTCGAAGCCCTTGCGCCCGACCAGGCCCTGCGGCCTGACGATGAGGAACACGATCAGCAGTGCGAACGACAAAGTGGTGGCGTGGGCCGGGCCGATGAAGGTGGCGCCGACGCCTTCGATCAGGGCCAGCAGCAGGCCGCCGGCCAGCGCACCTGACACGCTGCCGAGGCCGCCGAGCACGCAGACCACGAAGGCCTTGCCGAGATAGGTCGACGCGGTCAGCGCCGAAATCGGGAAGATCATCGCCATCAGGACACCGGCGCAGCCGGCAAGCGCGGCCCCAAGGCCGAAGGCGATGGCGTAGATGTTGCTGATGTTGACGCCCATCAGCACGGCGGCATCACGATCCAGCCGCACCGCGACAATGGCGCGCCCGATCCGCGAGCGCCGCATGATCAAATAAAGCAAACCGGTCAGCACCAGCGCAGCCGCGGTCGCGATCAGCCGGTCGACCGGGACCACGACGCCCATCACCGAGATCGATCCCATCGGCGGCACCAGCGTCAGCTTGCGATAGTCCGCCTTGAAGAGATAGATCATGGCGTTGTTCAGGATCAGGTCGAGCCCGAACGTGAGGGTCAGCGTCACCAGCACCGGTGCGGTGATCACCCGGTTGAGAATGAGGCGCTGGATGCCATAGCCCAGCACGAAGAAAGCGGGGGCCGCTGCCACCAGCACGTACCAGGGCGGCACGCCGAACGCTTGGTAGAGTCCCCAGGCGAGATAGGCGCCGAGCACGATCATCGACCCGTGGATCAGGTTGATGACGTTCAGCACACCCCAGACCAGCGAGAAGCCGATCGCGATGCAGGCATAGAGACAGCCCAGCACCAAGGCATTGATCAGCACCTGGACGGCGAGCATGGCGTTGGGCCTCGTTGGTGCGAGCGCGGAAAAGCGGGGAGAGGCGTGCTCAGTTCACGCCGAGCTTGAGCTCGCCCTGCCGGATGGCCTGCGGAAACAGCACCACCGGCTTGCTGCCCTGGATCTGGAACACCGGCGGCTCCAGCGACGTGATTTGTCCGGTGGGGCCGAACTTCACCGGGCCGAAAAAAGTGATCTCGTTGATCTTGGCGAGTTCGTCGCGCACCTTGTCGCGATCCAGCGAGCCGGCACGCTCCAGCGCCATCTGGAACAGTGCGCCTGCGACGGACGCCGAGGCCTGCGCATAATCCGGGTCGGACTTGTACTTGGCGCGGAACAGCTTCACGTAGTTCTCGGTGGTGACGAAAATGTCCTTGCCGGCATAGTCCTCGGCCGGATGCCACCAGGCCGCGCTGGTGATGTTCTCGGCGGTCGGGCCGGCGGCATCGATGAATTCCTGATAGGCGGGGCCGGCGATCATGGAGACCACCTGCGCCTTGATCTGCTGATCCGCCATCTGCTTGCGCACCAGCAGCAGGTCGTTGGTGTAGCCGGTGACGAAGATCCACTGCGGCGCCAGCGATTTGATCTGCGACAGCGTGGCCGAATGATCCAGGGTGCCGATAGCGTATTTCTCGAAATAGGCGACCTCGATCCCGTTGGCCTTGGCGGACTTGTCCATCTCCTGGGCGATGGCGAGTGGGAACAGGTCGTTGCGGGCCAGGATCGCCACCTTCTTCACGTCGGGCGCCTTGGCCTTGACCATGCTGGTGAGCGGCGTGGTCAGGGTGTCGTTCGGCGTGAAGGTGCCGAACAGGTATTTGTAGCCCTGGTCGTAGACCTGGGATGAGGACGCGGTCGCCGCGATGGTCGGCACCTTGTGTTTCTCCGACACGGTGCTCGCCGCCTTGGCGGCGCCGGAGCCGAAGGCGCCGAACAGGAAACTCACATTGTCCTGGGTGATCATCTGCTCGGTGGTCTGCACCGCGCGCGGCGTGTTGGATTGATAGTCGGCATAGACGATCTCGACCTTGTAGCGCTTGCCGCCGACCTGGATGCCGCCCGCCTTGTTGGCCTGTTCGGCCCAGAGATCATAGCCCTGCTGCTGCTTGATCGCTTCCGGCGCCAGCGGGCCGGTCAGTGGCAGCGGTGCGCCGAACTTGATGACCTCCTGCGCCGAGGCGGTTGCCGTCGCCAGGCCCGTTGCGATCAAGGCGGCACCGGCGATCCGGGCAGTCAAAGTCACGGGGACACGAACCATCGAGGAGTCTCCTTGCGCGCAAGCCGGCGAGTTCAAACATGACAAATCCATATTTCGAATAAAAGCATTGAATTTAGAATAGAGAGGTCTGAAAATTAGAACGCTCGGGACGGCGGGCTTGAGGGGCGGGACGATGCTTGAAGCGATGGCGATCCGGTATTTCCGCGAGGTGACCAAGAGCGGATCGATCAAGCGTGCCGCCGCGGCGTTGCATATCGCGCCCAGCGCCATCAGCCGGCAGATCCAGGGGTTGGAGCAGGAGCTTGCGGTGAAGCTGTTCGAACGCGGCGCGCGCGGCATGAGCCTGACCAATGCCGGTCATTTGTTGCTGCGTTACGCCGTCGAGAGCCGCAAGCAGCTCGACGATATCCGCACCCTGGTGCAGGAGTTCGACTCGCTGCAGCGCGGCCACATCAGGCTGGCCACGGTCGAGGGGCAGCTGGCGAGCTTCATTTCCGATTTCGTGCTGGACCTGTCGCGGCAATATCCCGGCGTCACCGTTGCGGTGACGGCGGTGGGATCGCGCGATGTCGCCGAGATGGTCGGGCGGCACGAGGCTGATTTGGGTCTGGTGTTCGGCCGGGCGCCGCGCCGCGATTTGATCGAGCTCGCGCGGATGCGGCAGTCACTGTGCGTGATGGTTTCGCCGCATCATCCGATGGCGCACCGGAAATTCTGTGCGGTGAAGGATCTCGCCGGGCTGCGCTGCATCGTGCCGGACCCGACCTTCGGCATCCGCCAGGAGATCGACCGCGCCTGCGCCCGGGCCCGCGTCGCCATCGATGTCTATTGCGAAACCAACTCGCTGGCGTTTGCGCGTACGGTGGCGTCGCGCAGCGATCTCGCGACTTTTCTGCCGCAGGACGCCGCCGCCCCGGAGCTCGCGACCAAAACTTTGGTGGCGATTCCCATTCGCGACAAGAGCCTGGAGGCGACGCAGGTGACCCTGGTGCAGCCGGCCACCCGCACCGCATCGCTGCCGGTGCGGCGGATCGCACAGCTCTTGGCGGCGCAGATGAAGAGCCGAAGCTAGACATCGGCGGTGGAACAGGCCACCGTGACGACGGCCGGTTTGCCGAACCCTTTCAAATGAATATCGGATTTCAGCACGAAATTTGCAGGAGCAGCCTGCGGGGAGGAAGCGGGATTTGGCGATGAATCTGATCAGTCTCGACATCCGGATGCTGCGGTCGCTGATTTCGGTGGTCGACACCGGCAGCATCACCGAGACGGCTCGCCGATTGGGACGCACCCAGCCGGCCATCACCCTGCAGTTGCAACGGCTGGAGGAGCTCACCCGCAAGCAGCTTTTCCTGCACGAGGGGCGGCGCCTGACCCTCACCGCCGACGGCAACACCGTGCTGACCTACGCCAAATCCATTCTCCGCCTGCACGATGAACTGCTCTCGCAGCTCGCGTCGCAGGAGATCGAGGGCCAGGTGGTGCTGGGAACGCCGGATCTCTATGCGGCCTTCATGCTGCCATCGATCCTCAGCGTGTTCCGCAAATCATTCCCGCGCATTCATGTGGCGCTGAACTGCGCGCTCTCGACGCCCCTGGTCGGCCTGGTCAAGCGCGGCGAGGTCGATATCGCGCTGGTGACGCGGATGAATGATTTCACCGGCGGCCAGGTGGTGCGCCGCGAGCAGTTGATCTGGATGACCGGCGAGCAGTCGAACGCGCATCTGGAAGAGCCGATCCCGCTGGCGCTCTTGCCCGAGGGCAACATCTATCGCGACTACGCGATCGAGGGTCTGGAGAAAGCCGGATTGCGCTGGCGCGTCGCCTGCGTCAGCGAAAGCGTCGGCGGATTGCAGGCCGCCGCATTCGCCGGCATGGCGGTGACGGTGCTGGGGCGCAGCGCGCTGGTCGGCGGCATGCGCGAGATCGGCGCGGACCACGGTTTTCCGCCGCTGCCGCAGGTCGAACTGCTGCTCTACAAATCCGCCAACGCGACCTCGAAAGCTGCGACTGCGCTGCATGATTATCTGGCGCACTATTTGCCGCTGGACGAGAAGCTCGGCGAGAAGAGCGTGCCGATCGAGATGGGGAATTGAAGCGTCTCGCCGCTCTCGGTGTCATCGTCCGGCTTGACCGGACGATGATACGGCATTTGATGCACCCCTTCCGTTATCAACTCACGCTCCGCCATTGAACTGCGGCCAGAACCCTGCCCATGGATGCGCCTGTTCGAAGGCGGCGGCGATGCGGAAGATGGTGGGTTCGTCCAGCCAGGGCGCGATGATCTGCAGGCCGATCGGCAGGCCGTCGCTGTCGAAGCCGCAGGGCACGGTGGCGGCGGGCAGGCCGGCGAGATTGATCGGCCACGAGAATGGCGACCAGCCGAGATGCGGATCCACCGCCACGCCATCGACCGTGCCGACACCAAGCCGGCCGGCCTCGAACGCGGTCACCGCCACCGTCGGGGTCACCAGCGCGTCGACCCGCTCGAACAGCTTGAGAAAGGCATTGCGCACCTGGCCGCGGCGATAGCCGGCTTCGATGTAGTCGGTGCCGCTGAAGGCCCGCCCGTCTCTGACCACGTCGCGATACTCGCTCTCGGAGCCGGCGAGATGGTCGAAACTCTTGTCCGCCACGGCGGCGGCCTGTTCGGTGAAGGCGATCGGCTTGAGCGTGTGTTCGAGGATCCCCGGATCGAGCGCGGGGCCATCCTCGCTGATCGCGGCGCCACAAGAGCCGAGAACGCCGACGGCGTCGGCGAATGCCGCGCGCACCGCCGGGCTGACGGCGGCGTAGCCGAAATCGACGCTGGCACTGATCCGCAGGCCGCTGAGCGGGCTCGGCCTGGCGTCGAAATTGCGCCGCGACACCGGCAGGCTTGCCGGGTCGCGCAGGTCGTAGCCGGCGATCACCTCCAGCACCAGCGCCGCATCGGTCACGGTGCGGGTCATCGGTCCGGTGTGCGCCAGCGACGCCCATGACGGCGGTGAGAATCCGGGCGAGCGCGGCACGAGGCCAAAGGTGGGCTTGAGGCCGAACACGCCACAAAACGAGGACGGCACGCGGATCGAGCCGACGCCGTCGGTGCCGATCGCGATCGGCCCACAGCCGGCGGCGACTGCGGCCGCCGCGCCGCCACTCGATCCGCCGCTGGTGTGCCGCAGATTCCAGGGATTGCGGGTGGTGCCCGTCACCGGGCTGTCGGCGGTGAGCTTGTAGCCGGACTCGCAGGTCGTGGTCTTGCAGGTGATGATCGCGCCGGAGGCTTTCAGCGCCGCCACCACGGCGGCGTCGACCTGCGGCACGAAGCTCGCATTGAGCGGGGCGCCGCCATAGGCCGGCACGCCGGCCACGAACACCAGATCCTTGATGGTCACGGGCACGCCGGCCAGCGCGCCCAGCGTCTCGCCCGCGTGCATGGCCGCGGTGATCCTGTCGGCCTCGGTGCGTGCCTGCTCGTACATCGGCGTCACCACCACGTTGCAGGCGGCGTCGGTCGCCTCCAGCGCCGCGATCACGTCGTCGACCACATCGCGCGGGGTGAAAGCCTTGCGCCGATAGCCGTCGATGATATCCGTGGCTGACAGCTTGGCGAGCGCGCGCGCGGCCGGCGCGCGTGCGGCCCGAACATGACTGGAGTCCATTATCTATTTGTCCTGGATGGTCTTGAGTGCTGATTGAACGGCCCGTTTCGCCATCACGGTGACCAGATGAGCGCGATAGTCCGCTTCCGCATGCATGTCCGAGGTCAGGTCGTCGGCGTCGATCCGGATCGCCGCGACCGCCGACGGCTCGAACTGCTGCGCCAGCGCCCGCTCCATCGCCGGCACGCGGAACACGCCGGAGCCGGCACCGGTGACTGCGACCCGCGCGCCTTCGCTGATCTGCGCCACGAACACGCCGACCAGCGCATAACGCGACGCCGGCGATTTGAACTTGGCGTAACCGGCGCGCAACGGCGTTGGGAAGCGGATTGCGGTGATGATCTCGTTCGGCGTCAGGGCCGTCTCGAACAAGCCCTGAAAGAAATGGTCCGCCGCGATCTCGCGTTCGCTGGTGATGATGGTGGCGCCGAGCCCGAGTACGCCGGCCGGATAGTCCGCGGCCGGATCGTTGTTGGCGGCCGAGCCGCCGATGGTGCCGCGGTTGCGCACCGCCGGATCGCCGATGCCGGCCGCAAGCTCGGCCAGCGCCGGGATGCGCGCGCGCACCAGGGCCGATGCGGCGACCTCCGCATGCTTGGTCATGGCGCCGATGGTGATGGTCGCGCCGTCGTTGCTGATGCCTTTCATGTGCGGCAGCTTCGACAGGTCGATCAGCGCCGGCGGCGTCGCCAGCCGCTGCTTGATGGTCGGGATCAGGGTCATGCCGCCGGCGACCAGCTTGCTGTCGGCGAGGGTGTCCAGCAGCGAGACGGCGTCCGGAATCTGCTCCGGCTGATGATAAGCGAAAGGTCTCATCTGTCTGTCTCCCTATTCGGCTGCGATCGGAACCGAGGCGTTCTGGATCAACCGCCAGATCCGGTTCGATGTCGCCGGCATGTCGACGTGGGTGACGCCGAGATGCGCCAGCGCGTCGACTACCGCGTTGATCACGGCGGCGGGCGAGCCGATGGTGCCGACCTCGCCGCAGCCCTTCACGCCCATCGGGGTGTGGGTGCACAGCGTGGCGTGGGTGCTGATGCTCATGGTCGGCATGTGATCGGCGCGCGGCAGGCAGTAGTCCATCAGCGATCCCGACAGCAGTTGCCCCGATGTCTCGTCATAGACCGCGTTTTCATACAACGCCTGGCCGACGCCCTGCACGATGCCGCCGTGCAATTGTCCCTCCACGATCATCGGATTGATCACAGTGCCGACGTCGTCGACCGCGGTGTAGCCGACCAGGGTGACCGTTCCGGTTTCCGGATCGACCTCGACCTCGGCGATGTGGCAGCCGCCGGGATAGGTGAAGTTGATCGGATCGTAATAGGCCTGTTCTTCCAGCCCCGGCTCCAGCACTTCCAGTGGATAGTTGTGCGGCACATAGGCCGCGACCGCGATCTCCTCGATGGTCTTGTTGCGGTCGGTGCCGGCGACCGAGAACTTTCCGGCCTCGAACTGGATGTCCTGCTCGCCTGCCTCGAGCAGATGGGCGGCGATCTTCTTGCCCTTCAGGATCACCTTGTCGGCGGCCTTCGACAGCGCCGCGCCGCCGACCACCAGGGAGCGCGAGCCATAGGTGCCCATGCCGAACTGCACCCGATCGGTGTCGCCGAACACGATGTCGACATTCTCGAACGGCACGCCGAGCTTCTCGCAGACGATCTGCGCGAACGTCGTCTCATGGCCCTGGCCGTGGCTGTGGGTGCCGATCAGCACGGTCACCTGGCCGGCCGGATGCACGCGCACGGTGGCGCTTTCGTAAAGTCCGCCGCGGGCGCCGAGCCGGCCGGCGAAGCGCGATGGCGCGAGGCCACAGGCCTCGACATAGGTGGAGAAACCGAGGCCGCGGAATTTGCCCTTGCGTGCGGAGGCCGCCTTGCGTTCGCCGAAATTCTCGACGTCGCCGGCGATCAGTGCGCCGTCGAGACAGCCGACGGGATCGCCGGAGTCATATTCCACCAGCACCGGCGTTTGATACGGATAGGCCTCCTTCGGAATCATGTTGCGGCGGCGGATCGCCACGCGGTCGATCCCCATCTCGGCCGCCGCGACATCGACCAGCCGCTCGACCACGAAGGTCGCTTCCGGCCGGCCGGCGCCGCGGTAGGCGTCGACCGGCACGGTGTTGGTGAACACCACCTTGACGTTGCAGTAGATCGCCGGCGTGGTGTAGACGCCGCCGAGCAGCGGCGCATAAAGGTTGGTCGGGATGTTCGGCCCGAAGGTCGAGAGATAGCCGCCGATGTTGGCGAGGGTGTTGACGCGCAGCGCCAGGAATTTTCCGGTCTCGTCCAGCGCCAGTTCCGCTTCGGTGACGTGGTCGCGGCCATGGCGATCCGACAGATAGCCCTCCGAGCGGCTCGCCACCCACTTGATCGGCCGCATCACGCGTTTCGCCGCCCAGGTGATGACGGCTTCCTCGCCATAGTGGAACTGCTTGACGCCGAAGCCGCCACCGACGTCCGGCGCCACCACGCGCACCTTGTGTTCGGGAATTTTCAGCACCAGCGCGCTCATCAGGAAACGCACCACATGCGGGAACTGGCTGGTGGTCCACAGCGTATAACGGCCGGTGCCGGGTTCGTATTCGGCGATCGCCGCGCGCGGCTCCATCGGATTGCCGATCAGGCGGTTGTTGACCAGGCTGAGCTTGGCCACATGCGCCGCCTTGCGGAAGGCGGTTTCAACCGCGGCCTTGTTGCCGAGCTCCCAGTCGCAGCAGATGTTGCTGGGCACGTCGTCGAACAGTTGCGGTGCGCCGGGTGCGACAGCATCGAGCACGCCGGTGACCGAGGGGAGGGGTTCGTAGTCGACCTCCAGCAGCTCGGCGGCGACACTGGCCTGCTCGGGCGTTTCCGCGATCACGAACGCCACCATGTCGCCGACGAACCGCACCTTGCCCTGCGCCAGCATGGGAAACGGCGGCTCCTTCATCGGTTGGCCGTCCTTGCCGGAAATTCCCCAGCCGCATGGCAGGGATCCCAGGCCGTCGGTCGCGACATCCTCGCCGGTCAGCACCGCGACCACGCCGGGCGCGGCGAGTGCCGCCGTCTTGTCGATCCCGCGCAGCACCGCGTGCCCATGCGGTGAACGCACGAACACGCCCGCGGTCATGCCGGGGCGTTTGATGTCGGAGACATAGTTGCCGCGGCCGGTGAGAAACCGCTGGTCTTCCTTGCGCTTTGGCGAGGCGCCGATCCCGATGACGTTGGACATGGTCATTTCCCCCGGTTGTTATGTTTCAGCTGCCACGTGCATCGCGGCGGCGCCGGCGATCACCGCATTGACGATGTTCTGGTAACCGGTGCAGCGGCAGATGTTGCCTTCGAGACCGTGACGAACCTCCGTCTCGCTCAGGCTCGGCTTGCCGGCGGCGAGCGCGACCGCCGTCATCAGCATGCCCGGCGTGCAGAAGCCGCACTGCAGGCCGTGATGTTCGCGAAACGCCTCCTGCATCGGATGCAGCAGGTTCGATCCCTTCGGTCCCTGCAGGCCTTCGACGGTCAGCAGCGAGATGCCATCGAGCATCGGCGCCAGCAGGGTGCAGCTCTTCAC
Organism: Bradyrhizobium prioriisuperbiae; assembly: GCF_032397745.1. NCBI lineage: Bacteria > Pseudomonadati > Pseudomonadota > Alphaproteobacteria > Hyphomicrobiales > Nitrobacteraceae > Bradyrhizobium > Bradyrhizobium prioriisuperbiae. Next base: position 4,789,724 of record NZ_CP135921.1, read on the forward strand.
CGACGCGCCGTCGACATGAACCACGCAGGCGCCGCACTGGCTGGTGTCGCAGCCGATATGGGTGCCGGTGAGACCGAGATGCTCGCGCAGCAGCTCGGTCGCCAGCATGAACGGTTCGACATCGACGGTGGTCGGCTTGCCGTTGAGAGTGAAGGAAATCTGCACGATGGAACCTCCTTAAGGAAACTCAGGAACGGGCCAGGGAGCGGACGCGGTCGACCGCCCAGGTGGCGAGCACGAGATCGCCGACATCGAGCGGATCGCGGAAAAAAGTGCGCTCCGGCACATAGGCGATGAAGTCATCGCCGGGCACCGCATCGAGCATCACCTTGACGAAGGAGCCCTGGTATTCGATCGCCAGCACCCGGCTCGGCAGCCCCGCGGCATGCCCCGGCGGCACGCCCTTGTCGGGCCGGATCAGCTCCACGTCGTCGCGGCGCACCGCGATATCGATGCGATCACCGATGCTCGGCGGACGGTTCTGCATCGGAACTTCGATGCTGCCCTGAGCTGATTGCGACAGTGTGAAGGTGGCGCCGTTGACCTTCTCCACCTTGCCGCTCAGCACGTTCTGGCCGCCGAGGAATTCGGCGACATAACGATCGTGTGGGCTGGCGTAGACGTCGCGGGCGGGGCCCGCCTGCTTGATCTTGCCGCGTTCCATCACCACGACGACATCGGCCAGCGCGATCGCTTCGAGCTGGGTGTGGGTGACATGGATGAAAGTGATGCCGAGTTCGCGCTGCATCCGCCGCAATTCGCCGCGCATCTGCACCCGCAGCTGTTCGTCCAGCGCCGACAGCGGCTCATCGAGCAGCAGCACGCGCGGTTCGGTGATGGCGGCGCGCGCCAGCGCCACGCGCTGTTGCTGGCCGCCGGACAGATGCGCCGGCAGCCGGTCGGCAAACTCAGTGAGGCGCACCTTTTCCATCATGGCGTCGGCGGCACGGTTGCGCGCGACCTTCGACAGCCCGCGCACCCGCAGCGGAAACGCGATGTTGTCGCGCACGCTGAGATGGGGAAACAGCGCGTAGGACTGGAACATCATGGCGGTGCGCCGCTGCACCGGCGCCATCCCGACCACGTTCTGGCCGCCGATCACGATTTCGCCGGCGCTGGGATCTTCATGGCCCGCGATCATGCGCAGGATGGTGGTCTTGCCGCAGCCGGACGGACCGAGGAAGCAGCAATAGGCGCCGTCCGGAATCCTGAGATTGACGCCGTCGACCACATGGGTGACGCCGTCGTAGCTCTTGCAGACGCCGGCCAGTTCGATATCGCCGCGACCGTCAGTCATTGCAAACCCCTAATCCGCGATGAATTCAGGCCGAGGGAAATCTTCCCGTCATCTTGAGGTGCGAGCCTTGCGGTGCACTTGCACCGCTGGGCGAGCCTCGAAGGATGGACGGCCCGGGCGTTCGCCCTTCGAGGGCCGCGCTTACGCACGGCCACCTCAGGACGACGGTTAAGCTCACTACGATTCATGTCTTCACGCTCTAGTGCGACGCGACGCGGGCACCGCGCCGCTTCTGGATGAACACGATGGTGCCGAGGCTGGCACCAATGATGAGGAATGAAATGATGGTGGTCACGGTGCCCAGCGCATAGAGCGACGGGGAGGTGACGTTGAGGGTCATGCTCCAGATCTCGAGCGGCAGCGTGTTCAGCGAACCGGCGGTCTGCAGGCTGCGGGCGAACTCGTCATAGGACAGGGTGAAGCCGAACAGCGCCACGGCCACCAGGCCTGGCGCGAGCACCGGCACCACCACCAGCCAGATGGTCTGCCAGCGGCTGGCGCCGAGATCACGCGCCGCTTCTTCCCAGGCGTCGTCGAAACGCGACATCACGGCGAACATCACCAGCACGCCGAACGGCAATGTCCATGACAACTGCGCGCCAAGCGCGGAGGTGTACCAGCTCGCATCGATACCGAGCCACTGGAACAGCAGCCCGATGCCGAGACCCAGCACCAGGCCCGGTGCCACCAGGCTACCGATCATCATGTAGAACACCACCGCGTCGCCCCGGAAGCGGCGGCGAAAGCCGAGGCCGGCGAGAAACGACACCACCACGGTGATGATGGTGACGATCACGGCCAGCTTGATCGACCGGTCGAACGAACCCTTGACGTCGCCGGTGCGCACCTGGGTGAACAGGTCGACGAACCAGTGCAGCGAGTGCCCCTTCATCGGAAACACCAGGCCGCCGCGGACATCCTGGAACGACAGGATGTAGATGCAGATCATCGGTCCGTAGAGCGCGAGCACATACAGCGTGAACAGTGCGGCGAGGAGGTAGAAGGTCCAGGGACGTTTGCCGCGGCTCGGCGCGATGGCGTGGCGGGCGGCCGCATCGATCGTCTCGGAGGCTGACACGTCGACGCTCATCGGGTGATCTCCCTGCGGATGTCGACGGTGCGCAGGATCAACGAAATCAGTCCCAGCAGCACCAGCGTCAGCAGCACGGCGCTCGCCGCGGCCATCGGATATTGCAGCACACCGACGTCTTCATAGAATGCGCTGACCACCGAGGCCGAGCCGCCGCCGGACATCACCTTGACCACGAAGAAGTCGCCCATCACGATCGACACCACGAAGATGGTGCCGAGTGCGATGCCGCTTTTCGACATCGGCACGATGATCAGGCGCATCACGTCGAGCCGGCTGGCGCCGGCGTCGACCGCGGCCTCGACCAGCTTCTTGTCGATCCGGGCCATGGCGTTGAAGATCGGCACGATCATGAAGATGGTGAGCTGATGCACATAGGCGATCACCACGGCGAGGTCGGAGAACAGCAGCACTTCGAGCGGCTGGTGGATGATCCCGGTGGCGCGCAATGCTTCGTTGATCAGGCCTTCCTTGCCGAGCAACGGGATCCACGAAATCATGCGGATGATGTTCGAGGTCCAGAACGGCACGGTGCACACAAGAAACAGCCCGATGGCCAGCAGCGGGTTGCGGACATGGAACACCAGGAAATAGGCGACGAAAAAGCCGATCAGCAGGGTGAAGAACCAGGTCAGCACCGTGAACTTGATGGTCGACAGATACAGGCTCAACGTCAGCGTCGAACTCAGCACCTCGGTATAGTTCGACAGCGTGAAGTCCGGGGTCAGGCCGCCGAAACCGTCGGTGCCGAAAAAGCTCGCCGCCAGCACCACCAGGATCGGCGCCACGAAAAACGGCAGCAGCACCAGCACCAGCGGCAGCACATAGAGCCAGCCGGCGGTGCCGGGTTTGCCCGGCATCTTGTGTAAAGCGATGTGACTGCTCGCCATCGTTTGCGACGACCTTTACGCTAGACTAATCCGTCGTCCTGAGGTGGCCCTGCGAAGCAGGGCCCTCGAAGGGCGTCGGCCGATTCCTTAGAGAACTTTGGCCGCTCATCCTTCGAGGCTCGCCCAGCGGTGCAAGTGCACCGCAAGGGCTCGCACCTCAGGATGACGGAGAGACGATAGAGCTGGACGCAACGAAGCAGGAATCACGCCACCTTGAAGTCGTTCCAGCGCTTGTTCATGTAGGCGGCTTCGTCCATCAGCGTGTTCCAGCAGGAGATGTTCTTGACGCGCTCGAGGAACGAGCCGCCGTCACGCTTGGTGCCGGCCTTCTCCATCGGTACGCCGTAGGGATCGTTGACCACCTGCGGGGCGGGTTTGCCGTCGTACCAGAAGTCCCATTCCGCTGATGTGAGGAACTTCTTCGCTGTCGAGGGCACCGGACTGTAGTAGCCGTAGCGGCCGACGAACGCGCCTTGCCATCCCGACAGATACCAGTTGAGATATTCATAGGCCGCGTCGAGCTTCTTGCCGCTGAGGTGCTTCATCAGGCCCATGCCGTTGCACCAGCCGCGATAGCCCTCTTTGCCGTTCTTGACGTTGACCGGCGCATAGACGCAGGGGATTTCCTTGACGCGGACCGCCGCCACCGCCGGCGACCACATCGACTGGATGACGACTTCGCCCGCCGCCATCAGCTGCACGGATTGATCGAAGGTGGTCCAGGTGGCGCGGAACTGGCCGGCCTTCTTCAATTCGATCAGCTTGTTGCAGGTGAAGTCGATCTCTTCCTTGGTCATGTTGCCCTTGTTGGCGTACTTGATCAGGCCGGCGCTCTCGAAGCACAAAGCGGCGTCCATGATCCCGATCGCGGGCACGTCGAGGATCGCGGCCTTGCCCTTGAACTTCGGGTCGATCAGGTCCTTCCACTCGGTCACTTCGTGGCCGACCAGATCCGGGCGATAGCCGATGGAATCCGCGTTGTAGACCTGGGGCAGGAAGGTCGCCCATTCGGTGACGCCGTCATGCAGATCGGTCGCGTCGGGCTTGGCGATATACATCGCCTCATAGGGCGAGATGCCCTGGCGCGGGATCTTGTGGCCGTCGATCTCACCCTTGGTGAAGATCGGCAGGATGTTGTCGAACTCCTTGATCTTCTTGACCTGGATGCCCTGGATGACACCGCGCTTGGCGGCGAGTTTGGCCTGCCATCCCTCGAGATCGGCGATGTCGACGGTGTTGGGCTGGCTGATGAAACGGTTGATCGCGGCAGAGGTGTCGAGGTTCTGCATCGTCACCTTGAAGCCGAGGTCCTTGGCGGCCTGGTCGCCGATCGCCTTCACCACGGAGTAGGACACGCCGGCGTGCCGCAGCTCGATGTCCTTGATTTCCTGGGCCCAGATCGTCGGGAAGCCGCCGACGAGGTCGGATCCCGCGGCGGCGCCGGCCAGCGCCGCGCCCGCCTTCAGCAGCGAACGACGGCTGAGCTTGCCGGACTTCTCTGCTGCCTTGCCGCCGGTTGTGGTGGGTTTCGGCTTTCGTCCATCATGGTCAGACATCGCAATCCTCATCCGTTCCAGTGAAGGTCCGCAATGATCGGGGTGATCAGCTGCCGGTGTGTTCGATTTCGTGGATGAGGCTAGCGACCGCATTTTTCGAAGTAAAATTGGAAGAAAAAATTCTCGCCATAAGCCGGACTAATGATCTGCATGCATGCTCCGTATTTCGGCAGCGATGCTCAATTCGCAAACAAGGCCCGGATGATCCCGGCGAAACAGGCTGCGAGATCATGCGCCGCGCCGGCCGCGTTAGGAGCAATTTCACCAATTCGCGCTAGCACGGAGCCATGCGGTGCCATCCGGCGGTCCGCTCTCGCGACCCCAGAACAGGTGCCCGATGCTCGGCAATTTGCGGATTTCCTCCAAGCTCATGATCATGGTTGCGCTGTCGGTGCTCGGTATTGGCGCGGTGGCGGGCGTCGGACTGTCGGCGCTCAAGGACAACCTGCTGGAGGACCGCAAGGCCAAGCTGCAGGAGCTCGTGCTGCTGGCGCGCCAGGCGCTTGATTCTGACCGCGAGGCGGCGAAAAAGGCCGGGCTGTCCGATGCCGATGTGATGGCGCGCAGCAAGGCGCTGATCCGCACACTGCGTTTCGACAAGGACAACTATTTCTACGCCCTCGACATGACGGGGACGGTGGTGGCAAACCCCAACGAGAAGGTCGAAGGCCGCAACCTGTTCAACACCCCGGATTCCAACGGTGTCTACTTCACGCGTCAGCAGGTTGAACTGGTGAGCAAGGGCCCAGGCGCCGGCTTCGTGGCGTTTCGCTTCCCGCGCCTCGGAACCGATCAACCCGCTCCGAAGCTCGCCTACGCGGTCGCGTACAAGCCCTATGACTGGGCCGTCGGCGGCGGAATTTATCTGGACGACGTCGACGCCATTTTCTGGTCGCACGTCAGGTCGATCGCATTTCTTGTCGGCATCGCGCTGCTGCTGGTTGTCGGCATGTCGCTGCTGCTGGGACGCAGCATCGTCAAGCCGATCACCGGCATGACGGCGGCGATGCGCAGCCTCGCAAGCGGCGACACCGCGACCGAGATCCCGGCGCGCGAGCGCGGCGACGAGGTCGGCGCCATGGCGCAGTCGGTGCAGATCTTCAAGGACAACATGATCGAGGCCGAGCGGCTGCGCGGCGAGCAGGACGCGCTGAAGCGCAAGGCCGAGGCCGAGAAGAAGGGCTTCCTGACCCGGCTCGCCGACGAATTCGAAACCGGCGTGCGCACTTCGCTGGATACGCTGGGGCAATCGGCCACCGGCATGCGCACCATGTCGCAGAGCATGTCGGCGACCGCGGAAGAGGCCAGCCGGCAGGCCACCACCGTGGCCGCAGCCGCAAGCCAGGCCACCTCCAATGTGCAGACGGTTGCGGTCGCCACCGAAGAGTTGTCGTCGTCGGTGTCCGAGATCGGCCGCCAGGTAACGCAGTCGACCCAGATCGCGGCCAAGGCAGTGGAGGAGGCGAACCGCACCAATGTCACGGTGCAGGGGCTTTCGGCAGCGGCGCAGAAAATTGGCGACGTGGTGAAGCTGATCAGCGCGATCGCCAGTCAGACCAATCTTCTGGCCCTCAATGCCACCATCGAAGCGGCACGCGCCGGCGAGGCCGGCCGTGGCTTCGCGGTGGTGGCCAGCGAGGTCAAGTCGCTTGCCAACCAGACGGCGCAGGCGACCGAGGAAATCTCCGCCCAGGTCGCCGCCATGCAGGGCGCCACCGGTGAGGCAGTGCAGGCCATCGCCAATATCGGCGGCACCATCGCCGCGATCAACGAGATCGCCACCACCATCGCCTCCGCCGTCGAGCAGCAGGGCGCGGCCACGCTGGAGATCGCGCGCAATGTACAACAGGCGGCGCAAGGCACCGGCCAGGTCTCGCACAACATCGTCGGCGTCAATCACGCCGCGGGCCAGACCGGCACCGCCGCGAGCCAGGTGCTGCTCTCGGCCGAAGAGCTCTCGCAGCAGTCGGCGACGCTGCGTGCCGACGTCGATCATTTCCTGGCGAACATTCGCGCGGCGTGAACGTTGCTTATTGTCGGGCATCGCTGATGACCGACAGCGCCCATCACCACACTCAGCGTCATCACCGGGCTTGACCCGGTGATCCAGCTTAAGCGCCAAATTTCCATGGAAATTTCGAAGAAAGCTGGATTGCCGGGTCAAGCCCGGCAATGACGCAGTGGGGATGATTGGCCCATCGCCAAACTGCCACTTGCGTAAAACTTGCATCCGGACTGACGTCGGTCGATAAGCCGCCGCACCAGTCATCGTGATCAAGCGAAATCGAACTCCCAAATGACCAGCACCAACCCCGATCTCCAATCCGTCGTCACAGACATCGCCAACGAAATGGCGCAGCGCTCGGATCGGGGTGAGGTCGCCAGCTACATTCCCGAACTCGCCGGCGTCGACGCCAATCAGTTCGGCCTCGTGGTGATCGATGCAGACGGCAACATCGCGGCGGGCGGCGACAGCGAGGCGCCGTTTTCGATCCAGAGCATCTCGAAAGTGTTCACCCTGACGCTGGCGCTGGGCATGATCGGCGACCGGCTGTGGCGGCGGGTGGGGCGCGAACCTTCGGGCAATCCGTTCAACTCCATCGTGCAGCTGGAGCGCGAGCGCGGCGTGCCGCGCAATCCCTTCATCAATGCGGGTGCGATCGCGGTCACCGACGTCATCGTATCGGGGCATCAGCCGCGGGAGTCGCTGGGAGAAATCCTGCGCTTCATGCGTTTTCTGGCGCAGGACTCCTCGATCGTGATCGATCACGCGGTCGCGGCCTCGGAAAAGCGCACCGGCTATCGCAACACCGCGCTCGCCAACTACATGAAATCCTTCGGCGTGCTCGAAAACCCGGTGGATTTCACCCTCGGCGTCTACTTCCATCATTGCGCCATCGCGATGTCATGCCGGCAACTCGCCATGGCCGGACGTTATCTCGCCCATTCCGGCACCAATCCCTCGACCGGTTTCTCGATTGTCCCGGCGGAGCGGGCGCGCCGGATCAATGCGCTGATGCTGACCTGCGGGCACTATGACGGCTCCGGCGAATTCGCCTATCGGGTCGGTCTGCCGGGCAAGAGCGGTGTGGGGGGCGGCATCCTGGCGATCGCGCCGGGCAAGGCGTCGATTGCGGTGTGGGCGCCGGGCCTCGATGCCAACGGCAATTCCCATCTCGGCCGGATCGCGCTGGAGGCGCTGACCCGGCGACTGGGCTGGTCGATCTTCGGGGTCTGAGTTTTAAGGGGCACAAATGAAAAGAGCCGAAACATGGTGTTTCGGCTCTTGTTTCGGCTCTTGGGTTGGGTCGCGCTGCAGCGGGCGGCAACACGGGGATGTCAGTCCTGCCGGCGACATCAGTGGTCCAGGCCCCGCTTGGTCTCTTCGATCGCGGCCTCGTGGTACCAGCCGGACACGTCGATCGGCATGCGCTGCGGACCGGCTTCGGTCGCGGGCTTGGCTGTCTGGGCGGCGACGCCTGCACGGCCTCCCAGCGGAAACTGATAGATCCTGGCGGTCTGGCCAGGTGATAGACTAACCATCAAATGCACTCCTTATCGGCCGCGCAAGAACGTGCGGGGCAATCATTATATAGGGAGTCGCCCCTCATTTGCGCCGCCTGCCTTATATGGCAGCAGTGTTTGCTTATAATATCAGCATATCGTGTGTGTGCGTGTAGGCTCAGCATGAGCGTCCTCGCCGGATCGGTTCCGACCTTCGAACACCTGGTCTACTGCCGACGCCCTGCGCAGTTCCGCCCTGACTGACTCGCTCTGGCTAAGAAGTATGCGATTTTGCTGCACTTGCGCGTGCTTACGAGAACGTCAGGAGCACTGCCCAATGGCCAGCGGGGGTGCGACATCTCGGCGCACTGCGGTGCAATGGCCTGTTCGACGCGGCGCGGTAGCCGGCGTCATCTTTGGCATAAGAAATGCTTAACAAAGGGCAGGCCGTTGGTGGCCAGTTTACGTATTGGACCGGGCCAGCCTTGGAAGTTCAGCCTTGGGAAGAATTTCTCACTCTACGCATCGTCAACTCAGCAAGAGATCGCAATGACAAAGTATAGACTCGAGTACATCTGGCTCGACGGATACACCCCGACGCCGAATCTGCGCGGCAAGACCCAGATCAAGTCGTTCGACGCCTTCCCGACCCTCGAGCAGCTCCCGCTGTGGGGCTTCGACGGCTCGTCGACCATGCAGGCCGAAGGCCACAGCTCCGACTGCGTTCTCAAGCCGGTTGCGGTCTATCCGGACGCCGCCCGCACCAACGGCGTGCTGGTGATGTGCGAAGTCATGATGCCCGATGGCGTCACGCCCCATGCCTCGAACAAGCGCGCCACCATCCTTGACGATGAAGGCGCCTGGTTCGGCTTCGAGCAGGAATACTTCTTCTACGAGGACGGTCGTCCGCTCGGCTTCCCGGAAGCCGGCTATCCGGCGCCGCAGGGCCCGTACTACACCGGCGTCGGCTACAAGAACGTCGGCGATGTCGCCCGCAAGATCGTCGAAGAGCATCTCGACCTCTGCCTCGCCGCCGGCATCAACCACGAAGGCATCAACGCCGAAGTGGCGAAGGGCCAGTGGGAATTCCAGATCTTCGGCAAGGGCTCCAAAAAGGCCGCCGACGAAATGTGGATGGCCCGCTACCTGATGCTGCGCCTCACCGAGCAGTACGGCATCGACATCGAATTCCACTGCAAGCCGCTCGGCGATACCGACTGGAACGGCTCGGGCATGCACGCCAACTTCTCGACCACCTATATGCGCGAGACCGGTGGCAAGGAGTACTTCGAAGCGTTGATGAAGGCGTTCGAACTCAACCGCGAAGATCACATCGCGGTCTACGGTCCGGACAATCACCTGCGCCTGACCGGCAAGCACGAGACGGCCTCGATCCACCAGTTCAGCTGGGGCATTGCTGACCGCGGCGCATCGATCCGCGTGCCGCACTCGTTCATCAACAACAGCTACAAGGGCTATCTGGAAGATCGCCGCCCGAACTCCCAGGGCGACCCATACCAGATCGCATCGCAGATCCTGAAGACGATCGCGTCCGTGCCGGCCGGCGCCAAGGCAGCCGCGGCCTAAGCCACAACATCAAGGCCGGGACGGATGCGTCCCGGCCTTGTCGTTTGAGATCTCGTTGGAAACGCTTGAGCCATGCTCTACCCCTTTTGGCTCGGGCCAGAGCCGGGGCGGAGGTTGGTCACTTCCCCTCGGCTTGTTTCTGAGAGCGTGTTATTCCGGCCTCATCGTTCGGGCAGCTCCTTCACAACAATTGTTCGCTTCTCGCCGCGCGCGCCATTGAAGCATCCCGTTGAGATGCGGCGCCGAGGTTGCCCTAGCAGTCCGCGACCGTCACGATGTAGGTGCCTTGAAGGCTCTCTCCCTTCCTGAGGCTGCGGGGCTGCAGGTTGGTTGGTCCCAGAGCCATGAAAGCAAAGTCGGGATTGCCACCATAGAACGACAGGAACAGCGCATTGGCCTGCGTCGCGTTCTGCTGGAATGTCACCGCCGCGCCTTTGCCCTGAAAGGACACCGACGCGGGTGTGTCGCCGGAGGCCGTCCCCGGGGGATAGACCTTGCCGCCCGCGAACAGATCCTGCGCGAGGCGCAGACCCAGGCCGCAATAGCCGATCTGCCCAGGCTCCATGCTCCATACGCTCTTGATGATCTCGACATTGCGTTCGGCGGTCAGCGTTGTCCGCCATGTCCAGACGAAGGCTCCCGGCACGGCTGTGACCGAGATGATCCGCGTCTCGCGGAAGGTGACGAGCGTGTCTCTCGCCCACACCACCTGCTGGATGAATCCGATTCCGTCGGCCGGAGGCAGCATTGCGGGTATACCGGATTGCTGCCGTCCGATCGGAATCTGGCGATTTGACGGCTCCGCGGACAGGCTCTCTTCCCAGAAATTCACATCGGACGCGCACAGCCCGAACTGCAGTCCGTGGTGGTGCGGATGGTCAGGCGGGGGAGGTGCGACGACGTCCTTGCCGCTGGGAGTGAAGAGCCCCCGGAAGAACGACTTGAAGGGATCCTGATAGTGATAGACACCGCATAGCCTGCCATGGCTGTCGCGGATCTCCAGGGGGGTGTCGAGGTTCGCGTTCATGACATCCTCTCGCGATGGCGTGTGTCGGGTGCGTGGCGGCCAGCAGATGGGCCGGCCGCCTGCTCGATTGCGTGGTCCCTACAGCAACGCGGTCGCCGCAATCAGGACGGCTGTCTGGTTGGCCAGTGTCTCAAGGGAGGGGTTATCGGGGCTGAGCATTGCGGCGTTCGCACTCACCCGCAGCATGTCTTGATAGGCCGTGCCGGCGAGAAAGGATCGCAAGGCGGAATTGGTCTTCCAGACATACAGATAGTTGCGCCAGAAAACGCCGGATCCGACCTGGTAATCGGACGTGTCGCCGTCAGGAACGATGATGGGTGGAGTCACCGAATAATTCGGCGGCGTGTAGCTGATCACCACGCCATTGCTGTCGACCAGATTCTGGCGAACGCCCGCGACGATCTGCTGTGCGCGCGCGAGCAGTGCCGGGCGCTGATTGGGAGCGGCGTTCTGCATGGCATCGCTGAGGCTGCCCAGCATCAGTCCCTGGTCGCCGGTCCAGGCCCATTTCTCTTGAAAACCCAGTGCCGGTGTCACGTTTGCGAAATGGCCGACCCGCTCACGGACCAGGCCCGCATTGGCGCTGAGTGTCCACCAGAGCGGCGTGCTTGTCTCATTCAGCCAGGTGGACAGGAATGACAACTCCGCTTCTGCCGCCATCCGTGCGACGGGATCGGTTCGGCCGAGCCGCTGCGCCGCCATCAGGTAGAGCGTGTTGGTCACGGTGTTCTGGATTCCGACCAGACTGCCGTTGCTCGGGTCACCGTTTTTGGGGCCCAGATATTTATCGGGCGTGCCGGTCCAATATGCGTTCCACACGCCACCATCGACGACCGGGCCGTAGTTCTGGAATGTCGTGGGATCGTGACGCTGCCAGACGAACGGGGCATTGTTTGTGAAACGGGGCCAGCACTCGTGGAGGACGTTCTGCAGTTGTTTCCTGGCTGACGCGCTGAAGAACGGCTTGTTCAGGGCGCGCTCAGTGGCGACGCTCCACCATCCGAAATCGTCGAACCACGCGCCGTCGTATCCCCCCTTGATATGCTTCAGGGATGCGTTGAGCTGCGTGACGACCATGTCGACGATGCCATTGGCATTGTTCGGATTGATGACGTCGAGAAAATCGATCATCGTGTCGAACGTGTTTCCCAGCTTCCAGAAAGAAACCGGGCTCAATTGCTCGTCGTTCGTGCTGTAGAGGTTCACGAGCGCCGTGAAGTTGCTGATTGCAGCGGCTTGATAGTCGACGTCGGAGGCGGGTTTATCGAGCATTTGTTTCACCTTTCTTCGCAAAAAGTCCCTCTCAAAAAAAACTCCGCGAAGCGCCGGTCACGGAAGGCCTGCAAGCGCGCGATCTCGGCCCGGAGCGCCGCTCCGGGAGAGATGCAGCCGATGCTGCTGGACGTTTGGTTCAGGCTTGGCTCATCAGAAAACGAAAACCGGTTTCGCGCTGTGCTAAAATGCACATTCAAGCGTGACGCGCGCAGCAGCATTGGTCGCAGCGCGGGCCTTGTGCCCTTGTCCTTGTGCGGCTGGCTGGTGTTAGATCGGCTCCTCGAAGACGTTGCAAAAACGATCGCGAAGGGTTGGAAATGCTGGCTGAATCGGAAGCCGTCGCAGCGGGGTCGGAGGCGGCGATGGCCGCGAACTGGCTTGCGCAATTCGAAACTGCGTTGTTGCAAGTTGACGGCGTCAGGCTCGCGGCACTGTTCCATCCCGAGAGCCATTGGCGCGATGTGCTGGCGTTCACCTGGACCCTGACAACCATCAGCGGGCATGATGCGATTGTGCCGGTACTCGCGTCCTGTGCCAGGGACGCGCGACCGACAGGCTTCATGATCGATCCCGCGCGGACTGCCCCTCGCACTGTGACCCGAGCCGGCACGCGCACCATCGAGGCGATCTTTAAATTCGAAACCACCGTGGGCCGCGGTTATGGCGTGCTGCGTCTGATCCGCGATGCAGACGATGGCGATGCTTTCAAAGCGTGGACGCTGCTGACCTCGCTGGAGGAATTGAAAGGCTTCGAGGAACAGCTCGGGCGCGCGCGCCCCGTGGGGCAATCCTATTCACGCGATTTCCGCGGGCCGAACTGGCGCGATCTGCGTGCTGCCACATCGGCTTATGACGATCGCGATCCGGCCGTGCTGGTGGTCGGCGGCGGGCAGGCGGGTCTTTCGATCGCAGCGCGTCTCAGCCAGTTGAAGGTCGACACCCTGATTGTCGATCGCGAACAGCGCATCGGTGACAACTGGCGCAACCGCTATCACGCATTGACCCTGCATAATCAAGTGCAGGTCAATCACCTGCCTTACATGCCGTTCCCACCGAACTGGCCGAGCTATATTCCGAAGGACAAGCTCGCCAACTGGTTCGAGGCCTATGTCGAGAGTTTGGAGCTCAACTTCTGGACCGGCACCGAATTCGAGGGCGGCAGCTACGATGCCGCCGCGCGGCGCTGGACCGTGACGCTGCGGCGCGCCGACGGCAGCGTGCGCGAGATGCGGCCGCGCCATGTGGTGCTGGCCACCGGTGTCAGCGGCATTCCCAACCTGCCGGAGATTCCGACGCTGGCGAATTTCACAGGTCCCGTGCTGCACTCCAGCCGGTATCGCGACGGCGAAGACTGGGCGGGCAAGCGCGCGATCGTTTTCGGCACCGGCAACAGCGGCCATGACATCGCCCAGGATCTTTATTCCAGCGGCGCCGAGGTGACGCTGGTGCAGCGCAGCCCCACGCTGATCGTCAATATCGAGCCAAGCGCGCAGCTGGCGTATGCGCTTTATGACGAGGGACCACCGACCGACGATTGCGATCTGATCGCGACCGCGATGCCGTTGCAATTGGCGCGAAAAAGCCATGCGCTGTTCACCGAACGGGGACGGCAACTCGACAAGCCGCTGCTCGACCGGCTGGAGGCGCTCGGGTTCAAGCTCGATTTCGGCGAGGACAACACCGGCTGGCAGTTCAAGTACTTGACCCGCGGCGGTGGTTATTATTTCAATGTCGGCTGCGCGGACCTGGTCGCGGACCAAAAAATAAAGCTGCTGCAGTTTTCCGAGATTGCCGAGTTCGTCACTGAGGGCGCGCGCCTGCGCAACGGAGAGACGCGCGCGGCCGATCTCGTCGTGCTGGCGACCGGCTACAAGGGCCAGGAGCACTTGGTGCGCAAGCTGTTCGGTGAGGAGGTGGCTGTTCGCGTCGGCCCGATCTGGGGTTTCGGCGACACCCAGGAACTGCGCAACATGTATGTGCGCACGGCGCAGCCCGGCCTCTGGTTCATCGCAGGCAGCCTGGCGCAATGCCGGATCAATTCGAAGTATCTGGGCTTGCAGATCAAGGCGGTGGAAGAGGGTTTGGTCTCGTAGCCCGGATGAGCGCGCAGCGCGACATCCGGGGGAGCGTTCGCGTGATCCCGGGTATCGCTTCGCTCACCCGGGTTACGGATCATTATCATTGTGCAGTGCAATTCATCCGAAAGCACAAGTCTGCTGCGTCACGCTGGCTTTCGACAAGCCGGCCGGAAGTGCCTATGCTGATCGCGCGATAAAATGCCGGTCGGTCAACGAACCGATCAAAAAGCAACAAACATCAACACGCATGGAGGAGACGAGATGAGCGATTTCACGACCGATCGACGACGTTTGCTCAAGGGCGGCGCAGGTGCGCTTGCCGCCGCGGCCACGATGTCCGCCGATCAGTTGCTCGGTTATGCGAAAGCGTGGGCGCAGACGGCGCCCTGGAAACCGGAAGCCGGCGCCAGCATCAACATGCTGCGATGGAAACGTTTTGTGGAGGCCGAGGACGTTGCCTTCATGAAGATCGTCGACGCCTTCCAGAAGGCGACCGGCGTCAAGATCAACGTCTCCAACGAATCCTATGACGATATCCAGCCCAAGGCGTCGGTGGCCGCGAACACCGGCCAAGGCCTCGACATGGTGTGGGGGCTCTATTCACTGCCATTTTTGTTTCCGGAAAAATGCGTCGATGTCACCGACGTTGCCGATTATCTCGGCAAGAAGTGCGGGGGATGGGCGCCATCAGGCGAGGCCTATGGCAAGATGGGCAACAAGTGGATCGGCATTCCGGTGGCGGCCACCGGCGGCCTTGTGAACTACCGCGTCGCGGCGACGGAGAAGGCGGGCTTCAAGGAGTTTCCGAAAGACCTCGGTGGCTTCCGCGAACTCTGCAAGGCGATGCAGAAGAACGGCACCCCGGCGGGCATGGCGCTGGGACACGCCTCCGGCGACGCCAACGGCTGGCTGCACTGGGCGCTGTGGGCCCACGGCGGCGCCACCATCGACAAGGACAACAAGGTCATTGTCAATTCACCGGAAACGGCCAAGGCGCTGGAGTACATCAAGTCGCTGTACGAGACCTTCATTCCCGGCACGTCGTCCTGGAATGATTCCTCCAACAACAAGGCGTTCCTGGCTGGCCAGCTGCATTTGACCACCAACGGCATTTCCATCTACGTGACCGCGAAGAAGGAAAATCCCGCCATTGCCGAAGACATGAATCACGCGCATCTGCCGGCGGGCCTCGACGGCAAGACCAGGGAGTTGCATCTCGGCTTCCCGATCCTGATCTTCAACTTCAGCAAGTATCCGCAGGCCTGCAAGGCCTTCACGGCCTTCCTGCTGGAGCCGGAGCAGTTCAACCCATGGATCGAGGCGGCGCAGGGCTATCTCTCGCACTTCCTGCTTGGTTACGACAAGAACCCGGTGTGGACGGCCGATCCGAAGACAACGCCGTATCGGAACGTGGCTCAACTCGCCAACACGCCGGCCGGCGCCGGCAAGATGAGCGAGAGCGCCGCGGCCGCGATCGCCGACTTTATCGTGGTCGACATGTTCGCCAACTACGCAACCGGCGCCGAAGATACCAAGACCGCGATGGCCTCGGCGGAGCGCAAGCTGAAGCGAATGTACCGGGTCTGACCTGAACGGCGAGACCGCGACCTAACGGCCTCCGTTCGGATAAAACCGGAACGGAGGCTCCCTTTTTATCCGGCCTTGTTTTCGAGTCGGTATGTTGGGCTGCTGTCAAGGTCCAACGAATCGACGCATGACTGATTTGCGACACCCCCTGTTGCGGCGATGCCGCATCCGCCCGGCGTGACCAAACACGACAAATCGATTACATCTGCATCAAGCAGCGCCGTCGAACAACGCCGGCAGAGGGAATCGCATGGCCAAGCAAGGTCCGTTTCAAGGATTGTTTCCGGGGTGGAAGGTCGTTTTGGGCTCCGGTGTCGGCATTTCATTCGGCTCCGCGCCGGTGTTCGCCACCGGCTTTGCATTGTTCGGCAGTGCCATTGCGCACGATTTCGGCTGGACCCAGCCTGAGGTCGCAAGGGCAGCGACCCTGTTCCTGCTGCTGCAGACACTGATCTATCCGTTTTGCGGCTGGCCGCTCGACCGTTTCGGATCGCGCCGGTTCGCCATGTACAGCATCACGGCCTTCGCGGTCTCGCTGATCATCTTGAGTCAGATCGGCAACTCGCTGACCCAGTTCTACCTTGCGTTCGCGTTGATGGGCTTGATCAGCGCCGGCACCAATGTGCTGTCCTATGCCCGGGCGATTGCGCTGTGGTTCAACCGCAAGCGCGGCCTGGCGCTGGGGCTCGCCGCCAGTGCGCAGGCGGTGGGGTCGTTTGTAATTCCGATCGTGGGCCAGAAGCTGATCGCGAACCACGGCTGGTCGACCGCGCTGCTGGTGCTCGCGGTGTTCGAACTCGTGGTGTGTCTGCCGCTGGTCGGATGGCTGGTGAAGGACTCGCCGGTGCCCTACGGGTTGCGGGCGGACGGTGACGATCCGGCAGAGAGCGTCGTAGCGGCGCAAGCTGCCGATACGGGCATGGAGGTCGCAGAGATCATCCGCACCGCCACGTTCTGGAAACTCGCAGTGGCTTTTGCGCTGATCGGCATGTCGTTCTACGCCATCGTGCCCAACATCGTGTACATCCTGACCAAGACCGCGAGCCTGAGCCATGCCGAGGTGGCAAAGGTGCAGGCGGCGGGCGGTGTCGCCGTCCTGTTCGGCCGCATCTGTTTCGGCTATCTGCTGGACCGGGTGCATGCGCCCTATGTCGGTGTGCTCACGGTGGTGATCTCGGCTTGCTGCGCGCTGGTCTATGGCAACGTCAGCGGACATGCGGTGATCTATGTTGCCGCCATCCTCTCGGGTTTTGCCATCGGCGGCGAAACCGATCTGCTGCCGTATCTGGCCAGCCGCTATTTCGGCACAAAATCCGTGTCGAAGATTTTCGCCTGGTTCCTGTTCGCGTTCTTCCTCGGCGCCACCGTCGGACCGACGGCGTTCGCGCAGATTTCGGCCGCTTACGACAGCGTCACCACGCCGCTGTTCATGCTGGCGATCCTGCAGATCATCCCCGCGCTGCTGTTCCTGTCGCTGGGAGCTTATCCGGCGGCGCCGGTGCCGGCGCAGAGCGAGGCGCTTGCGAAGGCGGCCTGACAAGGTGCGTTATCCGGCTCGCGGTCGTCGGGCCGACGTTGATGGATGCGGATATCTCTTGCCAAGGCATGCGGCAGCATGGCATCACGCTGCCCATGACCAGCATGATGACCCTCGCTCGTTGCAATTGGTGGCGCTCCTTTTAAGGAGCGGCACGTCGTCATGTCCTGATGTTTCATTGACCGTCGCCGCCGTGTTCGGGCAGGCGAAGTTTTGATCTCTTTGGCAATCGTGTCCGGCGCGGCGGCTCCATCCCTTGGAGACCGAAAATGCCCGTTGCCCCCGACAATCGCCCCATCATCCTGACCGGCGACCGCACTACTGGTCCGCTGCATCTCGGCCACTATGCCGGATCGCTGAAAAATCGCGTCCGACTGCAATCGACCCATCGGCAGTTCCTGCTGCTCGCCGATACCCAGGCGCTCACCGATAATGCGCACGATCCCGATAAGATTCGCCGCAACGTGCTTGAGGTAGCGCTGGATTATCTCGCGGTTGGCATCGATCCGGCGCTGACCACGATCTGCGTACAGTCCGCCTTGCCGGCGCTGGCGGAGTTGACGCTGCTCTATCTCAACTTTGTTACCGTCGCTCGACTCGAGCGCAACCCGACCATCAAGGATGAGATCCAGGCGCGAGGATTCGGGCGCGATATCCCGGCGGGCTTCCTGTGTT
Organism: Bradyrhizobium prioriisuperbiae; assembly: GCF_032397745.1. Classification (NCBI taxonomy): domain Bacteria; kingdom Pseudomonadati; phylum Pseudomonadota; class Alphaproteobacteria; order Hyphomicrobiales; family Nitrobacteraceae; genus Bradyrhizobium; species Bradyrhizobium prioriisuperbiae. Next base: position 4,807,827 of record NZ_CP135921.1, read on the forward strand.
ATCCGGTGGCGCAGGCCGCCGATATCACGGGCTTCAAGGCCACCGTGGTTCCGGTCGGCGAGGATCAGGCGCCGCTGATCGAACAGACCAACGAAATCGTGCGTCGGCTGAATCATCAGATTGGCCGTGATGTTCTGCTGGAGGCGAAGGCGTTATTCGCAGAGGTGGGCCGGCTGCCGGGTGTCGACGGCAAGGCGAAGATGAGCAAGTCGCAAGGCAATGCGATCCTGCTCTCCGCCTCGCCCAACGGCATCAGCAACGCGGTGCGGCGCATGTACACCGATCCCGCCCATCTGCGTGCTACCGACCCCGGTAAGGTAGAGGGCAATGTCGTCTTCACCTATCTCAACGCGTTCGACGAGGATCGGTTTGCGGTCGCGGAACTGAAGGCGCAATATCGAAGGGGTGGTCTCGGCGACGTGGCGGTCAAGCGCAGGTTGGAAGATCTGCTGCAGCATGTGCTAGCGCCAATTCGTGCGCGGCGGGAACAATTCGGCCGTGATCCGGGCTTTGTGATCGATCTATTGCGGCGGGGAACACGGACCGCACGCGAACGCACCCAGGCGACGCTCGACGAGCTGCGCGGCGCGCTCGGGCTGTCAGTGCTCCCACCTGCATGATGCCCCCATCGAAGAATCCGGGAACGAGGTGCGCGGCGGGTGGTTGGTCTTCCTCACAACAGGGAGATCAGTCATGGCAACAGCAGCACGTGAAACCGGAACTCTGATCGGCAGTGACAAAGTCGAGGGAACCGCGGTGTACGGCGCCGACGGCGAAAAGATCGGCTCGATCGAGCGGGTGATGATCGACAAGGTCAGCGGCAAGGTGTCCTACGCCGTGCTCAGCTTCGGCGGCTTTCTCGGCATCGGCGACGATCATTATCCGCTGCCGTGGTCATCGCTGAAGTACAACACCGAACTCGGCGGTTATCAGTCGATGATCCCGGTGGAGAAACTCGAGAAGGCGCCGAGCTACGCCACCGAGTCCGAGTGGAACTGGAACGACACCGCCCGCGCCCGCAGCGTGAATTCGTACTATGGGGTTGCTATGGTGTAGGGGCCGCACCGGTTAGGCTATGAGTCACAACACCCACTCCGTCATGCCCGGCCTTGTGCCGGGCATCCACGTCTTAGCGGTAGTGCAGCAAGTAAGACGTGGATGGCCGGGACAAGCCCGGCCATGACGCAGAGTGTGGAGTAGCGCGGACGTTCAACCGCGGTTCTCTCTTCAACTCACCCCTTCGCCTTGTGAAACTTCTCCACGATGGCCTGGAACGTCTTCACGTTGTCGCCGCCGGAATAATCCGAGATCCGCTTGTAGGCCGGCTCCATCCGGGCGCGGAACAGCGAGAGATCGGGCATGGTGATCTGCATGCCGGCGGCCTCCAGTTTCTTGAGCTGGTCGGCTTCCGCATCCGCGATCAGCTTGCGCATCAGTTCGCCGGAGGTCTTGCTTTCCTCGCGGAAGATCGTCTGCTGCTCCGATGTCAGCTTCTTCCAGCTGTTGACGCCGATGGTGTGGATCATGTTGTTGTAGACATGCTGGGTCAGCGCGAGGTGCTTTTGCACTTCGTTGTATTTGTTGAAGAAGATCACTGCGACCGGGTTTTCCTCGCCGTCGACCACCTTCTGCGACAGCGCGAGGTAAAGCTCGGGGAAGGCGATCGCCTGCACCGTGGCGCCCAACGCCTCCATCGAGGCCTGGATCTGCAGCTCCGGCGGGGTGCGGATCTTCAGGCCCTTCATGTCGTCGGGGACGTTGATCGGCCGCACGCTGTTGGTGACGTTGCGGAAGCCGTATTCCCAGTTGCGCAGCAGGATGAAGCCCTGTTTTTCGGCGAGCGGCGCCACCCACTCCATCACCGGTCCGTCGAGGATCGGGAAGGCGTCGGCGCGGCCGTTGAAGATGAAGGGCAAGAGGATCGCGGCGAAGGCGCGCTCGTATTTGTCGAGCTGGCCCTGGGTCGGCAATCCCATGTCGATGGTGCCGAGCTTGATCTGCTGCGCCTGTTCCGGCGGTCCGCCCAACTGGTTGTTGGGGAAGATCGCGATCTTGACGGCGCCGTCGGTGCGCTTCTCGACATTGGCGGCGAACTGCTTGGCCGCGATGTTGGCGGGGTGGTTTTCGTCGGCGAAGTGCGCGAAGCGCATGGTGATGCCGGCGGCGCGAAGCACGGCGGGGGCGGCGATGGTGAAGCTTGCGGCGGCGGTCGTCACCTTGATGAACTGTCTGCGATCCATGGTATCCTCCAAGTCTCTCTTGTTTGTTGGTATCAAGTCATTGCAATGCGATGGGCCCGCTAACCTCGGAAACCGAAATAGGCAGGCAGGAACAGCGTGAACCAGGGTACAAAGGCGACGATCAGAAGGCCCGCGATCAGCACCACGAGATAGGGCAGCATGGCGCGCGACGCTTCCTCGATGTTGCATTTCATCACCGCGCAGCAGACGTAGAAGCCGACACCGGCGAACGGCATGAAGCCGCCGATGCCCATGGCGATGATCAGCACCAGCGCATAGTGCAGTTCGCTGAGGCCGAGCTTGCCGGCGATCGGCAGCAACAGCGGCGCCAGCACGTTGAGCGAGGGCAGTCCTTCGAGCAGCACACCGACCACGATCAGCAGGATGATCGAGCACACCATGAACACGGCGGTGCTGCCGCCGGTCGCTTGCAGCAGCAGCACCAGGCGCTGCGGCAGATAGGCGACAGTGAGTGTCCAGGAAAAAGCCGAGGCGGCGGCGAAAATAAACAGCAGCACGCCGGTCATCGCCGCGGTGTCGGCGACGATGCGCAGCAGGCTCTTGAGCGTCAGCTCCCGGTAGACCAGTGCCGAGAGCGCCACGCCATAGATCACGGCCAGCGCCGCGATCTCGGTCGGGGTCGCGACCCCCGCGAGGATGCCGACCAAAAGCGATCCGGGCATGAGCAACGGCAGGATGGCGTCGCGGCCGGCGCGGGCGATTTCGCTCGCCGGCGCGCGCGGCATCCGCGGCAGGCCGGCGGCGCGGGCGCGGAACCAGATCATCACCATCAGGCACAGCGCCATCACCGCCGCCGGCACCAGGCCCCCGATGAACATGGCGCCAACCGAGACGTTGGTGATCGAGCCGACGATCAGCATGGCGATGCTGGGCGGCACGGTCTCGCCCATCACCGCGGAGGCGGCGAGCACCGCAGCGCCTTCCGGCGCACCGTGTCGTTCGGTCAGTTGCTTGCGCATTACGGTGCCGACGGCGGCGACATCCGCGGGCTTGGAGCCGGAGAGGCCGGACACCGCATACATGCTGGCGACCGTCACCTGCAGCAGGCCGCCCTGCATGTGCCCGACCAGCACCTGGATGAAGCGCACCAGACGGATGCTGATGCCGCCGCGCTCCATCACCAGGCCAGCGAGAATGAAGAAGGGGACCGCCAGCAGGATGAAATTGCCGGTGCCGTTGACCATGGTCTGCGGCAGCACCACCAGCGAGGCGGTGCCGGTGCCCCACAGATAAGTGGCGGTCGCAAGCAGCAGCACGAAGCCGACGGGAACGCCGGCGAGGATCGCGGCAAAGAATAATATCAGCGCCACCATGATCGCCGCATCGTCGCCGAGCAGCGGCAGCCAGATATCGCGTGTCAGCGCCGCGATGGCGATGGTGCCGAGGAACACTGCGCCGACCCAGAGTGCCAGCGTGCCGTGGTTGCGGCGCAGGTTGAGAATGGCGTGCATGGCGAGCAGTGCCATGCCGATCGGCAGCGGCGAGCCGATCAGCGCCGCCGGCCACTGCAGGATCGGGGTCAGTTCGTTCCAGCTCGACGCCAGGAATTCGATCGAGGCGACACCCGTGATGCCGCACACGAACAGCACCACGATGTCGGCCAGCGCGAGCAGGATGCGGCTGCCTTGATCCGGCAGCCGGTCGAGCACCACGCGGACAAAGGCGTGATCATGCCGGCGATAGGCCACGGCGCCACCGATGAAGGCGAGCACGGAGAGCGCGAAGCGCGCCAGTTCGTCGGTCCAGAGAAAGGAATGATGCAGCCAGACCCTCGCCACCACATTCATCAGCACCAGCGTGAGCTCGCCGAACAGGGCGACCACGACCAGCGTTTCGGCTGTCGCGTCGATGGCGCGGATGATGGCGGGGTCGCGCGCGACCTCGGCGCGCGGCACAGCGTCAGTCACGGCCGGGGCCAGCAGCCCGTCGGCGCGATCAGCGTGCGACACGGTGTTCAGTGTTCGTGCAAATGACCTTGCGCATGGTGGTGAACCTCCCGTTCATTCATGATTTTTGTAGTCACGGCTTTTGTTTCCGGCCGCGTTGTTTTTGGTGGTCGGTGGCGCGCCGGTCTGTGCCGGCTTCGCCCTCGCTGATCTCGAACAGATCAGGGTTGAGTTGCTGGGTTGCGGAAATGTCGGCGAGCAGCCGCTCCAGATGATCGGTGATGGCGGCAACGGCCCGCACCGGGTCATGGGCCGAGATCGCCGCCAGGATGGTTTCGTGCTCGGCGATAGCGCGGGTGATGCGGCCGGGCTGTGGCAGGGTCAGCCGCCGGTAACGGTCGACATGGACTTTGACCTGCTGGATCAGCGTCCAGATGCCGGGATAACCGGCCACCTCGGCGATGGTCGCGTGAAACGCTTCGTCGGCGAGATGAAATGCATCGTGATCGTCGGCGGCCTCGGCCTCGCGCTGGCTTTGCAGCACCGATTGCAGCGCCAGCAACTGACTGGCGGTGGCCTGGGTTGCTGCGATCCGCGCGGTGGTCTCTTCCAGCGCGCGGCGGATCAGGATGGCTTCGGGCAGCTCCGCAACCGGAATCCGCGAGACGAAGATTCCCGATTGCGGGAAAATATCCAGCAGGCCTTCGTCGGCAAGCTTCAAAATGGCTTCGCGCACCGGTGTGCGGCTGACACCATAAGCTTCGGCGATTTCGCTCTCCGACACCGGCTCATCCGGCAGGCGCTGCAGCGAGACCAGTTGCTGGCGCAAATCGGCATAGATCGTGGCCGACAGCGGGCCGGCGCGTTTGCTGCGCGACTTGCCGGCACGGCCGCCGTTGGAGGTCAGCTTGTCGACGACCGGGCTGCGGCTGCGCGGGCCCGTCGGTGACGCCGGCAACGCCTGCGTCGCCCGGCGCGGCTTGGCCTTGCGGGTGGACAGCTTTCGCGATGTCGTCGGCCGTTTCATGGCGCGTGCCGGATCCGATAGCTAAACGGGGCTTGATAAAACGAGGCATGGCGAGCGGTGCGTTCAACTAGTATATTAATATAAGAATTGTTTCCGCAATCCCGAAACGCACATTTCGACTGAAGATACCCACCAGAAATGCTGCGTTATCTTGCGTTGCACAATCCGAGGAAAACCGCTCATGACCGATTATCGCAAACTGTTCGACCTCACCGGCAAGACCGCGGTGGTCCTGGGCGCGGCCTCAGGCATCGGCAAATCCTCCGCCGAAGCGTTGGCCGGCCTCGGCGCCGAAGTGCTGTGCGCCGATCTCTCGCGCGACGCGGCGGAGGTGACAGCCGAAGGCATTCGCGCGAGTGGAGGTGCGGCGACATCGGCGGCCTGCGACGCCGCTGACCGCGCGTCGGTGATGGCGCTGAAGGACGCGGCGATGCAGCGCTTTGCGCGGCTCGACATTGCGGTGACGACACCGGGCCTCAACATCCGCAAGACCATTCTCGATTACACCGAGGAGGATCTCGATCGGGTGCTCAATCTCAACGTCAAGGGCACGGTGTATTTCTTCCAGGCGTTCGGCGGCGTAATGGTCAAGCAGGGTCGCGGCAGCCTGATCGCCTGCTCGTCGGTGCGTGCGGTGACCATCGAGCCCGGGCTCGGCGTTTACGGATCGACCAAGGCCGCGATCGGACTCCTGGTCAAAGGCTTCGCGTCGGAAGTCGGGCCGTTCGGCGTGCGCGTCAACGCCATTGCACCGAGCATAGCCGAGACTGCGCTGACCGCGCCGTTCAAGCAGCGGCCGGAGCTGCACAAGCTCTATGCCGCGCATACCGTGTTCAACCGCTGGAGCCACGCGGACGAGGTGGCGACGGCCGTCGCCTATCTCGCCTCGGATGCGGCGAGTTATGTCAGCGGCAGCACGCTGTTCGTGGACGGCGGCTGGACCGGCATCGACGGCCCGCCGACCGGGCTGACCCAGCTGACGCGGCCGGCGTGAGCGGCTAAGCCGCGAGCTCCTTGCGCTCGGTCAGCGGCATGGTGAAGGTGAAGCGGGTTTCCTCGGATGTCGACGCGACGTCGATCCGGCCGTCATGCGCCCTGGCGATTTCCGAGGCGATATAGAGTCCCAGTCCAAGTCCCGGCTTGTGTCCCTCGGCGCTGCCGCGGGTGAATGGCTGGAACAGCCGGGTCATGGCATCCGGCGGAATCGGCTTGCCGGCATTCGCCACTGATAGCGTCAGGTCGGTCGCATCCATCGCGGCGCGGACGTGCACCGGTTTGTCGGCGTCACCATAAGCGAGTGCGTTGCCGAGCAGGTTCGACAGCAGCTGCGCGATGCGGCCGCGATCGGCCTCGACCGCCTGCGGCAGCACGAAGCTGACATCGATCAGGCGTTCGGGAAATGCGCTCTGCAGTTCCGACACCACCTGGCTGATCACCGACGCCATCTGCAGGGGCGTGCGGAACAGCAGGAGACCGCCGCCAAGCCGACCGCGCGCCATGTCCATCACATTGTCGATCAGTCCGGACATCCGCTCCACGCTGCTGTCCATCATGGCATAGACCGCGGGGTCCGGTCGCTTGCGCAGCAACTGGATGCCGGCGGCGATCGAGGCGAGGGGATTGCGTAGGTCGTGGCCGAGCACCGCGACGAATTGCTCGCGCAGTTCGGCGAGCTTGCGCTCGTCGGTCAGGCGGGCTTCGCTGAGCGCGACGCGGGCATGCGCATCGAGATGAAACGCGATGAGCTCGGCAAACAGCCTGAACATGCCGAGGACCGCCGGCGTGTTGAGGCGCGCCGGCCGCGGATCGATCGCACACAGCGTGCCGAACATCCGCCCGTCCGGCAGCAAAATCGGCATCGAGAGATAGCTCTGGAAGCCGTACTGCGCCGGCGTCGGGTGTCCGCGAAACACATCGTCGCGCGCCACCTCGTTGATCACCACGGCTTGCAGGCTTTGGCGGATCTCGTTGCAGATGGTGGTCTCGACCTTCAATTCGCCGCCGGGGACAAGTCCGAACGCGATCTCGTCGCGCACGGCGCAGCATATCCAGCGCGCCTCAGTGACGCGGGCCACCGCGGCGAAGCCCATTCCGGTGGTGCGGCAGATCACTTCAAGGATTGCGGGAATTGCCGGGATGCGGTCGATGGCGTCGATATCCGCCTGGAAATCACTCGCCATTTGACTCCGCCCGCCTGCCCCAAAATCGATCTGCATATGCAATGGATTGATAAGCACCGGCAAGCGATTTGGTTTCACAAGAACCGAGGCGCGGCCGCTTGTTTGGTGAATCGCAAACGAAAAAGCCCCGCCTCCCGGGGGGGAGAGGCGGGGCGCAGGTCCAAGTTCGAGGGGCAAACTTGCGGCCTGGGAGTGACGCGACAGAAAACAACAGAGGGCAGAAAACAACAGAGAGTGCCGGGCGCGCGCACGAGCCAGAGCGCGCGACGGTCACGTGATGCGATCTGATGGAGCGGACCTGACTGCGTCCGGTTATTCGAAGAACCGTTGTGTCGTGTATCGGCAGGCTCGCGGCTGTTCGCATTGCAGAGCCGAGAGCGCATTAGAACAAAACAAGAACAAAAGAGTCAAGCCAAAACGCGCGACCACATCATGAAATGTGTGCACGTTTCAGCTCGTTCGGCTCACGCCGACGCCACACCCGCACGGATGCAAGCGTCGGTGTTCGCACGTCGTTGTTAGATGATCGTCAGTGATACCGTTGGCGCAGGTATGTCAGGCCTTCGACCACCAGGCGATTGGTGTCTTCCTGGCCGGTCCAAAACAGCCGGTCGACATACTTCGTCACCTCGTCGCGACGCTGTTCCGCCTCTGCGGCTGAGAACATCATGCTGTAGGTATCGACGATGCGCGTGACGGCAGTTTCAACAACAGTATCCATGCTTTGCATTCCCTCTCATGGATCATAACAACGCATGATGCGCGGTTTTGTTCCGAGGGAACCGCGGGGTGGAACCTGGGTGAGACACCGCCAATGTTCCCGTGCGGCGATGCCGATGTTAGGTCTTTGCGTAAGAGACGCCCATGCCGGCGCGCACGTCGCTCTGAATGCCATAAGGCGCGATCGGATAACGCAGCCCGTTCTTCGCCAGCGCCTTCATGCCGGTGATGGCCTTCTGCAGATCCGCGGGTTTTAGCGCCATCAGCATTTCTTCGTCGGGCACCCCGCCATAACGCCGCTCCGCATAACACGGCAGCGACAGGCTGGGCTCGCCGGTCGCCAGGGCGCGGCCCCAGGAATCGGCGCAGGCGGTTTCGCCGACCACTCCCCATTCGAATTTCTTGTAGCCCGAATACTGCAGGCCGTTGATCAGGATGATCATCTGCCCCGGTGTGGCATAGACGAGGCAAATGTCCGGCGGATTGAGCCGGCCGCTGGCGAGCGGGCTCACCGCCAGTGCTTCGTAACGCCCGTGCGGCACCACGCACAACGCTTCCTGCCGTGCGCGCGCATCCTCCGCGGTCTCGTGCCAGACGCCGACATAGGATTGGCCCGACAGCCATTGCTCGTCCTGCGGCGTCAGGCCGATCACCGCGCGGCACTGCGCGCCCACCAGGTCGCTTGCGGTGATGCCGACGGTCCATCCCAGCCGTGACGCCATACTGACGATCTGGTCGGTGGTGTGCACTGCGGACGGCCGTCGAATTTTGGGGATCGCCGCCATCTCGTCGGCACGGGCGAACAGCTTCATGCCGATCACGGTGGTCTTCAGCCGCAGCAGCGCATTCAACTCGTTGACCAGGGCCGCAAGGTCGAACGTTTGCGGCGGCGCCTTATCCTGTTGGGATTGTTGTTGTGACATGGCGTTCGTGCTCCCGGCGATTTTCAGCAAGCGTAGGGAGGGGCCTATCGCGGGTCAAGCGCATGGCTGCACCGTCTCCGCTCGTTTCATTGCGTGCAGGGATATCCAGTGTTTGGCGCCGGCGTCGTTGTCAGCCGCCGAATTGCAGGCGCAGTCCCTGCACCAGGCTGACCGTCGCCACCGCCGCGATCAGCCGCCGCGACCATAGCCGGAAGGCTGCGTCGCTGATGGCGTCGAGCACGTGGCGCGACAACTGGGTGCCGAGCAGCGCCAGCGTCACGGCGAGAAGGATGGCCGCGGAGGCGACCTGTCCGCCGCCGGCCGTCAGCATCTGCCCGAAATAGATGAGCTTCACCGTGTGGCCGATGGTCTGGATCGCGGCCTTGGTCGCGACCATGTCCTTGCGGCCGATCCCGGAGCGAAGCTTGCGAAGGAAACGCTGCTGCAGGTGGTGCACTGGCCGGAGGACTGGCCGCTCTGGCTCACCGCCGCCGGTGTCGACCTGCGCGGACGCGCGCTCGGGCCGCGCTTCGACAATTATGCGATGGCCCTGCAGGCCGCGCTCGACGGCGTCGGCGTCGCGATCGCGCTGCGGCCCTATGTCGAGGACGATATCGCGGCGGGACGGCTGGTGGCGCCGTTTCCGCTGGCGGTGCCGAAAGGGCGGGCGTGGTTTCTCGTCTACCAGCCATTCCGCAAGGACGAGCCGGGCTTTGTCGCTTTCCGCGGCTGGCTGCGTGACACTTTCAGCAATCAGGGCGAGGCAGTGAGGTGATTGCGAGAGGCCTCTAGCATCCCGGCGTTTACCCCGGCGGCAGCGCCACCGCCCGGAAACACGCCTCCAGCGCCTTCGCGATCAGTGCATTGCGGGGGATCGGCTTGTGTTTTGACGCCAGGATGGCGTCGTCGACCATGCCGTGCACGCCGCTGAACAGGAACACCGCGGTGAGATGCGGGTCGTCGACCGTCCACGCCTTTGCCGCATTGCCGGCGGCGAGCAGGGCGCCGAGATGATCGATCACGATGTTGTCCACCAGGCCCTGCCGGGTCGGCTTGCGTGCCTCGTGAAACAGCATGTCGTGCAGCTTGACGCCGTCGAGATAGGTGGTGACCCCGGTGCGGGCCCAGCAGGCGAGGCGGCCTTCGAAATTGTCCGGACCCAGTTTTGCCAGCGCTTGCGTAATGCGCGCGAGATGATCGTGGGCGAAACGTTCGCCCAGCGCTATCAGCACGTCCTCCTTGGACGGGAAGTAGAGATAGAAGGTGCCCTTGGCGACGCCGGCGCGCGTGGTGATCTGCTCCACGGTGGTGTTGGCGACGCCGTGTTCAAGAAAAAGCTGTTGCGCCGCGGTCATCAGTTCGTCGAGCCGCTCCTGCGGCGGACGGGTGCGCGGCTTCGATGCTTGCTTCCCGCGCGACAATTTGGCGGGTTTGGCAGCCGACTTGGCATTGGAATTGGCGCGCGGGATCATTCCAGTCGCTCCACATGGCGCAGTGATGGGAACAGCTTCATCCACAGCAACGCGATCAGCACCGTGCCGACGCCGCCGATCAGCGCCGCCGGCATGGCGCCAAGCAGGGCCGCGACCATGCCGCTTTCGAAATCGCCGAGCTGGTTGGAGGCGTTGATGAACAGGAAGTTCACCGCGCCGACCCGGCCGCGCATCTCGTCGGGCGTGGCGAGCTGCACCAGCGAGAAGCGGATCACCACGCTGACGGTGTCGGCCGCGCCCATGGCGGCGAGCGCGAGCAGCGATAGCCACAGCCAGTGCGACAGCGCGAACACGATGGTGGCGAGCCCGAACGCGATCACCGCCTGGAACATGCGCATGCCGACGCGGCGCCGGATGGTGTAGCGGGCCAGCACGAATGTCATCAGCAGCGCGCCGACCGCGGGCGCGCCGCGCAACACGCCGAGACCCCATGGCCCGGTGTGCAGGATATCGCGGGCGTAGATCGGCAACAGCGCCGTGGCGCCGCCCAGCAGCACCGCGAACAGGTCGAGCGAGATGGTGCCGAGAATGGTCGGATTGCTGCGCACGAAGCGCACGCCGTCGAACAGCGCGTTCAGCGTCGGTGGCTCCTTCGCCTCGATCGCGCGTGCGATCCAGATCGCGCCAGTCAGGCCGGCGGCGACCAGCCAGAAGGCCGCCATGGTGGCGTAAGGCAGTCCAGGTGAAATCGCGTAGAAGATGCCGCCCAGCGCCGGGCCGGTGATGGTCGCGACCTGGGCGCCGGCGGTCGACACTGCCGTCGCCTGCTGCAGCCGGCCCTCCGGTGCGACGCCGGACAACAGCGCCGCCGACGCCGGACTTTCGAACGCGCCGCAGGTGCCGAAGATGGCGAGCGCCGCAAAGATCATCGGCACCGTCAGCCAGCCTTCATAACTCGCCACCGCAAGGCACATCGCAGTCGTGCCTTCGGCGATCTGGCAGAGCTGCATCACGCGCTTGCGGTCATAACGATCGGCGGCGTGACCGGCGACAAACACCAGCAGCGCGGTCGGCAGGAACTGGGTCAGCCCCGCGAGCCCGAGATAGAACGCGCTGCCGGTCAGGGCATAGACCTGCCAGCCGATCGCGACGGAGGCGATTTGCGAGGCAAATCGCGAGAGGCTGCGGGTGGCGAAGAAAAACAGGAATGGGCGGTGGCGCAGCAGCGCGCCAACGCCGGCGGGGGGATCTTCAGAGACGGCGACAGGCGATGCGGCTGATGCAGGCGACGGCATGAACGACAGAACTCCGCTCGCGGGCGTGGGGCGTCCGCGAGGCCACCATGGGGGATGGCACGTGTGTGAGCCCGTTGCGGGCGATGGCCGTCTATGACTGACCGTCGGTCAGTGGTCAAGTCGCGATCGCGTGTAGATGCCGGCAAGAGGCTGGAATGGCTTTAAGTGGGCGACAAGGAACTTATTTTATTCGAAAGGTCTCTTTGATCTCGGATTGGGTTCTGTCATTGCGGACTTCATCGGTGCGCTGCTCGGACGGTTGTTCAGCGAAGCCTGGGCGCTGGATCGGCTGCTTGGCCGGTTTCGGAGCTGGTTGCAGCGTTTGCCCGACCGCGACCCGTCACAGCTTCCGCTGCTTCACCGTCTGGGCCGCATGCTGCTTGCAGCAGCGACGCTCGCGTGTTTGCCGCGCCGGTGGCATGGTTGATCTGGCGATAGGGCGAGACGCTTCGCCCCCGATGTGATTCGCTCCGCACAAATGCTGTGCAGGGATCACTTTCCGCTGAACCCATTCCATCCTCATGCATTGGCCCTGCGAGCACACCACGCGCATGGAGGCAATCATGGGACAGATGGAACCCATCCGGCCGGTCGCCCTGATCGTCGAGGACGACCAGACCCAACGTGATCTCCTCAGCGTGCTGCTGGAGGAAAGCGACATGCACGTGATCCAGTGCGAGAGCGCGGAGGCGGCCGTCATCGTGCTGGAGTGAACCGGCGGTTGCCTTGCGCTGCTGTTCACCGACGTCGATCTTGCGGGACGAATGGTCGGCATCGAACTCGCCTATCTCGCCAAGCAACGATTTCCGAATCTCAACGTGATCGTGACCTCGGGGGCGCCGCGGGTGCGGCGTTTGCCCGACGGCACATCGTTCATGGCCAAGCCCTGGACGCCGCTGGATGTGCTGCGGGAGGCGGAGAAGTCGCTGCATTAGAGCATGATGAAAGAACCGGATCGGTTATCCGTCATCCTGAGGTGGCCGCGTAGCGGCCCTCGAAGGACGACGGCCAATGCTTAAGAAGAATCGGCCGTGCATCCTCCGAGGGCCGTGCTGCGCACGTCCGGCGGCATCGCGCTGATCAATTCCATCGGCAATCTCGGCGGCTTCGCCGGTTCGGATGCATATTTGCGGCAAGTGGTGCAGGGACTTCAGATCGGCGCTACTAGTACCCACTTTTGATCAAACGTGATTCAGAATCGGTGGGCACGTACAGTGTTTGCTCGTGTCACTTGGCTATGATTCCGGGTACTAGCACGGATGCTCTGAATACGACCAGCGGCGAGCCACCGAGATGGCGGTCGCCGGGTTACGCTCATTCCTGACGCTGTCGCCTCAACACTTATCAATACTTGGCCATCACGGAGTATTTGACGAACCGTGTCGGCGTGATCTTGCCGTCGGGGTGAAAGCCGACGAGATCGACGACGCCGTCGAAGTCGACGTCGTGATAGGAGATGTCCCAGCGGCCGTCGCGATCGCGATCTTCGATGCGGATATCGGGGCGGCCGTCGCCGTTGTCGTCGATCAGGATGTAAATCGGCTGGCTCGTGTCATCGGGTTTGACCAGCGAGAAGTCGGCCTTGCCGCGGCACGTGGTGTCGTATTGCACAAGTTGCGCGGTGTTTTTCTGCTCACGCCCCTCATACAGCTTGACCATCTCGCAGGGTTTCTTGCTGGCCTGCGGCGGTGGCGAATCGGGCAAGCTGAGGAATTTCTGCACGTCGAGTATCGATACGGCGAAGTTGAGATTCTCGCCCTGGGTCTTCTGGAATGAATTGACCCCGAGCAGTTTGCCGTCGTCCGTCAGCAGCGGGCCACCTGAATTGCCGGGGCTGATCGGTGTCTGGGTCTGGATCACGTTCGCCTTGTGCAGGATGTCCTTGTCACCGCCCTTCCACTCATAGTCCCGGCGATACTGGCTGATGATGCCCTTGGTGTAGGTCCAGGTCTGGCCGATCGGGTGGCCGATGGCATGGACGTCGGCTCCGACCTGTATGTCCGCCTCGCTCGCCATGGCGATCGATTTCAGATCCGGCGGAGCGTCCGAGAATTGCAACAGCGCCAGGTCGACCGTCGGGTCGGTCTTGAGCACCCGCGCGATGCGCACCGTCTTGATGTCCGGCTGATCGCCCTCGGTTTTGGGCTTGAAGATCACGCCGACCTTGTTGGCGCCTTTAATGACGTGAAAATTGGTCAAGATCCGGTTGTTGCCGAGATAGCTGCCGGATCCGCTCATGGTCCCCTCAGGCGTATCGGCGAGGACCAGCACCACTTGAGGTGACACGGCACGGTAGATGTCGGCGTCGTGCTTGCCACGCAAGGTCAATGACCCGCGGTCCTCGATCGGGCTGGCCAGCACCTTTTTCAGCGTGCCGCCTGCCAGGCCGCCCAGATCCACGATATCGGGAGAGGCCTTTTCGTTGAGGGGCGCCGCATTCGCCGTAGGCGCGGGCATGGACTTGTCGATATAATTCGCGCCATCCTGGGCCTGTGCCGGGGACGCCAGCAGGGCGAGAGACAGAAGTGCAAAGCTTGTGGCTGCCCCGACACGGCAAGTCCGGTCCGACCAGATCGTGCCTCCGCGAGTAACGTTGCCCATGGTGCATGTCCCCTTTGTGATGCGGCGCAGCCTTGCGGGCAAGGCCGGCAGCCTGTTGTTGGGGCTCATTTTGATACTTGCTCCGGTTGTGGGCAAGGCCCAAAACAATTCTTCAGCCATGGTTGCCGCCGGGTCTGATTTCGAGGCGCGCAAGACCGCTGTGGCGCAGAAATTTCATCGCGGTGCGGTGCGCGAGGCGGCACGCGATCTGCGACAATTTGTCAACGAGACGGGGGACAAGGCCGCGAAGACCTACCTGCTGCGAGACCTCGCTGAGATCTGCAACGTGGCCTATGATGATGTCTGCGTGCTCGCGGCGGTCGATGAAGCGCTGAAGGGGGCCGAGTCCGACGCGTCGCTCAAATCATTAACGCCCGACATCCTGGCGTCGCTCGTAGCGATCGGTGCCTGGCGCAACAATCCGGCCGAAATGATCCCGCTGCTGAAGACCAGCCTGCCGGCCTTCAACGCCGCCACTCATCCCATGGCCACAGCGCTCGGTTACCTTGCTGCAGCTCGCTTCCTGCTCCGGCACGGGCAACACCGAATGGTTGAAGATATGACTTCGGTGGCGGTTCTGGCGTTGCTGCAGATGAGTCCGCTCGACGGATATGGCATCAGCAGGATTCTCGTCGATCTGCTGGATAGCATGATCTCACAGCAGGATCTTGTCGGAGCTCAATCGCTGGTGTCGATAACTTACCCTCATCTGGGCCGAAGGCTTGGGCGCGAGGATCCGTACCGGATCAAATATATCGACCTTGTGGGCCAGCTCTCCGCGATGACCTTGCGCTACAAGAGCGCGGAAACGAACCTCGCCGAGGCCGAGCTGCTGAACGCGCGTCTCGATATCAACGACGACACGCGAATGAGCCGGCTTGCTGTCGACAACGGCCTGAGATCACTGATGCTGGCAATGGAATCGCAAGGCGATGCCGCACGTCAGGTTCACGCACAGCATCCGTTGCAGCCTGGCAAGAAGGATATCATCAGGCGCGGCTCGTTCGACACCATCCGAGAGCTCTATTTCGCCACCTCCGACGTTCTGATGCTCTCGCGTGTGGACAACGGAAGCGGCGCGATACCGTGGACGCCGATTTTCGAGCAGCAGTTTCCACAACGATGGTCGTTGAGCGAAACCGAGGCGCGTGATGCTGAATCGTATCGCGATTTTGCGCGCGGGCTGCTGGCGATGTTGCAGTCGAAAGGCGAGGGGGCGGTTTTGTTGCGGCGGGCCGCCCAAGGCCGGATCGATAATTTCGATGCGGCGCTACGCGCGCGCTCCGAGGGCTTCCAGCTGCCGTCGGTCATCGACACAATCATGGTTGGCGCTGCTGGTGCCGTCTCCGACAGCGCCCAGCATGACCTTATGCTGCAAGGCAGTGAGATGGTGCTGCGGACGCTGCGCCATCAACTCAGCGACTTCGCACTGCTGCTTGGTGCCCAACGGACGGACCAGGCGCGCGATGCCGCGCGCTCGTATCAGTTGGGGCTGGCCGAGAAGCGGAACTTCGAACTGCTGCAGATCAAGGCGCTGCTGGAAGGGCAGCCGCGTGATCTGGGTGCCGTTCTGCGGCAGTATGCTGAATTGCGTGGATCATTCGTGCGGTTAAGAGACGAACTCGCTGCCCGCTCCGATTATGCAGCGACGAGCGGTCTTCCCAGCGTGAAACAGGTCCAGGACGCGCTCGGTGACAATGAGGTCTTCGTAACCTATCTGCCGACCTTGCGCGGGATTGGCCGGCTGTGTGTCTCGAAGACGACGAGTGTGAATTCATTTGGCCCCATGGAGCTTCAGCAGCTTACCGTAGATACCAAGCTCTTGCGTTTGGCGCTGACCGCAGACGATGCGGCCGACGATGAACGGGATGCGCAATTTCCGGCGATCGCGGCGGTGCGTCTCGGACGACACTTGTTCGAGGGCCTCGATCGCTGCATGACCAAGGGCGCACATGTGAACGTCGCGCTGCCGCTTGATATGGCCGGCATTCCGCTGGCGGCGCTGCTTGCGGAGGTGCCGCCGCGGCGCGGCGATGGCTACGATCTCAAGGCGGCCCGCTGGCTCGGCAATGACTATAGCTTCTCGGTAACGGTCTCGGCGCGCCATCTGCTCGGGCTCAAGCGCGCCGTTGCCCATCAGCAGGCGCCGCGGCCCTATTTCGGCATTGGCGATCCCGATCTTGCACCACCGCCGGCGGCGACCACGGTTGCCGCAGCCGGCCAGACGGTGTTTCGCGACGCCTCGCAAAACCGCCTCCAGGATCTGCCGCCGCTGCCCGAGACCGCGGAGGAGTTGTCCGCGGTGCGAACGTTGCTCGGTGTCGATGCGCAGGAGGTGCTGACCGGGCAGGCGGCGACTGAGCAGGCGTTCCGCTCGAAAGACCTGGGCGCCTACGACGTGATTCACTTCGCAACCCATGGCTTGCTGAAGGATGAGGTCGACGGATTGACCGAACCGGCGCTGGTGCTGACGCCGAAGGATTCGGTCAACACTTCCGACGACGGCTTGCTGTCGACGTCCGAGATCACACATCTCGCGCTCAATGCGCGGCTGGTGGTGTTGTCGGCCTGCAATACGGCCAAGATCGACACCGCTGCCGCCAGTCTCGGCGTCAACGATCTGCAGGCGGCGTTCTCGGTTGCGGGCGTGCCGGCGTTGCTGGCGGCGCTGTGGCCGGTGGAGTCCGGTACCGCCCGCGATCTGATGACCGGTTTCTTCCAGGCCTGGCAGCGGCAGCCCGCCAAAAGTGCGTCGCGTGCGTTGGCGGAGGCCACGCGCGGTTATCTGGCGCACGCGGACCGGGCGCACCAGCATCCGCGGTTCTGGGCTCCGTTTGTGGTAATGGGGTATGGGGACACGCTGCCTGGCCGGCAATAACCGAGCGCTCTATCTTGAATTATCCGAAATCGGAGTTATTATGCTCCTGTATCGGAGAATAGCATGTCCCTCGCGCCCCACTATCCGACGTCTCGCTACGAGCCGTCGCCGCTTCCGGATCTCGCCTCCAAGAGCGAGCGCGAGCGGCTGAGCCCGTCGGCCATCAAGGCGTTCCTCAATATCATGGCGACGTGGAAGGTGCGTGACGAGGATGCGCGTGCGCTGCTCGGCGGCATCTCCAACGGGCCGTTCTACGAGATGAAGAAGAAGCCGGAGCGCACCCTGGATGCCGATGCGCTGACGCGGGCCTCGTATCTGGTCGGCATCTTCAAGGCGCTGAACATCCTTTATTCCGAGAAGCTCGCGGACGCCTGGGTGCAGCGGCCGAACAGCAACCGCATCTTCGGCGGCCAGACGCCGCTCGGCTTCATGATCCGGGGCGGCTTGCCGGCAATGCAGACGGTGCGCCGGCTGCTCGATGCGCGGCGGGGCGGGGCGTGATCCCGCCGACTACGCTCGTCCGCCGCAACGACACCCACCGCCTGATCCCCTCGAAATACAGCGAGGGCGGCGACAGCGTGTTGACGCGCATCGCGGATGACGATGCGCATCTCGCCGACATCTTCGATCTCGACAACGCCACCAACGATCGCCTCATTGCCGAGAACAACCTGCTGCCCGGCATCGGCATCGATGAACTGGTGTTCGGCGTGCCGTATTTTCGCATCGTCAACGCCGCGTTCTGCCACGCCCACCCGCAGGGCAGCCGCTTCAACGGGCCGGATCGCGGCGCCTGGTATGCGGCGTTCGCGGTAGAAACCTCGCAAGCGGAGATCGCCTATCACAAAGCGATCGAGCTTGCAGAGGTGGACTGGTTCGAGGAAGAGGTGACCTACGACGATTACCTCGCCGACTTCAGCGCACAATTCCACGACATCTGTGGCGCCGAGTCCTCAGAGATTGAGGCCTGCCTCGCTCCGGACAGCTACCTCGCCTCGCAGGATCTGGCACTGCGCCTGTTCGATGCGGGCTCGCTCGGCATCGTCTATCCCAGTGTCCGCCATGCGCGCGGTACCTGCATTGCCTGCTTCCGCCCGGCGCTGGTGATGAATGTGCGCAAGGGCCCGACGTATCGCTTTGTGTGGGACGGGCGAGGCCTGCCGGAGGTTTTGGCGGTTTAATGCTGGCGCATACGGTAGCATCATGATGCTGCGGCGATACGTGCAAAACCTTGTAAAGTTTCAGCCTGTGTTGGTTTGTCGCATCGCCGTGCTACGCTGACCGCAAGGATGGGGCTGCCTTCCTCGAACGAGCCTTTCTCGAAGCAGGAGCGGTACAATGAACGTGGCAAGGACCGCCGCGCGAGAGATGGTTCGGCATCTAATCTACAAGACGGGCTCCTACGACATCATTACCCGGTTTCGAGCCTGGAGAGGCCGGGCGTCGGAGCACCTCAACGGCGCCGACCTGAAGTCCCGCTTCGAGGCGATCTACGATACCGGCGTCTGGCAGCAGGGCTGGCATGAAGCGACGCCGGGCTCAGGCGCAGGATCATCCGTTGCAGCGACGGTCGCACTTCGCGAGGCTCTCCCGTCGCTGCTGAACGATCTCAACGCCAAGACGCTGCTCGATGTCGGCTGCGGCGATTTCTCCTGGATGCAGCATGTGAGCATCGGACAGCGCTACATCGGAATCGACGTGGTCGGGTCCGTCATCGAGACCAACGCCAGGCTCTACGGGCAGCCCGGCCGAGAATTCCGCAACGGCGATGCGACCGTCGACGAGCTTCCGGACGCCGATGTCGTGTTATGCCGCGAGGTGCTGTTTCACCTGTCGTTCGTCGACATCCGGAAGCTTCTCAGAAACGTCCTGTCCAAGAAGCGATCGTATCTGATCACGACCAGCGACCGTCTGACGACTTTCAATTCCGACATTCCGACCGGTGATTTTCGCCTGCTGAATGTGGAGGCGAGGCCGCTGAAATTTCCGCCGCCGGACATCGTGATCGACGACTCCGCGGTGTTTTCCCGCCGCATCATCGGCGTCTGGGACGCGAGCCGC
The DNA here is from genome assembly GCF_032397745.1 of Bradyrhizobium prioriisuperbiae. Taxonomy (NCBI): domain Bacteria; kingdom Pseudomonadati; phylum Pseudomonadota; class Alphaproteobacteria; order Hyphomicrobiales; family Nitrobacteraceae; genus Bradyrhizobium; species Bradyrhizobium prioriisuperbiae. Next base: position 4,827,092 of record NZ_CP135921.1, read on the forward strand.
CTCAGCGGAATTCTGCGGGGGCGCTGACGTTCGCCCTGCATGCTGCGTCATGGCCGGGACACAAGCCCGGCCATGACGTCATGCTTCGGAGTAACTTCTCAGGACAATAATGGGCCGACGCTAAGCGCTCACGTCCCCGCCTTCTTCTCCGGCAGCGGCTGTACTGCGGCGCCGGGGCCGATCTTCTGCAGGTTGCCGGTGATGATCTGGTCGCCTTCGGCCACGCCCTTGGTGATGGTGACGAACTCTCCCTCGGTCGGGCCCACCGAGACGATGCGCTGGTCGACCTTGTTGCCTTCGCCGATCACATAGACGTACTTGCCGAGCTGGCTCGAGCCCAGCGCGATCTGCGGCACCAGCAGCGCGTCCGGCTGTTCACCGAGCTTCAGGCGGATGCGGGCGTATTGTCCCGGCAGCAGCGAGAAGTCCGGATTGCCGACGGTGGCGCGCGCGGTGATGGTGCCGGTCGAGCGGTCCACCGTGTTGTCCAGGAAGGTGAGCTCGCCATGGTAACGCGGCTCCTTGTCGCCCGGCAGCAGCAACTCGGTCTTGATCTTGCCGGCTGCGCGCGCCTTCTGGATGTCGACGAGATCGCTCTCGCTCGGATTGAAGGTGACGTAGATCGGATCGAGCTGCACCAGCGTGTTGAGCGCCGCGCCCGCGACGTTCATCAGCGTGCCGACCGGGGCCTGGTTGCGGCCGAGCCGGCCGTTGAACGGCGCGCGGATCTGGGTGTAGCTCAGATTGAGCTCGGCGGTGCGGATCGCCGCCTTGTCCGAGGTCAGCGCCGCTTCCGCCTGGTGCAGGGTGCTGGCGCGCTGGTCATAGCTGTCCTTGGAGAGGAAGCCGGTCTTGGCCAGATCCGAGCCGCGGCTGTAGTTCGACTGCGCATAATCCAGCGCCGCCTCGTCGCGCTGCGCCTGGGCCTTGGCCTGATCAAGTGCCGCCTGGTAGTCGCGCGGATCGATCTGGTAGAGCAGGTCGCCTTCCTTGACGTCGGCGCCGTCGGCGGCCGGCTGCGCCTGCACATAGCCGGCGACGCGCGCCTGCAGGGTGACGTTGCGGATCGATTCCGTCCGCGCCGTGTATTCCCTGTAGATCGGGATTGTCTTTTTCACCACCTTGGTCGCCGGTACCGGCATGGCGAAGCCGCCGGGGCTTGCCGCGCCGGCATGATTTTCACCGAGCTGAACGCCGTGCTTTGTCATCACATAGGTGACGGCGATGGCTGCTACCGCAACCACGCCGCCGAGGGCCAATTTCCAACCGCGCATCCCACCAATCTCCCTTTATTCCGCTGCCTCAGGCTTGGCCTGGGCATGATCTTGCGCCGGGCCGTGCGCCGGCGCCGCATCGTCGATGTGCAGCGCGCGCTCCCGGATCTGTTCAATCACTGCATAGAACACCGGCACGAACAGCAGCGTCAGGATTGTCGCCGCCAGCATGCCGCCGAACACCGTGGTGCCGATCGATTGCCGGCTCGCCGCACCTGCGCCAGTCGCGATCATCAGCGGCACCACGCCGAGGATGAAGGCGAACGCCGTCATCAGGATCGGGCGTAGCCGCAGCCGTCCGGCTTCCATCGCCGCCTCCACCACGCCAAGGCCTTCCTCGCGCCGGCGCCTGGCGAACTCGACGATCAGAATCGCGTTCTTGGCAGCGAGGCCGATCAGCATCACGAAGCCGATCTGCGAGTAGACATCGGTCTGCATACCGCGCAGCCAGAGTGCGGCCAGCGCGCCGAACAACGCCAGCGGCACCGCGAGCAGCACCATGAACGGCATTGCCCAGCTCTCGTATTGCGCCGCCAGGATCAGGAACACGAACACCAGAGCGAGCGCGAACACGATGGTTGCGACCGAGCCGGCCTTCTGTTCCTGCAGCGTGATGCCGGTCCATTCATAACCGAAATCCCGCGGCAGCGCGGCTGCCGCCGCACGCTCCATGGCCGCGACCGCCTGTCCCGAGCTGAAGCCCGGTGCCGGACCGCCATTGATCAGCGCGGAGCCGTAGTTGTTGTAGTGCGTCACCGTCTCCGGGCCGACGATCGGCTTCAGTGTGCCCAGCGTGTTCAGCGGGATCATGCCGCCGGCCGAGTTGCGCACATAGAGCCTGGAGATATCGGTCGAGGACGACCGCGCATCCTTGTCGGCCTGCAGGGTGACGCGGAAGGTGCGGCCGAACAGGTTGAAGTCGTTGACGTAGAGCGAGCCCAGATAGATCTGCAGCGTGTTGAAGACGTCAGGCAGATTGAGGCCCAACAGCTTCGCCTTGCTGCGGTCGAGGTCGTAGACGTATTGCGGGGTCGAGGTCGAGAACGACGAGAACAGCTGGTGAGCGTCGAGCTCCGGCTGCTTGCGGGCTTCCGCAATCAGCGCTTGCGTTGCTTCGTTGATCGCCACCGCGCCGTGGTTGTTGAGGTCCTGGATCTGGAATTCGAAACCACCGGTGGTGCCGAGGCCCGGGATCGAGGGCGGCTCGAAACTGAGCACGAACGCCTCCGGCATCTGCAGCAGTTTGGGCCGCACCGATTCCACGATCTTGCTGGCGCTGGTGTGGGCGTTTCGCTCTTCCCACGGTGCCAGGATGGCGAACTCGACCGCTGCGTTGGACTGCGCCGCATTGGTGAGGAAGTTGAAGCCGCTGACCGAGATGACGTGGGAGACGCCGGCCTCCTGCATCAGCTTTTCCTTCACCTTGGCGGCGACCGCGTCGGTACGCTCGAGCGACGAGCCGTCCGGCAGCTGGATCACCACGAAGAAGTAGCCCTGGTCTTCCACCGGCAGGAACGCCGAGGGCACCCGCAGCGACATCACATAAGCCGCGACACCGCCGGCAATGAACAGGGCAAACATGGCCCAGCGCCAGCGCACCAGCGAACGGATGCAGTCGGAATATTTGTGCGACAGCCAGTTGAAGCCGCTGTTGAACCAGCGGAACAGCACGAAGTTCATCGGTGGCCGGTGGCGCAGGAAGGCGGCACTCAGCGCGGGGCTCAGTGTTAACGAGTTGAACGCGGAGATGCCGACTGAGATCGCGACCGTCAGCGCGAACTGGTTATAAAGGCGGCCGGAGACGCCGGGGATGAAGGCCACCGGGATGAACACCGCCATCAGCACCGCGGTGGTGGCGATGATCGGACCAGTGACTTCCTCCATCGCCTTGCGGGCGGCGGCGAGCGGCTTGAGGCCGGCCTCCAATTGCCGCTCGACGTTCTCCACCACCACGATGGCGTCGTCGACCACAAGGCCGATCGCCAGCACCATGCCCAGAAGGCTGAGCATGTTGAGCGAGAAGCCCAGCATCTTCATCACCACCAGGGTGGCGATCAGCGACACCGGAATGGCGATGGTCGGGATGATGGTGGTGCGCCAGTTCTGCAGGAAGATGAACACCACCAGCACGACCAGCACCAGCGCTTCGCCGAGCGTGACCAGCACGTCCTTCATCGCGGCCGAGACGAACCGCGTAGTGTCGTACTTCATCTCGTAGGCGATGCCCTTGGGGAAGCGTTTGGACAGCTCCTCCATCTTCTTGGTGACGTTGTGCTGCAGGTCCAGCGCGTTCGATCCCGCCATCTGGAACACGCCGAGCACGACCGTCGGCTTGTCGCCGGAGAACGTGGTCGAGGAATACAAGAGAGCACCGAGCTCGACCCGGGCGACGTCGCGCAGCCGCACCACCGAGCCGTCGCGCGGATCGGCACGCACCACGATATCCTTGAATTGTTCGGGGTCGTTCAGGCGCCCCAGCGCGTTGACCTGCAGCTCGAACGCCGTGCCGGGCGGCGAGGGCGACTGGCCGATCTTGCCGGCGGCGACCTGCACGTTCTGCTCGGCAATGGCCTGCTGCACGTCGACCGCGGTGATGCCGAGATTGGCGAGCTTGTCCGGATCGAGCCAGACCCGCATCGAATAGCGCCGCTCGCCGAAGATCTGCACGTCGCCGACGCCGGGAATCCGCTTCAGCGGATCTTGGATCTGCAGATAGGCGTAGTTGGAGAGCCCGATCTCGTCGACCGACTTGTCGGGCGAGATCAGATTGACGATCAGCACGAAGTTCGGGTTCTGCTTCTTGATGATGACGCCGGCCTGATTGACGATCGCCGGCAGCACCGGAGCAGCCTGGGAAACGCGGTTCTGCACGTCGACCGCGGCGATATCCAGGGAGTAGCCGACATCAAACGTGATGGTGATGGTGGAGGAGCCGTCGTTCGAACTGGTCGACGACATATAGGCCATGCCCTGCACGCCGTTGATCTGCTGCTCGAGCGGCGTCGTCACCGTGTCGGCGACCACCTGGGCGCTGGCGCCGGGATAGTTCGCACTCACCACCACCTGCGGCGGGGTGATGTCGGGGAATTGCGACACCGGCAGCAGGAAGTAGCAGATGCCTCCGGCCAGAACCATGATGACCGCGATCGCCGATGCGAAGATCGGACGTTGGATAAAGAAATTCACCATGGCTTACTGGATCCACCCGAGCATTTGATTCAGACGTCGTCTTGATTCAGATATCGTCGGCGCGCGCTCCGCTGCGAAGCGGCGGGAGTTGCCGCGAAGCAGCGTTCAATCAGTCCCGCGGAGCGTCGTCGTTCTTGGTTGCGAGGCGGTGAGATGCGGTCCGGCGGGTCGTTTGCGCGACGTGGTTGCGCCGTCGCCGGAGTTTCATCGCGGCCTCGATTACGGCCTTAGATATTGCAGCCTTAGATAGTGATGGTCCCCATGATCCCGCCATACTTACTTTTTGGTGGGTATCATACTTTTTGTATGCTCTTGTCCTGATACAGTATTTGCGGTTCCAAGAAAAGTCCCGACTGCAACTAATCCTCAAGATATCGCCATTGATCGGCCCGAAGTGCGGCGGCATTTCGGCACGGACGTGGTGAGTGCACTCACCTCGATTCGATCGACAGGAAATGCTGTTTCTGTGCGCCGTTTTGAAACTTTCCTGCGCAAGGCAGCGCAAACGCGCCGGGCGCGCGCCAGCGGAAACACCATCCACCCGCCGGGCCGCGCGTCAAACGCAATTTGGATCAAATGCAAAATTGCATTGGCATTCGCATCTTCCATGCGGGAGACGCGGGTCGCGGGATGGACTAGCCGCGTTTCGTTTTGCCGGCGCGCGGCGACTGTTTGCGCAGGCGAGCCTGGTTGACCGCCATCGCCGGGCGTTTGCGCGCACCGCTGCTCCGCTTGCGCAGCGCGGCCCAGTCCAGCAATGCCTGGAACACCGGTCCCAGGGCCTTGCCGGCGGCGGTCATGGTGTATTCGACCTTCGGTGGAATCTGCGGATGCACGATGCGCTCAACGATGCCGTCGCGCTCCAGGTCGCGCAATTGCTGGATCAGCATCTTCTGCGACACGTTCGGGATGGCGCGTTCGAGTTGGGAGAAGCGCAGCACGGCGCCCTCGCAGAGACGGGAGAGGATCACGAGTTTCCAGCGTCCCTCGATGCATTTCAGCGTTGCTTCGAGATCGGCGAGGCAGCCGTTTTGCCGGGCGGAGAGAGATGTGGATTTCGCCGACGTCATGCGCCTGATGTCACCTGTCTGTCTCGACGTTTTGGCGTGCCGGCCCATTTTATGAGCCCGGTTCCCCGTGAGGTAAAGCGCGAATCGGCGGCATTGCACAGCGACCCACGGTTGCTCTCGCTGTGTTGATCCACAGTGCATTCCCGCGACCCTTCCGGAAACTCTCTTGCCGCTAAGGTGTTCTTGATCGGCGATGCCGCCAGCCTGCCGTCGATGCCCTCGATCTGCCCACCTTTTGGGCTTGCCTGGGTGGAGTGCGGCGGCGAGCATTCGGTCGTTGCGCGCAGGGGCGATCGATATCGAATGCCGCGCGGGCGTATCGGAGACGATTTTCGGGGACACACTTTCGGGGACGCGTATCGGGGACATGTAGCCAAACTGTAGCGAACGAGCAGGAAGGTCGGAACCCATGCACAACCGCATCAACGTGTTCAGCATTCTGTCCATGATCACGCTGACCACAGTCACCTCCGGATTCATCTACGGCCTGTCCGGCACCTCCACCGCCCATGCCGGCGACAATCGCGGCACCGAGGCGCAACAACTGGCTTGCACGCCCGACGTGTTCCGACTCTGCGGCAGCCAGATCCCCGACGCCGATCGCATCGTGGTGTGCCTGCGCCAGAACATGACCTCGCTGAGCGGCGGCTGCCGTGCGGTGTTCGACGCCGAAGCCAGCGTGCAGCAGGCCGAGAAGCCGGCTGAGCGCACCACCGTCGCCGGCAAATCCCAGCGCACGGCGCAGCCGAAAGTGATGCGCGGGCCGCCGCCGGCACCGGCTGCAGCACCGCTTCCGGCGCGGCCCGCCGAGCAGGATCCCGACAGCGACGAGTAGATCCCCAATCGGGAACGGAGCTCATCGTTTCAGCTGCATCGTTAGCGTCTGGCACCGACCTCGTTCGCGCTTCCAGCTCGCGCGTTCGATCCGAGCGGCGCGAGCGACAACAGATCGCAACAAATCGAAATGTTGGTTGGAACAAGCAGGCGTGATGTTCCACGTGGAACAAAATCGGGGATGTCGGCATTGCCGAACCGAAGCTGCGATGCGGCATGCGGAGGGAAAACGATGCGAACCTTGTTCGGGATGATCCTGGGCTGTCTGCTCACGATTGCGGTGGTTTACATGCACGACACGACGGCGACCTCGACGGTCGCGAACGGACCTGCGACCGCGCAGCAGGCCCAGATCGTCAACTGGGATGTGGCGGCGCACGAGTGGGGCCGGGTGAGCGACAGGATTCGCCTGGCGTGGACCAGGCTGACCGCGAATGTCGGGTAACCGGTACCTGCAGACTTTCGGTTAGCAGCGATATCCTAAAGCAAACAACATAAAGAGAATCGCTGAAAAGCGGCCTGCGCGCGCGGGCCGCTTTTTTATGGTGGGAACCAAGACAGCAGTGCGCGGTTGTCGGATCGATTTTTTGTTTTGACGCGTTTTCTTCACGCAAACCGGGGGCACTTTGCTTGAAAACGCTTTGGTTATCGCGCGACAGCAAGCGATCGCCCTGCCGTGGTCGCAATCCATATTCCGGCGAACACCGTGACAAGACCCAGCGCCAGATTCCAGCGGATCGGCTCGGTCAGCAGCAGCGCGCCCACCATCGCGGCGGTGATCGGATTGACGGTGACTGAGATGGCCACCCGGGTCGGTGTGGTGTGGGCCAGCGCGAAGGCCCATAGAAAGAACGTGATGGCGCTGCCGAACAGGCCGAGATAGCCGATCGCCAGCCATTGCGCCGTGTCGAAATTCATCACAGGCGCAAAGCCGCCGCGGGCCAGCGAGATCGTCATCAGGACGCAGGAGCCGGCCGCCATGCCCATGATGGTGAAGGCAATCGCGCCCGCGCGCCGGATGAAGGGTTTCGACCAGACATTATAGAGCGCCATGCACAGCGCGGCGCCGACCATCAGGAGATCGCCGCGCCAGGCCCCGGCCGGCGCCGAGGCAATGTCGGACACCAGCGCGACTGCGACGCCGCATGTCGCGAGCAACACGCCGATGGTCTTGCGGCCGGTCAGCGGCTCGATCCGCAGCAGCGCGCCGGCCACCATGGTGAGCAGCGGCAGCGTCGACAGCGCGAGCGCACCGCGGGCCGAGGTGGTGAACAGCAGCGAGGCGTTGAACAGCACCGGAAACAGGCCGAAGAACAGCAGCCCGAGCCCCGCGATGCCCAGCCAGTCACGGGGCGGCGGTGGTTGTTCGCCGCGCACCAGTGCGATCGGCAGCAGCAGGATGAAGCCGATGCCGAACCGGAAGGCGCCGAGCACCAGCGGGTCGCAGGCGCCCACCACATAGCGGGTGGCCGCGACAGATGTTCCGCCCAGCGCGCTCGACGCCACCGCCGCCAGCACGCCCCAGATTTCAGTCATCAATTGCCCCGCCCTTCGCGTAAGGCGAACCCGCCGTTATGGGTGCCGAATGGTGGATTAAGCTGCGCACGGCGTCATATCTCCTCATGGTGAGGAGCGCGGCACGCGCGTCTCGAACCATGAGGCCCCGAGTTGCGGCACCAGTGGCCTCGTCCTTCGAGACGGCGCTTCGCGCCTCCTCAGGATGAGGAGATAGTTTGCATATGACGCAGCAGAACTCATCCGCCATTCGAGCTTGTGCGAACCGTAGTACAGATGGATAATCAGGAAATGGAATTTATCTGATAGTTCTTATCAAGGATCGTGATGACGTTCCCGGTACTGGACCTCGATCTGCTGAAGGCTTTTGTCGCGGTCGCCGACCAGCGTTCGTTCACCCGCGCGGCGGCGACGCTCAATCGCACCCAGTCGGCGGTGAGCATGCAGATCAAGCGCCTGGAAGATCGCCTCGGCGCGGAGCTGCTGGCGCGCACCAGGGTGCAGGTCGATCTCACCGTGGCGGGCGAGGGCCTGCTGGGGTATGCGCGGCGCATGCTGGTGCTGAACGAGGAGGCGGTCGGGCGGCTGCACGCGCACCGGATCGAGGGCCGGGTGCGGCTCGGCGTGATGGACGACTACGGCGCGGTGGTGGTGCCGCCGCTGCTCGCAAGCTTCATCGGCGGTTATCCGCGCATCCATGTGGAGATGGAAACCGGCCTCACCGGCAATATGACCGGGCGGCTCGGCAAGGTCTTCGACCTCGTGATCGCGATGCACCCGAAGGGCCGCGGCGATGGCGTGTTCCTGTGCCGCGAGCGGCCGCTGTGGGCGGCTAGCCCTGCGCATCTCGTCGAGACCATCGATCCGCTGCCGGTGGCGCTCTATCCCAAGGGCTGCCTGTTTCGCCAGTGGGCGATGGAGGCGCTGGATAAAGCCAAGCGGCCCTGGCGCCTTGCCTTTGTCAGCCACAGTTCGGCGGCGGTGGAATCGATCGCGGCGCAAGGGCTCGCGATCACCGTATTGAAATCCGGCACCTTCCCGGCGCGGCTGCGTGCGCTATCCCCGCGCCAGCCTGACAGTCTGCCGCGATTGCCGGAGGCCGACATCCGCCTGCATCGGGCGTCCAATCTGTCAAAGCCCGCGTCGCTGCTCGCCGATCATCTGGTCGCGAACTTGCGTGGATGAAGCGTTCCTTGAATGTCGGCTTATTTCCGGGCCGGCTCCTTGGCCGCTGGCGGCGTCAGGATCGCCTTGTACTCGTCGAGCACGGCCTGGATGCGCTGGCATTCGGTGTCGTCGGCGGTGGAGGGGGTCCAGCTCTTGGTCTCCGGCACATAGATGGCGGCGTAAGTCTTGCCGCGCTGGTAGCCTTCGCTGATCCAGCGGCGGTTGTTGCGCGAGAGGTGCTGGTCGATCTGCTTCAGCATCGGCTCCACCTGGCCCTTGGTGATCTGGTCGTGCTGCTCGCACACCGCGGCGGCCGCAAAAAACGAGCCGGCGCTGATCGATGTCTCCCGCGACATCTCGGCCGATGCGGGGGCGGGGCCGGCAGCGAGAAGGACGATCGCGACCATCAGGCTGCGGCAGGCAAAACGGGCCGTGGTCGCGCGCAGTCTCATGGTGCGATGTCCCATCCCTCAGTCACAGTGCCGTTCAGGGAACGGAAAGGTCAAGGCGACAGGTCGATCTCGGGTGCCGGCCGCCCGGGTGTGCCGTCCTTGGGGATAACGCGGAGCTGCCGCGCGGCATCGGCATTGCCGAACATGCAGGCCATGGTCGGCTCCGCCACTGCCGACATCACCTGATCGATCAGCGGGCGCTTGGCTGATGGCAGCAGCGAGCCAAAGATGGTGGGCACGCCGCGCTCGGTGATTCCGTAGAGCACAGCGTCGACCATCTCCATGTCGCCGGTTGTGTCGCGGAGGGTATCGCGAATTTGGGCCTGCAGGCAGTCGCAGATGCTTTCCGGGTGCATATAGCGCTGAACCATGAACGGCGCGCACAGCCGGATGAACTCGCCGCGCGGATCCGGCATTTGCGACAGCTTTTGCGCGTCCGCCCAAGCCGGCATCGAGACGGCAAGCACACAGAGTCCGGCGCAGGCGAGCAGGGATTTCAGCACGAGGTACCCGTAACGACAGCGATCTCAATAAGCAACCGAGGCAACAAACCGAGGCAAGAAACCGAGGCAAAAACCGAAGTGCAGGCGGGTGCCACGCGCCCGGGCCGGCCCTCCCGATTCCGGGAGATTTGGCCCGCATTGAGCCTAACGTCGTTGCTGCTGGCAATAAAACTTATTGGGGAGAGCGGCCGTGGCGGCCACTCTCGGAGATGAATTTCTCAGGGATGAATTTCATGTTGAACCAACTCCGTCATCCTGAGGTGCGAGCCCTGCGGCGCTCTTGCGCCGCTGGGCAAGCCTCGAAGGATGGACAGGCCGATTCTATCTAAGCATTGGCCGTCGTCCTTCGAGGGCCGCGCTACGCACGGCCACCTCAGGATGACGGATTACGTTGATCGAACCATGCCTCATCCCGCTCTAGTGTGGTGGTTCAGAAGTTCGCTCCACCGTTGCCGCGAGTCCTTCGAGCGAACTTCTGAACCAAAGACCACACTAGAATCATATATTTGCTAGTGTCCTTATCGAATCCGAAGTTCGCTCCGAAGATGCGGTTGAGTGATGCGAACTTCGGATTCGGGACACTAGGCCCTGAAGATGGTCAGTCCCAGCAGCAGCACGATGAAGATCGCGGCGAATACATAGAAGAGGAAACGCGCGATGTCGGCCGACACCACCGACACGCCGGTGAAGCCGAGCAGTCCGGCAATGATCGACACCACCAGGAAAATGAGGGCCCATTTCAATATCGTCATCGTCCGTCTCCAGTCCGTCACAAGGCGGGAGAGCAACAATTCACGCAGGCCAAGGTTCCATGCTGGAGCGCGGTCGCGACGACGAGGCGACGTCTCAAGCCGATCCCGCAGTCATGGTCAAGACGGTGCGCCGGGTGCTGTCGTCCGCGGGCCAGGCACGTTCGACGTCCGACAACGGCACCGGCGTGGCTGCGATCTTGAATCCGCCGGGCACGGTCGCCTGCAGCACGGCGGCGACGCAGTGGATCAGGCGATCGGGCGGCACGCTGCCGAGACCGCTGCCCATCAGCGTGATCGCCGATGCGCGAAGCGCCGCGCCCGGCAGCGTGATGTCGGATCCGCTTGCGGCGCCGACCTGAACGAAGCGGATGGGCACGGCATCGGCGCCGGCCTTGGCGGCGGCAATCAGCAGGCGCTCCGCGCTCGGTCCCCAGAGATAGTCGATGACGACATCGACGCCCGCGGCGAACTGCTGCCTGAAGCTGTCCTCGAGCGCGGTCTCGTCGCCACTGAGGGGGATCGTCACGTCGGCGCCAAGGGCCGCGAGCGATGCGAGGGCCTCGGCGTTGCGGCCGGTGGCGATCACTTTTTTGGCCCCGAGATATTTGGCGATCTGCACGGCCAGGCGGCCCGACGTTCCCGTGGCGCCATTGACCAGCACGGTTTCGCCGGCTTTGAGCCGGGCCCGCTCCGTGAAGGCGGCCCAGGACGATAGGCCGGGATTGGCGATGGCTGCGGCGGTGATGTCGTCGAGGTCATCGGGCAGCGGCAGGCAGCGCACCGACGGCACCACGGTTCGCTCTGCCATGCTGCCATACGGCGCGTTCGGCATCAGGAAATACACCCGGCGTCCGTTTTCGCATCGTCCCACGCCATCGATGCCGACCACGAAGGGAAGCCGGCCCGAGGAGCTGTAGTGCGTGCCCGAGGCCCGGCTCTTGACCACATGGCTGATGGCGGCGGCGGTGACGGCGATACGACTCTCGCCCGACGTGGCCACCGGCTCGGCGAAATCTCCGTACACGGGCGATAACCCGGTTTGCAAAACGATCGCGGCTTTCATGACGATGTCCCTTTCGGTTCTCTCATATATGTGCATAATACACATATATGGAGGTCGCTGATGCCGTCAACAAAGAATGTGCAAAATACACATATACGTGACCAGCTCCGCCAGCTTCACGGGGCCGTGCTCGATATCGTCGGGGTCATGAACCGGCCGCAGCGCGACGAGGTGCTGATCAAGGCGGCGGGAATTCCGCTGGACCGGGCGCTGTTTCCGCTGCTGGTCGGCATCGAGCGGTTCGGGCCGATCGGCGTGGTGGAGATGGCCGACCGCACCGGGCGCGACTACACCACCGTCAGCCGCCAGATCGCGAAACTCGAAAGCCTGGACCTGGTGACGCGCCAGGGCAGCGCCACCGATCGCCGCGTGCGCGAGGCCGTCATCACCGCGAAAGGCAAGGCGATGACCAATCTCGTCGACGCCGCGCGCGAACGGATCGGCCGCGCCATCTTCGCGTCATGGGACGCCCCCGACATCGCCGAGCTGGTGCGGCTGATGCGAAAGTTCGCGGATGCCGTGAAGGAAGAGCCGCCGGTTGGGTCATGAGCATTCGTTTTGAACCAGGCCATGCTGCCGTGAAGACCGGGATTGGATGGATCGCGGCCTGTCCGTGTCTTGCGATCGGAAGGGACAGGCCGCCGTCAGAGGGCGCTATTCAGCGGCAAAAACAGGTCCGCGACCGCCTCATGATCCGGCACCTCCGGAAAGAAGCTCAGCCGCTGGCAATAGATCGGGAAGTCGCGTGCCTCCTCGCCGCTGGCCGGAAGCCAGTCGCGATAAAGGTAGAGCGCGGCGGGCTCCAGATTGTGGGTGTTGCCGACCACGCGGAGCACCGCGCAGCGTCCGCCGGGGATCTCGCCGGCTTTGATCTCTTCGCCGTTCGCCGCGATCGGTTGCTCAGTCCCGACACAAAGGTCGATGCTATAATCGGCAGGCGACGCAGGACGTCGCTCGGAACGCCAGACAGTGAAGGTCTGATATGTGCTGGGGTGCAGGCCTGCGGCCTTGCGCCATGCGATGAAGCGCTGGAGGGTGGCGCCCAGCGTCGCCGGGTCGCCCCGATGCTGCATGATCGCCACCGGTGTCGGGGGCACATCGCGAATGGTCACGTCCTCAGTAGTAAAAGTCGTCTGCATGAGCTTGCTCCTGGCGTTGTCGAGAGGCCCGAAGGCCGCAAGCCACGGCTCCCAGTCGGGAGATTTCCGGAACGACGACGGCGACTGCCCGAACAGTTGCCGAAAGGCGCGGGCGAAGGCATCCGGTGCATCGTAACCGGCATCCATCGCGATGTCCGTGACGCTCTCGGCGTCCCTGTGGGCCAGCCGGTATGAAGCGTGCTTCATGCGGGCAAGCTGGACATAGCGATGCACGGACAGCCCGAAGGTTGCCGTGAACTGCCGGTGAAAATGATACTTCGAATAGGCTGCGATGCTGCTCAGCGTTTCCAGGTCCAGATCGTCGTCCAGATGCCGGTCGATGTGATCCAGCACCCGCTGCATCCGGGCATGGTAGTTTTGCAGCGCCGCCTTCATCGTTCTGTTCTCCGTGGCGGCACCAGTTCATCGCTGATAGCCGTGACGCGCTCGACCGATCTTGCGGTTTTGTCAGAGCTCGTAGACCGGATGAGCGAAGCGATATCCGGGAACTCCGAAGCGATCCAACCCGGATGTCGCGCGTCGCGCTCATCCGGGCTACGCGCTGCGTATTCTCACCTACCGCCACATCCCGCGCATCCGTGCGCCGATGTCGACCCGCGGCACGGCGTTTGACGTGCGCGCCTTGGGCGGGATCGCGGCGGGCCAGCTTGCGCGCTCGAACAAGGAGAGCAGCGCGCTCGGGATGAAACGGGTGCGCGCGGCATAGACATGCCGGTCGCCCTTGGCGGCCTGGTTGTGGGTGAAGAAGCGCTGCGGCACCATCAAATGAAGATCGTCCCTGGCGCGGGTCATCGCCACATAAAGCAGGCGGCGCTCTTCTTCCAGTTCGGCCGAGGTGCCGGCGCCGAGATCGGACGGCATGCAGCCGTCGACCACATTGAGCACATAGACCGATTTCCATTCCTGGCCCTTGGCGGAATGGATGGTGGAGAGGATCAGATAATCCTCGTCGCGCAGCGGCACGCCTGACTCGTCGCTGGTGGCATCGGGCGGATCGAGCGTCAGTTCGGTGAGGAAACGTTCGCGCGAGGGATAACCGCTGGCGATCTGCTCCAGCTGGATCAGGTCGGCATGACGGGTGATGTTGTCGTCATGGATGCGCGTGAGATGCGGCTCATACCAGGCGCGGGCGCGCTCCAGCTCCGCCGGCCAGCCGAGGTCGCCACGCCGCAGATCCATCATCGTGTCGACGAAGCTGTGCCAGTCCTCGCCCGCACGCGGCGGCGCGGGCAGCGACGCAAGCGCGGTAACGGGATCGAACGTCTCCGCCATCCGCTCCAGCACCCGGTGCGCTGACGTCGGCCCGATGCCGGGGATCAAATGCAGCACGCGGAAGCCGGCGACACGGTCGCGCGGGTTCTCGGCAAAGCGCAGCAGCGCCAGCACGTCTTTCACGTGCGAAGCGTCGAGGAATTTGAGCCCGCCGAACTTGACGAAGGGAATGTTGCGACGGGTCAGCTCCACCTCGAGCGGCCCGCTGTGGCTGGAGGTGCGGAACAGGATCGCCTGCTGCTTCAGCGTAGTGCCGCTTTCGCGCCGCTCCAGCACACGCTCGACAATGCAGCGCGCCTGGTCCGCCTCGTCGCGCACGGCGACGAGCTGCGGCCGTGCCGGCGAAGCGCGATCCGTCCAGAGATTCTTGGTGAAGCGCTCGCGCGCCAAACCGATGACGGCATTGGCGGCGGCGAGGATCGGCTGGGTCGAGCGATAGTTGCGCTCCAGCGTCACGATGGCGGCGGGTGGGCTGAAGCGGGTGGGAAAATCCAGGATGTTGCGCACGGTGGCGGCGCGGAAGGCGTAGATCGATTGCGCGTCGTCGCCCACCACCGTGAGGCCATGGCCGCCGGGTTTCAGCGCCAGCAGGATCGAGGCCTGCAGCGCGTTGGTGTCTTGATATTCGTCCACCAGCACATGGTCGAAGCGGTCGCCGAGATCCTGCGCGATGGCCGGCTCCGCCGCCATCTGCGCCCAGTACAAGAGCAAGTCGTCGTAATCGAGCACGTTTTGCCGCTGCTTCGCCTCCACATAGGCGGCGAACAGGTCTTTCAGTTCCTCCGCCCACTCGGCACACCACGGAAACGTCGCGCCCAGCACCGGGCCGATCGGCATCCGTGCATTGACGCAGCGCGAATAGATCGCGAGGCACGTCGCCTTGGTGGGAAAACGGTTCTCGGTTTTCGACAGGCCCAGTTCGTGCCGCACCAGGTTGATCAGGTCGGCGGAATCCTCGCGGTCGTGGATGGTGAACGCCGGATCGAGGCCAATTTGCTCGGCATAGTCGCGCAGCAGACGCGCGCCGATGCCATGAAAGGTGCCGGCCCAGCTCAGCGCATCGGTCATGATGCCGGCATCCTTGCCGATCACCTGCCGCGCAATCCGCTCCACCCGCCGGCTCATCTCGACGGCGGCGCGGCGCGAAAACGTCATCAAGAGGATGCGCCGGGGATCGGCGCGGTTGACGATCAGATGCGCCACGCGATGCGCCAGCGTGTTGGTCTTGCCGGAGCCCGCGCCGGCGATCACCAGCAGCGGCCCGCCAATGGTTGTGTCGCCGGAGACGCCATGCTCCACGGCGCGCCGCTGTTCCGGATTGAGGGCGTCGAGATAGGCGGCGGCGGGCACGGCGAATCATTTCCCAGGGGTGGAGGGCACGATCCGGGGTTCGCGGTGTGTTCGCAAGGGTTATCGCGGCGGGCGAGCCGTTCCGGGGGGCTGATTTGTCGAAGGGCGCAATCAACGACCGTTGACACGGACGTTACGGAAGCATCGGGCCTGCCCGAATTCGCATCGGTGACAAAGGCAATAATTTCAGAGATCGAGCGGAGGGCTTACGATCATTCGAAGCGCTAGATTAGCCTTCTTAGTTTCCTCTCCGCGTCAAGTTCTAGTTCAAAATTCCACGGCAACGGCGTCAGAAGCTTCGCTAATCCGCCCTGCGCTTTTGCTTGTTGCAAGGTCGGCATTTTAACTCTTGATCCCCTCAGCTCTAAGAAGGTCGTTGAAGCTCATATGCACAACACCCTCTTTTTCGCAAATATCAGGAATTTTTTGGCGCTTCTCACTTTCCTGCATTGTGTTCAGCTTCTTTTCGGAGCTTATCACAGGGAGCTTAAGGGTCTTAGCCAAAGCTATAATCGTTAAATCGTTTAATCCAACCGTGTTTTTCCGGTTCCCGTTGTATTCAGAAACGATCGATGAGTATTTGATTTTCATTTCTTCATAGTTGGCTACATAGGCCTTCCAATCCCAGAATTCTTCTTCGATCTCTAGCTGAAGATTCGCCTCGTTCGCCTTAATGCAGTCGCCGATGGGTCCGGGAAGGTGGCCAAGTTCTTCATATATTTCCGTTGTTACCGCGAACTTGCCTGCGGCGATCAAGTCAGCGACGCCAGCCCAAATTGATGAATGTATATCCTCTGGCATAAATTCCAGAGGAGTGCTGAGGCCAGACGTATCGAGGCAATACGCCTTCATTTAGTCCCTGAAGCGGTCGCGGATATCCTCTAAGTGAACCAGATTCCTGATTCCCATAAATTCTCCGGCATTATGATTTGTGATTGCGCCGTTCGACCACGCCTCTAGGACAAGGCCTGTATAAAGATCGCCTCTCGACGACCGAAAACGTGATGCGTAATATTTGGGGCGTCCACCGCCTTCGAAAGAGGCCTCCTGCTCAAGAAATCGCTCCCTCATAACCTTCCAATAGAAATCCTCTCGAACGTATCCTAGCTCGACAAGTCTTATCAGCGCGGCATGACGGCTTACGCAGAATGCGTTGGCAATTTTCGATATGCGCTTGTCGTCGATAGACTGTTCTGGTCGCTCAGGCTTTGGAAGCACCTTAGCAACTTGATCCGCAGGCATCAGAAATGCGCCAGCAAATGCGTCGCACCAATCCTCAACGGTTTTAGCCCGCGTTTTTTCGGGAGCCGTACGGAGCGGCCCACTGATAGCGCTTTCTCTTAGCACAACGTGACCAAGTTCGTGTGCGAGTGTGAACGCTTGCGCCGTAGGCGCTTCATTGCTGAAAATAACTACTGGAAGAGGTGACGCAAAAAGACACATACCCCGTGCGCCAAAATTCGCGAGGCCGGAATTCTTCATCACGATTATGCCCGCGCGCTCAAGATAGTTTCTGAATGCCGAAATAAACTTATCTTTGTCATTTCCTTTACGAGAGAGTTGCTCTGCCATAGGCAGTGCAATTTTTTCGCGCACACGACCCGCGACTACGTCGGGTTTTTCTGTCGTAGTGGCGAAAAAAGTTTCCGGTATTCGCATTGGCTCGCTTCCAACCATCGCAAAAAGGTCGATCGCATTCAGCCGGACTTCTTCAGCTTCTGACTGAATAAGCAGTAGTTCATACTGTTCAGTCGGTTTGGGAACCTCACGGTGCATCCGAAAGTCTGGGACGAGATCCAGTTCTTTAACCGGTGGCTTGCTTTTCGAGAGGAGCTCCATGAACGGCAGGTCGTAGACTCCTGCAAGCTTTCGGGCTTGTTTAATGGTTGGGATAACCGAGCCCGATTCCCAATTCTGAATATGATCCGGGGTGACACCGGCGCTCGCCGCCGCGCTGTCAGGGGTCAGCCGAACGCGCTCGCGGGCCCATTTCAGGACTTCGCGGTTAATCGGTGCGCGTTCCTTTTTTGCCGTGGCTGCCATGTCGTTATCCTATCTGAAAGATAATCACGGAACCCGCATAAGTTGAGCGAGAATTTCACTCATTTCGGTTACCGGAAGGGGGCTGGCAGGGAAAATTTGTTTCCTACAAGCTTTTGGGTAGGAGTGCTGTTAGGGGCTTCTCTCACAGCCGAAGTCGTTAGCGGGCACCGGTTATTGAGGCGTCGGAGCATGTGAGTTCCATCATTCATGGCTCGGGTGGGCGATTGCTGGATGACCGACACGCTGCCTGAGCTGGCCATTCCCTTCTGGATTATTGTTATGTTATAACATAACAAATATGTTCAGCAGGAAGCCCGACATGGCCCTCGATCATCTGATGGACGTGCTGCGCCAGAACCTGCAGCAGCAGGCGCGCAGACACATGACCTGGTTTCAAGACCAACTCGTTGTGTTCGACGACAGCAAGGCGGAAGCATTCCTGCTGGAGAACTGCGTCGGTTATGACGGCACCATCGATCTGCGGGAGCTCGCCGAGGCGATCGAGAAGGCGAGGGTTGCCGGATGAGGCGTCCCGAAGACCGTCCTGGTAACGTCATTGTTTTCGTCCCGAAGCCGGACCTCGAACGGGCGCGTCTCATTCGCGAGGCGCACGCGATCTACGAGTCGATATTCCCGACGCAGGTGCCCGACGATGGGGTCGCGGAGCAGGCGGACAGTGAGTCGTGTGAGATGTGATCCTGTCTTTTACCTTCAGCCCAGCAACTCAAAGCAGACAAGCGCAGGCTCGAAACCGACGAGCACCACGCAATCTGGAGCAGGGTCTTTGCAGAATAAAAATTTAGTTATTTCAATGAATTATGAAATGTGACGAGATTGTCGGCGCTATTCTCTGCAAAAAGTGATTGGAATATTATTGCTCATGGTGAGATAAGGCCCCATATTCCCTGCAAAGGATGCAGAGAATATGACATATATATACGAGCTTAAGGGGTGGCCTGACTTCCATTGGAATGCCGAGCGGCTGGTGGAGCGCCTGGCGGCGGTACGCCATAAGCAGGGCAGGCTGATCGGCCGGATGGAGGGGCTAGGGTTCAACCTGCGGGCCGAAGCGGCCTTGCAAACCCTCACCGAAGAAGTGGTCAAATCCAGCGAAATCGAGGGCGAGGTCCTCGATAAGAACCAGGTGCGTTCATCGCTCGCCCGCCGCCTGGGGATGGACATTGGCGCGCTCACGCCCGCCGATCGTCACGTCGAAGGCGTCGTTGAGATGATCCTTGATGCCACCGAGAAGTACGCGGAATCGCTCACCACGGAACGGCTGTTCGATTGGCATGCGGCTCTGTTTCCGACAGGGCGCAGCGGCATGCGAAAGATCACGGTTGGTGGTTGGCGCGTGGAGCAGGCGGGGCCTATGCAGGTCGTATCCGGCCCTGTCGGTCGAGAGCGGGTTCATTATGAAGCACCGGTCGCCGGACGCCTCGAAAATGAAATGCAGCGCTTCCTGGATTGGTTTAACGGCGTTGCCAGCATCGACCCTGTCCTTAAAGCGGCCCTCGCTCACCTTTGGTTCGTCACCATCCACCCCTTTGAGGATGGTAATGGTCGCATCGCGAGAGCGATTGCAGATTTGGCTCTCGCGCGATCGGAAAACAGCGCTCAGCGCTTCTACAGTATGTCGGCGCAGATCCGGAAAGAGCGCAATGCGTATTATGAAATTTTGGAAAGCACGCAGAAGGGCGAGCTGGATATCACCCCATGGCTTGCGTGGTTCTTGGGATGTCTGGACCGTGCTTTTGAAGGGGCCGATTCCATCCTTGCTCACGTGCTTAGCAAAGCGCGATTCTGGGAGCTGCATGCCGGGGATCTCATCAGTGAGCGACAGCGAGCCGTCATCAATAGATTGCTGGACGGTTTCGAGGGTCAACTAACATCATCAAAATGGGGAAAGCTCACCAAGGTCTCGCAAGCGACAGCGGCGCGCGACATCGAGGGGCTTATTGAGCTTGGCATCCTACGGAAGGATTCCGCTGGAGGACGCAGCACAAGCTACTCATTTGTCTTGCCAGAAGAGACATAAACGGATTCAGCGCTTTGTGATGGGTTCCCGGGGGAACCAATCCGGCGACAAGCGGGTTGTCGCGGATGGCTCAAAACCCGGGAGATTGCCGTGACAATCGCAAGGATCATTCTGGCCGGCGCCGTTGCGCTCACGATCATCAGCCCGGCGGCCCGGGCCGAACAGGATCTCACGGGCATGATCACGAAAATTGATCGGATCAGTGGCACCATCACCATTCAACGGACACAAAGCGGGACCGTCGGCTCCGCAAGCGGTGGCGCTGCGGAAGAGTATAGGGCCCAGAGCGGCGTGTCGCTGGATGTCGTGCATGCCGGTGACAACGTCACCTTCTCCACGACCGATACCGGCGGCGGGATGAAGAGCGTCACAAAACTTCAGAAGCAATAGGGCTAAGCAATAGAGCTTCGCGCCGTCAGGGACGTGGGCCGCCGGGGGACTCGTTTCGACTTGCCCCCACCTTCCACCGCTTACGCGCTTGACGCCGTAACGCCAAATCACCGACGCTGAATAGGCTCGCAACCATTCCGGTTGCGGGCGTTTTCTTTTCATTTCGGATCAGCGCGACGAACCCGCCCCCACACCTGGAGGCGGGATTTTTGTTGGTCGCGGTGATTTCGACAGGAGGCGGCGCGGGATGCGGCCGGTCTCACGGAGATGACGGACATGGCAGGACGTGTGAGTGTCTACACCGGGGAAATCGCGGACCGGATTATCGAGCAGGTGAAACAGGGGCGGTCGCTCGCCCAGGTGTGCCGCGATCCCGGAATGCCCAACGAGAGCACGGTGCGCGCCTGGGCGCAGGCGAACCGCGACGGCTTCGGCTCACGCTACCGCAGCGTGGCCCGCCCGTCCGGGCATCCCAGCAGTTATACCGACGAGTTGGCGGAACGGATCTGCACCGAGCTGCGCACGGGCCGCACCCTGGTCGACGTCTGCCGCGACGAGGGCATGCCCTCCGAGCACACCGTGCTGGAACGGGTGCAGCGCAATCGCGGCGGCTTCACCGAGCGTTACCGGCTGGCGCGCGAGATCGGCTATCTCGTCATGGCCGACCAGATCATCGAGATCATCGACGACAGCAGCAATGACTGGAGCGAGCAAGTCGACGCCAGCGGTGACGTCAGGCAGGTGTTCAACCGCGAGAACGTGACGCGGTCGCGGCTGCGGTTCGAAGGCCGGCGCTGGCTGTTGTCCAAGGCGCTGCCACGGATCTTCGGCGAACGGCTCCAGCTCCAGCCGATCGCCGAGCCGAGCGATAGCTGGAAGGAGCTTCTGAAGCAGGTCGACGGCCGTTCGCGCGGGCTGCCGAAGCCCCCGGAGTCGTCATAAGCGCGCGGGGCGACGAGGCAGCTTTCCGGACAACGTCCGAAGCGCTAGAAACGGCGGTTTCTCTTGCCGCACGGACAATGGCCATGATCCTCTCCGCAGACCGCCGGTTCACCTCTCCCTATGCGATGTCGGCCTTTGTGGCGCTGACGGAGAAGCGGCTTGCGTTCGAGGTCAAAACGCTGGACCTCGATGCCGGCGCCAACAACGATCCGGACTATGCCTTGATATCGCTGACCCAGCGGGTGCCGATGCTGGTCGACGACGGCTTCGCGCTGTCGGAGTCCTCCGCCATCGCCGAATATCTGGACGAGGTCTATCCGCAGCCGCCGATCTATCCGGCGGATGCGAAACTGCGTGCGCGGGCCCGCCAGGTCCAGGCCTGGCTGCGCAGCGACCTCATGCCGATCCGCGCGGAGCGCTCGACGGTGACCATCTTCTACCAGCCGATTGCCGTGCCGCTGTCGGTGGCCGGCCAATTCGCGGCGGCGAAACTCTGCGCGGCGGCGTCCGAGCTGCTGGGCCACGGCGGCGCGCATCTGTTCGGCGGGTGGTCGATCGTCGACGTCGATCTCGCCATCATGCTCAAGCGGCTGATTGTGAATGGCGATGAGGTGCCGTCCGCGTTGGTGCGTTATGCGCAGGCGCAGTGGGAGCGGCCGTCGGTGCAGGCCTGGGTGCGGCGGGAGCGACCGGCGCTGTGACGCGGTGGTCCGCGTTGGTCGCGCCATCTCTTCGGCTTATCCGTCTCCTTCGCGCAGTCGCGCCTCAACCACCTCGCCATCGTCCTTGATGAGGCGGCCGATGTGCGGATCGGGCAGCAGATCGAGGACAAGCTCGGACGGCCGGCACAGGCGGGTACCCTTGGGCGTGACAACGATCGGGCGATTGATCAGGATGGGATGCGCCAGCATGACGTCGATGAGTTCGTCATCGCTCCATTTGGGGTTGCCGAGATCGAGCTCCGCGTAAGGCGTGCCTTTCTGCCGCAGCAGTTCGCGCGGCGTGATCGCCATGGCGACGATCAGGGCGATGAGGCGCTCGCGGGACGGCGGCGTCTTGAGGTATTCGATGATCTGCGGTTCGCTGCCGCCCTGCCGGATCATCGCCAGCGTGTTGCGCGAGGTGCCGCAGGCGGGGTTGTGGTAGATGGTGACGCTCACGGGTGGGCCTTTGCCTTGATGGAGTTGGCGCTGACAGGTTTGATATTGCCGGACTCATACCAGCCGCGCGATGCCTTGACGATCCGAACCACCGATAGCATCACGGCACCTTGCCCAGCACGCCGACCACGGTGGCGAGCGCAGCGCCGGAGTCGAGCCCGAATAGGCTGATCGCTGCGGCCACCGCCAACTCGAAGAAATTGCTGGCGCCGATCAGCGCCGCAAGCCCTGCCACGCACCAGGCGACACCGAAGCGCCGGCTCAGCCAGTAGGCGAGGCCGGCATTGAGATAGACCAGGATCAGGATGGGCACCGCGAGCAGCGCAATCACCAGCGGCTGCGCTAGGATCTGCTCGCCCTGGAACCGAACAGGAGGATCAGCGTCGCGAGCAGCGCCATGAGCGAGACCGGCTGCAGGTGGCGCAGCGTCGCCGAAAAGCTGATGCGAGCATGGCGGTGCAGGGCGCTGCTGCCAGCAGGATGAGGCCGGCGATGTAGCTTGAAATCTGCGCCGCCGGCGGCAGCGGTGCGAACAGGTGACCGATGAACAGCGCCATCGAAAACGGCTTTACTGCCCAGTTGATCAGAAGCGTGATGCCGGCGCTGCGCCAGTGGCTGCGGACGTCGCCGAGCACCCAAAAATCGATCTTCAGCAATGATCATCAGCCAGATCAAAGTCGCCGCCGGGATGTTCACCCGGGCGAGCTCGGCGCCAGCAATCATTGCGAACATGCCTGGCGCCAGATAGCCGAGCGCGATGCAGAGCGCGACCCAGAGCGAGAAATAGCGTTCGAAGAGGCTTATACTGTCCTCACATCTTGTTCGACGCACTTACGTATGAACGCGCTTCCGCTTTGTCGCTGCCGGACTACAGGCCGTCGCCAGCGCAGGCGTGCAGATCTCGGGATGGCCGGCGCAGCAGTCCTCCATCAGGAACTGGATCAACGCGGTGAGGGTGCCGTAGTCGGCGGAGTAAATGATGGAGCGAGCCTCGCGCCGGGCGGTGATCATACCGGCATGTTCCAGATCTTTGAGATGGAACGAGACGTTGGAGGGGGAAACCTCTGCGGCGTCCGCGATCGCGCCGGCGGCCATGCCGTCCGGCCCCGCGCGCACCAGCATGCGTATGATGCGCAGCCGGGTCTCCTGGGAGAGAGCTGCGAACGCGATCTTGGCTTGACGTTCATCCATTCCTTGCATCCATTCCTTGATAGTAATATATTTCTATAATTATTAAAATAAGGATAACCGAGATGCCTCCCGCTGCCAACCCCGTTTCTTCATGTTGTTCCGCTCCAGACCTCCCGTCCGACATCTCCGCGGAAATTTCCACCGCGGTGCTGCTCGGCACGCTGGCCGGTCATGCCGGCAAGGCGCTGGTGTTTTACTATGACGGCCGCGACGTGAAGCCGAGCTATCACGTCACTGAAGTGAAGAGCGGGCGGTTTCATGCGCTGGACTGCGGCGCCAATCCCGAGAACTGGGACGAGACCTTCATCCAGCTCTGGGACATTGTCGAGGAGAGCCACGGCCATATGCCAGTCGCGAAATTCCTCGCCATCATGCGCAAGGTGAGCAACGTGATGCCGTTCCATCCGGACGCGAAGCTCACCTTCGAGGTGAGCGACGGCGTCGCGCCGATGCAGCTCTACAAGGCAGATGACATCGCGATGGACACAACCACCGTGCGGGTCCGTCTTAATCCGCGACCATCGAGCTGCAAGCCGCGCGACCGCTGGCTGGAACAGCAGCCGTCGTCCTGCTGCGTGCCGAGGGCCGGATAAGTGACAGTGCAGCGGTCCGCGCGTCGTTTCCGACCGCCGCGCGGATGTCCGTTCCGGTTTTCGGGCCAAAAGTTGTTTCGCTTGTTCTGAAACCCGAAGGCTGCTGCTTCATACGCTTGCGGGTGTTGCTGCTTGCGCCGCTGTGCTCGGGCTTGGGAGCCGGCACTCGTGGCCAGCGACCTCGTCGGCGTCTCTCCTGGGTTCGGTTCCTGATGTCATTTCCAGCGATTGCGTGGTGCGCAACCGCAGGTAGTCAACATGGCTGCAGCAGGCTCCTTCCTTGTCGCGCGGTTTGAACTGAACCGTGTCCTGGCGCGACCAAGGAAAGTAAAGCTCCGCCTGTCGTTTGACGGGCCGGTTTGTTCCATGGGCTGTTCCGATCACGCCTGGGCTGTTTTCAAGCCGGCGTCGCCGCGCCATCGAGGAAGACGACGATGTCGAACTTCCATAATTTCGAGACCAAGGAGCCGCTGAAGGTGCTGTACATCGGCTCCAGCGGCAACGGCAATGTCGTGCTGCGGCATGCCATGGGCCTGAGCAGCTTCCGCGCCCCGCGGGTGATCGTCGCCAACGGGGCCGGCACTGTGAAGCCGGTCGCGATGGCGGGCAAGGACGAGTCGCGCTGGAGCTTCAGCGGGCTGCGGCCCGGATCAAGCATCGTGGCGATCGATGGCAACGACAAGGTCCTGGTGCAGATTCCGGTGAAGATGTTCACGGAGGCGCTGTCGTGGAAGCCGGTCAACGAACGGCTGAACGGCCGCGGCATGAGGATCGCGCTGGATGACCATATCGACTATGTCTGCTACGCCTCGGACATCGCGGGCGAGGGCATCTTCTTCCGCCCCAAGAGCTCCGGCGAATTCACCGCGGCCATCACCGATACACGGATGTTCCACCACGACGACCGCGGCGATCCCTTTGGCCGGATGGCGGCCTCCGCCACCATCGGCGAGGGGTATCGCGAGGTCAGTACGCCGAGCCTGCATGTCGCTATTCATGAAACGATCGCGAGTGTGCACATCGACAGCTTCGCCTTCATGCTGCAGTCGCCCGAAGGGGAATATGTCATCGGTCCGGATGTCGGCCAGCATATCTTCGACGAATTGCTGTTTCGCATGCCGATGGCCTGGCTGCGGCGCAAGAACCTGCCCTTCATCGCCTCGGTGCTGCAGGTGATCCATCCGGTGCTGCCCAATTCGACCAACCGCTACAACAGCATCATCGGCGCCCGCGTCGCGCTCGGCGGCACGCCGCGCCGCGACCTGAAAGCGGGCATGCCGCGGCTGAATTTCGAGAGCACCTATGACTGGGGGCCCTCGAGCACGGCGAAGCGCTGGAACCACGAGATGACGCTGAATATCTATGGCGGCGGCAACACCGACCGCGGCCCGGACTGGGTCGTCGGCATCAAGGGGCAGGTGCTGTGCGGCGACGTCAAATGCAACGACCGCGAGGAATCGGTCGGGCTGTTCCTGAAGGTCGGGCAGTAGTTTGGAATTTATGGGATGGTTCGTCTGACCGCGTCATAGTCGACCTAACCCCTCATCCTGAGGAGCAGGCGAAGCCTGCGTCTCGAAGGACGAGGCCCTTAACTGCGGCATCTGTGGCCTCGTCCTTCGAGACGGCGCTTCGCGCCTCCTCAGGATGAGGGGATAAGTTCGTGTATGACGCAGTCAAACTATGCGCCCTACGCGTCGTGAGTGCTGAGCACGCCTCACACGCCGTCGAGAATGATCACGGTCGGTGCGCCGGGCAGCGCCCCGCGTGACATGGTCAGGCTGCGCGATGTCCGGACGTCGACCGCGAAATCCTGGCCGATCCGCCGCATGAATTCGTCGAGCGGCGTCATGAAGCGATGCATCGGCAGCACCACGGAGGCGCGCAGCCGCTTGGTGATCTCGGAAATGCCGTCGAGCGACATGGTGTAGGTGCCGTCGATCGGCACCATCACGATGTCGAGCCGGCCGATGGCGGCGAAATGGCTCTCATCCAGCTTGTGATGCAGATGCCCGAGATGGCCGATGCACAGTCCGGCCACCTCGAACACAAAGATCGAGTTGCCGTCCCGGATCATCGCAGCACCCGCGTCGTCGCTGTAGTAGCGGCGGATGTCGGTGGTGACGTTGCGGATCAGCACGTCGCCGACCCGGGTGTCGATGTGCGCCGGCGTGCCGTCGTCGTTCCAGCCACGCAGCACGGTGGCGATGCGCGGGTCGGGCGAGCGGGTGTAGTGGGTGCTGTGGGCGCGGTTCATGGTGACGACGTCGGGCAGCCGTCCCGTCACATAGTGGCCGCTGAAATCGGTGGCGATCCGCACCCCGCCGGGAGTGTCGATTACATAGGTGGAGTGGCCGCCATAAGTGATCGTCACCTCTTCGGTAACGGCTGCCGTGCGCCGCAGGCTGACCGGCAACACGCGCGGCATCGTATTCGCCATGGCCAGACATTCGCTGGCGCGCGGCGCGACCTGCGCGGTGCTTTGCGCCATTGTCTGTGCGTTGGCCGGCAGCATCAGTGCCAACACAAAAGCAAGGGACAAAACCACACAGCGACTGGCGACAAAGCGAAACACGGCGGTTTCCTTCGATCGGGGATGACGCATCCTATCGCCGGATCAGGCGGCTGTCATGGTGGGGGTGCGTGGTGCCTCCGGCACGATCTCGTCGGTCCACACCTTGAATCTGACCAGCTTGTTCGGCCCGAACGTTTGCGTGATCGGCACGTCGGCCGCGTCGCGGCCCTGGGCGATCAGGATGCGGCCGATCCGCGGAATGTTGTTGCGCGGATCGAAGGTGTACCAGCGCCCGCCGATGTAGGCTTCGAACCAGCCGGCGAAATCGCCCGGGGCATAGGGCGGGGGCGTGCCCATGTCGCCGAGATAGCCGGTGCAGTAGCGGGCCGGAATGTTCATGCAGCGGCAGAAGGCGATGGCCAGATGCGCGTAGTCGCGACACACGCCCTTGCCCTCGTTGAAGGCTTCCCACGCCGTCTTGGTGGCGCGGGCGTGCTGATAGCCGAATGCAATATGCTTGTGAACGAAATCGCAGATTGCCTGGACGCGCTTCCAGCCCGGCGGCGTCTTTTCGAACAGCTTCCAGGCGATGTCGGAGAGACGGTCGGTCTCGCAATAGCGGCTGCCGAGCAGATACACGATGGTCTCCGCCGGCAGGTCCTCGACCGCGTGCTGGGTTGCTCCGGCCACCACGATGTCGGGCTGGCCGCTGTCACGAACGATGCCGTCGGCGGTCAGTCTCATTTTGCCGGCTGGCGCCATGATGCGGCTGCACCAGTTGCCGAAGCCGTCGCGGTATTGGAGGATCTGCACCGCGGGTTCGGTGGTCAGATAGTCGGGCACGATCACATCTGACGCCCGGCTGAAATGGGTGCCCAGCACCATGATCACCGGGGTGGGCTGCGGGAAGTCGTAGATCATCTCGTAGCCGACCCGGATCTTCATCAAGCGTGCTCCTGTTGCGGTCAGCTCCGCGCGTGTGCTGCTGTTGTGTCGATGCCGACGCGACATGCGCAAGCGCCGCTCCGCGAACGGTGCCCCCGAACAGCTTGCGCCTTTCCCGGGATAAAGTCTGCTCAGAACGCGAGGTTCCGACGGCAGCGGCAGCCTCATTCATGGGCAACCATGCTGCTTGATGGGCAACCATGCGGCCGCCTTCGCGTTGTCGCCGGTGGCCCGTGCGGTGGCGTGCAATCGTCGCCGCGGATCGTTGGTCGATCAGGGCAAAGTGTCGCATTGGGAGTTCGGCAAATCATGACGGAACTGAAAGCTTACGTCCCCCACAACGCTCTGGTCCTCGTTGGCGATGGCCAGAAGGCGCTTTTCCTGCGCAACAAAGGCAACGCCCATCAGGTCCAACTCGCCGTCGAGCGAATTCTCGAACAGGACAATCCGGCCACGCGCGAGCAGGGGACCGATCGTCCCGGGCGATCCAATGCAAGTGTCGGCGCCGCCCGCAGCGCCATGGAGGAAGTCGACTGGCACTACATCGCCAAGGAACGGTTCGCTACCGAGATCGCGGCCGCGCTTTATCGCCGGGCTCACGCCAATGGATTCGATACGCTCGTGATCATCGCTCCGCCCAAAGTGCTGGGCCACCTTCGCAAGGCATTCCATGTCGAAGTCACCGATCGCATCACCGGCGAGTTTCCCAAGGAATTGACGTCGCATCCGATCTCGGAGATCGAGAGGCTGGTCGCGGCTTAAACCGTCGTGTGGCATATCTCCTCATGGTGAGGAGCGCGGCACGCGCGTCTCGAACCATGAGGCCACATCCTTCGAGACGGCGCTTCGCGCCTCCTCAGGATGAAGGATTAACGCTGCGGCTTAGGTCGTCATCTCTCGCATCGATCGGAAATAGTGCTCGGCGTGCTGGAGGTAATTCTCCGCCACGACCCGGTCTGCCTCGTTGCGGGCGAGGGCCAGATAACGCTCGTAGTTGCGCTGGGCGTTCTGGGGATTGGTTGCCGAGGAGCGGGAGCTCCCGACGGAGTCTGTGGGGCGGGTGTTTTGCGGCCGGGAATTTCGCGAGTTGCTATTGGTCATGCGACTGGTCTGCGGGCGCGGTTGCGCCGTCGCGGGCCGGGAGTCGGAAAAAATTGTCATGTTGGTCCGTATGCGCACCGGCAAAGGCCGTGCGCGTTTCATTCGAAGACTTGTCGAGGGCAGCGCAGTCGACGGGCGCGATGCGGCAAAGGCAGCGATCAGACTTCGATGGGAGCTGGACGTTGGACCAGGCGACTGATCAAGAACACATGTTCAAGATGATGGGCTTAAGCTGACAGAAGCCGGGTCGGATCCAGGTCGACCAAATTAACATAGGAAGACAAAGTGGCGGTTTCAAGTTGCCAAACAGACGGAGCCACATCGGGCTACTCGGCCGGCGCGGTCTTGACGTTGACCTCCACGTCCATCCCGAGTTCGTCGTCGCGCTCGCCCCAATAGGTGCCGAACAGCGGGATGGCCTGGCCTGGAACTCTCGCCACCGCAACGCGGATCAGGTCGCGATTGCCGACAATGCCGTTGGTCGGATCGAACTCGACCCAGCCGGAGCCGGGCACATAGATCTGGCACCAGGCATGGGTCGCTCCGCCGCCCTGCACTGCGGGTCCGTCGCGGTCGGGCACGTAGATATAGCCGGTGATGAAGCGTGCGGCGAAACCGAGCGTGCGTGCGGCTTCGATCATCAGCAGGGCGAAGTCCCGGCAGGTGCCTCTGCGGAGCTCGATCGTGGTGGCGGGACTTTGCGTTCCCGGCGCGGTGCGGCGGGAATACGAGAAGCCATCCGAGATCGCCTCGTTGAGGGTCATCAGCACCTGGCCGGTGGGGTGTTTGGTGCCGCGCATCAGAAACGTGTCCAGCCAGCGGCCGACATGGTCGTCCGGATCGGCAGAGCCGCGCTGAATGTAGGGCGCAAGGTCCGGCGCCTCTTCCGCGTGATAGCTGAAGGGATGCTCTCTTGCGTAGTCCTCGATCCGGAAATCCGGGGCGTTTTCCGGCGTATGATCCAGCTTGATGACGCAATCGAACCGCAGGTGATCGCTGACGCAGTCGAAATCCACCTGCGCGACACAGTTCCCGAATACGTCGTGAAGCCATTTCACCTCGGCAGGCTTCGGCGTGACCTCGAGCGAGAAATTGATCAGCCGCTGGTCGAAACTGTCCCGCGGGCGCGCCATCATCTGGTGCCGGCCCAACCGGACCTGGCGCTTGTAGCGATAGGTCGTCACGTGCCGGACGATGAAGATGGTCATGATGGGTGCAGGTCCTTCCCGCCGTTGGGCGGTGGCCGTCACGGACGGTTCGGCGGGAGCGGCATCCTATCCCCCGATCGGTTGACTGTCATGACGCACCCGGTTGCGCCCTCAGCCTGATTTGGCGTCATTCCCGCGACGTTCTGTCCCTGTCGGCGGACGCCACCTGCGTGAACCCCTCCAGATGGTCCGCAGACGAACAGGAATGCCGAAAAGCCGGAGACAATGATGGCCCTGTTTGAGGAATTCTCGATCCGTGGCGCGATCGAAGGGACAGCTTACGCCCACGCCCAGGGCATTTTCATCGCTTATCCCAATCGCATCGACTGGAAGAAGCGGTACCGGCCGAAGCCGCTGCGCATGCCGGATGACAACGGCATCTACCACAGCGTCAACGAGTTCGAGCAGCGCTACCAGGACATGAAACATCATCACGAGACGATGGTGACGAAGATGCTCGACCGCATCCGCCATCATGCGGCGGGCCGCGCCGTGCTCGCCGAGTTGAAGGAGCGGCAGTCCTATTCGGTGAACATCTTTCCGTTCGACTTCCTGAACTCCAGCGACTGGGCCGCCAATCCCATCGCCTTGACCCAGCCCGTGGCCGTTCCGCAAACCGCCAAGGAGATTGCCCATGACAGGAAACCGCTGGGGACATCGATGTGCGTCGAGGGCTCCTGCTTCGGTTTTCGCCAGGCCTCCAGCGTCGAATTGTTCTACTCGCCGCACCGCGACAGCGAACTTGCGGACGCGGACGGCACGCTGCTGCACGAACTGGTGCATGCGGTGCGCTTTCAGCGCGGCAACTTCCGCAGCAAAGGCAAGGAGGTGAATGGCGGCTACAAGAACCAGGAGGAGTTCTTCGCCAATGTGATCGAGATGATCTACCGGTCCGAGAAGCGGCAATCGATCTTCGATTACCGGTTTCACCCTATCCATGCCGACACGTTTCTCGACAAACCCCTGGTGCCGACCCCGCGCGAATTGCTGACCGCCTTCCGACAGCAGCAGGGCACGTTGTTCGATGCCCTTGTGAGGGTCGAGGCGCGCTTCAACCCGATGCGGCAGATGGATATCGAAGCCGGGAATTAAGCCTGCTTGCCCGCCAAGGCGGATGATGACACTGAGCGTGCGAGACGCTTCAATTCTTAACATCGCTGGGGCGGATCCGTGGAACCCGCTCCGACGGATTTGGACTCACGCCTCGGTCAGCGCGCTCAGCCGCGAGGCCAGCACCGCCATCGATTCCTTGAGGTTGGCACGGCGGGTCATGAAGCTGCGCGCGGCCACCGGATAGGCGAAGTGGGCGGGATCGTTAATGCGGGTGCGGGCTTCTTCGGATGCGATCTCCTGGTCGAGCGCGCGCACGGCCTTCTCCATGTCCGCCAGCATTGTGCTGATCTGGGCCGCCTCGCGCGAGACGGTGTTGCGCGGTGTTTCGAAATAGATGAAGGGCTTCATGGTTTCGCTCCGGGCTGGGACACCCCCAAGGGTGATTGCCCGTATCGCCGCAAAAAACCTGCCACTCCCGGTTCAAACGCTGCGTTATCCACTACTTACGCGCTACTACTTAGGCGCCCGGACGTGCCGCGCTCTGGGTCAGTGACGCCAGCGCCGCAGCGAGTGCGGTGGCCGCAGCGTCAGCGCGTTTCTTCTCGAAAATCGCGAATTCCAGATCAGGCAGCCGCGGCAGGCCCTGCGCGGTGCCAAGCACACGCAAGCCCGGGCCGACCACGCTTGCGGGCAGCGGCGTGATCGCCAGGCCCGCGAGTGCCGCGGCGCGCACGCCGGTGAGGCTGGGGCTGGTGTAGACAATCTGCCAGGCGAGGTCGCTGTCGCGCAGCGCATTGAGCGCGGCCTCGCGCGACACCGAATGTTCGCGGTAGAGCGCCAGCGGCAGTGCCGC
Source organism: Bradyrhizobium prioriisuperbiae (assembly GCF_032397745.1). Taxonomy (NCBI): domain Bacteria; kingdom Pseudomonadati; phylum Pseudomonadota; class Alphaproteobacteria; order Hyphomicrobiales; family Nitrobacteraceae; genus Bradyrhizobium; species Bradyrhizobium prioriisuperbiae. The sequence continues at coordinate 4,858,722 of NZ_CP135921.1, forward strand.
GCCGGCTATCGGCATGAAGGTGTCCGCGGCCGCCCACACCAGCGGCTCGCGCCAGGCGAGACGTCCGCGCGAGGTGCCGAGCGGGCGCTTGGCCAGCACCACGTCCAGCCGCCCGGCATCGAGCTGCGCGATCAACTCGGCACTGACGCCGATCTGCACCTCGAGCTTCACATGCGGATGCAACGTGGCGAAGCGGCCGAGCGCGGGCGGCAGCGATCCCCCGGCGACTTCTTCCACCGCGCCCAGCCGCACGGTGCCGGAGAGCTGCGGCGCCAAGAGCCGATGGCGCGCGGCTTCCTCCAGCTGCAGCAGATGGCGCGCGTCGCCGAGCAGCATTTCGCCATCGTCGGTCAGCGCCACCGAGCGGGTGGTGCGGCGGAACAGCGGGCGCCTGGCCTCGGCCTCGAGCCGCTTGATCTGCTGGCTGACGGTGGACTGGGTCAGATTGAGACGCTCGGCCGCGCGGTGGAACCCGCCGCAATCGGCCACGGTGACGAAGGTGCGCAGCAGTTCGAATTCGAGCATGAAAGCATTGATCGCTATTTACGATCAATTATATTATAAAATATCGTTTCTATAATCAATGGCCGGCGCCTAGTTTTCCGCTCGAACGATCAACCGAGCGGGAAGGGCCCAGGCCATGGCGACCACATCCAATCAACACACCAACAATCGCAGCGCGCGGCTTGCACGTGCCGCAGCACTCTGCGATGGCGGAAAGATCTGTCCGCCGGAGCGGACGACACAGTTGCTCGAAGCGGTGATCGAGCCCGGCGACCGGGTCGCCATCGAGGGCGACAACCAGAAGCAGGCCGACTGGCTGGCGACAGCGCTGGCCAACGCCGATCCGGCGCGGCTGCACGACCTGCACATGGTGCAGTCGGTGCTGGCGCTGCCCGATCATCTTGCGGTGTTCGAGCGCGGCATTGCCAATCGGCTGGATTTTTCCTTTGCCGGGCCGCAAAGCCGCAAGCTCGCCGAGCTGGTGGAGCGCGGCGCGCTGACCATCGGCGCCATCCACACTTATCTCGAACTCTATGCCCGTTTGCTGGTGGATCTGCCGCCGCGCGTGGCGCTGGTGGTGGCCGACAAGGCCGACCGCGACGGCAATCTCTACACCGGACCGAACACCGAGGACACGCCGACCATCGTGGAGGCGACCGCGTTCCGAGGCGGCATCGTGGTGGCGCAGGTCAACGAGATCGTCGACCGGCTGCCGCGGGTGGATATCCCCGGCGGCTGGGTCGATGTCGTGATCCCGACGCCAAAGCCCTATGCCATCGAGCCGCTGTTCACCCGCGATCCCGCGAAAATCCGCGAGGACAAGATCCTGATGGCGATGATGGCGATTGCGGCGGTCTACGAACCCTACGAGATCCGCCGGCTCAATCACGGCATCGGTTACGCCACCGCGGCGATCGAACTGATCCTGCCGACGTTTGCCGCCGCACGCGGGCTGAAGGGCAAGGTCGCCACCCATTTCGTGCTCAACCCGCATCCCACTTTGATCCCGGCGATCGAAGCCGGCTTTGTCGAGAGCGTGATGTGTTTCGGTTCTGAATTGGGCATGGAGCGTTATGTCGCCGAACACGCCGATATCTTTCCGGTTGGCGCCGACGGCAATCTGCGCTCCAACCGCGCGCTGGCGCAGGTCGCAGGCCAATATGCCTGCGATCTCTTCATCGGCGCGACCCTGCAGATCGATGCGTTGGGCAACAGCTCCACCGCCACCAAGGGCCGCATTGCCGGCTTCGGCGGCGCGCCGAACATGGGCGCGGATGCGCGCGGACGCCGTCACACAAGCCCCGCCTGGCTGCGCGCGGGCCGCGACGGCGGCGATACCCTGCGCGGCCGCAAGCTGGTGGTGCAGATGGTGGAGACCCGCCAGCCCGACGGCACCCCCAGTTTCGTCGAACGGCTCGACGCCTTTGATCTGGCTGAAAGCGCCGGCTTCGCACTGCCGCCGGTGATGATCTATGGCGACGATGTCACCCATGTCATCACCGAGGTGGGCGTTGCGAACCTGCTGCTGTGCCGGTCCCCCGCCGAGCGCGAGGGCGCGCTGCGCGCCATCGCCGGTAATACTGATTTCGGCCGTGCGCAATCACCAGAGACGACCAGCGATTTGCGTGCACGAAAAATCGTGATGCTGCCGTCCGACCTCGGCATCGACCCGTCGACCGCCACCCGCGCACTGCTCTCAGCACAATCGATCGGCGATCTCGTCACCAGCTCCAGCGGTCTCTACACACCGCCCGCGAAATTCCTGCGCACCCGCGCCGCGTAATCGGCCGACACAAGGAGATGACCATGTTGACCATGCAACAAGATGTTCGGAGCTTCGGCGATTCACCTGTCGGATCTTCTGCCGGGGTGTCCCGGCTCGATCACGCCCGAGAGCTTGCGATGGCTCTGCTGTCCGGCCGTGGCGAGGCCTCCGGCGCCGCCGTCGCCCGCGAGCTGCATGAGGTGTTGCGTAAACTGAATGCCGACGACCGGCTCGGTTTCCAGCGCTTCCTGGCTGCGGGATTCACCCCCGACCCTGTGACGCTACGCGCCGCGGCCGACGCCTATCTCGCCGGTGCTTCGGCAGAGACCGCGGCGCAGCTGGCGCAAGTGGCCGATCCGCCGCGGCAGGAGCTGCTGCGCCGGATGAACATGGCGCCCGGCGGCACCGCGGCGCTGGTGGCGATGCGCAAGGACTTGACCGCGCGCCTGCGCGACGAGCCGTCCCTGAAGCCGCTCGATGCCGACCTCAAGCACCTCCTCGCGTCATGGTTCAACCGCGGCTTTCTCGAACTGCGCCGCATCGACTGGCAGTCGCCGGCGGAGGTGCTCGACAAGCTGATCGCCTATGAAGCCGTGCAAGAGATCAAGGGCTGGGACGACCTGCGGCGGCGTCTGGCGCCGGACCGGCGCTGCTTCGCGTTTTTCCATCCGGCGCTGCCGGGCGAGCCGCTGATCTTCGTGGAGGTGGCGCTGGTCGAAGGCCTCGCCGGCGCGGTGCAGCCGCTGCTTGTGGAAGACGGCGATGACGACGCGGCACGGGCGCGGGCCGTGCGCGCCGACACCGCGATCTTCTATTCGATCTCGAACTGCCAGGAGGGCTGCGCGGGGTGTCGTTCGGCAATTTCCTGATCAAGCAGGTGGTCGAGGAATTGAAGGCCGAACTGCCGCACCTGACACATTTCTCGACGCTGTCGCCGGTGCCGGGCTTCCGGCGCTGGCTGAGCAAGCGGCTGGCCACAGCGGACGATCCCGATGCGGCGCTGTTGTCACAGCTGGCGCGCGAGGGGTGGTGGCGCGAAACAACGGCGAGCGAGGCGTTGCGCCCAGCTCTGCTGCGGCTGTGCGCGGCCTATCTGACGCGCCAGGCATCGCCACGCGAGCCCGCTGATCCGGTGGCGCGGTTTCATCTCGGCAATGGCGCGCGGCTGGAGCAGATCAACTGGCTCGGCAACACCGCGCCGCGCGGCCTCACCGAATCCTTCGGCATCATGGTCAACTATCTGTACGACCCGTCGACCATCGAGGCCAACCACGAGGCGTTCGCCCACGGCGGCACCGTGATTCGCTCGCCGCAGGTCGATGCACTGATCGGCATTCAACCGCTCAGTTGATCCCGCTGGGAACTCCGACGCGTCAGATCCGTTCATTGCGGGGACGGTCCCGACCCGCCCGTCGGCACCACAGCGCAAAAGCTGTGGAAATGGAGCATTCTACGTGTCTTTTATTTGTCGCCGCGCAAGACATTTGCTCGGCTGCCGCGGCAGACCGAATGTCATCCGACTATCGTATGGCATCCCACGATTTGCGAAAGCCGTCGGGAGTGTGCAGTATCGTTTGTATACGAATTTTTCCCGCGCAAGGAGAGGGCCGGGGTGGGGACACGTCGTGTCGCATCGCAACGTATCGTTTCGAAACGTCCGCGCACGGGCGGCGGGCGGCCGACCCGCGCGCAGGCCGTGCGGCGCGATGCGCGGCTGCTCGATGTCGCGACCGGGTTGTTCCTGAAGCACGGCTTTGACGGAACCTCGATCGATGCGGTGGCGCGGCTCGCCCGCGTCGGCAAGCCGACCATCTATGCCCGTTACAGCGACAAGAAGGCTCTGTTCATTGCGGTGCTGCGGCGTCGGGTCGACGACGCCAACGCGCAGATCCTGCAAACGGTCCATGTCGGTTCCGCGCAAACCCGTGCCGGCAGCGTCGAAACGGCGTTGCATGAATTCAGTCGTCGCGCCGTCGCCCACATGCTCGCGCCTGACAACGTCACCTTCCAGCGCATGGTGGCGGCGCATGCGGCACGCCTTCCCGAACTCGCGCAACTCGCCGATGTGAACCGGGCCAATCTCACACGGCAGATCGCAGCGGCGCTTCGGCACTTCACGGTGCGTGGACAGATTGCATCCGATGATCCCGACATGTCGGCGGATCAGTTCATTTCGCTGGTGCTGGGACATCCGTTGCGCGCGGTGCTCTATGGCAGTTCGATCAGCGCGCGGTCGGCGGAACGTTATCGCAAGGCGGCTGTGGTGCTTTTTCTTGATGCTCTGAGGCCGCGCTGAAATCGCGCTGCGAATCCGCGGAATTCAGCCTGCCGAATACGTAATGCCAGTGCCGCAGGCCTGCGCCAATACAATTTTGACACTTGTCAAGAATGAAACGACTCCGTATCGTTTAACGTCGACTCGCCGCGCCATCCCCCGGCGCGCAACGTCGGCCCGGGAACCGCAACGCGACTTCGAAGTTGTCCAGTGCCAGCCAACAGCCGGGATCAACAATGAGCACCGATGACGATGCCGATGAGGCGCGCGCAATCAAGGTCGCGGGCCAGGAGTCGCGATCGGCGCCCCCTGAGATCGTGGTGCAGAGCCTGCGGCTGGTTCAAGCGTTTGTCACAATCCGTTCTGCCGAGAAGCGGCAGGCGATCCTCGATCTGGTCGAATTGTCCGCCAGAGCGACGTCGCTGGACGGATAAAGCTGTCGTCCACGACAGACTTCGTTCACGACAGGCATCGCTCACGACAGATATAGACTTCCCCACACGTCGGCGCCGCCGCGACAAGGGTGACGCGCGCTCTGCGCGTGGTTGTTCAGCGACGCCCACCGACCTCGTCGATATGCAGCAGAAGATCTGCGGGATCGTCGTAAACGCGGAACGCGCCGGACTGCTGCAATTCCGCCGTGCCGTAACCACCGCTCAGGAGGCCGACGCCGAGCGCGCGGCATCGGATGGCGGCCAGCATGTCCCAGATGCTGTCGCCAACCACGACCGCCGTTTCGATCGGCGCTTTCAGACGCGCGGCGGCAGCGAGAAACAGGTCGGGATCGGGCTTGGCATATTTGACCTGGTCGCGCGTCACCACCGGCGTTACATCGGGATCGACGCCAAGCGCAGCGAGATTGACCGCCGCGGTTTCCATTCGCCCGCTGGTCGCGATCGCCCAGGGGATGCCTTCCTGGCTCAGCCAAAACAACAATTCGCGCGCACCCGGCAGCGGCCGGATGCGGTCCGCATAACCGCGATAGGCGGCCGCGTGATTCAGGCGAAGGCGATCGACACGCTCGGTGCTGATATCGGTGCCGGTCTCGCGCAGCAATTGATTGGTGAACAGGCCGCCGCTCATGCCGATCTTGCGATGAATGCGCCAGACCGAGAGGGGAATGCCTTCCTGATCGAGCGCGTCCTTCCATGCCAGCACGTGTTGGTACACGCTGTCGACCAGCGTGCCGTCGAGATCGAACAGATACACCGGGTCGATGCGCATGGGGTTCTCCTTGGCTTGCGATGTGGTTTGCCGCGCCGTCATCCGCAACGGGCGTGATCGGCCCTAACGCCCCGTCTTGGCGGGCGGGGCCTTCGACTGCTGAGCGGACGCACCGGCGGCTCCCGGGATGTTGGCCACGGCCTCCTGCAGGGCGCTCAGTTTGGCATTGAGGGCCTCGATTTCGGTCGACAGTCGTTTGGTCTCGGCGCGCTGGTTGGCGAGCAGGTCCTGCACCACCTGCAACTGGTCGACGGCCTGCTGCTGTGTCGTCCCCAGCGCCCGGGTCGCCTCGATGAGGTCGTCAGAAATTTGCGGGCGCGGCGCCGCTGTGACGGCCACCGCCGGCGCCGGTGCGGGCGTGGTGCTGTTGGCGCCGCCTCCGCGCAGGACGGCGATCCCGCCAGCGACCAGCACAAGCGCGCCTGCGATCAGCAGGATCTGCCGCCGCGCAAGATGCGGGGACTTGGACGCCTCGATCATGGAGCCTCAACATCGATCCGGCGGACCAGCCCGGCTGGGGCTGTCCGGCAGCGGATTGTAGCACCGTCAAATGCGGCAAGGTGGTGGAATTCATCCTGCGGGGCCCGGTTGGTGGCCATGCCTTGGGGGCGAGCCTTTCGGCGGGATGTTTTGCGGGATTTGGCCGCTCTATCACCGCGCGCTGTAGTTATGCGGCGGAGGTCTGAGGAGTCAGAGCGCGCTCCGTCGTGCCGCGCAGAGCCTGCCACACGCGTTGCTGGAAGGCGGTGCCCCGCACGTCGAGCGGAAGGTCGAAACCTCTGCCGGCGGCATCAATGAGGCTGACGACGCGCGCCACCGACGCTTCATAATTCTTGTCACCGCCGATCAATCGCGCCTTTGGGAAGCGATCCCGGACTTCGCGCACCAGCGCCTCCGGATTGTCGCCGATCAGGATCGACGCGACGCCTTTTTTGCTGGAGGCCACCAGGATCGCGCCCAGCGAACATTGGCTGACGGCGAAACGGATCTCCTCGCTGGCTCCGCCGGCGCGATAACGGGTCGGGGTCATGCCGAGCATGTCCGTCGATGTTTCGTAAAAACGTCCGTTCGAATTGAAACCGGACTGGTAGATCGCCTCGGTCACAGTCTCGCTCCGGATCAGTTGCTCCCGAACCCGGGCTGCCCTGTGCGCCGCCGCGTAGGCTCTGGGTGTCAGGCCGGTCGAGGCCTTGAACAGGCGATGGAAATGACTGGCACTCATCGCCATGGCGTTTGCCAGTTGCATGAGAGATGGCGGTGTCTCGCTGTGTGCAATCAGGCGACAGGCTTTGGCGATGACGGCTGCGTTCTGGGTATCCGCGGATGGTCCGTCCGGATTGCAGCGCTTGCAGGCGCGGAAGCCGGTGGCGCGCGCGTCCGCCAGGGTGTCGTGCAGGTTGACGTTTTTCGGATTGGCCATCCGCGACGGACATGACGGCCGGCAGTACACGCCCGTGGTCAGCACCGAGTACCAGAATGCGCCGTCGGCGGTTCGATCGCGCGCAACAATGCGCGCCCAGCGCGGATCGGCCGCGATGGTGGGTGAGGGATGTTTGCCGCGAGATGAAGTCATCATCAGTGAAGCCTTGGTCATGGTCGTGTTTGCCCTCGCGGTTCAGCCATTGTCTGCGCTCATCCCATCGCAGCTCGCGGCAGAAACCCACCCGATTTCAGACTGATCGATTTCAAAGCAAGAAGCGGAGTTTGCCGATCGCTCGTTCGATCTAGGTCTGTGGTCGCCACCTGACACACACCACAGATCTGGAGACATCGACCATGTCCAAACTCGACGACAACAAGGCTCTCATCGGCCGCTGGTTCACCAGCTTCTGGGGCGAGACCTGCGACCTCGGCATCGTTGATGAGCTCGCCGCACCCGACATGCTGCTGCAGTATTCGCTGCATGAACCGCGTCGCGGCCGCGACGACATCAAGGCATTCATGACGGGATTTCGCGCGGCATTCCCGGATCTCAATTTCTGGGGCGCCGCCGATCTCATCGCGGAGGGCGACTATGTTGTCGGCCGCTGGGAAGGCGGTGGGACCCACACCGGGCCGGCATTCTCCGATTTCCTGGCCGGCGCGCTGCCGGCCAACACCGGCCGCAAGATGCACTTCACCGGCACCACGGTGCTGCGGATCAAGGATGGCAGGATCGCCGAGGAGATCGGGCTGGACGACGGCGTGACTGCGCTGCAGCAGCTTGGCCTGATACGCCTGGCTGACACCGAAGCGGACGCGTCGGGCCGGCCATTCGGCGATCCGCCCCGCGGCTGGAACAACATGAAATCCTGAGAGCCGATCAGGCCACAAGCCGAATGCGTCCGGCTTGCGGCCTGGCGTGCCTCACAGCCATCTGGCGCGCTTGAAGCTTGCGTAAAGTGCGATGCAGATCGCGCCGATCACGCCGAGAACGATGTAATAGCCGTACTGGGTCTTGAGCTCCGGCATGTTTTCGAAATTCATGCCGTAGATGCCGGCGATCGCGGTCGGCACCGCGAGAATGGCGGCCCATGCGGCCAGCTGGCGGGTGATGGTGCCTTGCCGCTGCTGCTCCAGCAGGGTGCTGATTTCGAACACTGAGGTGAGGATGTCGCGCAATCCACCGACCTGGGCTTCGACGCGGCGGATATGATCCAGCACGTCGCTGAAATAGGGCCGGATATCATTGTCGATGCAGGGCAGGTCGAGGCGCACCAGCTTGGAAGCGACCTCGGCGGTTGGGGGCAGAACGCGAAGAAACTTGATGAGCTGCCTGCGGACGGAAAACAGCCGCCGGATGTCTTTGCGGGTCAGGAAGGCATCGAGGGCCTTCTGCTCGATTTTCAGCACCTCGTCTTCGATGGCGCTGACGATCGGAAAATAGCCGTCGACCACGAAGTCGATGATGGCGTGCAGGACGTAATCGGTTCCCTTGTTGAGAAGCGCAGGTCCAGCCTCGAGGCGTTCGCGCACCTGATGATGTCCGCGCGTCGAGCAGTGCATGGGAGTTTTCAGTATACGGGATGCTTCCCATCCGAGAACGCTACTGCCGCCTGCCGGTTCCATTTGCCGGTCATCCGCTACCGCGGGCTGTCGTGAAGCAACCGGCGCGGTAGGATGATCGGGGAACAAATGGCCGATAACCGTGTTTCCTTAGGTTAAGACGCGAAACGCATTGCAGGGAAGAACCGCTACATTAGGTGTAGCTCGCGGAGAGGGCCCGGGCCAGGGCTTCCGGACTTGGGCTCAGCGAGTATTCCATGGCGCACTCGTTTCACAACGCTGACAAGGCCACCCACCGCAAGGTGATGCTGGTCGGCGCGTTGTTTTGCGTGGCCTTCGTGGCCGTCAGCTTTTTTCTCAAGCCGCAGCCCGAAAGCGACCGCGTCCTGGTCAAGGCGGACCGGCTGGTGAAAACAGCGGGACAACCGCAGCCGGCGAACTAAAGCTCAGTTCATCCGGCCGCGGTCACGAAAATTGGTCAGCTCGTCTCAGCTCTGCTGTCCTCAACAGCGCGCAACTGCGTCGAATTGAATGATCTTCTCCCGCATCGGCCTTGTTTCGATGCGCCGGGACACTTCGAGGCTCACCATCGACAACAGCAAGATGAGCATCTCGTCGCCAGCGGCCAACACCAGGCACTGATCGATCTGCGCACTCAGCTTTTCAAGCTTCTTCATAGCCATTCCCCTCTCTGTTTTTTTGTGATGACTGCGATTTTTTTTGTTTTGACCCGAGGATGACGCGTCGTGATTACCGGGGGCTACTCCCCGGGTGCACCTGACCCGGTCGATCCGACGCTATCGGCACAGGTTGCAATGGATGCTGACGCTGCAAACGCTGCAGGCGTCCATGAAATTACGCCGACGCAACGCGAAATGATGGCGGGGCTGATAAGCCCGAATCACTGACACTTGTACTATACAGGTGTCCAAATCAGAGGTGATTCGCGCCTGTAAGGAAAGAACACTTTTGCACCTGATCCAACCAAATGGTTGGATACCGGATGTGGTGCGGCGCAGCTCTCCAGTTCGAGCGAAGCTGTCTCCCACGTCGCGGACGCAGGCTCATCGCCGCATTTTCCGGGCGCCGGAACTGCTCAATGACGAACTCAAGACCGACACCGTGATCAGCGTCGCCTGATGGGCCGGTGGTTGAGGCAACGCAAGACAGCGGAGCGGCGAGCTTAGGCTTTGTTGATCGCTCAAGGATGTAGCCCGGATGACCGGAGCGATATCCGGGAGCGGTGATCGTGCAGGACCCGGGTATCGCTACGCTCACCCGGGCTACTTGTTCGTCTGTTCTACGCGCCGATCCGCATCGACAGTTCGACGTCTTCGGCGAACGGCGTCGACATGTAGCCGTTTGCCGGCACGCGCACGCGCGCCAGATAGTCGGGGCTGTACTCGGCGTTGTCGGCAATGATGAACGCGCCAGGCTTCAGCCGGCTCTCCAGCAGGCTCAGGATCTCGGGATAGAGCGCCTTGGCGCCGTCGAGCAGCACGAGGTCGATGGCGTCGGGAAGATCGACACTCAGGGTCTTCAGCGCGTCGCCCTCGCGGATCTCCACCAGGTCGATCAGACCGGCTGACGTCAGATGATCGCGGGCACGCGCCACCTTGGATGGCTCGAACTCGCTGGTGATCAGGCAGCCGCCGCCATTGTCGCGCAGCGCCGCGGCGAGATGCAGGGTCGAGATGCCGAATGACGTTCCGAACTCGACGATCGTTCTTGCCTTGGTGCTTCGTGCCAGCATGTAGAGCAGCGCGCCGGTCTCGCGGGAGACGGCGAGCGGGAAATCCTTCAGGCGGCCGTAGAAGTCGCGGTAGTCGGTCTTGCTCCGCATCAGGCGTTCATGCTCCTCGCGCGGGATGGCGGCCAGTGCGGGGTTCGTCATCGGCGACAGCGCTGCGGCTTCGCCGAACAGGCGATCCAGCAGCGGTGCGAGCGGGGCGGTGGTCAGGGTGGTCATGGGGTGTCTCCAGTCCTCAGGTGAGCGCGTTGTTGCGTTGAAACGGAAATACGATTAATTCGTCATGTTTCCAATTCGCATTGCTGGGACGCGCCATGCCCGATCGCCGAAGCTCTTCAATTTCCTCGCGAAAGCAGCCCCAGCAGGCCCGCTCGGCGGATCTCGTTGCCGCGGTTTTGCAGGCTGCTGTTCAGGTTTTGGCGAAGGAAGGCGCGCCGCGTTTCACCATGGCGCGGGTGGCCGAGAAGGCCGGCGTCAGTGTCGGATCGCTGTATCAGTACTTCCCGAACAAGGCGGCGATCCTGTTCCGGCTCCAGAGCGACGAATGGCGGCAGACCGGCGACCTGCTGCGCAGCATCCTCGAGGACGGCCGGCGGCCGCCGCTCGAGCGGCTGCGCGCGCTGGTTCACGCCTTCATCCGCTCGGAGTGTGATGAGGCCGAGGTGCGTGTCGCCCTCGATGATGCCGCGCCGCTCTATCGCGACGCGCCAGAGGCACAGGAGGCGAAGGCGTCGGGAGATGGCATCGTCCAGGTCTTCATGCGCGAGGCGCTGCCCAAGGCCCCGGACGCGACACGCGAACTCGCCGGCGACCTCATCATGACCACGCTCAGCGCGGTGGGAAAGCAGTTCTCGGAAACTCCGCGAACGCCGGCGGAGATCGAAGCCTATTCCGGCGCCATGGCGGACATGTTGTGCGCTTACCTCAGCCAGCTTGCGAATGAGCCGGCTTCATCATCGCTGGCAGCCAAAAGGTCTTGAGCTCGCTTTTAGCTATGCGACGCAGATGCGTGGTGAGTAACGGCGGATGACGCTTGCGCTAATCCGCCCGAGCCTGGCTCCGAACCTTGCCAAACCACATGCGCCGCAGCAGATGATCGCGGCGAACGAACTGGTGATGAAGCGCGGCTCCGGCGTGAAACACCACCAGCGCCAGCAGCAGCCGCGCGCCGATGCCGTGCGGCAGCCGGGGCGGGTAGCTCCAGAAGTCCGGCAGCCGTGCGCCGTCTCCGCCAAAAATAATGGGCGCCGCGCCGCTCAGCACCATCATGCCGATTCCACTCGCGATCATGGCGAGGATGACGACGTAGAGAAGGAGATGCACCGCCTGCGCCGTGCGCTGCTGCCAGCGTGGTGATCCAGCCACCGGAGCGGGCTTGCGATCGACGCCCCACCACCAGCCGATCCGCAGCGCCGTCAAGGCGAGCACGGCGATGGCGATCGGCACATGGAGGCGCAGAATGGCTGCCTTCGCGATCGGATCGATGGTATTGGCTGCGCGAAATCCCGACACGACGAGGATGACGATCAGGAGCGCGCTCAGCCAGTGTATCGAGACCACCACGGCCCCGTAGCGATCCCTGCTGTCCTTCAGGTCCATTGCCGGTCTCCTCCGAATGCGGGTGTGCCGCGTTACGCGACGCAGATGCCTGGCACCGCGACGGTCTGGAACAGATGCGGGGAGGCGACGGCGGACGAGGGATAAGCCCCGATCTTCGCCCTGAACTCCGGATGGGTGAATGCGGCCCGGAAGGCGGCGCTGGATTCCCACACCGCGTAGTTCAGGTAGGTCGGGCTCTCTCCAACAGCGCGGTGCAACTGGGTCGAGATGAAGCCCGGCTGCTGCTTCATGAAGGCGGCATCGTCCTGCCAGACCCGCAGGAAGATCTGCTCGTCGTCCCTGTCGAGGGTGAAGACATTCACCAGCACGAGAGGGCCGGTATCGATGGCGATCTGGCGGTCGATCGGGAAGGCCGGATCCAGTGGACGCATCTGCGGCATGGGAGACTTCCTTCAATTTGGTGTCATGATGTCAATATGGTATGGTTAGGACATATTAGATTGACATCATGATGTCAATATAGCCACAGGATTACAAATGCGTCATACCAAGCGAACGCCCGCCGGGGAGGCCCTGACCGACCTCATTCTCGATCTGTTCCGGCTCAACAACCGCTTCCTAACCGCAGGCGACAGGCTGGTCGCCGACCTCGGCCTGACCAGCGCCCGCTGGCAGATCCTCGGCGCCATCGTGAACGCCGAGCGACCGCAGCCGGTCGCGTGGCTCGCGCGCGACCTCGGCGCCAACCGCCAGAACGTGCAGCGGATCGTCAACGATCTGCACCAGGAGGGGCTCGTTGCCTTCGAGGTCAACCCGCATCACCGGCGGGCTCAGCTTGTCGTTCTCACCGACAAGGGACGACAGACCTACGAAGCGACGTCGCGCCTGCAGGCGCCCTGGGTCAATTATTTCGCCGACGGGATCGCGACCAAGGACATCAAGACGATGCACCGCGTCATGACGATGCTGCGCAAGAAACTGGAGGCCGACGGCAGTGCGGAGGAGGAGGCCTGACGGGAAGAGTGATCTCTGAGCTAAAGCTGGGCTTCGATCGCGGCCTTGTCGATGACCGACCAGACCCGGACGATGCGCTGGTCGCGAAACTCATAGAACACGTGTTCCGTAAACGAGACGCGCCTGCCGTTGACCGGAACGCCGAACAGAATTCCGGTGGGCGTGCAGTCGAAGCGCAGGCGGCTTGCGATGCGCGGCGGCTCGCAGATCAGCAGGTGGATATCGAAATGCAGATCCGGGATCGCCCGAAAATCCCCCTCCTGACAGCCCAATCCGTTTGCCGTTGTAGTCAGCTTCCTCGTGAACGAACTGCGCCAGATTTTGCCAGTCCTGTTTGTTCAGGCAGGCGATGTAGCCGCGGTAGATGTCGGAGAGGTCGGCTATCGCCATGGCAATTGCTCTCGTTTTTCTCGAAGGCTCGCCTGCACAAAATAGGTTGACGTGGACATTCTGCAATCGGGGTTAAAAGGGATGCATCAGCGAATTCTTGCTTGTCATCCCTGTCAATCTCGATGGTCAGAGTTGCCGAAGCATCCTCTGTGCCGTGATCCGATGGCACGATAACATGGGCTATCCGAAACCGGTCAACACACCTGTCAACAGTAAGGGGCGTCCATGAAACGCAATCATTCCGGGGATCTTCATGCGTCCTACACCATCGGCGCGTTGACGGTGACGTCATTGCGTGACGGCTACGTCGATATGCCGGTCACACGATTGCGCCAGCCCGGCGACAAAACATTCGACGACGGTCCGCCGCCGCAGCTGCGGCTTGTCGGCGGGCAACTGAGGCTCTCGGTCAACGCCTTCGCGATTGACGATGGGGCCGACGTCGCGTTGATCGATACGGGAGCGTCGAATGCCTGGCACCCGACCATGGGTCGGCTTCCGCAAGCGTTGCTGGAAGCGAACATAGCCGTCGACAGGATTCGGACCGTCATCTTTACCCACACCCACCTCGATCATATTCAGGGCCTGATCCTTCCCAGTGGCGAGGACGCATTCCCGCGACTGTCGCGTCTGTTCGTTCCCTGGGAGGAACGCGATCTGTTCCGCGCCGAGGCAAGGCTTCAGCGCTTTCATGACCGCGCCGAGACATTCGAGGGCGGGCAACGCATCGGCGCCAGTATCGAGGCGATCGCTGCTCACGGCCACGAAGTCGGGCACAGCTGTTTTCGCGTCACCAGTGGAGATGAAGGCGTCGTGGTTTGGGGGGACATCGTGCATGTCCCGTCGCTCCAGTTCGCGCGGCCGGAGATCGCCTGGGAGTTCGATGACGATCAGGAGCAGGCGCGTGCGAGCCGGTTGCGGATCATGGCGCTGGCCGCCGACAACGGATACGCCGTTGCGGGCGCGCATCTTGATTCACCGGGTGTTGGCCTCATCACCCGTGCGGGAACCGGCTTTCAATTCGATCCTCTGTAATCGAGCGGCGGGCGAAGCCCGGATCTGTCGCGCTGTTTGCTGTGCTGCTCGCTGATCGCTGCCTGGGAACCGGAAGGAACTCGGGAACCGGGCCGCGTCCCTCGGAACGTTCGCCGATTTCCCTGGTTGGCTTTCTGATGTTCATAAAGGACGGAGGACACCATGAAGCGGATTGGTCTGGCGATCGTCGCCGCTGCCGGCGTAATGGGTGTGATGGGCACCGCGGCACAGGCGCAGAGTGTGGAAATCGGCGTGCCCGGCGTGCGGGTCGACAGCGGTTATGGCCATCGTGATCGCGATTGGGATCGCGACCGCGGCTGGCGCCGCAGCTACAATTCCGACCGCGACGATGCCGTCGTGGTCCGGCGCCATCGCGACCGCGACTTTGATCGTCCGCGCCGCAAGGTCATCATCGAGCGCGACGACTGAGCAGGGACTGGCTCGCGAGGGCCGATCTCACGTCACCTGACGGACAATGAGGCTGCATGCGAAAGCGTGCGGCCTTGTTGCGCGCGCGCAACCAAACGTGCGTCGCTAAACAAAAAAAGGCCGCGGGGTGAACCGCGGCCTTCCGGGACAATATCAGTCAGTTAAGAAATGCTCCCACGCCCCCGGAGCCTTCAACCTAACCCAAAGCATGTTGCTCATCATCTAAAAAATTGTTTTTGCCGTCCGGAACAAGGTTGAATGCGCGTTTTGTGATAATGGGGTCTCATTCAGCGCAAAAGCTCTGGAGTTTTGCTGAATCTTTACGGGTTTTTGGCAAGATTTACAACCAACTGGTTGGTTGCGCGCCAGCCCGAATCGGCCAACTCTGTCTGGGCGACGGAGGAAGCGATGACCAGCCAAGGTGAGGTGGCTGCGTATGTAGCCACCACGTGTCTTGAACTGCGGAAGATGGCGGCGAGCCCCGAACTGGGCCTCGATCTGCTGGTCCAGCTTCTCGACATGGCGGCCCTCGAGGCCGACAACGTTCGTGCGGCGGCCAAGGTTCCCGCAGGTTGCGTTGTTCCCTTGAAGCGTCCTTGAGCACTGGGCCCTTCCTGAGCCAACCGCGGCATGTCCGCGGCCAGTGTGTTCGGCGCGGATAAGCTGGCCCGCCTCAAATACAAGCGCGAGGCGCCGGGAATTCGGGCTGTGTGCACCGCAATGACGCTGGTGATGTGTGTGCCGCGGTGCAATTGTTCAGGGGGCACCGGCGCTGCGGTCTGGTGGAGACTCGCGCGATGTCTTTGGAAGCGTATGATCCGACGGGTCACGCTGCGGGAGAAACAAGATGAAACGTTACGTCATGTTCGCGGTGCTGGGGCCGCTCCTGAGCGGGATCGTGCTGATGGTCGTGTCGAGTGTCAGTTCCGGCTATTGGTACAAACCGGACTCCTCGCTGCTGAAATTCCTCTCGGTGCTCGGCTCGGCGCTGCCGATCTCCTACATGTTCGGGCTGCCGTCCGCGGTGCTGTTCGCGGCGGTGGACGACATCATCTGCCATATCCGCAGCATCGGACCGGTGGTGCGGATGGTGCTGGTCGGCGCATTCGCCTTCGTGGTGGCGATTGTGCTGTCGGGCACCACCGGCGGCAAGATCGAGATCGAGTACGGCCTCGCGGGTCTGGTGCCGGCGATGCTGCTGTCGTGGTGGGCGCATCGGGTCAGCCCGATCACACCGCCGGCCCCGCGCGGCGGTCACGTCACCGGACACTGATCGGGTTCGGCCAATGCTGCTCAGCCGGCTGTCGGCCGCCGTCGATGAAAATCCGCCGGTGAGAAACGAGGCCTCGTCCGAGAGCACACGCACGCCGGTCAGAATGGTCGTGCCTTATCTCAGCGAGATGGCCAGGCCGCTCAGATCGGCATTGACCATTAGTCCCGTCTGCCGCCCGCTCATTTCCAGAACCGCGCCCTTTTCATTGGTCAGCACGATCACCTGCGCGCCACGGCCGATCGCTGCACCGGCGCCGCCGGCCGCGTAGACGCCTGCGACATCCGAGGCCCGGCTGATGTTGCTGACCCGGCCCGACCAATAGGTTTGCGATGCGCCGAACACCAGGCCCGCGCTTAGTCCGCCGATGGACAGCGGATATTGCCGGCCGCGAAATGTCAGTGTGCCGCTGCCGCCAGAGGCGCCGATGAACCAGCCGCCCTTGAGCACCGAAATGCGGATCGTACCGCTATCGGCGTGGGCGACCGATGAGACGCCGGTGCATGCCAAGACAACGACAGCGGCAACAAGCGCCATGAAAGCAGCACGAAATCCGGATGAAGGCATGTCCGTCCCTTGTCTGTTGGATTTTGATCTGCTGGATTCTGATTCGCGACACTATGGCGGTGCCGCGGGCGCAATTCAACGAAAAGCAGGTTGTGGCGGCTTACGCCGAACGCACGAACAGCAGCAGCGACCGTCCCGTCACCTGATATGTGGCGCCCACCGGAAACTGCGTGTCCGGCTCGGCCGCGACCATGTTGGTGTCGATCAGCAGCGTCCATTGGCGGCCGCCCTCGGTCTGCGGCAGGGTGAAATCCACCACGCCGTCGTAGCTGTTGAGGATGAGCAGCAGCGTCGCGTCGTCGCCGCGCTTGCGGATGCCGGTCTTTTGCGACCGGCCGTCGATCAGCATGCCCAGGCACCTGGTGTTGCCGTCCTGCCAGTGCGCCTGTTGCATCTCCTGGCCATTGGCGTTGATCCAGGTCAGGTCGCGCACGTCGAGCACCGCGTCGTGTGCGCCGGTCAGGAAGCGGCTGCGGCGCAACGCCGGATAGGTCTGCCGCAGCTTGATCAGGTCCTTGGTGAAGGCGAGCAGTGCCTTGGCGTCGGCGTTCAGCTCCCAGTCGACCCAGGAGATCTCGCTGTCCTGGCAATAGGCATTGTTGTTGCCGTGCTGGGTGCGGGCGAATTCGTCACCGGCGAGCAGCATCGGCGTGCCCTGCGACAGCAGCAGTGTCGCCAGCATGTTGCGCTTCTGCCGGTTGCGCAGCGCGATGATGGCCTTGTCGTCGGTCGGCCCCTCGGTGCCGCAATTCCAGGAGCGATTGCTGGAACTGCCGTCCTGGTTGTTCTCGCCGTTGGCCTCATTGTGCTTGTCGTTGTAACTCGCCCAGTCGTTGAGGGTGAAGCCGTCATGGGCGGTGACGAAGTTGACGCTGGCCCACGGCCTGCGGCCATACTCGTTGAAGATGTCAGCGGAGCCGGAGATTCTCGTCGCGAGCGCTGCGACACTCGCTTGTCCCCGCCAGAAATCGCGCACGGTGTCGCGATACTTGTCGTTCCACTCGGCCCATCCCGGCGGAAAGCCGCCGACCTGGTAGCCGCCGGGGCCGCAGTCCCAGGGCTCGGCGATCAGCTTCAGCGCTGTGAGCACCGGATCCTGGTCGACGGCTTTGAGGAAGCCGCTCTGTTCGTCGAAGCCGTAGACCTCGCGCGCCAGGATGGTGCCGAGGTCGAAACGGAAACCGTCGATGTGCAGGTGTTCGGCCCAGTAGCGCAGGCTGTCGGTCACCATCTGGATGACCTTGGGATTGGACAGATTGACGGTGTTGCCGGTGCCGGTATCGTTGATGTAATAGCGCTTCTTGTCCGGCATCAGCCGATAATAGCTGGCATTGTCGATGCCCTTGAACGACAGCGTCGGCCCGCGCTCGTTGCCCTCCGCGGTGTGGTTGTAGACCACGTCGAGGATCACCTCGAGGCCGGCCGCGTGCAGCCGTGCCACCATCTCCTTGAACTCGCGCAGGCTGTTGGGCACGTCCGACGCATAACGCGGATCGGGCGCGAAAAAGCCGATGGTGTTGTAGCCCCAGTAATTGGTGAGTTTCTTCTCCAGCAGGTTGCTGTCATTGATGAAGGTGTGGATCGGCAACAGCTCCACCGCGGTGACGCCGAGCGATTTGATATAGTCGACAACAGGCTGCTGGCCGAAGCCGGCGTATGTGCCGCGCAGTTTCTCGGGCACGCCGCCGTGCAGCTTGCTGAAACCCTTGACGTGGGTCTCGTAGATGATGGTCTGGTCCCACGGGCGGTTGAGGCGGCCGGCCTCGCCCTGCCAGTCATAGTCCGGATCGACCACCACGCATTTCGGCATGAAGGGCGCGCTGTCGCGCTCATCGAACGTCAAGTCGTCGCCGCTCTCCATCTTGTAGCCGAACACGGCCGGATTCCATGTCAGCTGCCCGGCATGGGCGCGGGCATAGGGGTCGAGCAGCAGCTTGTGGGGATTGAAGCGGTGGCCGGCGTTGGGCTCGTAGGGCCCGTGCACGCGATAGCCGTAGAAGGTGCCGGGGCCGATGCCGGGCAGATAACCGTGAAACACCTGGTCGGTATATTCCGGCAGTTCGATCCGCGCCGTCTCCTTGGCCCCGCTCGCATCGAACAGGCAGACCTCCACCCTGGTGGCGTTGGCGGAGAACAATGCGAAATTGGTGCCTTTGCCATCCCACGTCGCGCCGAACGGGTTGGGCAAGCCTTCTTCGACAACCAGGCCTTCTTCCACGATGATGTCTGTCACAACCGCCCCCAATCGATCCCGGGCAAAACCGGCATCGGTTAACAGCGATCGGTCGTTTTCGTTGCAGTGCAATCGGCCCGGACGGTGATTAATTTGCGCGGCCGCGGCTCGCTTGTTTTATTCCAGCTTGCCTTCGGGAAGATCAGGCGGTGTGGTGGGTACGGCTTCTCCGGCCTCCTTTGCCAGTTCGCGCTCAGCCTGCAGCCAGAAGTCCATCTCGGAGCCTTCTGTCCTGCCGCTCTTCTCCCACAGCTCATAAGCGCGCTGCCTGATCTGTTCATCCCTGATGTTCATCTGCGTTGTCCTGTTTTGGCGGACCGTGTCCGCGTGCGCGATGCTGGGATCGCTTGATATCGATGGCTCAATTCCGGTGCGATGCGCGCGTTCCCGTGATCGGATGATGTGTTTTGCGCGGGGAACCTGCCGGTTGCAGGATTGTTGCCATCATCAGAACCCGAGGCAGGCACCATGGCAGATAAGTTCAATCCGGCGCCGATCGACAAGCACGCCGAACATCCGAAGGACGCGGCCCGCAAGGATCGCGAGCAGAGCAAGCTCAACAAGGATCTGGAGCACACTTTCCCCGCCTCCGATCCGGTGAGCGAAACCCAGCCGTCGAAACCGAGAGCACATCACCCGAAGCCGGGTGAGAAGGAGGGGCACTGAGGCGAGCCCAAGTTTCATAGTCATGGTCTCACACTCCTGCTCGAACACCCATGGCCGACCCCACGCCCGAACCGCCACCCCGCAGGCCGGATCCGAAGGCCAGCGCGGAGGCGGACGAAGCTCTCGAACAGGCGCGCAGTTTGCCGCCGGGGCCTGAACGGGTCGCGGCCCTGAAAAAGGCCGGCCTGCTTCGCTACGTTGCCGACCTTTCGGCAATCGTGTTTGCGCGTCGGGGCCGCCCGCCCAAATAAGGTTGTTCATCGCCGGTCCCGAGGAGAAAGCGCCGGTCTGCCTGAGCGACGCTTTCGCATGGGATTCGGCGCCCCGCTGTTCAATGGATTGAGAGGATCGATGTCGAACCAGAAGGCGACCTCCGCGGCGCGTGAACCGGCGTTGGACGTGAAACGCCTGGCGCTGATTCTGGATGATGCGTGGGAGCGCATGGTCGCGACCTGCGGCGAGGCGGAAGCGACATCAGCCAATCGGGCGGCGCTCGCGTCGCGGATCGTGGTGCTGGCGCAGCAGGGCGAGACCGATGCACGGCAGATGAGCGAAGCTGCCGCGATCTATCTCAGCGCGCTGATCGCCGTACGCGGGCTTCAGCAACGAAATTCCGAGACAAGCATCTCTTGTCGCGCCACGCCATTGCGCGAAAATGCCGGCGCTGCCTACGATGCGGATGCGCTGGCGGCGATGGAGGAGGGGCTTGCATTGTGCCGCGAAGCCTTGCCGGATCCGATCCCCTCAGTGGTCTCGGCCTTTCTGCTGACGTCGATTCTGGATCAGGCCGCCAAGGGTGAGCGCAATCCGGTTCAGCTTTGCAATCGAGCTTTGGAGGCGCTGAGGGCACGCCGTTAGAACTCGGGTCGACGCATGCCGCGAAGACGCCGCAATCGGTGACGTTTCATTTACTCCGTCTTTAAGGAGTTTGGTTAAACCCCAATGATCGAATAAGTATCGAATGAGTGGATCGAATGATCTCGCATGATCGGCTGCGCAACCGCGGCGTTCATGGTGGTATTGCGGAGTCCTGATGTCGCTGTTGAAATGGATCGTGCTCGGTGTGATGGGCGTCACGCTTGCCGGTTGCGCCGGCAGTTTCACTGCACCATCGCCCGCGGGTTTACCGATGGCTTGGGACGGCAACGGCACGCCGCCCACCGATGACGTCCGGCCGACACGGAAACCACGCCGTGCCACCGCAGTCATCGAGACCGCTCCGATTGCTGCGGTGACGTCTGCGCCGGCCGACGCCTATGCCCAGCAACAGGCCGACGACAGCGCCCGCGAAGCTGCCTTGAAAAAGCGCATGGTGATCTGTCGCGATTGTCTGCCCAACGAAACCGGCGACATCGTCACCGGCAGCATAACCACGCCGCCGCTCGCCGCGGTCGCGTCGAAGCAATAAGCCAGGAATATTAAGCCAGGGATATTACGCGCGCAAAAAAGGCGGCCATCCGGCCGCCTTTTTAGTTGATGTCATCGATCGCTATTGGCGATCACTTATTGGCAAAGCGTGCGTTTGCCGTTCTCATTGCGGAACACCGTGCCGGGCTGGCAGACGAAGTTGTTCCGGCGGGCATAGCCGTCATCGTAACCGGGGCCATAAGCGGGCGCCGCGTCATACGCGTCGTAGGCATAACCCGACCGATAACCCGGTCCGTAACCATAGCCCGGGCCAGGGCCGTAAGCGTAGGAGTTCGATGCGATGCCGCCGATGATCGCGCCGGCTGCAAGGCCACCGATGATGCCGGCGGCCAGGCGTCCGCCGCGCGCTTCGGCCGGTGCGGGTGAGAGAGCTGTTGCCGCGGCAATGGTGGCTGCAGCTGCGATCGCCAACATGGTCGTTTTCATCGGGCATTCCTTTCGGTCATGTGAATCTGTTCAGTCGACTGTTCAAGCCGGTTTCAGTCCTTAAAGGCAGTTTGCTCTAAAGGCGGTGTTGCAGGGATAACTGTTCAATCCGGGGAAAGTTGCATCCGCTGCAACCTCGCCCGTGCCTTGAGGTTTACCCGCGTCGGCGTGCCGGTGCGCGTTTTTTGGTTTGTTCCTGGGCTTGCTCTTGCTGCTCCCTGGCGAGCCGCGCTTCGCGCAGCTTTTCCATATTGGAGCGCACGAACGCATCGCGCGCACGTACCTCCACCATTGCCTGGCGGCCTTCGATCTCGGCGATTTTCCTGCGTTCCTGAATCGGCTTTCGCTCAACTCTGGGAAGATCATCTGTCATGTTTGTCATGCCGGGATAACGCCCGTGACACCGGATAGTTCCCCCGGGTTCCATTGTATCCTGATGCGGGGAACCGCGCGGTGTGGCGGTTGTTGTGGGCGTAGGCAGTGGCCGCCCTCACGAGACGAACATGCTCTTCAATCCGGAGACCCTGAAGCTGCTCAGCGTCGTGCTTGACGATGTGTGCGGCCATGTGTCCAGCGAGGAGGCGCGCGCCTACGTCGCCACGCAGCTGCTGGAAGCGGCGGGTGACGGTGAGCGCTCCATGGAGATTCTGAAGCAGGTAGCGACGCTGGCGCTGCTCGAGATCTATGCGCGAACATGGGCGGATGAGGACGACGCTGTCGATGCGACGAGGCAGGAACGCGGCGCGCCGGATCAGCCGCTGGAGCGGGAGAGATCGACCGATTGATCGTTGGGGATACGGCAATCGATCATGCAGCGCAGACCCGACGGCAGGAACTGGCGCTGCGTGTGGCCGTCGAAGGCGCGCAACGCCGCATCCAGCAGGCGGATGCCGAAGCCCTCGCTGGCAGGCGGACTGACGGCAGGCCCGCCGGTTTCGTCCCACAGCACGTTCAGCCGATCGGCGCGCAACTCCCAGGAGACATTCAACAGCCCCTCGGGCGCCGAGAACGATCCGTACTTCGCCGCATTGGTCGCGAGCTCATGAAACACCAGCGCCATGCTGACCGCGAGTTTCGGCGGCAGCAGGACGTCATCGCCGGTCAGCGTGTAGCGCACGTGCCCGTAAGGCTCGAGTTCCGACATCAGCAGCGCCTTGAGGTCGCAGCCGCGCTCATCGGTGCGGGCGATCAGGTCGTCGGTGGCGGACAGCGCGCGGATGCGGCCGTCGATCCGCTCCCACGCCTCGGGATAGGCGCGCAGCGCCTGTCGCACCACCGCATGCACTGTCGACACCTTGTTCTTGAGCCGGTGTTGCAGTTCGTCGACCACCAGCTTGCGATAGCTTTCCTCGGTGGCGAGCTTGTCGGCGATCTGGCGGTAATGCCCGACAACGGTGCGATAGTGCGTCAGCGCCCAGATGATCAGGGCGCAGACAGCGGCATAGATCAGGAGCAGCGCGACCTTGGCGCCGCCGGACGGCGCGTCGCCGAAATGGACGATATAACCGAGGCAGGCGCCTGCGATGGTGGTGGCCACGCCGGCGCGGAAACCGCCCAGCAGCGTTGCGAACAGCACGGCCGGAAAATAGGGCGTGAACGTAATATCCGGGCGCAGCGAGGAGATGCCCCAGCGGATCAGGGTGCTCGCGGCGAGGCACGCGGCGGCAAATCCCCAGATCAGCGGTGCGGACGGCTCAGCCGTGCCGCGCCAGCTGCCAAGGAGCTCATCCACCCATTTCATCGGACATCCGATCCGGCGCGCGCAGCGCACGCGTGCAGCAGGCTAGCTCGCGCTCATCGGTGTTGTCCATGGCGTTGCGCCGTGCGCACGATTGCTTATGCGACGAGGTCGGCGAGGCGGTCGAGCAGGGCGCGCTGGCCGGAGAGGATCTTGTCGCGGGCGATGTCGAGGGCGAACCATTCCGCGCGATCGACCTCGGGAAAGGTTTGCATGCGCCCGCTTTTGGGTGGCCATTCCAGCTCGAACGTGTTGCTGCGGATCGCCGTCGCATCGAGGTCGCCTTCGACCGCGAAGCCATGAACCCGCTTGCCGCCCCGCTGCTTGATCTCGCCGAGCGGAACAAGCGTATCGGTTAGGGCAACACCGAGCTCTTCCTCGAATTCCCGCCGCGCCGCGGCTTCCGGATCTTCATCCTCAGCCATCTCGCCTTTTGGAATCGACCAGGTGCCATCATCCTTGTTGCGCCAGAATGGGCCGCCGGGATGCACGAGCAGGACTTCGAGTTCGCCGTCACAGCGCCGGTACATCAGGATGCCTGCGCTCGCCAGTGGCATGAACCTAACCCCTCATCCTGAGGAGCGGCCGTTTGGCCGCGTCTCGAAGGATGAGGCCTCGACGGTCGCTGCTCGGGGCCTCATGGTTCGAGACGCGCGTGCCGCGCTTCTCACCATGAGGAGATATGTCTTGTCCATGGAAGATAAGCCGTCTCAGCGCAGCGCCAATCCCGTCGCCGCTTCCAGCTCGGCGATCGCCTGTGCCGCGTCAACCACCTTGATGGTGGTCATGCCCATCTCGCGCGCCGGCTTCAGGTTGACGCCGAGATCGTCGAGATAAACGCAGGCCCTGGGATCGACGCCAAGGGCCTCGATCATCATCCGGTAGATTTGGGGATCGGGCTTTCGCAGGCCGATCTTGGCCGACTCGATGACATGGTCGAACAGCACCATCACCTCGGCGACATAGAGCGAGCGGCCGCTGTGGCTGCCGATGCTGTTGGCGGGCAGGTTGTTGGTGATGCAGCCGGTCTTGCAATGGGTTTTCACGCGGCGCAGGGCCTCGATCATTTCGGGGCGCAGGTCACCGGACAGCAGCGGCAGCACGTCGCGGCCCCGCACCTCGGCGCCCAGCGCCCGCGATTCCTCCGCGAACAGCCGGTCGAAGGTGTCGAGATCGACCTCGGCGCGCTCGAATTTCGCCCAGGCGTTCTCCCAGTGGTTGGTCGCGTTGGTGCGGCGGATGATGTCGGCGGGCAGGCCACGCTCGGCCTCGAACCGCTTAAATGCCTCGAACGGCGAGGTGGTGATGACACCGCCGAAATCCCAGATCACCGCTTGGACCATGCCGCTCCCGTTTGCTGGACGCCTCATCGCAGAGATCACGACTAGCATGCGATCCCGGTAGCGGGCTAGTCTGACGAGTCGGAACGTCAGGCATGAAGGAAAATTCCGTGAGGAAAAAATTGTGAGCGCACACGACTTGATTGTTGCGCTCGGCGACCAGCGCTATCGCGTCGAGCGTCCCTTTGGCGCCTGGCCGCAGAACACCGGCTTTGTTACCGACGTTGCGGTCGATCCGCGCGGGCATGTTTTCGTGATGCTGCGGCACGATCCGCTGGTGCATCCCAACGACCCGCGCGTGATCGAGCTTGCGCCCGACGGGACTTATCTCGGAGGCTGGGGCGGCGATCTGATTGCGGATTCCCACATGCTGACCACCGACGCCACAGGACGGATCCTCGCGGTCGACCGCGACATGCATGAGGTCATCATCTGCTCGCCGGCCGGCGAACGGATTGGTGGGTTGGGGCGGCGCGGCGTGCCGTTGTCTCCGTTCAACCATCCGACCGACGTGCATGTCTCGGCCTGGGGCGAGATCTATGTCTCGGACGGTTATGCCGCGAGCCGGGTGCATCGTTTCGATGCCGACGGCACCCTGATCGCATCCTGGGGCAGCCATGGCACCGGCGATGGTCAGTTCGGCTGGCCGCATGCGATCTGGACTTTCGCGGATGGCCGCGTGGTGGTGGTCGATCGCACTTTGAACCGCGTGCAGGTGTTCGACCGCGAGGGCCGGCACCTGGAGAATTGGGGCGAGTTCTACCAACCCGTCGCGATCTGGGGCGATGATGAGGGCTGCGCCTATGTCACCGACATGGTGCCGAACCTGCAAAAGATCGGCCCCAAGGGCGAGCGTCTTGGACGATGCCGGCCCATGCTCAATGGCGCGCACGGCATCTTCGGCACACCCGACGGCGACATCCTCCTGGCCGAGAGCAATCCCAGCCGGCTCACGCGGTTGCGGCTGCTGCGATAGGATTGCTACGCCGGCCCGCTTGGCAGATCCGCGACCCGCGTCAGCCACACCACCGGCACGATGCTGGCGGCAACGATCAGCAACGCCGCAAGCGATCCCTCCTCAAAGCTGCCGCGGCTGGCGTACTGGTAGATCGAGGTCGCCAGCGTCTCGACATTCAGCGGCCGCAGCAGCAGCGTCGCCGGCAGTTCCTTCAGGCAGTCGACGAACACCACGATGGCGGCGCCCCATAGCGCCGGATTGAGCAGCGGCAGGTGGATGCGGCGCACGGTGACCATCTGTCCGGCGCCGCTGACGCGGGCGCTGTCGTCATAGTCGGTGGGAATGCGCGCGAAGCCCGCCTGGATGAATCCGGTCGGCACCGCGAGAAAGCGGATCACATAGGCAATCACCACCGCGGCGCCGGAGCCGACCAGCACCAGACCTGGTGCAGGCAGGCCGGCGAGGCGCGCCAGTGCGTTGAGGCCGTGGTCGATGGCGAGCACCGGGGTCAGCAGACCCAACGCCAGCACCAGGCCGGGCAGCGCATAACCGGAGCGCGAGAGATTGATGCAGGCGCGCTCCAGCAGGCCAGGCCGCCAGCGGCCGGCGATCTGGATGGCAAACCCCAGTGCGATGGCGATGACGGTCGCCGCGACAGCGAACGCGATGGAGTTGAGCGCGTCGCGCATGACGGCGGCATCGAACTGCGCCAGCAGTCCGCGCCGCAGGCATTGATAGACCAGGAATGCGGCGGGGACGGCGAAGCCGACAAAGGGCGGCAGGGCGCACAGCGCATAGACCGCGGCGGCTTTGGCGCCGTGCAGCTGCCGGCGACGCAGCAGCGCCGGACTCTCGGCGGAGAGCGCATAGGCGCGGTCGCGGCGGCCGTAACGTTCGATCGCAATCAGCACCGCAACGATTGCAAGGATGAGGCAGGCGATCTGCGCCGCGCCCGCAAGGCTGCCGCGGTTGTGCCAGGTGGTGAACACCGCCACCGTCAGCGTCCGGATGCCGAGATAATCGCTGGCGCCGATGTCGTTCAAGGTTTCCAGCATCACCAGCGACACGCCGACGGCGAGCGCCGGGCGCGCCATCGGCAGCGATATCCGCCGAAAGATGCGCCAGCGTCCGGCGCCCAGGGTGCGCGCGGCCTCGAACACCTCGACGCTCTGCACCTGCAGCATCGCCCGCGCCGAGAGATAGACATAAGGGTACAGCACGACACCAAACACGAAGACGGCGCCGGGCAGGGAGCGCAGGTTCGGCAACCATTGAATCGCCTCCGCCGGCGTCATCCAGTGCGTGAGCAGGCGATGGACGATCCCGAGCGGCTCGACAATGTCGGCATAGACATAGGCGCCGATATAGGTCGGGATCGCGAGCGGCAGCGCCAGCAACCACAGCAAGTGGCTGCGGCCGGGGAAATCATAGGACGAGATCAGCCAGGCCGCGCCGGCGCCTGTGGCCAGCGCCGCGAGGCCGGTGCCGGCGAGCAACAGCGCCGTGTCCCACAGCGCCTGCGGCAGCACATAGGTCAGAAGATGCGGCCACAGCTCCGGGATAGGCTGCAGTGCCAGCAGCACGATGCCGGCGATCGGGCTTGCGACCGCGGCCGCTGTCGCGACCGCAAGCACCAGGATGACGGTTTCAATGCGCAGCGAAGGGCGCCGCGGCCGGCTGGCCGCGGGCATCGTCTCAGTTGTCAAAGCCGACCTTGTCGACGAGGTTGGCGGCCGCCTTGCGGCTTGCGGCGATCTTGGCGAGCGGCTGGGCATCCGCATTCAGCTTGCCGTAGCCGGCGATGGTCGGATTGATCGCGATGCCGCTGCGCACCGGATACTCGTAGTTGGCATCGGCATAGATCTGCTGCGCCTGCTCGCCCGCCAGCCAGTCGATCAGCTTCATGGCCTCGGCCTTGTGCGGTGCATGCCTGGCCAGCAGCACGCCGGAGAGATTGACGTGGGTGCCGCCACCGGCGAACGTCGGCAGGATCACCTTGGTGGCGTCGGCCCAGGCCTTCTTGTCGGTTTCCTTGTCGTTCATCAGCGCCCAGTAATAAGTGTTGCCGATGCCGATATCGCACTTGCCGGCGGCGACATCGCGCGCCGTTTCGCGGTCGCCACCAGAGGGTTTCTGCGCCAGGTTGGCCTTGACGCCGCGCAGCCATTCCTCGGCCTTGGCCTCGCCATGCCGCGCCACATAGGCTGCGAACAGCGCGTTGTTGTAGATGTGCTGGCCGGAGCGGATGCAGATCTTGCCCTTCCATTTGGGATCGGCGAGCTCCTCATAGGTGATGGCATCCTGCTTCACGCGCTCCTTGGAAGCGTAGATGACGCGGGCGCGCATCGAGATGCCGTGCCAGTGCTTGTCCGGATCACGATATTGCGCCGGCACCGTCTTCTCGATCACCGCGGAGTCGATCGGCTGGGAGACGCCGGCCTGCACCGCATCGTCGATGCGGCCGATGTCGACGGTGATCAGAACGTCGGCCGGCGAGTCCTTGCCCTCGGCCTTCATGCGCTGTTCCAGGCCCGAGCTTGCCGAGGTCACATTGACCTTGATGCCGCTCTCCTTGGTGAAGGCATCGAACAGCGGCTGCATCAGCTTGGTTTCGCGATAGGTGTAGACATTCACCTCCTGGGCCCGCGCCTGCGATCCCAGCGAGATCAGGAGGGCGGCCGATGCTGCGGCGGCTGTGCGAAACCGGTTCATGAGAGGCTCCAATACGCTTCGATATGATGTCTCAAGAGGATCGGCTCTGCGCGCGATCGGGGTCCGGTGTAGCCCATTCAACAGGCCCGGCCTCTGCGGCGAAATGGCCGCCAGACCATGATTTAGAATGATTCCAAAGACTTGCTGGGTTGGGGAGTTGTGGCGGTGCCAGCTCGCTGAAGTTGTCCCATGCACGGGCGATGTTTTGTCGGCTCCCTCCCCCACAAGGAGGGAGGGAACGATTCCGTGCGGTGTCGAGTCGATGTCGCTCAACGCGGCTCCAACTTTCGTCTTACGTCATCATCACCACGCGCTTGCGTCATGATGTGCCTGAAAGCTGCTCTGGCCCGTCCCTGATTTGCTTGTTACAAACCGTGCGTTGTCACTTCAACATACGCTGACCGCGCGCAAGTCGCGGCAGTTGGGGGAAACCAATGCTTTCACTTTTGAAGTCTGTCGCTTCGCGTCCCGCCTTCGTGCGTTCCGTTTCGCGCCGTGGCGCGGTCGGTCTGGTTGCGATGGGAGTTGCGGCCGTGCTGTCGGCAGGTGGCGCCGCGGCGCAGGATTATCCCACTCATCCGGTGCGCTGGGTGGTCGGTTATCCCGCGGGCGGAGCCACCGACATCCTGGCCCGCCTGATCGGGCAGCGGCTGTCGGAGCGGCTGGGCCAGCAGTTCGTGATCGAGAACAAGCCCGGCGCGGGCAACAACATCGGCACCGAAGCGGTGGTGAACGCGGAGCCGGATGGCTACACCATCCTGCTGGTCAATCCCGCCAATGCAATCAACGCCTCGCTCTATGCCAAGTTGAACTTCAATTTCATCCGCGACATCGCGCCGGTGGCCGGCATCGCGCGGGTGCCCAATGTGATGATCGTGCCGAATGATTTCCCGGCCAAGACGGTCGCCGAATTCATCGCCTATGCCAAGGCCAACCCCGGCAAGGTCAACATGGCCTCGTCGGGCAACGGAACTTCGATTCATCTCTCCGGTGAGTTGTTCAAGGCGATGACCGGGATCGAGATGCAGCACGTGCCGTATCGTGGTTCGGCGCCGGCGATCACCGATATGCTGGGCAACCGCGTGCAGGTGATGTTCGACAACATGCCGTCCGCGATCTCGCACATCAAGGCGGGCAGCCTGCGGGCGCTGGCGGTGACCACCACGGATCGCTCGTCCGAACTGCCCGACGTTCCGACCGTCGGTGCTACCGTCAAGGATTATGAGGCGAGTGCGTGGTTCGGCATCGGCATGCCGAAGAAGACGCCGAAGGCAATCATCGACAGGCTCAACAAGGAGGTCAACGCCATCCTTGCCGAGCCGGCGATGAAGACGCGCATTGCCGAACTCGGCGGCGTGATCCTGATTGGAACCCCGGACGATTTCGGCAAGATTGTCGCGGCCGAAACCGAGAAGTGGGAAAAGGTCGTCAAGTTCGCCGGCGCGAAGGTGGAGTAGCGGCGCGTCTTGGAACCGCGCACTGTTGCAGCCGGACAACGTCGGAATTGTTCCTGCTCTGGAACCGCTGATTCAGGATCAGTGATTCCCTGGGCTCTTGTTACGCTGGTGGTCCGGGGCAGGGGGAGCATCTCAGCACGGATCAATATTGATCCCGGAGGCCGTTGGACGATCGTTCGACGGCCTTTTTCACGACAAGCCGATTTCGCGTTCCACCAATTGCGGGAGAGATGCTGACGCTGATGAAACCTCAGCGGCGTGACGTGGTTGATGCGTTAGCCGTGGTTGCCTGCTTCGGGAGCCGGACGATGATCTCTAACGGTTTTGATCAAGCCGCCATCACCAATATGGGCATCGCGCTGGAGCGCGCTTGCCGCGATCTGCCCCTTGCTTCACGGACGCCAGGCGATCGCCAGTTCATCGCCAAGAGGATCCTTGCCTATGCGGGCCGTGGCAACACGCGGGTGGGGGATCTCACGGTGGTCGGCCGCGACGCCGCGGATGAGTTGCTGTCGCAATCCAGCGAGATCGCCTGAGACGCGATCCGCGTTCGGTCGCTTCCGTGGACGGACAGGCCGGAGTGCTTCTCGCTGCCGTAGCCGGCCGATGCGGTGTGTCATGCCGCGATGCGCCGCTCAAAGCCGGCGATCGCCTTGTTCGCCAGCCGCAGTGCATTGCGCTCGCCGTCCACGATCAGGCGCGAGATCTCCTCCGACAGCAGCAGATGGCAGCCGTCGGGATCGTCGATCCGGCCGGACTGGCTCAGATAATTCCACGCGATATTGTAGGATTCCTCCACAAGCCGGGCGGCGGAATCCGCATCGATGAGTGCGACGATCATGACGGGGCAACGCGGTTGCGTGTGGCGGTGTTCCCGCATCGCAGGCCGTTTTGGCCGCATACGCTTCGCGGTTCCCATCACCAGGAATGATGCGAATCTTTCGATGTCGTCGCAAAGATGATCGTCAAGGCGTGGTCGGCGCGTTCAAACCGTCGTCGTAGATCTTGATCCGCGGCAGCGCGACCTTGACCATGCTCTCGGTGGCGGCTTCCACGGCATCGACCACCGCGCTGCGGGTGTTGGCCTTGGCGCCGCCGGTGAATTTCGTGCTCACCATCTTCTCACCCTTCTTCTTGTCCTTGGTGAGCTCTCTGGGATAGTGCACGACGATGCCTTCCAGGTTGCATTGCAGATCAGCGCCGTCCGGCTTGACGCTGACCAGGGTGATGATGATCACATAACCCTTGAGGGCCTTCAGCGCCTTGGCGTCGGTCGGCTTGGTGCTGGTGAAGTCGTTGGACTTGCCGATCCCGGCCCGTATCGCCCGCTGGATCGCGGCTTCGGCTTTATCGGCATCGCCCTGCGCCAATGTCGCGACATAGATCTTGTTGTTGCGGTCGGAATTGTCGGTCTCGATGAAGATCGGCATGGGACCTCCTCGCGAGGCCCTGATTCAGACCCCTGGTCTTATGGGTCGTGCGGCTGCGTCCGCGGGTTCATCAGGTTCGAATGATGCGGGATCAGCGCGCCCGCAGCCGCAGACGGTCGGTTGCATGGCCCTCGATCAACACGCGCCGGTCGACCACTGCATGGTGAAACTGCTCCATCACAAGGCCGAACGCGGACAGGCCGCCGGCCTCGATCGCGCCGTCGTCGTAGCAGTCGAGCGTCTCGCGCAGGATCTCGTCCACCTCATGCTGCATCGCTGCGAGCTCCTCCACGCTGTCCGCCTGCCGCACCTTGGAGATCGCGTCCAGCAGTTTGTCGCGATGCTGCGTGTTGCGTTCGCGCTCCGCTCGCCGCCAGGTGTGGCGCAGCCAGGCGCCGGCCGAGCCGAAGCCCGACAGCAGCAGCACCGCGGCCCAGATGTAATCGCTGTACTTCTCCAGGAAGGTGCGTTCGGTGCCGTCGATGAAAGCGGCCGCGCCCGGGTGGGCCGGCAATGCGGCGTCCTTGTCGGTATCGGGCTTGGCGATTTTCGCAGCACTGGGCATGTCGCGCGCAAGCTGCGGCCGCACCGCGAACAACTGCCGGACAAAGCTGCCGACGGTGGTGTCCGACAGCGTGCTCGGCGCGATGATCAGGTGGTTGATGCCGACCGTCTCGATCTTGTCCCCGGGCCGCGCCGGCGAGGAGTTGAAGCTGCTGCCGGCGATCTCCTCGGATTCGTACAGCGGATGCCGCTGCGCGATCGCTTCCGACACATCGACGGGGAGAAAGCGCGGCTCGCCCCGGGCGCGCGCGGTGGCCGCAATCGCCTCCGTGACGACCTTGCTGTCCAGCGGGCCGACCGTCATGAACGCATCGATTTGCGGATTGCTTGCAAGCTCATTGATCTGGTCGGCGCCGAACTGAGTGATCTCGACCTTTTTGGGATCGACGCCGGACTCCGCGAGGATGACGCGAAGCAGAACGACATTGGCCTCCGAGCGCCCGATCACGCCGACACGGCGGCCTGCGAGGTCGGCGATCTCCTTGATCCTGTTTTTTGGCGCCGCCGACTTTCGCGCGCCGTCGGTGCGAACGCCGGGCGCCGACCACAGCACCACCAGATTGCGCCGCACGATGGCGACGGATTGCGCATCGGCCGGCATCGCGAGGTCGCCACGCGCCACCGCAAGATCGGCTTTGGAGGCCGTGAGTTGCGCGATGCTCTCCGCCGCGCCGCCGGTCGTGACCGGCACGAGGCGCACCGCGCTGCCGTCGCGCGTGAACGATTGCGCCAGCGCCTGGATCAGCTTGTGATCGTCACTGCCCGCGGGGCCGACGGCGATGCGCAACGCCACCGGCCGCAGCGCGATGAACAAGAGGCCGACGGCGACAGCGAACAACAATAGCCCGGCGGCGAGCGCCGGGAGCGCGGAGGTCTTGCCGTTGCGTCGCCGGGGCGGCAGGTCGGTCACGGGTGTCGCTGAACTGGAGCGGGTGCATTGCGCGGCGAGCCTATCCGAAAATGCCGGCGACCGGTACGGGTCTTCAGAACGACGGCGTCAAACCAGGCCGCCGAAATTGTGTCGCAACATGTCTTGTGTGACCGTTGTGCGACGGATGGCAGATCGTCGCATCGGGCATCGCGGGATACGGCGCGACGTTTGCGCTGCCCGCCGCCTGCGATCGGCGATGCCGCGGGGTGGAAAAATCCGCCGATTGCGATGTGCGGATCATCGCTGTCCCGGAACGAACCTCCGGGGAGCGCGAGCGGCTGCTCGCCGAGCGAAACCGCGAAGCATGACGCAAACGCGCCTCAGGTCTGCACGACGTCGCCGAACACGTTGCGGAGCGCCTTGGCTTCCTCGATGTCCTGGCAGAACATCGCGGTGGTCCTGAGCGATGCGCCGTCGGTCTTCAGGGCCCATTCGCCCTTGATGACGAACTTGTCGGCGGCGTCGCCGATCAGGCCGTACACCACCTCATGAGTGCGGAAGATGCACCGAACAACTTCGCCGGCGTTTTCGGCGTGCGCGATGCGATCTCTGTTGTCCTCTGCGGCTTTGCGAAGGTCGGTCATGTCAGTCCTGCCAAAAAGGCCCGAAGCCCAATGCTTGCGAGTTCAGGGGCATGCGAGTTCAGATCGAGGGGATGTTGTCGCCGCATCCCACGTGATCCTCGCCAGATACAGCAACGCCACGGCGCTGCAAGCCTGCCGGCCGGCGGCTCAGCTATGCAGAACGCTGCCTTGGCAAGTTCGCTTTTCTCGTTCCGTTCGGCTTGTGGAACAAACATCGCCTTGCGATCACAGATCGCGGAGAACGTCGTCCTGATCGATCGGTGTGCAGACCACGCGGCATGTGCCGCGCAGATGTCCACTGCCGGTTGCATCCGGCACAGCTCGCCATATCGGAAACGAAGCGATCGACGCCCCAGGGGCGCGGCATCATGAGGGAGAGAGTCCAGCCGCCGGCGCATCGTGCAGGCCGGGGCCGTTTCACCGGCTGAACCGAGCGGGGACTCAACTTTGGGTAGATCCGGCTCGCGTCAGATCCAGCCCCAGGCCATCAGCACCAGCGCCACGAGCAGACCGAGGCCGCCAAACAGCAGGAATGTTTGCAGCGTATCGTCCTCGTTGATAGCGGGCCACAAGGCGCGCTTGAATGCTCTAGCAACGGCAGCCACGGGGGTCTCCAGTCATTGATCTCCACAGGATACGTCCGCGCCGGCCGATAAAGGTTCAAACCTAAATCATTAAAGGCGTGGGGCCCGCAGGCCGCCGCGCGGCATTTACGTACCCTTTTGGGGCTGGGCGGGGAATTTCCAGCCATCTTCGTTTCTGATTATTGCTGAAAAGGTACGGCCCCCCCGGCGGGAACGGCGTTAGCATTTGGCTGATTTTCTCAAGCTTGGGGGAGCACATGAAGTCATTCCTGATTGGAAGTCTGGCGATTCTCGCACTCGCGGCTGGCGGGGCGGCGAACGCGGCCGATTTGCCGATGAAGGCCGTGCCGCTGCCGCCGCCCGTGCCGGTCTTCAGCTGGACCGGCTTCTACATCGGCGCCCATGTGGGCGGGCACTGGGGCGAGGACAAGCTTGCCGCCGAGCCGCTGAATCCCGCCGTGTTCGGAGGTCCGGCAACAACCGCAGAATTCCTTGCGATCACCTCGGGAAAACTGAAACCGCAGGGTTTCGCCGGCGGCGGCCAGATCGGCTATAACTGGCAGGTCAGCAATTGGGTGCTCGGCCTTGCGGCCGACGCCGCCTAGCTCGACGGCAAGGCGTCCCGCACCGTGCCCTTCACCGGCGCCGTCAACATCAACCCCGGCGACATCATGACCAACGCGACCAACGCCACGTGGTTGTCGACCGTGCGCGGCCGGGTCGGCATGACCTTCGACCGCCTGCTGGTCTACGCCACTGGCGGTGTCGCGTTCGGCGAGATCAAGACCACCGACACGTTCTGCGTGGGCGGCTGCCCGGCCACGCCGGACGTGTTCTCCTCGGTCAGCGCCAGCACCACGCGGGTCGGCTGGACCGCCGGCGCCGGCCTGGAATATGCGCTGAGCAGCAACTGGTCGGTGAAGGCCGAATATCTCCATGTCGATCTCGGCTCGTTCAACACCACCATCCCGGCCTGTGCGCTCTGCGTGGCCCAGAACCTCGCATCCGAAGTCGTGGTGCACCACAAATACACCGACAACATCGCGCGTTTCGGCGTCAACTACCGCTTCGGCGGGCCGGTGGTCGCGCGCTACTGACGTGATGTTTTAAGACCAATGGGGGCTGTGGACGCTCCGCGCACCGAGGGGACCGGTGTGCGGAGCGCTCTGCATTTGGGGGGCGAGGTAGGCGCTAGAATATAATGAGTTGATTCAACTCCGTCATCCTGAGGTGCGAGCCTTGCGGTGCACTTGCACCGCTGGGCGAGCCTCGAAGGATGGACGGCCCGGGCCGTCGTCCTTCGAGGGCCGCGCTGCGCACGGCCACCTCAGGATGACGGATTAGTTGATCGAACGATATCTCTCATAGCTACGCCGGCCGCATCAGCTTGAGATCCGCGGTGAGGCGAATGCTGCGTTTGCCGATCAGGGCGGCGGCTTCCAGCGTGGCGCCGTGCGGATCGAAGGTGCCGGAAAAGCCGATGCCGACCTCGTGGCCGCCGAACACAGGATGCGCCTCTTTCGCCGGCGTATGCTCCTGGTTGACGATGCCGCCTTTCCATTTGCCGCCGGCGCTGGTGTAGCTGCCGAGATAATAGAAGAACGCATCGCCGCCGAGGATGCAGCCGTCATGGAGCAGCATCACGCCCGTCAGCGCACCGTCCACGCCGTCGAGCGCCTTGAGATGGATGGAATAGAGACCGCTGACGAGCTTGTTGCCGACATCCGGAGCGCTCTGTGGCGAGGACGACGTGTCCGCGGCCGGCAATTCCTCATCGTCCAGCCGCGTCATCACCGATCGGAACACAGCGCCGGGCATCTGCGGCGAGCCGCCCTGGAAATGAAAGGCGTCGCCGACGGCGCGGCCGCGGGCGTTGATCTCGGCGATATCGGAGCCCAGGAGCGAGATGTGGTTGGGATCGAGGTTATGGCGATGGCTGGTGATGCGGGTAATCGTCTCGCCGCCGGCCTCGTGATAGCTGCCGTAGTGCGCGAAGCCGGAATTGCCGCCCAGCATCTGGCCGGCATGAACGTACATCACGCTGCGCCCGACGGCCGCGTCCACCGAAAACTCGACCTTGTAAAATCCCTCGCGCAACGACGGCTTGTCCCACCCAGCAGACGGCATCTTAAAGCATGATCCGGACAAGTGAATACCGGTTTTTCTTGCGACAAACGCGAGGCGTTTGCGCCGGGAATGTACGGCAGTATCGCAGGCACGCGTAGCGCAGGCACACGCCCGCCGTTTTTCGCGAAACAGGATCTCGGATATCAGGCCGTCAGCCGGTCCGCTCTCAAAACGAATCCGCCAGCGCAATCTCCGCCTTCAGCGCGGCGATGCGCACGTCGGCTTCGTCGCGGCTGAGGTTGGCGGCGAACTGCTTGGGCTGATAGGCCTCGATGCTCAGGCTGCGCAGGGTCGCGGCCTGGGTCCGTGTCATCGGCTGGGTGATCTGGTCGGGCAACGTGATTGCAATGCGCTCCATCGCAATCACGTTCATCGCAACGCTAGTCACCGCAACGCCATTCATCACAACACTGCTCATCACAACTCTCCGAAACCTGTGGTTTTCGCCGTTTCCGGGCCATCTCTGGCTTGCATTTTGTTCTCTATTTGTTCTTATATGGCATGGCGCTGGCTGAAGTCAAGACGGGCGGCGAGGCGTGTCCGGCTGCGCTGCAGTCTGGCGCCGCCACCATCCTGCATGCCGATCTCGACTGCTTTTATGCCTCGGTCGAGCAGCTCCTGAATCCGTCCCTGCGCGGCAAGCCGATCGCGGTTGGCGGCGGCGTGGTGCTGGCGGCTTCGGTGGAGGCGAAGGTGTTCGGGGTGCGCGGCGGCATGCCGGGCCGGCGGGCGCGCGAACTCTGCCCGCAGCTGATGTTTGTCGGCGGCAATTTCGGGGAGTACCAGCGGCTCGGCGATGCCGCCATCAAGATGCTCGGCGATTTCACCCCGCTGGTCGAACGCATCTCGATCGACGAGGCGTTTGCCGACGTCGCCGGCTGCACCCATCTGTTCGGTTCGCCCGGTGAGATCGCGCAGGCGATCCGCGCCCGCGTGCGCGCCGAGCTGGGCCTGCCGATTTCCGTCGGTGTGGCGCGCACCAAGCATCTCGCCAAGATCGCCTCGCAGGTCGCCAAGCCCGACGGCATGGTGGTGGTCGACCCCGGACACGAACTGGACTTCCTGCATCCGCTGCCGGTGGAGTTGATGTGGGGCGTCGGCCCGGCCACCCGCGCGCGGCTGGCGGAGCAGGGCGTGGTTACGATCGGACAATTGGCGCAGATGCCGGGACGCACCCTCGAGCGCCTGCTCGGTCCCGCCGCCGGCGAGAAGCTGGCCCGGCTGGCGTGGAACAGCGATCCGCGCAAGCTCGTGGTCCACAGGCGCAGTAGCTCTGCCGGCGCGCAGTCGGCGCTGGGACGGCGGCCCGCGCAGGCGCATGTGTTTACCCCGGTGCTGCGGCATCTGGCGGATCGCGTCGCCAGCCGGCTGCGTGCCAAGGCGCGGCCGGGCCGCACCGTCACCGTGCGCGTTCGTTTCGCCGACATGCGTGCGGTCAGTCGCTCCATCACCCTCGATGCGCCCATCTCATCAACCACAACGCTCGCTGAAATCAGCGAACAGCTGGTGCGCACGGTGCTGGCCGATCACCCGCAGGAGGCAACCATCTCGCTGCTGGCGATTTCCGTGTCCCATCTCGAGAGCCGGGCCGGCCTGCAACTCGAACTGCCGCTGGACCGCACGGGCGATGCCGGCCGTCCCGGCAGCCGCCGCGGTCTCGCGCGCTGGACCGCCGACCGCGCCATCGATGCCATCCGCGAGCGTTTCGGCTGGGAGGCGGTGGGCTATGGTTCGGTGGCGCTGGAGCTCAGCCGCTCGGTGCCCGACGGTTTTCGGGAGCTTGCGGAGAAGGAATTATAAGGGGCGGCGCTGCGGCGATCTGTCGAAGTAAAATCCAGCGGCGCTGCGGGAACCGCGGCCACATCAGCGGATTAAATCGCCATTCCCGCTGAGTGGAGGAGCCGCTCCATGATCACCGATTGTTTTGACGACGCGGTTGTCCTGAACATGAGCATCGCACTGGAGCGTGTCTGCCGCGATATTTCCATGGAGCTGCGCAAGCATGAGGATCGCCGCTTCGTCGCCGATCGTATCCTCGCCTGTGCGCACAGCGGCAAGACCAGGCTGGATGACTTCATCGCCGCAGGCCGCGCCGCCGTCGACGAGCTGTTTCCGCAGACCGGCCAGGCCGCCTGACGCGGGCGTCCCCAAACGGCAAGTGTGATGTCCTATTTGGCGGCAAGGGTGACGGCTTCAACCTTGTTACCGTCGGGATCGCGCGCGAACGCGCCGTCATGGTTGGCGTCGTACTCCTGCGCTTGCTTGCGTGTCTGCTGCCTGGCGGGTTCGGCGTTCGCAGATCACAGCAGGTTTCAAACCGAGAGGCGCGGTCCCTTCGGCCGCAGCAATCGCTTCATGTCGATGTACATCCGCAGCTGCGCGGCCTCGGCCAGAATTTTCTCCCGGCTTTGTCCCTGCGGCAGCGTGTCGGCGATGGTCAGCCGTTCGTCGATGATGCGCTCGATGTCCTCGTCGGTCATGCGATGCGTCAGCTTCCCAGCCGCACCGGCCACATCAGTCAGAATGTTCTGTGCCATTGGGTCTCCCGTCGTGCCGTGAGTGCCATGTCGAAGCGGCTCTGTCGGCGTCTTTGAAAAAGTCACGCGAAAAGGTCTTTTGAAAAGCTGTCTTTGAAAGGTGATTGTGGACGAAGCCTGGCAACTCACCTTGGAAAGACGCTCCAGCAACGCATCGGACCCCGCGTTGTTCCGTCTGCGCAGCGAAGCGGCGCGATCGGCGCAACCACCGAACACGCTAAATGAGTAGTTTGCTCATGACGCTCGCAAGCAAAAGCCCGGCACCAGGGCCGGGCTTCGCTTGGATGAGACTTTAGGTGGATGTGATCAGTGCTTAACCTGATCAGTATCTGGCCGATCAGTACCTGGCGACGACGGGGCCGCCGAAGCGATAGTTGATGCGGCCGGTGATGGTCGAGATTCGCAGATCGTCGCTGAAACGTTCGGTGCCGAAGGTGGTGCCCGTGGATGTCGTGTTGACACCGGAGAACGACTTGCTGCCGAAATCCATGTAGTTGTATTCGACCGCGACGCTCCAGTTGGTGGCGAAGCCGACTTCGACGCCGGCGCCGATCACGTAGCCGCTGCGCCAGGTTTCGTTGATGAGACGCGTGCCGAAGATGTCGAAGTTGGTGGTCTTCAGGTTGGCGCCGGCATAGCCGCCCTTGATGTAGGGCAGCCAGTTGTTGAAGGCGTAGCCGATGCGGCCGGTGACCGTGGCGAAGGTGTCGATCTTCGCGCGCACCAGGTCGGTGGTCGGGAAGAACAGACTGGTGTCGGTGCGCTTGAGGTCGGCGCCGTTGAACTGGCCTTCCAGGCCGAACACCCAGTTCGCGGCCTGCCAGTTGTAGCCCATCTGGCCGCCATACACGGCGCCCTGGGGCTTCAGGGTCTGGGTCGGGCCGAGCGGGTTCATGGTGCCGGAGGTCCAGAAGCCGCCGAAGCCCGGTATCAGATCCTCATGCTCCACGCGGCTCCAGCCATAACCGCCGTTGCCGCCGATATAGAAACCGGTCCAGTTGTAGATCGGATCGAGCACTGGCGGCGGAGCCTTGGTGTAGGGCCGCGCGGCGAGGTCGGCGGCACTGGCCGCGCCAGTTGAGATGGCCAAAGCGGCGGCGGTGATCAGAAACTTGCGCATGATGAAAACCCCATAAAAATTTTGAATCGAAATGATGCGGGAATTGCACCACGAGTCGGCCCGGAATGCTGTAACCGCCCCGCCACAGGCGCAGCAATGTTGAGACACAAACGCACTGCGGGTCTGCGCCCTTGGCCCCAGAGGCTGGAAAATAACTGCGGAATCAATATTATCGAAGATGTAGCGAAATCTTCACCACGCGACGATCAGTGCACTCTCGATCAATCGGACGAGCCGCAGGTGGTCGTGTCGAAGCGCGCTTTGGCGATTGCCGCGGAGCTGCCCTTTGGTCTCGAGCCTGAAGTTGGACATGCGGTAAGGGAGTGCGGATGCCGGGCCGGCGTGCGCCAAATGGTCGCTGTCGCGGAGCCCGGCAGTCACACTTTGACCATGTCCACAGACCCTAATCCCTGCGCGACGGGGCTGGGATGGGGAACCTGATCAATGCTCGGCAGTCTGTATTATGCGCGTCAGGCAAGGACGCTGCTCAAGATGGCGCGGGTCACCAAGGACCCGAAGCTGATCGCAACACTCATCAGCAAGGCTTCCGATCTCAGGGATCGCAGCGAAAATCCGCCGCTTGCGCCGGATCTCGAGCCGGATCCCAGCGAGTTGCAGGGCAGGGCTTAAAGCTCATCGTTCCGGTTGACTGCTGGAGTGGGCCGGGGGCACGGGCCGCGGGTCGGCGCATGCGCTCCTGCGCCACTGGCAGCGATCGTCGAGGGGATCGGCGTCGCGTGGCGCGGGCGAGGGATAGATCCACTGCGCCAGCACATACAGCGCCACCAGGAACACCGCCGCGATCACCAGACCGGCGGCGATCGCCTTGTAGGCTTCCCTGTCGAAATCATCGATTTGCATCGGCTGTGGGCGTCGCGCGGCGAATGAGGAGCTCTGGGATTAGGTCTGCGCAGCCGTCCCCATCGTTCAAATCGCAGTGCTGATGCGCCGACGCTCATCGCTGCAGCCCGATGTTCGCTGGCAATTGCAGGTCGATGCGCGGCGTGGTCGGCTCCAGCTCCGGCCGGGATTTGCCGCCCAGGAAATTGGCCCGGTCGCGATTGCTGAAGCCCTGATTGACGACGCTTTGGTCCGTGCGCTCATACTCGCTGTGCGAGCGATAGCCTCGCTCGCGGTCCGGCCCGAAGCGTCGCTCCAGCGGCTCCGCGGCAAGGGGCGCCGCGGCCATCGTCATGAGGATGGAAACCATCAGCAGCCACACTGGCATCCGCTGTTCCTCCATGGACCGCGGCGCACATTCGCGCGCGCCGGACATGCGCGCGCATGCGTGACAGTATAGCAGGAGGGAGCAGCAGGAGGAACGACATCGGTCGGTACTCAACCGCGAACCTGTGTGCCGGCGATCGTTGTCATCCGCTGCGTGGGTGAATCCAATGCGTCCGTCGGTGGCAGGTTCTGAAGGGGCGGGGTTGAAAACAGCGGTCGGGCACATCGCGGCGGCGACAGCCCACGCTGCGCCGCGACAATTCATCCCGGCGCTGCCGTCTGGGCGGCCCAGAATTTGGCTTTCTCGGCGGCGGCCTTTTGCATAGGCTCGCGAGCGGAACCCGGCCGAAAGCGCAACGACGCCAAAAAATACGGCACGGGCAGGGAGGAAGCGATGAAGCGACGATCCGTGCTTGCCGGACTCGGGGCCGCTGCGGCTGCCGGCACATTTGGTAACTTGGCAATCCCCTCGATCCTGAGAGCCCAGACCCCCATCACGTTGAACGGCGCCGTGCAGTTCAACGACGATCATGCCTTCACCAGGTCGCTGCTCAAGTTCGAAGAACTGGTGAAAAAATACTACGCCAAGCCGATCTCGTTCACGCTGCACAAGAACTCGTCCCTCGGCCTCGAGAAGCAGTATTTCGAGTACATGTCGCAGGGCAAGGCGGTGGATTACGGCATCGTCTCGCCGGCCCACATGTCGACCTTCGCCAAGGCCGCGCCCTTCATCGACGCGCCCTTCGTGTTCAAGGGCATCGCGCACATGAACAAGGTGGTGACGCAAAACATCCTGGCGCCGATCGCCGACGAGGTCGCGGCCAAGGCGGACGTCGTGCTGGTCGGCTATGCGGGGGGCGGCGTGCGCAACATCTTTGCCAACAAGCCGCTCAAGACGCTCGCCGATCTCAAGGGCCTCAAGGTGCGGGTGCAGGGCGCGCCGATCTGGTCCAAGACGTTCGCCGCCGTCGGCATGAGTCCGACCGTGATTGCCTACAACGAAGTCTACAACGCCATCCAGAACGGCGTGATCGCGGCCGGCGAAAACGAGGCCGCCGGCGTCGAGGCGATGAAGTTCTACGAAGTCGCACCGCACCTCAATCTGACCGAGCATGCGGTGTCGATCCGCCCGATCTGTTTTGCGGTGAAGACGCTGAAGACCCTGCCCAAGGACCTGCAGGACGCCATCATGAAGGCGGGCAAGGAGGCCGGCGATTTCGGCCGCCAGCTGGAGTCGAGCGAAGAGGTCACCAAGCTCGATGCGCTGGAAAAGGCCGGCAAGCTCAAACGCGTGCCGTTCGCGGACCGCGACGCCATGAAGAAGCTCGCCGATCCGGTGATGGCCACCTACGCCAGGGAGATCGGTGCGGAGGGGATTTTCGAGAAGATCAATGTGGCGTGAATCGTTTTCGGAAAGTTGCCCGTAACGGGGCGAAATTTTGTGCGGCTCCCTCCCCCCTTGTGGGGCTCTCGTATGCACACATCTTGCCAGATGATTTGATCACTGATTCCGTGGGTTGTTCGATGATTCACGGAGCGTTCGATGTCTGGACTGGAATTTGGCCTGGGGCGGTTCGGCGACCTGCGGCTGGAAAAAGGGGGGCGCGTTTGCACGCGGCGCTGGTCGACCGACCGGGGTCGTGCATCCGCCGGCTGGGCGGGACGCGGGCCGGCGAGATGCAGTTTACGCGCTTTCTTCGCAATGGGTCGGTGACGGCGACAGCGATGGCTGAGCACGCGGCGGAGCGGACGGCGGCGCGAGTTGCAGGGCGCGATGTTTTGGTCGTGCAGGATACGAGCGAGCTTGCGTTGGGAGGTCGTCGTGCCAAGGCCAATGGCTACGGTCCGGTGGGAAAAGGCGGGGCGCTGCGTGGGCTGTTGCTGCACGCGGTTTTAGCGGTGGATGCCGGTACCGGTGCGGTGTTGGGCCTCGTCGATGCGCCGGTGAGGAACCGCAGCGGCGGCAAGGTCAAATCCCGCCGATCGCGGACGACGGCGCAGAAGGAATCGCAGCGCTGGCTCGATGGGACGGCGCGTGCCGGTGGTGCTGGCAGCGGCGCGGAGCATCACTGGCGTATCGGATCGGGAAAGCGACATCTACGAGCACTTCGTGCAATGTCCGGCCAACATGCATCTGATCGTGCGGGCGTGCCAGAATCGACGGATTGAAGCCGACGATGAGGAGCAGACGAGGCTGCTGTTCGCGCACGTTGACAGCCTGCCCGAACAAGGCCGCTTTAGCGTTGAAATCCCGGCGGCTCCGGGACGGCGCGGCGCGCACGGGCGAACTGGCTGTCCGCTTTGGCCGCGTCGAGTTGCGCAGGCCGCTGCATGGCGCCTCTGATCTGCCGCCCGCGACCACGGTGAGCGTTGTCGATGTCCGCGAAACCTCGGCAACTGAGGGCGAAAAGCCGATCCATTGGCGGTTGCTGACGACGCACACGGTCAGGAGCCTTGCCGATGCGCAAAGGATCGTCGGCCTCTATCGGATGCGCTGGGTCATTGAAGAATACTTCCACACCATCAAGACCGCAGGCTTCAGCATCGAACAGGCCGATATCGCCGACCCCGAAGTCATGATCAAGCTGGTCGCGGCCATCGCCATCGCGGCAGTCACGGTGATGCAACTTGTCAAAGCTCGCGACGGTACCACCGATCAAAGCCTGCTCGAGGCCTTCGAACCAGCCGATCAACCAATCCTGGAGGCCGTCTCGGCCCGCCTGGAAGGCAAAACCGCACGCCAACAGAACCCGCATCCGAAGGGATCGCTCGCCTTCGCCGCATGGGTCATCGCTCGTCTCGGCGGCTGGACCGGTTACTATGATAAACCTGGTCCAAAAACCATGCGTCGGGGTCTCGACGACTTCCAGCGCATCAAATACGGCACCACCTTGAGGCTCCAAGATGTGTGAATCGGAGAGCCTTGTGGGGGAGGGCTGGGGAGGGGGGTATGCCCAGCATTCAGCGATGAGAGGTGGCGTGACGTCGTCGACTCAGTCGCGCTGCGGTTTTGTTGGTCCGACCGGGTCGATTCCTGACATTTTGGACCGGGCTGATGCCTGACAGTATTCGGTCATTGTTTTGCTGTCGCTGCCGTTTTCTGCTGAACGCGGAACCGGGCGCGCGGGGGAGCAAAGCGGAGGAAACGGTGGTCACGATCGATCACCCCCAGATCCCGGTCGCAGAAGCGCAGGATGTGGCC
The DNA here is from genome assembly GCF_032397745.1 of Bradyrhizobium prioriisuperbiae. NCBI lineage: Bacteria > Pseudomonadati > Pseudomonadota > Alphaproteobacteria > Hyphomicrobiales > Nitrobacteraceae > Bradyrhizobium > Bradyrhizobium prioriisuperbiae. The sequence goes on from NZ_CP135921.1 coordinate 4,902,754, forward strand.
GCCGGTGTCGCGTTCGGCGAGACCAACGAGTTCGCCTGCAAGCGCTTCACCGACGAACACGAGCTCGCCGCGCCATTTGATTTCGCCGGAGGAACGCACACGGCGGACCTCATGATAAGCATCGTACCAGGGGTCATGGAGATGGCTCGGCAGGGCGCGCGACGGCGACTGCCAGAGCTTGGCGGGCGGCGCTTGATCGAGAGCCTCGTGCGGCCGCTCCTGGTTGAAGTGGTGGCGGAAGACGTCGAACCGGCGCTGCTGCTCGGCAGCCGTTGCCGCCGGCGGTTTCGAGGTCTCAGCCTTCAGAGTGCGGTGCATGCGCTCGTGCCGGGCGTTGTCCTGCGGACTCGCCGGCGGGATGTAGTGCGGCTCGATGCCGAGCTTGAGCCACCACACCGAGAGTGCCGAAAGGCCGCCCGCCCCGTGGATCCGAACGGTGTACCGTTATCGGAGCGGATCGCATCGGAAGGCCAATGTCCGCGAAAACGCGTTCCAGCGCGCCTTTAACGCCAGCCCAGGTCGGATCGACGATGCGGACCTCGACAAGAAAGCGGCTCGCAGCATCCGTGATGGTGAGCGGATCGCAGCGTGTCCCGTCGCGGGTTCGAAACCAGCCCTTAAAGTCGATCGACCATTCCTCATTGGGGACGCTTGCCGGCGCCACCACCTCGCCCTGTGCAATCGCTCGACGTCGGCGACGGCGTGTCTCGACCAAGCCTTCCCGCTTCAGGATGTCGCCGATCGTCGACGCCGCAGGCCAGTCGATCTCGGGCCGCCCGCGCTCAAGCCATGCCTTGACCTTCTTCGGGCCGAAATGCGGGAACCGTCGCCGTGTCGCGATGAGGCAGTCGGCCAGTTGGCTAGCCGTCGCATGCGGACAGCTCTCCACCGCGTGGCTTCTCTCCTCGAACCAGTGCGGCTCCCCGCTCGCGCGGCGGCGCTTCCACACGTAGAAGGTCTCCCGGCTGATGCCATACCGCGCGCACAGCTCCGTCACCGAAAATGCTCCCGTCTCGTACTCCCGAAACAACGCGATACGCTCCTCCATAGGACTGCTCTCCCTGAAAGGCATCGCCTGATCCTCCATCGAATCAGACGAAGCTTGCCTGTCAGGAATCAACCCGGGTCAAATTGTCAGGACTCAGCCCAGTTTGTACCGTTGCTACCCCCCTCCCTAACCCTCCCCCACAAGGGGGGAGGGAACAGGTCTTTGCTGGAATTGGCCTGCACGTCTCAGCGGACGTGGTCCGAGTGAAAAAATAGAAGCCTGGGGCAGGCCTCGCCGCTTGCTCCATCGATAACAACGTAACCGCGCGGGGGCGCCATGACGGAAATGCCGACGACCTTACACCCGTCGCTGTGGCGGCGTGTCACGGCCGGCTATGCCAGGCTGCTGGAGATGTTGCTGGCGGCCAGCGTCGGCATTCTGGTGATGCCCGTCACCCTGCAAATCGTCTCGCGCTACACGTCGCTGATCCCCTCCTACATCTGGACCGAGGAGATGGCGCGATTTCTGTTCGTCTGGGCGATCATGATCGGCAGCATGGTTGGCGTCAGGGAGGCGCAGCATTTCGAGGTCGATGTCTGGCCGAACCTGTCGCGGCGCACTGAAGCCGCGGTGCGCATCGCGGCCCGGCTCGGGATTCTGGCGCTGGCGCTGGTGTTCGTCTGGGCAGGGATCGAGTTCACGCGGTTTGCCTGGAACCGGACATCGGAGCTGGCCGACCTGCCGCTGTGGCTGATCCACGTGGCCTGGCCGGTGGCCGGGGCAACGTGGATCGTGTTCGCCGGCGAGCAGCTTTGCGATGAAGCGCGCATCCTGTTCGGGATGGCGCCGGGAACAGCGCCAGGAAAGGCACCATGAGCGGAAATGTGCTGTCCGCCGGCCAGGCCGCCATGGTGTTGTTCGGCGTTTTTTTTGCCCTTCTGGCCGTGCGTGTTCCCGTCGCGTTTGCGCTGGGGCTCGCGTGTCTGCCGATCCTTCTGATCGAGCCTCATCTGTCGATGATGATGCTCGCGCAGGAGACGTTCAACGCCTACAACTCCTTCATCCTGCTGTCGGTGCCGTTCTTCCTGCTGACCGCGAACCTGATGAGCATCGGCGGCATCACCGACCGCCTGGTCGAGCTGTCGCGCGCCATGGTCGGGCACTGGCCGGGCTCGCTGGCGCAGATCAATGTGGTGCTGTCGGTGTTCTTCGCCGGTATCTCCGGCTCCTCGACGGCGGACGCGGCGAGCCAGTCCAAGATCTTCATCGATGCGCAAACCAAGGAAGGCTACGACCTCTCGTTTTCTATCGCCATCACGGCGGTGTCGGCGGTGCTGGCGGTGATCATCCCGCCCTCGATCCTGATGATCGTGTGGGGCGGGCTGATCTCGACCTCGATCGCCGCGATGTATCTGGCGGGCATCGTGCCGGGCCTTCTGATCGCGGGCGCGCAGATGGCCACCGTGCATGTCTACGCGGTGCGCCGCGGCTACCCGACCTATCCGAAATCGAGCTGGGTGGAGATGCGCTGTGCGATCTGGCGCTCGATCCCCGCTCTGGTCACGCCCTTCATCATTGTCGGCGGCATCCTGCTGGGCTGGTTCACGGCCACCGAATCCGCCTGTGTCGCGGTGCTGTATTCGGTGGCGCTGTCGACCTTCTTCTATCGGGAAACCGGTGCGAGGGAGCTCTATAAAGCGCTGCTCGACACCGGCCGCCTGGCCGGCGTCGCGCTGTTCTGCATCGGCACCGCCAGCGCCTTCGGCTGGCTGCTCGCTTATTACAAGATCCCGCAAGTCCTGCTGGCCAACGTCTCCACATGGGGCATGGGCCCGATCGCGGCCGGCTTCTTCATCTCGTTCTGTTTTCTGGTGGTCGGCTGCTTCCTTGATGCCATCCCGGCGATCGTGATCGTCGGCACCGTGCTCGAACCGCTGGCGAGGTCGGTCGACCTGCACCCTGTGCAGTTCGCCATCATCTCGATCGTCTCGCTGGCGTTCGGCCTGGTGACGCCGCCTTATGGCCTGTGCCTGCTGATCGCCTGCGCGGTCGCCGGCGTGCGCCTGCGTTATGCGCTCAAGGACACCGCCATCATGCTGGTTCCGATGCTGCTGGTGCTGGTGGCACTGATCGTCTGGCCCAGCGTCTCGCTGTTCCTGCCGCGGCTGATCGTTCCGGAGATGTTGAAATAGCCTATACTGGCTCGAGCGGGTGCACGGCGCAGAGATCGGCTTATTGCCGGTCTCGCTGATCGGGTGGCGCCGGTGAAAGGGCCAGAGATTGTTTCAGGGAATTGTTAGAAAGGCCCGGCCGGATGATGCGCCTGCGATTGCCGCCGTGCACGTCTCGGTGTCGCGCGAGACCTATGCTCATCTGTTCTCGGCGGAAGAGCTCGGTCAGTTTTCTGTCGCGCACCGGGCCAGGCAGTGGCACGCCATGATCGGGGAGCGCGACCGGGCCGATCTTGCGGTGTTCGTGGCGGAGTCTGCAGCCGACAAGACGATTTCCGGGTTTGGCTGCTGCAGCCGGCAGCGCTCCGACATGCTGGTCGAGCAAGGCTTCAACGGCGAGTTTCAATCCATCTATATCCTGCCGCCGGCTCAGGGCCGCGGCCTCGGACGGGCTCTGATGGCCGAGATGGCGCGTTACCTCAGTGCTCTCGCCATATCGGGCGGCGCCTGCTGGGTGCTGCGCGGCAACGCCGGAGCGCACCGGTTTTATGAAGCGCTTGGCGGAGAGATCGTGGGTGAGCAGGCGCTGGGGCCGGACACCGAAGCGACTTTGACCCAGGTGGCCTACGGTTGGCGGAATCTCGCGGCCCTGTCGGGCGATTGACCTCCCGCACGGTCAATGTTACGAGTTGTAGCATTAACGCGCAGCGCTCGCCGGGCATGTCCTCGCATGATTATTCTTGGTCGTCATCGTCCGCTTGTCCATGAAGCCTGGAGTGAAGGCGCTGTCCGCTCTGCGATTGAAGAGATCGCTGATGACGCCATCGCCCATTTCGATCCCGACAGGTTTTGGCCGGCTCATCCGAGCGACGACTCGGCAGGCGACGGCGACCCCAGTTTCTACAAGGGCGCGGCTGGTGTGATCTGGGCGCTGGATTATCTGCATCGCGTCGGGGCCGTCAGCGCCGCGGCGGACTTTCGCCCAGTGCTGCCCAGGCTGATGGAACGGACGATCGTCGACTTCAAAGCGAGTTCATCGGCCGATTACGAGAAGCACGGCTCGCTGCTGCGTGGCGATATGGGTGCGGCGCTGCTCGCCATGCGCCTTGCGCCCACGTCGGATGTTGCCGACCTGGTGTTCAGGCGTGCGGAAGACAACAACGAGCTGCCGGTGCGGGAGCTGATGTGGGGCCTGCCCGGGTCAATGATCGCCGCCATCCACATGACGGAGATGACAGGGGAGGCGCGATGGCGCGGCCTGTTTGAAACCCAGGCCGCCCTGCTGCTCGCCGATCTGGAAGATACACCGCAAGGTCCGTTGTGGACACAGGATCTGTACGGCGAGCGCGACCGCTGGCTCGGGCCGGTTCATGGTTTCGCCGGCAATGCCATTCCGCTGTTGCGCGGCTGGGAGTGGCTAACGCCACAGCAGCAGGCACACGTGGCGGAGTTCGTGCCGAAAGCCCTTGCCGCCAATGCGTGGGAGTCCGACCTCGGCACCACATGGGGCGCGCGAAGCAAGCGCGCGGCACCGCCACGGATGTGCCAGCACTGCCACGGCGCGCCCGGCATGGTGACGACATTTGCGGATGCGCCCTTCGCGGACCCTGACTTTGACGCGCTTCTGCTGGATGCCGGCCGCTTCAGCTGGGCCGCCGGACCGCTGACAAAGGGCGCGAACCTCTGCCACGGCACAGGTGGCAACGGTTACGCTTTCCTCAGGCTGTACCGTCGCACCCATGATCCGATCTGGCTCGATCGCGCCCGCCAGTTCGCGATGACAGCCATTGTCCAGTATCGCGGCGCTCAGCTCGCCGCCGGCCGCGGCCGGTATTCGCTGTGGACCGGCGATATCGGTCTCGCCATCTATTTGTGGGACTGCATCACCGGCGAGCCACGTTTCCCGACCGTCGACGTGTTCTGATCCCTCGTTTTGCCGGTCTGTTCGCGGGGCTCTTCGGCACAGCCGTCCGCACGTCAGGTCTTTCGGCTGACGCCTGCAGTGTCGGACGTGTCGGGCCCAGCCTCACCCCTGCAAGTGAGGCGGGTCGTCGTAGCCATGATGGCTGCTGTAGACCAGCAGCCCCAGCAGCCCCGCGCCGAAACCAATGGTCAGAACGGCACCGATCGTGAGCGGGAGGTATCCTTCGGTGGGCATCGCTCCGATGCCATAGACCGCGAACGCGATCGAGGCGGCGAGCAGCCCGAGCAGCAGGGTCCAGGTCGCAAGGATGGTGATACGCATGTGAAACCCTCCTTTTCGGAGTCAAACAAATTGCCGCGTTCCGGTTCCCGGTGGATCCGCAGGCCTGTCCGAATTTTCAGGCCCTCGCGCCGGTCGCGGCTCACGTCCCGCCATTTGTCCGCAGCGCCGACCAGAACGGAATCTCCCGGAGCCGAAGCTGGAGATTCTTCTCAACGCAACGTCACTGGTGGCGGGATTTTTAGTGGATGTGATGGCGCTGCGCCGATGGTCGATCACCCTCGAACGGCCGTGACCAAAAACAAAACCCGGGCTGAGGCCCGGGCTTGGTTTTTTGCGGCGCGAGGCCGATCCGGTCAGAACTTATAGCTGAGCGCGGCGCGCGCGATGCTCTGGGTGTAGTTCACGGAGTGCAGGAACTTGAGGCCGCCGCCGGCGATGTTGTACTGAACGCCGGTGTTCGGATTGATGACCGGCGCGCTGCCCTCGATATTCTCGAACGCCACATACAGCCATTCGCCGCGCAGCGACCAGTGATGATCGAACCGGTATTCGAGGCCAGCGCCGGCGGCGAGGCCGACCTTGATCTGGCTTGCCCCGAACGACGACACCGCCGGGCTGAGAATGTCGCTGAACGCGCTGGCGAACTTGATCTCGGACACCGCGAGACCGGCGGTGAGATACGGAATCCAGCCGCCGAAATTGTAGCCGACCCGTCCGGTGAACAGCGCCAGCCAATCCTGTTTCACGCTCTGGTTAAATGTGTCGAAGGGGGCGCCAAAGAACGTCCCGCTCCGGGTCACCGACGCCTTGGCGTCGACCCAGTCGAACGAGGCTTCGACCGCGACCACCCAGGGGGTGCTGGAATTGGTGAAGATGTAGCCGATCTGGCCGCCGACAAGGGCGCCTGAGCCCTTCAGCCCGTTGTTGCCGTCCCGAAGGACTGTCGCGGTGGCGATAGGGGTGTACGAATTGTTTCCAATCCCGAGATCCGAGCCGGCGTGGCTCCAATTCCCGCCACCGTTGACGCCGATGTAGAAACCGGACCAGTCGCGCGCCGGATCCACCGGCGGCGCCTTGGCATAGGGCAGGTCGGCCGCAGAGGCGGCGGTGACACTGAAAGCGGCGATGGCCGCGGCAATAACAAGTTTCATCGCAATTCCCCCTTGAAAATCACAATCAAGTGAGAGCCACCGTACCCTAGGCCGGACCGCTTGAATGTTCCCGATCGGCAACAGTCGGAAGCATTTTGAAACAAAGCGTTTCCTTGATTTTCTTCGGAAATTGCAGCGTCCGGGTACGCGGGTTCGCCGCCAGTGCATCCTGCCTACGTAAATACCTCTGCCGCAAGACGCGCGTCGCAACGTTTTGTCCGGTTTTGACCAAGCCCCGTCCCGACTGAACAAGGCTCACATCGATTGATCTCTGCGCTTCACCTCGCCCCGCTTGCGGGCTATCGGATTCACACATCTCGACGCGCGCATCTTGATGCCGAGATGATGATTTTACGGCTCCCTCCCCCGTGTGGGGCTGTCGAATTCACACATCTCTACCGTGAGAAAGAGAATCTGAATCAAGTGCTTAGGTGAATTAGACCCGTCATCCTGAGGTGGCCGCGCGTAGCGCGGCCCTCGAAGGGCGACGGCCAATGCTTAAATAGAATCGGCCGTGCATCCTTCGAGGCTCGCCCAGCAGTGCAAGAGCACTGCAAGGCTCGCGCCTCAGGATGACGGGTATAAGTTGATCCTACGCAGCCCAACGAGATGTGTGAATACGACAGCCGTGTGGGGGAGGGCGGGGAGGGGGTCCAGCACTCTGCGATTGAGATGAGTCTTGTGAAGTCACCGATGAGGCGTGCCTCAAGGGGGAGGGAGCGTTCATCGCATCGGCGAAAGAGATCAACCGAAGGCGGAGATGTGTGTTGGTCAGGCCGACGCGAACGATTGCGGCCGGTGCCAGCTGGCGGCTACTGTGGCCCCAGGGAAACGCCAGACAAGAACAGGGAAAAACAATGACACTTTCGCACCGGCCCAAACCGCGGTTCGTCGCGTCGCTCGCACTGATCGCCTCGCTCTGTTTCGCGTCGGTTGCGTCCGTTGCTCAAGAGCGGCCGAAGGTGACCAAAATCGCGCCGCCCAAGAGCTCGATCTTCATCGGCAACAGCTTCTTCTATTACAACGACAGCCTGCACAGCATGGTGCTGAACCTGCTCAAGACGGCCGATCCGGCTGATAAGGCCAGCTATCGCAGCACCTCGGTCACCATCTCCGGGTCCGGCTTCGACTGGCACGACATCGGTGTCTATTTCCGTCCCGATGCCGTCGGCCGCTATTCGTTCGACGACAACAACAATGTCGTGTTCAACAAGCTCGACAAGCTGTTCGACATCGCCATCATGATGGATTGCAGCCAGTGCCCGATCCATCCGCAATTGAAAGATATCTTCGTTGCGTATGCGAAAAAGAATGCCGAGATCGTGCGCAGTCACGGCACCGAGCCGGTGTATTTCATGTCCTGGGCCTATGCCGACAAGCCGGAGATGACGCGCCAGCTCGCCGATGCCTATACGGCGGCCGGCAATGCCAACAATGCGCTGGTGATTCCCGCCGGTCTTGCGTTCGCGCGCGCCATCGAGAAGCGCCCCACGCTCAATCTCTATGCCCCCGACAAGCGCCATCCCAGCCCCGCCGGCAGTTATCTCGCCGCCGCCACCGTCTACGCCGCCACCACCGGACAATCCCCGGTCGGCAACGGCTTTGCAGGCCCGGTGGACAAGGACACCGCGGCCTTCCTGCAGGGCGTGGCCTGGGAGACGGTGCAGGCGTATTACAAGGGCGAGTGAGGGGATGGGCTGGTGAAAGCGTGCAGGGCAGGTTAGCCGAAGGCGTAACCTGCCGCCAAGCAGCGCAGAGCAAGAAACGGCGGATTACGCTTTCGCTCATCTGCCGTACGACCGTAGCCCGGATAAGCGAAGCGGCATCCTCGAAGACGACATGAACAGGACTGGCGCAACGCGTGGCTCACCCGCGCTACGCTTTCTGATCGACTTGCTCAGAGAGATCCCGCGGTCACAATTCGAATGATGGCGAAGGAGCCGACCCCGACGGCCATGGCGACCGAAATTGAAAAAACGATACGAACCGCATTATCAAACGCACTGGACATAATGGCCTCACGACACTGCAGCAGACTGACAACGAACGGCATGCACGGAAGCGTCCGAAGCAGACCAAGGCCGGCTTCGGGAGTCAACGACCGGGGAACCGTGGGACTCCCGAATCTCGTCGGCCGTGACCGGCTTGCCACACCCCGGCCGGGTGCCCGGATGAGCCAGCGCCTCCACGGATGACCGGCTCCCATTCCAGGATATGTTGCGGCATGCTCGCTGCCCGCCTAACGGAGGCTCGAAGATGCAGGTCAGGTTCGCCGATGCCGGTGAGGTCGATCATCTCGCGCGATTGTGGCACGATGGCTGGCACGACGCGCACGCGCCTCTTGCGCCGCTCGAGCTGATCCGTCTCCGCACTCTGGCGAGCTTTCGCGAGCGGCTGCAGGCCGCATTCCCGGATGTCTACGTTGTCGGCCCGGCCGGCGCGCCCCTCGGCTTCTGCGTGCTCAAGGGTGAGGAGTTGTCTCAGCTTTTCGTCGCCCCTGAGGCGCACGGCTCGGGCGTCGCCGCGGCATTGATTGCCGACGCGGAGGCACGGCTCGCCCAGCGCGGTGTGGAGACGGCGTGGCTCGCGTGTGCGATCGGCAATGATCGCGCCGCGCGATTCTACGAGAAGAGCGGCTGGCGCCTGGCCGGCACATTCGTCATGTCGTCGGAGACCTCGAACGGCCCTTTTCCGCTGGAGCACTGGCGCTACGAGAAACGGCTCACGCGCCCAACGTGAGCGTGCGATCGGGGAATTCGATCGGAACGTCCTTTGGCGGCCCTTCGCGATATCCACGCGGGTGACAGTCTGGCTGACGACGCACGTGTGGCTTGGCTAGTACCGCCGATCTGAAGTTCCTGCACCATTTGCCGCAAACTCGTTCCAGGACCTTCAGATCGAAAAGCGGTGCTAGAATCATAGGTTTGCTAGTGCCCCTGATGCATCCGAAGTTCGTGTCAGAGAGCGCTGCGACGTATCACGAACTTCGAATTCGGGACACTAGAACCGCAGCCGCATGCTGATGGAACGGCCTTCATCCTGCGGGTCCCAGCTCGGACACGCGCGAAAGCCGAGCCCATGATACAGCCGATGCGATGCGGCGAGTTGTGCATTGCTCATCAGACGAACGGCCTTGAAATTCCGGGAACGTGCGTCATCAAGCAGATGCCTCGCGAGCGCCGTTGCAAGCCCGCGTTTCCGCCACGCCGTCGCAACAAACATCCGCGAGAGCTCGCACTCGTCGTCCGAGATGCCACGGATGGCGCCGGTTGCGACAACACAGCCTCGCATCTCCTGGACCAGGAAAAGACCGCCGATGCCGGTTTCCCCTGCCGCCCGATCGATGTCGTCCAGAGCGTGCGGCAGGAGGAGAAAGTCCCGGACAAATACGTCCGGGTGAGCCTCAAAATTCTCCCGCCAGACGTCGCGTATCAGTGCTTTTGCGCCGTTCACGTGGTGCGGACGCAAACGCTGGATGACTGGAAATTCACGCTCTGAATGCATGTCCTCGTTGCTCATCGGCGCTTGCTCGTGATCGGCAAGACTATATCGCGTCGGGTGGGCTGGTGCGACTGCGTCATATACAAACATGATTCTCATCCCGAGGAGATACGAGGCGGCAGGACCAACCGCGGCTGCCGAGGGGTCATGCGCCGACGAATGCCGAGGCGCGCACAGCCGCCGATGAAGCGATTAGGCACTTGTTCGAGGGGCCGCGCCGCTGAACGGGCCGGCGCTTGATGCGCGATGCGACATCGCAGTGGTCCACCTCCCGCGTCGGGAACGGCGCGCCTCTCGCATATGGGAGATGCGACGGGATCGGTTCTCCCATATGGGAAGCTGATCGGTCGTGGTTCGAGCGCGTCCCGCGATGCGGGCGGGCTGCGAGACGTGATCTAACCGCGACGTTTTCCAACACTGACTTTCCAACAGTGGCTTTTCCAGCAGTGAGTTTTCCAAAAGTGGACTTGGTTTGAAAAGTGACTTGGTCTCACATCGCCTATGGGGCGATCGCCGTCTGGTGTCTCGGCGCACTCGGCCTGTCGGGGCGGCAAAATTACCTCGGCCTGCACATGCTCGCCAACCTGGCTCCCGGTGTGAGCTTTTGGGATTGGAGGCTGCGGTGGCCCCGGTCGACCTTCCGGCGCGATCCTGCCTTGTTCAATGCGACGGGGCAGCACTACCGCGAACGCGCCATCGCCAACGAACGTTTGCTGTTCTGGTGGATCGTCGGTGGCTTTGCCGTCTTTCTCGGCTTCGTCGTCTCGCTTTAGCCAGTGCAATCCGGAGAAACGGAAGTTAGCGCGTCATGGCCATTGCTGCGTCGATCTCAGCGTAGGCCTCAGGGGAGCCTTCGCGGAGACGTTGCGGATGCCGGCGGCTTTGACGGGTTCGGTCACACGTCCGATCCGGGCCGGGGTCTGCTCATGGTTCCATCGTGCCTTCCCGCCCGAGCGCCATGTCTGCCTCCACCACGGGATCGTTGAAGGTCCAGCGAGGGACCGTGCGTATGCGGTCGAGGCCGGCGAAGATATCAGCCGCAAAGCCTGCGGCGTCCTGCGAATCCTCCCGGAGTGCGGCCTCGAACTCCCGGCCGAACCCGTTGAAGCCGTCGGCATCCAGCTCGCACAGATGAATCTGATTCCAGTCGATTGTCAGCGCCGGGTCACGGTAGAGCACCGCCGCCGTCTCCATTGCCCGGAACGTCCCGATCCTGTTCGCCCGCACGAGCTTCGCGGCGGCAGGGCCGCAATAGTCCCTCATGACGTCCCTGTAGTCGCGCAGATATCTCGATTGCACGTCGATATATTCCAGCGACGCCTGCCGTTCGGGCCGATCGGCCGAGCCCTGCCAGTCGCGCGGCAGGATGAAGGATGAAGGGGTGGTCAGAAGAATCTCCGCGCGAAGCAAGTGCATCTCCGGTGGTTGCCGCCTGACCACGAGCTCAAGGATGACGTCGGCAGGAACCAGGTCGCGAAAGTAGCTGAGTTCGAGATGGCTCCACACCGGCGCGTCCGCAGTGTTGCGAGAAACACTGCGATGCCGATAGAGCGCCTGCCCGAGGCATGTGTCGCCGAAGCGCGCCCAGTTGACGGCGCTGTCCTTGAGCGCGGTTTCCGCTTCGGGATCCGGCGCCTGGATCGTCCGTGCCAGCACCACGAGGCGGTTGCCGGGCTCAATCCGGGCCAGATGACGGGTGAGGTTGGCCATCTCAGATTGTCTCCTGTTCGACGAACTCCAGCGCCAGGCCATGCGATGCAGCGGGCGCAATCAGCAATGCGGTGTCGATGACCTCGAATGCGACAGCGTTATGGGCCAAAACCCGTCTGGTCGCATCGAGATCGGTGACCGCCACGCGCGCCGCACAGAAGCGCGGCGAACCCTCCGTGGCGCAACCCGGCAGCCGGCGCGCCATGTTGGACGGGCCGAGCACTGTGATCCGGTCGCCGCGCTGGCCGACCGTCAGCCGTCCGGGCTCGAGCTCGGCTTGGCTCTGCGTAAGACGCTCGAGGAAGGCGCGATGTTGCGCGGGCTCCGACGCCGACATCACGACCTCGATCACGCGCAACGCGCCGTTGGCGTGGTGCTGATAGTCCGCCTTCCAGAACAGCTCCGGCGGATGACGTTGCTGGCAGGTGAAGAAGGCGATCCCGGGCATCGCGGCATCGGTGGCAAAGGCCAGTGAAAACGCAACGCGCGCCGTGCCGCCGCCCGGCAGCACCGCGTCACGGCCGAAGTCGAACGGCGCATAAGCGCCGATGTGAGCCGTTTTGAAGCGCGCCGCATCGGCATGGGCGTCGGTGCTGTGCAAGGCCAGCATCGACATACCCTCGGCTGTCTCAAGGAAAGTCTGGTTGTGGGCGGCGAAGCTGAATCGGCCGGGCGCGGCGGGCTGCACGGCCGCAACGTCGGTGACGGCCAGCAATTCCAGAAAATTATTGCCGAACATCGCCAGGCGGTTGCTGGTTCCAAAGGGATGGACGCCGGTTGGCGTCAGGGTGAAGCCGAGCGTTTGCCAGTCCGACGCGGCCCGCGCCAGATCGTGGACACAGATGACGAGATGATCGAGGCGGCAAGACCCGAGGTGGTGAGGCATGAGATCTCCGGATGTTGCGAACCGACCGTAACCGGAGCCGCCAGGCCGGCGCAAAGCATGGTTGCTGCGGTCAAGCACTAGAAAATCTATTGCAAGGCTACGGCCTGTCGGTGTCAAACTGCCAACGGGTCCGCGCAAAGCGCGGCCCGACGACAGGCTCCAGATGACCTACACCCTTCCGCCTCTCAACGCGCTTCGCGCATTCGAAGCCGCCGCCCGGCATCTCAGCTTCAAGCTGGCCGCGCACGAACTGCACGTGACGCCCGCCGCCGTGGGGCAGCAGGTGAAAGCGCTGGAGGCGCGCCTCGGCGTGCGCCTGTTCGAGCGGCTGCATAAGCAGCTGATCCTGACCGCGGCCGGTCAGGCCTATCTGCCCGGGATATCCGATGGTTTTCGTCGTATTGCGGACGCGACCTCGCAATTGAAACCGGCCGGTGCGGTGCTGCTGCAACTGGGGGTCCATGGCGGATTCGACCTGCGCCGCCTCGCGTTGGCGGAGTTTCGCGGCGCGCATGCGGACATCGGTTTGCGGGTGCTGTACCCCGCCGGCTTGCACGAGCTGGTCGAGGGCAAGGTCGACCTGCTGATCGCCCGCGGTCTTGGCCACCATCCGGGCTATCGCTGCGACCGGGTTTATGAGGGATCAGGTCTGGGTGATTGGCTGATTGCGCCTGAAGGCACCGCGGATTGTCCCGAGGTCGTCAGCTTCCGCGAATGGCTGCGCGCGCTGCCGGCCGAGAACTCGCTCGCAAACCACCGCCGCCCACGTCTGGTCGGCAGCATCGGACGTTGAGGCGACCGGGAAGCAGGAAGCTGCTGATCTTTTTGAGCCCCTATACACACTGGATCGCAATCTGCGTGCTGCCGCTTGTGGTGATCTATCCGTTTTGCGCTTGCGCCACACCGTCTTGAACGGCAGCGAACGCTGTGAGACGTTCGCGTCATGAAAACTGCTGTGATCTACATCGGCGCTGCATTCGCCGAAATCGCGGGCTGCTTTGCGTTCTGGGGCTGGTTGCGTCTCGGCAAACCCATCGCCTGGCTGCTGCCGGGCCTGCTCGCGCTCATCCTGTTTGCGTATCTGCTGACATTGGTTCCGACCGATGCGGCCGGGCGCGCCTATGCCACGTATGGCGGCATCTACATCGTCGCCTCGCTGGTCTGGCTGTGGCTGGTCGAGAGCACCGCTCCGGATCGCTGGGACATCGCGGGCGCGTCGCTGTGCCTGATCGGTGCGGCCGTCATCCTGTGGGGGCCGCGCGGGTAGCAGATCCGGGATTCAGGCCGCGGCGCGCGCTCCGCTGCGTGACGCCTCGCGCAGGTCGTCCCGTGCATGACGGACGATGGTCCAGCCGCCCGAGAGTCCGAGCCCGGCCATGACAGCGGCAACGATCACATCCGGCAACCCCGTCCCGGTCCCGAACACGCCGCCGGCCGCGAGCAGAACAGCGACGTTGCCGATGGCGTCGTTGCGCGAGCAGATCCAGACCGAGCGCATGTTGGCGTCGCCGGTTCGAAAACGATAGAGCAAAACGGCCACGGCGCCGTTGGCAACGAGCGCGACAACGCCGACGAAACCCATCACCTCCGCGCGTGGCAGCGTGCCGAGCCAGGCATGAACAGCCGCGGTGCCGAGGATCCACACGCCGAGCCCGATCAGGGTCAGCCCCTTCAGCAAGGCCGCGCGGGCCCGCCAGGCCATCGTCATTCCCGCCACACCAAGGCTGATGGCGTAGTTGGCGCTGTCGCCGAGAAAATCCAGCGCGTCGGCTTGCAGCGCCGAGGAGCCCGCCGCCAGGCCTGCGGCGATCTCGGCCACAAACAGGGTGGCGTTGACCGCGAGCGCAATCCAGAGCGCGCGCCGCCAGGCCGGGCTGTCCAGTGCCGTGGGCGCGGGAGCACAGCAATCGTCGTGGGCGCAAGCGGGCATCGGCGAATTCTCCAAAACCTTCGACTTTTCCAGACGCAGGGTGCATCCTCTGGTGACTAGAGGAGCAAGCGGATTCATCGCCACGACGGAAAAGGCATGACTGACAAACTGAGCATTGGAGAGGCCGCCCGGCAGAGCGGCATCAAGATTCCGACCATTCGGTATTACGAGCAGATCGGCTTGTTGCCCGCGCCGCCGCGCACGGACGGCAATCGCCGCTGCTACGGCAAGGACGATATCGGCCGCCTCGGATTCATCCGCCACGCCCGCGAACTCGGCTTCGAGATCGAGGCCATCCGCGCCATGCTGGACCTGCAGGACCAGCCCGATCGCTCCTGCCAGCGCATCGATGCGCTCACCCGCGCGCATCTCGTCGAGATCGAAGCCAGGATAGTCCGCCTCAACGCGATGCGGCAGGAGTTGCAGCGGATGCTCGCCTGCTGCGCCGGTGGGCGCGTGGCCGAATGCAGGATCATCGAGGCCATCGCGACCGTTTGAGGAATCGGGAGAGATCGGGCGAATGAGGCCGCATCCACTCATTCGGCGAAGATTGTGCGGGCCGGCCGTGGAAAACGTGGCTAACCGCGCGAGGCGAATCCTTGCTCGGCCGATGCTTATTCCATCCGCGTTTTCACACAGATAACGCCGACGGGTTTGCAAAAACCCGTTCCGCTTTCGTTTCGGTCGCGGCTCCGATTGGCGTGGCCGGCGATGCGTGTTCGATCGCTTTTCCTGGCTCTCCTTGCCGCTCGTGCCACGGCGCGCGGGCTGTTCCGGTGGCCGAAGCGGTCGCGGTTTCTTCGCAACGCGACACGTGTTGCGAACATGCCGCCACGCTCCGCCACGAACCGCGGTGATGCTCGAACGTGAGACGGGATGCGCGCGCATCACGTGTCCCGGCGAAGCGATTTCGCGTCGCGATCGGTCTCGTCCGATTTTTTCAAACAGGATCAATCGGCGCGCACCCTTCGCGTCACGTGGCATCGGCGCGATGCAACGGTTGACGTCACGCCCGCGAAACGGTCCATGCTGCGTGACGCCGCCGTGACCGTCACGCCCCAGAGCAGATACAGATCAGATACAGATCAGAGCACAGCAGGGCGCGCGTGACGAAATGAGAATTCGATTTTCATGTTTGCCACAGCTTTCGTTTTCGACCGCTTGCGCCGTAACGCGGAATCGACGAAATTGGGCACAGTCGCAAGAGTTGGCGTCGCAACCCGCTTCCGGAAAACCGGTGGCGGGTTTTTGTTGGCGGCCACGCGCCGTCAGGGCTGCCCCACCTCGAACGCCAGCAGCACATTGCCGGGCACGCCGGCCCACTGTCCGTAACCGGAATTGACGTAGAGCATGCCGTCCACGATCACCGGGCCGGGGCCGTCGATGGCGCCGCCGTGCGCGGGCACGCCATTCACCGTGTCGTAGTCGCGCGCGGTGTCGAACTCCCACAGCAGTCGCCCGTCCTTGCTCGCGTAAGCGCGCAGGAAGCCGCTGACGCCGCCGGAGAACACCACGCCGGGAATCGAGGTGATCGCGGCGGAGAGGGCGGGGCTGCAGCGGTCGCGCTCGCCGCACGCCACCGGCGCCACTTGCATGGCGATCTTGCCATCGGAGAGATTGAGCCCGAACAGGCCGCCGCCGGCATTCGGATTGAGACGCAGCGGAGCGCCGCTCACGAAACGCACGTCCGAGTTCGCCACATACACATGCTCCGCATCCGCGGTGGAGCCCCACTCCATGCCGCCCAGCGAGCCGCCCTTGCCCACACGCGTCTGCCACAGCACTTTGCCCTCCTGGTCCGGATCGAATGCATGCACGACACCGGATTTCTGGCCGATCACCAGTATGCGGTGTCCGTCGGGCAAATTCGCCAGGATCGGGGATTGGCCGAAGTCGACGTCGGGGCCATTGTTCTGCGGACAGTTGGTCCGGTCGGGCATGAAGCACGCCACCACGAAACTGTCGTTGGGGGTGGCCTGCCGGTGCCAGAGCATCCGGCCGGTTGCCAGGTCGAACGCAATGACGGCGTCGCTGGTGTCCGCGGGCGGATTTGAATAGGAATTGCCGGTGGCGACATAGAGCGCCTGGCGCAACACATCGATGGTCGGTGCGGACCACACCGACGCGCCGGACGGGCCATACAGTTGCGTGCCCGCGGCATTGGTGGTGGTCGGATGCGGCGCATCGGCGATGGTGTAGGATTTCCAGCTTACGGCGCCGGTCGCGGCCTCCAGCGCCACCACGCTGCCGCGAAATGTGCAGCATGGGTAGGTCGGGCGCGATCCCGTCGCTTCCTCGATCGAGGACACGGGCACGTAAAGCCTGCCGGACCACAGCGCCGGCGCCCCGGTGATGCGGGCGGCGGGATGGTCCTCGACCTTGACCTTCCAGATCAGCGCGCCCGTCACCGCGTTCAGCGCATAGGCATTGGTCCGCACATCGCCGAAAAACACCGCGGCCTGATCGCTGCCTGCGAGCGCACCGAAGGTGAGGGACGTGCGCACTGGCGCTTCGCTCGTGTAAGTCCACAGCGTGCATCCACGTCTGGCGTCCAGCGCGCGCACCTTGCCGTCGGCGCCGCCGACAAACAGCACGCGCCCGATCACGGTCGGCTGCGCATTGGCGGCGGGTACGCCGGGAAAGCCGAACGCCCATGTCAGCTTCAGCCGCGGCACCTGGTCTGCCGACAGCCCTGCCATGGCCGCCGGCTGGAAGCGGCTGTTGCTGAGATCGGCGCCCCAGCCATTCCAGCGGGGACCGTCGAGCGCGCCCGCGGACACGCGTGCATCCGGCGCGCAAGCGCCGCCCGGTCCGGTGCCGGCCGCAGTCTGATCAGTCCCGCTCTTGCCGGTGACGAAGGCGGCGATCGCCTTGCGTTCGTCGTCCGTCCGCTCCCTGGCCATCGCGGCCATGCTGCCCGATGTGATTGCTACAAGCACATGTTCGAACGACATCGCGCGAAGCGCGCTCCGACTGGGCGTCCGGCTCTGCGGATCGCCCGCATCATGGCACTGGGCGCAATGCTGAGTGTAAAGCGCGTCGCCGTTCTGCTGCGCGAGCGCGGGAGGGCAGGCGAGAAAGCAGGAAAGCAGCAGGCCAACGGTGGCAGCGTTCAATTTCATGGCGAAACCGGTACAGTGCAGTGGCGAGGCTTGAGGCGAGCGTAACACAACCCAAACGGTTGTCGTCAACGGATTGATCGGAATAAATCAAGGTAGCCCGGATGAGCGCCAGCGACATCCGGGAACGGGTCAGCGCGCAGAACCCGGGTATCGCTTTGCTCACCCGGGCTACTCGCTAGCGTAGGCGTTGCCGACTTTGCCACACCTTTCGTTTTTCCCCGCTTGCGCCGTAACGAGGAATCGACGAACTTAGGCACGGTCGCAAGAGTTGTCGTTGAAACCCGCTTCCAGAACCTGGTGGCGGGATTTTTATTGTCCGATTTTTATGCCACGCGCATCTGAACCAGGGAGGGGGGTCTCACATGAGCAGGGCCTTGTCCTACACGCCCGAATTGGCTGACTGGATCTGCGCGGAACTGGTCAAGGGCCGCACGCTGAAAGAGATCTGCCGTGCGCCTGATATGCCGAGAGCAGGCACGGTGCGGAGCTGGGCGCGGGTCAATCGCGACGGCTTTGCCGCGAAGTATGCGGATGCGCGGGCGGCAGCGCCGAAGGCGGGATACTCGCCCGAGCGCGCCAACAGGGTTTGCGAAGAACTGGCGAAGGGGCGCACCGTGACAGACGTCTGCCAGGACCAGGGCATGCCCTCGGTGCGGGTGGTGCAGACCTGGGCGCAGACCGATCGCGATGGTTTCGCCGCGCAGTACCACGCCGTGCGCAAGATCGGCAGGCCGACGGTCTATTCGGTCGAACTCGCCGACGCGATTTGCCGCGAACTCAGCGCCGGCCGCTCCCTGACCGATATCTGCCACGACGCGGGCATGCCGGATGAGGCCTCCGTGCGGCTGTGGGCGCACGACGATCGCAAGGGGTTTGGCGCGCGTTACCGGCAGGCCCGCCAATTCGGCTATGAGACCCTCGCTGACGAAATGCTTGATATCGCCGACGATAGCCGGAACGATTTTGTGGAGCGGCGCAAGGCGAACGGCGAGGTCACGCTTGTCGCCGATCAGGAGGCGATCACGCGCGCGCGGCTGCGGGTCGAAACCCGGCGCTGGCTGTTGGGGCGCATGCTGCCGAAGACCTATGGCGACGAACTGGATGTGACCGCCGCCGATGAGGCCGGCCACAGCTGGGCCGATCTGCTCAAGGCCGTCGACGGCCGCTCGCGCGGCCTGCCCAATCGCAAGTGAGCGAGAAAGCGTGGCCCGGTGTTATGAACCTGCCTCCTGCGGAATGTTGTCCATCAGGGCATAGACCCGCTCCAGCCGTGCCACGGGATCGAGGGTGGCCAGCAAGCTTTGCTTGTCGCTGATCGGCAGAGCGACATGCATAGCAATGATATCGGCCACCCGCCCGGGATCGCGCATGCGATCGAGTTGCGGCCAGATCTTCTGCTGCGAAGCCTTCGAAAGTTCGCCCGCGTTTTGAAGCTCGGGCGCCGTCACATAGCTCTCGAACCGCCTGGCGCCGGTTCGTCGCTCCACCTGCGCGGCAATGATCTCGGCGACCCGTCCCGGCTCTCGCATGCGATCGAGCCAGGTCTTCTGAAGTCCGCGCGCCGCGGCGTAGCTTTCAAACCGCGCGGCGGCTTTTTTGATCAGAAAAGGTGCTTCGGGAATCGGTCCCTCGCGGATATCGGTGACTTCGGCTCGGTACGCGCCGTTGTCGTCGAAGAAACGCCTGACGGTGACGCGCCGGTGCGTCTGGACCTGCACCTTCAGGTGGCCATGTTCGCCAAGGTCCACGCGCCAGAGTTCGACCACCCTGGCAAGCACTCCGACCTCATGAACATCGTCAATTCCGGGATCGTCGACCTCGCCATCCCTCTGGGTCACCAGCACAACTTCCCGCAAACGTTCCAGGGCATGCCCGAGCGCGTGCTTGCTCTTCTCACGTCCCACGAACAGCGTCGGGAAGTTTGTTGTCGGGAAGGGAACGAGGTCTCGCAGCGGCACGGCGGGGTAACTCGCCGTATCGGTTGCAGGCCGCCCGCCTTGGAGCTGCGCTGACAAGGTGTTCCAGTCGGCCAGGCCGAGCATTCTGGAGACCAGCTCCAGGCTCTCGCTGTGGCTGATGGTGATGGACTTGGCGTTCAGGTTGTCGCGCAGGGTGCGCGCCATAGCCTTGGCATCGCGAAAATCGCGCATCGGTGTCGTCCTCTGCATGAGCGAACCAGGCTTGTCAGGTGGTTGCGTTGCTGACCCGGTCGCTCGGGCAAAGGGAAAAGCCGAGACACCTCGATACGTTCACCATTCCCCATGGGGGGCGCAACCGGCAGGTCGTATCAACCAAGCCAAAGGCTGACGCAAAGACGATCAGGTGTCAATCGCCGGCCGAGAGGCGGGCGCGGATCAAGCAGAGGTCGGCATCGCGTTGTTCTTCCGCAACGCTTCCGACCAGAACGCGATCTCCCTGATCGGCGGCCATGGTTTGATGGTGTAGCCGCCGCGCTCCCGCTCCATCCAGTCGGCGAGATCGGCGCCATAACAAATGACGTCGGTCTGATACACCGAGAGCACGGGATTGCCGCGTTCACAGGGCTCCGCCGGCAGGTAGCGATGGCCGAACAGCGGGATCAGCTTTGGCGCTGATGCGAAAATCTCCTGAAGCCGTCTGCGCTGCGCATCCGCCGCCGCGGGCTTGTCACCCCATTCCGGCCACCACACCTCATTGTGCTGCACATCGAACCAGAAGCTCAGGAATGGCCAGGCCAGCCGGTCGCGGATGGTGTCGGGATCGCTGTTAATCCAGTCGAACGCGGAAGGGCCGTCCAGCAGCACACGCTGCCGCTGCAACAGCTCGATCAGATCCGGCGGGAAACGAAGCTCCCACCGCGCCTGGATGGTGTCGAGCTCGGCCAGCGAATAACCCATGCGTCAGGTGTCCTGTTTCCCGGTTGTGAAATCTTCGTAACCCGTAACCGGGACACTCTATGGTCCATCATTGGCTCCTAAGGGCCTGAATGGACTATTTATGGAGCATAAACAGGTTGGCGTTGATGAAGCGAGCGCCGAGCCTATCGCTGGCCGACGGCCGGAAAGCCCGGCGCCGTCCGGCTGTCGCCCACCAGTCCGCTCGGCTGGGCGCCGGTGCCGATGATGCCGGGGGTCGAGGTGTTGGGCACGCCGGGCTGGTTGTGGCCGCTGGTGTTGATGCCGATCGGCGGTGTGACCACCACGGGAACCGCGGATGGGGCGTCGAGAAGTGCGGGATTGCGCGCGGCGCGGTGTTCGCCGGCCGCGCTGGCGCTGGCCGTCGCGCCGACAACAGCAGCGAGAACCAGTGCCGCGAGAGCGAAGCGATGATTGAGGGCGGAACGATGCATAGGACTCTCCAGGGTGATCGAAGTTTGCGGGGCAACGCCGCAGCTCTGGCTCTCGTTCCAACACGTCCGCGTGCGCTGAGCGCCGTGCGGCCGCGCGCGCGTCTCACCTTCGCGTGACACATGCTTCAGCGATCGATGGCGCATCACATTGACCCAAGACACTTCGATCCAAGACACATCGATCCAAGACACATCGACCGGCCCCACATCAGCGACCGACACGGATGCCTCCATCGCCGCGGAAAACGCCCCGGCCTGGGAAGGCGCATGGGGCGCAGGCGTTGACGCCTATTCCGATCCGCGCTGGCGGCTGAACAATCTCTACGTCATCACCGACAAGGACGGCCGCCGGATTCCCTTTCGCATGAACACCGCACAAGAGGCGTTGTTCGAGGGTATGCACAATCAGAACATCATCCTCAAAGCGCGCCAGCGCGGCTTCACGACTTTCATCCAGCTTCTGATGCTCGATGCCTGCGTGTTCAACTCGAACATCCGCGCCGGCACCATTGCGCACACGCTGGCCGATGCGCAGGTGATCTTTCGCGACAAGGTGCGTTATCCCTATGACAACCTGCCGGAGGGGCTGAAGGCCGCGGCGCCCGTGATCAACGATAACGCCAGCGAGCTTTTGCTCGGCAACAATTCCGGCATCCGGGTCGGCACCTCGCTGCGGTCCGGCACGCTGCAATACCTGCACGTCTCCGAATACGGCAAGATCTGCGCGAAGTTTCCCGACAAGGCCCGCGAGGTGCGCTCCGGCGCGCTCAACACCGTGGACAAGGAGCAGATCGTGTTCATCGAAAGCACGGCGGAGGGGCAGGACGGGCATTTCTTCGAACTGTGCCAGGCGGCGCGCAGCCGCAGGAACTCCGGCGACCTGCTGACGCCGATGGATTTCAAGTTTCACTTTTCGCCCTGGTGGGAGGACGAGCGTTATGTGCTGCCCGCGAACACCGTGGCGATCCCGCCGTCCTACGCGGCCTATTTCACGCGGCTGGAAGGCTGCGGCATCCAACTGACGGATGAGCAGCGCGCCTGGTATGTCAAGAAGTCCGAGCAGCAGCAGGGCGACATGGTGCGCGAGTTTCCCTCGACGCCGGATGAAGCGTTCGAGGCCGCGATCGAAGGCGCCTATTATTCGGAGCAATTGGCGCGGATGGAGCTCGACCGGCGGCTGACGCGGATCCCGATCGATCCGGCCATTCCGGTGATGACGGCGTGGGACCTGGGCTTCAACGATGCCAACACCATCTGGTTCATCCAGGTGGCGGGCCTCGAGATCCGCCTGATCGACTATTACGAGAACTCGGGCCACGGGCTGGAGCATTATGTCGGCGAGTTGAACCGGCGGCGCGAGCAGCACGGCTTCATCTATGGCGATCATTACTTTCCACACGATGTCACCAGCAATGAATTGAGCAACGGCCGCAGCCGGTTCGATACCCTGGTGGGCCTCGGCGTGACGCCAGTGGCGGTGCCGCGGGTGCACAACATCAATGACGGGATCAACGCCGTGCGCCGCATGCTCAGCCGCGCGGTGATCGATCCGGTGCGGTGCGAGCGCGGACTGAAGTGCCTGCGCAACTACCGCAAGCAATGGGACGACGATCGCGGCACCTTCCGCGACCGCCCGCTGCACAATTGGGCCTCGCATGGCGCGGACGCGTTCCGCACCTTTGCTCAAGGTTATGTCGAACAATCGCTTGTTGCGCCGCGTGACCGCTATCGCCGCCCGCTGCGCAAAGGCGAGTCATGGGAGTCGGCGTGAGCAAAATTTGATCAGGGAGGGGCGGGATTGTGTTCCCATCGTGTCCGTGCATGTCTGCAATGTTGCTTTGCTACAACGCCCTTGAAATTAAGTGGATTACCGCATTGCACTCCGCGAATCAGTGCGCCGCAACAGGAGCAGAATCGCGCTAAGCACGTCATCGGGTAAGGGCCAACGGGACAACGGCGATGACGACACTGCTTTATATTGGGTGCGGATGGCTGGCGCTGAATGCTGCCTTCGTGCTGTGGCGCGTGTTTGTCGGCTATCAACAGCAGTCGCAGACGCAGACGCATTTCCCGCACGCGGGTCGATGGACGCACGCATCCTGATGCCGCCGCGTTGATGCCGGCATGACGCACCGATTGATGGTGTGACGTGGTGATCGTGTGCCGGCTGCCACGATCTTTCGTGTCTTGAGATCGATGCCCTCAGCTCTGTAATTCTATTTCTCCGTTATCTTTTCGTCGTGCCGCACACTGCGGCGCCTTTCACGTTCCGGCGCAGTCGCCCGGATGAGCGCTTCCTGCGCGATATCCGGGATGGGGTGCGAGCATCCCGTGACCATTCGCCTTCGGCGCTTCCTCTTTTCCTTCACCGAAAACCAGAGCCTAGCCATCCGACACGCGTTGTCCGACGCGGCCGGATGCTTTGGCGCAACCCAGCGAGGCCCTCATGCCCTATCGACCGGACGACAGCGCATTCGACACCGATGACTCCTTTGCGCGTCTCGCGCCGGACACCGCATCCCCGCGCGACTTGTTCTATGCTCTGACGGCG
This sequence comes from Bradyrhizobium prioriisuperbiae, assembly GCF_032397745.1. NCBI lineage: Bacteria > Pseudomonadati > Pseudomonadota > Alphaproteobacteria > Hyphomicrobiales > Nitrobacteraceae > Bradyrhizobium > Bradyrhizobium prioriisuperbiae. Next base: position 4,926,298 of record NZ_CP135921.1, read on the forward strand.
CAGGGCGTGCCGCCGCAGCAGGCGATGACGGCGGCCTATGCGCGGGACAGCGACGTGCTGCACGCGACGTTGCAGGCCTACGGCCGCCCAACCGTCATCCCCAACGCGCCGTTGTCGTCCCTGACTGAGATTCCCGTGGTCGATACCAGGCTTCCCCCGGCCGACTTTTCGAGGGGGCAAGTTGTCCAACCGACGTCTGCGCGCGGCGCATCAGTGTTTCCAGATCCGCCGTACTTCCCGCCGCAAACCGACGACGATGCGATGCGCCGCCGGCCGGGCTTCATCCCGCGCGCTGACGGCGGAGATAATCTGGGGCCCGGCTATCTCAACCCGCGTTCGGAAGTCGAACGCCGATCCCGCTGGGCCGCCCGGGATTCGTCCCGTGAAAGCCTGGGACTGCCGCCGGACAGCACCGACCAGTTCGCGGGCGTCAATCTCGGTAGAGGCGCGGATGGAGGTTACGGTCTCGATCCGCACTATGCGGCGCAGACGCAACGCGCGCTGGATACGGAGCCCTATGTGCCGACCCAGCGTGAGCGCATCGTTCGCGGCGGCAAGTTCTATGCAGGCGCCGCGCCGTTCGGGTTTGCCGGGCCGGGGTCTTTGAATTTCGATCCGTCGCTGGAGGCGAATACGGAAACTCTCGCTCCGTTCCGGCGTCCGTTCACCGAACGAGGGCCGTTGGACGCCTTGGCGAAAGCCTATGTGGAAAGTCCGGCTTACCAGGCATCGTTGCAGCCTGAGGCCGCGGATCACGGGCGCTCGGAGCGCCAACGAAGGTCCGCGCTAGGGAGCCGCAGTACGTCCGACGAATATTTCGAAACGGCCTTACGAATAGGTCGGGAGGGGCGAGAGCAGATGTCTCGCGGGTGGGATCAGTTCAGGAATTCTGATGATCCCTGGACACGGGCTGAAGGTGTAGGCAACTTCGGAATGGGCTTATGGGATGCTGCGCTGTCGCCGGTGTCCGCGGCTTTGCGGACTGAAGTGACACAACCGTTGGAAGATGTCGTCGGGCTTCCCAGGGAAATTCTGGAGAGTGGGGTCCGAGGAGCGTCGGCAGCGAGAACCATTGCCGCTGTCCCCGGTGTCATTGCCAGCATCCCCGGTCTCATCGCTGGCGTTCCACGTGTGATACGCGGCCTCTTGTCGCGATGATGGCTGAGATGCCGAGGTCCTTCGGACCGACGTGTCAGCTATAAGACTGCCCCATGAAGGCAAAAATCAAAATGATGACGATGTAGGCGATGATCTCCGCGAGTTTGCGCGTCCACGGCCAGCGTGGAATAGTCATCGCGAAGAACGCGACGTAAACCACGAAGGCTGACCAGCCCCACGTGCCAAAGAAAAATATGCTGTACAGCAGCTCGGTCAAGGACAACTGCTCGCCCGGTTCGTGAAGCAGTTTCATGCCGTAGAAGAAAAGAAACGGGGCCGCAAAAAACCAGAGCACGATGATAGTGAGTGTTGTCCAGCCGACGATTCGCTCATGCCTATATGTCATGTTCCGATTCCGCGCCGAAAGCCGCAGCTTGTCTGAGGCTTTGCCACATCTTGTCGCGACGATGCTTTGTCATGTCCGGCAACGTTCTCATTTGCCCCATGGCGCAAAGATCAAAAACCTCAAGATCATGTCGGTGGTCTCTTTGAGTTGGCGCACCCGGAGAGCGTTCTTCGGCCAGCGCGCCTCGGCCAGCCTGAAGAGCGCGCCGTAGACCCAGTAAAACGACCAGAACCAGGTTCCGACAAAGAATAGACCATACAACAACTCGGTCAGAGAAATCTGCTTTCCGCTTGGCATGCCCATCAATATGGAGCCATAGACGAAAAGAAATGGCGCCGAGAAAAACCAGAGTACGATAACCGTCCCTTTAGCCCAGCCGACGATCTGACTCTGCGCGTGCGTCATCTTCCGATCCCCCGCCAAAAGCTGCTACTTGTGTCATCACGATTGAAATAAGTTTTGGCGTTTCCAGCCGCAAGCGGCAGCACGCCCGTCCGCCGCTGCGCCATCGGCTTTCAAACATCAAGAACTGGTGATGGTGCGGTGCGCTCAAGCGACCGCGCTTTCGGCGCCGCGCCCCGCGGCAATGCGAGTGCGACAATGTCGATAGCAATGCGTCCTGACCTCCTGACGAATTGCAAGCGGTAATTCCCTTTCCATTCATCGACGACGAGCCGATCTGCCCCACCGCGTGAACCGACGCGGCGGGCGGGTCGACGCATCCCAGTGAGGCCCTCATGCCCTATCGACCGGACGACAGCGCATTCGACACCGATGATGCTTTCGCGCGCCTCGCGCCGGACACCGCGTCCCCGCGCGATCTGTTCTATGCCTTGACGGCCCAGGGCGTGCCGCCGCAGCAGGCGATGACGGCGGCCTATGCGCGGGATAGCGACGTGGTGCACGCGACGTTGCAGGCCTGCGGCCGCCCAACCGTCATCCCCAATGCGCCGTTGTCGTCTCTGACTGAGATTCCCGTGGTCGATACCAGGCTTCCTCCGGCTAACTTTTCCCGGGGGCAAGTTGTCCAACCCATGTCCCAGGCGATGTCCGCGCGCAGCGCATCGGTGTTTCCGGATCCGCCGTACTTCCCGCCGCAAACCGACGACGATGCGATGCGCCGCCGGCCGGGCTTCATCCCGCGGCCCGACGGCGGTGATAATCTGGGGCCCGGCTATCTCAACCCGCGTTCGGAAGTTGAACGCCGATCCCGCTGGGCCGCCCGGGATTCGTCCCGTGAAAGCCTTGGACTGCCGCAAGACAGCACCGACCAGTTCGCGGGCGTCAACCTCACGAGAAGCGCGGACGGAGGCTACGGCCTCGATCCGCACTATGCCGCGCAGACGCAACGCGCGCTGGATACGGAGCCCTATGTGCCGACCCAGCGTGAGCGCATCGTCCGCGGCGGCAAGTTCTATGCAGGCGCCGCGCCGTTCGGGTTTGCCGGGCCGGGCTCGTTGAATTTCGATCCGTCGCTGGAGGCGAATACGGAAACTCTCGCTCCGTTCCGGCGTCCGTTCACCGAACGAGGGCCGTTGGATATTGCTATCGACACCGTCGTTGAAGGCGCAAAACGCGCAAAAGAGGCGTCATTGCAGCCTGAACCTGCCGATCACGGTTACTCGGAACGTCAGAGACAATCTGCGGTCCAGCGGCTGCTTAGTCCAATCACCTACTATCCTGAGACTTACCTCAGAATGAATCGGGAGGCGCAAGAACAGTTTTGGCGCGGTGTGGACCAGGCAAAAAGGATGGATGAGCCATGGACCTTTGCCAAGGGGGTGGGCAATATGGTCTTGGGTGGGGCAAATTACGTCTACTCACCGAGAAACGCGGCCGTGCGGACCGCTCTGTCACAGCCGTTTGAAGATTTGACTGGAATCTCACGATATTATCCGGAGGCGATGGTTCAGGGAGGGCTCCTGGCGCGCGGTGCTTACCGCCTTGCGCGCCACATTGGCCAGAAGCTGTCGCCGTAATAGTTCAATGTTGCCGAGCGACTCTTCATGTAAGAAGCGCCGCCATCACAGCACATGATCAAGGCAGAGGTGCAGAAAAAAGACAGGTCAGAAACAGATCGATGACTTGCTTGATCTCGCGGGCGCGTGGCCAACGGGCTTCAGCCAGCTTGAAGAGTGCGGTGTAAATCCAGTAAAGCGACCAGAGCCAGGTTCCAAAGAAAAACAGGACGTATAACAGTTCGGTCGAAGTATGCGACGCTTCGCCCTGTGAGAAAAACGATCCGAGGCCGTAGAAGAACGGGAACGGCGTCGCAAAAAACCAGAGCACGATGACCGCGCCTTTGCTCCAACCGACGATCCGGCCATGCCTGTATGTCATCTTCCGATCCCGCGCCGAAAGCTGCAACTCGTCCGAAGTTTCAACAACGAAGATAGGTTTCGGCGTTTTCAGCCGCAAGCAGCTGTCGGTCCCGCTCGTGGTTGCGCCATCGGCTTTCAAACATCAAGAACTGGTGATGGTGCAGTGCGCTCAAGCGATCGCGCTTTCGGCGTCTCATCTAGCAGCGATGCAGTACGACCAATGTTGATAGCAATGCGTCCCGTCTGACCTCCTGACGAATTGCGCACCGTAACTCTCCTTCCATTCATCAACGAAGAGCCGACCTTTCCAGCTGCGTGAACCGGCGCGGCGGGCGGGTTGGCGCATGTCTGCGAGGCCGCATGACTGACGAGCACGACAACCCGATCGCCGACACCGACGCGCTGTTCCGGCGCCTGAAGGGCTGGTTTCTGCAAGACCAGGAAACCGAGAGCGGCTGGCGGCGCAAGGCGCGGGAGGATTTCGCCTTCACTGCCGGCGAGCAGCTGTCCGACGAGGACAAGGCGCGGCTGCGCGAGATGAACCGGCCGATCATCGTGATGAACCGGATCGAGCCGGTGATCGACAGCGTGGCCGGCTCCGAAGTCGCCAACCGCCAGGAGGTGCGTTTCATTCCGCGTTCGCAGGGCGACGTGCAGGTCAACGAGGTGTTGACGTCGGCGGCCAAGTGGTTCCGCGATCAGTGCGATGCCGAGGACGAGGAGTCCGACGCCTTTCGCGACACCATCATCTGCGGCATGGGCTGGACCGAGACCCGCCTCGACTATGAGGACACGCCGGAAGGCGCGCCGGCGATCGAGCGCTGCGATCCCCTGCAGATGGTGTGGGACTCGGCTGCCACGAAGCGCAACCTGGTCGACATGCGCCGTGTCTTTCACATCCGCCGCGATATCCCGATTGCCGAGGCGCGCGCGCTGTGCCCCGGTGACGATTTCGAGGATGCGGACTACAACGCCACCTGGGTCGACAGCCGCGACGACAAGGAGCCGCGCCATGTCGACAACACCTTTTACGACAAGGACGAGACCGGCGCGGGCGGCGACCCGGGCGCCGGCGACGACACCTGCGTTACCATGGTCCGCGCCCAGTGGTGGGAGCGGGTGCCGGTGTATCTGGTGCTCGACCCGACCAATCCGGACAACATCCTGACACTGGACAAGCCGGCGTTCGACGACCTGCAGGCGAAAGCGAAACTCGTCGGCGCCGAGCTGCGTTTCACCAAACAAACCCGTAAGACCTACAAGCAGGCGTTTCTCGGCAACATCCTGCTCGAGATCGGCGAGGCGCCGTGCCGCGAGCACTTTTCCTTCAAGTGCATCACCGGCAAGCGGGACCGCAATGCCAACACCTGGTACGGCCTTGTGCGCGCCATGAAGGATCCACAGCGGTGGGCCAACAAATGGATGTCGCAGACCATGCACATCATGAACACCTCCGCCAAGGGCGGCATCCTGGCCGAACGCGGCTTCTTCGAGAACGATGCGGATGCCGAAGCCACCTGGGCGCGGCAGGATGCCATCACCTGGGCCAGGCAAGGCGCGCTCTCCGGCACCGCGCCGAAATACACCCAGAAGCCGCAGTCGGAATTTCCCTCGTCGTCGTTCCAGCTGATGCAGTTCGCGATCTCCTCGATCCGCGACGTCTCCGGCGTCAATGTCGAGATCCTGGGGATGCAGGCCGGCGCCAGCCAGGCGGCGAGCCTGGACATGCAGCGCAAGCAATCGGCGATGACCATCCTGCAGCCGCTGTTCGACAGCCTGCGGCGTTATCGCAAGGAGCAGGGGCGGCTGCTGCTGTACCTGATCGAGAACTATCTGTCCGACGGCCGGCTGATCCGCATCGTTGGCCAGGAGCAGGAGCAATATGTGCCGCTGATCCGCCAGCCGGGCACGGCGTCCTACGACGTGATCGTGGACGAGGCGCCGACTTCGCCGAACCAGAAGGAGGCGACATGGTCGATGCTGCAGCAATTGCTGCCGGTGATCGGCACCATGCTGCCGCCGGCGACATGGCTGGCGCTGCTGAAATATTCGCCGCTGCCGACTTCGGCCCAGAAGGACATCTCCGACAGCGTGACCCAGAGTCAGCAGGCGGCGCCGCAGCAACCGCCGCCGGATCCCACCGTCGAGCTGATCAAGGCCCAGCTGCAGCAAACCACGCTGAAGACTCAATCCGACATCGTCAACCAGAAGGCGCTGACGGATGCCAAGATCGCCAATCTCACCCGCGAGGCCGAGGCCGAGACCGCGATCAAGCTGCGCAAGGCCCAGGCCGACAACCTCGCCGACATGCTGGCCACGCCGCCGCCGCTCGGCCCCGACGGTCTGCCGGTAACCGGTGGCAGCGAAGGGGTGGCGCTGGTGATGTCCGTCATCGACGAAATGCGCAACGAGATGAAGACACTCGCCGACACCCTCAACACGCCGAAGCAGATCGTGCGCGATCCGCAGACCGGGGAGATCACCGCAGTGGTGCCGATGCGGATGAACTGAAAGAAGCGGGCAGCAAAATCAGCCGCTTGTCGTTTTGCGCGTCAGCTCACCTCAAATGCCATCCGTGTTTGATTTGCATTTGATCGATGCCATGCAGAACTCGTTAGCCGTGGCGGCGCGGTGCTGTGGACGGGTGGTGGTGCGGCCACGCGCGACTTTCGAGGAATGATATGACCGCTGTGCGAAGGAAAGGTGCTGCACCGTGGATATTTTCGGCCTCGATATCTTCAACATCGTGTTCGGGACACTCGGAGCGATGTGCCTTGTGAAGCTCGCGATGCTGTTCAGCTGCGCGTTTCTGTTCAACTGCTGACGACCGCCGAGGCCGGCGTGACGCCAGTGCGCATGGTTGCCGCAATGCGCGGCACGCCGGTCGTTCGGCGCCATTATTTTCCAAGGCGGCAAAAATACACGGCGGTGTCTGCGGCTGCGGCTCCGGTTACAGTTTGTAACTGTGTCTGCCGAATCCTTGCCGCGGTTCATCTCACGGCCGTCACGCGATGCAAAATGCATCAGCAATGCATTTCCGATCATGCGTGGTGAGCCTGCTGGTCATGCACCGACAACGTCGATCGACGAGTGAAGAGCAGAGTCATGACAATCAACGCCCATGCGTGGCAGCGAACCTGACAGGAGCAAACAATGGCCGTCTACAACAAGTTCGACATCTTCGTCGAAAATCTCGCCGAAAAGGTGCACAACCTGCAAAGCGATACACTCAAGATCATGCTGGTGAACAGCTTGGCGCCGGTGTCCACCAATTCGGTCAAGGCCGATCTGACCGAGATCGCGGCGGGTAATGGCTATCCGGCCGGTGGTCTGCAAGTCGCACAATCCGTATCGGCGCAGACCAGCGGCACCTACAAGCTCGTGGTGTCGGACGCGACGTTTACCGCGACGACAGCGTCGTTCGGGCCGTTCCAGTATGCGGTGCTCTACAACGATACGCCGACGAGCCCGCTGAAGCCGCTGATCGCATGGTGGAACTACGGCACCGCGATCACCATCACCGCAGGCAACAGCTTCACGGTCGACCTCGACCAGGCGGGCGGCGTGTTTACGCTGGCTTAGCATCGCGCGGGCGTTCGCTGTCCGCGGCATCGTTGGCGCTTATCCGCAACGATTCATTACTCACGAAAGGAGAAGTCTCATGCGCGTCCTCTATGGTTTGCTCAATGCGCCGCCGAGCGCGGTTCGGTGGCCTGACGACGTTCGGGGGCAACTTGCCCCTGCGGTGGGGTCATCCGACGACATCCGCGGCGGGCCGAACGGTTATCCGCCGCCGTTCGGGTTCGTGCCGGTGGGCGCGACACGGTTGATCAATCGGGACGGGGGGCGTTCGATATGGGCCGGGCCTACCAATGGCAACTGGGGTGGGAAATACTGGAGCGGCGGACAATACGCGCCTCCGGGCCGGCCGAATGGGTCGCTGCCCCCGGTCGACAGCGGGGACGAAAGCTATATGCGGCATGATCTCTGTTACGATGCAGCGGGCAGCGATCCCCAAAAAATCCGCGCATGCGATAAAGTTCTTATCGACGAACTGAATGCGTTACCGAGGTCGCCGAAAGATTGGCCGAGGCCGCCGCAGCCTGGCACGGAAGATGAAACGGAACAGTTTCGCGGCTGGGCAAAAGGGTGGTTCGGCTCGTGACGTAGAATGACGCGTCCGCCTGACGTTAGCTGCGTCATGTTGACATGATTCGTGATTTGTTCCAGCATTCTGACGCAAGCACGTTCATCCGTCAGTTCAGCGCGGAGATTGTCCGAGGTGGCTCTACACAAGAGTGAATTGCGTCAGCCCGCCAACAGGCGCCTCTGGGTGCTCTGCCTTATTTTCATCGTCTGGTCCATTTTGGGTTTGAATCAGCTGGGCGAGTTCTGGATTCCGAAAACGAAATGGTGGGGCCTGCTTGTCTACATTCTCGTGCACATCGGACTCGTCGGAATAATTTTGCGAACAGCCGGCTTGCGACTTTGGTCAGCCGGTTTATGTCTGCTCGGACTTTTGATCGGGGGATGGACTGTTTGGCCGACTTTCTGGGCTTTTACAGCCTGGCACTGGGGCGGGTTCGTCTGATATCGCCGCGTGGAATCCGGCTTTGAGTCGGCATCGCGACGATATTCGGGCGTCAACACTGAGCGTCCAAATTCAATCGCCGCGATGATGCTTGCATAGCCATCGACGGCAGCATCTCGCAATTTTATCTCACCCGAAACGACCGGCACCGGCGGCGTGTTCACGCTGAAGGAAGGAGAACCCATGTCGAATACCCTAGCTCCGCTCCGCCTGCCGACGTCGCCGGCCGATCCACTGATCGTCTGGTGGGATGTCGGCACGTCAATCACCGTTACGGCCGGCAACGGCTTCGTTGTCGACCTGGATCAGGCCGACGGCATTTTTTCGCTGACCTGATGTTCGGATTCGACGCGTTCGGGCGGCTGGCGTTTGGGCAGTTCGCGCCGGCCTATCTCTCGCCGATCGTCGGCTTTCATCAGTTCAATGAGGACCTGGCGGAAGGCGTTCACAATCTCTCGTCGGACAGCCTGCGGCTGATGCTGTCGAACACGGCGCCGCTCCTGAACGCGAAAGTGAAGGCCGAGATTGCGGAGATAGCCGCTGGCAATGGGTATCCGCTTGGCGGTCTGACGTTGCCGGGGATCAACGCGTTTGCGCGGGGGATCTATACGCTGACGTGGTCGGACGTGTCATTGCAGGCCGCAGGCGGCTCGATCGGGCCGTTCCGATACGCCGTGATTTACAACGCGACGACGCCGGCCGGCAGTTTGATCGGATTCTGGGATTATGGCGCGCCCATGTCCCTCACCGAAGGCGCGCGGTTCGCGCTGTTTCTCAGCCATGCGTCATTCGCACTGGTTTAACGAGGTATCACGATGGCCAAAACTCAGGACTTGCTGAGGCAGCGCTTTGCGGAGGCTTGCGGCGAGCGCGACGCGATTATCGATGCTGCCGCGCCACTGCGCCGGCAGCGCGACGACATCCTGGCCAAGGCGCAGGCACAGGCCGGGAAGGCCGAGCCGTTGACGCAACGGATTCGGGACCTGGAGGGGCCGCTGTACGAGCTGCATAATGAAATTGCGACCCTCTCGCGCGCACTCGGCGGCAAGACCGCGAAGGATGCTGTCTGATGGTCGGATTTCTCAATGTCTGCCGTTTCAACGTCACCGCCGGTGGCCTGACCGACTGGACGGTGTCCTCCGCGGTGACGGGCTATCAGGCGCCGTCTTCGGCCGGCGCCACCAATGGGACCGTCTATGCCTACCGCGCCGAGAGTGCTGACCTGACGCAATGGGAAATCGGCGTCGGCGCCTACGCGACGGGAACGGGCGTGCTCGCGCGCACGACGGTCCGGGCGTCATCGACTGGAAGCAAGGTCAATTTCAGTGCGGCGCCTCAGGTGGCGATCGTGGGGCTTGCAGAGGAGGTGGCGAACCTGTCGGCGCAGAATCTCTTCACCGATGCAACGAATGCCAGCTCGACCACCGCGGGTGGTGCGCTCAACGTCGCCGGCGGCATTGCGTCGAACGGCCTGAGCTATCTGAAAAACCTTGTTGTCGGCACGACGGCACGCGATCCACTTAGCGCATCGTTTCAAATGGACAACCAAGTACTTCACATCGGCGCAGGGCCAACTTACTCGGTCAAGGCCGCTACCGGAGGAACAGATCAAAAATTCTGGGATATGACATGTGCCCCGACCAACATCTCATACCGCGCTTTGAACGATAGTTATTCCGCCGCTTCTACCTGGATGGCGGTCAACCGAGGTAGTGGATACACGATCAGTAACGTTGTGTTCCCACCAATAGTTGCGATTACGAATGGGACGGCAACAACCAATACGACAACTGGCGCACTTCAAGTTTCGGGAGGTGTCGGCATACAGGGGTCTGTTAATGTAGGTGGGTATGTCAACGCCAGCAGCGATGTATTCGGCCAACATTTGGTGGCGATGGGTTCGCCTGTTGCTGGTTGGCATTGGAATGCTGGCGCGGCGACGGGTGTTTCTATCGCAAATGGATCGAGCGCCGTACTACCTGCAGGAACGGGGCTGTACATAATTCGTATTGGCGAGGCTATCGTGAGCGCAGTGATTATCCTTGTAGGTGGTGGATCAAGCGCCGTCGGCCTGCAAATTGGGACCATATGGGTCACCGCTACAACAACTCCCGGTGCTGGTAATTGCTCAGTCGCATTTGATGGGAGCACCTACAGAATCTACAATAACTACGGCTCAACTCAGACGTTTCATGTCACCAATATCTGCTGTTACGGTGGCAACTAATTAGAAAGTCCTAGAGCCATTTCCGTTCCGATAGAATCGGAACGGAGCTCTAGCATTTTGTTTTGGCGCGTTTTCTTAACGCGAACCGGTATCCACTTCGCTGGAAAACGCTCTAATCGCTAGGAGAAGGTCCATGGCAATTGAGATTGGCACCGAAACGGTCGCCGTCACCACGCAGGAGCGGACTTGGCGCATCAACATCGAAACGCCGTGTGAAGTGGTTCCGACCGTCACGGTCTTTCGGGAGGTCGTGAAGTCGGATCCGAACGGCGTCGTCATTTCGAAGGCGCAGGGCATTTTGGTCACTCGTCAGGCAGATGCCGTCGCTGGTGACAGCTTTTCGGCCGACGGCGTCTCGGTGACCGGCGCGCAATTGACCGCACTGATTGCGCTGGCTGTCGATCAGTGGCGACAAGAGGATATTGCGGCGGCGGCTGCCTGATGTTCGGCTTTGACGCCATCGGCCGCTCTGCCTTTGGGCAGATCACGCGCGCCGGACCGTCGTACGTTTCGCTGTTTGGATCTCGCGGCAGCTACACAATCGTCGGCAATGCGGCTGCCTTCAGCGGCACACTCACGCTTGGGTCGGCGGCGTATACGATCGGTGGGAATGCCGTCGGGCTAAAATCAACCTTATCGGCGACCCCGGGCGTTTATGTCGTTTCGGGTGGAATGTCGCTGCTTCCTGGGCGAATGGCGGCGGCAAGCGGCGGCTACATGCTCGGCGGTCAGTCGGTCGGCTTCAAGTCGAACTTTCCGGCGCTGACCGGCGCGTATGTGCTGACCGGGACGATGGTTTCGTTGCGGGATTATCTGGCGGCATCTGCCGGCGCCTATAACCGATCCTTCGGGGGCACGCGTGCCGGACTTGTCGCGCCGTTTGCCGGCGGCGCCTATGTGCTGACGCTTGGCGATTATGTTCTGACCCGCACCGGCGGCGACTACGACCAGGTTTACGGCGGCATCGGGCACTATCTCGAGGAACTGGAGCGGCTGCGACAGCTTGCGGCGATCACGCGGCCGACGCCGCGGCCGGTCGTGCGCGAGATGCGTCCGCACTTGCGGCCGCTTCCCCCGCTGCCGTTGCCGCAGGCACTGCGGCCCATGGCTGCGAGTGCGCCACCCGATGGGCAGACCGCTCATCTTCAGAACATGGCTGCGCAGCGTCTCACGGACTATGTCGCGCAACAGCAGGCCACGATCGCCAGGCGGCGGCGGCAGGAGGCCGAGATCCTGCTGCTGGTGAGCTAGCAGAGCTCTCCATCACATCGTGACGACAAGAAAAATCAGCGCGGCGATGCATGCGCCGATACCCGTCGCAATGATCGCGATCAAAGCCTTGTTCATTTGAATCCCCGCATGGCCGGGGATAACCGGCGGCGAACAAGAATGTTCCGCCTGACATCATCACCCCATTCCCGACTCTGATCGGGTTCGCGCCGCGCGGCGTTACGCGCGGTCTGTCGTCAGCAGGTCTGACGGGAATACTCCACATGACTGACATCGATCCGATCGGCGCGTCCCTGACGCCGGCCGAGGCGAACTATTTCGAAACCGGCGGCGCCACCGAGATCCCAGCCGACGAAACCGCCGGCGCGGCGCACGGCGACGCCGACCAGGACGGGCAGGCGCGTTCCGACGACGGCCAACACAATGGCGGCGATGCGCCGAAGCCGGAAAAGATGGTGGCGCTCGCGGCGCTGCATGAGGAACGCAGCCGCCGCAAGGAGATCGACCGGCAGAACCGCGAGTTGCAGCAGCAGGTGGCGGAGATGCGCGGCAAGTTCGCGGTGATCGATCGCCTCACCACGCCGCCGCCGGCTCCGCGGCCGACGGTCGAGAGCGACATCTTCGGCGTGGTGAAAACCACGACCGCGACTGTGGACGACATCAAGCGGCGGCTCGATACGGCCGACCGCGAGAGGCATGAGACAGCGATCCGCGATGACTTCGTGCGAGCCTATCAGGTCGACGCGGCGCAGTTCGAGGCCGCAACGCCGGATTTCAAGGCGGCGTATGATCATCTGCTGGCGAGCCGCGCGCAGGAATTGGTCGCGCTTGGTTACGACAGCCCGCAGGCGGTGCACCAGGCGCTGCTCGCCGACGAATTCGCGGTGGCGCAGATGGCGCTGGCGTCTCGGCGCAGCCCGGCCGAGGTGATCTACAACCTCGCGCGCCAGCGCGGCTATGTGAAGGGCGCCGGCGGCCGCGACCGCCTCGACACCATCAGCCGCGGCCAGCAGGCCAACAAGAGTTTCGCCGCGACCGGCGGCGGCAGCGGCGGCGCGGAGATGACCGCGGAGGCGCTGCTGAAGATGCCGATGGACGAGTTCGAAGCCTGGTGCAGCAAGAATCCGCAGCGGGCGAAGCGGATCATGGGTGGGTAGCGCGTCGCCTGCCCGCGAGTTTTTGACCACTCCAACTCACTTTGCATTCCGCAAACGCGACCCAACCGGGGTGGCGTCGGCTTGCGATGAGCAATTTTCCAATTCGAGAACCAGAAGAGAAATACGATGGCCTATCGTTTTGACGACAAGACTTACAATCGCATGCCCTTCGGCACGCCGGCACCGTTTGGTTTCGGAGGCGGTGTTCTCCCATTGCCGCGCGTCCAGGTTGGTGATGATCTCGGTCGCGCTAGGGCCGAATTCCCAGAATTGGCGACCGGGTTCGGCTTCGGCCGTTCGACATCCTCTGAACCGACGTGGGAAGTAGCCTCAAGCGATGATCCAACCTACCCTTATTATCCGCGGCCCGGATATGCACCTCCAATCCCGGACATCTTCGCACCTTGGAAAAGGGGAGCCGAGCGCAGCCTGACAGACCTATGGAATTATCTATTTCGAGACGGATATCGGCCTGGTGGGGGTGGAGATCGCAATGGGCCGGAGTGCGAGGAGGAGTGGAGAGAGGCACGACGATATTGCATAGACCAACTCTCCAAGGAGAATCCGGCCCGGGGGCCAACTGGTGGCGCTCGAGATATCGAGAATTGCGCCAGAGGCCTGGTCAGCGAACGTTGCGGCGGTAACCCATACGTACAGGATCCGAAGAGGCGGTATTGAGAGGGACGTTCTTTGGGCAATTCCTCAAGCCCATACCAGTCGAATGATAATGGCTTCGCTCGAATTCGATTAGCGGACAACAGCGGTCGTCATCGGGAAGATGTCTCATGAATATGAAAACAAAGCATCAAGACGACGCCTCTCATTCTTTCCATGATTGAACGCTCGATTATCCGTCTTGACTCTCTCAAGATAGTGTTCTTATTTTGTTCTTGTGTTGAACGGTGAGAATGAAGCTAGTTCACGTCAGCGCATATGGGATGATAGTCACGCGCGGCAGATTCTGCGAAATTTCCGTCGCCCCTGCAGAGGCTTTCACTTGAAGAGAATTCCTCCAGCCCATCTTGATCGCATGATCATGGCTTCGCTCAGATCCAATTGGCGGAAAACAGCGTTCATTATCCTGAAGGTGCTTTACGAATGTGAGCACAAAAGAATCAAGACGACGCCTGAGGAAATTTACGATCGCATCTTGTTCTTAAAGCGGCTGAGAAAAATCGACTCTGAGGGGATGCTGCCAAGATGGCGCTACAGCGAGATTCGTTTGTTGCCGAAGAGCGCGTGAGCCGGCGCGAGTGCTATCGTCCCCGCGTTCGTGCGATACCGAATTGTTTGACGGTAACGCAAATGCGCTCGATCGGATCGCTATGACTGACGAGTTCTTCGAACTGCATGCATTCCTGGAACGCGATGGAGAGCTGAAGCCTTTGTATTTGCGCATTTCACCTGCGTCGCTTTCTTCGGATCAGATCAGCTATTCCAGCTGCATACACGCGCCTTTGCTTTTCACCAAGGATACAAACATCCATGGTTTTGATGCCGATCAGGCGCGATCCCTTGCGGCTCAGTTCGTCAAGAATTTCCTCGGTGAGGAAAGGGTTATCGATGACAAGGGGCGGCCTATCGATTGGTGAGATTTCATGTGTGGCGAGGAGTCCGTAGGGCGGATTAGTCTTACTGCGTCATGATTTTTCTGCGCGTGGGTGATGCTGCGACGGCGCCGCAACAAGGGCATCGTATGATTGTTTTGCTGAGGGCCCGGCTCAACCGCACGCGCATGGTTGCGATCGAGTTCGGGACGTGGCGTTCAGGCCGCAAGGGCAGATCCTCTGGGTCGATAATTGTCGGGTAAGGGAGGGACCTGGACTGGCGCGGCGGAACAAGTTTCTGAGGGGGGAATCGTCGCCTGTTCGGCGATCAGGAAGCCGTAGGCCGCGATGCACAGGGTTGCGTGATGATGGAAGCCACGCCAGCCGCGCCCCTCGTAGTGACCGAGCCCGACCTCCTGCTTGAGCTCCTGATAGTCGCGCTCGATGCGCCAGCGCAGCTTGGCCAGATTGACGAGCTGCGTGAAGCTGACGTTCTCCGGCAGCGTGGCGAGCCAGTATTTGGTCGGCTCTGCTTCGCCCTCCGGCCATTCGATCAGCAGCCACTCCGGCGACAGCTTCTCGGGGATCAGTTTGTTGTACCCGACGCGGACACGCACCCGCGCAAAGCGCGAGGATAGCTGGTCGGCCGAGCCTTCCCGCCACGCCACCGTGCGCCAGGCCTGCTTCGGGAGACTGAGTGCCACTTTTTTGGCCGAGACCAGTTCGGGCTCGTCGCGGCGGCCGGTGTTGTTCATCGGCTTGTCCATCCGCCGCGGGCCGCTGCCAGGGGCCCACATCAAGATGGTCGGCACGATGCCGACCACGTAAGGCAAGCCCAATTCTGTCATGCCGGCACGCAGCCGCGCGTCCCTGCCGTAGGCCGCATCCATCAGCGCGACGCCGCGTGGCAGACTGCTCTCGCAGGCCCAGCGGATTTGCTCCAGCGCGATCTGCGGCTTAGTCTTGAACTTGATCTGCTTCGGCACGCCTGCCTTCTTCCGCCGGGCACGATCCTTCGTCCAGGCTTCCGGCAAGTACAGCCGATAGGCCACCGGAAGGCTGGCGGCATGATTGGCGATCGAGAGCGACACCGCCACCTGGCAATTGGCCTGCTTGCCGAGCTGCCCGCAATATTGGTGGTGCACGCCGACCGAATGCTTGCCTTGCTTGGGGAACGAGGTGTCGTCGATGATCCACGCCTCGATCGGCCCGCTCTTCTCGATCGCCGGCAGCACCAAATCGCGCACCTTGGTCAGCACGTCCTCGTCCGACCAGGCCGCGTTGGCGACAAAATGCAGCAACGACTGATGCTGTGCCGCCGTGCGCGCTGGAGCCGTCCGCGCCGCCATCGGCTCCACGCTCTTGCGTTCCCCAGGCAGCATCAGGCCCGTGCAATAGTCGCGCAGCGGTCTCGTCCGCTCCACGTGACCGATCACGCTTCCAAGACCGGCTACATACTCCGCAAACCGCGTTTCGCTATCCCCACCCTGATCGAGATTCATCCGGCCCTCCGCGCGCCAAATATTGAATCTCCTCAATTACTTGATTCTCAGCCTCAATGACTGCGACCGTCTGACTCAGTACGATTAGCGAAGCGTAGTCCGCCGAGTCACATCAGATCCGCTCATGGTGGATTACGCCTTCGCTCATATAGACCGGTTAAGCAAAACAAGCGGCTCACTCATCGACGATCAGTCCGTACGCGCGGCGCATTTCTATTTGCGTGACGACGATTGCTTTGCGAATAGCATTCATTGGATCGTCGCCCGGTTCGTACCCTCCGATAATCCAACCGGCTCTTTCGTCCGGAATCACCGTCACACTGACAAGACCTGTGCAGCCTGACACTTTCCTGACTCTCTCCAATGCGATGCGCTCCAGGTCGTTGGCGGTCACAAATTCTTTGGCCATCTGAACGCTCCCGGTCCAGCCCATGGGGCAGATTGGACTGTAGCTCGCAGGGCGAATTAGCAAAGTGTAATCCGCCAGGTCGCATTATGTGCGAGTGCAGCAGGCCCGGTCGCTCGCCTGACAATCGTCCCCGACGCCCCTGAGCCGGCCGTCAAAACGGTGACGTTGCGCCCGCCGCGATCGGGCGAAACGGCTCCCGAACCTCCTTAATTGCGCCCCGATGTTCCGCTGCCTTGAGATGCCGGAGCGCCCCTTTTCGCCATGTAGCCGCAAGGTTGCAGGGGTATGGGGATACGACATTCTCAGAGAGAGGCCTGTGCGGATCCTGCTGGTGGAAGACGAGGCGCGGATGGCGGCGGCGCTGACCACTGCGCTCAGGAAATACGATATGGTGGTGGACCGGGCGGCGTCGCTGAGCGAGGCGCAAGCCGTGATCACCGAGGGCGGGCACGACGCCATCCTGCTCGACCGTCATCTGCCTGATGGCGACGGCCTGTCGCTGGTGGCGCAGTTGCGCGCGCGTGCCGTGGCCACGCCCATCATCATCCTCACCGCCAAGGGTGAGCTTTCGGAGCGGATCGCAGGGCTCGACGGCGGCGCCGATGATTATCTGGCCAAACCCTTTGCGGTCGACGAGCTGCTGGCGCGGCTGCGCGCGGTGCTGCGCCGCCCCGCCGACCTGCGCTCGCGCGTGATGCGGCTGGGCCGGCTTGGCTTCGATCTCGGCAACAGCGAGGCCGATGTCGAGGGGCGGCCGCTGGACCTGCCGCGGCGCGAGCGCCTGGTGCTCGAAACCCTGATGCGGCGGATGGGGCGCACGGTGGTGCGTGCCGCACTGGAGGCCGCGGTGTATGCCCTCGATGAGGCGGTGCAGCCCAACACCCTCGACACCCATGTGTCGCGGCTGCGGCGCAAGCTCGCGGAGGCGGATGCCGGCGTGCAGATCCACAGCATTCGCGGCGTCGGCTACCTGCTGCGGTGCGTGTCGTGACATCTGCGCCAAGCGACGCGCGTCATGAGATGCAGGACATGACATGTCTGCCACTGTGACTTGCGCGCCCACCGACTCGCTGAAGTCCGGCCTGGTGCGCCGCCTGGTGCCGCTGCAGGGCGGCCTGCTTGCGGTGTTCGCGCTGATTATCGTGACCTCGCTCTGGTTCACCGGCTTCATCCTGCACCAGCGCGACGAAGACCGGGTGATCCATGTGCTGCAGGATGCGCTGACGCGCGATGCGAGCGGCCATCTGGCGCTGCGTCCGACGCGGTATCTCGACGACCTGCGCGAAGACAATCCGAACCTCTGGTTCCAGATCCGCGATGGTGGCGGGCAGACGCTGACCGAAGGCATTGTGCCGCCGCAGTTCGCGGGCCTCGGGCCCGCCCTGGACGGCATCGGCCAGGCGAAGCTGGGCTTCGATCAGGGACACAGCAAATACAAGGGCAAGGACAGCCATTTCAGCGCGCGTTTGAAACGCGTCAACACCGCGGCGGGCGAGGTGCAGATCATAGCGACCTCGGATGTCACGCTCTCGGACCTGACATCATGGCTGCAACTGGCCCTGGCCTTTCTCGCATTGACGCTGCCGGGGCTGGTGCTGATGACGCTGGCGACCAAGGTGGCGACACCGATGGTGGTGCGCCGCGCGCTCGCCGGCCTTGCGGATGCGGCGCAGCGCGCCCGCGAGATCGACATCGACAAGCGCGGCACCCGGCTGCCGGTGACGGCGATCCCCGGCGAGGTGACGCCGCTGGTGGATGCGGTCAATGATGCGCTGGGCCGGCTCGACGAAGGGTATGAGCGGCACAAGCGTTTCCTGACCGATGCGGCCCATGAGCTGCGCACGCCGATCGCCATCCTGACCACGAGCCTGGAGTCGCTGCCCGACGAAGGCACCGACAAGACGCAGCTGCTGCAGGACGCGGCGCGGCTGGCGAACCTGATGGAGCAATTGCTCGATTTGCAGCGGCTCGACCAGCGCATCGCCAGGCTCTCCACCGTCGATCTGGTGGCGATCTGCGCGCGGGTGACGGCGGATCTCGCGCCGATGGCGATAGCAGCGGGCTATGACATCTCGCTGTTGCCCGAGACCGACCGGATCGAGGCCTGGGGGGATGAGAGCTCGCTCGAGCGCGCCGTGGTCAACCTGGTGCAGAACGCGATCCAGCATGGCGGCCGGCGCGGCATCATCGTGGTGGCGGTGCACTGGCCGGCGATCATCGAGGTGATCGACCAGGGGCCGGGCATCCCGCCGTCCCAGCGCGAGCAGGTGTTCGAGGCGTTTCACCGGGTGCGGCCGCTCGACCGCGGCGCCGGGCTCGGCCTCAACCTGGTGCGAGAAATCGTCCGGCTGCACCAGGGCGAGGTGGAGATCGGCGAAGGTCCCGGCGGCGGCACCCGCGTGCGCGTCACGCTGGCGCCGATCGCGGTGCCGTATCTCGCGGCGGGGTAGGGTGCCGGAATCGTAGCCCGGATGAGCAAAGCGACATCCGGGTTGGATCTGTCGTACTGGCCCCGGATATCGCTCCGCTCATCCGGGCTACGCTCGGGCTTTGTACATTCGGCTCATGACATCGCGTGCGCTTACCCGCGGCGATGATGGCGATGATGATGACGATGCCTTTGATGGTGCCGCGGCATGGCATTATACGCCCGCAGCGGTTCGGCCTGCAGCGCCGGGTTCAGCCGGCAATCGCCGACGGTGCCGGACAGGGCGGCCATGCACTGCCCATAGGTTGAATACATGCAGTCGTGATTGCCTAGGCGGCACCAGGGATAATCTTGCGCCGCGGCGGACGTGATCGATGCGAGCAGGCCGGCGGTGGCGGCGATGATGAGCGCGGTGCGCATGGCGGACTCCCGAGGCTCGATGCGTGAAGACTTGATGCGTATCATTGGTCAACACCGATGGTGCGCCCGATGTCCGCGCACGGCATCTGAACTTTTCGTCATCGATGGATGCGGCGCGCGCGGCGTCCGCAAAACCGCAATGTTGACGTAAGGAGGCGGCGGCACAGTGCGCGCATTCCGGTGCCGGCGGATCGATTCACCGCCGGTGACGGACACGACGGTTTTCCGGAGCACCGATGTCGCACGATTTCAGATCGTTTGTCCTGTCCTGGCTGTCCAGCCCGCGCCGCGTCGGCGCCATCGCGCCCTCGGGCGAGGCGCTGGCCGAGCTGATCACCCGCGAGATCGGGCCCGCGTCGGGGCCGGTGATCGAGCTCGGCCCGGGCACCGGGGTGTTCACCTACAAGATCCTCGAGAGGGGCGTCCGGCAGCAGGACCTGACGCTGGTCGAATACGGTTCGGAGTTCGTCAGGGTGTTGCAGCTGCGCTTTCCCGGCGCGCGGGTGTTGTGGATGGATGCCTCGCGCCTCGGCACCACACCGATCCTGAAGGAGGGCACGGCCGGCGCCGTGATCAGCGGCCTGCCGCTGCTGACGATGTCGCCGCGCAAGGTGCACGCCATTCTCGGCGGCGCCTTTCGCCATTTGCGCAAGGACGGCGCATTCTACCAGTTCACTTACGGACCGCGCTGTCCAATCCCGCGGCCGCTGCTCGATCGGCTCGGGCTGAAGGCCACGCTGCTCGACCGCACCCTGCAGAACCTGCCGCCGGCGGCAGTCTACCGGCTGACCCGGCGCTCGCCATCCCGGTTTGCCGCCAATACTGTTCGAGAATTGGGCGCTCAACCCGGCGTTGAGGGGTGGACCACGGCGACGGACCAGGAGGGGCCCCGGGAGGCGAGGGCGGAGGCCGAGGCGGTGTGAGAATGGCGGGCATTGCCGCGTCTATTCGCGCCAGGGTGGTGTTTCGGCTCGCCGACCGGCATCCGTGTACCGCTGGGGCCGGCTACAGTGCGGCGGCACCGGCATGGCTTTCCGAGTGTCCATGGATCCCGCGGGTCCACCCTGTGGACAACGGGGATAGTAACTCCCGATCAAGAAACCGCCATCATGGATACAGGTTCTTCCCTTCAGGTGAGAACCCAAGATGCAGAAATTCAGCTTCGACCTGACCGACCTGACCTCCTTCGAAAAGCCCGCTGGCGAGTTCTGGCTCAAGCCGAACGGCGCGGTGCGGCGAGGGAAGGCTTTGGCCGCGCGTCTCGCCAAGGGCATGCCGCCGGCGATGCTGGCCGGACTGTGCATTGTCGCGTTCGACTCCGGCGGCAACCTCGCCGCCGTGGTGCCGCTGGCGACGGTGCATTGAGGCCGATGATCTCGCGCCTGTGTTGAGCGCAGCCGGCCGCACCCGGACCAGGGTGCCCGGATTGCCGTCGCCCGACGGGCGACGTCTCCCACGGAAACCAATATCCATATCGCAGGAAAATACTTTAAGCTTCGCACCGCCCACGCAACCTGGACGGACGATGAGCGCGCTTCTTATCCTGATCGCCTTTCTTCCGATGGGGATTGCAGCCCATCAGTTCTGGTCAGCGATCGAGCAGGTTAAACCCACATTGCCGATCCAGTTCAGAGACAATCGCCTCGCGCGAATCGCAATCGATACCCATGTCTGGAACTCGTCTGTCCCTGCATCGGCGCGCTGGCGGTATCTGAGATCTCTGCTCGGCATGAGTTTGGGCTTTGGTTTGATTGCGCTGGCGGAGCTTGTCGCCGGCCAGCTCGTTCCCACACTGCTGTTCGCAGGTCTCTTCCTGCTGGCGCTTGTTCAATTCCTGAGACGGCGGATCAAGTACAGCGCGCTGCTCTAACAAGTATTTCCGTATTGTGATTGGACGCCGGCGCAAGTCCGTTTCCGCTTCACTCGAAGCGTGAACCCCGCGTGGCGTCGTCCGCGAAATCAGCTTCAGACAACATCAGGTCGGATCGACGTGGCATCTCGCCACGGCGAAGTCGCTTGCTGTGACAAGAGTTCGCAACCCCTAAATGAAAGTGAGGACTATATGGCCGATCCTAATACTCCCAGCCGCAGCGGATATTACGGTTGTTTTATCGGAACGACCCCATTCTTCGGCTTGGGCGGTGGATTTTGCGCCGATCTCGATGGCAATATTTACCCGCAAGTGGCCTGGGGAGTGCCCGGTTTCTCGGCCTCCGCCGGGCACGCATCGGATCTCAACGAGTATCTGACCGGTCCTTCCATCGGAGTCGGCGGAAGCGGAATGCGGGTCGGAAGTAAAATCGACTATCACGCAGGAGGCAACGCGACATCGATCGGTGGAGGGATTGGTGTCGGTACACCAGGCGCCGGTATTGGTGCGACCTACGGCCTGCCGCCGTTCAATATCCACGACGTGCCGTCCTATATTTCGAAGCTGCCAACGCTGTTGTATCCGCGTGGCGGGGTGGAGCCGAACTATTCGCTGATCTGACGGGCTTCCATGGAAAGCCGAGCATCGCCTGCATCAGGCCCAAACTATTCGGCCTGATGCAGGCGAGCACTACGCTCAGCGCAGTCCTGTCATGCTACTTCAACGACGCCTGTCCGGCCAGCGACACCACATTGTCCTGGGCGCCGGAGCCGCCGCTGACGCCGATGCCGCCGACGACCTTGCCGTCGACCAGCAGCATGTTGCCGCCGCGCGAGGCGATGACGTCGTCCAGGGTGACGAGATAGTTGAAGTAGGGACCCTTGCCGATCAGGTTCTCGAACGCCAGCGTCGGGCGGCGATAGCGCACCGCGGTGCGGGCCTTGTGCTGCGAGACGTTGATCGAGGCATACTGGCAATTGTCCTGCTTCTCGAAATACACCAGTTCGCCGGCGGGATTGACGATGGCGATGCAGAACGCATTCCAGTTGCGCTTCGCCGCCTCGGCGAGGGCCGTGGCGGCGACCTTCTTTGCGGTCTCCAGATTGAGCGACTCGCCATAAGGGGGCGGGTTCAGCGTTTCGGCCACCACATCGTTGGGATTGTCGGGATTGGGCGCCACCTGGGCGAAGGCTCCGGTACCGAGCAGACACGAAACACATGCAGCCGCGGCGAGCGTGATCAAACGACGCATTCAGTCCTCCCACAGTGTTGTTGTTGGCTTGTTGTTCTTGGCTTCCCGGAAGACGCTCCGGGATGCCGAACGGTAACACGAATCGGGTCGCCGGCTGCAGTCATCTGCGTGGCGGCATTTGTCTTGCGGACAGCCATTGCGAAAGCATTGGCTATGCACGACATATATGATGGCGAAGCAGCACTCATCCCAGAGCTGCTGCCGGGATCAGGGCCTGCCCCGGGGAACGTCATCCGCTCTGACGCGTTCCCACGCCAAGAGGCGTGATCCTCTCATCCATCGAAAGGCCGTACATGAAAAAGTCTCTCACCATCGCCGCCGCCGCACTGCTGATTGTCAGCTTCTCGTTTGAGGCGGCATCGGCGAAGCATCGCCGCCATCACAGCAGCAGCCAAAGCGGCGTGACCACGGGCGCATCACCCACCGGCGGTAACGCGGCGCTGAGCGGCAACAACGGTAATTCCGGCAGCGGATCGAATGCACTGGGCGGCCATATCCAGGGCGGCAATGTCGGCGCCGGGAAGTAAACCGATCAGGCTCACCAGGGAGTGATGCGTTGCTCCCTGGCGGATTGCGTGCGCGCGGAGTTGGCCACAGCTTTTGCAAAGCGCCGATTGACGCGTAACGGCAAATCAGCGACATTGGGCACAGTCGCGAGAGTTCGGTTCGCGGCACGGTTTTTCAGCCCGCCCCCAGGAATTGGTGGCGGGATTTTTATTGGGGCAACCGTTTCAGTGCAGCGGGCGTGTTAGCGCAGCGGCCGGGCGCCGACCTGACGTCCTGTCAGAGGGTTGCTCAGAACGATCGCTGGTCGGGCGCGATATCGGGAAAGTTTTCGGGAATGCGATACGACTTGCATTCCACCCGTGCCCACTGCACTGCGCCACGGTAATCCGGGCAGCGCAGCACAAGCTGCTTGCCGCGATGAACCACGATCACATCATATTCCGGGCCGTCGTCATGCCGCCGGATACTCACCACGCCGTGAGCCGCCCTCATGTGAATCTCGCCAGTCATCCCTGAAAATCAGGGATCGATGCCGGCGGACGCTATGAGATTCGCGGCCGGCTGTCTGCGCATTTTCGCCACAATGCCGGGGCGGGGGCATGCTTGCTCCAAGTTAGGCGCCGCATTCGGCTGGCGGCCAGCCTGCGCTAACCGCCCGCGCCGAAGGCGTGAGTTTCAGGACGTGGCGTACGAGAGCGCGTCGGCGCACGTGCAATCCAACCAGGGAGTGATCCAGCATGCCAGACAATCGCAAATTCCGTATGTACGATAATTATCGACCGTTCGGCTTCGCAGGACCGTTCGCATCGTTCCCTTCCGCTGAAGACTGGAATGCAAGCCAGCAGCCAACGAGTGGCGCGGCCACCGCTTTCCAGTACACTCCACCTGAAGCTGATGCAGATCGGTTCGGCGTGCCGGATTACACGCCGATTTTTGGAAGGGGTGGTGGTGGGGGTAGCGGTTCAGGCGGGTTCTGCAAATTGTTGCCTGCGCCAATTCCAGGTGTATGCTTGTATATGTGTCCGGATGGTCGCATTCTTCGCTTGGAAATGGACAGTCGCCATCTTAGCTGTCCTTCGTCGATTCCGAGCTTTGGCGGACTCGGTTTGTAGCGGTGATCTCTGCAAATGGCGGGTTCGTTTCCTATAAACTTCCAGATTTCGACTCTCGCGCAGGAGAGGATACGCTTGCTGCAGAACGAGCTGGAGTTGACCGAAGGTCTGAAAGACCAGATCCCCGCGATCTGTTTTACAATCGCACTGGGAGCTGACGAACAGGATCTTGATCCCGAACTCACGATAGGTTTTTTTGACCGGACCCAGATCGGCGACGAGAGGCTGTTGCTGGATTTAGCCGGTATGGCAGTGCTACTTCCCGGGCCGGACGATGATATCCACAAGTTCGATCATAAAACGCTGGACTTCAGCGTGGCTCGCAAATTCTTCCTGCGCGATCGAACGCCCTCGGACGTTTGATAGAAGTTTCACGTAAAGTTTCATCATTTTCGCAGACTGCCAACATGGCATCGATCAGCTATCGAGTGAACGATTCACTCTGCAACAAGCTGTGGTCGAAGAAACTGTCCGCAGAAGCGCTGAAGGAACTTGCTTCGGTAAGTTCATGGGCACCTCGTTCGACAGCAAACCTGAGATCCGAGACCTCGACCAACGCTGGCGATGCCATCACTTTCGGGCTCCGCATGCGGGCCTGGCGGCGGGATGGACAGCGCAGACACTGACGGTGATGAAGTGCTGCTCGCCTTGAAACGGCGCCGGTTCAATATAAGCTGGCCAGTCTGAGATTCCGTTTCGGCTCAAACGAGCCAGAATTATCCTTGCACTCTGTCAGGCTTTGGACTTTTAGGCGGCAGGAACCGTTGCATTTACCGATGTGTGGGGTCAAATAGAGAGCCAGTCGTGACGATTGGATCGCTGCCGAGAGAGTTTTGTCCGGCATGGATCCTTGATCGTTGATACATTAGGGAGGATCTGGTGACGCCCCCTTCTCGACAATCCGTTCCCAGTCTTGAGGGATATGGCCTGACTGGACTGGAGATCGGCTCCCCGGCAACTTTTCTGCATTTTCTCGGCGATGAGCGCGTTTTGTCGACCTCGCCGTTGAAGACCGAATTCAACGCCTGGACCTTTACTTTCTTCGGCGCATCCGTTTCCGACATCGACTATTCCTACGACGGGGCCGCGGATGTCAGTTCGTTCAACCTGGTCCGCATCGGGGACGGGGAGCGGGACTTCAATTTCGGCGTTGATCTGGTGCTGAAATCGGGGCGGCTCAAGCTGAAATGCTACGATTATTATTGTTATAGCCGCAAGACGCCGGGATAATTCGAGGAGAAGATCTCGTGGAGGCGGAGATTGATCAGATCATCGGAGCGGTCATCATCGGGCTGTCGCGTCCGACGGCAACGACCCTTCGGCTTCAATGCATGAATTTCGCGCTGCTGCGTGATCACGGGGTTGCTTCCCTGGAGCTGCTGTTTTCGGGGGCACGTGACATAAGAATTGTCTGTGCGGGAAACTTGATCGACGCCCGGATCGTCGAGGTCGCGAGAAGTCAGGGATTTTCAGGTTTCGAAATCAAACTGACTCATGGATTTCTGAGTGTGACTTGCAGGGAACTGCGCGTCACGCAGATCGCCATCGGATAAATTCTCACAACGTCCGCTCGCTTTATGGCACTTGCCTGCGTGGCGCTTGCCATCAACGATTTTGTCCACGCTCTGAGCACGGGGCTGCTGGTTGTTGGCCTGTTTACTGCCGCGTTCGATTTGATTTGACGGCGCGAGCTCAAGCGCGGGACGTTGCGTTGCGCGACCTGTTTCTGTACGGAGTTTTTGAATCTGCATCCGGCCGGCGGCCGTTAAACGCCATTCCGCCCGCACCGAAGGCGTAATTCGGTGAAGCGCTGCGCGGCGTCAAGCGGCAACCCACACATCCAGTTTCATCATTTCGGAGACCGCCAACATGGCATCGACCAGCTATGGAGTGAACGATTCACTCTCCAACAAGCTGTGGGCGAAGAAACTGTCCGCGGAAGCGCTGAAGGAAACCTACTTCGGCAAATTCATGGGCACCTCGTCCGACAGCATGATCCACTTGAAGTCCGAGACCTCGACCAATGCCGGCGACGCCGTCACTTTCGGGCTGCGCATGCAGCTGTCAGGCGATGGTGTCACCGAGTCGCAGACCCTGATGGGCAACGAAGAAAGCCTCACCACCTATTCCGACAAGGTGGTGCTCAACGAACTGGCCCACGCGGTCCGCGTGCGCAACAAGAACACCATCGACGCCCAGCGCGTGCCGTTCAGCCTGCGCGATGAAGCCAAGATGGGGCTGAAGGACTGGTTCGCGAACCGGTTCGACACCGCGATGTTCAACCATCTCGCCGGCAATACCCTGGTGACCGATGGGCGCTACAGCGGCAGCAACACCATCACGGCGCCGTCCGCCGGACGGATCTATCGCGCCGGCACCGCGACCGATGACGCCACCATCAATGCCGACAACACCAAGGTGTTCACCCTTGGCGTGATCGACGCCTGCGTCGAGCGGGCAGGGACGGCGGTGCCGCTGATCCGGCCCATCAAGGTCAATGGCGAAAGCAAATACCTGATGTTCCTGCACGACTACCAGGTGACCGATTTGCGCACCAACACCAACAGCGGGCAGTGGCTGGATATCCAGAAGGCCGCGCTCGCCGGCGGTGTCGGCAGCAAGTCGCCGATCTACACCGGCTGCCTCGGTGAATACAACAACGTCGTCCTGCACAAGTCGAACCGCATCCCGAACGGCGTCTCCAATGCCGGCGCGGTGCAGACCTCGACCCGCCGCGCGGTGTTCTGCGGCGCGCAAGCCGGCGCCATCGCCTTCGGCAAGGAGTTCAGCGACGGCGTCAACTACAAATGGGTCGAGGAGCTGTTCGACTACGAACGCGAACTCGGCGTCTCGGCGCAGACGGTGTGGGGTCTGAAGAAGACGGTGTTCAACGGCATCGACTTCGGGACCATCGCCGCGACGACCTACGCCGTCGCTCACTAAGATTTTGGCGCACTAAGCGAAGCGGCGCCGGTTGGGCCGGCGCCGCCATCCTTCCCAACAACTCCACAACAGAAAGGTTACCGTCATGGTAACGAATACTCAGGGATCCTCTGCGCGCCAGAACAGCACGCAGCAGGTGCACTATCTGCGCTTTGCGGTGAACTACAACGACAGCGGCATCGCGAACGGCATCGGCAAGCAGTGGCTGCCGAAAGGCGCCATCATCACCGGCACGTCGGTTTATGTGGGTACGGCCTTCAACGCCGCGACGACCAACGTGCTGACTGTGGGCACTAACTCGACTGCTTATGACAACATCGTCGGAACTGCCGATGTCGACGAGAGCGCTGCGGTGCCGCTGACCAACGGCATCAAGCCGTCCGGAGCGGCGCTGGGGCCGCTCGCGGCCGATGCCCAGGTGTTCGTCAAATATGCCCAGACCGGGACGGCCGCGACCGCGGGCGCCGCTGTCGTGGTGGTCCACTACGTTCCCAACAACGACCTCTGATCCCGTATCGCCCGATGCTGGATCATTGGCTGCATTATGCAGGGGCGGCTGTTCTTCTGGAGCAGCCGCCCCCGGCATTTCCGGAGGTGAGGAATGGGAACGCTGCTCGAGCTGAAAACCCGGATCGCGACCGACCTGACGCGGGACGACCTGACGAGCCAGATCGCAAGCGCGGTCACCGACGCTATCGCGTTCTATGCGCGGGAGCGCTTCTGGTTCAACAGCTCGCGCAACCTGACGTTCACGACGGTGCCGGGCCAGATCGCCTACGGCGCCGCCGATCTCGCAGGGATACCGACACTGCTGCGGATCGACGCGATGTTCCTGCCGCAAAACCAGTCGATCCTGCCGCTCGACCGTTACGAACCCGTCGACTTCGAGCTGCTGAATAATGCGACCACCGGCGGCGGCCGTCCCACGGCCTTCACCTATGTCGACCAGGCCATCCGGCTGTGGCCGACGCCGAACGCGGCCTTCGTGATGCGCCTGCACGCGCATCTGCGGCTGCCGGCCGCGGCCGACGGCGACACCAACGCCTGGACCGACGACGCCGAGGAGCTGATCCGTTCCCACGCCAAGCTGCTGCTCTATCTGGACCTGCTGGAAGACGACCAGGGCGCCACGCGGATGCAAAGCAAGATCCCATTGTTGCTGAATGCGCTGCGCGCGGAGACCTCGGCCAGGCTGTCGGCGGGTGTGATCAAGGGGACGGAGTTCTGAGGTCCAGCGCAGTCACCGATTGAATGAGAACAACACGTCAGAGGAATTTCGATGGCTCAATACACGCAATCTGATTTTCAGCAGGGTCCGCAATACGGAGAGCTCAAGGACAGGGAAATCACGGACTGGAGCCCGGATGTCTCACAGGTCAATATCGGTCAGATGTTGCAGAATCCGCCCCTGGCCCCATTTTGCCTTGGCGGCCGCCCCGAGATGCGGGCTTATGATCCATCAGTGCGGGAGCGTCTCGCGGGCTGGTTGATTGGTGACAATCCGTCAGTGGGGCGACGCGGTCTGATTTCCGGGCTGCTTGGATCAAGCGGACTCGGCATCGGTTTCGGGTTGCTGGATTTGACGCCGGCGGGCATCCCGTTTGCGGTGAATGAGGCGATTCGGGCGCGGGATCCGCAGGCGGCGGTGCTGGCTATCGTTCCCGGCAGTGCCGCCGGCCGCGCCGCCATGGCGGCCGAACGAAGTGCCGTCAGGGGAGCGCGCGAGCTGTACAATATCGAGAATGCATCGCGCTACACGTCGATGTATAATCCACCGGTCAAGCCTCTACGGCCATTCGAGATGGATTACCCCAAGGGAGCGCCGGGTGAACCAGGATCACGACTCACCGTCGACATCGACGGAAAACCCCTCACCGCAAAATACGTTGTCGGTCGCCGAGTGGTGGGCGGAGCTGACGAAACCCTCTCGCCAGCGGAACTTAACGCCGTTACGCAGGCAACAATTGGCTCGCTTCCTGAGGCTGTTGCGCAAGGAGCGCTTCCAAAAGATGCAATCGGAGTCTATCGAACAGTCCCCGGGCCGGAAGGCTTGAGGCGCGAGATTGGTGTTCTCAAGACTCTGCCGGAGGATACCGCAAAAATGGCTGTCGATCATGAGGTCGGCCACATGATCGATGATCTGACCGGCAAGTATCAGCGTCTGGACAAAGGTATCGCGGTTAGTGGCATTCCGCAGGATGGCATCAAAAAAGAACTATACCAAGTCTATCACGACCTGAACGATCCGTCGTCACGACGCGGCCAAATCACCCCGCGGCGCTTGCAGACCCGGCCGGAGGATTTCGGTTACAGTGGGAACGATATCGAGCCCGAATACATGGCCGAAGCGATCCGCGCTTACCTGGCTGATCCGAACTACATGAAGACGATGGCTCCGGGCACGGCTGCACGGGTCCGCGAGTATGTCAGGAATAGTCCTCGGTTGAGTAAGATCCTTCAATTCAATACGCTTGCGCCGTTTTTGGGGGCCGCTGGTGGTGCTGGAATGATGGCCGCGTCTGACGGTTCCGATCCGAGATCGCCTGATCAAATATGACGCTCTGCTGATCAACCTGTTCTCGATGCTGGGTGCGACCGGAATTTCTCCAATGCTCTATCGAGTATGGCGAACATCGGCGGCGCTGATCTTCGGAGAGTCGACACGGCGCCGTCACGGCTCCGAGCTCTGCAGCGGCCGGGGCGGCCGCGGCGCGGTGGCCGCATCCGGATCATACGATTGCGGCGATGGTGGCGGCACGCGTGGCGCCGTGGCTTGCGGCGACGGGTTTTGCGGCGTGATCGGCTGCGGTGATGTGGCCTGCGGTGTCGCCGATGGAGGCGGCGTCGGATATGGCCGGCGGGCCGTGATTGGTGGCGGGGGCGGCATCGCCGCCACGGGCCTGGTGCGTGTTGCACCTGGGGCGGAAGCCGGTCGCGGGGGGGCGGGCGGAGGAGGCGCTGCAACGCGGCGCCGCGCGTCCTGATCCGACAGCTTCGCGATTTCCTTCGCCATCTGATCCTGACCGGCCTTGAGCTGGTCAATGGTCTGCTGCAGCCTGGCCAGATCGCGGGCCATAGCCTGGAGTTGCTGCGTCACTTCGGGTGGCAGTGCGGAAACGGCGGGCGCCGCGGCCGCCGTTGCGGCGGCCGGTGTCGCCGTAGCTGGAGTCGCGTCCTGGGCTGGCGGGGCCGCAGCCAGAGTCATCGATGGTGTCGCGGCCGGTTGCGCGGGCGCGGGAGCCGCAGCCGCCACGGCCGGCTGAACGGGAGGCTGGCCCGCCTGTGCGGCGGCGGCCGGATCCTGATCGGCGCTCTGCCCCGGAAATTTCAACCACGACGGCAGGGACACCTGTGGCGCCCATTTCGCCAGCATCTGTTCGCTGATCGCTCGCGCCTCGTCGCCATGGTGCTGCCAGGCATAGGTGGCGCCGACGCCGACCAGCGCCAGGATGAAACTGGTGACGACGCGCCGCAGCCAGCTGCGTTGCGGCGGCTGTGCCTCCCGGGCCTGGCCCGGGATGTCGCGCGGACCTGGACCTTGGTCTGCAGAGAGACCCGCCAAAGGACCTTTCAAGAAGGGATCATTCAAGGACTCATCGGCGCGGGCTGCCGGACGAAATGTCGCCTCGATCGGCGGAACGGGCCGGGCCGGCCGGCTGGGCGAGAAGACAGGTGCGACGCGCTGCGGCGGATTGAATGCCGGGGCGGCACGCTGCGCGGGGCGGGACTCATCCAGCGTCGGGCTGATGGGCACGAAGTCATGCGGATCGTTGCGCGGATCGGCCGGCTTCGGGCTCGCGAGTTCAGCGGTGTCAGTGGCGGGGTGCGACGTGATGTCGATCGGCGGTACCGGCCGCTCGGACGGCGCGGGAAGCTCCACGCGGGGCGGCGGAGTCGACGGCGCCGGCGCGGCATGACCCGCGGCCTCATGCGCCAGTTTCGACAGCTCTTCTTCCACCCGCGCGACCAGATGGATTTCATCCGCGTGCGGATCGGTTTGTTTTGGTGTCAGCGTGGACAGCATGATGCTTCGTTCCCCGTCCTGAAACCGCCATCCCGCGCCCCGGGCCGGCGGAATATGTCAGTCCTTACGCCAGGTTGACGCCCTTCCACCCCGCAATCCCCCATGCCGGTTTGACCAAAGCAAGGCCGGACGATGGAGAGGATGGGGCGATGGCGGCGGTTGCCCTGCGGGAACCGGGCTCCGGGGGGAGAGCTGCGGCCCATGAGCCTAAGCAGCAACGCTACTTCTTGGGTGCGGCAGGAGCGGGTTTTGCCGGAGCGGGCTTGGCGGCAGCCGGTGCCCCAGGAGCGGGCTTCGCTTTCGCTTTCTGCATGGCCTGCAGGATTTTGGTCAGCTTATCCAGTCTCTCCTTGCTCTTCACGCCGCCTTCCGTAGATCCTTGGGCCCATCCCTTGCTGACGATTGCATCCGCCGCCGCTTCATAAGTCTTGGGCCAGTCTTTGTTAGCGTTCGTGGCGCGATTGGCCACGATCACTTCAACACTGGCCGCAATCGGATGACTTGGGCTAATTGGTTTTCCAACTGCTGCACGGAACATCAAGCCCTCGACAATGTAGGCATCTGTCTCCCAATATTTGATAGGGGCTGGAGAGTTGAGCCAGTCTTGGATTGCGTGCGTCAACTCGTGAGCGTGCTCATGTGGGGCGCCCTCTGCTCCTGCAAAAAAAGTTACCCTAGGCGGGTCGAGCCGGCGATTATAACTCACGAGCGCGCCACCTCCAGCCGGGCGGCCCTTCGGCCGGATTTTTCCAGAAACGATTCCGCGGTCATTTACCTCGATGACTTCTATGGCACGATCTTTCACCAGTTTCTTTATGGCTTGGAACTTGCTGGCATCGTAGGTGAATCCTGTGCCAGGGCTGGTGAAGTTGACGCGCTCCCCGGCAAGGTCAAGCGCTTTGTAAACACTATCCAATTCCTTGTCCGTTTTGAGAACCTTGCCGACACCTTTGCCAAGCGCTGCCGCGACACGGGTGTCGATAACCGCCATGCGCTCGAATTCCAAGGCGTCCTGGTCAAAAGTGCACCCTTCGATGATGAGGATGAGTGCGTCCAGTTCTTGTGACGTGATCGCGCCGTCCTGGTCCAGCAGTTGATTGAACAGCGTAGCAATAGCCTCATAGGTGATGACAGCTTTCGGATCGTCCTTGGTGAAGTGAAAATATATTTGCGCCACCTTCGGATCGAGAGTCTTCAGCTTCTTGTAAAGTTCGGAGTCCGGCATCACGGCACCTCATCTTGTTCTTCCGCATATCGGCGGACAGATCGTTGATCGAAATCGTTTGTAGGTGTCGGCTGCGAAAGCCGCGGTTCAAACCACGATGCTAAGAAATGCCCGCCAATGCTGCGTTTGTTCAATTTGACGCCGCACTGACGCCGCACTGACGCCACGCTGACGCTTGCTTGACGCCATCGCCGAAATCGAGGCCGCGTCGATCGTTCGATGTCGTCGCACCATGCTCGCCGTTGGCGTTTGTGTGTCTCCTCACCATGAGCAGATTGTTCTCGCGCGCCACCGAGCGCGCCTTGCATTGCGGATATTGCAGTCATGCCCCTCATCCCCTTCGGCGAATACCGCCCCGACGTCTCCGACTACGAGGCGCAGACCACCCGCAACATTCTCAATGTGCTGCCGCGTGGCGACGGCTACGGGCCGTTTCCGGACATGACGGTGCTGTCAAGTGCGCTCGGCGCGCAGTGCCGCGGCGCCTTCGTGGCTTATCAGGGCAATGGCACCGTCACGATTTTCGCCGCCACGGCGACCGACATCTACATCATGAACAATGCGACCTTCGCCTGGACCAAGGTGTCCAAGGGCGGCGGCCCCTATTCGGCGCTGTCAAGCACCGAGCAATGGCGGTTCGCCCAGTTCAACAACCTGGTGATCGCGGTGCAGGCCAACGTGGTGCCGCAGGTGTATGACATCGTCTCCTCGTCGGCGTTTACCGACCTTGCGGGATCGCCGGCGCCGCCGCAGGCGCGCTATATCGACATCGTCGGGCGTTTCGTGGTGCTGTCGGGTTTGCTGCAGTTTCCTTACCGGGTGCAGTGGTCCGGCCTCAACGACGTCAACGGGCCGAGCAGCTGGACGCCGGGCGTCAATTCCGCGGACTATCAGGACCTGCCCGACGGCGGCATCGTGCGCGGCGTCGCCGGCGGCGAGACTGGCGTGATCCTGCAGGACCAGGCGATCCGGCGCATGACCTATGTGCCGGGTTCGCCGGTGATCTTCCAGATCGAGCGGGTGTCGCAGGACAAAGGGCTGTTCGGTCCCTACAGCCTGGTGCGGGCGGGCGAGCGTATCTTCTTCTTCTCGGCGCAGGGCTTCCATCGTATCGATCCCGGTGGCTTTCCCACCCCGATCGGGCGCGAGCGGGTGGACCGTACGTTCTTCGCCGATCTCGACAAAGCCAACCTGCAGCTGTTCATCGGCGCGGCGGACCCGCGCAACTCGCGGGTGTTCTGGGCCTACAAATCGGTCAACGGTACCGTCAGCCGGTTCGACAAGATGCTGTGCTACGACTGGGTGCTGGATCGCTTCACGCCGATCAAGATCCTCGGCGAGTATCTGTTGCCGATGTCGCAGCCCGGCTTGACGCTGGAAAACCTAGATGCGATCTCGACCTCGCTCGACGCGCTGACCACGTCGCTGGACGATTTCTCGACGTCAGTGACGCCGGAGCTTGCGGCGTTCGACAACGCCCATGCCCTGAATTTTTTTCGCGGGCCCAGTCTAGAGGCCACGCTGGACTCCGCGGAGCAGGGCACTGACGGCACGCGGCTGAAGCTGCGCGGCTTTCGCCCGGCGACAGACGCGCCAGCGGTGTTCGGATCGGTGTCGCGGCGCGAGACGCAGGCGGCGGTGCCGGTGTTCGGCGCCGAGAGCCCGATCCACCCGCAGACCGGCAAGATCAATCTGCTGGCATCGACGCGTTATGCGCGGGCACGGGTGCGAATTCCCGCCAGCACTGCCTGGAGCTTCATCGGCGGGATCGAGCCGGACGTTGTCACCGAAGGCAAGCGATAGGGATCATCTCATGACCGTCTCCACCAACGAACGCGATCTTGCGAAATTCGCGGTCGCGATCCAGCAGCTCGAGCAGGGGCGCAGCAACGCGGCGGGCATGTGTACCTTGTCAGCAGGCGTCGTGAACACCACCGTGAAAGCGCCAAACTGCGCCGCCACCAGCAAGGTGTTGCTGTTTCCGCGCAGCGCCAACGCGGCGGCTGAGCTCGGCAACGGCACGCTCTATGTCAGTGCGGTGGCCAACGGCGCATTCACGCTGACCCATGCCGCCAACGCGCAGATCGACCGGAGCTTCGTCTTTGTCTGCCTCGGTTGAGCTGATCTGCGTCGATCCCCGGCGCATCCACGAGATCTGGCCGCACGCCGCCGACCTCATTCACAGGGCGGTGCGGCGCACCAACCTCAACCACACGCGGGATATCGATGCCGATGTCCTCAGCGGCGCCGGGCTGCTCTGGCTGGCATGGAACGGCGAGGCGATCGAAGCCGCGGCGACCACGTCGCTCATTCAAACCGATACCGACAAGGTCTGCATTCTCACCGCCTGTGGTGGTGAGGACATGGCGCGGTGGCTGCCGCTGCTGCGGCAGATCGAGGACTACGCACGCAACGAAGGCTGCGCCTGTGTCCGGATCTACGGCCGCAGGGGATGGCAGCGCGTTCTGGATGGCTACGACGTCACGCACGTTATCTTGGAGAAGGAATTGACCTGATGGGCGGCACCAGCACGCAAGAGTCCAAACAAACCTCGCAGACCTCGCCATGGGCGGCGGCCGCGCCGGCGCTCAACAGCGCCGTGAGCGGCCTCAATGCGCAACTTCCCAACGCCGGGCTGACGCCGACCGAAACCAGCGCGTTGGATGCCTGGAAGGCGAACGCCCAGGCCGGCAATCCCTTCGCCGGCTCGATCAGCGACCTCGCCAAGGGCTTGCTGAGCGGCGGCGGCGCCAGGGCGAATGATGTCAACATCAGCGCCAATCTCGCGGGCTATCAGGGGCTGCTGTCGCCTTATGCCAACGGATCGATGATCGGCAACAACAAGGCGCTGCAAGACCAGCTCAGCGCCATCACCAGCGATGTCACCAACCAGGTCAATTCCCAGTTCGCGGCCGCGGGGCGCGACGGATCGGCTGCCAATCTGCAGGCGCTGGGCCGCGGCATCGCGCAGGGCACGGCGCCGGTGATTGCCAGTCAATATAACCAGGACGTCGCCAACCAGCTCAACGCCGCGAACAGCCTGTATGGCGCGGGAAACACCTCCTACGGGCTGCTGAACCAGAACAACCAGCAGGCCAATGCCAATGCCCAGGCCGGCGTCGGCGTCGGCAACGCCGCGCTCGACGCCAGCAATTGGGGCGCCAGCCAGCTGCTGGGCGAGGAAGCCCAGCGCCGCGGCATTCCGCTGAATGCCTACCAGACGCTGCTCGGTTCGATCCTGCCGCTGGCGCAGGCCTTCGGGACCAACAACAGCACGAGCAACCAGACGAGCACGATGTCGGGCGCGCAGCAATTCGGGACCATCGCCAGCGGTCTCGGCAGTCTCGCCGGTATATTCAAATCCATCCCGTCCGACCGCCGCCTGAAAGAAGACATCACGCAGGTCGGCACGCTGTTCGATGGATCGCCGGTCTATCGCTATCGCTACCGCAACAGTCCTGCTTTCCAGATCGGCCTGATGGCGCAGGATGTGGAAACGCGAACGCCGGACGCGGTGATCGAGATCGGCGGCTTCAAGGCAGTCGATTACCAAAAGGCGACTGAAGCCGCAGTTCGAATGGAGAATGCAGATGGGCTTGCTTGATTTTCTTCAGTTCGGCGACCAGAGCGGCCTGGCCGATCTGCTGCGCAATTCGGCGCTGAGCCAGAATCTGGATGCGGGCGTAGGCTCCGATGTGGCTGCTTACGGCCAGCCGCCGAACACCATCATGTCGTCTGCGCCGCAAACAGCTGTGCCGCCGTTGGCCCCGCCGCCACAGGCTTACCAGGCATCACAGGCGTCACCGCAGAATCCCGACTTTGGCGATCGCCTGTCGGCGGGCTTTCAAAGCTGGGCGCATACCCCCGTCGGTTCGCCGTTCGCCGGTCTCGCCAACGGTATTCAGGGCTTTGAGAGCGGACAACGTGTCGATCCGGAGGGCCTCGCCCAACGCAACAAGGACCGCAGTGATAATCTCACGGCGCAACTTCTGAAGGCCAGGGGAGCGTCTCAGGAGGAGGTGGATGCCGCGATTGCCAATCCCAGCCTGATGATACCCTTGTTCGGGCAGTACTTCAGGCCGAGTGGGGCAGGCTCCGGATCTCCTCAAGCCGGAAGCGCCGCGACGGGATCGATCGGTCGGCCCGGTGGTGCGCGACCACTCAATCCGCAGGTCTCGCCCCAAGGTTCGAATGTCCAGGCCCCTGGCCAGCTGCCAGCGGCACTGCCAGCCACCGACGTCGCGGCCACGCTCGTGCGGGCGAGGGCAGCGATCGCTTCCAATCCGTCGATCCGCAGCGTGGTCATCCAGCGTTTGCGTGAGCACGGCATCGATCCGGCTGGTCTCTGAAGCGAGAACGTCATGACGCGCGTAACTAAGTCGAGCGGAGGAAACTGATAATGGGTTTGCTGGACGATCCGGACTATCAACCAGGCTATGGCGGCCTTCTGGGGCCACTATTCTATCGCAGCCCGCCGGCGAACGACACCGATCTGGCCGAACAGGCGAGGGTTGCCGCTGCCGCTCAGCTTGCGCGAGGTGTGAGACGCGACAATCGCACCTACGCTGGCGGAGCGTTTCAGACGAAAAGCGCGCCGTTTGGTCTCGCCGGACCGGGATCGTTGAATTTCGGCACTGCGACGAGTCCGCTTGATTTGTCGGCGTTTGAGCCTGCTCGCGAGCCGGAGGAGCAGGGGCCCATGCCGGATGATGTGATGTCGGCGCAGTTGGCAAGAAACAATGCAGCTGCGCGATTGGCCCGGGGCGTGAAGAGCGTGAGCCGTACCAATGCTTCTCCCGACTTCGTTGATGTTGCGAAATCGGCGGGCATTGGGATGGTCAATGGCGCAGTTGGATTGGCCGGTCTGCTACCCGACTCGGTAGCTAAAGCCGAAGACCTGGCCGGTCGGTACATCATTGATCCGGTCTTGCATGCTGTTCTAGGACCGCCGCCAAAACTCGAAGGCAACCCACCCTTTAGTCTCAATAAATTTCTCGGGAAGGACAACCTCCAAAAGCTCATCGAAAGTCAAACCGGAGAATTCTATCAGCCCCAGACCCGAATGGGCCGGTACGCCGAAACAATCGGTGAGCTGGCGCCTCTGTCACTTGGTGGGGCGACATTGGGGGCTTTGCGTGGCGGCTTCGCTGCTATTGGTAGTCGGACTGCAGCTGGCGATCTTCTTCCAGCCGCAAGAGCGGGACTAGAGAAGCTTGGGCGAGAACTTGCGGTCGGCTCGGTCGCTCCGGGTATCGCCATCGAGGCCCTCAAGGAAGCTGCGCCCGGCACGTACCTGGATGAAGCTGTTCGTTATGGCTATCCGACAGTTCGGCGCGGGCTTCCGATCGCACTCGCCGCGAAGCG
Source organism: Bradyrhizobium prioriisuperbiae (assembly GCF_032397745.1). Lineage (NCBI taxonomy): Bacteria > Pseudomonadati > Pseudomonadota > Alphaproteobacteria > Hyphomicrobiales > Nitrobacteraceae > Bradyrhizobium > Bradyrhizobium prioriisuperbiae. The sequence goes on from NZ_CP135921.1 coordinate 4,963,931, forward strand.
GTATCTGGGTTTCTAACTCCTGGCGTGGGGGCGGACACGAGTCATTCTCGCCGGCTCCTACTAGGAGAGTGAACCTCAGGAAGAGTGGCCTCCCTGACTGCCGTAGAGGATGGAGTACCAGACGACATTGAGGACTTCTCTGACAATCCTTGCGCGAGGCCATCGGGCTTCAAGTGCTTTAAAGATGCGATGATAAGTCCAATAGGCTGATGCGCACCAGAGAATCAGCCCGAGTACATAACAGCCCAATCCCCACAAGCTTGGATCGGCTTGTGGGGCGGCAAACGCCGCGCAGTAGACAAAAAGCGCGGGCGCGGCCACGAACCAGAGAACCGCGGCTGTGCGGACGATGCGCGGGATTATTTTGGATGATCGCTGGCTGGGCATTTTCTGAGCCTCTTGTTGGTCGCTCATTGCTATCCGCTTGAAGTTTCGGGATTCGGTAGTCAGCGATAATACAAGCCGAGACGGCGGAAGAATTCCCGGCAGGTTCTTCGTGATTGGCTGGTTATCAGTAAAAAAGACCGGTGATGACGCTCACGATATAATCTTCAAGGCGCGGCCATTCACCAAATTGCATGCCGTTGTAAAAAAGGCGGATAAAAGCGGTTAAAACAAAGGCGAACAATGCTCCTGTAGCCAAGCCGCTCCATATCGTAAATGCAGTTCCTTCGCGGCCATATAGACCGTACGTTGCGGTCGCGCTCACAGTGAGGATCAGGGCCTGCAGCGCTACCGTCACCCACTGCAGCAGGTTAGCTCTTTTGGGCTTGAAAAAACGGCGGCCGATGCCGAGCGGAAGAGAGTGGGACCAGTACATATTGGCCAGCTCGTAGAGCCAATCACTGATCCACCAGAGCGACCGCAGCCAGAACAGCAGCCCGATAAAGAAAACTCCAAAAAACCACCAGCCGGGGACGAGCCATCCCGGCATGATCAGCAACACGGCCTCCAACAGGGCCGGTGGAAAAATAAAGCAGACAAGCCAAAAGCTTCGCATCAGATCCTCGCGTGCGCGGAGATCGAGGGATGATGCAGTCATGATGGTCTGATCCATAACCAAAAGCCGCGGTTCTTACACGTCAACGTAATAACCGGTGCGTGCGAGTGCAAGCCAGAGACGAACGCCGGTCAACTGAACGGTGCGTTCCATGCGGGGCTTTGCTGCAATGCAGGTGTACGCGATCGAACTCAATTGGCGTTCGGTGTTTCAATCACCTAAGTGGCGACTACGAAATGGGACTGTTGGACGATCAAGACTTCGACATGCAAGGCTATGGTGGCCTCCTCGGTGGCCTGCTGTATCGCGGCACGCCACCGAGCGAGTCCGGTCTGGCGGAGCAGGGTCGGGCAGCTGCGGCTGCCCGGCTTGCGAGCGGGATCCGCAATGGCAATCGCACCTACGCCGGCGGTGTTTTTGAGGCGGGAAGCGCGCCGTTTGGCCTCGCCGGGCCGGGATCGTTGAATTTTGGTGCGACGAGCACGCCAGACTTGTCGGCATTCGAACCTGCGCGCGAGCCGGAGGAGCAAGGGCCCATGCCAGACGATGCGATGCGAGCCCAGCAGGCAAGGGATGCTGCTGCTGCACGTGTGGGGCGTGGAGCGAGAAACGCCAATCGCGAATGGACGACTGTCGAACGTCCGTCCGTGACTGGAGCGGATGTCCTTGCGGGAAGCAACGGCACCGTAAGGTCTGCGGTAAATGCCGTGCCGATCGTCGGTGGCTTTAACAACCGGATCAGTGCAGCGATCAACGCCAGCGTCGCACCTGTTTTGAATCCGATGTTCGATCCCACAGACCAATTGAGCGAACCAACTTGGCGCAGACGATATGATCACTCACTTCGCTCTCAGAACGACCTCGATGCTCGATTTGCGGAAGAACATCCTTATCTTGACGCGGCGGCCAAATTTGTCGGAGGTTCGCTCGCCTCAGGAGGCGTTGCTGGGGCTGTTCCATGGGCTGCGAAAGCCAGTGCACCATTGGTCGAGAAAGTCATTCGTGACTTTGGCACGCAGGCCGCACTTTGGGGTGTGGACGCACTTGCGCGTGGCGGGGATGTCGAAAAGGGCATGGAGCGCGGCATGGCGCGGGGCGCGGGCCGCGAACTCCGCAATAGAATTTTTGGCAACGTTCTAACCAAGATCAGGCCGTGACGGTGTGCCGCCGCGATATGGTGGGTCGAGGACTATATCGCTCTCGTTGCGGTCTGATGGTGGAGTTTCGTCGCTGACGCGTTGCATGTAGAACGTATTGTTCGCAAAATCCCGCTCGCTAACGTCTTTTCAGCCACCAAAGGTGTCCGACGATTACGGCGAGAAGCATGGCGACCAGGCAGACAACGAAAAAAGCGGCCCCAGGGCCTACATCGGAATACCACTGGACAATCCCAGCGACACCGCCCCCGGCTACCGCAATGGCCATCCATATGAGAACGTCGGCGATCGCACCGACAAATTCGCTTGGCCGTTTATCGCTTGGCTTGCGTTCGCTCACGCTCAATCGCTTTTTGAACAATGTACACACCAAAGATATGAGCGCCAGAGGCCTTCGGCAATAGACCTTATGCTTGCGGCGAGGATGTTGGTGCGGCGTCGAGGCGCGGTGCGATTGGTGGTGCATTCCGACCCGCACGCAAAGCCTGGCTCGGTGTGTCGTAGATTCTCGCCGGTCAGCCGCTTCCCAAGATGATTTTCGCTCTTGGCTAGCGCGCCTCGAGAGTGTCGAACAGCAGTTCAAGCACCACCGCAAGGGAGCCGAGCCACACGATAAACAGGACGCTGAAGAGAGCGTAAACATGCGCTCTGCGCCGTGAGCCAGCCCAGTCGATCGGCCAGGACAAAAATGCGGGTATTGCAACACAAAATCCGACAGCAATCGCGTTGGCTATCGGCGAGTCGACCCGGGATGGCGGATCGCGCGGCAGTTGCGGCGCGGCCTCGTTTGACGGACGCGGTGTTGCAGCGGTGACGGGAGTCCGATCGATTGCGGTCGGGGCCGGCGAGCGGATCACATGCCAGATGGCCGTGGCCAGCAGCGCTGCCAGGGCGCCGAGATACAGGGCGGCGAAGGCGGGTCCCATGTCCAGCGCCCAGTGAAGCATGGCACCGCCACCGCCGATGATTGCGATTTTCAGGATCAGCGGCATTGCCGGTACAGCAAGGTTGATCCGGTCGACGTGTCGTCGAGAGGTTCGTCCTTGTGCATCGACATTGCCTTTGGGTCACACGATTGATCCCAACACAGTGGGACGCCGTGCTTCGTTGGCAACGAGGCCGTGGGCCCAACCCCCGAAATTTTCATGCTGCGGTGCAAGTATTAGCCGGCAGCTGCTGGCGATGCAGGCGCCGTGACAAAGCCGCGCGCGCATCTTGCAAAACTGTCCGGGTATGACGGGCAGCCCGGTTGTCCCCACGAGCGTGCAGATAACGACGGCATCCGCCAAACGACGGTCTCCCGGCCAGGCGACGCCAAATGCAGCCGAGAGTCCACCGCAACAACGGCCGTGTTGATCCCCAGCAAAGAGAGTGACCCATGACATTCTGGAAATGGAGCCGCACCGCGTCTGCGAACGCGACGGCCGACTCGACATGCCCTTTCCCTGAAGGCATGGCGCCATCAGCGGTGAACGACGGCGTGCGCGGCCTGATGGCGGCCGCGGCGAAGTATCGGGATGATATGTCGGGGGCGTTGATCAGCTCGGGTACTTCGTCCGCTTACACGCTGACGACCAATCAGGGCTTCACCGGGCCGATCGCCGACGGAACGGGACTGGCGTTCTGGGCGCACGCGACCAATGCGGCAGGCGCGACCCTCAATGTTGACAGCACCGGAGCGGTCCCGTTCATGGCGCCAATTACTGTCGCGTTGCCGGCTGGCGTGCTCGTAGCGGGAACGCCCTACCGGATCAGGTACACGACGATCCCGGGATGGGTGATCGAGAGCATGTTCGGCCAAGTTTACTCGATCCCGATCGGCGGTTTTCTGCCGTATCTGTCGACTACGCCGCCGAATAGCTCGTTCGTGCTGCCGTTCGGTCAAGCGATCAGCCGCACAACCTATGCAGCATTATTCAGCATGATCGGGGGAACGTTTGGAGCGGGGGACGGAAGCTCGACGTTCAACATCCCGGATCTGCGGGGGAGGGCGATATTTGGTTTGGACAACATGGGTGGTGTCGCGGCCAACCGTGTAACTGGCGCTAGCGGCATCGGTGGCGCGTCTATTGGCGCGATGGGAGGCGCGGAGACGGTCGTTCTTTCTACTGCGCAGATGCCTCCGCACGCCCACGGCGGCATCACGGGCTCAATGAACAGGAGCAATCCACATTCACATTCGCAAATTGACCAAGGCGGCGCTTCGAATATCTCGGGCGGCGGCTCTTATGCGATCGGCAATCAACGTAGCTTCCAGACAGGATTGACCGATGTCAATCACGAGCATGGTATTGCCCTTGAAGGTGGCGGACAGGCGCACAACAACATGCCACCCGCGATCATTCTTCCGATGTTGCTTCGTGTAATTTAACCGATCAGAGGGCTTTTAAAGGCATGAAAAATTCCGCGGTTGCCGCGTCGGCTTTTTGGGTGACGTCGGTACGTGACTCTCTCGAAGCCGCTAGCTTGGAGAAGACCAGCAACGCAAGCACGATTTGGGGCCCACCAGTTCGTCGGATCATTCAATAGTTCGGTCGTGGGATAGAAACGCATCGCCGGCCAAGGCAGAAAATTCAGTGCCATTTGTGTTTCAACAATAAGCCCTTTTTTTGCAATCTTGCTCAAGGATTGTATTGCGCTGATTGGGTCGAGGAGGTGATAAAACACTCCGAAAAAAAAGACGTAATCGAATTGGCCGACGGATTCGATGCAGATGTCTTGTACGCCGATTACGCGATCTTCGATATCGAGCCCTGTCAATTCCCGTGCTATCTCGAAATTGCGTCGTGCGTGAGGGTGCTCAGTCCAGATAAAATGATCGGTCGCAAGAACGCGTGAAGCGCCACGTTTTTTAGCTTCAAAGCTGTAAAAGCCATCCCACGCTCCCACATCCAAAACAGAACAGCCCTTAAGGTCCAACGAGCGAAAAATTGCGTCAGCCTCCGCTGTGATCAGCGACTTACTCTTTTTGCCGACGCTCGCGTTACCGTCGCCGAAATCAATGGTGTGCCACCAGTTGTTTGCCGCGGCTTCGCGTAGCAGTGCATCTCGATCCAGTACGATTGCCATGTAAGTGTGCCCAAGTCTCTATTCGCTAGGCCGCAACACTAGAAATAATATCGGTTCAGGGCAACCGCGATGGAGCGCTTTAAGGCTAAACTATTCGCCTTCGGACAGCTTTTCGTGAGGAAAATGCCAATCAGGAGTGTAGAAGAAATGAAGTGTCGAAATGCCAAGCGTGCTTTGTCGGGAAAAATTGACGTCAATGTGCCGATGGCAGGCAGGAAGTTGCCTCTTCAGTCATCGATCCCGTCCTCCACGCACCAAAAACGTATTACTCCGCGTCTTCCCCGTGATCTTGTAACCCCGCCTCTCCATGTCTTCGATACAGTCATGGGCCCAATCCGCGCGCTCCAGGTGCTCGATGGCGACGGCACCGGGCCAGAGTTCGGACGGTGCGTCCCGGAAGAACGGCGTCAGCACGCGGTCCTCATAACCCTCGACGTCGATCTTCAGGGCATCGATGCGGGCGATTCCTGCCTCCTTGAGCACGGCCGTGAGCGTCCTGACAGGCACGGTGATGCCATGGTCGCTGACCCGCGAGGCGCCGAGGTTGTCCGCGGAGGTGCTCATGGTCAGCTCGCCCTCGGCTTCGCCGATCGCGGAGCGCACCAGAGTGACGTTCTCGAATGAAAGCTGGCTGGTGTTGAACACCAGGCGATCGTGGGCGCTCGGATACGGCTCGATCGCCAGCACGCGTCCGTTGCGGCCGACGCGCAGGGCCAAAACGACGGCAAAGGTGCCGACGTTGGCGCCCACGTCCACGAACACGCCGCCGACCGGCGTATGTTCACGCAGGAAATCGAGCTCTTCCAGATTGTAATCGGGATTGAACAGCGCGCCACGCTCGGTACCGCTGTCCCTGTGGTGCAGCCGAAATCGGGCGCCCTGGTAGACCGTGTCGATCGGCGCCGAACCCATCAGGCGCGACATCAACGGGCGGAAAGCGCCGCGTTTCAGCTTCGAATTCTGGATCAGCGCCAGCAGGATATTTTGCACGGCATTGGGGGAATAGGTCCCGTACGGGGCTTCGACCATTTCATCTCTACCTTGCAGAACTTCCGACCGTCTTCGCGCGGCGGACACTAGGAAACGCAGCGCCATAATTCAACCCAGCCGCCTTCGGGCGGCTTTTTCTTTGGAGCATCACCATGAACACCGCAGCCCTTGTGGCGGCGAATGCCGCCCGCTGGTCCAAGGTCAGGGTGCAGGCCGCGAAAGGCGCCTCGTTCGGGGCGATCGCGCGGCGGCTGCTCGCGGCCCGGGATCGCTATCAGGCGGTGTCGATGCTGACCGGCGTGCCCTGGTTCGTCATCGCCGTGATTCATGAGCGCGAGGCGTCGCAGCGCTGGGATGCGTCGATCGCGCAGGGCGATCCATGGGCGCGGGTCTCCACCCATGTGCCGAAGGGACGCGGGCCGTTCGCCTCGTGGCAGGCGGCGGCTGTCGATGCGCTGACCAACTGCGCGCCCTATGCCGCAAAGTGGAAGGACTGGTCACCGGGCGGCACCATGACGCTGCTCGAGCAATACAATGGCCTGGGATACGCGAACCGGGGCCGGCCATCGCCTTACATCTGGGCCGGCACCGGCCAATATGTTCGCGGCAAGTATGTTGCCGACGGCAAATACGATCCCGATGTCGTCGACAATCAGCCGGGCTGCGCCGGCTTGCTGCTGGCGATGGCTGCGATCGACGCCTCCGTCGCCGATGGTCTCGGCCAGCACGGCTCCGCGCCGCCGGCCACGCCGACGCCACCTGCCAAACCCTCCATCACAAATCCCGCGCCGGGCTCGCTCGGCGCGTGGATCGTCGCGTTGTTCAAAAGGAGCTTCTCATGATCTGGTCCGTTCTCTCGCTGCTCGTGTTCGTCCCCGCCTATCTGCTCGTCCTGCGTCCGCTGCTCAAAGCGCTGCCGGCGCTGCAGGCGTTCTACCGCGAGGCTCGCACCGTCTGGCAGAAGGCGAAGGCGCTGGCCTGGAACTCGCTGACCGTTGCCTGGTCGTATGCCATGGCGGTGGCCGGCGTCGCGATGCAGCAACTCGATGGCATTGCCGACATCTTCGGCGATCCGGACCTGAAAGCCAATCTCTCGGCGGTGATCGGCACTGACACGAAGACGCTCGGCTATGTGCTGCTGAGCATCTCGGCGGTGACGCTGCTGACGCGCCTGCGCTCGATCCGCAAGGCGTGAGTGATGTGGAGCGCGATCCTCGGTTTTCTCGGCGGTCCCATCGTCTCCGGCCTGCTCAGCGCCTACAAGGCGCGGCTGGCGTCGATCAACAGCCAGGATCAGATGGCGCTGGATCTCTTGCAGAAGGAGATCGAGGCCGACATCGCCGCGCGCAGCGAGGCGACCAGGCTCTTGATCGCAGAACAAGGGCGCTGGTTCACCGCGATCATCCGCCCGCTGTTCGCGGCGCCCTTCATCATCTTCGCGTTCAAGGTGGTGGTCTGGGACAAGGTGCTGGGGCTCGGCGTCACCGACGCGCTCGATCCGAATTTCTGGAGCGTGTTCCAGACCGTCATCGTTTCGTATTTCGGGGCGAGCGCGGTGGAGCGGGTGTCACGGATCTTCAGGAGGTAGGTGCCATGCGACGCGCAAAACAAGCCTATTTCGGCATGCGTCTTGCTTTTCATTCATCAGCCGGACGGAAGGAGCTCACGAACGTGAGACTGATGACTGCTGTTCTGATGGTCGCGGTCGGCTGCGGCGCTGCTGGATTGACCACCGCGCTGGCGCGGGACGATGGCCGCTATGCCAACTCGCCGCTGAAATCCTGGTTCGATCAGCTCAGAAGCGAAAAAGGCCCCTGCTGCTCGGACGCTGACGGCTCCGCGGTGTCCGACGCCGATTGGGACAGCAAGGACGGCCACTATCGCGTGCGCCTCGAGGGCGAATGGATCGTGGTGCCCGACGAGGCCGTGGTCAAGGGACCGAACCTCGCCGGCCGCACCATGGTGTGGCCGATGTATCTGGACGGCAAGCCGGTGGTCCGCTGCTTCATTCCCGGCAGCATGACCTGATCGCGGATTCGCTGCGGTCCTGACGCGGCCTGTCTCAGCAATCCCCTCATGCACGACGCACGCGCATCGCGCGTGCGTGCGCGTTTCTGTCTCACCCAACTCCCGGTGTCCGCGCCACGCGGATACCGGCCTACGCCTGGATGGATGCCATGACCAGCAGCAGCGACGTGCGCGACATCGCCGAGGAAGTGGCGCGTGCCACCGTCAAGGAGTTTTTCCTGGCGCTCGGCGTCAACGCCGACGATCCCGATGCGGTGATCGCCGTGCAGAAAGACTTCGCGCATCTGCGGGCCTGGCGCGAGGCCAGCGACACCATCAAGCGCAAGGGGCTGGGCACCGCCGTCACCATCGTGGTCACCGGGCTGCTTGGGCTGGTGTGGCTCGCGCTCAGCCGGCATTGAGGCGCAGATGTTCGATGTGATCTGCCTCACAGTCGCGACACGATGACATTGCTATGGTTGCGGCTGAAACCACAGGGAACAGCGCGCGGTTCCGCAGGCATTTATGAATCCGCTGGCAGACCGGTTCCCGTCTGCTTTTCCTCCCCACGACTTGGCCCGGCGCGTTCCATTATGAACGTGCCGGGCATTTTCTTGCGTGTGGTCAGCCCGCTGACTCGGTTCCACCCGTGCACATCCCGATCGCGCTGGAACCAGACACGTTTCGACATTTGCCGGTCACGAAAATGAAACTTTTTGGGAGCATGTGAAGCATCTGACCTTGGGCTGGGACACCTTTGGTTGGAGTGCTTGTACATGGTGGGTTTGGTACCTGGTTGGGTCATCCTGCTCCCGATTACGATCGGGATCCTGGCGGTTGGTCTGGGGATGCGCGTCCCCGTTGCCGTGCGCGGCGACCATGACGTGGTCCCGTATTTCTTCGCTGCGGTTCAACTCGGCGTCAGCTTCGTGGTCAGCCTCGGCCTCTGGCTGGCCTATCTCGGCGATATGCTGCTGAAAAGCTGAAGCGCGAAGCCAGCCACGCTCTTACGGCCGGATTTCCACGACCTTCAGGTCGAGCTTCTGCGATCGCACCGTGGCGAGATCGTGCAAACGCAGCGTCGGCTTCTTCCGCGCCAGCGCGGCCTCTTCATCCGCCGTCAGCACGGCGAGCGCCGGTGTGGTCAGCGATGTCAGGCCATCCAGCGCGACTTCGTGAACGGGCCCTTTGACGTAGACCAGCATGTTGTGCTCCGCCGACTCGGTGACGATGTAGAGCGGGCCGGGCACCTCACGACGCACCGCGTCGATGGTTCGTCCGGCGATCTGGCTTTCCTGAAACCAATCCGGCTTGAGCGGCATCACGATCCAGCCGAGAACCATGACGAACACGGCGATCACATAGGCCGTGACCAGCGTCACCACGATCACCCGGGAGTGGATCCGCCGCCAGCGCGCGAACATCAGGCCGGCGACGACGGCGAGGCCGAGTGTTCCGGGCATGGCGTAACGCGTCGCGATGCCGCCGGGCCAGACCAGCAGCACCAGCGTACATGTCAGTGTGTAGAGAACGGCAGCCAGCATCAGATCGTGATCCTGGCTGCGCTCCTGGCGCGCAAGGATGACGAGCGCGGGGACGAGCAGGATCAGGCCCGGCAGCCATTCGAGCATCATGCTGATGAGGAAGTCGACATGGTCCGACACAAGCTCAGTGCCGTGCGTGGTGAAGATGCGCGAGTGCACGGCCCACGCCTCGGTGTCGTGCGGCACCGCGACCATCAGATACCAGCTGCCGATGATCGCCGCCGCGAGCAGGTTCGCGAGCAGGAAGGCAGGCAGGTCGGCGAACCGCCGCTTGATCAGCAGATAGGCGCCGATCCCCAGCGTGACGTAGGCGACCGGCTGCGGTCCCTTGGTCAGACCGGCAAGTCCGAGCAGCACGCCGATCATCAGCCATCGCGCCGGCGTCAGCCGCCCGGCGGTCAGGCTTTTCCACCACACGCAGAACACGGCAAACAGCAGCACCGAGAGCGTGACGTCCGGCTCGGCGGTGACGAATTTTTGCGCCACCATGGGAGAAGCAAACCAGCACAGCGCCCCGAACAGGCCCGCGGCCTTGCCGGCGGCTGCCTTGACCAGGTCATAGACCAGCCATGCGCCGGCCAGCAGGAACAGCACGTGGGGAATGCGGGCGGTCAGGACCGTCACCCCGCCGGACACTTCGCCCAAGGCGGCGACGATCCAGGACAACAGCACCGGCCGCTCGACAAAGCGCACGCCATAACGGAACGGTGCGAGCCAGTGGCCTTCCTCGACGGCGCCGCGGGCGAGGCCCAGCACGGTGCCTTCTTCCAGATGGACCGCACGCAGCCACACGGCCGGGAAGGCCATCAGTGCCCAGAATGTGAGAATCCAGAGCCAGGCATATTTTTGCTCGTCGGTCCGGGAAAACCGTGTCAGCAGCCACTGGCCGGGAATGAAGAAGATGTGGAGGGCAGACGACACGGTCGGCCCCGACATCCACTGCGCGAACCTTGATCGGCCCCCTCGCGCGGCAAGCTCGCCAGTGATCATGTCCATGTCGGAATTATCAATCTCGCTGGCATTGGGCGGCCACGTTTCTTCGCAGGTGCGGAATCTCCCGCTCCGGGCCTGCTGATACCCCGGATGCCAGCCGGGGCCAACCCCGTCCGGACGGCCTCCGGTATCATGACGGGAACCGGCGGTCGGGCTTTTGCCTGATCAATTCCTGAGCATCCTGCGCTACACATAGTGTGACGATTGTGTGGCTGGTTCGACGGTTCTGGCCCCCATTTTGTCGGGCTTCGCTCCCTGTCCGACCAAGTGATTTCGATAGTGCGCATGGCATCCGCTGGCAGACCGGCTCGTCTGCTTTCCTCCCAACGACTTGGCCCGGCACGCTTCCTTCATGGGCGTGCCGGGCATTTTATTGTTTTGGGCGATATTGAATCAGAGAACAAACCGTGTCCGCAACGGACCGCGCAGAGTGGCCCGTTCTTAACCAGATCCCATTCTAGGGATTCGGTCCTCTCGACTGTTGTCCCAAAACGGGTAGCATGGATAGCTTGGGGGATCGGGAACCTGCCTGGCCCCGGTTTATTGGTTTGTGCGCGGCTCAATCGCAAAACCTGTCTTAATTTTGCGAACGATGCGACGCGCGGTGTTGCGTTGGAGTGTGTGAGATGGCGCCGCGTCCGAATTGGAAGGGCTTCTTGCGTTTATCGCTGGTGACCTGCCCGGTCGCGCTTTATCCGGCCACCTCCGAGTCCGAGAAGATCAGCTTCAACCAGATCAACAAGACCACCGGCCACCGCATCAAGTACATGAAGGTGGATGCCGAAACCGGCGATGAGGTGGAAGCCTCCGACATCATCAAGGGCTACAAGGTCGATACCGACAGCTACATCCAGGTGTCGCAGGACGAGATCGACGCCATCCTGCCGGAGAGCAGCCGCACCATCGAGATCGACGAGTTCGTGCCGAAATCAGAGATCGACGATCTCTATCTGGTGCGCCCGTATTATCTGGTGCCGGACGGCAAGGTCGGCCACGACGCCTATGCGGTGATCCGCGAAACCATCAAGTCCATGGACAAGGTCGCGATCGCGCGCGTGGTGCTGACCAACCGCGAGCACATCATTGCGCTGCAGGCGCGCGGCAAGGGCCTGATGGGCATGCTGCTGCGTTACCCCTATGAGGTGCGCAAGGAGGACGAATATTTCGACGGCATCCAGGACGTCAAAGTCACCAAGGACATGCTGGATCTCGCCAAGCACATCGTCGAGACCAAGACCGGCCACTTCGAGCCTGAAAAATTCGAGGACGAATACGAGACCGCGATGATCGACCTGATCAATCGCAAGAAAGCCGGGCAGCCGATCGCCAAGGGCAAGGCGCGCACGGAAAGCAACGTCATCGACCTGATGGATGCTCTGCGCCGCAGCCTCGGCAAGGATGCGAAGCCGGCAGCGCCTGCCAAGACAGCAGACAAGGCAGCCGAGAAGGTCGCCGCCAAGGGCAAGAAGCCGCGCAAGCGGATCGAGGGCCAGAAGGAAATGCTGTTTCCGATTTCCGGCAAGGGATCTGACAAGGGCGGCGGCAAAGTCGCTGCGGCCAAGGAGAAAGAGCCAGCCAAGGCCCCGGCGAAGAAGCCGGTGCGTGCCACCGGCCGCCAGCGCAAGGCAAGCTGAAAAAGCGAGTTGATAAGGCAAGCTGATGGGTATCGATCGGCACGAGTGGGAGCATCGCAACTACAAGTCCGGCCGTGCTGTGGCGGCACCGGCGCAGCTTGCCGATGACGATGACGGCGAGCTCGCGGTCGACGCCTCGCTCGGCGATGCGTCGTTGCAGCCCGAGCCATCCAGGCCTGTTGCAGCTAAGCCAGCTGCATCCAAGACAAAAACGAAGGCGGTTCCTAAAGAGGCGCCCAAGGCTCCTTCGAACAAGGCTTCTCCAAAGACGGGCGCAAAGACAACATCCGGCGGCAAGCGTCCCGCGCGTGCGCGGTGATCAATGCGCAAGCTGATCGGCTTTGACGATGAAACCTTGGACAAGCTGGTCCAGCTCGGGCGCAACCGGATGGCGACATTGCAGGAGCTGGCGGATGAAGCGTTCGCCGATCTCCTGAAGAAGCACGGCGTGCCGATCGATCTGCGCGACGCGCTGAAGAAAAGTGTTCGCAGCGAGGAGGCCGGCAAACGCGCCGGCAACACCTCGCGCAAGCGAATCGAAACGGCGGCTCGGAAACTGTCACGCTCCTGAGCGCGGCGGATGCCGAACCGGCACTTGAGTTAAAAAAACAACTGGCGGTCGATCGATGCTGATGGCCTCGACGAATACGCCAGAGGAGAGGCGAACAGTTTGGACAGGGCAACACCATGCAACCGAGGAAGCCTGAGGATATTGCGCGCCAGATTGCGGAGCGCAGATTTCAACGCAGCACGCTGAATGACGGGATGAAGCGGGAAAACTTCATGCTGCCGCGCATCGAGGCGCGCTTGAAGGCGAAAGAGTTTTTGAGCCGCTATCCGAAAGCGGCCTACATGACCGAGATCGAGAACTGGCGCGAATTACCCGGTGACATGATCGAGTTCACCATGCGCCGGTTGCCGTCGTCGGATTGACCGCGGTCGCGAACCACATGCGTTTGAGTAGCCCGGATGAGCGCGCAGCGCGACATCCGGGACCGAGTGCGGGTCGGCCGGACCCGCATGTCGCGTTGCTCATGCGGGCTACGGACCGGCTTCCCACGGGCCGACCCCATTCGGGGCTTTCCGTTCACGCGAATGCGTATCCAAACCCCTCAAAAACGCTCTAACATAACTGTGAAGGAATAACCGGCCCGGCCGATGGTTGTGCATCGGGGATATTCTGCGGCCAATATCCGCGCCGATCTCGAGGAGACGAACACCCATGAAGTACCTGGTTTTGACGGCCGTGGCAGCCGGGCTCGCGGCAGGTGTCGCCATGGCACCAGCAACCGGCCACGCGCGCGCCATGAAGAAGCCCTATGCAACGCCCGCATCCCAGGAAATGCCGGATCCCCGGATCGAGCGGGTTCGTCCGGATGCATCCGGTGGCAACGCCGCGGCTGGCGGCAACAATGCCAACTCGATGACCGGCTCCAACAGCGCGGCTGAGAACGCCAATGGCCGCACCAGCGGTGGCGCCGGCTTCGGTGGATAGCGCTCCATCGCGCCATCCATCGCCATGACAGTCGTTTTCGCGTCGGCAATCGCCGCGCTCCTAATCCGGAGCGCGGCTTTCTATTTTGCCGGCTCGGTCTTCTCGGTGCCGCACACGGAACAGCGATAGGTGATGCGGTCGCCTTCGGCCTTGAGCCCGGGGCGAAGCGCCTTGATGATCATCGGCCGCGACGACCGGCAATCCGGGCAGCGGGTGAGGCCGGTCATCGTGGTCGACGGTCCGCGTGCGGCTGCGTCGATCGCCTGATCCTGATGTTGCATGGCGCGCATCCTCCCAAGATGGATGGCAGACGTGATCCTGCTCCCGTGTGACGCGGCTGGAAAGACACATCGCCGCGAGCGACGCGATCCGATTCCCAGCCGCGTGGAGCCCGGCTCAAAACCTTAAAGTCTCACTGTGCGCAAAATCAGCAGAATCTTGCGCTGGGCTGAATGAGCCCGCCGACTTATCGTAAGTATTTGATATAAAATATCTTTTATTGCCTCGATCACGCATCGAACGCCGTGAAAGGCCCATCGTCGCGATTGCATGCGCGACAACGCCGTTGCTAGCAATTCGACGGGGTAAGGGGCTTTTATGTTGTTTCGCGTTTTCGCCGTCATGGCCGTTCTCGTCGCCAGCGTTGCGCTGGCGATCGGCAGTGACGTGTTTTCAATCAACGATGCGATCCAGCAGGCGGTGCGGACCAATCCGGCCGTGAGCGAAGCCAGCGCCAATCGCCGCGCCACCGAGGCGGAGCTGCGCCAGGCCCAGGGCACCGTGTTGCCGCAGGTTCGGCTGGAGGCCAATGCCGGGCCGGAGAAGCTGCGGCGCTACATCTCGCCGGCGCCGGTCGACAATGGCGTCTATCAGCGCGGCCGCGAAGTGTCGGTGGTGATCCGCCAGACCCTGTTCGATGGCTTCGCCTCCATCAACGAGATCTGGCGCCAGGCGGCGCGTGTCGATGCTGCGGCGCTGCGTGTGCTCGAACGTACCGAGCTCATCGCGCTCGACGCGTCGGAAGCCTATATCGACGTGGTGCGTTATCAGCGCATCGTTGCGCTTGCCGAGGAAAATCTCCGCGTTCACTACGGCGTTCGCGAAAACGTCCGCGCCCGTTTCCGCGGCGGTCGCGCCGGCGAGGGTGACAGCCAGCAGGCCGAGGAGCGCGTGGCATCCGCGCAGGCCGTGCTCAGCGAGTTTCGCCTGAGCCTTGAAACCGCGCGCGCGTCCTATCGCAAGACGGTCGGGCTTGAGCCGTTTAATCTGCGTTTTCCGGGCCGGCTCGGCGGCTTGCCGGCATCGAAGGACGCCTCGCTTGCGATAGCGGTGCGCTACAATCCCACCATCCGTGCGGCGCAGGCCGATGTCGACGCCGCCAAGCGGGCGTTCGACGCCACCGCCGGCGCCTTCGTGCCGCAGGTTTCGCTGGAAGGCCGCGCCAGCCGCGGCGCGGATTCCGTCCTGTACAACGGCCAGTATGACGAGGTCAGCGGCAAGGTGGTGATGAGCTGGGACATTTTCCGTGGCGGCCAGGATTCCTGGAAACGCAAGGAAGCGGCCGAGCGCATGATCGAGGAAACCCAGAAGCACGCGCGGCTGCAGCGCGGTGCGGTGGAGGCGCTGGACAAGGCCTGGGCCGCGCGCACCATCACCACCGAGCGCGCCGCGGCGCTGTTGCGCGATGTCGAGGCCGCACGGCGCACCTACATCGCCTACAACAAGGAATATGAACTGGGGCAGCGCACGCTGATCGACGTGCTCAACGCCCAGAACCAGTATTTCAATGCCCAGGTTTCGCTGGTGTCGGCACGCGGCACCACGGTGTTCGCCGACTACCAGCTGCTCGCGGCGATGGGGCACCTGCTGACCTATCTGAAGACCGCGGGACCGCCGGAAATCGACCTGCTCGAAACCAGGCCGCTCGGCTTCATCCCGGTGAAATTTCCGCCGGTGATCCTGAGTGCGCCGTCGCCGGGGCCCGAACCGCTGCATGTGGCGGCGCGGCCGGACTGGCTTGGCAATATCTTGCCATCATCCGAGCAGGCGGTGATGTCGGCCTGGGATCCATGGCCAAAGAGCGGCCCGCGGATGACCGCCACGGCGCAGGATTACATGATCAACGGTGTCCGCAACTGACCGGTCGTGATTACGCCGCGCAGGCGCCCCACACGTTGAGATTCCAGACCTCGAGATTAAGGTGAACGCTTCGCCTCACATCAAAGCCGTTGCAGCGCGCCCCGACGCCGTCGCTGCCGCGCCCGCGATCGACGATCCCTTGTCCGACAGCCTGCTGTTCATCGCCGCCCATCACGGCCGCGCGCTGAGCCGCGGTGCGCTGCTCGCGGGTCTGCCGGTCGAGCACAACCGGCTGAGTCCGTCGCTCTATGAACGCGCAGCGCGGCGCGCCGGCCTCGAGGCCGAACTGGTCGAACGTCCGATCTCCGAGATTCCGAGCCTGGTGCTGCCCGCCGTGCTGGTGCTCCGGGACGGCACCAGCCGTATCCTGATCGGCGGCGATCGTTTTGCCGGTCGCGTGAGCGTGCTGAACCCGTCGCGTCGCGAGCCGGGGCCGATCGAGACTGTCGCCGACATCATCGGCAGCTATACTGGGTTCGCCTATTTCCTGCGGCCGATGCAGGTCGCCGATCCCCGTGCCGTCGCCGCCGGCGACCTGCCGCGTACGCACTGGTTCTGGTCGACGGTCAGCCGCTTCAAGGCCAACTATATTCACGTCGCGATTGCCGCCTTCATCGTCAACATCCTGGCGCTGGCCGCGCCGCTGTTCACCATGAGTGTGTATGACCGGGTGATCCCCAACGGCGCCATTCCGTCGCTGGTGGCGCTCGGCATCGGGCTCGGCCTCGCCATCCTGTTCGATTTCGTGCTGCGGGTGGTGCGCAGCCGCATCATCGATGTCACCGGCAAGAAGATCGACGTGGTGCTGGCAGCCGGCATCTTCGAACACATCATGTCGGTGAAGCTGGCGCAGCGGCCGCAGTCGGTCGGCATCCTCGCCAACCAGATCCGCGATTTCGATTCCGTGCGCGAGTTCTTCACCTCGGGCACGGTGGTGTCGGTGACAGACCTGTTGTTTGCGGTGCTGTTCATCGTGGTGCTGTTCATCGTCGCAGGTCCCCTGGCCTGGATTCCGCTGCTGATGCTGCCGGTGATGATTGCGATCGGGCTCTTGCTGCAGCGTCCACTCGACCGCGCCATCCGGCGGCTGCAGGCGGAATCCGCGGCGAGACATGGCATTCTGGTGGAATCGCTGTCCAGCATGGAAACCGTGCGTGCGGCTGCGGGCGAAGCACGGATGCAAACCGGCTGGGAGCGCTCGGTGGCGGCGACCGCGCGTTCCAGCGAGGATGTGCAGTTCTGGTCGTCGCTGGCGCTCACCAGCGCCAGCGTGGCGCAGCAGGTGTGCAGCCTGCTGCTGGTGGTGGTCGGCGTGTTCCTGATTCTGGACGGCAAGCTGACGGTCGGCGCGCTGGTCGCAGCCAATATGTTGTCGGGGCGGGTGCTGGCGCCGATCGCCGGACTTGCCGCGGTGATCACCCGCGGCACCCAGACCTTCTCGTCGCTGCGTGCGCTCGACCGGCTGATGGCGCTGGAGCGCGAGCGGCCTGCGGACAAGGTGTTCGTCGCCCGCGAGATCAAGGAAGGGCGGATCGATTTCCAGGGCGTGTCGTTCGCCTATCCCAACAGTCCGACCAAAGCGCTGGACGCCGTGTCGTTCAAGGTGCGTCCCGGCGAGCGGATCGGCATTGTCGGCCGGGTCGGCTCGGGCAAGACCACCATCGCCAAGCTCGCGGCCGGATTCTACTCGCCGTCCGAGGGCGGCATCCTGATCGATGGCATCGACATCCATCAGTACGACCCGGCGGATCTGCGCGCCGGCGTCGGCTTCGTGATGCAGGACACCGACCTGTTCTACGGCAAGCTGCGCGACAACATCACCTTCGGCCGGCCGCAGGCGACCGACGCGGAGGTGCTGGACGCGGCGCGGCTGTCCGGCGTCGAGACCTTCATCGCCGGCCATCCTCAAGGCTATGACATGCTGATCGCCGAGGGCGGCCGCAGCCTGTCCGGTGGTCAAAAGCAAGCCATCGGTCTTGCCCGCATCCTGATCCGCAAGCCGCGCATCCTGTTCCTTGATGAGCCGACCGCGCATTTCGATGTGCGCAGCGAAGGCGAATTCATGGACCGGCTGAAGGCGATCGCCGACAACGGCATGACCATCCTGGTCTCCACCCATCGGCCGTCGCTGCTGACACTGGTGGACCGGGTGCTGGTGTTCGAGCAGGGTCGGCTGGTGGTGGATGGCCCGCGCGACGAGGTGCTGTCGCGGCTGCGCCCGGTCAATGTCGCAGCGGCGCCGGTGGGAGCAGCCCATGCGAAGCTCTGACTTCGCCTTCGCCAACGATATCCGCGCCGCCGTCGAGCTGCGCACGCCGCGCACCGCGCGGTTGCTGCTGTTCACGTCGCTGGCGTTGATTTTCGTGTTCGTGGTCTGGGCGCACTTTGCCGTGCTGGATGAAGTGAAGCGCGGCAACGGCAAGGTGGTGGCGTCGCGCCAGACCCAGGTGGTGCAGACCCTCGAGGGCGGCATCGTCGGCGCCATCCTGGTGCACGAGGGAGCCCTGGTGGAACAGGACCAGCCGATGTTCCGCATCGACGACACGGCTTTCGCCGCGCAGTTCGGCGAGGTGCGCGAGCGTCGCGCGGCGATGGCGGCGCGGGTGACCCGGCTCGCGGCTGAAGCGCTGGGGCGTGATCAATTGGTGTTTCCGGCTGATCTCGATGCGGCGTCGTCGCGCAGCGTGCAAGCCGAACGCGGCGTGTTCGACGCCCACATGCGCAAGCTGACGCAGGACGTCGAGGTGGTGGCGCAGCAGAAGAGTCAAAAAGAAAAAGAGATCGACGAACTCAAGGCCTCGGAAAAGCGCTTTGACGACACTTTGAAACTGATGACCAGGGAACTGGAGCTGACCCGCAATCTCTATAACCAGAAGGTGGTGCCGGAGATCGAGATGCTGCGCTCGGATCGCCAGGCCACCGACATGCGGGGGCAGCTGCAGGTGGTGCGCGCCACCCTGGTGAAGACCCAGGCGGCGATCGAGGAGGCGTCGGCGCGGATGTCGACGATCCGTTCGACATTCCGCGCCCAGGCCGAAGACGATCTGGCGAAATCCCGCGGCGACCTCGCGGTGCTGGATGAAAATATCAAGTCGGCGCAGGACCGCGTTCGCCGCACCGAGCTGCGCGCGCCGGTGCGCGGCATCGTCAACAAGCTCAATATCACCACGGTGGGCGCGGTGGTGCAGCCCGGCGCCAGCATTGCGGAACTGGTGCCGCTCGACGACTCGTTGCTGGTCGAGGGGCGCATTCGTCCGCAGGACATCGCCTTCATGCGGCCGGACCAAGCCGCGGTGGTGAAACTCAGCGCCTATGATTCTTCGGTCTATGGCTCGCTGCACGGCAAGGTCGAGCGCATCAGCGCCGACACCATCACCGACGACAAGGGCGACAAGAACGAACGCGGCGAGACTTTCTATCGCGTGATGGTGCGCACCGAGAAGAACCACCTCGGCACATCGGAGCATCCGCTGCCGATCATTCCCGGCATGGTGGCCACGGTGGAGATCCTGACCGGCGAGAAGTCGGTGCTCGATTACATCATCAGGCCGGCGCGCATGCTGCGTGACGAGGCGCTGCGGGAGCGGTGAGGTGATGTGCGATTACGTCCCGCTCGATGTCGTGAGAGGCGAAGCATTTCGACACTCCGCGGTGTCGTCACCGGGCTTGTCCCGGTGACCTCGCTTAGGGACGCACTGCCTTCCTAAGCGGGGTTGCCGGGACAAGCCCGGCAACGACAAGATAGGGTGATGGTGTCGCGAAGAGCGCCCCGCTCATGCTTAACCACCCCTAAACTCACCTCTAAAATTTGAACGAAGCCACTTCCGCGGCATTGACGCTGCTCCCGATCATTCCCCCAACGATTGACACCACTTAACCGCCTGGAAGCGGCGCGCTCGCATGCTTGCGCACAGGGATCCGGGCGGGATCGGCGTCTGCGCCGACCGACGTTCCGGACCATGGGGCGTCGATCATGTTGCGGTTCGGTCAGTCACGCGGTGTCGCGTGCGCCGTCATGCTTGCGGGTATTGTTTCATTCACCATGGTCTCGGCCGGTGAAGCCGGGGCGAAACCGCGCGCACGCAGGCCTGCGGTCGATGCGACGCCTATTGTCGAATCCAACTCGATTAAGCCGCCTGCGCGTTTCTTTACAATCAGCACGGTGCTGGCAAAGCACGACGGCAAAGCGGCCTCGATCAGGATGGCCGCGCTCGGTGATGCGTCGGTCGCATCCGATGCGTCCTCCAGGGCGGCGCCGCAGATCAGTGACCGGCCGTTCGGGCTGTTCACCTTCCGCGCGCCCGACGGCGTGCTCTGGAGCAAGTGGCGCGGCGTCGAAGCCCGCATGGCCGGCGAAAGCCTGTTGTTGCAGCTGTGCCGGACCGAGCCGGCCTCGTGCGGCGCAGCGGGCCGGGCGGCGCTGGCGGTGATGGACGAGGCGCGCGACACTGACGGTTTGGCCCGCATCGGTATCGTCAATCGCAGCGTCAACGCGGCGGTCCGCTATGTCAGCGATGATCAGCAACACGGTCTCGCCGATGTCTGGAGCTCGCCACTGGCCACGCTCGCGAGCGGAGCGGGCGATTGCGAGGACTACGCCATCGCCAAATACATGCTGCTGCGCCAGCTCGGTGTCGCGGAGGCTGACCTCATGCTGCTGCTGGTGCGCGACAATGCGGTGCGCCAGGATCATGCGGTGCTCGGCGTTCGCGTCGATGGGCGCTGGCTTGTGCTCGACAATCGCCAGGCGCGGGTTCTCGACCCCGACCAGCTTGCGCACTTTACCCCGCTGTTTGCGCTTGATCATGATGGGGTCGGCCTGTTTGCCGCGCCCTATGCCGCCCGCGTCTCCCATGAGAGCGAGACGGACCTGCAGCCCTCGGCCGATGTCGGCTTGAGCGGTGGAGCGGGGTTGCAGCCACTGCTGTAGCCATGGCGCGGCGATTGCCGCGCTCTCGCCATTTCTTGGTCGTTTTGCGCGCAATGAGACGACCGCAGGGCAACGACCTGTGATGATTGCCAGGTCGCATGGGCGTGGCGCGCGATCGGTGGTGAGGGGCGAGCATGGGCATGATGAGCAAGATTTCAGCCGCCGCGGTGGCCGTGATTTCGATTGTTGGCGGCGCGTCCGTCGCGCAGGCCGGAGGTTTCCCGGCGTCCGGACGCTTTGTCGTGGCGTGCGAGAACGGCGCGCATTACCGGCTTGAGGCGGCGTCGACCACGGTGTTCGGCGAGGTCGTCACCGGCCGCCTGCTTCTGTCCCCGCGGCGCGCGGTCGCCGTGCGATTGATCCCGATGGGTGACGGTTATCGTTATGCCGGCCGTGGTGTCTGGCTCGATGGATTCCGCGAGCAGGCGGCGCTGTTTCTTCGCAAGGACACACCGGTGAGCTGCAACGTTGCACCGATCTGACATCGCTCGCGCCGCGCGTGTCCAATAACGCGGGCTGATCTTGCGATCGCGGCAAGAGCTCGCGAGAATTGGCCAAATGATCGTTGTGTCGATCGCCGTTTCGCGTTGCTGTCTCTTCAATATTCGTCAGATATCCCGCCATGGCCTCCGCGCCATGATACCCGAACGGCCAGCAATACCTTGCGGTGGTGAGTGATGTCAGCGGAACTTGAAGCTTAGTTCTTTGCGATCTCGAATATAAATTTGAATCTATACTTCGAATTATTTGATTCTCACTCCGCGCAAACTTAACCAAAACATTTAAAAGCTTCTGAAAACGTTAGACATTCGAGCGCTTAAGAATATTTTAACCTCACCGGTTCGGCCCATGGCGGGCGCACTGGCATCGGGGTTTGAGCATGAACGCGCCGCTTGTTTTCGCTGAGTTGTCGACCGCAAAGCCTGTCGCGGGCGCGCCCCCGAAAGCGTTGAAGCTCGAAAAGCCCGGCAACGGCACAGCGGTCACCGTCCATCTCGACGGCAACACCCGGATCGATTTCACCGACATCGCCAACGAAAAGATCACCTTCGTACGCATCGGTGATCGGCTGATCGTGCTGTTCGACAATCAGTCCACCGTGACCGTGGAGCCGGTGTTTGCGGCAAACGGCGAGCCGCTGCCGACTGTTACTTTCGAGATGACCCATGACCGCGTGTTGAGCGGTGGCGAATTCGCTGGCATGTTTCCGATCTCCACCGACCAGTCGATCCTGCCGGCCGCCGGCAACAGCGCCAGCGGTCCCGCCGCCGGTGCGCATTTCTCCGACGCGCAAGTCGATGCGCTCGGCAACAGTGCCACGCCGCTGGCGCTGCTGGGCGACGATGCCGGCGGCACGTCGGGTGCTGCCGCTGCTGCCAGCCAGGCCGGCAATTCGCAACCGGTGTTCGGCACGGCGGACAGCGCCGCGCTCGACGATGAAGGTTTGAGCGGCGGTAATCCCGGTGGCCCCGGCGATGCCGCTGGCGCGGCCACGAGCTTCACCGGCTCGCTGCATGTCGATTTCGGCGTCAACAGCGCAGGCGCGAGCTTCGCCTTCAATGCAGCGCAGCCGGGCCTCGGTGGCCTGACCTCAGGCGGCGAGGCCGTGCATGTGCTGGCGACCACCGTCAACGGCGTGCCGACCCTGATCGGCTACATCGGCAGCGATCCGTCTGTGGCGACCAACCAGGTGTTCACGGTCACCATCAACGGCGCGGCGCTTGAGGGTGAATACACCTTCACCCTGCTGCGTCCGCTCGATCATCCGGTGCATGGCACCGAAGACACGCTCAACCTCAGCATCAGCTTCACCGCCACCGACGGCAGCGGCAACACTGGCTCTTCCACCATCCATGTCGATATCAATGACGACACGCCGGTGGTGGATTCGAGTGCGGTGGTGCATGTCACGCTGACGGATCCGACGGGAGCTGCTCCGTCGGTGGAAAGCGGCGCGCTTGGGATTTCCTGGGGTACGGACCGCTTCAACGCCCATGTCGATGGCGGTGTCTCCGCCGGCACCGGCCAGAATGGCGATCGCGCGGTGGTGTTCGCCGATGCCGTGGTGACGGCGACCGGCCATGCGGGCGAAGGCGCCGGCACCGCCGTGGCCAGCCTCTCGTCGCTCGGAGAAACGCTGCACTATGTCCTGCTCGACAACGGCACGACGTTGGTGGCCTACACCGGTGGCAATGCGCCACAAAGCGTGCCGACCGGCAGTGAGGTGCCGCAGAACATCGTATTCGTGGTGACGCTGTCCGACGCCGGCGACAGCGGCAGCTACACCGTCCAGCAGTATCGGCCGCTGGATCATGCAGCCGATGGCGCGGCCTTCCAGTCCATCGACCTGACATTCCATTTCACCGCGACCGACAGCGACGGCGATGCTGCCGGGGGCACGCTGACTGTGACGATTGACGACACCGCGCCGTCCGCCGCCAATGTCACCGCCGCGATGTCGGAGAACGAAGCCGCCATCATCACGCTGACGGCCGGGACCGACTATAATTTCGGGGCCGATACCCACGGCGCGGCCATCACGCTTGGCGCGCCGACCATCTCCGGTGCTCCGGCCGATGTGGTGTTCGGCACGCCCGGCATCGTGCTCGGTGCCGACGGTCACACCATCACGGTCACGCCGGGCACCGCATTTGATGCGCTGCCCGCGGGCGCGACGGCGGTGCTGCACATCCCCTTCACCGTGACCGATGGCGACGGCGACACCGTGACCCGCGACATCGCCGTAACCATCACCGGTGTCAATGACGCCGCCACGATCAGCGGCACGGCCGCCAGCAAGGTGCTGGAGGACGACGCGCTGACCACCGGCGGCACGCTGACCGTGACCGACGTCGATGCCGGGGAGGCTCATTTCCAGACGCCGGCTTCGCTGACCGGGACCTATGGCACCTTCACCTTCGATGCCGCGACGGGGCAGTGGGGCTACACCCTGAACAACGCGGCGGCCAACGTCCAGGCGCTGGCCGGCAACACGGTCGCGCACGACACGCTGACGGTGACGTCGGTGGACGGCACCGCGACCCAGGTGATCGACGTCACCATTACCGGCAACAACGACACCGCGTCGATTTCCGGCACGGCCACCGGTGCGGTGAAGGAAGACGGCACTCTGACCGCGAGCGGCACGCTGACGGTTAGCGACGTGGATACCGGTGAAAACCATTTCCAGACGCCGGAGTCGCTTGCCGGCACCTACGGCACCTTTACCTTCGATGCGGCGACCGGACAGTGGGGCTACGCTCTCAACAATGAGGCCACCAATGTGCAGGCGCTGACCGATGGTCAGGTCGTGCACGATACGCTGACTGTCACCTCAGTGGATCACACCGCCACGCAGGTGATCGACGTCACCATCACCGGCACCAACGATGCCGCGTCGATTTCGGGCACGGCCGCCAGCAAGGTGCTGGAGGACGATGCGCTGACCACCGGCGGCACGCTGACCGTGACCGATATCGATACCGGCGAAGCCCATTTTCAGACGCCGGCCTCGCTGGTCGGGATCTACGGCACCTTCACCTTCGATACCGTAACGGGGGAGTGGGGCTACACCCTGAACAATGCGGCAGCCAACGTCCAGGCGCTGGCCGGCAACACGGTCGCGCACGATACGCTGACGGTTATCTCGGCGGACGGCACCGCCACGCAAGTGATCGACGTCACCGTCACCGGCAACAACGACAGGGCGTCAATCTCCGGCACCGCCACTGGCACGGTGAAGGAAGACGGCACTTTGACCGCCGGCGGCACGCTGACGGTCAGCGACGTGGACACCGGTGAAAACCATTTCCAGGCGCCGGCCTCGCTGGTCGGGGCCTATGGCACCTTCACCTTCGATGCCGCGACGGGCCAGTGGAGCTACACCCTCAACAACGAAGCCGGCAATGTGCAGGCGCTGACCGACGGCCAGGTGGTGCACGACACGCTGACTGTCACGTCGGTGGATCATACGGCGACGCAGGTGATCGACGTCACCATCACCGGCAGCAATGATGCGGCGTCGATCTCCGGCACCGCGACAGGCATGGTGACGGAAGACGGCACCCTGGCCGCCAGCGGTATGCTGACGATCAGCGACGTCGATACCGGTGAAGCGCTTTTTCAGACTCCGGCTTCGCTGGCCGGCACCTACGGCACCTTTACCTTCGATGCGACGACCGGACAGTGGGGCTACGCCCTCAGCAACACGGCGACCAACGTGCAGGCGCTGACAGACGGCCAGGTCGTGCATGACACGTTGACGGTGAAATCGGCCGATGGCACGGCGACGCAGGTGATCGACGTTACCATCACGGGTACGAACGATGCGGCGTCGATCTTCGGCACCGCGACGGGTGCGGTGAAGGAAGACGGCACGCTGACCGCGAGCGGGACGTTGATGGTCAGCGACGTCGATATCGGCGAGGCGCATTTCCAGGCGCCTGCGTCGCTCGCCGGCACCTATGGCACCTTCACCTTTGACGCAATGACGGGGCAGTGGAGCTACGCTCTCAGCAACGCGACAACCAATGTCCAGGCGCTGACCGACGGCCAGGTCGTGCATGACACGCTGACCGTGAAGTCTGCCGATGGCACCGCGACGCAAGTGATCGACGTCACCATCACCGGCACCAACGATGCGGCTTCGATCGCCGGCACCGCGAGCGGCGCGGTGAAGGAGAGTGCGACGCTGACCGCGAGCGGTGCTCTGACGGTCAGCGATGTCGATACCGGTGAGGCTCATTTCCAGACGCCGGCCTCGTTGGTCGGCACCTACGGCACCTTTACCTTTGACGCGGCGACCGGGCAGTGGGGCTATACTCTCAGCGACGCGGCAACCAATGTCCAGGCGCTGACCGACGGCCAGGTCGTGCACGACACGCTGACGGTGAAATCGGCCGATGGCACTGCGACCCAGGTGATCGATGTCACCATCACCGGCAGCAACGATACGGCGTCGATCTCAGGCACCGCGACCGGCGCGGTGAAGGAGGATGGGACGTTGACTGCGGGCGGGACGCTTACGGTCAGCGATGTCGATACAGGCGAGGCGCATTTCCAGACCCCGGCGTCGCTTGGCGGCACCTATGGCACCTTTACCTTCAACGCGACGACCGGGCAGTGGGGCTATACCCTCAGCAACGCGGCAACCAATGTCCAGGCGCTGACTGACGGCCAGGTCGTGCACGACACGCTGACTGTGAAATCGGCCGATGGCACCGCCACGCAGGTGATCGACGTCACCATCACCGGCACGAACGACGCGGCGTCGATTGCCGGAACCGCGACTGGCGCCGTCAAGGAAGACGGGACGCTGACTGCGGGCGGAACGCTCTCCGTCAGCGACGTCGATGCTGGCGAGGCTCACTTCCAGACGCCGGCGTCGCTGGCCGGCAGCTACGGCACTTTCACCTTCGATGCGACGACCGGCCAGTGGGGCTATGCCCTCAGCAACACCGCGACCAACGTCCAGGCGCTGACTGACGGCCAGGTCGTGCATGACACGCTGACGGTCAAGTCGGCCGATGGCACCGCGACGCAGGTGATCGATGTCACCATCACCGGCACGAACGATGCGGCGTCGATCTCCGGCACGGACACGGGGGCAGTGAAGGAAGACGGAACGCTGACCGCGGGCGGAACGCTGACGGTCAGCGATGTCGATACCGGAGAAGCCCATTTCCAGACCCCGGCCTCGCTCGCCGGCACCTACGGTACCTTCAGCTTCAATGCGGCGACTGGTCTGTGGGGTTATACCCTCAACAACGGCGCCACCAATGTGCAGGCGCTGACCGACGGCCAGGTCGTGCACGACAGGCTGACGGTGAAATCCGCCGACGGCACCGCGCCCCAGGTGATCGACGTTGCCATCACCGGCAGTAACGATGCTGCATCAATCTCCGGCACCGCGGCAGGCGCGGTGAAGGAAGACGGCCTGCTGACCGCAGGCGGCACGCTTGCCGTGACCGATATCGACAGCGGCGAGGCTCATTTCCAGACCCCGGCATCGCTTGCCGGCACCTACGGCGCTTTCAGCTTCGATGCAGCGACCGGGCAGTGGGGTTACACCCTCAGCAACGCGGCCAGCAACGTGCAGGCCCTGACTGACGGCCAGGTCGTGCACGATACGCTGACGGTCAAGTCGGCGGACGGCACGGCGACGCAGGTGATCGACGTCACCATTACGGGTGCGAACGATGCGGCGTCAATCTCCGGCACCGCGACCGGTGCGGTGAAGGAGGATGGGACGTTGACCGCGGGCGGCACGCTGACGGTCAGCGACGTCGATACCGGCGAAGCGCATTTCCAGACACCGGCATCATTGGTCGGTACCTATGGCGCCTTCACCTTTGATGCGACAACGGGGCAGTGGGGCTACGCTCTCAGCAACACTGCGACCAACGTCCAGGCGCTGACCGACGGTCAGGTCGTGCATGACACGCTGACGGTCAAGTCGGCCGACGGTACGGCGACGCAAGTGATCGATGTCACCATCACTGGCAGCAATGACGCCCCGATCATCACATCGGCGGCGAGCGCAAGCGAAGCCGAGGGCACGCCGGTGTCCCATATCGTTTATCAGATCGCCGCGAGCGACGTCGATGCGGGGGCGGCGTTCAGCTATTCCCTCAGCGGGACCGACGCGGGGTTGTTCGACGTCTCTTCGACGGGCGCAGTCACATTCAAATCGGTGCCGAACTACGAGACCCAGAGCTCGTACACCATCGTGGTTCACGTCAATGACGGAATAGCCGACACCACGCAGGCCGTGACCATCACCCTCACAAACGTGGCGCCGGTGATCATATCGCCGACCACGATATCCGTGGCGGAAGGAATCTCACCATCGACCGCGGTCTATACCGCAGTTGCAACGGATGTCGCCGGTGGTGTCGTGCACTATTCTCTGACCGGCACAGATGCTGCGTCGTTCAATATCGATGCCACGACCGGTGTCGTGACCTTCAAGGCGATGCCGGACTACGAGACCAAAACCACCTACAGCGTCATCGTGCATGCCAATGACGGCGCGCTCGACTCGGTCCAGGCCGTGACCATCAATGTGACGGATGTGGCGCCGGTCATTACGTCGCCGGCCACCGCGACCGTGGCGGAAGGAACTTCGACGTCGACTGCGGTCTATACGGCGACGGCAACGGATATCGCCGGCGGAGCCGTGCACTATTCTCTGACCGGCGCGGATGCCGCGGCGTTCAACATCAATGCAACGACCGGTGTCGTGACCTTCAACGCCGTGCCGGACTACGAGACCAAGACCACCTACAACGTCATCGTGCATGCCAATGACGGCACACTTGACTCGCTCCAGGCCGTGACCATCAATGTGGCGGATGTGGCGCCGGTCATTACGTCGCCGGCCACCGCGACCGTGGCGGAAGGAACCTCGACATCGACTGCGATCTATACGGCGACGGCAACGGATGTCGCCGGCGGGGTGGTGCACTATTCACTGACCGGCACGGATGCCGCGGCGTTCAACATCAATGCCACGACCGGTATCGTCACCTTCAAGGCCGTGCCGGACTACGAGAGCAAGGCCACGTACAGCCTCATCGTTCATGCCAATGACGGAACGCTCGACTCCAGCCGAAACATCACCATCAATGTGACCAATGTTGCGCCGGTCGCGGCCACGGACAGCTATACCGTCGCCGAAGATACCCCGCTGAATGTGCCCGCGGCGACGGGTGTTCTCGCCAACGATAGCGACGTTGCCGGCGGCGCATTGTCGGCGGTACTGGTCACGGGACCGGCGCATGGCACCCTGACCCTGAATGCCGATGGCTCCTTCAGCTACCAGGCGGCCGCCAACTATGCCGGGCCGGACAGCTTCACCTACAAGGCGAACGACGGCTCGCTGAACTCCGCGCCGGTGACGGTGAACCTCACCGTGACCCCGGTGAGCGACGGCCCGGCGACGCTGACCATCGCCGACACCAGTAATCCCGGGGCGTCCGCACCCAAGGCGGGTGATGTGCTGCAGGCCACGCTTGGACACGACCTGGATGGTGACCCTGCGCTCGGAAACGTGGCCTACCAGTGGCTGCGCGACGGCAACGTGATCGCCAACGCGACGGGCGCGACCTATACCCTGACGAGCAATGATATCGGCGGGCACATTTCCGTCACGGCGCACTATGTCGACGGCCAGGGTTACACCAACGATCCCGTGAGCAGCGCGACCACCGCGGTGGTAAGCGACAATGTGGCGCCGCAGATGAGCGGCACTTTCTCTGGCGGCGTGGTCGAGGATGCCGGCACCACTGGAACGGGGCCGGAGCTCATCACCAACGGCAATATGGAAGGCGGGCTCACGCAATACACCCTCGCCCAGAACGGCGCGATCTACTATCTGCCGACCGGATGGACGGGGACGCCGCCGAGTTATGCAACGAGTTCGCTCTACAACACCCACTCCGGCGATTATTCGGTCATCATCTACGCCAATCCCCAGGGCGTGCTTTCGCAGAATGTAACGACGGCCGCTGGCACGAGCTATGTGATCGATTTCTGGGCGCGCGACCAGTACGGCACGGGCGTGATCACGGTGTCCTGGAACGGCCAGACTGTCGGCACTTACACGCCGACAAGCACGAACCCGCTGAACACCAGCTACCATGAGTACCAGATCGTGGTGACCGGTACGGGTGGCAGCGCGGAGCTGTCCTTCGCCGGTACGGAAGGCACATTCAATAACTTCGACCTGATCTATATCGACGACGTCTCCGTGAAGACGGTGGCGCCGAGCCCGACTCAGACCGCGTCCGGCACAATCCGTTTCACCGACGATCCGACGGATACCCACACCGTCACCACCAGCACGCCGCAGAACAGCAATTATCTCGGCACCTTCACGGTCGGTACCGTCGACGAGGCGAACCAGCAGTTCAACTGGAACTTCTCGGTCGACAACAGCGCGCTGCAGAGCCTGGCGGGCGGCCAGGTCGTGACCCAGACCTACACGCTTGCGATCAATGACGGCCACGGCCACACCACGACCAAGGATGTGAGTGTCACGCTGACGGGCGTCAATGACGCGCCGGTCAATGTCGTGCCTGGCGCGCAGACCACCGCGCCCAATACCGCACTGGTGTTCAGCGCCGCCGGCGGTGACGCGCTGTCGGTCTCGGACGTGGACAGCGGCACGCTGACCGTGACGCTGAGCGTCACCCACGGCACGCTGACCCTGCATCAGCTGGCCGGCCTGAGCTTCTCGGCCGGGGACGGCACGTCCGATGCCACGATGACGTTCACGGGCTCGACAAGCGCCATCAATGCGGCGCTCAACGGCCTGACCTATACGCCGACCGCGGGTTATACCGGGACGGACGTCGTCAAGATCATCACCAGCGATGGGGCGCTGAGCGATACCGACACCGTCGGCATCTCGGTCCAGACGGTCAATCATGCGCCGGTCACGGCGGCGGATGCGGTGTCTATCTATGAAAATGGATCGATAACGACCTTGCCGGCGAACAACAACACCGTGCTTTCCAACGACAGCGATCCCGATCCCGGCGACAAGGCGACGCTGGTGGTCAGCGCGATCCTGCCGGGCATCAGCGGCACGGCAACTGCCGTCGGCAGCAGTGGCCCCATCGTGGTGCATGGCATCTACGGTGACCTCAGCATCGGTGCGAACGGCGCATACACCTATACGGCGAACAATTCGGACCGCCTGGCGGATGGCGTTGTGGGTGACGATGTCTTCACCTACACGGCGAAAGACATCCAGGGCGCTACGGCGACCGGAACGCTGACCATCCACGTCTACGGCGTGAACGATACGCCGACGCCGGTGGCCGATCTGGTCAATGTCGGCGCCGGGGCCGCCACGTCGGTGTCGACGCGTGCGGCCGGCGTGCTTGCCAACGATACCGATCCGGACACCGGCGATGCGGCAAACCTGATGGTCCGCTTCATTCGGGTGGGAAGCAGCGGCACCGGTGCCTCGGCGTATGTCGATCCCGGTTACCCCGGAACAGTGCAGGGCGCCTACGGCACCCTCACCATCAAGACCGACGGCACCTACACCTACACGCCGAACGCGGCAGCCCAGGCGCTGGGGCAGGGCGCGACCGCAGACGATGTCTTCACTTACACCGCGCGGGACACCAGTAACGCCAACGCGACCACCACGCTGACCTTCCACATCACCGGCCAGAACCACAACCCGGTGATCACCAGCACCGCCGCCAGGGTCGATCTGCTGGAGGATGGTCCCAACCTGATCAGCAATGGCGGCTTCGAGCAGGGCCTGGGTGGGTGGACCACGACCAACTCACAGAGCACGGCGTATGCCTCGACCGCCGGCACCGAATTCGGTCCGAACCATACCGGGTCGGTTCATGCGGTGTTGTCGTCGAGCCGCGGGGATGCGCTGACCCAATCGGCAATCCCGACGGTCGCGGGCCAGCATTACACCCTGAGCTTCTGGCTCAATCCGAGCGGCCTGCAGAATGCCGGCCCCGACGATCTCACGGTGTTGTGGAACGGCACGGTGGTTGCGCTTCATATCGTCAACCCGGGAAGCGACGGCGCATATCATCTGTATTCGGCCGATGTGCTGGCGACGTCGAGCTCGTCCTCGCTTTCGTTCCAGTTCGTCACCTCCAACAATTATTTGTTCCTCGACGACGTTACGCTTACGCCGGTGGTCGCCGCGCAGCAGGTGGCGAACGGCACCATCGCATTCACGGACGTTGACACCGGTGACACGCACACTGCGACGTTCGCGCCGCAAGGCGGTGGCGTGGGTTACATCGGCACCTTCTCGGTCGATCCCAATGCCGTCGAGGCGAACGGCAGCGGCTCGGTCGGCTGGCATTTCACGGTCAACAATGCGGCAACCCAGTATCTCGCCGCGGGACAGGTGCTGACGCAGACCTACACCGTCACCATCAGCGACGGCCATGGCGGCCTGAAGTCGCAGGACGTCACGGTGACCATCACCGGCCTGAACGACGCGCCGGCGCTTGTCGCGGGATCGGGCGTCACCGATGCGTTCAGCGAGCAGGCCGGCACCAGCAACTCGCCCGCGCTGCACCAGGCCGGCGGCACCATCGGCTTCGCCGACCCCGATTTGACGGATACTCACACCGTCACGCAGGGCACGTCGACCTATACCTGGTCCGGCGGCACGCTCACCGCGGGTCAGATCGCGGCGCTGACCGGCGCCGGCGTTTTCAATCTCGCTTTGACCGATGGTGCCGGCGGCGGGTCGGTGGCCTGGAGTTACAGTATCGCCGACGGCGCCCTCGATTTCCTCGGTGCGGGTCAGACGCTGACCGTCACCACCAATGTGACCGTGGACGACGGACACAGCGGCAAGCTGGTGCAGCCTGTCACGGTGACCATCAGCGGCACCAATGATGCGCCGATCGCCTATAACGACACGTTCGGCGGCAGCGCTGATATCTTCATCGGCGGCCCTGGCGAACCGTCGCACGTGGTCTTGAACGACGGCCACGGTGTCCTCACCATGCAGCCGCAGAGCTATGCCAGCCCCTATGCCGACTATACCCAGGACATCGTCCTGGTCGATGTCGACAATGACGGCCGTCTCGATGCGGTGACGGTCGGATTCAATCTGGGCGTGCAGGTCTGGCACAACGCCGGCGACGGCACGTTCACCCTGGCACAGACGGTGCCGGGCACCGGCTCAAAGTCTTCCATTGCGGCCGGCGACCTCAATGGCGATGGCTATGCCGATCTCGTTGTCTCGGGCTCGGGAAACCTGGGCGGAGCGTCGCAGCCCAATACGGTGCTGCTGAATGACGGCCACGGCGGATATACCGTCGGGCAGAACATCGGCACCTCCAGCAGCGCGTCCGGTGTGGCGCTGGGAGACTTCAATGGCGACGGCAAGCTCGATGTGTTTGTCGTCAACGGGATCTTCGGCGGCAGCAATTCGTCAAATCCCTCGATCTGGCTGAATGACGGCACCGGGCATTTCACGGCCTCTACCGCCAACGGCGCACCGTTGTCGATCGCCGGCATGGATGTGGCGCTTGGCGATTTCGACAATGATGGACGTCTCGATGCGTTTGTTGCCAGCGAGGGCAGCAACCAGGTCTGGCGCGGCGACGGCCATGGCGGCTTCACGCTGGTCCAGACGTTCTCCGGCGGGCAAAACAGGGGCGTCGCCATCGGCGATCTCAATGGCGACGGTTACGCTGACGCCGTGACCGCGACCTACCAGAGCGGACCGTCGACGGAGCTCTATTTGAACGACGGTCACGGCAACCTGATCGCGTCCGGGGTTATTCTTCCGAACATCGACACCAAGAGCGTGGCGCTGGCCGATATGAATGACGATGGCTCGCTGGACATCGTCTACACCACGTCACAGGGCACCTACGTCCTTCTCAATGATGGTCATGCCAATTTCACCTTCAGCAGCCAGTTCAGCGCGGGGCCCTACGGTGCCGTGGCTGTCGGCAATCTCGATGACGGGATTCTGACCAATGCGGCGCCCGCGACACTGCGGGTGCTGGCCAACGACACGGATGTCGAGGGTGATGCGCTGTCCATCAGTGCACTCGGTGCCGCCACCAGCGCGAATGGCGCGACCCTGACGATCTCGGCCGACCATCACAGCGTGATCTATGATCCGAGCACGCTGACGGGCGGCAAGGCCCTGGCCGCGGGACAAGTGCTGACCGACCATTTCACCTACACCGTCTCCGACGGCCACGGTGGAACCTCTACCGCAACCGCCACGGTGATGGTCACCGGCGTCAATGACGCGCCGGTGGTTCAGGCATCGAGCGGGACGGTGACCGAGGACGGCACCGTCACCGCAACGGGGCAGGTGACGTTTACGGACGCGGATCTGACGGACACCCATACGTTCAGCGTCACGCCGGGCGGTGGCAATTATTACGGCACCTTCACGCCGGTTCTCGCCCAGGATACCACAGGCACCGGAACCGGCGGCGCAATCAGCTGGACGTTCTCGGTCGATAACAGCGCCATCCAGGGCCTGACCCAGGGACAGGTGGTCACGCAGACCTACATGGTCACGGTCGACGACCATCACGGCGGCATCGTCTCGCAGCCGGTGACGATCACGATCACCGGCACCAACGACGTACCCGTGATTACGGGATCGACAAGCAGCAGTGTCACTGAAGACAGCGTATTGACTGCGAGCGGCACTTTGACCGTGGCGGACGCGGACACCGGTCAGAGCGGCACCGTCGCCGCATCGGGCAATACGACGTATGGCAGTTGGTCGATCGATGCCACCGGTCACTGGAGCTATACGCTGAACAATACGCTGCCTGCGGTGCAGGCCCTCAACACCGGGCAGAGCCTTGCGGACAGCTTCAATGTCACCACGATCGATGGCACGTCGCAGACGATCGCAGTCACGATCAATGGTGCCAACGAGGTCGTCGCACTGCCGGCGACCGCCAACACCTATAATATCGGACAATCCGGTGCGGGCAACTCGACGGCTGCGGCCTACGATCTCAATGGCAGCGGCGTCGTCTATCTGAAATCCAATGATCCGGATATCACCAACGCCAGCACAAGCCCCTCCGTCACCATCGCGGCTCAGACCAAGAGCGGCGAAACCGACTACTACAAGTTCGTGGTGGCGCAGAACGGGACCACCGTGACATTCGACATCGATCACACCACGGGTGGTCTCGACACGGTGATCCGCATTCGCAATGCCAGCAACACGACGACCATTGCATCCAATGATCAATCGTCCTCTGCCGATGCCGGGAGCTCGACCGTCAACGATTCTTATCTGTCGGTCACGCTGAATGCGGGGACTTATTATCTGCAGGTCGGCCGCTACGTCAGCAGCAGCACGACGCCGGCGACCTTCAACAGCAATAGCCAGACCTATGAGCTTCAGGTCTCGATTGTGCCGCCCGGCGGCGATCCCATCGTGCTGGACCTCGGGACGCCGGGGCTTGCCTTCACCACGCTCGACCATGGCGTGCAGTTCGACGTCAATGGCGACGGCGTGCGCGACCACACCGCGTGGACCGCGGGCGAGGACGGCATCCTTGCCTTCGACGCCAGCGGTTCCGGCAAGATCGACAGCGGGGCTCAGATCTTCTCGCCGTATTTTGCCGGCGGGCAGTTCGCCGACGGCCTCGCGGCGCTGGCCACGCTGGACACCAATCATGACGGCAAGATCGACAGTGCCGACGCCGATTTCGGCAAGCTGGTGGTCTGGCAGGACCTGAACCACAACGGCATCAGTGATGCCGGCGAAGTCAACACCCTGGCGCATCTGGGCATCACCAGCATTTCGCTTGGTGCCGCGGCCGCCTCGGGCACGCTCGACGGTCAGACATTGTTAGCATCGGGGACGTTCACGCGTGCGGATGGTTCGACGGGGAACTTCGCGGAAGTCGATTTCGACAAGACCATCTCGCCCACCCCTGACGGCACCGTGGTCTTCAACTCGAAGGTCGCAATCGCCGACACAGACTTCGCCGACGTCGGCCATGTCGACACCCTGAGGCTGGGCGATTTCGCCAACAGCGTGACGCTTGGCGAGCATGCCTCTGCCACAATCGGCAGCGGCACGCTGACCATTGATGGTTCGGCGGCGACCACGGCCACAAGTACGCTGACGGTCGATGGCTCGGCGCTGGGGGCGGCCACGCATCTCAATGTGCTGGGCGGCTCCGGCAACGACATCCTGATCGGCGGCGCGGGTGACGATGTGCTGGCCGGCGGCAGGGGCCATGACACCCTGACCGGCAATGGCGGCGCGGACACCTTCGTGTTGTCGGACCTCGGCGCCCACGCCGACACCATCCTCGACTACAGCGCCGGCCAAGGCGACGTGCTTGATCTGTCGGCACTGCTGGGCGCCGCCAGTGGCATCAAGGCCGACGGCTCCAACATCGACAGTTACGTCCATCTGAGCCAGAGCGGGGGTGACGTCACCGTCCAGGTCGACACCTCGGGCAGCGGCAATTTCAGCGGTGGCGGCCACGATGTGGCAACGCTGCACGGTTATGCCGGCAGCGGTTCCGACATCGTCAATGTGGTGTTCCAGCAGGCGCAGCATCAGATGCACGTCGCTGCGGCCTAGATTTCATGTGTGGAAGGTGGCGACGACAATGGCCGGGACTTGCGTCCCGGCCATGATCGTTTCAGCGCGGAGTGTTTACTGCCGCAGTTCGTTGCTGAGCTCGCCGATGCCCTCGATCGCCACGGTCACCTTGTTGACCGGGCCCTTCATGGTGCCGACGCCCAGTGAGGTGCCGCAGCAGATGATATCACCGGGCTCCAGGGTCATGTCGTGGGAGATCCGGCTGACCAGCTCCTGGGCGCTGAAGATCATGTCGGCGATCGGGTAGGACTGCCGTTCCGCACCGTCGAGGATGGTGCGCACCACCAGCTTCGCCGGATCGATGCCGGAGACGATCGAGGGGCCAAACGGGCAGAAGCCGTCAAAGCTCTTGGCCCGGGCCCACTGCGCGAAGGTGGCGTCCTTGGCGATGATGTCGGCGGCGGTGATGTCGTTGACGCAGGTGTAGCCGTGGATATAGGCGTCGGCATCCTCCGGCGAGACATTGGTGCAGGTTTTGCCGATCACGATGGCGAGTTCGCCCTCATAGGCGATCTTGCCGTCATAGGAGACGGGACGCGCGACGATCGCGTCGGGATCGGTGACGGAGGAGGGCGCCTTCAAAAGATACAGCGGATCCTTCGGCTCGGCGACATTGAGCTTGGCGGCGAGGGCGTGGAAGTTATTCCACAGCGCGATCACTTTCGATGGCGCGGTGGGCGACAGCAACTCGACATCGGACAGCGCAAGGCGAGCGCCGTTGGCCGTGGGTGCATCGAACATGTCGCCGTGATGCACGGTGATCTTGCCGTCGGCGAGGGTGCCGAAGCCGATGTCGCCCTGATGGCGATAACGTACCCAGTGTGTCATGTGCGTCTCTCTGTCATGTGACGTTGTTGTTTTTCTCCGTCATGGCCGGGCTTGTCCCGGCCATCCACGTCTTACTTGCTTGGATGCTGTTAAGACGTGGATGCCCGGCACAAGGCCGGGCATGACGGCCTGTTATGTAGTCGTGCTGTGCGCTCCTGACGCCGCGTTCAGGTCGCAGCTCAATAAAGCCCCGCCACCCGCGCGCGTTGCGCGGTCAGGGCCAGCACGGTGTCGATCGCCGGCGTCGGGATCTCGGTCAGCCGGCCCATCTCCTGCACCACCGTCACCAGCGGATCGATTTCCATGGGCCGGCCGCGCTCGAGGTCCTGCAGCATCGAGGTCTTGTGGGCGCCGACCTTGCGGGCACCTTCGATGCGGCGTTCGACGTCGACGCGGAACTTGACGCCGAAGGTCTCCGCAATGGTCTGCGCCTCGATCATCATCGCTTTCGCAGTGGCGCGGGTGCCGGGGTCGGAGCAGATGACATCGAGGGTGGCATGGGTCAGCGCGCTGATCGGGTTGAGGCAGACATTGCCCCACAGCTTCAGCCAGATCTCGTCACGGATACGATCGAGCACCGGGGCCTGCAGGCCGGCTTTCACGAACAGCGCGGCAAGCTGCTCGACATCGGCCGAGGTTTCGCCGGAAGGCTCGCCGAGCGGGAAGCGGTCGCCATAGACATGGCGGATCACGCCGGGCGCCTCGAGTTCGGTCGCGGGATAAACGATGCAGCCGATCGCGCGCTGCGGTCCCAGTTCCTTCCACTGCCGGCCGCCGGGATCGATGCTCTCCAGTGTGGAGTTCTGGAACTGGTTGCCGTGCTTGTAGAAGTACCAGTAGGGGATGCCGTTGACCGCGGTGATGATGCGGGTGTGATCGCCGATCAGCGGCTTCATCGCCTCGATCACGCCGGTGATGGAATGCGCCTTCAGGCAGATGATGACATAGTCCTGCACGCCGAGTTCGGCGGCGTTGTCGGTGCAGCGCGGATGGATGATGCGCTCCTCGTCGCCGATCAGGAGCTTGAGGCCGTGCTCGCGCATGGCGGCGAGATGCGCGCCGCGCGCCACGAGACTGACATCGGCGCCGGCTTGTGTCAGCTGCACCCCGAGATAGCCGCCGATCGCGCCCGCGCCGTAGATACACACTTTCATGCCGTGCCCCAATCCATCCGATGGTGAGAGTTAGCTTTTGCGCGCAAATCTCCTCCGGCCCTCAGGCTCGTGCCCGAGGGAGACCTGCACAAAGGCGGTGATGCGATGCCTTACTGCCGCGTCGGCTGAGTGGTCGCCTGCGGCACCCCGGCCAACGCGATGTGCGTTTCGTCAGGCATCAGCTCGATATCGCGGATGCTGATGACGCCGATCAGCGAGTAGTCGTCGATGACCGGCAAATGGCGGATGTGATGATCACGCATCAGGCCGCGCACATGCTCCAGCGTATCGGTCGAGCTGCAGGAGATGAGCTGCTGCACTGAGATCATGTCCGACACCTTGAGCGCGAGGCCGGCCGAGCCGTGCTCGGCGACGGCGCGCGCGACATCGCGCTCGCTGAACATGCCGACCGCGACATTGCCTTCGGTGCGGCACACGTCCTTCACCACCAGCGCGCCGACGTCCTCCGCCCGCAGCAATTGCGCGGCCGTGGCCACCGTCTCGTTCATGCGGACCGTCGCAATCCGGGTCCCCTTCCTGTTTCGCAGGATGTCACCGACTTTCATCACAACCTCCTCGATCAGATGTGGATGGGCCTTGCTCGTCGTCTGAACGAAAGATTGGTATACATTATGCCAGAAGTCAATCGTAGAAATCCGTGCCCGAACGTGTAATTTTGTCAAGAAAAGGGGCATAAGTGCTGACCATTCTTGCGGTTGCTGCGTTCTGCGCGGGCATCGTCAATGCCCTGGCGGGCGGAGGCGCTTTCCTCACTTTTCCGGCTTTATTGGTCTCTGGCATACCAGCCGTGGACGCCAATGCCTCCAGCACGGTGGCGCTGTTTCCGGGGCAGGCGGTGACATCGATTGCCTCGCGCGGCGAGCTCAAGGCGTTGCCGCAGGAGTGGCGGCAGGACCTGCTGAGCATGTCGATCATCAGCCTGGTCGGCGGCACCGCCGGGGCAGTGCTGCTGCTGGTGACGCCGTCGGACGCATTCAAGGCGCTGGTGCCGTGGCTGCTGCTGGTGGCCACCGTGATCTTCGCCGCCGGCACCCGTCTCGACATGACATCGCAGCGGCGCTGGCTCGGGCCGAATGCCATCAAGCTGGTGCACGGCGCGATCGCCGTCTATGGCGGCTATTTCGGCGGCGGCATCGGCATCCTGATGCTGGCGGCGCTGGCGTTCTACGGCATGCGCGACATCCGCGCCATGAACAGCATGAAGATCCTGTTCGCGACCCTGATGAACGCCGCCGCCGTCGTCATCTTCATCGCCGCCGGCCGGGTGCACTGGCTGGAGACCTCGGTGATGATGGTCGCGTCGATGCTGGGCGGTTATGCCGGCGCCAGGCTGTCGGGTTTCCTGCCGCAGACCGTCGTCAAGGCATTCGTGATCTGCGTCGGTAGTATCCTGACGGTGTATTTTTTCGTGAAGCCGGTGTGACGGGTGAGGCGGTGCTCCATAGAAGGCTGTCATGCCAGCGCTCGTAACCCCACTTCCAAACTGTCATCACCGGGCTTGTCCCGGTGATCCCGCTTAGGGACGCAGTGCCTTCCTAAGCGGGGTTGCCGGGACAAGCCCGGCAACGACAAAAAGAGGTGTGTCGCGCGCATCGCAACAACATGGTTGCCATCCTCTCGTGTACCAAAGCGCCCACATTGCTCTCGACTGCCGTCCGTGTATGATTCCCTCAGAGGCCAATGACACCGGAGAGCATGATGCGTCGATTCCTCACCATCCTTGCAGCCCTTGCCTCGTTGAGCCTCACGGGATGCGGCTATAACTCGATCCAGCAGACCGATGAACAGGTCACCTCCGCGTGGTCGGAAGTGGTCAACCAGTATCAGCGTCGCGCCGATCTGGTGCCGAACCTGGTCAATTCGGTAAAGGGCTTCGCCCAGCAGGAGAAGGACGTGCTGCTCGGCGTCACCAATGCGCGCGCCAGGGTCGGCAGCGTGCAGGTGACCCCCGAGGTGCTCAACGATCCCGCTGCGCTGCAAAAATTCCAGGCCGCGCAGAGCGAACTGACCGGCGCACTGTCGCGTCTGCTGGTGACCACGGAAAATTATCCGCAACTGAAGTCCGATCAGTTGTTTCGCGACCTGGTCGCTCAGCTCGAAGGCACCGAGAACCGCATCACGGTGGCACGCAACCGCTATATCAAGGCGGTGCAGGATTATAACGTCGGCATCCGCACCTTCCCCAACAACCTTACCGCCATGGTGTTCGGCTACAAGACCAAGGCGAACTTCACGGTCGACAACGAGAAGTCGATTTCCACCGCGCCGAAGGTCGATTTCAATCCGCCGCCCGCGGCGCCGGCTCCTGCTGCGCCGGCGAAGTAGGCTGCGCGTAACGAAAGCGACCGCAATGGCTGCTGCAAGACGCGTCGTTCTGGCGCTGATGATGTGCTGCTGGTCCCTGGTGGCCGCGGCCGATGTCGCGGTGCCGCCCTTGGGGCGGGTGGTCGACCTGACGGCGACGCTGAGTTCAGGTGACGTCGCGACGCTGGAGCAGAAGCTCCGGGATTTCGAGACGCGCAAGGGCAGCCAGGTGGCGGTGCTGATCGTGCCGACCACGGCGCCGGAGACCATCGAGCAATATTCGCTGCGGGTGGTCGAGCAGTGGAAGCTGGGGCGCAAAAAGATCGACGATGGCGCGCTGCTGATCGTCGCCAAGACCGACCGCAAGCTGCGCATCGAGGTCGGTTATGCGCTGGAAGGTGCGCTCAACGACGCCACCTCCAAGCGCATCATCGATGAGGTGATCGCCCCGAAATTCAAGGCGGGTGATTTTGCCGGCGGCATCGGTGACGGTGTCGAGCGCATGCTGAAGGTGATCGACGGCGAACCGCTGCCGGCGTCGCAGCCGAAATCCTCCTCCCTGAGTCTCGACGATCTCGGCGACATGATTCCGGTCATCTTCATCCTGGCGATCGTGATCGGCGGCATCCTGCGTGCGATGCTCGGGCCGCTCTTGGGGGCGCTGGTCACCGGCGGCGGGGTCGGGCTGATCGCCTGGGCGATCATCGGCGTGCTGTCGCTGTCGGCGCTTGCAGGCATCATTGCCTTTGTTGTCACCCTGATCGGCGGTGGGCTGGGAGGCGGGCGTGGCGGCGGCTATGTGCTGCCCGGCGGCGGTGGGTTCAGCACCGGTGGTTCGAGTGGTGGTGGCGGTGGGTTCAGCGGCGGCGGCGGTAGTTTCGGGGGCGGCGGCGCCTCCGGAAGCTGGTAACGGGGGCGGCAGCGATGGGCGTCAAACGCATCGGCAAGCATCTGCTCCAGAGCCGCTGGCGCGTGCGCCAGGTGTTCACTCACGCGGTGCTGGCGCGAATCGAGCAGGCGATCAAAGCCAGCGAAGCCAGCCATGGCGGCCAGATTCGCTTCGCGGTTGAGGGGGCCCTCGACGGCGTGGCGCTGTTCCGCGATCAGGGGCCCCGCGCGCGTGCGCTCGACGTGTTCGCGCACCTGCGGGTCTGGGACACCGAACACAACAACGGTGTGCTGATTTACTTGCTGCTGGCCGACCGCGATGTCGAGATCGTTGCCGACCGCGCTTTCAATACCAGGGTGAGCGCTGCGCAATGGGAGGAGATCTGCCACCGGATCGAGGCGGATTTTCGTGGCGGCAATTTCGAGAGCGGTGTGCTGAAGGGAATCGCGGCGGTGACGCAACAGCTCGCTGCGCATTTTCCGCCCTCGGGATCGCATCGTAATGAACTGCCGGACAGGCCGGTGGTGTTGTGAGAGGCCAGACGCTTCGATCGTGATGGCGCAGAGATCGATACGGGGCGCGTAGGGGAATGCCAAATGGGACGTTATCGCAAAATCGCAGCGGGCATGCTTGCGGGAGCCGTGCTGGGTGCCGGCGCAGTTCAGGGATTGCACGCCCAGATGAAGTCGCCGGTCTATTACATCGTCGAAATCGATGTCGGCAATCCGGATGCCTATGCGAGCGAGTTTGCGTCCAGGGCCCAGGCCGCTATCAAGAAAGCGGGCGGGCGCTTCCTGGCGGTTGGCGGAGCTGGCTCGTCGATCGGAAAGGTCACTGCTCTGGAAGGCGATCCGCCGAAGCGTGTCGTCGTGCAGCTGTGGGACAGTGTGGACCAGCTCAAGGCGTGGCGGGCCAGCCCGGAGTATTTGGAGATCCGCAAGATCGGCGACCAATACGCGAAGTTCCGGGCGTTTGCTGTGGATGGCTTGCCGCAGTAAGTGGGAGTCAAGGTGCATCGACCAATGACGCCGTCATGGCCGGGCTTGTCCCGGCCATCCACGTCTTAACAGCGTTGCGGCAAGGAAGACGTGGATGCCCGCACCAAGTGCGGGCATGACGTAGAATGTGGAGAGACGCCTAGCGCCTCATGAGAGATCCTGAACCCTACCGCTTCAACACCTCCACCAGCGTCGTCCCGAGCCGCGCCGGCGAGGGCGAGACGCGGATGCCGGCGGATTCCATCGCGGCGATCTTGGAGTCGGCGTCACCCTTGCCGCCGGCGATGATGGCGCCGGCGTGGCCCATGCGGCGGCCGGGAGGTGCGGTGCGCCCCGCAATGAAGCCGACCATCGGCTTCTTGCGGCCCCGCCTGGCTTCGTCCTTGAGGAACTGCGCGGCGTCTTCTTCCGCCGATCCGCCGATCTCGCCGATCATCACGATCGACTGGGTTGAGGGATCGCCCAAGAACATCTCCAGCACGTCGATGAACTCGGTGCCCTTCACCGGATCACCGCCGATGCCGACCGCCGAGGTCTGTCCGAGGCCGACCTGCGAGGTCTGGTACACCGCCTCATAGGTCAGCGTGCCCGAACGCGAGACCACGCCGACGCTGCCCTTCTTGAAGATGCTGCCGGGCATGATGCCGATCTTGCATTCGCCGGCCGTCATCAGCCCCGGGCAATTGGGGCCGACCAGGCGCGACTTCGAGCCTTCCAAAGCGCGCTTCACCTTGATCATGTCCTTCACCGGAATGCCTTCGGTGATGCACACGATCAGCGGCACTTCGGCTGCGATCGCCTCGCAGATCGCATCGCCCGCGCCGGGCGGCGGCACATAGATCACGCTGGCGTCGGCGCCGGTCGCCTCGCGCGCGTCGGCCACGGTGTCGAACACCGGCAGGTTCAGGTGGGTCGAGCCGCCCTTGCCCGGCGAGGTGCCGCCGACCATTTTCGTGCCGTACAGGATGGCCTGCTCGGAATGAAAGGTGCCGTTCTTGCCGGTGAAGCCCTGGCAGATCACTTTCGTATTGCTGTCGATCAGGATGGACATTTATGCAGCCTCCTTGCGCACGGCGCGAACGATCTTCTGTGCGGCGTCGTCGAGATCGTCCGCGGAGACCACATTGAGTTTGGACTCGGCGATGATCTTCTTGCCGAGTTCGACATTGGTGCCTTCGAGGCGCACCACCAGCGGCACCTTCAGGCCGACCTCGCGCACCGCCGAGACCACGCCCTCGGCGATGACGTCGCAGCGCATGATGCCGCCGAAGATGTTGACCAGGATGCCCTTCACATTGGGATCCGATGTGATGATCTTGAAGGCCGCCGCCACCTTGTCCTTGGTGGCGCCGCCGCCGACATCGAGAAAGTTCGCCGGTGTCGCGCCATAGAGCTTGATGATGTCCATGGTGGCCATGGCGAGGCCTGCGCCATTCACCATGCAGCCGATCTCGCCTTCCAGCGCGATGTAGTTGAGATCGTATTTCGAGGCCTCGATCTCCTTCTCGTCCTCCTCGGTGAGGTCGCGCAGCTTGACCACGTCGGCGTGGCGATAGAGCGCGTTGGAATCGAAATTGATTTTTGCGTCGAGGCAGCGCAGTTCACCGCCCTTGGTCACCACCAGCGGGTTGATCTCGAGCATCGCCATGTCCTTGGCGACAAAGGCAGCGTAGAGCTGCAGCGTCAATTGCTTCGCCTGCTTGGCGAGGTCGCCGGTCAGCCCGAGCGCTTTCGCCACGGTGCGGCCGTGATGTGGCATCACGCCGGTGGCGGGATCGACCGAAAACGAAATGATCTTTTCCGGGGTGTCGTGGGCGACGGCCTCGATGTCCATGCCGCCTTCGGTCGACACCACGAACGAAACACGCGAGGTGACGCGGTCGACCAGCATCGAGAGATAGAACTCCTTGTCGATGTCGGAGCCATCCTCGATGTAGAGCCGGTTGACCTGCTTGCCGAACGGGCCGGTCTGCGCTGTCACCAGGGTGTTCTGCAGCATCTCCCTGGCGAACGCGCCGACCTCCTCGATCGACTTGGCGATCCGCACGCCGCCCTTGGCGTTATCAGGTAACTCCTTGAACTTGCCCTTGCCGCGGCCGCCGGCATGGATCTGCGACTTCACCACATAGACCGGGCCGGGCAGGGTTTTCGCCGCGGCCACCGCTTCCTCGGCGGTGAAGGCCGGCACGCCCGCGGAGATCGGCGCGCCGAACTCCTTCAGGATCGCTTTGCCCTGATACTCGTGAATATTCATGTCGTTTGCTCTCCCTTGGGTCCCTGGCTTGCTGCGCCAAGCCAGCGCTGATCGCCGTTTTTTTGGCATTGTGTATTATGTATACCAGAACTGAAAAAGGCGCGGATGTCAATTCCGGAGGCCGTCCGACGATTTGCGGATCGGCAGGGTCGCCATGCGTGCCCCGGCAGGGATAAGCCGCCGAAGGTGTGATTAGCTCC
The DNA here is from genome assembly GCF_032397745.1 of Bradyrhizobium prioriisuperbiae. Taxonomy (NCBI): domain Bacteria; kingdom Pseudomonadati; phylum Pseudomonadota; class Alphaproteobacteria; order Hyphomicrobiales; family Nitrobacteraceae; genus Bradyrhizobium; species Bradyrhizobium prioriisuperbiae. Next base: position 5,008,652 of record NZ_CP135921.1, read on the forward strand.
AGCTCCCACATCGAGAATCGACAACAAAAACAGGGGAGGCCCACATGAAGGCGGTCGTTCGCCGCGGGACGGCATTGATTGCGACCGAGATCGCCGATGTCGTGCCGTCACCAGGCCAGGTGCTGGTCAAAACGCTGGCCTGCGGCATCTGCGGATCGGATCTCCATGCGGTGCATCATCTCGACACTCTGGTGGCCATGAACCGGCGCGCCGGCTCGGCCAGCTCACTGGATCCCGCGCACGACCTGGTGATGGGGCATGAGTTCTGCGCGGAAGTGCTCGATCACGGGCCGAACACCGACACGCGGATTCGTCCAGGCACGCGGGTGGTGTCGGTGCCGCTCGCCATCGGGCCGAACGGGCCGGAAACCATCGGCTATTCCAGCCGTTTCCCCGGCGGCTTTGCGGAGCGCATGGCGCTGACCGAAGCAACCTTGCTCGAGGTGCCGAACGGATTGCGCTCCGAATACGCCGCGATGGTCGAGCCGATGGCGGTCGGCGCCCACGCGGTCGAAGCCGCTGACCTGTCGGGGCAGCCGGTGGCGCTGGTGATCGGCTGCGGTCCGGTCGGGCTCGCGGTCATTGCCGCGCTCAAGCGCAGAGGTGTCGAACCGGTGGTGGCCTCGGACTATTCGCGGGCGCGCCGCCGCATGGCCAAGACGATGGGGGCCGATATCGTTGTCGATCCCGCCGAGACCTCACCGCACCAGCATTGGGCCGGCTTCGACGTGCCGGCGACCCTGGCCGAACTCGGTTTGGCTCGCATCACCGGGCGTGTCGGCCGCTCGCCGTTGATCTTCGAGTGCGTCGGCGTGCCGGGATTGCTGCAGGCCATCATCGAGGGTGGGCCGCCGCTGGCCCAGGTGATCGTGGTCGGCGTCTGCATGGAGGAGGATCGCCTGGTGCCGGCGCTGGCGATCATCAAGCAGATCCGTTTGCGCTTCGTGCTGGGATACACGCCGGACGAATTCGCGCGCACGCTGCGCGATGTGGCCGAGGGCGTGATCGACGTGGCGCCGATGTACAGCGGCACTGTCGGCCTCTCCGGCGTGGCGGCCGCCTTCGCGGCGCTGGCCTCGCCCGAGGACCGGGTCAAGATCATCGTCGATCCGCGGCAGGTCTGAGCGCGGCACGAGCAAGAATCTGTAGGGCGGATTAGCGCAGCGTAATCCGCCATTCGCGTCACCGCGTTGCCTGGCGACTTACTATTATGCACTCGCGCTCAACGCGGGCGAGCCTCCGCTAATTTGATGCTCCGGGTACTTAAATGCCGGCGGACTTTCCGCCTGCTTGAGATGCCTTTGTTTTCGTCTAGGAACGCAAAAATGCGAGATTATCGAATCCGGGTCTGCAAAGTGTTCCGGGGCTATGTCGGGGCGGTAATGAAGCCGACGGTATGCCCTTTTCTTTCTTTGATAGTTTGCGTGACGCCATACAGGAGAAGGCACGACGACGTGCGCCGTGACGTCGAGCGCGCCGGTTTGCACTATGCCGAGTCTGGTCTGTCTGGTTAGGTGCGCAGCGTAATCCGCCCTTCGTGTCAGCGCGTTGCGTGGCGGCGGGTTACGCTGCGCTAATCTTACTGCGTCATGATTTTTCTGCGCGTGGGTGATGCTGCGACGGCGCCGCAACAAGGGCATCGTATGATTGTTTTGCTGAGGGCCCGGCTCAACCGCACGCGCATGGTTGCGATCGAGTTCGGGACGTGGCGTTCAGGCCGCAAGGGCAGATCCTCTGGGTCGATAATTGTCGGGTAAGGGAGGGACCTGGACTGGCGCGGCGGAACAAGTTTCTGAGGGGGGAATCGTCGCCTGTTCGGCGATCAGGAAGCCGTAGGCCGCGATGCACAGGGTTGCGTGATGATGGAAGCCACGCCAGCCGCGCCCCTCGTAGTGACCGAGCCCGACCTCCTGCTTGAGCTCCTGATAGTCGCGCTCGATGCGCCAGCGCAGCTTGGCCAGATTGACGAGCTGCGTGAAGCTGACGTTCTCCGGCAGCGTGGCGAGCCAGTATTTGGTCGGCTCTGCTTCGCCCTCCGGCCATTCGATCAGCAGCCACTCCGGCGACAGCTTCTCGGGGATCAGTTTGTTGTACCCGACGCGGACACGCACCCGCGCAAAGCGCGAGGATAGCTGGTCGGCCGAGCCTTCCCGCCACGCCACCGTGCGCCAGGCCTGCTTCGGGAGACTGAGTGCCACTTTTTTGGCCGAGACCAGTTCGGGCTCGTCGCGGCGGCCGGTGTTGTTCATCGGCTTGTCCATCCGCCGCGGGCCGCTGCCAGGGGCCCACATCAAGATGGTCGGCACGATGCCGACCACGTAAGGCAAGCCCAATTCTGTCATGCCGGCACGCAGCCGCGCGTCCCTGCCGTAGGCCGCATCCATCAGCGCGACGCCGCGTGGCAGACTGCTCTCGCAGGCCCAGCGGATTTGCTCCAGCGCGATCTGCGGCTTAGTCTTGAACTTGATCTGCTTCGGCACGCCTGCCTTCTTCCGCCGGGCACGATCCTTCGTCCAGGCTTCCGGCAAGTACAGCCGATAGGCCACCGGAAGGCTGGCGGCATGATTGGCGATCGAGAGCGACACCGCCACCTGGCAATTGGCCTGCTTGCCGAGCTGCCCGCAATATTGGTGGTGCACGCCGACCGAATGCTTGCCTTGCTTGGGGAACGAGGTGTCGTCGATGATCCACGCCTCGATCGGCCCGCTCTTCTCGATCGCCGGCAGCACCAAATCGCGCACCTTGGTCAGCACGTCCTCGTCCGACCAGGCCGCGTTGGCGACAAAATGCAGCAACGACTGATGCTGTGCCGCCGTGCGCGCTGGAGCCGTCCGCGCCGCCATCGGCTCCACGCTCTTGCGTTCCCCAGGCAGCATCAGGCCCGTGCAATAGTCGCGCAGCGGTCTCGTCCGCTCCACGTGACCGATCACGCTTCCAAGACCGGCTACATACTCCGCAAACCGCGTTTCGCTATCCCCACCCTGATCGAGATTCATCCGGCCCTCCGCGCGCCAAATATTGAATCTCCTCAATTACTTGATTCTCAGCCTCAATGACTGCGACCGTCTGACTCAGTAGGACTAATCTTACTGACTCAGTAGGACTAACCCGCCCTACAGACTGAGTACAAGAAAAAAGCGCGCATCCGACGATGCACGCTTTTAATGATCTCGCCGGAGACAGACCGGGCGCGAACGCCCGGTCGAAGTTCAAGCCAATCCCTTACGCAGTCCTTGCCTTCTGCGTTGCCCCCTCAGAGGCCGCCGCATCCTGGTGGCCGTTGATGAACGCGGCGCGCATCGGCTTGATCACGAACACCGCAAGCAGTGCGGCGAGCGCGTTCAGGGCCACGGCGATGATGAACACCGACTGCCAGCCATAGGTGGCCGCGACCACGCTCGCGATAGGCACCAGCAGCGATGCGGTGCCTTTGGCGGTGTAGAGCATGCCGGCATTGGTGGCGGCGAACTTGGAGCCGAAGGTGTCGCCGCAGGTGGCGGGGAACAGGCTGTAGATTTCGCCGAACACCGCGAAATACACCGCCGTCGACAGCACGAACACCACCGGGTTCTGCCCGTAGGTGGCCAGCGTCAGCAGCATCAAGGCGGCGGTACCAAACGCGATGAACATGGTGTTCTCGCGGCCGATGTTGTCGGACACCCAGCCGAAGAAGGGTCGGCCGAAACCGTCGAAGATGCGATCGAGCGAAATCGCGAACGTCAGTGCTGCCATCTGGAAGCCGAGCAGGCTGACCGGCACCGCGGCGATCTTGTAGTCATGAGCGATCGGCGCGATCTGCGCCGCGGTCATCAGGCCGCCCGAGGCCACCATCACGAATACGATGTACAGCATCCAGAAGATCGGCTTGCGCAGTACCTGCGACGGCGCGAAGTCGATCTTGGTCTGCGGCAAATTGAGCTGCTTCTTGCGCGGCGGAATCGCATGCTCCGGCTTGCGCAGGAACAGCGCGAGGACGAACACGATGATGCCTTGGCCGATGCCGAAGGTGAGGAACGCCTGCTCGTAGCCGCTGCTCGCGATCATCTTGGCGATCGGCACCACGGTGAGTGCTGCGCCGGCGCCGAAACCGGCGGCAGTGGCGCCGGCGGCGAGACCGCGGCGATCGGGAAACCATTTCAGCGCATTGCCGACGCAGGTGCCGTACACCGAGCCAGCGCCGATACCGGCGACCACGGCGGCGACGTAGAGCATCAGCAGCGAACTCGCCATCGAGTTCAGCACCCAGGCCAGCGTAATCATGACGGCGCCGAACATGATGACCACGCGCGGGCCGTAGCGGTCCACGAACCAGGCTTCGACCGGCACCAGCCAGGTTTCGGTGACGACGAAAATCGTGAAGGCGAACTGGATTGCCGCGCGGCCCCAGTGGTACTTTGCATCGATCGGATCGACGAACAACGTCCAGCCGTATTGCAGATTGGCGATCATCGCCATGCAGACGATGCCCATCGCAAGTTGAAGCCAGCGGAAGCCGCCGCCTTCAGCGGGCAGGGGCGCAGACGATTGCGGGTTAACAGTCATGTGTCCTCCGGGGCGCGTATTGGTTTGTGGCTTTTGAGCCGGGCGCTACCAGCGGGAAGTCTGGTATACTATATTCCAATTTGCAAGGACGTTTTGACACACCCTTGCGAAAGTCGGAGGGGCTGCGCAGCAATCATTCGTGCCGGGGGAAGGTCGCCTGAAAACACCTGAAAATAAAAAAAAGCCCCGGAGAACCGGGGCCTTAGAAAAGTCAGGGAAGAAAATCGGAACAATCAGGTTCGAATAACCCACGGCGGGGCCGTGTGTCCTCGGCATATTGGTATAATATATACCAATATGCAAGGGCTGATTTTTTGACCGGATTGGGTGCGACGGTCTGACGCGAAAACGCAAGAAAAAAGGCCCCGGAAAATCCGGGGCCCAGGTTTCGAGAGGTCCTTGGGAGGAAAGGTCCATCTCGGGAGGAAACTCAGATAGTCAGCCGATCCGAAGCGTCAAGCCCTTGAAAGAGCGACGCGTTTGTCAGATCAGAGGCCGAAATAAGGCTGGTCGCCGTTGCGCGCGGCAATCTGCGCGACCTTGTCCAGGCCGGTTTCGATCAGGCTGAGAAAGCGGCCGAACAGGCTCTGGGGGGGCAGGCGGCCGAGCGAAGCGGTGTTGGACATCGAAGTGATCCCTGATTTCTTGGGCCGGTGTGTCCGGCGGCATGGGATCTAAATAACGTATACCAGATGCCACAACAACCAACGTCTTCGCATGGCAGCATAGGCGTAGTTGCAATGCAGCAAAGGACAGGTATGCGGACCTATTCGCGAGCTTTGGCGGTGGGTGTACGTTTTGCGGAGCCGCTGCCAAGATCGAAACCGACAGGATGCAACGGGGCGACCGCATTGACGACGGCCTCCCTGGAGGGCGCGGATCAAAGCTTCGTGTCGGCCTTTCGGCCGCCGGAATTGTTTTAGACCTGCTGACGTCGCTGAACTTGAAACGTTACAACGCGGCCGAGGCGATGTTACGCGACGATCTCTCGGGGATCGGGCCTGATGGGGCCGACACCACCGCCATGCGTCTTGCCGTCAACAAGAGGACCTGGACACCATCTGGTGGCTGATCGCCCATGGCGTCGACCTCAATGCCCAGCGGCTCATGTGGGCGTCACGCGACTGCATTGGGGTGGGCCGACTTCTTCGGCCGCGGGGATTTCGCCGAACTCATCCGCGAGAAGGGGGTGTCGAATGAGCGCTCCGTCTAGCGACCAGCCAGCAGGCCCCTCTGCTGACGGAAGGCGATCACGCTTAAAACCAGATCCGATGAATGCCAAGGGAGAGCATGCGGTAGTCGCCACTCATTCCAAGCGCCTTGGGTGAAATTGCATCCGGTAACCAAAGAGCCAGCAAGCCGTCTCCGTCAAGAGCTTCAAGTGATTGCAAACGAAGCGACAGAACCGCATCCGATTGTCCCTGCGGGACTTCCAGCTTTTTTCGCTCGATTCCTCCCGACATAAAAATCCTTGTGAGCTGGCCCGAGTTGAGGACATGTCCACGAATCTGAACGGGTGCCCCCTTCTTTTGCTCACTGTTCAGCGGAATGATCGCGAGAGCCCAATGGCCGTCTGTCCAACGGCCCCACTTTTCCGGAAATGAAAAGCCGTACAGAAACTTGATGCGACCATTGGATTTGTTGGAGGTTCGACGACTGGCTGAGCGCCAATAAGCCTCGAGACTCCTGTCGCCTCGACCTCCGGTCGCAACCAGGGCTTCGCGCAATGTAAGCCTCCAGTCGTCCGGACTGCTCCGGGAAAATCTAGCGTCGTTATATTGCAGGAGCCATCGCTCCAAATCCGTTCGCTCGGATGGGGGAGTGCCGCGTACCGTCCATTCTTTTTTCAACATGAACCACCAGGGACGAGGCGGCTTTCTCACAGCCACAGGAACACCAATGTCTGTTGCCTTGACAAGCTCGCTAAAAAACGCCGATGCCCACGCCTCCAGCCGGTATTGCGCAATCAATCTTTCAAGCTCAACCCAATCCAGCCTATCGCCGCACTTCGACAGCAAGAAGTATGCTTCCAACAGTCTCGTGAAGCACTCGTCCTTATCCCAGCGCTCACATCGGGCAAGACAGGTGAACAGCTGATGCACCGGACTGGGTATTGGCACCTTATATTGATGGAGCGCCCCTTCCTCCGAACATCTGATGATCCGTTCGGTCAGCTTCGGGTCGCGAAGGTTGGGAAGTACGCGCCAATGGATGTCAACTTCGTCCGAAGAGCCAACGAGCGTAATCGGGGCACTTCCAGTCGTACTGCTTTGCAACTCGCCGTCGAGGTCGTCGAATGAAAAGCCCTTCATGGTGAAGCCGGCGGCTTCCAGTTCGCGCCGCACAGCCCCCATGTGCGACGGATCGACCAAAACGTCGTAATCGCCACTGGTGCGCAGAGCCGCAATTTCCGGCATCGTGGCAAAAAGCGCTGCGCCCTTCAGCACGACGAAGGGCGCGCCCGCACGCCGAATGGCGGTCAGGGCTTGAAAAAGCTGCTTAAAACGGAGGGTATTCGAAGCCCATATGTGGCGTTCAATTCCCTTCATCCGGCGGAGATCGGGATCGTCCAATCCCTCTCGCTTCACGAGCGCCAGAAGGAGCGGAATAACTCTCAAAGCGGAGTGCTCAATCGCGTCGAGCGGCATCAGAGCGCGCCAGCGCTGGAAGGCCTCAATCGCCGATTGTCCCGAACCGGTCGCCGCCCTGAGCACGAGACGCTGTTGTTCGCTCAGTAGTCCCGTGTGTTCAATCACCGGAATCATTCCCAATTTGATTTTTGCCTCGGCTGAATTGCCGGCCAAGCGAGCCATAGCTTAAGCCGTCCGAGCATCGCTGTTCACGAGACCGACGAAACCTGGCTATTTCCCGTTCGCCTCAATCGCTTTGCGCCAACGGATCATCTTCGTCGCGGCCTCCGCTCCTTGATCGAACAATTTGCAGCCGCAACGCGGCGAGGAGACTCTTGTCGCGCTCTTCTGAGAAAATTTTCCCGAAGTTTGACGCATGCAAACGACGATGGTGAAGAACCTCTTCGATCACCGCATAGCGAAGCGCCATGTGCTTGGCGCGGCCAAGCCATTCAACGAATGCCGTTTTCGACAAGGGATCAAAATTTCCAATGCGGTCGAAAGCTGGCCGCCGGATCAGCATGCAACCGGCAAATTCGCGCACCAGCACGTCCTTGCGCGGCCTGGCCTCGCCTGCCGCATCGGCCAGCTCTGGGCTCACGAATTGCTTCGACAGGCAGAAGACCGCCTCGAGCCGGGTGTCCGCCTGGGCCGCATGTTGCCGCGCGAGCTTGTCGGGGGTCCAGATATCGTCGCCATCCAGGAATGCAAGATATCGGCCCGTTGCAACGGCAATTCCGGCAATAAGGCCCACGGACTGTCCGCTATGGTCCTGTGTCAGCAATCGAACGCGATCACCGTACGCCCTGATGATGGAGTTTGTCTGATCGGTCGAACCATCGTCGACCACAACGAGCTCGATCGGCGCATAAGTCTGATCAAGGATGCTATCGATCGCTTCCTTGAGGTAAGCGCCTCCATTCCATACCGACATGACCACTGAGGTGGTTTCGCGGGTCATTTCTTTTCAATTCGATTTCTGTGAATTTTTCGGGACAAAACCTTCAGCAGATCGGTATTCACTGTCTGACGCATCACCGTCGTGCTGGTCTCATGTCTTCTATAGATCGAGGCGTCACCGTCCCAGGTCAGCGCGCGCATGCCAATCTCCTGAAGACGGATCAAATAGTCGGTGTCTTCACCGGCAAGGAGCGTTTCATCCATCTCTCCGGCTTTCTCGAGAATGATGCGGCGAAACAAAAACGAAGACAGGCTCAAAAATGGAGTCAAGACTCCATCGAGCTGCGTAAATCGCGGATCGAGACCGCCTTCATCTGTTAACCTGATTCTCCCGTAGGCGGCATCGATCGCCGGGTTCTCATCGAGGCAATGCATCAAACCCTGCTGCCGGCCGTCGGGCCAGAGATCGTCGCAATCCAGAAATGCAACGAACGTCCCCTGCATGTGACGAAAGGCTCTGTTCCTTGCGACGGCGGCACCGCTCCTGGGTTCGTAATGATATTTGATGCGCGGATCGGGGATGGCCTTCACGATGCGCGCGGTAGAATCGGTCGACGCGTTGTCAACGACGATCAATTCGTCGTCGTCGGTGAGCTGGCTCAAACCGGATTCGATTGCGAGAGCGATGTACCTTTCGCCGTTGAGGGCGGGCATCACCACGCTGACATTGGTCTTGCCCGCGCTCACGGCGCACCGTCCAGAATCGTTTGGAGGCCGGCCGGAATCGCCATGGCATCGCGCCCTGTCTCGACAAAATATGCGGGGACCATTCCGGCCGCCGACAGTATTTTCTTCGTCAACTGCTCGGCACGCCCGGGGGTATAAACCCGTGTAAACGGAATCATGCACGCAAAGGCATCGGCCGGCCTCGCGCGTTCGATTTGAAACGCCGGGTCGCCCCTGCGGCGTGGAATGAGAACACGCGCGATGGTGCCACCTTCGATGGGAATTTGTCTGTCGCCTGTGCTGAAGCGCATTTCCAGTCTCGATTCATCGCCCTCGTTGGATTCCGCAAAAATAAAGCGGGAGAGACTTGCCGCCAGCCGCTCAGGTCCGCCGACGCGCAAGCGTCCGGATGCATACAGCGGCTTGACGAGACGCTGTGTTGGATTGATCAGGACAAAGTCATCGCCCGCATACTGCCAGCCTGCGGCAACACACGACAAGGCGGCAGTGCTTTTGCCTGCGCCGCCGGGGCCAATCATCAAGAGAAACTCGCCGTTGCGGCCGACCGCGGACGCGTGAACGGGGCACCACTCGGTCTGGCTGGCGTAGGCATGGAGGAGAGGAAGGATGGGCCGGCTGAGCAGCCAGGACGGCATCGTCTCCGTGGTGCACCACATAACGCCGGCGCAGTTTTCAAAATCCCAAACATAGAGCACACCGTCGGGGAAGGGCAGCCATACGGTGAGATAGCGATCATCTTCATAGATAGCGTGTCTTGAGACATCGGATGGCAAGAAGGACGATGGCAGGCGGGTGCCGCCCAGTATTGCCGTTCTAAAGTCCGATGGCGGGTTCGACCGCGTTTCGATGCCTGCGAATGAAGACAGCACGTCCTGATCGTTTGCCCATTCATCAAGGCTCAAGCGGAGGGAAAACGCGCCGGACGACACGTTCGCATCGATGGATGCGGATTTAAAGGCAAGTTCGACAATCGACCGGAAAATAGACATCAGTCGGCTGGGCGTCGCGGCCAACCCGCCTGATCAACGTCGTGAAAGGGATCGAGCAGGAGAAGTTGCTGGAGATCGTCGAAACGCTCAATCACGGGCGGAGCGAAGACCTCTCCAGTCAAGGCCGGGAGTTCGCTGGGCGCGCGATTGCTCGTCGAAGCCTCGAGGACCAATCCCTCAGTCACCAGCTTTCCGATAAAATCCTCGATCAGCGTCACGAGTCCGCTCGCCTGACCTGGAAAGTGATCCGAGAGCCACTCAACAACCTGCGAAACCGAGAGGCCGTGAGCCAAACCTTGCCAGATCCAGCATCCCTCGATGGAGATGGAATAGTACAGGCCGGATTTGTAGTTCGCGATGACGAGTTCGCCATCAAAAATCTCGCTCGCTATTTCAGGCACTGCGGTGATGTACGTGCCAATTCGGACTGACGGATTCATGCAACTTCCTGCGAAACTTGAAAGATAAACTGCCAATTTCGGCGATGCCGATAACAGCCAACCAAATTCAGAGAATGGCACTATCCGCCTGTTACGGTGTGATTCTGACGACTTCACAATCTTATCCAAGCCCAAAAAAAGCCTGCGTCTCTTCAGGAAACGTCCGATCGCCTGTCGCGATGAGATCGCAATCCGAATCGTGAACGTCCTTCGACTCGCGGCCGCGATCCATGCCGCGCCCGATGGAATGGGCAACCAACCAGCGCCGCCGACTTGCTATTGTCAGGGCAATGACGGTTCCGCAGCACGCGGCGTTGGCGGCGTTCATTCCGGCCAGGCTCCAATCGTTCAGGTTCACCCAGGCATAGAGGCCGGTTGCGGCGTTGGCGGCCGTCCAAAGCAGCCACGTCGAATAGGAAATGGCCGAGGCGCCGTTGCGGTCGCGCGCGATCCTGACGATCTGGGGCAGATACGAGACCAGTCGCAGGCCGTTGAACACCGTGAACAGACCGTAAGTGAGATCGGCAAATATGATCGTCACGCAACCCTCGCAGCAGCGCCACCCGAGACGACGGTGCCTGTGTACTCAACCATCATTCCGCAGAACGCCGAAGGTTTTTCAGAATCCGCTTCACTGTCATTCCGTAGGCTGCACTTGCAAGCTATCGGCTTCATCAACGAACGGACCGTCTGACTAGCTGCGGAATTCTATCGATGACACCGATGGCCGGCTGGCGAACCAGGAGCTCGATGTTGGCGATGACGATATTCTGGTCGTCCACGAAAACGATGTTCGTCACTCCGGGATTCAGCGGCTCGAGGGCGACCGTGCGATCGTCGCGCCTGTGAACATCGATGATGTCGGGGGCTCCGATCAGGACGGTCTCGTAGGGTTTGTCGAGCGCGAGTGTCGACACGTTACCGAGTTCGACAACAACCGTTTGATTCGCGGCCCGCGCAGCGGCGATTGCGGTGACGAGCAGGGCGATCCCAAGGGCGCAGGCGCGAACAATGGCGATCATCGTGAATCCTCCGATTCCTTTTGCTCCTTTGGCGCTCTTTGCGCTTGGCGTTTTTGCAGGCGCGCTCAATCGAGCCTCGGCACCGCGCGTCAGCCTGGTCTTGCTCTGGTTATCCAACTCGCAAGCATCAAGAAAATTGCTTTCAGAACCCGATTTTTTCAGCAATCCGCCAAGTCTACTGCACGATAAATCTGCTGCATGATAACGTGTCATGCAGGCGAAGACCTGCGCCCGCGCCTGCGTCTGCGCCGGGTAAGTGTCCTGAAGCGCTTCCGAGAAAATTGCAAAATTTCTTCGAATGACGCCGGGCCTACCGTAATAAATACCAGTGCAAACCATGTTCTAGGTTCTCGCCACGGAGAGAGGGAAGGGAAGAACGAGCTCAATTCGATCGGGCCGAAGGCGTCTGCGGACCTTTCGTTGCCGGGGCCGTTGCAACCTTGCTTGCGCGATCAAGTTGGGTTTTCCGGCGGGGAGCTTGCAGTCGGCTTTTTGGTTGTCGCACTGGTTGTCGCATTCTTGGGTAAATGCGAAGCGTCGACGCTTTGCGGTGGTGTTCGCGCCGCCCCCCGCGGCATAGTCGGCCGCCTCGGACGACCGAGCGCCGAACAACAAGGCGAATCCGAATATCAAACAAAAGCAGGTCGGAATGATAGAGGTCGGGCCAATGGCCGATTTGCCCCACCAGTTGAATTGCATCTTCTTGCTCCCTCGGATTCGATGGCGCCACCACAGCAGCGCGACTGCAACAAATGTTTCCGAAGATGGCGGGCGCGAAAACCCGGCATATACCAGGGTAGAGATACTTTGCGACCGGCTGTGACAAAGCGGCCACGCGGCCGCCGGACTCAGCGGCGCGGAATCAGCGGCTGCGTGCTCTTCAGCAGCGCGACAAGCTGGCTTTGCTGATTGGTGCGGGTCTTGCGGAAAATGCCTTCGAGGTAGGAACGCGCGGTGCTGTAGCGAATGCCCTGATGAATCGCAGCGTCCTTCAGGACCAGGCCGCTCGCGAGCGCCGCTGAAAGCCGCGCCTCGGCGGGCGTAAGGTCGAACAACTGGCGGGCGTGATCTTCGAAACCACCGGGCAGCGCCAATGACACCTCGCGCAGGTAGATGACTGCGTGCCGTGGCTGCAAAAACGGGGATGCGCCTTTGCCGGCCATCGGGCCGACGGTCAGCGCAACATCGATGCCGGGACCGTCGGCCCCGCTGGCGCGAAGCAAAAGATCGCCGCCGCGACCTGGCGCGACACCGTCGTGAACCGTACAGACGTCCGCGACGAACTGCTGCAACGCAGCCGTATGTCTTGCGTCCGCTGTTGCCAACACGCCGGACTTCACGCGCAGCTGGCTTCCCTGGCGCATGAGGATGTCCTCGGCCACCTCGTTCACATGTGCGATGCGCAGCTGGGCATCGACGAGCAGGACGCCGACCGGCAAATGTGCGTAACTTGAGATCAACGCCTGCGCCGATTGAATCCTGTGGCTGAGATCGGCCGCGCGCGCGATGTGCTGCACGACGAATTTCAGCAACTCGGCGTCGGCCGCGTCGAAGGCCTGTTGGTTGCGCCCGCGCTGGACGTCGAGGAACCAGAACGACGGACCGGACGCCAGCAGCTTGCTGCCGAGGCCGCCATACATGTCCTGCGGGGCCATCCATTCATTCCAGAAGCGGCTCTGCCGCAAGATGTCATCTCCGATCAGCGCGTGATCGCTGTAGATCGTTCCGACCGGAGCGGCCTCCAGTGCGTCGGCATAGATTTCGGGACGCCCTGCATGTTCCTCGATATAGCGACGCTGGTACGTGGGGTCGGGATTTGCGTTGATCATATCGGTCGGCGCAAGGTTGGGGCCGCTCCGGACGAAGCACGCCGCTGAACCATGGAACAGGATGCGGACCTGATCGATGGCGTCCTGCCACCGCGATGGCTCGGAAGTCGCCTCGTATATCATGTCTATGACGCTGGACAGAAGCTCCGGTCCGATCATTGTCATGAGAAGCCGCAGGCCGAGACATTGGTGCCGGAGCCTTTTGCGTTTCGATAAAATCGGAACGGGGCTCTGCTTTCTTGTTTTGATGCGTTTTTGCCGCGCAAACACTTCGCGTTTGTTGCGAGCGAACCGGTATCCACTTCGCTCGAAAACGCTCTTGTCGCCGAGGACGTGTCGCCGACCGCGGTCGCAGCGCCGGACGGAGCATCGTTCACACCGAACAAGGCGGCGCAGGCGCGAAGACTGACGATCATCGTAAATCCTCCGATTGCCGTTGCGCACTTTTGCGCTTGGCGTTTCTTGCAAGCCCGCTCAATCGAACTTCGGCACCGCACCGTCAGCCTCAAGCCACCGGCGGTGAAATGACCATGCGCTTCCTGCCGAAGTTGGCGAGGTCCTTTTCCGGGATGCCGAAATTGTTGGCCAGCAGATGGCGCGGCGCCTTCGCCAGCCAATCCGACAGGGAGCTTTCGCGGTAGGCGCCGCTGTCCAGCACGCCGACGATCTCGGCGTCATCGGCGCCGATGTTCTGGATCGAGTGCCCGCAATTGCGGGGAATGTAGGCGCATTCGCCCGGTGAGAGCTCGGCGACGGCAATTCGCTTGTCGGGCGCGAACAGTGTGACCCGGGTTCGCCCCTTCAGCACATAGTGCCATTCATTGGCATCGACATGCCAATGCGGCTCATGCATCGCGCCGCGCTTCAGTTTCAGGACGATTCCCGTCAACGTCGTCGACATCGGAAATTCCCTGGCCGAGGCCACGTAAAGCGCGCCGCCGGGCGTGCTGACTTTCGGCCTCTGCGCCATCAGCGCGTAGCGGTGACTTCGCCTGCGGTCGAGTTCGCGGGTCGCGCGGGCCTGCGGGCCGTCCAGCGGCAATATCTCGCCCTGCATGATGTAGGTTTCGGCCTTCGGGATTCGTGCAAAGGTTTCCGCGGATACGCCGAAAGCCTGTGAAAGCGCCGGGGTATCGTAGCGGCTCATCCAGTCGCTGATGCCGAACGTGCCGTGCTCGGAATAGAGCCCGTCGTCAAACGCCAGGATGGCGTGACAGGGCGAGGCCCCGAGGGTCTGGATCGAGTGACCATGGCCTTTTGGAAAATACCAGAGATCACCCGGGGAGAGATTGACGATTTCGGTCAGACCCTCGGGATCGACCACTGTGACCTGACAATGCCCATCGACGATGTAGGCCCACTCGGCCGAGTCGTGCCAGTGCATCTCACGGGCGCCGCCCGCGTTGATGAACAGGTGCGCGCCTGCGATGCCGGTGGCGATCGGAAGCCCGCGCGTCGTGACCTCACGAGCCCAGCCGCCGGACGTCGCCTTGATCGGCCCTTTGTCCAGTGAAGCCGTGAATACGACGGGATCGCCTGACTTGCGCGGAATCGTTTTCAGATAATCGGACGCTGGCGCGACATCGTAGCCAACGGCATGCCCATCGCCGGGTGCTGCTATTGAACGGCCGGCTGCAACGGTTGTTGCTCCGAATGCGAACGCGCTGATGAAAAGCCGCCGGCTTGCATTGAACATGGATGCCCTCGTCGATGATCACATGTAATTCGGAAATCGAAAACGCTCATCTGCTCCGCAGCCAAATGCCGGACCCGGCGCGCCGCCATTCAAGACGCGAGCGCATGATTGCCGGACAAAGCCAGCGTGCTCATCTGAAGCTGAGGGAAACAAACCGACGGCACATCAACCGTTCGGTGGAATCATCGTGTGTGCGATCACTCACTTCGAATCTCGGATGTTTGTTTCTACCTCCGGCGATCGGTCATGCGGTTCGGACGTCCAAAGTCCGGACCAGCACGCGCAACAGCTCCATTTAGATACCATTAAGAGTCCAAATTAATACCAAATTAAAGCCATATTCTTGAATTCTTGTTGCGGGGAGGGGGAGGAATGAGCCCAATTTGGTCAGGCCGAAGCGCTGCCTCCGACGGTTCTTGCCGAGGCCTTTGCAATTTTGGCTCACAGGGAGGGACTTACGGTGACGCGGGCGGGATCGGACGGACGACGGCCGGAGTCATGTGGCGCGACAGCGATGGTCCAACGGAGCGCGATGGGGAAGTGGCGGGACGGTTGCCGGCTTCGTCAAAGATGTTCGCGCAGGACAGCACCCACGGTCGCCCGGTCCGGAAACGCATCGAAAACCCCCCAGGTGCTGGCGAGAACGGCACCGCAAGCGTTCGCAAACGCCATGACTTTTTCCCAGGGCTCTCCCTCGGCCAGGCTGACCGCGAGCCCGGCTGCGAAAGCATCGCCCGCTCCCAATGTGTCGGTCGCGACAACGGGAAAGCCCGGCTGGTGCAGAGGCGGGTGCTTGCTGCGGCAGACGACAGCCCCTCCCTGCCCGAGTGTCACGACAACGATCGTGGGGCCCATGGTCATGACGGCTTCGGCGAAAGCCTGGATCTCTGCAAGCTCATGGGCATCAAAAGGTGGCCTGCTCGCTCCAGCCACATCCGAGGCCAAGTCTGATGCCAAGTCTGATGCCATGTCCGCAGCCTCATTCGCATTGACGACCAGGATGGTTGTCAGTGCAAGAAGCCGATGGTCCGGCTTGCGAAACGGAGAGGGGTTGAGAAGCGTCGTCTTGCCCGCATCGCGCGCGATCTCGAACGCCGCGATGATGGGCTCGTCGCCAACTTCAAACTGGGCCAGAGTTATGTCTGCCTGCGAGATCGCAGCTTGCTTTTCACGCACATCGCTCCCGCCAAGGCGTGCATTCGCACCCGGAAAGACCGCCAGGCAATTCTCTCCTTGGGCATCGATGAAACCGATGCCCGCGCCTGTCGACCCCGGAAGCCGGCGGAGCATCTCGCCGGGGAGTCGGGCGCGCTCCAGCGCCGGCTCCGCAAGCCCGGACAGCATATCGTCGCCAACCGGCAGGATCCCATCCACCGTGGCGCCCAATCGTCGACAGGCAACGGCAAGGTTGAACCCCTTGCCGCCAGGTTCCAGAGCAAAGGCGTGCGCCGTCAAGGATTCGCCGGGTTTGGGAAGTTTCTCGACTTTAGCGGCGCTTGCCGCGACGAAGCTGCCGACGACAAAGAGGTGAATATTGTTTTGCATGAACCGCCCGTACATTGATTTGGCAACGATAATCGGGATAACTCCCGCCGCGAGATCGTTTTCCTTTAGTATTACAACGGTTAAGTAGATAATTGAACGGTACCAAAATTTCCAAGCCAGCGCCCAGCAGCCTGATTGACGGCCTCAAGCTCCGCGAAGACACGGCCATGCCGCTCTATCGTCAGCTTGAGGAGCAGCTTGTGTCCATGATCAAGCAGGGCAGGCTGGCTCCTGGCGCGACGATGCCGGCAGAACGCCACCTGGCGGCTGAATTGGGCTTGAGTCGGACGACCGTGCAACATTGCTACGATGCGCTGCGGAAACGTCGGCTGCTCGCAGCTCACGGTCGTCTTGGGTACATTGTCCAGAAATCGGAAACCGTCCTTGAGCCTGGCATGAACCGCCTGAAGGGCTTTACTCAGGAGATGCAGGAGCTCGGCCGCACGCCCTCGTCAAGGATATTGGAGCGACAGGCTCTCAGCGACCGATTGATCGCGTCCATCTTCGGCCTGCCGTCGACGGCGCGGTTTCTGAAGCTCATCCGCGTGCGGCTCGGCGATGGCATCCCGCTGTCGCGCGAGATTGCGTGGTACAGCCTTGATGCTTGTCAAAGCCTTGAACACGCCGACCTGTCCGGGTCCATTTATACCTATCTTGCCGAGCATGGTGCCCCGCCGGCTCATTGCGAGCAGACGATTGAAGCAACCTCCCCCGATATGGCGGAATGCGCGATCTTCGGCTTCACCGAGCCACTGCCCTCACTGCTGATCAAGCGCCGGACCTATGACCAGACCAACCGCATGCTGGAATATGTCGAGGGCCTGTTCCGCGGCGACAGCTATGCCTATCGACTGAAGATGAAGGTCTAGGACCGCCGATCGGATCCGAAGCTCGTTCCGAAGCTGCGGTTAAGTGATGCGAGCTTCGGATTCAGGACATTCGTGCCTCCGATGCATCCGAAGTTGGCGTCATTTTCAGCAGGGTCCGAGCGAACGTCGGGATACCAGGGCTCGTTTCAGCTCCACTCTCTTCGACCCGTCCTTGCCAATGTCGCGCGCGAATTCTAACGTTCGTGAGATGCGAAGGAAGGCCCGCGATGACAACGACAGGCTCGGCGGTTTCAATGCGTCCACGCGATGAAATCCGCGATGGTTTGCGAGATATTTTTCCGGCCGCGGTCGCCGCCATCCCAATTGGTCTGTTGTTTGGCGCGCTGTGTGTGGGAAAGGGACTTTCTCCGATGGAAGTCGCATTGATGTCGGCCACGGTCTGTGCCGGCGCCGCGCAGTTTGCATCGATCGAGATTTGGGGGCAGCCGGTTCCCGTCGCGGCGATCGTGCTGTCCGCCCTGCTGGTCAACCTTCGCAACCTGCTGATGAGCGCGTCGCTGGCGCCGAAAACCGCCTCTTTCACAACCTTGCAGCGGCTGCTTGGGTTCTACGTCCTGTCCGATGAGAACTGGGCCTTGAGTGAGCGGCGTGTTCGAGCGAAGCCGCTGACCCCGGCCTACTTCCTGACGATGGGAGGGACGCTGTACACGAACTGGGTGTTCTGGACCACGCTCGGTGCGTTTGCAGGCGCGTTCCTGGGCGATCCTCGGCGCCTGGGTGCCGATTTCGCGTTCACAGCGCTTTTCATCGGGTTGATTGCCGGCTTCTGGAAGGGGGGGAGTACCGCAAACGCAGTGGTCTCCAGTGCGATTGCCTCAGCGATCGCTTTTGTCACCATCGGCGCCCCATGGCACGTGCTGATCGGGACGATCGTCGGCATCGCGGCGGTGTATCTTGCTGCTCCCGAGCCGACGCCATGAGCATCTCTGCGTCGACCATTCTTGCCATTATCGGCATGGCCATCGTGACCTATGCCACGCGGATTGGCGGGCTTTTCTTTGCCGACAGGCTTCAACTCAGGGGCAAGGCCAAGGCGGCGTTCGATGAGATCCCGGCGGCGGTGCTCGTATCCGTCATCGCCCCGGCGGTTCTCACGACCGGACCAGCCGAAACAATCGCCGCCTTGATAACGGTATTCGCCGCGCGGCGACTGCCTTTGATCGCGGTCGTCGTGATCGGAGTGATCGCGGTGGTCGTATTGCGACTCTTCGTGAGCTAGTACCCGGAATCATAGCCAAGTGACACGAGCAAACACTGTACGTGCCCACCGATTCTGAATCACGTTTGATCAAAAGTGGGTACTAGGGCCATTTCCGTTCCGATAGAATCGAAACGGATCTCTAGCATTTCGTTTTGACGCGTTTTCTTGACGCGAACCGGTGTCCACTTCGCTGGGAAACACTCTAGGTGGCATCAATTGCGGGCGTCGATCCCATCGAGCGACCGATATAAAGTGAGCGTGATGCAAGCGACAATGAACTAAACAACCTTACGCGACGATCGGTAAGATGGTGAATGGCGATGACCGCGCTGTGGATAGTCATCCATGACATTCTCCAGCAAGCGGCGTCGTTGGATCGAATGAATTTGTGACAAACAGCCGCAAGCTCTCAAGCGACGGACTCTACCCATTACTTGGAGGAATTTTGAGGGCGCAGGTCACCTGCATGACCCGCGCCTGCGTGGCAAGATCGTCACACCATTCGGGTAAAACCATGCGTCACCGGCATATGCCGGGGTCCGCCCCCCAGTTCGTTTCGCTATCTTCTTAATGCGCGACTTATTCCAGGTCGCGGGGGAAGATACCAATGGTCGGTCCGTTCTATGGCTTGATCCGTAACCGCTTTTCTTGCCTGTTGAAAACCGGGCCAGCCGCAGACTCTCCGCCACCATTACTGCTGGCCCGCAGCATTGGAATCGACGGTTTTTTCGATTCGGCGGCGAGGTAACCCGATGCGCCGCCCGCTGCAATTCGCGCTGCTGATCGTCGCTTTTCTGTTCGGAGTCCAGTTGATCGCCGTTCATGCCGCCCACGCCGAAAGCCGCGTTGCACTGGTGATCGGCGAGTCGGCTTACCGGTCGGTAACGGTGCTACCCAATCCCGCCAACGACGCCAGGATGATATCGCAGCTTCTGACGGATGCCGGATTCGACGTGGTCACCGCATCCGATCTGTCGCAGAAGGACATGCGCGAGGCAGTGACGGCGTTTTCCAACAAGATTGCGGCCAAAGGGCCGGACACCGTCGCCTTGATGTTCTACGCCGGCCATGGCCTGCAGATCGATGGCGAAAACTTTCTAGTACCGGTCGATGTCGATCCCAAGCGTGAGGCCGACATTCCCTTGCAGGCGGTCCGGCTCAATGACGTGCTGAACACGTTGGCGTCGGTTCCCAGCAAGATGCGCATCCTGCTGCTCGACGCTTGCCGCAACAACCCTTTCCCCGAACTCGCCAAGACAGCGGGCCACGGCTTCGCCATCGTCGATGCCAAGACCAGCGCCGCCGGCACCTTCATCTCCTATTCGACCTCGCCTGGCGCGGAAGCCGAGGACGGCCGCGGCGTCAACAGTCCCTACACCACGGCGCTGCTCATGGCCGCCCGTGAGCCGGGCCTGTCGATCGAGGACACGTTCAAGCGCGTGCGCGTCGCCGTCAATCGGGACACCAGCGGTCGCCAGACGCCGTGGGATTCCTCGTCGCTGACCGACGCCTTCCGTTTCTTTCCGCAGAAGGGCCAGGACGACACCCGCGCCTCCACCCCGAAGCGCTCGGTCGACGCCTGGAAGAGGCAGTTGCAGGGCAAGACGCCGCAGGCGGCCTACGAGCTCGTGGTCGCTGACGACACCGTGCAGGCCTATGCGGCGTTTGTCGCTGTTGTCGCGACGCCGCCCTACGCGCCGCAGGTGCGCGGCCTGCTGAACCGCCGCCGCGAGATGGTGGCATGGCAGACGGCAACCGCCGTCAACACCGAAGCCTCCTATCGCGCCTTCCTGCTCGGCCATCCCGACAGTGACCTCGCCGTCACCGCGCGCAGGCTCGAGGAGCGCCAGCGCACCCGCGCGCTCAACACCGAAGGCGTGGGCTCCGGCGGCCCGATCTGTCCCTGCGGCGATTCCGGCACCACGCCGACGCTGCCGCGCAACGACGCCCCGCGGCGGGAGCGGCCGAGGCCACCGCGACGCGCCGAAGCCCCGCCGCCACCGCTGCCCTACACCGAGGTGCAGTCGCTGCCCTGGAGCAGTACCCGCTGTTATGCCGGCGTCAGCGGCGGCTATGTCCACCAGCCCCGCAGCTCCACGTCGATCACGGCGAACGATCCGGATCTGCTGCTGTCACAGACGCTCGGCAACGTGCCGACGTCGCTCTCCGGCAACGGCAGTGGCGGCATCGTCGGCGGACAGCTCGGCTGCGACACGCAAGTGGGCAATCTTTTGTTCGGCGTCGAGACCGATCTCTCCTACAACAGCATCAACCGCAACGCCGCGGTGACGCTCGGCGACTACGATGTCACCACCAGCTTCCACCAGGAGATGCAGACCTTCGGCACCCTGCGCGGCCGCGTAGGTTTCGCCGCCGGGGCGACGCTGTTCTACGCCACCGCCGGCCTTGCCTACGGCGACGTGCGGGCCAATGCGTACATCGCGCCCGGACCGACCGGTGTGGCGGCGGGCGGATCGCAGCTGCTGGGCGCGCAAAACGGCTGGCGTGTCGGCTGGACCGCGGGCGCTGGCATCGAGCAGATGATCACTCAGAACTGGTCGATCCGCAGCGAGTATCTCTATTACGACCTCGGCGACACCTCGTTCACGGCGGTCACCGTCGTCGGCTCACCCTATGAGACCGGAAATTTCAAATATAGCACCACCGGCCACATCGTCCGTGCTGGCGTGAACTTTCATTTCTGAGGCGCTGCAGACCTCAATCTGCCGGAGCGACAGCCGGCAGGAGCGTCGGCCTTTAGCGATGCTCAATGCTCGCAAAAATTGTTCGACGCATCCCCCGCGACAAACGCGAAGCGTTTGCGCGAAGAAAACGCGCCAAAACAAGAATCCAGAGCTTCCGTTCCGATTCTATCGGAACGGTAAGGGCTCCAAAGCCAGCTTGTTGCGCTGCTGAAGAGCACGCAGCCGCTGATTCGGCGCGGCTGAGTCCGGCGACCGCGTGGCCGCTTTGTCACAGCCGGTCGCAAAGTATCTCCACCCCCGGCATATGCCGGATTTTCGCGCCCGCCATCTTAGGAAACATTTGTTGCAGTCGCGCTGCTGTGGTGGCGCCATTTAAAAAAATGGGATGAGCCGATCATGAAGAAAAGTTTTGTCATGGCCTTGGCGCTTGGCATCGGCGCGGCCGGCGCCGCGCATGCGGCATCGAATGACGACATGGTGGTGCGGCTCAATATGCTGGAGAAGGAAAATGCTGCGATCCGCAAGGAGAACGCGGCGTTGCGTCAGAACAAGTCCTTGCGCGAACAGAATGCGACGTTGAAGTCGTCGTCGGTCGAGCCGCGAGCTGCCCCCAAAGCCGATGCAACGTACTCCGATCCGTTCGGCGCGTTCGCTGCCGATCTGCCGTTGGCCTACAAGGCGCGGCCGGTCGAATCGCCCGGCCAGTTCCGGGTCTGGGGCGAAGGCGGCGCGATCTGGAGCGGCGGCGACCCGGTCGCATCGGACTACAGCCTCACCGATTTCAGCAGGCTAGGGGGCAACGGCCTGTTCAGCATTAGCGCTCCGGGATCGTTCGATCTGACTCCCAAGGTGGGCTGGGAGGCGGCGGCCGGCTTCGACTACCGCTTTGCGGCTTCACCCTGGCACGTCAGCGGACAATTCCGCTACGGCGAGGGCAAGGCCAGCGGCTTCGCATCGTCGGCAAACCCGGGAATTGATCCGGCACTTCTGGCTGGAACGGCTTTTTCCAGCTTGAGCGGCAGCCAATCGATTGCGGCGACGAACAAGGAAACGCATTGGCTGGCTGACATCGCAGTCGGGCGGGACGTTGTTGGCGCCGGTGCGTCCGCGATGCAGGTGAAATTCGGCCTGCGCCTGGCGGAATTCGTCAGCGAGACGAGCACAACGAACAAGATCAGCAACGCCGGTACCTTCGCCAAGCCGGTTGATATTTTCGGCAATGGATCGCTTCTTATCAGTCAATTCTCAACCAGCCAGACGGACGCAAACGGTCAGCGAAGCAGCTTCTTCGGCGCCGGTCCGCGTGTCGGGATCGAAGGTTCAGTTCCATTCGCGGGCAACTGGGCGTTCGACTATCTCGGCGATGCCGCCGTGCTGTTTGGAAACCAGAAACTGGTGAGTACGTCGTCGACGACGACCGCCAACGATCCGCTCATCCTCTTTGGAGGTGTCAACTTCCTCGACAGGTCGACTGACCAGCGCTTCGCCACCGTCTTCAACGCGGATGTCCAGGCGGGCGTGTCGTACTGGATGATGCCAAACCTCAAGCTCAGCGCCAGCTACCGGCTGGATGCCTACTTCAATGTATTGAACCAGACCTTCAGCACGGACACCAAGCAGACACTCGATCGCTACATCCACGGCCCGCGCCTGGGTCTGAGTGCGACGTTCTAGTGCCGCCGATCTGAAGTTCCTGCATCACTTGCCGCATACTCATCCAGGAACTTCAGATCGAAAAGCGTGCCCGAGAGTTGTTGTGCCCGCGGCGGCGGCATCAGGCACCTGAAACGATCAAATCGGATGCATCTATCAACGTCGTGTCTCAGGTTCTGCAAATTCGTAAACGCGCGACTTGCTTTGGTATGATTTTGGATGCTTAATGGTTGTTGAGATCTGGCGCGGCCGATGGTCGGGCCCCAATAGAAGGACGGTGGCCGTGATCTCTGGAGTCGAGCGAGGCCGGGAATTTCAACACCATCGGGCGCTGATCGAGCCGGAGGCTTATCGGCTTTCGAAGGCCATGGCGGCTTCGACGACGGAAAGCGCAACTGGAATCTCCAAGCCGGGCTCGACGAGCGCCGTCGGTGCAGCGGGTGATCCGATAGAGTTCCAAACTGTCTTCGATACCGAGTCCGTTCACAGGCGTCGCGTCGAACCAGTCATGGTCAAATGAACGCGTGACTTGGGCGTGACTTGGGCGTGACTCGGGCGTGACCCGGGGATGAGCTTTGGAGACGTGTGGTGCTGTTTGAGCCGTTGCGGATCAAGAATGTCGACTTCAGCAACCGCATGCTTCGGTCGTCAATGGGTGGACGCAACGCGTTTTACGACGGTACGGTGTCTCCGGCCTGGACGCATTTCGAGAAACGATTTGCCGAGAGGGGAGTTGCCGGGATCATTTCGGCGACGATCAGCGTTAATGAGACGCGTATGTCACCCCTCGAATATCCCGCTTTGCACAGCGACCGTTTCGTGCCGCCGCTTCGCGAGGCCATCCGCGAGATCAGGCAGGCGGGTAGTGTGTCCGGTGGGTGCAAATACATCATCCAGCTTGGCGATACCGGTGCGGCGACGCACACCAGCCTCCGGCCGCAGGATGGTGACCGGCTATCCGCCTCCTGGTTCTTCGATCTTCTGTACGGCTACCACAACAGCGCGCTTGCGATGAGCCCCGCACAGATCAAGCGGACGATCCAGAATTTCAAGCAAGCCGCTCGGCGGGCCGTGGAGGCTGAGTGCGATGGCATCGAGATTACGGCGTCCAAGGGGTATTTGATTCATCAGTTTCTCAACCCGGCCACCAATCGGCGCAAGGACGCCTATGGCGGTTCGGTCGAGAAGCGATTCCGACTGCTGCGGGATATTGTCGAAGCCGTGCGCGAGGCGATCGGCCTGAATTTTCTTTTCGGCGTTCGCCTGTCGGCCAGGGACTTCAATTTTCTGCCGTTGAACCTGCGGTTTCCGCCGGTGTGGCCGCTGCGACACTACATCATGGGCAACGGACTGCCGGAAACCACGTATTATGCCCGGCAACTCCAGGAGCTTGGCGTGGACTATCTGCACGTCGATAGTGGATTTGGCTTTCCCAATCCGATGGGTAGCCCAGGAGATTATCCCGATCAGGGCTTTCTCACCTTCGTCAATGCGACGCGCTATCTCAGCCGCAAGGCGAATGTCCGCGCCGGCATCTTCAATCTCACGCCGGCCGCGATAAGAAAAAGTCTGTTTGGCATCGGCTGGCGCTTTCGGCCGGCGGCCAATGCCGATTTCGCAGCGGCCATTCGCGCCGAAGTCGGTATTCCCGTCATCACCAACGGCGGCTTTCAGGATCGCGATACGATCGATCGTGCGCTTGCCGCAGGCAAATGCGACATGGTTGCGATTGCGCGCCCGCTGCTTGCGAACCCGGACTTGCTCGAGCAATTTGCGCGCGGCGTGAAGCAGCCGGACCGGCCTTGCTCGTACTGCACGCTCTGTTGCGCCCACACCGCGGTATTCCCCTTGGGCTGCTACGACCAGCGGCGTTTCGCGTCGACCGAGGCGATGATGCATCAGGTTCTCGCATGGAGCTCCCCGAACGCGCCATTTTCGTTGCTAGGAACGCCCTTGAGCGGCGGACCGGAGAACGCCACGGAGGTTTAGCAATGGACAGGACAGCATTTCGGTCGGCAACCGAGCTGGCCGGTCTGATCAAGGCGAAAAAGATCAGCTCCGAGGATTTGCTGGACCTCTACCTTGTACGCATCGACAAGCATAACGCGCGCGTTAATGCAGTTGTCGCGACCGACATCCCGGGTGCGCGAAGGCGCGCAAGGGCTGCCGATGCCGCGCTGGCGAAGGGGGACGTCTGGGGCCCCCTGCACGGCGTTCCCGTCACGATCAAGGACAGCTTCGATCTCGCGGGCCTGCCGGCAACGTGGGGAGTGCCGGAACTCAGGGACCACCGACCGGCAACCAATGCACTGGCCGTGCAGAGATATATCGACGCTGGCGCGATTGCGTTCGGCAAGACGAATGTTGCGGCTTATCTTGTCGGCTGGGCGACGCAAAACGACATCTATGGCACGACAAGCAACCCCTGGGATCTCAACCGGTCTCCGGGTGGCTCGGCTGGCGGAGCGGCAGCGGCGCTGGCTGCAGGCCTTACCGGGCTGGAACTCGGCGTGGATTTCGGTGGCGGCGTTCGCAACGTTGCTCACTATTGCGGAATCTATGGGCATAAATCGACCTACGGCATTACCAACTGGTCCGGTCACGTGATGCCCGGCATCGGGAGCAAGCCGGACCTCTGTGTCGCCGGGCCGCTGGCGCGGAATGCTGACGATCTGAAACTCGGGTTGTCCCTGATCATGGGGCCAACGCCCGAGGATGCCGTCGGCTGGAAGTTGGACCTGCCGCCGCCACGTGTGAAAGACCTGAGCGAACTGCGAGTCGCGGTGATGCTGGAGGATCCGAGCTTCCCTGTCGATCACGAGGTTCAGGAGCGCATCCAGGCCGTTGTCGATTTTCTCGTCAGCCGAAAAGCCAGGGTGAGCGAGCGCGCGCGTCCCGCGATCGATCCAGCGATGGCGTTCGAGATCTTCGGTGGCCTGCTGATGGCCGGTCTCGCCACCCGTCAGCACGACGAAAAATTCTGGACCAGACTGGCTCATTTGCGCGCGCGATTCATGACGACGGATGACCGCAGGGGTGATGCAACCGAGAAGGTCTTCACCCACGCGGATTGGTCGGAGCTTGATACAGCGCGCAACCGGTTGCGTCAGGCCTGGCGTATGTTCTTCAACGACTGGGATGTGTTGTTGTGCCCGGCGGCACCGACCGTCGCGGTTCCGCATGATCCGAAACACGCATGGCATGAGCGCAAGGTGATGGTGAAGGGGAGGCCGACGTCTCCCGCCGACCCGACATTCTGGGGGGCCTATTTCACCGTCGCCTATCTGCCGGCAACGGTGGCGCCGGCAGGCCTCTCAAGAAGCGGGCTACCGGTCGGTGTGCAAATTGTTGGTCCCGAATACGGCGACCTGACGTGCATCGAGGTGGCGCGGTTGCTCGAGCGGGAGTTTCAGGGCTTTGTACCTCCCAAGGGATGGGATTAGCTTTGGCCGCCGGGATCGCAAGAACGACAATGGTGTACTGACCCGGGCAGGCCGTCGAATGCAACTCGAGACACTCTCTGACATCGTTGGCGCGGTCTACGATTGTGTACTCGCGCCCGAGAACTGGTACCGCGCATTGCCTCTGATCTCGACCTTCGGCAAAAGTGCCGCAAGTTCGATCGTGATCCAGGGCCGCAGTGAGGTCCATGCCGCCAGCGTGTTCGAATATGGCGCCGAACAATCGTTTCTGCGGTTGTATTTTGAGAAGCTCGTCGCATCGCGACTTCCGGCGGGGTATTCGGCGACATTCGACGATGTCGGCGAAGTGGCCACCATGACGATGCTGGCGGGCGAGCGTGAGCTGCTCAACAGCGATTTTTATGTGAAATGGGTGAGGCCGCTCGGTTTGCGCGACGTCATCGGCGTGCTGGTCCTGAAATCCGGAAAGCGCGTGGCCTGGTTTTCGGTAACGAGATCCAGCGTGCAGTCTCGTTTTACCGACGAGGACCTGCTGCAGATGTCGCTGCTGTCGCCGCACATTTGCCGGGCGTTGCTGATCTCGGACGCGTTCGATCTGCGCACCATCATGGCCTCGCGCCTCGAACAGACCGTCGATCAGCTCTCGACGGGCATTTTCCTCACCGAAGACGATGGCCGCATCTCCTATATGAACAGTTCCGCCGAGCGCATCCTGAAAGCGGGCGGCACGCTCAAATCAAAGAACGGCCGGCTGATGGCCACGGAGTCTGGAGCGCGGGATCGGCTCGCGCACGCGCTGGCGCAGAGCGTCGTCGGCAAAGCGCCGCGTTCCACGGGTCGGCATGCGGTTGCGTTGCCGGACGAGGAGGGTGGCGGTCTGATCGCCAACGTCCTGCCGCTGCAGTGGCGAGACGGCCGCAACCCGCTGATGCCGCTGCCGGGGACCGCTGCTATGTTCGTCCAGGATCCCGCCGAAGCGGCGCCGCCGCTCACGCAGGCATTTGCCACGCTCTACGGACTGACCGCGGCCGAAGAGCGCGTACTCGAGCAAATCGTGAAGGGGCAAACGCCTCAGGAGGCGGCGGATGAGCTGAGCATCGGCCTGGCGACCGCAAAAACTCACCTGCTGAAAATCTTCGCCAAAACCAACACCGGACGCCAGGTGGAGCTGGTTCACCTCTTCGAGAGATTGAAGTCGCCGGTGCGAGCCAGGACGAAGTGAGCCGATCCGAATTGCTGGCGCAGCTGACGCCTTTGATGCTGCGGGGTGGTCGTATCGCGCTGTGGCTGCATCATCGTCGGCGGGGCCGGGGCGCATTCAACCAGGGCGTGATGCTGCGCGCGCTCACCGCGGGCGAGCCCCAAATCCGCAGCTGAAGCGGTCGTATCCGTGATGATTCCACCGAACGGTTGATGTGGCATCGGTGCGTTTCCCCGAGATTCCGGTGCGGGGACGGAAACATGGAGCGACAGATGCCATCCGGACCTATTCGCCGAAACCAGGCTGCGGGCACATACGCCAGCGCAATCATCCGCTCGCCTGCCTCGATCAAAACACTTCGCTCGGACGATGCGCCGGCAAGCATAACCGTCATGTTTGGCGCGGCGCTGCGCGCGACGGTCCGGCTCCCCGTGACATGGTGGCAGCGAATCCACTTTAGAGCGCAGTTGCGCGCGGACATCGTGGACGCAGCCGATTTCTTCCATGATATCGGCATCAGCTTGCCTGAGGCGCAAGCCGAAGCGGCGCGTTTTTTCTGGGAGCCGGTCACGCTGACGTGCGGGCCAATCACCACCCCCGGCGTCGCGCCCACGCGTGGAAACCTGGATTTTCGATCGGGCGCGTGACCCGTCCAGCGTCGATCGTGCGTGGGCAGCATATTTGGCCGCACATCTGGCAGAGGCCTGCTGCGTCAAGTCGTGTGCCCCAGCGATCATTATATTCCGGACATAAAATATGAATTCACCAGACGTGAAAATTATCTCAAGGATATGCCCATGGGGACGCCATTTTTTTCTCCGCCGGCTGTCAAACCTAACTCCACCGACATATTCGGGTTCGACGAGGTGCCTCCGACGGCGAGTGGCATATTCAATGCCTATCAGATGGTGCCCTTAAATGGATATCGCGATGTCGACATCAGTACCGGCGGCGAACCATTCGTCGTATTCTCGCGTGCACCTGATATTGCACAAGTCCTGGAATCTAAGACGGGTGTTCCTGCTCCCGACAAAGGTCTTGCTTTCAGGAATCCGGCGCCTTCGGTCAAAGTGACTATCCGAAACCAGGGGATGGAAGGCCTGACCGAAGTCGTCATCATGAAGCTGCTGGACGGAGCCGTGACATCGACCTTGGCCGTCTCGGCGAAAACTCCGAAGCCGCTCACATTTAAAGTGTTCACATTGGAAGACTCGCTACGCAACGTGGGGCAACAGGAAAGGCCGACCTCCATCGATCTGGGTAGGCTAAAGACCTCTCTTGAGGATGTAAAAAAAATCTATCTGAACCAAGCCAATGTTGTGCTGACCCAACAATTCCCCCTGGAAAGCCTTTCAATAGAGGGAGACCTGGGTGATCCCATAATGTTGGAGGACAAGGGCGCGCTCATCAACGGAAAGCGGGATCAAGCCCCGCTGAATTTTTTCGAAGAGAGATTCAAGAGCTCACCGGTCAGATTCAATATCGTCTTGTCTTGGGAGTTCCTGCAGAACAAGCGAGAGCGTAAATCCATTGGCGGCTTGGCGCCGCAACCTGGAAATGTTTGCATTATAAACCCATTTATTGTGGATTATGCCTTTCTGACCCAGAGAATAGCGCACGAGATGATGCATAGTCTGGGAGCAGGGCATGTGACTCCGACAAGCGGTTTCCTCATGACGGTGGATGAAATAAACTCGAATTGGCGAATGACCAGAGCCAACATCGATCTGGCAAATCCTTCCGGAATGCTAGTAGTTGTCGATCCGAGATTTCTCTGATGGAAAGCGAGATAACGATGCCGCTCACGTCTCGATTGTTCAAAGACAACCAGCAACTTCAGGCATGCCTCACCAGTGACCCCGCGCATGTGACGCCGGGCGCCCGTGGTTCCCACGTTCATCTTATTCACCTTGCGCTTATGATTATCGACACGCTACCGATCGCGGAGGGGGAGTATGATACGCGACGATACGGCACGAGCACGGCCTCAGCCGTCCTGGCGTACAAGAAAAAACGACAGATCATAAACAAGAGCTATCAAAAAACCGAAGACGACATTGTGGGAAAGATGACGATCTCATCGCTGGATCAGGAGATGAGGAATCTTGAGAACGCTCCTCTCACTGGACCAAAGAGAGGACGCCGCGTGTGCGCATGCCGAGGCTGTGGCCGGCCTGTTCGCACCGAGACGGTGCCTCCTGTATCCCGAGCAACGTGCGAGCAAATCGCCGCGGAATGCCGCGACGAGAAATCGATTCAATAGAGCTGCGCCGTCGACGCATATCGCGACCCCAGCGCTGTCGGGAAGGAGCACATATTGACGGTTTCCAAGCCATCAGTTCTGGCCGCGCATAGCGATGCGCTATGGAGAAATTTCACTTCTGAATATCGCGCGTAAGCGGCTGAAGCTTCCGGGCGACGACAATGACAATCGCCTGTTCGGCGTCGCGGCCAAGATCACCTGAACACCAGGCCAGCCCATCAATTGGCTGGCAGATCCCGCTTACGCCGTTCGACGCGAGCGCAATCGGCTTGCGGGACGCGTCATGAGGCGGCCGTCCTGAGCGCAAAAGGCCGCCGGATGATCCCGCGGCCTTCGAACAGCGGATCACTGATACGATCCTAGCTCCGCTGTTCGGTCTCGACCACCGGATGTGCCGTCGTGTCCGCCGGTCCGCCATTCAGCGCGCCCCCGCCGGTGGCGTTCTCCAGTAGCGTCGCCAGCGGATCCGATCCAGGCTTGTAGCCACCCTGGCGCAGGATCTCGTCGACCATCGGCCGCAGCGCCTGCAGTTTCAGCAACTGACCGGCGAGGCCATCGCCGAAGCCGAGGCCGCCGCCATCGCCACTACCGCCGCCGCCGAGCAAACCGCCCGTGTTCAGAATGCGGATGTCCTTGATGCTGGCGATCGGCTTGACCGCTTCGGCGATCGCGGTCGGGATCACCTCGAGGCGTTTCTTGGCCAGTTCGAAGTTGATGACGTTCTCGCCGAGCTTGTTGCGGGCCTCGTTGTTCAGCGTCGTGACAGCGGCTTCGGCTTCGCCGATCTCGCGCACACCGACGGCCTTGATCTTGTTGGATTCGGCTTCAGCGGTCGCGAGTGTGCGGATCGCGTCGGCGCGATCGAGCGAGGCCTTCTTTTCAGCTTCCGCCGCGACGATGACCTCGGTCGACTTCTTCTCGGCCTCCTTGCGGGCAGCGAGCACAGCGGTCAATCGGTCGCGGTCGGCGACCTCGATCGCGCGCGCGGTCACCACTTTTTCCTCCGCCGAGACCGCGAGCGCTTCGGCGGTCTTCGCGTCGGCGATTGCCTCGGATTGCTCCTTGCTCTTGTTGGCGATCGCGATCTCGTTCATCTGGGTCGCGATCTGGATTTCGCGGCTGGCGTCGGTCTTGCGCTTGTTGACGGCGAGATCCGATTCGATCACCGCGGTGTCCCGCGCCTGCTTCGCCGCAGCCTCGCGCTGGGCGACCTGCTGGTCGGTGCCGATGCGGGCGTTTTCTTCCGTCAGCTTGGCGGTCTGCTGCGCCTGCGCCACCTCGGCGCGGGTGCTGGCCGTCTTGTTGGCGATGTCGCGCTCCTGGCTGAGCTCGGCTTCCTTCTTGGTGCGCTCGATGGTCAGGGTCTGCTGGCGGGCTTCGAGATCCTTTTGCGCGATCGCCACTTCATTGTCGCGGATGATGGCGTTGCGCTCCTGCTTGCGCACCTCGGTGATCTTCTTCAGGCTGGTGAGGCCTTCGGCGTCGAAATAGTTCTCGGGGTTGAAGAAGGTGATGTCTGTCTGGTCCAGCTTGGTCAGCGACACGGACTCGAGTTCAAGTCCGTTCGACTTGACGTCGGATTCCACCGTGGTCTGCACGTGCTTGACGAAATCGCTGCGCTTTTCCTGCAGCTCGAGGATTTCCATGGTGGCGGCGACCGAGCGCAGGCCGTCGACGAATTTGGCCTCGACCTGCTCGCGCAGCTTCTCGGCATCGTTGGTGAGGTCGCCCAGCGTTTGGGCCGCGAGCGCGATGCTCTCCGCATCCGGCCGCACGCGGACGTAGAACTCGGCGCCGATGTCGACGCGCAGCCGGTCCTTGGTAATCAGCGAGTCCTTCTTGCTGCGCTCGACCTGCAGCCGCAGCGTCTTGAGGTTGACCCGCGCCAGGGAGTGAAAGATCGGCAGCACCACGGCGCCGCCGTCGAGCACCACCTTCTTGCCGCCGAGGCCGGTGCGGACAAAGGCTTCGTCACGGGTCGAGCGGCGATACAGCGTGGTGAAAACGATGCTGAGGACGACAATCAGCGCGACGCCGATCAGCGCGGGCAGGGCAATATCAAACATGAAAGTTACTCCGGTCAGTGGCTCTGTGAAATGCTGCGAGAACTCGCTGGGGATTTGGCAGGAGATTTGAGATCGTCGGGAACGGCGACCGCGACAAACCGCGTGTCGTCGCGATCGACCAGCAGCACCGAGGCGCCTTGCGGCAGTGGCGGGGAGGCGGGCGCAGCGGACGCCGCGACGAAGTGCAGGTTGCCGTAGATGTCCTTGACGCGGACGCGTCCCGGAAGTCCCTGGTCAAGCGGGCCAATCACCACTTCGCCGACGCGGCCGACCAGGTCGCCAAGATCGACGGCATAACTCTCGTCGCGCGGGATGATTTTGGCGACAAGCCGGCTCGAGGCGCGCACGAACGGCAACGCGACCACGAGTGCAGCGGGCGCGGCGACGATTGTCGGCAGCGGGCCACCAAGGGCGCGGGCGATGTCCTGGATCAGGAAGCCCGCAATGGAAAACATGCCGAGTACCAGCAGGACGAAGATCAGGAGCGGCACGCCGCCGGCATTGATCCACGAGATGGCATTGAGCAGCCCATGGTCGCCGTGACCATTGAAATGGCCGTCGAAATTGAAAGCACTTCCGATGGATTCGCTGATCGAGAAACCGATCAGCATCGAAATCACTTCGACGCCGCCGACGAACACGATCATCACCGCCGCGATGGCGAAGGGGCGCACGTCAGGGGCCAGAAGGTGCTCGAGAATGCCCATGTGAGTTGTTCACCTCCATTCGCGTCCTTTTGCTTGCGCACGGTCCCCGGACGCGGCGGGGGCATGCGTTAGAGATCACCTATGTCTGCGATTTCAGCTTCGCCAGCCGGTCCGCTATCTCTTTGTCGCGGTGCAGTGCACTGAGTTCATCGATTCCCTGCAATGAGGCAACGCCGCCGGCCGGAACGCCGGTGGTCCGGGCGATTGCCCGGCTGGCGCGCTCGGTTCGGGTGATGCTGTCGGCCGATTGCCGCAATGCGGCAGGCATCGCCTGCGTGGCCGCGGCCGCTTCGCTCTTTTTGAGGTCGGCGAGGCGCGCCTCGGCGTCCTGCAGGGCGGAGCGAACCGCATGCAGCGAGGTGACGTTGGCTTCGATCACCTCGTCATTGTCGGCGAGCGCCTTGGACAGCACCTCGAGCTGGGCCTCGAGATCGAGCTGGCGCGCGATGCCGGCTTCCGCGAGATCGTCGCGCGTCTCGGTGATCGCGGTGCGGATCTTGGTGGCGAGATCGGCGAGATCCTTTTCGATCTCGCTGCGACGCGCCTTCAGCCGATAATCGCCGGCGCGGGCCTGGGCGAGATCGGCGCGCGCAGTCTGCTCCGCCTCCTCGATCTCGCGGATGGCCTGCTGCACCACCGCGGTCTTGTTGCTGTCTTCCGCCTTGTCGATGGCGACATGGGCAATGCCGGAAATCAGGCGGCCGACGCGGCTCAGAATGGTTTCGGGAACCATGACATTCTCCTGTTCTGGAGGGAGGTTGGGGGTGACGCCGAAGTGGATTTCGAACGCGCCGTCACGCTGGATCAGGCAGGCGGGCGCGTTGTAGTTCCAGCCCTGCGCGTAGCCGGCGACGTCAAAGGGAATGCTGACGCGCCCGAGTGCCGTGCCGAGCGTCAGCGTGGTGGCGGTCTTGATGTTGACCAGCTTCTCGTCGAGCGGCAGCCGCGCGACCTGCGCGTTGCGATAATCGATGCGGTCGCGCAGGCCGAGCGTCACCAGGCGTGACGGCAGCCGGGTGCGCTGGCGAATGGCGTCGTAGGCGTGCGCATGCAGGGCGACGAGGTTGGAGCCGATGTTCTTCTCGCTCACGATGGCGTCGAGGACCTCCATCATCAGATGGTAATCCGTGAACGTGGCCTCGATGGCGGCGCGGGCGGCCTCGTCGGGGGCGAGGCGGTAGCGGAGCGCGGAAGCCGCAGTCTGGTAAGGAGCAACCATGGGAAAAGGATAAAGCACTACTTTGGTGCTTTACAAGGGGCTGGCAATGAAAATTTTGTAGGACCCAAGTAACTGTTTGGCAGAACTTGTTTTTTTGAAAGATTGGTGGGATGGCGGCCCTGCCGAACGCTCCGATCCGTGGCCCGGGTGAGCGAAAGCGAGACCCGGGAGCGGCACAAGACCCGCATCTCGGCTTCGCCTCATGCGGGCTACAGGCCGAACTTTCCGCTAGCCGTGATGCGCCGCTTGGCTGTCGACCGGAGCCTGCTCCCGCCGCTCGGTCATGCCGTAGTCCCTGACAACGCCGGCGATCCGCAGCCGGTAGTCGCTGAAGATGCCGTTGCGGCCGGCGGCCTGCGTCGCGCGATGCCGTGGCCGATTGCGCCAGCTGGCGACGGCCTCTTCGTCGCGCCAGAACGACAGCGATAGCAACTTGCCGGGGTCGGTCAGGCTCTGGAAGCGCTCCACCGAAATGAAGCCGTCCATGCCCAGCAGTTCGTCGCGCAGCCGCGCGGCATGATCGAGATATTCGTCTTTGCGGCCGTCGGCCGGCGAGACTTCGAAGATCACGGCGATCATGGGGACCTCACGTTCCGATCGAGACAACACTACAACCAATGCCTATCGCGCGGGAGATGTCTGATATTTCGGCCGGCATCGAAGGATGGGGCGCAGGATCGCGCGGTGAGTCTGCGCGGATTGAGACGCCGCATGCATTGACCGAAGAACTCCGCTATCGAACTGTTGAACGGCGATTCGGGGAGGGCGGTCATGACCGGCAAGCGTATCGTTGTTCTGGTTCTGGCGGCCGTCATCGCCGTGGCTGCGCTGTGGGCGACGCAGCATAAACAGCTGCCGAGTCCACCGAAACGGGAGGTCTCCGCGGCCATCCTAAAAAGCGCGTCGAAAGAAACCTTCTTTGAAATGATCGCGGCCTATTGCAAGGCCCATCCGGATCCCTCCGATCTCGGAAGCTGTGCGATGTGCAGCAGCGAGACTTGCCCGACCTGCGGCTTCGGCCCGGAGCGGGCCGTGCTCGTGCACCAGTGCAATCCAGGCAACTGGGATTGCGCCGGCAGCCTGCTGTTCGCGCCGGCCACCGGCGGCAGTTGCGCCTTCGCGCCGAACGGCGGCTGCCAATGTCCGGTGGGCGGCGTGAAGAAGTCCGAGGCGGACAGCGCGAAACGGCTGGCCGCGTTGCTTCGACCGGCCGCGCCGGTGGCGCCGTTGTCCCTGCGTCAACCGCAGTAGCGCGCCATCGTGTGCGATCCAGCGAGGCGCGGACGACGTCAGCTCAGAACTTTCAGTTGAAGCTGCCCTCCACCGAATGGTCCTGCATGCGGTCGGCGATCTGGCCGACATAGGCGACGCCGATGCTGGCCTGCGAAGTGACGCGCAGGTCCAGCCCGCCTTCGAGGCGAGCCCGGCGAACGGTTTCAGCGCGATCCACAACCGCTGAAAATAAGGATTGAAATCGAATCAAAGTCTTCGAATTGGAAGCGTTGTGGTCGCGGAACGATGACGTTCCAGAACGTGCGCACGATAACGGTTCGTTGCAGTGATGCTTTGCGTCTCAAGAGCAATGCTGTGCGTCTCAAGAAAAAAGAGGTGCTCTCTTTTGTCGTTGCCTGGCTTGTCCCGGAAGGAGAGGGAGCACGAAAAAAAATGATCTCGAAAAACGAGATCGGACAAAAAAGAGGCTCGATAAAAAATCAACGCCGGGAGGGACCAAGTCGGACCATGCCTCACTGATGAGGCCCCTGAGGTCGCTCCCAGCGCGTTGTTCGTGTGGTGCCGCTACGCTGTCGCCCGATCACAAACGGCAGCGGTGAACGCGGCAATCAAACCCGGTGGCGTCATTCCATACCTCCGACATGAGCGGCGATATTTTCAACGGTCGGCGCGTGTCTTGCGCTGATCTCTGCCTTCACCAAGGGCAGGTGTCTTGAGGCTGAGCCTGGTTCGGCTCCGTGTCAAGACCGGACTATTGTCCCATTGCTCGCCACGGTTCTCGGCTCACGTCGCCTGCGCGCTCAAATCAGCAATCAAATCAACATCAGGTTTGCGCCGATGGATGCGACGCCGAATTGTCGAAATGATCAAATCGCGGGCTGTTCGCTGGTTGCCCCAGGCCCGATCGTTGTTTTGGCAACTGTCCGGCCGCCCCCTCTTACATTCGCCCGAATTTTGTCGCATGACGGTTTTGTAACGGGGATGCGACGGGTGCTGGTATAGCGATGGGCAATCAATCAAAACGTGAGAGCTATATGGACGCGGTTCGTCGCGTTTTTGATGAATTCGAGAAACAAGAGCGCGATCGCAGAGTTCGCGACCGCGCCGAGCGCGAGCCCCAGTTCGCGCGAATTCTGCAAACGCACAGGTCGGCCGGCGCGGAGCCCGCGATCAAGCCCGGCGAATAAGATCGCAGTGCCGTCCGCGGCGACCTCAAGCGTGATTGTCTTAAAGATTTTCCGGATGAACGCGCGTAGTGGCGGTCGCGACACTGCGCATGATGTCGCCGGTCACCCGGCGTGGGCTTAGCCGATCGCGTGTTCGCCGCACGATGCCTTCACCGAGTCGGCCGAGAAAGCGCGCCCAGCGTCGCGCCTGCCAGACAAGCCCATCGTCGATGGTCACCGAACGCAGTGTGAAGGCCTTGGCGGTGGCGCGGATATCGCAGGTGGTCTTGACGGGATCGTCGTAGAACGTCGCGATCTTGTCGGCGCTCATGCCTGATGTCGCCAGCCAGTTCGGAATGTGCACGCGGCAGAGACGCTCGACATCGGTGAACACCTTGTCCGTGCCGGTGCCGCTGCCTGGGCAGGGCGAGGCAAAGGCGTCGCCGATCAAGACGACGCCGGCCTGGCGATAGCCCGAGCTGACATAGAGGTCCGCGGGCCGGATCTTGATGTCGCCGTTGATTGTGTAGTCGCCGATCAGGCGGCGCAGTTTCGGCAAGCAGGCGTCCAGCGCCTGCTCCGGTGTGCGGCGCATCTGGCGCAGCCACGGATCGTCGGCGGCCCGGTAGACGAACAGGTTGCCGCGCATGCGATCGCCGATCGGAAACAGCGTTAGATAGGCGGTGCGGTGAACCGTGCGTTCGGAGAAATAGGTCATCGCCGGGAAGGCGAAGGCAGCGCGGCCGACGGGGGCGATGTCGAAGCCGATCGAGATCGAATGGCAGGGGCTGATGACGTGGCGCTGGATGCCGAGCTTCTCGCGCAGGCCGACATTCAATCCGTTGGCCATCACCACAAGGCGCGCGGAGATCTCTTCGCCATTGGACAGGGTGACCGTCTGCCGCTCCGCGCTGGTCGCGATCGATGTCGCCTTGGCGTGGATGGTCTCGACGCCGGACGGAATCGCCGCGCGCACCGCGTTGACCAGCGCATCGTACATGATGCCGTATTGCTGGCTGGGTTTCTTGTCGATCAGGAAACCGAAACGGGCGATCCAGTTTTCGCCATCGAGGGTGGTCGCCGGCAGCACAGCTTCAGCAATCCCGGTCCGGAAAAACCGATCGAGCTGCGGCCGTCCGCTGATTTTTTCGCAGCGCAGTTCGGGTGAATGCACCTGATGCGGGTCGATCAGGATGGTGGAGATGCCGGCACGTCCCAGCACGGCCGCCGCGGTCGATCCGGCGAGGCCTCCTCCGACGATGACGATGTCCGTGTGCCGCACGTGTATGCCCCAGTATCCGTTCATAGCGTTTTCCAGCGAAGTGGAGATCGGTTCGCGTGAAGAAAACGCGTCAAAACAAAATCTAGAGCTTCTGTTCCGATTCTATCGGAACAGAAGCTTGAGCAGTCACTCTGCGCCCAGAAAGCTAAAAAAGCCGAAAGGGACCTGAATACCGCTTCGGAAAGCCGAGTGTTTTCCGAGCGGCTGTGACGCCGACCGGGCGGAATTAACGGACGCTTAAGACAAGCGGCGTGGTCTGGGACGGTTGACGCGTGCGAAGGGCCCTCGCAGTATTTGATGTACGAAATCGGGACACCGGATCGTCTTCATGCGCGACCTTCGGAAAACGTTGCGGAAAACCTCTCTTCGGCACCTCCTCCATGCTGCAGCTTTACTTATGCTCATGGGCCCGCTGGCGCCCGCCCAGGCCGAAATCCGAATCCTGGCGAGTCCCGGCGGTGAGGTGAAACAATTTCTGAGACTGTTCGGCGCCCTGCGGGAAACCGGCGAAACCATCGCCATCGACGGGCCCTGCTATTCGGCCTGTACGCTGGTGCTGGGTACCATTCCGCAGGATCGCATCTGCGTGACGCGGCGCGCGCGCCTTGGCTTTCATGCCGCGCGGCTGTTCGATGATGAGGGACGGGAGTCCTCGGATCCGCGAGTGAACCGCGCAGTCCTCTATATGTATCCTCCAACGGTGCGGGACTGGATCTTGCGCAACGGCGGCTTGCGCCGGAAAACAATCGTGCTGCGCGGCCGCGCGCTGGCGGCGATGTATCCGCGCTGTTCTTGAGTGTCGCGTTCGCGGATGAGCGTTGGGCTCATCCGCCCTGCATGCTGCCTGCAGGCCTCCCGCTTGAACAGATCAGAAATGATAGTTCAGGCCGACGGTGACCGTCTGGAATTTTTGCTCCCGGACGGGCAGGCCGTCATCCTTTTTGAAGTCCCTGGAAAGATCCGTGTAGAGATATTCGAGCTTGGCGGACCAGTTCTGTTGAAACGCCCATTCGACGCCGCCGCCGGCGGTCCAGCCCAGTCGCATCTTGTCGACCCCCGCATCCTTGACCTGGCCGAAGGCCATGCCGCCGGTGCCGTAGACCAGCAGGCGTGAATCCATCAGCGCGACGCCC
Organism: Bradyrhizobium prioriisuperbiae; assembly: GCF_032397745.1. Lineage (NCBI taxonomy): Bacteria > Pseudomonadati > Pseudomonadota > Alphaproteobacteria > Hyphomicrobiales > Nitrobacteraceae > Bradyrhizobium > Bradyrhizobium prioriisuperbiae. Next base: position 5,047,133 of record NZ_CP135921.1, read on the forward strand.
GCGCGTGCGCGGCCGGTGCCGTAGAACGGTAGGCTCACTTCGTTGCCGCCGTCGTGGCGTGTCTTGAGTCCCGAAGCCATGAAATCGTTTTCGATGCCGACAACGAACATCGGCGACACCTGATAATTGTAGCCGACCTGAATGCCGCCCACGACACCGTCGGCCTTGCCGCCGCTCGTTCCCAGATAGCTGTTGAAGGCATCAGCGCCGCTGAAACCGCCACCCACACTGGCGCCGGCATAGAAGCCGGTCCAGGAAAACGCCGGCGGCATTATCGGCGCATAGACCGGCGTGGCCTTGCGGTACGGAAGATCCGCCGCATGCGCGGTGCCGGCTGCGAGGGCTACGGCCAGGATCAAAGCGGACATCATCTTGCTGTTGTTCATCGAATTTTCGCGGGCCATGGCCCGGTCTCCCCATGTTGCAGATCACCAGAGCCCGAAAATGACCGTCGGCCATTAATCAAACTATATCGTACTATTAATCGGTGCCGTTCGAAACTGCAAGTGGTGATCTCAGGGAATCGGATGATCGACGCGTGCCGCATCCAGGCTACGGGTCTGGAGGGCGCGCAGCAAAAAGGCCGCCGGATGATCCGGCGGCCTTGATGTCTCTGATCGATTGAAGTGCCGTGCTTACTCCGCCGCCACCTTCTGCGGCGGGTCGACCGCGCCGGAGTCGTGGATCTCGGCCACCTGGTGATCGGTGTAGCCGAGCACCTGCTTCAGGATCTCGTCGGTATGTTCGCCGAGCAGCGGCGAGCGCGTCACCACGGTCGGCGAGTCCGACAGCTTGATCGGGTTGCCGACCGACATGTACTTGCCGCGCTCGGGGTGATCGACCTCGACAATGGTGCCGGTGGCGCGCAGTGACTGATCCTCGATCAGTTCCTTCATCGACAGGATCGGGCCGCAGGGAATGTCGTCCTTGTTGAGGATTTCCATCGCCTCGAACTTGGTCTTGGTGGTGGTCCACTGTTCGATGCGGGCGAAGATCTCGTTGAGGCGGGGCAGGCGGGCTGCCGGCTTGGCGTAATCCGGATGGGTCTTCCAGCCGGGTTCACCGATGACGTCGCAGATCTTCTCCCACACCGGCGCCTGGGTGATGAAGTAGAGATAGGCGTTCGGATCGGTCTCCCAGCCCTTGCACTTGACGATACGGCCCGGCTGGCCGCCGCCGGAGTCATTGCCGGCGCGCGGCACTGCGTCGCCGAACGGAATGCCTTCGCCGTACTGGCTGTATTCGGTCAGCGGGCCATGATCGAGGCGCTGCTGGTCGCGCAGCTTGACGCGGGCGAGGTTGAGCACGCCGTCCTGCATCGCGGCGGTGACCTTCTGGCCCTTGCCGGTGACGGTGCGCTGATAGAGCGCGGTGACGATGCCGAGCGCGAGATGCAAGCCGGTGCCGCTGTCGCCGATCTGCGCGCCAGTCACCAGCGGCGGACCGTCGCGGAAGCCGGTGGTGGAGGCGGAGCCGCCGGTGCACTGGGCGACGTTCTCATAGACCTTGCAGTCTTCGTACGGGCCGGGACCGAAGCCCTTGATCGAGGCGACGATCAGCTTCGGGTTGATCTTCTGGATGGTTTCCCAGGGGAAGCCCATGCGGTCGAGCACGCCGGGGCCGAAGTTTTCCACCAGCACGTCGCAGGTCTTCATCAGGGCGGTCAGCACTTCCTTGCCCTTGGCGTTCTTGGTGTCCAGCGTGATCGAACGCTTGTTGTGGTTGAGCATGGTGAAATACAGGCTGTCCACCTTGGGCACGTCGCGCAGCTGGCCGCGGGTGATGTCGCCAACGCCGGGGCGCTCCACCTTGATGACGTCGGCGCCGAACCAGGCCAGCAGCTGCGTGCAGGTCGGGCCCGACTGCACATGGGTGAAATCCAGAATTTTTACGCCCTTGAGCGCTTGGGTCATAATCTGCTCCGTTTAAACTTGAAAAGGGTGTGTCTGTTGCGTGTTCAGTGGATTGCCGCGCGCTATTTCTTCTTGAGCACGCTCTGCGGATTGAGGTTGCCGATGCGGCCGCTCTCGCTGCCGGCGGTCGGGTCGATCACCGCGTTGATCAGCGTCGGCTTGCCGGAATCCATGGCTTCGTTGACCGCGCGCTTGAGTTCGTCCGGCGTGGTGGCGTTGACGCCGACACCGCCGAAGGCTTGCATCATGATGTCGTAACGCGCGTCCTTGACGAACACGGTGGGTGCGACGTCGGAGCCGCCGCTCGGATTGACGTCGGTGCCGCGATAGATGCCGTTGTTGTTGAACACGACAACGCAGACCGGCAGGTTGTAGCGGCAGATGGTCTCGATCTCCATGCCGGAGAAGCCGAACGCGCTGTCGCCTTCGACCGCGAGCACCGGCTTGCCGGTCTCGATGGCGGCGGCGACCGCAAAGCCCATGCCGATGCCCATTACGCCCCAGGTGCCGACATCCAGCCGCTTGCGCGGCTGATACATGTCGATGACACCGCGGGCGAGATCCAGCGTATTGGCGCCTTCGTTGACCAGGATGGCGTCCGGCCGTTCCTTGATGATGGTGCGCAGCGCGCCGAGTGCGCCGTGGTAATCCATCGGGAACGCGTTGCTCATCAGCTTCGGCGCCATCTTGGCGATGTTGTCTTCTTTCTTGGTCTTGACGGCGCTGACCCAGTCGGCGGGGGCGGCGGGCCACTTGCTGTCCATGCCGGCAATCAGGGCCTCAACGCAGGAACCGATGTCACCAACCAGAGGCGCGGCGATCTCGATATTGCTGTCCATCTCCTTCGGCTCGATGTCGATCTGGATGAACTTCTGCGAGCCGGGCTTGCCCCAGGTCTTGCCTTTGCCGTGCGACAGCAGCCAGTTGAGGCGGGCGCCGATCAGCATCACGACATCGGATTCTTTCAGCACGGTGGAGCGGGCGGCACCGGCGCACTGCGGATGGGTGTCGGGGAGCAGGCCCTTGGCCATGCTCATCGGCAGGAACGGAATGCCGCTCTTTTCGATCAGCGTGCGGACGGCGTCATCGGCTTGCGCATAAGCCGCGCCCTTGCCGAGGATGATCAGGGGACGCTTGGCGCTCTTCAGCACATCAAGCGCACGCTTGACCGCATCCGGCGCCGGAATCTGCGCAGGGGCCGCATCGATCACCTTGACCAGCGACTTGGCGCCGGCCTGGGCATCCATCACCTGGCCGAACAGTTTTGCCGGCAGATCGAGATAGACGCCGCCCGGACGGCCGGAGACGGCGGCGCGGATCGCGCGCGCGACGCCGATGCCGATGTCGGCGGCGTGCAGCACGCGGAACGCCGCCTTGCACAGCGGTTTGGCGATCGCGAGTTGGTCCATCTCTTCATAGTCGCCCTGCTGCAGGTCGACGATCTCGCGTTCCGACGAGCCCGAGATCAGGATCATCGGGAAGCAGTTGGTGGTGGCATTGGCCAGCGCAGTGAGGCCGTTGAGGAAGCCGGGCGCCGACACCGTCAGACAGATGCCGGGCTGCTTGGTCAGGTAGCCGGCGATGGCGGCGGCGTTGCCGGCGTTCTGCTCATGACGGAACGAAATGACGCGAATGCCTTCGGCCTGCGCCATGCGGCCGAAGTCCGTGATCGGAATGCCGGGAACGCCGTAGATCGTCGTGAGACCGTTGAGCTTGAGTGCATCGATGATGAGATGAAAGCCGTCCGTCAGTTCCTGTTCAGTTTCGGCTTCACTCTTGGCAACGGTGTTCAACATCTCGGCGTCTCCCTGGTCCTTGTTTTTGTGAGGCTGGCTTTCCCTGAGCATGATCGGGATCGGAAAACCGTGTCTCACTTTGTCCGGATCATGCTCTAAGTAAAAATCTCATGCCCGTGGGCTTCGACATAAGCGGCGAGGCCCAGCGTGTGGTCACGCGCGAGCTTCTCTGCGAGTTCGGTGTCGCGCTCCTCGAGCGCTGTAATGATGCCCATGTGCTCGCCGAGCGAGCCGGCGATGCGTTCCTGCCGGCCGATGGTCAGCTGGCGATGGCCGCGCACGTGCAGCAGGATGTCATTGGTCATGTCGACCAGCACCTGGGATTCGCTCAGCGCCAGCAGCGCCTGGTGGAACGCGATGTTGGCCTTGGAATATTCCTCGATGTGATCCTGCGGCAGGCGATCGTTGCCGAAATCCTTGAAGAAGCCGCGCAGCGCCGAAATGTCCTTCTTGCGCGCGGTGGTGGTGATGAGACGCGCGGCCATGCTTTCCAGCGCCGCCCAGGCGCGGATCATGTCGACCACTTCGGACTTGCTCTTGCGCACCACCACGATGCCGCGGCGGGGAACGGTTTTGACGAAGCCGTCCTGCTCCAGCATGGCGATGGCTTCGCGGATCGGCGTGCGGCTGACGCCGAGGCGCTCCGACAGGGCGCGCTCGTCGAGCATCACCGGTTCCGGCGTGGCATAGATATCCATCTTGAGAATCGCTTCCTTCAAGGCGTCGTAGGCCTTGGTCTTGAAGCTCGTCTCAGGAGCGATCCGCATGATCGCGATATCTGCGTCTGCCATGGTCGGCTGCGCCTTGCTGATTTTCTCGATGGACATGAATCATTCCCCCGGTTGGTGAGGAGGGGACGATACCACGTCCTTGCATCCCTTGTTCTTGGCATACCAGATGCCAGAATGACAACTTGCGCGCTTTCTCAGCAGAGTCAAGCGACAAATGCCCTTGACAAAGTTTGTTCTTGGCATACCAAATGCCAAGGTAATTTCGGGCTGCCGTGGCTTCAAGTCCTGGGAGAAGGAGGGGACTTCGGAGCGCGCGGGGGTTCGTAACCGAACCGGTTCGCCTGGGCGCTGTATCCTTCAGCGGGCATCTTAAGTGCTCGCTGATGACGGGTCATTGACAAGTTACGCGTGGGAATGGCCGTCCGAGGCTCGCGCGTTCCAGGCCAATCAAAAATGGACGTAACAGGAGGAAGCCAATGGCGCAGGACGCAGCTCGCAAGATCGATCTGGGGAAAGATGCCAAAAATTCAGTTCGTGCGGTTCTCGATGCGGTGAAGGCCGATGGCCGCACCAGCCTCACCGCCCCCGAAGGCAAGCTGGTCTGCGATGCCTATGGCATCCCCGTACCGAAGGAAGGCGTGGCGAAGTCCGCAGCCGACGCCGCGAAACTCGCCGGTGGCATGGGTTTCCCGGTGGTGATGAAGATCGTCTCGCCGGACATCCTGCACAAGACCGAAGCGGGTGGCGTCATTGTCGGCGTCAAGACCGCAGCCGAGGCCGAGGCGGCCTATGACACCATTCTCGCAAATGCGAAGAAGTATAAAGCCGATGCCAAGATCGAAGGCATCCAGATCCAGCAGATGCTGCTGGGCGGTACCGAGGTCATTATCGGCTCGATCACCGACGGCTCGTTCGGCAAGCTGGTGGCGTTCGGCCTCGGCGGCGTGCTGGTCGAAGTCCTCAAGGACGTCACCTTCCGTCTCGCGCCCGCCACCAATGACGACGCGCTGTCGATGCTCGACGGCATCCAGGCCCATGAAATGCTCGAAGGCGTGCGCGGCGGCGATCCGGTCAACCGCGAAGCGCTGTCCGACATCATCGTCAAGGTGTCGCAGCTCGTCACTGACTTCCCCGAAATCGTCGAGCTCGACCTCAACCCGGTGTTCGCCACCAAGAAGGACGCCATCGCCGCCGACGTGCGCATCGTGGTCGATTTCGACTACAAGCCGCGTCCCGCGCCGCGCTCCAACGAAGACATCGTCACCGCGATGAACCGCATCATGATGCCGAAGGCGGTTGCGGTGATCGGCGCCTCCGCCGAGGCCGGCAAGATCGGCAACTCGGTGATGAAGAACCTGATCAATGGCGGCTACAAGGGCGAGATCTATCCGATCCATCCCAAGGCCGACGAGATCATGGGCCGCAAGGCCTACAAGAGCGTCAAGGATGTGCCGGGCGTGATCGACACCGCGGTGTTCGCGATCCCCGCCAAGTTCGTCGCCGGCGCGCTGATCGAGTGCGGCGAAAAGAAAATCCCCGGCGCCGTTCTCATTCCGTCGGGATTTGCCGAAGCCAACGAGCCTGCGCTGCAGGAAGAAATCGTCGAGATCGGCAAGAAGTACGATGTCCGCCTGATGGGGCCGAACATCTATGGCTTCTATTATACCCCGGCCAATCTCTGCGCCACGTTCTGCACCGCCTATGACGTCAAGGGCTCGGCCGCGCTGTCGTCGCAGTCCGGCGGCATCGGCATGGCGATCATCGGCTTCTCGCGCTCGGCCAAGATGGGCGTCTCCGCCATCGTCGGCCTCGGCAACAAGTCCGACATCGACGAGGACGATCTGCTCGCCTTCTTCGAGCAGGATCCCAACACCACCATCATCGCGCAGCATTGCGAAGACCTGAAGGACGGCCGCGCGTTTGCGGAAGCCGCCAAGCGCGTCTCCAAGAAGAAGCCGGTCGTGGTGCTCAAGGCCGGCCGCACGTCGGCTGGTGCGAAGGCTGCCTCGTCGCATACCGGCGCGTTGGCCGGCAACGACAAGATCTACGAGGACGTGCTCAAGCAGTCGGGCGTCATCCGCGCCCGCTCGCTGCGGCAGCTGCTCGAGTTCGCGCGCGGCATTCCGGTGCTGCCGACCCCGAAGGGCGAGAACGTGCTGATTATCACCGGTGCCGGTGGATCGGGCGTGCTGCTGTCGGACGCGGTGGTCGACAACGGCCTGTCGCTGATGGCGATGCCGCCGGATCTCGACACCGCGTTCCGCAAGTTCATCCCACCGTTCGGTGCCGCCGGCAATCCCGTCGACATCACCGGTGGCGAGCCGCCGATCACCTACGTCAACACCGTCAAGCTCGGCCTCTCGGATGAGCGCATTCACTCGCTGATCCTGGGTTACTGGCACACCATCGTCACCCCGCCGATGGTGTTTGCCCGCAACATGGTCGAAGTGAAGAACGAGATGGAGGCCAAGGGCTTCGTCAAGCCGATCGTGGCCTCGTTGGCCGGCGACGTCGAAGTCGAGGAGGCCGCCGAATATCTCTACCAGAACGGCATCCCGGCCTATGCCTACTCGACCGAACTGCCGGTCGAAGTGCTCGGCGCCAAGTACAAGTGGGCCCGCGGCGCGGGTCTGCTGTGAGCGGCGAGATGACGCTGTGACAGACGAGGGCCGCCTCGGATATCGTGCCGGGGCGGCAGCTTTCTTGTTTTCCGGAAAGTGTTCGTGAACCTGCTGTGAGCGTCGGGCCGTCAAAGTGTGCTTAGACGTGTAGCCCGGATGAGCGAAGCGATATCCGGGACTTTTCTCGAGGCGTGCTGATCCCGGATGTCGCTACGCTCATCCGGGCTACAGATCTTGCAACGGGAGCAGGTGGCGATGAAGAAAGACGGTATCCGGCGCAAGCCGGTGGAACTCCATGCGCCGGCCGAGCACGACGCCGATGCCAGGGACGGTGGCGTGCAGTCGGTCGACCGCGCACTGTTGCTGATCGAAACCCTTGCCGAGGATGACGAAGGCTATCGGCTGACCGATCTCGCCGTCCGCACCGGCCTGTCGCCCTCCACCGTGCACCGCCTGCTCACCACGCTGGAAAAGCGCCGCTTCGTGCAGTTCGACCGCAGTGAGTCGATCTGGTATATCGGCGCCAGGAGTTTCTCCGTCGGCACCACCTTCCTGCGCCGCCGCAGTTTCTCTGCCCAGGCGCTACCGTTCCTGCGCAAGCTGCGCGACCAGACCCGGGAGACCGCGAATCTCGCCGTGGTCGATGACGGCTCCGTCATGATCGTCAACCGGGCCGAGAGTCGCGAGATCATGCGCACGGTCACCAAGGTCGGCGGCCGCGTGCCGATGGTGGCCTCGGGCCTCGGCAAGGCGGTGCTGTCGACCTATTCCGAAGACGAGGTCCATGCGGTGATCCGCCGCCAGGGCATGCCGAAGCTGACGGCGAAGTCCGTGGTGCGCGCCGGCGAGCTCTGCAAAATCCTGCAGACCATCCGCGAGCAGGGCTATTCAGTGGACGACGAGGAAGCGGTGATGGGCCTGCGCTGCGTGTCCGCGGTGGTCTATGACGACCGTAGCGAACCGCTGGCGGCCATCTCCGTGTCGGGCACCACCGCGCGCGTGCCGGTCGACCGGCTTCCGGTGCTTGGCAAGATCGTGCGCGATGTGGCGCAGGAACTGACCACGGCGCTCGGCGGTGTGGTGCCAGTGGTGATACGGACGGCGTAACAATGACGCTGTGTCCCTCATCTTGAGGACCGCATGAGATGCCGGCTAGGCGCGCTGTCGTGAGCCGCCGTCGTCGGGCATGAGACCGGGGACTGACGGCCAGATCTCATCCGGCACGATCGTTGGCCCAAACCGCCGGGTCGCATGCGCGATAAACCCGCGCATCACGTTCTCGCGGTGCATTGGCTGCCGGAAGCCGCGGGCATGCACATAATGCAGGTAGATGACGCCGTTGCGAATCTGCGCAGCATCGAAGCGCTGCAGGTCGGTGACGATGTTCTCGTCCGCCGCTGCCCAGTAATGGCCGAGCTGCGCCCGGATGATCGGCCTGATCGCGTAAAGTTGTGTCCGGGTCGCGTCGAGCGTTGCGCGCTCGTTCGCCGCCAGCAGCGCGAAACACTTCACCATCATCAGGAAGACATGAAATTCCGAGCGTGGTTCGGCCATTTCGATGCCGCGGTCGAACAGCTCCAGCGCTTCCGCGATCCTGCCCCTGAACATCCGGATCTGGCCGAGCACCGAGAAGGCGGCCGCGAACGCCGTGCTGGCGGCGAAGGCCTGCTCGGCCAGCGCTTCGGCGAAATCCATATGGCCGCGATCGATGAAGAACAGCAGCTTGGCGGCCGACAGCACCATCACCGGATCGTGCTGCACGGCCGCCAGATTGTCGAATACCAGTGCTTCGATCTCGCTTTCCATCGCGGTGCGCTCATCGGCGGTGAGGGCGCCATGGACGCCGCTCAGCAGCTGCCGGTTGTAGAGATGCGTAGCCCACATCACCGCGGTCTGCGGATTGGCCGGATCGTCCGCGCGCACACGCTTCAGCAGCGCCTCACTTTCGAGCCAGCTTTGCGGTGAACGCGTCAGCAGCGTTGCGGCACTGTGCATCCGCACGCCGAGCGGCTCGTCGGTCGGTCCGGCGAGACTCTCCGGTACCAGCGACAGCCGCTGCCAGATCGCCGTCTTGAACGCGGCCGCCGCCTCGGTCGCCTGCGATTGCAATGTGGCGGCATCGCCAAGCAGCAGCCGGCGGCTCTGCACGATGTGGCGGCTGGCCCCGTCGCGCAGCACCGCGGCGCAATGCAAGCCGCGCGCGTCCGCATGGAAGGAGACATCGAGCGAAAAGCGCACATGCCGCGGCAAGGCGTCGCCCGGGCGCCATCGCGGCGCGACCACGATCGCCTGGTCTGCGGCGGTCAGCTCGTCAAGCGCGTGCTGCAACCGATCGAGAAAATCATGTGCGGTGCCGGTCGATGATGCCTGACTGTGTCCGAACACCGGGCCGATCAGCACGAAGGCGTCATCCGGCAGTTCGGTCGCCGGCTTTGCGATCCAGACGTAACCCTCGCCATATTGCGTCGCGATCCAGGCCCGCTCGCGGGTGGAGTCGCCGAGCTTGCCACGCACCCGGTTGATCAGGAAATCGATGTTGCGGTCGGAGGCGTCGGAGCCGACATGCGCAATGGCGTCGAGCAGCCGGGAGCGTGACAACACCTGCCCGACATGGCGGGTGAACATCTCGAGCAGCGCCCGCTCGGAGCGGGTGAACCTGATCTCCTCGCCGCTGTCGCGCCTGGCACACAGGAACGCTTCGTCGAACGCGAGATCGCCGAAACGCAGTTCTTTCATCCGTCCCTCGAAACACACTCGTTCAAGTCACTGATCCCGGCGACTTTCCCAAAGTCGCTGGTGTCCAGTCGGTGTCGGCCCGCAGCTGTCGGAAGCCGCTCGGCGCTGTTGGATGGATACAGCCCCGAGCTTTCTGCGTACTCAAATAATTGCACAAAAATCGGCTTTTACAACCATGCGTGGTGTCGCGATCCGATCCGTGGTGGCGCGGCCGACATAGATTTTTTTCCTAAATTTCAGGGGATGCCGGGTGTGGGCGGCTGCTTGCTGCAGTGTGCATTTATGCACGTCAGGATGCGTTCCGAGGGCGTATTTATGGCTACCTGATGGAAGCGATCACACCGGAGGACATCATGGCTCCCCAACGCATCATGTTCACGCGACACGCCGAAAAGCCCTATGACGCCGACGAGGCGACCGCGGCCGAGGCAGCCGAAGCCGAGAAAGACCACAAGACGGACTATCTGGGCGTCACCTCAAAAGGCAATAACAACAAGGACAGCCTGATCGTGCGCGGCTGGCAGCGGGCGGGGGCACTGGTCCGCTTCTTCTGCCCGAATCCGGCGAACAGCCAATATCCGATGATCCCGCCGGACACGATTTTCGCCTGTGCGTATGGTTCTGGCGGCGGCGGAAGCCGGCGACCGAAGGAAACCGTCGAGCCATTGGCCCAGATGCTGACGACGGCGGTGTTCGACACCTCAATCTACCGGGACGACCATAAAGGGCTGATCGATGCCGTGCTCGCATGCGAAGGCACGGTGCTGGTGGCATGGGAGCACAAGGCCATTCCGGTGTTGTGCGGGCTGATCCCAGGCGCTCCGGCTGTCCCGCAGCACTGGCCCGGCGATCGCTTCGACATCGTCTGGGTGTTCGATCAGGCGGGAGCGAGCTGGACCTTCTCGCAATGGCCGCAGCTTCTGCTCTCCGGCGACAGCCCCGATCCGATTCCCTACACATCCAAATCGTAAGGGATCCGACGCTTTCCGTGGGGACGTGAAATCTCGGTCTATGTCTGCGAGCGCGCCGGCCACATCCGCGTCAGGGTATCGTCTTTCTTGACCAGAACGTGCCAGAGGGTCGCTGCAATGTGCAGCGTCACGACAAGGTAGACAACATAGGCGAGGAAGCCGTGCGCGGTCTCTCCGGCATGCGCGATCGCCTGATTGCCGGCGAACAGCCGCGGCCAGCTGAAGATCCAGAAATAACGCAGCGAATAGCCGCCGGCCGAGGAAAACATGTAGCCGGTCACCGGCATGATGAAGAGGATCAGATACAGCGCCCAATGATTGAGCCGCGCGGCCAGCCGAACCATCGGTCCGAACCCGGCCGGCTCGGGCGGAGCCTGGGTCGAGAGGCGCACCAAAACGCGCAGGATCGCCAGCGCAAACAGCGTCACGCCGAGCGATTTGTGGACGTCGAGCAGTTCACGGCGCGGTGACGTGCCCGGCTCCTGCAGGCCGCAATAGAGGCCGATCAGCATGGCCATGATGAACAGGATCGCTGTCGCCCAGTGGATCTTGCGCAACAGCGGGTCGTAAGTCGTTGGTGTCGTCATGATGTTCGGATGCGGAGGCGGCGGATGGAAAGGCGAAGCGGCATCCTTAAGGGTGACTCGGCGCCTTGGCCATCACGCGCACGGTCACGACTTCGCGAGCCGCCTCTTGTTATGGTGGAGCGAGCTTCGGATTCGATAAGGACACCAGCAATTATGGGATTCTCGTGCGCTTTGGGAATGCGAAGGTCGTGAAAGCATTTGCCGTGAAATCGCACGAATCTCGCATTCAGCACACTAGACACTTGAAGTGGCGGCTCGCGCGGGGCGCTGGCTGGTGCCGTACACCACACCCTTTTCCTTCAGCCAGCGCCGGTAGGCGACGGACGACGCGTCGGCGCGGGTCGGGATTTCGGCGCGGGGCTCCAACGGCAACAACCGCGGGCGCTGGTTTTCCAGGATGATGCGGTCCTGCAGGAAAATCAGCTGCTGGAATTGCACGAGGTCGGTCAGCGCCGACTGGTCGTCGATCAGGAACATCACCGGATGCGCCCGGCAATGGTCCTGCTCGAGCGGCTGCACGAACAGGCAGATCACGTCCCAGCGGTTGGCGGCGTTCGGGCAGGTCTTGTAGAGCAGCGTTACGAAGGGAGCGGCGACGCGATACATGTATTGCGTGACGATGCCGCCGGCCGCGGACAGCGCCGCCTGCGGCTGGAAGAATTCGCAGTCGGTGGCCCAGACCTCGTCGATATCGCGGCGGATTTCGGTGGTGTAGTGCCGCACCTCGGTATGCGGCTCCGCGCCGAGGATGTCGGTGTGGACGAACGGGAAGTGCGCCATATCGAGAAAGTTCTCGACAATGCGCAGGCCCGAGCTGCGCACGGTGATCGCGCCGCACACCACATGCCGGCGATCGGATTCGTCGGCTTCGGGAATCGACGGTACGTCGCGCTCCGGCTTGCCGAGCGTGGTCCAGAGATAGCCGTAGCGCTCGCGCGCCGGCAGCGGATCGGGCGCGGCCTCGGCGGTCACAATGATGCCGCCGTCGGCGCCGCGGCGGGTGACGAGGTCGGTGCCGAGCAGGCGATGGCACCTGGACGCCGATGGAATATCGGTCAACGCATCGAGCACATACCATTGATCGAGAGTGCCTGCTTCGATGGTGTCGGTCATGACCTTCTCCTGGTGTCGATGCCCTTACTGCTCATAGATGCGTTTCATGATCCTGGCATGGGCGGCGAGCGATGCCTCGACGTCGTGCTCGCAGAACTCGCCGCGACGGATGATCTCACGTCCGTTGATGTAGGAAAAGTCGACCTTGAAGGGTCCGCACATGATCATGGCGGCCAGCGGGTCGCGCTGGGTGCCGGAAAGTCCCAGCTGGTTGAGGCGGATGGCGATGAAGTCGGCGCTCATGCCCGGCGCCAGATGGCCGATGTCGTCACGTCCCAGCAGCTTTGCGCCGCCGCGGGTCGCCATCTCCAGCGCCTCGCGCGCCGACAATGCCTTCGGGCTGCCGCCGAAACCACCGCGCCCGCCCGGCGCTTCCGACAGGTAGCGGCTGGGCGCGATGCGCTGAAGCATCTGCGCCAGCCGCGCCTCGAGAAAAAGGTTGGACGTGTCGTTGGAGGCCGAGCCGTCGACCCCGAGCCCGCAGGTCACGCCGGCGTCGCGCATCTCCCGGATCTTGGCGATGCCCTGGCCGCAGCGCATGTTGGCGGACGGACAATGCACCATGCCGGTGCCGGTCTCGGCGAATTGCCTGATCTCGGCGCTGTCGAGGAAAATGGCGTGGGCGAACCAGACGTCGGGGCCGAGCCAGTCCACCGAGGCTGCGAATTCCACCGGACGCATGCCGTAGACCTGGCGGCAATAGGTTTCCTCGTCGAGATCCTCGGCCAGATGCGCGTGCAGGTGCACGCCGGTGTGGGTGCGCGCGAGCTGCGCGGCCTCTTTCATCAGCCCCGGCGTCACCGAGAACGGTGAACACGGCGCCAGCACGATCCGGCTCATGGCATGCCGGCGCGCATCGTGATGGGCGTGGATCAGCCGTTCGGCATCCCGGAGAATGTCCTCTTCCTTTTCCACGCAATTGTCCGGCGGCAGGCCGCCCTGGCTCTGGCCGCGCGACATCGCGCCGCGCGCCGCATGAAAGCGCAGGCCGAGCTCTTGCGCCGCGGTGATGGTCGAGTCGAGGCGGACATTGTTGGGCTGGATGTAGAGATGGTCGGAGCTGGTGGTGCAGCCGGACTGGATCAGTTCGGCCATGGCGACGCGGGCGCTGACATAAACAGCCTCGTCGTCGAGTTCGGCCCAGATCGGATACAGCGTCGTCAGCCAGACGAACAGCTCGTCGTCCTGCACCATCACCCGGGTCAGGTTCTGGTACATGTGGTGATGGGTGTTGACCAGGCCGGGCATCACCAGATGTCCGGCGAGATCGAGCACGCGATCGGCGGTGAGATGCGCGAGTTCCGCGGTGGTGCCGACCGCCTCGATGACATTGTCGCGCACCAGCAGGGCGCCGTCCTTCAGCTCGCGCCTTGCATTGTCGAAGGTGGCGAGATGGTCGATGTTTTTGACAAGCAGCGTGGTCATGGTCACCTGACGTCGCGATAATAGGGAATGCCGAGGGCGGCGGGCGCGGCCATCGCCTGCCGCATGCGGCGCCAGGCAACCACCGGAACGATGATGAAGGCGATGGTGCCGAGATAGGGCAGCATCGACAGGATCGGGGCAGCGATCGGCCAGTTGCGGGCCTGTCCGACGAAGCCGAGCGAGGTGATGACACCGAACAGCAGAGCGGCCAGCACGGCGTTGAGCGGGCGATAGCCGGCGAAGATCACCAGCGCCACCGCGATCCAGCCACGTCCGGCAACCACGCCTTCCGACCATGACGGCACGAATGCCAGTGTGAGATAGGCGCCGGCGCCGGCGGCCAGGGCCGCGCCCGCCGTCACATACCAGAACCGGATTTTCTGTACCGCGATGCCGGCAGCGTCGGCGGCCGCCGGATTTTCGCCGACGGCGCGGAGGTTGAGGCCGTGCCGGGTGCGGAACATGATGATGTGCAGCAGCACCGGCAGGATGAAGTAGATCAGATAGACCAGGATGTTCTGCGAAAACACGGCCCGGCCGAGCACCGGGATGTCGCTGAGATAGGGCAGTGCGATCGGCGTGAACGTGGCCGGCGCCGGCATCCCCGAATAGGCCTTGCCGATGGTGGCGGCGAGGCCGGTGCCCATCAGCGTCAGCGCCAGGCCGCACAGCACCTGATTGGCGCGGACATAGACCGTCACAGCGGCAAACAGCATTCCGAACAGCAGACCCACAGCCAGTGCGAGCAGGAAGCCGGCAACGGGACTGCCGGTCGTCACCACGGTTGCAATTCCGGTGATGGCGCCCAGCGCCATCAGCCCCTCGACGCCGAGATTGACCACGCCAACCCGCTCGGCCAGCACCTCGCCGAGGGCGGCGAGGGCGAGCACGCCGCCCGCGAGAATCGACGTCTGGAGAATGCCGGCGATCAGGTCCATCGATGATATCTCTCGGGCATGTCTTTCAGGCTGGTCTGTTAGGTTTTGGCCGGTTTGCTGCGGGTGATCTTGTAGTGCGCGAGCTCGTCGCCGATCGCGGTGAAGAACAGGATCAGCCCGGTGATCGCGAGCACGGTGGAGGTGGTAAGGCCCTGGGTCTGCAGGATGATTCCGGAATTGAGAATGACGGCCATCAAGGCCGCGCCCGCGATGACGCCGATGCAGGAGCCGCGCGCCAGCACCGCGACCATGATGCCGAGATAGCCGAAATTGTTCGAGATGCCGCCTTGCAGCCGGTGCACCGTGCCGGCGACTTCGAGCATTCCGGCAATGCCGGCGATCGCGCCCGACAGCAGCATCACCACGATGAGGTGGCGGCGGAACGGCATCCCGGCATATTTCGCCGCCTGCGGGTTGGAGCCGGCGATGCGGACCTCATAGCCCCAGCGCGTGAAGCCGAGCGCCGCCGCGACCACGACGCACAGCAGCATGGCCAGCGGAAAGCCCCAGTGCACGATGCCCCAGAACTCGGGCACGTTGTGCTTCAGCCGCGCGGTGGTGGCGAGCGCGTGGCCGCCGGGGTCGAGCCATGGGCCGGTGGAGACGTAATACACCAGCAGCGTGGCGACGAAATTCAGCAGCAGCGTGGTGATGAGTTCGCTGACGTCGGCATAGGCGCGGGCGAGTGTCGGCACCAGGATCCAGATCAGTCCGCCAAGGGCGCCGGCTGCGAACATCACCGGCAGCATCACGATGGTGGGGCCGGGGATGAAGAGGGCCACGCCGGTGGCGGCAAAGGCGCCGGCATAAAACTGCCCCTCCGCTCCGATGTTCCAGGCGCCGATGCGCAAGGCGACCGCGACCGACAGCCCGGTCAGCATCAGCGGCGTGACCAGCAGGCCGACATCCTCGAGCCCGAAGCCGGAGCCGAATGTCGACTTCAGGACCTGCATCGCGAGCTTGAGCGGCTGGGCGCCGCCGGTGGCCAGCAGCAGCCCGGCCGCGACCAGCGCCAGCACGATTGCCGCGGCGCGGGCCGCAAAGGCAACGGCCGGCGAGGCCGATGGCAGGCGCTGGATGCGGATCGCCACGCTCACGCCCCCGCCGCGGCGCGAGACGCCACGCCGGCGCGCTGGCCGCCCATCATCAGGCCGATCTGCTCGATATCGGCGGCGGCGGTGTCGACGATCCCCATGATCTCGCCGTGGAACATCACCGCGATACGGTCGGTCAGGTTGAGCAGCTCTTCCAGTTCCTCCGAAATCACCACGATGCCGACGCCGGTGTCACGCAGTTCGACGAAGTAGCGCATCATGGTGTTGATGGCGCCGACGTCGAGGCCGCGGCTCGGATAGGCCGCGACCAGCACGCGCGAGGCGATGCGCATCTCGCGCCGGGCGACGAAGCGCTGCTGGTTGCCGCCCGAGAGGTTGCGGATCGGCATGGCGAAGTTCGGCACCGTCACGGAGGCCGCCTGCGCGATGGTGCGGGCGAGGGCGGTGGCCGCCCACGGCCGGAACCAGGCTCCGAGCGATACCGGCGGGCGATCGTATTCGCGCATCACGCCATTGTCGGTGACGCTCAGCGCCGGCGCCAGCCCACTGTGCAGGCGGTCCTCCGGAATGTGGCCGATGCCGAAGTCAGCGAAAGTGGCGGCGCTGGCGGTGGAGAAATCCTCCCCGCCCACCATGATCCGGCCGGCGCTGATCGCGCGCATGCCGGTCAGGGCCTGGCTCAACTCCTTCTGGCCGTTGCCGGCGACACCGGCGATGCCGAGGATTTCGCCGGCGCGGATGTCGAGCGACACGTCCTTCAGCGCCGCGTAGCCGAGATCGTCGCGCACCGTGATGTCCCGCAGGCTGAGCATCGGCTCCACCGAGACGGCCGCCGCCGCGGGGCCCCGCGTGCGCAGATTGTCGAGCACGATCTCGTGCCCCACCATCAGCTTCGCCAGCATGGTTTCGCTGCAATTTTTGGTGTCTTCCGTCGCGACCCGTCGTCCGCCGCGCAGCACCGTGATCCGGTCGGAAATCTCCAGCACCTCGTCGAGCTTGTGGCTGATGAAGATCACGGCGTTGCCGCGGGCGACGAATTCCTTCAGCGCCTTGAACAGCTCGCGGGCTTCGGCGGGCGTCAGCACCGCGGTGGGTTCGTCGAGGATCAGCACCCGCGCGTTACGCGTCAGCACGCGCAGGATCTCGACGCGCTGCTGCTCGCCGGTGGAGAGGTCGCTGAGCCGCGCGTCGGGCCGGACAGCGAGATTGAGCGAGGCGGCCAGTTCCGCGGTGCGCCGTTCCAGCACCTGCGCGCTGACGGCGCGCGGTGTCTGCGACCAGCCGAGATGGATGTTCTCCGCGACGGTGAAGGCTTTCACCAGCTTGAAATGCTGGTGGACCATCCCGATCCCCGCGGCAATGGCTTCGACCGGCGAGGCGAAGGTCTTCAGGTAGCCGTCGATGATGATCTCACCGGCGTCCGGCTGGTAGATGCCGGTGAGGATGTTCATCAGCGTCGATTTGCCGGCGCCGTTCTCGCCGAGCAGGGCATGGATTTCTCCCGGCATCACCTCCAGGTCGACATCCTGGTTGGCGATGACGCCGGGAAAATATTTCGCGATGCCCTTGAGCAGAACGACCGGCGGCGTTCCCGGGGAGGGCGACAGACGTTCGGTGATCAGGGGCATCGCGGTCATTGATGGCCGAAGGCAATTGGGCAGCCGGAGGCGATTGCAGGTGCGGCGGGCGCGTTCAAAGCCCAGTCACGCCCGCAATCGACCAGTCCCAGTTGTAGAGTTCCGCCTCGGTCATCTTGTGGCCGGCTGCAACCTTGACGTTGCCCTTGGAATCCTTGATCTCGCCGGTGAACGGCGACCAGCCACCGAGGATCTTGTCGCGCACCGCGTCGGCCTGCTTGCGGACCTCCTCCGGAACGGTCTCGCCCCAGGCGTCGCGATCGACGCCGCCGCCCATCGGCAGGATGGTGCCCGATGGCGTCCAGGTGCCTTCGAGCCGTTTGCGCACCTGGTCGACATAGTACTTCTTGAAATCGATCACGATGGAGGAGATGTAGCCCTTCGGTCCGTAGCGGCGGATGTCGGTGTTCCACATCACCGCCTTGGCACCGCGCTTTTCGGCCACCTGCAGGTAGCCGGCTTCGTCCATGATGCCGAACAGCAGGTCGCAGCCATTGTCGAGCAGTGCGGTTCCGGCCTGGGTCGCGGCCTGCGGGTCGAACCAGGAATTGATGGCGATCGCCTGCAGGGTGGCGTTGGGATTGACCGAGCGTGCGCCCATCAGGAAGGCGTTGGTGCCGGAGAACACCGACGGCACCGGGAACGAGGCCACATAGCCGAGCTTGCCGCTCTTGCTCATCAGTCCTGCGGCGACGCCGGTGACATAAGTGGGGTACCAGTGCGCCACATAATAAGTGCCGAGATTGTCGAGCGGATTGCGGCCGTCGCATTCGAAGAACGCAACCTTCGGTGAGCGCTTGGCGACGTCATAGAGGAAGTCGCCATAGTTCGAGGTGGCGAACACCATGTTGGCGCCCTCCGACACGAACTGGCGGAATGTCCGCGTCGCGTCCGCCGAATAGGGAATGCTTTCGACGAACAGCGTCTTGAGCTTGGGGAACGCCGCCTGCACGGCCTTCATTCCCTGGTCGTGGCTCCAGGTCCAGCCTTCGTCGGTGACCGGGCCGGTATGGCCGAAGGCGATGACGGCATCTTTCTCGTCCACCGCGGGCAGCGGTGCCGCGGCGCGGGCCGAGCGGATCAGGGCCGGCGGCAGCAGCAGCGAACTGCCGGCGGCGGCGCCGATATTGAGCAGGCCTCGGCGGGACGGATTGCGGAGATCGAACATGACTTAACCTCGCTGTGTGTGAACACCTGAGCATCTCAGGCGTGGATTCGCTGCCATGGGGAGGCGCTGTGCCGAAACGTGAAGAGCGATGTCGACCGATCGGGGGTGCCGATCATCGTCTTCGTCGCTCGCTGAGTCATTTCCGTAGCAAGGTCCATGCCGGACATTGGCGGTGTGAGGGAGCCGGCGATCATGATCACCAGCAAAACCATTCGCACCCGAGTCACCCGCGACGAACACCTTGTGCCTCCGATAGCAGGCGGACGGGGTCACAACGACATCGGTGTCTCGTGCGTCCGCATCATCAGCCTGTCGGCTTGCCGCTGTTTCGCATAGGCACTGTTTTGGGATCGGACTGATGTGTTGAAAGCAACATCATTCGGCGTCAACATCTTAAAAAACAAGCAAAATGCGGGTCTTCTGCTCAAACGGTATGCACGCGTCATTTTTGGGCTTGCCCGGCTTGCGAGACGATCCAATAAGTCGAATAAAGGTGTCGGGCATCATGCAGGGAGCAACCACCATCGTCTTCGTCGGTCGTTTCGTTGCAGCGAGTTTCATCGAATTCGTCGATCATCGCGCCCGGCGTCTGCAACTCGACGCAGTGGTTGAGGCCGTCAGTTCCGATCGCATCGAGGTTGCCGTATCGGGCCAGCGCGACCTGATCGATGCATTCGAGATGGCGTGCAGCCTCGGACCGATCGATTGCCTGGTGCACGATGTGGCGCGGCGGGACGCGCCGAGATGAGCGTCGCGTCATGCCCAGAAATTTGTTTTTCGACTTTCGGCTTCTCGGCTTTGTTTCTTCGGAAGTGGAGGTGAGCTGATGGAGCTCGGCATCGGCTGGTATCCCGTCGCTCTTGCAGATGATCTCGCGAGCCGCACGTCGGCCGGCACCCGGTTGTTCGGCCGGGAGCTCGTGGTCTGGCGCGACGATGCGGGGTCTTCCCACGTCTGGGAGGATCGCTGTCCGCATCGCGGCATGCGTCTCAGCTTCGGTTTTGTCCGCGACAACGCCATCGCCTGCCTCTACCACGGCTGGCAATACGACACGGCGGCGCGATGCCGCTACATTCCCGCCCACCCGGATATTCAGGTGCCGGGCTCGATCAAGGTTGCCACCTGCGCCTCGGTCGAGCGGCTCGGCCTGGTGTGGGCCTACAGCGAGATCGATCAGGATGCGGTTGAGTCGATGCCGCCGGTGGATCGCGGGCCGCTGACGCCGGTGCGCAGCCTGACCGTCGAGGTTTCATGCGCACGGGTGTTCGATGAACTGGCCCAGGTTCATCTTCCGCATTTCAGCGACGGTCCCCGGAGTGGCCAGCCGCGGCACCACCGCGCCGGTGCGCTGGTTTTGCTGGCCGCCGGCGACGACGAACTGATCGTCGCCGTGCAGCCGCTGTCGGAGCGCGAGACCGCGTTGCATCTCGTCATCGCCGGTGCGCCGAAGATCTATCGCGGCGCCGGCCAGAAGCATTTTTCGGCGTGGGCCGAGGCCCTGCGCCGCAAGCTCGAAGCGTCCGGCGGTGCGGGGGGCGCCGGCGAGGCGCAGCGTGAGGTGGCGCTGTGAACGAGATCTTGCTCTACGATTTCGAACTTGACGAGAACTGCTACAAGGTGCGCCTGTTGCTCTCGGCGCTCGGCGTCGCCTACCGCAAGATCGCGGTCAACATGTTTCCCGGCAACGAACACACCGAGCCGCCGCTGCTGGCACTCAATCCGCGCGGCAGCCTGCCGATCCTGGTCGACGGCGATGCCGTTCTCAGCGAGGCGGAAGCCATCCTGTGCTATCTCGCCCGGGCGCACGATGGGGCGGGCACCTGGCTACCGGCCGATCCAAAAGCATTCGGCGTCGTGATGACGTGGCTGCAGTTCGCGGCCCGCGATCTTGATACGGCGTCGCGCGCGCGCCGCCATGCGATGTTCGACGAACCGGCGGACCAAGCCGCACTCGCCGCTGCCGTGCGCCGCGCCTTCCGCCTGATGGACGATCACATGACCGCCCGTGAATTCGACGACGCGCAGTGGTTCGTCGGCGCGGCGCCGTCGCTCGCCGACCTCGCGCTGTTTCCGGCCATCGCGCTCAGCCGGGATTTCGGTGTCGATCACGAGGCTTACCCCGCCTTGCGGCGCTGGATGCGGCGCCTGCGGACCATTCCAGGTTTCATGACGATGCCGGGGATTCCGGACTATCATTGAAGCGCCCGTCAGTTCCTGAAAGCGAGATTGCCATGACCCCTTTGACCCGCTTCGCCGTCCAGCCGCTGCATACCATGACGCGCCGTCTCGCCGATGTCGCCTCCGGGCGCACCGCGCCTGACATCATCATTACCGGCGCGCGGGTGCTGTCGACTTATTCGGAACGTATTCTCAGTGAACGCGAAGTCTGGATCAGCGGCGGACGCATCGCCGCGGTCAAACCGTCCGGCGCCCACAAGGCCACGGGCGGCCATGCGGCGACCTACGATGCCGCCGGCGGCATCATCGCCCCGGGCCTGGTCGATCCGCACATTCATATCGAGTCGTCAATGGTGACGGCCTGCGCCTATGCGGAAGCGGCGCTGCTCAACGGCACCACCACGATCTTCTGCGACAGCCACGAGATCGGCAATGTGATGGACGTGGCCGGCGTCGAGGCCATGCTGGAGGATGCCCGCCAGGCGCCGCTCTCGATCTTCCTGACGGTGCCGAGCACGGTGCCGGCGACCTCCGCCGCGCTGGAGACGGCCGGCGGCGATCTCACCGCGGAGAAGATCGCGGGCTTGTTCGATCGCTGGCCCGAGGCCGTGGCGCTTGGCGAGAAGATGGATTTCGTTCCCGTCACCATGGGCGATGAGCGCAGCCACGCGATCATTGCCGCCGCGCTCAAGCGGGGACGGCCGGTGTCCGGCCATATCTATGGCCGCGAGTTCGTCGCGGCCTACGCGGCGAGCGGCGTCACCGACACCCATGAGGCGATCGACCGCGACATCGCCGACGATCTGCTGGAGGCCGGTGTCTGGATCTTCCTGCGCGGCGGCCCGCCGACCACGCCGTGGCACAGCCTGCCGCAGGCGATCCGCACCATCACCGAGCTCGGCGCATCGCACAAGCGGATCGCAGTGTGCACCGACGACCGCGATGCCGACGACCTCTTTCAGTTCGGGCTCGATTGGGTGGTGCGCGAAGCAGTCAAGGCTGGGATGTCGCCGGAGCAGGCCTGGTCGATGGGCTCGCTGCACGGCGCGACGCGCTTCAATGCCGAGAACGAGATCGGCGGTTTGGGTGGCGGCCGGCGCGCCGATCTGGTGCTGATGGACGATACTCTCAAGCCGCGCTGCACCTGGTATGGCGGCGAACTGGTGGTTGAAAACGGCAAGATCACGCCAAGGCTCGATGCCGCGCTGTCGCAGCGCTACCAGTATCCGAAGGCGGCTTATGCCACGGTGAAACTGCCGGAGAGCATCAAGCTGACGCCGCCGTTGCCGGCCAAGGCTTGCACCGTCAACGCCATCAAGACGGCGCTGCCGGGCATCACCCTGATCCACGACAAGGTCGCAATCGAACCGGCCAAGGACTGGCCGACGCTGTTCGAGCGTTACGGCCTGTGCTTCGTCACCGTGGTGGAACGGCATGGCAAATCGAAAGGCAATGTCGCCTACGGCCTGCTCAAGGATTTCGGGCTGAAGCGCGGCGCGGTCGCCTCCAGTGTCGGTCACGACAGCCACAACATCGTCATTGCCGGCACCAATGAAGCTGACATGCAGGTCGCGCTCACGGCCATCAAGCAGCAGCAGGGCGGCGTCTGCGTCGTGGCCGACGGTGAGGTGAAGGCATGTGTTGCGCTGCCGATTGCCGGTCTGTTGTCGGACAAGCGTATCACCGAGGTGGCCGAGGAGGTGAAGCTCCTGAAGACGGAATGGACCGCCGCCGGCTGCACCATTCCCTACATGGGCTTCAACCTGATCCCGCTGTCGGTGATCCCGGAGATCCGTATCACCGACAAGGGCCTCGTGCTGGTGCCGCAGATGTGCCTGACGCCGCTGTTTGAATAAACCGAACAAGACACCATGGATCCGCATCGGCTCGGCCTGATCTCGACGCGTCTGCACTATTTCCAGCTCGTCGCCCAGCTGGGGTCGATCCGTCAGGCGGCGCGGGTCCTCAACGTGGCGCCGTCGTCGATCAGCCGGGTGATCGGCCAGCTCGAGGACGAACTCCGGACCCCGCTGTTCGAGCGCATCCGCCAGCGGCTCAAACTCACCAGTGCCGGCGAGATCCTGCTGTACCGGACCCGCGCCAGCCACGGCGAACTGACCCGCGCCTGCACCGAGATCGATGACTTGCAGGGACTGCGTCGCGGCACCGTCACGGTGGCTGTGGTCGAGAGCATTGCGCGAGGCCTCCTGCTCGACGTCATGTCGACGTTCTGGGAGCGCTATCCGGCGATCACGGTCGACATCCGGGTGATGGGATCGCAGCGCGCCTTCGATGCGGTCGCGGAAGGCGAATGCGACATCGGCATTGCTTTCGATATCCGCACGCCGCGCAACGCCCAGCGGCTGAGCGGAACGATGTTGAGCATGGGGGTGCTGATGCATCCCGATCATCGGCTTGCCGGCCGCACCGAACTGCGCCTGTTCGACCTTGCCGGCGAGCGCGTGGTGTTGTCCGACACCAGCCTGTCGCTCAGCGCCTCGATCGAGGAAGCGTTGAGCGGTTCGTCGATCGACTTCGGGCGACGGGCGCGGACCAATTCGATCGGCGTGATGGCGGATCTCGCCACGCGCGGCGATGGCGTGGCGCTGCAGACCCGCGTCGGCGTGCAGGCGGAGATCGTGCGCGGCGCGCTGGTGTTCGTGCCGCTGCGCGATCCCAAGCTGCGTCCACGCAAGCTGGTGCTGATGTCCCGCGCCAAGTCGGGGATGTCCGAGGCGGCAGCCAGTCTTGCGACAATGCTGACCGCGGCGATCGAAGCGCTGGCGGGCGGGTGAGCGAAATGTTGCCTTCAGCGCATCAGCCCGATCGGGAAACAGGCTCTATCCAGAACATCTCGGATCTGGGAGTTTGTGCACGAAAGGGAATTCTGCCGCATGAAACAGTCTGCTGTCGCTGCCGTGATCCGCGGCCTGAAGAAAGCCGGGGTCAGCATCGTCTGCTATCTGCCGGACTCACTGTTCAAGGAGCTTTATCCGGCGCTCGACGCCGACCCGGATATCCGCACCATTCGCGTCACCAATGAAGGCGAGGGGGCTGCGATCTGCGGCGGCGTGTTCCTGTCCGGCAAGCGGGCCGCGCTGGTGATGGAGAACTCCGGGCTGCGCGCCTCCGTCGAGCCGCTCGCCCGCATGGGTCTCGGCGCGGGCATTCCCGTTGTCATGCTGATGAGCTACCGCGGCGAACTCGGCGAGAACAACTGGTGGGCGATCCCCCACGGCATCACCATGGAGCCGGTGCTCAACGCGCTGCGAATTCCCTATCGAATCGTCACCGAGGAGGAGCGCATCGAACGCGCCATTACCGACGCCTTCGATTGGTCCTATGCCGCCTATTATCACTCCGCGGTGGCGCTGGGCGGGGGCGTGGTGCGATGAAGCGCTTCGATTGCATGACGGCGCTGGCCCGCCGGCTCACGGATCAACTGGTGATCCTGTCGCTCGGCGCCAGTGTCGACGAATGGTACAACGCCGCGCCGCACATGCGCGAGGCCAGCCTGTTCCAGCAGCAGCTCGGCTGCGTTACGCCACAGGCCTTCGGGCTCGCCGCCGGCCTTCCGCATCGCCGCATTGTCTCGCTCGATACCGACGGCGGCATGATGTTCAACCTCGGCATTCTCGCCACGCTCGGCAATGAGCAGCCGGCAAACCTGTTCGTCGTGGTCTGGGACAACGAATGCTACCAGTCCATCGGCGGACCGCCGACCCACACCGCGTCGGGCCGTGTCGACATCGCCGCGATTGCCCGCGGCGCCGGTGTCGCCAACGCCTACACGGCGCATACCGTCGAGGAATTCGACGAACACTGCGCGAAGGGGCTGGCCGCCGATGTGCCGTACGTCGTCGTCGCCAAGGTTGCCGGCACGGTGCAGCCCGACATCAAGCGCAAGCACAGCGACGGGCGCGAGGACAAGTACATCTTCGTGCGCCATGTCGAGCGCACCGAGGGCGTCGTGATCATGGGACCGAGCGAGCACAACTGAAGATGGACCGGCTGCAGCCCGCTTATGACTACATCGTGGTCGGCGGCGGTTCCGGCGGCGCGGTGGTGGCGCGGCGCCTGGCCGAACGCGGCGACGCCAGCGTGCTGCTGCTCGAGGCCGGTCCGTCGGATCTCGGCATTCCCGCGATCGAGGATGCTGCAAACTGGACTGGCCTGCTGCGCGGTCCTTATGATTGGGGCTACGACTATGCGCCGTCGCCCCACCTCAACGGGCGTACCATCGCCATTCCGCGCGGCCGCGTGCTCGGCGGCTCGTCCAGCATCAATGCGATGCTGTGGTATCGCGGCCATCCCCGCGATTACGATGCATGGGAAGCCGCCGGCGCGGCGGGGTGGAACTTCCGCAGCGTGTTGCCGTACTTCAAGCGCGCCGAGGATTGGGAAGGCGGTGAAACCGAATTTCGCGGCGCCGGCGGCCCGCTGCGCATCGAGCGGCCGCACAATCCGCATCCCCTCGCACTGGCGATGCTGGACGGCGCTGCCGAACTCGGCCTGCCGGTGATCGACGATCCCAATGGCCCGAGCAATGAGGGTGCGAGCCTCGCCAATCTCAATATGAGCAGCGGCCAACGCTGGAGCGCGGCGCGCGGCTATCTGCGGGCGGTCGCGGAGCGATCCAACCTTGCGATCCGCACGCGGGCGCTCGCGATCGGCCTCGGCTTTGCCGCCGGACGCTGCGTGTCGGTGCGCTGCATTGTCGGCCGCTCCATCAGGGAGATCCGCGCCGAGCGCGAGATCATCCTGGCGCTCGGCGCTATCGACACGCCGCGCCTGCTGCTGATGTCGGGCATCGGCCCGCCTGATGACCTCAGGCGTCTCGGCGTGTCAGTGGTGCAGGCGCTGCCCGGCGTCGGCGAGAACCTGCAGGACCACCCGCTGCTGATGGGGATCAATTTCCGCGCCAGGACCCCGCTCGGTCCGGTGCGCGACAACGGCGGCGGCAGCATGATGAACTGGAAGAGCCGGCCGGAGCTCGCCGCGCCGGACCTTCATGCCTTCGTGGTGCAGGGCCCGCACGCGGGCGCCGAGATTGCGTCGGCCTATGATCTGTCCGGCGACGTCTTCGCGATCTCGCCGGGGTTGATGCGCTCGGCGAGCGTCGGCCGGCTGCGGCTCCATAGTGCGGCGCCGGGAGGCCGCATCGACATCCAGCCGAATTTCCTCGCGGAGCCTGCCGATCTCGAAGCGCTGATCGCGGGCATCGATAGGGTGATGGATCTTGCGGCGACCTCGGCTTTCGCCAGTTCCGCCACTGGGCCGGCCGCGCCCGACCGGCGGCTCACGCGTTCCGAGAAGGTCGCGTTCATCCGCAACAGTTGCGCCACGTTCTTCCACCCCTGCGGCACTTGCGCGATGGGCGGCGACGACCGCGCCGTGGTGGATCCGCAGTTGCGGGTGCGCGGTATCGATGGCCTGCGCATCGCCGACGCCTCGGTGATCCCGATCATCCCGTCCTGCAACACCCATGCGCCGGTGGTGATGATCGCCGAGCGTGCCGCAGACTTGATCCGGGCGGCGGCATGAAACCTGCAGGGATCATCGCGACAGGAGCGCGCCGACAACGGGGACCGCAGACGTGACCGACAGGATCGTCGCCGCCGATTTCCTTCTCACCATGGAAGCGGACGACTGCGTCGTGACGGACGGCGCCGTGCTGGTGCGCGACGGGCGCATCGCAGGGATCGACACCAGGAACGCGCTGATCTCGGCGCATCCGGCGGCCGAGGTGAAATATTTGCGCGATTGCCTGATCATGCCGGGACTGGTGAATGCCCACATGCATTCGGGGCTGCTGCGCGGCACCGCGGAGCACCTGCCGGTCTGGGACTGGCTGCGGCTTCACATCAACCCGATGCACCGGGTGTTGCAGCCGCAGGAGGCGGAAGCCGCGTCCTGGCTGTGCTACGCTGAGAGTGTCCTCAGCGGCACCACGACCCTGGTCGACATGTGGCGCTTCATGGACGGCAGCGCGCGCGCGGCCGAAGGCATCGGCAACCGCCTGGTTGCCGTGCCCTATGTCGGCGAGCATCCCGACTACAACTATTTCGATACGCTCGACGACAACGAGCGGATGATCGAGAACTGGCACGGCAAGGCCAATGGCCGCGTCGGTGTCTGGGTTGGCCTCGAGCATCTGTTCTATTCCGACGAGGCCGGCCAGCGCCGCGCCATCGAGATGGCGAAGCGCCATCGCACCGGCTTCCACACCCATTGCAGCGAAGCCTCGATCGAGGCCGCGGAGTTCGAGACGCGTTACGGCAAGCGCGCGATGTTCGCGCTGGACGATCTCGGCTTCTTCGAGACGCCGATGGCGATGATTGCCCACGCGGTCTGGCTCGACGACGGCGAGATCGATCTGCTGGCGCGCCGCAGCGTCTCGGTGGCGCACAATCCCGTCAGCAACATGAAGCTCGCCAGCGGCATCGCGCCGGTCGAGGCGATGCTTGCCGCCGGCGTCGCCGTTGGTCTAGGAACCGACGGCGAAAAGGAGAACAACAACCTCGACATGTTCGAGGAGATGAAGACCGCGTCGCTGCTCGGCAAGCTTCGAGGTCTCGATGCCGCGGCGCTGGATTCATGGAAAGCGCTGAGGATGGGGACCATCATGGGGGCCCGCGCCATCGGACTCGACCATGAGATCGGCTCGCTGGAGGTCGGCAAGAAGGCCGACTTGATCGCGGTTCGCACCGACACGCCGCGGATGACGCCGTTGTTCGGCGACGGCCCCTATTTCAATCTGCAGCACAATCTGGTCCATGCGGTGCGCGGCAGCGATGTCGCGCTGACCATGATCGACGGCGAGATTGTGGTCGAGGGCGGCGAACTGAAGACCGCCGATCTGCGCGCGCTGATCGATCATGCGCGCGCAGTGGCGCCGGGACTGTTCGCGCGCCGCGCGGCCTATCTTGCCGAACACGAACACGGTTCGGTGCAGTGGACCGGGCCGGCGTGACGCGAACAGGGAGGATGCATGGCCAGGACCGACGACCCAGTGGCGCTCAACGACTGGTATGCGGTCGAGACATCGTCCGATGTCACGGCTGTTCTCCGCCGGACCCGGCTGCTCGGCCAGGACATCGTGCTGCGCCGCCAGGCCGACGGCACGCCGCTGGTGCAGGAAATTGATGCGTCAGGCCGTCTCGGTGCGGCGCTGCCGGTGCGCGAACGCTACGGCTGCCTGTGGACCACGCTGGGCGCGCCGCCGCGGGAGATTTTCGACATTCCCGAAGCGGCCGAACACGACCGCCGCTTCGTGATCTGCGGCTGGGTCAAGATGCGCGCGTCCGGGCCGCGCGTGGTCGAGAATTTTCTCGACATGGCGCATTTTCCATTCGTCCACGCCGACATTCTCGGCTCCGAGCCTCACACCGAAGTGCCTGTCTACGGCTACGAGATCCGCCGCGACGTCGATGAGGTCTGGGCCACCAACTGCCGGTTCTTCCAGCCGCGCATCGCGGTTACCGAAGAGGCAGGCGATTTTGTCCGGCTCACCTATCGTGTTCCCTCGCCATTCGCGGTGATGCTCTATCGCGTCTGCCCTTCGGCACCGTCGTGCCTCGACGCCATTGCGCTGTTCATCCAGCCGATGGAGGAGGATCTCTGCCGCGCGCAGCCGGTGATGTTTCTGGTCGATAGCCAGTCGACGCACAACGATCTGCTCAAGTTCGAGCAGGTGATCTTCCTCCAGGATCGCATCATCGTGGAGAACCAGCGCCCGGTGCGGCTGCCGCTCGAGCCGCGCGCCGAAACACCGACCCGTGCCGACGGATCGTCGGTGGCCTATCGCCGCTGGCTCAAGGAAAAGGGACTGCGCTACGGCACGATTGCCGGTTCGCGGTGACCGGCGGAGCGTGGCACTTACCTCGTCATGGCCGGGGGACGAGCCATGGCGGCTGAGGGTGTCGCAGCGCCTCGCCCTGTCCAGCCGAGCGTCTTCCTGCGTGCCCATTCCACGCTCGTTCGCGGCCTAACCGCTTGAGCAGATAATGCTTTCCATATCTCTGCCGCATCGTGGGAAACAAAACCGGGGCGATTGAGAACGGCCTCGCATACGCCGATGCTGCAACTCCGACAACAACTTATCGGAGTGGGCCATGGCCAGGATGCGAGCAGTCGATGCGGCGGTGCGGGTTCTTGAAAAGGAAGGCATCTCCTGCGCATTCGGCGTGCCGGGGGCTGCGATCAATCCGCTGTATTCGGCGCTGAAGGCGCGGGGATCGATCCGCCACGTGCTGGCGCGCCATGTCGAGGGCGCCTCGCACATGGCGGAGGGTTACACCCGCGCAGTGGCCGGCAATATCGGCGTCTGCATCGGCACTTCGGGGCCGGCCGGCACCGACATGATCACCGGATTGTATTCGGCGCAGGCGGATTCGATCCCGATCCTGTGCATTACCGGCCAGGCGCCGCGCGCAAAACTCTACAAGGAGGATTTCCAGGCCGTCGACATCGAGTCGATCGCCAAGCCCGTCACCAAATGGGCCGTCACGGTGCGCGAACCGGCGCTGGTGCCGATGGTGCTGCAGCAGGCGTTTCATGTGATGCGCTCGGGCCGGCCGGGCCCGGTGCTGGTCGACCTGCCGATCGACGTGCAGCTCGCCGAGATCGAATTCGATGAAGACACCTATGCGTCGCTGCCGGTCTACAAGCCGCGCGCGACACGCAAGCAGATCGAGAAAGCACTCGATATGCTGGAAGCGGCCGAGCGGCCGCTGATCGTGGCCGGCGGCGGCATCATCAATGCGGATGCGTCGGCTGAGCTGATCGAGTTCGCCGAACTCACCGGCATTCCGGTGATCCCGACCCTGATGGGGTGGGGCGCCATTCCCGACGATCATCCGCTGATGGCCGGAATGTGCGGCCTGCAGACCAGCCATCGTTATGGTAACGCCACGCTGCTGGCATCCGACTTCGTCATCGGCATCGGCAACCGCTGGGCCAACCGTCACACCGGCTCGGTCGAGGTCTACACCAAGGGCCGCAAGTTCATCCATGTCGATATCGAGCCGACGCAAATCGGTCGGGTGTTCGGCCCTGACTTAGGCATCGTCTCCGATGCGCACGCGGCCCTGACGCTGTTCATCGAGGTGGCGCGCGAGCGGCAGAAAGCGCGGAAGCTGAAAGACCGCAGCGCCTGGGCGCGGGAGTGCGGCGAGCGCAAGGCCAGCATGCTGCGCAGGACCCATTTCGACCAGGTGCCGCTGAAGCCGCAGCGTGTCTATGAGGAAATGAACGCCGCGTTCGGCCGTGACGCTTGTTACGTCACTGCGATCGGTCTCTCGCAGATCGCCGGCGGTCAGTTGCTCAACGTCTATCACCCCAGGCACTGGATCAATTGCGGCCAGGCCGGCCCGCTCGGCTGGACCTTGCCGGCGGCGCTCGGCGTGCGCGCGGCGTGCCCGGACAAGAAGATCGTGGCGCTGTCGGGCGATTACGACTTCCAGTTCCTGATCGAGGAGCTCGCCGTCGGTGCCCAGCACAAGCTGCCTTATCTGCATGTGGTGGTGAACAACTCTTATCTCGGCCTGATCCGCCAGGCGCAGCGCGGCTTCAATATGGATTTCGAGGTGAGCCTCGCGTTCGAGAACATCAATGCGCCGGATACCGGCGGTTACGGCGTCGATCATGTCGCGGTGGCTGAAGGCCTGGGATGCAAGGCGGTGCGGGTGCGCAGTCCCAACGAGTTCAAGGACGCCTTCGCCCGCGCCGAGGCGCTGATGCAGGAGCACCAGGTGCCGGTGGTGATCGAGTTCATCCTTGAGCGCGTCACCAACATCCCGATGGGCCTGGAGATCGACGGCATCAATGAGTTCGAGGAAGCGCCGAAGCCCGCGCTGGTGCCGGCGGAGTAGTTGGGGAGGGGCGAGATGCTCCTCCACCCACCACTGTCATCACCGGGCTTGTCCCCAGCGACTTGGCTGCGCCAAGTCGCAGTGATCACGCTTAGGAGGGCACTGCGTCCCTAAGCGAGGTTGTTACCGCGACTTCGGCGAAGCCGAAGTCGCTGAGGACAAGCCCGGCAACGACAACGAAAATTCGCACTTCGGACATAGAAGGACACCACCCGTGCCGAAATTCGCCGCCAACCTCACCATGCTGTTCAGCGAGCTGCCGTTCGTCGAGCGTTTCGCTGCCGCCAAGCACGCCGGCTTCTCCGGCGTCGAGTATCTGTTTCCCTATGAGTTCGAGAAGGCGGTGCTGGCCGAGCAGTTGCAGCAACACGGGCTGACCCAGGTGCTGCACAATCTGCCGGCGGGACGCTGGGCGGACGGAGAGCGTGGCATTGCGATCCTGCCCGATCGCCTGCTGGAATTCCGCGACGGTGTCGAGCGCGCTATCGATTACGCCAGGGCGCTGGATTGCCGTCAGCTCAATTGTCTGGTGGGCATTGCGCCTGAGGGATCCGACAAGGCCCAGCTCAAAGAGGTGCTGGTGAAAAATCTGCGGTATGCCGCGGCCGCGCTGGCGAAGGAGCGCATCAGGCTGCTGATCGAACCGATCAACACCCGTGACATTCCCGGCTTCTCCCTCACCGGCACGGCGCAGGCCGCTGATATCATCGCCGAGGTCGGTTCGGACAATCTCTTCATCCAGTACGACATTTACCACATGCAGGTGATGGAGGGCGACATCGCGCCCACCCTGAAGAAGCACCTCAATCGCATTGCGCACGTGCAACTCGCCGACAATCCCGGCCGCAACGAACCCGGCACCGGCGAGATCAACTATCCGTTTCTGTTCCGCTATCTCGACGAGATCGGCTACCGCGGCTGGATCGGCTGCGAATACAAGCCGAAGACCACCACCACCGAAAGCCTCGGCTGGTACGCGCCGATGGCTGCGGAGTGAAACGACGCGCCACTTTCTCCTGTCGTTGCCGGACTTGTTCCGGCAACCCCGCTTAGGGGCGCACTGCCTCCCTAAGCGGGATCACCGGGACAAGCCCGGTGATGACACAGAGGGTGGAGTGTCGGCTTGCGCGATCGATTGACTCTCAATTCAAAGGAAAATCACAATGAGCAATCTCGGCTTTATCGGCCTCGGCATCATGGGGCGCCCGATGGCGGGGCATCTTCTAGCGGCGGGACATCGCTTGGTGGTGCATGACGTCAATCCCGTGCCCGACGACCTGCTGAAGGCAGGTGCGACGGCGGCCAAGTCAGGCAAGGACGTGGCGGAGCAGTCCGACATCATTTTCATCATGGTGCCGGATACCCCGCATGTGAATGCCGTGCTGTTCGACAAGGGCGGCGTGGCCGAGGGGGTCAAGGCGGGCAAGATCGTGGTCGACATGAGCTCGATCTCGCCGTTGGCGACCAAGGAGTTCGCCAAGGCGATCAACGCGCGTGGCGCGGATTATCTCGACGCGCCGGTGTCGGGTGGCGAGGTCGGCGCCAAGGCGGCGTCGCTCACCATCATGGTGGGCGGCCCCGAGAACGCGTTCAACACCGTGAAGCCGCTGTTCGAGAAGATGGGCAAGAACGTTACGCTTGTCGGTGGCAATGGCGATGGCCAGACCACCAAGGTGGCGAACCAGATCATTGTCGCGCTGACCATCGAAGCGGTTGGCGAGGCGCTGTTGTTCGCTTCCAAGGCCGGCGCCGATCCCGCGCTGGTGCGCCAGGCCCTGATGGGCGGGTTTGCCTCCTCGCGCATCCTTGAAGTGCATGGCGAGCGCATGGTGAAGCGCAATTTCGAGCCGGGTTTCCGTATCGAGCTGCACCAGAAAGATCTCAATTTGGCTCTGGACGGTGCACGCGCACTGGGCTTGGCGTTGCCGGCGACCGCAATGGCGCAGCAGCTGTTCAATGCCTGTGCCGCGCAGGGCGGCAAGGCCTGGGATCACTCGGCGATGGTGAAGGCGCTGGAGCTTGCTGCCGGGCACGAGATTGCGAAGGCGTGAGGCGTCACGCTGTCGTTTCGGCCCGGCGGATGGCATGACAATCCCCGGGTGACCACATCCGCGAGCATTCGATTGATCCCCCCGGTCGAACAGATGCTCGCGGATGTTTTTTGAACGCATTGATTGCCGCGAAGGAATATTGACCGTGCGCCGTTCTCGAAACGCCAAAATCGTCGCGACGCTGGGACCGTCGAGCTCGTCGCCGGAGATGATCCGCTCGCTGTTTGAGGCCGGAGTCGACATGTTCCGGCTGAACTTCAGCCACGGCAGCCATGAGGATCACCGCGCGCGGTTCGAGATCATCCGCAAGCTGGAGCAGGAGGTCGGGCGTCCGGTCGGCATCCTGATGGACCTGCAGGGGCCGAAGCTGCGGGTCGGCAAGTTTGCTGACGGTCCGATCGTGCTGCGCAGCGGCGAGTCCTTCCGGCTCGATCTGGAGTCCGGTCTGGGCGACCAGCGCCGCGTCTCGCTGCCGCACCCGGAGATTTTTGCGGCATTGAAGCCCGGCACCAGCTTGTTGCTCGACGACGGCAAGATTGCGCTTGAGGTCGGCGCCTGCGGGCCGGACTTCGCCGAGACCCGTGTCGTGGTCGGTGGCAAATTGTCCGAGCACAAGGGCATCAATGTTCCCAGCGTCATCCTGCCGATGTCGCCGTTCACCACCCGTGATCGCCGCGATCTCGCCTTTGGGCTCGAGATGGGCGCTGATTGGGTGGCGCTGTCGTTCGTGCAGCGCCATGAAGATATCGAGGAAGCGCGGGGCCTGATCGGTGATCGTGCGCTGATCATGGCGAAACTGGAAAAGCCGGCGGCGATTCACAATCTCGATGCCATCGTGGCATTGGCCGACGGCATCATGGTGGCGCGCGGCGATCTCGGCGTCGAGATGCCGCCGGAGCAAGTGCCGGTGATCCAGCGCCGCATCGTGCGTGCCTGTCACCGCGAGGGCAAGCCGGTGGTGGTGGCGACACAAATGCTGGAATCGATGACCAGCTCACCGGTGCCGACCCGCGCGGAAGCCTCCGACGTCGCCACCGCGATCTATGAAGGCACCGATGCGGTGATGCTGTCGGCGGAGTCCGCCAGCGGGCAGTATCCGCGCGAAGCGGTGACGATGATGCATTCCATCATCCAGGGCGTCGAGGCGGACCCGCATTACCGGGTGCTGGCGGACGCCCAGCACGAGGAGGCCCGCACGACCCATGCCGATGCCATCTGCCGCGCGCTGCGCCATGTGGCACGGCAGATTTCCGCCAAGGCCACCATCACCTACACCAGCTCCGGCTTCACCAGCATCCGTGCTGCCCGCGAGCGGCCGGTGGCGCCGATTCTCTCGATCACGCCCTCGATCGCCACCGCACGACGGCTGACGCCGGTGTGGGGCATTCATTCCGTGGTGATCGACAGCGAGATCGAAGATGAAGCGTCGATGACACGGGTCGCCTGTGAAACGGCGCTGTCCCAGCGCTTCGGCGCGCCCGGCGACAACATCGTGATCACCGCCGGCATCCCGTTCGGCCAGCCCGGCACCACCAACCTGCTGCGGATTGTCGCGCTGCCGGAGAGGCCGCCTGCACTGAATGGCGACGGATGGAACGGGAACGGGCAGAGCTTCAGCGTTTGACACCGGGCTCCTCTGTCGCGGTGTCGTGCGATACGGCGATGTCCGACTCGCCTGGTTCGGTTGCAACGCGGAGCGGCGATATAGCTCTCGCGGTCCGCGATCGATTATTCAATCAGAACTGCGACGGTGCACGCTGCTTGCGCTGCCCGTACCGGGTCATGCCACGCGGCTTGTACACCGACAGCACGGTGAGCACGATCAACACCAGCACGGCGGAAATGGAGGCAGTTACGATCAATAGTTGCTGATTTTGGATGTCGGCATTGAATGCCTTCGACGTTGCCGCCACACCGGCCAGGAGTTCAATCGGCCGAATGTGTATCAGTGAGATGACGGTGGCAAAAATGCTCGGCCAATGTTGGCCGATCGACTTTCTACGCCCACTACACAAGCAAGGATGATTTAAAGCGGAGCGGTTTTGAGCCTTTGCGTAGGCTGCTCACCGATCGATAGAGGGAGGCGCTGGCGACGGCGGGAGCAGTGAAGAGCCGGAGCTTTGATTTCAGTCTGGCCATGTTCGAGCATGCGCGTAACCATAGGGACTACTATCAAGTGTTGGTCGGCGGGCGCGGCGGCACCGTCAGCTTGGCGCCATTCGCCAGATACTTTCTGATCTGGCGCGCGACGAACTTGCCGCAACCGACGACAAGAATCCCGGGAGGTGATGCCGCGTGAACTTGCCGTCCAGTATGTCATCGGAGCCTACATGACCATGTTGACCTGGTGGCTTGACAGTGGGGCGAAGCTGCCGCCCCAACGGATTGATGCAATGTTTCGGCGCTTGGTCACCGTTGTACCTTCGCTCTCCTGAAAGAGGCGAGTCTGTCCGATTTTCTGCTGAAGAACGACGACGGGAAAACTCCAAATAACGCCACGTCTTTTGCGATCATCGATTTCTTTTCGATATCGCTGCCTGGACGTCCCATGCCAAACTGTAAGCTCTTACGTGACCGAACGCTATGCTGCCAGTTGGGCGCGGAACAGCACGTCAACGCCGTAGCTCGTCGCATTGTATGTGTTGCTTGGGAACAGGCTCCCGCTCCCATACGCATACACGCCGTTACCGCCGCTGGACGCGGACGAGGGCGCCGTCAGCGGCCCATTGGTGACGGCGTTGGCAAACAGGTTCGGATCGGCTGAGTAGTTTCCCGCGGTGTGATAAGAGGCTATGTAAGTCGTCCCCGCGGTGATTGTCACCGGCGTGGCGAAATTGACCTGCTGCCAGCCGCTCGTGGTTTCGTTGCTGAAGGTCGCGCTGGCAAGCAACGTGCCGGTGGCCGACCAAAGGTCGGCGACGTGGGTACCGGTATTCTGCGGTCCCTTGTAGAAGCGAATCCCGATAATGTCGCCGTTGCTCGAGGCTTGGAATTTGAGCCCGAGCTCTACCGAGTTCGGGTCGTTGACCGTCACGACGCTAGGGGTCGAACTGGCACTGAATAGGCTCACGGTCGACGACGCAGGGCTCACAGTCAGGCCGACGGATGCCGTGGCGGCGCCGCCACGGCCATCTGAGATCGCGTAATTGAACGACGCCGGCCCGGTGTAACCGGCGGTCGGCGTAAAAGTCACGGTGTTGGTCTCTGCATTGTAGGCGGCCGTGCCGTTGACGCCGCCGCTGGCGCCCGTGACTGTCAGGGCATCGCCGTTCGGATCGGTGTCGTTGGCGAGCAGGGTCGCCGCCGGAATAGACAGCGTCGTGTTCTGGGTGGCGCTGAAGCCGCTGTCATTATTCGCGACCGGCGGCTGGTTGGCGCCGCTCGTGGGGCTGAACAGCACGTCGACCCAGTAGTTGGTTGCGCCGTATGTGCCGGTCGGGAACAGATTGCCGGTGCCATAGGAGTAAACGCCATTGTTGGTTGCGGGCGCCGTCAGCGGACCGCTAACGCGAGCGGTGGTGAAATAGTTGCTAGTACCCGGAATCAGAGCTGAGTGATACGCGATCCTCTGCGGAAGAAGGGGCTTCTCTTGCTAGCAGAATCATCCTGACCTTGAATCGCGACTCACGTTCCAAGAAAAGGGGGTACTAGTCGCGGCGTAGCGGCCGTTGCTGTTGAAGCTCGCCACATATGTCGTGCCGGCTGCGATCGAAACCGGGTTGCTGAAGGTGATGGTCTGCCAGCCACTGGTCGTCTCGTTCGTGAACGTGGCGGTCGCCAGCAGCGTACCGGTGCTGCTCCACAACGAGCGGGTGTGGGTGACCGGCCGATCCGACCGCTCTGGTCGACACCGCCGTAAAAGTTGTAGCCGCCCCACCAGTTGTACGCCTGCCAGGTGGTATCCGAGGTCTGAAACGTGATGTCGCTGGGATTTTGGTCGTCACGAACGATGAACGGGATGATGTTCTGGCCGCCGGTGTCGAGACGTGTCAGCTCGGCGAAATAGATACCTGACACGGCATCCGCCGGGATGTCCCATGAGGCGGATACCGACCAATTGCCGGCATCCACCAGTTTTGTGGTCGGATCAAACAACGGTAGCGGCTGAGTTTGCGCGGTCGCGAGGTTCTTGTTGATGGTGGTGATGAGCCGGGCGCCATTTCCGCCATAGTAGCCGAGGCGATAGATATCGATGCGGTAGTTGGTGGCGTTCGTGCTGATCTTGAAATCGACCCGTTGACCATTGTCGATCGTGAATTGCGCTGCATATCCTTCGATGCTCGAGTCGGCTTGCCCGATAAGCCACACGCTCTCTGGCGTGCCCGGCTTCTGGTTTTCCAGCACGATGGCATTTTGTGCTGCGGCCGCAGCAAGCGAGGGCGCGGCAGAGGTGCTGGTGCTCGGCTGGAAGAGATTAACAGTCGACGGATCCGTGGTGCCGAGCCCGCCAGGGCCGTAGCTCAGGAGTGCTGCAAAGTCCAGGACGCCAAGGTTGTTGGTGTCAGTGGTCGTTGCATCGTCCGGCTTGTCGTACTCAAGTATCCTGGGCGCGTATCCGGAAGGCTGACCATTTTTCGACGGACCCCCGATACGGATCGAGCATACTGAGCAAGCGCGCCCGTTGCAGGAGCCGCACGGTGAAGAAAGCGCTTGCTGTTGCCATTGAGCTGCCCACGATCTCAATATGGTGCTTACGCTACCGGAAGAAGCCGTTGATATTGCCATGGCGGGGCTCGCAATGAAGAATAAAATATTAAATAGTTTAATGATTTAAAATATTAAATCACGGCAAAAATTAAATATGAGGTGTTTTGCCGCCGATAGCCGAACGGGCCGGATACTGGCCCGCTTCTCGAGGAATTCGCGGCAGGGGAGTTCCGGACCAACGGCCCGTATGAGACGGCGGAGCCTGCGGACAATGTGCCAGCGTTGCTGCGCCGGTGCCGTCGCTGATCTGCAACTGTCCCCCATGACATGATCGTGCTCGCAGACCGGCGGTCGATGTCACTGGATTGGCAGCTCCAGCCGTTGATCGCAATCGGCCTCGCCGGCCCGGGCCGGCGAACTCTATCGGGACGGTCTGCCTTGAGCGTCTCTATTCAGCTGGCAGGCGAATTTCGGGTGTGCCTCACGGACGCAGCGGTTATTGACGTCGGCAACGCTGACTCAGACAAATCGCAGCCACGTCGACGGGGGCGAGCAGCCCGGCAGCGAA
Organism: Bradyrhizobium prioriisuperbiae; assembly: GCF_032397745.1. NCBI lineage: Bacteria > Pseudomonadati > Pseudomonadota > Alphaproteobacteria > Hyphomicrobiales > Nitrobacteraceae > Bradyrhizobium > Bradyrhizobium prioriisuperbiae. The sequence continues at coordinate 5,085,140 of NZ_CP135921.1, forward strand.
GACGCCGTTCGCTAACAAGACGTCGCGCGCCCGCGTTGGTTATACGGTCGAGCATTTTCTGCTCTATGGCACGGCAGGTTTCGCTCGGACCTACGATGAAGGTGAGACGCACCCTCAAACGTTAATGGTGGCCGTGGTGGCCGCCATGATGACCGTGGTGACCATGATGGTGATGGTGGAAGAATCCTCCGCCGCCAAAATAAAAGCTTGGTCCACCACCGTAATAGTAGCCTGGTCCGCCGTCATAGTAACGGGGGCCTGTTTCATAACAGGTCCTGCGCCAGCCATAGCCGGTCCATGTTCGCCGACATACCAGATGCACCGGTTCTGTCAGTTCACCTGCAACTGATGCGTTCAGTCCATCAATTCTCGGCATCGCATTTGCCGGCACACTGACGAGTGATCCCGCGCCGACGATTGCCGCAACTACTGTCGCCGCAAAAATTGAACGACGCATTTTTTCCTCCTCTTGGGCCAGAAGCCCAGCGTCCGATCAGCGTTTCAGCGCCATCTGACAATGGGTGTATGTTGTGCTAAGCTGCGAGCTTGCATTATGGCCAATTGTCGCAGCGCGGTTGTGAACAAAGCATGTTGGATCAATTCATCCTTTGTTCATTCAATCGGCCGCTAGACGCTTGCCACTTTCAGGCGCGGCCGTTTTCGGGACGCGTCGGTTAGGTAGCATCCTAAAGCCCGATCGCAGTCACAGAGAGGAAGTTCTAGGCAGTCAGAGCTCGGTTCCTCGCAGCCGCAATGCGTTGCCGACGACGCTCACAGACGATAATGCCATTGCTGCGGCCGCGATGATTGGCGAAAGCAACACACCAAAGGTTGGATAAAGAATACCCGCTGCGACCGGAATTCCGGCTGCGTTATAGATGAACGCGAAGAACAGATTCTGACGGATATTGCGCATGGTGGCCTGCGACAGGCGGCGCGCCCGGACGATGCCGCCGAGGTCGCCCTTGAGCAAAGTCACGCTGGCGCTCTCCATCGCGACGTCCGTGCCGGTACCCATTGCGATGCCGACTTCCGCGGCCGCCAGGGCAGGGGCGTCGTTGACGCCGTCGCCGGCCATCGCGACGATGCGCCCGGCCTTCTGTAGTTTGCTGACAACGGCGCTCTTCTGATCCGGAAGCACTTCTGCCTCGACATTGGCGATTCCGAGCCGCCTCGCGACTGCATTTGCCGTGGTCCGGTTGTCGCCGGTCAACATGATGACGTCGATGCCCTCTGTCGCCAAGGCCTTCAGGGCAGCTGGTGTTGATTGTTTCACCGGGTCGGCAATTGCGAAGAGTCCGGCCAATCGACCATCGATTGCAATGTTGATGACGGTTGCGCCATCTCCGCGCAGCGTCTCGGCTTGCGCATCCAGTGGCTGGGTTTCGATGCCCTCAGCCTTCAGCAAGGCCACGTTCCCCAACAAGATTGTCTTGCCCTCAACCTTTCCCGTGACGCCTTTGCCGGTGGGAGAGTTGAACTCGTCCACATTGGCTAAAGTCAGATTCTGTTCGTTGGCAGCGCGAACGATGGCGTCGGCGAGAGGATGTTCGCTGGCGCGCTCGACGCTCGCAGCAAGTCGCAGAATATCGGCTTCCTGCAAGCCTGTGGCTGGAACAATCGAGACGACCTTCGGCTTTCCTTCAGTCAGCGTACCCGTCTTATCCACCACCAGCGTGTTGACCTTCTCCATGCGCTCAAGTGCCTCGGCATTCTTGATCAGCACGCCCGCGTGAGCGCCACGACCGACGCCAACCATGATCGACATAGGCGTGGCCAAGCCCAGCGCGCAGGGGCAGGCGATGATCAGCACGCTCACGGCTGCGACAAGGCCGAATGCCACACGTGGCTCCGGGCCGAAGAGTGACCAGGCGCCAAATGCGATGAGCGCAACAACAATCACAGCCGGCACGAACCAGCCGGCAACCTGATCGGCGAGCCGCTGGATCGGAGCCCGCGATCGCTGCGCCTGCGCCACCATCTGCACGATCTGGGAGAGCATGGTGTCGCGACCGACTTTTTCGGCTTTCATCACGAAGCCGCCGGACTGATTGAGCGTGCCCGCAATGACCTTGGCGCCGGTTTCCTTTGTGACCGGCATCGATTCACCGGTTACCATCGATTCGTCGAGGGACGAGCGTCCATCGAGTATGACTCCATCAACCGGCACCTTCTCCCCCGGCCGGACGCGCAACTTGTCGCCCACATGGACGCTGTCGAGTGGGACCTCGTGATCGGTGCCGCTGTCATCAACGCGCCGCGCCGTTTTGGGCGCGAGATCGAGCAGTGCCTTGATCGCCCCGGAGGTGGCCTCGCGGGCGCGCAGCTCCAGCATCTGACCGAGGAGGACCAATACGGTAATGACCGCCGCTGCTTCGAAGTATACGGCGACCGCGCCGTCGTGGCGGCGGAAAGCCGGCGGGAAGATGCCCGGTGCGATCGTTGCTACCAGGCTGTAGGCGTAAGCAACTCCGACGCCCATCGCGATCAGGGTGAACATGTTGAGATTGCGCGTCAGCAGGGATTGCCAGCCGCGTACGAAGAAAGGCCAGCCTGCCCAAAGAACCACGGGGGTCGCGAATACAAGCTGGATCCAGTTTGACAAGGTCTGATCGACCCAGCCATGGCTGCCGACCAGATGGCCACCCATCTCCAGAATGACCGCCGGGAGCGCCAGCGCGAGCCCGATCCAGAAGCGTCTGTTCATGTCGGCGAGTTCGGGATTGGGGCCGGCGTCAACGGTTGCCAGCTCAGGTTCTAGCGCCATCCCACAGATAGGACAGCTTCCCGGACCGATCTGACGGATCTCCGGGTGCATGGGGCAGGTGTACATCGTGCCTTCCGGGACGTCGGCTTGCTGAACGGTCTTGTTGAGGTATCGCTCCGGTGCCGTCGCAAATTTGGTCCGGCAGCCAGCCGAACAGAAATAATATGTGTGGCCGTGATAATCGAAACGATGTTTGCTAGTCGCAGGATCGACCGTCATCCTGCAAACAGGGTCGACCCCCGTCGTGCTCTGGTTTGAGCTGTGATCATAGTGATGATCGCCGTGCTTGTGCGCGGAGTGGCCGTGATTTCCGCCGCAGCAACCTGTTGCGTTCGTGTCCTTATTTGCATTTTCGGCGGCGGTCATCTAAATCTCCCGAGCACCTTGCAACCCATACCCTGTAGGGGTATATAGCTCGCATGCGAAAAGACATCAAGACGTCCTGCCAAAAGCGCTTGAGCCGAATCGAGGGCCAGGTGCGCGGCCTCTCCCGAATGGTGGAGGAGGACCGCTACTGCATCGATATCGTAACGCAGATTTCCGCCGTTCGTGCCGCGCTTCGCCGGGTGGAAGAAGAGTTGCTGAAGGACCACGTTGCGCATTGCGTGGAATACGCGATCGCGAGCGGCGACAAGGCCGATCAGCGCAAGAAGATCGCCGAACTTATGGAGGTTGTCGGGCGGGCGGAAAGGTGATGAACAACTGGAGTTCCGGCTTGGCGACCATTCGGTTCCCGGCTATGCTTGTGGTTCAGGTCGATCAACAGTCTTTTTTGGGAATAAGATCAAACTAGCGATGTTCGTGCGTCTGACCAAAGCAATGCGATTGAGAGCAGGCTTGCTTGCCCTGACGTATCTGCTTTGCGTGCTGGCACCGAGCCTTGCGTTTGCTGCCACCAATGGCTCGAGGGCAGCGCCTTGTCTCACCGACGAGGAGCATAATCTGGGCATTATTCATGTGCATCAGCCGGGTGATGGTGTCTCGCGGCACGTCCATAAAGACGGCCAGGTGCATGAACATCGAGAAGCAGGCCATTCGCACGTTAGTGCGTCGGACGATTCAGATGCTGCAAAATCCGTCGCCGATAGAGCGGCGCCTCCTGCGGAAGAGCCCCACAAGGCGGCTGGTACGCTATGCTGCGGCATGGTGTGCATAAGCGCGCTGCCGGCCACCGTCGTCGACATGGTCGAGCCTGCTGCGCCAGCCTCGGTCTGCGACGCCGAGAATTACCGCAACCTCGCGGATAACGCGCCGCCTCGGCATTACCGTCCCCCCATTTCCTGACTTGACGAAATGACGTGGCGCCGCGCCTGACTTGGCGTGCGCGGCTTCGATTCATCGGCAGTTCGGGGAAAAGGTTTATGTTGACGCAGTTTGGGGCGAAGTTCGCCGCCGTTCGTTCGGTGGCATGCAAAATCTATCAGAGGAGGGCCGGCGTTGCGACGGGGATGGCTCTGTTGGCCATCGGCGGCGTGGTGTCGGGATGCGCGGTTCCGATCGCGTTGAAGGAGAAGGATCCCGCGGATCCGGCGGCGCGCGTTGCGCCCGTCAGCTACCGCTCGACGGTTGCGCCCTACACCAGCCTGCGTCCGGCCACGCCGGCGCCCTGGCGCCAGCAGAACGAAGACGTCACTCCATCCCCGAAGTCCGGGCAATAGGAGGCGGCGATGACAACATCAGCAAATATTTTGCACGTCGTCTCGCAACCCGGTCGGCACCGGACAGCGCTTGGGCTCGTCGTGGTGTCAGCGCTGCTGTCCGGCTGTGCGTCTTTCTCGCCCGACGGTGGGATGAAGGTTGTGGCCGACGTCACGGGAGAGGCTCTGAAGAAGGACGTCATTGCGGTCCGGACGCCTGACGATGCGCAATCGGCCAACGATGCCGTGCGGTCACTGCTTCGGCCAACGCTGACCGCGGACTCGGCTGTTCAAGTCGCTTTGCTCAACAATAAGGGCCTGCAGGCGGCCTACAACGAGCTGGCGCTGGCCGAAGCGGACATGGTTCAGGAGAGCCTGCCGCCCAATCCGACATTCTCCATCTCGCGGATCACCGGCAATGGTGCGAGCGAGATCGAGCGACAGGTCGTCGGTGATATTTTGGCGCTCGCGACCCTGCCGTTCCGCTCGGAGATCGCGCGCGAGCGCTTCCGCCAGGCGCAACTGCGGGCGGCGCTGGAGACCCTGCGTCTCGCCGCCGATGTTCGACGGGCATACTACCGCGCTGCCGCGGCGAATGAACTTTCCGCTCTGTTGACGGATTGGAAGTCAACGGCCGAATCGACCGCTCAACTGGCGTTAAAACTTGGTCAGACCGGTTCATTGAACAAGCTCGATCAGGCGCGTGAACAGGCATTCTATGCGGAAACCACTGCTGATCTCGCAACTGTCAGGCAAGAGGCTGCAAGCTCGCGCGAGCGGCTGGCGCGCCTGCTCGGTCTGTGGAATGGCGATCTCAATTTCCGCTTGCCCGGCAAGCTTCCGACGCTGCCGCCGCGCCCGCGCACGCTTCCCGGAATCGAGGTCGATGCCGTCGGGCATCGTGTCGACCTGCAGATCGCCCGTATGGAACTCGACGCGCTGGCGAAGTCTCTCAAGCTGACTGAGGCTACGCGTTTCGTGACGTTGCTGGACATGGCCGGCATCTCGAGAAGGACCCGCGATCCGGAGGGCCCTCCGTTTAGGGAGCGCGGCTTTGACATCCAGTTTCAGATCCCGATTTTCGACGGCGGCGAGGTGCGCGTTCGGCAGGCGACCGAAACCTACAATCAGGCGTTCAATCGTCTGACCGAGAAGGCGGTCAACGTTCGGTCCGAAGCGCGGGATGCCTATCGTGTTTATCGATCGACCTACGACATCGCCAGCCACTATCAACGCGAGGTTCTGCCGCTTCGCCAGATCATCTCGGACGAGATGCAGTTGCGCTTCTCAAGCATGCAGGTCGACGTGTTCGCGCTGCTCACCGAGGCGCGGCAGAGGCTGGCCGTGATACGCGCCGCGGTTGATGCAAAGCGCGAATTCTGGCTGGCGCAGTCGGAGCTGAAGACCGTCGTCTTCGGTGGAGGAGGGGGCGCTGCTTCGCCGGAGACGCGCTCCACGACGACGGTCCAGGCGGCTGGCGGCAACGAACATTAAAGGAGGTCATCATGTTCTCGCGACGTAACTTCATTGGATCGGCGGCCGTGCTTGCTGGCGCAGCCGCTGTCAGCGGCCGCGTGCAGGCCGCAAGCATTCCCGAAGCGCCGACAATGGACAAGGTCAACATGCAACCGCCGCTTTACCCGAAGAGCGGTCCCGACTATCGCCCGGTTGTCACGCTTAATGGGTGGTCACTGCCTTGGCGCATGAACGGCGACTGGAAGGAATTTCATCTGGTCGCCGAGCCGGTGGTGCGCGAGTTCGCCGAAGGCATGAAGGCGAATCTATGGGGCTACAACGGCCAATCGCCGGGTCCGACGATCGAGGCAGTCGAAGGCGACAAGGTCCGCATCTTCGTCACCAACAAGCTTCCCGAATGGACCACCGTGCATTGGCACGGCATGATCGTGCCGAGCGGGATGGATGGCGTCGGCGGGCTGAATCAGCCGCACATCAAGCCGGGCGAAACCTTCGTCTATGAGTTCGAGATGAAGAAGAGCGGGACATTCATGTACCACCCGCACGCCGACGAAATGGTGCAGATGGCCATGGGCATGATGGGCATGTTCATCGTTCATCCGCGTGATCCATCGTTCCGGCCCGTCGACCGCGACTTCGTCTTCATCATGAGCACCTATCTCATCGACCCCGGCACCTACCTGCCGAAGGTCAACGAGATGACCGACTTCAACATGTGGACCTGGAACAGCCGGGTGTTCCCTGGCATCGATCCCTTACCAGTGCGGCTCGGGGACAAGGTGCGGGTGCGCATTGGCAACCTAACGATGACCAACCATCCAATACATCTGCATGGGCATAGCTTCGCGGTCAGTTGCACTGACGGCGGCTGGGTCCCCGAAAGCGCCCAATGGCCGGAAACCACGACCGATGTACCGGTCGGCGCGGTGCGGGCTTTCGACGTCCTGGCCGATAATCCCGGCGACTGGGCGTTCCACTGCCATAAGTCGCATCACACCATGAACGCGATGGGCCACGACGTGCGCAATTTCATCGGTGTGTCGAAGAAGGATCTCGCCAAAGCGGTTGGAAAGCTCGCACCGGATGCGATGGTGATGGGTTCAACCGGCATGGCGATGGGCGAAATGGAGATGCCGATGCCCGACAACACGCTGATGATGATGACGGGATCCGGCCAGTTTGGGCCGATCGAGATGGGCGGCATGTTCACGGTGATGAAGATTCGCGAGGATCTCGCGCGGGATGATTACAAGGATCCTGGCCCATACAAGTTTCCCGCGGGCACCGTTGCTTACAAAGTCGACGCTCCTGCCAGCCAGGCGCCGCGGCAAAACAATACGAAACCGGACGGCAAGTCCGATGGCATGAAGGCCAAGAAGCCCATGCAAATGAAGGGCATGAAAATGCCGATGTAGGAACGCTGCGAGGACAGCAAATTCAACTTCACAGGAGAAGCATATGAGAATTGGACGACAAACCTTCATCACGCTTGTGGGAACTACGCTTCTGACGGCAGCGGCCTGGGCTGGCGAGGGGCCTCCCGGTCACCACCACGATGACTCGTTTTCGGCGGGCGAACCAGGAAACGCGAAGAAGCCGGCGCGGATCGTGCAGGTCACGATGGGTGAGATGGACGGCAAGATGATGTTCATGCCGGCAAAGGTCGAGGTGAAGAAGGGCGAGCAAGTCAAGTTCGTGCTTCGCAACAATGGCGAGCTCGATCACGAGTTCATCCTGGCTACGACAGCTGAGAATCTCAAGCACGCCGAGGCCATGAAAAAGAACCCGGATATGGAGCACGACGATCCGAACGGCAAGCGGCTTGCACCGAAGAAAGCGGACGAGATCGTCTGGAAATTCACCAAGGCCGGCGAGTTCGAATACTCCTGCCTGATTCCCGGTCACCGGGAAGCGGGGATGATCGGCACCGTCGTGGTCAAGTAAAGCGGGCGAATTCAACCGAAAGGAGTGGATATGAACGTTAAACTCACAACAGCAGTACTCTCGCTTTCCCTTCTCCTGGGCGCCGGAACAGCGGTCGCTCAGGCTGCGAATGGCGAGGTCAAGAAGATCGATGAGGCTGCCGGAAAGATCACCTTGAAGCATGGCCCGATCAAGAACCTCGATATGGACGAGGAGAGCATGACCATGGTCTTCCGTGTTCAGGATCCTGCAATGCTCAAGCAGGTGAAGGTCGGCGACAAGGTGCAGTTCGAGGCCGAGCGTGCGACGGCCGGCATCACCATCACGAAAATGCAGAAAAGCAAATAGCGACGCCAAATCCGACGCCGCCACACGAGTCGGCGGCGTCGAACCTCAAAACTCAATAAGTGGGGCGCCAGCGGCGACCGCGCGGGGAAGCGAAAGGAGCCATCATTGAGCCAAGCTGATCTGGCTGCCGAGAGAATCGGGAGGAGAAGCCGAGTTGTCCGACCACTCGAGTGCGGCCGCCACATGTACCAAAGTCCGGCACAATGGGGGTATTTGCCAGAACTTCATGAAGACATCGCGCACTCAAGAAGAGGGCCGCTCGCAAATCGCATGAAAATCAGAGCTGTTCTACCTCCTAAGGGACGTGATCTTCGCTTGGATCTTTTCGCGGCGTTGCTAACTGGGCTATCTTTCTTGACCATATCCCCAACAATGCCGTGAACTGGATTACGACGAGAAACTACGGATTCAGCGACGCCGCGGATCTCTTCGTTTTCATTGCCGGCTACGCAGCGGCCTTTGTCTATGCGAAGAGCATGCTGAGGCAGGGTTTCATTGCAGCAACGGATCGCTTGGTTGAGCGGGCCTGGCAATTGTATGTCGCTCATACCCTGGTGCTCGTCGTTTACATGGTGGCGATCAATTGGGTCGCGCAGACGTACAACCAGTCGCATCTTCTGGACGAGTTCAACGTAGCAGGTCTGATTGATCGCCCAATCCCTACACTGACGCAGGGATTGCTGCTGAATTTCAAGCCCCTCAACCTCGATGTTCTGCCGCTCTACATCGTGCTGATGGCCGCCTCTCCGCCAGTGCTATGGCTGATGCTTCGACAGCCTGATCTTACGATTATGGGGTCACTCGCACTCTATCTTGTAGCCAGGTATTTCGGGTGGAATCTGTCTGCCTATCCAACAGGTGTCTGGTATTTTAATCCGTTCACATGGCAATTTCTATTTATGCTTGGCGCCTGGTCTGCGCTCGGCGGAGCATTGAGAGCACGGAGGATCATTCGATCCTGGCCGGTTCTTGCAATCGGATCAGCCTATCTCATTTTCGCGTTGGTCATGACAATGGCGGGGCGTTTCGAGGCGTTCGGGCAGCTATTCCCTGAATGGCTCGTGAGCCTGTTCAATCCGAACGACAAGACAAACCTTGCACCCTACCGAGTGATCCATTTCATGGTTCTCGCAATTCTCGTCGCCCGGTTTTTGCCCATCGATCGGCCTGGCCTGAGATCGCGCTGGCTTGCGCCCTTGATTGTCTGTGGTCAGCGCTCACTGGAGGTATTTTGCGTTGGCATCTTTCTATCCTTCGTTGGTCATTTTCTGCTTGAGCTGATATCTGAGACGTTGCTGGCCCAACTTCTCGTTAGTCTTGCCGGTATTGGATTGATGACTGGAGTTGCCTATTATCGATCCTGGTCGAAAGGACTTGAGAAGCCGCCCAGGCCGCTAACGCATCCAGCAAACTGAAGGTGTGTTGACTGCGTGAAGTCTGTGGTGGCGAGTCGCTCACATGAAAAGTTGACTCGACGCTGGGCAGGTATGGACTAATCTAGGTAACCAAAAAGCTGAACAGGTCAAAGATATGGATGACTTGACAGGATATCCGCGCGGTTTGACAAGACGAGGTGTGCTTGGGTTGTCAGTCGCGCTGTTGATGCTGCCGAGATCGGCAGCATCCGCCGAAGCATCGGAGATACTGGTTCATAAAGATCCAAACTGCGGCTGTTGCACAGGCTGGGTCCACCATCTTCAAGGCGCAGGCTTCGCCGTGACGGTGCATGAAAGCACCGAGTTGCATCTCGTCCGGCAACGCCTCGGCGTGCCGGCCGATCTCGCCGGATGTCACATCGCCGAGGCGAGCGGATATGTTCTCGAGGGGCATGTTCCCGCCGCGGCCGTTCGACGCTTGCTGGCGGAGCGACCTAAGGCCGTCGGGTTGGCTGTTCCGGGCATGCCGATTGGATCGCCGGGAATGGAAGGCGGGGTGGCCGAAAAATACGACGTCGTTCTCTTCGGAGCCAACGGCCGCCGAAAATTCATGAGCTTTGTCGGAGCCGAGATGGCTGGTTGAATCTGGCTGTGATCACAGCCGGCATTCGGTTCGGTGGTGCCGGCATCATCGACCTCGAGAACTGCAACATGTGTTGCAGCTCTCGCGCTTGACTTCGCCGCCATCGACATTCGCCCCGCGGGACTTTAGGTTTGCGGCGAGCCAAGGCCGAGACCGTCAAAGACAAAGGCGCGTCAGCCGTCATCGAGGGAGGATACATTTGCGCTGGGTTATGCGTTCGAAGATTCACAATGCGACTGTGACCGAGGCAAATCTCGCCTATGTCGGATCCATTACCATCGACAAGGAGCTGATCGAACGGGCCGGGTTGTGGGTCGGAGAGCGCGTGCTGGTGGTCTCGAACACGTCAGGCGCACGATTGGAAACCTATGTCATCGAAGGTGCGAGACACTCCGGTGCGATCTGCATGAACGGCGCAGCTGCGCATCTCATCGGCCAGGGCGAACAGATCATCATTATGGGCTTCGAACTCGTCGAGGCGCCCGTCGAACCGAAGGTGATCCTTGTTGACGCGGACAACCGCTTTGCCCGCGATCTGACCGAAACGGCCATGACCCCCGTCTAGTGTCCCGAATTCGAAGCTCGCATCACCTGGCCGCACCTCTGAGCGAACTTCGAATTCGGGACACTAGGGCCTGTCCTCAATTGAGCCAAATGATAGCAGCGGCGAGGTGGATTGCGGCAAGGAAATTTCTCGCAGTTTTATCGTAGCGGGTTGCGATGGCGCGATACTGCTTGAGTTTGCAGAAGAAGTTCTCGATGAGATGGCGCGCCTTGTAGGCGTCTTTATCGAAGTCGCGCTGGATTTGGCGGTGGCCTCTTGGCGGGATCACGACCGATTTTGCCCGGGCGAGTAACGGTTCGATCACCCGCTGGTCGGCATCGTAGGCCTTGTCTGCCAGCAAGGTATTGGCCGCCATGTCCGGCAGCAGAGCATCGGCGCCTTGCAAATCATGGGCCTGGCCGGGCGTAAGTTTGAACCCTAGCGGATTGCCCAGCGCATCGACGAGCGCATGAATCTTGGTGCTTAACCCGCCTTTGCTGCGCCCGAGCGCCTCGTCTTCGCCCGCTTTTTTTGCGCCCCGGCACTGTGCTGATGCGCCCGCACGATTGTGCTGTCGATCATCGCGTACTCATTGTCGGCATCGCTCGCCAGCATCTCAAACAACTTCTTCCACACACCGCTCTTGGCCCAGCGTGAAAACCTCGTGTGAACCTTGATCGGATCGCCAAAGCGCTCCGGCAAATCCCGCCAGGGAATCCCGGCGCGATAACGGTACAGCACCGCCTCGACAAACAGCCGATTGTCCTTGGCGGTGACCCCAACGTGCCCTTTGCGGCCGGGCAAAAACTCCTCGATCCTGTCCCATTGATCGTCCCGAAGGGCGTAGCGGCGCATCTGTCAGCTCCCGAATCAGCTGACTGCCTATGAATCACGCGATAATCTGCCGGGGAATCCTCTAATTGAGGACGGGCCCTAGCGTCCGGCTTCCGAAACTCGCGGCACATTGCTGCATGCGCCGGCCGGCTGCGTGTTCCGCGCCGGTGCGACAATCACGACGTGTGACATGCCCCACACACTTTGCGCAGCAGCATATTTTTTCGACAGCGGAGAAGGATTTGAGGCAGCGTGCGCTGCTATATCGCGCTTGACTTCAATATCGATCTAGGGGAGCTTCATATCTGAGCGTTGGGCAAAGCTGCCCGCTAACGCGGCAAGTTCACAACGATTTCCAACACCACGCTGTCGCATTTCAGGCGTGTTGAGTTGGTGGCGAGGGCGCCCTCGGCTTCACAGCCGGCGGGCGTTTTTTTGTTTTTGAAAGAGGCGGATGACGCGACAGCATTTCCAGATCGGCGTGATGTTCTCGACCACCGGCTCCTACAGCGTGGTGGCGCGCTCGATGCTGAATGGTGCGTCGTTGGCTTTCCGCGAGCTGGCCGAGGCGGGCGGGGATGTCACGTTCGAACCAGTGGTGGTCAATCCGTCGGGCGACCTGCAGCGCTATCGCGCGCTCAGCCTCGATCTGCTCAAGGCGGGCATCCGCCAGGTGGTCGGCTGTTACACCTCGTCGAGCCGCAAAGAGGTGATCCCGTGCTTCGAGAAGTACGACGGGCTGCTGTGGTATCCCTCGCACTATGAGGGGTTCGAGAGCTCGGACAACGTCGTCTACACCGGCGCCTCACCCAACCAGCATGTGCTGCCGCTGGTCGATTATCTGGCCTCGCGGGTCGGAACGCGCGCGTTCTGCGTTGGCTCCAATTACATCTGGGCCTGGGAGAACAACCGGATTTTCCGCGAGGCGCTGACCGCGCGGGGCGGCAGTGTGGTGGCCGAGCGTTACCTGCCGGTCGGCGACACCGAATTCGACCAGGTGGTTGCGGCGATCCTCGACCAGCGCCCCGACTTTGTCTTCAACAACCTGATCGGCACCAGCAACTATGCCTTCTTCCGCGCGTTCCGCGCCGCCTGCCGTGCGCGGGGCATCGATCAAGCCATGGCGATTCCGGTGGCGAGCTGTACGCTGTCGGAGCCGGAACTGGCCGAAATCGGGACGGAGGCGGTCGACGGACATCTCAGTTCCAGCGTGTACTTCTCTTCGCTGGACTCGCCCGCAAGCACAGCCTTCATCTCGGCTTATGCCAAGGCGTTTCCGGAGGGGCCGGTGTCATCGGCCGACGCGGAAGCCTCCTACATCGCGGTGAAACTTCTGGCCGCGTCGCTCACGCAGGCGGGAACCGATGAAGCGCGCGCGGTGCGGGCCGCAGTTGCCAACCAGCGCCTGCTGGCTCCGCAGGGCGAGGTGCGTATCGATCCGCAAACCTATCACGCTTGGCTGACACCGCGGATCGCACGCTCGGCCACCAACGGCCAGTTCGAAGTTCTGCTGGAGGCCCGCAGCCCGGTGGCTCCGGATCCCTATCTCGTCCAGTCGTCGCCACGGTTTGCGGTGACGATGCGCGCTCCCGTCTTGCGAGTGGTGAAATCATGATGCCTCGATTGCTTCAGAATTTCAGGGGTGGCCGCGCGCTGATCGTTTCCGCCCGCGGCGGTTCGGAAACCGCGCTGGAAACCACGCTCGCCAAACTCGGGGTCACGAGCGAGTATCCGCCGCTCGTCGATGGCAAGGCGCAGATCGATCCAGCCAGCCTGCAGGCTGAGCGGGATATCCTGTTCATCGACGGTGATCTCGAAGGCGCCGTGGCCATCGAGGTGGATCCGGCGTCGCGCCTGCCGCCGGTGCCGGTGATCGGCCTGGTCGGCGTCGAGGCGCCGAGCCGGCTCAAGGCTCTGGTCAATCTCGGTGCCACATCCTTCCTGCGCAAGCCGGTGCATGGCGGTGCCGTCTACACCTCGCTGTTCATGGGCATCAACCAGTTCCTGCTGCGCAGCGAGATGAATGACCGGATTCAGGATCTCGAATTGCGCCGCCGTGGCAGGCGTGCGGTGGTGCGATCGATCATCCTGCTGATGCAGCAGGATGGCCTCGACGAAGACAGCGCCTATTCCCAGCTCCGCCGCAACAGCATGCGCGCGCGGCAAAGCCTGGAATTCTACTGCGACGACTTTCTGAGCAGGCGGGCGCGTCCTCCCGACAGTCCGGAACGGACGGACGGCGTCACCAAAAAACAGGCCATGTAGGAGAACGACATGACTAAAAACGTGTTGCGAGGGCTGCGTGCCGCAGCCCTCACGGGGACGCTTGTCCTCAATTGTGGCTCGGCCTTCGCCGCCGATCCCATCAAGCTCGGCGTGCTGGAGGACCAGTCCGGCGACTTTGCCGCGGCCACCATCGGCAAGGTGCATGCGATCCAGCTGGCGGCGGAAGAGATCAACAAGGCCGGCGGCATCGCGGGCCGGCCGCTGGAGCTGGTCATCTACGACACCCAGTCCGACAACACGCGTTATCAGGAATTCATGCGGCGCGTGCTGCAGCGGGACAAGGTCGACGTGGTGTTCGCCGGATTCTCGTCGGCGTCGCGCGAGGCCTATCGTCCGATCGTCGACCAGTTCAACGGCTTTGCCTTCTACAACAACCAGTATGAAGGCGGCGTCTGCGATGGCCACATGATCGTCACCGGTGCCGTACCGGAGCAGCAGTTCTCCACTCTCATTCCCTACATGATGGAGAAGTACGGCAAGAAGGTCTACACACTCGCCGCCGACTACAATTTCGGCCAGATCTCGGCCGAATGGGTCCGCAAGATCGTCAAGGAGAACGGCGGCCAGATGGCCGGCGAGGAGTTCATCCCGCTTGGCGTGTCGCAGTTCTCGCAAAGCATCCAGAACATCCAGAAGGCGAAACCCGATTTCGTCGTGACCCTGCTGGTCGGAACCGCCCAGGCTTCCTATTACGAGCAGGCCGCATCCGCCAACGTCAACCTGCCGATGGCCTCCTCGGTCAATGTCGGCCAGGGCTACGAGCACAAGCGCTTCAAGCCGCCGAGCCTGAAGGACATGTACGTCACCACCAACTACATCGAAGAGATCGACTCCCCGGAGAGCAAGGCGTTCCTTGCCAAGTTCAAGGCCAAGTTTCCGAACGAGCCCTATGTGAACCAGGAAGCCGAGAATTCCTATCTCGCCGTCTATCTCTACAAGCAGATGGTTGAACGTGCCAAGTCGACCAAGCGCGAGGAGATCCGCAAGGTGATCGCCCAGGGCGACGTCTGCATGGATGCGCCGGAAGGCAAGGTCTGCATCGATCCGAAGAGCCAGCACATGTCCCACACCATCTATCTGGCGAAAGTCGGCGCCGACCACTCGATCTCGTTCCCGAAAATCTGGGAGGACATCAAGCCCTACTGGCTGGGTGACGCGGGATGCGACCTGACCAAGAAGGATCCGATGGCGCAATACACGCCGTCGAACCCGCCGCCGAAACCCTGAGTCGGCGGTTGGACAGTCACCCCGGCGTTTGCTGCTGCGCGCCGGGGTGATGCCTCACGTGATCCGTCACCCTGAGGTGGCCGCGCAGCGGCCCTCGAAGGGCGACGGCCCAGGCCTCGGCCGTTCATCCTTCGAGGCTCACCTCGCGGTGCAAGTGCACCGCAAGGCTCGCACCTCAGGATGACGGAATAGGTGTCCATCTCAATTCGATCCGCTGAAGCCTCTTCGTACGATCAATCTTCTCAACTCCGGTTGGTTCATGGACATCGCGACCCTCGCATTCTCCGCCCTCTATCAATTCGGCGACGCCTTTGCATTCCTGGTGCTGTCGGCCTGCGGGCTTGCGGTGATCTTCGGCATGATGGGTGTGATCAATCTCGCCCACGGCGAGTTCATCATGTGCGGCGCCTATGTCACGGTGTCCGCGGCCCACGCCGGCCTGCCGCTGCCGCTGGCGATCGCACTGGGCACCGCGGTGTCCGCGCTGGTCGGCGCACTGATCGAACTTGTCGTGATCAGGCACCTGTACGATCGTCCCCTCGACACCATCGTCGCCACCTGGGGACTGAGCCTGATCGCAACCCAAGGCACGCTGATCGTGCTGGGCTCGACCATGGCCGGGGTCGGCACCCCGTTCGGCAGTTTCCAGGTCGGCCAATACTCTTATTCCATCTATCGCATCGTGCTGTTCGTCTCCGCGGTCACGGTGCTGGGCGGCCTCTACATGCTGTTCAACTGGACGCGCTTTGGCGTGCTGGCGCGGGCCACCATCCAGGTACCGCACATGGCCGCCGCGCTCGGCGTCGATATCAGACTGATCTACAGCCTCACCTTTGCCTGCGGAGCCGGCCTCGCGGGCCTCGCCGGCGGCCTCTACGCGCCGACCATGACGCTGGTGCCGACCATGGGCGCCACCTTCATCATGGAGGCCTTCGTCACCGTGGTGGTGGGCGGTGCCGACGTGTTTCTCGGGACGGCGCCGGCCGCGGCCGTGCTTGCGGTGGTGAAATCGGGCATGACATCCTGGCAGGGGCAGCTGTTCGGCCAGATCGGCTTGCTGGTGGCGGTGATCCTGGTGATCCGGGTGCTGCCCAAGGGCATTTCCGGTTTCCTGCTGCGCGAGCGGACCTGAGGGGGATTTGCGTGACCGCCTTGCTTCGCTTGTTCCGTCATCTCGAAGGGCCGCAGACCGTCGGCCGCGGCCCGGCATTCTGGGCCACGTTTGCAGCCGTTGTCGCCGCTGCCTGCGTCTATCCGCTGTTCAGCGACGGTTACACCGTCGGCAACACCGTCTACTTCTTTATCTGGGTGTTCATCGCGCTCAGCCTCTGCCTGATCTGGGGCTATGGTGGCGCGCTGAGTTTCGGCCAGACTGCGTTTTTCGGCATCGCCGGCTACGGCTATGGCATCCTCACCATCAATTTCGGCTCGGCTTACGGCTTCACGCTGCTGGCGCTGGTGCTGGCAATCGGGTTTGCGGCGCTGTTCGCGCTGCTGCTCGGCTACTTCATGTTCTTCGGCCGCATCAGCGGCGTCTTCCTCGGCATCGTGACTCTCGCGGTCACCCTGATGCTGGAGCGCTTCATGGCGCAGACCGCGGGCCCGGAGTGGCGCATCGGCGCAGCACGGCTCAACGGCTTCAACGGCATGAGCGCCATGCCGCCGCTGACGATTCCCTGGCCCGGCGGCGATATCGTGCTGTTCGCCGATATCGGGCTTTATTATTTCGTGCTCGGCCTGCTGCTCGCGATTTATCTGGGCCTGCGCATCCTGATGAACTCGGCGTTCGGCAATGTCATTGTCGCCATCAGGGAGAATCCGGAACGCGCGGAGATGCTGGGCTACGACGTGCGCAAGTATCAGCTGATCACCTTCGTGATCGGGGCCGCGCTCGCCGGCTTGTCCGGTGTGCTCTACACCACCTGGGGGCAATACATCACGCCGTCGAGCATGGGCATGACGGCGGCCGCATTGCCGTTGATCTGGGTCGCGGTCGGCGGCCGCTCCGACCTGACGTCGACGGTGATTGGAACCCTGGTGGTGCTGCTGGCGTTCCAGGCGCTGACCATCTACGGCAGCCAGTATGCGCTGGTGGTGATGGGTCTGCTGCTGGTGCTGACTGTGCTGATCGCACCCAACGGCCTTGTGCTCGGTGCCATGAACCTGATCGGACGCCTGGTCACGCGCCGCGGCAAGGGAGAGCTCTGATGCCGCTGCTGGAGCTGCGCGGGCTGAACAAGCATTTCGGCGGCCTGCACGTCACCAATTCGGTCAACCTGGTACTGGAGGCCGGCGAGATCCATTGCCTGATCGGGCCGAATGGCGCCGGCAAGAGCACGCTGTTTCGGTTGATCCTTGGCGAGCATCATCCCAGCAGTGGCGATATTGTTTTTGCCGGTGAGAACATCACGGCGCTGAAATCCTTTGCGCGGATTCACCGCGGCTTGTCGGTCAAGTTCCAGGTGCCCGGCGTGTTCAAGGGCCTCTCCGTGCGGCAGAACCTCGAGATCGCCGTGCAGCGGCTGCACGGTGGCGCTTCCCTTGAAGACGAGATCGATCGTCTGCTCGCCTTCCTCGGGCTGGCGGGCGAACAGGCGCAACTCGCCGGCAATCTCAGCCACGGCCAGAAGCAGTGGCTCGAGATCGGAATGGCCATCAGTCTTAAGCCGCGCCTGCTGCTGCTCGACGAGCCGACCGCTGGCATGTCGCCGGAAGAGACCCACTTGACCGGCGAGATGGTACAGCGGCTCAATGCCGAAGGCATGACCGTGCTCGCGGTCGAACACGACATGGCCTTTGTGCGGCAGGTCGCGCACAAAGTCACTGTGCTGCATCTCGGACAGGTGTTCGCCCAGGGCACCATCGACGAGATCGTGGCCGACGAGCGGGTCGCCGCGATCTATCTGGGGCAAGCTCATGAGCCGGCGCATGCATAAGCCCATGGACAACGAAGCCGCCCGCAAGGAAGTCATCCTGTCGACACTGGCACTGCGCGCCGGTTATGGCGGCAAGCCGGTGCTGCAAGGCCTCGAGATCGAGGTGCGGGACGGCGAGATCGTTGCGGTGATCGGCCGCAACGGCGTCGGCAAGTCGACGCTGATGAAAAGCCTGATTGGCCTGGTGCCGGCCATGAGCGGCTCCATCGTCTATCGCGGCGAAGCCGTCGAGCAGTTGCCCGCCCACAGGCGGGCGCGGCTCGGCATCGGTTATGTGCCGCAGGGCCGCGACGTGTTTCCGCGCCTGACGGTGGCCGAGAACATGGCGGTGGGCGCCGCCATCAATGGCGGCATCCCCGAAACCGGCCGTCGGCGCGTTGTCGAGGCCTTTCCGATCCTGGAGGAGCGTTGGCACCAGCGTGCCGGCACCATGTCCGGCGGCCAGCAGCAGCAGCTTGCGATCGGGCGGGTGCTGATCGCCGATCCCGATCTCATTCTACTCGATGAACCGTCTGAAGGCATCCAGCCGAATATCGTCCAGGACATCGCCCGCAACATGGTCGAACTCAATCGCAAAACGGGCGTGACCATCATCCTGGTGGAGCAGAACCTCGATATGATCCGCGCCATGGCGCAGCGCTGCTACGTCATGGACAAGGGGCGCATCGTCGCCAGCCTCGATCGCGCCGCCCTCGACGACGCCGCCGAGATGCGTCGTCATCTTGCAGTCTGAAAACCAATCCACGCCGGCAATAACAGACAACAGAAGGAGCAAATCGATGGCCTGGTATGAGAACTCGATCATGGCCCGCAAAGGCGTCGCCAAGGGCAAGTCTGGCACCAAGCACACCATCACCGAAGCCGAGCAGGGCAAGTACCACTATGTCTATGGCCCCTACGTCAAGCCGGTGCTGACCATCGATCCCGGCGCCGTGGTCTCGGCCGAGACCCACGACGCTTTCGAAGGCGCGATCAAACACGAGACCGACAGTCCCTCGAAGATCCTCAACTTTCCCTATCTCAATCCGCAGAACGGACCGATCTGGGTCAAAGGCGCCGAGAAGGGCGATACGCTCGCCGTCTATATCGAGAGCATCGTGCCCCGCGGGCCGCAGCCGCGTGGCACCACGGTGGTGATGCCGGGCTTCGGCGGCCTTGTCAGCACCGACCAGACCGCGCTGCTGCATGAGCCGCTGCCGGAGCGGGTGAAGAAGCTGCACATCGATGCCGAGACTGGCACCAAGTGGAACGACAAGATCACCCTGCCGTACGAGCCGTTCATCGGCACCATCGGCACCTCGCCGGAGATCGAGGCGATCTCCTCGCTGGTGCCGGACTATTACGGGGGCAACATGGACCTGCCCGATGTCGGCGTCGGCGCGGTGGTGTATCTGCCCGTCAACACCAAGGGTGGTCTGTTGTATCTCGGCGATTGCCATGCGGCGCAGGGTGACGGCGAGCTCTGTGGCGTCGCCATCGAGCATCCGACCGTGACCACCGTGCAGGTCGACCTGATCAAGGGCTGGACCATCAAGTGGCCGCGGCTGGAGACCGCCGAGTTCATCATGACCATCGGCTCGGGACGGCCGATGGAGGATGCGGCCCGCATCGCCTACCGCGAGCTCTGCCGCTGGATGGCGGCCGACTACGGCTTTGACGAGATCGACGCCTACATGCTGCTGACGCAAGCGGGCCGCGTGCGGCTCGGCAACATGGTGGATCCGAAATACACCCTCGGAGCCTCGATCAAGAAGTCGTTCCTAGTGTAGAGCCGAGAGTGCAGGGCATGCTGCGGGTTCACAAGGTCGCTACGGTTCAGTTCGAGCCGACGATGTTCGACAAGGCGCGCAATATCGCGCGTCTTCTCGAGCTGTGCGAGGCGGCGGCGAAAGCCGGCGCCCGCCTCATCGTCACCCCGGAAATGGGCACCACCGGCTATTGCTGGTTCGATCGCGCGGAGGTGGCCCCGTTTGTCGAGACGATTCCGGGGCCGACCACCGACCGCTTCATGGCGCTGGCCCGGCAGTATGATTGCTACATCGTCGTCGGCTTGCCGGAGGTCGACGACGACGACATCTATTTCAACAGCGCGGTGCTGGTCGGCCCCGATGGCGTGGTCGGCTGGCACCGCAAGAGTCATCCTTACATTTCCGAGCCGAAATGGTCGGCGCCGGGCGATCTCGGCCATCAGGTGTTCGACACGCCGATCGGGCGCATCGCGCTCCTGATCTGCATGGACATCCACTTCATCGAGACCGCGCGACTGGCGGCGCTGCAGGGCGCCGACGTCATCTGCCATATCTCCAACTGGCTGGCCGAGCGCACGCCGGCGCCATACTGGATCAGCCGTGCGTTCGAGAACGGCTGCTATGTGATCGAGAGCAACCGCTGGGGGCTGGAGCGCACCGTGCAGTTCAGCGGCGGTAGCTGCGTGATCGCGCCGGATGGCACCGTGCCGGCGGTGATCGACAGCGGCGACGGTTTTGCGCTCGCCGAGATGGACCTCGACTTCGCGCGGGCACGGCAGGTCTCCGGCGAAGCGGTGTTCGCTCAGCGCCGGCCCGCGCTCTATGCGGAGCTCTTGACCAACACCTTCAGCTGGAATCCGCACGACTTTTTCGGGCTCTACGGCCACAAGCCGTGGCCGGTGGGACGTCAGTCCCGTATCACGGTCGCGCAAATGACGCCCGGCAACAATGTCGAAGCCAATCTCAATCGCATCGCAGTCCTTGTCGAACAGGCAAAGACGCAGCATGCGGCCGACCTCGTTGTGTGTCCCGAACTCGTGTTGAGCGGCCTTGCCGATCCCGCCGCGTCAGCACAGCCGATACCAGGCCCGGCCACGGATCGGCTCTGCCGGCTGGCGGCACAGCTCGATCTGCATCTCGTGGTCGGCCTCGCCGAGCGCGACGGCGGCACCCTTTATAATAGCGCCTGTCTGATCGGCCCGGACGGATTGATCGCGCGTTATCGCAAGATCCATCTCGCCGAGGCCGATCGCGCCTGGGCCACCGCCAGCGACACCTGGACGGTGGCCGACACGCCGCTCGGCCGCATCGGCCTGATGATCGGCCACGACGCAGCGTTTCCCGAAGCCGGGCGCATTCTTGCGCTGCGCGGTTGCGACATCATCGCCTGTCCGTCGGCGATCAAGGGCGGCTTCTGCTCGCCGCATGCGGGCACATCGGTGACGCAGAGTGCGCCGATCCCGACCGGCGCCGATCCGCATCATTGGCATCACTACCGGGTCCGTGCCGGCGAGAACAACGTGTTCCTCGCCTTTGCCAACGTGTTCGATCCGGCGAATGGCTACCCCGGTCTCAGCGGTGTGTTTGGTCCGGACACGTTCGAATTCCCGCGCCGCGAGGCGATTATCACCGATGGTGCCGAGATAGTGACAGCCGTAGCCGACACCAGCAATCTCGACAGCGCCTATCCGACCAATGTCGTCCGCCGCAAGGACCTGATGCTGATGCGGCTGCCGCATCATTATCGCGATCTGATCCGGTCGGAGCGCAACGGCTGAGCGGCGTTCAATCCTTTGCTGCGGCCGGGATCGCAAAGCGCGCGATGCGCTCGCCGGTGAAGCTGCCGACCCAGAGCATGCCGTCTATCTCCACCGCGCCGGTGGCGCCGCCAAAGCCGGTCGCGGCGAAGGACTGTTCGTCTCCGTTCAGCAGCGGCGTGACGGCAAGAGTCACCGGATCGACCCGCGCCACCGCAAACCCCATCGGGCAAGGCTTGCCGGTGGTGGAGTTGGTGAACAGGTCCCGCGGTTCGGCGATCTGTCCGGCCACCAGCAGGTCGCCATCGGCGGTCCAGCGCAGATTGTCGGTCAGGAACGAGGTGGTGACGAAATGCGCGTCGCCACCGTCGATCGGAACGCGCCAGATCCGCCGCAACGCCCATTCGGCGACGATGATGGTCCTGCCGTCCGCGGTCGTCGCGATGCCGTTGGCACCGGACAGGCGCGGCGAGGGCAGTTCGCGCCAGCCCTGATCGGGTGACCAGCGCCAGACGCCGCCGGTGGGGGCGCCCGCAGCGAACTTGTCGATGAACGATGCGTCCCGCGGGTCGTACATGCTGCTGATGACAAAGCCGCCATCGGGCATCGGTGCAATGCCGTTGGCCCAGGCGCCCGGTGGCAGCTCGATGCGGCTGACGGATGCGACCGTCGGGCGGCCGCCGTCGCCGCTCTCCAGCACAAAACGGTCGATCGCCTCGCTGCCGCCGTGGTCGACCACCAGCAGTTCGAATTGCCCGGTACCAAGCGCGCGCGCATTGATGCCGTGCGGTGCGAAGGCTGCGGCGTCGGGGCCGCCCTTGATCGGTGTGACCGAGGGATAGAGTGTCATCGCCGTATCGGGGTGCCGGGTGTCGAGCAGATAGAGGCGTCCCGGCTGCTTGTCGGAGCGCATGCCGCTGACCACCACCCACGGCGTACCGGGCAATTGCATCAGGTCTTCCGGATTGGAGACGCCGGTCACGAATGCGCGCGGGGTCTGCACCGTGGCTGCGGTCGGTGCGGCGGCGAGCAGCGTCGTGGCCACCAGGAGGGAGCGGGGGAGCTTCGGTGTCGTCATGGCCATCCTTCTGATCGGGAGCAACTGCAGTTGGCCTGACGCTAATACGGAGCGTTTGGACGATAAACGGACGCCATATCCGTTGATAACGGAGTAAAACTCTCTAATCTGTCCACATGGACAGTCTCAGCGGCCTCATCGCCTTCGTACGCACGGCGGAAACCCTGAGCTTCGTGGCGGCCGGGCGCTTGCTCGGGGTGTCAGCATCCGCTGTCGGCAAGAACGTGGCCAGGCTCGAGCAAAGCGTTGGTGTCCGGCTGTTCCAGCGCAGCACCCGCCGCGTCAGTCTCACCAACGAGGGGGCGCTGTTTTACGAGCGCTGCCGCCGCGTGCTCGACGAGCTCAGGGATGCGGAGGCCATGCTGTCGCAGTCCGCGCTGGTGCCGCGCGGCAGGCTGCGCGTCAGTCTGCCGACCATCGGCTATCGCTTCCTGATGCCGATCCTGCCGGAATTTTCCGCGCGTTATCCCGAGGTCGAGCTCGATCTCGATTTCGACGACCGCATCCTGGACGTGATCGAGGAGGGGCTCGATGTCGTGGTGCGCAGCGGCGAACTCGCGGACTCCCGGCTGATGTCGCGGCGTCTCGGCGCATTCCGCTTTGTGCTGTGTGCATCGCCGGCCTATCTCGCCGCCCATGGCGAACCGCGGACGCCGGGCGATCTTGCGCAGCACAAATGCCTGCGCTTTCGTTTTCCGACCACCGGCAAATTGCAGGACTGGTCGCTGCGTCATGAGGCCGGTGCGGGCGAACCGCGGATTCCGGTGACGATGGTGTGCAACAACATCGAGGCGCTTCGTGCGGCCGCGATCGGTGGGATGGGCATCGTGCATATGCCGGATTTCCTGGTGCGCGACGCGATCGCGTTGGGCAGCTTGCGCACCGTGCTCGACGGCGACATGATCAATCCCGGCCAGTTCTGGGCCTTGTGGCCGTCAAGCCGGCAGTTGTCGCCCAGACTGCGGGTGTTCGTGGATTTTTTGAGCGAGAGGCTGTTCGTTAGCCAGCTAGTGCATGTAGCCGGTAACACCGTCCCACAGTAGCTTCAGCGCCGTCACCACCAACAGCCCGTAACAGGCCTTGTAGAGCTGTTGCTGGTCCAGCCGCTGGTGCAGCTTCCAGCCGATCCACACCCCGAGCGGGATCGCCGGCACGCACAGCGCCATCAGCATCCAGAGCGGCGTTGTCGGCTTCACCAGCAATAGCCAGGGTACGGCTTTCAGCGCGTTGCCCACGGTGAAGAACAGACTGGTCGTTCCGGCATAAAGCTCCTTGGTCATGCCCAACGGCAGCAGGTACATCGCCAGCGGCGGTCCGCCGGAATGGGCAACCATGGTGGTGACGCCCGAGGCGAGGCCGGCCGCGACCGCCTTGGGCGTGGAGCGGGGCCGCACCACCACCTGTCCGCCGCTGCGCAGCCACAGGGCCGCGAACAACAGCGTAATCAGGGCCATGACAATGGCCACCGCCCGATGATCCAGCAACCGGAGGCCGACATAGCCGAGACCGATGCCGATGACGAGCGTGGGCACCAGCACGGCAAGGTCGGGCCGCGACCAGGTCGAGGGCTTCCAGTAGCGCAGCGCGAACAGGTCCATCCCGATGAACAGCGGCGCCAGCAGCGCGCCGGCGGTCAAGGGATCCATCACCAGCGACAGCAGCGGAATGCCGATAATGGCAAAGCCGCCGCCGAACGCGCCCTTCATGAACGCGATGACGAACACACCAATGAAGGCAACAAGAAGGGTGATGGGCTCGATTGGCACGGGGGGCAGGCTCTGAGAATGAAGCCGCAGGATGCCACAAAAACCCGCGGAGCACAGCGGTTGCCACCCGTGCGGGGGTGCAAAGGGCCTGAGATTCGCGGAGATCGCGCCTTGTTCGGTTCGTCCGGCGTGCGGATCGCCTATGGCTGAGGGCATTTTCGGCGCCACGGGCCGGTCCGAATCGCCAAAAAGGCTATTTTTTCGGGTTTTTTGCTCAACAAAACTGTGCAGATCACGAAAAGGACGGTTTTCATAGCGGATTTGCAATATGGTGATTGCGTCCGAATCACTTTTTCCAAGGAGACACTATGGCCGCCCAACTGACGAAGTCGCAGCTGATCGAACAGATCTCGACCACCACCGAACTGGCTAAGAAGGACGTCAAAGGCGTTCTCGAGACGCTGGCCACGGTCGGCTACAAGGAGCTGAAGAAGAACGGCCTGTTCGTCGTTCCCGGCTTTGCCAAGTTCGTCGTCATCAAGAAGCCCGCCACCAAGGCGCGCAAGGGCACCAACCCGTTCACCGGCGAACCGATGACCTTCAAGGCCAAGCCGGCCCGCAAGATCGTCCGCGCCCGCCCGGTGAAGGCGGCGAAGGAAGCTGTGTAAACGCCCATTCGGCGTTGACCAGGAAAGGCCCCCTTTTGGGGGCCTTTTTTGTTGGGGTGAGTTTTTCGCCGGAGCTGCTCACGGCTCGACGATGGCGAAGACCGGGCTGAAGGTATCGAACAGCGACAGCAATTCGAGCAGCCGGCCGGCATTGCCCGCGAAGGTGATCTCGCCGCTGGCGGCGGCCTGCGGAAACGTCGTCTGCTGCAGCATGATTGCATTCAGTGTCTTGCGGGTCGGTGTGAGGGTGGCATCGGCGTGCGCGACCGGCTTCTTGGCGCGGTGGGCCAGCGCCGAGTTCTCCAGGTTCAGCACGATGGACTGATCGGTGTCGGTGAAAACCCAGTTCAGCACCATTCGCTTGCCGTTCGCCTTCGGCCCGTTGAGGCGCACCGCCAGCAGATCGAAGAACACATCCAGCGGCAGCGCCGCCAGTGCATCTGCGGGCACACCAGTGCGGCCTGCGAGTTTCGGCGGCCCATTGCGCAGTTCATGCGCTGCGAACAGCTAGGAGTTGCGCCATGTGGCGGCCTCCGAGAGGTAACCAAGCTGCTCGCAGGCATCGGCAGCGAGGTTGCGGGCGTCTGCGTTGGACGGATCCGCGGCTCGGGGGTGCGCGCCCGTTCAGCGTCCGTTAATGACGGGGCGCGCCCGATTCAATGACAGAGGTCTGCGTCTAGTGGGACACTATTCGTGTTGCGGCGCAAGGTATTCGAACCTATGAAGTGGCCGAACGGCGCCATCGTGGGCGTCGCGCATGATGCGCCTTATCATGTGTCTTGCCTGGGATATGCTGCGTGCTGATGCTTGCACGGATTGGTCGCCTGATCGACCATCTCGGCTCCAAGGGCGTGCTCTCCACGCTGCGGGCACTGCTGCGCGGCAACGAGTTCTTTCTGGTCCCGCTGGCATTGCTGGTCGGTGTGGTGGCCGGCGCGATTGTCACGCTGATGAGCGAGATCGCCCAGGTTGCGCATGTTCTGATCTTCGGCATTCCGATCGACGTGCGCCTCAGCGCCAACGAGATCGTCAATCCCTGGGCCGCGATGATCGCGCCGGCGGCGGGCGGCCTGCTGCTGGGCCTGATGGAATGGTCGCGCCGGCGCTGGAAGATCTCCAACGCGGTCGATCCGATTGAAGCCAATGCGCTGCGCGGTGGCCGCCTGTCGTTGCGCGACAGCGTCGTGGTCAGCAGTCAGACCCTGATCTCGAACGGCTGCGGCGCGTCGGTCGGGCTGGAAGCAGGCTATACCCAGATCGGGGCAGGGGCGGCATCGCTGCTCGGCCGCTTCTTCAACCTGCGGCGCAACGATTTGCGCCTGATCGTGGGCTGCGGTGCCGCCGGCGCCATCGCCGCCGCTTTCGGCGCGCCGATCACCGGTGCATTCTATGCTTGTGAATTGATCGTCGGCGTCTATTCGGTATCGAGCGCGGCGCCGATCCTCGCGGCGTCGCTGTCGGCGGCCCTTACCGCACGCTGGCTCGGCGGCGCGCCTTATTCCCTCAATGTGCCTCAGGTCGGCGCGGTCACCGGTGAGCAATATCTTGCCATCATCGTGCTGGCGCTGATCGTTGCGGCGGTCGGCATCGTGGTGATGCGAAGCTCGGCGCTGGTGGAGCGGGTCTTCAACCAGCCTTGGTTGCCGGTCTGGCTCAAGACCCCGATCGGCGGACTTTGCATCGGCGGGATGGCCATCTTGACGCCACAGGTGCTGGCGGCGGGACACGGCGCGATGGTGCTTGACCTGCATCGCAGCATGGCGATGGACGTCATTGCCATGATCATCGGCCTGAAGCTGTGCGCCTGCCTGATCTCGCTGGCCTCGGGCTTTCGCGGTGGTTTGTTTTTCGCATCGCTGTTCGTCGGCAGCCTGATCGGCAAGCTCTATGCCATGGTGCTGCAGCTTCCGATGTTCGGCATTCCGCTCGATCCGCTCGCCAGCATGCTCACCGGCATGGCGACACTCGGTGTCGCGATTGTCGGTGGTCCACTCACCATGTCGTTCCTGGTGCTGGAAATGACCCGCAGCGTCGACGTCACTGCCGCGGTGCTGGCGGCCTGCATCGTCACCAGCGTGTGCGTGCGGGCGCTGTTTGGCCATTCTTTCTCGACCTGGCGGCTGCATTTGCGCGGCGAAACCATTCGCAGCGCCAACGATGTCGGGTGGCTTCGCAATCTCACGGTGGAACGCATGATGCGCACCGATGTCGCGTCCATCCCCGCGACCGCAACGATTGCCCAGTGTCGCGGTGAATATCTGCTCGGGTCGCGCCAGGCGGTGATCGCCGTCGATGGCCTGAACAGGTATTGCGGCATCGTGCTGCTGCCGGAGCTTTTCTCCGGCGATCTCGACAGCATTGCCGACGAAATCCAGGTGATCGAGCTGATCAAGTTTCAGGACGTCACGCTGTTTCCGGCCATGAACGTCAAGTCGGCAATGAAGGTGTTCGACGATGCCGGGGCCGAGGTGCTTGCGGTGACGGAGGCCGGCGGCAGTCGCAAGGTGATCGGCTTTCTGACCGAATCCTATGCGCGGCGCCGCTATGCGGAAGAGCTCGACCAGGTGACGCGGGGGCTGCTGGGGCAGGTGTGACCGCTCGACCGGTGTTGCGCTCCGTCAGCGCGGAACGGTTGCATCCCACGTCACCAGCAAATTGAGCAGGCCGCGGAATGCCCAGCCGCCGATCCGCACCGGCTCGTCGTCACGCAATCGCAGATTTTTCAGCCGTGCAAAGATCGTTGGCAACGCTACGTCGGCGAGCATGGACCGTGACGCCCATGCGCCGGCACAGAAATGAGGACCGGCGCCGAATGCGATGCTCCGGGAGGCATCGCGTCGCACGTCGAACTGCTGGCCATTCACGAAGTGCTTTTCATCGCGGTTGGCCGAGCCGAACATGAAGAAGACGCGGTCATCAGGTTCGAAGGCGATGTCGCGGATGGTCCAGGGCTTGGCGATGCGGCGCGGCGACATACCGATTGGCGAGATCCAGCGCGCATATTCCTCGAACACCTGCAGCCACGATACTTCGTCGGCGCGCGCGAGCGTGAGCTGGTCGGGGTGGGTCAGCAGCGCCCACACCGTGCCGGCCACCGCGTCGCGCGGCTCGTTCTGGCCGCCGCTGATGGCGAGTTTGATGTTGGCGCGGATGCTGTCCATCGCCATGCCGGCGGCAAGCGTGACCCCGAGCAGGCTCTGATCCGGGGTCTTGCTCAGTGTCGGCAGCATATCGTCGATCGCGGCGTCGATGCCCGCGGTCGCCGCGTGGCAGCGCGCCTCCACCGCCGGGTCACCGGCATAATTGGCGATACCGTCGATCATCGCCTGCGACCAGGCGTTCATGTCCTCGAAACGCATGTTGGTGAGGCCGGTGATCGACTTCAGGCATTCGGCGGAAAACGGCAGGGCGAAGTCTTTGACAAAATCGACCCGCTTCCCTGGATCGAGCGTATCGATGATGCGGTCCGCATGGGCCTGGAACTGGGCGGTCCAGTGCGCCTTCACGGTTTTCGGCGAAATGGTTGGGAAGATCGCCTTGCGCTCCGCCATGTGCGCGTCGCCGTCCTTGCGCATCATGTTGTGGCCCATCAGCCTGTTCATCAGGCCTTCGGGCTGGTGCGAGCTGAACACGTCGATCTGCTTTTCCGAGACGAAGATGTCGTCGCGGCTGCTGAACAGCGTGCTGCCGAGCTGCGGTACGAACGCGATCGGCGCCTCCCTGCGCAGCCGCGCCAGCGCCGGATAGGGATCGCTCCAGAACGCGGCGAGGTCGATGTCGATGTGAGGTGCGGTGCTCAACGGAAGCCTCGGGGTGCGGATGTCCGATGCTGCTGAGGATAGGCCCGGACGGGCAGGGCGTCTGTCCCTATGGTTTGGGACGGGGTTTGCGTAGGCATAACATCCCCACTCCGTCATTGCCGGGCTTGATGTTTAGCCCGGACAGATCACTGACAGGTGTTCGGAGACATAGCTAACACGTCAAAATGGCTGGATTGGTCCTGTTTGGGAGGCCCTTTCCATGCCCTGGCGCGAGGTGTCGGCGATGGATCAACGACGAGAGTTTGTGCTGCTTGCACAGCAAGAGGGAGTGAACCGGCGAGAACTCTGCCGGCAGTTCGGCATCAGTCCATACATCGGCTACAAATGGCTGGCTCGCTGGCAAACGGGCGATCAAGAGCTGGCCGATCGTTCCCGCCGACCGCATGCGATGCCCAAGCGCAGCGACGCTGCAATCGAGGCGCAGGTACTGGCTGTTCGTGACAAGCATCCGGCCTGGGGAGCACGCAAGATTGCCCATTGCCTGAAGCGGGGTGGGCAGACGGTGCCTGTACCGTCCACGGTGCATCAGATCCTGTGTCGGAACGGCCGGATCAAGCCGAGCGAGCATGCGCCGCCAAACCCGGGCCATCGCTTTGAGAAGGAAGCTCCCAATCTGTTGTGGCAGATGGACTTCAAGGGCGACATCTTGCTCACCAGTGGGAGGGAATGCCATCCGCTGACCGTCGTCGATGATCATTCGCGCTATGCTCTGTGCTTGAAGGCTTGCGCCAACGAGCAGCGTCTGACCGTGCAGGAACATCTGACAGCCACCTTTCGCCGTTATGGCCTGCCAGAGGCCTTCTACACCGACAACGGCTCACCCTGGGGCGACACGTCCGGCGTTCATTGGACCGGACTGAAGGTATGGCTGCTCAAGCTCGGCGTCAGGGTGGTGCATGCCAGACCGCGCCATCCGCAGGCCCGCGGCAAGAACGAACGCTTCCATCGCACCCTGAAGGCGGAGGTGTTTGCCATGCGTCGCTTCCGCACCCTGCCGGAAGTCCAACGAGCCTTCGACGCCTGGCGGATGGTCTATAATCTGGAGCGTCCTCATCAGGGGCTCGGCATGAACGTCCCTGCCGATCGCTTCCGGCCCAGTTCCCGCGCCATGCCGCCTCGACTTCCCGAAGTCCAATACGACAGCGGCGACATCGTTCGTAAGGTCTCGTCGACGCGCAGCTACATCTCCTTCAAGGGGCGGATGTGGAAGGTTCCGCAGGCATTCTTTGGTGAGCGCCTCGCTATCAGGCCGCTGGACCGTGACGGGCACTATGGAATCTTCTTTGCCAGTTGGCAGGTCGCAACGTTTGACTTGACCAATGGCCAACCTGTTAGTGATGTGTCCGAACAGGTGTTAGCTATGTCTCCGGGCTAAACACTTGACCCGGCAATCCAGCTTTCTTCGAAATCACCATGCGAATTCAGCGCTTAAGCTGGATCCGCGGGTCAAGCCCGCGGATGACGCTGAGTTTGGAGAAGCACCTTCCACCAAACACACTCAATTCAACCCATGCACCGGCGTCTGCATCAACAGCTTCAGCACGATGCCGAACAGCTCGTTCTGCGATGAGATCCCGAGCTTCTCATAGGCACGCTTTCGATAGGTCAGCGTCGAGTGGATGCTGATGTCGAGGTCGGCCGAGATCGCTTCCGAACTCAGGCCCGAGAGAATGCGCTGGCAGACTTCTTTCTCCCGGCTTGTCAGGCAACTGAGCGCCTTATGGGTTGCGAACAGCGTGCCCAGGTTCTGACGCGGCGTATCTGGTGCGGCCGGCGCCTGCTCGAAATGGCGGGCCACCACGGCGCTGATCGCCGGCGCGATCCGCTTCAGCCGTTCGATCTGCGCCCGCTCGAAGCGCCCCTGGGCGGTGATCCGATAGAAGTTCACATAGAAGCAGGTGCCCTCGACCCAGATGGCGGTCGCGAACTTGTCGACGATGTCGGAATCCTCGAAAAACAGCTTGCGGTAGCTGTCGTTGTACATGCGCCGGGCGAAGGTCGGCAGCAGGATCGGCGCCGCGCTTGTCCGATGGCTGAAGATGGTGTCGCGGTTCGGGTCGGCCTGGTGGAAATGTCCGGAATAGGCCTGACCGAGATCGCCACCGATCGGGATGTTGCCGACATCGAGCAGGCAGCGCGCAGAGCGTTCGCCGGCGAACGAAAACACCATGCAATGGCCGACGTCGGCGACACGGCGCAGCGTGCTCAGCAGCGTGTCGGCAAATCCCGGCCGGCCGATCGCAAGCACCGCACCGGCGACGTCCTGCTCCCTCGGCACGGCTGCCCTGAAAGCTTCACCCGCGCTCATCGTCTCCTCCAAATTCCTTATTTTCCCGAACTTTACCAGCAAGGCGGCGGCGCCGGAAGCGCCGGGGATGCACTGTCCCCCGGGGAGCAATCCGCTCAATCATGTTGCGATGCAGGAACCGATGCGCCGTCGCTAGCCCTAGGGACAGACGTCCCCCAGCAGGCATCGTAGGTTGGAGGCCGCAGTCCTGGCCATTGTGCCGGCTGATCGGGGGAAAGGCGGCGCTCGGGGTGGATCTCACGATATTCCTGTTCCTGCTGCAAGACGGCATCATCAATGGTGCGGTTTATGCGCTGGTTGCGCTGGCGCTGGTGCTGGTGTTCGCCGTCACGCGGGTGATTCTGATTCCGCAGGGCGAGTTTGTCGCGTTCGCCACCCTGACGGTGGCGGCGCTGGAGAACGGCAAGCTGCCCGGCACAGTGTGGCTGCTGATCGCGCTGGGCGTGCTCGCGGCCGTCTCGGAACTCGTGCAATACCGGCGCGAGATCACGCTGGCGCGGATCGTCCGCATTGCCGCACTCGATCTCGTTGTGCCCGTCCTGCTCGCGCTGCTGGCGAATGTGCTTGCGCCGTTGAAGCTCGGCCCGGTGCTCTCGGGCACACTCACCGTGCTGCTGATCCTGCCGATGGGGCCGATGCTCTACCGCATCGCCTTCGATCCGATCGCGAAATCGGGTGTGCTGGTGCTGCTGATCGCGGCGTTCGGCGTGCATTTCTCGCTGATGGGCCTTGGCCTGGTGTTCTTCGGCCCCGAAGGCGTTGGCACCGCGGCGCTGTCGTCGCAGTCGTTCACCCTGGGATCGCTGGTGATCACCGGGCAGAGCGTGATGGTGCTGCTTGTCACTGTCGTATTGCTGGTCGTGTTCGCGGTGTTCTTCCAATGGTCGCTGTTCGGCAAGGCGCTGCGGGCCTGTGCCTCGAACCGGATCGGCGCGCGGCTCTCAGGCATCCCAACCGCGCTGGCGGGGCAGGTCGCGTTTGCCATCGCGGCCGGTCTTGGCGCGGTGTCCGGCGTGCTGATCGGGCCGCTGATGACGGTCTATTACGACAGCGGTTTCCTGATCGGGCTGAAGGGCTTTGTCGCCGCCATCCTCGGTGGCCTGGTCAGTTATCCGCTTACCGTGCTGGCCGCGCTCGGCGTCGGCTTCTCCGAAGCGCTGTTCTCGTTCTGGGCGAGCTCGTTCAAGGAAGTCCTGGTGTTCGCCCTGATCATCCCGGTGCTGATGTGGCGCTCGCTGACCTCGGCGCCCGGCGGGGGCCACAATTGATGGCGCGCTGGATCAGACAGCATCACCGCTGGATCGAAATCGGGGCCGCACTCGTTGTGCTCACGCTGCCGTTCAGCGGGCTGGTTTCCGATTTCTGGGTGGCGCTGCTGAACGATATCGGCATCGCCAGCCTGGTGGCGCTGGGGCTGGTCATTCTCACCGGGGTCGGCGGCATGACCTCGTTCGGGCAGGCGGCTTTTGTCGGCTTCGGCGCCTACACCAGCGCGGTGCTGACGGTGCATCTCGGTCTCTCGCCCTGGCTGACGCTGCCGATTGCGGTGGCCGTCACCATGGCCTGCGCGCTCTTGATCGGCGCCGTCACGGTGCGGCTGTCGGGACATTACCTGCCGCTCGGCACCATCGCCTGGGGCATCTCGTTTTTCTATCTGTTCGGCAATGTCGAATGGCTGGGCGGCCATGACGGGCTGTCCGGTATCCCGCCACTGCGCATCGGCGCTCACGCGCTGACCGGCGCGAAGGATTATTTTGTCGTCGTCTTTGTCGCGCTGCTGCTGGCCATCGTGGCCACGCGCAACCTGCTACGCGGGCGGATGGGCCGCGCAATCCGCGCATTGCGCGACGATTCGCTGGCGGGTGAAGCGTTCGGCATTCATCCTGCAGCCGTGAAGCTCGCCGTGTTTTTGTATGCGGCGATGCTCGCGGGGCTTGCCGGCTGGCTTTATGCTCACTTCCAGCGCTCGGTGTCGCCGGGGCCGTTTGGCATCACTGCGGGTACCGAATATCTGCTGATGGCGGTGCTCGGCGGCGCCGGCCGGATTTATGGCGCGGTGCTGGGCGCCGCATTGGTGATCCTGCTGCGCGATCAGTTGCAGTCATGGCTGCCGCTGGTCATCGGCAGCACGGGCAATTTCGAGACCATCATTTTCGGCGCGGTGCTGGTGCTGTTGCTGCGCACCGCCAGCGAAGGCCTGTGGACCAGGCTGGCCGGCGCGCAGGCTCCGCCGGATTTCGGCACGCCGTCCGGTGTCGTCACCGCGTCACGCCGCGAACGGCCGGAGCGTGATGCGCCGCTGCTCGAGGTCCGCGACCTGCGCAAGGCGTTCGGTGGCCTGATCGCCGTCAACGATGTGTCATTCGCGGTGCCGGCCGGGCGCATCGTCGGGCTGATCGGCCCGAACGGCGCTGGCAAAAGCACCAGCTTCAACCTGATCACCGGCGTGCTGGTGCCGAGCGCTGGCGAGGTGCTGTTTCGGGGGTATGAGGTTGGCGCACACACGCCGCAGCAGATGGCGCGACTTGGCGTGGGACGTTCGTTCCAGCATGCCGCCGTGGTGCCCGACATGAGCGTGGTCGAGAACGTCATGCTCGGCGCGCATCTGCGTGGCCGCGCGTCGATGCTGCGTGCCGTCCTCGGCCTTGATCGCAAGGAGGAGATCGTCCTGTTCGAAACCGCGTCGCGCCAGTTGGAGCGCACCGGGCTCGCCGAGATTGCGCTGGCGCCGGTCGGTACGCTGTCGCTGGGCCAATTGCGGCTGTTGGAAATCGCCCGCGCGTTGGCGCTCGATCCGCTGGTGCTGCTGCTGGACGAGCCGGTCGCGGGCCTGCGTGTCGGTGAGAAGAAGGCTTTGGCGCGGCTGCTGCGCGAGTTGCGGCAGGAGGGCATCAGCGTGCTGCTGGTCGAGCACGACATGGATTTTGTCATGAGCCTCGCCGACCATCTCGTGGTGCTGGACTTCGGCACCCGGATCGCGGAGGGCGACGCGCCATCGGTGCGCGACAACCCGCGCGTGGTCGAGGCCTATCTCGGAGGCGTCGAATGACGGCGCCGCTGCTCCATGTCGACGATCTCAGGGTGTCCTATGGTCATGTCGAGGTCGTGAACGGTGTCTCGCTCGGCATCGCCAAGGGCGGCCTGGTCACCGTGATCGGCGCCAACGGCGCCGGCAAGACCACGCTGCTCAACGCCCTGATCGGGTTGATCCCGAGCCGGGGCGCGATTGATTTCAACGGCGAGCCGGCTGCGATACTGCCGTTGGAGCAGCGGGTCAAACGCGGCATCGGCCTCGTACCGGAACGCCGCGAGCTGTTCGCCGACATGAGTGTCGAGGACAATTTGCTGCTCGGCGGTTTCCGCCGTTCGCGCGCGGAACGCGCCGAGACGCTGGCCTCGGTGCTGGAGCGGTTTCCGCGGCTGCGCGAACGTCACCGGCAGTTGGCCGGCACGCTCTCCGGCGGCGAGCGGCAGATGCTGGCGATGGGGCGCGCATTGATGGCGCGGCCAAAGCTGCTGATGCTGGATGAACCCAGCCTCGGGCTCGCGCCGCGCATCATCCGCGATGTGTTCGAGATCCTGGTGGGCCTGCGCGAGGCCGGCGTCTCCATTCTGCTGATCGAGCAGAACGCGCGTTCGGCGCTCAGGATCGCTGACTACGCCTATGTGATGGAGCTGGGGCGCATCACTGCGCAGGGGACGCCGGCGCAAATCTCGGAGGATGCCCAACTGGTTGAGAGTTATCTCGGGTTCGGCAAAAACGCTTACTGAACAAAAGAACGCTTATTGAATAAAAACAGGGGAGGAGATCGATGCGTCAATTTCTAGGAACAAGCCTGCTGGCGGCAGCGCTGCTGCTCGCTACTGGTCAGGCCCACGCAGACATCAAGGTCGGGGTCACCGTCAGTGCATCCGGGCCGGGCGCCGCGCTCGGGCAACCGCAGATGAAGGCCGTGGCCGCGCTGCCAAGGGAGATCGGCGGCGAGAAGGTCACCTATATCGCGCTCGATGACGAGTCCGATCCGACCAAGGCGGCGCAGAATGCGCGCAAGCTGGTGCTGGATGAAAAGGTCGACGTGCTGCTGGGCTCGTCGCTGACGCCGGTGTCGCTGCCGCTGCTGGACATCGCCGCCGAGAGCAAGACGCCGCTGCTGGCCATGGCGGCCTCAAACATCCTGGTTCAGCCGGTGGACGACAAACGCAAGTGGGTGTTCAAGGTGGTGCCAAACGACGACATCATGGCCACAGCGATGCTCACTTATATTGCCAAGACCGGTGCCAAAACCATCGCCTTCATCGGCGTGTCCGACGCTTACGGCGAGGGCTACTACAAGGTGTTGGCGGAGCTGGCGCCGAAACTCGGGCTCAGTATCGCCGGCAAGGAGGTCTATGCCCGCAGCGATGCCAGCGTCACTGGGCAGGTGCTGAAGACCCTGGCGTCGAAGCCCGATGCGGTCTTTATCGCCTCAGCCGGCACACCCGCGGTGCTGCCGCAGAAGGCGTTGCGCGAGCGTGGCTACAAGGGACCCATCTACCAGACCCACGGCGTCGCCACCGATGATTTCATCAAGCTCGGCGGCAAGGATGTCGAAGGCGCGATTTTTGCCGGCGAAGCCTATACCGTGGCGGACGATCTCGAAGCCAATGATCCGTTCCGGAAGGTGACCGCGGCTTACATCGAGGCCTATCGCGCCAGCCAGAACCAGCCGCCGGTGATCTTCGGCGCGCATGTGTTCGATTCCATGCAACTGGTGGCGAAGGCGCTGCCGGCGGCGCTGAAGGCCGGCAAGCCCGGCACGGCCGAATTCCGTAGCGCGCTGCGCGACGGCATCGAGCAGACCAAGGATGTCTATCTGAACAACGGCCTCGCCAACATGAGCCCGACCGACCACAACGGTTATGATCAGCGTTCGGCATTCATCATCAAGGTTGAGGGCGGCAAGTTCAGGCTGGTGAAATAAGCGGACGATAACGCGAACCGGTCCATGGCGGCTGCGGCATTGTCACGCCGCGGAATGAGCCGCCGTGGACTTCATTGATGGGGCGGTCTCCGTGCCGAGACGCCACGCCGTGCCACCCGCGATGCCCACCGCGAGCACATAGATCCAGCCCTGGTAGAAATCGAGCAGGTGGGAATTGAACAGCGAACTGACGATGTTCTGCACCACCGCCAGCGCGCCCAGCCAGCCGACGAATCCGGTGTGGCGGAACAGCAGCAGATGAGAGATCCACATCGCGTAGAGGGCGAAACAGCCGATCAGGCCCCATTGCACCGCGATAGCGAGTGTCTGGTTGTGCGGATTGCCGATCACGATTGCGGAGAGCCCGGTCTTGCCCACCGCGTCGCGCTCGAACATGGTTTTGATCGATCCTGTGCCGTGCCCCCAGAGCGGTGAGGATTGAAAGAAGGTGATGGACTTCTGCCAGAACTCCAGCCGGGCCGCGACCGAGACATTGGCATCGACGGCCACCTTGGTTTCATACGCGTCATACTCGCTGAAGATCTTCGAGACCTTCAGCCGCAGATTGGGCGAGGCCACTCCAATTCCGGCGCCGACCAGCGCGCACGCCAGCAATGCGACGAGGAGTTTCCTGCCGCTGAGATAACGCGCGATCAGCATCAGCAGCATCACCGGCAGGTACAAAAACGCGGTGCGCGCCACATTGATGAAGGCGAGATTGATCAGGAACGCAGCCGCGATCGCGATGAAGGCGATCGCCCATGATTTTCGGTTTCGGTTGAAGGCCTCGATCGCGAGGCCGGTAAGCCAGATGGCGCACAGCGCAAAGGCCTGGCTCTGGTCGATGTAGTTCTTCACCGGCACGCCGGGCTGATCGACCTTCATGGTGATGGCGAGTGTCGGCGACACGAACACCAGGAACGAATAGATCATCAGTACGACATTGGAG
Organism: Bradyrhizobium prioriisuperbiae; assembly: GCF_032397745.1. NCBI lineage: Bacteria > Pseudomonadati > Pseudomonadota > Alphaproteobacteria > Hyphomicrobiales > Nitrobacteraceae > Bradyrhizobium > Bradyrhizobium prioriisuperbiae. Next base: position 5,122,133 of record NZ_CP135921.1, read on the forward strand.
GCCACGAACGCCGTGAGGATCCATTTGGCGCGGGGCGATTCCCGGTAGTGATAGAACAGCAGCGGAATCAGCAGGAGTTTCGCGAGCTGGTCGGCGCCATGCAGCCGGTCGCGCATCGGAACACCGGTCGCCCAGGCCATGCCGACCACGGCGAGCAGAAACAATGCGATAGGCAGCAGGCAGGCCGGACGGTTCACTGCCGCCCAGAGCGGGCGAGGACGAACGGTCACCAGAAGCGCGGGCACCGCCGTGATCGCCAGACCCGAGGCGAGGGCTGTCGACCACGGCAGAAACAATACCAGCAGCACCACCAGGATGTCGACGGAGAGTTGCCGCGCCCGATGCCCGAGATGCGCGTCGGGCCCGCGCCAGATGTAAGCTGCTTTGACCCAGGTCTTGGTCGCAGCCCACACGTCAGGGGCGGGCGGAGTTTTTGCGGTCAGCATCGTCGGGGGCTCTGGTCGGGAGACGAACGATCGGCGGTCTGCCGGTGCAACACAAGTTACAGCACGGCCATATCACCGCTTACGCAGAAGCGCCAACGCCTCGGCAATTGGATAATGCGCGAAGCTGCACGACGAGGCGGCATCGCGACGAGGTCGGGGGACGGGGGGACGGCGACGAGGTCGCCGATCGGCAGGCGAGAAAGATCAGACCGGAACCATGAATTCGAGGCCGACGATGGATTCGTCGCGCCACACCAGGCGGCAGCGGGTGATCTTTCGCACGTCCTTGGAGAAGGCGACGCTCGGCTTGCCGTTGATCGGGTGGGGTTCGTGGACCTTGATCTCGGCGCGCCCATTGGACAGATCGAGCACCGCGCTGCGCTTGGCCGATCCGCCCTTGAGGGTCATCCACGCGTCATGCGGCGTCGCTTTGCGTTTCTTCGGTGTTTCTTTGAGGGATGGTTTGCGGGCGGGCATGCGGGAGTCTCCAATTGCTGCGGCCTTCTCCTAGCCGACAACACTTTCAGAAAATTTGAGGCAAATGCGGAGATCGGGAGTAAGCAGTTTACGTTTCGCTAACCATGTCTTTGCGGCGTGGCAATGGCGCTGGAGAGTTCTGCACCGCTATGACGTCGTCGGAAAATACGTATCACAGGGAGGCAAGCGCCTACTCGTTGCGGATTAACTCACTGGTTTCGGGGGCGGTTTTCGTTTGACAGGACGCGCTGCCGGGGGCCGCGCGATCGGCTGCATCGTGACGATGACCGGGTTGGGTTTGTGGTCGAGCGCAGCGCCGCTGGCGCCGTCGACAATCATCCCGACGCCGCCGCCGATTAAAATATTTCCGGCGAAGCCGACCGCGCCGTTCGAGGCAATCTCTTTCGACAGGTTGACCACCTGCGGCTCATATCCGTCCTTGTTGAAAGTGATGCTGATCTCGTCGCTGCGTTTGACCTTGATCGAACACGGCGTCACGCACGGCGCCGGATAGCTGGACCCCGAAACGACAGCATCCGCCCCTGATGGCGTTGATGAAATCGCGATCTGCTCTTCCCAGCCTCGCGTCACGGAGGCACAGCCGGCGCATGATATCGCCAGCAGACAAGCTGCTAAAATTCGCATTTTTGAAAACTCCCCAGACCCGGGTCCAATCCAAGCGCAACCGGGGCGCGCGGACAAGGGTATTTACGTCCGGGCAGCGAATTCTGCTGTGTCCCGGGTCCGGACCTGAAGCTCGGGCATGGGACATTTCCGCGGCCTGTCCGGCAGGCTAAACGGGCATAATCTCTAGACAATAAAGCGCACTGGCTTCCGCTCGCTGCCGGGTGGATGATGGGTGGGCGCGAAGAAAAAAGCGTTCTTGGCATCTGGCATGCCAAAGATTAGAATTGTTCTAGGGAACCCGGAAACGAGCGATTCTTAATGAGCAGCAATCACAGCCAGAAGGACCTGCAAAAGGTCCGTCCGTTCGAGCACCCGGGCGAGGGGCGCCGCCGGGCCAAGGCGACCCCGAAGGGGCGTCAGGTCGATCCCGATGCGGGGCATGAGATTGCCGAGCTGCTTGGTGACCGGCCGCGGCGCCGCGATCTGCTGATCGAACACCTGCACCTGATCCAGGACACCTACAAACAGATCTCCGCGGCGCATCTTGCGGCGCTGGCCGATGAGATGAAGCTCGCCTTCTCCGAGGTGTTCGAGACGGCGACATTCTATGCGCACTTCGATGTGGTGAAGGAGGGCGATCGCGCCATTCCGCCGCTCACCATCCGGGTCTGCGATTCACTCACCTGTGCGATGTTCGGCGCCGAGCAGTTGCTGCATGAACTGCAGAACACGGCGGGTCCCGAGGTCCGCGTCGTGCGCGCGCCCTGTGTCGGCCGCTGCGACACCGCGCCGGCGGTCGAGGTCGGCCATAACTTCGTCGACCATGCCACCGTCGACAGCGTGCTTGCGACAGCGAAGCGTGGTGACACCCATGCGCATCTGCCCGCTTATGTCGACTACGATGCCTACATTGCCAATGGCGGTTACAAGTTGCTTGAGCGCCTGCGCTCCGGCGCGCTCAGCCGCGATGACGTGCTGAAAGTGCTCGACGATGCGAGCTTGCGCGGGCTTGGCGGCGCCGGTTTTCCCACCGGGCGCAAATGGCGTGCGGTGCTCGGCGAACCCGGGCCGCGGCTGATGGCCATCAATGGCGACGAGGGAGAGCCCGGCACCTTCAAGGATCGTTATTATCTCGAAACCGATCCGCATCGTTTCATCGAGGGCATGCTGATCGGCGCGCACATGGTCGAGGCGGGCGAGGTCTACATCTATCTGCGCGACGAATATCCGGCGGCGCGTGCCATCCTTGAAACCGAGATCGCGAAAGTTCAAAGTGATTTTGCCGGCGGCCCGGTGCTGCACATGCGTCGCGGCGCCGGCGCCTATATCTGCGGCGAGGAATCCTCGCTGCTGGAAAGCATCGAAGGCAAGCGCGGCCTGCCGCGGCACAAGCCGCCGTATCCCTTCCAGGTCGGGCTGTTCGGCCTGCCGACCCTGATCAACAACATCGAGACGTTGTGGTGGGTCCGCGACATCGTCGAGAAGGGTGGCGCGTGGTGGACATCCCACGGCCGCAACGAGCGCCATGGGCTGCGCAGCTATTCGGTGTCGGGCCGCGTCAAGAATCCAGGCATGAAGCTCGCGCCAGCCGGCGTCACCGTGCGCGAACTGATCGATGAATTCTGCGGCGGCATGGCAGACGGTCATACGTTCCGCGCCTATCTGCCGGGCGGCGCATCCGGCGGCATCCTGCCGGCATCGATGGACGACATTCCGCTCGATTTCGGCACGCTGGAGAAATACGGCTGCTTCATCGGTTCTGCCGCTGTCGTCATCCTGTCCGATCAGGACGACGTGAAGGGCGCGGCACTGAACCTGATGAAGTTCTTCGAGGACGAGAGCTGCGGCCAGTGCACGCCCTGCCGGGCCGGAACCCAGAAGGCGGCGCTGTTGATGGAACAGCGGGTCTGGAACCGCGATCTGCTCAACGAATTGAGCCAGACGATGCGCGATGCCTCGATCTGCGGGCTCGGCCAGGCCGCTTCGAACCCGCTGACATCCGTCATCAAATACTTTCCTGATGAGTTCATGCCCAAGGAAGCTGCGGAATGAGCAAGGCTCCGACAAAAGCTCCGACCATCACCTTCGAGCTCGACGGCCAGCAGGTCGAAGCCACAGCCGGCGAGTCGATCTGGCAGGTCGCCAAGCGGCTGGGCACCGAGATCCCGCATCTCTGTTATTCGCCGGAGCCAGATTACCGCGCCGACGGCAACTGCCGCGCCTGCATGGTCGAAATCGAAGGCGAACGGGTGCTCGCAGCCTCCTGCAAGCGCACGCCAAGCGTCGGCATGAAGGTGAAGTCGGCGAGCAACCGTGCGGTCGCTGCGCAGAAAATGGTGATGGAGCTGCTGGTCGCGGACCAGCCGGCGCGCGCCACCTCGCACGATCCGGACTCGAAGTTCTGGCACTGGGCTGAAAAAGTCGGCGTCGAGGAAAGCCGCTTTCCGGCCGCCGAGCGCTGGTCCAGCGACACCACGCACCCGGCCATGAGCGTCAATCTCGATGCCTGCATCCAGTGCGGTCTGTGCGTGCGCGCCTGCCGCGAGGTGCAGGTCAACGACGTCATCGGCATGGCCTATCGCAGCCATGAATCGAAGATCGTGTTCGACTTCGACGATCCGATGGGAGAGTCCACCTGCGTCGCTTGCGGCGAGTGCGTGCAGGCCTGTCCGACCGGCGCGCTGATGCCCTCAGTGCTGCTCGACGAGCATCAGACCCGTACGGTGTACGCCGACAAGAAGGTCGATTCGCTGTGCCCGTTCTGCGGCGTCGGCTGCCAGGTGACCTATCAGGTCAAGGACGAGAAGGTGATCTATGCGGAGGGGCGCGACGGCCCCGCCAATCACAACCGGCTCTGCGTCAAGGGCCGTTTCGGCTTTGACTACATCCATCATCCGCATCGCCTGACCAAGCCGCTGGTGCGGCTGCCGAACGCGAAGAAGGATGCCAACGACCAGGTCGATCCGGCCAATCCGTTCACTCACTTCCGCGAAGCGTCGTGGGAGGAAGCGCTGGATATCGCCGCCAAGGGTCTCGTCAAGATCCGTGAGGAGAAGGGCGTCAAGGCGCTGGCCGGCTTCGGCTCGGCCAAGGGCTCGAACGAAGAGGCCTATCTGTTCCAGAAGCTGGTGCGCACCGGCTTCGGCTCCAACAATGTCGATCACTGCACGCGTCTCTGCCACGCCTCGTCGGTGGCGGCGCTGATGGAAGGCGTGAATTCCGGCGCGGTGTCGGCGCCGTTCGCCGCCGCCATGGATGCCGAGTTCATCATGGTGATCGGCGCCAATCCCACGATCAACCATCCGGTGGCCGCGACCTATATCAAGAATGCGGCCAAGCGCGGCGCCAAGCTGGTGGTGGCGGATCCGCGCCGGCAGACCCTGTCGCGCCATGCCACCACCCATCTGCAGTTCAAGCCCGGCAGCGACGTGGCGATGCTCAACGCCATGCTGCACACCATCATCACCGAGGGCCTGACGGACGATCAGTATATCGCCGGCTACACCGAAGGCTTTGATGATCTCAAGGAGCGCATCAAGGACTTCCCACCGGAGAAGATGGAAGCGATCTGCGGCATTCCCGCCGAAACGCTGAAGGAAGTGGCGCGGCTTTACGCGACGTCACGGGCCTCCATCATCTTCTGGGGCATGGGCATCAGCCAGCATGTGCACGGTACCGACAACGCGCGCTGTCTCATCGCGCTGGCGCTGACCACGGGGCAGATCGGGCGGCCCGGCACCGGGCTGCATCCGCTGCGCGGCCAGAACAACGTGCAGGGCGCCTCCGACGCCGGCCTTATTCCGATGTTTCTGCCGGACTATCAGCCGGTCGGTCGCACCGATTTGCGCGAGCCGTTCGAGCATCTGTGGAAACAGGAGCTCGATCCGGTACGTGGCCTGACCGTGGTCGAGATCATGAATGCGATTCACGCGGGCCAGATCAACGGCATGTACATCGAGGGTGAAAACCCGGCGATGTCGGACCCCGATCTGCAGCATGCGCGCGGAGCGCTCGCCATGCTCGATCATCTGGTGGTGCAGGATCTGTTCGTCACCGAGACCGCATTCCACGCCGACGTGATCCTGCCGGCCTCGGCCTTCGCCGAGAAGGATGGCACCTTCACCAACACCGATCGCCGGGTGCAGCTTGCGCGCCAGGTGATCAAGCCGCCGGGCGACGCGAAACAGGATCTCTGGATCATCGCGCAGATCGGCCAACGCATGGGGCTCGACTGGAATTACAGCGGCCCGGCCGACGTTTTCACCGAGATGACGCAAGTGATGCCGTCGCTGAAGAACATCACCTGGGAGCGGCTGGTGCGCGAAGGCGCCGTCACCTATCCGGTCGACGATCCCAGCAAGCCCGGCAACGAAATCATCTTCACCACCGGTTTCCCGACCCAAAGCGGCCGCGGCAAGATCGTGCCGGCGCATGTCATCCCGCCGGATGAATTGCCGGATCATGAATACCCGATGGTGCTCTCCACGGGACGTGTGCTCGAACACTGGCACACCGGCTCGATGACCCGGCGTGCCGATGTCCTCGACCAGATCGAGCCGGAGGCGGTGGCCTTCATGACGCCAAAGGACATGCGGCGGATGAAGATCGCTCCGGGCGATTTCGTGCGGCTGGAAACCCGCCGCGGCGCCGTCGAGATCAAGGTGCGCTCCGACCGCGACGTGCCGGAGAACATGGTGTTCATGCCGTTCTGTTATGCGGAGGCGGCAGCGAACCTGCTCACCAATCCGGCGCTCGATCCGTTCGGCAAGATTCCCGAATTCAAGTTCTGCGCGGTGCGTTGCGAGCGGATCGAGATGCGCACGGCTGCGGAGTGACCTAAACCCTCATGGTGAGGAGCGCATCAGCGCGTCTCGAACCATGAGGCCGAGGCCTTGCCAAACAATCATCCTTCGAGACGCCCGCTGCGCGGGCTCCTCAGGATGAGGCAGAATGTTGGGCAACGAGAGGGGGGTGTCTGTCTATCCCAATTCACGGCAGCGACTGGTCCATGTTCGACGCAGGCCGCGCACCGGGCTGGCAATTGACCAGCCGCGCCGGCACGCCGACGGCGGTGCAGCCCGATGGCACCGACATGGTGACCAGCGAGCCCGCGCCGATCTTGGCGAAATCGCCGATTTTCACGGGGCCGAGGATGATGGCGCCGGCCGCCAGCAGCACGCCGTGGCCGATTGTCGGGGCGGCGTTGCGATCGTCGCCGCCGATGGTCACGCCCTGCAGCATCGACACCTCGTCGCCGATCACGACACCTTCGCCGATGGCGACGCCGGTGCCATGGTCGATGAAGGTGCCGGCGCCGATCTGCACCGAGGGATGAATGCTGACATGCAGCGATCGCGAAATACGGCCCTGCAGCTCGCGCGCCAGATCGACGCGCCCTTGTCGCCACAGCCGGTGCGCCACGCGGGACGCCTGCAGCGCGAGATAGCCCTTGAAATGCAGCAGCACATGCAGCGGCCCGGGGCAGGCGGGATCGCGCGCCAGCGGCGCGGCAAGATCGCGCTCGGCGATGTCCGTCAGCGCGGGATCGGCGCGATAGGCCTCCGTAGCCAGCCGACGGATCGCGGCGCGGTCGTCGCTATCGCCGCCCAGTGCCACCGCAATCAGCTGTGCCAGGCTTGTTGCGAGATTGTCGTGATTGAGGATCGCCTCATGCATCCAGGCGGCGAACACCGGCTCGTCGACCGCCACGGCGCTCGCCTCGTGACGAATTGTCGCCCACAACGTCGTGCATTGAACCGGTCTTGGATAGGCCATAGCTGTCTCCACGGTCGGGCGCGAGTCTGGTCGTTCCCTCAGACTAACATATTGGGCGGATTGGCGAACGGATTTCCCGCTTGCGTCCAAGGAATCTGACACGGAAATCCGCCCCCCGTTGCAAGTCCAATGGCATATGGTCCACCATCCGGCATGACTCAAAACCCCGCAATCGCGCTGACCGGGCACGAGACTGCGCTGGCCCTGCTGCTCGAGGGGCTTGCGCCGGTCGCGCCGATTGAATTGGCTGTTACCGACGCCATCGGTTGTATTGCGGCGCCGATGCCGCCGCTGAAGACGGCGCTGCCGGCGCGGAGCATTGCTGTGCTCGACGGCTGGGCCCTGACGTCGATCGACCTCGCGGGGGCCTCATCCTATGCGCCGGTGCCGCTGGCGGTCGCGCCTGCCTGGGTCGAAGCCGGTGACACTCTACCGCAGGGGTGTGACTGTGTGCTGGATGCGAGTGCGGTCGAGCGCGCGGGCCCGCTGTTTCAGGTGCTCGGCGAGGCGATCCCCGGTGCCGGCGTGCGCCGCGCGGGGGAGGATTTCGCCGCCGGCGCCGTGGTCATTGCCGAGGGGCGCCGCATCGGCGTGACCGACGACATGATCGCGCGCAAGCTCGGATTGCAAGACGTCGCTGTCCGTCGCCCGCGCGTTCGCCTGATCGATGTGCCCGCGGCTGGTGGCAATGCGACGACCATTGGCATGATCGCCGCACAAGTGCGGGCCGTTGGCGCGCAGATCGATCGCACCGTGGCCGCCGGCCGCGATACGGCGTCGGTTGCCAAGGCCATCGGCGGGGCCGACTGCGATCTCCTGATCACCATCGGTGGCACCGGTGCCGGCCGTCACGATGCCGCCGTGGCGGCACTCGCGACCGGCGCCCGGCTGCTGCACGGCCTGGCGCTGCAGCCCGGCCGCACCGCGGCGGTGGGCCGGATCGGCGCGATGCCGGTGATTGCGATGCCCGGTGCGCCGGATCAGGCCCTGGCGGTGTGGTGGACCCTGGCGCTGCCGGTACTGGATCGGCTGAGCGGCCGCGCGCCACGACGCCAGATCGTCAAACCACTGGTGCAAAAAATCGCGTCGCAGGTCGGCGTCACGGATGTCGTGCTGGTCAAAGATGTCGACGCCGGCTGGTTGCCGCTGGCGATCGGCGACCTGCCGCTGAGTGCGCTGTCCCAGGCCGATGCATGGCTCACGGTAGCGTCCGCGAGCGAGGGACATGCAACGGGAAGCCCGGTCGGGGTTTATCCCCTGCGGGAGAGTTTGTGAGCATGTCTGGAAATACGACACCACCGTTGTCCGGGCGCAGGGCGCTGGATCAGGATCAGTTTCTGGCCGTGCTGTCGCGCGAGGAGGCGCTGGTACGTTTCGAGGCGGCGCTATTTCCAGCGTCGCATCAGAATCAGCCGGCGAGCGAATTGCGCCCGCTTGCGGCGGCGCTCGGTTTGCCGCTGTCGCAGGACATCGCCGCGCCAATCGACGTGCCGCCGTTCGACCGCTCCAATGTCGATGGCTTTGCCGTGCGCGCAGCGGATACCGCGCCGGCGGGTGAAGCGTCCGTCGTGTCGGCAAAGCTGAATGACGAGACCATCGCCTGCGGCACTGCGCCGGGGCTGCCGGTCACCTCCGGCACCGCGACATCGATCGCGACCGGCGGTCCAGTGCCGCGCGGCGCCGATGCCGTGATCATGGTGGAGCACACCCAGCCCGCGGGCGTCTCCGCCATCGAGATCCGCCGCGCCGCCTCGCCGGGGCAATTCGTCTCCTATGCCGGCTCCGATATTGCGCAGCGCGAGGTGCTGCTGCGTGCCGGCACGCTGATCGGCTCGCGCGAGATCGGCATGCTGGCGGCCTGCGGCATCGCGCAAGTGCCGGTGGTGCGCAAACCACGCGTGGCGGTGCTGTCCACCGGCGACGAATTGGTGCAGCCGGGTGAACCGCTGCGTCCGGCCGCGATCTATGACACCAACGGCGCCATTGTCACCGCGGCGGTGATCGAGAACGGTGGTGATGCGATCTTCCTCGGTGCGTTCCCCGACGACGAGGCCAAGCTGGAGGCCGTGCTGCGCCATGCGCTCGCGACCTCAGACATGGTGATTCTGTCCGGCGGCACCTCCAAAGGCGAGGGCGATGTCTCCCATCGCATCATCGCGCGTCTCGGACAGCCGGGCATCGTTGCCCATGGCGTGGCGCTGAAGCCGGGCAAGCCGCTGTGCCTTGCGGTGTGCGACGGCAAGCCGGTGATCGTGCTGCCGGGATTTCCGACCTCCGCCATGTTCACCTTTCACGACATGATCGTGCCGGTGCTGCGTCGGATGGCCGGCCTGCCGCCGCGCCCCGACGCCCAGGTGACGGCAAGGGTGCCGGTGCGCATCGCCTCCGAACTCGGTCGCACCGAATTTGTTATGGTGTCGCTGGTACAAGGCGACGATGGCCTGATCGCGTATCCCACCGGCAAGGGCTCGGGCGCCATCACCTCGTTTGCCCAGGCTGACGGCTTCCTGAAGATCGATGCGCTGGCCGACCAGATGCCCGCGGAGACGCAGGCGCAGGTGACGCTGTTTACGCCTCATGTCCGCGTGCCGGATCTGGTCATTGTCGGCAGCCACTGCACCGGGCTCGATCTGGTAACGGCGCCGTTGGCGCGCGCAGGCCTGCTGGTGCGCTCGATCGCGGTCGGCAGTCTCGGCGGCTTGTCCGCGGCGCGGCGTGGCGAATGCGATCTCGCGCCGATCCATTTGTTCGATGAAGCGTCCGACAGTTACAACACCGCATATCTGGTGCCGGGCCTCGAACTGGTGCCGGGTTGGCGCCGCATGCAGGGCGTGGTGTTTCGCAAAGGCGACACACGGTTCGAAGGCCGCACGCCGCAGGAGGCGGTCAAAATTGCGCTCGCCGATGTTTCATGCCTGATGGTCAACCGCAACCAGGGCGCCGGCACGCGTATTTTGATCGATCGCCTGCTCGGCGGCGCGCGTCCCGATGGCTACTGGAATCAACCGCGGTCGCACAACGCGGTGGCGGCCGCAGTGGCGCAGCATCGCGCTGACTGGGGCATGACCATTGCGCCGGTGGCGCAGGCCGCGGGCCTCGGCTTCATTGCATTGGCAGAAGAGCATTATGATTTCGCGCTGGTTACGGCGCGCAAGGATCGTGCGTCGGTGCGGGCGTTTCTCGAAGCATTGAGCTCGGAGCAAAGCCGCAACGCGTTGACCGCAGCCGGCTTCACTCCGGCATGAAGCCCATACCATCAGCTCTTGTGACGGGCCGCCAGCCGTTCAGCCTCGGTGAGATCCTCGACCGTATTGGCATTGAAGAACGGATCGATCGGCGCATTGATCCAGTCGACGGTCGCGAGCTTGTAGCGTGCGGTGAAGCGATGGATGGCGCGACAGTCGTCCACCACCAGCGCGCGCCGGAGGTCACCACGCAGCGACACATTCCACAATCCAACGGCATGATGGGTCTGGCCGCCGGAGGCCGCGACCGCGAGCTGGGCGTTCTCCGTGATCCGCGCGCGATGCAGCCGCGCCACCAGATCGCGCGGCAGGAACGGACAGTCGCCGGCCGTGCTCAGCACCCAAGTGATGCCGGGACGGTTCGCCGCCACCCAGTCGAGCCCGGCAAGAATGCCGGCAAGCGGCCCGGCAGAGCCTTCGACGCTGTCGGCGGCCACCGGCAACGTAAACGCCGCGAAGCGCTTGGGATCGCCATTGGCGTTGAGCACCAGTCCGTCGCACTGCGGCTTGAGCCGCTCGATCACGCGATCGAGAATGGTGCGGCCGCCGATGGTGCGCATCGGCTTGTCGCCGCCGCCCATGCGCCGCGCCAGGCCACCTGCGAGAATGACACCGGGTGTGAGGGGGTGATCAGCCATGCTGATTGAGATAACCCAGCCGGGGCGTTTTGCAATCGTATTTCACCGCGCAATGGCGCAAAAGGAGCATGCGCGGTGTGTGGGAAGAAGCAGGTAAGCGTATGAAAGTGATCGGACTGGCGGGCTGGAGCGGAGCGGGCAAGACGACATTGCTGACGCGCCTGATTCCGCATTTTGTGGCGCAGGGCCTGCGGGTTTCGACCATCAAGCACGCACATCACAATTTCGACGTCGACGTGCCGGGCAAGGATTCTTGGCTGCATCGGCAGTCGGGCGCAAGCGAAGTGCTGATCTCCTCCGGCCGTCGCTGGGCGCTGATGCATGAGCTGCGCGGCGACGACGAGCCGCCGCTGGCGCAACTGCTGGGCAAGATGTCGCAGGCGGATCTGGTCATCGTCGAAGGCTTCAAGGCCGTGCCGCATCGCAAGATCGAGGTATTTCGCACGGCCAACGGCAAAAGCTTTCTGTTTCCCGATGATCCGGGAATTGCAGGGATTGCGGCCGACGTCTCCGTCGAGACCACGCTGCCGGTGGTCCATCTCGACGACATCGTTGCTATTGCAACCCTGATCGAGCGATTGGCAATGCCGATCGCGGATGTGCTGGCCGGATTGAGCAGCGAGCGATAAAGTCACCTCATGGCCCAGCTCTCCGATGATTGTTTTGCCTTCGGTGGACCGATGATGTCGGTCGACGAAGCTGTTGCGATCATCACCTCCCGCATAGATCCCGTCACTGACATCGAAACGGTGGCACTGGCTGACGCCGATGGACGCACGCTTGCCGCCGATCTCGTGGCGCCGCTGCCGCTGCCGCCATATACCAATTCCGCCGTCGACGGTTACGCGCTGGCGAGCGGCGATCTACCGGCCACAGCTGAGCGGGTGTTTCCTGTCGCCGGACGGGTGCAGGCTGGTGTTGCCGGCGAAGAGGTCGCGCGTGGTCGCGCAGTGCGCATCTTCACGGGTGCGCCGATGCCTGATGGCGCCGACACCGTGTTCATGCAGGAAGACGTGCGGCTTGATCCACAGGGGCATGTGGTGCTGCCGCCCGGGCTCAAGCCCGGGGCCAATGTGCGTCCTGCCGGGGAAGATATCGCGACGGGGCAGGTGGCCTTGAAGGCGGCCAGGCGGCTGCGTCCGCAGGATGTTGCTGTTATCGCCGCCTTCGGCCTTACCGCCATCGCGGTGCGCCGGCGTGTCCGCGTTGCGCTGTTTTCCACCGGTGACGAGGTGGTCTCGCCGGGAGACACGCGGGGAGCGGCGCAGCTCTACGATTCCAATCGCGTCATGCTGGCGGCGCTGTTGAAACGGCTGGGGTGCGAGGTCAGTGATCTCGGCATTTTGCGCGACGATCGTGTGGTGCTGGCCGATGCGCTGAGGCAAGCGGCAGTCGGACACGATCTGATTCTGACCTCCGGCGGCGTCTCCACCGGTGAGGAGGATCACGTCAAGGCGGGGCTGGAGAGCGTCGGCAAACTCGTGCTCTGGCGCATGGCAATCAAGCCGGGGCGGCCGGTTGCCATGGGCGTGATCGACGGCACAGCGCTGATCGGCCTGCCGGGCAATCCGGTGGCAAGCTTCGTCACCTTCGTCCATGTGGTCCATCCGGCCATTGCAGCTCTCTCAGGCACTGTGTGGCGCAAGCCGGTGCCGATGCCGGTGCGCGCGGCCTTCAGTTACAAGAAAAAAATCGCACGCCGCGAGTATGTGCGGGTGTACCTGCGCCACGGCGACGATGGCGCCCTGGAAGCGGTCAAGTTTCCGCGCGAAGGCGCCGGGCTTCTGTCGTCGCTGGTCGAGACCGATGGCCTCGTCGAGCTCGGCGAAGACGTCACGCGGGTCCAGGCCGGCGACATCATCGGGTTTCTGTCTTACGCAAATTTGATCTGACGGCGCGCGCCGCGATCCCGTCATGAATCCTGCGTAAGCTGCCGGGCCAGCCATCCTCTCAGGTCGCGGCTCGGATGGCATCCCCGCGTACCCGTCAATGGATTCGATATATCTGAGACGATATAACGTCGCCGGGGAATAACCAGAAAATCGAAAAATCGGAAACAAAAGGTTTCACCATGGCTCAAGCTCAACCGATTTCCATCAATCGTCATCCTTATGCCGACGGTGGTCTCAAGAAGATGCTGATCGACGGCAAGTGGCTGGACGCCGCCTCCGGAAAGACCTTCGAGACACGCAATCCCGCCACCGGCGAGCTGCTGGCCACCGTTGCCGAAGGCGACGAGAAGGACATCAATGCCGCGGTCGCAGCGGCGCGCCGCGCTTTCGAAGGTCCCTGGAGCAAGGTCAAGCCGTATGAGCGCCAGAACCTGCTGCTCAAATTCGCCGACCTCGTCGAAAAACATTTCGATGAATTGAGTTCGCTCGACACCCTGGACATGGGCGCCCCGATCAGCCGCACCCGCGGCACCAGGCAGCGCGTGCTGGGCATGCTGCGGTTCTATGCCGGCCAGGCCACCTCGATCCATGGTGAAACCATCGAGAATTCGCTGCCGGGCGAGATCTTCTCCTACACCCTGAAAGAGCCGATCGGTGTGGTCGGCGCCATCATTCCATGGAACGGCCCACTCGGCGCCAGCATCTGGAAAATCGGTCCGGCGCTGGCCACCGGCTGCACCGTTGTGCTGAAGCCGGCAGAAGAAGCGCCGCTGACATCGCTGCGGCTCGGTGAACTGGCGATGGAAGCGGGCGTGCCGCCCGGCGTGGTCAACGTCGTGCCGGGGTATGGCGAGACCGCGGGCGCAGCGCTTGCGGCGCATCCCGATGTCGACAAGGTGGCGTTCACCGGATCGCATTTCACCGGGCAGTCGATCATTCGCGCGTCCCAGGCTGTGTGAAAACCCAGATGTGCTGAACTATGCGAGAGCCAAATTGATTCGGGGCTGGGATGGGGCACGTCAGCGGACAATCGCGCTATCAAACGGCGCTTTTTCCTGAAGTTCTGGATGAGGTTGTTGCGGCCGACGACCCTGTGCGGGTGGTTGATGTCTTTGTGGATACGCTGGATCTTGCGGCGCAAGGGTTCACGAAGGTGATGGCGGAAGAGACGGGCCGGCCGCCCTACGCGCCGGGGGATCTGCTGAAGCTTTATGTTTACGGCTACTTGAACCGCGTCCGGTCGAGCCGACGGCTGGAAGCGGAAGCCTGCCGCAATATCCAGGTGATGTGGCTGCTGAACCGGCTGACGCCCTCGTTCAAGACGATCGCCGACTTCCGCAAGGATCATGCGCGGGCGATTGCCGGAGTGTGCCGGGCTTTCATTGGCTTTTGCCGCGAGCAGGCCTTGTTTGGTGCCGAATTTCTGGCGATCGACGGAACGAAGATTGCGGCGGTGGCCAGCCGCAAGCAGGTGATCACTGCGCAGAAGCTTGAGAAGATGAACGCTGCGATCGAGCGCAAGATTGAGGACTATCTGGCGGAGATGGACGCCGCTGACCGGGAAGAGCCGGCAGTGGCAAAGGCGCCGGCCGACGTGAGAGGAGCGATCGAAGCGCTGAAAGCTCGGCAGGTCGAGCTGCAGGCTCGGGCCCAGCAATTGGCGGCGAGCGGGCTCAAGCAGTTGGTGGTGACGGAGCCTGAGGCCAAACTGATGCGTACCCCGCAGGGGCACAAGGTCGCCTATAACGCACAGATTGCGGTGGACGGGAAACATCATCTGATTGCCGCCTTTGAACTGACCAACGAAGGCAATGACCATCAGCAGCTTCATCCGATGGCGATGCAGGGCAAGCAGGCCCTTGGCGTCGAGGAGCTGACGGTGGTCGCCGATGTCGGCTATTCGAATGGCGAGCACGGGGCTCTGTGCGAGCAAGACGGGATCACGGCTGTCGTGCCGCACGCCGAGACGGTCAATCCTGCGGGTAAGCAATACTTCAGCCGCGAGCGCTTCGCCTATGATGGCGAGACCGACAGTTGGCGCTGTCCGGCCGGAGAGATGTTGACGCGGCGCCGACGTTCGCGTGCCAACCGCAACTATCAATACTGGACCGCGGCTTGCCGCGGCTGCGCGCTGAAGCCGCAATGCACCAGTGGAAAACGCCGGGTCGTTGTGCGCGGCTTCCATGAGGACGCTCGCGAGGCCATGCACCGGCGCGCGGTCGCCGATCCTACATGGATGAAGCTGCGGCGGGAGACCGCCGAACATCCGTTCGGCACGATGAAATGGCTGATGGGTCTCCCCCGGTTCCTGCTGCGCGGACTGAAGAAGGCAAAAGCCGAACTGGCACTTGGCGTGTTGAGCTACAACCTCAAGCGCACGATCAACGCCCTCGGCGTCCTCCCCCTACTGCAGCGATTACGCCCGCTACAGGCTTGAGCCGGCCCTAACCTCTCCAGTTTCCCACCTGCCTCTCCCTGCCGCAGTTCTCACACAGCCTGGTCCGCCGGCAACCTCAAGAGGGTGTCGCTCGAACTTGGCGGCAAGTCGCCGGACATCGTGTTTGCGGATGCGGATATCGATGCCGCCGTTCCCGGGGCTGCGATGGCGGTGTTCGCCAACTCCGGCCAGATCTGCAGCGCCGGCACGCGGCTGTTTGTCGAAGAGCGCATCTATGACGAGTTCGTCGCCAAGGTCGCCGACTTCGGCAAAAGTCTTCGCGTTGGCAACGGCCTTGATCCCGAAACCCAGATCGGGCCCCTGGTGTCCGAGCAGCAGCTTGAGCGCGTCACCGGTTATTTTGATATCGGCCGCAAGGAGGGCGCCAGCGCCCTGGCTGGCGGTGAGCGGTTGACCGAGGGCGGATTGGGCAAGGGCTATTTCGTTCCGCCCACCGTGTTCGCCAACGTCAATGACGACATGCGGATTGCGCAGGAGGAAATCTTCGGGCCGGTTATCTCTGCGATCTCGTTCAAGGATCCGGACGAACTGGTGAAGCGGGCAAACGCGACCAATTTCGGTCTCGGCAGCGGCGTGTGGACCCGCGACGTCAGCAAGGCGCACAAGTTCGCCAAGGCCATTCGCGCCGGTTCGGTGTGGGTCAATTGCTACCAGGCGATGGACCCGGCGGTTCCGTTCGGCGGCTACAAGATGAGCGGCTACGGTCGCGAGTCCGGCATCCAGCATGTCGAGGAGTATCTCAACGTCAAGGCGGTCTGGATCAAGACCGCCTGAGACGGCAATTGCGGCTCGTCGCAAGGGAAGGGTCCCGAATGGGGCCCTTCGTCTTGACGATCCGAGTCAGCAGCCATCAGTTCACGACGACATCAGTCAATGATATCGGGGAGACACACCATGGATTATGTGAAGCTCGGCGCGACCGGCCTTGGCGTCTCGCGCATTTCGTTGGGATGCATGACCTTCGGCGATGCCGGACGCGGCAGCCATAGCTGGACACTGAACGAGGAGGCGAGCCGTCCGCTGATCCGGCAGGCGATCGAGCTCGGCATCAATTTTCTCGACACCGCCAACGTCTATTCCGACGGCACATCGGAAGAAATCGTGGGCCGCGCCATCAAGGATTTCGCGCGGCGCGAGGAGATCGTTCTCGCCACCAAGGTGTTCAACAGCATGCGGCCCGGACCGAACGCCGCAGGCCTGTCGCGCAAGGCGATCTTCGCCGAGATCGACGCCAGCCTGAAGCGGCTGGGCACCGATTATGTCGATCTCTATCAGATCCATCGCTGGGATTATCAGACACCGATCGAGGAAACCATGGAGGCGCTGCACGACGTGGTGAAGGCCGGCAAGGCGCTCTACATCGGCGGATCCTCGATGCACGCTTGGCAGTTCGCCAAGGCGCTCTACACCTCGCGGCTCAATGGCTGGGTCGAGTTCGTCAGCATGCAGAATCATCTCAGCCTGCTCTACCGCGAGGAGGAGCGCGAGATGCTGCCGCTGTGCGCCGATCAGGGCGTCGGCGTCATTCCGTGGAGTCCGCTGGCGCGCGGGCGGCTGACGCGCGACTGGAACGAAACCAGCGAGCGCCAGGAGACCGATGCGTTCGGCAAGAAGCTCTATGAGAAGTCACTGGAGTCCGATCGCCGGATCGTCGAGCAGGTGGCCGCGGTCGCCAAGGCCCGCGGCGTGCCCCGGGCGCAGGTGGCGCTGGCCTGGGTTCTGCAGCAGGATGGCGTCACCGCGCCGATCGTGGGGGCGTCCAAGCCGCATCATCTGACCGATGCGGTGGCAGCCACGGCGCTGAAACTGACCGCCGAGGAGATCGCGGCGCTGGAGGCGCCCTACGAGCCGCACCAGGTCGCGGGATTCTGCTGAGGGGCAGTCAAATACCGTCTTTTGGGGCATCTGCGCGGTGGAATTCGCCGGAAATAGGCGGATTTTGCCCAATCGCGGCTTCCTCTAACCCCTTCTGGGCGCTAGTACCTCATGTTCGAATCGAAAGGACCCTCAATGCCGATGAATAAGACCCAATTGATTGAAGCGATTTCAGAATCGAGCCAGGTGGCGAAGAGTGACGTGAAAGCCGTCATCGAGCACCTGGCGACGGTTGGTTATAAAGAATTGAACGACTCCGGTGAGTTCACCGTTCCCGGCTTCGCAAAACTCTCGGTCGTGAAAAAGCCGGCGACGGAAGCGCGCACGGGCATCAATCCCTTCACCAAGGAACCGATGGAATTCCCGGCCAAGCCGGCCAGCAAGACCGTCAAGGCAAAGCCGCTGAAGGTTGCCAAAGACGCCGTTTAAGAACGCCGTCTGAGCACGCTGTCGAAGCTCGCCGTCTGAGCGCAGCTTTGTGAAGGTCGGAGGGCGGTTTCAAACTTCCCGCCTTCTGGAATACTCTTCAAACCAGCACCGGCAACGGGTGGTCGCAAGCAACATGCGGCCCCTGATTGCCGGCGGTTTGAAAATCCGTCGACTTAAGCGCAGGCCACGAACCGCCACGTACCGGTTCCACATCGCGCTGTATTGCATCGCCAATGTGACAGCAGAAATCTGCGGCGTGGCGATGCCGTCTCCGTCCGTGCACAGTTCGTCTGTTGAGCAAGCGCGCATGCCGGGCCTTTTGCACCGTTGAGCTTTGCATCGGGCTTTCGCGTGAGTTTTTCTCGCATGATGCGCGAGTTTTTGATGGATTGTCCGGTTCCAATTCCAGTTCTAGAGATACGTTCGTATTGGCGCAGAGTGATCTGAACAGGAGGTACCGGCAACATGGCAGGCGACATGAACATTCGGACTGGCCAGTGCCATTGCGGTGCGGTGCGTTTCGAGGCGACGCTCATCGACGGCTTCAATTCGATCCGCCGCTGCACTTGCTCGTACTGCCGAATGCGCGGCGCCGTCGTTGTCATGGCGGAAATGGGTGGGATCGAGATCGTGCAGGGCGAGGATGTGCTGACGAGCTACCGCTTCCATACCGGGTCGGCACAGCACTTCTTTTGTTCTCGCTGCGGAATATACACACATCATCAGCGACGGTCTGACCAGAACCTGTATGCCGTCAACGTGGCTTGCCTGGACGGGGTAAGCCCATTTGATTTCTCCGAGGTACCTGTCATGGATGGCGTCAATCATACGAACGACACCGGCAGGCCAACGCTTCGAGCAGGCACACTCCGTTTCATCCCGGCTGACTGACGATCGCCGTCAGGCGATCACGCCGGGTCGGCGTTCACGCTCTCCAGAAACTCCTTCACCGTGCTGACCATGCCGGTGTCGGTGGCGACATAGCCGGGCAGGCTGGCCACTTCAGCGTGAAATTCGCGGCTCTTCATCACGTCGAGCACCCGCTGCATCGGCGCCGCATCGAGGAAACTGCGGCGGCAAACGAAAAAATAATCCTCGGTCAGCAGCCGCACGAAATCGAGCCCGAATTGCCGGGCCGCCGCCTCGACGCCGAACGCAGCATCCGCCATGCCGCTGGCGACATAGGCCGCGACCGCTGCATGGGTGAATTCGATCTGCTGCGCGCCGTTGATCTTGCTCTCGTCGACGCGGTGGAGGACGAGCAACTGATCGAACAGCAGCCGCGTCCCGGAATCATGATCGCGGTTGACGAAACGCACCCGGTTATTGGCGAGGTCTTTCGGTGAGGTGATCCGCAGCGGGTTGCCGCGCTTCACCATCAAGCCCATCTCGCGGGTGACGAAATTGATGACGCGATCTTCCTTCGGATCGAGCCACTCCCGGCAGGCCCTGACGCTTTGCGCCCGCAGCGGCCCGCGCGGCAGGTGAACGCCGGAGAGATCGCAGGCGCCCTGTGCCAGCGACACCAGCGAATGCTGGTTGCTGACGTAGCGAAGATCGATGGCGAAGCCGGCCTCGCGATCGAGCAGTTCGCGCAGCTTTGAGACCGCGAAGCCGTGGCTGGCGTGAACGCGGATCACCGATGGGCGTTGGTGCAGGAACGGCTTGATCTCGGTGGCGAGTTCCTGGGCCAGGTTTTCCAGCTGCGGACCGAGCCGCGCCTGCATGCGCTGTCCGGCCCACACCAGCTTCTCGCCGAACGCGGTCAGTGTGGTGCCCCGGCCGCGGCTGGTTTCCACCACCGGGACGCCGAAAAACTCCGACCATTGCTCCACCAGGTTCCAGACATGCCGGTAGGAGAGGCCGGCGCGGCTGGCGGCGCTGGTGAGTTTCCCGGTGGTGCGGATGTCGTCGAGGACGCCCAGCATCACCACAGCCGTCTGCGGGCTGCCTTCCTTGTGAAAGCGCCAGACCGGCTCGATCTCGATATGCATGGGCTCCCCGGAGTTATGAATTTTATTTCATATGTTTGGGCCTGTCTCTGCGGCCATAGGCACATCATATCATATTTACACTGGTATATTTAATACACAAGATAGCGAAACAACCGGAGGAAATATGATGTCGATTGCATATGACTATCATAACACGACCACCACCGCCGCGATCCCGCACAAGCAGCTGCTGATCGATGGCCAGCATGTGGAGTCGGTGTCCGGGCGTTCCTTCAAGACGCTCAATCCCGCCACCGAACAGGTGATTGCGACGATCTCGGAAGGCAACGAGGTTGATGTCGATCGCGCCGTCGCCGCCGCCCGCCGCGCCTTCGAGGGCCCCTGGAGCACCATGCGCGCCGCCGAGCGCGGCCACATCCTGTTCAGGCTTGCGGACCTGATGAAGCAGCACGCCGATGAGCTGGCTGAACTGGAAAGCCGCGATGCCGGCAAGCCGATCGCCGCCGTGCTGCGCCAGGATCTGCCCTCGGCCATCGACACCCTCACATACTATGCGGGCTGGGCCGACAAGATTAGCGGCGACGTGGTGTCCACGCGCCCCGACGCGTTGACCTACACGGTGCGCGAACCGGTCGGCGTTGTTGCCGTCATCGTGCCCTGGAATTTCCCGCTGATGATTGGCATGTGGAAACTGGCGCCGGCGCTGGCCTGCGGTTGCACCATCGTGATGAAGCCGGCCGAACTGACCTCGCTCTCCGCGCTGCGTATCGGTGAACTGGCACTGGAGGCCGGCCTGCCGCCCGGCGTGCTCAACATCGTGCCGGGTCCGGGGCGCGTGGTCGGTGATGCGCTGGTCAATCATCCCGACGTGGACAAGGTCACCTTCACCGGCTCGCCCGGTGTCGGCCGCGGAATCCTGCGCGGCGCTGCCGGCAACTTCAAGCGGGTGTCGCTGGAGCTCGGCGGCAAGTCCGCCAACGTGATCTTCGACGATGCCAACCTCGACGCCGCCACCAAGGCCGCCGCCGCAGGCATCTTCTTCAACGCCGGCCAGGTCTGCTCCGCCGGCTCCCGCGTGCTGGCGCAGGAAGCCGTCTATGACGAGGTCGTGGAGCGGCTGACGGCGCGGGCCGAAGCGCTGCGGATCGGCGACACCGCCGACAAGGGCACTGCGCTCGGTCCGGTGATCTCCGAAAAGCAGATGAAGAGCATTCTCGACTATGTCGACATCGGCGAGAAGGAAGGCGCGACCCTGACCACCGGTGGCCGGCGTGTCGGCGATCGCGGCTACTACATCAGCCCGGCGGTGTTCGCCAATGTCGCGCACGAGATGCGGATCTCGCAGGAAGAAATCTTCGGCCCCGTGGTCAGCGTCATCAAATTCAGGGATGAAGCCGATGCGGCGCGGATCGCCAACGGCACCGCCTACAGCCTCGCCGCCGGCGTCTGGAGCCGCGACATCGGCCGCACGCAACGCTTCGTGAAGAAGGCCAACGCCGGCACGGTCTGGATCAACACCTACGGCTACACCGATGTGCGGCTGCCCTGGGGCGGCGCGCGCGATTCCGGCTTCGGCCGCGAACACGGCTCGCAGGCGCTGGAGACCTTCACCGAGCCGAAGTCGGTGTGGATGAACCTGAACGTGTGAGACGTCCACGCTCGACACGTGATTGCAACGCGGGCTCTCCAGCCCGCGTTCTTGCGTTGTGTTGGTTGCGAGCCATAGCGCGATGAGATGAAGTTCGATCGAAGTGATTCGTCATCCTGAGGTGGCCGTGCGCAGCACGGCCCTCGAAGGACGAAGGCCCATATATTAAACACCTTGGCCGTTCATCCTTCGAGGCTCGCTTCGCTTTGCACGCCTCGATGCCGAAACGGCAGCAGCCGAGAGCGCCCGTCTTCCGCGCACGCGGGCAGATGACCTACTGGAAAGCGGCGGCTTCCCGCTGCTCGCGTTCACCGAGCTCCCGCACGAGGTCCTGAAGGAACGATTCCATATAGGCGGGGAGGGTCCGCTCCGAGCGGACATAGACACCGAGATCGGACCAAACCGGGCTTCCCCCATTGTCGAGCGGCAGGAAGACCACGCGTCCCGCCTCCAACAGCCGCTCCAGGCCGATCTGGGTGTGGAACGAGACGCCGACGCCGCGTTCAGCCAGTTCGCGCATGAGGTCGATCGAGTTGGCCTGGATGGCCGGTTCGGTCGCCTGAGGAATTCGTGCGATGAGAGGCTGCAGCAACTGGTGAATGGACAGTTCCGGCAGCGCCAGAATGATCGGGAATGACAGGCACTGCGCCACGGTCACGGTCCGCTGCCGGGCCAGTGCATGGTCGACCGCGACGACGGCACCGAGCCGGAAGCGCTTGACGGCCACCTGGCGCAGATCCGGGCTATGCCGCAGCGCGATTGCCGCGCCGATGTCGGCATCGCCCCGCACCAGCACATCGTGGACTTCGAAGGAGCCCATGGTCCGGGTCATGAAGTTCACGCGTTTCGCCCGTTGCCGATGCGCCATGATCACGCCGGGAAGCAGCGATCCGGCAAGAGCCTCGATGCATGCAATCCGGATCGTGCCGCGCCAGGTACCGGAGAGGGACTGTACGTCCGTCCGGAAGCGATCATGGTCCTGGATGACGGTCATCACATGCCGGGCGAACATTTCGCCGACCGAGGTCAGCTTGAGCCCGCGAACCGTCCGCTCGAACAGCGGGGTCCCGATATCTTCCTCGAGCTTGAGGATCTGCCGGCTGACGGCCGAGGACGCGACGTTCAGGGTGCGGGCCGCGGCCCGAATGGAGCCGGTCCGGCGCACCGCATCGAAATAGTAAATGGCCGGCGCGTGAAATCGCATCGTCTCGACTGCCCCCGTTTGTCCGCTGACAGATATACCTGTTGCCGGATCGGCAGCAACCTGTCCGGAAATCTCTGCTCTTGAGAACGCCGCATTTCCACTAGGTTGGCGCCGTTCCTTCGGGGGTGGGCGGTTTATTCCGGCAGGTCGAGGCGGCGTTCCCGGCCCCGCGGACAGTGGTCTCTGCCGAGGTCTTTCGAGGTTTTTGACGTGAGCGAGAAACAGTCCGGGTCCAGTCCCGCCTTGTCCGACGAGTCGCGCAAGCCTCGACTTTTGAATCGCCGGTTGGCCGCAATCTATGTCGGGGTCACGATGGGCCGCTTCGAGCAGTTGGTCAGGGAGGATATCATCCCCGAGCCGATCGTCATCGATCGCAACCGTCTGTGGGACATCTGCCTGCTCGATCGGGCGATCGATGCGCTTCGGCAGCAGGACGATCTGCCGGTGAATGCTGCAGCGCTGCAGGCTGCGGCGTCGCCGCAGCCTCCGTGCGCGTCCGGACACGGGATGTCTGCCGTTTCGCATCCTCTGCCGGATCAGGCCTGGCTGCAAAACAGGTCCAGCCTGGTTTGCCGGGTGGGCAAATCCCTGCTCTCGCACTATGAAATCAATGTGCTCAGAGAGTTCAAGGTTCGAGGTTGCGACGAAATCAGCATGTTCGGATTCTACAGGACGTTCGAAGCGCTGATGGCCCGCGGCCTGGTGATGGAACTGTCGAGGCGCCAGCCATCGAGCCGTCCGCTCGTCACGTACAGGCTGACCGTGGAAGGTGCGAAAATCGTCGCGGCGATGAGGGGCAATTGACGCTTTCGCTCAGGTCGACCAGGAGGGCAGTGCGACGTTGAACGCGCTGCGTCCCGCATACACCGCATCGCGGCCCAGTTCGCGCTCGATCCGCATCAGCCGGTTGTATTTCGCGGTCCGATCGGAGCGCGACAGCGATCCCGTCTTGATCTGTCCGCAGTTGGTGGCAACGGCGAGATCGGCAACGGTCGTATCCTCCGTCTCGCCGGAGCGGTGCGACATCACCACGGTGTAGCCGGCCTTGTGAGCCCGCGCCACGGTCTCCAGCGATTCCGTTAGCGTCCCGATCTGGTTGACCTTGACCAGGATGGAGTTGGCGATGCCGTCGCGAATGCCTGCGTCGAGCAGGGCGGTGTTGGTGCAGAACACGTCGTCACCGGTGAGCTGGCAGCTCGCCCCGATTTTTTCGGTGACGAGTTTCCAGCCGGCGTGATCGGTTTCCGCCATCGGATCCTCGATCGAGCACACCGGGTACTGACGGACGATATCCATGAGGTAGCGGGTGTGCTGTTCGACCGATCGGATCAGGTTCTCGCCTCTGTAGTGATAGGCGCCGTCTTCGAAGAACTCGGATGATGCGGGATCGATCACGAGGGCGATGTCGCGTCCCGGCGTGTATCCCGCCTTGGCAATGGCCTCCATGATCAGGTTGATCGCCTCATGCGCGTTCCTGATGTTGGGGGCGAAACCGCCTTCGTCGCCGACATTGGTTTGATGGCCGGCACGCTTCAGTTCTGTCTTGAGCGTGTGGAACACCTCCGCGCCCATTCTGACGGACTCCGCGAAACTCGGCGCGCCGACTGGCATGATCATGAATTCCTGGAAATCCAGCGGATTGTCGGCATGGGCGCCGCCATTGATGATGTTCATGCCCGCCGCCGGCAGCCGCCGCGCATTGACACCGCCGAGGTAACGATACAGCGGCAAGCCCACCGATGCGGCCGCGGCCTTCGCCACCGCCAGCGAAACGCCGAGGATCGCATTCGCGCCGAGGCGGCTCTTGTTCGCCGTGCCGTCGAGCGCGATCATCGTCTGGTCGATGCTGTTTTGCGCCAGCGCATCCATGCCGCGCAAGGCGTCGCGGATCTCGGTGTTGACGGCACGGACCGCGCCCAGCACGCCCTTGCCAAGATACCGCTCGCCGCCATCGCGCCGCTCGTGGGCCTCGTGCGCGCCGGTCGAGGCGCCGGACGGGACGGCAGCGCACCCGCAGGCGCCATCATCGAGGATGACCTCGACCTCGATGGTCGGGTTGCCACGGCTGTCGAGGATTTCGCTGCCGAGGATGCTTCTGATTGCGGTCATGTGAGAGTCCTTGATGCGGGCGGGGGGATCGCATTTTGTGATTTTGATGCACAGTTGGCCGTGACGCCCCGGTGAGCGAGATTTCGTTCGCCAGGCCCCTAACGTCGATTTGGTGCACATCTAGGTTGTTGGCGCGAAACCTGATATCGAGTTCGGCTGCCATATCTGTGAATAATACTCACAAAAGAGCTTTGGATGCCCCGCCGCCTGCCGCCGCTCTCCACCCTGAAGGCCTTCGAGGCCACCGCGCGTCTCGGCTCGGTGACCCGCGCGGCTGACGAACTCGGGCGCACCCATGGTGCGATCAGCCGGCAGATCCGGGCGTTGCAAGACCATGCAGGTCTCCCCTTGTTCGAAAAAGCCGGCACCGGCCTGCGCCTGAATCCACAGGGCGAAACGCTGCTGCAGGTGGTTGGCCATGCGCTCGATCAGCTGGAGCAGGGATGGCAGCAGGTGCTGGATGAGGCGCGTGGGCCGAGTGTGCATGTCGCCTGCAGCGCCACCTTCGCGATGCGCTGGCTGGTGCCGCATCTGCCCGGCTTCTACCGCCGGCATCCGCAGGTGCGCGTGCGTTTGTCGATGACATCGGCGCGTGACATCAGGCACCAGGGCGCCGATCTGGTTCTGGCCTGGGACCGCCTGTCGTATCCCGAACGCGATCAGGCGCGCGCCATCCGCATTGCCGATGTGGCGTTTGGTCCGGTGTGCGCATCGCGGTATCCGGCCGCGGTCAAGCGCAAGCGCCTGACATGTCCGGCCCGGATTACCCACGAGCACACCTCGCGGGCCTGGACGGTGTGGCAGGACAACAGCGGCCTTCAGGTGACCCACAAGAAAGAGCTGAGTTTTCCGCACACCCATCTGTGCATCGAAGCCGCGCTGTCCGGCCTCGGCGTGGCGCTGGTCGAACGGCGCATGGTGGTCGACGATCTGGCTGCAGGCAGGCTCGTTGCGCCCTGCGGCTTCATTTCGTTCGCCGATGGTCTTGCGGTGGTGCCGGCGTCCGAACGGGCGTCGTCGCCGGCGGCACGGGCCTTCATGGCATGGATTGCGGACGAGCTGTCGGAGCAGGGGCGTCGGCCCTGAACATCGGATCTATGTCCTTCACATGCGCGTGACGGGCGTTATTTCCGTAACGAAATAACGCCTGATACCGTAGGTGTTGGCGCGGCGTGACAGCCGGCGTTCTTCGGGAGACCATCGTCGCCATGATTCTGTTCCTGCTGGCCTATCTCGGTGGCGTGCTCACCATCGTCAGCCCCTGCATCCTGCCGGTCCTGCCCTTCGTGTTTGCGCGGGCCGATCGTCCCTTCATGCGCAGCGGCCTGCCGATGCTGGTCGGCATGGCGCTGACATTCGCTGTCGTCGCGACGCTTGCCGCTGTTGCCGGCGGCTGGGCGGTGGCTGCCAACCAGTATGGCCGTTTCGCCGCCATCGCGCTGCTCGCGGTGTTCGGCATCACGCTGCTGTTTCCGGAGATCTCCGATCGGCTGAGCCGGCCGCTTGTTGCGCTCGGTGGCCGGCTGTCGCAATCGGCGGATCAGGGCTCTGGCCAAGGCGCGAGTGTCTTGCCGTCGCTGCTTCTTGGTGTCGCGACCGGCCTGTTGTGGGCGCCGTGCGCCGGACCGGTGCTCGGGCTGATCCTGACCGGAGCGGCCCTGCAGGGTGCCAACGTCCAGACCACGCTACTGCTGGCGGCGTATGCCGCGGGCGCGGCCACGTCGCTCGCGCTGGCGTTGCTTGTCGGCGGCCGCGTGTTTGCGGCGATGAAACGCTCGCTGGGTGTCGGCGCGTGGGTTCGCCGCGGTCTCGGCGCGGCCGTGCTTGCTGCTGTGGTGGCGATCGCAATGGGCCTCGATACCGGCTTCCTCACCCAGGTTTCGCTCGCCAGCACCAGCTCTCTCGAACAGAACCTGCTGGACCGGTTTCACTCCGCCAACGCTCAGCGCCCGTCGCCAGTGGCCATGACGGGTAAACCGGCAGTGCCGGGGCAGGCGGAACCCCTGCCGATCGAGGGACAATTGCCTCCGCTCGACGGCGCGGTGCAGTGGCTGAACTCGCCGCCGCTGTCGGCACAGGGGTTGAGAGGCAAGGTGGTCCTGGTCGACTTCTGGACCTACTCCTGCATCAATTGCATCCGCGCGATTCCCTATGTCCGGGCCTGGGCCGAGAAATACAGGGATCAGGGCCTGGTGGTGATCGGCGTGCACGCGCCTGAGTTTGCCTTCGAGAAGAACATCGACAACGTCAAAAAGGCCGTCACCGATCTGAAGCTCACCTATCCGGTGGCCGTCGACAACGACTATGCGATCTGGCGCGCCTTCGACAACATGTACTGGCCGGCGCATTACTTCATCGATGCAAAGGGCAACATCCGGCATCATCATTTCGGCGAAGGCGAGTATGAGGAATCCGAACGGGTGATCCAGCAGCTGCTTGCCGAGGCCGGCCGCGCCGTGCCGTCGACGGGTTTGGTCGCCGTCAAGGCGTCGGGGGCCGAGGCCGCCACCGACCTCAGCGCGGTCGGTTCACCGGAAACCTACATCGGTTACGAGCGCGCGGAAAATTTCGTCTCGCCCGGCGACGTCGTGCGCGACGCCAGCCATCGTTATGAGCCGGGGCAGCCGCAGCTCAATCAATGGAGCCTGTCGGGTGAGTGGACGCGCGGCAGCGAACATGCCTCCCTTGATCAGGCCGGCGGCGGCATCGTCTATCGCTTCCGTGCCCGCGACCTCCATCTGGTGCTCGGCCCCGGCGCAGACGACAAGCCGGTCCGTTTCCGTGTCACCATCGACGGCCGCGCGCCTGGCGCCGATCATGGCGCCGACACCGATGCCGACGGCCAGGGGACGATCACGGGGCAGCGGCTCTATCAGCTGATCCGGCAGCAGGGGCCGATCGGCGAGCGCACCTTCGAGATTCGTTTCCTTGATCCGGGTGCGCAGGCTTTCGCCTTTACATTCGGCTGAAGGCGGTAATCTCGATGGCGCAATTCGAGCGGGGGCCGGTGCATTGCTCCGGTCCTCTCGATATGACAATGTTGCGCCGCGTCGCGCGGGGTAAGGCGTTGTTCGCGTGCGCAAGATCGCCTTTCAGTCTTGCTCTGAAGGCTGTCGGGGGAATGGTATCGGGAAGAACGGTCCGCGACGCGAGGGCCGAGCGAAAGATCCGGAATGCTGCTCAAAATGCCGTCGTCCCGCTGGGCAACCCGCGTTAATTTTAATCTTAAAATAATTTCGGATCTGCGCTACAGTCCATCCGATGTGAGCGTGAATCCCGGGTGGTGAGCATGCTGGAATTGCAACTCAGGGTGTCCATTAAGCTGGAGAGCCGCGCATGAGGCCGGTGCCGCTGCGCCAGGCTGTTCCGACCGGGCCGGACGCAAGTTCCGCGGCCGCGCCCGCGATGATCGAGATCGCCGGCGTTTCGCAGACCTTCGAGACATCCGGCCGCGCAAGCCATCTTGCGCTGTCCGATATCTCGCTGTCGATTGCGGACGGCGCGTTCGTGTCCATTCTCGGGCCGTCCGGCTGCGGCAAATCCACGTTGCTCTATATCGTCGGCGGCTTCGTCAAGCCGAGTCTCGGCACTGTGAAGGTCAAGGACAAGCTGATCACGGGACCGGGTCCGGACCGTGGCCCGGTATTCCAGGAGTTCGCGCTGTTCCCGTGGAAGACCGTGCTCGGCAACGTCACGTATGGCCTGCGCCAGCAGGGCGTGGCCAAGGCGGAGGCCGAGGCGCGGGGCAAGAAGCTGATCGAGATGGTCGGCCTGAAGGGTTATGAAGCGTTCTATCCCAAGGAGCTGTCCGGCGGCATGAAGCAGCGGGTCGCGATCGCGCGCACGCTCGCCTACAATCCCGCTGTTTTGCTGATGGACGAGCCGTTCGGCGCGCTTGATGCCCACACCCGCACCCGGCTGCAGAACGACCTGCTCAACATCTGGGAGCGCGACCGCAAGACGGTGCTGTTCGTCACCCATGCGGTCGACGAGGCGGTGTTCCTCTCCGACAAGGTGATCGTGATGACGCGTTCGCCGGGACGGATTAAAGAGATCGTCGACATCGACCTGCCGCGGCCGCGCCGCCGCGCCGAACTGCTGCTCGACGCGCGTTACCAGAAATACGTGGTCGATATCGAGAAGCTGATCGACGACGGTCCGGAAGACGAGTTGCATTCATGAGCCGTGCGACCGAGACGCGGCGGATCTGGACCGCGCGTCTTGCGCCGCTGGCGGCCTGTGTCGGATTGCTGGTGGTGTGGCAGCTGGGATCGCTGACCCTGCGCACCGACAGCGTTCCGTCGGCCCTTGAGGCGCTTCGCGCCGTCCCCGGCATCCTGACCGACCGCGAGTCGTTGCTCAATATCGCCGATTCGATCCGCCGCATGATGATCGGGCTTGGGCTCGCCGTCATCGTTGCGATCCCGCTGGGGCTGATGATGGGCCGCAGCCGTGCGGTGGCTGCGTTCTTCAATCCGCTGCTGATGGTGATCTATCCGGTGCCGAAGGCGGCGTTGATGCCGATCATCATGCTGTGGCTCGGCGTCGGCGATCTCTCCAAGACTCTGGTGATCTTTCTCGCGGTTACGCTGCCGGTGATCTATCACAGCTTCCAGGGCGCCAGGGCGGTGGAAGAAAAAATGATCTGGTCAGGCGCCGCGATGGGCCTGTCGGCCTTCCAGCGCATGCTGCGCGTGGTGCTGCCGGCGGCGCTGCCGGAAATCCTCACCGGTTGCCGCACGGGTCTCGTGCTGGCGCTGATCACCATGGTCACCAGCGAGATGATCGCGCGCAAGTC
Organism: Bradyrhizobium prioriisuperbiae; assembly: GCF_032397745.1. Classification (NCBI taxonomy): domain Bacteria; kingdom Pseudomonadati; phylum Pseudomonadota; class Alphaproteobacteria; order Hyphomicrobiales; family Nitrobacteraceae; genus Bradyrhizobium; species Bradyrhizobium prioriisuperbiae. Next base: position 5,151,709 of record NZ_CP135921.1, read on the forward strand.
GGGGGCGGGGAACATCCTGTTCAACGCGCTCGACATGGGCCAGTACGACACGGTGTTCGCCATGATCATCATCATCGGCGCGCTTGGCATCATTTTCGATGCCGCGTTCGACAAGCTGCGCCGGGCGCTGGTGTCCTGGTCCGAACCGCAGCAAGACATTCCATTGAGTTTCACATGATGTGCTTCACATGAAGAGCCTCGCCATCCCCAGGGAGATCGCGCTCGGGATCGTGCCGATCCTGCTGCTGCTCGGCGTCTGGCAGGCGATCGTGAGCTTTGGTTATGCGCCGCCGGCGCTGCTGCCGCCGCCGACTCTGGTGTTCACCCGGCTGGCGCAACAGCTCGGCGGCAGTGATTTCCTCAGCCAGGGCAGCGCGACATTGCTGCGGCTGTTTGTCGGTTTCTCCATTGCGGTGATTTTTGGGGTCGGCATCGGGCTCGCGGCGGCGGTCAACCGCAGCGTCGGCGCGGTGGTGCGCCCGATCGTGCGGGTGCTGGCGCCGGTGCCCAAAGTGGCGCTCTATCCGGCGTTGCTGTTGCTGCTCGGCTTCGACCATGCCTCGAAGATCGCGCTGGTCGCCGCCGACGCTGTGTTTCCCATCCTGCTGTCGACCTTCTACGGCGCCTCGATGGTCGAGCAGAAACTGATCTGGTCGGCGCTCGCGGCCGGCACGCCGCCGCGCCAGATCCTCTACAAGGTGGTGCTGCCGGCGGCGATGCCGTCGATCCTGACCGGCTGCCGCATCGGCCTCGTGATCTCCTGCATCGTGGTGTTCCTGGCAGAGATGATCTCCTCGACCGATGGCCTCGGCTACCTGCTGGTGCGCTCGGCGCGCAGCTTCCAGACCGTTGACATGTTCGTGCCGCTGATCTCGATCTCGCTGCTGGGCTTGACGCTCAATGGCCTGCTGTACGGCGTGCGCAAGGTGCTGCTGCGTGGCTTTCCCGACGCGTGAGGCGGTTGCATCAAACGTGACCTGAACGTGCGCAAAAAAAGCAGGTTGCCGGGTCATTTGAAGCGTGAAACACTTGCGAACAAGTGCGCATCGTCAATCAAAGCGCGCACAATATTATTCCATGTTGGGGGACTGAGCATGCGTCAGACATTGAAGCGTCAGACAATGAAACGGATTTTGATCGCGGGATGTGCGGCGGCGGCCGTGCTCGGTGCGACCTCGGCGTTCGCGCAGCAGACCATTCGCGTCGGCTGGACCATTCCGGCGGAAGAGTCGAAATACTGGATGATGAAACGTCCGGATCAATTCCCCGATTTGGGCAAGAAGTACAACATCGAGTGGACCCAGTTTCAGGGCACCTCGCCGATGACCCAGGCGCTTGCCGCCGGCGCGCTGGATTGCGCCACCCAGGGCGTGCTGTCGCTCGCCAACGGCACCGTCAATGGCGGCCTCAAGGCGTACATCGTCGCCCAGCATGTCTATGAGAAGCCCGGCGGGTTCTCGGTCTATTGGGCGGTGAAGGACGATTCCCCGATCAAGACCATCGCCGATCTCAAGGGCAAGACGGTCGGCATCTCCGTGCTCGGCGGCGGCACCTATGGCCCGTTCGCCATGCTGCTGAAGAAGAACGGCGTCGACCCGGAGAAGGACATCAAGCTGGTCGAGGTCGGCTTTGCGGTATCGGAAGATGCGCTGCGCCAGGGCCGGGTCGACGCGGTCAACATGAACCAGCCGTTCGCGGCGCGGGCCGAAGCCAAGGGCGGCACTCGCAAGCTGTTCTCGCTGTCGGACGTGATGCCGAACATCGTGCAGATCGCCGAAGCTTGCCGCGCGGATTTCGTCGAGAAGAATCCCGATCTGGTGAAGGCCTATGTGGCCGACATTACCCGCGCCATGAAGATGGCGCTGGCCAATCGCGAGGAAACGCTGAAGGTCGTCAACGAAGTCATGAAGGCGCCGATCCCGGTGCTGGAGACGTATTTGTTGAAAGACAACGACTTCGCCCGCGATCCGGTGGCGGCGCCGAACTTCGAGGCGATCCAGAAGATGCTGGATATCTATGCCGAAACCGGCATGCTGCCGAAGCTGAACGTGGCGCAATTCAAGGGACCGATCACCGCGCCGCAGTAATGGCGCAGGCTTGTAGCCCGGATGAGCGCAGCGATATCCGGGATCCTTGTTGTGCATTTATCCCGGATGTCGCTTCGCTCATCCGGGCTACAGATACCAATCGCGCCACGATCATTTTCCTTTGTCGTTGCCGGGCTTGTCCTCCGCGACTTCGGCTTTGCCGAAGTCGCGGAAACAACCCCGCTTAGAGCGTTTTCGAGCGAAGTGGATACCGGTTCGCGTGAAGAAAACGCGTCAAAACAAAAAGCTAGAGCCTCTGTTGTGATTCAACCAGAACGGAAAAGGCTCTAGGTGGGCAGTGCGTCCCTGATCGGGGTTGCCGGGACAAGCCCGGCAACGACAGAAAAAGCACTGATTCTAATCCTTCTCCGCCGCCTGGGTATCGATCAACAAATCCAGCGCATACTTGATCACCGCACGCTCGTCGTCGGAGAAGCGCTTCAGCAACTCCGCCTCGTGCGCTTTCGCCGCGCGCAGCACCGGCTTCACCAAAGCGCGTCCCTTCGGCGTCAGATGGATCGGCGTACGCCTTCGGTCGTCGTCGCTGCTGCTGCGCTCCACCAGGCCATCCGCCTCCATGCGGTCGAGCACCTTGGTCAGCCGCGGCTGTTTCATCAGCGCCATGGCGGCGAGTTCGCCGACCGGCAGGCCCTCCACATCCATCAGGCAGGCCAGCACCCGCCATTCCGGAACCGAGAGGTTCCAGGTCTTCAGCTTGGCGTGGAATTCGTTGGAGACGATGAAGCTGGCGCGCGCCAGCAGATAAGCGAGATAGGTCCGCGCGAAACTGTTGCTGCGCAGCGCCGGCGTACGGCGCGCGGCCTCGATCCGGCGCAGTACACCGGAGTGAAACAGCAGCGGATCGTGCGAACGCTCCACCAGCCGCACCACTTCGCCGACCAGGATGGTGTGGTCGCCGCCTTCATAACGCGCCCATGTCCGGCATTCGAGGATGGGGGCAAGGTCGGTGAGCAGCGGCGCGCCGGTGATGCCCGGTGCATGTGTGATGCCGGCAAATTTGTCCGGGCCGCGGCCGGCAAAGCGCATCGCCAGCTCCTGGTGGTCGGCACCGAGGAAGTGAATGGCGAAGCCGGACGCGGCCACGAACGCATCATGGCTCGGCGCGGACTTCGCGGCGCTCCACAGCACCAGCGGCGGCTCCAGCGATACCGATGAGAACGAGTTGGCGGTCATGCCGATACGGCGATCGCCATGCGCGGCCGTGACGATGGTGACGCCGGTCGGGAATTGTCCCAGCGCCTGGCGAAACGTCTTGGTGTCCAGCGGCGCGACCGCCGAGGCTGGCGCGACATCGTCCCTGATCGATTTGACAGCCAAGCCCACCTCGCGTCGGGTTGAAACTTGTTGAGTGTGTCGCGCCTCACTGCACCCACTATAGTCATCACCGGACTTGTCCCGGTGATCTCGCTTAGGGGCGCAATGCGTCCCTGATCGGGGTTGTTTCCGCGACTTCGGCAAAGCCGAAGTCGCTGAGGACAAGCCCGGCAACGACAATGATAAGGAGCAGGGAGGCCGTATCCTTTAACTCTAAAAATATTCCTTTTCATATAACACGGATGGTCTTAGGCTCCAACGTCAAATTGGTGGCGGAAGCTTATAAGCTTTGAAAACACCGACACGAGAGGAGGGTGCGATGCTGGCGGACCGGATCGAGGCGAAGTGGATCGACGCCTTCTGCGAGATTTTCGAACGCTGCGCCGTCAAGCCCGGCGACACCGCCGCCATTCTGTCCGAGACCCAGTCGCGCGCCCTCAATGTGCAGTTGGCCGAACTGGCGCTGCTGCGGATGGGCGCCAGGCCGTTCCACATCGTGCTGCCGACCCCGCGCAACAAGCAGGTGGTGCCGATCCGCTCCACCGGCGCCAGCGAAGCCATCCAGCGGCTCGGGCCGGTGGTCACGGCTCTGCAGCAGGCGGGCTTTGTGGTCGACTGCACCATCGAAGGCCTGATGCATGCGCCGGAGACACCGGATATTCTCAAAGCCGGCGCGCGCATTCTCGTCATCTCCAACGAGCACCCGGAAGCGCTGGAGCGCATGGTGCCGGATCTCAATCTCGAGAAGCGCGTCAAGGCCGCCGCGAAGATGCTGCGCGGCACCAAGCGCATGCGCGTGACGTCCGCGGCGGGCAGTGATCTCGACGTCAACATGGAAGGCGCCGCCACCGTCGGCGTCTGGGGCTGGACCGATCGTCCCGGCACGCTGGCGCACTGGCCCGGCGGCATCGTGGTCAGCTTCCCGAAAAGCGGCACCATCAACGGCACGCTGGTGATGGCGCCCGGCGACATCAATCTCACCTTCAAGCGTTATCTCACGTCGCCCATTCACCTGACCCTGAAGGACGACTACATCGTCGACCTCAAAGGCGAGGGCGCGGACGCGGCAATGATGCGCTCCTATCTGGCCGCCTGGGGCGATCGCGAGGCCTATGCGGTGTCGCATGTCGGCTGGGGCATGAACCCCGGCGCGCGCTATGAGGCGCTGACCATGTACGACCAGCGCGACACCAACGGCACCGAGCTGCGCGCGGTCCCCGGCAATTTCCTGTTCTCCACCGGCGCCAACGAATTCGCCGGACGTTACACCGCCGGCCATTTCGATCTGCCGATGATGGGCACCACCATCGCGCTTGACGGCGTTGTCGTGATCAAGGACGGCGTGGTGCAGGACGTGTTCGGGTAACCAGGCTCCCTTCCGCCAGCAATCTTTTCGATCGCCAGGACAAGCCGCGAGATTCGAGGTCTCACCTGATCCTGCGCCGGATCTTGCGACCGTGCGGCTCTGCGAGCCAGCGCGCCGGGATCGCTGGCGCTGATGCAGCGAATATGTTTTGCTGTCGGGCATGACCGAGCCGACCAAAGACCAAGTCGAACAACTTACTCAGGCTTTCGGGCGGTTCACGCGTCGATTCAAGGTTGCCGAAGCGGTTGCCGCTGCCGACAACGCTCTCAACGCGTTGGACGCCCAGACGCTGGTGTTCATCGGCGACAATCCCGGCTGCGGCATGAGCGACGTCGCCCGACATCTCAATGTGGCACTGACAACGATGTCCTCCGCCGTCGACCGACTCGTTCGGAAGGATCTGGTCGAGCGGCGTCGGCCCGACGATGACCGGCGATCGGTGGCGCTGACCGCAACGGCCAAGGGGCGACAGGTCGTGGAAGATCAGATCGCCGGTTATCGGGAAACCTGCCGCACCATGCTGCGCGCGCTCGACCGTCGGGAACAAGCCGAGTTGATCCGGTTGACTGAAAAGATCGCCGAGTCCGAGTCTTGAATAATACGAAAATCGTACTATCCTAATTTCGTATCGGTCCCAGGTTTCGTGGCCATCCGAAAGCGGAGGTGTCGATGGCAATCGTCATCAATGGAGCGGAATATCCGTTGCCCGATGACCCCCGGGTCTCGCTGCTCGATCTGCTGCGGGAGCGGCTCGGTCTGACCGGGACCAAGCTCGGCTGCAATCAAGGCGGTTGCGGGGCGTGCACGGTCATCGTCGATGGCGCACGGGTGCTGTCGTGTCTGACACTGGCGGTTCAGGCTGATGGGCGGGAAGTGCGGACCATCGAAGGCCTTGCGGCGGAGAATGGCGGTCTTCATCCGCTGCAGCAGGCCTTCATCGATCACGAAGGATTCCAGTGCGGCTACTGCACGCCTGGCCAGATCTGCTCGGCCGTCGCGATGGTCGCGGAGTTGCGCCGGGGAGACCCCAGTTACGTGACGGTCGATCTGGCCGAAGGCCTGAAGGAGCCGACGCGGCAGGAACTGCGCGAACGCATGAGCGGCAATCTCTGCCGATGCGGCGCCCACAACGGCATCGTCGATGCGATCGAAGAGATGCTGATCGGAGGAACGGCATGAGGCCCTTTGAATATCGGCTCACGGCAGACCGGACCGAAGCGCTGTCCATCGCCGGCATGGAGCGGGCGCGTTATCTCGGCGGCGGCACCAACCTGGTCGACCTGATGCGGCAGAACATCGAGGCGCCTGCCGTGCTGGTCGACGTGTCTCGTTTGCCGGGCAGCATCGAGACCACGCCGAACGGCGGCCTGTTGATCGGCGCAGCCGTCCGCAACAGCATCGTCGCCGCGCATCCCGTGGTGCGGACGCGTTATCCGGTGTTGTCGCGGGCCCTGCTGGCGGGGGCCTCGGCGCAGATCCGCAACATGGCGACCGTCGGAGGCAACATCCTCCAGAGGACGCGCTGCGCCTATTTCTACGATGCCGCCGGATCTCGCTGCAACAAGCGCGCGCCTGGCGCGGGCTGCGATGCGGTGGATGGTTTCAACCGTTATCACGCCATATTCGGTGCGTCGGAACACTGCATCGCGACGCATCCGTCTGACATGTGCGTGGCGCTCGCCGCGCTCGATGCCATCGTGCATCTCGCCGGCCCGGAAGGCGAACGCCGCGTTCCGCTGCTCGCGTTTCACCGATTGCCCGGCGACCATCCGGAGATCGAGACGGTGCTGCGGCCGGGTGAGCTGATCACCGCGATCGAACTCGCCCCGAGTGCTACTGCTTCGAATTCAAACTACCGCAAAGTCCGCGATCGTTCGAGCTACGCCTTCGCGCTGGTTTCGGTCGCCGCCGGGCTCGATGTGGTTGCGGGAAGGATCGCGGACGTGCGGATCGCTTTGGGCGGCGTCGCGGCGAAGCCGTGGCGCGCGGTGCAGGCCGAGCAGGTTCTGCGTGGCCAGGCACCGACAAAAGAGCGTTTCCTCCAGGCGGCTGAGGCGGAACTCGCAGCCGCGAAAGCTTTCGAGGGCAATGCCTTCAAGATCGAGCTTGCGAAACGGACGATCGCCGCCGTGCTCGGCGAACTCGCGGGAGTGGACGCATGAGCAAGCTTCAGAACGCGATTGTGGGTAGTGTGCGTACCGCGATGGGTTATGTCCCCAGCAGCTGGCTGCCGGGCGCCACACCGGACCCGCTGATCGACAAGCGCGTCTCCCTCGGTACGCAGCAGACCCGGATCGACGGTCCCGAAAAGGTGCGGGGCGCCGCACGATTTGCCGCCGAAGTGCCGATGGAGAGGCTGCTCTATGCGGTTTGCGTCCATTCGACGATCGCGCGCGGCACGATCACCGACCTCGATGTCTCCGCCGCGGAGGCCGCGCCGGGAGTTGCGCTTGTGATGACATATCGCAACGCGCCGAAATTGATGGTGCCGCCGCCGGTCGGCCTGACCAACCTCAAGGCTGCCGGCAACAACCTCCTGCCGGTGATGCAGGACCCGGAGATTCGCTGGAACGGGCAGGCGATCGCGCTCGTGCTCGCCGAAACTCAGGAACAAGCCGAGCACGCCGCGTCGCTGGTGGCCGTGCGTTATGAAACGGCGGCCGCGCGCACGCGGTTCGATCAGGCGAAAGCCGATGCCCGCACGCCCGACTCGCTCATGATCGAGAAGAACCGATTGAAGAAGGGCGACGTGGAGGCCGCGTTCCGGACGGCGGCGCGTACTGTCGATGCGGTCTACCGCACGCCCTGGCACAGTCACAATCCGATCGAGCCTCATGCCTCGACGATCGTCTGGGAAGGTGACCGGCTGATCGTCCACGATGCGACGCAAATGCTGAACGGCACGGCCGGGTCGCTCGCCAAGGTCTTCGGCATCAAGGAATCGCAGGTCTATGTCAGTTCGCCTTTCGTCGGCGGAGGCTTCGGCGGCAAGGGGCTATGGGATCACCAGATTCTGGGCGCGGCGGCGGCCCGGCTCGTCGGCCGACCGGTTCGGATGACGCTGTCGCGCGCCGGCATGCATCGCCTGGTCGGGAGCCGCTCCCAGACCGAGCAGCGCGTCGCGCTCGCCGCGGGCGCGGACGGAAAGCTCAAGGGCCTCCTTCACCACGGCTTCTCGGTGAAACCCCGGCACAGCGCTTGCGACGAGGCCTTCACCTTGACGAGCCGTACGGTCTACGCCTCGGAAAGCTTCGATGTCGTCCAGCACATCGTTGATCTGGATGTGTTGGCCAACACATTCATGCGCGCGCCCGGCGAGGCGGTCGGCACCTTCGCAGTCGAATGCGCCATGGACGAACTCGCGCACGAGCTCGCCATGGATCCCGTCGAACTGCGGCGCCGCAACGCGCCGGATCGGGATCCAGTCTCCGGCGCACCGCATTCCCAGAGCGCCATGATGCAGGCCTACGATCAGGGTGCGGAGCGGTTCGGCTGGAGCCGTCGGTCGGCCGTGCCGCGATCCCGCCGCGAGGGCGAATGGCTCGTCGGTTTGGGCTGCGCGACCGGCTCCTTTCCCTACGCCCGGATGCCCGGCATGACCGCTCGCATCACCATCGACGCAAGCGGTCAAGCGATGGTCTCGAGCGCCGCGCACGAGATGGGCATGGGGACGGCAACCGTGCAGCGGCAGCACGCCGCGGATCGTCTCGGCTTGCCGCTGGAGCGCGTCACCGTCAGGATCGGCGATACCAGTCTGCCCTTCGGCAGCTTTGCCGGAGGGTCTTCGCAGACCGCGTCGCTTGGCGCGGCGATCAATGCAGCCAGCGCGAAGCTGGCCACTGAGCTGCTGCGCCTGGCCGGCAACGACACGCCTCTTGCGGGCCTGAGGTCGGGCGAGGTCGAACTCGCCGATGGTGGCCTGCGGAAGATCGGCGAACCGTCCCGCCACGAAAGCTTCGTTTCGATCCTCAAGCGCGCGGCGCGCAACGAGGTCAGCGCGCTCGGCGAAAGCGGTGCGCCCCTCGAAATGCTCAAATTCTCGATGCACAGTAGATCGGCGATCTTTTGCGAACTTCGCGTCAGCGACGTAACTGGCGAGGTCCGCGTGGATCGCCTTGTCGGGAGTTTCGATTGCGGTCGCATTCTCAATCCCAAAACCGCTTCGAGCCAATTCCGCGGCGGAATGATCATGGGAATTGGCATGGCGCTGACCGAGGAGACGCTGTTCGACGAGCGCACCGGGCGGATCGTAAGCGCCTCGATCACGGACTATCATGTCCCGGTGCACCTCGACGTGCCGGAGATCGAGGTTCTGTGGACCGACATTCCGGATCCCCGAACCCCGATGGGCGCACGCGGAATTGGCGAGATTGGCATCACCGGCGTTGCGGCCGCGATCGCCAATGCGGTGTTCAACGCCACCGGAAAGCGGGTCCGCGACCTGCCGCTGACGCCGGACAAGCTTCTGCTCGCCTGAGCGTTCGTACGCCTGTCGCTTAGGGCGTTTTCCAGCGAAGTGGATATCGGTTCGCGTCAACATTTTTGGCTTTACATATACCGATATCGGCATATGTTGGCGCCATGGCACGAGCAGCGACGACATCGGACGTTTTCAATGCGATCGCCGAGCCGCAGCGCCGGGAGATCCTGGCACTGCTGCGGGCGGGTGAGCGGCCGGTGACCGACTTGGCCGAGCAACTGGGGATGACTCAGCCGGGGGCGTCCAAACATCTGCGGGTGCTCCGGGAAGTCGGGCTGGTGCGGGATCGCAAGGCCGGCAAGCAGCGCCTGTACGGCCTTGATGCTCGCAAGCTGCGCGCGGTCCACGAATGGACAGGCGGGTTCGAGAAATTCTGGAACGAGAGATTCGACCGGCTGGACGCGTATGTGCAGGGCCTCAAGCAGGCAAGGAAGGGGAAGTGATCGATGGCAGCGACAGGACGCGATGCGCCGATGCAGTCAGGGACAGCCGACCGCGAGATCGTGATCTCGCGGGTCATCGATGCCCCGCGGGATCTGGTGTTCGAGGTGTTCACCGAAGTCCGGCACCTGTCGCAGTGGTGGGGACCGGAGGGCTTCACCACCACCACCCGGGCGTTCGAGTTCCGCGTCGGCGGGGAGTGGGTCTTTGTGATGCACGGACCGGAGGGGACGGACTACCAGGAGTGGATCTCCTGGACCGAGATCGTCCCGCCGGAGCGGATCGCGCTGCTTCACGGTGAGTCCCGCGGCGACCCGAACGCCTTCGAGTCGGTCTTGACGTTCGCACCCGATGGTGTGGCGACCCGGATCGAGATGCGCACGGTATTCCCCACCAAGGAATTGCGCGACGAGGTGGTCGAGAAGTACCGCGCGATCGAGGGCGGCCAGCAGACCCTGAGCAAGCTCGCGGCCTATGTCGCCGGGATCGCTCAAAGGGGGGCCGAGAGCTGATGGCCGGAAAGGTGTTCTTCAGCGTGTCGGTGTCGCTGGACGGTTTCATTGCGCCTGCGTCCCTTGATGACTTGATGGGGCCGCAGTGGATGGAACTGCACCAGTGGATTTTCCCGCAGCGGTTCTTTCGGGAGAACCTCAAGCTCGGCGAGGGCGGCGAGGAGGGGCGCGACAACGACATTTTGCGGGAGACGTTCGCGCGCACCGGTGCGAGCGTGATGGGCAAGCGCATGTTCGACGCCGGCGAGCGGGCATGGCCGGAGGAGGCGCCGTTCCACACGTCGGTGTTCGTCGTGACGCACGAGAAGCGGGCTCCCTGGGAACGGCCGGGCGGGACCACCTTCCACTTCGTCAACGACGGCATCGAAGCCGCGCTCGACCGGGCCCGCGAGGCTGCCGGCAACTGCGACGTCCGCATCGCGGGTGGCGGCGCAACGATTCTGGCGTACGTGAACGCCAGCCTGATCGACGAGTTCTCGATCGCGCTCTCACCCGTGCTGTTCGGCTCCGGAATCCGCCTGTTCGAGGGCGTGGACGCGGGACGTGTGGCTCTGGAGCCGATCCGCGCGGAGCCGACGCAGCGGGTGACTCATCTGACATACGTGGTCCGGAGGCGATAAAAGAGCAACAAAAAGGTTGCGCTTCGTCCAGGCAATCTTTATATCAATGTGCAATCAGGAGGTTGCGCATGAGTGAGACCGATCGCATTGAAAAATCCATCGAACTGAAGGCCCCGGTGTCGCGCGTCTGGCGCGCGCTGACCAATCACGAGGAATTCGGCGCCTGGTTCCGCGTCAAGCTCGACGGGCCATTCGTGCTGGGGCAGGTGTCCACTGGCCACATCACCTATCCTGGATATGAACACCTCAAATGGACCGCCGTCGTGAAAACGATGGAGCCGGAGCGGCTGTTCTCGTTCACCTGGCATCCATATGCGGTCGATCCGGACAAGGATTACTCGCAGGAGACGCCGACGCTGGTCACCTTCACGCTGGAGAGAATCCCGAGTGGGACATTGCTGCGCGTGGTCGAATCTGGCTTCGACAAGATTCCGGCCGGCCGCCGCGCCGAGGCGTTCCGCATGAACGACGGCGGTTGGGCCGAGCAGATCAAGAACATCGCGGAGTATCTGGCACGTGACGCGTAGCGCAGCGGCGCTCAAGACCAGTGCCTCGGTATTCGCGGCGCTGGGCGACGAAACGCGGCTGTCGGTGCTGGGCCGGCTCAGCACCGGCACGCCGCAGTCGATCTCGCGCCTGACCGAAGGCACCCGGCTGTCGCGCCAGGCGGTGACCAAGCATCTGCGCGTGCTGGAAACGGTGGGCGTGGTGCGCAGCATCCGCGCCGGGCGCGAAAACCTGTTTGCGCTCGAGCCGAAGCCGCTCGATGAGGCGCGCAAGTACCTCGACGAGGTGTCGCGGCAGTGGGATGATGCGCTGGGACGGCTGAAGGCGTTTGTGGAGGATTAGGACTTGCGCCCGGCTCATCACCTATTGCGGCGGCCCGAAGCTGGATACGCGGGTCAAGCCCGCGTATGACGATGGTGGGGGACGAAGCGCATCGTCATATAATGCGTCGTTGCCGGGCTCGACCCGATAGGCGCTAAGAATCATCATTCGTGCGCCGAAGCGATACGCTTCAATTCGCAGCGCCCATGGGGCCTGAACCGGCATGCAAACTAATTGGTCGGTGCTGTAAATTCCGGCGCTGCCATCTCTCCAACACGCCGGCAGGCGACATAATGATCGCTGTCGACCACTTGGAGATGCGGCAACACCTCGCGGCATTGATCTACGACGAACGGACAGCGCTGCGCGAAACGGCAGCCCGGTGGCGGATCGACCGGGGACGGCGGATCACCCCTGACGAGGTAGCGCTGTTTCAGCGCGTCGCGTAGCGGCCCCGGCGGGGCCGCGGCCGCAACCAGTGACCACGTATAGGGATGGCGGGGCGCGGTAAACAGCGTGGATGCGGGCGCCTGCTCGACGATTTTGCCGAGATACATCACCGCGATCTCGTCGCAGAACTGCTGGATCACGCCGAGATCGTGGGAAATGAAGATGTAGGTGAGCCCGCGCTCGCGCTGCAGCTTCTTTAAGAGATTGAGGATCTGCGCCTGGATCGCGACGTCGAGCGCCGAGACCGCCTCGTCGCAGACGATAAGGTCTGGCTCCGGCGCGAGCGCGCGGGCGATGCACAGCCGCTGGCGCTGACCGCCGGAGAACTGGTGCGGAAACAGTGCAGCGGCCTGCGGCGGCAGGCCGACCTCCGCGAACAGCTTGCTCACCCTTTGATCGCGTTCGCTGCGCGATCCGATCTGCAGGAGGTCAAGCGGTTCGCGCACCTGATCACCGGCCCGCCGTCGCGGGTCGAGCGCCGAGAACGGATCCTGAAACACGATCTGCAGATGCCGCCGCACACGCCGCAGCGGCTCGCCCGCGAGCGGCATGATGTTCTCGCCGCGGAACACGATCTGGCCCGATGTCGCGGGCACGAGGCGCAGGACTGCCTGCGCGGTGGTGGATTTTCCCGATCCGCTCTCGCCGACGATGCCGAAGGTGGTGCCGCGCCGGACCCGGAAGCTGACGCCATCCACCGCATGGACATGGGATGGTCGGGCGAACGCGGTTTTGCGGCCTGCCGGAAAATGAACGACGAGATCGTTCACATCCAGCAGGACGGAAGAGGGATCGTTCGGCGCAGGGTGGCTGATGGCGTTCATGCCGCGATCTCCGCCTGCCGCCAGCACGAAACCGCGTGGTCGGGCCCGGTCTTGTCGAGCGGTGGTTGCGGGTGCGACCGGCAGATCTCGGTGGCGCGCGCGCAACGCGGCAGGAACGCGCAGTCCGCCCCGCGGGCGCCAAGCGGTGGCACCATGCCGGGGATTTCTCCAAGATCGATCCAGTGTTCAGCTTTGTGCCGGCCGAGCGTGAGATGCGGAACACAGGCCAGGAGGCCGCGGGTGTAGGGATGCCGGGGCCGCGCGGTTATGGTGTCGGCCGGGCCGGTTTCGATGCAGCGCCCGGCATAAAGCACGGAGACGTCATCGGCGAGTTCGGCGACGGCGCCGAGGTCGTGGGTGATCAGTACGATCGCCGTGTCGGTGTCCTCCTGCAGCCGCGCCAGCAGGTCGAAGATCTGGGCCTGAACCGTCACGTCGAGGGCCGTGGTCGGCTCATCGGCGATCAAAAGCCTGGGCTTGCAGGCGAGCGCCATCGCGATCATGACACGCTGGCGCATGCCGCCCGAGAGTTGGTGGGGGTAGGCATGGATGCGTTGTTCGGCCGCCGGAACTTGCACCGCTTTCAGGAACGCGAGCGCCTGTTCGAAGGCGTCGGCGCGGCCGAGGTTGCGATGCAGGCGCAACACCTCGGCGATCTGGTCGCCAACCGTGTACAGTGGATTGAGCGCCGTCATCGGCTCCTGGAAGATCATCGACATCGCGTTGCCGCGCAGGCTGCGCAAACGCTTGAGCGGCGCGGCGAGCACGTCCTCGCCGTCGAGCCAGACCTGGCCGCCCGTGACGACGAAATCCTCCGGCAGCAGCCGCATGATGGCGAGCGCCGTCATGCTCTTGCCGCATCCGGATTCACCGACCAGCGCCATCGTCCGGCCCTGATGCACCGCGAAGGACAAGTTCTCCAGCACCGGCACCAGCTCTCCCGTGCCGCTTCTCATCCCGACGCTCAGATCATCGACGCGCAGCACCGGATTCATCATGTCCTCCGTCGCAGCCGTGGGTTGACCGCATCGTTGACGCCGTCGCCCACCAGGCTGACCGACAGCACCGCAAGAAAGATTGCTGCGCCGGGGAACATCACGGTCCACCAGGCGTCGAGCATATAATTGCGGTTCTGTCCGAGCATCAGGCCCCAGCTCATGGTGTTGGGATCGCCGAGCCCGAGAAAACTCAGGCCGCCCTCGAACAGGATGGCGACGCCGATGGCGAGCGTCGCCGACACGATGATCGGCGGCAGTGCATTCGGCAGCACCACCCGCAGGATCAGGTGCGCGTTGCCGGCGCCGGCAGCGCGTGAGGCCTTGATGAAGTCGAGATTGCGCAGCCGCATGAATTCGGCCCGGGTCAGCCGTGCGGCGGCGGTCCAGCTCACCGCACCGATCGCAAGCGTGATGGTCGTGAGTTTCGCCCCGAACAGCGTCACCAGCACCATCGCGAACAGCAGCGGCGGCAGGATCTGGAAGAACTCGGTGATCTTCACCAGCACGGTATCGACGGCGCCACCGAAGAAGCCGCTCAGCGCCCCGACGGTGACGCCGATGGCGATGGTGATCAGCGCGGCCACCGCGCCGACCGTCAGCGTCGCGCGGCCGCCATAGATCAGGCCCGCCAGCACGTCCCGGCCGAGATAATCCGTTCCGAGCCATGCATCGGCGGATGGCGGGTCGAACGGCGCGCCGGCGATATCAAGCGGATCGATGGAATAAACCATCGGTCCGAACACGGTACCGAGGACCAGTACGAGCAGCAGCACCGCGCCGATGATCCCCGACGGGCTGCGGCAGAACTGCCTCAGTGCCGCCATGGCAGGCGAGGCGGCCGGCCGCACGGGAAGGGTGACCGCGGGCGTCGGCACGGCGGACGTGGTTTCAATCGCGCTCATCTTGCCCCCGTGCGAATGCGCGGATCGATCAGCCGGTACATCATGTCGGTAACGATGTTGGCGATCATCACCATCATCGCGGAGAAGAACAGCACGGCCATCAGGGTCGGATAATCCCGCCGCAGGATGGAATCGAACACCAGGCGGCCCATTCCGGGCCAGCTGAACACCGTTTCCACCAGCACGGCGCCGGCGAACAGGTTGCCGAACTGCAGGCCGACGATGGTCACGATCGGGATCAGCGCATTGCGCAACGCGTGCTTGACGACCACGATCCATTCCGGAAGGCCCTTGGCGCGGGCGGTGCGGATGTAGTCCGCCGACAGCACGTCGATCATGTTGACGCGTGCCAGCCGGCTGTACTGGGCGATGAACACCAGCGCCAGGGTCAGCGACGGCAGGATGAGGTGGTGCAGCACGTCGAGCAGATAGGCGAAGCCGGTTCTCGGATGAACCACGTCGGCCATGCCGGTCACCGGCAGGATCGGCCAGACCGAGCCGAACAACAGCAGCAGCATCAGCCCGGTCCAGAAAATCGGCGCGGCATATCCCGCCAGCGACAGCACGGTGACGCCATGACTGAGCACGCCGTTGGGGCGGCGGGCACTGACGACGCCCAGCGCCGTGCCGATCAGGACCGCCATCACCAGCGCCGATATCGCCAGATACAGCGTCGCCGGCAGCCGCTGCGCGATCAGATGCAGCACCGGCTCGTTGAAGTAATAGGAGTAGCCGAAGTCTCCGGTCGCGACCTTGCCGAGATAGGTGAAAAGCTGCTCCATCAGGGTGTGGTCGAGACCGTATTTCTCGCGCAGCGCCGCGATCACCTCCGCCGATGCGCCCCCCATCTCGCCGGCGATCACCTGCACCGGATCGCCCGGCGCGAGGTGGATCAGGCAGAAGTTCAGCACCAGCACCGCGCCCAGCAGGGCGACGGCGTTGGCCAGTTGACGGATCATATGCACGGCGAGGGTCATGACGCTGCCTTGTGGTGTCGCGGCCTCAGGTCTTCGGCGGCGTTTCCCAATACAACTCGTCGAGCGGCGACATCATGCCCCAGATCGTTGTCGGCAGGTTCCCCAGGCCCTTGCTGAAGGCGTTGTAGTAAGGGGTCGCATTGACGAAGAAGATCGGCACATCCGACACCACGATTTTCTGGAACTCGGCGTACAGCGCCTTGCGCTTGTCGGGCGAGGTCTCCCGCGCGGCCGCGGCCAGCAATTCGTCGACCTTGGGGTTGCTGTACTGTTGGGTATTGGACCAGATGATGCCCTTGCGGATGTTGGAGGAAAGATAAGTGCGATCGACCCCGATCACCGGATCGCCCCAGTTGAACACATTGTCCATGGTCAGGTCGAAGTCGTAGTTGGAGACGCGCTGTGCCCAGGTCGGGAAGTCTGGAGCGGCGCGAACTTCGAGACTGATGCCCGCACGCTTCAACTGCGAGCGCAGGTATTCGGCGATATTGCGCTGCTGCTCGTCGAAGCCCGGAAGATAGTCGATGGTCAGGGAGAAGCGCGTGCCGTCCGCCTGCTTTGGATAGCCTGCGGCATCGAGCAGGGCTTGCGCCTTGGCGAGATCGAATTTGTAGGTCTCGACGCTCTTCTCCTCGAGCGGCGATCCCGGAGCGATCGGTCCGGTGGCTGGCGTTGCCTTGCCGCCCATCAGCTTGCTGACGATGAAATCGCGGTTGGCGGTGTAGGCGATGGCCTGGCGCACGCGCACATCGTCGAGCGGTTTCTTCCTGGTGTTGAAGGCGAGCCAGTTCAGCGGACCGATGCCGGCGAAGCCCTTGTCGGTGACGGTGAGGTTCGCGGCCTTCTGCAGCCGCTCGATATCGCGGACACCGGCCGCGTAGGGCAGGATATTGGCATCGCCACGCTCCATCGACACGATCGCGGCGTTCGGATCGGAGATCAGGCGGACCACGATCCTGTCGAGTTTCGGGCGGCCCGGGATGAAGAACCTGTCGAATTTTTCCAGCGTGTAGTATTCGCCCTGCTTGTATTCGGTCAGCTTGAAGGGGCCGGAACCGATCGGCTTGAGATTGGCCGGATGGGTCTTCAGGTCCTGGCCGTCGCCATAGATATGCTTCGGCAGGATCGGCATCAGCGCCGGCGACATCGCGAGCAACAGCGCCGGGTGCGGATGCGACAGCCGGATCACCGCGGTAAACGGGTCGGGCGTTTCGACCTTGTCGACTGCCGCGAGCATGCTCTGGAACGGGTGGTTGGCCTTGATTGCCATGATCGAGAACGCGACGTCCTCCGATGTCACCGGATGGCCGTCATGGAACACCGCATTCTTGACCAGCTTCAGCGTCACCGACAGCCCGTCGGGCGCAACCTCCCATGACTCCGCGAGATAGGGCTTCGGAGTCCAGTTGTCGTCGTAGCGCAGTGGGCTCGCGAAGATCTGCGAACTCGGCACCGCCGTTGCGATGCCCGATTGCACCGCGCCGTTGAAATGGCGCGGAACCTGGGTCGATGCGATCACGACCGTTCCGCCCGCGGATTGGGCGCGCAGCAGGCCGGGAGCGGCGAGCGAGAGGAGGCACCCGAGAGCGCCTGCAAGAATGGATCGCTTCAACGACATGGATGATACCCTGTTGTGAATGATGTTGCGGATGAACCGGCGTTTCTGGGCCGCCGTTGACGATATGAAAGCCGGAGCGCCGATCATCGTGGTGCGACCGGTGGCGCAAGCGCGCCGTCGAGGATGCTGTCGAGTTGGTCCGCCGACGGCAGGTCGCGGGTGCCGACACCAACCAGAACGATGCCCGGCGTACTTGCGGCTGGTTCGGTGGCGGGCGACAGCGACCACGTCTTGTCGACCATCTGGAAGACGGCGGCCGAGCTTTCGTCTGCCAGCCGGCACGATCCCTTGAGGCGCAGGAGTTGCGGCGGGAGTTGCGCCACGGCCGTGGCAAGACGGCGGCGATCGAACGCACCGTTGCGCCGGTAGGCCCAGCGTCGGAAGTCAACGTCATGGTTCGGTGCGTCAGCGTCGGCCGCGTCCGCGCGAAAGCCGGTGCCCGGGAGCGCGACCGCGAGCGACGTGAGCAGGGGCATCGCGTCGCGCGAGGTGACGAGGATCGGAATGCCCGGGCGAATCGCGGTCACCGTCTGCCGGGCGGTGTCGAGGCCGACGGTGTCGACCAGATCGCTTTTGTTCAGCAGGACCACGTCGCAGCGCGCGAACTGGTTGCGGACGGTGTCGCCGACGCGGACGTCGGCCACAAGCTGCGTGATGCGCGCGGCATCCGCGACCACGATCACCCGGCTCAGGCGCAGCGACGACTCGACCAGCGCGATTTCGGCAATGCGCCAGGGATCGCCGACGCCACTCGCCTCGATCACGATGTGATCGAATGCCGTGGTTTCATCGAGCAGGCGGCCGAGGGTTTCAATGAAGCCGCCGCCGATGCTGCAGCAGACGCAGCCATTGGTGAGCGTCATCGTGGTGCCGTCGTGGCGCGCGATCAGCGTGGCGTCGATGTTGATTTCACCGAAGTCATTGACCAGTACCGCGGTGCGCGCGGTGCCGGAGGCCAACAGATGATTGAGGAACGTGGTCTTGCCGGCGCCGAGGAAGCCGCCGATCACCGTGACTGGAATGGCCGCAGGCGATCCGCTCATGCGCGCGGTGCCTGCTTGACGCGGCCGCCGATCACGGTGCCCCAGACCGCAATGTCCTTCAGTTTTTCAGGGGCAACGGTGAAAGGATCCTTTTCGAGGACTGCGAAATCGGCGAACTTGCCGGCTTCGATGCTGCCGACGGCGTGATCGAGCTTGAGCGTGTAGGCGGCGCCGATCGTCACTGCCGCGAGCGCCTGTTCGACGCTCAGCGCTTCGGTCGCGCGGCCGAGCAGCCGCCCGCCGGAGGAGGTCCGGTTGACCGCGCACCACGCGGTGAACAGCGGGCCGAGCGGCGTCACCGGCGCGTCGGAATGGATGGCATAGGGAACGCCGATGCGCTGCGCGGTGCCGGTGGCATCGAGCCGATGGGCGCGCTCCGGCCCCATGGTGAGCTCGTAATGGGCGTCGCCCCAATAGTAGAGATGATTGGCGAACAGGTTGACGCAGACCCCGAGCGCCTTCATCCGGCGGAATAGCGCCGCATCGGCCATCTGGCAGTGCTGCAGGGTGTGGCGGTGGTCCGGCCGCGGCATTGTGGTCTGCGCGGCCTCGATGGCGTCGAGCGCCAGTTCGGTGGCTTCGTCGCCATTGGTGTGGATGTGAAGCTGGATGCCGGCACGGTGATAGGCGTCGACGAGGCGCGGCAATTCCTCGGGCGCGATGTACCACAGGCCGTTGGGCGCGCCGTTGTGATAGCCCGGCCAGCGCAGCCGCGCGGTAAATCCCTGGATCGATCCGTCGACCACCAGCTTGACGATGCCGTAGTGCAGCTTGTCGTTGTTGCCTTCGCGCAGCGATGCGATCTTGGCGATCCCCTGCTCCGGGGCATGCGAGGCCGACGACAGCGCCGGCACCAGCCGAACGCCGAAATCATCGTGCGAGGTCGCGGAGCGGTAGAGTTCGATCGTCTGCTCGCTCAGGTCGTTGTGCAGGTCGGTGATCGTGGTGACGCCCTGAACGCAGGCGGAGGCGGCGTAGCGGGCGATGTCGGCGGCCGCCATATTGCCGGACAGGGGGTTGCCGAGCACGCGGAACACCTTGAAGCGCGCGGCGATGCCCTGCAACTCGCCGCTGGCAAGCCCGTCGCTGCCCGCGACCACGCCGGAAATGTCGGTGGCGCGCAACAGTTCGGTGCGCTCCAGCACCAGCGTATTGACGTTGATGATATGGAAGCTCGCGTGGATGACCATGATCGGACGCGTGGTCGACACCTCATCGAGCTGTTGCCGGGTCAGCATCCGTCCGCCGATATGCAAGGGATCGAAGCCCCATGCGAACAGTGTCGCATTCGGGTCCGTCATCTGCGCCTCGGCCGCCTTGAGCCGCGCGATGATGGCGTCGATGTCGCGAACGCCGGGCACCAGCCGTCCCTCCGGCGAGCGGCGGTCGCCGGCGCCGACATAGGGCTGCGACCACACGATGCCTTCCATGATGTGGCTGTGGCCTTCGACGAAGCCGGGCAGCAGGATCTTGTCGCTGAAGCGATCGTCGATCGCGGCTTTGAGGCTGCTGGAGAGCTCCTCGGTCGACCCGACCGCGACGATGCGGCCGTCACGAACAGCGACGCCGGTCGCCGTCGGACGCGACGGGTTCATCGTGACGATGTGGCGGGCGGCGAAGACGACGGTGTCCTGGCTCACGCTCTCTCTCCCAAACTCGATGCAGGGAGCCTGAAGCGTCGGCTGGTCTCATGCCAGCGCCAGATGGCATGCACGAATGGAGCCAGCGACGTGCGCGCAGCGCACTGCGGCGGTCCCCGCCATGGCGTGGTTTTTGCTTGACATCGGGCCGCGGGACGACGTCCGATGACGGGCTTCGGCGGAGCAGGGCCTTAATTTGTATGGGAAAATCTGCGGAATTGAGACACACGGACGTGACCGGGACGCTGCCGTCGGCCGGAGGCGCCGACGTGCTGTTCTGGGGATCGCTGTTCCACAGTCTCGATCGCGGCGGCTCTTTCCTGCAATTGCAGATCCGGCAGATGATCGTGACGGCGATCGAGGATGGGCGGTTGCCTCTGGGTATCCGCATGCCGTCCAGCCGTGACCTGGCGTCGGTGCTCAAGGTCTCCCGCAACACCATTGTCATCGCCTATGAGCAGCTGGTTGATCAGAACTTTCTGGTGTCGCGCGAGCGCAGCGGCTATTTCGTCGCGGGCCTGCCGAAGCATATCGGCGCCGCGACGCGCGAGGGGGTTGTTGCGCCGTCTGACGCGGATGAACGCTGGGCGGGCCGGTTTGCCCTGAAGCCATCAGCCACCCGCAACATCGTCAAGCCGCTCGACTGGCAGGCCTATCCCTATCCCTTCATTTTCGGGCAGTTCGATCCGAGCCTGTTCCCGACCAACGACTGGCGGGAAAGCGCGCGCGCGGCCCTCAGCGTGCCGGAAATCAACAATTGGGCGCGGGACCTGATCGACGGCGACGATCCGGCGCTGATCGAACAGCTCCAGCTTCAGGTGCTGCCCCGCCGCGGCATCCGTGCCCGGTCCGACGAGATCATGATGACGATCGGCGCGCAGCATGCGCTCTATTTGATCGCCAAGCTGTTCATCAGCCCGGCCACGAGGGTCGGGATCGAGGAGCCGGGATATCCGGACGCCCGCAACATTTTCGGCATGCTGACGTCGAATGTGGTGCCGTTGCGTACCGACGGCGACGGACTTGTGCCGGACGATGCGTTGGAGAGCTGTTCGCTGGCCTATGTGACCGCGAGCCATCAGTGTCCCACGGCCGTGGTGATGCCGCTGGCGCGGCGGCAGCAGCTTTTGCAGGCGGCGCGGGCCCGCGACATCGTCCTGATCGAGGACGACTACGAGGGCGAGCTGATGCCGGAGGGGCCTGAGCTGCCGCCGCTGATGAGCCTCGACCGCAGCCGCAACGTGCTTTATGTCGGCAGCCTCTCCAAGGCGCTCGCACCGGGACTGCGGCTCGGATACGTGGTCGCGCCGGCGCCGGTCATCAAGGAGCTGCGCGCGCTGCGACGCCTGATGCTGCGTCATCCGCCGCTCAACAACCAGCGTGTAGCCGCTTTGTTCATCGGCCTTGGTCATTACCGCACGCACCTCCAGCAGGTGGCGCGTGTGCTGCTCGAACGAGCCCGCATCCTCGACCGGTTGTTGCCGGAGCATCTGCCGGACTGCACCTGGTCGCGCGGCGCGGGCAGCACACATTACTGGTTGTCATGCCGGCCCGGCACCGACACGACGAAACTTGCCGAGAGGGCGCGGGCGGAAGGCGTCGTGATCGAGCCGGGAGACGTGTTTTCGATGGACGAGAACGCCAGCCGCCATTGTTTCCGGCTCGGCTTCTCCTCGATCCGTACCGACCGGATCGAGCCCGGGATCCGGCAATTGGGGCAGGTCATCGCGCGGACCCGGTGAAGGACGTAGACGTCACATCAGATCGCTGAAACCCTTGATCGCGCTGCCGAGCGCGATGATGCCGAGGCTTGCGACGGATACCTGGCGATGCAGCGCATCGCTGCCGCGGTGAAACGCGTAGGCCCCGATCCGGGTGCCGATCAGCATCACCGGTAGCCCGATCACGGACAGCCACAGCACGCGGCGGTCGAGCAGCCCGACCGCCGCCACGCTGGCCATGGCGGGTATCGATGTCGCGAGAAAGAACACCAGCAGCGACGCGCGCGCCGCGACCCGGCCGAACGGGCCGGACATGTAAAAGACCACGGCAGGCGGTCCCGGCATCGCCGCGAGGCCGTTGAACAGGCCCGCGATCAGGCCGACGATGGTGGTGGCGAGGCGTGGCGGAACCGCGGCCAGTGCGAACCCTCTGCCGAGCATCAGCACGGCGCCCGCGGTGATCGTCGCGATCACGATGCGCGCCATCGGCGCCGGCACGACGCTGAGCACCAGCGCGCCGACTGGCGAGCCAATCACCGCGCCGACAATCAGCCAGCGTAGCGATGGCCAGTGACACGCCCGCGACGCGGCGCGCAAGTCGATCAGGCCGGCGAGCAGCTGCAGGCCGACCGCGACCGGGACGGCCTGCGACGGCGCCATGAACAGGCCGAGCAGGGGCACCGCGGCCAGCGAGAAGCCGAAGCCGGTGAAGCCGCGCAGCAGCGCGGCCGCGAAGACCGCGGCCAGTGTGCTGCCGACGGCCTGGGGCGTCAGCGACTGGGTGGCGAGGAGGTCGCGGAGCGCCGCGATCAGGTCATGCATGTCGCTTTCCGGTCATCGCATGTCGATGACGACGGTCTTCTTTCGTGTGAAATGCTCCAGCATCGCTTCGAGCGAGGCCTCCTTGCCAAGGCCGGATTTCTTGAAGCCGCCGTAGCTGAGGTTCGGCTGGATGGTCAGGTTCTGGTTCACCTGCACGTAACCGGCGTCGAGGTGCCGGGTGGCTTTCAGTGCTGTGCGCAGGTCGCGGGTCCAGACGGTGGCGGCAAGGCCGAAGTCGCTGTCGTTGGCACGCGCCATCACGTCATCTTCATCCTCCCAGGACTGGATGCAGACGATGGGGCCAAAGATTTCCTCGCGCATCAGCGGGCTGGCGTCGGGCAGGCCGGTGATGATGGTGGGCTGCAGGAACAGGCCGTCCTTGAGATGTGCGGCAGAGGGCAGCGTGCCGGCCCGCAGTACCGTCGCACCCGGCGTTCGTTCGCCTTCGGCGATATAAGCCTCAATTTTCGCTTTCTGCCGTTGCGATACCACAGTGCCGATATCGGTCGCCTCGTCCAGTGGATCGCCGATCTTCAGTGTCGCCACTGCATCGCGCAGGTTCGAGACGAACGCGTCGAAGCATCGCGCGTGAACGTAGATACGGCTCGCTGCCGTGCAGCTCTGGCCCTGACGGGTGAAGCGCATGCCGGCCACCGCGCCAGCCACGGCCTGCGCGAGCTCGGCGTCGGGATAGATGATCATCGGGCTCTTGCCGCCGAGTTCGAGGCTGACCGGAATGATCTTGCGTGCCGCGGCCTGATAGATGGCCTCGCCCACCGCCTGCGAGCCCGTAAAAGTCACTTTGGCGACGCGCGGATGCTCGACGAGCGGCATGCCGCAGTCGCGGCCGGTGCCGCAGATCACGTTGAGCACGCCGGCTGGCAGCACATCGGCCATCAGCCGGGCGGCTTCGATGGTCGCGAACGGGGCTTCTTCCGAAGCCTTCACCACCACCGTGTTGCCGGCCACCAGCGCAGGCGCGATTTTCAGCATCATCAGAACCAGCGGCACATTCCACGGCAGGATCGCGGCGACGACGCCGAGTGGCTCGCGTGTCGTGAAGCTCAAGACCGAGGGATGGAACGGCAGCGTCTCGCCCTTCAGCTCGGAGGCGAGGCCGGCATAGAGGGTGAGAATATCGACCGCGGTCGCAATCTCGCCACGGCACTCGGTGCGTAGCGCCTTGCCGCTTTCCAGCGCCAGCACGTTCGCGATGATCTCGGAGGCGGCGGCGATCCGCCGCGCGGCCTCGGCGACGAGCCGCCCGCGCTCGCGGGCCGGTGTCTCCGCCCAGCCAGGGTAGGCCTTGTCGGCCGCATCGACCGCAAGCGCGACATCCTCGGATGTGCCGGCAGGCGCAGAAGCGATCACCTGCGCGGTGGCCGGATCGAGCACGTCCAGGGTGAGGTCGAGGGCGGGGCGCACGAGCGCGTCGCCGATCAGGTGGCGGCCGGCGAGGCGGGTGAGCAGCTGCGGTACGGCCGAGGCCGAAGCCGGATTGATACGGGTTGCGACATTGATCATGGCGCCACCTTGGCGATGTTCGCCATCGCGCGAAGGTCCAGTGGCCACCAAGCCGTTGGGCCAGTTCGAACCGTCTTGACGTCGTTCTGGCCACAGACATCGCGGCATCTGGTTCTAAAGCTGGGCCGGGATGCCGTGCATCGTCGCGATGAAACCGGTGCCCATCGTCGTTCATTCGCAACGGATGTCGCGCCGTTGACAGGATGGAACTGGATATGTCTGACCTCGATGCGCTTCGGCTTGCCCGTCTTGAACAATTGTTTGCGGCCTTCAATCGCCATGACGGCGACGGCGTGATGGCCTGCATGACCGACGATATCGTGTTCGACGCTGCTGCGGGACCTGAGATGTTCGGCCGCCGGATGACGGGGACCGCGGACGTTCGCGCCGCGTTCGTGCGCACCTGGACCGATATGCCGGACGTCAGCTGGCAATGCACGAGGCATGCCGTGTTCGGCGACCGTGGACTGTCGGAATGGATTTTTCGCGCGACCACGAAGGATGGCAGCGGGATCGAGGCCGAAGGCTGCGACCTGTTCGTGTTCCGCGGTGACAGGATCCGCACCAAGAGCGCGTTCCGCAAGGACCGGCCGCTGCAGCCCGCCATGGCGGCGTCGAAGGAGACGATCGCCCGATGAACGTTCAGTCCAAGTTCGCGTCCGCCGCCGCCTACGACCCACACTACGACCCGCTGGTATCCGACGGTCCCGGTCGGAATCGCGAATACGCGCCGACCTACTGGCTGGCGACGGCGGGCGAACCGCCGCAGGATGACGGGCCAATCACGCAGGACGTCGATGCGGATGTGGTCATCGTCGGCTCCGGTTATACCGGGCTTGCCTGCGCGATCTTTCTCGCCCGCGAGTTCGGCATCAAGGCCACCGTGCTGGAGGCCAATCGCGTCGCCTGGGGATGCAGCACGCGCAACGGTGGCCAGGGGCAGAATGCGGCCGGCCGCCTGTCCCGCTCGCAATGGATTGCGCGCTGGGGCCGCGATGTGGCGCTGCGGCTGCATGCGGAGGTGCAGGACGGTTTCGAGACGTTTGAGGATTTGATCCGCGGCGGGCCGATCGATTGCGAGCCGCAACGGGGCGGGCACCTCTATATTGCCCACCGTCGCCGGAACCTCGAGAAGATCGCCGCCGAATCGAGGGTGCTCAACGATGTTTTCGGCTACGCCACCCGCGTCATCTCGCCCGAAGAGCTGCGCCGTGATTTCGTCAACGAAGCAGAGGCCGTCGGCGCGGTGCACGAACCTCTCGGCACGGGGGTGCATCCGGCCAAGCTCGCGTTCAGCTATCAGCGGATGGCACACGCGCTCGGCGCGCGTATCCATACGGCCAGTCCGGTTCAGCAGATAGAAGAGCGCAATGGCATCTTCCACCTGCGTACGCCCGGTGGCACCGTGCGCGCACGCGCCGTGGGCATCGCGACCGGCGCCTACACGGCTCCGGGCCTGACACCGTTGTTGCGCGGCCGGTGCATGCCGATCCTGTCCAATTCGATCGTCACCCGGCCGCTGACGGCGGCCGAACTGGACGCGACGGGATTCCGCACCACCCAGGTGATCACGGATACCCGCACCCTGCGCTTCTACTATCGTCGGCTTCCCGATAACCGGGTGCAGATCGGCAGCCGCAGCGCGATCACCGGCGCCGACGCCACCGATGAACGGCACCTGCAATTGCTCATCGACGGCCTGCACCGCAAGTTCCCGGCGCTCACCGGCATCGGGATCGATTATTCGTGGTGGGGTTGGGTCGATGTCAGTCACGACATGATGCCGCGCATCTTCCGGCCCGAACCGAATCAGAATCTCGTCTACGCGCTAGGCTATGGCGGCAACGGCGTGTCGTATTCGGCGCAGGCCGGCCGCCGCATGGCGCAGATGATCGCGGGGCAGACGTTCAAGGGTCAGGACTTGCCGATCTTCGTCTCGCCGCTGCCGGGACATCCGTTCGCACCGTTTCGGCGCATCGGCCAGCGTATGCTGTATCGCTGGTATCAGATGCGCGACGAAGCGGCTTGAAGCGAAGCCATTGTCCTGGCCGGGCTTGTCCTGGCCATACTCTGCGCCGCTGCAAACGAGGTTGTGTGCCTCAATCCAGCACCGGCGGCTTCGCCAGTCCCATGCGCTTGAGCTGTTCGGCGAGCTCGTTCAGCCGCGCCTCGCGATAGGCGTCCACATCCATGCTGGCATAGTCCAGGAACCCCTGGCCGGTGCGCAGGCCGATGTGGCCATCCTTCATGTTGCGCTCGATGATATCAGGCGCGACATAGCGGTCGTTGTTCAGCGCGCCGGCCAGATAGCGGCTGGCGTAATACAGAATATCGCCGCCGCCCCAGTCAATGAATTCGAGCAGGCCGAGCACCGCGAAACGGAAGCCGAAGCCATATTTGATCGCCTTGTCGATATCGGCGGCGCTGGCGACGCCTTCCTCGACCATCCGCGCGGCCTCGTTCATGGCCAGCGCCTGGATCCGCGGCACGATGTAGCCGGGGCGCGCGGCGCAGACCACCGGCACCTTGCCGATCGATTCCAAAATGGCGGTCAGTTTCGCGGTGACGTCGGGTGAGGTTTTTTCGCCCGGTGACAGCTCGACCAGCGGCACCAGGTGCGCCGGGTTGAGCCAGTGGGCGTTGAGGAAGCGCTCGGGGTGCGCCACCGCGGGGGAGATGTCATCGACCAGGATGGTGGAGGTGGTCGAGGCGATGATCGGCGTCGGTCCCGCGAGCTGCGACGCTTTCGCCAGGGCCTCGCGCTTGAGGTCCACCACTTCGGGCACGCCTTCGAAGATCACCGCGGCTCCGGAGAGCGCCGCGCCGGCCTCGGCTTCCGGCACCACGCGCACGCGGGCCATCAGTGTGTCGATATTGTCCGGGGTCAGCGCATTGAGCCTGCCGAGGCTTTCGAGAATCTTGCGCACGTCGCCCAGCGCTTCGCTTGAGAGCTTGGCAAACGTATCGGCGTCGCGCGGCTTGAAATCGACGATCGCAACATCGTGGCCGGCATAGGCGAACGCCACCGTAATGCCGCGGCCCATGCGGCCGGCGCCAAGACAGGCAATGGCGGGACGTGTGGACGCCGGCATCAGGCAAATCCCTTCTGCAGCAGTTCCAATAGTCCGGCGCGGTCGAGGCGGCCGAGCCCGAGGCTCTGCAGCGTGCGGCCGCCCTCCAGGAAGTTCTCGCCGCAGATCGCGCCGCCGATGCTGAGGAAGGCCGTGGCGAGCGGCGTCGGCACGCCGGCCAGCCGCGCGACGGAGGTGAAGAAGGACAGGCCGACGCGCAGGTCCTCGCGCATGTAGCGATGTTCGGTCAGCACCAGCTGCTCGCGCCAGTCGCCGGAGTCTGTCAGCCGGTCATGGGAGCCGCGGCCGTACATCCACTCCTCGCCCTCCTTGGCGTAGTGGTTGGCGAGTGGAAAATGTGGCGCGCCATAACCGAGGCTTTCGCGGATCGCCATGCGCTCGGCGTCGAGCGCGTCGGTGACGCGGCGGATCGCGGCCTGGGTGCCTTCCTTGTGGATGTCCCAGCGTTCGAAATGCTCGATGGGGCCGGCATTCATCACGATCAACGGCGGATGGATGATGGGACCGGCGTTCATCAGCGCGCCCGACAGCGCATCGCCGCAGGGTTTGATGGCGCCGGGAAATGCTTCGGAGATCACCGCAATGGCGCGATCGGCGTCCGTGAGCGGAAACACGCCGACCGGCAGCCGCTTGGCGCGGATGGTGATGGCCACTTCAAATGGCCCGTGCTTGCGGGCGAGCCAGGGCAGGGTGCCGGTCTCGGCAAAGGCGACCTTTGCGCGATTGCCGGCATCGAACGCGGCCTTGGCGAAAATCAGGGAGCCGAAGGTGGCTGGCGGCAGGAACACGACCTGGCCGTCGGCGAGATGCGGGGCCAGCGCCGCCGCGATGTCGTGCTGGGCGAAGGCCGGCGCCGGGCAGAGGATCAACGCCGCATCACGCACCGCGTCCGCAATGTCGGTCGTCACCAGCACAAGCGTCACCTCATGGCGACCGCGCGCGTCCTTGACCGCGATACGCGACCCCTCAGCGCGATGCCGCGCGACCAATTCGGCGTCGCGCCGCCACAGCCGCACCTCATGTCCCTGCAGGGCGAAATCGCCCGCCGCCGCAAAAGAGCCGTTGCCGCCGCCAAGTACCGCAATCTTCACTGTGCGTCCCCTTTGATGTCCCGGGCTTCTTTGATCTTGAAATGCTGCACCTTTCCAAGTGCCGTGCGCGGCAGGTCGTCGACGAACACGATGTCGCGCGGCACCTTGAAGCGTGCGAGCTCGGCCAGCACATTCGCCATCAGCTGCGCCTTCAGCGTGTCCACCTCGCTCGTGCAGCCGGCACGGCGCACCACATAGGCGACCGGAACCTCCTGCCATTTCGGATCGGGCGCGCCGATCACGCCGACGTCGGCCACATCTGGATGTTCGAGCAGCACACGCTCGATCTCGGCGGGATAGATATTCTCGCCGCCGGAAATGATCATGTTCTTCTTGCGGTCATGCACCCAGACATAGCCGTCGCTGTCGCGGGTGCCGATATCGCCGGTGCGGTACCAGCCATCGTGCAGCGCCTGGCGGGTCGCCGCTTCGTTGCCCCAGTATTCGAAGAACACATTGGGGCCGCGCACGGCGATCTCGCCGGTGGCGCCATGCGGCAGCTCGGTGCCGTTGTCGTCGATGATGGCGGCCTCGCAGCAAAGCCCCGGCAGGCCGGTCGACCCACGGCGGGCAAGGTCGCCGCCGATACGGGTGTAGATCGATATCGGACAGGTCTCCGTCGAGCCGTACACCTGCAGCACCGGGATGCCGCGCGCGGTGAAGCGATCGATCAGCGCCGGCGGCACGATGGTCGAGCCGGTGGCGATGGCCTTCAGGCAGGAAAAATCGGTGCTGCTCCACGCCGGATGATCGAGCACCGCCTGCAGCGTCGCCGGCACCAGCACGGTGAGGGTGGGGCGCTCGTTCTGGATGGTGGCCAGCGTCTGGTCCGGGGTGAAACGCTCGTGAATGGTCACGGTGGCGCCATGATGCAGCGCCGGCGTGGTTTGGATGTTGAGGCCGCCGACATGGAAGAACGGCAGCACGGTCAGGACATGGTCGTCCGAGGTCAGGCCATGCATATGCTGGCTCATCACGCCGTTCCACAGCAGCGCCTCCTGCCGCAGCACCGCGCCCTTCGGCCGGCCGGTGGTGCCGGAGGTGTAGACGATCAGCAGCGGGCACGACGTATCGGTATGCGGGTTATGGCCGTCGCCCTGCGCATGAGTCAGCAGGTCATTGAACAGCAACCCGCGCGACGGCGTGAAATCGAGGCCGATCGCGCGGGCTTCCGGCAGCTCCGCACCGAGCTCCGGCAGCAGCGCGGCGAACGTCTGCTGCAGCACCACCACTTTCACCGCGGCGTCCGACAGGATGAACATCTGTTCTGCGACCGCCAGCCGCCAGTTCAGCGGCACCAGGATGGCGCCCAGACGCGCACAGGCGTAGAGCAGCACCAGATAGTCCGGATGATTGAGGCTGAGGATCGCCACGCGATCGCCGCGCCCGACTCCGAGTTCGGATTTCAGGGCGCGGGCTGTGGTCTCGATCCGCTGATGCAGCGCCGCATAGGTCAGCGTCTCGCCATTGAACAGCAGCGCCGGTTTGTCCGGTGTGAAGGCGGCATTGCGTGCGATGAGGGTTGAGAGGTCCACGGACGGCTATCCACAAGCTCGATCTAAGTGATCCGTCATCCTGAGGTGGCTGCGCGCAGCGCGGCCCTCGAAGGACGACGGCCCGGGCCGTGCATCCTTCGAGGCTCGCCGAGCGGTGCAAGTGCACCGCTACGCTCGCACCTCAGGATGACGGATAACATGGCACTACTCTTGTCGTATTCACTCGTTCACTCATCCGTCTCACCGGGCTCATACAGCGCCTCACGCCCGATGCGATCCAGACACAGCTCCGCCGTCCAGGGCAGCATCAGCGAGCCGCACCGGCTGTCGCGGTAGATCCGCTCCAGCGGCAATGTCTTCAGCATAGCTTGGCCGCCGCAGGTGCGGATCGCCAATCGCGCGATGTCATTGGCGCCTTCCATGGTGGCGTACTGCGCGGCGTAGGCGCGCAGTACCTGCTCCTTGCTCGGGTTGGGGCCCGCTTCGGTGATCGCCTGGAACCAGGTCGCCTTGATCTGCTCCAGCCTGACGTGCATCTCGGCCACCGCGATCTGCTTGGTCGGATACATCCGCCGCTTCACCGGCGGCGTGCCCGGCACTTCGCCGCGCAGGTATTTGACGGTGAAATCGTAGGCCGCCTGGGCGAGCCCCATATAGGTGGGTGAGAGCGTCAGGAACATGTGCGGCCAGCGCATCGCGGCCTGGAAGTAAACACCGCGCGGCAGCATCGCCGCGTCATCGGCGACAAACACATCCTTGAAAATCAGGGTGCGGGACACCGTGCCGCGCATGCCCAGCGGATCCCAGTCGCCGACCACCGAGACGCCGTCGGCTTTCGCCGGCACCGCCAGATAGAGCGTGTTGCGGCGCGAGGCCTTCTCGCCCTCGGCGATCTCCGTGCAGAGCACGCCGTAATAGTCGGCATGACCGGACAGCGAGGCGAAGATCTTCTTGCCGTTGACAATCCAGCCGCCTTTGACGGGCTTGGCTTCGGTGCCGAACGCGACACCGCCGGCGGCCGCGGCGCCACCTTCGGAGAACGGCTGCGAATAGATCGCGCCGTCATCGACAATGCGCTTGTAGTGCACCGCGCGCCGCTGCTCGTGCTCGGCGCGGGTCGCCGCATCCATCTCGAGATCATCGGCGAGGGGGCCCGACCACAGCGTCGAGCACACATGCATGTTCCAGGTCAGCGCGGTGGCGCCGCAGTAGCGGCCGATTTCGGCGGCGGTGACGGAATAGGTCTGATAGTCAGCGCCAAGGCCACCGAGTGCCTTGGGGATGGCGATGCCGAGCAGGCCGGAGCGATGCAAATCCTTGTAGTTCTCGGTCGGGAATTTGGCGTCGCGATCGTAAGCAGCTGCGCGTCCCGCGAACACGGTCTGTCCCAGTGCGCGCGCCCGGGTCATGATGTCGCCCTGGGCGTCGCTGAGGCGGAACGCCTTGGGATCAAAAATCGGCGCGTCGAGCTTGATGCTGTCGAGGTCCGCGGCGCGGGTGGCCTGGGGGGCGGATTGGCTCATCACGTCCTCTTTAAAGCAGTGGTCAGGAACTGATCGATCGTGGTGTTGAATTCGCCGGGGCGTTCGAGGCCGGCGAGATGGCCGACGCCCTGAAGTTCGGCATAAGCGGCAGCCGGAATGTAGGTCGCCATCTTGGCCATCATCGGTGCCGGCGCGTTGTTGTCCTTTGAGCCCGACAGCACCAGCGTCGGCACGGAAATTTTAGCTAGCGCGCTGCGCAGGTCGAAGCCCATCAGCGCCAGCATGGTGGCGCGGTAGGTGGCTTCCGGCACTGCCGCCATGCAATCGCGGGCGAGATCCATGCCCTGCGGATCGGGGGCATCGCCGACCAGCTCGCGCACCAGCGAGGGCGCGAGCTCAGCCATGGTGGCGCCGCGGTCGAGCGGACCGAGCCGGGCGTCGATGAATTGTTTCTGCCAGTCGCCGTCCGGCTTGCCGAAGGCGGGGCTGGTTTGCGCCAGCACCACGGCGCTTGCGATCTGCGGATCGCTGGCGAGCAATTGCTGCACGATCATGCCGCCGATGGAATGGCCGACCAGAGCGGGTTTGGTCGCACCTGCCGCTGCCAGGAAATCCTTCAATGCGGCGGCGAAGGTCTCGATGCTTGTGGCCGTAAGCGGCGCCGAGCCGCCATAGCCCGGCATGTCCCAGGCAAGGGCAAAAAAGCGGTCGCCGAAATGTTGCAGTTGCGCTCGCCAGGCGCGTGCGGCGCCGCCGATGCCATGGAGAAAGACCAGAGGTGGTGAATGGGGGGAGCCCGCAGCCTCGTAAGCGAAGCGCCCGTCACCGGTTGTCTTCAAGGCAATATCGACCATGACCGCTCTCACGTCTGTCAACGCACCGATCCTAGCAGGCCCCGAATATATGAAAAGCGATAATTTTATATTTGAAGCATTTTTTCCGTCCGCTTCGTGAAGTCGTTGATTCGGTTGGGCGTTGCGCGATTGTTGCAACGCAGCGCCCAAAAATCGTTCAACCTGCCACTCGCCTTGGCGCTAATTTGACCTTCTATTTTAGACTTAAAATGGTTGTACTGTGCGGGTGCGATGACCGGTCGTCATCGCGTCGTCTTGTGGACACGTCGTCATGGCATCAGCGATACGCAATGCTCTCGAATCGGCGGTCGCGATGTCCCATGATGAGTCTCCCGTTTCAAAACTGGCCGGCAGCAAGCCCGCGCGGATCTGCGTGGCGGGCTCGGGGGCCATCGGCGGCACCCTGGCGGCGAGGCTGGCGCTCGCCGGTCACGATGTCAGCGTGATCGCGCGCGGCGCCACTCTCGAGGCGATCCGCAGCTCCGGGCTGCGCCTGGTCGACACCACTGCAGTGAACGCGACACCGGTGCGGGCGGATGTGCGCGCTGCTGAGCGCGCCGAATTCGGCGTGCAGGACATCGTCTTCGTCTCGGTCAAGGCCCATGGCCTGCAAGACATGCTGCCGCAGCTTGCGCCGCTGATCGGCGAGCGCACCAGCGTGGTCCCCACCATCAATGGCCTGCCATGGTGGTACTTCCAGGGGGAAGGCGGCCGGTTCGACGGTGAAGCCGTGCATGCGGTCGATCCGGATGGCGCGCTGCTACGCGCGTTGCCATGGCGGCGGGTTGTCGGCTGCGTGGTCTATATTGCGGCTCACGTGACCGAGCCGGGACTGGTCGTCACCACCAACGCCAACCGGCTGATTCTCGGCGAGCCGGATCATCAGTTGAGCCCGCGCGTCACTGCGCTGTGCTGGTATCTGGAACGAGCCGGCATCAAGGCGGAAGCAACCGCGCGCATCCGCGACGCGATCTGGATCAAGCTGATGGCCAACCTTGCCACCAATCCGCTGTCGGTGGTCACCGGCGGCACGCTCAGCCAGTTGCACAGCGACGAGGGCACGCGCGCCATCATCCGCACCATCATGCAGGAAACGCTGTCGGTCGGCCGCGCTTATGGCGTGCAGCCGGTGGTCGACATCGAGCAGTTGCTGGCGCAGGGCCTCAAGCTCGGCGCGTTCAAGACCTCGATGCTGCAGGACTTCGAAAAAGGGCAGCCGCTGGAACTCGCCGGGATCGGCGACGCAGTGGTCGAGCTTGCCGCGCGCGCCGACATTCCGATCCCCGCCACGCGGCAACTGCTGGCGCTGGCGCGGTTCCGGTCACGGCACGAGCCATCGCCCGTGCAATCGAACGTTTAAGAGAGGCCGCCATCATGACGCAACTGTCGCCCATCCGCACCAATGCCACGCCGCGATGGAGCGACGAGGAATGGAGGCTCCGGATCCAACTCGCGGAGTTCTACCATCTGGTGGATTATCTCGGCTGGACCGAAATGATCTTCAATCATATCTCGGTGCGCGCTCCGGGCCCGGATCATCATTACCTGATCAATCCGTTCGGCCTCTATTATGACGAGGTCACGCCGGACAACCTGCTCAAGATCGATCTTGCCGGCCAGTTGGTCGAGCCGTCGCCGTATCCGGCCAATCCGGCCGGCTTCGCCCTGCACAGCGCCATTCACGGCGCCCGCGCCGATGCGCATTGCATCGTGCACACCCATACCACGCCGATCTCGGCGATCGCGCTCAAGCAGGACGGCTTCGGTCACGACGATTTCTACGGCGCGCAGCTGTTCGGCCGGGTCGGCTATCACACCTTCGAGGGCATCACGCTGTTCGCCGCGGAAAAGGAGCGCATGCTCGCGAGCCTCGGCGACCGCAACGTGCTGGTGCTGCGCAACCACGGCGTGGCGGTCTGCGAACAGGACATTCCACGCACGTTCATGCTGCTGTGGACGGTGCAGCGCGCCGCCGAGATTCAGACTGCGGCCGGCGCCATCCCCGGCGCCAATGTGGTGCTGACCGACGAGATCCGCGGCAAGTGCTCCGATCTTGCTGATCATCTGGTGGAAGACGCCGCCTTCGCCACCAAGCTGTTCGACGCCATTGTCCGCAAGATGCGCCGCAACCGCGGCGAGCTGTGGCCTGGGGATGATGGGGAGCGGCGGAGGGCATAAGGGCGGCCGGGAGGTCAGATCGGAACGTATGCTTGCGCTTGTCCAGCGACTTGGCTGCGCCAAGGCGCCGGGACAAGCCCGGCCGTGACGGCCTGGGGTATCGAGACGTATCGCCCCTTACCGGATGCCAATTTATCGCTTTGCATCCGGCCGCGCCGGGCGATATGCCATAATACTCTTTAAGCTTGAAGCATACCGCCCCTGAACCAGGACTGCCCCGTCATGAAGAAACTTCGGTCACGCGTCACCACCGATGGGCTCGACCGGGCGCCGCATCGGGCCTTCATGCGCGCCATGGGGCTTGACGATGCTGCGATTGCGAAGCCGATGGTCGGCGTGGTCAGCATGAAGGGCGAGCAGACGCCCTGCAACATGACACACGACTTCCAGGTCGCGGCGGCGAAAGAAGGCATCGCGGAGGCCGGCGGCACGCCGCGCGAATTCTCCACCATCTCCGTGTCCGACGGCATCAGCATGAACCACGAGGGCATGAAGTTTTCGCTGCTGTCGCGCGAATTGATCGCCGATTCCATCGAAGCGGTGGTGCATGGGCTGGCCTATGACGCCCTGATCGGATTCGGCGGCTGCGACAAAACGCTGCCCGGGGTGATGATGGGCATGATCCGCTGCAATCTGCCGTCGATCTTCATCTATGGCGGCAGTGCGCTGCCCGGGCGGTTTGCGGGACGTGATCTTACGGCGCTGGATTCCTATGAGGCGGTTGGCGCCGTGATGACCGGCGAGATGGACGAGGCGACGCTGGAGCGGATCGAACGCGCGTGCCTGCCGACCATCGGCGCCTGCGCCGGGCAGTTCACCGCCAACACCATGGCCATGGTGTCGGAGGCGATGGGACTGACGATCCCCAACATCTCCATGGTGCCGGGCGTCTACAGTGAACGCGCACAGCAATCGCGCCGGGCCGGGCGGCTGGTGATGGAGATGCTGGAGCGTGGCGGCCCGCTGCCGCGCGAGATCGTCACCCGCAAGGCGCTGGAGAACGGTGCTGCGATCGTGGCTGCCACCGGCGGCTCGACCAACGCCGCGCTGCATCTGCCGGCGCTCGCCAACGAGGCCGGTATCAAATTCAGCATCGACGATGTCGGCGAGGTGTTCGCGCGCACGCCGCTGATCGGCAACCTGCGCCCCGGCGGCAAATACACCGCCAAGGATGTCTATGACATCGGCGGCACCGCGGTGGTGATCCGCGCGCTGATCGAAAGCGGCCACATCGACGGATCCTGCATGACGGTGACCGGGTGGTCGCTCACCGCCGAATACGGCGAAGCCAACAAGCCGGATGGCGAGGTGATTTTCAGGACCGACGCGCCGATCATGCGCGACGGCGGTGTCGCGATCCTGAAAGGCAATCTCTGTCCCGACGGCGCGGTGATCAAGGTCGCGGGGCTGAAGAACCTGGTGTTCGAAGGCAAAGCGCGGGTGTTCGAGGATGAAGAGGGCTGCGTCGCCGCCGTGCGCGCGCGCGCCTACGAGGCCGGCGACGTGCTGATCATCCGCAACGAGGGGCCGGTCGGCGGCCCCGGCATGCGCGAGATGCTCGGCGTCACCGCATTGATTTACGGCCAGGGCATGGGCGAGAAGGTGGCGCTGGTCACCGACGGCCGCTTCTCCGGCGCGACCCGCGGCCTGTGCATCGGCTATGTCTCGCCGGAGGCTGTTGTCGGCGGACCGCTTGGGCTGGTCAAAACCGGTGACCCGATCCGGATCGATGCCGCGTCGCGCCGCATGGATCTCTTGGTCGACGACGACGAGCTCGCACGCCGACGCAAAGCCTGGACCGCGCCGCCGCCACGCCATCGCGCCGGCGCGCTCGCGAAGTATGCCAAGCTCGTTGGGCAGGCCCCGGGCGGCGCGGTGACCCATGACGGTGCCGCGCAATGGCCCTGGTTCGATTGAGGCCCAACTCCTCATCCTGAGGAGCCCGCGTAGCGGGCGTCTCGAAGGATGAGGCCCGCGCGGTGAGCACATCGGCCTCGTGGTTCGAGACGGCGGTTCGCGCCTCCTCACCATGAGGAGCCGAGCTGAGATTTTGGTGTGCGTGATAGCGCTCGCTGAGACGACGACAAACTCACTGGAAGGAACACCCCATGGAAACACTCGGTTACATCGGCCTCGGTTTGATGGGACTGCCGATGACGCGGCGACTGCTCGCAGCCGGCCACAGAGTGTCGGCGTGGAACCGCTCGCAGGCGAAGCTTGCCGAGGTGGTGCAATCTGGCGCCCAAGCGTTGAACAGCCCGGCTGAGGTCGCCGCCAGCGCCAGCATCATCTTCATGTGCCTGACCGACGCAAAAGCCGTCGAAGCGGTGGTGTTCGGCGCCGATGGGTTAGCGTCGGTCGCGGGCGAGGGCAAAGTGGTGGTGGATTTCTCCTCGATCCATCCCGACGCGACGCGCTCCATCGCCGAACGCCTGCGTGCCAAAAGCGGCATGCACTGGATCGATGCGCCGGTGTCCGGCGGCACCAAGGGCGCGGCCGAGGGAACGCTCGCGGTGATGGCCGGCGGCGATGCCGCCGACATCGCCCGCGTCACGCCTTATGTACTGGCGATGGCGCGCGGCTTCACCCACATGGGGCCGACCGGCGCCGGGCAAACCACCAAGCTGTGCAATCAGGTGATCGTCGGCTGCACCATGGCGGTGCTGGCGGAAGCCACGCGTCTGGCGGTGAATGCCGGCATCGATGCCAGGCGGCTGCCCGAAGCGCTGAAGGGCGGTTTCGCGGATTCGATTCCGCTGCAATTGTTCGTGCCGCGCATGGTCGACGCGATCCATTCGCCGCCGCTCGGCGGCTCGGCCATCATGCTGAAGGATCTCGACACCGTGCTCGATGTCGCGCAATCGAACGGCACGCCGGTGCCGATGGCCGGTCTTGCTGCGCAACTGTTCCGGATGTTGCAGGCGACGCGTGGCGATGACGCCGAAGCGCTGGAGATCTACAAGCTGAGCGGAGTCAGCAAGAGTTAGCTTTGGCAAGAGCCAATTCTCCTGCGCTTACGATTACGCAATCGATCAATCTGATTCAATGTTGAGCCAGATCTGAAGATTGCGTCGCGGCAACAGTGCAAGCGAAAAGCACGGAATCAGCGACACACCCACGTCATGCCCTCCCGCAATTATTGCTGCATGTGTCCGTAGGCGACATCTGCTGTAGTCGATGTTGCCGGATGAGACATGAGTGAGGGTTCCAGTTATGCGCGATACCAGCGTGATGACGTCGCGGTTCCACTTCGGCGCGGTTTCGCGAACACGTGTGGAGCGGAACAAAACTTATCTCACGTCCACCGCTCTCGCAGGCGGATTGTCTCTGCTCGGATTCGCGGCATTGCTTCCACAACAGGCTTTTGCTGCCTGTGTTGTCAGCAGCGGTTCCACTGCGGTGTGTTCCGGAACCAACACAACACCGCAGACGGTCACAGTCGATAACGCTGATGTCACGACCACGCCGGGGTTCAGCATCGACACCACTGCAAGCAGCGGCGACGCGCTGACGATTTCGGGTGCAGGCGCCATCTCTTATAACGACGCCAATGCATCGGCACTGCAGTCCACCTCAACAGCGCTTTCGGTGACAACAACGGGGAACTCCGGTGTCACGCCGGGCTCCCTGACCATCAACACCGGTGGAACCATCACGGG
Organism: Bradyrhizobium prioriisuperbiae; assembly: GCF_032397745.1. Lineage (NCBI taxonomy): Bacteria > Pseudomonadati > Pseudomonadota > Alphaproteobacteria > Hyphomicrobiales > Nitrobacteraceae > Bradyrhizobium > Bradyrhizobium prioriisuperbiae. The sequence continues at coordinate 5,189,751 of NZ_CP135921.1, forward strand.
CGCCGACGGCTATGGCATCTATGCACGGAACTCCGGCAGCGGAGCCACCAGCATCACGGCGTCGGGTGCAGTAACCGCGTTCGGCAACGTCGGCTTTGGTATCGGCGCGATCTTCGTGCAGAACGATGCCACCGCCACGAATCTGACCGTGAACGCAGCGTCGGCGCGGGGGGATCTCTACGGAATCTGGGTCGACAATGCCGGCACCGGCGCGACCAGCATCACGGCCACCGGCACGGTGAGTGGCAGCGCCAGCGGCATCTACGCGCATAATGCTGCCTCGGCAACGGATCTGACCATCACAGCGGCGATCGTGGTCGGGAGCGATTTTGCCATCGATGCCCAGAATTCCGGCTCCGGCAAAACCAGCATCACCACGGGCGATGTGTTTGCGACAACGAACGGCATGATTGTTTCGAACGGCGTGACCGCGACCGATCTGACGGTCCGTACCGGGGCCGTGACCGGAGGGCGCAACGGAATCGGCATCTCGGTTTTCAACAACGGTACCGGAGCAACCAGCGTGACCACCACCGGTCTGGTCGAAGTCGGCACGGCTGGAACGGGCATCCAAGCCGCCAACGGCGGTTCGGCGACCGATCTCACGATCAGCACCGCGGCTGTGAACGGCGACGATTACGGCATCTACGCCGACAATGCCGGCCACGGCGCGACGCGGGTGACGGCGACCGGAGCAGTGACGGCCGCCGGCGTCGCGAATCCCGGTGCTACCGGAATCTTCGCACGCAATTCAGCTTCAGCGACAGACCTGACGGTGAATGCCGTCGATGTGAGCGGCGGCACCACCGGCATTTATGCCGAGAATGGCGGCACCGGCGTGACCGCCATTACGGCGACCGGCGATGTGGCGGGGCGGACCTCGGGCATCGTTGTCCGCAATGGCTCGACCGCAACCGATCTCACGGTGAATGCGGCCGCCGTCACCGGTGGGCAGGCCGGACGTTTCGGCATGGGGATTTCCGCGATCAACAACGGGACCGGTGCCACCAGCGTGACGGCCACTGGGCTTGTGGCAGGTGGTAACAGCGGAGAGGGCATCCACGCCGCCAACGGGACGTCGGCCACCAGTCTGACGGTGAAGGCGGCTGATGTCAGCGGCGACACCTATGGCATCTTCGCCGACAATGCCGGCACCGGAGCGACCAGCATCACAGCGACGGGTGCTGTGACCGTGGCCGGCGTTTCCGGCCCGGGCGCGGCCGGTATTTTCGCGCGCAATGCAGCGTCCGCAACCGACCTGACCATCAACGCTGCCGCTGTGAGCAGCACCAGTTACGGCATCTATACCGAGAACCGCGGCCGGGGCGCGACCAGTGTCACCGCCACGGGCGACGTCGTGGCGCCCCTGATCTACGGCATTGTTGCCGTCAACGGGCAAGTGACCTTCAATGACTCCGGGAGTATCACCGACGTCGCGGCATCAAACGGCACCGATCTGACGGTGAAGGCCGCCGCGGTAACCGGCGCCGCGGCGGGCATCTATGCCTGGAACGCCGGGACTGGAGCGACCAGCGTGACGGTGACGGGCTCCGTTTCAGGCAACAGCCAGGTCGGCAGCGGAAGCGGAATCTTCGCGCAGAACGGCGCGACGGCGACAAGCCTGACGGTCCATGCAGCGGCGGTGAGCGGTGATGGTTACGGCCTTTACGTCCATAATTCCGGTACTGGCGCAACCAGCATCACGACAACCGGTGCGGTGATCGGATCCGGCGATGCCGGTGTTGGCACCGGCATCTTCGCCCAGAACGAGGCTACAGCGACCAGCCTGACCCTGAAAACGGCGGCGGTGCAGGGCGACATCTGGGGCATTCAAACCTACAACGCGGGGACCGGTGCGACCAGCATCACCGCGACTGGCGCCGTCACCGGGATTATCGGGATCGATGCCCGCAATGCGGCGTCGGCAACGGATCTGACGATCAATGCGACGGTCGCGGGTGGCCGCGATGAGGGCATCATCGCGGCGAACGCCGGCACCGGCGCAACCCGCGTCACCGTCACAGGCGGGGTATTCGCGCTGTCGAGCGGTATTCTGGCCTTCAACGGGGCGAGAGCCACCGATCTGACGGTGAATGCAGCAATGGTGACCGCTAACCGAAACGGTCTTGGCATTTCTGCGAGCAACAGCGGCACGGGTGCAACCAGCGTCACCGCCACCGGCCGGGTGAGCAGCGGCACCAACGGAGAAGGCATTCACGTCAGCAACGCGAGTTCGGCGACCAGCCTGACGGTGAGTGCCACTGATGTCAGCAGCGATGCCTACGGCATCTACGCCGACAATGCCGGCATCGGGGCGACCAGTGTGACGGCCAGCGGTGCGGTCATCGCTGCCGGCATCGCGGTTCCCGACGCGGTCGGCATCTTCGCGCGCAATTCCGCTTCGGCGACCAGCCTGCGGGTGGATGCGGCTGATGTCAGCGGCGGCAGCTATGGCATCTATGCCGAGAACCGCGGCCGCGAATCCACCAGCATCACGGCGCGCGGCATCGTCGAAGGTGGTGTCGCAGGCATCGATGTCGTATCGACCCAGATCGCCTTGATCCGGATCACCGGCGCGAATGCAGAGGTGCGCAATGCGTCGCGCGATCCCTCGGCGGCCGCCATCGTCACCAGCGGCGGATCAGTCACCCTGTTCAACGAAGCGCGTCTGACCGGAACGGTGCAACTGGGCGGCGCCGGCAATCTTGTGCTGAACAGCGGCGTCTGGACCACGGCCGGCGGCCTCAACGCCTTCGGCACCGGCGGCAACACCCTGATCAACACCGGCACGATCGCAGCCGCCGTCTCTGGCGCCCAGGCGGAAACGACGCGGTTCAATGGCCTTGCCAATTTCAGCAACAGCGGCTTGCTCACCTTGCAGGATGGTGGCGCCGGGGACACCGTTCGTTTCAGCGGCAATCTCATTTCCACCGCCGGCTCCGTCCAGGCCATCGACCTCAACAAGGCCGGCCAATCGGACCGCATCCTGGTGGATGGTGTTGCGAGCATCGGCGGCACGACGCTCAATGTTGCCAACCAGGGCGGTTTCACCGTGGGCACGCGCTACACAGTGCTGACCGCGACCGGGGCCCTGATCGGAACCTATGGAAACATCACCGGCAGCGGCGCCTTCATCGGTCTGGTCGACACATATGACGCCCACAACGCCTATCTCGACGTCACCCAGGCGCGCACCTTCAGGGCCGCCGCACTGACGCGCAACCAGGTCGCCATCAGCACCAGTCTCGATGCACTGGAGACCACCGACACCAGCAATGCGGTGTACAAGGCCGTGGTCAATTCCGCGACCGATAGCCAGGCCCGGGTGTCGTTCGATGCTCTGTCGGGCGCGGTGCATGCCTCGGGGCAGACCGCGCTGATCGAGAACAGCCATTTCGTCAGCGACTCCGCGATCGATCGCATTCGTCAGAGCTTCGACGCCGTTGGTGCGCCGTCCATGCAAGGGGCGATGCCTGTGATGTCGTTTGCAGCGGATGCGCCGGTCTCGCCTGCGCTCGATGCCATGGCTTATGCGATGCCAACCAAGGCGCGGCCGATGCGCGCGCCGGAGCCGGAATCCACGCTTGCGATTTGGGGGCAGGGGTTCGGCTCCTGGGGCCACACTGGCGGCGACGGCAACGCCGCTGCAGTGAACCGCTCCACCGGCGGCATCGTCACCGGCATCGACGGAGTTGTTGCCGAGACGTGGCGGCTCGGTCTGATGGCCGGCTACAGCCGCAGCAATTTCAGCGTGTCGGACGTGGCATCCTCCGGCCAGAGCGACAACTATCATGTCGGCGTCTATGGCGGCACCCAGTGGGGCCCGCTCGGCTTCCGTGCCGGCGCCGTCTACACCTGGCATGACATCTCGACTGTGCGCTCGGTCAATGCGCCGGGCTTCTCCGATCGCTTGCGCGCCGACTACAACGCCAACACGACGCAGGCGTTCGGCGAATTCGGCTATCGGCTGGACTGGTATCGCGTGGCGCTGGAGCCGTTCGTCAATCTCGCCCACGTCCATATGCACACCGACGGCTTTGCGGAAAGCGGCGGGCTGGCCGCCCTGACCAGCATCGGCACCACGACCGACACCACCTTCACCACGCTCGGCCTGCGCGGTGCCACGAGCTTCATGCTGGGCCCCGTAGCTACCACCGCGCGCGGCACGCTGGGCTGGCGCCATGCGTTCGGGGATGTCACGCCGCTGAGCACATTTGCCTTCGCCGGCAGCAGCGCTTTCTCGGTCGCAGGCGTGCCGCTGGCGAAGGACGCCGCGGTGGTCGAGGCGGGACTCGATTTCGCTGTGACCCGCGCCGCCACGGTCGGCGTTACTTATGGCGGCCAGTTCGGCGACAATGCGCGCGATCAGAATGTGCGGGGCACGCTCGCCATCAAATTCTGAGTTCGGGACTGAAGTGCGTCGGCGCTCTATTGATGTTGAATTAACTCCGTCATCCTGAGGTGCGAGCGAAAGCGAGCCTCGAAGGATGCTCGGCCGTGGCCGTCGCCCTTCGAGGGCCGCACTACGCGCGGCCGCCTCAGGATGACGGATAACGTTGATCGAACCATCTCGCTTTAGGTCGCTGCGAAAAACTTCGCGCCCTCTTGACGTCTGCCGTTTCACGTATCATATCAAGTTACATGAGACGAGACAGCAGACTTTCTGGCGTTCTCCATGTGCTGCTGCACATGGCGGAGCGGGACGTGCCGATGACCTCGGAGGAACTAGCGGCCTGCATGGGCACCAACGCCGTGGTCGTGCGGCGCACGATGGCCGGATTGCGCGAGGCCGGATTCGTCCGTTCTGAGAAGGGCCATGGCGGCGGCTGGACCATCGCGCGGGATCTCAAGACAGTGTCGCTGCGTGACGTCTACCAGGCGCTGGGCGAACCCGTTCTGCTCGCCATCGGGCACCGCACCGAAAGTCCAGGATGCCTCGTCGAGCAGGCGGTGAACGCCGCGCTCGGCGATGCCTTCCGCGATGCGGAGGCCTTGCTGATCGAACGCCTCGGCGATGTGTCGCTGGCTGATCTCGCCGATGATTTCAGGAAGCGCTACGCCGCGCACCGGCGCAGCCACAAAGGACACGGACATGCAGGTTGATGCAATCATTGTCGGCGGCAGTTATGCGGGCATGGCAGCGGGGCTCCAACTGGCACGCGCACGACGCCAGGTGCTGGTGATCGACGCCGGCCAGCGCCGCAATCGTTTCACCCGGGCATCGCACGGCTTCCTCGGTCAGGACGGCAAGCCGCCGGAGGTCATCGCCAACGAGGCGCGGGCGCAGCTCATGGCCTATCCGACCGTGAGCTGGATCGACGCCACGGCGGAGCATGCGGACGGATCGATGGATGCATTTAGCGTGACGGCGTCGGGCACCACGCACCAGGCGAGGCGCCTGATTCTGGCAACAGGCGTCGTTGACGACCTGCCCGAGGTGGCGGGATTGCGCGAGCGCTGGGGCCGCAGCGTGTTCGTCTGTCCTTATTGCGACGGTTATGAATTGAATCAGGGGCGGATTGGCGTGCTGGCGGCGGATGCCCGCTCATTCCATCACGCCATGCTGCTTCCCGAATGGGGGAGCGTTACTCTGTTTACCAACGGTGCGTATGAGCCCAGCGCCGATGAGCGGACCGCGCTTGCGCGGCGAGGCGTTGTGATCGAGCCCACGCTTGTTGCTGAGATCGGTGGCGAGGCCGCGACGGTCATGCTGGTTGATGGCCGTTCCATTGCACTCAGCGGATTGTTCGTGCTGCCGCGCACCCGTATAGCGAGTCCGCTCGCCGCGCAGCTCGGCTGCGGTCTCGAGGACGGGATGTTCGGGCCGATCATCACAACGGATCCAATGAAGGCAACATCGGTGGCCGGCGTCTACGCCTGTGGTGACGTCGCACGGATGATGGCATCGGTGTCCCTTGCCGTCGCCGACGGGGCCATGGCCGGCGTTTCGGCACATCAGTCCCTGGTCTTCAATCCGATCCCACACTGAGCACTTTGGCCCCCTGTTCTTGTGTGAAATTGGATGTTTATGGCGGTCCGGGTTCGGTGCACATTTTGCCTCTCAATCCGAGGACGATGCAAAGGACGATCGCCGTGTACATTCCGCCAGCTTTTATCGACAGTGATCTGTCGTCTGTCCACGCCACCATCCGTGAGGCGCGGCTGGCCAATCTGGTCACCGCCACCGCGCAAGGCTTGATTTCAACGCCGCTGCCGCTGTTTCTGGACGAGACCGAGGGAGCGCAGGGCGTATTGTACGGCCATGTGGCGCGCGCCAACCCACAGTGGAACGAACCGCCGGCCGGCGAGGCGCTGGCCATCTTCATGGGGCCGGACGCCTATGTGACGCCGTCCTGGTACGCGACCAAGCGGGAGACCGGAAAGGTGGTGCCGACCTGGAACTACATCGCCGTGCATGCCTATGGTCCGGTCGAATTCTTCGAGGATCCGCAGCGGCTGCTCGCGGTGGTGACGCGGCTGACCAACCTTCATGAGGGACCGCGTGCGGCAATCGGGGCCGAGCCCTGGGCGGTGAACGATGCGCCGGAGGATTTCATCAAGGCGCAATTGCGCGGCATCGTCGGCCTGCGACTGCCGATCGCGCGGCTGGAGGGCAAGCGCAAGATGAGCCAGAATCGCAATGCGCAGGACCGGACAGGTGTGGTGGAAGGACTGGCCGCGAGCGCAAACGCCGAGGACAGGATCGTGGCCGGCCTTATTCCGAAATGAAGGACGGGCGCGGTTCAGCCGTCCTTGCGATCGTCCCTGCACCGGTCCGACAGGACCCGTCCAAGCACCTCGATGAACCGCGCGATTTCATCGGTGTGTGTGTACGCATGGGGTGAGACACGCAGCACGTTCTGCAGGCCGCGGGCATCGAGCTCTTGCGGGGCGTAGATGCGTTCCTGGCTGGCGATGGCAATGCCGTCCTCGGCGAGGGCGAACACCACCTCGGACGACGGCACCCCATTGCACGTGAATGTCAGGAAAGCAGCATCGCCGTTGGCGGGCTCATGGACCGTGACGCCTTCGCATGTGGCGAGGTCACTACGAAGTTGCCGCAGCCGTTCATTGATGGTGGCGGTGACGGCGCCCTGGCCGGCATCGAGCAGTTCACCCAGCGCCGCGCCAAAGCCGAGCCGGCCGGCGACGCTGAATTCATGGCCCTCAAAGCGCCCGGCATCGCCGCGCGGCGTGGGCTCTCCCGCATCCGACCAGACGAAACCGCCGAGATCCATCAGTGGCGGGCTGGTCAGGCGCAGAAGGGCTGCGCTGGAGAGCGCCGCCACGGCCTGGCCGCGCGGCCCGCGCAGCCATTTGCGCGCCGGTGCCGTTATCACATCGGCGCGTGTGTCGCGAAGCGACAGGGGAAAGCGCCCCAGGGCCTGAGCGGCGTCGATGAAATAGAGGCAGCCCGGCGGCCGTTCCAGCGCGCCGATCTCGGCCACCGGCTGGCGCAGGCCGTAAACGCTCGACACGGCTGTCACCGCGAGCAGGCGAACGTCAGGGGCGAGCCGCGTGGTCAACCGCTCAAGATTGATCTTTCCGGTGGCGTCGGTCGGGATCGTCTCGATGTCGAAACCAAGCTCCCGGCCCATCACCTGGATGGCCAGCAGATTACCGCCCCATTCGCCGCGCGAGACCAGGATGCGTCCGCCCTTCGCAAAACGTTGGGAGCTAAACAGCAGTGACCAGAGCTGGGCGCAGGTGCTGCCGAACGCGATCTGGTCGGGACGGCAGTCGAGCAATGTCGCGGCGCACTGGCGGGTTGTCGCCAATCCCTCCTGCGCCTTGGTTAACGCGGCCTGCAGTCCGATTTTCGCCTCGAGATCGAGATGCGCCCTGACTGTGGCGACGACATCGGCGGCTGGCAGCGCTGCGCTGCCAGCATTGAGATGCAGCAGGGACGCGACGCCGGGCGTGCGCGATCGATAAGCTCCGGCATCGAAAGATGCCGGGGAACCTTGCGTCGGGCCGTTCATGATATCTCGCGGCAGGGGTTGGTCACGTCGCCACTTTATACGCCGGGGCTGCGGCAAGGAAGCGTGCATAGGCGTCCGCATCGGGCGGGCTGAATTTCTCCACCAGCGGATTGCGGCGCCGCTTGCCGGTGCCGATATCGGTCATCAATTCGTCGAAATGCTTGAAGTGATAGGGGGCTACGCAGAGCCCGCCATAAACGCCGGCCGCCGGCCGCTCCACCCGCTTGAAATGCAGCATCATGGCGATGTTGTCGCGCATCTCGGCTTGGCTCGGCTGCCGCGCGAGCTGGCCGTCGGCATAACGCACCAGCCAGTTCGCCGCGAGATCGGCACATAGCACCGTGCAGAAGCTGGAGTTGAAGCCGACGAAGCCGATATCCGGCAGGTCCGGATTGGCGATCAGCCGGTAGAGCTTGTACTGCCCGTCGGCATCAACCAGCTTGTCGCGATAGGCATCCGGTAGAAACGGAACACCGAGCTCGTAGCCGATCGCGAGCACGGCGAGGTCGGCATCGATGCGCTCGCCACCGGTCATCACGATGGTGTTGCCGTCGTAGCGATCGAAGGTGCCGCGCACCGCCTTGATGCGGCCATCGGCTACCATGGGAAAGAAATTCGGGGTCGCGATCGGCACCGAGCAGTTGACCCCATCCTCGATCCGCGTTTCCGGCACCATGTTGCACTTGCCGAGCTTGAGTTGCAGTTTCAGCAGGCTCTCCAGCCCGCGCCAGTTCGCCCACACCAGCGGCTTCGCCACCGCGTGCGCCAGCCGTGACAGCGGCCCGATGCCCCAGCTGCGGAACATTTCCTCCTGCGCGCGGATATAGAGGATGCGCTTGAAGTTGATCAGGCCGCCGATGAAATAGGGAATCCGCCACACCGGTTCGCGATAGACGATAGTCACGGCGCTGGCGCCGGAGTTGACCGCGTTGACGGCAATGTCGGTTGCCGACTTCGAACCGCCGAGCACGACGACCTTCTTCCTCCCGACGAGGGCCGGATCGTTATACTCCGACGAATGCAGGATCCGGCCACCCTGCGCCTTGAAGGCCTCGTCGCCGGGATGGCTGATGGTCTGCTTCTCGTTGAACTGCCCGGTGCAGACGGCAACGAAATCGAAGTCCTCGCGGCTGCTGCCGCCGTCCGGGTTGCGCAGATCGAGCGTCCATCCCGGCTGTCCATCCGCGCGACGGTTCATCTGCAATACACACGTGTTGAAGCGCATGGCGCGGTCGAGGCCGTGGTCGCGGGCGTAATCGTGCAGATAAGCCTGCACCTGCGGTCCCTTCGGCCATTCCGGATAGGACGCCGGCATGGCCTTGTCGGTGTAGCGATAGAGCTCCTTCGGACTCTGGGTCTGCACGTCGGGATAGGAGCGGGCCGGCTCCCAGACGCCGCCGAGGTCGCCGCTGCGCTCAATGATGGTGATGCGATGTCCCTGCCGGGAAAACGCCTTTGCCGCGGCCAGTCCCGATATACCGGCGCCGATGATGCCAACACGCTTCTGTTTGACCATGAGAAAAATCTCTCCCGTCCGATGAAATCGGTTGTGGTGCTTCAAAACTATTTTGTCAGGCGAAGCCGTATCGACATTCACTGTGTCATCACCGGGCTTGTCCCGGTGATCCCGCTTAGGGCGCAGTGCGTCCCTGGTCGGGGTTGCCGGGACAAGCCCGGCAACGACAAAGGAAGTTGCCGAACGCGATTCCTACTCGTTCGCTTCCGGCGGCAGAAAATTCACCTCGTGCTCGGCCGAGACGCGAACCACCTCGGCGGGATCGGCGAGATTGTGCAGCTTGTCGAACAGGGCTTCCAGCTTCTGCGCCGGCGAGACCCAGAACAGTGCGCGGGCCGGCTTGTCGGATTTGTTGAAATAGCCGTGCGGAATACCGCGCGGCAGCCGCACCAGGTCGCCCGCCTTGGCCTTGACCCACACGCCGTCAAGCTTGAGGTCGAGCTCGCCCTCCTGCACCAGGATGAACTCCTCCTGGCTCGGGTGGATGTGCACCGGCACGAACTGTCCGGGTTCGCTGTTGGTCTCGAACGCGAAGGTCGAGTCCGTGACGGCTTTGGGAAAATAGACCTGACCAAGGATATTCCAGGTCTTGCCACCGTAGCCGGTGCCGTTTGCGGTAATGCCTTTTTCGAGCGCTGCCATCGATACCCCCTGGTTGAGACTGGATGGCGCAGGCTGGCGTGGCCGGGGAGGGCTGTCTAGCCGTTAAACGAATCCCCCGTTGCTGCGATGCAGGATGGACCGCCTGCGCAACGATCGAGCAATCTGGCGTGCAAAACCGCTTTCGTAACGGCCGACCCGATATATTGTAGGTTTCAAATAATCTGGGAAGGCCGCCAGGTCATGATGAGGGGCGAGGGCACGCTGCAAGCTGATGGTGATCCGCGATGGTCGGCTGCCGCGATCCGGCTTGCCGCGTTTAACCGTGTGGCGACCGATAGTGTCGACGCTGCCGCCGAGGCGGTCGGGCGCATCTTTTGTCCCCACGACCTGAAACCCGTCCACCACGCTTCGCCGGACTTCTACACCCTGCACAACAGCGCCGCCTTCGAAGGCTTCTCCATCAACTACGTGGCCTATGGCGGATCGGTGTCGATTGATCCGGGCTGCCTCGAACGATTTTTCCTGGTGCAGATCCCGATCACGGGATCGGCGCGTGTGCGCACCGCAGCGTGCGAGGTTGCCACAGGGCCCGATCGCGTCGGTTCGTTGCTGTCGCCCACGATCCCGACCCGCATGACGTGGCAAGGTGATTGCGCCCAATTGATCCTGCTGGTCGAACGGCGGCTGGTGGAGCAGCGGGCGGCGGCGCTGGCGGGGACGTCGAGACGCACCGTCGAGTTCGATCCGGCTGTCGATCTGGAAACGGCCCCCGGCCGAGCGCTGCAGTCGCAGATCGCGCATCTGGTCGACGTCGCTGAAAGCCTTGGGCCGGGCCGCAGCCTTGCGCCGAACGCCGCCGCCGATCTGCGCGAGGCAATTCTGGATGGCCTGCTCAACGGCCAGCGCCATGGCCTGAGCGATGCGATCGCGGTGTTCGACGGCCGGGCGGAAACCCTGCCACGTGCGTTGAAGCGGGTACGGGACCATCTGCATGCAGAGGCGACCGAGCCGCTTGATCTCGCTGGGCTTGCTGCGGTTGCGGGCATCGGCATCCGCGCCCTGCAGCTTGGGTTCAAGCGGCACTTTGGAACGTCGATTTCCGACATGCTGCTCGATATTCGCCTGGCGCATCTCAATGCCCGGTTGCGGAATGCCGATCCCAGTGCGCGCATCACCGACATCGCCTTTGATCTCGGCTTCACCCATTTGAGCCGGATGGCAAGCGCCTATCGGGACAAGTTCGGCGAAACGCCATCAACGACGCTGCGCAAGCCCAGCTAGATCGTTGAATATTGCGCGATGATTGCATGGGGCCAGCGCATCCCCGGCCCTCGACTTTGCTTGCGATTGTCAGCAAACTCGAGCTACGGATCGATCCCCTTCATTCAACTGAATTCATGGAGTTCGTCATGACAAGAGCCGATGCGATTGATCGTGTGCGCAAGCATCTGCACTCGGGCGGGTTTCTCGCCGAACTCAATCGCCGCGTTGCCTACAAGACCGTAAGCCAATCGACAGAACATGCCGTGGACCTGCAGGCCTATCTCGACAGGGAATTGCAGCCGTCTTTCGCTGAGCTCGGCTTCACCAGCAAACTGATCGCATCTCCCACGGGCAGGGGCCCCTATTTGTTGGCGGAATATCGGGAAGATGCGTCGCGGCCGACCGTCCTGATGTACGGCCATGGCGATGTGGTCGAAGGCATGGTCGGGAGATGGCGCGACAATCTCGATCCGTGGCGGGCCACGCAAATTGGCGAGCGCGTCTATGGCCGGGGTGCGGCCGATAACAAGGGACAGCACACCATCTTGATGTCCGCGCTCGCCGCAGTGCGTGCGGCGCGCGGCGGCAAGCTCGGCTTTAACGCCAAGTTCATCATCGAAACCGGCGAGGAAATCGGCTCTCCGGACCTGTATCCGGTTTGTGCGTCGTTGCGTGACGAGCTTGCGGCCGACGTGTTGATCGCTTCGGACGGGCCACGGCTGTCCGCGGACCGGCCCACCATCGTTCTCGGCTGCCGTGGCGGCCTGCGTATTCATCTGGACGTCGAGCTCCGCGAGGGCGCGCATCATTCCGGCAACTGGGGCGGCGTACTGTCCAATCCGGCCACCATTCTGGCCAACGCCATCGCGAGCCTGGTGGATCATCGCGGGCGCATGCTGCTGGAGGCGCTGAAGCCACCGCCGATTTCGGGTGACGTGCGCCAGGCGCTGGCCAGTGTCGAGATCAGGCCGACACCGAGCGAGCCGGCGTTGGCGCCGGATTGGGGCGAGGAGGGGTTGTCCGCGGCCGAACGTCTCTATGCCTGGAATACGCTGGAAGTGCTGGCGATGTCAGCGGGCAGCACAGCCAACCCGGTCAATGCCATTCCCGATCGCGCGCAGGCGGTTCTGCAATTGCGCTTCGTGGTCGGCACGGACGTCGATGGTGTCGAGCGCGCCATCCAGGACCATCTGAACGCCCAGGGGCTATCGATGGTCCGGGTCAGCCTCCATCAGCGTTTCACAGCATCGCGCACCGATGTGCGCAATCCCTGGGTCGGCTGGGCCGTGTCTTCTATCCACGACACCACCGGCAAGGAGCCGGCGGTCTTGCCGAATTTCGGCGGGTCGCTGCCCAACGACGTGTTCTGTGATCTGCTGGGGTTGCCGACGATCTGGGTGCCACACTCCTATCCCGGCTGCAGCCAGCATGCGCCCGACGAACATATCCTGCTGCCGACCACCGAAGAGGGGTTGAGCATCATGGCCGGACTGTTCTGGGATCTGGGCGAGAAACCGCGGATTTCCGGCGGATAACCGACCTTGAAATGCCAAGTCGCTTCCTTGCAATTATTTCAAGCCTAAAATATATTGAGGGCTTGCTGATGCGAGGTTGAAGATGGCCGCATTTCCCCGTTCGACACATGCGCTGGTCACCGGTGGTGGCCGGGGCATCGGCCGCGCGATCGCGGCGTCCCTGGTGCAGGCCGGCGCGACGGTGACGGTGCTCGGCCGCAATCGCGATGGTCTGGATGAGGCCGTTGCTGCCGGTGCGGCGCACTTTGGCGTGGTTGCGGATGTCGCGAACGAGGCGTCGGTCACACAGGCGATCGCTGAGGCGGCGGCGCGCCAGCCGATCGATCTGTTGATTGCGAATGCGGGTGCGGCGGAATCTGCCCCCTTCATGAAGTCGGATGCGGCGCTGTTCCAGCGCATGATCGATGTCAACCTGATGGGGGTGGTCCACGCCGCCCATGCGGTGCTGAAGCCGATGACGGAGCGGCGGGAGGGTCGCATCGTGGCGGTTGCGTCGACCGCCGGCCTCAAGGGCTATTCTTATGTGTCCGCCTACTGCGCGGCCAAGCATGCGGTGGTGGGCTTCGTGCGTGCGTTGGCGCTGGAGGTGGCGGCAAGCGGCGTCACCGTCAATGCGGTGTGCCCCGGCTTCACCGACACCGATCTCGTCGCCGGCAGCCTCGATCTCATCATGAAAAAAACCGGCCGCAGCCGTGAGCAGGCGGTGGCCGAGCTCGCCAAGCACAATCCGCAGGGTCGGCTGGTGGCGCCGGCGGAGGTCGCCGATACGGTGCTTTGGCTGTGCGGACCTGGCGCGTCCGCGGTGACGGGACAGGCCATTGCGGTGGCGGGTGGAGAGATTTGATCCGCAGCGAAACCGCCGCATATTTTTTTGCGAAACAACCAAAATAACGTCCGGGAGACTTCATGAGCACAGATTCAACGGCAAGCTTCGCCAACTCCGTCACTTTGCCGCTGTCGCAATATGCGCCGCGCCATTTCCTGCTGTCGGTGATCGGCGGTGTTGCGACGGTGACGCTCAACCGTCCCGAGCGCAAGAATCCGCTGACCTTTGCAAGCTACCGCGAACTGACCGATTTCTTTCGCGCCTGTGCCCATGACGACACCGTCAAGGTGGTCGTGGTCACCGGAGCCGGCGGCAACTTCTCCTCCGGCGGCGATGTGTTCGAGATCATCGGCCCGCTGGTCGAGATGGACACCAAGGGATTGACCGCCTTCACCCGGATGACCGGCGATCTCGTGAAAGCCATGCGGGCGTGTCCGCAGCCGGTGATCGCCGCGGTCGAGGGCATCTGCGCCGGCGCCGGCGCCATCATGGCCATGGCGTCCGACCTGCGGCTGGCGGCCACCGGAGCCAAGGTCGCCTTCCTGTTCAACAAGGTGGGGCTCGCCGGCTGCGACATGGGGGCCTGCGCGATCCTGCCGCGCATCATCGGCCAGTCGCGTGCCTCGGAACTGCTTTACACTGGCCGTTTCATGACTGCGGAGGAGGGCGAGCGCTGGGGCTTCTTCAGCCGCATCGTGGCGCCTGAGGACGTGTTGGCGCAGGCCCTGACGCTGGCTGGCGACATCGCCGCCGGCCCGACATTTGCCAACACCATGACCAAGCGTATGCTGGCGATGGAATGGGCGATGTCGGTGGAGGAAGCGATTGAATCCGAGGCGATTGCGCAGGCATTGTGCATGACCACCAAGGACTTCGAGCGCGCCTTCCAGGCCTTCGCCAACAAGCAGAAGCCGGTGTTCGAGGGGAATTGAGGAGTCAGACGTGTAGCCCGGATGAGAGCGAAGCGCGACATCCGGGACAAGCGGCTCCCGGATATCGCTCCGCTCATCCGGACTACAGTTGTCGATAAAATCCACTTGCCAGGAAATTACTTTAGGCTTAAAATAATTGACAGTTGATCCCAGGAGGCTGTCATGAAGGTTGCGATCATCGGCGGTGGGCCAGCGGGGCTCTATGCAGCGATCCTGCTGAAGAAGCAGCGGCCGGAGGCCGATATCGCTGTCTACGAGCGCAACCGCGCCGACGACACCTTCGGTTTTGGCGTGGTGTTCTCCGATGCCACCCTCGACAATTTCGAGAAGCACGATCCGCCGAGCTATCGCCGCATCACCCAGGAGTTCGCCTACTGGGACGACATCGCGGTGCACTTCCGCGGCACCGTCCATCAGGTCGGCGGCAACGGCTTTTGCGGCTGTTCGCGCCGGATGCTGCTTCTGATCCTGCAGGAGCGGGCGCGTGAACTCGGTGTGCGACTGTTCTTCGAGGTCGATATCGCCGATGAAGACAAGTTCGCCGACGCCGATCTCATTGTGCTGGCTGACGGCAGCAACAGCCGCTTTCGCGACAAGTTCCGCGATCATTTCCAGCCCGAGATCGACCTGCGCTCCAACACATTCACCTGGATGGGATCGACCAAGCCGCTCGACGCCTTCACCTTCGTGTTCGAGGAAACCGAGTGGGGGCCGTTTATCGCCCACGCCTATCAGTACGAAGTCGGCCGCTCGACCTGGATCTTCGAGACCGACCCCGAGACCTTTGCCCGCGCCGGACTGACGGGTCTCAGCGAAGCAGCCTCCGCGAAGCGGATGGAGGAGATTTTCGGCGCCTACCTCGATGGCCACAAGCTGCTGATCAATCGCTCGATGTGGCGTAATTTCCCGATGATCCGCAGTCAGCGCTGGGTCAAGGACAACATGGTCCTGCTTGGCGACGCCAAGGCAACCGCGCATTTCTCGATCGGCTCCGGCACCAAGCTCGCGATGGAAGATGCCATCGCGCTCGCGGACGCCATGCAGAATGCGCCGACCATCGATGCGGCGCTCAATGCGTATGAACACGGCCGCCGCGAAGAGGTGGAGAAGATCCAGCACGCCGCCGACGTGTCGCTGGTCTGGTTCGAGCACGTCGATCGCTTCTGGGCATTCGATCCGGTGCAGTTCGCCTTCGGCGTGATGACGCGGTCCAAGGCGATCACCTATGATAATCTCGGCCTGCGCGCGCCGGAGTTTGTTGCCGAGGTGGATAAGGTTTTCGCGCGCCAGGTGCGGGCCAAGGGCTTCGACGTCAATGTCGACAAGCCGGTGGCGCCGATGTTCCAGCCGTTCAAGTTGCGCGACATGGTGGTGAAAAATCGCGCCGTGGTATCGCCGATGTGCATGTACTCGGCCAAAGAGGGCGTGCCGCAGGATTTCCATCTGGTGCATTACGGCTCCCGCGCCATCGGCGGCGCCGGGCTCATTTTCACCGAGATGACCTGCGTGGGGCCGGATGCCCGCATCACCCACGGCTGCACCGGCCTGTGGAACAACGAGCAGGAAACGATGTGGCGCCGCATCGTCGATTTTGTCCACGGCAACTCGGCGGCAAAAATCTGCCTGCAACTCGGGCACGCCGGGCGCAAGGGCGCCACCAAACTGATGTGGGACGGCATCGACCGGCCGCTGGAGAAGGGCGGCTGGGATGTGGTGTCGGCGTCGCCGATCCCCTATTTCCCCGACAGTCAGGTGCCGCGCGAACTCGACCGCGCGGCGATGGCCCGCATCAAGCAGGAGTTCGTCGACGCGGCGATCCGTGGCGATCGTTGCGGCTTCGACATGCTGGAGCTGCACTGCGCCCACGGCTATCTCCTGGCGAGCTTCATCTCGCCGCTGACCAACACCCGCACCGATGACTATGGCGGCTCGCTGGAGAACCGCCTGCGATTCCCGCTGGAGGTGTTTACGGCGATGCGTGCGGCGTGGCCGGCGCACAAGCCGATGTCGGTGCGTATCTCGGCGACCGACTGGGCCGAGGGTGGCCTCACCGGCGACGATGCGGTGGAGGTCGCGCGCGCGTTCGGCGAGACCGGCGTCGATCTGGTCGATGTCTCGACCGGACAGACCGTGCGGGACTCCCGTCCGATCTATGGCCGCATGTTCCAGATCCCGTTCTCCGATCAGGTCCGCAACGAGGCCCATGTGGCGACCATGTGTGTCGGCAACATCACCAGCGCCGACCAGATCAACACCATCCTGGCCGCCGGCCGTGCCGACCTGGTGGCGCTAGGGCGCCCGCATCTGGTCGACCCGGCCTTTACCATAAAGGCAGCCGCCTGGTACGGCGCCGGGGACGCCTATTGCCCTCCGCAGTATTTGCCCGGAAAAGAACAGATCTTCCGCAACAGCGTGCGCGAGCGTCAGGACTTCGAGGAGCTGAAGATCAAGGCCAAGCCGCGGACCCGGGCGGAGCTGAAAGCGGATGCGACAAAGCCGCTGGCGGCGGAGTAACGACTGAGTAATGATGCGAGCTACACAGGAGGCGTCATCCTGAGGTGCGAACCGCGTCAGCGGTGAGCCTCGAAGGATGGCTGAGGGAAAAGATAAAAAAGATAAGAGACAAGAAGCGTCACACCGGCCGTCGTCCTTCGAGGCTCGCCCAGCGGTGCAAGCGCACCGCAAGGCTCGCACCTCAGGATGACGGATCCTACTCGGAAAGCGTTCTAGGTTGGGTTGCGTGGAGCAGAGTTCATGAAGGCGATCATCGTCGGCGGCGGTATCGGAGGTCTCACCACGGCGCTGATGTTGCGCGCGCGCGGCATCGATTGCGAACTCTACGAACAGTCCGACAGCATCCGTGAGCTTGGCGTCGGTATCAACACGCTGCCCCACGCGATCCGGGAGCTGACCGGCCTCGGCCTGCTGGACCGGCTCGATGATGTCGCAGTCCGCACCGACCAGCTGTTCTATCTCACCCGGCATGGCCAGCAGGTCTGGCATGAAAAGCGCGGCCTTGATGCGGGCCACGACGTGCCGCAGTTTTCAATTCATCGCGGCCGGCTGCAGAGCGTGATCCACCGGGCGGTGGTCGAGCGGCTCGGCGCGGACGCCATCCACACCGGTTGCCGGCTGGGCGCCTTCACCCAGGACGAGGGCGGCGTCACCGCGCATTTTTTCGATCGCACCGGGGCTCATGTGGCGACCGCGCGGGGCGATGTCCTGATCGGCGCCGACGGCATCCATTCCAAGGTGCGACAGACGATGTACCCCAACGAGGGGCCTCCGGTCTGGAACGGCCTGATGCTGTGGCGCGGCGCCACCGACTGGCCGGTTTTTCTGACCGGCAGCTCGATGATCATCTCTGGCGGCCTCAACGCCAAGGCGGTGATCTATCCGATCGCGGAAGGCTCAAGTCCCGCGAGCCGGCTGACCAACTGGGCAATCCTGGTGCGGATAGGCGACGCCAATACGCTGCCGCCCCGCCGCGAGGATTGGTCGCGCCCCGGCAAACGCGAGGAGTTGATGCCGCATGTCGCTGGCTTTTCGATTCCACAGGTCGATCTCGCCTCATTGATCCGAGCGACGCCGGAATTCTGGGAGTATCCTTGCTGCGATCGCGATCCGTTGCCGTCCTGGATCGACGGCCGCGTCACCCTGCTCGGCGATGCCGCGCATCCGATGTATCCCGTCGGCTCCAATGGCGCCTCGCAGGCGATCCTCGATGCACGCTGCCTGGCCGACGCGTTGGCGCGCTCCGAACATCCGCGCCAGGCATTGATGGCTTATGAGCGCCAGCGGCTGCCAATGACCGCCGACATCGTTGCCTCCAACCGCCGCGGTGGCCCCGAGGGTGTGATCGACGCCGTGGAGAAACTGGCGCCCCAGGGCTTCACTGACATCGATGCCATCCTGAACTACGAATCCCGCGAAGCGATCGTGCGCGGCTATGCAGCGAAGGCTGGATTTGCCGCACGGGTGGTGGGGCGATAGGCGTCAGCAGGCTGATGCTTTGTAGCCCGGATGAGCGCAGCGATATCCGGGACGGGAATCCCGGGTGTCGCTTCGCTCACCCGGGCTACGCAGCTCGCAGGGCGGGTTAGCCGAAGGCGTAACCCGCCGACGCACGTCAACGCATAACGGCGGATTACGCTGCGCTAATCTTACTGCGTCATGATTTTTCTGCGCGTGGGTGATGCTGCGACGGCGCCGCAACAAGGGCATCGTATGATCGTTTTGCTGAGGGCCCGGCTCAACCGCACGCGCATGGTTGCGATCGAGTTCGGGACGTGGCGTTCAGGCCGCAAGGGCAGATCCTCTGGGTCGATAATTGTCGGGTAAGAGAGGGACCTGGACTGGCGCGGCGGAACAAGTTTCTGAGGGGGGAATCGTCGCCTGTTCGGCGATCAGGAAGCCGTAGGCCGCGATGCACAGGGTTGCGTGATGATGGAAGCCACGCCAGCCGCGCCCCTCGTAGTGACCGAGCCCGACCTCCTGCTTGAGCTCCTGATAGTCGCGCTCGATGCGCCAGCGCAGCTTGGCCAGATTGACGAGCTGCGTGAAGCTGACGTTCTCCGGCAGCGTGGCGAGCCAGTATTTGGTCGGCTCTGCTTCGCCCTCCGGCCATTCGATCAGCAGCCACTCCGGCGACAGCTTCTCGGGGATCAGTTTGTTGTACCCGACGCGGACACGCACCCGCGCAAAGCGCGAGGATAGCTGGTCGGCCGAGCCTTCCCGCCACGCCACCGTGCGCCAGGCCTGCTTCGGGAGACTGAGTGCCACTTTTTTGGCCGAGACCAGTTCGGGCTCGTCGCGGCGGCCGGTGTTGTTCATCGGCTTGTCCATCCGCCGCGGGCCGCTGCCAGGGGCCCACATCAAGATGGTCGGCACGATGCCGACCACGTAAGGCAAGCCCAATTCTGTCATGCCGGCACGCAGCCGCGCGTCCCTGCCGTAGGCCGCATCCATCAGCGCGACGCCGCGTGGCAGACTGCTCTCGCAGGCCCAGCGGATTTGCTCCAGCGCGATCTGCGGCTTAGTCTTGAACTTGATCTGCTTCGGCACGCCTGCCTTCTTCCGCCGGGCACGATCCTTCGTCCAGGCTTCCGGCAAGTACAGCCGATAGGCCACCGGAAGGCTGGCGGCATGATTGGCGATCGAGAGCGACACCGCCACCTGGCAATTGGCCTGCTTGCCGAGCTGCCCGCAATATTGGTGGTGCACGCCGACCGAATGCTTGCCTTGCTTGGGGAACGAGGTGTCGTCGATGATCCACGCCTCGATCGGCCCGCTCTTCTCGATCGCCGGCAGCACCAAATCGCGCACCTTGGTCAGCACGTCCTCGTCCGACCAGGCCGCGTTGGCGACAAAATGCAGCAACGACTGATGCTGTGCCGCCGTGCGCGCTGGAGCCGTCCGCGCCGCCATCGGCTCCACGCTCTTGCGTTCCCCAGGCAGCATCAGGCCCGTGCAATAGTCGCGCAGCGGTCTCGTCCGCTCCACGTGACCGATCACGCTTCCAAGACCGGCTACATACTCCGCAAACCGCGTTTCGCTATCCCCACCCTGATCGAGATTCATCCGGCCCTCCGCGCGCCAAATATTGAATCTCCTCAATTACTTGATTCTCAGCCTCAATGACTGCGACCGTCTGACTCAGTAAGACTAATCCGCCCTACGGTCTGAGTGCGTCTCGCCTTACGCCCCGGGAGGCGGCGGCAGGAAGTGGATGTTGTGCTCGGCGGCGAGAGCCACCACGTCGTCCGGATTCTGTTGCTTCATGTTGTGGATGCCCCAGAACAGGTCGTACAGCCTGCGCGTCGGCGACACCCAGAATAGCACCTTGGCAATCTGCTGCGATTTGTTGAAGATGCCGTGCGGCTTGCCCATGGCCAGGCGCACGGTGTCGCCAGCGGTGGCGAAGTCGTCGGCGCCGTCGAGCATGAAATCGAGCCGGCCTTCCAGGATATAGAGATATTCGTCCTGGTCGGGATGGATGTGCGGCGGCACGAAGGTGCCGGGCGGGAAGGTCGCGTGCCATGAGAACGAATGCTCGGTGCGGGTCTTCGGCACATAGGTCTGTCCGAGGATGTTCCAGCTGATGCCTTGCAGGCCTTCGTTGGCGCGGGTGATGCCGGCGGTTTCGATCGGCGTGGCCATGGTTCGGTCTCCTCCGTTTGGCGGACAGTTCGATCTCAGACGTGCAGAAATCTGTCCTTGATGGTGGGGTCGTTCTTCAGCTCGGAACTGGTGCCGGTCCAGACCACACGCCCTTTCTCTACGACAACGTGGCGGTCGGCGAAAGCGGTCAGCGCGTCGACATTCTTGTCGATGACCAGAATGGCCTGGCCCTCGCTTTTCAGCCGCTTCAGGCAGGCCCAGATTTCGGCGCGGATCAGTGGCGCCAGGCCTTCGGTGGCTTCGTCCAGGATCAGGAGCCTCGGGTTGGTCATCAGCGCGCGGCCGATCGCCAGCATTTGTTGCTCGCCGCCGGACAATTGCGTGCCGAGATTGCCGCGGCGCTCCTTCAGGCGCGGAAACAAGCCATGCACGGCGTCGAGCGTCCAGCGTGGCGTGCTCTTGCGGCTGGCCGCAGTGGCGATCAGGTTTTCGTCGACCGTGAGCGTCGGAAAGATCTGGCGACCTTCCGGCACCAGGCCGATGCCGCATTGGGCGATCTTGTAGGAGGGCAGGCCGGCGAGTGCTCTGGTTTCAAAGCTGATGTCTCCGCCGCTCGGTCGCAGCAGCCCCATGATGGCTTTGACCGTTGTGGTCTTGCCCATGCCGTTGCGCCCCAGCAGCGTTACCACTTCGCCGGCATCGATGCGCAGCGAGATGTCGAACAGCACTTGTGCGGCGCCATAACCAGCCTGCAGATGCGAGACGGCGAGCATCAGACGATCTCCCCGGCCAAATCTTGTTCATTAAAAGCGGCTTCTTCGCCCAGATACGCGGAGCGCACCTCCGCGTTGTTGCGAATGCTGTCGGGCGAGCCGCTGGCGATGATGCGGCCATAGACCAGCACCGAGACTTTATCCGCGAGCGCAAACACGGCCTCCATGTCATGTTCGATCAGGATGATCGGCAGTTCGCGCTTCAGCGCCAGCAGCGTGGCAATCACCCGTTGGGATTCCTCGTGGCTGGTGCCGGCCAGCGGTTCGTCGAGCAGCAACAGCTTCGGCTTCGATGCGATTGCCACAGCAAGCTCGAGCTGGCGTTTTTCGCCATGCGACAGCAGGCCCGCCGGCACGTTGGCGCGCGCCGCAAGCCCAAAGCGGGACAGCAGCTCCATGGCAATTTCGTTCAACGGCTGTTCTGCCGCCGCATTGCCGAGGAATCTGAAACTGGAGCCGGCATGCGCCTGCGCGGCCAGTGCGACGTTTTCCAGCACGGAGAAGCCCGGCAGGATCGAGACGATCTGGAACGAACGCACCAGGCCGAGCCGCGCCCGTTCGTGCATCGGCAATGATGTAACGTCCCGTCCGTTGAACGCGATGCGGCCGGAATCGGGCGCGGCGAGGCCGGAGATCTGATGCACCAGCGTGGTCTTGCCGGCGCCGTTGGGGCCGATGATCGCGTGCAGTTCACCCGGTGCGATGTCGAGCGAGACATCGTCGGTCACGCGCAGCGCGCCATAACTCTTGCGCAAATTCGTCAAAGTGAGGATCGGCGCGCTCATCGCTCGCTCCTCAGGATCGACACGAGGCCGCCGCGCGCGAACAGTACAACCAGGATCAGGATCGGGCCGAAAATCATGCCCCAGTATTCGGTGAGATGGGACAGGTACTCTTCGAGCAGGGTAAATGCCGCTGCACCGATGATGGCGCCGTGCAGCGAGCCGAGCCCACCCAGCACGATCATGAAAATGAGATCGCCGGAGCGCTGCCAGGTGGCGTAGGCCGGGCTGATGAATTCGCTCTGGTTCGCCAGCAGGCAGCCGGCGAGGCCGGCGATCATGCCGGCGATGACATAGGCGGTGAGCTGATAACGATAGGGCGCAAAGCCGATCGCTTCCATGCGCACCGGGTTCTCCTTGATGCCACGCAACACGCGGCCGAACCGCGACGCGACGATCGAGCGGCAAATAATGTAGATCCCGACCAGCAGGCCGAACACCACATAGTACAGCCCGAGATCGTTCTTCAGCACCGGCTTACCGAAGATCAGGCTGCGCGATGCGAGGCTCATGCCGTCATCGCCGCCATAGGCCGCGAGCGAGGTGGCGAGGAAATACAGCATCTGCCCGAAGGCCAGCGTGATCATGATGAAATAGACGCCGCGGGTGCGCAGCGAGATCGCGCCGGTCAGCAGCGCGAAGAGTCCCGACGCGGCAAGAGCCGTGCCGAGCTGAATGAAGGCGTCGTTGATGCCATGGCTGGACAGGATGCCGACGGCATAGGCGCCGATGCCGAGATAGGCGGCGTGGCCGAAGCTGATCATGGCGCCGCAACCGATCAGGAGATCGAGCGACATCGCCGCCAGCGCCAGGATCATGGTGCGGGTCACCAGCGCCAGGATAAAGCCGGAGGCGCCGAACTGGGCAGCGATGGGGACGAACGCGAAGGCCGCGAACAGGATGATCGGCAGCCAGAGCGCTGATTTGCGCGCGCGCGGCGGCGGCGTGGATGCAGCTGCGTTGATTTCGGCGATGTCGTTCATGATCGGCGGACTCGTTCGCCTGTGCCGTGATGCCGATTTCTTTCTGCTCCCTCCCCCCTTGTGGCAGGGCTGTCCCGGGAATGATTCACTATGCCGCAGCGCATGCCCGGCGACTCCAGCGTGAACCGGATACTTTCTGGTTGTCGAGACACAGAAAAGGGCCGGGCATGCAATACGTGAATAGCATCTTTGGGGAGCTCCTCAAACCGATTGATCGACGACAATTTCGGGAAATCGTCGAGCGACATAACGGTAATGCCTACGACAAGACGTTCAAAAGCTGGGATCATCTTGTGGCGATGGTGGGCGCCCAATTGGGCGGGGTCACGAGCCTGCGCGCTGTGGAAGCGACCTCTAAGGCAAACTCCCATCAGCATTATCATTTGGGTGTAGGCAAGACCCCTCGCTCGACACTCTCGCGTGCGAATGCACGTCGTCCGGTGAGTATTTTCGCGGAAACTTTCGCGATGCTGGCAAAGAAGGCCGATCGACACACGCGGGTGGAAGGGGCCGAGATGGTTCGGTTGATCGACTCGAGCCCGGTGCCGTTGGGCAAGATGTGCGAATGGGCCGAATGGAATGGCCGTATCCGCGGCCTGAAGATGCACGTCGTCTATCATCCAGGGAACGATGTCCCGCGTTGTGTCGAGATTACGCCGGCGACCGTCAATGACGTCGAGATCGGCCGTCAAACGGAGCTGGAAGCCGGTGCGACCTACGTTTTCGACAAGGGCTATTATCACTTTGGCTGGTGGAAGAAGATCAATGCTGCCAAGGCTTTCTTCGTCACCCGCGTCAAGGTGAACACGCGCTTGCGCATGACAAAGTCCCGGTACGTGCGCAAGACCATAGGCGACGGCTTCAGAGTCATCGCCGATGCCAATGTCTCGCTCGCCAGCAAGGGCGATTCCAGTCTGCCGATCCCATTGCGACGCATCAAGGTCAGGCGTGACAAAGGGGGAATGATCACTCTCATCACCAACGATCTCGAACGCACGGCAGTCGAGATTGCGGCTCTCTACAAGAGCCGCTGGCAGATCGAGCTCCTGTTCCGCTGGATCAAGCAGCATCTCAACCTCCACAAGTTCATGGGCAAGAACGACAACGCCATTCGGCTGCAAATCATAGCCGCGATGATCGCCTATCTGCTCCTGCGCCTCGCGCGGCGTCTGAATTCCTTGCCGATGCTGCAGCTACGTTTCGCTGAGCTCGTTTGCCAACGCCTGTTCATGCGAAAACCGATCGCAGAAATTGACACCCCGCCACCCGTCAATCCGAGCAGGCCAAAACCCAGGTTCTCTCCCGATCAGCTGGGGTCACCTATGCGTGATTTTTCCCGGGACAGCCCTGCCCTTGTGGGGGAGGGGCGGGGAGGGGGGTATTCCGTGTTCTGAGCTGGAGAGATCTTGCGGGAAGCGGGCGATCCGATCTGCTGCGGAGGCGCGGTTACCCCCCTCCCTAACCCTCCCCCACAAGGGGGGAGGGAACGGCTCATTGCCGCGAAGCGAGGTCGGCGGCTAACCAAGCCTGCGTTTGCCGGCGTGAGTGTTGCGATCTCTTGATGCATAGGCGCTACCGCTTCGCCGGGAACAGGCCGGAAGGCCTGAAGAACAGGACCGCCGCCATCAGCACATAGATCAGCATCGGCGCGATGGCGCGGCCGGTCTGGCTGGCGGTGGCCGGATCGAACACTGCGCGCAACAAAGTGGGTGCAAAGAAGCGTCCGAGCGTATCGGTCAGCCCGATCAGCAGCGCTGCGATAAACGCACCGCGGATGGAGCCGATGCCGCCGATCACGATCACCACAAAGGCGAGGATCAGCACATTGTCGCCCATGCCGGGCTCGACCGAAAGGATGGGGGCCACCATGGCGCCGGCAAAGCCCGCGAGCATGGCGCCGACGCCGAACACGATGGTGAACAAGAGCCGGATATTGACACCGAGCGCCGACACCATCGGTGCGTTGCTGGCGCCGGCCCGCACCAGCATACCGAGACGGGTGTGGTTAACGGTCCAGTACAGCAGCAGTCCCACCGCCAGGCCGGCAGCGATGATGACCAGGCGATACACCGGATAGAGCATGCCCGGCGCCAGCGTGACCGTGCCGGAGAGCAAATCGGGGATCGGCACGCTCAGCGGCGCCGCGCCCCACAACAGTTTCACTGCTTGATTGAGAAAGATGATGACGCCGAAGGTCGCCAGCACATGGGCGAGATGATCGCGTTCATAGAGGTGGCGAAAGATCAATACCTCCAGCAGCAGGCCGAACAGCAGCGCAGAGGGCAGCGCCAGAGCGAGGCCCAGCGCGAAACTTCCGGTCATCGCCGTGAAGGCGGCGGCGAGATACGCCCCCACCATGTACTGCACGCCGTGGGCAAGGTTGATGAAGTCCATCACGCCGAACACGATGGTGAGCCCGGCGGCGATCAGGAACAGGATCAGCCCGAACTGCATTCCGTTCAGGATCTGGACGAGTGCGAGCGTCAGGGTCATGCGGGCCTGCGGTGCTCCACACACGGCGTCATTGCCGGGCCTGACCCGGCAATCCAGCTTCCTTGCCGAAAACGAAGCAAGCTGGACACGCGGGTCAAGCCCGCGTGCGACGCTGTGGGTTGTTGAAACGCGTTAAACCAAACCAGTCGACGATCAGATCAATTCCCCGCCGGGCAATCCTTGGCGAACTGGTCGCCGAAGTTCGAATACACCTTCTGCACGACCTCGGTCTGGAACTTGCCGTCGGGGCGCTTGGCGGCCTTCACCAGATAGAAGTCCTGGATCGGATAGCCGTTGCTGTTGAACTTGAAGCCGCCACGCAGCGAGGTGAAGTCGGCTTTCTTCAGCGCGGCCTTGATCGCGTCCTTGTTGCTGACATCGCCCTTGGTCGCCTTCAACGCGCTGTCGATCAGCAGCGCCGCATCATACGCCTGGAAGGCGTAGGTGCCGGGCACGTTATTGTAGGCGGCTTCATAGGCGGCGACGAACTTCTTGCTCTGCGGCAGGTCGAAGTTCGGAGCCCAGTTGGCGCCGCCGAACATGCCGACAGCCGCGTCCTGCTGGGCGGGCAGGGTGGATTCATCCACCGTGAACGCGGAGAGGAACGGAATGCGGTCGGACAGGCCGGCCTGCTTGTACTGCTTCACCAGGTTGACGCCCATGCCACCGGGCATGAAGGTGAAGATGGCATCGGGATTGAGGGACGCGATCTTGGAGAGCTCGGCCTGGAAGTCGAGGGTATTCAGCGGAACGTAGGATTCCTCGATCACTTCGCCCTTGTAATCGATCTTGAAGCCGGCGACGGCGTCCTTGCCGGCCTGATAGTTCGGCACCAGCAGGTAGACGCGCTTGTAGCCGCGATCCTGCGCCACCTTGCCGAGGACCTGGTGCACCTGGTCGTTCTGGTACGAGGTGACGTACATGTACGAACTGCAAGCCTTGCCGGCGAGACTCGAAGGACCGGAGTTCGGGCTGATCAGGAAGGTCTTGGCTTCGACCACCGGCTTCTGGATTGCGATCAGGATGTTGGAGAAGATCGGTCCGACCACGAAGTCGACCTTGTCGCGCTCCAGCAGTCCCTTGACCTTGGTGACGGCCACGTCCGGCTTCAGTTCGTCATCGGCGATCACCACCTCGACATCGCGGCCGCCCATCTTGCCGCCGAGATCCTTCACCGCGAGGTTGAAGCCGTCGCGCGCCTGCTGTCCCAGCACGGCGGCGGGCCCCGACAGCGTCAGCACCAGACCGATCTTGAGTTTCTCCTGAGCGATCGCCTGGCCGGCCATCAGGCCAGACACTGCCGCAACCGCAACTCCCCCGAAAAATCCTTTTAGGATCCGCTTCATCGTCGTTCTCCTGTCCCCAAAAATATCCTCACCAGCAACCTAGCTGTTTCACAGGCGCTGTCGCAAGCCGACGGCGCATCGGCACAGTGTCGCGCCGGTCCGCTCTCAAATTATTTGAAGCTTAAATTAGTTTTGAAAACCGCGCAAGCGACCGGATTGCCCATTCGGCGTGCGGCAAGGCCACATGTTGCACTGCGTGTGTTTGGCTGTTTCTGCCGCGCTTTTCATAATCGATGAGCGTTGGTTGATCTCGCTGTGCAGCCGAATTGAGCGGCATCAGAGCAAAATTGCTGCAGAACTGAACCCTCATGGTGAGGAGCGCGAAGCGCGTCTCGAACCATGAGGCCGATGCCTTGCCCCACATCCATCCTTCGAGACGCCCGCTTCGCGGGCCCTCAGGATGAGGCGGTATGTGTGGAAGACCAGTCAAGACCGTATCGTTCTTTGACTTTCGTCGCATTCCGAATTATTTCAAGGTTCAAGGGTGATCCGGATCATGTGTCCGGGAGCGCGTCGGCGCAGGCCGCAACGGGGCGAAATCGCAACATGTCCATGACATTCGATTCCGAGACCAAGGCCACGGAAACGCCGGAAGATCATGGCGACGAACTGCGGCTGTGGCTGCGGCTTCTGACCTGCACCACCTTGATCGAAGGCGAGGTGAGAAGTCGGTTGCGCGAGCGCTTCGATGTCACACTGCCGCGGTTCGACCTGATGGCGCAGCTCGACAAGGCCCCCGACGGCATGACGCTATCAGACGTCTCCAAGCGCATGATGGTGTCGAACGGCAACGTCACCGGCCTGGTCGAACGTCTGGTCGAATCCGGCCACATCGATCGCCGTACCTCGGAAGAGGATCGTCGCGTGCAGGTGATCCGGCTGACCAAGCTGGGACGTGCGGTGTTTCGCAAGATGGCGGCGGAGCATGAAATCTGGATCGCCAGCTTCTTTTCCGAGCTGACCGAGAAGGACGTCAAGGAGCTGATGCGGCTGCTCGGCAAGGCCAAGGCGTCGACCCAGAAAGCTGCCAAGGAGCGGGCGTCGCTGCCGACTTAATCCACCTTAATCCAGTTCGCAGGACATCGCGTGGCCGCTGCAATCGATTACGAAGCCGAGTACAATAATCCCGCTCGCGTGCCCGAGCATCCGCCGATCATCGCCGGCTGGGCGCGGGATTCGGAAGCCTATCGCGCAAGCCACGGCCGCTGGCGCGCGCTGCGTTATGGCGGCGGTGAACGCCATGTGATGGATTTCTTTCCGTCTGAGGCCGATGCCGGCGCCATCGTGATGTTCATTCACGGCGGTTATTGGCAGAAGCTGGACCGTTCGTTCTTCAGCTATGCGGCCCGCGGTCTGAACCTGCGGGGCGTCAGCGTGGCCGTCCCGAGCTACGACCTGTGTCCGGCGGTGACCGTCGGCGACATTATCGGCCAGATGCGCCGCGCGGCGCGGGAACTGGCGCGGCTCGGCCGGCCGCTGGTGGTCAGCGGCCATTCCGCGGGCGGGCATCTGGCGGCCTGCCTGCTGGCCACCGATTGGCCCGGCATGTCTGCCGAACTGCCGGCTGATCTCGTGACCGCGGCCTATGCCATCTCCGGCGTGTTCGATCTCGAACCGTTGATTCCGACCTCCATGAACACCGCGCTGCAGCTCGATGCCGCAACGGCGCGCGCCGTCAGCCCGCTGTTTTGGCCCGCGCCGCATCGGGGCGTGCTCGATGCCGTGGTTGGCGGTGCGGAGAGCAGCGAATTCCTGCGCCAGAGCCAGGTGATGGTGGAGGCCTGGGGGAAGGCGGGGTTTGCCGCGCGGTATGAGGCGCTTCCGGGCGCCAACCATTTTACCGTTGTCGCGCCATTGGCGGATCCCGACTCGGCCATGACGGGGCGGCTGGCGGAACTGGCGGGGCTCGGTCGGCGGTAGAGCGACCAGGCTTCTCCATATACTGCGTCATTGCCGGACTT
This sequence comes from Bradyrhizobium prioriisuperbiae, assembly GCF_032397745.1. Classification (NCBI taxonomy): domain Bacteria; kingdom Pseudomonadati; phylum Pseudomonadota; class Alphaproteobacteria; order Hyphomicrobiales; family Nitrobacteraceae; genus Bradyrhizobium; species Bradyrhizobium prioriisuperbiae. The sequence continues at coordinate 5,218,866 of NZ_CP135921.1, forward strand.
GATCCGGCAATCCAGCTTGCTCCACATCCGGATCGAATTTTGAAGCTGGATGCGCGGGTCAAGCCCGCGCATGACGGGTAGGGTGGGGACGTGCATCGCCCGTTACCGCGGCACGATGATTTCCCAATCCCCGCAAAAACCGGTGCACCGCCTCAAAATTCCCAGTTGCGTGAAATTATTTTAGGTTTAAAATGATTTTCGGATTTGGCGTTTCTCGAGCTCCGGCGGAGACCAGATGGCCGACACACTTTCCTGGCCGTTTTTTGAAGATCATCATCGCAAGCTCGGTGCGGATCTCGCGCGCTGGGCGGCGGCCACGCTGCCGGCGCTGGTCGATCATCATGATGTCGACGGCTCCTGCCGCAAGCTCGTTCGCGCGCTGGGTGAGGCTGGCTGGCTGCGCACGGTGGTGCCGGCGGTGTATGGTGGCCTGACGCCTGTGTTTGACGTGCGCACGCTCTGTCTCGTGCGCGAGACGCTGGCCTATGAGAACGGACTGGCCGATTTCGCGTTTGCGATGCAGGGGCTCGGCACCGGGCCGATCACGCTGTTCGGCTCGAACGAACTGAAGCAGATGTATCTGCCGCGCGTCGCCAAAGGCGAGGCGATCGCCGCCTTTGCGTTGTCCGAACCGGACGCCGGCTCCGATGTCGCGGCCATGAGCACGATGGCGGTGCCCGACGGCGCCGACCATGTCCGCATCAATGGCCTGAAGACCTGGATTTCCAACGGCGGCATCGCCGATCATTACGTCGTGTTCGTGCGCACTAATGAAGCGCCCGGCGCCCGCGGCATCAGCGCCTTCGTGATCGATGCCGATACGCCGGGGCTGACGATTGCGGAACGCATCGATGTGATTGCGCCGCATCCGCTGGCGACGCTGAAATTCGAAGATTGCCGCGTGCCGCTGGCGCGCCGGATCGGCCCGGCCGGCGAAGGCTTCAAGGTCGCGATGGCGACGCTTGACGTGTTCCGCTCGACAGTCGGTGCCGCAGCCCTCGGGCTTGGCCGGCGGGCGCTCGACGAGGGGCTTGATCGCGCAGTCAATCGCAAGATGTTCGGCGCCGCACTCGGCGACCTGCAGTTGACGCAGGCCGGGCTCGCCGAGATGGCGACCGGGATCGATGCGGCGGCGCTCTTGGTGTATCGCGCCGCCTGGACCAAGGACCAGGGCGCGCCGCGCGTCACCCGCGAGGCGGCGATGGCGAAGATGTTCGCGACCGAAACCGCGCAGACGGTGATCGATCGCGCAGTGCAGATTTTTGGCGGCCTTGGCGTCAAGAAGGGCGTCAAGGTGGAAGAGCTCTATCGCGAAATCCGCGCGCTGCGGATCTACGAGGGAGCTACGGAAGTGCAAAAGGTTGTCATTGGCCGGGAACTGATGAAAGCCGCACAGACGGTGGCTGTGCGCCATGCTGCTGAGTAGCGCAGCGTGGCGGACGGGGGAGGAACGCATGAGGTGTTGGTTGAGCTGGTGCGAGCGACGCTGAAAGGGAACGCACGATGGCAAAGACGGCCCATGTTGATACGTTTGCACGTGATAATCTGCCGGCCCCGGAGCTTTGGCCGGACCTGATCTTTACCCGCCCGGAGTATCAGTATCCGGAACGCCTGAACTGCGTGTTCAATTTCCTCGATCGCTGGATCGACGAGGGGCGCGGCAGCGATCCCTGCATCTTCACTGACCAGAAGAATTACAGCTACGGCGAACTGCAGCACCTGGTGAACCGCATCGCCAACGTGCTGGTCGGCAAGCTCGGCCTTGTCACCGGCGGGCGAGTACTGCTGCGTTCGGCCAACACCCCGATGATGGTCGCGACTTATCTCGCGGTGATCAAGGCCGGCGGCATTGCGGTGGCGACCATGCCGCTGCTGCGGGCCAAGGAAATCGCTTATCCGATCCAGAAGGCGAAAATTGCACTGGCGCTGTGCGACCACAAGCTCGCCGACGAAATGGAAAAAGCCAAGGCGGTGGCGCCGGAGCTCAAGCGCGTCGTGTACTGGGAGTCGAACGGACCGGACTCGCTGGAAGCGCTGATCGCCGATGCCAGCCCCGACTTCGCAGCCGTCGATACCGCGGCCGACGATCTCTGCCTGATCGCCTTCACCTCCGGCACCACCGGCGATCCCAAGGGCACCATGCATTTCCACCGCGACATGCTCGCGGTGTGCGACGGCTTTGCCGGCAATGTGCTGCGGGCCCGCCGTGAGGACCGTTTCATCGGCTCGGCGCCGCTGGCCTTTACGTTTGGTTTCGGCGGCGTGCTGTTCCCGATGCATATCGGGGCATCGTTCGTCCTGCTGGAAAATCCCGCGCCGGCCAATTTCGCGGCGGCGATCGAGCGCTTCAAGGCGACAGTGTGCTTCACAGCACCGACAGCCTATCGCGCCATCATCGGGCTCAACGGCAAGCACGATTTGTCATCGCTGCGCAAATGCGTGTCCGCCGGAGAGACGCTGCCGAAAGGCACTTTCGATGCCTGGCTCAAGGCCACCGGCATCAAGCTGATCGACGGCATCGGCTCGACCGAGATGCTGCACATCTTCATCAGCGCCACCGAAGACGAGATTCGCCCCGGCGCCACCGGCAAGCCAGTGCCGGGTTACGAGGCCAAGATCGTCGACGACGAGGGCAATGATGCCCCTGTGGGGACGATGGGGCGACTGGCGGTGCGCGGCCCGACCGGGTGCCGCTATTTCGCCGACGAGCGGCAGCGCAAGTACATCCTCAATGGCTGGAATTTGACCGGCGACACCTACCTGATGGATCAGGATGGTTACTTCTGGTACCAGTCGCGCTCCGACGACATGATCGTGTCCGCGGGCTACAACATCGCCGGACCCGACGTCGAAGCTGCGCTGATGAGCCATGATGCGGTCGCCGAATGCGGTGTGGTCGGCGCGCCGGATGACGAGCGCGGCACCATTGTCAAAGCCTATGTGGTGCTGCGACCCGGCGTCAGTGGTGACGCCGCGCTGGTGGGTGCGTTGCAGGACCATGTCAAACGCGAGATCGCGCCCTACAAATATCCGCGCGCGATCGAATTCGTGACCGAATTGCCGAAGACTGCCAGCGGCAAGCTGCGGCGCTTCACATTGCGGCAGATGGCGCAAGCCAGCGCCGCGTCCACACGACCCATGACGGCGGCGGAATGACCCGTTGTCACGCGATATCATAGGGAGATGAAGCGGTGACTGCACCGAAAGCCAACACTCTCGCGGTCTTGCCCGCGACCAAGGATCAACCCAAGACTCTGACAGCCGCGACGGGTCCGCAGGTGCTGCAGCCGGGCGGCTGGCCGCGTCCGAAGGGTTATGCCAACGGCATGATGGCCGAAGGCAGGCTGGTGGTGACCGGCGGAGTGGTCGGCTGGGATGTGGCCGGGAATTTCCCGACCAGCTTCGTGGAGCAGGTCAAGCAGACGCTTGAGAACATCGTCGCCATTCTGGCGGAAGGTGGCGCCCGGCCACAGGATCTGGTCCGGATGACCTGGTATGTCGTCGACATGGAGGAATATGTCTCCAACCTGAAGGCGATTGGTGCGGCCTATCGCGAGGTGCTGGGTTCGCACTATCCCACCATGGCGCTTCTGCAAGTGGTGCGGCTGGTGGAGCCCGCGGCGCGGGTCGAGATCGAGGCGACGGCGGTCGTGAGCCGTGACGCATGACGCGGTGATCGCGTCTGCAATTGGTCACATGCGGTTGGGCAGCCCCGGAGCAATCCGGGGCTTTTGCCTGTCGGCGACGATGGGCCTTGCTTCAAGGGCGGTCGGGCAAACCGCGCCAAAAGTCGTATACGGTGGCTGCCCTGTTCGGGAGTAAAGTGGGCCTGCCTTGCGTTCCCTGTCGAGGGAACAAGGCGACAACTGCTCGCGGCGCTGAAGGCCGCTTGAGCTTTCCCCGGGCGATTTGAGCCGCCCGAGAGCAGGCGTTACGAGCGCATTTTTATCAACTCCCGGCGGATGCTGTCCGCGCGGACGTCGCTTTGCGGCGCAATCAGGCCCTGAAAACAGGTGGAAATGCGTTGATATAAAAGGAGGACAACATGGCTGTCCAAGTCCCGAAGGATTTCCGCCGCGTGATTGTCGCCGCGTCGGTTGGAAACGTCATCGAATGGTATGACTTCTATATTTTCGGAAGCCTGGCCGCGGTGCTGTCGGTCAAGTTCTTTGAAAAGTCCCATCCGGTTGCGGCGCTGCTCAGCACGATTGCATTGTTCACCGCAGGATTCCTGATCCGTCCTTTGGGAGCTTTTCTCTTCGGATGGATGGGCGATCGGATCGGCCGCAAGTACACGTTCCTGGTGACACTGAGCGGCATGGGGATCGGTACCGGGGCCATCGGCCTGATCCCTACCTACGAGTCGATCGGCCTGACGGCCGCGTTCCTGCTCTTCGGCTTGCGTATGATCCAGGGCCTGTGCCTGGGCGGTGAGTATGGCGGCGCCATCACCTACGTCGCCGAGCATGTGCCGGACGAACGCCGTGGCTACTACACCGGCTGGCTGCAGACCTCTCCGACTCTCGGCATCGTGGTGTCGCTGGCTGTGATCATCGCGGCACGCACGTACTTCGGCAATCAAATCTTCGATGAGTGGGCGTGGCGGATCCCGTTCCTGGTGTCCTTCTTGCTGGTCGCCATCGCGATCTACATCCGGCTCCAGCTCCAGGAAACGCCGATCTTCCAGGAGATCAAGGCAAGGGGGCAGATGACGAAGAATCCCTGGAAGGAGGCCTTCCTCAGCTCGAACATCAAATACATACTGATCGCCACCGTCGTGCTGATCGGGCAGGGAGTGGTCTGGTACAGCGGTCAGTTCTGGGCGTTGTATTTCCTGCAGCAGGTTTCCAAGGTGGACCCGCTGACCTCGGCCTACATCGTGGGAGCCGCGCTGCTCATTGCAACGCCAAGCTTGATCTTTTTTGGCTGGCTGTCCGACATCATCGGCCGCAAGCCAGTGATCTTGGGAGGCATGCTGCTCGCCGCGATGACGTACTATCCGCTGTATTTGTGGCTGGGAACGGTCACGCAACCTGGCAACATCAACTATCCGATCGCGATCTTCATCATCTTCATCCTCGTTTGCTACGTCGGGATGGTGTATGGGCCGGTCGGAGCGTTCCTGGCGGAATACTTCCCCGGCAGGATTCGGTACACGTCGGTATCGGTGCCGTATCACATCGGCAACGGCTGGGGTGGCGGATTGGTACCGTTCATCACCTCGGCGGCTTTCGCGGCCACCGGCAGCATCGGCTACGCGCTGATCTACCCGATCGCGGTTCCCGCCGTATGTTTCGTGCTCGCCCTCTTCCTGATGCCGGAGACCCGTAAAATCAGCATCTGGCAGCCGTTCGAGGCCAAGACAGCATCATAGCAAAGTCGCTTATGTGCGGCACCACTCGGGGCCGCACATCTTCCTCTCTTCGCGAACTCGTTCGCGCTGCACGTTGTCGAAACGGACCCTCCCTCCGACCGCGAGCAGACGATGGCCGATCCATAAGGCTTCGGGCGAGAGCCTTCTCAGGTCGCCGGATGATGCCAGAGATCGTGCCACCAGGTGATGAACTCGCGATCGGTCATCAGTTCCCAGGTTGCGAACAAGATGACCAACAGACCCGACACCACGCTGTTTGTCGTCGCCGCCGACGACTCGTAGCCGATCGCCCACGGAGCGGCCACCAGAGCCAGACCCAGCAGGATCTCTCCCCATTCCTCCAGATAGGATGGAACGATAAATCCCTCGACGGCAAACAGAACGACGAACACGCCGAGCAGCACCGTGACCCAGGTCGCCGCTCCCGTGAAGCCCAGGGCAAACGGCGACGCCACCAGCCACGCGCCCAGCAACAAGCTGACAACATCTTGCCAATGTCGAACACGCATGACGCTTCCTCCTCTGTACAAACCTCCCCGCCACTGTAAAATATATGGATGGTTCAAGGCGCACCCCAGATGCCGTGAACCAATTATTGATCGTGCGATCATCGCGGCCGGATAGCCGGCGGGCGACGGGGCGTAGCGTTTGCGGGCCAAAATACAGAATCATGACAGGCGCATCATTTCGTGTGTGCTCCTCGCTTGTATGGTCCCCGGTAGGCCCGGTTTGTTCGAAAACTTCACAGCTGAATCGTTCAGGGCAGATTGACGCAGTGCAGGGTTGATGAGACGCGCCTTGCACCCGGACGTCGGCGATCCTAGGTCAGCCGCTCCGGCGCTCGCCGGTATGACCGGTAAATGCCACAATTGCCGGGATTATTTCTGCATACAATCCGATGGCCATGGCACCAAAAGCCGGGCAAGCTGGTTGTGTGGGTGGGCCTGACTTGTGAAGACCTGACTTGCGGTTTCGATCGGGGGACTGAATGCTGACTAACGGCGATTTGCCGGTCCGGAAGATCCTGTGCGTTTTTCCGCGCTATACCCCTTCGTTCGGAACTTTTGAGTATTCCTATGCCCTGACCGACGGCGTGCAGGCCTTCATGCCGCCGCAGGGGCTTCTGGTGATCGCCGCCGTACTGCCCAAGCACTGGCCGGTCCGGTTCATCGACGAGAACATCCAGCAGGCAACGGCCACCGATTTCGAGTGGGCGGACGTGGTGTTCGTCAGCGGCATGCACATCCAGCGCCAGCAGATGAACGACATCTGCGCGCGGGCCCACGCCGCCGGCCGCACGGCCGCACTTGGCGGACCTTCGGTGAGTTCCTGTCCGGAATACTATCCGGATTTCGATTATCTGCATGTCGGCGAACTCGGCGACGCCACCGATCGCCTGATCGAACAACTGGCCCAGGATCCCTCCCGACCGGCACAGCAGGTGGTGCTGACCACCCTCGACCGCCGCGACATGACCGAGTTCCCGCAGCCGGCCTACGAGCTGGTTCCGCTGACCAAATACTTCATCGGCAGCATCCAGTTCTCCAGCGGCTGTCCCTATCAGTGCGAGTTCTGCGATATCCCCGCGCTGTATGGTCGCAACCCCCGCCTGAAGTCGCCACAGCAGATCACCGCCGAACTCGACAAGCTCTTGGAGTGCGGGCTCCTGGGCGCGGTCTACTTCGTTGATGACAATTTCATCGGCAACCGCCGCGCCGTGCTCGAACTGCTGCCGCATCTGATCGAATGGCAAAAACGCAACGGTTTCGCGCTGCAGTTCGCCTGCGAGGCGACCCTCAACATCGCCAAGCGCCCGGAAATCCTCTCCCAGATGCGTGACGCCTATTTCACTACGGTGTTCTGCGGCATCGAGACCCCGGATCGCGATGCACTCAAGGCGATGTCGAAATCCCACAACATGATGGTGCCGATCCTGGAAGGCGTCCAGGAGCTCAACAAATACGGCATGGAGGTGGTATCCGGCATCATTCTCGGCCTCGACACCGACAAGCCGGATTCCGGCGAGACTATCCTCGAATTCATCGAGCAGTCGCAGATCCCGATGCTGACCATCAACCTGCTGCAGGCGCTGCCGCGCACGCCGCTGTGGGACCGGCTGAAGAAGGAAAACCGCCTGCTGCTGGACGACGACAGCCGCGATTCCAATGTCGATTTCCACCTGCCGTACGACCAGGTGGTGCGGATGTGGCGCGACACTATGGCGCGCGCCTATACGCCCGACAAGCTGTTCGAACGTTTCGAACACCAGGATCGCGTCACCTATCCGAACCGGCTGACGCCGCCGAACAGCCCGCAGCGTGTCTCATGGCCCAACATCAAGCGCGGCCTGACCATGCTGGCGAAGATTCTCTGGAACGTCGGCGTGCGCAGCGACTATCGCCGCGAGTTCTGGAAGTTCATGTGGCCGCGGCTGAAGAAGGGCGACATCGAGCGCATCATCAGCGTCGGCCTCGTCGCACATCACCTGATCATCTTCGCCCGAGGCGCCGCCAGCGGCAAACAGACCGCATCGTATTATTCGACGCGGCTGCCGGGCGCGGCGGTTCCCGCGGAATAGGGAACTCGGCGGGAACGGCGTGCAGCGTGCCTTGCAAACGCCGTCCCGGAGGATCAGACTCCCGAACTGTTAGGGGCGTCCTGCGCGTCGATCACGGTTGATGATCGGCGCACCAGAAGGAGAGACGCCATGCGGGAGATGGAGATCCACGACATCGCGCGGCAGATGCTGGAAAAACACGGCGGCCAGGCCATCGCCCAGGCCGCGCGGAAAGCTGTGAATTACGAAGAACAAGGCAACGTCGAAGAAGCCAGGGATTGGCGGCACATCGAAGATGCCATGAAGATGATGCGCGGACCACACCAGAGCTGACGCGATCTCGGCGAGCGGCGTTCGATTTCGACGAATGCCGCGTCGCCTCTTCGTGTGCGTTACCGAGGTGAGAGTCTGCGACCCCTGCGCAAGGCTCACGTTTCCTGCACCGTGGCCTGGTCGCTCACACCGAGCGGGTGATGCCACCGTCCACGCGGATATTCTGTCCGGTGATATAGCCGGCGCCGGGGGAGGCGAGGAAGGCGATGGTCGCCGCGATTTCCTCGTTCCTGCCGTAACGTCCCATCGGAATGCGGGCGCGACGATCTTCGGTCTCCGGAAGGCTGTCGATGAAACCCGGCAGCACATTGTTCATGCGAACGTTGTTGGCTGCATACTTGTCCGAGAACAGCTTGGTGTAGGCGGCAAGGCCCGCGCGGAACACACCCGATGTGGGAAACAGCGGATCGGGCTCGAACGCCGCATAGGTCGAGATGTTGATGATCGTGCCGGCCTTCTGCGTCAGCATGATCGGCGTCACCAGCCGGGTCGGACGAATGACGTTCATCAGATAGACGTCGAGCCCGTTGTGCCAGTCCTCGTCGGTCAGATCGAGAATCGGCGCGCGCGGGCCATGTCCGGCGCTGTTGACGAGGACGTCGATGCGGCCCCAGCGTGCCAGGGTCTCACCGGTCAGGCGCTGCAGGTCGTCGTTGGAGCGGTTGGAGCCGGTGATGCCGAGCCCGCCCAGCTCCCTGGCCAGGGCTTCGCCCTTGCCGGAGGAGGACAGGATGGCGACCTTGAAACCATCGGCGGCGAGCCGGCGTGCGGCGCCCGCGCCCATTCCGCTGCCGCCAGCAGTGATCACGGCGACCTTCTCTTCGGACATGTCGATCCTTTCCTGTCGAGACAATGGCCGGATGCCCCGGCCGGGCGACGTTGATATCACCAATCGGAACGCATGTGCGAGCGGGCAACAGCGACATCGGCGCGCGGCGATACCTCTCGGAGACTGGCAGCGACGCGCGGCTGCCCGCGCGTCAACGTCCGCAAGGCGATTTTTCGTGGTGCAGAATAAGCCTTTTCGATCCCCGCACCGCGGCATCGTTTTCACGTGGCTTTTAGTCAAGCCCTTAATTAACGTATCGCGGGAATGAGAATGGCGATGTGAATGTCACGCTCGAATGAAGACACGACGGCATCAATGGCTGGGGACGATCTGGCTGATGTGTTGTTGCGGTTGATCCGCAGGCTGTTCGGCGAACGCTGTCGCGTGGCATCGATCAGCCGGCTGTCCGGCGGCGCCAGCAAGGAGACGCTGGCGTTCGATGCAATCGAGGAGGGGGGCGATCGCCGGCCGCTGATCCTGCGGCGGATGCCGCCACACACCAATGCCAAGGTGGGGGCGCCGGAGATCGAGACCGAGGCCGCGTTGATCACGGCGGCCATGGCGGCGGGCGTGCCGTCGCCGCGCGTGGTTCATGTGCTGGCGCCGGAGGACGAGCTCGGGCGCGGTTTCCTGATGCAGCGGATCGACGGTGAAACCATCCCGCGCAAGATTTTGCGCGATGCGGCGTATGCCGGCTTGCGCCCGCGGCTTGCGCGCGAACTCGGCGGCATTCTGGCCCGCCTGCATGCGATTGATGTTGCCGGATTGCCTTCGCTGCAAACCATCACTGCCGCCGACGAACTGGCACAACTGCGCGAGATCTATCTGGCCGACGGCCAGCCGCGGCCGGTGTTCGAACTGGCGTTCCGCTGGATCGCCGAACATGCGCCGCAGGAGCCTAAGCCGTCGCTGGTGCATGGCGATTTCCGCCATGGCAATTTCATTGTCGATGCGAGCGGCGTGCGCGCCGTCCTAGACTGGGAACTGACGCATCTGGGCGATCCGATGCGCGATCTCGGCTGGATCTGCACCAACGCGTGGCGCTTCGGCGGCATCGACAAGCCGGTCGGCGGTTTCGGCACGCTGGAAGATCTGATCGCCGGTTATGAAGCGGCCGGCGGCGGCAAAGTCGACGTGGCGCGGGTGAAATTCTGGGAAACCTTCGGGTCGCTGCGCTGGGGCGTGATGTGCCTGGGCATGCTGGCGCGCTATGAGCGCGGCGGCGACCGCTCGATCGAACGCGCGATGATCGGCCGTCGCGCCTCCGAAAACGAGATCGATCTGTTGCGTCTTCTGATGCCGCGAAGGTAGAGCCATGCAGGACCGTCCCGATCCCATCGACCTCGTCCGCACCGTCGCACAGACGCTGCGCGAGAAACTGATGCCGCAACTGTCGGGCAGTTCGGCGTTCGAGGCCCGCGTCGCCGCCAATGCGCTCGACCTGGTCGCGCGACAGCTCGAACGGGCCGATGCGTCCCATGCGACCGAGATGCAGCGGCTCGAGAGCCTGCTGGACCGCACCGGCACGCTTGAGGATCTCAACCGCGAACTCTGTGCGCGCATCACCGATGGCCGGCTTGCGGCGGATGATCCCGGCCTGAAACAGCATCTGTGGGCCACCACCCTCGACAAGCTCGCGGTGGACCAGCCGACCTACGCCGCCTACCTTGCCGAAAACAACAAACAATAAGACCAGAAGGAAACGCCGATGGACTTCTCGCTGCCACCGGAACTCACTGCCTATCTCGCCGAGCTCGATTCTTTCATTGCGCGCGAAATCAAGCCGCTGCAAAGCGATGATGATAACGAGCGCTTTTTCGACCACCGCCGCGAATGGGCGCGCACCGATTTCGACAATGACGGACTGCCGCGCCACGAATGGGAAGCACTGTTGCGCGAGGCGAAAAATCGAGCCGACCGCGCCGGGCATCTGCGTTATGCGCTGCCAAAACGTTATGGCGGCCGCGACGGCACCAATCTCGGCATGGCGGTGATCCGCGAGCATTTCGCGAGCCAAGGGCTCGGCCTGCACAACGACCTGCAGAACGAACACTCTATCGTCGGCAATTTCCCCGTCGTCATCATGCTCGACAATTACGGCACCGATGCCCAGAAGGAACAGCTGATCGAGGCCAGCATCACCGGCAAGGCGCGGATTTCTTTCGGCCTGACCGAGCCCAATCATGGCTCCGACGCCACCCATATGGAAACCCGCGCCGTGCGCGAGACGCGCAACGGGGTCGCAGGCTGGCGCATCGACGGCGAGAAGATGTGGACCACCGGCATGCATGTCGCGACCCATTGCGCGACATTCGTCCGCACCTCCGGCAAGGACGGTGACGCCACCGGCATCACCTGTTTCCTGGTGCCGACGCAAACGCCCGGCGTCAAGATCGAGGAATACATGTGGACCTTCAACATGCCGACCGACCACCCGCGCGTCAGCTTCACCAATGTGTTCGTGCCGGATGACGCATTGTTCGGCCCGGTCGACCGTGGACTGGCGCTGGCGCAATGCTTCGTGCACGAGAACCGCATCCGCCAGGCAGCAAGCTCGCTCGGCGCCGCGGTCTATTGCATCGAAGAGAGCGTGCGGTATGCGCGGGAGCGCAAGCCGTTCGGCAAGCCGCTGGCCGACAACCAGGCGATCCAGTGGCCGCTGGTCGAACTCGCGACCCAGGCCGAAATGCTGCGGCTGTTGATCCGCAAGACCGCCAGCGAAATGGACGGCCTGTCGCGTGATGCGATCGAAAAGACGCTCTCCGACAAGGTCTCGATGTGCAACTACTGGGCGAACCGTCTCTGTTGCGAGGCCGCCGACCAGGCCATGCAGGTGCATGGCGGCATGGGTTATTCACGGCACAAGGCGTTCGAGCACATCTACCGCCATCACCGCCGCTACCGCATCACCGAAGGCAGTGAGGAAATCCAGAAACGCAAGATCGCGGCTTTCCTGTTCGGCTTCATCGGCCCGCGCAAAGTGAAGGCGGGATGAGTGCGAATTCCTCATCCTGAGGAGCGGCCGTTTGGCCGCGTCTCGAAGGATGAGGCCCGGGCGGTGGCTTCGGTGGCCTCATGGTTCGAGACGGCGCAACTGCGCCTCCTCACCATGAGGAATTAGGGCTGGCCGAATGGCGTGATCCATGCCGGCCCCGAAACCGGGTTGACCTTTCGCGCGGTCGCGGGTGACATGCCCTGCATGAGGCGCCCGACCATCTTCATCGCGTTGTTCGGCCTGCTGGCGGGGGCCGCCGTTCGTTATTTCGGCGACGATGCGATCGAGGCGACGGTCGCCAACTATCTGCGCAGTGCCCTGCACGGGATGGGGCTCGCGCTGACCGGCTGGGCGGTGCATGTCTATTTCACGTCCGGCCGCAGCGCCTGGGCCAGCCGCCGGCCGCTGTTGGTCGACATCGCGGTTCGCTCGGCGAGCATGGCTGTTGTCGTGGCGCTGGTCGCCATCGGCCTGCAAGCGCTGCTCTACGGACAGCGGATCGAGGCGCACTGGCTGACCGACAGTTTCCCCCGGATCGTGGCGGTGACGTTTGGCTTGTCGCTTTTGATCGGAATAGGCTTCGAGCTGACCCGACTGGTCGGCAGCCGGGTGCTGTTCAATGTCGCACTGGGGCGGTACCGGCGACCTGTGCGCGAACAGCGTGTGTTGATGTTTCTCGATCTGGCGGGGTCGACGTCGCTTGCGGAATCGATGGGTGAACTGCGGGTGCAGGATCTGCTGACCCGCTTTTTCTCCGACATCGATGGCGCGATCGTCGCGCACGGTGGCGAGGTTCATGCCTATGTCGGGGACGAGGTCATCGTGACGTGGCCGCTCGAAAGCGGGGTGTCGGAGATCCGCTGTATCGATTGTTTCTTTGCGATCGCGGATTGCGTTGCGGCGAAAGCGGAGTCTTACCGGCGCGAGTTCGGCATGGTGCCGGGCTTTCGCGCCGGCCTGCATGCGGGTCCGGTGGTGATCAGCGAATGCGGCAATTCGCATCGCCAGTTGGCTTATTTCGGCGACACGGTGAACGTGACGGCGAGGCTGCAGGAACACTGCAAGGCAGTGGGACGGAATTTACTGCTGTCGGCCGATCTGCTGCAGCATGTGCGGCCAGGAGCGGGCCTGATTGTCGAAGCGCTCGGCGAAGTTCAATTGCGCGGCCGCGCAGCACCACTTGAGGTGTTCGCGGTGGGGCGTGGCGAATGAATTTGTAGCCCGGGCGAGCGGAGCGACCCCGGGGTTTCTGACTCAGTGAGTGTGATTCCCGGATATCGCTGCGCTCATCCGAGCTACGATCAACGTTCGTCGGCAATCACCTTGCCATCGTTCGGCAGTGATCCCGGGGCGACGAGATCGACGCCGCCGCGCAGCTTGGTCACGCCCTGCAGCGTCGTGGCGAGTTCAGTGCGCAGGCTGTCGCTCGCAGCATCGGCCTCCGCCCGCAGCGTCATGGCATCGGTCTCGCCGTCGCGGCTGACGACGAGGCGCAGCCGCCCCAGCGCGGGATGACGTTTGCCGATCTCCGCGATCTGTTCGGGGCGGATGAACATGCCCTTCACCTTGGTGGTCTGGTCGGCGCGGCCCATCCAGCCCTTGATCCGCATATTGGTGCGCCCGCACGGGCTCGTGCCGGGGAGGGCGGCGGTGAGGTCTCCGAGCGCGAGCCTGATCCAGGGATGGTGCGGATGGAGCAAGGTGACCACGATTTCGCCGACATCGCCGTCGCGTACCGGATCGCCGGTGCCCGGCTGGACGATTTCGAGGATCAGGTCCTCGTTGACCACAAGGCCTTCGCGCGCCGACGTCTCATAGGCGATGAAGCCGAGATCGGCGGTGGCGAACGCCTGATAGGCGTCGATGCCGCGGCTTTTCATCTCGTCCTGCAGCGATTTCGGGAATGCCGCGCCGGACACCAGCGCACGCTTGATCGAGGAGACGTCGCGGCGCGCGTTTGCGGCGCTGTCGAGCAGGATCTTCAGAAAATCCGGCGTGCCGGAGTAGGCCGACGGCCTGTAGGCGTCGATCAGCTCGAACTGCTGTTCGGTGTTGCCAGGGCCGGCCGGGATCACGGCGCAACCGAGCGCGCGGGCCGAGCCGTCGAAAATGAAGCCGCCGGGGGTGAGGTGGTAGCTGAAGGTGTTGAGGACGACGTCGCCCTCGCGAAAGCCGGCGGCAAACAGCGCGCGGGCGCCGCGCCAGGGATCGGCTTCCCGCGACTCCGGCTCGAAGATCGGCCCGGGCGAGGTGAACAGGCGGGCAAACGACCCCGGTGTTTCGTGCACGAAGCCGCCGAACGGCAGGCTGGCCTTGTGCAAGCCCGGCAGGTCGGCCTTGCGCAGCACCGGCAACCGCGCCAGCGCCGCGCGGCTGGTAACCCCCGCGGGATCGACGCCGGCCAGCCGTTCCGCATAGGCGGGCGCGGCCATCGCGCACCGCAGGATATCCGGCAGGCGCGCGAACAGCTCGGCTTCGCGCGCGGCGGGGTCCTGGATTTCGCTGATGTCGTAATGGTCGGTCATGGCTTATTCCCTGGGTTCGGGCCGATTGCGCTCCACCCTCGACGTGCTATCAGACGGCTTCTCTCCGCCTTGGAGATGGTCCGGGACACACAATGAGCGAGATGCACCCCGCCGCAGCGACAGACGTGCCTGATGCCGACATCGTCAATCGGCTGAAGCGCCGCATTGTCGAGCACTGCCTGCCGCTGTGGTCCACGGAAGGCTGGGATGATGTCGCCGGTGGTTTTGTCGACCGTCTCGATAGCGATGGCCGCGCCGATCGCGTGGCCCCGCGGCGCGTGTTCGTGCAGGCGCGGCAGATCTATTGCTACGCCAAGGCCGCGCAGATGGGCTGGTATGCGGACGGCCGCGCGATCGCGTTGAGGGGGCTGGAGCATCTGCTGGCCAAAGCGAAGGCGCCCGACGGCCGGCCGGGCTTCGTGCATCGGCTGATGCCCGATGGCGGCGTGCTGGATCCGCGCCGCGATACCTACGACCATGCCTTTGTGCTGCTGGCACTGGCGACGGTCTATGCTCTTGACCGCGATGCGCAGGTGCGGTCCGAGATCGACAGCCTGCTTGCTTATATCGACACTGATTTGCGCTCGCCGAACGGCGGTTTCCGCGAGGGATCGCCGCCGTCGCTGCCCCTGCGGCAGAATCCGCAGATGCACCTGTTCGAGGCGATGATCGCGGCGTTCGATGCGACGCACGACATGGCGTTTCAGCAGCGCGCCGGGGAATTTTTCGCGCTCTTTCTGGCCAATCTCTATGACAAGCAGGCGCGTGTGCTCGGCGAATATTTTGAAGAGGACTGGTCGAAGATTTCGCCCGTCAGCGTCGAGCCCGGGCACCAGGCGGAGTGGGTCTGGCTGCTGAAGGGCTTTGAGCGGATCACGGGCTGTCCGACCGGGCGGTATCGCGACGAACTGCTGGCGTCCGCGCTGCGTTACCGTGATGAAGCGACCGGCTGCCTGGTGGATGAGGGCGACGTCGAGGGCCGCATCCGGCGTCCGACCAGACGGCTGTGGCCGCAGACCGAGATTGCAAAGGCGTGGATTGCGCAGGCGGAAGCGGGCGAGACGGGCGCGGCCGACAAGGCGCTGACGTCGCTTTCGCTGCTCGAACGGCATTATCTCAGCCATCCCGTTGCGGGTGGCTGGTACGATCAGTTCGACCGCGACGGTAAATCGCTGGTCGCCACCATTCCTGCGTCTTCGTTTTATCATGTTCTCTGCGCTGTCACGGAAGCGGAACAGGTGCTCGTGTGAGACACCCCGCGGCGTTCACAGCCACCGCTTCCGCCGCTTGAAGCTCTTCAGGTTCTTGAAGCTCTTGCGCTGGTCGCCGGCGCCGCCGAGATAGAACTCCTTGACGTCTTCGTTGTCGCGCAATTCGTCGGCGGTGCCGTCGAGCACCACCTTGCCCTGTTCCATGATGTAGCCATGGCTGGCGACCGACAGCGCGGCGCGGGCATTCTGCTCGACCAGCAGAATGGTGACGCCGAGGTCGCGGTTGATCTGGCGGATGATGCCGAACACTTCCTTGACCAGCAGCGGGGACAAGCCCATCGAGGGCTCGTCCATCAGGATCATCTTGGGCCGGGCCATCATGGCGCGGCCGATCGCCAGCATCTGCTGCTCGCCGCCGGAGAGATAACCGGCGAGGCCGGTGCGCTCTTTCAGGCGCGGGAAATAATTGAAGACCATCTCGATATCGGCCTCGACGCCGCCGTCGTTGCGGGTGAAGGCACCGAGCCGCAGGTTTTCCAGCGAGGTCATGTCGGCGATGATGCGGCGGCCTTCCATCACCTGGAAGATGCCGCGGCGCACGATCTTGTCCGGGTCGATGCCGTTGATCCGCTTGCCGTCGAACATGATGTCGCCGCGGGTGACTTCGCCGTCCTCGGTCTTCAGCAGGCCCGAGATCGCCTTCAGCGTGGTCGACTTGCCGGCGCCGTTGGCGCCCAGCAGCGCGACGATGGCGCCCTTCGGCACATCGAGGCTCAGGCCGCGCAGCACCAGGATGACGTCATCATACACCACCTCGATATTCTTCACCGACAACAGCGGTGCGGTGACCGCGGCGGGTGTCGGTCCGAGAGACGGCTGTGCGGGGCCTTGCAGCATCACGATCCTCAATATTGGAAGGCGCCGCCCCGCAAGGAGCGAGGCGGCGTCTTGTCAACTTACCAGCCGAGCCAGTCGTTCTTGCGCGGCAGTTCGACAGTCCTGACCTTATCGAGCTTGATGGTGCCTTTGCCCATCAGGTCGTTGAGGTCGCCGTCCGTCGCACCCGACACCTTGGAGCGATAGAGATCGACGGTCATGGTGCCGCGATGGTCCTTGTCGGTCCAGTTGGACTTGTTGCAGACGCCTTCCAGGCCCGTCGGCACCCAATCCTTCTTCTGGTAGAAGCCCTTCTTGACGTTCTCGCCGGTGGCGCCGCCGTTCTTCACCGCCCAGGCGATGGCTTCCTGCATGTAGAGCGCGGTGCAGACCCCGGCGACATAGTGCACCGGACGATAGATCTTGCCGGTCGGATCCGAGATCTTGGAAATCTCCATCACCGTCTTCATGCCTGGAGCATTGCCGCCCCATGCCACCGCAGTGCGCAGCGGGAAGATCACGCCGTCGGCGGCGTCGCCTGCGGCCTTTGCTGCGTTCTCGTCCATGCCCCAGACGTTGCTGAGGAACTGCACCTCGACGCCGGCCGACTTGCAGGCCTTCATCACCGAGATGTTGGAGGCCGCGGTGTTGCCGAGATAGGCATAGTTGGCGCCGGAGCTCTTCAAGCTCAGGCACTGGGCGCTGTAGTCGCCGGGCGTCAGGGCGAATACCAGCGGCGGCAGCACGTCGAAGCCGAGCTCCTTGGCCATCGCTTCACCGGCTTCCTTCGGCGCGTTCGGGTAGGGGTGGTTGGCGCCCATGTGCACGAACTTCGGCTTGCCGGATTTGCCCTTGGCTTTCCAGTCATCCGCCGCCCAGCTCAGTTCGGCGCGCAGGGCGTCCGAATAGGTCGGGCCGTAGAAGAAGTTGTAGGGCGCGGGCTTGGCCTTGCCGCTGGCGCCGGTCGGGTCCGACAGCGCCGCCGCGTAGGAGCCGGAGATATCCGGAATCTGGTCCTGCGCCAGGAAGCCGGTCAGCGCTTCGGTGTCGGCGGTGCCCCAGCCCATGATGGCGGCAACCTTGTCGCTGCCCGACCACTTCTTGTACTGCGCGATCGCGCGCGGCACCTGATAGCCATAGTCCACGGTATCGACGTCGAACTTGGTACCACCGACGCCGCCGTTCTTGTTGACCCAGGCATAAGCGTCGGCGACGCCCTGGCCGAACGGCGTGCCGACGTCGGAGGTGCCGCCGGAATAGTCGGCGAGGTGTCCGATCTTGATCGGCGACCGGGCGCGGGCGCCGCCAGCAAGCAGAACGCTGCCGCTGCTGGCAAGCAGCACGGCGATCGCAGCCGAGCCGAGATAAGTCTTGATGGTCATGAACGTATCCTCCGTTTTTATATTGTCAGTCTTCTAGTGCGAGAATGGATAGAGCTTCCAGTAAGCCTTGATCTGCCGCCAGCGGTGCGCGAGCCCGTCGGGTTCGAAGATCAGAAACAGGATGATGATGCCGCCGATGGCGATCTCGCGCAGAAAAGTCAGGTTGTTGTTGAGCTGCAGCGCCTGATCGATGGCGCTGCCCTTCAGCCCGGCGCTCAGCCACTGCATCGTCTCCGGCAGGATCACCACAAAAGCCGTGCCCATCAGCGTGCCCATGATCGATCCGGTGCCGCCGATGATCACCATGGCGAGGAAGATGATCGAGCGGTCGATGCCGAAGCCTTCGTTCGACACCACCAGCTGGTAGTGCGCATAGAGCGCGCCGCCGACGCCGGCGAAGAACGCAGCCAGGCCAAACGACAGGGTGCGGTATTTGGTGAGGTTGATCCCCATGATCTCGGCAGAGAGATAATGGTCGCGTACCGCCACCAGTGCGCGGCCGTCGCGGGTGCGCATCAAATTGGTGACCAGCACGAAGCAAACGATCACATAGGCCAGCACCACGTAGAAAAATTGCCGGTCGTTGCGCGCGACATAACCGAAGATCGAGAACGGCTCAGCCATCGCCGGCACGGTGCCGCCGGTGAACCAGTCGGCGCGAGCGAAGAAGTCGAGCAGGATGTATTGCGCCGCCAGCGTCGCGATCGCGAGATAGAGGCCTTTCAGGCGGGCTGCGGGCAGCCCGAAGACCAGCCCGACCAGGGCGGTGACGGCCCCGGACAGCGGGATCGAGAAGAACACCGGCACCGACAGCTTGCTGGAGAGATAGGCCGAGGTGAAGGCGCCGAGCAGGAAGAACGCGGCATGGCCGATCGAGATCTGGCCGGTGAAGCCCACCAGGATATTGAGGCCGAGCGCGGCGATACCGAACATGCCGATCTGGATCAGGAGCGCCACCCAGTAGTCGCTGATGAACCAGGGTGCGATGCAGATCAGCACGATGCCGAGCAGCAACGCGTTGCGACTGGCGGTCGTCGGGAAGATCGTGGTGTCGACGGCATACGAGGTGCGGAAGTCGCCGGCGGGGAGAATGGATTGTCCTGCCATGATCAGATCCGCTCGATGTCTTTGGTGCCGAACAGGCCGTACGGCTTGATCATCAGGATGATGATCAGCACGTAGAACGGCGCTACTTCGAACAGGTTGCCCCAGTGCAGATATTCGCCGTCGATGAACTGGGCGAAGTTTTCCAACAGGCCGATGATGATGCCGCCGATCACCGAGCCGACGATGCTGTCGAGCCCGCCGAGGATCACGGCCGGAAACACCTTGATGCCGTAGGCGGAGAGGCCCGACGACACGCCGTTGACCACCGCGACCACGATTCCCGCCACCGCGGACACCGTTGCCGAGATCGCCCAGGCCATGGCGAACACGCTTTTCACCGAAATGCCGAGGGACTGCGCCACCTGCTGGTTGAATGCGGTGGCCCGCATCGCCAGACCATATTTGGAGGCACGGAAGAACCAGGCCATGCCGGCCATCATGGCGACCGAGACCACCAGGCTGAGCACATAGACGGTCTGCAGTTGCAGGCCAAGGAAGCTGACGGTCTCGCTGCGGAAGATCCGCGGGAACGGCTGCGGGTTGACGCCGAATACCCATTTCATCAGCGCCTGCAGGATGGTGGACAGCGCGATGGTGACCATAATGACAGAGATGATCGGCTCGCCGATCATCGGGCGCAGGATCACGAGCTGCACTGCGATGCCGAACACAAACATGAACACCAGCGTGATCGGCATGCCGAACCAGAACGGGATCTGGTATTTGGTGAGCAGTGCCCAGCACACCCAGGCGCCGACCAGCAGCAGCTCGCCCTGTGCGAAGTTGACGACCTGGGTGGCCTTGTAGATCAGCACGAACGACATCGCGACCACGCCGTACAGCGTGCC
The DNA here is from genome assembly GCF_032397745.1 of Bradyrhizobium prioriisuperbiae. Lineage (NCBI taxonomy): Bacteria > Pseudomonadati > Pseudomonadota > Alphaproteobacteria > Hyphomicrobiales > Nitrobacteraceae > Bradyrhizobium > Bradyrhizobium prioriisuperbiae. Next base: position 5,238,903 of record NZ_CP135921.1, read on the forward strand.
GACCACGAGGCCGTTGACAAGAAGCTGGAACAGCAGGTGCATGTTCATCGCGGGCGCATCATCCTATTCGGCAGCTTGCGGGATGGAACGGTTGCGCAAGAGGTCGACCACGGCGAGGGTGGTGCGGATGCGCTGGGTGGTGCCGTCCTGGAAGCGGATCACGGTGTCGATGTCGATGTCGGGCCGGTCGCCATAGATCGCATCGATGATGTCGGCATACTTTTCGTTGATGACGCCGCGGCGGACCTTGCGGGTGCGGGTCAGTTCGCCGTCGTCGGCATCGAGCTCCTTGTAGAGCAGCAGGAATTTGGCGATGCGCTGCGCCGGCGGCAGCGTGGCGTTGACCGCCTCGACCTCCTTGCGCAGCAGCGCATAGACCTCCGGGCGCGAGGCCAGATCCGTGTAAGTGGTGAACGAGATCCGGTTCTTTTCCGCCCACTTCGAAATGATCGAGTAGCGGATGCAAATCATGGCGGCGAGCTGGCTGCGGCCGGCGCCGAGCACCACGGTCTCCGCAATGTAGGGCGAGAACTTCAGCTTGTTCTCGATATATTGCGGCGAGAAGCGGTCGCCTTGAATGGTTTCCGCCAGGTCCTTGATGCGGTCGATCACCACAAGCTGCTTGTCGGCGTTGAAATAACCGGCATCGCCGGACAGCATCCAGCCGTCGCGCATGTCCGCGGCCGAGCCTTCCGGGTTCTTGTAATATCCCAGATACATGTTGGGGTGACGCACCACGATTTCGCCGACGCCGTTGGGGTCCGGATTTTCGATGCGGATCTCGATGTCGTCGGCCATCGGCACGCCGGTGGTGTCGGGATCGACATGATCCGGTTTGTGCAGGGTGTAGGCGCCGAGCAGTTCGGTCTGGCCGTACAGCGTGCGCAGCGGCACGCCCATGGCGCGGAAGAACTTGAAGGTGTCGGGACCGAGCGCGGCGCCGCCGGTGGCGGCCGAGCGCAACCGGGTGAATCCCAGGCGGTCCCGCAGCGCGCGGAACAGGACGGCGTCCGCCACGGCCGAGCGGCGTCCCTGCGCCAGCGCGGCGAGGCCGCTTTTCATGCCGAGTTCGTACAGGCTCTGCTTGAGCGGAGAGGCATCCATGACGCGGGCGCGGACATCGGCGGCAATCGATTCCCAGATCCGCGGCGCGAACAGCACGAAGGTCGGCGCGATTTCGCGGAAATCGTTCATCATGGTGTCGGCCTGCTCGACGAAGTTGACCTTCATCCGGCACAGCAGGCCTTTGCCCAGCACATAGACCTGCTCCATGATCCAGGGCAGCGGCAGCACCGAGACGTATTCGTCGTCGGGCCCCTTCGGATCGAATGCGAGATATGTCGCGCAGTGACGCAGCACGCGTCCGGGCGCCAGCATCGCGAGCTTGGGATGCGATGTGGTGCCGGAGGTGGTGCAGAGAATGGCCGCCGCATCGCCGCGGGTGGCGTCGACCAGCCGGTCATACAATCCGGGGTCTTTGGCGCCGTGTTCACGGCCGAGCGCCGCGAGCTTGTCGGCCTCGATCAGCCTGGGATCGTCGTACTTCCGCATGCCGCGCGGATCGGAATAGACGATGTGTTTCAGGTGAGGGGCGCGATCGCCCAGGCCCAGCAGCTTGTCGACCTGCTCTTCATCCTCGGCGAACACCAGCTTGGTTTCGCCATAGTTGAGCAGATAGCCAACCTCTTCCTCGAGCGCATCGCGGTACATGCCGAGGCTGAGGCCGCCGATGGCGTGGGTGGCGATCTCGCCTGCGACCCAGTCAGGCCGGTTGTCGCCGATGGTGCCGATGACATCGCCGGCGCCAAGGCCGAGCGCGGCCATGCCCAGGGTGAAGTCGTGGACGCGATCGTGATAGTCGTTCCAGGTGAATTCACGCCACAGCCCAAAATCCTTTTCGCGCAGCGCGATCTCGCTGCCGTGCTCCCTGGCATTGAGCCGCAGCAGCTTGGGATAGGTGTCGGCCTGGGCGACGCGTCCGGCGTAATCCATCATGTGGTCAGCTCCGCCGGCACCGCGTCGTCGGGGCTGACCAGCAGTTCGTCTTCCTCGCCGAGATAGGCGCGCTTGACATGCGGGTCGGCGAGCACCGCTTCCGGATCGCCTTCAGCGATCTTGCGGCCGAAATCGAGCACCATCACGCGGTGGGAGATGTCCATCACCACGCCCATGTCGTGTTCGATCATCATCACCGTCATCCCGAACTCTTCGTTCAGGTCGACGATGTAACGCGCCATGTCTTCCTTCTCTTCGAAATTCATGCCGGCCATCGGCTCGTCGAGCAGGATCAGCTGCGGCTCCAGCGCCATGGCGCGAGCCAGCTCGACGCGCTTGCGCAGGCCGTAGGACAGCGTGCCGGCGGTCGCCTTGCGTACCGACTGCAGATCGAGGAAGTCGATGATCTCTTCCACCTTGCGGCGGTGCTCGAGCTCCTCGCGCCGCGCGCCGGTCAGCCAGTAAAGCGAGCCGGTGAGGAAGTTGTTCTTCAGCAGATGATGGCGGCCGACCATGATGTTGTCGAGCACGCTCATATGGTGGAACAGCGCGAGGTTCTGGAAGGTGCGGCCGATGCCGAGGCCGGGGCGGGCATTGGGATTGAGGCCGGTGATGTCCCGGCCACGATAGTGGAGAGTGCCTTCAGTCGGCCGATAACGTCCGGAAATGCAATTGACCATCGAGGTCTTGCCGGCACCGTTGGGGCCGATGATCGAGAACAGCTCGCCTTCGTTGACGGCAAAGCTGACATCGCTCAGCGCGCGCACGCCGCCGAAGCGCAGCGACACGTTGCGCACCTCGAGTGCCGTTTCTCCCTTGACCGGGCCGTCCTTGACCAAGCCGTCCTCCCCTTGGAGCGCATTTGCGCTTTGATCCCCGGACTATGCTGTCCGGTGTTTTTCAAAATTATACGGATCAGGTCCGCTAACCTATTCAACTTAGGGCATGATCCCGGAAATGAAAATCGGTCTCCATATCCGGACAATGCGCCGCCTGAGGCGCCAACCGGCAGTCCGCGCCCGGTGCTTGGCTCTCACGGGTGGGGCAGGTCGTTCCAGCGTTTAGGTGACACAACTTCCAAAAATTTCGGGCGTGCGCCTGTCTTGAGAAACTTTTGGCGAGCTGTTGGCACTGCACAATAGCGCAAGTGTTCTGGACGGGGTCATTCCCCGTAACCGGCAAGGCCCGCCAGATCGAGCACGGTGACCCCGCCGCGCTCGACGCGCAGCAGGCCCTTGGCTTCCAGAAGCTTCAGGGCTTCGTTGGTGTGCTGCCGCGACAGGCCCGCAAGCAAACCCAGCTCTTCCTGGGTGATATCAAAGTGCGTTGCGGCATTGGGACAAAGCACGGGATTGAACAGCCAGGCGATGTTGCGGGCCACCCGGCCGGGTGCGGAGAGCATGCGGTCGTATTCCACCAGCGCGATGAACTGGCTGATCCGTTCGTTGAACTGCCGGATCAGGAACCGGTTGAAGGCCGGGCTGTTTTCATACAGCCAGAAGAAGGTGGTACGATTCATCTGCGCCACGCGCGCATCGCGCAACGCCACCAGGTCGTAGCGGCGCGGCTCGTCCTTCAGCATCGAGCCCTCGCCAAGCCAACTGCCGGCCCGGCAACCGGCCAGCGAGGTGGCTTTGCCGGAACTCGACATCGTGCCCATCTTGATGACGCCCTCGACCACGCCGGTCCAGGAGTCGAGCCGGTCGCCGCGGTGGCAGATATAGTCGCCTTTGGCGAAGGTCTTTTCGACAATGCCCCGGCGCGCCTGCTCGATTTCGCTCTCATTCAGGTCGTGCGCCCAGAATGCGATCATGCGCAGGCGCTCGGCGGAAATCATGGGCTTCGGTCGCTCCCTGGCTCGCGGCATCGGCCTTTGAGCCGAACGGCGGCGATCAACCGCTTTGGGGCAGTGTCGCAGGCCCAATCATACTTGGGAATGCGGATCAGTGCACAACCGATCTGACTGTTTTCCAGTCTTGAGGCTTGCGTTGGGTGGCTGGCGTTCCGCTCAGACCTCCAGCCACTCCTTGCGGACGGCGTCGTTGGCTTTGAGTTCCGCTGGCGTGCCCTCGAACACCACCCGACCGTGGCCCATCACATAGACCCGGTGGGAAATCCGCATCGCGATCGACAGTTTCTGCTCCACCAGCAGGATGGCGACGCCGCGCCGGGCGATTTCGGCGATCAGGTCGCCGACCTGCTGTACGATCAGCGGCGCCAGCCCCTCGGTCGGCTCGTCGATCATGACGAGTTCGGGATCCCCCATCAGGGTGCGGCAAATTGTCAGCATCTGCTTTTCGCCACCCGAGAGCACGCCGGCGGCGGTGTCGGCCCGGTTGGCCAGATTCGGGAACATGCCGAGCATGTCCTCGAGTTTCCACTTGCCGGGGCGGCGCGGATCCTTGACCCCCATCAGCAGGTTCTGCCGCACCGTCAGCGACGGGAAGATGTCCCGGTTCTCCGGGACATAGCCGAGCCCGAGGCGGGCGATGCGGTGGTTTGGCAGTCCGGCGATGTTCTGGCCCTTGAAGCGGATGACGCCGTGCGGCGGCACTTCGCCCATGATCGCCTTCACGGTGGTGGAGCGGCCGACGCCGTTGCGTCCGAGCAGGCTGACCACTTCGCCGGCGTCGATGTGCATGTCGACGCCTTGCAGGATGTGGCTTTTGCCGTAATAGGCGTGCAGATCTTGAACCTCGAGCATCAGGCTGCCTCCTCGCCGAGATAGGCTTCCTTGACCTTCGGATTGTTGCGGATTTCGTTTGGCGTGCCCGAGGCGATGATCTGGCCGTAGACCAGCACCGAGATGCGGTCGGCGAGCCCAAATACAACGCTCATGTCGTGCTCGACGATCACCAGGGTGCGGCGCTCGGTGAGACGGCGGATCAGGTCGACGGCGCGTTCGGTCTCCGCATGGCTCATGCCGGCGGTTGGCTCATCCAGCAGGATGACGTCGGCGCCGCCGGCGGTGGTGATGCCGATCTCGAGCGCACGCTGTTCCGCGTAGGTGAGCAATCCGGCCGGGACGTCGCGCCGGGCGGTCAGGCCGATCTCCTCCAGGATCTGCGCGGTGCGGTCCCGCACCTCGGGCAGCCGGTCGACATTCTTCCAGAAGGCGTAACGGTGGCCGGTGGCCCACAGTACGGCGCAGCGGATGTTCTCCCACACACTCATGTTGGCGAATACGTTGGTAACCTGGAAGCTGCGCGACAATCCGCGCCGGTTGATCTGGTAGGGCGGCAGCCCCGAAATCACCTGGTCACGCAGCAGCACTTCGCCTGATGTCGGCGTGATGTAGCCGCTGATCAGGTTGAAGGTGGTCGACTTGCCGGCGCCGTTCGGCCCGATCACAGCGTGGCGTTCGCCCTGCGCCACGGTCAGATTCAGGTCGCGGATGATAGCGACGTTGCCGAAGCTCTTGTTGACGTTGCGAACGGTGATGGCGGGTGAGGTCGAGGGGGAACTTGCTGAAAGCTGTGTCATGCGAGAAAGCCTTTCTCGCGCGCGGCGGTCATGGCGGTGTCCCAGGCGTGGGCGACATATGTCCAGGTCTTGCGGGCCACGATGTATCCGACGACGATCAGCGCGGCGGCGAGCCCCCAGATCAATGGGCTTGCGGCATTGAAGCTCATGCCGAACGCCTTGATGTTGGGATCGTCGCTGGCATTCACGGTGTGATGCACCACAATCTCGATGGCGAGCACGAGGCCGGCGAGCATTGCAGCCGTCGGCACCAGCGCCGCCAGATAGGACCGCAATACCGTTCCGATCATGCCGGCGCGCAGCACCGGGCGGTGCTTCATCAGCAGGCCGGCGATGCCGCCGGGCGCGAACATGATCACTGCGATGAAGATCAGGCCGAAATAGAGCTGCCACACCGAGGTGAGGTCGCTGAGCGCCAGCGACAGATAAGTGACGAAGATCGCGCCGATGATCGGTCCGATGAACAGGCCGACGCCACCGATATAGGCCGCGAACAGCACGGTGCCGGACTGCACGGCGCCGAGATAGGCGGAGTTGGCGATCTCGAAATTGATGGCCGAGAGCGCGCCGGCGATACCAGCGAAGAAGCCGGCGAAGCAGAACGCGATGTAGCGGATCATATGTGGGTCGTAACCGACGAACTGCACCCGTTCGGGGTTGTCGCGCACCGCATTGCACATGCGACCCCAGGGCGTGCGGGTCAGCGCATACATCAGGATCATGGCGATCAGCGTCCAGGCCGCGACCAGATAATAGATCTGGATCTGCGGGCCGAAGCTCCAATCGAACAGCCGGAACAGTTTGGTGCGGTTGGCGGTGATGCCGGCTTCGCCGCCGAAAAAGCTGCGCAGGATGAGCGCGGAAGACGCGACCAGTTCGGCGACGCCGAGCGAGATCATCGCAAAGGCCGTGCCGCTGCGCCGGGTCGAGACCCACCCCAAGATCATCGCGAATATCAGGCCGGCGACACCGCCGATCAGCGGCACCAGCGGCAGCGGGATCGGCAGCTTGGACGATGCGATCAGGTTCATGCCGTGCACGGCGAGAAAGCCGCCGAGCCCGTAATACACCGCATGGCCGAACGACAGCATTCCGGTCTGTCCCAGCAGGATGTTGTAGGACAGCGCGAAGATGATGGAGATGCCGATCAGGCTGAAGGTGGTCAGCGCGCCGCCGGAGGAGAAGATGCGCGGCAGCACCAAGAGCGCGACGGCGACGGCAATCCACAGGCCGTAGAATTTGACGCTGTCGGATCGGGTCGAGCGGGCGGGAAGGCTGGGGGCGGAAATCTCGCTCATGTTTCGCGTGTCCCCAGCAGGCCCATCGGGCGGAAGGTCAGGATCAGAACCAGCAGGACGTAAGGCAGGATCGGCGCGATCTGCGCCACCGTGACGTTCCAGATGTCGGCCAGCAGCGTGTGTCCGGGGCCGAGCGGTCCGAATACGCTGGCCAGCGACCCGTTCATGGACACGGCGAAGGTCTGCAGCAGGCCGATCAGCAGCGAGGCGATGAAGGCGCCGGGCAGTGAACCCAGCCCGCCGACCACCACCACCACGAACAGGATTGGCCCGAGCAGGCCCGCCATATTCGATTGGGTCACGAGTGCCGGCCCGGCGATGACACCGGCCACCGCCGCAAGCGCCGTTCCAAAGCCGAATACCAGCATGAAGATGCGGCCGACGTTATGGCCGAGATGGCCCACCATGTGCGGATGGGTGAGAGCCGCTTGCACGATCATGCCGATCCGCGTCTTCTTGAGGCCGACCAGCAGGGCCGCAAAGATCGCGATCGAGACCAGCAGCATGAACATCTTGTAGGCGGGGTAATTGGTGGAGAAGATCGTGAAGGCGGGGAAATCGAGCGACGCAGGCACGCGATAATCCACCGGGCTCTTGCCCCAGATCATCTGCACGATTTCCTCGATCGCGAACGCGAGGCCGAAGGTGAACAGCAGTTCGGCGACATGGCCATTCTTGTGCACGTTGCGCAGGCCGTAGCGTTCCACCGCCGCGCCGAGCGCGCCGGCCAGCACCGGCGCGATCACCAGCGCCGGCCAGAACCCGAACCAGCGGCTGAGCTGGAAACCGAAAAACGCGCCGATCATGTAGAAGCTGGCGTGCGCGAAATTGAGCACGCCGAGCATGCTGAAGATGACGGTGAGGCCGCTGGCCATCAGGAACAGCAGCATCCCGAACAGGACGCCGTTCAGCGTCGATATGACGATCAGTTCGAGCACGAAGATGTTCCTCCGGCGGCGTGTTGGTGCGCTTGTCAGTCGATGGAGCAGGCTTCACCCACTGCGTCATTGCCGGGCTTGTCCCCCTGCGACTCGGCGTAGCCGAGTCGCCGTGGCAATCCATCTTTTTCCTTATGAGGACCGAAGATGGATACGCGGGTCAAGCCCGCGTATGACGGAGTGTGTGGGGCAGTGTCGACTTACGGCCGGTCCATCTTGCAGGTGGTCGGCAACACGGTCTTGTCGGCGTCGAGCTTGGCGACGAGCTTCCAGCCCCAGCCGGTCTTTTCCTCGTCGAACGGTTCCTTGTCGGAGCGTTCGCCGAACGAAGAGATGTACATCGGCTGGAAAAACTGGTGATCGTCCTTGCGCATGAAGCCCTTGCCGCCGTCATAGACCTCGAATTCCATGCCTTCCAGGGCAGCTGCGACCTTCACCGGATCGATCGACTTGGCCTTTTCGGCCGCGACTGCCAGCATCCGCATTTCGTTGACGGCGCGGGGATAGAACAGGCTGAAATCGTACTTGGCGCGCAACGCCTTCTCAAAGGCGTCGGCGGGCGCATGGCCGAGATTTGGCAGGCCTTCGGCGATCTGGAACACCTGATGGTTCAGGTTGGCCTGCTTGACGGCGGTCGGGCCGCCGGTGCCGCCGGCATAATAAGTGAACCAGTTGACCTTGAGGCCGGCGTCGGCGGCGGCCTTCAGCAGCAGCGCGAAGTCCTGGCCCCAGTTGCCGGTGATGACGCTGTCGGCGCCGGACGCCTTGATCTTGGCGACATAGGGCGCGAAGTCGGTGACCTTCAGCAGCGGATGCAGCTCATTGCCGACGATCTCGATGTCGGGGCGCTTGGCCGCCAGCATGGCCTTGGCCTGGGTGCGAACCGATTCGCCGAACGAGTAGTCCTGGTTGATCAGGTAGATCTTCTTCACCGTCGGCGTGTCTTTGATGTAGTTGGTCAGCGCCGCCATCTTGATGTCGGAGTTGGCATCCCAGCGGAAGTGCCAGTAGCTGCATTTGTCGTTGGTCAGGATCGGATCGACTGCGGCATAGTTGAAATACAGCACTTCCTTGCCCGGGTTGCGCTCGTTGTACTTGGTCACGAAGTCCGACAGCGCGGCGGCGACCGACGAGCCGTTGCCCTGGGTGAGGTAGCGCACGCCGGCATCGATAGCCTTCTGCGCCTGGATCAGGCTTTCCTGCGGATTGGTCTTGTTGTCGAGCGGGACGATCTCGACCTTCTTGCCGAGAATGCCGCCCTTGGCGTTCACCTCGTCGGCGAGGAACTGGAACGTTTTGAGGCCGACTTCTCCGACACTGGCGCCGCCTCCCGACAGCGGATCGATATAACCGATCTTCAGGGTGTCCTGCGCCATGGCAGTACCGGCAAACAGCGGTATTGCCAAAATCGCAGTCATCATCATCTTGCGCATGATCATCCTCCTTGGATGTTTCTTTTGTTGAGTTGTTGCCAAGGACGGCGAATGGTATTTCGCTATGCGAAATTTCGCGCGTGCTCGGTGTATGCAGTTATGTCGTTGTGGTTTTTTCGTCTTTTTTGCCTCGGGCCGGATTGTGGTCCAAGCGTGATGGAGGTGCAAGTCCATGCACTTTAAGTCAATAGGTGATCGGGCGGAGGGCGGGACTCGTCGCGCGTTCGGTGCCGGTGAGGCCAATGCCGGATCCGGAGCCGGGGGATCAGAACTGCACGAGTCTTTTGCGCGCAATGGGAGTGCTGCGCGGTGCAAGAGCGATAAAGTTTGTTCACGATCACGTTTGGGATATTTGCCGTGCAGCGTTTCCGCCTTACAAGGTCGGCCATCATGAAAGTCCAAAATCCTGTCACATGGTTGGGATTAAGTATTAATTGCGATATGCGATCGTCTGCGTTCGGAAGGTCGGGTATTCACGCATGCCAAGGCTTCAGCCGGCCAGTTAGATGGCGCGAGTAACCGAGGGAAAATTGATGGCGACCACGCCGTTCGAACTGAAGGGCAAGACGGTTTTTGTCGCGGGTCATGGCGGCATGGTCGGCGGCGCGCTGGTGCGCCGGCTCGCCCGCGAAGGTGTCGAGTTGCTGACCGCCACCCGTCAACACGTCGATCTGGCGGATCAGGCGGCGGTCTATCGCTGGTTCGCCGCGGCCCGCCCGCAGGTCGTGTTCTTCGCGGCCGCCAAGGTCGGCGGCATCGTCGCCAACAATACGCTCCGCGGCGAGTTCATCTACGACAACCTGATCATCGCCACCAACGTGATCCACGCCGCACACGTCAATGGTGCCGAGAAGCTGATGTTTCTGGGCTCGTCCTGCATCTATCCGAAGCTCGCGCCACAACCCTTGCGAGAGGATTCGCTGCTGACCGGGCCGCTGGAGCCGACCAACGAGCCGTACGCTATCGCCAAGATCGCCGGCATCAAGCTGGTGGAAGCCTACCGCAGCCAGTATGGCAGCGATTTCATCAGCGTGATGCCGACCAACCTCTACGGTCCGGGCGACAATTATCATCCCGAATACAGCCATGTGGTCGCGGCGCTGATTCGCCGCTTCCACGAAGCCAAGGTCTCGGGCGCGTCCGAGGTGGTGGTCTGGGGCACCGGGACGCCGCGCCGCGAGTTCATGTTCGTGGACGACATGGCGGATGCCTGCGTCCATCTCATGAAGGGCTATTCCGGTGACAACATCATCAATATCGGCACCGGCGAGGACATCACCATTGCCGAGTTCGCCCGCGTGGTCGCCGAGACGGTCGGTTACAAAGGGGCCATCACTTTCGACACCTCGAAGCCGGACGGCACGCCGCGCAAACTGCTCGATGTCGGCCGGCTGGCCGATCTGGGCTGGCGCGCCCGCACCTCGCTGGCGGATGGCATGAAGCAGGCTTACCAGTCGTTTCTGAACCGGCCAGCGTAAACTATTCGGCGGCGCTCTTGCTGGCGGGGGCGGTTTTCGACGTCGCCACCGTGCCGATCACGCCGCTGCGCTCCAGCGCGGCGATCTCTTCATTGCCGAGACCGAGCAGCTCCGACAACACTTCGCTATTGTGCTGGCCGAGTGTCGGCGCCGTGCTGCGGATGGCATAGGGCAGGGCGGCGAAATCCTCGCGATAAGCCACCGACGGCTCGAGATGCGGCCCGACGAAGGCACGATCGACACTCTGCCAGTGGCCGACCGCGACCAGATGTGGATCGGCGGCGAGATCCCCCGGCAATCTGGCGATGCCGGCCGCGACGCCGGCGGCTTGCAGCGTCACCATTGCGACGTCTGGCCGCACCGTTGCCGTCCAGTTCTGCACAGCCGCCTCGATGCGATCCTCCTGCGCCCTCCGGCCGGCTGATGTCGCGAGTGCCGGATCGTCGGCGAGATCAGTGCGCCGCATCGCCTTGCACAGCGCCCGCCATTCCCAGTCGCTGCGCACGGCGATGGTGATCCACTGGTCGATGCCGAGGCAAGGAAAGCAGCCGTGCGGTACATGGTCCGGATGCCGGTTGCCGAGGCGGGGGCCGGTCGTCCCGGTGATCGATTGTTCGATCACAAAGGGGGCGACCAGCGGCAGCATGCACTGCACCTGCGACAGGTCGATGTGCTGACCCTCGCCGGTAGCCTTCTGGTGCATGAAGCCCAGCAGCAGCGCGGCAGCGCCGTTCAGGCCGCCGAGCGGATCGGCGAGTGCCGCATGCAACATGGTCGGCGGATCGCCTTCGCGGCCGTTCACCGACGGCAGCCCCGAGGCTTGTTCCAGTGTCGAGCCATAGGCGCGCGCGCCGTTCCACATCCCGCTCATGCCGAAGGCCGGCATGGTGACCACGACCAGCCGCGGATTGATCGCCAGCAGGGTCTTTGCGTCGAGACCGAGCCGCGGCATCACGTCGGCGGCATAATTGTCGATCACGGCATCGGCATCGGTGAGTAGCCGCTTCAGCAGCGCAAGGCCCTTCTCGCTGGTGAGGTCGAGGGTGATGCCGCGCTTGTTGCGATTGTTGAACTGGAACCAGTACGTCTTCTCGTAGAGACGCTCCTCATGATAGGGCGGCCGCGTATCGGTGCCGCGAAACCAGTCCGGATACTGGCAGGACTCGACCTTGATCACGTCGGCGCCGAGATCCGCCATCTGCCGCGTTGCGGTCGGGCCGGCCCAGCCCATGGTCAGGTCAATGATGCGCAGGCCGTCAAGCGGCAATGGATCGGTTTTGGTCGCCGCGCGATCGGCCAGGCGCGTGTGCGGTGGCAGCGTCTCCACGGCGGTGTCGCCGGCCAGTGGTGCGCGACCGTTCGGTTTCGGCAGGGCGCGGGTGAGGTGCTGCGGCAGTACAGGGGCTTCGAACGACGCCGTGCCGATGCTGACGGGCGCGAACGCGCCGCGACCCCTGTGCACCTCCTGCGCCAGCAGTTCGCCCATATCGGGGACGACAGCGAGCGTCAGTCGCAGCGGGATGCCGCGCTCGAACCACTCCAGCGCCGTGCGCTGCATCAGCGCCGGCGTGATGATGTCGCGCAATTCCTCCGCGCGCGTGAAGCGGTCGATCGTGGTGTTGTATCTCGCATCATGTCCGAGTTCGGGCAGCCCGATCAGCTTGCAGAACCCGACCCATTGCGCCGGGGTCACCACGGTGACGCCGAGCCAGCCGTGCCTGGTCATGAAGTTGCCCGAGGGATAACCGCGGCCGAACCGGTTGAGGCCGGGGCGCGGCCGCGTGAAGCCGGCTTCCAGCGCCAGTCCCGTGTCGAACTCGGTGATGTGCAGGAACGCCGCGTGCAGGCTGACGGAGAAACGGCGCGCGCCGGTCGTGTGTCCATAAAGTCCGGCGAGGCTCGGAATGAAGGCGGTGAGGCCCCCGGTCATCGCGATCTGCCCATCGCGTGGCAACACCGGTGGCCCTTCGACCGGGCCGACCAGCTTGACCAGTCCCGCGAGACTGCGACAGACGGATTCCGTCATGGCATAGTCGCGATAGGGTCCGTGCTCGCCGAACCATGAGAGCGCCGTGATCGCAAGGCCGGGCTCTGCCCGGCGCAGATCCTGATGCGACAGCGGCGAGGCCTGAAGTTCGGCCGGCGGACGCGCGTCGAGCAGCAGGTCGGCCGTCGACAGCAGCGCCCGGATTTTTGCGACGTCGGCTGCGGTGTTGAGATCGGCTGTGATGCTCTGCTTGTTGGTATTGAGCCAGGCGAAGGTTCCGCTCTCCAGGTGCCCGCCGCCGGCATCAACCAGCGGTGCGATGCGTCGCGCCGGATCGCCGCCCGGCGGCTCGATCTTGATGACCTCGGCGCCGAAATCCGCAAACAGCTTGCCGCAATAGCCCAGCGCGTCGCCGCACCCGATCTCGATGACGCGAATTCCAGCCAGCGGAAATTGCTGCATCTGCACTCCTTCTGCATCCACATGCGCATTCAAGCGCAAGAGAGCGACACTCGCGCACCGCAAGCATCGCTCACTTCACGCAGTGTGAGCGAACTCCCTGCAAAGCTCAATGAACGTTCGCGAATGAGGCGACGGCAAAACTGTGAGAGGGGGCTTTCCACACAACATGCATTTGGACGTCAGGCGCGCGGGGTGGCACCGGGTGGGTCGGGGCCGGAAAATGCACGATAAGTTCGTGGCAACCACGCTGTGAATCTGCTATGTTTTGAAGATGGATTCAGGCGGCGAAATGAAGCGCTTTTTGGCGGAATTGAGCCACAAATACCTGTGGTGGGAGCCGGTCGGCGACAGCCCGCATTCGGATGACCGCATTGTCGCACAAGCGATGAATCTGGCGACGTTCGATGATGTTCTTCGGCTGGAGCGGGTCGTCGGTAAACCCCAACTGGTCGCATTGATGAGGCGCGCCGAGCCAGGCTGGTTCAGCGATCGGTCCTGGGAGTTTTGGCGTGGACGTTTGTCATTCTCCACCGGAGCAGTGATACCGGATGATCCTCCCCGAAGGACATTCCATGCCGCAATATCTTGATCCGATTTTTTCGATCCTGCCGGCGGCTCAAATCGAAATTTGGAAAGACCTCGCGACGGCCCCGAAACTCGCTTTTGTCCTCTACGGCGGGACGGCAATTGCGCTTCATCTCGGGCACCGACAATCGGTCGATTTTGATTTTTTCCGATCTGAACCGCTCGACAAAAACCAGATCCACGCCTCGTTCAAATTTATCGACGGAGCCGTTGTGCTGCAGGACAGCCCCGAGACGCTTGTCGTGCTCGCGCAGATGCCGTCCGGACCAGTCAAGGTTTCATTCTTCGGCGGACTGAGTCTCGGGCGCATCAAGCCGCCGCTGCAGACCCGTGACGGCGTATTGCTGGTCGCGTCGCTGGAAGATCTTATGGCGACAAAGCTGAAGGCGACGCTGGACCGCGCCGAGGCCAAAGACTATCGAGACATCGCCGAGATGATTTCTGCAGGCGTATCCCTGTCGATCGGTTTGAGCGCCTTTCAGCAGATGTTCAGGGGAGAGCCGTCCCAGGTTCTTCGCGCTCTTGGGTTTTTTAAGGATGGCGATCTTGCGACGCTCAGCGAGCGCGATCGAGACATCCTCAGGAATGCTCGCGACCGGGTTGAAGATCTGCCGCATGTCTCTCTAACGCAGGGATCGCTCGCGATCCCGCTCGATGAGAGCTACGATCGCAACGGCATTTCTCAATCGAAAGATTGAGCTCCTCGGTCTTCACACGTGGCGCGTGGCGGCGTCTTGCCCAATGCGATGGACATCGCGCTGATCAGCGGCCTCATGAAGAACGCATCGTCGGCCGGATAGATATCGGTGCGCAGGCCGTGCGCCCTCAACGCATCGGAGACGGCAGGGCCGACGGAGGCGATCTGGGTCCTGGCGAGTCCCTCACGAAGTTTGGTGTCAAAACCGCGACTCTCGGCCGCGTCGATCAGCCGGCGCACCTGATTGGCATTGGTCAATGCGATGGCATCGACACGCCCGTTCGCCATCTCCTCGATCGCCTCGATGATGTTGGTGTCCGCGGCCTGCGCATCGTAGATGTAAGGCAGCACCGTATCGACGTCGGCACCTTGCGCCTTGATGGCATTGGTCAGCGTGCCATGATCCTTGTCGGGATAGAGCTGCAGCCCGACGCGGTGTTGTGTCAGGTCAACCCGTTTCAAGATCTCGGCGACGCCTTCGGATGTCGGCGTTTCGGTGGTGACCTTTGGCTCCAGCCCGATCTCGCGCAGCGCGCGTCCGGGCTTGGGACCGCGCGCGAAGGTGCGGGTGGCGCCGAGTGACGTGATGAATTCCTGTTCGAGGCCGATGCGGCGGACGACTTTCATCAGCCGGCGCAGGCCTTCGCCGGTCATCAGCACGAGATCATCGAACGGCCGGTCAATGCTGCGCCGGATCCAGGCCTCGATCGGCGCGGGATCGGGGGCGTCATGGATAATGAACATCGGACACTGCAACACGTCGGCGCCTTGCTCGGCGAGCAGCCGGGAGAATTGGGCCTCCTCACGCGTCTCCAGAATGAGAATGCGATAACCGCTGAGTTTGTCCGCCATGATCCCGATCCGTCGACGCTGTCACCGGCGCTGTCACCGGATTGTCAATCACACCGCAAATCCAAGGTTCGCTCAAATCACGGCGTCATTATCCCTATTGTGGCCCGCGCGGGGATTGGCGCAAGGGGGGACGGGTGCTAGAGCACTGCGGCAACGCCGCCCTTAATCTCCGATCAAGATCGTTCCCAGAAGATATCCCCATGCCCCAGTCCCAGTTCGTGTTGACGCTTTCGTGTCCGGATCGCCCCGGCATCGTGGCCGCGGTCTCCGCCTTTCTGTTCGCCAACGGCCAGAACATCCTGGATGCGCAGCAGTTCAGCGACACCGAAACCGGGCATTTCTTCATGCGGGTGCTGTTCGAACCGGCGACGTCCACGGTCGCGCTCGACCGGCTGCAGCAGGATTTCGGCGACATTGCAGCGCGCTTTTCCATCGACTGGCAGATGCGCGACCGCGCCGACCGGCGCCGGGTGATGCTCTTGGTCTCGAAGTTCGATCATTGCCTGGCTGATATTCTCTATCGCTGGCGCACCGGCGAACTGGACATGATTCCGACCGCGATCGTCGCCAATCATCCGCGCGAAACCTATAACGGCTTCGACTTCGGCGACGTTCCGTTCCACCATCTGCCGGTCACCCGTGAGACCAAGCAGGTGCAGGAGGCCCAGATCCTGAAACTGGTCGAGGAGACCAAAACCGATCTGGTTGTCCTGGCGCGCTACATGCAGGTGCTGTCGGACGATCTTTCGGCGAAGCTGTCCGGGCGCTGCATCAACATCCACCACTCGTTCCTGCCGGGTTTCAAGGGCGCCAGGCCCTATCACCAGGCGCATGCGCGCGGCGTCAAGCTGATCGGTGCCACCGCGCACTATGTCACCGCCGATCTCGACGAGGGCCCGATCATCGATCAGGACGTCGAGCGCATCAGCCACCGCGACGCGCCGGAAGACCTCGTCCGCAAGGGTCGCGACATCGAGCGCCGCGTGCTGGCCCGCGCGGTGCGCTTCCATCTCGAGGATCGCGTCATTCTCAACGGCCGCAAGACCGTGGTGTTTACGGATTAAGTTCTCAAGCCACCGGGTAGGGGCCTTCCACGAAGGTTTCGGCGTGATAGCCCTTGCTGCCGATCTCGCGCGCCAGCGGGCTGCGGAAATCCTCGCCGGCCCGCAGCGAGGCCAGCACATGCGCGAAATCGTATGTCGGCCGCCAGCCGAGGTCCGTCACGGCGCGTTCATTGACATAGACGCGATCCATGCTCGGCAACAGGGTCCAGCCGCGCGTCGCATAAAGCCTGTCGCTGTCGGGGAAGAGCCGGCGCACCACGCTTGCGGCGTCGCGGCGCAGGGCCGGAAGGTGGTCACGTGTGAACGGCGTGGTCGCTGAAATGATGTAACGGCGGAAGCCGAGAATCGGTGCTTTTTCGATCGCCACCAGATGCGCACCGACGACGTCCGCGATATCGACCCGCCGGTATAACAGCTCGTTGGCCTGGGCGTTGGCCGTGGCGTAGCTGTCCCGCACGGCGGCATTGTCGTCGGCCTCGGGAAAAAATCGCGAGGTGCGCAGCACGATCACCGGCAAGCCGTGCTGGCGATGGACCAACTGGCACAGATCCTCTGCCGCGACCTTGGTCACGCCGTAGATATTACGCGGGATCGGAACCACATCCTCGGTCACCCAGGCCGCCGGTTCGCCGGCGGCCGGCGTCAGCGCCGCGCCAAAGGCGCTGGTGGTGCTGGTAAAGACGAAGGCTTCGACACCGGCGGCGACGGCCGCCTCCAGCAGCACCTGCGTGCCGGTGAGATTGGTGTCGATGAAGTCCTGGGCGGTATGGGTTGCGACATGCGGCTTGTGCAGGGTCGCGGCATGGATCACCGTGCGCACGCCGTCCATGCATTGCCGGATGAAATCGGGATCGCTGATGGAGCCCGTGCGATCGGTCCATGCCGACGGCTTGAGGTCGATGCCGCGGGCCGGCCGGCCCGCGGCGCGCAAAGTTCGCATCAGCGCCTCGCCGAGATGGCCCGCGCTTCCGGTTACGAGAATGGTCATGGTTGGTCCATTTGCATCAGCGGGGCGAGGCTAACCATGGCCGGTGAAAACGGTCCACGCATAAAATATGCGAGGGATGCGGCAAGGAATCTGGACCTGATCAGGCAAGCGTGGTGACAAGCCGTCCCGCGCTGCCGTCCGCGAGCATGATGCGCTCCCACAGCGCGCGCCCCGGCGCGATCGGAACCTGCGGATCGGCGTTGGCGCCAGTCTCGACCGTGAGGCAGGACAGGTGTCCGTCGTGCCAGCCGAGACTATCGAGCGTGGCTTCCGCCGTCAGGATCTCCGGTGAGGCATAACCGATCAGGGATTGGCCGAGCAGTTGCGCCGGATCGGTGTGCCATTCCGCTTGCCGCGTGGGCGAGGCCGCGAGCAGGCGATGGGTTCGATCGCAGACCAGGTGCACCTTGCGCGCGGACGACTCCACCAGCCGCCTGAGGGCCGCGTCCTGCGACGGGGCGGGTCGGACCACGAGCAATCGCCAGGCGGCGGCCTGCTGGTCCCAGGACATCGGCAGCAGTCCGCATTCCCAGCGCGACACCGTGGCCTGGTTGACATCCAGCCGCTCTGCCAGATGGCTTTGCTTCATCCGTTGCAGCAGACGCAGTCGTCTCAGCGTTCGGCCTGGGTGATGCATCGGGACGCTCCGGATCGTGGCTTTCAACGATTGCGGTTAGCACGATGGCGGCCGCCGCCCAACCGGCTCATGCCGTCTTGAGAACAGATCAGCTTGCGGTCTCGAAGCCATAAAGCTGCGACGGGTTAGCTGCGAGAACCGCTTCACGGTCGGCGTTATCAGGTATCCATTGCCGAAGCGTCGCGAGCGCAGCGGTGACGTGGGCGATGCCGTCGGCCACGGCGTGCTGGCTCCGCGCCTGTAATGCACCGCTGCTCCAGACGATCCGGTCGCGGCGAGTGGCGAGCGCACTGGAGACGAAGGTTTCGATCCGGCTGGGCATGTCGTCGTTGTGCCGGGTGACAGCGGCGCCGGACAGTTTGATCCAGGTGCGCCCGAGCCGCAGCAGGACCAGAATGAATTCAAGCTCCGGATCGTCCGGTGCGCGGCGCGTGATGATGTCGGTGATTCCGCTGAGACAGACGGCGACCGGAAAACGCATCAGCGTCCATTCGCTGTCGCGGGGCAGGGCGCTGCCATTGCTGAATTGGAGTTCGATGTGCCATCCGCATCCGACGATGCGGTCTGCATAACGCAGAACCCTGTCGAGTTGAGTGCGCACGCGATCCGCATCACCGCTGATCTTGAAACGAACGCCGCGCACGCCCTGGGCCTGCAGGTCGTGCAGCATGGCGGGATCGGGATGGGGCGGAGCGGCGATCACGAAGCGGGTGGCGATGCCGTGCGAGCCCGGCTCCGGCGACAGCGTCACGCTGGCGCGCGGCAAGCGGCCGACCACCGCGCGCGTGATCCCCTGGCGGACAAGCGCTTCGTTGCTCGGGCTGACGGACGGATCGAGATCGCAATCGGTCCAGCCGGCGTCCATCGCGTTGCTGGATGTGTCCGGTCGCGTGATATGCGCAGGCGCTTCAGACATCGGTGAGCCCCCACCCCCGATCAGGTTGAGGCGAGCCTAAGCTATTTCGTTTCGATTCGCGGGACTGGTGTCGCGCTCTGCCCAGCGATTGTTTCTGATGGCGCGTTGCGCATTGGGGCACTCGTTGACAGGACCATGTTATTTGTACGATCGTACAAATAACAAAATGCAAAGCGGCGGCTCAAACGCGCGGGGAGAAGGTCTGTATACAGTTCACGTATCTAAACCTGCTTTTTGCGGAGAAGCTGTTGATTAACAGCGTGGTTTGTATACAGGATGCCCGCCACATTGAGGCATATTGGGCGGGGTGGTTTGAGAGGGGAAACGGTCGGAGACGGCCGATGGCGATGCTGGCCGGGCAAGGTCGCATGTTGTCGCGAATGCCGATTGCGGCGCGAGCGAAATGCGATCGGTCCGCCGGGCACCACGTCACGTCACCTCTCATTCTAAAGTCGGAGCTGTGCAGCGGTCGGGACGTATGGTCACGTCCTGACATGGCGCTGATGCTGGGGCAGTCTTGAGTTAGAGTCAGAACAAGACCGCCATGAAGGCGGTCGCGAGACGAGAAACGACTGGAGGGAGAACTATGTTGGCCTGTATTCACCATTCACGACGATCTGCGCTGCTCGGCCTGGTCGGCGCCGCCGCAATGTTCAGCGCGCCGGCGCTGGCCCAGGAGACGGTCAAGATTGGCCTGATCGTGCCGATGACCGGCGGCCAGGCGTCCACCGGCAAACAGATCGACAATGCGATCAAGCTCTATATGCAGCAGAACGGTGCAACCGTTGCCGGCAAGAAGATCGAAGTCATCCTGAAGGACGACGCGGCACTGCCTGACAACACCAAGCGGCTGGCGCAGGAGTTGATCGTCAATGACAAGGTCAACATCATCGCCGGCTTCGGCGTGACGCCGGCGGCGCTGGCCGCGGCTCCGCTCGCGACCCAGGCCAAGGTGCCGCAAATCGTGATGGCCGCGGGCACCTCGATCATCACCGAGAAGTCGCCCTACATCGCCCGCACCAGCTTCACATTGCCGCAGTCGGCGACCGTGATCGGTGACTGGGCGGTGAAGAACGGCATCCAGAAGGTTGCCGTGCTGGTATCCGACTATGCGCCGGGCGTCGACGCTCTGGCCTCGTTCAAGGAGCATTTCGAAGGCGGCGGCGGCAAGATCGTCGAGGAAATCAAGGTGCCGCTGGCCAACCCGGATTTCGCGCCGTTCCTGCAGCGCATGAAGGACTCCAAGCCCGACGCCATGTTCGTGTTTGTGCCGGCCGGCCAGGGCGGCAATTTCATGAAGCAGTTCGTCGAGCGTGGCCTCGACAAGACCGGCATCAAGGTGATTGGTCCCGGCGACGTGGTGGATGACGACCTGCTCAACAACATGGGCGATGCGGCGCTTGGCATCGTTACCGCGCACATCTACTCCGCGGCGCACCCCTCGGCGAAGAACAAGGAATTCGTCGCAGCCTACGAGAAGGCCTATGGCAACCGCCCGGGCTTCATGGCGGTCGGCGGTTATGACGGCATCCACCTGATCTACGAAGCGTTGAAGAAGACCGGTGGCAAGGCCGATGGCGATTCCCTGATCGCAGCGATGAAGGGCATGGCGTGGGAAAGCCCGCGCGGCCCGATTTCGATCGATCCGGAGACCCGCGACATCGTGCAGAACGTCTATATCCGCAAGGTCGAGAAGAGGGACGGGCAGCTCTACAATGTGGAGTTTGCGACCTTCGGGCCGATCAAGGATCCGGGCAAGATCAAGAAGTAATGCTGCGGCCGCGCGGTGGTTTCCGCGCGGCCGTTTGCGTATCTCCTCATGGTGAGGAGCGGCCTTTTGGCCGCGTCTCGAACCATGAGGCCCCAGATACCTCTCGTCTGGCCTCATCCTTCGAGACGCCTGCTTCGCAGGCTCCTCAGGATGAGGGGAGGGGTTCGAGCGTGACGCTGAAGAGCATGATGCAGAATACAAGCGACTGGTTGTCCTGCCCATGACCGTTCTGACCATCCTGTTCGACGGCGTTGCCTACGGCATGCTGCTGTTCGTGCTGGCCTGCGGTCTCTCCGTGACCATGGGGCTGATGAATTTCGTCAATCTCGCCCATGGCGCGTTCGCGATGGCGGGTGGTTATGCCTGCGTCATCCTGGTCAACAAGTCCGGCCTGCCGTTCTTCGCGGCGCTGCCGCTGGCGTTCCTGGCTGCGGCGCTGATCGGCTTTGTGCTGGAGCGGCTGCTGTATCGTCATCTTTATGGACGCACCCATCTCGATCAGGTGCTGTTCACCATCGGCCTGGTGTTCATGGCGGTCACGGCGATGGACTACTGGATGGGATCGCAGCAGGTCTTCATCCAGATTCCGGAGTACCTGCGCAGCCAGATCGACGTCTTTGGCGTCGGTATCGGCCGCTATCGGCTGATGATCATCGTCATCTGCGGGCTTCTGACCATCGCCCTGCAGTTGATCCTGGCGAAGACGCGGTTCGGCAGCCGCCTGCGGGCGGCGGTTGACGACGCGCGCGCGGCGAACGGCCTCGGCATCAATGTCAACCAGGTGTTCGCGCTGACCTTTGCGTTTGGCTCCGGCCTTGCCGGTCTCGGCGGCGCGCTGGGTGCGGAGATCCTTGGGCTCGATCCGTATTTCCCGCTGAAGTTCATGATCTACTTCCTGATCGTGGTCTCGGTCGGTGGCACCTCGACCATCACCGGGCCGTTCCTGGCGTCGCTGCTGCTCGGCATCGGCGACGTCGCCGGTAAGTATTACGTGCCGAAGCTCGGCGCGTTCGTGATCTACGCCATGATGATCGTGTTGCTGCTCTGGCGTCCGAACGGCCTGTTCGGCCGCTCGGCGGCGCGGTGAGGCGGCCATGACAAAGCCACACGGCGCCATGGGAGATCATCTGGTCGCCGCCGCGCGCTGGCGCTGGCCCGAGATCGCGTTCTGGCTGATCGCCCTGGCCGCGGTGTTCCTGTTTCCCAACCGCTATCTCATCCTGACCGAGATCGCCTGGCTCGGGCTGTTTGCGCTGTCGCTCGATTTGATCCTCGGTTACGCCGGTATCGTCTCGCTCGGGCACGCCGCGTTCTTCGGGATCGGCGCCTATTCGGCGGGCCTGCTTGCCAAGCACGGCATCATCGACGAGCCGGTGCTGGCGCTGCTGGTCGCCGGGCTTGCCGCCACGGTCGCCGGCTTTCTCACCAGCTTCCTTGTCATGCGCGGCACCACCGACCTGACGCGGCTGATGGTGACCCTCGGCATCGCGCTGCTGCTGCGCGAGCTCGCCAACCGCTTCTCCAACATCACCGGTGGATTCGACGGCCTGCAGGGCATCACCATGGCGCCGATCCTCGGCCTGTTCGAGTTCGATATTTTCGGCAAGGTCGGCTTCATCTACTGCCTCTCGGTGGGATTCCTGCTGTTCCTGCTGGCGCGCCGCATCGTGCATTCGCCGTTCGGCCTGTCGCTGCGGGCGATCCGCAACAATCCGCTGCGTGCGGCCGCGATCGGCATTCCGGTGACCCGGCGGCTGATCGCGATCTACACGGTGGCCGCGTTCTATGCCGGTATTGCCGGCGCACTGTTCACCCAGTCGACCGCACTGGCCTCGCTCGACGTGTTCGCGTTCGATCGCTCCGCCGACCTGCTGCTGGTGCTGGTGATCGGCGGCACCGGTTATCTCTATGGCGGCCTGATCGGCGCGGCGATCTTCAAGTTCCTGCAGGAATTCCTCTCGACCCTGACGCCGCAGTTCTGGCAATTCTGGATCGGTCTCTTCCTGGTGGTGATCGTGCTGATCGGGCGCGAGCGGATGCATCGCTGGGTGTTGCATGTCCCACGCCAGTTTGCGCAATGGTTCGGTTCCAAGTCCAAGACTGAAACACCTGCGGCGTCGACCGGTGGAGAGGCGCCATGACATTCGCGCTGGAAACCATCGGGTTGCAGAAGCATTTCGGCGGGCTTGCCGTGACGCGCGACCTCTCGCTCAAGGTCAAGACCGGGGCGCGCCACGCCCTGATCGGACCGAACGGCGCCGGCAAGACCACGGTGATCAACCTGTTGACCGGCGTGCTGCGGCCGAACGCCGGGCGCATCATCCTGGAAGGCTCCGACATCACCGCGTTGCCGGTGCACAAGCGGGTGCTGCGCGGGCTGTCGCGCACCTTCCAGATCAACCAGCTCTATCCGGATCTGACGCCGCTGGAGACTGTCGGACTCGCGGTCTCCGAGCGCCTCGGCCACGGCTCCGACTGGTGGCGGGTGCTGGGCACGCGCTCCGACGTCAATGGCGAGATTGCCGAGCACCTCGCGCGTTTCCATCTGCTCGATGTGATGAACGAGCGCACCGCCACACTGCCCTATGGCAAGCAGCGGCTGCTGGAGATTGCGGTCGCGATCGCCACCAAGCCGCGGGTGCTGTTGCTGGACGAGCCTGCCGCGGGTGTGCCGGAAAGCGAGCGCCATGACATCCTGGCGGCGGTCGCCAGCCTGCCACGGGACGTCACCGTGCTGCTGATCGAACATGACATGGACCTGGTGTTCAGTTTCGCCGATCGCATCTCGGTGCTGGTCGCCGGCGCCATGCTGGTCGAAGGCGCGCCGGACGAGGTGGCGCGCGATCCCCAGGTGAAGGCGGTCTATCTCGGTGAGGGCGCCGATGTCTGATCTGCTCGCGATTTCGGATCTGCGCGCCGGCTACGGCGAAGCCGTGGTGCTGCCGAAGATGTCGCTGCAACTGGCGGAGGGGCAGGTGCTGGCGCTGCTCGGCCGCAACGGTACCGGCAAGACCACGCTGATCAACTCCATCGTCGGCGTCACCCGCCGGTTCGGCGGCACCGTTACGCTCGCCGGGCAGGATGTGACGCGGATGCGGCCGGACCAGCGTGCGCGAGCCGGCATCGGCTGGGTTCCGCAGGAGCGCAACATCTTCCGCTCGCTGACGGTGGAAGAAAACATGACCGCGGTAGCGCAGCCGGGACCGTGGGATGTCGACAAGATCTACGCGATGTTCCCGCGCCTGAAGGAGCGACGGAGTAACTTCGGCAACCAGCTCTCCGGCGGCGAGCAGCAGATGCTGGCGATCGGCCGGGCGCTGACGCTCAATCCGAAGGTGTTGCTGCTCGACGAGCCGACCGAGGGCCTGGCGCCGATCATTGTCGATGAACTGCTGCTGGCGCTTGGCAAGATCACCCGTGCCGGCGGCATCTGCTCGATCATCGTGGAGCAGAACGCCCGCAAGATTTTGTCACTGGCCGATCGGGTGGTGATTTTGGAGCGCGGCACCATCGTGCACGACACCTCGAGCGCCGCGCTGAAAAATGATCCCGCGACCCTGGAGAAGTTCCTCGGCGTCTCCGGCGGGACCCACTGACCTCGTCGACCAACCAACAAGATCAACAAGCATCGGAGAAACATCATGCAAAGGACAGCCCCGCCATTCCGCGCCGACCAGGTCGGCAGCCTGTTGCGGCCGTCGCGCATCAAGGACGCGCGCGCCAAACTCGAGAAGGGGGAGATTCCGGCGAGCGAGCTTGCCCGGATTGAGGATCTTGAGATCGAGAAGATCGTGCACAAGCAGAAGTCGATCGGCTTGCAGCTTGCGACTGACGGCGAGTTCCGCCGCTCCTGGTGGCACTTCGATTTCCTTGCCAAGTTGACCGGCTGCGAACTGTACCACCCCGAAGGCATCCAGTTCGCCGGCATCACCACCCGCGCCGACAGCGTCCGTGTGATCGGAAAGCTCGACTTCCCGGCCGACCATCCGATGCTTGCGCACTATAAGTTCCTGCACAAGCAGTGCGCAGTCGCCGGCATCACCGCGAAGATGACGATTCCCTCGCCCGCAGTGCTGCATTTCCGCGGCGGCCGCAAGGCGATCTCCAAGGAGGTCTATCCGGATCTCGAGCCGTTCTTCGAGGATCTGGCCAAGACCTACCGCAAGGCGGTGAAGGCATTCTACGACGCCGGCTGCCGCTACCTGCAGTTCGACGACACCGTGTGGGCCTATCTCTGCTCGCAGGATGAACTGAAGAAGGCGCGCGAGCGCGGTGACGAGGTCGATCATCTGCAGGAAATCTACGCCCGCGTCATCAATTACGCGATCGCGGAAAAGCCCGCCGATATGGCCATCACCACCCATGTCTGCCGCGGCAATTTCCGCTCGACCTGGATTTCGTCCGGTGGTTACGAGCCGGTGGCGGAAACCATGCTCGCCGGCACCAATTATGACGGCTACTTCCTTGAGTATGATTCCGACCGCGCCGGCGGCTTCGAGCCGCTGCGTTTCCTGCCCAAGGGCAAGAAGATCGTGGTGGTCGGCGTCATCACCTCCAAGTTCGGCGAACTGGAGAAGAAGGATGACATCAAGCGCCGGCTGGAGGAAGCCGCCAAGTTCGCCGACATCGACCAACTCGCCGTGTCGCCCCAGTGCGGATTCGCCTCGACGGAAGAGGGCAACATTCTCTCCGAGGACGAGCAGTGGGCGAAGCTGAGCCTCGCGCTCGAGGTGGCGAAAGAGGTGTGGGGGAAGTAGGGCGCCTGCGTTAAGAAGCAGAGCACCCACCCGATATGATGCGTCATGGCCGGGCTTGTCCCGGCCATCCACGTCTTTAGGGCGTTTCCGTATACACAAGAAGCAGGACGTGGATGCCCGCGACGAGCGCGGGCATGACGCAGAGTATGCATCCGATTTGGGTGCCTACATCTCCCCGACCGCCTCGCGCCGACGCCGCTCGGATTCTTCCGAATAACGTCGCAACGCATGCGCCTCGGTCAGAAGCCCGATCACGCGCCGCTGCTCGGCGGTGTCGACCACCGCGAGAGACTCCGCCTCCGCGCGGTCGAACGCGGCGACCGCGTCCTGCACGTTTTGGTCCGGCCGCAGCATGGCCTCTGGATAATGCAGAATGTCGTGCAGCTTGATGGCTTCGGCGGCGCTGCGGATGGTTTCGCCGCGCAAGTGGAATCGCCAGGTGGCGAACGAATAACCGAACAGTTCCCGGGTCAGCTGGGTCGAGATGATGACGGCCACCAGCGCCGCGGTGGTCAGCCACAGGTTGCCCGTGGTCTCCAGCGCGATGAACGACATGGTGAGGGGGCCGCCGATCACGGACGCGGACACCGCGCCCATGCCCACGATCGCATAGAGGTTCGGGTCCCGGCCAGATCATGTCGATGCCGGCGGCCAACAGGTGGCCGCCAAGGGCGCCTAGCAGCCGCGAGGCGAAGAACAGTAGACGTGCTCAGAGAGGGCAAGAGGAGGCTGTTGAAGGGTTCAAGTGCGATTTTCGCTGGGATTGAATGACGAAGTGGCGGGGACATCCAGAAGTGATGCGCGGGGCGCGCATGCCTCGGGCCCTTGGGAGAGGCTTCTGCCTCATCTGTGCTTCAGATGTGCGACAGTCGACGAGAAATTTGGTTTGCCGTTCGCATCGGGGCGTTGTCTTTCGGCATGATCCGAGAATAGTTGTCGATTGCGGGGGCAAAGGACGACATGGACGCAAGACTCGAACGAAAGCTGCGCGCGCTGGTGGTGATTGCGGCCAGCGGGATCGTCGCTGGCATCGCCTATGTCATGATGCAGGGAACGATGGCGCCGGTCGAGATCGCGATCGGGATTTCCTACGGTCTGCTGATCAGCCTCGCGGTCGGTGTCGTCGGGCTGTTCCTGGAGGCGGGCCCGGTCAATCTCTGGCTGGGTGGCCTGTCCTTCACCGTCAGCCTGCTGATCCGCAGCGCGGTGTACGCCGCCATCATCATTCCCATCCACTTCTTCCAGTTGGGAGTGCGGCTGGTCGGCCAGACGCCGGTGTATTCCGCGGAGGGCTTCTGGAGCGCGACGCTCTATTCCGCCGCGTTTCTGATTGTGATGAATCTGATGCTCGGCATCGTCAATATCATCGGGCCGCGCGCGTTTCTCAATTTTATCACCGGGCGGTATCACGCGCCGGTGGAGGAAAACCGCTTCGTGCTGTTTGTCGACATCGCTGGATCGACGGGGCTGGCCGAGCAGCTCGGCGGCATCGGCATTCATCGCTTTCTCGACCGCACGTTTCGCCTGCTGACACTGTCGGTGGTCGATCATCGCGGCGAGGTGCTCAATTACATCGGCGACGAGGTGATCGTGACCTGGCCCGAAGACAGCGGCGCGGTCGATTGCCGGCCGTGCGGTGTTTTCTTGCAATGCGTGCGGTGCTTGCGCATGCGTCACGGCAGTTCGAGCGCGAGTTCGGTGCGGGGCCACGGATTCGCGGCAGCCTGCATTTCGGCCCGGTGATCATCGGCGAAATCGGCGACGTCAAGCGCGCCATCGTGTTCAATGGCGATGTCATGAACACTGCCGCGCGACTGGAGGAGCTCAGCCGCACCGTCGAGGGTGGCTTTCTCGCCTCGCGCGCGGCGATGCAGCGCTTCACATCCACGTCGCCGTTCGCCATGCGCGATCTCGGCCAGATGGCGATCCGCGGGCGCGCCGACGGGATCGAGGTGGTGGGGCTGGATGCCGCTGTCTTGACGTAGCACGCGCCGGTGGTGCCCCGACCGGACCGTGCGGATAGGGCCGGAACCGGGCCGAAATGGCCCATCTCAGGCCCTTGACAAATCCCGTTATGAATCTAGCTTCAGGATTCATGAAGAAAGATTCATAATGGCAATAGCTCAGATCCGCAGGCAGTTGATCGAGGACACGCACAAGCGCGTGCTCCAGGTCACGCGAGACCTGATTGCCGAGGGCGGATGGTCTGCAGCGCAGATGTCCGTCATCGCCAGCCGCGCGGCCTTGGCGACGGGGTCGATCTACCGCTATTTCGACTCCAAGGTTGACCTGTGCGTGCAGGTGCTGTCGCAGGTCTCGGAGCGCGAGGCGCAAGTTGTCGCGGACATCGTTGCGACCGACGGCGATGCCACGTCGAGATTGCGCGATGCCGTCGCGATGTTTGTGCGGCGCGCGGCGCGTAAGCCGCGGTTGGCCTATGCATTGATCGCCGAGCCTTGCGAGCCGGAGCTCAACGAGGCCAGGCTCAAATACCGTGACGCGCTCGCGGGGCAGTTCGCGCGCCTGATCGCCGAGGGGATTCGCCGCGGCGAGTTTATCGACATGCCGCCCGACCTGCTGTCCACCTGCGTCATCGGAGCGATGATGGAGCCGCTGATCCGGCCGCTGGCGCGCGCGGTGACCCACCCGATGCCGGAGATCGAAACGCTTGCGGAGCAGGTGGCGACGGTTTGCGTCCGCATGGTCCGCGCAGAAGCCAAGTTGACCAGTGTCAAGGCAACCCGGAAGCCATCATGAATTTGCATTTCGAAAGCACCGCGCTGGCGCTTCAAATTCCCTCGACCGACGGCATCGAAACCCACAGGGTGCTCAACCAGGCCCGCCCTTGCGTCGGATACAACGCATTCACCGGTGATGTTGCGCTTCGCGAGCTTGTGGCGGGGCATGCTCCGTGGGTCATCCCGAACGCGGCCGGCCTTGGCGCGCTCGTCGGCGACGAGCAGGTCCAGGAGCTCGCAAGGCTGGCGAACGAACATAGTCCGCAGCTTCGCACCCACGATCGTTTCGGCAATCGTCTCGACTGGGTCGAGTTTCATCCGGCTTGGCATCAGCTCATGGCCCTGGCATTCGGTCACGGCGTTGCCGGCCTCGCCTGGACGACGCGCGAGCCGTCCGGCCACTTCGCCCGAGCGGTGCTGAGCTATCTCTGGAATCAGGTTGAAAACGGCACAGGTTGTCCGACCGGAATGGCTTACGCGGCCTGCGCCGGCTTCGCCGGCCGTCCGGAGTTCGCGCTGTGGCGGGACAAGACGCTGTCGGGTGTCTACGACCCGCGCCGATTGCCGCTGCCGGAGAAAACCGGGGCCGTGATCGGCTACGCGATGACCGAGAAGCAGGGCGGCTCCGACCTGCGCCAGACACAGACGACGGCCAACTTCCTCGGCAGCGAAAACGGCGCGCAGATCTATGCCGTCACCGGCCACAAATGGTTCTTCTCGGTGCCGACATCCGACGGCTTCTACACGCTGGCCCAGACCACATCCGGCGTCAGCTGCCTTTTCGTTCCGCGTTTCCTGCCGGATGGCGGCCTCAACCGCGTCCTGGTGCAGCGTCTGAAAGACAAGTGCGGAAACCGCTCCAACGCGTCGAGCGAGGTGGAGTTCAACAAGACGTGGGCGATGCTGGTCGGCGAGGAAGGGCGCGGCATCCGCGAAATCCTGTCGCATGCGCATCTCACGCGCCTCGACTTCGCGGTCGGCTCGGCCGGGTTGATGCGTCAGGCGCTGACGCTGGCGATCGGCCACGCCTCGACGCGTGACGGCTTCGGGCGTCGGATGGCCGATCTGCCGATGCAAACCAACGTGCTGGCCGATCTGGCGCTGGAGAGCGAAGCGGCGATGTTGTCCGCGCTGAGGATCGCGCAAGCCACCGACAGCATGGAGTCGGACGACCACGAGCGCCTGCTTGCGCGTGTCGCAACGCCCATCGTCAAATACTGGAATTGTCAGCGCGCGGCCTATTTCGTCTACGAAGCGCTGCAGGTGCACGGTGGAAACGGGTTCATCATGGAGAATCCGATCGCGCGGCTCTACCGTGAGTCCCCCCTCAACTCGATCTGGGAAGGCACCACCAACATGATGTGTCTGGACGTGCTGCGGGCGCTGAGCCGCGAAAAGGGATCGCGCGACGTCTTTTTGGATGAGGTCTCCCGGCAGGGAACGGCGAATGCCGCGCATGCGGCGTTCCTGTCCGGCCTGCGCGACGATCTCGGCGCCGGCGTCGTCGAGGAAGGAAATGCGCGCGCGGTCGTGACGCGCATGGCGCTGGCCCTGCAGGCGAGCGAGATGCTCAAGCACAGTCCGGGCGCCGTCGCGCAGCGTTTCGTCGAGTCGCGCCTGGGCGGCCGGCACGCCGGAATCATCGGCACGCTTCCGACCGGCGGCGATCTCCGCGACATCGTCGCCCGTGCGTCAGTCACCGCAATCTGAGGAGCTTGAGTTGGACAGCCAGGAAAGACTTGTTTCGGTTGAGGGCGTCAAGGCCGCCGTGTCTGCCGAGGAATGGCAAACGCGTGTCGATCTTGCCGCGTGCTACCGCCTGATCTCGGCGTACGGCATGTCCGACCTGATCTACAACCACATCAGCGCGCGTATCCCGGGGCAGGGCGAGACCTATCTGATCAATCCCTACGGGATGCTGTACGACGAGATCACGGCCTCGAGCCTGGTGAAGATCGACGTTGAGGGGCATACGCTGCTGCAGCCGGACCACGGCTACAACGTCAATGTCGCGGGATTCTATCTGCACGCCCCGATCCACAAGGTCCGTCCGGATGTCCAGTGCATCATCCACACCCACACGAGGGCCGGCACCGCGGTGAGCGGATTGAAGGAAGGCCTGCTGCCGTTGTCGCAAACGGCGATGCGGTTCCACGGCCGGGTCGCCTATCACGACTTCGAGGGGCCGGCGATCAGCGGCGAGGAATGCGATCGTGTCGTCAGCGACCTCGGCGCCCACGACGTTCTGTTCCTGCGCAACCATGGCCTTCTGGCGTGCGGCCGCACCATCCCGCAGGCCTTCAACGCGATGTACTGGCTGGAGAATGCCTGCCGCATCCAGGTCGACCTGCTCGGCTGCAATCGACCGCTCTATCACCCGACCGAGCAGGCGATCGGCAACACCGTGACATGTTTTGCGGGCACGGAGATCACGCTGGCCAACGAAGCGCGGACCAACCCGGTGCTGAACGAAGACGCGCGCGTGGACAAGGGCGGCTATGGCGAGCTTGAATGGGCGGCGTTGCTGCGCAAGCTCGACAGATCAGATTCCTCTTACCGGAGCTGAACGTGACGGAACGTGAGACATTCGGCTTCGTCGGATGCGGCCGTGTCGGCCGCACCCTGGCGCAGGCCTTCGCAAACGCGGGCCAAACGGTCACCGCGGCCTGGAGCCGGCGTGCAGCGGACGCCGAGACGATGGTCGGCGAGGTCCCCGGGTTGCGGGCACTGCCCAGCGCCCAGGCCGTGGCGGACGCCTGCGATGTCGTCTGGATCACGGTCTCCGATGACGCGATCGCCCCGGTTTCGGACGGCATCGTCTGGTCTGCGCACCACAAGGTGATCCATTGCAGCGGTGCGACCGAAGTGGGGGCGCTGGCGGCGGCGAAGAAGGCCGGCGCCGCGATCGGCGGCTTTCATCCGCTGCAGATGTTCACCAATCCCGCCGTCGCGCTCAAGGGGCTGCCCGGCTGCACGGTGGGCATCGAAGCGGAGCCCGCCCTGTACGAGAGCTTGAACCGGCTGGCCCTGGACATCGGCTGCACGCCGGTGCAGGTCCCACCCGGCGACCGCGCGCTCTATCACGCGTCGGCATACTATGTGGGCCCGTTCCTGATTGCGTTGCTGGCCGAAGGCGTGGCGCTCTGGCAGACGTTCGGCGTCGGCGAGAAGGACGCGCTGAACGCGCTGCTGCCATTGCTGTCGGGCACGCTGTCCGCCGTCGACCATGGCGGCCTGGCCCAGGGCATGGGCGGGTGCGTCGCACGGGGCGACGTCGGCACCGTGCGCAAGCATATCGCTGCCATGGATCAGTTCGATCACGACGCCGGCAAGCTCTATCGCATGCTGGCGGAACGCACGATTCCGCTGGGCCTGAAGCGCGGCACGCTCAATCCACAGGCGGCCGAAGCGATCCGCCAGGCGCTCGGTTCCGGCAACACCATCCAGGCATCAGCTGCAGAATGAGCGACATCTTCGGGTTGATGCAAGACAAGCAGCTGATGATCAGCGACTTCATCGGCTACGCTCAAAAGTACCATCCGGGCCGCGAGATCGTGTCCCGCGACGAGGACGGGAGAACGCATCGCTATACTTACGGCGAGGCCGGGCCACGCGCCCGCAAGCTCTCTAGCGCGCTGCTGCAGGCCGGCGTGAAGCGCGGCGATCGCATTGCCACGCTTGCGATGAATGGTTACCGGCACTTCGAACTGTTTTACGGCGTGTCGGGGATCGGGGCCGTCCTGCATACGGTCAATCCCCGTCTTTTCGAGGAGCAGCTCGTCTACATCCTCGAACACGCGCAATCCAGGATGCTGTTCGTCGATCCTGCGTTCGTCCCGCTTGCGCGCAGGCTGATGCCGCGCCTGCCGGCGATCGAGCGCGTCGTGATCCTCGCGGATCACGGCATGGACGATTGGGAATCGTATGAGAGCTTCATCGCGCAGGGCGATGCGCGCTACCGCTGGCCTGTCTTCGACGAACGCAGCGCATCGTCGCTGTGCTACACCTCGGGAACCACCGGCAATCCAAAAGGCGTGCTGTACAGCCATCGTTCCACCGTGCTGCATGCCCTGGCCGCGGCACAACGCTCCGCCATGGGGTCTCGCGGCCGACGACGTGATCATGCCGCTCGCCCCGATGTTTCATGCCAACGCGTGGAGCACGCCGTATCTGGCCCCGATGGTCGGCGCCAAGCTGGTCCTTCCCGGCCCCCGTCTCGACGGCAAGAGCGTGCAGTCTCTGATCGCTGCGGAGGGCGCGACGTTTACTGTCGCCGTGCCGACGGTGTTCACGATGCTTTTCGAGTATCTCGATGCGTCCGGCAGCCGCATCGACAGCCTGAAGCGCGCGGTGATCGGCGGCTCCCCGGTGCCGCCCTCGATGATCGAGCGGCTCGCAAGTCTCTATGGCTGTGCCGTTCTGCAGGTCTGGGGCATGACGGAAACCAGTCCGCTGGGTACGATGTGCACGCCGACGCCGGCTTTGGATGAGCTCCCTGCGGACGACCGGCGCAGCAAGCTGCAGACGGCCGGTCGGGTGCAGTACGGCATGGAGTTGAAGATCGTCGGTCCGAACCGTGAGCGTCTGTCCCACGATGGCAAAAGTTCCGGTGACCTCTGGGTGCGGAGCGGTTGGGCGGCCAAAGGCTATTTCCGCGACGAAACGTCCAGGCTCGATGCCGATGGATGGTTTCCGACCGGCGATGTCGCCACCATCGACGACATCGGCTACATGCGGATCACCGATCGGACAAAGGATGTCATCAAGTCTGGCGGAGAGTGGATCAGCTCCGTCGACGTCGAGAGCGCCGTCTACGCGCATCCCGCAGTGAAGATGGCGGCTGTCGTCGCTGCCGCACACCCGAAGTGGGAAGAGCGGCCGGTCCTGATCGTCGTGCTCAAGGAGAGCCAGCTCCTGAACGAAACCGATTTGATCGATTTTCTGCGGCCGCGAATGGCGCGCTGGTGGTTGCCCGATCGCGTGGTCTTTGTGCCCGAGATGCCGATGACGGCCACCGGCAAGATTCGCAAGACGGTTCTGCGGGAGACGTAT
The DNA here is from genome assembly GCF_032397745.1 of Bradyrhizobium prioriisuperbiae. Taxonomy (NCBI): domain Bacteria; kingdom Pseudomonadati; phylum Pseudomonadota; class Alphaproteobacteria; order Hyphomicrobiales; family Nitrobacteraceae; genus Bradyrhizobium; species Bradyrhizobium prioriisuperbiae. Next base: position 5,272,034 of record NZ_CP135921.1, read on the forward strand.
CGCGAGATCCTGCAGTCTCACGCGGTTGGGTCGCCGGCGTGACGGTCAGGTCGCAGCCTTACCCCGCCTTGCGAAACGTCAGGTTGATGCGCTGACGGCCGAGCAGAGGGTGATCGCCGTCCGCGAGCGGCAGCACGCCGTGGTAGGCGAGGCGAGCCGGGCCGCCCCAGACCACCACATCGCCATGGATCAGCTTGATACGCTGCTGCTTGTCGCCGCGCGCCAATCCGCCGAACAGGAAAGTCGCCGGCAGGCCCAGTGAGACCGAAACAATTGGCGCGTCGTAATTGCGCTCGTCCTTGTCCTGGTGCAGCGACAGCTTGGCGCCGGGTTCATAGCGGTTGATCAGGCAGGCCTCCGGAGCGAAGCCGGCAAAGCCAACGGTCGCGGCGGCCTTGGCCGCAAGCGTGGCAAAGACCTCGGGCATGGGTGGCCAAGGCAAGCGGGTCTCCGGATCGATTGGATCGTAGCGATACCCGCTGCGATCGCTGACCCAGCCGAGCCGGCCGCAATTGGTCATGGCGACCGACATGCGATAGCCGCCCGGCGTGATCAGATGACGGAATGGCGCCCTGGCGGTGACGTCCCGCACTGCCACGAGCAGCGAGGCCTCGTGGGCCAGTGCGAAGCCGCCCAGCACCATCGCGCCATCAGCGAGCCGCAGGTCGCGCGGCTCGCTCTCGAACAGATCGTCCATCGTCTTTTGCATCATCTATTTGGCATCGTGGAAAATGATGCCGACAGTATGACGATGGCCGGAGCGGACGCGGCTGACGCCGTGACGCAGGTTGACGCGATAGACCCCGCGCGTTCCAGTTCTTCGAGAGGATTGCACCGGCCGGTTATGCACGGCGAACACCACCGCATCGCCCTGCCGCAGGGGGACGACCTCGGCGCGGGACTGCATCCGTGGCCGCTGTTCGGTCAGCACGAACTCGCCGCCGGTGAAATCCCGGCCCGGCTCCGACAGCAGGATGGCCACCTGCAGCGGGAACACATGCTCGCCATAGAGATCCTGATGCAGGCAGTTGTAGTCGTCGGCGCCATATTGCAGCAGCAACGGCGTCGGGCGGGTCTGGCCGGCCTGATGGCAGCGCTTGATGAAAGCTGCGTGGTCATCGGGATAGCGCGTATCGATGCCCATCGCCGCATTCCAGCGATTGGCAATCGGCGCGAGGTGCGGATAGAGCGCGGTGCGCAGCGCACCGATCAGGTCGGGCAGGGGATAGGAGAAATACTTGTACTCGCCGCGGCCGAAGCCGTGCCGTCCCATCACGATGTGGCTGCGGAAGCCGTCGCCGTCATAGAGGCCGGCGATCCCCTGGCATTGCTCCGGCGTCAGCAATTTGTCGAACACCGCGAAGCCGTGTGCATCGAGTTGTCCCGCGATCTCCGGCCAGGCGATATCAGCGACGCCTGCGATATCTGTCCCAGCGAGCGATGGCGTCGCTCGCTGGGCTGCGGTCCGCGTGCCGGTCATATCGCCGCCTCCCGCTGCAGCAGGCGGCGTTTGCGCTCAGAGCCCCAGCGATAGCCGGATAGGCTGCCGTCGCTCCGCACCACCCGATGGCAGGGAATAGCGAGCGCGATCGGATTGGCGGCGCAGGCACCGGCGACCGCACGAACCGCGGCGGGCGAGCCGATACGCCGAGCGACGTCCGCGTAGCTTTGGGTGCGGCCGGCAGGGATCTTGCGCAGCGCCTGCCAAACCCGCCGCTGAAATGCGGTGCCCTGGATATCGAGCGGCAGATCTAGCTTTTGGTCGGGTGACTGCACGAAACGGGTCACGCGGGCGAGCAGAGCATCGCATGCCTTGCCGCCGCGCATCGGGTTGGCGTGAGGGAAGCGCCGTTGCAATTCCTTGACCATCTCGGTCGGCTTGTCGCCGAGCAGGATCGCACAGATTCCCTTGTCGCTGGTTGCGACCAGCAGCGTCCCGAGCGCGCAGGCGCCTGTTGCGAATTCAAGATCGATTTTGGCGAACGTGTCGTCCTTCAGCATCTGGCCCATGATGTGCTCCTGTTCATATCGTGAGCACAGCATGGACCTGGAGCTTGGCTGGGCTCCACCCGATTTCCGACGAATTGCGCCGCTTAACTCGCCGGCCGTCCTACGCTTTCATACGTAAATCCGTGCTCTGCCATCTCGTCTGCGCGGTAGATGTTGCGCAGGTCGACGATGATCGGCTGCGCCATTTCCTGCTTCAGCCGTTGCAGATCCAGGGCGCGGAACTGCTCCCACTCGGTGACGATCACCAGCGCATCGGCTTTCGCCGCGCAGGCGTATGGGCTGTCACAGTAGGTGATGTCAGGCAGTTCGTGCCTGGCCTGCTCCATGCCGACCGGATCATAGGCCTGAACCTTGGCGCCGAGGTCCTTCAGCGCGGTGATCAGCGGGATCGACGGCGCCTCACGCATGTCGTCGGTGTTCGGCTTGAAGGTCAGGCCGAGCACGCCGATGGTCCTGCCACGCAGGTTGCCGCCGAGCGCGGCCGAGACCTTGCGCGCCATCGCGCGCTTGCGGGTCTCGTTGACCGCGAGCACAGCTTCCACGATGCGCAGCGGGGCATCGTAATCCTGTGCGGTTTTTACCAGCGCGCGGGTGTCCTTGGGAAAGCAGGACCCGCCGAAGCCGGGGCCGGCATGGAGAAATTTGGCGCCGATGCGATTATCGAGGCCGATGCCGCGCGCCACGTCCTGCACGTCGGCGCCGGTTCGTTCCGCGAGATCCGCGATCTCGTTGATGAAGGTGATCTTGGTGGCGAGAAAGGCATTGGCCGCATACTTGATCAACTCGGCGGTGCGTCGCCCGGTGTACATGATCGGCGCCTGATTGAGATAGAGCGGGCGGTAGATCTCCGCGATCACCTTGCGTGCGCGCTCGTCCTCGGTGCCGACCACGATGCGGTCGGGATGCTTGAAGTCCTGGATCGCGGCGCCCTCCCGCAGGAATTCCGGGTTGGACGCCACCGCCACGTCGGCCTTCGGATTGGCCTCGGCCATGATGCGCTCGACATCGTCGCCGGTGCCCACCGGCACCGTCGATTTGGTGATGATGACGGTGAAATTCTTGACGTTTTCGGCGATCTCGCGCGCTGCGGCGTGGACGTAGCTGAGGTCGGCATGGCCATCGCCGCGCCGCGACGGGGTGCCGACCGCAATGAATACGGCGTCGGCCGCCGCTACCGCATCGCGCAGATCCAGGCTGAAATCGAGCCGGCCGGCGGCGATGTTGTTGGCGACCAGCGCGTTGAGCCCGGGCTCATAGATCGGGATCTCGCCCCGCTGCAGGGCGATGATCTTGCCTGCATCCTTGTCGATGCAAGTGACGTGATGGCCGAAATCGGCGAAGCAGGCGCCCGACACCAGCCCCACATATCCCGTTCCGATCATTGCGATGCGCATGCTTGTCTTTCCAGGTCCGTTACCAAGTCTGTTGTCCGTTTGGACGATGTCAGCGAGTCAGGGCCTTCTACCAGTCGTGATGTGGCTTGATGATGTCAGAGCAGGCCCGGATTCTGCTCGATGGGGGCTTCATGGTAGGTGAGTCCTGTGATTCATTTGCGAACAGCTGATGTGCGGGATTCCACGCGGCGATGAAAAACGACCAGTTGCTGGCCCAGATCTCCGACTATTGCCGGCAGGCCGGCATGGCCGAATCGACTTTCGGCCGCCTCGCGGTCAACGACGGCAAGCTTGTGTCGCGGCTGCGGGAAGGCAAGCGCATCACCACCGACACGCTGGAGCGGATTAGAGCCTTTCTTGGGGAAGGCCTTCCTGGCGGCGCGCCCCCGGAAAAACCCGAGCCACTGGAGCGGCGCGATCCGCGCGGCAATTTCCGGTTTTTCGAGAATCGGCAGAAATACCTGCTGTTCGTCCACACCTGCAGCGAAAAGCGGGTGATCGCCCAGCGGGTGGAACTCGAGCTCGGCAGCATCCATCCGAGACCCCCGGCACTGCGGGTGTTCGATGCCGGGGTCGGGGATGGAACCGTATTGGCCCGCGTTATGCGCTCAATGCATAGCCGTTTTCCGCATATGCCTTTTTATGTGGCAGGCAAGGAAATCAGCCTGGAGGACGTCCGCCTGGTGCTGGACAAGCTGCCGGACCGCCTGTTCGAGCACCCGGCTACCGTTTTCGTGCTGACCAACATGCATTACGCCGAGGCGCCCTGGTTGGCGCCACGATCGCCGGCGGCGGCGGCCGGCATGATCTGGCGTGAAGTGGCGCTGACCGGAAACGCGGCAGGCGATTTCGAGACGCAAATCGCTGAATTGCAGCCATTTCTGGAGGAAAACTGGCGTGCCAGCGTCAGTCCGCGCTCGGGCATGCCGGTTTATGAGCGGCCGGTGGCACTGGTGTTTTTTCGGGAGGACCACCGATTCCTGCTCGATGGCGTGATTCCGCGGGCCGGGCGGGTCGAGGCCAATTTCGACCTGGTCATGGCGTCGCAGCCCTATCGGGCCAAATCCTCGGTGAATTTCAGGGCCAAGCGGATCATCGCCCCGCTCGCCCGGGCGCTGCGTCCCGGCGGCCGGCTGATCGGGATTCACTCCTACGGTCATGATCCGGGGATGGAGATCATCGAGGCGATATGGCCCGGAGAAAATCCTTTCTCCGTGAGCCGTCATGAGCTATTGCGCGCGGTGAAATACGAACTGGGGACGGCCGCCCGAAACCTTAACTTTAACGCCTATTCCGACGCGCGTTCGATCTTCAGATACGATATGGAAGCTTTGCCGAATGAGGTCACGGGTTCGATCGGGACTTCTACGGCCTTTGCAGCCTGGAACGCGGCGGTGTATGTCGCTCAGGTCGAGGACGACCGGTTGACGGACTTGACCCAGAGCGGACGCTATCTCGATGCGACGAGAGACGTTCTGCGCCGGCATAACGGTTTGTGGTTTTATGACGAGTCCTACGTCATCTCGCGCCGGCGCGACTGACGTTTACGATCACGATCATTCAAGCGGACCGCTGGAAGGTCCAGCGGAAGGGGTTTCTTGATGCGCGCGTCTTACTTGTTCACCAGCGAATCGGTGTCGGAAGGTCATCCGGACAAGGTCTGCGATCGTATTTCCGATGAAATCGTCGATTTGTTCTTCCGGGAGGGTCCCAAGGCCGGCATCGATCCATGGGCGATCCGCGCGGCGTGCGAAACGCTTGCGACCACCAACAAGGTTGTGATCGCCGGTGAAACCCGCGGTCCCTCGACCGTGACCAACGACCACATCGAAGCCGTGGTTCGCGCCGCCATCAAGGACATCGGCTACGAGCAGGACGGCTTCCACTGGAAGAACGCCGATATCCAGATCCTGCTGCATCCGCAGTCGGCCGATATCGCGCAGGGCGTTGACGCGCTGCAGCCCGGTACCAACCAGGAAGAAGGCGCCGGCGACCAGGGCATCATGTTCGGTTACGCCACCAACGAGACGCCTGAACTGATGCCGGCGCCGATCTTCTATGCGCACAAGATCCTGCGCCTGATCTCGGAAGCCCGTCACGCCGGCACCGAAAAGGTGCTGGGACCGGACTCCAAGAGCCAGGTCACCGTGCAATATGAAAACGGCAAACCGGTCGGCGTGCGCGAGATCGTCGTCTCCCACCAGCACCTCGTCGAGGACATGAGTTCGAACCAGGTGCGTGAGCGCGTGGAACCCTACGTCCGCCAGGCGCTGCCGGAAGGCTGGATCACCGACAAGACGATCTGGCACATCAACCCGACCGGCAAGTTCTTCATCGGCGGTCCGGACGGCGACGCTGGCCTCACCGGCCGCAAGATCATCGTCGATACCTACGGCGGCGCTGCCCCGCACGGCGGCGGTGCGTTCTCCGGCAAGGACTCCACCAAGGTGGATCGTTCGGCCGCTTACGCTGCGCGTTATGTCGCCAAGAACATCGTTGCCGCTGGTCTCGCCGACAAAGCGACGCTGCAGTTGGCTTACGCCATCGGCGTGGCGCGTCCGCTGTCGATCTATGTCGACACCCACGGCACCGGCAAGGTCGCCGATGACGTGATCGAAAAGGCCGTCGCTCAGGCGATGGACCTGACGCCGCGCGGCATCCGCAAGCATCTCGACCTCAACAAGCCGATCTATGCCCGCACCTCTGCCTATGGACACTTCGGCCGTACGCCGGATGCCGATGGTGGATTCTCGTGGGAGAAGACCGATCTGATCGACGCGCTGAAGCGCGCGGTCTGATTTTCTCTCGTTTTTGACGCGTGTTCCGGGCGGCAATCTGGCCGGACCGGAACATGCCTTTTTAAGGAACCCGCAATGAGCACCGCTGACTATCTCGTCAAGGACATCGCCCTTGCCGCCTTCGGCCGCAAGGAAATCGATCTGGCCGAAACCGAAATGCCCGGCCTGATGGCGACCCGCGCCGAATTCGGCGCATCGCAGCCGCTGAAGGGCGCGCGCATCGCCGGCTCCCTGCACATGACGATCCAGACCGCTGTTCTGATCGAGACGCTAAAGGCGCTCGGTGCCGACATCCGCTGGGTCTCCTGCAACATCTATTCGACCCAGGACCATGCCGCAGCGGCAATCGCTGCCGCCGGCATTCCGGTGTTCGCCTACAAGGGCGAGACGCTGACCGAATACTGGGACTACACCGCCAAGCTGTTCGACTGGCACGGCGGTGGCATGCCGAACATGATCCTGGACGACGGCGGCGACGCCACCATGTTCGTCCATCTCGGCCTGCGCGCCGAGAACGGCGACACCGCGTTCCTCGACAAGCCTGAGAGCGAAGAAGAGGAGGTGTTCTTCGCGCTGCTCAAGAAGAAGCTCGCCGAGAAGCCGAAGGGCTGGTTCGCGGAACTCGCCAAGAGCATCAAGGGCGTGTCGGAGGAGACCACCACGGGCGTCAACCGCTTGTATCAGCTCGCCGCCCAGAGCAAGCTGCTGTTCCCGGCGATCAACGTCAACGACAGCGTCACCAAGTCGAAGTTCGACAACCTCTATGGCTGCCGCGAATCGCTGGTGGACGCCATCCGCCGCGGCACCGACGTCATGATGTCGGGCAAGGTCGCGTTCGTCGCCGGCTTCGGCGACGTCGGCAAGGGCTCGGCGGCGTCGCTGCGCCAGGCCGGCTGCCGCGTTATGGTGTCGGAAGTCGATCCGATCTGCGCGCTGCAGGCGGCGATGGAAGGCTATGAAGTCGTCACCCTCGAAGACGCGCTGCCGCGCGCCGACATCTATGTTACCGCGACCGGCAACAAGGACATCATCACCGTCGATCACATGCGCGGGATGAAGGACCGGGCGATCGTCTGCAACATCGGCCACTTCGACAATGAAATTCAGGTCTCGGGCCTCCGGAACCTGAAGTGGACCAACATCAAGCCGCAGGTCGACGAGATCGAGTTCCCGAAGGGCAATCGCATCATCCTGCTGTCGGAAGGCCGCCTGGTGAACCTCGGCAACGCCATGGGCCATCCCTCGTTCGTGATGTCGGCCTCGTTCACCAACCAGACCATCGCGCAGATCGAGCTGTGGACCAATCCCGGCAAGTACGAGAAGAAGGTCTACACGCTGCCGAAGCATCTCGACGAGAAGGTCGCGACGCTGCATCTCAATAAAATCGGCGTGAAGTTGACCAAGCTGCGTCCGGATCAGGCTGCCTATATTGGCGTCAAGCCGGAAGGCCCGTTCAAGTCGGATCATTATCGCTACTGATCCGCGTAGCTTAAGCGACAAGGAAAGCCCCGGATCGATCCGGGGCTTTTTTGTTTCAGGGTGCACTCACGCGGGTTCAAGTCGACGTGCGAGCAGATCGGCTGCCATCTTCTGGTCGTGCTTTTCGGCAAGCTGCAGTCGTGTTGGTGGTGGGGGCCAGATTCTCTCAGGTCTGGCGCATCTGTTTCTTCACCGGAGGCTGTTCATGGTGTTCGACAAACGAAATAATGTGACACCGCTTTCACGGGCCGATCGCGCGACTGTGTCCGATCCGGGGACGTCGATGCTCGCAGCGGAAGGACTGGAGCTCATGCGCATCTTCGTCCAGCTTGCGTCCACGGACGATCGGCTCAAGGTTATCGCGTTCGCAAAACAAGTGCTGCGAGGTGCGGAGCAATGATCGGCGTCACCCCCTGAACGCGAAACGGCCCCGTAACATCGGGGCCGTTGTAAGCTTGCAGTTGAAGCGGCGGGCGCGCCTTAAGCGGGCTCTGCGATCTGAACCTTCAATGTGCCAATGCCGTCGACGCCGCACTCGATGTTGTCGCCGGGCGACAGGGCGGCGACGCCCGCGGGCGTGCCGGTCAGGATCAAGTCGCCGGCGCCGAGCGAAACCTGGAGCGACAGCTTGGAAATGATCTCGGCCACGTTCCAGATCATCTCTGAGAGATCGCCCTTCTGCCTCTCAGCGCCATTGACCGACAGCCAGATCTTGCCCTTTGACGGGTGGCCGATCTCGCTGGCGGGGCGCAGCGCGCCACAGGGCGCGGACTGATCGAACGACTTGCCGATCTCCCAGGGCTGTTCCTTCTTGCGCGAGGCCATCTGCAGGTCGCGCCGGGTCAGGTCGATGCTGACGCCATAACCGTAGACATGATCCAGCGCCTTGTCGGCCGCGATGTTCAGGCCGCCGCTCTTCAGCGCCACCGCCAATTCAACCTCGTGCTGGAAATCCTTGGTCAGCGACGGATACGGCACGGTGACGCCATCGGGCGCGAGCATGTCGGCGTGCTTGGCGAAGAAGAACGGCGGCTGACGCTCGTCGTTGCCGAGCTCACGGATGTGTTCCAGATAATTGCGGCCGACGCACCAGATCCGCCGGACCGGGAAGGCTTGTCCGGTGCCTGCAACGGGGATCGATGGGGTGGCGTGGGCGGGAATGACGAACGACATGGACGGGTCTCGATGGTTGGGAACGACGGCGTGATTGCCGGAGGACGAGGACGGCGGGCTTGTAAAACGTGCCGCCGGGTGGGGCGACGCGGAACTTACGCCGACGCCGCAACCGGCGCCAGTGGCGAGGTTTCACGATGTTGCAAGCGGAAGAACGAGGCATAACGGCCGCCGCGCCGCAGCAGGTCGTCGTGCTGGCCGGATTCGACGATGCGCCCGCCTTCGACCACCAGGATCGCATCCGCGTGCATGATGGTGTGCAGGCGATGGGCAATCACGATGGTGGTGCGGTTCTGGCATAGATGTTCGATGGCTTCCTGGACCTGCCGCTCGGATTCGGAATCGAGCGCGGCAGTGGCCTCATCCAGCAGGATCAGCGGCGCATCTTTCAGCAGGGCGCGGGCAATCGCCACCCGCTGGCGCTGGCCGCCTGAGAGCTGGGTGCCGTGCTCGCCGACCGGCGTGTCGTAGCCGAGCGGGAAGCCCATGATGAAATCGTGGGCACAGGCGGCCCGAGCAGCGGAGATGACGTCTTCATCGGATGCGCCGATCCGGCCGAATGCGATGTTTTCCCGGATGGTGCCGCGGAACAGATAGACATCCTGCCCGACATAGGCGGCCTGTTGGCGGAGTGACCGGCGCGAGACGCTGGATATATCCTGGCCGTCGATCAGGATCTGCCCGGCGCTGGTCTCATAGAGCCGCAGCAGCAGCGCCAGCACGGTGGATTTCCCGCCGCCGGACGGGCCGACCAGCGCGGTGACCTTTCCGGGTTCGGCGATCAGGCTCATGCGGTTGAGCACCGGCTCATCCTGGCGATAGGCGAAGCTGACGTCGCGCAGCTCCACGCGGGCATCGCTGAGCTTCAAGGCGGGCTTGTCGCTGTCGTCGGGCTCGGTCGCGGGGCTGTCGACGATTTCCAGCAGCTTGCTCGCGCCAATGAGACTGCTGTTGAGGTCGATGTTCAGCCGCGCCAGGCGCTTCGCCGGCTCATAGGCCAGCAGGAATGCGGTCAGGAACGAGAAGAACTGCCCAGGCGTCGCGCCCTTCACGACCACGCCATAGCCGCCATAGATCAGCGAGGCTGCGATCGCAAAGCCGCCGAGCATTTCCATCAGCGGGCTGGAGCGGTTGGACACCCGCGCCATCTTGTTGGCGTTGCGCTCGACCGCCGCGATGTTGGCGTCGATGCGTTCCCGCATGGTGTCTTCGAGGGTGAAGGCCTTGACCGTGCGGATGCCTTGCAGGGACTCCTGCATCGTTTCGAGGATGTCGGAATTGTTGGTGAACTGGGTGTGCGCCAGGTTCCTAACCCGCCGGACCAGCTTGCGCAGCACCAGGATCGCGGGCGGAGCGACCACAAGCCCGAACAGCGACATCAAGGGGTCCTGCAACAGCATGACGATGACGAGGCCGATCAGCGACAACAGATCGCGCCCGAGCGCGGTGATCAGCAGGCTGAGAACCTGTGTGACCGAGGTCGCGCCCGCAGTCAGCCGCCCCAGGAACTCCGATGAATGCCGTTCCGAGAAGAAGCCGACGTTTTCGCGCATCAGTTTGGCGAACAGGCGCCGCTGATTGTTGGCGACGATGGCATTGCTGATCTGCGACAGGATCACCGACTGGCCGTAGGTCGCGGCCCCCTTGGCCATGAACAGCGCCATGGTGGCGAGCGACAGCAACACGATGCTGTGGAAATCGCGGGCCACGTAGGCCGCGTTGATCACTTCACCGAGCAGCCAGGCCGAGAGCGCCGTGGTGGCGGCGACGATGGCCATCAGGCCGAATGCCACCAGATACCGCCGCCAATAGGCAACGCCCTGTTCCGTGACCAGCCGCCGGATCAGCGCGGCCGCGCCATAGGGATCGTCGGTTACTTTTCGTGTGTTTTTGACTGGGAAATCGGTCATCCGCGTTCCATTGACAGCGTGGCGAAACATGCCGCGGCGCGGTCAGGGTTCGTGCGAAACGTCCGCCTCAATGCCCCCAATGGGTGGTTTTTTCAAGCAAAAACAGGGCCTCGTCCCCGATCATTGGAGGTCCTGAGCGCGAAAATTGGGCTTGAATATCCGAGACTTGTTACAGGTTCGTCATCGCCTCGGTCAGCCGGTGGCGACGCGTCCTTCGCCCTGCCGGCGCTCCTGCAGGAGCTTTTCCTCCCAGGCCAGCGCGTGCGCCGCGATGGTCTCGAGATTGTCGTACTGGGGCGCCCAGGCGACGGCGGAGTGGATGCGGCGGGTATCCGCGATCATGGTCATGATGTCGCCGGGGCGGCGGTCGGCCTGCTGGACCGCGAAGTTGCGGCCGGAGACGCGCCGCACCGCTTCGATCACCTCGAACACCGAATAGCCGCGGCCGTAACCGCAGTTCCATGTGGTCGAGGGGCCGCCATTGCTCAGATAGCCGAGCGCGGCGCGATGGGCCTGCACGAGGTCGCTGACATGGACGAAGTCGCGGACGCAGGTTCCATCCGGGGTCGGATAATCGGTGCCGAACACGTCGATCTTGGCGCGCTGGCCGGTGGCGGCTTCGACCGCGATCTTCAGCAGATGGGTTGCGCCCGCGGTGGCGAGGCCGACGCGCGCCAGCGGATCGGCGCCGGCGACATTGAAATAGCGCAGCACGACATAGCTCATGCCATGCGCGGTGGCGACGTCATGCAGCATGATCTCCGCCATCAGCTTCGACATGCCGTAGGGCGACAGCGGCCGCGTCGGAGCTTCCTCGACCACAGGCATGTGGTCGGGATTGCCGTAGACGGCCGCGGTTGATGAGAAGATGAAGCGCGGGATGTTGCAGCGAACCGCGACGTTCAGGAGGTTGCGCGTCGCCATGGCGTTGTTGCGATAATAGCCGAGCGGATCGCGCATTGATTCCGGAACGACGACCGAGCCAGCGAAGTGGATGATGGAATCGACGTGGTGCGCGGCGATGACGCCTTCGACGAGATTCTCATCCGACACGTCGCCGATGAACAGCGGCACGCCGTCGGGAATGAAGTTGGAAAAGCCGGTGGACAGGTTATCGATGACGACGACGTTTTCGCCGGCTTCCGCCAGCGCGAGAACCATGTGGCTGCCGATATAGCCGGCTCCGCCGGTCACAAGAACGGTCATGCGAATCTCAACCTCTGCGTCCGGCGCCGAAATGGTCGGCGCCGAGTGTGTTCGATCCTGCTCGTCGTTCGTCGATATCCGGTATAACGCACACCGCGCGAGGTGCATTTTGATGGCTTTTTAGCCGCGAAACGGCTTTATGGTTTCCAAACCGTAACGGACCTTCCGCGCTTTGAAGACGATGTCGATGCCTCAGATTCTGGTCGTAAAAACATCGTCGCTCGGCGACGTCGTTCATCAGATGCCGGCGATGTCGGATGTACGCCACCGCTTTCCGGATGCAAAGCTGACATGGATTGTCGAGGAAGCCTTCGCGCCGCTGGCGCGATTGCATCCGGGCGTGAACGAGGTCGTGGCGGTATCCACGCGCCGCTGGCGATCCCAGCTGTTTCAAGGCGGGACATGGCGCGAGTTCGCTGCGTTTCGAGCCAAGGTTCGTGCCATCGCGGCGGAGACCGTCATCGACACGCAGGGTCTGCTGCGTTCGGCCTTGATTGCACGGCTCGCCGCCGGCACGCGCCACGGCTATGACCGCACCAGCATTCGTGAGCCGATCGCATCACGGTTTTACGATGTCACGCACAATGTGGCGCGCGATCAGCATGCGGTGACCCGCAACCGGCTGCTGACGGGATTGAGCCTCGGTTATCGGCCGGACGAGGCGATCGATTATGGTCTGGTTCGCCCAGTTCAGGCCGACGTGCGGCCCTATGCATTACTGCAGCACGGCACCTCGCGCGCCGCCAAGGAATGGCGCGAGGTCGATTGGATCGGCGTCGGCAAATGGGTGGCCGGCCGTGGGCTCGAGGTGGTGCTGCCGTGGGGCAACGAGCGCGAACGGCTGCGTTGCGCGCGGCTGGCGGCCGCCATCCCGGGGAGCCGCATTCTCGAGCGCCAGCCACTCGATGCGACGGCGCAGGTGATCGCCGGCGCCACGCTCGTGATCGGCGTCGACACCGGGCTGCTGCATCTCGCGGCAGCTTATGGCGTGCCGCTGGTGGCGATCTTCCTGGCGACGGATCCGGGACTCACGGGTCCTGTGGGTTCAGGCTCGATCACGGTGCTTGGTGGCAAGGGGGCTTATCCCTCGTTCGTCACGGTGACGGAAACTCTGGAGCGGCAGCAGTCGCTTTCCGTTTAACGCAGTTTCGCCAGCACCTCGTCGACCATGACGGCGAGGTCGCCGCCGCGAAACAGGAAACCCGGAAGTCCGGCGGCGGCGGCCGCGTCCATGTCGATCGGCTTGTCGCCGATCATGAAGCTGCGCTCGCGCACGACCGGCCAGTGCTGCATCAGATCGAGGAGCATGCCGGGCTTCGGCTTGCGCCAGTCGCTGTCGCGACGATAGCGCGCGATGGTTGCTTCGGGATGGTCCGGGCAATAACGGATGTCGTCGATTCGCGCGCCGCTGCCGGCGAGTTCGCTGCGCATCCAGTCGTGCAGGGCGCGAACATCGTCCTCCGAAAAGAAACCGCGCGCGACGCCGGACTGATTCGTCACAACGAATACGAAGTAGCCGGCTTCGTTCAGCCTGCGGATCGCGGTAGCTGCGCCGGGCATCCAGCGGAAGCGTTCTCGTGTGCCGATATAATCGTCGTCGTAGTTGAGCACGCCGTCGCGATCGAGAAAGGCGGCGGGCCGGGGCGCAGGCGAGGGTGCGCCGCTCGTGCTCATGCTTTCGGCGCCGTGGTCAGCGCGTGCTCGATCTCGTCGCAGATCGCGTGTCCGGCCACCATGTGCAGTTGCTGGATCACCGGGGTGTCGTCGGTGGGCGAGACGAACAGCAGATCGCAATGCGCCGTCATCGGCTGGTCGTTGATGTCGCCTTTGGCGCCGACGAAGCCGACGGTGACGAGGCCGAGTTCGCGCGCCATCTTCAGCGCGGCCACGATGTTGGGCGATTTGCCTGACGTGGAGAAGCCCCAGAAGATATCGCCGCGCCGTCCCAATCCTTGCACCTGGCGCGCGAACACCTGCTCGTAGCCGTAGTCGTTGGAAATCGCGGTCAGTGCCGAGGTGTCGGTGGTCAAGGCGATCGCCGCCCAGCCGGGCCGGTCGATCTTGTAGCGGCCGACGATTTCGGCGGCGAGGTGCTGGGCGTCGGCGGCGCTGCCGCCGTTGCCCGCGAGCAGCAGCTTGCCGCCGCCCTGCAGCGCCCTGATGGTCGCCCAGGCGATGTCATGCGCGGTCTGCAGCAGGGGATCGCTGCACGCGGCTTCGGTCATGGCCGTGAGCGAACTCTGGAAATGGGCGGCGATCCGGTATTGGCTCACGGCGTCCTCCGTCACATCGTCACTGGTACTGACCGGGCAGCACCGGTGCAAGCGGCGCGGGATGGGGTGCAAGGGTGGCGCCGGTTTTCGCCAGAATGTCCCGCACGATCGTCGTCACCGATCCGGAGCCGATATCGGTCATGCAGCGGTGGTTGTTCGCCGTGCACACCGGTTTGTGGCAGGGCTGGCAGGGCAGTTTGGTGTCGCTCTGGACGGTGGCGGCAAGGCCGTTGAGCGGCGCCCAGTGGTAGGGGCTGGTGGGCCCGAAAATGCCGACCGTGGGGGTGCCGATCGCCGCCGCAGTGTGCACCAGACCTGAGTCATTGGAGACGGCGAGATCGGCGGCGGCCAGCGCCAGGATGCCGTTGCGCAGGTCGGTGCCGGTGAGGTCGCGCACCCGGGGGCCGCCGGCTTTGACGATGTCCGCCGCCAACGGCTTCTCGCCGGGGCCGCCGACCACCCAGACGTCGATGCCGCGCTCAGTCAGTTGCCGGGCGAGTTCGGGATACGACGTCCAGCGCTTGGAAGGGCCGACGGATCCGGGTGCCAGGGCCACGATGGACGCTTTTTGCTCCAGCGCCTGAGCCTTTCGCCAGGCGTCGACTTCGGTGGATGGCACCACCAGCTGCGGCGGCGGCCAGTCCATGGTCAGTTTGGTGTCGGGGGCCAGCGCCAGGGCGACCTTCTTGTCAATCAGCCGGGGCAGGGCCTTCTCGCCCCAGCGCCAGTCGTTGACCAGGCCGAAACGCAACTCCCCGACAAAGCCGGTCCGCTGCGGAATGCCCGCCAGCGCTGGCGCAATGGCGCTTTTCCAGGTGCGCGGCATGATCAGCGCCGTGCCGTAGCTCTCGGCGCGCAGCCGCTTGGCGAGCTCCCATTGGCTGGCGAGGGACAGCCGGCTGCGGCGCAGGTTCCAGACGATGGGCTGGCGGACGCCCGGCATGTAATCCACCAGCGGCGCGCACAGGCTGGTGGCCAGGATATCCACCGGGCGATTCGGCCAGCGCTGCTTCAGCACCCGCACCACGGTGTGGCCGCGGACGAAATCGCCGATCCACATATAGGGCACGATCAGGATCGGCCTGGTATCGACCGTGTCGATCTCCGACTCCTCCAGCTGAAAGTCTGAATTTATATTCATAGTATCGAAAGATTCCGGCTCGGCCCGATCCCGAACATTGGGCTTCAGCCGGTTATAACCTGATCCGCCCGCCGTCTAGTGGCCGATGCATGCGATATTCCCGATCCCAACAGGCCGCGCATCGGTTGCCTGCCGGACACGACTGAGGCAAAGGTGGCCTCGCAACGCAAAAGACGGATTTTTCATGCTGCTGGTGACCGGCGGGGCCGGATTTATCGGATCGAACGTCGTGGCCGCCCTGAACGAGGCCGGCCGCGCCGACGTGGCCGTTTGTGACTGGCTCGGCAGTGACGGCAAATGGCGCAACCTGGCCAAGCGGCAACTCGCCGACGTGGTGCCGCCACCCGAACTGATGACATGGCTGCAGGGCCGGCGCGTCGAGGCCGTCATCCATCTCGGCGCCATCTCGGAGACGACTGCGACCGACGGCGACCTCGTCATCGACACCAATTTCCGCTTCTCCCTGAAGCTGCTCGACTGGTGCACGGCCAATGCGACGCCGTTCATCTATGCCTCCTCGGCCTCGACCTATGGCGATGGGGCCCAAGGTTTTGCCGACGACAGCTCGGTGGCCGCGCTGAAGCAGCTGCGGCCGATGAACCTCTATGGCTGGAGCAAACATCTGTTTGATCTCGCGGTGCTGGGCAGGGTCGAGAACGGCGACAAACTGCCGCCGCAATGGGCCGGGCTGAAGTTCTTCAACGTGTTCGGCCCGAACGAATATCACAAGGGCACCATGGCGAGCGTGCTGGCGCGCCGCTTCGACGACGTCAAGAATGGCCGCGTGGTGCAGCTGTTCAAGTCGCACCGCGACGGCATCGCCGACGGCGACCAGCGGCGCGATTTCATCTATGTCGACGACGTGGTGCGGGTGATCGTGTGGCTGTTGTCGCGGCGCTCGGTCTCAGGCCTGTTCAATGTCGGCACCGGCCACGCCCGCAGCTTTCGCGACCTGATGCTGGCGGCCTACGGCGCGCTCGGTGCCAAGCCCAACATCGAATACATCGACATGCCGGAGCAAATTCGCGGCAGTTACCAATATTTCACGCAAGCCGGTGTCGATCGCCTGCACGGCGCGGGCTATAACGGCGGCTTCACGGCGCTGGAAGATGCGGTTGGAGCCTATGTCGGGGGGTTCCTCGATCAACCCGATCGCTATCGCTGATCGCGTCAACCTAAAGGTACGGAACGTCCGCATGCTGGATTTTGAGGCGCTGTCGCAGGCGATGGTCGGCCAGACGGTGCTGTGCATCGGCGACCTGATGCTCGATGAGTTCGTCTATGGCGAGGTCTCGCGCATCTCGCCGGAAGCACCGGCGCCGGTCATTGCAGTCCAGCGCAGCGAAATCAATGTCGGTGGCGCCGGCAACGCGGCGCGCAACATCGCGAGCCTCGGCGCGCGCTGCCTCTTTGTCGGCCTCGTCGGAGAGGATGACGCGGGCAAGACATTGCGGGTGGAACTCGGGCGCGAGCCGTTGATCGAGCAACTGCTGGTGGTGGATCCTGCGCGGCCGACCACCCGCAAGGTGCGTTATGTGTCCGAGCATTTCTCGACCCACATGCTGCGCGCCGATTGGGAGCAGGCGGCGCCCGCGTCCGACGCGATCGAGCGCAAGCTGATCGACACGGCGTTGGCGGCATTGCCGCGTGCCGATATCGTGTTGTTGTCCGATTATGCCAAGGGTGTGCTGACGGCGCGGGTGATCCGCAATGTGATCGATGCCGCTCGCAAGCTGAACAAGCGGGTGATCGTCGATCCCAAAAGTGCCAACTTCGCTGTTTATCGCGGCGCCTCCCTGCTGACGCCCAACCGCAAGGAACTGACGGTGGCGAGCCGCAACCGGACCGGCACCGCGGCCGAGATTGCCACCGCGGCGCGCGAGCTGATGCTGCTCGCCGATTGCGAGGCGATGCTGGTCAAGCAGAGCGAGCACGGCATGACGCTGGTGCCGGGCGAGGGCGCGTCGATCCATGTGCCCGCCCAGCCGGTTAAGGTGCGTGACGTCTCGGGCGCGGGCGACACGGTGGCGGCGGTGCTCGCCGTGGCCCTTGCCGCCGGTGCCGACTGGGACACCGCACTGCGCTGTGCCGCCGCCGGTGCTGCGGTGGCCGTCGGCAAGCAGGGGACTGCGACGGTTTCGCTCGCGGAGTTGCGCCGCCGTATTCTTCCGCATGCATCGCTCACGGCCGAGGAGAAGATCGCGGAGACGGCTGTCGATCTCGATGCCCGCGTGGCGGATTGGCGGGCACAGGATCTGCGGATCGGCTTCACCAATGGCTGCTTCGACATTCTCCACCCCGGCCATGTGCGGGTGCTGACGCGGGCCCGCGCCACCTGCGACCGGCTGATCGTCGGCCTCAACAGCGATGCCTCGGTGACGCGTCTGAAGGGCGAAGGGCGGCCGGTGCAGAACGAACGCGCCCGCGCCGAGGTGCTGGCGGCGCTTGAGGCGGTGGACCTGGTGGTGATTTTCGAGGACGACACGCCGATCGAGCTGATCACCCGGATCAAGCCGGGAGCTCTGGTCAAGGGCGGCGACTACACCCGCGAACAGGTGGTCGGCCACGAGATCGTCGAAGCGCATGGCGGCGAGGTTGTGCTGGTCGATATCCTCGAAGGCTTCAGCACCACATCGCTGGTGGCGCGTGCGCGTGAAGGCAAGACAGAAGGCAACGCATGAGCGAGGGCCTCGCCCAGCATCAGGTCGCGCGCGACTGTCCGGTACCGGGTACGCGTGGGCCGGTGGCCCGGCTCGTGGCGGCATGTCGCGATCCGGCGGTGCGAATGCGAAACGCCGATGTGCTGGCGGCCGCGATTGCTGCGACGCTGCCGTGGTCGACGACGGCGCCCGCCGTGTTCACGGTGCTCTGGTTGATCGCACTGGCGCTGGCGGTGGACCTGCGCGGGTTGTTGCGCTCGTTGGCGCGGCCGGCCTGCGCGCTGCCGCTGGCGTTTTTTGTACTCGCTGTGGTCGGCACGCTGTGGTCGGACAGCTCCTGGGCGGCGCGGCTGCACGGCATCAATCCGGTCAGCAAGCTCTTGGCGATCCCGATTCTGCTTTATCATTTCGAGCGGTCGGAACGTGGCCTCTGGGTGCTCAAGGCCTTTCTGGTCTCCTGTGCGTTGCTGATGGTCCTGTCGTGGATCGTGCTGGTCGCGCCCGGATTGAAGGTGACTGCCACCACCAATCCCGGCGTTCCGGTGAAAAACTACATCGACCAGAGCCAGGAATTCACGCTGTGCATGTTCGCACTGGCGTCGCCGGCGCTGGCGCTGTTTCGCCAGCGGCGCTTTGCCTGGGCTGCGGCCTGCGTAGCGCTGATGCTCGGCTTTTTCGCCAACATGATGTTCGTGGTGTCGGCGCGCACGGCGCTGGTCTACATCCCGGTGCTGCTGGTGCTGTTCGCGGTGCTGCACCTCAGCGCCCGCGCCTCGCTGATATTGCTGGCCGCGACCGTCGCCGCCGCGGTGCTGGTGGGGCTGACGTCACCCTATCTGCGCGACCGGATCGCCAACGTGGCCGTCGAGTATCAGGGGTACCAAAGCAACGCGGTGACATCGACGGCACAGCGACTGGAATACTGGAACAAGTCGCTGAAGTTCATTGGTCAAGCACCGGTGTTCGGCAACGGAACGGGGTCGACCAAGCAATTGTTCGAGCGCGAGGCGGTCGGTCAGACCGGCCTCTTGGCCGAGGTGATCGGCAATCCGCACAACCAGACCCTGAACGTGGCGGTGCAATGGGGGCTCGTCGGTTGTCTCGTGCTTTATGCCATGTGGATCGTACACTTGATGCTATTCCGCGGTGTCGTTGGCCTTGCAACCTGGGTTGGGTTGACCGTGGTGGTGCAGAACGTGGTCAGTTCGCTGCTGAACTCGCATCTGTTCGATTTCCACGAGGGATGGATGTATGTTCTCGGCGTCGGCGTCGCCGGTGGAATGGCGCTGCGCGAGCGGGCGGCGAAGCAAGGCGCGGCGCCATGAAAGGCGCCGCATCCGGTCCCATGGTCACATTCGCGCGCATCGCGACAACTGTCTGGCAGCAATGATCCGATTCTACGGCATGACATGGCGGAACTGGCTGATCGCAGCGCACGACGTGCTGGCGACCGCGGCCGCCGTGCTCGTCACTTTTTTTGTGCGGTTCGAGGGCTCCAGCTTTTTCGACCGCCTGCCGGTCCTGTTCTGGATCCTGCCGTACTTCCTCGTCCTGAGCTTCGTGGTCTGCTACCTGTTCAAGCTGACCGCCACCAAGTGGCGCTTCATTTCCTTCCCCGACCTGCTGAACATCGTCCGGGTCGCAACCGTGCTCGCGGTCGCGTTGCTGATCCTGGACTACATCCTGCTGGCGCCGAATGTGTACGGCACATTCTTTTTCGGCAAAGTCACCATCATCCTCTACTGGTTCATCGAGATCTTCTTCCTCAGCGGCGCGCGGCTGGCCTATCGCTATTTCCGCTACACCCGCACCCGCAACCAGGCGCGGGTGGTGGATGCCGTGCCGGCCCTGCTGATCGGGCGGGCCGCGGACGCCGAAGTGCTGCTGCGCGCCATCGAGAACGGCGCGGTGAAGCGGCTGTGGCCGGTGGGCGTGCTGTCGCCGTCACCATCCGATCGCGGGCAGCTGATCCGCGGTGTTCCCGTGCTCGGCAACCTCGAAGATCTCGCCGATGTGGTCGGTGACTTCGCGCGCCGGGAAAAGCCGATCGATCGGGTGGTGATGCTGCCGTCGGCGTTCGAGCCGGAGGTGCAGCCGGAATCTGTGCTGACCCGCTCGCGCAAGCTGGGGCTGACGGTGAGCCGGCTGCCGTCGCTGGACGAAAGCCAGGATGCGCCGCGGCTTGCACCGGTGGCGGTGGAGGACCTGCTGCTGCGCCCGAGCGTCAAGATCGACTATCGGCGGCTCGAGGCGCTGGTGAAGGGCAAGTCCGTGGTGGTAACCGGCGGCGGAGGCTCGATCGGCTCGGAAATCTGCGAGCGTATGGTGACGTTCGGCGCGGCGCGGCTGCTGATCATCGAGCATGCCGAGCCGGCGCTGCATGCCGTGGTGGAGCAGCTGTCGGCGCGGGGATCGGCGGCGGTGATCGAAGGTCGCATCGCCGACATTCGTGACCGCGACCGCATCATGCGGCTGATGCACGAGTTCAAGCCCAGCATCGTGTTCCATGCCGCCGCGCTCAAGCACGTGCCGATCCTGGAGCGGGACTGGGCGGAGGGCGTCAAGACCAACATCTTCGGCTCGGTCAATGTGGCCGATGCGGCGCTCGCCTCCGGTGCCGAGGCCATGGTGATGATCTCGACCGACAAGGCGATCGAGCCGGTGTCGATGCTCGGGCTGACCAAGCGCTTCGCCGAGATGTATTGCCAGGCGCTCGATCGCTATCTGGCCAGCAAGGGCAACGGCAAACCGCCGATGCGGCTCATTTCCGTGCGGTTCGGCAACGTGCTGGCCTCGAACGGATCGGTGGTGCCGAAGTTCAAGGCGCAGATCGAGGCCGGCGGGCCGGTGACCGTCACTCATCCCGACATGGTGCGCTACTTCATGACCATCCGCGAGGCCTGCGATCTCGTGGTCACCGCGGCCACCCATGCGCTGCAGCCGCAGCGGCCGGACGTCTCGGTCTACGTGCTGAACATGGGGCAGCCGGTGAAGATCGTCGATCTCGCCGAGCGGATGATCCGCCTGTCCGGACTGCAGGTCGGTTACGACATCGAGATCGTATTCACCGGCATTCGCCCCGGCGAGCGGATGAACGAAATCCTGTTTGCGCATGAGGAGCCGACCACCGATATCGGCATTGCCGGCATCGTCGCCGCCCGCCCCAACGAACCGCCGTTGGACACCCTGCGCGGCTGGTTGCTGTCGCTGGAGAAGGCAGTGGCCACGGAAGACCGCAGCGTGATCGAGGTGGTGCTGAAGGATGCGGTGCCGGAGTTCAAGGCGGGCGCGGCCTGAACCTCGGCATGGAGTTTTCGAACCGCCAATCCAGTTGACGAGTTGCATTTAGTAGACCAAGTGCCGCCCTTCTCGATCGACGGGAGCAGATGCTTTTGCGCTTCCTGAGACTCCGAAATACCCAGCTCAACATCCGCGCGGGACGCGCCGTGGGCCAAAGTATCAGTCCATCCTTGGAGCCCGGCCGGGTCAGCATGCCTGCCGTGTGCGTTGAAGTAGAGGATATCGACGAATTGAGCGTTGCTCATTCCAGTATGCGTACTCTTGTATTCGGCCGAATTCAGAAACCCTCGAGCGGTGCCCTTGAACGAAAATGAACCGTTGTTGGCAAGTCCGGTCCACCCGGCAGGACCTGCGGCGTTCGGGGCGCGCGCCAATAGCCCGTAGTAAAGGCGGCCCATGTTCGATGCCTTCTCCACGCTTTGTGCGAAGCCGATTGCAACATCCGCCCGAGACATTCCATGATTCAATGCGTTGACCCAACCCTCTCCGGTTGGTTCCGAATGTCGATGCAATACGGTTTAATACAACTGCTCAACAAAAGCGGCGTTGTCCGATGCGTTGATATGAGATTGGGCTTCCGGAGAGCCAAAATGCGGCGGTAACGTCATGTAAGGACGTTCCGTGCTCGATGGCCGAAACCCAACCCTCAAACCCGAGAGGGTCGGGAGTTCGATCCAAAATCGCGTCATAGAGCGCGTAGACCGCGCCACCGGGGCTTTTGACATCGTGAACGGTCGTGCCGAACAGGTCCTCTGTGGTGCCGTACAGGCCTGAATTCCGTGAATATCGGACTGCGTCAGGTCTGTAACGTCAGGATCCAGCACCGCATTCATGATGGCCGGCGTCGGCAAACAGGCTTGTGCCGCTGCTGACGATCTGGTTGCCGGATGCCTGCCTGCCCTCGCTGCTTTCCAGGGTGACGGTTGTCGATTGGAATACGCCCTGAGAAGATTTCCCTCGCTTCACCGAGCGTGTTGTCGGTGCCGTCGATTCCTTCAAGCGCAAATACGATATTTGTGGTTGCCGCCGAGGCCGCTTGCCTGATCTGAATGTTTGCGTATGTGGACTAATCGGCGAAAGCTGCGGAAAAATGGGATGCGAAGCTTGCGGGGATGGCGCCGTCGGTCGCCCAGGTAACAGTGCCTCCGCCAGTTCCGATTAATGGGGGAGCCCCACTTCGCACCTTCGAGGACATAGTCAGCCATGTCGTTTGATGTCTCTCCTTTTATCTTCACGATAATACTTGCCACAATTCTAATGCACCCAAAGAGCCCAAAATAAAGCTGGCAATAATTAAAGAGGATGGCTTCGTGTTTATTTTGATTGTTTGGATTAAGAATTAAATATCGCTATCGATCTCGCCGGAGGCATGATCGGCCTCTCCGGACTGCAGCCGGACTATGACATCGATATCGTGTTCACCGGCGCGCCCCTTCTGCTCACGTTGTAAAAGCCATGGGTGACCGTAATGGCCGCGGTGATCTGCTACGCGTGGGGGCTCAATCTAGACCAGAAGCCAGGATTGCTCGATGTGAGACAGATGATGATTAAGTGCTTCGGCGGACTCCGCGATGCCTATCGCGACATCCGCGTGCGAGGTGCCGTTGGCAAGCGCGTTGACCCAGCCTTGCAGGCCGGCACTGTCCGCGTGGCGGCCGAGCGCGTTGACATAAAGGCTATCGACGAACTGCGCGTCTGACATTCCCGCGTGCGAACTGTTGTATTCGGTCGAGTTCAGGAATGCCTGAGCGATGCTGGTTAGCGAAGCGCCATCTTTGATCACATTGGTCCAGCCAGCAAGGCCGGCCGCGTCCGGCGCGCGCCCGAGCAATCCGTAGTAGAGGCGGGCAACGTTTGAGGCATCGAGATCGGGCGCGAAGACCCCGGCGTTCAAGCTGGCCTGCATGCCGCTGACATTCTCGGTGCTGAGCGCGAAAGCTATCGCGATATCGGCTCGTGACATGCCCTGATTGAGTGCGTTGGTCCATCCTTGCAGCCCGGCGGCTTCGGGCTGGCGATGCAGTGCGGTCTGATAAAGCTGTTCCACAAACGTGGCGTTGTCCGCTGCGCCGAGATGCAGCTGTGCTTCCGGCGAGGCGAGAATTCTCGCGGCTACTTCGTGCAGTGATGTGCCGTGTTCCAACAATGAAACCCAGCCCTCGAAACCCAACGGGTCCGGTGTTCGCCCCAGGATAGCGTCATAGAGGGCATAGATTTCACCGCCCGGGCCTTGGACATCGTGTACAGTCGCTCCAAACAGATTTTGAGGTGGGGCGCTGCCATAAAGCGCTTGAACTCCGTCGATGTCCGATTGCGCGAGGTCGGTCACGCTCGTGTTCAGGTAGGCATTCATGATCGCGGGCGTGGCGTTGTAGTGGTCAAGGCCAATGGCGTGCCCGATTTCGTGCAGGGCGACCTGGAATAAATTCACGGCACTGTTGCTGATGATCTGGCTGCCGGACAGGTGCCAACCTTCCCCGGTGTCAAATTCGATGGCAGCGGAAATGAACTTGCTTCCCGAGTAGTAGAAGCTGGTTTCTCCAAGAATCTGGTTGAGGCCGTCAATCGCGCTCATCGTAAAATCGATTTGCGAAACAGCAGTCGACGCCACCTCCTGGAATTCGATGTTGGCGTAATGTGACCAGTCTGCAAAGGCGGCGCTGAGTTCGGCCAGGAAGCTGGCCGGGACTGTCGCATCGACCGCCCAGGTCACAATACCTCCAGCCGTACCGAAGCTGGCCGTGCCCCATTTCGGACCTTCCAGAACGTAGTCGACCATTTTGAGCTCCGTCGATTGGGCATCTTCAGATTAGAAGCTTAATGAGTTTCAAACAATCGGCGATGACGTTACTTCGGAGTGCGCAAAGGTTTTGTGAGGCGATATCCTTTGATTCGTGAAAATCGCCTCAGTACGATGGCCACGGCGATGGCTCCTGTTACGCACAGCAGGAGATCAATTTCGAACGAAGTCAGTATCAGTGAGGCCGCGGCCAGCGCACCGAGCAGGATATTGAGCACGAATACGTCACGCACAACCTGGATGACCTTGAAGCCGTTATCTGTCGCGCGCTGATAGAAGTGGGTCCGGTGCGCCTCCCAGACCTTCTCGCCTCGGGATAGCCGGAGCGCCAAGGTGATTGTCGCGTCGGCGAGATAGTAGAGCGGCAGCAGCAGTGCTGCGACGAGATGGCCTTGCCCGGCAAGCTGCACCAGGCACCAGGCGATCAAAAGACCGATGGGCAGGCTGCCGACGTCCCCCAGGAAAAGCCGCGCGACCGGCCGGTTGAACGGGGCAAAGCCGAGGAGGGCGCCGGCAAGCGCGAGCGCAAGCGGGACTACGTCGGTGGTCCAGCCGGCGAGAGCGAAGGCCGACAATGCGACCGTCATGGGCAGCATCTCGGCGACCGTCATCCAGTCGAGCCCGTCCATGAAGTTCACCAGATTGATGAACCAGAGCATTGCGAGCAGCAGCAGGCTGCGTTCGAGCCAGAGCGGGAGAAACGGTGCGATGTGCAACTGGGCCGGCAGGACAATCAGCGCGGCGGTGACGGCCGCGACCTGCATCGCCAGGCGCGGCAGCACGGGGAGCGGACGCAGATCATCCATCGCACCGACCAGCGCGAGGAAGATCGCTGCCGCCAGGACAATCGCAAGAGCATATGTGCCGGTGGCATGGGTCCACAGCCCTGCAAATGCAACGGTCAGGACGGTTGCCGCGATGACGGCGATGCCGCCGCCTTGTGGCGTCGGTTCGCTATGCGAGGAGCGGGTATTTGGCCGGGCCAGGGCATAGCGGACGAGCAGGGGGCGCAACACGACGATCAGCGCGGCGCAGAGGACCGCCGAGACAACAGGAATAGCCGCGAGGAGCAGCGGCTGTTGCAAAAGCTGATCGATCGCCATCATGCGGCGTGTCTAGTAAATGGTTGGGAGGCTGACAACTGTCGGCGTCATCGCGCGATCATGGAGCGATAGAGCTCCAGCGTGGTCTGGCCGATGGCGCGGGCCGACATCTTCTCGGCCACGAGCTCGCGGGCGGCGGCACCATAGCGGGCGCGCAGCTCGGGCGATTCGGCCAGCGTGGCGATGGCGTCTGCCAGGGCCGAGGGATCCTCGATGGGGACCAGCAGACCCGTGCGATCATGGATGACGATTTCGCGGCAGCCAGGCGCGTCCGTCGATACCATTGGCCGGCCGAAGGCTGCGGCTTCGAGCAGGCTTTTCGGCAGACCCTCCCGGTGCGAGGGCAGGGCCGCGATATGCGAGCGCTGCCATAGCGAGGCGATGTCGTCGACATGGCCGAGCCAGGTGATGCCGGGTTCGCGGTTCCAGGCCTGGGCCTCCTGCAGGGACACCGAGGCGGGGTTGGCCGGATCGGGCTCGCCCGCGATGTGGAGATGGATGTCGAGACCGCGCTGCCGTAACAGCCGATGCGCCGAGAGCAGCGCCCGGATTCCTTTGTCGGTCAAAAGCCGCCCGGCGAAGCCGACGGTGATCGGCCCCTCCGGCTCAGGCAGCGGCTGCAATGCGTCGGTATCGACGCCGGATCCGGGGATCAAGGCGAGATGGCCGCCGGAAATCCCGATTTGCTCGAGCGCGGCCTGGTCGTCGGGATTCTGCACCAGGGTGACCGCGTGCTGGCGGTTCAGCAGGAATTTCAGGGTTGCGGTCATCGCCCGGCGGAAAAATCCGGAGCGGGACTGGCCGCCGGTAAACGTATAGCCGAGACCGGTCAGCGCATTGACTTGCGGCCGGTTAGCACCCAGCGAGGCCAGCCCGCCGAGCACGCAGCATTGCAGGCCGACATGATGTACGAGCGTCGGCCCGACGGCCTTCCCGACCCGCCGCAGGGCCAGGATGGTCGACAGCGCCGCCAGCGGCGACAGGCGACCGCGCACGAAGGGGATCGGGTGCAGCGTGAAGCCGTGGGCGCGGATGGCCTCCGCATCTTCTCCAATGCGGGTGGCGACATGAACGCTGAAGCCGGCCTCACGGGCGGCGCTGGCCATCGGCAACCGGTGCGACAGGAAGGCCCAGTCTTCGGAGACGACGTAAAGGATCGAGCCGCGCAGGGGCTGTATTTCGGCTCCGGCGATGAATTGTTGTTGGGGGCGTTCCGCAAAGGCCATTTCGGCGCAGTCTATCTATTGCCTGATGAAGTCTTGGACAGTGAAGTCTTGGTTAGTGAAGTCTTGGTCGGGGAAGAGGTGATGAAGACTTGAGCAGCAGCTATCTCATTGCTTTGTCGGTGGAAATTGAAATCGTGTTCACTTTACCAAGAAACATTAAACTGCAACCGACAATTGTAAATGCTTGCTGCGCCAGCTAAAGCTTCGAACTCGACCTCCCGGATAAGACGGAACGTCGCATTCTCGACCCGATGCGTCTATAGCTGCGCGGACGATAATGATCGACGACCTCTAAACCATGGACTGTGAGCTGAATGTCGAAGAAAACCGCTCTGATCACTGGCGTCACCGGACAAGATGGAGCCTATCTGGCGGAGCTCTTGCTCGCCAAGGGCTACAGCGTGCACGGCATCAAGCGGCGAACGTCGTTGTTCAACACCGATCGCATCGACCACCTCTATCATGACCTCCATGAGAAGGGCCATGATTTCACCTTGCACCATGGCGACCTGACCGATTCGTCCTGCCTGATCCGCATTGTGCAGCAGGTGCAGCCCGACGAGATCTACAATCTCGCGGCGCAGAGCCATGTTGCCGTGTCGTTCGAAGAGCCGGAATACACCGCCAACTCGGACGCGCTCGGCCCCCTGCGCCTGCTGGAAGCGATCCGGATCCTGAAGCTGGAGAAGAAGACCCGCTTCTACCAGGCATCGACCTCCGAGCTTTACGGGCTGGTGCAGGAGGTTCCGCAGAAGGAAACCACGCCGTTCTATCCGCGCTCGCCCTATGCGGTGGCCAAGCTCTATGCCTACTGGATCACGGTGAACTATCGCGAAGCCTATGGCCTGTATGCCTGCAACGGCATTCTCTTCAACCACGAATCACCGATCCGCGGCGAGACTTTCGTGACCCGCAAGATCACCCGCGCACTGGCCCGCATCAAGCTGGGGCTACAGGAGAAGCTCTATCTCGGCAATCTCAACGCGCTGCGCGACTGGGGCCACGCGCGTGACTATGTCGAGATGCAGTGGCTCATGCTGCAGCAGGACAAGCCAGAAGATTATGTGATCGCCACCGGTGAACAGCACTCGGTGCGGGAGTTCGTCGAGCTTGCCGCGAAGGAAGCCGACATCGCGGTGCGCTGGGAAGGAACCGGCATCGACGAGAAGGGGTATGATGCCGCGAGCGGCAAATGCATCGTGGAAGTGGATTCGCGTTATTTCCGCCCGGCGGAAGTGGAGACACTGCTCGGTGATCCGTCAAAGGCGAAGCGCAATCTGGGCTGGACGCCCACGACATCGTTTGCGCAGCTGGTCACGGAGATGATGCAGGAAGACCTGAAATCCGCGCAGCGCGACGAGCTGGTCAAGCAGCACGGTTTCAAGCATTTCAACTACAACGAATAGAAACAATGACGCCGTACAAACATCACACAAAGCAGGCAGTGCATCGTTTGCGGAGTGCAACCGGGTCACGCTAAACCAGTGAGGGCGGGGCATAACACGACCGGATGGGGACAATCCGTTGGCTAAAACTGCGTTGATTACCGGTGCGAGCGGGCAGGACGGCCGCTATCTGGTCGCTCTGCTTCGCCGACACGGCTATTTGGTGCACGCGCAATCCCGACGGCCGTCGGCTCCCGGGACGAAGGATGACGGCATTCGCTGGCATCTGGGCGAACTGACCGACGGCGCGTTCCTGGAATTGCTGATCGCCAGCACCAAGCCGGACGAGATCTACAATCTTGCGGCCGTGTCGCGGCCCATCTTGTCGTGGAAGGCGCCGCGGGAGACCGCCGAGATCAACGCGTTCCTGCCCCAGGCCATCTGCGAACTGCTGCTCAAGCACAAGCCAGACGCCCGCCTGTTCCAGGCCTCGTCGTCCGATATCTTCGGTGACGGCTTCAGCGAGCGCCAGGACGAACACACCCACTGCGAGCCGAAATCGCCCTATGGCGTGGCCAAGCTTTATGGCCATCGGATCATCGGCGCCTACCGGCAGCAATACGGCCTGCATGCCTGCTCCGGCATCCTGTTCAATCATGAAAGTCCGTATCGTCCGCTGTCGTTCGTTTCGCAGAAGATCGCTTATGCCGCGGCGGCGGCCTGGTGTGGCGTGCGCGATACCCCTGAACTTGATGAACGGGGCCGGCCGATCCTGCTGGACGGCAAGCTGCTGCTGGGCGACCTCGGCGTTCGCCGCGATTTCGGCTTCGCCGGCGACTATGCCGAGGTGATGCACATGATCCTGCAACATCCGATGCCCGACGATTACGTGGTCGGTACCGGCGAAAATCACTCGATCCAGGAGTTCTGCGAAGTGGCCTTCCACTCGGTCGGTCTCGACTGGACCGATTATGTCAGCGTCGATCCGAAACTCATTCGCAAGACCGATAGCCACTACACCCGCGCCAATCCGGACAAGCTGAGGGCGGCCTTCAACTGGCGGCCGAAAGTCGGGTTTGCGGAACTCGTTTCGACCATGGTCCAGGTACAGGTCAAACGGGTGCAGGAGGACCTGACGGCACGGTCGTCTGCGCCGCGGCCCGCGTTCGGAAAAGTCGATTCCGGTTTGCCCTAAGAAAAATCCCGCTTGTCAATATCTTATGCGACGCACCATTTTGAAATCGGTATTCACTTTTTGCGGAATTCGCGCGACGGTGAAGCCTGTTCCCTTGGATAACCCGTCTTGATCCGTGTCCTGCATGCCTACAAGATCTATTTGCCTGACGTGCATGGCGGGATTCCGCACGTCATCGCGACACTGGCGAAGCTGCCGCGGGCTGGGTTCGACGGTTTGGTGTTGGTTGCCCGCGCGTTCGGCCTGGGGCGGACCTACCGGGTTGACGAGGTGCTGGTGAAGGCGGTGACGTCATTGGGCACGGCCTTTTCCACGCCGATGGCGCCGAGTTATCCCTTCGTGTTCGCACGGCAGGCAAGGTTGGTGGACGTGGTGGTCTGCCATGCACCGTTTCCGCTCGCTGACATGGGCGTCCTGCTTGGCTTTCCCCGGCGGGCCGCGCTGATCGTGCACTGGCATGCGGAAATCATCGGACGCTCGCTGCTGGTCTGGCTGATGACGCCGCTGGTCCGGCGCACCCTCGCGCGGGCCGATAAGATCATCGTGTCCGATGCGGCCATTGTGGCGAATTCGAAATTCCTGCAGCCGCATGCCCTGAAATGCGTCGTCGTGCCTTATGGCTGTGACGTCGACTATTGGGGCGCGCTCAGTGAGAGCGAGCAAGCTGTCGTCGACGGCATGAAGGCGCGCTATCCGCGACTCGTGGTCGCCGTCGGACGTCTTGTCGGCTACAAGGGATATGAGGTTTTTCTGCGCGCCACGCAGGACGTCGACGTCCAGGCCGTAATCGTCGGGGATGGCCCGCTCAAGGCGGAGCTCGAGAGCCTGGCCGCGCGGCTTGGAATTTCCGGCCGGGTGATGATTCTCGGCGGCCTGCCGCGCGACGAGGTGAAGCAGTATATTCATGCGGCCAGCGTGCTCGCGTTTCCGTCGGTCACGGATGCCGAGGCGTTCGGTCTCGTGCAACTAGAAGCGATGTCCGCCGGGCGCCCGATCGTGAATACCGCGCTGGGAACCGCCGTGCCGCACGTCGCGCGCGATGGGCAGGAGGGGCTGACCGTGCCGCCGAACGATCCGTCGGCGTTCGCACAGGCGCTCGGCAGGCTGCTTGACGAACCCGAGCTTGCGCGCAAGCTGGGTGACGCTGGGCGTGTGCGCGCGCAGACGGAATATGCTCAGTCGCTGTTTTTGGAGCGAATGCAGACAATTTACAGGGAGGCCGCCGGTCGGCGGCAGTCGCAAACG
Source organism: Bradyrhizobium prioriisuperbiae (assembly GCF_032397745.1). NCBI lineage: Bacteria > Pseudomonadati > Pseudomonadota > Alphaproteobacteria > Hyphomicrobiales > Nitrobacteraceae > Bradyrhizobium > Bradyrhizobium prioriisuperbiae. The sequence goes on from NZ_CP135921.1 coordinate 5,302,332, forward strand.
TGATAGTTTTGTCGAAGCAAGCCCACGACGACGAGCAGCGAGGTGACATGCGGGCGGCCGTGCGGGTGCAGGGCGGGTATGGGCAGCTGCAGTTAGCGATCCGTGACATCATCGACGGCGCTTTGCTATGGCCGCTCTGGTGCCGGCTGGGCTGGAACGACATCCTGCAGCGCTATCGCCGATCGCTGCTCGGTCCATTGTGGCTCACGGCCAGCATGGCGATCATGGTGGTCGCACTCGGAATCGTGTACGCGCAAATCTTCAAGATGGCGCTGCACGATTTCATGCCGTTTCTCTGTGTGGGATTGCTCGTGTGGGGCATTATCAGTTCGGTGCTCACCGAGGCGGGATCGCTGTTCACAGGCGCCGAATCCTACATCAAGCAGATCCGGCTGCCGTATTCGGTCTACGTCTATCGTTTCATGTGGAGCAAGATCATCATCTTTGCCCATAACTTCGTGATCTATTTCGGCATCCTGATCTATTTCCAGATCTGGCCGGGCAGTGCCGCACTGTATGCGATTCCCGGATTTCTGCTGATCGTGCTTAACGGCGCGCTGACGAGTATCTATATCGGCATGGTCTCCGCCCGCTTTCGCGATATTCCGCAGATCATTGCCAGCATTGTCCAGATTCTGTTCTTTCTAACGCCGATCATGTGGAAGCCGGAGTTGCTGGGGAGCCACTCCGTTCTGATGACGTTCAATCCGTTCTACCACCTGGTCGAGGTGTTTCGGGCGCCGCTGCTGGGGGTGGTGCCATCCGTGGAAAATTATGTCGCTCTGGGCCTCATCTCCGTCGCGAATTTCATACTGGCGGCAGCCTTCTTGGTGCGCTTCCGGGCGCGGATCTCCTATTGGGTGTGACGTCGATGCCGCAATCCGTACTTACTCTCGATAACGTTAGCGTATCTTTTCCGGTCTATCAGGGCGGGAGCCGCTCGCTGAAGAAAAGCCTATTGTCGCGCAGTTCCGCGGGACGCATCGCCCGTGATGCCAGTGACCGGATCACGATCGACGCGTTGCGCGAAGTATCATTCTCGCTCGACATTGGCGACAGATTGGCGCTGATCGGATCGAACGGGGCGGGCAAGACCACACTCCTGCGCGTGATGGCCGGCATCTACGAACCGGTTGCCGGTACGATAGCGATCCATGGTCGCATTTCGCCGATGTTCGACATCGGACTGGGCATCGATACCGACCTCAGCGGCTATGACAACATCCAGATGCGTGGCCGGTTGCTCGGACTGTCGTCGCGTGAGATCGAGAGGCTGCTGCCCGATATCGCCGAATTCACGGAACTGGGCGACTATCTTGACATGCCTGTGCGGACTTATTCGTCGGGCATGGTGCTGCGGCTGACTTTCGCCGTGGCGACCTGCTTCGAGCCGGAAATCTTGCTGATGGATGAGTGGATTTTAGCCGGCGATGCGAGTTTCATGGTCAAAGCGCAGGCGAGGATCGATTCGTTCGTCCGCAAGGCCAGCGTCCTGGTGCTGGCATCGCATAATCTCGAGATTTGCCGCAGGTGGTGCAACAAAGGCGTGTGGTTGCAACAAGGCCAGGTGCAAGCGTTTGGAAAGATTGCAGATGTGATCGAGAGCTTCCGTGCAACGGTGGCATCGTAAAATCTCGAGGCGTCGCGACACCCAGGTCGAATAGGGGCATGTATAGTGTCAACCGAGCGGAGCTATTGTGGGTGTCACGCTTGGGACGACACTCCTAAACTAGGCTCCATAGATTTTTGGAATTCAAGGGTCAATGTTCAACAAGCCTGACAAAATCGAAAATGGGGGCTCCGCCCGCCGCCACGTTCTGATCGCAGGGACCGGTCGAGCTGGAACCAGCTTTCTCGTGAAGTATCTGACTGCTCTGGGCCTGGACACCGGCTTTCAGCTAGACCAGAAGTCCGCACCGTGGGACGAAAACGCTAACGCTGGATTGGAGCATCTTTTGCTGGTCCATCCGGACGCCGAGTTACCTTATGTTTTGAAGTCGCCGTGGGCCGGCGAATACATAGAGCAAATTCTTCAAAGCGGGCGCTTCGTTTTTGACGCAATAATTGTTCCGATGCGGGATCTCGTCGAAGCCGCGTCGAGCCGAAGCATCATCGAGCATCGCGCAATCCATCAAGGTAACCCCTGGATGGCTGATCGGCTCGATGCGACGTGGGAGGTCTTTGGGCACACGCCCGGCGGTGTGATTTATTCACTCAATCCTCTGGATCAAGCGCGATTGCTGGCGATGGGTTTTCATCGGTTGGTGCATCGCGCTGCCGAAGCCGGAACTCCACTTATTTTCCCGGTGTTTCCTCGGATGATTGAAGACTGGTCCTACCTCTACCAAACGTTGAAGCCGATTTTGCCGGCGATCGTGACTATCGAACAAGCAAGAGAGGCTCACTCCCGGACGGCTTCCGAAGCGTTGGTACGCGTGGAAGCGGAAAAAAGAAGTCATGATGAAAGTTCGGACCCCGATGCCCGCAAGTTGCTGCAACATTCGCAAGGCGCGGAACTAGACATGATCGCTTTACGTCGAGAGCTTCGTCGCGTCAGAGAAGAGAAGAGGGCCGACGTCGTACGGCTCCAGGCGGAGCTTTCTGAGACCAATGGAAAGCTGGAACAGGTGTGCGTCCAAGAGCGAGAAACGGCCGCTCGCTTGTCGGAGCGATACGAGGCGCTGGAACAGGTGTGCGTCCAAGAGCGAGAAACAGCCGCTCGCTTGTCGGAGCGATACGAGGCGCTGGAACAGGTGTGCGTCCAAGAGCGAGAAGCGGCCGCTCGCTTGTCAGAGCAATGCGAGGCGCTGGAACGGGTTCGGAAGGTCTTGGAAGCAACCGAAACTGATTTGCAGCAAGAAGCGGCGAAGCGAAGAAGCCTGGAAGAGGCCGTTACCGCGCTTCAGGCCGAGAACAAAGCCTTGCGAGATCATGTCCAGAGTCTCGTCAACAGCAGATCATGGAAAATTACGTCCCCGCTGCGAAGGCTGGCTTCTCCCCTCAGAGACCGATGAGGTAAAGCGTGACATGAAATTCTCGGCGACGAATATTCCTGGCGTCTGGATCGTCGAAGTGACCTCGTCTCAAGACGAGAGAGGGCTGTTTGCCCGTACTTTTTGCGCAGATACCTTCAGCCAGCACGGGCTGGTTTCACAATTCCCGCAATGCAATTCCTCCTGGAATGCAAAAAAGGGGACGTTGAGAGGGATGCATTATCAGGACATGCCTCATCCTGAAATAAAACTGGTCCGCTGTACGAAAGGTCGGGTTTTCGACGTTGTCGTCGATCTTCGTGCGGACGCTCCGACGCACCGCAAGTGGGTTGGAGTTGAGCTGGATGCAAATCGACGGAATGCGGTCTATATCCCCGAAGGATGTGCTCACGGCTTCCTGACCCTCGAAGACGATTGCGAGGTCTTTTATCATATGGGCGAACGCTACGTGCCTGAGTTGGCGAGAGGGGTCCGCTGGAACGATCCGGCGTTTCAGATCGAGTGGCCGATGCATCCAGCTCTCATTTCAGAGCGGGACGCGAGCTTGCCCGACTACGTGTCATGAAGAAGGTTCTGGTCACAGGGGCGTCCGGTTTTTTCGGGCTTGCCGCAATAACCGAGCTCAAGGAGCGTGGATTTGAAGTCCACGCGCTGTCGCGGCGGGCACTTCCGCTCGACGGGGTCTGCTGGCATGAAGTGGATCTCTTGAGCTCCAACCGGATGGTCGAGTTGCTGGATGCAACGAGGCCGAGTCATCTGCTGCATCTTGCATGGAACGTGGGACCCGGTTTCTGGACTGCAAGCGACAACCTGGATTGGGGCGCCCTCACGCTTCGACTTATTCGTGCCTTTCATGAAGCGGGCGGACAGCGCATCGTCAGTGCCGGTACGTGCGCTGAATATGACTGGCAGGACACCAGCCCGCTCTTCATTTCTGAAGATCATCCGCGAGGGCCTGCAACTCTTTACGGCCACGTGAAGGATTGTACGCGGAGAGTGCAGGAGGCTTTCGCGCTGCAGGCTGGCATCTCACAGGCTTGGGGAGTTTTGTTTATGTCATACGGGCAGCGGGAGCGACCGGAGCGCTTGGTTCCAGCGGTCATCGCAGATTTGCTCGCGGGCCGGGCCACGCGGACGACCAGCGGCGAGCAGGTTCGTGACTGGCTCGACTGCAGGGATGTCGGGAGAGGCTTCGCCGAGCTGCTGGACTCGCAGGTGGAGGGACCGGTCAATCTCGCCTCGGGCCTGCCAGTTGCGGTTCGGGACATTATTCTCAAGCTCGGCGAGATCTGCGGACGGCCCGATCTGGTTCGCTTCGGTGACATTGCCTCCCGGAAAGGCGATCCATCCCGCTTGGTCGCGAATGTCGATCGGCTCTCCGGCGAAGTCGGCTTTCGGCCGGCTCGGACGCTGGACCAGGGCCTCAGTGACGCTGTGGATTGGTGGAAATCCAAAGCCATCGTATAACGCCGCGCGCCTTGATACGTGGGCGAAAAGTGGTCAAAAATACAACTTTCATTACGCATTGCAGGGCGCTATGTACCGCATAACGCGAACTTTTTGCCTTTGATGAGCCATCCGAGAGTCGCTGGAGAAAGACGATGAAGGCTGTGATTTTGGCTGGTGGCCTCGGCACGCGATTCAGCGAGGAGACTGGGGTGCGGCCCAAGCCGATGATTGAAATCGGCGGCCGGCCTATTCTTTGGCACATCATGAAGATCTACTCGAGCCACGGAATAAACGACTTCGTGATATGCTGCGGCTACAAGGGGTATGTCATCAAAGAGTACTTCGCCAATTACTTCCTGCACATGTCGGATGTCACTTTTGACATGCAGCACAATGAGATGCAGGTCCTTCAGAAATTTGCGGAACCGTGGCGGGTCACTCTGATCGACACCGGTGAGCAGAGCATGACGGGCGGTCGCCTGAGGCGTGTCCGGCAGCACCTGGGGAATGGGAACGAAGAGTTCTGCTTCACGTACGGCGACGGTGTGGGCGACATCGACATCACCGGACTGATCGGCTTCCACCGCTCGCAGGGCCGGCTCGCCACGCTGACCGCGACGCGCCCGCCCGGCCGGTTCGGCGCGCTCGGCCTTGATGGCAGCCGTGTCACAAACTTCCTCGAAAAGCCGGAGGGCGATGGCGGATGGGTGAACGGTGGCTTCTTTGTTCTTTCGCCCGACGTGATCGACTACATTGCTGGAGACGACACGACCTGGGAGCGTGAACCCATGGAGCGATTGGCGCGGGAGAATCAGCTCGGTGCCTGGTTCCATGACGGGTTCTGGCAACCTATGGACACCCTACGTGACAAGAAGCACCTTGAGGAACTCTGGTCGACTGGTTCGGCGCCCTGGAAAAATTGGTAAGAATGTTTGGAGATATTTACAAAGGCCGACGGGTCCTCGTCACGGGCCATTCCGGCTTCAAAGGCAGCTGGCTCGTCCTGTGGCTGCAGCAACTCGGTGCCGAGGTTACAGGACTTTCCCTGGTGCCGAACACGCAGCCGAACCACTGGACGCTGCTTGGGACGAACATCGACTCGGTTTTTCTCGATATCCGGGATCCGCAGCGGGTGATGGCCGCCATCGGAGAGGCGAAGCCAGAGATCATATTTCATCTGGCGGCGCAGCCGCTGGTGCGAAGATCCTATCGCGAACCGACCGAAACCTGGCACACGAACGTCGTGGGTACGGCAAACTTGCTGAACGCATGTCGCTTCACTGAATGCCTGAAGGCCGTCGTCGTCGTGACCACGGATAAATGCTACGCGAATATCGAAGCCGACTATGCCTATCAGGAAAGCGACCGGCTGGGAGGCTATGATCCCTATAGCGCGTCGAAAGCCGGCGCCGAGTTGGTCGTCGACAGCTTTCGTCAATCATTCTTCTCGGAGCGGGGGCCGCTGATCGCGAGCGCGCGTGCCGGCAACGTCATCGGGGGCGGCGACTGGTCGGAAGACAGGCTTATTCCCGATCTCAGTCGCGCGATGGAGAATGATGGCGTGCTGGAAATCCGCTCGCCACGCTCCACCCGGCCTTGGCAGCATGTTCTGGAATGTCTTTCCGGCTACCTGCTGCTCGGCTCTCGGCTCCTGTCCGGGCAGCGGCAGTTCGCGGAGGCCTGGAATTTCGGGCCCGGGCGCGACGGGAACAGGACCGTCGAGGAAGTGCTAACTACTCTGAGATTGAGCTGGCCGAAATTGAGCTGGGAAGTTCGCGCTGGCGATCATCCCCACGAGGCGAAGCTGCTGCAGCTAGACTGCAGCAAGGCCAATTCGGTTCTCGAGTGGTGGCCGGTCTGGACATTTGAGACTGCGGTCGAGAAGACCGCGGAATGGTATTGCGCCTGGTCAGAGGATCGAACCGTTCTGAGCGTGAAACAACTGGAAGATTATATCGCGTCCGGACGGGCAAAAGGTTCGACCTGGACCCGGTGCTGATTGGAGCGCTGAATATGTTCAAGAATCTCGTATGCCGGCATTGTGGGACGGCGGTCAGCGAAGGCGTTGCCGATCTGGGATATGCTCCGCCGTCCAACTCCTATCTTGCGCCCGCAGATCTGAGATCGCCGGAGACGTCATATCCTCTTCGAGTCAATGTGTGCACCAACTGCTGGCTGGTTCAGACCGAGGACTATGCGGACGCGGGAGAGCTGTTTTCAAAGGACTATGCCTATTTCTCCTCGACGTCCAAAAGCTGGCTCGAGCACGCGAAAAATTACACGACTGCCATCACCTCGCAGCTGAAGCTAGACCGGCGGAGCTTCGTGATCGAGGTGGCCTCGAACGACGGCTATCTGCTCAAGAATTTTGTGGCTGCCGGAATTCCCTGTCTGGGCATCGAGCCGACCGAAAGTACTGCGCGCGTGGCGGAGGAGCTCGGTATCCCGGTTCACCGGAAATTCTTCGGCGCCGAAACGGCGGATGCGCTGGTCCGTGAAGGAAAGGCCGCCGATCTCATCTGCGGCAACAATGTCTATGCGCATGTACCCGATATCAACGACTTCACCTCCGGTCTTCGCATCGCGCTGAAGCCGTATGGAACGATCACGCTCGAATTTCCGCACCTGATGCGGTTGATGGAGCTGTGCCAGTTCGACACCATTTACCACGAGCATTTTTCGTATCTATCCTTGGCGGCGGTGAACGGTATTTTTGCAAGCCACGGACTCAGGGTTTTCGACGTCGAGGAATTGAGCACTCACGGGGGAAGCTTGCGGGTCTATGGTTGTCACAGCGATGATCCGCGCGAGGTGACGTTGCGAACCCGAGAACTGCTCGACTGTGAAGATCGCTTTGGAATTCGCAATGTGACGACATACCGATCCTTCCAGCGTCGGGTCGATCGTCTGAAGGATGATTTCGTTTCGTTCCTGATCGAGCAGAAGCGGGCCGGCAAGACGGTGGCTGCCTATGGAGCGGCGGCCAAGGGCAATACGCTGTTAAATTATGCAGGTGTCCGACCGGACCTTCTGCCGTTTGTCTGCGACGCGGCCGCGTCCAAGATCGGCAAGTTTTTGCCCGGCAGCCACCTGCCGATCCTGCAGCCGTCTGAGATCGAAAGCCGACGACCCGATTTCGTCATTATCCTTCCGTGGAATATCGCCGATGAGGTCATGAAGCAGTTGAGTACCGTCAGGGGATGGGGAGGCAAGTTCGTGACAGCCGTACCCGAGATCAAGGTAATGGCCTGATGCTCGCGCTCCGCGACCGGGGCGGCGCCTGACGCGATCTTCACCGTTGTCGCGGGCGCGCCTCGGACAGCGTGAATCTTCGGCTTGCCGTCCTGAGCATTTTCCCGACGATCTCTGCCCGTGGTTTCGGATCATGCTCCAGCGAGAGGGCCGTCGGATTTGTTGAAATGATACAGGACGCTGCCTCTTCCCCAAGCCAGGCGGAACAGGGTGCGCTTTTCGGCCATCGGTGCTCGTTCAAAACCGCGGGTCTGGTTGTCATGAACAAGCAGATTACTTTGCGTGCCCTGGCGGAACGTCTCGCTGGCGGGCCACCATGGCGTCCGGTACCCGCGTCCGTTCTTGCCGACTACCAAAGCTGCGAGGCCCAAGGCATGGATTCGCCGGGAAAGGCTGGCAGGCCCGTGCTCGAACAGCCAGACGGCCATCTTCGAGGTCATCCGCTGGCCTGGATGCATCGTAAGAAACAGTTCCCTTCGGAGCAGGAAGGCGTTGGAACGTAGGTGAGGATTGGGAAAGGTATCCTCGGCCGAGTATTTCGGGGCTTCGAATGAACCGGTGGCGCCAACCATTCCCACGCCGGGCAAAACGTGGTTCACGACCAGCTTCAGCAGCCAGTCATGGCTGTTGAATTCACTGCTCGTATTGAGAAAGCAAACATTCTCGTGCTGCGTCCGGCTGGCCGCATCGAAATACGCGCCGAGGTCGAAGCTGTCGTCGCTTGTATAAATTTCACCATGATCAACCGGCGCGAAGACGGCTCGTGCTTCATTCAGCTCCTCGACGTTCTTGAATCCCTTGAAGATGATCAGCAGGTCATGATCGCAGCCCGCGCTGAAGCGGCGATAAGAATCGCGAAAGCGGCGGAATTTCGCGACGGAGTCCACATCGGCGCCTCGGGCGAGATAGAAGACGGCCAGCCGTTCAGCGGATCTTCCGATCACAGTCATCGATCAGATCGCCCTCTGATTGTAGCTTAAATCGAAAGTCGGAGGGTGAATCGTGAGGCATTCTTCATTGTAAAACGGATCACGGTCGATGATGGCCCACCGCAACGCGAAGTATGCGGCGTCGTGAGGGCGGGGCGGCTTTACGATTGAAATGGACTCGTAATGGGTGAGCTCGGCTTTCGGCTCATAAACGGCGTAGTAGCCGTTCTCGAAAAGCTTGAGACAATAGTCGATGTCGTTATAGTCGATCGGGAGATTCTCGGAATAGCCACCAACCTGCCGGTATAGTTTCGCCGGGGTCATCGCGACCGCGCCCGTGACGGCCAGATAATTCCGGACGCCGCAGGTGCTGAAGAAATAGCCCTTGTCTTCGCGGCTGGCGCCACGACGAACATGTTCGGGTTGCCCGCGATTGGACACCACTCCTACATGCTGAATGGTCTTGTCCGGGTAAAGCAGCTTGGCGCCGACGACGCCTACGTGCGGCTTCTCGAAATGGCTAAGCATGCGCTCGATCCAGTCGGCTGCGAGCGGCTCGACATCGTCGTTGAGGATCAGGAAAATCTCGCCGGACGCCAGCGAAGCTCCGATGTTGAGCTTCTTCGCGATGTTGACCTCCGGCAGATCGTAAGTCGCGAACTTGAGAGGGGCCGCCTTGACATGACCGAGGCGCTCACGATCAAAATCGCCGTTATCGATGACGACGAATTCCAGGTTCGTGTAGGTGGATCGCGCCAGGGTCGTGTCAATACATTGCACAATCAGATCGACCTTTCGGTTCTTAATCTCGACAACGCGACCAGCGGTCGGAATGATAATGGAGACCAGCGGCTTGACGCGCGGTTGGAGCAATACGTCATAGCAGCCGTGTCCGGTAACACTCGCCGTCACGGCGCCCCGTCGGCCGGTGCGATGCAATCGGCCCGAGATGGCTCTCGTGTCCGCGTGAATCTGCTCGATGGAGATCGGTTCGCACGACGTGGTCGTGCGATGCAGCAGCACTTCTCGCACATGAAGTATCCGAGGCGTTCGCTCTGCGAAGCGCAGCAGAAAATCGTACGGGTTCTCGATGTCGCTCAGCAGATCGCCAGCTTTCGAGAGACGATAACAGGCGGCATTGCCGATATAGTTCATCGACTCTAGATAATCCGGGCTCCAATCCGGCTTATGGAATGGGCTATGTCGACCTGTTTCGTCCCAGACGTCCTCGTCAAAATAAATCAGGTCCAGGTCCGGCTGTGCATTCAGTGCTGCGGCGCAGGCGTATAGGGCTTTATCGTTCAAGCGATCTTCCGGCTGCATCCATATCATATAGGTGGACACCGGTTCCGACCCGGCCAACAACTGCAGGACTTCCGCAGCAGAGTAGGCCACGAGATGATCGGGATAGATCTGATTGGCGCAGCTCTGAGCCGCAGCGCTGCCATCGGCTCTCGAGCCATCGATCCATATGATGAAGAGCGGGCGGAAGGTCATGACCTGAAGATGCTGAAGCAGCTCCGAGAGTTCTCGCTCGCCTTCGCGCTGCATTTTCGCGAGAAAAACCTGATAGGGAGAGGAGCTCTGATGTGTTGACGGAGCCTGGCGCAAAAAATGACTCAGTGGATTTATGCGGGAGGCCGCGATCGACGGGTTCGCCTGCAGGTACGATGAGGTCGAAAAATGAGGGTGCGGATCATAGCTCAGTTCGACCCCATGTCGAACATAGTGGACGAGCGGATTGGTTCCGCTCGCTTCGACCTCCGGGTACTCCATCAGGTACCAGTTTGTATCGAAAAACCTGTTGGGATTCCGGCCCTCAATAACGCCATGGGCGAGATAATGTTGCAATGGATCGCACTTGGCGGCAGCAACATCCCTGTATTTTTCAAGATACCAATGTTCGTCGAACAGCCCCGACGCACGAATCAGGGCTTCCTCGTCGACTGCTCCGACGCCAGACATCCCTCTTGTCTGCTCTTTCAATTTAGTGGGCGCCTGATGCCGATCTGAGATGGAGCACGGGGGGCCCAGGAAGGTTCGTATCGGTAGAACATAACGCTTCGTATATCCTATAGTTGTGCGCACCCTAGACATCTCTTGGCAAGCTGGCAAGCGCGTGTAATTTATGGCGGAACATGCAGAATGTCACAAGAATGGAATATGGGTTCTGGCGTTGCCCCTCTAACCGGCTACGTGAGCGGGAGGGTATCTCCGACGTCGCCGGGAGCCGGGCTTTCGTTTTGAGTGTTTCGCGTGATTGCTGGTCCCGGGGCGCGGTCCGACAATGGCTGATGCGACATAATCTGGCCGCCGCGATCTGATCTCCGAACTGTCAGTCTGTACCGCGATCGGGCAACGTCCGACGCCAATTCTGAAGGTATCCTTGCGACATGTCGGAAGAAGGCAATCTTCTCAGTATATTTGAGGCGCACCGCGGAAAGTTAAGCGACAAGTGGTCCAGCTACTTATCGCTCTACGACCATGCGTTCCGACCTTATCGCGACCGCAAGATTTCCCTGCTCGAGATTGGCATCCAAAACGGAGGCAGTCTCGAGATTTACGCTAAATATTTCGCCAACTTCGAGCATATCGTCGGATGCGATATCGAGCAGAGATGTGCATTATTGCGCTATGGAGAGCGGATCGACGTCGTGACCGGCGATTGCAACGAAGCATCGACGAAGCGCGCAATCGCCTGCATTTGTGCGGAATTCGACATCATCATCGACGACGGGTCGCATGTTTCCGGGGATATCATTCGTGCGTTCCTGAATTATTTTCCCTTGCTGAAGCCGGGTGGGATCTTCGTTGTTGAGGACTTGCACTGTAGCTACTGGCAGAACTGGGGAGGCGGCTTGTATCGAGATGTGTCCTCAATCTCGTTTCTCAAAATGTTGGTTGATGTCGTCAATCACGAGCATTGGGGCAACGGGGAAAAGAGGCGTGAGCCGATCGATCGTCGCTTTCCCGGCATTCTTCCTAACGATGCGGAGGCGCTGTTGTCAGAAATTCACTCCGTTCAATTCCACAATTCCATATGCATCATTTCAAAAGCGTTGCCGCCGCAAAATGCGCTGGGTTTGCGCCTAGTCGCGGGTACGGAAGCCCTCATCGACGAAGGGCCCAGGCTGTCTGGAGGCGCGAGCTCGGACGAGTCGGATCAATCGGCCAATCCTCAAGCGTTCTTTCGGGATATCAAGGCCGAAAACGAAGTTCTGCACAAGATGATCGTGGAGCGAGACGCTCAGCTCGTCTCTCTCAACAATTTGCTGGTTGACCGGAATTCGGAGACGCAAACGCTCAACAACAGCCTCGCTGAGCAGCGAATGGTCTGCCGAGCACTGCACGTGGCACTGGCCGCGGCGCCGCCGATTCGCGTTCATTGGCTCGAGCGCTTGCTCTGGCGTACGACGCTCGGCAGGCGCTTGTGCCGTATTCTTTTCATCCGAGGGCAGGCGCAATTGCTCGAGGATTATAGGCTCGTGCTTGGAAGCGGCCAGTTTGATCTTCTTCACTACATCAAATACAATCAGGATGCGCTTCATGAGATTCCTGATCCGATATTGCACTATTTGATGGTTGGATATCGTGAAGGCCGTGACCCCTCGCCATTGTTCAGTTCCCGGAAGTATATTAGCGAGCACGGTATGGTCGGAGACATCAATCCACTCGTTCATCATATTCGTTCAACCATGAAATAGTCGGTTAGAGATCAACTGCATATCTGAAGTCCGCGGCTCGACGTGTCCCGATGAGAGGGCTCCCGAACGTGCGGCCAAAGGGCTTATAGCGGTGCCGCGTGATCGGCAGCCCAGAGAGAGAGAGAGAGGGAAAATCCAGTGAAGATCGGGATGCTTACGGAAAGGATGAAGCTCGGCTTTGGCGTCGATCTTGTCGTTCACGAGCAAGCATCCAGACTGGCGAAACTTGGTCATCAGGTTTCGGTGTTCGTCATTAGCGCAGATGAGCGGACTCATGCTGCGAACTATGACCTGGTGACGATATCCAAGATCGTTGACGTGCATGATTACTCGTCGGAATTGTCGATCAACAAGATACTCGACGAACTGCACGCCAGGAAGATCGATCTGTGGATCTTGCACACTCCACCTTTTTACGACTGGCTTTCCTACCTGCGCGCTCCAGCGATTATTGTGGAATACGGAACGCCGCCGGGATCATTCTTCGATGCGGACACGGCCCGGCACCTGGAGCGGATGACGGATCATCGTTTCACCAACATCTACAGTGAACTGGGCTGGTCAGATGCGATCGTCTCGATATCCAGATCCATTCATGAGTGGCTTCCGGCTCGAGCGAAACTGTTCTCATCGGTCGTCTACCTCGGCGGAGATCACTACGAGCGGGCATCCAGCGAGCAGGTGGGTGCTTTTCGGCGCTCGATAGGGGTTGCAGACGACGAGTGTCTGATCCTCTGGGTTGGACGGATGCAGTTCGCTGATGACGAACAACCCTACAAGAATTTTGCCGAACTCCTCTCCCTTATCCCAAAAATAAGGCGGCGATGCCGCGGCGTGAAGATTGCTCTTCTCGGCAAGATCGCCAAAGAAGAACTCAGCAAGCTTGATTCCTACGAGGTAATCTTGTTGGCCGGCCATCCCAGGGAGGAGATGGGGGTTGCCTATGCGGCTGCGGATATCCTGATCAATCTTTCCAGATGGGAGGGTTTCAATCTCGCTTTGGTCGAGGCGCAATACCAAGGCACCCCCGTCGTCGCCTATGATATCGGACCCCACCCGGAGGTTGTTGCTAACGAGAAAACCGGGATGCTGGTGCAAACACCGGATGATATGCTGGCAGCCATTGATAGTTTGGTCGGCGATCGGGAGTTAAGAGAAACACTTTCGAGGAACGCGAGAAGCTTCGCGGACGGATTTACGTGGGACGCCAATGTCGCCAAGCTGGCAGCATTGATCGCCGATTGTCATGGCCGCAGCTTTGCGGCGTCGTCGGCCTTCGAACGGAAGCCGAAAACAGACCTCGCAGTGGCCGAATTCCTTGCCGCCAAGCAATTTTCTCTCGACCAACTTCTTGCGCTGGACGGAGAGAAATTCATCCGAGCGGCCTATCAGGCTGTGCTCGGCCGGGATGCTGATGCTGGCGGCCTGCAACTCTGGTTGGGGCGGCGCCGCAGCGGGGAGAGCAAGCTTTCGATTTTGACCTCCTTGTGCCTTTCGTCGGAGGGAAAACAGCTCGTGCCTCATCCCAGCATAACGCAGGCCGTTCGTTTCTATCGATTTTCGGGCGGACGGCATCTTAACCTCATGTTGCGCTTTTTCGGCCTGACAAGAAGCCTCAATGACGTGCGGTTGCAACTGCGTCGTTTAGCTGGGCAGCAGGATGCCGTTGGGGCCGGGCTGAGAAAGGTGATAGCGGTTCGTCGAAAGCTGCTTGGAATTCTGCCTGCCCGCCGTCCAGCGCTCCAGCCGCCACAGGATGCGTCCGACATCCGACAGCAACTGCAACGGCTGGAGGAGCGGCAAGATGTCCTCGCTACGGACCTGGCCCAGCGTCTGGCAGATAAAGGGGCGCCCGAGCCTGCATCGGTTCGCGAGTGGTTTTTGAATCAGCGTTTGCTTCTGGACGCGTGTCCGCTGACGGTGAGGAAAGGGGCGGTCTGGCAGTCCCGCATCGGTCCCCGCCATGTCGCGCTCGTTGCTCCAGGGGCCAGCTTGGAGCCCTCCGCTCTGTCGTGTCTTGCTAAGGCCGTGGAGAGGTCGCAGGCTGATATCGTGTTCGGAGATGAAGTCGAGGAAGTGACCGCTGCAGACGATCTGCGTTTGCGGGCTCGTGGTTTATTCTCGCATGACGCGTTTATGCAATTTCCCGATCTGGGAGGGGTCATAGCGGTGCACGACGCCATACTCGCGCAGGCGTCGTGCCCTGAGACCGTTGCCCTGACAGGATCCGTACTGCTGCGACTAGTCGCTCGGGCTCATAGCATCAGCCATATTCCATCGGTTTTGAATAGACGGTCCAGCGCGGCGATCGGCGCTAACCTGCCCAGCGCTGCAGATGTTGGCGTCTATCTCGGAAAAATATGCAGAGGGCCAGTCCTGCACGCTTGTGATCGCCATGGCTTCGATGTTCGATATCCAGCCAATTCGCCGTGGAAGGCAGCAATTATTGTTACTTCATACGGCGGGGTGCCGTCGCTGGCGCGTCGCATTGAGGCTATCGAGGCAAGCACGGAAGCCGACAGATATAAGTTGATCATCGTGAATGGCGATGCGGAATTGTCAACCCAGATCGACAGTCTGAACCCTCGATATCAGGTGCTGCATTTCCCTCGCGACACAAGTGCATGTGTCATGTTCAATGCGGCCGCCCGCCAAGCTCCGCAGGATTGCAATCTTTTCACCGTACTGAACGGCGATGTGATGCCAGCCTTGCCGGACTGGTTGCCGCGTCTCGCCGAAGCCTGCTTGCGCAATGAGGTTGGTGCTGTTGCGCCGCTGTCGATATATCCCGACGGCCGCGTGAGCCATGCCGGCATGGTTGTGGGTCTGATGGGTATATGTGGGCACGTGTCTCGCTTCACGCCGTACCGCCAGGACGACGGGAGCGTCAATCCGGGCTATCTGCAGTGGTTGGTCGGTGTGCGGGAGGTGTCTGCGGTCTCGTCCGCCTGCATAATGATCTGCAGGAGAGTCTTTCTTGAATTGGGCGGTTTTGATGAAAACCTGTCCAATGATGCCAGCGATATCGATCTCAGCTTTCGGCTCCGTGCTGTTGGGCTACGTGTTTTGTTGGACGCTCGGGCTGTTGTGCGCCGGCACGATCCGATCCCACGGCATTTCCGGCCTGCCGACACGGCAAGTGCCGGCCTTCTCGCGCAGAAACATGCGGCGGTCCTGGCTGAGGAGGATCCCTTCTTTAATCCCCTGCTTTCATCTGGATGCCACGAACCTACTCCTGCCCTGCAATACAGGACTGTTTTAGATGTCGAGCCTCGCACGGTGTCGCTGGCGCCCTGGGAGCTCCGCTGATGCGGCGGATCATACCTCCTTGTAGATTTCTGTCAGGTCGTCAATGTGCTTGTCCCATGAAAACATCTTGCTGCGCCTCAGTCCTGAGGCTCGCAATCCATTGGCATGAGCCGGATTATTGAGGACACGCTCAAGAGCTTCGGCTGCTTGATCCGTCGAGTCGGGGGCGACCAACTCGCCGCTGTCGCCAATAACTTCGGGCATCGATGAGGTGTTGGAACAGATAACCGGGCAAGATGATTTCATGGCCTCTAGGATGGGGATACCGAAGCCCTCGTAGAACGACAGGTACATGAAGCATTCAGCATGGCGATAGAGTGACGGCATATCCGAGAGTTGCACATATCCGGTGAAGACAATTCGATCCCTGTAAGGGTACTCATCAAGGAAGATCTTCAGGCCGTCATTTCGCCAGCCCATGGGACCGGAAAGCACCAGCATGACATCGTCACGGTTGGGATTGCGCTCACAAAAACGTCGATATGATTGCAGAATGCCGACAATATTTTTTCGCGGTTCGATGGTCGAGACGCTCAGGATATAGCGCTTGCCGGTGCCAATCTTATATCGGTCTAAAAATTCGTCGCGTTCGACGATGTTCGGATGCTCGTAGACCGAATCGACGCCGAGGTGCGAAACTTTGACCTTGTCTGCCGAGATCCCGAAATTTTCGACGAGGTCGCGCTTGGTCGACTCCGAGATCGCGACCACGATGTCGAATTTACGGAACGAATTCGCTTTGCGTGCCTCTTTGACGATGTTTGTTCGCTCGTGATAGTCCGGAAAAAGTGTCGTGGTGAGATCGAAGCACGTAATAACGTTTTTCTTAGCGTGCCGCGATGCATAGTTGTACCAGTCGGTACAATGATAGATGTCGCATGATTTTGTTGCTCTGTTGATCATGCGCGGCAGCGGTAAGTCGACAGACAATCCTTTGTCGACGGTTAAGCGCCGGATCTTGTAAATTAATTGATCGAACTCGTTTGTTTCCACGAGTTGGTATCGCAGAGACTTGGCAAAATTCGCAAGCTCAGGATGGGTGAAATTCAAATCCTGAAGAAGGACGGTAATGTCAAAGGAGGGGTCTTTGATCAATCCTGCAATAATATTATAAGCGTAGTTCACGATCCCGGTTCGAGGAAATCGCAGAACAAAACCGTCGATGGTGAGGCTTCTCATAGTCCTTCTTCTTTGCTGGTTAATCTGTTCTTGCTTGCCAACTGGTTGGTCATTGTACGCCTGCCGGTATATAGACGGAGCGAGGGTTCGGCCAGATGCAAAGCGGTTGCTGCGATTTTGCGGAACGCCATTGGTAAGGAGTTCCGGCAAGAGCGTTTCGCATAAATTCGCCGCAAATGGTCTAGCAAGGCATAGCGGTGTGGCGGGCTCCGTGTTAGAGGCTTCGGTCTGCGCGAATTTTGTTTTGACTAGGCCATGCTGATCGATGAGTGCTTTGTCGACGCGACCGACCATAGGGCTGGAATCTGGCATTTTGCGCGGCCCGATGACAGGAATAGCGAACTATACCTTCTGGATCGTGCGTTCTCTCCTGGAGCATGGGCCATCGTTTCGCTATGTGGGTTTTGACAGGCTAGGGTGGCGTGAAGTCAATCTGGCCTCGATGAAAGGGGCGACGAAAGCGCGCGATGAGGACAATGGTCGGCACGTCTCGGCGATCCCGAGTGAGCGCCTGCCCGATCACATCGTGCGTTTGGCAGCTCAGGGAGTGCGACGATTGTCGTACTTCCGGCAGATCGGGGTTCTGTACAGAGCGGTCTATCGCCGCAGCTTCGAGTTTTCGCTTCGCCCGCAGCAGCTCGACCTGTTCCATGCCTTCAATTTTCGCCCCCCTGCGGATCCCGGTGTGCCGGTGTTGCCCGTGGTGTACGATCTGTCGACGTTTCGCCACCCTGAGTTCCATCCGGCAGATCGCGTGGCTTGGCTTGCGCCGCTTAGTAGGATCGTCGCCCGCGCGCCCATGGTGCAGACCATTTCGGAATTCAGCAAGCAGGAGATCATCGGGGTGTTTGGCACCCCAGCCGACCAGATTTTCGTCGCACCGCCGGCCGCAGCTGCACTGTACAGGCCGATCGGGCAAGGCGCGACACAGCGTGACCTCGCTCCGTTTGATCTGAAATATGGTAGTTTCTTCTTGACTGTCGGCACGCTCGAGCCGCGCAAAAACATTCGTACATTGATCGCGGCGTACGCGCGGCTTTCACCCGCCGTGCGGTCGAACTGCCCGTTGGTTGTGGCTGGCGGCAAGGGATGGGGCAGCCTCGATCTTCCAGCGCAGGCAGAGTCGCTGCGCGCCGATGCTACGTTGCGCTTTCTGGAAGGGGTAAACAACCCACAGCTCCGCAGCCTCTATGAGGGCGCACGACTGATGCTGATGCCATCGCTTTACGAGGGGTTCGGCATGCCGGTGGTCGAAGCGCTGGCTTGCGGGACGGCAGTGGCACATAGTGCGGATACATCGATGGATGAAATCTCGGGCGGATTCGGCCAACGGGTGGCTGCCCTGGATGTCGACGGCTGGAGCGATGCCCTGCGCGAGGCGATCGCTGGTTGCGATCATGACGATCCAGCGCTGCGCGTTGCCAGGGTCGCGCAGGCGCGGCAATTCGACTGGGACCGCAGCGCCGGCCTTGTTCTCGCCGCGTATCGTCAATTGATTCCCGGCTGAGGCATCAATACAGTAGCCATCTCGGTCGTTGGCCGGAAAGGACGTCTTTTGCGGATCAGCTCGATCGACGGCTATGTCGTCAAGATGACCTTGATGTCGTTCCTGATCGTCCTGATCTCGCTCACCGGCGTGATCTGGATCACGCAGGCACTGCGTAATATCGACCTGATGACCGGCCAGGGGCAGACCATCCTGGTGTTCTTAGGGATCTCGGGCCTGATCATTCCGCTGCTCGTCTCCATCATCGCCCCGATCGCGCTGCTGGTGGCGGTCATGTATGCGCTGAACCGGCTGGCGACCGATTCCGAGATCATCGTGATCAGTGCGGCGGGGATGCCCCCGGTGCGGTTCCTGCGGCCGTTTCTGCAGGCGACCGTGATCGTCTGCGTCCTGGTGGCGACCATTACGCTCTACGTTGCGCCCGAATGTTTGCGCATGCTGCGGCGATGGAACGCCCAGCTCGGCGCCGACGTGCTCGCGAACGTGATCCAGCCCGGGCAATTCATCAAGCTGGGGCAGCTGACCCTGCGCATCCAGGAGCGGCGGCCGGGCGGCGTGCTGGTCGGATTGTTCATCGACGACAAGCGCGACCCCGCGCAGCGGGTCAACATCGTCGCGGACACCGGCACGGTGATCAAGAATGAGCGTGGCTCCTTCATCATTCTGCAGGATGGCAATCTGCAGCGGTTCGAGGCCGGCAAGCGCGATCCCGCGCTGGTCGCCTTCAAAAGCTATGCATTCGACATGTCGCAGTTTGCGGGCGCGGCACAGAACGTCACCTACAACGTCACCGAGCGGCTGACGCCCGATCTGTTTTCGCCGCCGCCGGACGATCCGCTCTACGTCAAATCCCCCGGCGAATTCCGTGCGGAGTTTCACAATCGCATTTTCGCGCCGCTCTATCCGGTGATCTTCGCGCTGATGGCGTTTGCGTTTCTGGGCATGCCGCGCACGACGCGGCAAAGCCGGAATTTTGCGATATCGAGTCTCTTGGTGGGAATTCTGGTGGTGCGGGTCGCGGGCTTTGCCTGCTCGACGATCGCGGTGAAGACGCCCGCTGCCATCCTGGTCCAGTACGGGA
This sequence comes from Bradyrhizobium prioriisuperbiae, assembly GCF_032397745.1. Classification (NCBI taxonomy): domain Bacteria; kingdom Pseudomonadati; phylum Pseudomonadota; class Alphaproteobacteria; order Hyphomicrobiales; family Nitrobacteraceae; genus Bradyrhizobium; species Bradyrhizobium prioriisuperbiae. Next base: position 5,321,735 of record NZ_CP135921.1, read on the forward strand.
TGCTGATGGTCGTTGGCAGCCTTTGCGTCTGGAGCATTCTGCGCAGTGTCATGATCGAGGCGCCTGCGGGCCTGATCGAGGCGATTAACAATCTCAGCCGGCGGCTGGTGCCGGCACGGATGCGCGGGTCTGCTTGAAAACAATTCAGAGATTCCGCGATGTCTTCAGGTGGATACGATGGCGTGCGGGCGTGGCGCAAGCAGTTGCTTGTCACCAGCGGCATTCCGGCAAGATCCCGACCTCGCCGCGGTTTTGGCTGAGCTTGTAGGCAAAGAAGCCGCGGCGGCCGGTCGTGCCCACCGGCGTCGTGAACTGTCCAAGGTATTCGACGCTCCCATAGAACGGCTGCACGCGATCCCGGTCCGGACAGGATGTCACGAACAGGATTGGCTCCGTCGCTTGTGGCGTCAGCGGGTGGACGACGTCGAATTGCGGGCTGTCGCTCGTTCCCCATGACAGGATGTTTTGCGGCCTGCCGCGCCAGTAGTAGCGCAGCGCTGCGATATCGCCGCGATAATCGTTGGCGATAGTCGGCGTACCGGTTTCTTCGGCGAGTTGCCCGACGCGCTCCGCGTACGCGCGCCATCCCAGGGTGCGATTGTAGGGATTGGGGGTCTTCAGGAAGGGAAGCGCAATGCGTGTCGCCATGCTGTCCATCGCGAGCAGGGCGGTCTGCAGCACGATGCCAAGAGCGAGGCTTCCATAGAGCAATCCGCGACGGCCGATGCGCAGCAGCAGCGCCGCTGTCAGGATCAGCCCTGAGGTCGCCGAGACCGACGCCCAATTCGGATAGGCGTGGACGCCGATGGCGATGAGGGTGATGAGCACGACCGGCACGATGAAGAACGCGATCATCAGTCGATCCTGGGTAATCAGCTCGCGCGAGCGCCATTTCACGGTCGCGAAGATCATCACGCCGAAGACGATGGGGCCGAATACGCCGAACTGCGCGCCGAAAAATTCGAGCATGCGCCCGATGCTTGGGCGAAATTCCTCGCCGAGCACCAAGTCTCCGGTGTGTCGGAACGTCATGAACGAATTGCCAATGTTCCAGATGATGTTGGGCAACACCACGATCGTGCCGACCAGCAGGCCGGCCCAGACATGGGGCTCCCTGAAGATCTCCCGGGCGCGGCGGTTGGCGAGGGCGGCGAGCAGCATGCCGGGTATGAAATAGATCATGGCGTATTTCGACAGCAGGCCGAGTCCGATCGACAGGCCGAGCACCACCGCCCAGCGCTTGCGTGGCGCGACCAGGAGGTAGGCATAGGCGAGTAGCGCCATTGTCCAGAAGAACAGCAGCGGCACGTCTGTTGAAATAATACGCGACGAAAATGTGATGCCGGTGGTCAGCGCCGTGAGCAGGCTGGCCCAGAACCCGGTGCGCTCGTCATAGAGCACGCGCGCGGTGAAATAGACGGCGAGGCTGGTCGCACAATGGAACAGCGGCGCCGGCGCGCGGATGCACCATTCCGCGTCGCCGCAGACCTGCCGGGTTGCCGCCAGCAGCCAGGCCAGCAATGGCGGCTTGGAATAATAGCCGAACGCCAGGTCTTGGCCCCACATCCAGTACTGCGCTTCGTCGTAGAACAGGTCGACGACGGAGAACCTCAGCCCGACGAGGCGTGTGATCGTGAGGCCGACGAGAAGGACCGCCAGCAGCGCCAACGACGAGAAGGGGGCCGGACCAGCCTCGCGCCGCGATGCAATCGAGGCGTTCGGCTGTCTGTCGTGCAATTGGTCGTCGGCTGATGGTGCGGTCGATGCCATATGGTCTTTTTCGACAGTCAGGATGACGGCTTGCAGCCCTGCGGCGGAACGAAGCGGTAGAGGTAGGTGTAGCTCTTGGCTTTGTAGGTGCGCCGCAGCGGCAGTGTGAGGCTTTTCTGGTCGGACATCCCTGCCGCGTCAGGCAGGACCCGTGCCATGCGCTCGACGATCTCCGGAACCGTGTCGATCACGATGGCGCCGCGAGCCCGCAACGCGGATGCGTCGAACCATGGCGCGCCGGCGATATCCCGGTAGTTCAGCGCCGTCACGTTTGGCCCGGTTTCGATGCCGACCCCATAGGCCGCCTGCCGGCCCCCCAGCACGTAGGCCGGCCCGCAGGCGTAGGTCCTGGTCCAGTCGGCGAGGATCGCATGGGCGGCGGCGGGCGTCGGCTCCTGCAGGCCACTGTGGCTTGCGAACACCGTGTACAGCACCATGATGACAAGCCCGGCCGTGAGATATGTCGCGTCGATCGTCGTGGTCACCTGCCGTTCGAACCATGCGCGGCAGCCCTCCTTCCATGCGATCAGGGGGGCGAGCGCGGGCACCGCCATCATGGCGTAGGGTGCATCGAATCGCCAGACATAGTTGAGCCCGGCGATCAGCACCAGCAACAGCAGCATGATCTGCATGGTTGCGTTCATCACCAGCAGAAAGCGATATTCGTCGGACCAGGCGGTAAGCTCGCCGCGCCGCAGGGCGAGAACGCCCTTCCAGAGTCCGGCGAGGACGATCGCGACACCCGGCGCAAAACAGATGAGATAGCCGAGTGCGTATTCGTACAGCCTGTTGATCTTGTCGCCAGAGGTGCTTGCGAGATCGAAGTGTTCGACGCCCCATGCGACAGCGCCGCGATTGCGGATTGCAGCGAAGGCATGAGGGGCGACCAGCATCAGGCCGACGATGCCGGCCAGATAGAAGCCCGGCCGCTTCAAGACGGTCCGGAATGCGGGAACGGCGAGCATGGCCACGCCCAAGCCGACGAACAGCACGGCAGCATTGTATTTGGTGAGCACGCCGACGGCAGACCAGATGCCGAACGCAATCCAGTGACCGAGGCGATCGGTACGGCCGGCACAAAGGCAATGGAATACGATCGCTGGCCATGACGTCAGCTGCAGGATATCGGCGTTGAGCGCGAACGAGAGCGGTGCGAATACAGTGTACAGTGAGGTGCCGAACAGCACCGTGAACAGCGCAGCGTTGCCCGGTGCCGTCACCATCAGCAGTATTGCATAGAGGTAGGCCAGCCCCACCGTCAGCAGGAGCTGACCCGCCAGGATCATCGCGGCGGCCGATGGGCCGGCCAGCCAGTCCACCGCGCCGCCGATCCAGCTCATCATCGGTGGGTGCGCCGGTGTGACCGGCGGAAAATGCCGCCCCCAGGCGATCAACTCGCGGACGTCGTACAGCGGTGTGGGGAAGACGGTGATAGCCAGCGCCACCGGGAGCACCAGCGCCAGGGCGAGGCTCGCAAGGGCCTTCGACGGGAATGCCGTTGCGGCAGGTTCAATCGACATCAAACAAGCTTTCGCAGCGCGCGGCTGCCATCCGCTACAAAAAAAGAGCAGGAGACGAGAAGGGCGATCCTGCAATCAGGACATGCGCGAACAATCATGGTCGAGCATTCGACAGCACACGGAAAATCGCCGTCATCGGGATATGCTCCGGCTGAAAATAGCTTGTCCACAGGACACAATAAAGGGCTCTGTCGTGCCCGTCCCGTGGGCTTGGCGGATGGTCGCGATTGACCGCACGGTGGCGTAGCGGCTAGTCTTTCCCCATTGTTGATTGATTGGCATGGTTCGCAGCGGCGCGTGGTGGAGCGCAGTCTGGGTGCGATGACCGGGTTGTCCGGTCGCATTTCGGTGGGCTAGTCCGCGGCAGGCCGTGCGCGATCCCTTAGATTGGACGTTTCAAGCGATGATTGCCGCGAGGGAACGGGCCGGGCGTCGCGCCACTCGTGTTTGCCGATGACGGCCTCATCCATGATGCGGCCTGTCGTTTCCGTCCCGGCCGGGTCCTGGCGGCGGCCTTTCGATGCGTGGCTTGACGGTATCGAGGACGGCTGGGCGATTCCCGCGCTCCTCTCGGTGTTCGTCGCCTTGTGGATGGCGATCCTCCAACTGGCCTATCTGAGCGGTGACCTGCATCCGGACGTGATCGAGGCCTGGACCCTTGGTCAATCGCCGGCCTGGGGCGGCATCAAGCATCCTCCCTTGATGGGCTGGATTGCCCGCGCCTGGACCACGGTCTTTCCGGTAGCGGATTGGTCGTTCCATCTGCTGGCGATGACCAACGCGGCGATCGGGCTCTGGGCAATCGATCTGATCGTGCGCCGGTTCGTGCGTGGCGACACGCGCGGGCTGATCGTGCTGCTCTTGTTGCTGTTGCCAGTCTATCAGTTCCAGGCCCAGCGCTTCAATGCCAACGCCATGCTGCTGGCGCTCTGGCCGTTGACGATCTATTGCTTTCTCCGCTCGTTCGAGATGCGGCAGTTCCGCTGGGCGCTGGCAGCCGGTATTGCCGGCGCGCTTGCCATGCTGGGAAAATATTATTCGGTATTCCTGATTTTAGGATTTGTAATCGGGGCCGTCTGCCATCCGCAGCGGCGGGCCTATTTTGCGTCCATGGCGCCGTGGATTTCAGCGATTGCCGGCGTCGCGCTGCTCGCCCCGCATGCGCATTGGCATGCCATATCGGGAATCAGTCCATTCGACTATGCGCTCGCGGCGCACGGTGGCCAGGCGATGTGGGCTTCCGTGAAATCCGCCGGAGGTTTTTGGCTGGGGGTTGCGGCAACGCTGGCGCTGCCGCTTCTGGTTTGGGCAGCACTTGCGAGGTCGAAGCGTGAAGCCTACATGGCGGACCTGCGGAAGCTGGATCCGGGATTGCTGTTGCTGCTGTCGATCGCGGTTGCAACCATTATCGTGCCTCCCTTGGTCACGATCATGCTGAAAAGCTCGATTACGTCGACATGGGCCGCGCAGGGGCTGTTTCTGTTTGTCGTGGTGGCCGTCTGTGCGGCGAAGTTTTCCGTCGACCGGATCGACATCGACAGGCTGGCGGCCGTCATTCTGCTCGCAACCTGCGTCGCGCTCGTTTGCGCGCCCATTCACGCGTTCTACCGCAACACTCATCCGTTCAAGGAGGGCCGCAATTATTACAAGCTGGCCTCGCATGAGTTGATGCGGCAATGGCGCAAGGTTTCGACAACCCCGCTTGCAGCCGCCAGCGGCGACAAGCTCGCCATGGCGCTGAGCTTCTACAGTCCCGATCATCCCCTGTTCGTCGTCCCGTACGACGCCAAATACGAGTGGCAAGTTCCAGCGCAGGAGGTCCTTCGCAAGGGCTGGGCCACCATCTGTCTTCCGGACGAGGCGACCTGCCTGGTCTGGTCGAAGATGGTTGCGGGTCTTGCCGCCGGCGCGGTGCTCATGGACTTTGACGTCCAGCCGAGGCTGTGGGGCCGACCGGGGGTGTCCACGCGGATTTCGGCCGTGATGGTGCCGCCGCAGCGGTGAGGGTACCCGGCACTTCCTAGCGTCACCGCGTGGGCTGGGCCTCAAAAATGGTGCCATGACAATATGTTACAATTGTTCATGGCCTGAACGCCGCCCTTGACGTTCACGAGTTGAACACGCTATGACCGGCGCCGGACCTCAAGGGACTGACGATGGAACGTCTGCTGGAAACCGAGCATGAGAACGAGCATATCGTTCTCGGCCTGCTGAATTCCGTCGAACATGACGGCGAGCGGTCGCAGCGCCATATCGCGGCCGAGCTTGGCATCGCGCTCGGTCTTGTCAACGCTTACCTCAAGCGCTGCATCAAGAAGGGCCTGGTCAAGGTCCACGATGCCCCGGCGCGCCGGTATGCTTACTACCTGACCCCGCAAGGCTTTGCGGAAAAATCCCGGCTCACGGTGCAGTACCTGTCGGATTCGTTCTCGTTCTTCCGCCTCGCCAAGAGCGATTGCGCGCGGGTGTTCGACGCGGCCAAGACGCGGGGCTTCAGCCGCCTGGTGCTGGCCGGCCAATCCGATCTCACCGAAATCGCCATTCTCTGCGCGGTCGAGGCGGCGGTGACGATCGTGGCCGTGGTCGATCCGCGCGGCGAGGGGGCGCGATTCATGGGCGTCGACCTTCGCAACTCCTACGCCGAGGTGACGGCGCCGTTCGATGCCGTGGTGGTGACCGACGTCAGCCGTGCGAGCCAGTCCTACGATTCAGCAGTTGCGGTCTGCGGGCCCGAGCGGGTGCTGGCACCGGAGCTGCTGCGGTTGCGCGTGCCGGCCAATGCGGGAACGGCGACGGGGAGCGCGGCATGAGCGAGAGCGCGCGCTGGTATGTGGTGCAGACGCAGGTCAATGGTGAGGCCAGGGCCGCGCAGAATCTGATCCGCCAGGGCTTCGAGATTTACCTGCCACGCTATCTGAAGCGCCGGCGGCATGCCCGCAAGGTGGATGTCACCGCCAAGCCGCTGTTTCCGCGCTACCTGTTCGTGGCCATCGACGTGGCGACGCAGCGCTGGCGCGCCGTCCAGTCGACCTTCGGCGTCTCGCACCTCGTCAGCAGCGGCGACGATCCGGCGAGCGTGCCTGAAGGCGTGGTGCGCGCGCTGAAGTCGCGCGAGGACACCAGGGGCTTCATCCAGGTGGATACGAAGCCGGCTTTCGCGCCGGGCGACAAGGTGCGGGTGTTGGCCGGGGCGTTCATGGACAATGCCGGCCTGTTCAACGGCCTGGCCGACCACGACCGGGTTGCAATCTTGCTCGACATGCTCGGCCGCAAGGTCCGCGTGCTGCTCGACGCAGATATGGTCGCCGCCGCGTAAGCGGCTTCATCGCGCGCCACGATGTGTGGCGCGCTTCGTCTCCGCTCCGACCAGGGAGCAAGCCGTGTGACGAGCAAGTCACCCGGACTGCGGTAGCATGGAAAAAGTTCGAAGCGTCATGAACTCTGTTGCTCGGTGCGCCTCCGGCAAAGGACGTCGCCTTGTCGCGTTGATAGCAGGAAATCCGAAATGACTGTCCTGGTCACCGGCGGCGCCGGTTATATCGGCAGCCACGTGGTGCATGATCTGATCGACCGTGGCGAGCGTGTGGTTGTGCTTGACAATCTTGCGACCGGATTTCGCATCGCAGTGCCCGCCGAAGCGCCGCTCGTCGTTGGTGATGTCGGTGATGGCGCGCTCGTCGCCGACTTGATTGCCGAGCACGGCGTCAGCGCGGTGATGCATTTCGCGGCGTCCACGGTGGTGTCGGAATCCGTTGCCGATCCCGCTGCATATTACCGCAACAACACGATGGGTTCGCTGGCGCTGTTCGAGGCCGCAGTACGGGGCGGGGTGAAGCATGTCGTGTTCTCCTCCACTGCTGCGGTCTACGGTAATCCGGTGCAACAGCCGGTTGGCGAAGACGTGCGACCCGCGCCGTTGTCCCCCTATGGCACGTCGAAGCTGATGACCGAGACGATGCTGCGCGAAATCGCCGCCGCCGCCGGGCTCTCCTATGTGGTTCTGCGTTATTTCAACGTCGCAGGTGCTGATCCGAAGGGCCGCATCGGGCAGTCGAGCAGAATGGCGACACATCTCGTCAAGGCTGCGGTGCAGGCGGCGCTCGGATTGCGTGATCATCTCGATATGTTCGGCACCGATTATCCCACGCCGGATGGCACCTGCGTGCGCGACTATATCCATGTCAGCGATCTGTCAGCGGCCCATCTTGCGGCGCTCACGTATTTGCGCGGCGGCCGCGAGAGCGTGACCCTGAATTGCGGCTATGGCCGCGGCTATTCGGTTCGCGAGGTGATTGCGGCGGTGAAGCGCGTGTCCGGGGTGGACTTCCACGTCGCCGAGCGGCCGCGTCGACCGGGCGATCCTGCCGCTATCGTTGCCGACGCGCGCGCGATGCAGCGCGAATTGTCCTGGACTGCGGCCCATGATGACATCGACACCATCGTCTCCCATGCGCTGGCATGGGAGCGGCAGTTAATGATGCAGGCATGACAATGCCCATTCGGTGTCAAGCGTGCTGCTCGCGACCAACGACGGCCGGAACATGTTTGTTGTTCCGAAACGCCTGAAAATGACAAGCCTTGTAGATACGGCTCGCGATTCAACAGAGGCGCGGAATGGAATGCGCGTGCTTCCATCGGGCCCATACAATTCGGCGATGGCAAAGCACAATTTTCATCCAAACTATCGGCCCGACATCGACGGGCTGCGGGCGTTGGCCGTGCTCGCTGTCGTCGTATTCCACGCTTTCCCCGGTAAGTTGCGTGGTGGCTTTGTTGGCGTTGACGTATTTTTCGTGATTTCCGGTTTCTTGATCTCGACCATCATTTTCAAGAGCCTGGAACGCGGGAATTTCAGTTTTCTGGAATTCTACGTGCATCGGGTTCGTAGAATTTTCCCGGCGCTTCTCGTTGTTCTGGCGGCGATGTGTGTTTTGGGCTGGCTATTCTTGCTGCCTGAAGAATACGAAATGCTGGGCAGGCACGTGGCGGCGGCTGCCGGCTTCGTTGAGAATTTTGTTTTGTGGAAGGAAGCCGGCTACTTCAATCCGGTGTCGGAACTGAAGCCGCTTACGCACCTGTGGTCGCTTGCGGTTGAAGAGCAGTTTTATCTTGCCTATCCGCTTTTGATCTGGATCGGCTGGCGATCGCGCTTCGGTATCCTGCCCGTTGTGAGCGCGCTCACTGCATTGTCGTTTTGTTTGAACATCGTCGAAATCGGCAGAGATCCTGTCGCGACGTTCTTTCTTCCCCACACTCGGCTATGGGAGCTGCTGTCTGGATCAATACTGGCCTACATCACCGCTTCTCGATCTGTCTCCGCTCGACCGACGATGGATGGTGCGATGTCTGTCGTGGGAGGATTGCTGCTCGTCGTATCTGCGATAGTTATCGATCAAGACGACCGTTTTCCGGGCTGGCTCGCCCTGCTGCCGGTTGTTGGGGCGGTCTTGATCATTCGGGCTGGACCGGATGCCTGGCTCAACCGAAATATCCTGGCTCACCGCCTGATGATCTTTGTCGGCGTGATCAGTTATCCCCTTTACCTCTGGCACTGGCCTCTGCTTTCGTTCGCGCGCATCGTGTATGGAGAAACGCCTTCTCCCCTGATCAGGATCATTCTGGTCTCGATCAGCTTTCTGCTCGCCTGGCTGACTTACAGCCTTATCGAGAGGCAGTTTCGTTTCGGTCGAAGCGCGATGTTGAAGGCCGCATTGCTCACGGGGCTGATGGTGGCTGTGGGGGCTTGCGGCCTGAGCCTGTGGCGATTCGACAACCGGGAGACGACGGCGAATCTCACTTCGGATTTTGATCATCGAAGGTTCTTCGGTTATATCAGCACGCACTTCGACGAGTGCGGCCCGCAAAAACTTCGCGAAGCAGCCGTTCGCTTTGAGGGAGTGAGACGTTGTGCTCAAACCAGAGCGGCGGAGAGGCGGACAGTCGCTATCGTCGGCGATAGTCACGCGGAGCATCTTTTCATAGGCGTTGCCGAAGAACTCGGCGCCTCGCAGAACGTCGTCTACTATCAATATCCTTGCGAGCCGTTCTTTGCCCAAAATGAAGATGCGCAATGCGGAGCGATGACGGAAGCGATTGAATATGTTGCGTCGAATCCGCTCATTCGCACCGTCGTCATTGCGGGCTATTGGGTCGGCCGATTTCAGCTCAAAGGGAAAACTGACGCGGAATCGGCGGCGTTCTTCGAGCAGGGACTGGAGTCGACGTTCAAGAAGCTCTCGAACAAGGAAGTCTATATCGCGCTCGACGTGCCGAGTTTTCCATTTGATTCCAGAGGGTGCGTTTCGCGTCCAAATCCTCTCGGTTTGCATCGTTCGGAGCGTTGCGAGATGCCGCGAGCCGGCCATGAAGAAGCGACAAAGATGTACCGTACTGCTTTGAAGCGGGTTGCCGGCAGGTTCCCCTCGGTGAGGGTTCTGGATCTTGCCAAGTATCTTTGCAACGACCAAACTTGCTCCATGCGCAGAGGCGGCCTGCTGATGTACCGAGATGGAAGCCATCTTTCGGTCGAGGGATCAAAGTATGTCGGTGCGGAAATAGCGCGGGCCATCACGGAGCCCTGACGTAATCCGTACATTGCGATCCTTACATTGCGTCTCCCGCAAACAGGGGGCGTCGATGATCTCAGTTTCTCCCGTCCAATCGTTTCGTTGTCGCCGCATGACCTCGTCGGGCGGCTGATTCCTCGTCGTCAAGGTGAATATGACTACAAAAATAGCTATCCGAATTATCAAGCCGCACTCCGAACGCAGCTTTGCTGCGGATGTTGCGAGCATCTGGGCGAACCGTGATCTGTTGCTGGTGCTTGCGCGCCGCGAGATCTCGATTCGTTATCGGCAGACCATAGTCGGACTGCTTTGGGTGGTCCTGCAGCCGCTGGTGACCACCGCGATCTTCACGACGGTGTTCGTTGTATTCGTGCGCATTCCCACCCAGGGAGAATCTTATCCGCTGTTTGCCTTTGCGGGTCTTGCGGTCTGGCAATATTTCAATCGTATCGTGATCGACGGCGGCAACAGCCTCGTCACCAATGCCGCGCTGATCACGAAAGTGTCGTTTCCACGGCTGATCATTCCGATGGTGTCGCCGCTGGCAGCTGCGGTGGATTGCATGATCGCGCTCCTCGCGCTGGTCGTGACGACTCTCTTGATGGGTGCACATGTAAGCTGGACGGTGGTATTCGCGCCCGTGGTGGTTTTCGCGGTTGCGTTGTTCGGCTATGCCATCGCGCTCTGGCTTGCCCCATTGAATGCTGTTTACCGCGATGTGGGAATTACTCTGCCGTTTGTCATGCAGGTTGCGATGTACATGAGTCCGATCGTCTATCCGTCGTCTCTGGTGCCCGAAAAGATTCGCTGGCTGTTCTCGCTAAATCCGATCGCAGTGATGGTAGATGCGATGCGCTGGGTGGTGCTCGGCACCAATGCGCCATCGCCGGCCGGACTTGCGGCCTTTGGTGTCATCACCGCGCTGTTGTTCTGGAGCGGCACGAGAGTGTTTCGACGCATGGAGGGCACTCTTGTCGACCAGATCTGATTTCGTGATATCCCGTATGATCGATGCCATTGCTCGCCCGCACGGTTTTCGGCGTCGCCTGGAGTCGACGGTGAGGGTGGCGCAGGGGCTGCGACGATGACGACGGCGATCGAGGTTCGAGGTCTCAGCAAGAAATACTTGCGTGGGGTCCATCGTGGTCAAAGGCAATTGCTGTCGCAGGTCATGACGCAGTGGGGCCGGCGCCTGATCGGCCGGCAAGCCGACATCGGGCACGTGCAACGCGCCGTCGAGCCGTTCTGGGCGCTCAGCGACGTGTCGTTTACCATCGAGCAAGGGCAGGTGGTCGGCATCATCGGACGCAATGGATCGGGGAAGAGTACACTGCTCAAGATCATTGCCCAGATCACTTCGCCGACGGCGGGTGAGATTCGTCTGAACGGTCGCACTGGTACGCTGCTGGAAGTGGGCACCGGCTTTCACCCCGAATTGACCGGCCGCGAGAATGTATTTCTCAATGGCGCTATACTCGGCATGGGTCGTGCGGAGATTTCTCGCAAATTCGACGAGATCGTCGATTTTTCCGGTGTCGAAGCGTTCATCGATACGCCGGTGAAGCGCTATTCGAGCGGCATGCAAACCCGGCTTGCATTTTCGGTCGCGGCACATCTGGAGCCGGAAATCCTGATCGTCGACGAGGTGCTTGCCGTCGGCGACGCTGAGTTTCAGAAAAAGTGCCTCGGAAAGATGAACGAGGTTTCCAAGGTTGGCCGAACCGTATTGTTCGTCTCGCACAACATGAGCGCAGTCGATCAGCTGTGCAATCGCATCATCTGGCTCGAGGCCGGAAAGGTCGTCGAAGATTCGACTGATACTTACGGGGTGTCGAGCCGATATCTGTTCGGCGGAAAGGACGGCTCCGTCAAAGGCGAGATTCGCGCACCTGAGGCGCCGGTTCTGGATACGGAATTCTTCACATTCCGCTCGTTTCGCGTACGTGACGCCGACGGCAAGACGATTACCGGTCCGGTTCCCGCAAACATCGATGTTTATGTCGATGTGGGTCTGCATATGAAGAAGCTGCACCGTGCATTGTCGATAGGCTACGCGATTTCCAATGAAGCGGGTGAGACGGTTTATTGGACGATCATGACCGACGCGAACGACGATATGGTTGCGGACATGCATGTCGGCGATCTGACGCTGACGACGAAGATACCGCCTCGATTTCTCAATCAAGGCTACTACAGGTTGGACTTCATGGCGGGCATTCACTATATCGGCTGGCTTGCCGAACCCGGCAAGACCGATCTTGCCGTATTTCTTCAGGTTGAGGGCGGTATGAGTGACTCCGCGTTCTGGCGTCACCATCGCCCCGGAATCGTTGCTCCCGTATTGCCCTGGAGCGTGGAGAAGGACGTCGAGCGTGCGGCGACAGGGGCGGTTGCCGGTTGATTATGTCAGTCGGGGCGCCGCGCTGCTTTTTGCTTTCATGCCGCCCGGACAGCCGCCAGGAGTTTTCACGGGCCTGAATCCGATGGCGCGTGCGTAGTGCGGGCATCAGTCCAGCGCGACCCGTCATCGACGTCGGCGTCGTGCCCGATGGTGTCTAAAGCGTGTCGGCTGGTGATGCATGGAGTGGTCTTCAGTATGATTTTTGCAATTGCCAGACAGGCAAGAGGAGCAGCGGATGAGTGACGGTTCGGCGGCGATCGAGTTTTTTCGCCGCGTCAAACGCGTTGGTGCGCGCGTTTTTCGAAGGTTCGTCGTGGAGCCGTTGGGGCGTCGTGCGAATGTTGTGGAGACGTTCCCGCTGTCGACGCAAGGCGGGCGCGCTCCAAACTCCGATGCCATCTTTACCGTCCTGATTCCAACCCTGGACCGCGCGGTCACTCTTGCTCATACGATCAGGACCTGTCTTTCCCAGGACGATCAGAACCTGCGTGTGATCGTAAGCGACAATGCCTCCAGCGATAATACCGCCGAGGTTGTTGCGTTGTTCTCGGACGCGCGCTTGTCCTATGTCAATCCGGGCCGGCGCCTGGGGATGTCGGAGCATTGGGAGTTTGCCATCTCTCATGTGGGTGACGGGTACCTCACCGTACTGGGAGATGATGATGGGCTTCTGCCCAATGCGGTGCTCTCGGCGCGCCTGCTGATTGCAAGATACAATACCAAAGCGCTGACCTGGCAGAAGATCGAATATCACTGGCCCGATCATATCATTGCAGAGTTTCGCGATTGGCTGCAGGTTCCGCTCTCGACTGATGTCGTGAAAACGAAAACGCGGGATGCGGTGAAGGATGTCATCGGTTTCCGGGCGTCCTACTCCAGATTGCCCTGCATCTACAATTCGTTCATTTCCACGGACTTGATCCGGGCTTACCGTACAAAAAACGATTCTGTGTTTTTCAGCGGTCTGGCTCCCGACGTATATTCGGCGTTCGCCATCGCGTCTCAGATCGAGGAATTCATTTTTTGTCAGAGGCCTCTGTCGATCAATGGTGCCAGCAGCAAGAGCAATGGTACCATTCAGACCGTCGGGGATCGGGAAGACCAGCTCGCGAAGAGCTTTTGGAAGGACACGAAATTCACGTTCGAGCCGGGGATTCCCGAATCCCATGTCGTTGAATTCTTCATCGTCGATGCCTTCCTGAAGGTCCGGAGAACGACCGGCTGCTTCAGCTCCGATATCGTAGATAATGAAATGCTGATCCGCTCGGTCGTCGGCTCGACATTCGGCGGATATATTCCAGTGGGTCGACGCGAAGAGCGTCTCGGAGCCTTGAAGACCTACGCCGACTCCGTCGGGCTAAGAACGCTGTTCGATGATGTTTGTGATCGCGGGTCTCGAGCCGCGGCTACGGCAGGGTTGCCGAAGCCGGGATACCATCATCCGCATTCGATCGTGTTCGACGCTTCGATGTTGGGGGTGAGAGATGTCCATGCGGCGACGCTACGCGCCGCCGAGGTTCTGGACTTGATGGTCGGGGAAGACGATCTCTTCAAACGTCTCCTGAAAACGCGCCGCCCTGATCTTGCGGTGGCTCTTTTTGCCCGGGCGAAGGCAGGGGTGCTGCGTCTTCATCTGGGATGCGGGGGCGTCTACCTTGACGGATATGTCAACGTCGATTTCCCTCAATCGGAACACAACGTCATGACGGTCAAGCCGGATGTGTTTTGTGATCTCACGGAGATAGACCTTCCCGAGCAATCCGTTGAGGAAGTCCGCCTGCATCATGTCTTTGAGCACCTCAATCGTGCGGTGGCGCTCGCATCCGTGATCAAATGGCATCGCTGGCTTCGCGTCGGAGGAAAGTTGCATGTCGAGACGCCTGATTTCGAGGCGTCGGTGCGAGACTTTCTCAACGCGGACGATATCCGGACGAAGATGCGCGCTATCCGGCATCTCGAAGGCGACCAGGCCGACGGATGGGCCTATCATGTCGGGCAATGGTTTCCCGAGCGTTTCGAACGCACGTTCAAGCAGTTTGGCTTCGACCAGACGGAAATTCGCCGGGAGGACTCCGGGCATACTCCGCCATTGCGAAATGTCGTCGCCATTGGAACCAAAACAGTCTCCAGGTCTGCAAGGGAGCAGTATGAGGCTGGCTGCGAGTTGTTGAGAGATACCATGGTGGCCGACGAGGAAGCTCCGACGTGGGAGGTTTGGAAGAAGCAACTCGCTGGTGTTCTCGGGGCCGAGGCGGTGCCGGTCCCAACTCGTTTCCACCCGCAATCACATGATGAGCCGCTGAAGTCATGACGGGTGCTGTTTGGAGGGGCGGCTCAGGCCCCCGTCGATACGAGACGCTCCGGCCTGTTGGGACTCTCGTCCGTGGCCGCTGCCGGCAGTGCCTCCCATGAGCCCGGTGCCCGACGTCAGCGTCGTGTTGTCAGTTCGCAACGGCGGAGCGGATCTGCCGAAAGCTGTTGCGACCATTCTGGAGCAGACCTTCGCCAACTTCGAGTTGATTGCCATCGACAATGGGTCGGTGGACCAGACCGCGCAGTTTCTGGACGACATCACCGATCCACGCCTCCGTGTTTACCACCAGGCGGACGCCGGACTGGCCAGCGCGCTGAACCGCGGCATTTCGCTGGCGCGGGGCCGTTATGTTGCCCGTCAGGATCATGACGATTGGGCGGACCGAACCAGGCTGGAGAAACAGGTCCGGTTCCTGGATCGGCATCCGGAGCATGGGCTGGTCGGCACCCGTGCGGAGATCTGGATCGGCGATCACCCCACCGGGCGATTTCACGATCATCCAAGCGAAAACGGAGTGTTGCGCTTCGAGCTGCTGTTCAACAATCCGTTCGTGCACAGTTCGGTGATGATGCGGAGGACCGCGCTCGACCAGGTGGGAGTCTACACCACCGATCCCGCGCGGCAGCCACCGGAAGATTATGAACTGTGGTCGCGCATCGCGCGACGGTTTCGCGTCGCCAATTTGCCCGAACGCCTGACGATCTATCGTGAAGTTCCGACCAGCATGTCGCGTGCTGGAGCCCATCCGTTCAGGGCGCGCGTGATACGTATTTCGGCCGAAAATCTGGCCATAGCAACCGGGCGCTCGGCTCCTGAGCAGGTGCATGTCGACGTCGCCACGTTGATGCAGGGGGTACCTGAAGAGTTGTCGCAAGCCGCCGATATCGGGCAGATGTGCGAAGTCGTGACGGAAGCCGCCTCGAAGGTTTTCGAGGGGCAATTCGCGCGCGAGGATGCCGAACTGGTCGAGATGCGGCTCGAACTGTTGCGCCGGCGGTTCAGATTTCGGAGCCCTGCTTATCGGGTCGCGCGAGCGGCCGCTCGCCGGGTTTGGGGCGGCATGCGCCGGCTCAGGCTGTTCAATTGACGAGGCCGAACATGCGCATTCTTTTCTGCTGCGAAAGTTACTGGCCGAGCCGCGGTGGTGTCCAGGAAGTCATACGCCAGATTGCGGAGCGAATGGCAACCGCTGGACATGAGATTGCCGTGGCTGTGCGGCGGCAGGCGGATCGCACCTCGCAAGTGCTTAACGGTGTGCGGATTCACGAGTTCGACGTCAGCGGCAACCTGGTTACCGGAATTCGGGGCGAGGTGGAGCAGTATCGGAATTTCATCAAGAGTTTCGATGGTGATGCTATCCTCATCAAGGCCGCTCAACAGTGGACCTTCGACGCGCTTTGGCCCGTGCTGGACGACATCAAAGTCCGGAAAGTTTTCGTGCCCTGCGGATTCTCCGGCCTGTTCGAGCCCGCCTACACCGGCTATTTCCAGCAAATGCCGGCAATCCTGCGAAAATTCGATCATCTGATTTTTTATGCGGAGCAATATCGCGATATCGATTTTGCCAGGGCTCATGGCATCGATACCTTTTCGATCATTCCCAATGGCGCCAGCGAGATCGACTTCGATCGTGTCACCGCCGGCCGGTTGCGCGCAAAATTCGGCATTCCCGATACGGATTTCTTGTTCCTGACCGTCGGTTCTCCGATCGCGGCAAAGGGCCACAAGGAAGTCGAAGATGCCTTTCTGAGGATGGATCTCGGTGGGCGCGCCGCAACGCTGATCCTCAACGGCACCTCGCCGAGCCGCCGTTTGAGCGATCTGCTGCGCCCGCAGACCCTCGCACGAGGCGTTGCCATGTTGCGCCGTGACGGTTGGCTTGGTGTCCGCGCGCGGCTTTTCCCGGAGCGGGTCACCGTTGCCGCCGCTGCGAACGATACCAAACGCATCCTGCGTCTCGATCTGCCTCGCTCGGACGTGCTTGATGCGTTCATGGAAGCCGATTTGTTTGTTTTCGCCTCCAAGGTCGAATATTCACCGCTGGTACTGTTCGAGGCGGCGGCGGCCGGGACACCGTTCTTGACGGTGCCGGCCGGCAATGCGGCTGAAATTGTACGTTGGACCGGTGGAGGCATCTTGTGTCCCGCCGATGTCGACGCCAGAGGTTATGTGCGTGTTTCGCCCGATCTTCTCGCAGCGGAAATGGAGAAGGCGGTGCGGTCGCCGGACCTGCTGCAGCGATTGGGCGCGGCTGGACACAAGGCCTGGCGCGAGCGGTTTACCTGGCAAGTCATCGCAAAATCCTATGAAAATGTTTTGCGCGGGGAAACAGTCTTCGCGCCGTTCGCGCCAAGTGGCCGGATCGGGCGCAGCAACTGATTATTCGGCAGATTGACCGTTATCGTGAGAGTATTCAGGCACATGGCCAAATCTAGCGTCCTTGTCACCGGTGCCAGCGGGTTCATCGGCAATCACCTCGTCGATCGTCTGCTGGCGGATGATGCGGTCGTGACCGCGCTGGTCCGGCCGGAGAGCTCGCTGCCCGAGCGATGGCGGGGCAGGGTCGACACGATCCAGTGTGATGACTGGAGCGAGCAGGGCCTGCGGCGGACGCTTGCCTCCTTCGCCTGCGACACGGTGTTTCATCTCGCGGCCTATGGAGTGCGGCCGACTCATCGCGATGTCGACAGCATGATCCGGATCAATACCGAATTGCCCGCGACGCTGGTGCGGCTCTGTCAGCTCTGGAATGCCCGGCTGGTGATGTCCGGGACCTTTTCGGAATACATGAAGCCGGCGTCGAACGAACTGCTGATGGAGCTCTCGCCGCTTGAAGCGCATAAGCTCTACGGCTCCTCCAAAGCTGCGGGAGGCCTCATCGCCAGCGCGGTGGCCACGGCGCTCGGCGTCGGCCTGCGCAGCCTTCGGCTGTTCAAGGTTTATGGTGCCGGCGAAGCGTCTCATCGGTTGCTGCCCGCGCTGGTCCATGGATTGAAGCAACGGCAGCGAGTGCCGATCTCGTCGGGCACGCAGATTCTCGATTTTGTCTATATCGATGACGTGATCGAGGCATTGTTGCGGGCGGACGATCATATCCGTGATCATGGTACGGTTGCCACCTGGAACGTTGCCACCGGACAAGGTCATTCGGTTTCCCATTTCGCGCAACTTGTCGCGGATACGATGAACGCAGGCCATGATCTGCTCGGCTTCGGCGAAATTGCCATGCGCAAGGATGACGAGCCCTGGCTGGTCGGCGATCCCGGGTTGATGCAATCGCAGCTCGGCTGGCATCCGGGCATCGATCTGGAGACCGGTGTCGCCGCGTCCGTTGCGGCGATCACCGGCCGCGCTGGTTGATGATACGGCAGGGCGGCCAATTCGTGTGATTACCATCGCGATCCAGGGCGGCCTCGGCAACCAGATGTTTCAGTATGCGGCCGCCAAGGCGCTGGCGTGCCGGCATGGCGTCGATCTCGTCATAGATGAGAGCTCATTTCGCTCCTACACGTTGCGGAATTTCCTGCTCGATCGCCTTCAGGTGCCGGAGGCCGTGGCAGACCGCGTGATCGATGCGTCGAGTCCGGTCAAGAGTTTCACGGCGGTGAAGTGGCGAAATCGTGCCAATCGGATTCTGAGCCGCCTTTCGCTACCGGAACTACCGCAGCGGGGAAATACCTATTCGGAGCCGCACTTCCATTTCGATTCTCGCTTTACGGAGCTTGGCGCGTCGACGTCGCTCTTCGGATATTTCCAGAGCGAGCGCTACTTCATCGAAATCGCCGATATGCTGCGGGATTGTTTCCAGCCGCGCGATCCGATCGGGCCGCCAGCGCAGGCGATGGCGGATGTGATCGCGCGCAGCGAGATGCCGGTGTCCGTTCACATCCGGCGAGGTGATTATGTCAAGTCCGCCGAAACCGCCCGCGTCCATGGTTCGCTGAGTGCGCCGTATTACAGGACTGCATTGCAGGTCCTGCAAGGCGCATTGCCGTCCCCGATGACGGTGTTCGTGTTCTCCGATGATCCGGCGGAAGCGGAAGCGGTGCTCGATTTCGTCCCTCGAGACCAGCTTGTTCACGTCAGTGGCGATCCGGAGCGACCCTGGGAGGACATGGCGCTGATGTCGCGGTGCCGGCATCACGTCATCGCCAACAGTTCGTTCAGCTGGTGGGGCGCCTGGCTCAATCCGGCCCCGGAGAAAATCGTCATCGCGCCACGCGAATGGTTTACCCCGGCAGAGTTGCGCCAGCGCAACACCTGTGATCTCTATCCGCCGGGCTGGATATTGCTGTGACGGCATCGGTTTTTGAAATTACCTGATTTGAATCGGAGTTTGGATCATGTCGCTGGTCGGCGCACGTTCAATCATTAGCGGTCTTCGTCGCCGCGCGCGTCGCGCAACCGGCGGCTGGGGCGATCCTGTTCGCAACCCCGATGCCTCCGAATTCGAGGTCGATCTCTGGACGCTGTCGGATTTCGTGCTCGACAAGATCGTGCCTGTCGTCGGCGTGCGACCTTATCCGTTGAATGAACTGTTGCTGATGACCGCAGCCGCATGCCGGCTGAAGCCATCGGTCGTGTTCGACTGGGGGACGCATATCGGTGCCTCCGCCCGCATCTTTCATGAATGCGACAAAGCGTTCAAATTCGGCTTCGAGATCCATTCCATCGATTTGCCGCCCGACGCGAGCCACGTCGAGCATCCTGGTCAGGAGCATGGCCGTCTGGTGCGTGGGCTTGCCAACGTTCACCTGCACCGCGGCAATGGTGTCAGGGTCGCGCTCGATGTCTGGCGCAGGCTTGGCCAGCCGAAACGCCCGCTGTTTTTCGTCGACGGAGATCATGCTTATGAGTCCGTGCGCGATGAACTCGGCGAGATTTTTTCAACCGTTCCCGACGCCAGTGCGTTGGCCCACGACAGTTTCTTTCAATCCGCCGATGCGAACTATAATGTTGGCCCTGCGCTCGCCATTGATGAGGTCGTGCGCGGCTTTCCGGGGCGCTTCAAGGTGATCAAGTCCGGCCTTGGATTGCCGGGGATGACCCTGCTGGTGACAGTCTGACGACGCGCGGCCAGTCAGCCGGATCTCGGGCAAAAAATGAAGATGGCGTTGCCGCTCGTCTCGATCATCCTGTCGATGCGTAACAGCGCGGCCACGATCGGCGCCGCGGTGCGCTCGGTCCAGCTGCAGACGCTGCGGGATTGGGAGCTGATCGTGATCGATGACGGCTCGTCCGACCGAAGTGCCGAAATCGTCGATGGGTTCGGCGACGCGCGAATCCGGCTGGTGCGCGAGCCGGTGAGCGCCGGGCTTGCGCCGCGGCTTAATCAGGCCGTAACGCTCAGCCGGGGCGATTTCATCGCGCGGATGGATGCGGATGACATCTGTTTCCCGGACCGGCTGTCGCGGCAGGTCGAACAGTTGCAGCAGGAGCCGCAGCTCGATGTCGTCGGCTGCGCCGCTGTCGTGTTTACCGATGGCCATGAGTTGGTCGGCCGGCTGCCGATCGGGGTGACCCATCAGCAGATCACGGCGCGCCCGTGCGACGGCTTTCCGTTCCCGCATCCGACATGGTGTGGGCGCGCCGCCTGGTTCCGAAACAATCCCTACGATGCGGCGTTGATGAAAGCGGAAGATCAGGATCTGCTGCTGCGGACCTTCCGCACCAGCCGGTTCGGCGGCCTGGAGGACGTGCTGCTGGGCTATCGCCAGAACCAGCTCGACCTGAGGAAACTGCTGCCGGGGCGGCGCACTTTCATCGGTTCGCTCTGGCGCTATGGCGCACGCACCGGCGAGCATTGGCCGGCGCTGGGTGGGATCGTGCTGCATTTCGTCAAGGGCGTGGTCGATGTCATCACCGTCGGCCTCGGCCTCAATCGTCTGGCGCAGCGACGCCGGCTGCAGCAGGTGCCGCCAGAGGTCGCGGAGCGATGGCAGGAACTGCGGCAGCAGCTTGATCTCGACAAGGCGGCCTCCTGATGTGCGGCGTTGCCGGCTTGATGCGACCGGGCGGTGGCGACGACACTGCGCTGGCGGGCATTGCCTCGCGCATGGCGGATGCGCTTCGTCATCGCGGGCCCGATGCGGGCGGGGTGTGGACCCGCGCGACCGCGGGCATCGGCTTCGGTCACCGCCGGCTCTCGATCCTCGATCTCACGGAGGCGGGCGCGCAGCCGATGCGCAGCGAATGCGGTCGCCTTGCCATCACCTTCAATGGCGAGATCTACAATCATCAGCAGATTCGCGCCGAACTCGAGGCCGCAGGCGCGGCGCCGAACTGGCGCGGACATTCGGACACCGAAACCCTGCTGTATGCGGTGCGGCAGTGGGGCGTGGCCGCGGCGTTGCGGCGGTTCACCGGCATGTTCGCTTTCGCGCTGTGGGACGAGGCGACACGGACGCTGACACTCGCCCGCGACCGGTTCGGCGAGAAGCCGCTGTTCTATGGCTGGTGCGGCCGTGACCTGGTGTTCGCGTCGGAATTGAAGGCACTGGCCGCGCATCCCGTGTGGGCGCCGTCGCTGGACCGCACCGCGCTGACCGCGTTCATGCGTTATTGCTATGTGCCCGCGCCTGGCACGATCTGGCAGGGCATTCACAAACTCCCCCCGGCCTCGTTGGTGACATTCCCAGCCGATGCGTCCGTAGGGGCGATGCCTGAGCCGGTGGCCTATTGGTCGCTTCGCGAGCAGGTGGTCGCGGGGCAGGGCGCGCGGATCGACCATGAGACGCAGGCGATCGATGAGCTGCAGCGGCTGCTGTCGATTGCGGTGAAGCGGCAATGCCTCTCCGACGTGCCGCTCGGGGCTTTTTTGTCCGGCGGCATCGATTCCTCGGTCGTCGTTGCGCTGATGCAGGCGCAGGCGAGCCAGCCGGTGAAGACTTTCACCATTGGCTTTTCCGAGGGCGCGTTCAACGAGGCCGACGACGCCCGCAAGGTGGCGCATCATCTCGGCACCGCGCACACCGAGCTCACGGTGGATGCCAAGACCGCGAGAGACGTGATCCCGAAACTACCCGGGATGTATGACGAGCCGTTCGCGGATTCCTCGCAGATCCCGACCCATCTGGTGGCGGCGCTGGCGCGGCAGCATGTCACTGTGGCGCTGTCCGGCGATGCCGGCGATGAATTGTTCGGCGGCTACAATCGGCATGTCTGGGGCACGCAGCTGAACCGCCGTCTCAGCCGGCTTCCGGCGCCGCTGCGCCGCGCGTTCGGCACCGTGCTGGGCGCGGTGTCGCCGGAGCCGGTCGGCACGATCGCGCGGTGGATCGAGCCGCTGCTGCCACAGCACTTGCAGGTGCGTCGCGCCGGCGATCAGGCAGCCAAGCTCGCCCGCATCGTTAATGCTCCTTCGCTCGATGATATGTACCGGTTGCTGTGTTCCATCGACAACGCGCCGGCGCTGACCGTTGTCGGAGGCGAAGAAGCGCCGAACTGGTCCATGCGCGAGATGGACGCGCTGACAACCCCGCTCGATCCGCTCGACCGCATGACACTCTCCGACGCATTGAGTTATCTCAGCGACGACATTCTGCAGAAGGTCGATCGGGCCGCGATGGCGGTCAGCCTGGAGACCCGGGTCCCGTTTCTGGATCGTGACGTCGCGGAATTCGCTGCGCGCGTGCCTCCTCGCATGAAGGTGCGCGACGGCCGCGGCAAATGGCTGGTGCGGCAGGTGCTGTACAGGCATGTCCCGGCGGCTTTGGTCGACCGGCCGAAGACCGGTTTCAGCATCCCGCTCGACGACTGGCTGCGCGGACCCCTGAAGGCGTGGGCCGGCGATCTCTTGTCGCCGGAGCGGCTGCGGCGACAGGGGCTGTTCAATCCCCGGCGCGTCGAGCTCATGCTCGGCGAGCATCTGAGTGGTCGACACAACCACGGCTATTGGCTATGGAACGTGCTGATGGCGCAGGCTTGGCACGATCAATGGTGCGCCGGCTGACCATTCCTCCCGCATCCGCGCGAGACATCACTCCGTCATGACCGATCTTTCCAGCCGCAAAGCGGCCATTCTTGCACATTCGGAAACATTCGCCGCCTCTCGCGGTGACTGGCGCGCGCGTGCGCGCTTTTTCCATGACGAAGACGAGACCTATCTTCGTTTCCTGATTCCCGAAGGCGCGCGGGTGCTGGATATCGGGTGCGGCACCGGCGACACGCTGGCCGCGCTCAAGCCGTCGTATGGCGTCGGTGTCGACTTCAGTCCGGCGATGATCGCGCAGGCCCGCGTGCGTCATCCGGAATTGACGTTTCATCTCGGCGACGCGGAAGATCCGGCGACCATCACAGCGCTCGAAGGTCCGTTCGATTACATCCTGGTGCTCGACACCATCGGTGCGGTCGACGATTGCCAGACATTTCTGAGCCAGTTGCATCCGCTGTGCACGCGGCAGACGCGTCTCGTGATCGGCTACTATTCCCACCTCTGGCATCCGGTGCTCCGGCTGGCGGAGCGCGGCGGACGCCGGATGCCGCATCCGGAGCAGAACATCCTGTCGCCGGCGGACGTGCGGGCCTTCGCCGGTCTCGCCGACTTCGATCCGGTGAAATCCGAGCGCCGCCTGCTATCGCCGCTGGCCCTGTTCGGCGTGGGACGTTTCATCAACCGCTTCATCAGCATCCTGCCGGGCTTTCGGGCGCTGTCGCTGCGACACTACGCCGTGTGCCGCTCGCTGCCGGCGGCGGGATCGGACGTGAAGTCGGCGACGGTGGTGATCCCGGCCCGCAACGAGCGCGGCAACATCGAGCCCGCGGTGCAGCGGATCCCGCAATTCTGCGACGACATCGAGATCATCTTTATCGAAGGCCACAGCAAGGACGAGACCTTCGCGGAGATGGAGCGGGTCAAGGCGGCCTATCCGGGCAAAGACATCAAGACCATGGTGCAGCCCGGCAAGGGCAAGGCCGATGCGGTGTTCACCGCATTCGACGCCGCCCGCGGCGATGTGCTGATGATCCTGGACGCGGACCTGACCATGCCGCCGGAACAACTGCCGAAATTCTGGGACGCGGTGCAGTCGGGCAAGGGCGAGTTCATCAACGGCTCGCGGCTGGTCTATGCCATGGACGATGGCGCCATGCGTTTTCTCAATCTGATCGCCAACCGCACCTTTTCTTATTTGTTCTCGTGGCTGCTGAACCAGCGCTACACCGATACGCTGTGCGGCACCAAGGTGATGCGGCGCAGCGACTATCAGCGCCTGAAGGCCGGCAAGGCCTATTTCGGCGACTTCGATCCGTTTGGTGATTTCGACCTGATCTTCGGCGCCTCCAAACTCAACCTGAAATCGATCGACATGCCGATCCGCTATGCGGCGCGCAGTTATGGCGAGACCCAGATCTCGCGCTTCAGGCACGGCTGGATGCTGCTGAAGATGGTGGTGTTCGCGTTTTTCAGGATCAAGGCGCAGTAGAGCGCCTCACTGCCGGCCTCATTGCTCCTGCAGCTCCATCGCCGCCGATCCCTTCGCGGCTTTCTCGGCGCTGAAGACCCAGACCAGCCCGCCGATCGCCCCGACCGCGAACGACACCGCACCGAACAGGATCGACACCACGAGGCCATCGGCCTGCGGCAGACCCGCATAACCGAATGCCACCATCATGGTCGCTTCGCGCACGCCCCAGCCGGCGATCGAGATCGGCAGCATGGTGATCAGCATGATGGGCGGGATCAGCAGGAACACCTGGGGAAATGTCGCCGGTGCCGCAATCGAGCGCACCACGGCCCAGGCGATCACAACGGCGAGAACGTGGACCGCCAGCGACAGCACGGCGATTTTCGGGCCGCTCTGGCGACTGAAAATCACCTTGTTGGCGATCACCGCGCAGGCATGAATATGCTTGGTCGGCAGCCACGCGGTCAGCCAGGCCCATGACAGCCGGCCAAAGGCGAGAAACGCCAACCCCGCGGCCAGCGCGCCGAAATCGATCAGCGACAGCGCGGCGCGGCCGCGGGCATCGCCGATCAGCTGATAACTCCAGGGCAGGCTGGCGACGATCAGGATGGCCAGTGCCACGAGGCCGATCGCGCGGTCCACCAGCACCGAATAGGTTGCGGCGCGCCAGCCGGCGCCGGTGCGGCTCACCAGCCACAGCCGCACGGCATCGCCGCCGATCGACGACGGCAGGCTCTGGTTGAAGAATGCCCCGATCATGTTGAAGCGCAGCGCCTGGGCAGCCGAAAGCGGAGCTCCGCACAGCGCGGTAATTTCCCGCCACCGCAGCGCGCCGAGCAGGATCTGCACCAGCGTCATGGCGATCGCCACCGCGATCCAGCCGAGGTTGATCTGGTTCATGCGCGCCAGGATGGCAGACACATTGACCCCGCGCAGCGCGAGATACAGCAGCGCCCCGGACACCAGGATTTTGAGCGCAACGAGCAGGATTTGGCGCATGATGGGCCGACGGGGCCTTCGGTCAGGAGGAAACAGCCAGAATGCCGAGAAATCTGGCCGATCGGCGGCTGAATTGACGCGATTTGACGCGTTTCTGCCCGCGCGGCGGTCACTGCCGCGGAACAGGCGCTAGGTATGGCTTTCAAGGGCTTATGGCAAGTGCAAAGCCGGCCTCCCGGGCGTTACGGGGGACCAGTTCCGGGGCTTTGGGCGGCCTTCTGGAAGGTTTCTTGTCCCCATCCCGACGCTCCCCCGGCAATGTTCCCGGGCGTCCCTTGCAGCCGCCGCGGGCTGACGGTTAAAGAGGGCCGGGGCGGCAGGCCCCGGCTTTTGGGAGTCTGGGCAGCGGGTGGCGCACCAACGTAAGATTGCGGTGATTGGACTGGGTTATGTCGGCTTGCCGGTCGCGGTGGCTTTCGCCCGTGATTCCCGGCCGGTGATCGGCTTCGACATCGACAAAACGCGGATTGACGAGTTGCGCGACGGGCGCGACCGCACGCGCGAGGTGGACGCGGCCGAACTGCGCTGGCCCACGCTGGTGTTCTCGGATGAGGCGGTTCGTCTGTCCGAGGCGGATTTTTTCATCGTCACGGTTCCCACCCCGATCGACGACGCGCGCAAGCCGGATCTCGGCGCCATGCTGGCGGCGTCGCGAACCGTCGGCGGCGTGCTGAAAAAGGGCGACATCGTCGTCTACGAATCCACCGTCTATCCCGGGGCCGTCGAAGAGGAGTGCGCGCCGATCCTGGCGAGCGTTTCCGGGTTGCGCGCAGGAATCGATTTCAGCGTCGGTTATTCGCCCGAGCGCATCAATCCCGGCGACAAGCAGCACCGGTTCGAGACCATCATCAAGGTCGTCTCGGCGCAGGATGCGGCGACGCTCGATATCGTGGCCGATGTCTATGGATCGGTGGTGACCGCCGGCATTCATCGCGCACCGTCGATCAGGGTCGCGGAAGCCGCCAAGGTGATCGAGAACACCCAGCGCGATCTCAACATCGCTTTCATGAATGAACTGTCACTGATCTTTCACGCGCTGGACATCGACACCGGCGATGTTCTCGCCGCGGCAAGAACCAAATGGAATTTCCTGCCGTTTCAGCCAGGACTGGTCGGTGGTCACTGCATAGGCGTCGATCCGTACTATCTGACGCATCGTGCTGAAAAAGCAGGCTATCATCCCGAGGTCATTCTCGCCGGCCGCCGCATTAACGACAACATGGGCCAGCACGTTGCCCGCGAATGCATTCGAGGCCTTTTGCGGCGGAAGGGAAGCGGCGGGATCGTGACGGTGCTGGGTTTGACCTTCAAGGAAGACGTTCCGGATACGCGCAACTCCAAGGTCGTCGACATCGTCCGTGAACTGGAATCGTTCGGATTGACGGTGCAATTGCACGATCCGCAAGCCAACCCGGACGACGCCAAGCATGAATACGGTCTGACGCTGACTGCGTTCGAAACGCTGCGTCCGGCAGAAGCTGTTATCTTTGCCGTTGCTCACAGCCACTATGTCGCCGGCGGCTGGCCCATGATCCAGGGGCTGCTGGCGGACGGTGAGGGGCTGGTGCTCGATGTGAAGTCGAAGCTCGATCGGGCTGCGGTGCCGGCCGGCATCGAGCTGTGGCGTTTATAAGGGCATGTTGACAAGAGCGATGGGCTCGGCAGGTTTGAATGGCTGAACAGGCGATACTGGTGACCGGCGCGGCGGGCTTCATTGGCTTCCACGTCGCGCAACGATTGTTGCAGGCGGGCAAGACCGTGGTCGGTCTCGACAACCTCAACGACTACTACGATCCGTCCCTCAAGGACGCGCGACTCAATGTGCTGCACAACGATCCGCGCTTCCAGTTCGTGAAGATGGATCTTGCGGACGAAGGCGGCATGGACCGGCTGTTCGCGCAGCACAAGTTTCCGGTGGTGATCCACCTCGGCGCCCAGGCCGGTGTGCGTTACTCGCTGCAAAATCCGCGCGCTTATATCTCGTCGAATCTGCAGGGCTTCGGCAACGTGCTCGAGGGCTGCCGCCACAATGGCTGCCGGCATCTGTTGTATGCGTCGTCGTCGTCGGTCTATGGCGCCAACACCAAGCAGCCGTTTTCGGTGCACGACAATGTCGATCATCCGATCAGCCTGTATGCGGCGACCAAGAAATCCAACGAGCTGATGGCGCATTCCTACAGCCATCTGTTCCGGCTGCCGACCACGGGGCTGCGCTTCTTCACGGTCTACGGGCCGTGGGGACGCCCCGACATGGCGATGTACATCTTTACGAAGGCGATCCTGGAAGGACGCCCGATCAAGCTGTTCAACCAGGGGCAGATGCAGCGTGATTTTACCTATGTGGACGATATTGCCGAGGCCATCGTCCGCCTGACTGAGCGTCCGCCGCAGCCCGATCCGTCCTGGTCTGGCGACAAGCCCGATCCGGGTACCAGCACGGCGCCCTGGCGCGTTTACAATATCGGCAACAACAAGCCGGAACAGCTGATGCATGTGGTATCGGTTCTGGAGCAGGCGCTCGGGCAAACCGCCCAGAAAGAGCTTCTGCCGATGGAGCCGGGCGACGTGCCATCCACTTTCGCCGACGTCGACGATCTGATGCGCGATGTCGGTTTTCGTCCATCGACGTCCATCGAAGACGGCATTGCCAACTTCGTGCGTTGGTATCGTGACTATCACAAGCTTTGACGGCGGGATTCATGTCTGATCGTATTATTCCCTTGATCATGTGCGGCGGCGCGGGAACACGGCTGTGGCCAGCCTCGCGCGAGGGACGGCCGAAGCAGTTTCTGCGGCTGTTCGGCGCGCTGTCGACATTTCAGGAAACGATGAAGCGGGTGTCGGATCCCTCGTTGTTCGCGCGGGTGATCGTCATCACCAACGCGGCCTATCGCTTCATGGTGCTGGAGCAGCTCGCCGAAATCCGGCTCGAGGCCGACGTGCTGCTGGAGCCGGCGCGCCGTGATTCCGGCTCGGCCATCGCCGCCGGCGCCGCGTTCGCGCGCACCCGTGATCCCGAGGCCGTGGTGCTCGCGCTGGCCGCCGATCACGTGGTCAAGGACACGCCCGCCTTCGTCGACGCCTGCCGCCGTGGCCTGGTTGGCGCAAATGCCGGCCGCATCGTCACGTTCGGCGTCGAGCCCGAACATCCCTCGACCGAATACGGCTACATCCGCCCCGGCGAGACCATCTCGGGCGATATCCGCGCGGTTGCGAAGTTTGTCGAGAAGCCGGACGCGGCGACCGCGGCCGGTTATGTCAGCGACGGTTATCTCTGGAACAGCGGCAACTTCATGTTCCGCGCCGAGACGCTGCTCGATGAGTACGCCAAGTTCGATGCCGACAGCGTCGAGGCGGTCACATCGGCGGTGAGCAAGGCGGGGCGCGATCTCGGATTCGTCACCCTCGACAAGGAATCGTTCGAGAAGGCGCGATCCATTTCCATTGACTATGCAGTGATGGAGAAGACCTCGCGGGCCGCGGTGGTGGCGGTCGCCTGCGGCTGGTCCGATGTCGGCTCCTGGCGCGCTGTCTGGGAATTGTCGCCCAAGGACGACGACGGCAATGTCACACAGGGCCAGGCCGTGTTCGAAGGCTCGCGCAATTGCAACGTGTCGACCGACAAGACCCTGGTCGCGCTCGAAGGCGTCGAAGACCTGGTCGTGGTCGCTACCCAAGATGCCGTGCTGGTGTCGCGCCAGAAAGATGCCGGCGGCCTGAAGCGGCTGGTCGGCAGACTGCGGACCATCGCGCCGCAGGTGACGGAAGATCATCCCAAGGTGCATCGTCCCTGGGGATCGTATCAGTCGCTCGACATCGGCGAGCGCCACCAGGTCAAGCGCATCATCGTCAAGGCGGGCGGGCGGCTGTCGCTGCAGAAGCATCACCATCGCTCCGAACACTGGATCGTGGTGCGCGGCGCGGCGCTGGTCACGGTGAACGAGATGCAGAAGGTCGTGCACGAAAACGAGTCGATTTACATTCCGATCGGCGCCACCCACCGGATGGAAAATCCCGGCAAGATTCCACTGGAATTGATCGAGGTGCAGACCGGTAGTTATCTCGGCGAAGACGACATCGTGCGCATCGAGGACGACTACAAGCGCTCGTGAGGCGATCGGCTCAGGGCCGTTCCGGCCCTCGCCCGGCCTCGGGAATACCTCTGTTTTCATCTCCAGCGATTCGCGGCCGGGCCGGGGCATCCCTGTAATTCTTTGAATCAAAACGTGTTTAACGGCAGGCGGCGGAGGTTCGCAACCCCGCTGCCGCCGTGCTAGACCATGCCGCGGCGCATGTCGGGGTATCGCGCCGGCTTGGAATTCGGGGATTTCGATGAGCTTGAAAAAAGTTGCACCGGGCGCGGCCCTCCGCGTGGGAGTGATCGGTGCGGGCATCATGGGCAGCAACCATGCCCGCGTGCTGGCCGGCCTGCCAGGCATCGCGCTGACCGGCATTGTCGATCCGCTGCCTGCGCACCGCCAGCGGGCCACCGAGATGGTCGGCTGCAAGACGTTCACCGGCCTGGATGAGCTGGTCGCGGCCGGCGTGGATGCGGTCACGGTCGCGGCGCCGACCCATCTGCATCATGAGATCTCGCTTGAACTGATCTCGCGTGGCATCCACGTGATGGTCGAGAAGCCGATCGCCTCGACGGTCCAGGAGGGCCGGGACATCGTCAATGCCGCGCAAGAGGCCGGCGTCACGCTGATGGTCGGCCATGTCGAGCGCTTCAATCCGGCGGTGGCCGCGATCAAGCAGGCGATCAAGGATGAAGACATTCTCTCGATCGCCATCACTCGCGTCGGCCCGTTTCCGCCGCGGATGTCGAACGTCGGCGTGGTGATCGATCTCGCCGTGCACGACATCGACCTGATCCGCTGGTTCACCGAATCCGACATCGTCGACGTGCAGCCGCAGCTTTCCAGCGCCGTCGCCGAACGCGAAGACATCGCGCTGCTGCAGTTCCGCACCGAATCCGGCGTGCTCGCCCACATCAACACCAACTGGCTGACGCCGTTCAAGGCGCGCAGCGTCACGGTGGCGACCCGCGGCAAGTATGTGATGGGCGATCTGTTGACGCGCCAGGTCACCGAGTGCTTCGGCTTCCAGCCCGACGGCAGCTATTCGATGCGCCATCTGCCGGTCGGCCATGATGAGCCGCTGCGTGCGGAGCTGATCGCGTTTGCTGATGCCGTGCGTTCCGGCAAGGCGCCGGCGGTGACCGGCGACGAAGGCGTCGCCAGCCTCGAGATCGCCATTCAGTGTCTGGAAACGCCGGCCAAGCCGGCCAACACCGCAGGCAAGCGGCCGCGCCGCGCCGTCGGCTGATCGTTCTGCGCCGACCGTCGTCTCCGGTGAACTGCAGGACTGCATGAACCAGCACACGCCCCCTCAGGCCATCGCCTTTATCGATGTCGTCGCCCAGCGCCGCAGGCTCGGACAAGCGATCGACGATGCGGTGACGCGGGTGCTGACCCACTGCCAGTTCCTCGGCGGTCCGGAAGTGACGCAATTCGAGGCGGATCTTGCAGCTTTCACCGGCGCCCGCCATGTGGTGACCTGCGCCAGCGGCACCGACGCGTTGCTGATGCTGCTGATGGCCAAGGGCTTTGGGCCCGGCGATGCGGTGTTCTGCCCGTCGTTCACGTTCTGCGCCACCGGCGAGGCCGTGGCGCTGGTCGGGGCGACGCCGGTGTTCGTCGATGTCGAGGACAGCACGTTCAATCTCGATCCGGCCTCGCTCGTCCGCGGCATCGCGACGGCCCAAAAACTTGGACTCGTGCCCAAGGCCGTGATCCCGGTCGACCTGTTTGGACAGAGCGCTGATCACGATGCGATTGCCGCAATCGCGGAGGCCGAGGGGCTGTTCGTGCTGGACGACGCCGCGCAAGGGTTCGGCGCAAGCTACAAGGGCCGCCGTCTCGGCACCTTCGGCCACGCCACCGCGACCAGCTTCTTTCCGGCCAAGCCGCTGGGATGCTACGGCGACGGCGGGGCGATCCTGACCGACGACACGGAGCTTGCCGAAACGCTGCGCAGCATCCGCGTGCACGGGCAGGGCACCGACAAATACGACAACGTTCGTCTCGGCCTGACCGCCCGGCTCGACACCATCCAGGCCGCGGTGCTGATCGAAAAGCTGAAAATCTTCCAGGACGAGATCGACGCCCGCAACCGCGTCGCCAAGCGTTATTTCGATGCGCTGCATAATATCGTCACCGTGCCGCGTGTCGCCGAGGGCAATGTGTCGGTGTGGGCGCAGTACACCATCCGCCTGCCGCGCGGCGAACGCGACGGCTTTGCCACCGAGCTGAAGGCGCGGGGCGTGCCGACTGCCATCTATTATCCGAAGTCGCTGCACCAGCAGACCGCCTACAAGCATTATCCGGTGGCCGAGGGCGGGCTTGCGATCAGCGAACAGCTGTCCGAAGAGGTCATCAGCCTGCCGATGCATGCCTATCTCGATGCGGCGACGCAGGATCGCGTGATCCAGGCTGTGCGCGACGCGGTCGCAAGCTGATTTCGGCGTTTTGCGCCGTCTCCCCATGGGTTAGGGTCTGATTCAATCGTTGAATCAGACCCTTCTCCTATCCAGTTAGCATCCGATGCTCAGGCGTATTTTCACCGTCGGCGGATATACGCTGCTCTCGCGGCTGACCGGTTTCGCGCGCGACATCATGCTTGCGGCGATCCTCGGCGCGGGGCCGATGGCGGACGCGTTCCTGGTCGCGCTGCGGCTGCCGAATGCCTTCCGGGCGATCTTTGCCGAAGGCGCGTTCAACACGGCATTCGTCCCCGCCTACGCTCACGTCCACGGCGAACGGGGCGAAGCATCCGCCAAGCTGTTCGCGGACCGCATCTTCACCCTGCTATTCATCTCGCAGGTGGTGCTGCTGATCGTTGCGTGGCTGTTCATGCCGCAGGCGATCTCGATCCTGGCGCCGGGTTTCAGCGACGATCCGACGCAGCGTCAGCTCGCCATCGAACTGACCCGTATCACCTTTCCCTATCTGCTGCTGATCACCCTGGTGACGCTGTATGGCGGCATGCTGAACGTCATGCATCGTTTCGCCAGCGCAGCCGCCGCGCCGATTTTCCTCAACCTTGCCATGATGGCGACACTGGCACTGGCGGCTTTCTTTCCCAGCGCCGGCCATGCCGCGGCCTGGGGCGTGCTGATCTCCGGTTTCCTGCAGTATTTTCTGCTTGCGGCGGATACCGCGCGTCACGGCGGCTTGCCGAAATTTGCGCCCCTGAAGCTCGACGACGATGTCCGTGGATTCTTTCGCACCATCGGGCCCGCCACACTCGGCTCGATGGGAACACAAGTCGCTGTGTTTGCCGATACGGTCATCGCAACGTTCCTTCCGGCGGGCGCCTTGGCGGCGCTCTACTACGCCGAGCGGCTCTACCAGCTTCCGATCGGTGTGATCGGGATCGCGATCGGCACCGTGCTGCTGCCGGAAATGTCGCGGCGCCTGACCTCAAGCGATCACGCCGGCGCCATGGCCTCGCAGCGCCGCGCGTTCGAGTTGACGCTGCTGTTTTCGGTGCCGTTCATTGCGGCATTCCTGACGGTGCCCGACATCATCATGCGGGCGATGTTCGCTCGCGGCGCTTTTACCAAGGCGGACGCGGCGGCGGCCGGCGCCACGCTTGCCGCCTACGCCGTCGGGTTGATTCCATTCGTGTTGATCCGCAGTGCAGTATCCACCTTCTACGCGCGCAAGGACACGGCGACGCCCGTTAAAGCGTCGCTGATCGGCCTTGCGGTCAATGTTCTGCTCAAGATCGCGCTGGTCGGCGGGCTGGCACAGGTCGGGCTGGCGCTGGCCACAGCGATCGGCGCCTGGGTCAATTTGCTGCTGGTGATCGGGTTCGCGGTCCGGGCCAAGTATCTGGAGTTCGATCGGGCGTTCCGGCTGTCGCTGCTGAAGTTCGCCACGGCCGGCGTGCTGCTGGCGGCCGTGTTCTGGCTGACCGGCCGATTCGCGCCGCTGTTATTGGCGGGCATTGCGACGTTCCGCGATGAATTGACGCTGGGGCTCTTGATGGTTGTCGGAACAGGGGTTTATGGCGCCGCGGTATGGCTGCTATTCGGCCGCCGCTGGGTCACTTCTTTGGTGCGCTGAGGGGGTTTGCGCTGGGGCGCGATCCGCTGCAATATAGAATGGTTCTAGTTCTGAAGTGCCCCCGGAGATCCAATGGCTCCCATCAAGTTCGGCGTCGGTCATAGCGTCCGCCGCAAGGAAGACGACGCTCTCATTCGCGGCAAGGGCCGCTACACCGCCGATCACGCCCCCTCCAGCCTGCTGCATGCCCTGGTGCTGCGTTCGCCGCACGCCCATGCCAAATTCAAGCTCGACGCGTCGAAGGCGCGCAACCTGCCGGGCGTCGCCGCCATCCTGACGGCAGACGACACCGCCGCTCTCGGCGATCTTCCCTGCCTGTTCAACCTGCCGGACGAGCCGTTCACCGCACCGTCATATCCGATCCTGGCCAAGGACCACGTGCGTCATGTCGGCGACGCCATCGCCTTTGTGGTGGCCGAGACCCTGGATCAGGCACGCGATGCGCTCGAGGCTGTCAGCGTCGAATGGCAGGCACTGCCTTCAGCCATCGGCGCCATCCAGGCGCTGAAGAAGGACGCGCCGCAGATCTGGCCCGACAAGCCCGGCAACGTGCTGTTCGACACATCGATCGGCGACAGGAAAGCCGTCGAGGCGGCGTTCGCGAAGGCGCATGCGGTGGCGGAGATCGCGATCGTCAATCCGCGCATCGTCACCAACTACATGGAAACCCGCGGTGTCATCTGTGAGTACGACGCGAAAGCCGATCATCTGACGCTGACCATCGGCAGCCAGGGCAGCCATCGTCTGCGCGATATCCTCTGCCAGAACATTCTCAACATCCCGGTCGAGAAGATGCGGGTGATCTGCCCGGATGTCGGCGGCGGCTTCGGCACCAAGCTGTTTCCCTACCGCGAATATGCACTGGCCGCGCTCGCCGCGCGCAAGCTGCGCAAGACGGTGAAGTGGGTGGCCGAGCGTGCCGATCATTTTGTCGGCGACGCCCAGGGCCGCGACAACATCACCACCGCGAAAATGGCGCTTGCGGAGGACGGCAAGTTCCTCGGCATGGATGTCGATCTCGTCTCCGACATGGGCGCGTATCTGTCGACCTTCGGGCCTTACATCCCGCATGGCGGTGCCGGCATGCTGCCCGGTCTTTACGACATCCAGGCGTTCTACTGCCGCGTCCGCACCGTGTTCACCAACACCGTGCCGGTCGATGCCTATCGCGGCGCCGGCCGTCCCGAGGCGGCTTATGTGGTGGAGCGGCTGGTCGATGCGGCTGCGCGCAAGCTCGGCATGACGCCCGATGCCATCCGCCGCAAGAATTTCATTCCGCCGCGCGCGATGCCCTACACAACCGCGACCGGCAAGGTTTATGACTCCGGTGATTTCGTCGCGCACATGAAGCGTGCGATGGAGGTGGCCGACTGGAAGGAGTTTCCCAAGCGCGCCAAGGCGGCGAAAAAGCAGGGGCTGGTGCGCGGCATCGGGCTCGGCACTTATGTCGAAGTCTGCGGCACCATGGGCGAGGAGACCGCGGAAGTGCGGCTCGATCCCAACGGCGACGTGACAGTCTTGATCGGCACCCAGTCGAGCGGGCAGGGGCATGCGACCGCCTATGCGCAGCTGGTCGCTGAGCAGTTCGGCCTGTCGCCGGAGCGCGTGCACATGATTCAAGGCGACACCGACCTGGTCGCGACGGGGCTCGGCACCGGCGGCTCCAGCTCGATTCCGTCGGGCGGCGTCAGCGTTGAGCGAGCCACCCGCAAGCTCGGCACCAGCCTGAAGGAGCTGGCGTCCGAAGTGCTGGAAACCGGCGCTGGCGATCTCGAGATCATCGACGGCACCATCCGCATCGCCGGCACCGACCGCACTGTGTCGTTCGCGGACCTTGCCAAGGGCGCCGATCCCAAGAAGCTGACCGCCAGCGAGAAGTTCTCGAGCGCCGACGGCACCTTCCCGAACGGCACGCATGTGGTGGAGGTCGAGATCGACCCGGCCACCGGCGTCATCCGGATCGTCAACTATGTGATCGTCGACGATTTCGGTGTGACGCTCAATCCGCTGATGCTGGCGGGCCAGGTGCATGGCGGCACCATGCAGGGCATCGGCCAGGCGCTGATGGAGCAGACGGTCTACGACGCCAAGGACGGCCAGCTCGTCACCGGCACGTTCATGGACTATGCGCTGCCGCGCGCCGCCGATGGTCCCGCGATCCAGTTCGAAACCCACAACGTGCCCTGCACCACCAATCCGCTCGGCGTGAAGGGCGCGGGCGAGGCGGGCGCGATCGGCTCCTGCCCGGCGGTGATGAATGCCATCGTCGAAGGCCTGTGGCGGGAGTATCAGATCGACCACATCGATATGCCGGCGACGCCGGAACGGGTGTGGGTCACCATCCAGCGCCATCACAAGCCGTCATGATCGAGATGGCATGTGCGGAATAACTTGCGGCCGGCGGTGTTCAATTGGATTGGACGATCGCCGGCTTGATTTCTCGAAGCCTTATTTCAATGCGGGTGCGCCCGCGAGGGGGAATGACAGATGATGCGTGCATTGGTTGTCGCCGGAGCCCTGGTTCTGGGAATCTCGGTGGTTGCGGCCCAGACCCAGGATCCGATCGCGGCCCGCAAGGCCCTGATGAAGGACACCGGCAAGCAGGCGGGCGGCGGCGCGGCCATGGTGCGGGGTGAAGCACCGTTCGACCTTGCCAAGGCCAAGGCGATCTTCGTCGCCGTGCAGAAGCAGGCGGCGGAAGCCCCCGCGCTTTTCCCGGACAATTCGAAGACGGGCGGCGAGACCGCGGCATTGCCGGCGATCTGGGAGAAAAAAGCGGATTTTGACGCACGTTTCGTGAAACTTGGTGAAGACGCCAAGGCGGCGCAAGCGAGTGTCACCGATCTCGAAACCTTCAAGGTGGCATTTGCGGGTGTCGGCAAGAACTGCGGCGGTTGCCACGAGCTTTATCGCCTGAAGAAATAACCGGCGCCGCGTTGCCGGCGTCAAGAGGGCGGGACCGTGTTACGGTTCCGCCCTCTGTCATTTGAATGGTCCGCCGGGCCAATGGCGTTATGTCGCGGCGGCGGCTGTCGCGAAAACAATTTTTGGATTGCTGGAATACATGGTCTGATCGCTCAGTCTAACAGAGATGCGCAGCTGTCCGGCCCACGTCGGGGCAGCGTCCCCATCGATTTCTGACTTATTCCACGGACTGACGCATGTTTCGCAAATTCGTTCTCCTCGCCTTGGTCGTTGTTGCCGCAGGGCTCGGCGTGTTCTGGTTCATCACCATCCCCGCCGTCATTCCGGCCAGCGCGTTGCCGGCCCATAAGCCCGATCTCGGCAATGGCGAGACGGCATTCAATGCCGGCGGCTGTTCCTCCTGCCATGCCGTCCCCAATCAGCCGGATCGCCTGCGGCTCGGTGGTGGGCTTCCGATTCCCTCGCCATTCGGGACGTTCTATGCGCCGAACATCTCGCCTGATCCCAACGATGGCATCGGGCGCTGGAGCGAGGCGGATTTCGTCACCGCGGTGCTGAAGGGCACGTCGCCGCAGGGCACGCACTATTTTCCGGCGTTTCCCTACGGCTCCTACCAGCACGCCCGGGTGGATGACGTGCGCGACCTGTTCGCCTATCTCAAGACCTTGCCGGCGCTCAGTGGCAGGATCAGGGATCACGACGTGCCGTTTCCGTTCAACATCCGGCGCAATCTCGGCGGCTGGAAGTTTCTGTTCCTCGACGGCAAGCCGTTCGTGCCCGATCCGGCGAAATCCGAGCAGTGGAATCGCGGCGCCTATCTGGTGAACTCTTTCGGCCACTGCGCGGAGTGCCACAGCCCGCGCAATGCGCTCGGCGGCATCATCACGGCGCAGCGCTTCGCCGGCGGTCCCAATCCGGAAGGCAAGGGCTGGGTGCCGAACATCACGCAGAAGGGTCTGTCGGAGTGGAGCGAGAAGGCGATCGCCTATTTCCTCGAGACCGGCGATACGCCCGACGGCGATTCGGTGGGCAGCACCATGACGCGGGTGATCCGCAATACGTCGCAGCTGAGCGAAGCGGATCGCACGGCGATGTCGGTGTATCTGAAGTCATTGCCGGCGGTGGAGGGGCCACCGAGGCCGAAGAGCGCTGAGGCAAAATAGACGTTGCGCCGCCGGCGCGAGGAGAAGCGATACGGCTTGCGGCATATGAACAAGGAAAAACCTCCGGCGGGGCATCGCCGGAGGTTCCTGGAGGTTTACTAAGAAGATCTCCTTTCGTGTTGTTGACGATCAGAAGCTGCGCAGGATCTGAACCGCGCCGTTGTAGGCGTTCTGATCCTTGAT
Source organism: Bradyrhizobium prioriisuperbiae (assembly GCF_032397745.1). Lineage (NCBI taxonomy): Bacteria > Pseudomonadati > Pseudomonadota > Alphaproteobacteria > Hyphomicrobiales > Nitrobacteraceae > Bradyrhizobium > Bradyrhizobium prioriisuperbiae. The sequence continues at coordinate 5,359,112 of NZ_CP135921.1, forward strand.
GGTGAACGGGTAGTTGGCGCCATAACCCGGAACGTTCGAGGAGACGAACGTGCCGCTGTAGTTCTGGTCGAGGTGGGTGTAGATGAACTCAGCCGACAGCGTCAGGTTCTGAACCGGGGTCCAGGCCGTCCGGGTGCCGATCTGGGCAACCGCCAGCTTCGAGGTGCCGAAGCCCGGAGGAGGCGCAACACCGCCCAGGATCGCCGTCGTCAGCGCAAGGTCACCCGAGCCGTACGAGATCGTGCTGTACGAACCGAACACCGAGGTTCGCCATGCCGGGGTCCAGTAGTGCTCATAGTAGGCGCTCACGTCCCACGCATTGCTCTTGCTGATGCTGGTGCCGTTGGCCGCGCTGGTGCCGCTGTAGACGCCGTCGAGAATGTAGCCAAACCCGATGGTGCCGCCATTGGCGATCGCGAAACGACCCGCACCCGCGCTATCCCAGGTGCCGCCCCAGACGTACTTGGCAGCGCCGTTGGCGAAGGTGGCTTCAACCTTCAAGCTGTCGCCCACGCCGGTCGGCAGGTTCTTCAGCTCGAAAGCGCCGGTGACTGCGTAGCCCCAGGTCGATTCCGGGTGCCCCGAGTCGCTGGAGGCGGGGGTGTAGTAAGTGCCGTGGACTTCGTGCGCCGCCGCACCGAAGTGCAGAGAGCCCCAGGCCTGGTCGAGGCGGATGTTGCCGACGATGTCAGGAACGTGATCGCCGCCCGAAGCGTTGCCCAGGAAGGTGTTCGCCGAGGTGCCGTAGCCCGGGGTGATGCCAGCGGCCAGGAACGGAACGGCGAACGGCTGCGACGCGTTGATCACGCCGGCAGTGCGGTAGGGCTGAGCGTCTTCGAGCGAAATCGTCGCCGACACACCGTTGCCGAACGAGGCGGTGTAGGCGATCTGCGGGATGCCGGTGGCATCGTTGGAGCCGGCGAGGAAACCGGACGAGATGTACGGCTTGGCCAGCGCCCACTGCGGATCGAACTGCGAGACGGCCTTACCGAAGGTGAAGCCGGCGAACTGGATGAACAGGAAGTCGTTCTCGACGAAGCCGCCCGCGATGTTTTCGCGGCCCTGAGCGAAGTCGAACTGCAGGTTGGCGTAGGTGCGCAACACGCCGTATTCGGTCGACGTGCGGGTATCCAGGAACAGGTTCAGGCGCTCACGCGTCGAGAAGTAGTTCCGGTTGTATGAACCCGCGCCGTTGGCGCCGCCCTGCCAGAACGGCACGTCGTAGGTGGTGCCGTTGAACGCAGTGTCCAGGCGCAACGCACCGCCGATGCGGAGGCAGGTGTCGGTGCCGGGGATATAATAGAAGCCGGCGCCGTAGAGCGAGCAGATCTTGACGTACTCGACCGCTTTGGCCTTGACGGGAAGATCGGCTGCCTGTGCGCCGGACAGCGCGACGAAACCCGCCGCGGTGCCCAGCATGAGGCTCTTCGTAATATTCATTCTAGACCTCCAAGTTTTTGTCTTGTGGGTCCGGTATGTCTGGCGCGGTCGCGCCGCTAACAATCCGTGCCCGCGAACCCGGCTCAGTGCCCCGCAAACACGCGACGCAACTTCAGCGAAACCACCAGACGGGACGACTTTGAGGGTGCCCCCCTCCGCCGCACGAAATTGATACGTAATGAAAACAGATAACTCAAATAGGAAACTTAGTTATATAATTTTATGGCGGAACGTGTTGCGGGCGGGCCACAGATGCTTCGCCTCGTTTTGACTGTCCGCGGCAAATTAGCCCAACTTTAAAAACGGCTGGAATTTCAGCGCTTTGTGCCCGTTGTTGTGGCTTGTGTTGGTTATATTTCTAAATTACATTTCGTTCACGAACCCGTGAGATTCGTTACGTTTTCGCAAGGTGGGGAGGGCATTCCCGTCCTGCGGACTATTCCCGCCCCTCGTCGGGCGGGCAGCGCCGGCACCGAGTCGGCGGGCATGACGGGCCTCACGCAACAATGCGGGATGTTGAATCAATCGACACCCACCTGGATGGCTTGTGGTGGAGGTGTTGGAATGTCGATTCGCAGAAATGCGCAGCGGGCCGAGGCCGTTTTTTTCTCGGGGGACAAGAGCGCCGGGCCGGCTTCGTCGAAGGTTTCTGCCGCGCCGAAACCCTCTGCTTCGCCGAAGTCTTCCAGGGACCGCAGCGTGCCTGCGCCGAGCAAGGACTACACGACCTACCGCGAGATTTTCTGGGATCTGATCTCGATCACCAGCAATCTCGAGGACATGCGCCGGCACTGGGCCAAGAAGTTCGGTGTCACGGGTCCGCAGTGGGCGATCATGCTGGCGATCAACGACATGGACAAAGGCGGTGGCGTGCCGGTCGGCGAGGTCTCCGCGAAAATCCACGCGGTGTCGACATTCGTCACCACCCAGACCAAGCTGCTCGAGCAGCGCGGCCTCCTGACGCGCGTGTCGTCCACGGCCGATGCCCGGGTCGTGCTGATGTCGCTGTCGGACCGCGCCCGCAAGGAGATCGCGAGGTATTTCGGGCAGTGGGGCGATCTGCACAGTTTCATCTTCGCCGATTTCGATGCCGCGGCGCTGCGCGACATCAAGCAGAAGCTCGAATTCCTGAAGCGGCGAACCGATATCGCCAGTCGCCGTACCGCCGCCGACGATTTCTGAATTGATCTGATCGGGGTGATGGCCGCTCCGCGCATGCCACCATGCCGAATGATCGCTTTCCGTGGCCTCCGTGCCGTGGTCTGGTCTGAATCGCTCGCGCCTCCGCCTGGTCCCTTTATTTCCTGATGCATATCGTCAAAGCCGTCTCGCTCAAGATCGCCTCAACGCTGATGTTTGCCCTGATGGGCGCCCAGGTGCGCTACCTGGGCGGGGCGTTCCCGGTCGGCGAGGTGGCGTTCTGCCGGGCGCTGTTCGCGCTGATTCCGATTCTCCTGGTGTTCGGCTGGCGTGGCGAGCTTCGCGGCGCGCTGCACACCAGCCGGCCGAAGGATCATGTGCTGCGCGGCGCCTTCAGCATTGTCGGAACGTTCTGCACATTCGGCGCGCTGGCGCGGCTGCCGCTCGCCGACTACACCGCCATCGCCTTCATTGCACCGCTGATCACGGTGATCTTCGCGGCGCTGTTCCTGAAAGAGCATGTGCGGGTTTACCGCTGGAGCGCGGTGATCATTGGTTTCGGCGGCGTGATCCTGATGCTGCTGCCGTATCTCGGCAATCATGTCGAACTGACATCATCGGTGCTACTCGGGCTTGCCTTCGCGCTCACCAACGCGCTCAGCTCGGGCGGCGCGACCATCCAGATCCGGCGGCTGACCGCGACCGAGAGCACCGCTTCGATCGTGGTGTTCATGACGCTGCTGGTGATGCTGGTGTCGCTGCTGACGGTCGCGTTCGGCTGGCGCTGGCCAGTGAGCTGGATCGAAATCGTGGCGCTGGTGGGGGTCGGCATGGCCGGCGGTCTCGGCCAGATCCTTTTCACCGACAGCTATCGTTACGCGCCGGCGTCGTTTCTCGCCCCGTTCGACTATACCGCGATGATGTGGGCCTTCTTGTTCGGCTACCTCTTCTTTTCGGAGGTGCCGACGCCGTTCGTGATCGCAGGCGCCGTGATCGTGGCCGGTGCCGGACTGTTCGTGATCCTGCGCGAGCGCCAGCTCGGCCTGAAGCGATCGCGCGAATTGCCGGTCGCGCCCTTGGTGGCGGCCTCCGACGACGGGGACGACGAGGATACGGCGGCCTCGACATACGCCAAGGCCTCCTAGCAGCGCATCTCGAGGCCACTGACCGCCGACGGCCGGGCTCTCGCCGGTCCTGCTCAAAACGCCTTGAAGGTGATGATGGTGTAGGTGTCCTGGATACCCGGCAGCACCTGCACCTTCTCGTTGATGAAGTGGCCGATATCGATGTCCTTTTCGACGTAGAATTTGACCAGCAGGTCATAGTCCCCGGCGGTGGAATAGATCTCGGATGCGATTTCGGCCTCGGCCAGGGCGTTGGCCACCACATAGGACTGGCCAAGCTTGCATTTGATCTGAACGAAAAACGGGACCATATCTGTATTCTCCGGCGCTAGCCCTGATTTGGGGGCAATAGAGCCAAAACCGCCCGCCATGGCAAGCCGGCTTTCCGGCCGGGGCCCCGGCCCGGAAATGACGGATTTTGTGGTGAGAATCGACCGATGACGACCCCCATTGCGCTGACCATCGCAGGCTCCGATTCCAGCGGCGGGGCGGGCATCCAGGCCGACCTGAAGAGCTTCGCCGCCTGCGGGGTCTACGGCGCCTCCGTGATCACCGCGCTGACCGCGCAGAACACCCGCGGCGTCACCGCCATTCATGCGGTGCCGGCGGATTTCGTCACGGCGCAGCTCGATGCGGTGTTCAGCGATCTCGATGTCAAAGCGGTCAAGATCGGCATGGTGGCGCAACGCGACGTGATCGAAGCGATCGTCGCGGGGCTCGCGCGCTGGTCGGCAAAGCACGTGGTGCTGGATCCGGTGATGATTGCCACATCGGGCGACCGGTTGCTTCCCACTGAAGCGGTCGATGCATTGCGCAGCCGGCTGATTCCGCGCGCCGGCCTGATCACCCCCAATCTGCCGGAAGCGGCGGCGCTGCTCGACACTGATATCGCCACGAGTGACGACGAGATCGAGCGGCAGGGACATCGCCTGCTGGCGCTCGGCTGTCCGGCGGTTCTGATCAAGGGCGGGCATGGCACCGGTGCGGAAAGCACCGACTACCTGATCGACCGGCAGACCACCATCCGCCTGGCCGCGCCACGCATCGCGACCCAGAACACCCACGGCACCGGCTGCTCTCTCTCCTCGGCGGTCGCAGCCGGGCTCGCCCAGGGCTATGATCTTGCGACCTCAGTCCGGCGTGCCAAGGACTATATCAGCGCCGCGATCGCAGCCGCCGACCGGCTCCAGATCGGCCATGGCCACGGGCCGGTGCATCATTTCCATGCGTTCGAGACCAAGCGCTAGCTCGTCGTTCCTCTTGGTTCGAGCAGCAGCACTAGACCTGTTGTCTCCAAAAATGTCAGAACGCTGACTGTCGTGTGACTGTCGCAGTCCGTTGCTATCCCGAAATCGCAAACGATGATTTCGCGATTCCTTCAGTTGGCAGCGGACACGGCATGACATCGACCGACCTCGATAAATCCATCGTGGAAACCGCCTATGCGCGCTGGGCTCCGATCTATGATGCGGTGTGCGGCCCGGTGATGGTGAAGGGACGTCGCGCCGCCGCGAAGGCTGCGCGCACCGTCGGCGGCAAGATCCTGGAAGTCGGTGTCGGCACCGGACTGTCGTTCGACGACTACGACGCGACCACCGAGATCACCGGCATCGATCTCTGCGCGCCGATGCTGGAAAAAGCCCGCGCCAAGATGGCGAGCGGGCGTTATCCGCAGGTCAAGGCAGTGCATCTGATGGATGCCCACCAGATGAGCTTCGCTGATGCGACGTTCGATTGCGTGGTCGCCCAGTTCGTCATCACCCTCGTCGCCAACCCCGAGCAGGTGCTGTCGGAGTGCCATCGCGTGGTGAAGCCGGGTGGGCGCATCATTCTCGTCAATCACCTGTATTCCGAGCGCGGGGTCGCCGCCGCCGTCGAGCGCTGGGCTGCGCAGAAAACCCGCTCGCTCGGTTTGCGGCCGGAGTTTCCGTTTGCCCGGCTGCAGGCCTGGGCCAGCGCGAACAAGGACGCGATCCTGGTCGAGCGCCGCAAGGTGGCGCCATTCGGTATCTATACACTGGTCTGTTTCGAACGGATGGCGGTGCAGGCGGCTGCCTGAAACGCGTGACGGGTTTTGGGGCGCCCGTCATCGTTATGTCATCGGAATCTGGTAGCCGCTCGCGCATGGGAAGCGACGTTATGAGCGAAGGTCAGCAAGAGAGACACTTTCGCACATTGTTCATCTCCGACGTGCATCTCGGCGCGCGGGGATCGCAGGCCGAAAGGCTGCTGGACTTTCTCCGCTACCACGATGCCGACACCATCTATCTGGTCGGCGACATCATCGATGGCTGGGCGCTGAAGTCGAACTGGTACTGGCCGCAATCCCATAACGATTTCGTGCAGAAGATGCTGCGCAAGGCCCGCAAGGGCGCCCGCGTCATCTACGTGCCGGGCAACCACGACGAGTTCCTGCGCTCTTATTACGGCACCCACGCCGGTGACATCGAGGTGGTCGAGCAGACCATCCATGAAGGCGCCGACGGCAAGCGCTATCTGGTGATCCACGGCGATATCTTCGACCTGGTGGTTCAGAACGCGCGCTGGCTCGCCCATCTCGGCGACAAGGCCTATGACTTCGCGATCCAGATGAATCGCCTGGTCAATGCCGGCCGCAAGCTGTTCGGCTTTCCGTACTGGTCGCTGTCGCAGTGGGCCAAACTCAAGGTCAAGAACGCCGTCAATTATATCGGCGCTTTCGAGCAGACGCTCGCCGGCGAGGCGCGGCGGCACGGCGCCGACGGCGTGATCTGCGGCCATATCCACTACGCCACCATCCGTGACGAACACGGCATCCGCTATATGAACTGCGGCGACTGGGTCGAGAGCTGCACCGCGATCGTTGAACACGACGATGGTCGCTTCGAAATCCTGAAATGGACCGGTCCGCTCACTCAGACCGAACCGGCGACGCGGCCCGTTTCGGCGCAAGCAGCTTGATGCGTATCCTGATCGCAACCGACGCCTGGCACCCGCAAGTCAACGGCGTGGTGCGCACGCTGACCATGATGGCGGATGCGGCGCGCAAGCTCGGCGCCGACGTCAGTTTCCTGACGCCGCAATCGTTTCGGACCTTTGCGCTGCCGAGCTATCCGGACCTGCGGGTCGCGCTGCCCAATCCGATGCAGATCGCCCGCCTGATCGCCGAAGCCAGGCCCGACAATATCCATGTCGCCACCGAAGGGCCGATCGGGTTCCTGGTCCGGCGTTACTGCCGCAAGCACGGCATTCCCTTCACCACCAGCTTTCACACCCGCTTTCCGGAATACGTCTCGGCGCGGTTTCCGATCCCGGAATCCTGGGTGTGGGTGGCGCTGCGGCGTTTCCATGCGCGCAGCGGCGCGGTGATGGCGGCGACGCCGGCGCTTGCCGGTGAATTGCGTTCTCGCGGTTTCCGCAATGTGGCGCTGTGGCCGCGCGGTGTCGATGCCGAGCTGTTTCATCCGCGCGAGGCCGATCTCGGTCTGCCGCGGCCGGTGTTCCTGTCGGTCGGCCGCGTTGCGGTGGAAAAGAATCTCGAGGCCTTCCTGGCGCTCGATCTGCCCGGCACCAAGGTCGTCGTCGGCGACGGCCCGGCCAAAGCCGCGCTGCAGAAGCAATATCCGGAAGCGGTCTTTCTGGGCGCCCGCCATGGCGAAGCACTGGCGGAGGCCTACGCGGCCGCCGATGTGTTCGTGTTTCCAAGCCGGACCGATACGTTCGGGCTGGTGCTGCTGGAAGCGCTGGCCAGCGGCGTGCCGGTCGCGGCCTTTCCGGTGTCGGGGCCGCGCGACGTGATCGGCCATGCCCCGGTGGGCGCGCTGGACGAGGATCTGCAGCAGGCTTGTCTCGCGGCAGTGTCGCTGTCGCGGAGCGCGTGCCGGGAGTTCGCGCTGAAGCTGACCTGGGAAGCCTGCGCCCGCGCCTTCATCGACAATGTGGTGCGGGTGCGCGCCGAACATGAGGGTGAGGCGGCTCTGGTTTCGCCGGGGCCGCATCTCGCGGCCTGAGCCTTTTGGCAAGTCCATTTTGGCACGTCTGGGCTTCCAGGTCTGGGTTGCAAAGTCTGGGCTACCAAGCGCTCGCCATGCGCGATAAAATCCCGCTATGACTGAGTCCCTTCCCGTGACGCCCGCCGACATCGATGCGGCCGCCCATGTGCTGGCGCCGTTCGCAGTGCGAACGCCGCTGGTTTCATCTCCCGCGCTCGATGAGCTGACCGGTGGGAAAATCCTGCTGAAGGCCGAGGTGCTGCAGCGGACGGGCTCGTTCAAGTTCCGCGGCGCCTTCAACAAGCTGTCCTCGATCCCCGTGGCGTCGCGCGGGGCCGGCGTGGTGGCGTTTTCCTCCGGCAATCATGCTCAGGGCGTCGCCGCCGCGGCGCAGCTGCTCAAGATGCGCGCAACCATCGTGATGCCGTCCGATGCGCCGGTGTCGAAACGCGAACGCACCAAGGGCTACGGCGCCGACGTCGTGCTTTATGACCGCCTGCGCGAGGATCGCGAGGCGATCGCCCGCGAGCTTGCCGCCAGGCAAGGCGCAACCATTGTGCCGCCCTACGACGATCCCAAGGTCATCGCCGGGCAGGGCACCACCGCGCGCGAATTCTGCGAGGATCTGGCCGCGCGCGGCAGCACGCCCGACATCGTGGTGGCGCCGGCGTCCGGCGGCGGCCTGATCGCCGGCATTGCAGTTGCGACCAAGGCGCGGTTTCCCGACGCCACCATCATCACCGCCGAACCGCAGGGTTTCGACGATCATGCCCGCTCGTTCGCCAGTGGTGAACGCGAGCTGCACCGTGCCGAGGGCAGCACCATCTGCGACGCGCTGATGGCGACGATTCCCGGCGAAATCACCTTCGCCATCAATCAGCGGCTGGTGACGCGCGGCGTCACCGCGTCGGACGCTGAGGTCGGGATGGCGGTTGCGTTCGTGTTTCGCGAGCTCAAGCTTGTGGTCGAGCCGGGCGGCGCGGTGGCGCTGGCGGCGCTGCTTGCGGGACGGATCGATGCCCGCGGCAAGACGGTGGTGATCGTGCTGTCCGGCGGCAATGTCGATGCCGACATGTTTTCGCGGCTGATTGGTTAGCGCGGGGCATGGGCATGCAGGACGGGCCTGGTGCGAACGAGCGGGTCCTGCCGTTCGCCGGGATTCATAATTTTCGCGATTATGGCGATTACCCAACCGCCGGCGGTGGGCGGGTGGCGAAAGGCCGTCTGTACCGGTCCGCGCAGCATCAAGGGGCAAGCCCTGACGATCTGCTGAAGGTCGGCGCGCTCGGTCTTTCGACCGTGGTGGATCTGCGCGGCGCCCGCGAGCGTGAAGCCGCGCCGTGCCCGCGTCCCGAGGGTTTTGGGGCTCGAGTAATCTTCACCGATGAGGAGACCGCCGGGCTCGCGCCGCATCTGCAGGCGGCGCGCGAGGTCGACGGCTCTGAGGGCATTCGGGGGGCAATGTGCCGGGGCTATGCCGCGATGCCGTTCCGGCCGTTTCTGGTGCAGGTGATGCGCGACTATTTTGCGGCGCTGGCGTCCGACGACGGGCCGGCGCTGGTGCATTGCGCCGCCGGCAAGGATCGCACCGGACTTGCGGTGGCGCTGCTGCATTCGCTGCTCGGCGTGCATCGCGACGACATGATGGCCGACTATCTGCTGACCAACGTGGCGGGGCATGTCGAGGCCAGGATCGAGGCCGGTGCCAGCGTCATCCGCAGCCAGTACGGGACGACGCTGAGCGACGACGCCATTCGTGCGCTGATGATGGTTGAGCCGAATTATCTAGACGCCGCATTCGCCGGGATTGTCGAGCGGCACGGCAGTCTCGACGGTTATCTTCGCGACGAACTCGCTGTCGATGCCGAGCGCCGCGATGCGATCAGGACGCAGCTTCTGATCTGATCAGTCCCGCGCCGTCGGGCGGCTGCGGGACATGTCTTCTTGAACTTCAGGAGCTGACGTCATGTGGCAACCCAGCCCTCGTTATCCCGATCCCGCGATTGAAATTCTCGATCCGCGGTTTGCGAAGTATCATATCGTCCTCTCCGCGGTCGAGCGGCTGACGACGGGGCTGCGCTGGGCGGAGGGGCCGGTCTGGTTCGGCGACGGACGTTACCTGCTGTGGAGCGATATTCCCAACAACCGCATGCTGCGCTGGGACGAGGAAACCGGCGTCACCAGCGTGTTTCGCAAGCCGTCCAACTTCGCCAACGGCAATACAAGGGATCGCCAGGGCCGGCTGATCACTTGCGAGCACGGCGGGCGGCGGGTGACGCGGACCGAATACGACGGCACGATCACGGTCCTGATCGATCGTTTCGACGGCAAGCGATTGAACTCGCCGAACGATGTGGTGGTGAAGAGCGACGACAGCATCTGGTTCACCGATCCGCCGTTCGGGATTCTCGGAGACTACGAGGGCTACAAGGCCGAACCCGAACTGCCGACCAACGTCTATCGCCTCGATCCGGCCACCGGTCGGGTCAGCGTCGTCGCCGACAGCATAGTTCGCCCCAACGGCATCTGCTTCTCCCCCGACGAGAGGCGCCTCTATGTGGTCGAGTCCGGCGCCCTGCCTAAGCGTATCCGCGCCTTCGATGTCGGATCCGACGGCATTTCGCTGAGCAACGATCGCGTGTTCATCGACGCAGGGCCTAAGGGATCGCCCGACGGTTTTCGCTGCGATGTCGACGGCAATCTGTGGGCCGGCTGGGGCACCGGAGACGGTCTCGACGGCGTCATGATCTTTGCGCCGGATACCACCCCGATCGGCCGGATCGCGTTGCCCGAGCGCTGCGCCAATCTGTGCTTCGGCGGCGTCGCGCGCAACCGCCTGTTCATGGCGGCGAGCCAGTCGCTCTACGCGCTCTACGTCAACACACGCGGCGCGCCCGGCGGCTGATGCCGGTGCCCTGCAAAGACTCGAAGCGTCATTCGAGTGTTATGCGCCAGTTATCCAGGTCAAACAGAGCATCGTCGTCGGGCAGGGGCCCGTAATGGCCGAACTCACTGTCAGTCGGCGGGACAAAGTTGGTCTGGGAAATGAGATCAATCATGAGGGGAAAACAACGTCGGTCCCTCAGCTCCGGATACACGTTGACGAGGAAATCGCCGGAGCCGCCTCCGCGGGCCAGATAACGTTCGAAACCTTCGTTCGTCGCTATCGCATTGCCGATGGGACCCGCCATTCTCCGCTGAGTCCCGCTGTGCCAAACGGCCACGTCGCGACTCGGGTCCGTCGATGCCGAGCGCGTCCACATCAGCTCCAATAGGCCGAGGATTCTTTGGGCATATTGGGGCCCGGAATCCTGGATTTGCCTGGTCAGCTTGGGGTGGAAGAGGATCTCCAGGCGCCGCAGGACCATGCTCGATTTATAGTCCAGTGTCCTCAATCTGTGCTCGAAGTCGGCGATGTCGCGCTGCTGGAGCAGGTCAGGGTTGCCGGCCTTCTCTAGACGCTCTTTTTCGGCGAGGATGGCGCCTGCCTCCGCGTATTGGACCGAAAAACTGGGCTTGGTCCCCACATTGCGAGCATTCAGAATCTGCTGGGCAAGTGTTTCGGCCTCAAGTTGTCCGTGCTCCAGGCTTTCGCCGATCAGCTTTCCAAGCTGGTCCCGGATTTGAACCAGCTTGATCGCAAACAGCTTGGTGGGGGCAGTCTCGACCTGCGGCGGAACGGGTACGGCAGTCTCCTGTTCCTCCCTGAACAGCCCGGCGCGGACGGCAGCGACAAACAGGGACACCGCGTTTTTGGTCGCGAGAATGCGGACGCGGTTGCCGGCGATCTTCTCGATCTTCTCCTTTCGCTCATCGGCGAAATCGGAGATGGCGCGGATGGCGATCGCCCTCGGGGGCCTTGCGCGGATCAATGTCGCATCATGGACACCGGCCGACTCCATCTCCATGGCTGCGATTTTGCGATCTATTCGTTTGCGCACCCACTGCCCGAAGGCGGTGCCTTTGCCGACGGCCGGTCCGCTCGCCAGATTCCTGTCGTCGCCGGCAAGCAGTCGATTGTCCGGCAGCGACAGGTTTTCGGCGGCGAGTGCCGCGCGGATCTTCGGTGTGATCAGCGCATCGGAATGCGCGGCCATGTCCTGCTGCCATTGGTCAAAATATGTTTTCCCGGTCCTCCAGAACACCCCAAACCTGTTCAACAGGCGAGGTGAGGTGGTGAATCGATTGCCCGATGTGTCGAGCGTCCATTCCTTGCCGTCGCCGGTCGATGCCGCGTTCGCAAGGTATTCGTTCACACTGTCCGGGATGAAAATGTCGCCGGGGTTGAGATCGTCGCTCAGCGAGCCGGCTATTCCGAGCACAACGACGTTGCGTGGATCGAACTCGGTGATCAGCGCGGAGGTGAATGTTGCGGATCTCGTGTTGCCCATCTTGCCCGCGGGCACCACGACGATGGACAGATCACGCTGCTGGACTGGCGAGGGAATTTTGCCGACAAAGTATGTCAGCGTCAGGTCTGCAGCCTCATGATCCTCAAAGCCGTCGCCCAGCACGTCCATGACGTACCGAAACTCTTCTCCCAAAGCCACATACAGCAGCACATCGACTGACATGAGCCGGCTCTCAATGAATCGTCCGAATAAAACTTTACAGGAATAACTTCACAGCAATCGCTTCGTCCCAGCCCGAGAACTCCGGAGCTTATAGGCACGATCAAATCGTCGGGGCCGATCCCGCAATGTTGCTCCAAAGTCGAGCGAATGTCATCATCAATGGAGCTAGCTGAAGAACGCGATCCGCTCTGCCTGGCTCATGCGGCGGATCGGCGCCAGGGGATCGGACCGGACAACCGGGTTCGACACCATGCCTAGCGCGATCAGGGCGCTGCCGAGCGAGACCGGCGGTTCGGCTGTGGCCTGCGGTTCAGGGACTGGCGCGTCTGCGACGGCCTCAGTCGGCTGAACCGGCTGCGGTTCGATGACCGCGACCGGGACAATGGGGGCTTCTGTGCTCGCCGGGGGCGCGTTGGCGATCGTCGCATCGACCGGTGTTTGACCTGCGATTTCGACCATCGCGGCGAGCGCCAGTTCAGGCGTCAGGTCTTCGGCGACGGCATCGATCGGCTGCACCGCAGGCGAAATTGCGGCCGCTGCCACGAAGGCCTCTTCCATGCTTGCAAAAGGCGTGTCGGCGGTGGATGCGTCGGCCGGTGGTTCAGCCGGAGGTGTGGCGGCCGTCGCGCCTTCCAGTGCTGCCAGTTCTGCTTCCGCGCCGCTCGTTTCGGCCAGCCCTGTTTCTGCCAGCCCTGTTTCTGCCAGTCCCGTTTCTGCCAGTCCCGTTTCTGCAACGGCTTCGACCGGGGCCACCTGAGGTTCGATGGCCGCCGTCGGTGCGACGGGTTCGTCGCTGTCGGCAATCGAGGCGTCTGCGATTGAAGCGCTGGCCGGCGCGTCTTCAGAAATGGCGGCAGTTGTCGCGTCCGCTGGGGCAGCCGCCAGTGTTTCGGCCAACCCTGTTTCTGCAATGGCTTCGACCGGCTGTGCCATCGCCTCGACCGCGGCGACCGGCTCAACGATGTCCTGCGTGCGCGCCACGGGCATGTCGCTGATCGATGCGCTGGCCGGTGGCTCGACCGCGATGGCGGCGGCCTCGGCCGGCTCGGCTGCTGTGGTGTCGCTGACGTTCGGCGACGACGGCCAGAGGCTGACCACGTTTTCCGCAACCGACGTGGATGCGGGGGTGGGCGCAATGCCGGTCTCGTCGGCGAGTTCGCTGATTTTCCGCGCGATCAGGTCGAACGATGCCAGCACGGTGGCGGGTGCATCGTGGCCGGCCAGCGCGTCGTGGCTGGCGCCGATCGCGCGCGCCTGGGTCTCGAGGATATCGCAGATCCGGTTATCGTAGCCGATCTCGCGCAGCCGCCAGGCCACCTCGAGGATGACGCGCAGGCCCTTGTGCGCCGGCGCCAGCGCGGTGTCGGCATGCAACTCGGTGAGGGCTTTCGACGCGGTGGCCCTGGCCTCGTCAACAGCGCTGCGGATTGCCGCGATGTCGGCGAGCTGAGCCACGGGCGGAGATGCCGCCTCCTGCTTTTGTGCCGCGACGATCGATTCGACCCGTGCCACAGCTTCCAGCACCATGGCGGTGTCGGCATTGCGGTTGCGGCGGGCGTATTCCTTCAGAAACCAGCGCCCCCGCGAGGTCTCCATGAAGGCTTCGCTGATGGCCTGGTAATCCGATTCGGACGGCAGCGTTCCGCTGGCTGAGATCGGCGAGAGTGCGAAGGCGTCGTTGGCCATGATCCGTCCGGCGCGTTACCCACGCGCTGTAAATAACTGGTCGTTCGTTGATCGCGCTGTTTCGACGCAAAACCACCCGCGCTACATACGATCACCATGAAAGCCAGCGAATCGCAATTGAATTGATGATTGGAGATTCACAAATTCCCGTTGCCTCGCCCGACGTTACGAAGCGATTCGCGCTCCGCCTGGCGATCGTCTACGGCGCCGTGTTCGGACTGACCGGAATCAGCCTGCCGTACTTTCCGGTCTGGCTCAAAGCCGTTGGTGTCGACGTCTGGTGGATCGGGATCATTACCGCGATGCCGGCGCTGACCCGCTTCACGGTGCTGCCGTTCGTCACCGGCTTTGCGGAGCGGCGCCGCGTCCTGCGGCAGGCCATCGTGGTGCTGGCCGCGCTCACCTCATTCGGCTTTCTCATGGTCGGCCAGTTTCAGCAGCCGCTGCCGATCCTGCTGTTGTTTGTCCTGACCGCCTGCGTCTGGACCCCGATCATTCCGATGGTCGACGGCTACGCCCTCAAAGGCGTCCGCCAGTACGGATTCGATTACGGTCCGGTGCGGCTGTGGGGATCGGCGGCCTTTGTGATCGGCGCACTGGCATGCGGCCTGCTCGTCGACATGGTCTCGGCCACCCGGGTGATCTGGGTGATGGCGGCGATGGCGCTGATCGGCGCGTTGACCAGCCTGCGGCTGCAGCCGCTGGCGGCTGTCCCGGTTTCGGGGCCGCAGCCGCGCGCCGTGATGCTGCTGCGCAATCCCGGTTTCCTCGCCATCATCTTCACCTCGGCCCTGGTGCAGGGCAGTCACGCCACGCTCTATTCCTTCGCGTCGATCGCTTGGCAGCAGGCGGGGCTCGGCGGAGTGACCGTGTCGCTGCTGTGGTCGCTCGGCGTGGTCGCCGAGATCGTGGTGTTTGCGATCTCGCCGCGGTTTACCTGGTCGCCGGTGACACTGGTGGCGCTCGGCGCCGCCAGCGCCACGCTGCGCTGGGTGCTGACGGCGCAACAGCCGCCGCTGCCGCTGCTGGCGCTGATCCAGATCACGCACGGACTGACGTTCGGCCTGACCCAGGTCGGCGTCGTCGGCTTATTGCTGCGTCACGTGCCGGCCCAGGTGATGGCCTCGGCGCAGGGCTATCTGGTCGCCGCGACCGGCATCGCCATGAGCAGCGCGACCATTGCGTCGGGCCCGCTGTATGCGCGTTACGGTGAGGGGGCCTATTATGGGATGTCGGCGATGGCGTTTGTCGGTGCCGGTCTGATCCTGTTTGCCGGCAAGCGGTACCACCTGTCGGCGGATAGCGTTCAGCCCCAGAGCCCGGCGTCGGGCGGATAGACCGTCGAACCATCGTAATGCAGCCCGCCATCGCGGTCGGCTGACAGCAGTAGCGGTCCGTCGAGATCGACCAGGCGCGCCTGCTGCGCAATCAGCATGGCCGGCGCCATGGCCAGCGAAGTGGCCACCATGCAGCCGACCATGATGTCGAAGCCGAGCGCGCGGGCCTCGTCGGCCATCGCCAGCGCCTCGGTCAGGCCGCCGGTCTTGTCGAGCTTGATGTTCACGGCGTCGTAGCGGTCGCGCAGTGCCGCCAGCGAGGCGCGGGCATGGACACTTTCGTCGGCGCAGACCGGGATCGGTCGCTGAATCCGCGCCAGCGCGTCGTCATGGCCGGCGGGCAGCGGCTGCTCCACCAGGGTGACGCCGACCTGGGCGCAGGCGTTGAGGTTGTGTTCCAGATTGGCTGATGTCCAGGCCTCGTTGGCGTCGACGATCAGCTCGGAGCGAGGCGCCGCAGTGCGCACCGCCGCGATCCGCGCGCCATCGCCGTCGCCGCCCAATTTGACCTTGAGCAGCGGCCGGTGCGCGGCGCGTGCCGCCGCCTCCGCCATGGCCTCGGGGGTGCCCAGCGAGAGAGTGTAAGCCGTGGTGCATGGTGCGGGCGCGGGGCGGCCCAGCAGATCCCAGATCCGCCGGCCGGCTGTTTTGGCTTCCAGATCGAGCATGGCGCAATCCAGCGCGTTGCGGGCTGCGCTCGCCGGCATCGCGGTCTGCAGGCCTGCCCTGTCGAGCCCGCTGCGCAGCGGCTCCACCATGGCCTCGATGGCGTTGAGCGTGCTCTCAGGTGTTTCCCCATAGCGGGCGTAGGGGGTGCATTCGCCGCGGCCGGTGAGGTTGCCCGCGGACACCTTCGCGACCACCACCACCGCCTCGGTCTTGGCGCCGCGGCTGATGGTGAAGCTGCCCGCGATCGGCCAGCGCTCGATTCGGGCCAGAAGGTTCCGGGGTAGGGTGGAAGTCATTCAGAAATCTGGTGATTTTCTTGACGGAATTGTCACATTTGCCCCAGTATGGCTTTAAATGTGTGGCTGTAAATGCACCGCGCTTGTGGTTTGGGTTGTGGCGCGAAGTCCCCAGTGGGCAGGCGCGCGCGAGTTCGCAACAAAACTCAACATGAATCGCCATTTCAAAAGGCCCATTTGAATCCCAAGTTGGCTTATGAAAAAGCGCGCGCTGAGTTCGCGGAACTCGGATTCGGGCATCGGAACAGGACTTGACGGTGGGTGGTGAGCCGACTTTGGAACGCGTCGCCGATGGCGGCAGCGTGGCGTTGCAGGCGTCCGGGCCCTGGACGGCGCAGCATGCCCGCGTGCTCGAGCGCATGGTGGACGCCGCCGCCAAGCTCGACGGCGCCCAAACCGGCGTGCTGATCGACGTCTCGCAAATCGCCAAGCTCGATACCTTCGGCGCCTGGCTGATCGAGCGGCTGCGCCGTGGTCTCGCCCAAGGCGGTGTCGAGCCCAGGATCGCGGGCCTGTCGGCGGACTATTCCAGTCTGGTCGACGAAGTGCGGCGCGTCGGCACTGCCGAGTGGCCGGCGCGGCGGCGGTTTTCCCTGATCGGCATGTTCGACAGAGTCGGGCGCGGCGTGGTGGAGATCGGCGAGTCGCTGATCGCGCTGGTCGACATGACCGGCGCGCTGGTGGTCGCGGGCACCCGCGTCGCGCTGCGGCCGAGCAATTTTCGCTTCACCTCGATGGTGCATCACATCGAGCAGGTCGGCTGGCGCGCGGTGCCGATCGTGACCCTGATCACCTTCCTGATCGGCTGCATCATCGCCCAGCAGGGCTTGTTTCATTTCCGCCAGTTCGGCGCCGACGTGTTCGTGGTCGACATGCTGGGCGTGCTGGTGCTGCGCGAGATCGGCGTGCTGATCGTCGCCATCATGGTGGCGGGGCGCTCCGGCAGCTCATACACCGCCGAGCTCGGATCGATGAAGATGCGCGAGGAGATCGACGCCCTGCGCACGATGGGCTTCGACCCGGTGGAGGTCTTGATCCTGCCGCGCATCCTGGCGCTGCTGGTGGCGCTGCCGGCGCTGACCTTCATCGGCGCGATGGCCGCGCTTTATGGCGGTGGCCTCGTGGCCTGGCTCTATGGCGGCGTCGATCCCGATGCGTTCCTGTTCCGCCTGCGCGAGGCGATCTCGATCGATCACTTCGTGGTCGGCATGATCAAGGCGCCGTTCATGGCGCTGGTGATCGGCATCGTTGCCAGTGTCGAGGGCCTGCTGGTGCAGGGCAGCGCGGAATCGCTGGGACAGCGCACGACGTCGTCGGTGGTGAAGTCGATCTTCCTGGTCATCGTCATGGATGGCGTGTTCGCCATCTTCTTCGCCTCGATCGGGATCTAGCGCGATGACCCGAGATACTTTGACCCAAGATACTTTGACCCGAGACACGATATTCCGGGACCCGACGTCCGAGAGCGCGATCATCTCGGTGCGCGACGTGTCGGTCCGGTTCGGCGCCCGAAAGGTGCTGGATGGCCTCGACCTGGATATTCGCCGCGGCGAGATCCTCGGCTTTGTCGGCGCTTCGGGGGCCGGCAAGTCGGTGCTGATGCGCACCATCATCGGCCTGGTGCCGAAGCTCAGCGGCCACATCGAGGTGCTGGGAACGGATATGGATGCGGCTGACAGAACCTCGCGGCGCAGTGTCGAGCGGCGCTGGGGCGTGCTGTTCCAGCATGGCGCGCTGTTCTCGTCACTGTCGGTGCGGCAGAACATCCAGTTTCCGGTGCGCGAATATCTCAAGCTGTCGGATCGGCTGCTCGACGAAATCACCATGGCCAAGCTTGCCATGGTCGGGCTGAAGCCGGAGGTGGCGGAACGTTTTCCGTCAGAACTGTCCGGCGGCATGATCAAACGTGTGGCCTTGGCGCGGGCGCTGGCGCTCGATCCGGACATCGTGTTCCTGGACGAGCCGACCTCGGGCCTCGATCCGATCGGCGCCGGCGAATTCGACGAACTGGTGCGGACCTTGCAGCGGACTTTGGGGTTGACCGTGTTCATGGTCACCCACGACCTCGACAGCCTGCACACCGCCTGCGACCGCATTGCCGTGCTGGGCGACGGCAAGGTGATCGCGATCGGCACCATGAACGACATGATGGCTTCGCAGCATCCGTGGCTGCGGGCGTATTTTCACGGTGCGCGCGCACGCGCGCTGACAGCTTCGTAGTTGGAGTAGACGAGATGGAGACGCGGGCGAATTACGTCCTGATCGGGTTCTTCACGCTGGCGGTGCTCGCCTGCGGGTTCGGATTCGTGATGTGGTTCCAGAGCCTGCATGCGGCCAAGGCGCGCAACCCGCTGCGGATCGTGTTCGAGGGCTCGGCCTCCGGCCTGCGCACCGGCGCCAGTGTCAACTTCAACGGCATCCGCATCGGCGAGGTGATGTCGGTCAAGATCGACGACCCCAAGCGTGTGATCGCGCTGACCTCGGTCGACAAGACGGCGCCGATCCGCCAGGACACCCTGGTCGGCCTGGAATTCCAGGGCCTCACTGGCGTGGCCGCGATCTCGCTGAAGGGCGGATCGCCGGACGCGCCCGAAGTGCCGCCCGGTGACACCGGCATTCCGACCCTGACCGCCGACCTCAGCGCCACCCAGGACGTGATGGAATCGGTGCGCACTTCGGTGCAGAACCTCAATCGGTTGGTCTCCGACAACCAGGCGGTGATCCGCACCTCGCTGCAGAGCATCGAGGCGTTCGCCTCGACACTGGCGAAGAACTCCGAGCGCATCGACAGCATCATGAGCGGCGTCGATGCCTTCATCGGCGGCAAGGAAGGCGGCGAGCTGGTCGCGGCGGTGAAGTCGTTCAGGGATCTTGCGGATAACCTCGACAAGCGCACCGCCGACATCACCGCTGGCGTCAACCGCCTGACCGCCTCCGGCGCCAAGGATCTCAGCGGCCTGATGGCCGAGGGACGCCGCACGCTCGACGACATCAGCCGTGCCGTCAATAATTTCGACAAGAATCCGACCCGCGTGCTGTTCGGCGCCAGCAGTAGCGATACGCGACCGGATCAGCCGCGTTCCGTGGTGCGGGTGCCGGCGGACGCACGGGCGCGGGCGCGGTAGCAATTAATCCGCGAATCCGATCCGCACCCGTCGGTTCTGCCGCCCCTTGTTCTCGATCTTGAGGATTTTGACCCGCCGTGCCTGGCCAGTCGAGGCAAGGTGCGTGCCGCCGCAACCCTGGCGGTCGAGGTCCGCGATCTCGACAATGCGCACCAGGCCATCGGCCTGTCGTGGCGGTGCCACGGATTTGCTGCGGAACAGGCCCGCCGTGGCATTAGCGTCGTCCCATGGCATATGAAAGGCACGCACCGGCAAATCCTGCCGGATCACATCGTTGATGGGGCCGTCGAGTGCGCGCAGCCGGTCATTGTCGGCGCCGGGCAGATCGAAGTCGAGGCGGAACGTGGCGTCGGCCGAGAGCTGGGCGCCGGTCAGCAACGCGCCGCCGAAATCTCGGAACACGACGCTGTTGGCGACATGGGCGAGGGTGTGCAACTCGCGCATCAGGTTGCGGAAGGGCGCATCGATCGTCACCAGCACCGTGTCGGCGAGGACCGCGTCGCCATCGAACGCATGCCATAGTCCGCCGTCGCCCGCGGTGACCTCGCGAACAGCCGCCCGGCCGCCGGTCCAGGCAATTGATGCGATATCCATGAGCTGACCGCCGCCGCCGGGAAAGATCGGCGAGCCGGCCAACAGCACCATGCCGGGGCGGGCATCGAGCACGCGGCATTCGCGCGCGACGACATCAGGATGCTCCTGGCAATCAAGCTGCATGTTGAGTTCCTTCCGCGCGCCGTCGTCTGCAGTGTACCGTACGGTCCTGCAACGACAAGCCGGCCACAAAAAAGCGGAGGCTTTCGCCTCCGCCTTTGTCATTCAATCGCGATCGATGTTCGATCAGCCCAGCCGACCTGCCGCGTGGGCGAGCAGGGTATAGACCAGTCCGGTTTCCGAGGTGAGATAGCCGCGCAGGGTCTGCGCGCCGCGTTCGTCCCGCGCCACGTCGTCGAGCAGGCGCTCGAACTCGGTGATGTAGCGGTCGACGGTCTGCTTGAAGCTGCGCTCGGCGCGATACTTGCGGCTTACCTCGTCGAAGGCCTTCTGGCCGGCCGGCGTGTAGAGCCGCTTGGTGAACGCCTTGCGCTCGCCGCGCTGATAGCGGTCCCACATTTCGGCTGCAAGATCGCGATCCACCAGGCGGGCGATGTCGACCGTCAGGGAGTCCAGCGGATTGCCGTTGCTTGCTGCAGGCCGAGCCGGCTGCGGTGCAGGACGGCTGCGCGGAGCCTCGGCACCAGTGTCGGCGCGGTTGAGCAGGCCGGAGAGCCAGCCGTCGCCGCTCTGGTCCGCGCTCGGGCTGACCGGGGGGGCTTCGGTGCGGCGGGGCTGCGCCATCGGCAGCCCGATATCCGGTGGTGGCAGGTTCGATGCGCTGCTGTCGCGGCGCGGCGCGGGCCGTGACGGGACGTCGTTGCCGCGGCTACCGGCTGCGGCGGTGGCCATCATCGGCTCCTCGTCACGCTGGTACGACCGGCTGCTGCTGGTGTTGCTGCTGACCACGTCGAGGCCGCGTCCATGACGGGCGACGATCTTGTTCAGTTCGGCCAGCGCCTCGATCTGGTCGACGATCACCTTGCGCATCTGCGAGGTGGAGTCGGCGGCTTCCTGCGGGATTTCGAGCACGCCACGGCGCAGCTCTTCGCGTGTTGCCTCCAACTCGCGGTGCATTTCGCCAGCCATCTGCTTCATGCTCTGCACCACGCCGGCGAACTTGTCGGTCGACTGCTTGAACAGGGCCTCCACATGCGAGGTGTTCTGTTCGTATAGCTCGCTCATCGCCTCCGCCGTATGCCGGCGTTCGTCCTCGGCAGCTTCGCGGACCGCCTTGAACTGCTGGGTGATGGCGGTGGCGCCGCTGCCGGCGGTGTCGGCCACCACCCGCGCGATGTCGCGTGCCCGGGTCTCGGCCGCCGCCAGCGATTCATCAAGAAGACCGGTGAAGCGGCTCAGCCGCTGGTCGAGGTCGGCGGTGCGCAGATCGATGGTGGTCACCAGCGATTCCAGGTCCGCCTTGCGTTCGCTGACGGTCTGGGTGGTGCTCTTGTTGCTCTTCTCAACCATGGCCGCGGCATCGGCCAGCAACTGGCCGTGGGCAGCGAACTGACCCGATAGCGAGCCCAGATCCTCCAGCGCCTTGTTGGTCTTGGTGTTGAAGACGGTCAACTGGTCTTCCAGCGTGTTGGTGGCGACGCCGTTGCGCGAGGTCACGTCGTTCATGGTCGAGACGAAGTCCGCGACCCGGGTGACAAGCGCCTGTTCCAGCGAGTTGAGGTTGTCGTGGGCGCCGGTCAGCACCTCCTGCAGCAGGATGTTGCCTTCGCGCAGCCGTTCGAACAGCGCAACCGTGTCGGTGCGCAGGATCTTGCTGGTTTCCTGCATCTCGGTCACGGCGGCGGCGGCCACCTGGCGCGACTGGTCGATCGCGTTGCGGGTGGTCAGTTCGATGTCCTTGAGCGACTTGTTGACCGCGCCGGTCGCGATCTCGCTGGCGTTGGTGATGGTGCGGGCGAGATCCGCGCTGTTCTTGATGAGGTTCTGCGAGAACACGGTTCCCTTGCTCTCGATCGACTTCAGCGCGTCGTCGGTGACGCGGGTGATGTCGATGTTGATCTGGTTGGTGCGGTCGCCGAGCGCCTGGATCAGCGATCCGCGCGAGGCGTCGACCATCTGCGCCAGGCGATCCGCCTGCTGCTTGACGCCGGTCACGATTTCGTCGGTCTTGCCGAGCAGCACCGTGCCGAACTGGCCGGTCACGGTAATGACCGAGCGCTCGATCTCGCTGGAGGTCGACTTGACCTTGCTGCTTGCCTCGTTCGATGCGGCGACGACGGACGCGCTGGCGTCGCGCGATGCGGTCGCGAGAGCCGCGATCGCCTCCTGGGACACGGCCGTCAGTGCCTTGCTGGTCTCGCGCGACGTGTTGGTGACCGACGCGCTGGTCTCGCGGGCGGCGGTCGTCAGCTCCGCACTCGTGTCGCGGGCCGCGGTCGTCAGTCCGGCGATGGTCTCACGGGCCGTGCTGATCAGCGTGGCTGCCGTCTCGCGAGCGGTGTCGGTCAATCCGGTTGCCGTCTCGCGGGCCGTCGTTGTCAGGACGGTCGCGTTCTCCTGAGACATGTTGGAGAGGATGTTGCTTGCCGCCTGCGCCGCGGTGGTGAGTTCGGCGCTGGTGTCCCGCGACATGCTGGACAGCGTCGCACTGGCGTTGCTGGCGGCGGCCATGACGGCCGCACTGGCCTCGTTCGAGGCGGCGATCACCGAGCCGTGGGCGTCGCGCGAACTGGTCTGCAGCACGTCGGCGGCGGTGGTCGCGACGGAGTTGATGGTGCGCTCGATATTGTCCGAAATCGCCTGGATTTGGGCAGCAGCGTCGCTCGATGTGGCGAGCAGCAGGCTCTGCGCCCCACGGGCGCTGGCCATGACCGAGTCGGCCGTGCTGGTTCCCGCGAACGACACCGAATGCTCGATCTCGTTGGCGAGTGCCTTGATCTGGCCGGTGGCTTCGGACGAAACCGTGAGCAGGGTGCTCTGCACCTCCCGCGCGCTGTTCATGATCGCAGCCGCGGTGGCGTTGCCGGCGGCCGCCAGGGTCTGTTCGATGTCGGAAGACAGGGTCTTGACGTGGTTCGCGGTTTCGCTGGAGGCGCTGAGCAGCGTGGTGTGCACTTCGCGGGCGCTGGCCAGCACCGATTCCACCGTGGACGAGCCGGCCGTCGACAACATGCGCTCGACCTCGGCCGACAGGTTCCTGGTCTGGGTCGCGGTATCAGTCGACATGCTGATCAGCGTGTTCTGAGCTTCACGCACGCTCGCCAGCACCGACTCCGTCGTGGTCGCGGTGGCGGAGGCGAGGGCGCGCTCGATGTCGCCGGACAGCGTCCTGGCGCGGGTGGTGGCTTCCTCCGAACCGGTGATCAGCGCGGTCTGGGCTTCGCGCGAGCTGTTGAACAGCGCGGCCACGGTGGTCGCGCCGGTCGCGGTCAGCGTCTGCTCGGCCTCGGTCACCGCCGCCTTGATCTGGGCGCCGATATCGCCCGAGACGTTGCTCAGGGATTCGTGGGCGAGGCGTGCGTTGTTCTGGATCGAATCCGCGGTGTTGTTCATCAGCACCACGAGCGAGCGCTCGGCATCGTCGACGCGGGCGCGGATGCTCTGGGTGAGCTCCTCGGCGCGCGCGACCAGCACGTCGCTGGCCTGGCGGCCGGTGCTCTCGAAGCGGTTCGCCACGTTCTCGATGCGGGAACCCAGCAGGTTCTCGAACTGGGTGACGCGGGTTTCGATGTCGCTGGCGACGGCGCCGGCGCGGTTTTCCAGGCCGTCATGGATCGCCTGGAAGCGCGACGTCACGGTGTCGGTCAGATGCGCGCTGCGACCGTCGATGATCTCGGTCACGGTATTGATGCGCTGGTCGATCGCATCGATCGCATGGCTGGTGCCCTGCGCGAGCGACGAGGTGAGGGTGGCAATACGGGTATCGAGCGCGCCCACCACCGCGGCCGTGCCGCTCTGCAGCGAGGAGGTGAGTTCGACGATGCGGGTATCGAGCGCCCCGGCCACCTCGGTGGTGCCGTTGGTGAGCGACGAGGTGAAGTGGGCGATACGCGAATCCAGCAGGTCGACGGCGTGAGCGGTGCCGTCGGTGAGCACCGTCGACAGCGTCGCCGCCTTGTCATTGAGCGCGTCGATCGCCTGCGCGGCGCCGCCGCTGAGCGTGTTGGTCAGATCGTGCAGGCGGGTGTCGATGGTGTCGGTCACCGAGCGGGCGCGATTGTCGAACGAGGTTTCGAGCGACTTCAGCCGGCCGTCGACGGTCTCGTCGAACGACCTGATCCGCGTGTCGATGTTGTCATCGAACGCCTTGATGCGGGTGTCAAGCGACACATCGAGGTTGGTGACGCGCGATTCCAGCGTGGTGTGGAACGCGGCCAGGCGCTGGTCGAGCGCGCCGTGGATGTCGCCGGCGCGGGCGGTCACGCGGTTGTCGAAGGTGTCGACATAGGTCTTCAGGGTGTCGGTGATGTCCTGGGTGCGCTGGCCCATCCGATCGACGATCTCGCCGCCGAAGGTTTTCACGGTGCGGTCGAACTCGGCGATGTGGCGGGTGATGAGGGCGCCCAGCGTGCCGCTGTCGCGGGAGAATTTTTCCGCCAGTTCCGAGCCTTGCTCGCGCATCAGTTCGTCGAACGCGATCATCTGCGAGCTGAGATTGTCGTGCGCGGTCTCGGTCTGGCTGACCACCTTGGCGACCAGGGTGTTGATGGTGCCGTCGAGGGCGTCGTTGGCCTTGTCGCCGCTGTCGAGGATGCGGCTGGAGAGCCGCAGGCCGGACTCGTCGATCTTGTGCACCAGGTCGTTGCTGCGCAGCTCGAGCTCCAGCAGCAGCGATTCGCTCGAGGTCTTCAGCGAATCGTGCACCAGCTCGGTGCGATCCGAGATGCTGTCGACGATGTTGGCGGACTGCTCGGCGAACTCGCGGGTGACGCGGTCGATGCGCTCGTTGAGCATGTCGTGGACACGGTCGGCGAGGTCGACGAATTCCTCGTGCACCGCGCCGGTCTTGAAGTTCAGGCTCGCAGTCAGACGCTCGCTGGCGTCGAGCACCGCGCGGGTGGTCTCGGAGCTTGCTTCCTCGAGGCGGTCGAGCAGGTCGCCGCCGCGCTCGCCGAGCGCGAGGATCATGGTGTCGCCGGCATTGCCCAGCGCCTGGGTGATGTGCTGTCCGCGCTCTTCAAGTGCCATGGTGATGGTGCGCGCGACCTCGTCGACGCGGGACGCAATCGCGTCGCTGATCACGGCGATGTCCTGGCGCAGATCGATCTGCACGCCGGAAATGGCGGCGCGGACCTGTTCAGCCTGGCCGACCAGGTTGTCGCGCTGATGGGCGATGTCCTGCAGCAAGGCGCGGATGCGCACTTCGTTGTCGCTGTAGGCGCGCTCGAGCGCGGCGACCTCGTTGGCGACCAGGGTTTCGAGTTCGCCGGCGCGCGCGATCGCGCGCTCGACGCCATCGCCCATCGCCGCGACTTCGCGGCGGATCGCCTGACCGACGGTGACCATGGAATCGGACGCCGCGCCCTCGGGCTCGGAGAAGCGGATCGCGACCTGGGCCATCGATTGCGCGATCATGCGCATCTCCTGGCCGCGCCAGGCCAGGGTCGCGAGGAAATAGCACAGCAGCACGGGGGCCGCGAACAGCGCGATCAACCCGGCGAGCGCCACCACGCCGCCGGAGCCCTGCCCGAGCAGGGTCTGCAGCGAGGGCAGGAAGCTGATGGTGAGGAGGACGGCACCCGCGAGCCAGACGCCCGAGAACACGGTCGCAAGGGTATAGGCGTTGCGGCCGGGCCGGCCCTTCTGGATGGCCTGCAGCAGTTGGCCGATGGTTTCGCGATCGTCGTTGGCGGCGCGGCGGGGCGCCCGGTTCTCGGCGCCGTCGAACTGCGCCCGGTTGTCCATGGCGATCGGCTGGTCGTCGAAGGACGGGTCGTTGAAGGATTTGGGCGAGGGGGCCGGTCCGCCGTCTCGGCGCGATCCCGTATCCCGTGTCGGCTCGGTCGGCGCCACGTCGCTGATATTCAGCGCTTCCTGGATGGCCGAGAGAGCGACTTCGGTGGGGTCTTTCACCTTCTTCGGAGTATTCGCCATATCAGTCTACGCCCCTATTTACGCGTTCCGAGGACCAGCGGGAGGCGGCCGCGAGCTGTGCCGCCTGCATCCCCAAGCCTTCTCGACCCAAAGCCTTCTTGTCCCAAAGCCTTCAGTCAGTGCGAAAGCGATGTCGCCGGTCGCTGTCAGAGTATTTTCCCGGCAACGTGGGATCCGGCTTGCCGCGGAAAATGCTCGGTTTTTGAACCCTGTGCGCGTCCTGATCGCAAAACCGGTACCCACTTTTGCGGACAACGCGCCACCTTTGTCCCCTACATCTGCGAACATCCTATTGGGTGGATGTCTCGAATGAAATGGTCGGCGTTAAGGACTTTTTAATCATCGTTAACGCTGCCACGTGTAAAGCCTTCAAACTGCTGAAAATTCCCAATCGCTATGAGACTTCAAGGCGCCGGCACGGCAAAATTGTGTCAAATTAGCGTCAATTTCGGGTAACGAACCATTAACCACTGGCATGGTTGGCTACGAAAAGTTCCGGGCTGTGGAGTTTTCGGCCTGGGAGTAACGGATCGCTGCCATGCCCCACCCCCTGGAACGGATTGTCTGGATGCCTTCGCCGCCGCTCGTGCCGGACGATACGCCGATCGACCTGACGACGATAGATTTGGCCCATCTCGGCCGCATGACCCTCGGCGACGCCGACGTGGAACGGGAGGTGCTGGCGATGTTCGCCGCGCAGGCCTCCGACCTCGCCGACCGGCTGGCCACGATGCCGTTCGATGCGGACCGGCTCGCACATACTCTTAAAGGCTCCGCGCGGGCGATCGGCGCCTTTCGCGTGGCCGATGCGGCGGCCGAGGTCGAGGTCGCGCTGCGCGGCGAACGCTCGACGGCGGAGCCGATCCGCCTGCTGCGGGCCGCGGTTTCCGAGGCGCGCGGCGTCATCGACGTCATCCTGAAGCGATCGTGATCCTACCGCGGCCGCCTGATCGCCGTCCGATCGGGATGGCGGCAATGTCTTTGTTCCGGCTGGCTGCCTTGTTCCAAAACCTTCCCCCCAGTGCTGGCGCGGGGCGAGCGGACCCGTTATAGGACAGCCATCTCCTTTATTCCGGCAGCACGAGTGGTCATGGTCAAAATCAACTTTGTCGATTCCGCAGGCGCAACCCGCAGCGTCGATGTCGACGCGGGCGCAACCGTCATGGAAGCGGCCATTCGCAACGCCGTTCCGGGCATCGAAGCCGAATGCGGCGGGGCCTGCGCCTGCGCGACCTGCCATGTTTATGTCGACGAAGCCTGGCGCGAGAAGGTGGGCAGTCCCACCCCGATGGAAGAAGACATGCTGGACTTCGGCTATGACGTGCGGCCGAACTCGCGGCTGTCGTGCCAGATCAAGGTCACCGACGATCTCGAAGGCCTGGTGGTGACCACGCCGGAGCGGCAGGCTTAAAGCCGCGTAATCCATCTCCATTTCAGTTCATGTCTATCTGAGAGACGGCTGCCGCGACGTCAAAGCTCCGCAGCTGTGCTTGGCGTTACTCGGCGGGCTGCGGGCCGAATCGGAGATCGCCGGGGGTCATGCCGAAGGCCTGACGGAATGCGCGGTAGAAGGTGGCGAGGCTGTCGAAGCCGCAGGCGAAGGCGATGCCCGAGACCGGCTGGCCGGCATCCGCGGTCAGCAGCTGCTTTGCTTTCTCCAGCCGCAGCGTCATCACGGTCCGCGCGAAGCTGGTTCCGGTCGGCTCGAACAGCAGGTGCAGCTGGCGCACCGAAATGGTGAGAGCGTCGGCGACCATGGCGGGCGACAGGTCCGGCCGGTGCAGGTTGCGCCGGATCAGATCGCGGGTGGCATGATAAAATCCGAAGCGCAGCGCTGCGCGGCTTTCCGGCATTCCGGAGGTAACACGGCCGCGCACGAGCAGCGCCAACTGGGTCAGATGCCTGACCGCGTCGCCGTCGTCGGTCGGCTTCGGGCCCGCATCGGCCAGTGCGGTGAACGATGCCGAGATCAGTGTGGTCAGCCGGTCCGTCTTGAACAGCGGTGCCGGGGCGAGGTCGCGGGCGTTATCAGAGAGATCCTTGTCGCCACTCAGCGGGATCTTGAGCGCGCGGTAGTGAAATCCATCGGAGAATTCCGGCGTCCCGATAAATGTCATGTCGGAGTGGCTGATGCCGAAACCGTTGTTCGGCATCACATGAACGCGGTCGCGGCCGACATCGAGCCAGCCGGTGCCACGGATCTGGTGGCTGATGTAGAGGCTGTTGCTGGTGACCCGCGCGATATCGGCCCTGGTGCGGCTGACGCGATAGGACGACGCCTTCATTTCGGCGAAGGTCGCCTCGCCGATGTTGAAAGCGGAAAACCGCCCCTGGAAGTCGGGACGGCGCTCGCGCTCCAGCTCGATCGTCACGCCGAACAGGCTCTTGCCGCGAACCTCGCACCAATGGTCGAAGCGCTCATGCGGGCGAAGGCTGTCGGTGTTGAAACTGATCATGTGCGTTATGCCGGTCGGAGCCCCTCAAATCTGGCATCGGCCATCGGGGCTTGATTCTCAAATCATATCTTCAATCATATCTTCGCGCGGGCGGCTCGGCTATTGGTCTAACGGGTGCTTTGCGAGGGTCAGCTCCGCCGCAACCAGGGCTGGAATTTCGCGATGATCTCGTCCGTGAGCGGCACCGGCTTGCGGCTGCGTTCATCGACCAGCACGGTCACGGACACCGCCGAGGCCGCGCACTGGCCATTGTGGAACACCACCTGGTCGTAGGTGACCGAGGTCCGCCCCATGCGGGACACCGCAAGGCCGAATTCCACCGTGCCCGGCCAGTGGACCTCCGCCCTGAAATCGATGGCGAGGTGCGCCAGCACCCAGCTCAGCCCCGCCGGCATCAGGCCGAACTTGGGATCGCGGATCAGCGAGACCCGGCCGGTTTCGAAATAGCTGGAATAGGTGGCGTTGTTGACGTGGTGGTTGGGGTCGAGATCGGCGTACCGCACGTTGTCAGACAGCCGGTAGGGGTAGTCGTCGAGGTGGAACACGGGCTTGGCCGGCGACTGCAGATTCACAAGAATTTCTCCGGATTCTGGTTGCCCGAGGGGCGGATCTGCCCCTGTTCTGGCGCATGGACCGACGGCCTGCAAGGCGCATTTAGCGCTTCCCCCCTTGCGTGCCGTTGGCTAGACAATTCTACTAGCTAGACAATTCCATCCACCGGCGAAGCTCCAGCCGCCGGCCCTCCGAACCTGCGAAGAGAGCAATGAGCGAGCCGATCAAAACCGACGTGCTGATTATCGGAGCGGGCCCCTGCGGCCTGTTTGCTGTGTTCGAACTCGGCCTTCTGGACATGAAGGTCCATCTGATCGACATCCTCGACAAGATCGGCGGCCAGTGCGCCGAGCTCTACCCGGAAAAGCCGATCTACGATATTCCCGGCATTCCGATGGTCACCGGGCAGGGCCTGACCGATGCGCTGATGGAGCAGATCAAGCCGTTCAGCCCGACCTTCCACATCAACGAGATGGTCGAAACCATCGAGAAGATCGGCGATCCGCTGTTCCGCGTCACCACCGACGCGGGCCAGGTGTTCGAAACCAAGGTGGTGGTGATCTCGGCCGGCGGTGGCTCGTTCCAGCCGAAGCGGCCGCCGGTGCCCGGCATCGAAGCCTATGAAGGCACCTCGGTGTTCTATGCGGTGCGCAAGATGGAGCAGTTCCGGGACAAGACCCTGCTGATCGTTGGCGGCGGCGATTCCGCGCTGGACTGGACGCTGAACCTGCAGCCGATCGCCAAGCGCGTCACCCTGCTGCACCGCCGCGACGACTTCCGCGCCGCGCCGCACAGTGTCGAGCAGATGCGGGCGCTGGTGAAGAGCGACAAGATGGACCTCAGGCTCGGCCAGATTACCGAGCTTCACGGCGAGAACGGCCAGCTCTCCGGCGCGCAGGTGAAGGGCACCGACAACGCGATGTTCGACATCGCCTGCGATACCATCCTGCCGTTTTTCGGCTTGACCATGAAGCTCGGACCAATCGCGAACTGGGGTGTGAAGCTCGAGAACAATCTGGTGCCGGTGGACACCCAGGCGTTCGAGACCAACGTGCCCGGCATTTTCGCCATCGGCGACATCAACACCTATCCGGGCAAGTTGAAGCTCATTCTCTCGGGCTTCCATGAGGGCGCGCTGATGGCGCAGAAGGCGCACCGCTACGTCTATCCGGACAAGCGGCTGGTGTTCCAGTACACGACATCGTCGTCCAGCCTGCAGAAGAAGCTGGGCGTGAATTAGATCTATTCTGGCGCCGACTCGCTGCGGATCTGCCTATGATCCCACCCCCGTGGAGGTCTCGAGCGATGAGCGTTCTTCATGATCCGGATCTGGAGCGCCTGCTGACGCTGCTGCATGCGACGAGCGACGCCCAGCTTGCCGAGATGCGGGCCTATTTCGAAGCGCAGGACAAGCTCGCCGCCCCGTCGCCGGAGGACGATGCGGCTCGCATCAAGGACTACCTCGCCGACAAACTGGTGGCGCTCGATCGCGACAAGGCGGAGTTCTGTTATCAGCTCTGCCGCGCGAACAATGCCCGGCGCATTGTCGAGATCGGCTCGTCGTTCGGTGTCTCCACGCTTTATCTGGCGGCCGCGGTGCGCGACAATGTGCGCTCCGGTGGCGAGGGCGTGGTGATCGGGACCGAATACGAGCCGGCGAAGGCTGTGGCGGCGCGCGCGAATTTCGTGGCTGCCGGCCTCGACCGCTTCATCGATCTGCGGGAAGGCGATTTGCGCGAAACCCTCAAGACGATCGAAGGTCCGGTGGACTTCATGCTGGTCGACATCTGGATTCCGATGGCGCGGCCGGCGCTCGAACTGGTGGCGCCGCATCTGCGCCCCGGCGCGATCGTGATCTGCGACAACACGACGGACTACCGCGCCGACTATGCCGACTATTTCGCCTTCATCAACGATCCCGCCAACCGCTTCCGCACCATGACGCTGCCGTTCGACGGCGGACTGGAATTGTCGGTGCGGGTTTAGGACGTTTTCCAGAGAAGTGGGTACCGGTTCACTTGCGCCAAACGCGAAGCGTATGCGCGGAGGTTGCGAGCCGCCGCAGCGCGTAGCGCGGCGGCAGATCCGACGGGGTGCGGATATTCCAGACCAGGCCGGCGCGCGCGAACGCCGACAGCGCCCACCACCCGGGATCGAGTTCGCCTGACTCATGCGCCAGGCGTGCCGAGCCCGGGAATGCATGATGATTGTTATGCAGGCTCTCGCCCATGGTCAGCAGGCTGACATAGCCGACGTTGTAGCCCTGCACACCGGCGCCCTCGATATGCCAGGTGCGGGGGCCGCGATTGTGCGCGAAATAGCCGACCAGCCAGTGTCCCACCAGCGACAGCGTGACACGCACGCAAATGCCCCAGATGACCCACGGCAAACCGCCGATCGCGAAAAACAGCACCGCCCATGGTGCCTGCTGCAGCATGAAGGTTCGGTCGATGATCCGATAGAACAGATCGTCGCGGACGCGCGGTTCGATGAGCAGGGTCGGCGGCCGGTCCAGTTTCAACTCGCAATGCAGCTGCCACCAGGCATCGCGCCAGATCGGATTGCGATGCGCCAGAAATGCGTGACAGGTGGTTCTGCGCTGCGCCCAGTCGCGAATGTCGTGCTGCCGGATCATCCCGAACGGACCAGCCATTCCGACCAGCGTGCCGAGATAGACGAAGATGCGCTCCAGCCAGAGCGGGCAGGCGAACGCGTGATGAATCAGCCGGCGGTGCATGCCCAGCGAATGTCCCAGGCAGATGGTGACGGCGGTGGTCGCGAGGAACAGAACGAACGCGCCCCACGTGACTGAGATCGGCCCGCCCACGACGGCGCCCAGTGCCATGGCGGAGATCCAGAGCGATTTTGCCGGGGCCCAGACCACGCGCCCGGCATTGGCGTCGGTGCCGGCAGCTTCAGTCATGCGCGGCGAACGCTCCATCGCGACGGTGGCGGCATCGAGGTCCGAACTTGTGCGAGGTGTGGAGGCTCTAGGATTGGACGGAACGGCTGGCTGTGCAGGCATGGCATCGACCATCGCGACAGCTCCCTGGACGACACGATCATGTCTCACCCCTTGGTCGATGCAAGACCTTTTGGGGTTCATGAGTCGTGCGAACTCAAACCTGCTGATGCGGAGGAGCAGGCGCTGGAGAACGCTCTACCGCTGCACCGCCGGAGCAAGTGGCAGCGGCTCGCGTGTGACCGCGGGCTCCGCGCCGCCGAGGCCGAGCACGCCGGCCATCGCCGGCAGCGCGGCGTCGGCCATCGCGGCGTGGCCTTCAGCGGTCGGATGAATCGCGCCGCCATAGACCGCCGAGAGCACGCCCCAGGTGGCGTCATGGATGTCGGCGGGCAGCGCCGAGGACGACACGCCCTGCGGATAGGTCATCGCGGCGAAGTAGCTGTCGTTGGCATCACGGATCCAGCGCGCGCGCGGCAGGTAGGCGCGGAATTCGCTGGCGCCGCGGCCGCAGGTCATCGGTGCCGCGGGGGCGTCGACCAGGTCGGCGGTGAAGCTGTCGCCCTTGGCCGAGAAGCATTGCCGGTCGAAGTCGGGATCGTTGGCGCCGCGGGCGCAGAAGCCATGGTTGGCGAACGCCTGCTGGTGCTGATCGACGAAGGTCATGCGGTCGCCGTTGGGATCGCGGCACAAGACGCCACCCTGGCATTGTGCGAGGTCCCGCAGCCGTGGCAGAAACTCGCTCTGCACATAGGCCGTTACCCGCTGCAGCCGCCCGGGATCGGCCGTGAAGGAGGGATGGATATCGAAGCCCGCCGGGCCGCCCGGACAGGGCGCGCCATTGAGCAGCGCGGGATTGGCATAGGAGACGTAGACCACGCGTGACAGGTCGCCGCCGACCAGCGGTTTGAGCGCCTCGCGCATCTTGCCAAAGCGCTGCGGCAGGTCGCGCTGCAGTGTCGCGCGGCTGTCGTCCAGCGCGCCCAGCACGCCCGAGCGGCGGAACAGCGCGCGCTCTGTCGGGCCGTTGACGATGACGTCGGCGACGAGGCCGGAGAAGTCGATATCGTTGGCGCCGACCGACAGCAGGATGAGATCGAGTTGGCGCGACGGCTGCCGGCGCTTGGCGGCGGCAAGCGCATCGCGCAGTTCGGATAGTTGTGCGTTGACGGTGCCGGCGCAGGTCACCGCATTGCGGGTGAACAGGCACTCCCGCGCCTTCTGCGACCCGAACAGGCCGTCATTGATGGTGGCGCCGGTGCAGGCCAGCGGCAAATAAGTGACCGCGATATGCTGATACTGCGCCGCGAGCGCCAGCGCCGCGCGGGTCTGATAGCTGTAGAGCGAGCGGTGGCAGGCGGCATTGAACCATTGCGCGCTGAGCACCTGCCAGGAGCGCAGGCCGGTGCCCGAGGTGTCGCCGCCTTCGCAGGCCCGCGCGCCCTTGAAGTTGGCGCGGCCGGGCCGGTAGTACTGCTTGGCCGGGCCACCAAGGTAGGACTGGAAGCAGAAGCCATCGTCGGCCAGCGCCACCGGCCGGTCCGGATTGCCCTCACCGGACGCGACGGAATCGCCGAGCCCGGCGATGAAGATGTCGCGGACTTCGATCTGGGTGGCCACGCGCTGAGAAGGGTCCGCTCCGCTGGAGACGTCGACGGTGGCGGCGGTGGCGCGGCCGTAGCGGACGCGCAGATTGATCGGCTCGGCGCAGTCGAGCGTCGACTGGCGGGGGCCGTCGCCGTCATCGAAAGTCCAGGCGCAGGTGGCGCCGACCGGAATGGCGCCGGTCAGGCGAACCGTGACCGGATGCTCGGTCGGGGTGAGGTAGCTTTCCTTGACGCCGTCGCGGGTGCAGGGCTCGATGACGCGTCCGGTCGGATCAATGCAGAGGCGCGCGACGGTGTTGCGCGCCCAGCCACGGCCGTCGCTCTGGGTTGCGAGCGCGTCTTCGGAGGCCAGCACGCCGCCGGCGCGCAGGCTTTCGGTATGCAGCAGGAAGTCGCGCTCCTCCCGGAACAGCCGGAAGCGGTTGCGTACTTCCCAGGAAATCTGCATCGCGCCGTCGGCGGTCTGGGCTGCCGCGAACTCCGGCGCGCCGATCACGAGCGCTGCGAGAGTCAGGCCGATCCATCGCAGGCGAGCGAGCGGGCGGGACGTCTGCGGACGGGTTTTCATGGCAGGCCCGACAGCGCCGAGGGAGGTCACGTTACGGGCGGTCATGGCGCTTATGAAGGACCAAGGTGAGGCGAAAATAAGGGACTAGCCGGCCTTGCCGAAGGGAATGTCTTATTCGGCCGGATGATGCTGGCGGTTGATGCGTTGCGGCACGGCGATCCGGTTCAGCGTTTCCGACCGGCGCCGTTCGTTCCATGGTTTCACCACGTTGAGCCAGAGTTCACGAAAGCCCATGATCGAGATCGAGATCGCGAACGGGATCAGGAAATACAGGATGCGGAACACCAGCAGCGACGCCAGCAGCTGTTCCTTGCCGAACTGTGGCAGCGCCACCAGCATCGCGGCATCAAACACCCCGAGGCTGCCCGGCGCGTGGCTGGCGAAGCCGATCAGGGTCGCGAGGATGAACACCACCGCCATCGAGACGAAGTCGACTTGCGGCGTCGCCGGCATCAGGATGTACATCGCCAGAGCGCAGAAGCCAAGATCGACGACACCGATGAAGATCTGCAGCATGGTGAGCGGCGCCGACGGCAGCACCACCTTCCAGCCGTTCTGCCCGAGTTCGCGCCGGCCGTTGGCGAGCCAGATCAGGTAGATCGCGATGCCGGCGAGGCAGCCCAGTGCGATCAAACGATTGATCGACGGCGGCAGCAGGTCGATGGCGCTTGCGGCGGCCGGATGCCAGGCCATGCCGATGCCCAGCACGAACATGTTGCCAAGCCAGAACGTCAGCCCGGACAGGAAGCAGATCTTGGCGACATCGATCGCGGTGAGGCCCCAGTCCGAATAGATCCGGAACCGGATCGCGCCGCCGGTGAAGACGGTGGCGCCGATATTGTGGCCGATGGTGTAGCTGGTGAAACTCGACAGCGCCGCGATCTTGTAGGGCACATGGTGTTTGCCGATCGTTCGCAATGCGAACAGGTCGTAGAACGTCAGGGTAAAGAATGCACAGATCACGCACAGCGCCGCCAGCGCGATATCGGCCGGTGATTTCTCCGTCAGCGCGATCAGCACGATGCCGGTGTCCACGCCTTTCAGCGTGCGAACCAGCGTCGTGATGGCCAGGATGATGATCAGAACGCTGGCAGCGATGCCGATCCGTTTCCAACCAGTTCGTCCCGTGAACCCGCGTTTAAGCGCGGTCAGCAGTCGATGCATTCATCCTCCCGGCGGGGCACGACACTCAGGTGAGCCGATTGTAAATTGACCGCGTCGACCAGTTGGATATCAACCAATGCGACGGGCAGGGGACAAGCGGCTGCGGGAGCGATCATAGGCGAAAACTCAGTGGCAAAAAACCGGACACCGGCTGTCTTTGCGGCGATCCGATGTACCAACGGCGAACACGGTTAAATCCCCAGAGCTGTTCGAACAAAGTCGTCGCAAGCAGTGAATCCAAGAGCATTGAAAGGGGCTGTTACATTAACGGCTTCATACACGCTTCGTTGCCGAGGATATAGGGCTTCTGAGCAAGGCATCCAGTCCGCAATATGACGATCGCAATGGCTTCTGGGCTGTCGCAATCCGGACACATTGCCGACCAGACCACCTTGTTGTTGGGAATTGGCCGGGTTTTCCCTCCGTCGGCGAAGAACGGGTAAATGGTTCCTCGGTTAGCCCTCGACAAGCAATGCATCCGTCGTGCTGCCTAACCGTATGTTCGCGGAAGCGGTGATGGGGTGCGTTCGACTTTCGAAGGGCGAGGCGATCGATCCGCGGCTCAAGAGCGGCTTTCTGACGCAGCTGATCCGAGAGGTGTCCCGATCGATTGTGTGAAGGCGCGGGGCACAAGCCTGCGCCTTTTGTGTTTCAAGTGCGGCGAAGCGCGAAGTGGGCGCCGCAAAATGCCATGGCTGCGCCGAGACAGAGCGCGACCAGGCCTCCCAGAACGCCGGATACCGTCGGAATTGCGGTCGGGCCCGAGGCGGCCTGGCCGGCGGCGGCCAGCAGCAGCACGCCGACCCCGATCAGAAATTGCCGCATGCGCAGCGGGATTTGCCCGCCGACGGCGCTATCCATCAGCGAGGCCGTGACGTAGCCGCCGATGAAGGCGGCCAGCGCCACCAGCCACCAGGCGAGCGCGGCGGCGGCCGGAATCAAATCGCCGGTGTCCGATCGCCACAGCGTGGCGAGGTCGAGCCCGAATCGCTGTCCGATCATGTGGACGGCAAGCGCCAGCAGCACGCCGGACAGCATGGCTGCGGCATGGATCAGGTGGCGTGGGAAAGAGGCCGTCTGGGGCATTGGTCTCATCGATGTCGGGCGCGGACCTATGCCCGCCATGTCTTGACGGTGTCATGACATGGCGGTCTTAGCATGAAGCCTGCGGCGGATTGAAGACTCCCAGTTACTTGGGCTCCGCATGCATCAGGATTTCCCGGTCGCCCGGCCACTTCAGGCGCCAGCCGAACCGGATGTCCTTGGCCTCGCTGGCGGCGAGGTCGAAAGTCCAGGCCGAGACGCCACGTTTGTCGGCAACCGATTTGTCGGTGGCAGGCGTGTTGCTCGACAGCGGCTCGACCGTGATCTGGTTCACGTCCGAGACCGGGATGCGGTCGGTGAGCATGATATGGATCGGCGCCTCGTGGAGATTTTTGATGCTGGTCTTGAACTCGGTCACCTGCGAGCGGGAGCTGTTGATCCAGCCGGGTTCGTTGTCCTTCTGGCGCAGCGGCACCCGCGCCACCTTGATGCGATCGTCGCTGCCGGCGCCGAGCGTTGCCTTGTCGCCAGGCGCCACCAGCGGGAAGCGACCTTTGCCGACAAAGATGCCGTCGCGCTGGATATTCACCTCACCGGGCAACAACGGTGCGTCCTCGTTCTGGATGAAGGAGAGGTCGAGATAGGCGGTCTGGTCGAGCGCGGGCGAGATCCGGGCCGTCAGCTCCGGCGGCAGCGTGGTCGAGGACAGCGCGAAGGTTTTGGGCGAACCGTCGCGCGGCACGCTGACGCGTCCCGGCACTTTGAACGAGGCCTGGAAAGCACCGGCATCGAGGGTTGCAAACACCGGTTTCGCCGGCTCCATGGCCTGCTCCTTGGCGACCGGCGGCGGCGCCATGGCGGTGGAGGGAACGGCAGCGGGAGCCGCGGCCTTGAATTCCCTGCGCGCCCTGTCCGCCGCACCGGCTGCGCGCGACGCGGCATAGAAATCATCGGCGAAGGACACGATCATCGGCGTCACCTCGGGCGCCGCGGTGCCGCCCTGGGTGCGGACGGTCGAGACCGCAATGGTCGCCTCGTCCCAGTCTTCCCCGGTGCGCTGCGTCACCTCGGCGCGCCGCACCAGTTCGAGCGACGGCTTGCGGCCCTTGGCGCCGGTGTCGAGTTTGGCATCGTAGCGCGGCGTCCAGGCCGCCTGCGAGACGCGATACACAATGGTGAGGGTGGCCTTGAGCGCGCCGCCGGCGGCGACCGCCACCGTGATGTCGCGCTTTGGCGCGCCGGGCTTCGCGGTCGCCGGGCGGGCCTGCTCGAGGGCGGCGATCTGTTCGGTCAGCTCCGTGCGCTTACCGCGCGCGACACGGATATCCTCATTGACCCGCGCGAGTTCGTCGCCGACCACGTCCCAGGCGGATTTCCAGTTGGCGGGATCGATGCCCTTGTCGTCCTTGCCCTGCCCGGTGGGACTGGTCTCGCTGAAACGCACGATGCTCTTGCGCTTGACGTCCAGGGCGTCGAGCCGGGCGGCGATGGTTTCGCTCTGGTCCTTCAGCGCGGTGATCCTGGCTTCGAGCGCTGCGTCCACCACTGGCCTCGCGTCGCCGGGCGACAGGCGGGTCTCGACCGAACCGATGGCCAGCGCGCCGTCCGCGATCGCCTCGACCCGCACCGAGGCCGGATCGAGCACGGTGGGCAGGCCCTTGATCAGCAGGGTGGAATTGCCCTGCGGCAGCGCAACCTCGGTCAGCCGCGTGACCATCGCGCCGTCGGGAAAGACGGTGACGGCATCGATGCGTGAGGGTGCATCGATATCGGCGGCGTGGGCGGCGGTGAGCGCAAGCGGAGAGGCGGCTGCGAGGAAGGCGAGGGTGGTGATGCGCATGGCAATGCTCCGGTCCTAAAAAATCCCCTGCGTACGTCATCGGTGGACAATTCGGCGGCTTGGCGGCGGCGGCGCGGCGTAAAACGGATGCGACCTGAGTGCCGGCGTCGCACCTCGCGCGCATCTCCCATATGGGATCGGCTGGACCGCTCGTCCCTGCAATCCTATACCGGTGCCGGACCGGTTGCTGCCGGCCTCGGCCCGTTTGTGACAAGAGGTGGCATGTTGCCGACCCAACTGGCGATCTCCGGTGACACGGCCGCCACGAGGCCGTCATATCGCTACAAGCCGTCGCTCATCGGCACGCCCTGGACGTTCGATCTGACCGACGACGGATTGTCGTGGCGGATGGGCGCGCGGTCGGGGGTGTGGCCGTACGCCACTATCGCTACGATCCGGCTGTCCTACCGCCCGATCTCGATGCAGTCGCGTCGCTTTCGGGCCGACATCTCGAACCTGTCAGGCAAATCGATCCGGATCCTGTCGGTGAACTGGCAGACCCCGGCGCTGGTCGCGCCGCAGGACGAGCCCTACCGGACGTTTGTGCAGGAATTGCATCGCCGCGTCGCGGCTGCAGGCGGCACGCCCGTGCTGGTCGCCGGTCTCGGTCGCCGAACATATGCTCTCGCCGGGATCGCGATGGCGCTGGTCGTCCTTGGGCTGGCCGCGCTGTTCATCCGCGCGGCCATGATCGGCTCCTACGGCGGGATGTTATTTTTGGCAGGCTTCGCGGCACTGTTCGGCTGGCAACTCGGCCGCTTCATGCGCCGCAACAAGCCGCGGTTTTATGCGGCCGGCGATGTGCCGCGCGATCTGCTGCCATGAGCCGCGTCATTTCCGGAGCAGGGTGAAGATCTCGCTCGGCAGCTGCAGGTCGATGGTGTCGCGGACGACCCGGAAGTCGGTGCGGGGACGATCGTCGGCCGCGTCCTTGAACGCCGCGGGATTCGCCTTGATGTCACGCAGCATCTTGCGCATCTTCACCGCAGCGTCCTCATTGAGATCGCTGTCGTAGAAGCGCGCCTGCGGCGAGCCTGATTTACCGATGTCGGCGGCGAATTCGGCGCGGCGCTTGTCGGCGAGCGCCGAGATCGCGGTGGTGAGCTCGGTGAGCTTGTTGATGTCGGCGGCGCGGCCCTTCGCAAGTTCATCCGCAAGGCCGCGGGCCTGCTGCCAGTCGGCCAGCATGGTGCGTGCAGCGTCGGCCTGCGTGGCGTTGGGCAACAGGCGATCGATCGCCACTTTCACGGCGTCGACATAGACGGTGTGAAGATCGTTGGAGGCGGCGTGACAGGATTTGCCGAAGGCCACCAGCCGCTCGTTGAGCGCGTCGCCCTTCTTGAACTTGTCGCCCTCATAGTCCTTCGCGTTGACGTAGTTCGACATTTCCTTGAAGACGGGAAAGCTGTCCTTGATGATGGTGTTGGCATTGGTCATCGCCTGCGACAGGCGCTGCTGCAGGTCGGCGCCGAAGGCGGCCGAGACCGGAGGCAACTGCTCGAAAGTCCGGATCGAATAGTTCAGCACCAGCACCGGTGTGCGGCCATTGCGCCATGACGGATACTGGTTGGAGGCCCACAGGGTCCAGGCCGCGTTGGCGCAGGCGCTCTGCAGGGTTTTGATCGCATCGAGTGTGTTGGATACCTCCGCCGTTTCCCTGGCCGCGGACTTTGCAGCGGGATTGGCAGTGGAATTAGACGGTGCCTGCGGCTTCGTTTCGGTCGGTGTGCGACCGGAGCTCGGTGCCGGTGTCTCGGAATTCTGCCAGGGCCACGTCCATGCGAGTCTGGTTGCACGTCCGTTGTCCTGTGCGCCGGCCGGCGTGGCCGCCTGGGCCAGCAGGACGGCGATCGCAGCGAGATGGAGATTCCGCATCGGACAACAGCCTCGTCAAACAGTAGGAGGCCGCACGTGCGGCCGGCCTCCAAAGGAATTCGTGGTGAAATTTCAACAGGCGTCGCTCCCTGAGGAAGCGGCTGCTGAGGCGAGGCCGGGACTTTACACAGCTGTCGTGGCTGAGCCAGCCGTGCGGGCGCAGAGCGGGAATTCCTCAGCGGGCAGATCAAATGGCCTTATCGAATGGGCTTAAAAACTTGACGCGTTTTCTCCGCGCAAACGCTTCGCGTTTGTCGCGGGGAACCGGTCCCCACTTCGCTCGAAAACGCTTTAATGTCGCACCACCAGCACCGAGCACTTGGCGTAACGCACCACGTGGCCGGCGTTGGAGCCGAGGAAGTAGGTGCGCATCGCCGGCCGGTGCGAGGTCATCACGATCAGGTCGGCGTGGATGCTGGCTGCTTCCTCCAGGATCTCGTGATAGATGCCGCCCTGGCGCACGATGGTGGAAATCCGCCGTGCCTCGATGCCGGATTCTGCGGCGACGATGGTCAGCGCTTCTTCGGAGGTCTGGCGTTGCTGGGTGTCGAAATCGGCGGGCACATATTCCGCCAGCATCACCGGCGTCATCGGCAGCACGTTGAGAAGGCGCACGGTGCCGCTGAAGGTCTGCGACAGCGTGGCTGCGGTTGCGATGGCGGGTTTCGCGAGATCGGTGTCGGAGAGATCGATCGGGACCAGAATTGTCTTGAACATAGGCGTCTCCGTGTCTTGAACACCATGAGGTGCTGCGGTTCGGATCGTGCGCTACTTCCCAACTCCACTGTTCTACGATTGACGTCGCTACTCGCCGCCTGAGGCCTCCTTCAGCAGGCGCGGGCTGACAAAACGTTCCAGGCGTCCGCGCCGGAACGACACGTCGCCCCAGTCGTCGGTCGCGAAATCGATCACCGTGAGGCCGCTGGTCGGCAGGTTGTCGAGCAGCGCCTGCCGGGCCTTGCTGCTGCCGCTCGCGACCAGCGCCAGCGCGAGTTCATGAAGCCCCGGATTGTGGGCGATGACAAGCAGCCGTTGCGGATTGTCGCCGGCGGCGGCCTGGATGATGCCGAGCAGGCCACCGGCATCTGCTGCGTAAAGTTCATCGAGGTGGTCGATCCCGATTTTCGCTTTTTTGGGCCACGCGTCCGAGATGCCGTCCCAGGTCTGCCGGGCCCGGACCGCCGTCGACACGAACGCATGGTCCGGCAACAGATCCTGCTCAGTGAGGTAGGTGCCGATTCCAGCGGCATCGCTCCAGCCGCGCTCGTCGAGTCGGCGGTCACGGTCCTTGCCCGTGGGGGCGTCTTTCTCGGTCTTGGCGTGGCGCAACAGCAGCAATTGGCGCATCAGCAGTCTCGGTTTCGGTCCAGCTCCAATGAATAGTGTAGATGATAAGTGTGGTGGTTTGGAAATTCCCCTTTACCCTGCGGCGAGTCGACCCAGGGAATTTCCAAACCAGAGCCACACTAGAATCTAGAGCCACACTAGAATCTAGAGCCACACTAGAATCTAAAGTGTCCAGTGTCCTGTCGAATCCGAAGTTCGCTCAGAGGTTGCAGCAAAGTATGGCGAACTTCGGATTCGGGACACTGGGCGACAACGTGACAAGCGACCACGCTAACCGTAAATAAAAACCATGACGACGGCCGGGAACAAAGATGTCGAGGACAAGAAGCCGGGGGATAACGCCGCAGTTGCGCCGGCGCGGCCGCGGCTGACCTTCGATCTCGACGTCGATGTCTGCGTGGTCGGTGGCGGCCTCGCCGGATTGACGGTGGCGCGGGAGATGGCCCGCAGCGGCGCGAGCGTCGCGGTGCTGGAGGGCCGGCAGGTGGGCTGGAACGCCTCCGGCCATACACTCGGCACCGTGATGCCGGGATTCGGCCACCCGATCGCGGATCTGATTGCGCGCGTCGGTTTCGAGGACGCCCGCGAATTGTGGGCGCTGGCGCAGGAGGGCGCGGATTACATTCGCGCCGCCGTCGCCGACATGCCCGGCATCGGCTTCTCCGAAGGCGCGCTCGAGGTCTCGACGGTGGACAGCGGCGACGAGTTGATCAGCCGGCTGCAAACCCTGGGGGAAGATTTCGGCACCGACGTCGAAGGCTGGCAGGCCGAGCGCGTGCGCGAGGTGCTGCGGACGCCGCGCTACTTCCACGCCATCCATTATCCAAAAGCGTTCCAGATCGATGGCCGCCGTTATGTGCATGGGCTGGCCGCACTCGCCGAGCAGGCCGGCGTGCGCATTTTCGAGGACACGCCGGTGGTCGGCCTCGATCCGGCCGGCATCCGCAAACGCATCGCCACGCCGCAGGCCAAGCTGCGCGCCTCGCATGTGGTGCTGGCGGGTGGCGTGCATCTCGGCGCACCGCTGCAGCGGCTGTCCGACACGCTGCTGCCGGTGCAGCGCTGGGCCGCGGTGACCGAGCCGCTGGGCGAGCGGCTCGCTGACGTCATCGCATTCCAGGGATCGGTCAGCGACACCGGCGGTCTTGCGCATTATCGCATTGTCGAGGGCGATCGGCTGATGTGGTCGGGTCCCGAGACCACCTGGACGACGGGTCCGGAGGCGAAGCCCCAGCGGGTCGGACGGACCATCGCCCGCCAGATCCAAGCGCTCTATCCGCAACTCGGACAGGTCGCGATCTCCGAGGTGTTCGGCGGCGTGTTCGGCCGGACCGTGCACGGCATGCCGCAGGTGGGGGAATGGCGCCGCGGCGTGTGGGTGGCGAGCGGTTTTGGACGACAGGGGCTGAACACGTCGGCCGCCGCCGGGCAATTGATCGCGGGCGGCATCCTGCACGGTGACGATCGCTGGCGGCTGTTTTCGCCGTTCGAACTGGTGTGGGCGGGCGGCCATCTCGGCAAGATCGCCGGCCAGGCCGTCATCACCTGGTCGCGCGGGCGGGCGACCGCCGCCGGCATTCTGGCGCGCTATCGTGAAGGGGCGCGGGCCCGCGCCCGCGCGCAGGAGGCCCGGGCGATCGCTGCCCGCGATGCACGCACGGCCCGGCTTGCCGGCCGGCGCCCGGATTCGCCCGAGGGCTCCGCGCCGCAGTCGATCACGGATGTCACCACGCCTTAGCCAGCCGGGGTCGGCGCCGGAACAGTCGCCCGGGAACCGGGGAGGCTCGCGAGAAAGTGAGCAGGGCGGCGGCGTCTGGTGTAACTTTGGGGCCGGGACGCCGTAACTTGGGTGAACGCTTTCAGGGAGCCCTTGCCAGGGAAACGACCATGACCGATCGCCGCCTGTTGCTGACCACCGTTGCCGGCCTGTCGTTTCTCGCCGCCTTTCGCTGGCTGCGCGGCGATGCCCATGCGGCCGGGGCATCGCAGAGTAAGTCCGAGACCTTCGAGATCAGCAAGACGCCGGAGGAATGGCGGCGCCAACTGAGCTCGGCGCAATACGGCATCCTGCGCGAGCATGGCACCGAGCGGCCCTACACCAGCCCGCTCAACAAGGAGCACCGCAAGGGTACCTTCGCCTGCGCCGGCTGCGACCTGCCACTGTTTGCCTCCGAGACCAAGTTCGACAGCGGCACCGGCTGGCCGAGCTTCTACCAACCGCTGGCGGATGCGGTGGGCACCACGGAAGACCGCACCTTCATGATGCTGCGCACCGAGGTGCATTGCCGCCGCTGCGGCGGTCACCTCGGCCATGTGTTCGACGATGGCCCCAAGCCGACCGGGCTGCGCTACTGCATGAACGGGCTGTCGCTGACCTTCAAGCCGACAGACGCGTCGGCGTCGTAGGTGCGCCTGTCCCACGACTATTTGTGACGGAAAGCGCTTCACAACATTCAGCGTCATCCGCGGGCTTGACCCGCGGATCCAGCTTAAACGCACACGTCGCGTTCTGATTTTGTTGACGAAAGCTGGATTGCCGGGTCAAGCCCGGCAATGACGGAGAAAAAACGCCGCGCCTGATTTTGCGTTTCCATCCGTATCAACATATTTCCCGGTAATTCTTGCCGTCCTAGGCAAGAGTGCACCGGTGGATTCGCCCCGTTAATTATTTAGATCGTTGAATTTACTGAATAAAATGCTTTGGCACGCAACTTGCGATGTCTGCTTCGAACCGTGGCCTGATTTTGTGAACACCGGCAGCCACCCGGTCGAAGTTGGAGACGAAGCATGGGTCTTTTCGGCGCTCTCACCACCTCCGTCGCGGGCCTTCGCGCCCAGTCCTATGCGCTGGAAAACATCTCCGGCAACATCGCGAACTCGCAGACCACCGCCTTCAAGCGGATCGATACCAGTTTCCTGGATCTGATCCCGCAGACCGGGGTCAACAACCAGCTCGCCGGCAGCGTCACCACCGGATCGCGTGAAACCAACACGGTGCAGGGCGACGTGCAGAGCGCGGCGGTCTCCACCTACATGGCGATCAACGGCAACGGCTTCTTCGTGGTGCAGAAGCCGGGCTCCTTCGCCGACAACCAGCCGGTGTTTTCGGGCGTCGACAACTACACCCGCCGC
This sequence comes from Bradyrhizobium prioriisuperbiae, assembly GCF_032397745.1. Taxonomy (NCBI): domain Bacteria; kingdom Pseudomonadati; phylum Pseudomonadota; class Alphaproteobacteria; order Hyphomicrobiales; family Nitrobacteraceae; genus Bradyrhizobium; species Bradyrhizobium prioriisuperbiae. The sequence goes on from NZ_CP135921.1 coordinate 5,403,669, forward strand.
GGTGACTTCGCACTGGACAAGAACGGCTATCTGGTCAACGGCGCCGGCTACTATGTCGAGGGTGTTCCGATCGATCCCTCCACCGGCAACATGACCGGCAGCGTGCCGCAGGTGCTGAAGTTCGCCAACGACTTCCTGCCGGCGGTGCCGAGCTCGGTGGTGAACTATCGCGCCAACCTCTCGAGTTATCCGCTGACCACCAAGAGCGACAAGTCGGTCCCTGGCTCCGAGCTGCTGCGCCCGGCGGATTTCACCGGCGGCAACCCGCGCACGCTCGGCACGCCGGCGACGCCGCCGACCGACGCGACCGTGACGGGGGCGGCCAAGAACAACAAGTTGACCTCGCCGACAGCGATCACGGGATCGACGTTGTTGAACGGCGCTACCAACACCGATTCGCTGACGACCAATTTTGTCCTGGGCGATACCATCACGGTGAACGGCACCCCGATTACCATCGTCAATACCGGCACCAATTTGGCAGCCAACCAGATCGACCTCACCACCGGCACGATCCAGGATCTGTTGACGAACATCGACAAGATCACCGGTGCGTCAGCGACAGTGCCGCCGACGCCGTCGACCATCAGCGGCGGCAAGATCACCCTGCATACCGGCACAACCGCCGACTTGGCGATCACCACCAGCAACGCCACGGCGTTCGGAGCCCTCGGTATGACCGCGCCGGTGAATGTGGCGCGCATCGGCGGCGGCACCGCCGGCACCGGCAAAGTGGTCGGCAACGACCTGACGGCCTTCATCAACGAATCCATCAGCGGCGGCGCGGTGACGGCCTACGACATCTCCGGCTCGCCGGTCAGCCTGCAATTCCGCTGGGCCAAAGCGGATTCGGCGTCGCTCGGCGCCGGCCACACCGACACCTGGAACCTGTTCTACCAGGTCGACCCCAACGCCACCGGCACCGACACCGCCTGGCAGAACGTCAACACCGACTTCACCTTCTCGGCGAACGGTCAGATGAATCCGCCGATCAGCGGCATTACGCTGACCACGCCGACCGTCGGCGGCGTACCGCTCGGCAACATCCAGCTCAATTTCGGCGCCGGCGGCATCACTCAGTTCGCCGACGCCAACGGCAACGTCAAGGTCAACCAGATCCAGCAGGACGGCTTCCCGGCCGGCTCGCTGCAGACGGTGTCGATCGGCCAGAACGGCCGCGTGGTCGGCAATTATTCCAACGGCCGCAACATCGACCTGGCGCAGATCTCGGTCGCGACCTTCAACGGCACCAACTTCCTCAAGCGCATCGACGGCGGCGCATTCCAGGCGACCGACCAGTCCGGCGCGGCGCTGTTCGGCAGCGGCGGCACCGTCGTCGGCTCGTCGCTGGAAAGCTCCAACACCGACATCGCCGACGAGTTCACCAAGCTGATCGTCACCCAGCAGGCCTACTCGGCCAATACCAAGGTGATCACGACGGCGAACAGCATGGCGCAGGATCTATTGAACGTGATGCGCTAACGCGCATCACGCCGATAATGTGATGCGCTGACGCGCATCGCGCGGAAAATTGAAAACGATCGTCAATCTGGTCCCGACCGTAACTGAAAAGAGCCGTTCGTCATGAGTCTCAGTCAAGCTCTCTCGATCGCGATGTCGGGGCTGCGCGCCAACCAGCTCGCGCTGTCTCTAACGTCGTCGAATGTGGCCAATTCCGACACGCCCGGCTACGTCCGCAAGACCATCAATCAGATCCAGACCACGTCGGGCGCGATTGGTGCAAACGTCGCTGTCACCGGCGTCAACCGCGAGCTCGATCTGTATCTGCAGCAGCAGATCCGAACCGAGCAGTCCGGCGCCTCCTATGCCGACCTGCGCGCATCGATCCTGGGCAGCCTGCAGGCGATCTACGGCACCCCCGGCAACACCGGCACGCTGGAGACCTCCTTCAACAAATTGGTGACGGCGGTGCAGGGGCTGTCGACCTCTTCCGACAGCCAGTCGGCGCGGGTCGGCGTGGTCAATGCGGCGCAGTCGCTGGCGTCGCAGCTCAACAGCATGTCGAACGGCATCCAGTCGCTGCGCAGCCAGGCGGAAGCCGGGCTCAATTCGGCCGTCAACACCGCCAACACGGCGATGCAGCAAATCGCCAGCCTCAATGCCAAGCTGCAGGGCACCAACAACAACGATGCCGCGGCCGCCGCGCTGAAGGACCAGCGCGACCAGTATATCGACCAGCTGTCGCAACTGATGGATATTCGTGTCATCGACGGCGGCAACAATCAGCTGCAGGTGTTCACCAATTCCGGCGTGCAGCTGGTCGGCGCCGAAGCCTCGACCCTGTCGTTCAATCCGCAGGGCACGGTGACGCCGAACACGCAGTGGGATGCGGACCCCACCAAGAGCAACCTCGGCACGCTGACGCTGAATTTCCCGAACGGCGGTTCGCTCAACCTGAACCAGACCAACTCGATCCGCTCCGGCACCATCGCCGGCTACCTCGAGCTGCGCGACAAGACGCTGGTGCAGGCGCAGACCCAGCTCGACCAGTTCGCCGCCGGCATGTCGAGCCTGTTGTCGGACAAGACCACGGCGGGCACCGCGGTGACGTCGGGCGCCTCGAACGGCTTCGATCTCGATCTGTCCGGCCTGCAGACCGGCAATGTGGTCCATCTCACTTATACCGACGCCGCCAACGTCAAGCATCAGGTCTCGCTGGTGCGGGTGGACGATCCCTCCGTGCTGCCGCTCTCCAACAACGCGACCACCGATCCGAACGATCAGGTGATCGGCGTCGATTTCTCCGGCGGCATGGCGTCGGTGGTGAGCCAGCTCAATGCCGCGCTAGGCCCGGCCAACCTGCAGTTCTCCAATACCGGCTCGACCCTGCGGGTGCTCGACAACGGTTCGGGGGCTGCGACCGTCAACGCCGCCTCGGTGACGTCGACCACGTCGTCGCTGCAGGGCGGTAGCGGCGAGCTGCCGCTGTTCACCGACGGCAGCAGTCTCTACACCGGCGCGATCACGGCCGGCGGCCAGCAGTCGGTGGGGCTTGCGGCGCGCATCCGCGTCAACAGCCAGATCGCCGGCGATCCCGCCAAGCTCGTGCAGTACAGCGCGACCACGACGTCCGGCGACACCAAGCGGCCGGATTTCCTTTATCAGCAGCTCACCGCCGGCAAGTCGCTGTATCCGGCCTCGACCGGCTTCGGCACCACGGTGACGCCGTTCTCCGCAACACTGGGCAGCTTCTCGCAGCAGATCACCGCGGCCCAGGGCCAGGCGGCGGATACCGCCAAGCAGATCGCCGACGGCCAGGACGTGGTGCTGAGCACGCTGCAGGCGAAATTCAGCAACCAGGCCGGCGTCAACATCGACGAGGAACTGGCGCATCTCCTCTCGCTGCAGAACGCCTATGCGGCGAATGCGCGGGTGATGTCGACGGTGAAGCAGATGTTCGACGCGCTGCTGCAGGTTTGAGTGCCGCAAGGTCGCCAAGCAGTAGGGTGGGTTAGCCAACGGGTCCGCGCGAAGCGCGGCCCGATGACAGGCTCCGCGTAACCCACCGCTGTCTCGGCGATGTGCAAATGGTGGGTTACGCCTTCGGCTAACCCACCCTACGAGTGACTGCTGCGTTATCGGTTCGGTGCGACGGTTTTTGAGAGTGGGGTTATCATGACGGTTAGCGGCGTAGGCTTCAGGACATCGTTCCTGTCAACGCGAATCCTGGATCTGCAGAGCCAGTTCGACGATCTGCAGGCCCAGCTTGCCACCGGCAAGAAATCGGACAATTACGCGGGCATGGGCGTCAACCGCGGCTTCGCCATCGCCCTGCGCGCGCAGATCTCCAGCATCGACTCGTTCGCCGACACCATGACCAACGTCACCACCCGCATCAACGTCGCCAATGCGGCGCTGACCCGGATCAGCACGATCGGGACCACGGTGCAGGGCGCGGCGACCTCGTCCTCGACCCAGATCACCAGCAACGGCCAGACCATCGCCCAGGCGCAGGCGCGCAGTTCGCTCGACGAGATGCTGAATCTCTTGAACAGCCGCTCCGGCGACCGCTACCTGTTTTCCGGGCGTGCCACCGACACGGCGGCGGTTGCGTCGACCGACGACATCATGAATGGCGTCGGCGCCCAGGCCGGCCTCAAGCAGCTGATCAACGAACGCAAGCAGGCCGATGTCGGCACCGGGACCGGACGGCTGACCCAGGCGACGCCGACACCGACCTCGATCTCGCTGACCGAGGACGCCGGCCCGTTCGGGCTGAAGCTCGCCTCCGTCACCTCGTCGGCCGGCAGCGTCACCGTCAGCGGGCCGACCGGCTCGCCCGCGACCGAGTCGATCGATCTCGGTGCGACCAACCTCAACAATGGCGACACCATCACGTTCGCGTTCAAGCTGCCCGACGGCAGCAGCGAGAATGTGCAGCTCACCGCCACCACCACGGCGCCGCCGCAGACCGGCCAGTTCCTGATCGGCGCGAATTCGACCGCGACTGCGGCCAACCTCAATGCCGCGCTGACCACCGGCGTCAGCAACCTCGCCAACGGCGCGCTGGTCGCGGCTTCCGCCATGAAGGCGTCCAGCGAGTTCTTCAGCGGCAATCCGGTGCCGCGGGTCACCGGGCCGTCGTTCGCCACCGCGACCACGCAGACGCCGGGGACATCGGCGAACACGCTCTCCTGGTACACCGGCGAAACCGGCACGGATTCGGCACGTGGCACCGCCACGGCGCGGATCGACGACGGCATCAGCGTGCAGTATGGCGCCCGCGCCAACGAGCAGGCCTTCACCAACCAGCTGCAGACCATCGCGGCCATGGCCGCCATGAGCACCGTGACCGGCGACCCCAACGCCAACGCCCAGATCACCGGGCTCTACCAGCGGGTGTCGACCAAGCTGTTGCCGCAGACCGGCCAGCAGAGCGTGCAGGACATCGCGGCGGATCTCGCCGGCGCGCAGGTCTCGATGAAATCCGCCGGCGACCGCCAGGCGCAGACCAAGAACACCGCGCAGACCATGCTGCAGTCGATCGAAGGCGTCACCGACGCCGAGGTCTCGGCGAAACTGCTCGCCGTGCAGAACAGCCTCAACGCATCGTACCAGACGACCGCGATGCTGTATCAGACGACGTTGCTGAAGTATTTGTAGGGGTAGACAGCTGTCGCCGCGCATGGCGTCTGGTTTGTTTTTCCGGAGCGGATCATCCTCTCCGGGTCATTGCCGGGCTTGACCCGGCAATCCAGCTTTCTTCGGCGACATCACCGCGCGCATTTGAGCGCTTAAGCTGGATCCGCGGGTCAAGCCCGCGGATGACGCTGAGTGTTGGGCGGAGCTTTCTGACAAAACTCCCCCGAACGACTCTGGCCTGCCGTGGGCAAACCAAGCCTTCAACGAAAGCCCACTCAGCGCATTCCGATCGCTGCCGTTCAGGTTTGCTTAAGATCCTGACGCCTCGCCCGCCTGATTCCCGTCGGATCGCTTCCACCATCTTTACCCATTTTTAAGCACGTTTTTTGAACAGGAGCGGTACCACCGTATCTCCTGTTCCAATTCATTTTTCATTGATCATTTGGCTTCAGGTTCCACGGGCTCGGCCAAGAAGGCCGATTGTTGCGTAACGCCAGAAAGGTCGTTCACATGGCTATTACTCTCACCGCTTCCGTTCGCCAGAACCTGCTCTCGCTGCAGGACACCGCGAGCCTGCTCTCGACCACGCAGGGCCGTCTTGCCACTGGCAAGAAGGTCAACAGCGCGCTCGACAATCCGACCAACTTCTTCACTGCCGCCGGCCTCGACGCCCGCGCCAGCGACATCAACAACCTCCTGGACAGCATCGGCAACGGCGTGCAGGTTCTGCAGGCTGCCAACACTGGCATCACCTCGCTGCAGAAGCTGGTCGATACCGCGAAGTCGATCGCCAACCAGGCGCTGCAGCAGCCCGGCGGTTACAGCACCAAAGCTAGCCTCCTCACCGACGCTCCGGCGACCGGCGTGGCGGGCACCGCGACCGACCTGACCGCTGGCGGCACGAACGCGCTCCAGGGCAAAACGCTCGTCTTCAAGACTTCGGCGACTGCTACGACCACGCTGACCCTCAGCAATGTGGCCGGTGCCGGCAACGTCAACTCGATCGATGCGATCAACACCGCTCTTTCGACGGCCGGCGTTCAACTGACCGCAAGCGTCGGTGCTACCGGTGCGATCACCTTCACATCCACCAACGATGCTGCTTCGCAGACGATCACCAAGACCGGCACCTACGCTGCGCCGGGCGCCGGCTCGTCGTCTTCGGTCGACATCTCCGGTACGGTTGGCACCACTGCGGCGGTTACTGCTGCTGTTGCGGACGTCAACTCGCAGAACACCCGTGCGGGTCTGGTCGCTCAGTACAACCAGATCATCCAGCAGATCACCACGACGGCGCAGGACGCGTCCTTCAACGGCATCAACCTGCTGAATGGTGACTCGCTGAAGCTGGTGTTCAACGAAACCGGCAAGTCGACCTCGACGATCGCGGGCGTGACCTTCGATCCGAACGGCCTCGGCCTGGCTGCGGCCACGGTTGGAACCGACTTTATCGATAACGTCGCCACCAACAAGACGCTGACCGCGCTCAACACCGCCAGCGTCACGCTGCGCTCGCAGGCTTCGGCCTTCGGTGCCAACCTGTCGATCGTGCAGGTTCGTCAGGACTTCAACAAGAACCTGATCAACGTGCTGCAGACCGGCTCGTCCAACCTGACGCTGGCTGACGCCAACGAGGAAGCGGCCAACAGCCAGGCGCTGTCGACCCGCCAGTCGATCGCCGTCTCCGCGCTGGCGCTGGCCAACCAGTCGAACCAGAGCGTTCTCCAGCTCCTGCGCTGATTTCAGCGACAGGTTCGATCCATCACGACGGCGGGGCTTCGGCCTCGCCGTTTTTTTGTGTCTGCGGTTCAGGTTAGCGCCCGATGTTCTGAAGTTGAATCAGCGTAAACCGGCCCGACGCTCAGCGTTTGAGCGGATACGCAGCAGAGTTTGCCAAGCCTTTGTAAAGGCGGGAATGTTGGCATTTCCTCTCGTCATGGCCGGGCTTGTCCCGGCCATCCACGGCTTCCTTCGCTGAGCTGCCGTTAAGACGTGGGTGCCCGCGACGAGCGCGGGCATGACGAGCGAAATAACTAGCGTCTGATTTTTGTTAATCGCTGTTTTTGAATCAAACTCTCAGCGCGATAGAGCAGGGCCCTAGACTAACCCGCATTTCATCACACTTCCGCCGCCGGAAATCGGCGCGTCGCCCGTATAAAGTTTCGGTTTACCACGTTTGCTAAGCCCCCATTAACCGCATTTTAAAAGCTTTTGTTCACCATGATGCCTGGGTGAAATCACGTAGCCCGTTGGCGCGGGAAAAAAGTCGCCGGCGATGCACACTTGAGGAAGGCGTAGAATATGTCCGATATCGTCCTGACGGCATCCGTTCGTCAAAACCTGCTCTCCCTGCAAAACACCGCCGATCTGCTCTCGACCACGCAGACCCGCCTTGCCACCGGCAAGAAGGTCAACAGCGCGCTCGACAATCCGACCAACTTCTTCACCGCTGCCGGCCTCGACGCCCGCGCCAGTGACATCGGCAACCTGCTCGACAGCATCGGCAACGGCGTGCAGGTGCTGCAGGCCGCCGACAAGGGTATCACGGCGCTGCAGAAACTTGTCGACACCGCGAAGTCGATCGCCAACCAGGCACTGCAGCAACCCACCGGCTACAGCACCAAAGCCAGCATTCAGTTTACCGGCACAGGCGCTGCGTCCGGGGCAGGCCTGGGGGCGAAAGCGTCCGACCTCACCGACAGCAAGCTCAACACCGCTGTCTTTACCTTCACCAACTCCGCAGGCGTTGCTGCCACCATCACGATCGGTGGCGCGGCCACGCCGTTCGATCCGGTGGCAAAGACGGCGACAGTCAAGACTCTCGACCAGCTCAATACGGCGTTGGCGGTTGCCGGCGTTAACTTGTCGGCCTCGATCACCGGTACAGACAATCTGACTTTTACCTCCACCAACGACGGTGCAGGTCAGACCATCAGCAATACCGTAGCCCCCACCGCCACACAGATCGATGCGATCGAAGTGACCGCAACGAATACGGCCGCTGCTCCCACGATCGTTCCGTCAGTTCCCGATGCAGTGTCGCAGACCGCGCGCGCCACCCTGGTCGCGCAGTACAACCAGATCATCCAGAACCTGACGACCACGGCGCAGGACGCGTCGTTCAACGGTGTCAATCTGCTGGATGGCAACTCGCTGAAGCTGATCTTCAACGAGACCGGTAAGTCGACCTTGACCATCGCGGGCGTGAACTTCGATCCGAACGGTCTTGGTCTGGCCCCGCTCACCGCAGGCACCGACTTCACCGACAACGTTCTGACCCAGAAGGTGCTGACGCAGCTCAATAACGCCAGCACCACGCTGCGGTCGCAGGCGTCGGCCTTCGGCGCCAACCTCTCGATCGTGCAGATCCGCCAGGACTTCGCGAAGAACATCATCAACGTGCTGCAGACCGGATCGTCCGCGCTGACGCTCGCGGATTCCAACGAGGAAGCAGCCAACAGCCAGGCGCTGTCGACGCGACAATCGATCGCGGTCTCCGCGCTCGCGCTCGCCAACCAGTCGCAGCAGAGCGTGCTGCAGCTGCTCCGCACCTGATCGCGGCGAAAATATCGGCTACGGACAACGGCGGGGCAGGGCCCCGCCGTTTTTCATTGTTATCGTTGGGAAGCTGTCCGACGCAATGCGAGACGTGCCCGATTCATGAAGCAAAAGCCTTCATTTTGATGCAGTTTTGCACTCGGATGGTCGCTTGTTGGTCATGATGATTCGTGGATTTTAGAGAGAGCTCGCGCTCCGCGGCGCGGCTGTTGGCAAGGGGTGAAGCAATGGCGCTGAAGGTTGAACTGAAGCCGTTCGAGCGGATCATCATCGGCGAGAGCGTGATCACCAATTCGGAGACGCGCACCACTTTCCTGATCGAGGGCGAAGCGCCGATCCTGCGGGAGAAGGACATTCTTACCGCGGAGAGCGCGAATACGCCGGTGAAGCGGCTCTATCTCTGTGCGCAGATGATGTACCTGGAGAAGGATATTCCCAAGTATCAGGAGCTTTACATGGGCTTCGTCGGGGATTTGCTGGAGGCGGTGCCGAGCTTCCGGCCGGAGATCGAGGCTGCAAGTAAGTTAATTTTAAGCGGCTCGCTTTACAGTTCGCTAAAGGAAATCCGCAAACTTATAAAACGGGAAGAGGAGTTGCTGAGGTGACGAATGTCTAATGCTGCCGCCCAGGCCTACGCGCGCGTTGCGACCACCACTGCCTCTCCCCGTGATATCGAAGCCCAGGCGCTGCTGAAGGCGGCGAACAAGTTGCAGGCGGTCGTCTCCAGCGAAGCGACCTACGAGCAGACCACCGAAGCGCTGATGTTCAACCGCAAGCTTTGGACCATCTTCCTCAGCGATGCGTTGCGTGACGAGAACAATCCGCAATCCATCGAAGTGCGGCAGAACATCGCCAACATCGGCATCTTCGTCCTGACCCAGACCATGGCGCTGCAGATCAGCCCGCAGGCCGAGCACATCAAGCCGCTGATCGAGATCAACCGCAACATCGCGGCCGGCCTCGGCGGTCGCGCCTGAACCTCATCGCGAACCAGGCTGGAATTGAATCATGGCTGACATCTTCAGCGTTCTCGCGGCCGGCTACACCTCCACGCCACCCGCGATTCCGTCGCGCGCGCCCTATGTGCCCGTCGATGCCACGCTGTGGGAAGGCACCTGGAAAGGGACCTATTCCACCGGCGAGAAATTCTCCTTCACGGTGACCAACGTGGAGGGGTTTCGCGCCAAGGTGCGTTTTCAGAGCGGCAACGGTCCGATCAGATACCAGGACATCCTGATCAAGGACAATGCCTTCAAGATGGGCGATTCCAAGTTCCTGCTGACCAAGGAGGGCCACGGCACCATCAAGACCGTGGTCACCAATCCCGCCACCGGACAATCGACGTTGAACTCGGCGCCGGTCGATCGGACCTGATTGTTTATTCCCCGATCTCCAGCGTAAACGCCTTCCGCAACACCTCGGCGCCATCCCGCATCACGGTATACGTCGCCTTGTAGCTGCCGGTTGGCCATGTCGGCTTGCTGCGGCGGCGGCCGGCGGTGACAAAGGCCTGGGCCTTGTCGTTGTCCAGCGGCGGCGCGCGATATTCTGCGAACGGGCTGCCGTCGGGAAATTGCACTGTCAGGATCTGCAGGTCTTTGGCCTGCAGGCCGATGGTGCGCACATAGGCCACCAGTGCTTCGGCTGACGCCGCGACGGGGCTTTCACCGCGCCACTCTCGATCAACTCCATGGTCACCGGCAGGCCGGCGAAACCGGCATTGAGGATCTCGCTGCCGCGATAGGCCAATGCGGCCGCTTGGGCGGGCGCCCACAGCGCGTGGCCGCCGTTGCAGGCCTCGCTTGCGGCATCGGCGGCAAACGGATCGACCATGGTGCCGTTGTGGCGCACGGTGAGATGGATGTGGGGAAACTCCGTATCGCCGGAGAGGCCGACCAGCCCGAGCGGCTGTCCCGCCGTGACATCGTCACCGGCTTTGACCCGCAGGCTGCCTTTGGCCATGTGGCAGTATTGCGTACTCCAGCCGTCGCGGTGTGCAATCACAGCGCCGTTGCCGCATTCCTTGCCGGCGACCGCGGCACGGCCGGTCTCGCGGACGGAGACATCATCGATGCCGTCGCGCACCCGCAGCACGCGCCCGGGCGCGGCGGCCAGCACCTCGACGCCCTTTTTCTGGATCTCGAGATCGGGAATGCGGATGTCGGTGCCGTCGTGGCCGTTATAGCTGCGGCGGCCGCAGGCGAAATCGCGCACCTTCTCGGAGCTGTCATGGTCGACGTAGTTCTGGACGAAGCAGGTGACGCCGGGCTCGCATTTGATCGGCAAGGCGAGGGTGTAGGCATCGTCGGCAAGGGCAGCCGGCGTCGCGGCAAGCACAACGGCGGTTGTGAGGGCGGTTATCTTGATCATCGCGCAGCACTTCGGTTGCCGGTCGCGTTCAGCGGAACGCGACCTCTGACCCGGCGAAGTATTGCTTGAGTCGGATGCCGATAAAAGCGCCGCAAGCGCGGCGTTGCGCTGCCCGGTCGCACTTGGCCTGAAGCGGGTCGTTTTGTGGCTGCGCCGTCTTGTTTCGGCGGCGGCCAGCGGTGACGTAGACCAGAGCCTTGACGGCTGCAACTTCTGCGCACAAGATAGAAGCCGACGATAATTACATCCAAGAATTGCATTTGATCTGATCCACCGAGGTCGCGACGGATTGCTGATGCATGGCGTGGCGCGTTCATGCACAGAACCAATTGATGTCAGCGCGTTCCTCGCAAGCCGCTTGGCGGGCGATCTCGCGCAGGTCGAATTTTCGCAAGTCGTTGATCTCAAGTCGTTGATCTCAAGCTATTGATCTCAAGCCATTGATCTCAAGTCGTTGATTCCAGCTCGTCGATCCTCAGTGCAGGCACCAGCAGGTTTGGTGCGGGCGAAGACAAAACGGACAAAGACAAAAAACTAACTGGAGACACTCCAACCGGAGGCAGTCGATGAAACGGGTCAGACTCTCCACGGTCTTGCTCGCCAAAACCTTGCTTGCCAAAACCTTGCTTGCAACGGCAGCGCTGACCGCAGCGCCACTGGCGATCGGTCCGACGTATGCGGCGGGATGTTTCGCGGCACCGTACTCCTGCATGCCGGGGACCGACGTCAATCCGGCCACTCCGCCGGATTATCAGAGCCAATACCTGGCGTACGCCGGCCTGGTCTGGCAGGACTTTCTATCCCTGAACTTTCCCGCAGCCACCGATGGCTCGGGCCGGCCGATACCCCAGCCGAGCGCGATCAATGGCCTGAATTATGCGGGTGGTGAGTACATCCCCGTCTGGCAGACCTGGTCCGAGGCAACAGACCTGTTCCGACCCGGTGCGGCCGTGCCGCCAGCGTTCGGTGGCGGGCATATCCTGCCGAATGCCTGCGCACAGCTGAATGAAGGCGCTCTTCCGGTGTTGCGCCGCGTCGGCACTCAGATTGTCACCGACATCCCGGTGCTGTCGGAGTACATCCAGGCCAACCGCATGGGTCCCGTCGTGGACAAGCAGGGCGACTACGTGCGCTATGGCCTGAACTTCAATGGGCCGATGCACGATTATATCGTCCAGCACAAGTTGTACTCGGTCGAAGGCCAGCTGGTCCTGGACGCCGACAATCCGAACCGCGACAAGCTGACCGTGCACTTTCCGAAAGGCGCCTATCAGACCCAGACCGGTTCGATCTTCGTCAAGTCATCATGGAAGATCCTGACCGAGGCGGACAACCAGGGCGCGTTCTTTCGCACGTCAGCATATGTGTATGAGGAAGCGGGCGGGGCGTTTCATGACGAGCCGACCGTCAAGGAGCGATGCCGCCTGATGACGGTCGGCCTTGTCGGTTTTCATATCGTGCACTTCACGAACTCGGCGCCGGCGTGGGTCTGGGCCACGTTCGAGCACAAGGACAACGCGCCGTGGCTTGCGGACTTTTCGCAACCGCTGAGGCCGCAACCGTACACCTTCTTCGATCAGCAGACCTGCCCGCCCTCGGGCGGCTTGCCGAGCTGCGTGTTCGGGGTGCTGCCGAAGCAACCGTGGAATCCGGAGATTCCGGGCCAGGTCCCGACCCAGCTGGTCCGGTTCGCGGCGCCGGGCGAAGGCGCGATCCGCGCCAACAACGCCTACCGCACGCAGCTGCAGCAGGCCTACGGCACCACGGTGTGGAACAACTATTTCCTCACCGATGTCCAGTTTCCGACCAATACCCAGGCGACCGGTACGGCGGGCGTGAAGGAGATCAATCCGGCTTATCCCGATGCGTTGCCCTCGCCATCGTTCCTCGCCAACTCGACCATGGAAACCTACATCCAGGGCTTCCATTTCGGACAATCCACGACCAACGGCAATCAGATTCCCGTCGACGACCAGATGGTGTCCAACGGTTCGCCGCCGGTCGATCCGTGGAACGTGCCGCCCGCGGTGTTCAACCGCTCGGGCGGATCGGAGCGGGTCTCGTCGAGCTGCGTGAGCTGTCATGCGGACGCGTCGATGACGACGGGCTCGAGCGGCAATTTTGTGTTCTCGCTCAGTCGCGCGCAGAAGACGGCAACAGGCGCGAAGCAGTAAGGGTGGCTTACAGCGACATATGGATCACGCGTCGAACTGATCGGACCGCACCGGAAGGACAACTCCCATGCCCATCGACAAGCTGCCCATTCCCCGTCGCAACATCCTCGCGGGCGCCGGCGCGCTCGGGGTGACGCTGCTCGCACCGAAGCTGCCGCTGTGGAGCCTCGCGGAGGCGGCGCCAGTGGCCAACGCTCCCATCAGTTTCAGGGCGTTGTCCTCGGCGCTGGTCGGTGTCCCGGAGACGTCGCTGGAGCCGCTGGTGCAACAGGATAATTATTCGACCGCGGATGTCTTCTATGGACTCGAAAACCTGGCGGGCGCCGCCGCGGTCCAGGCGATGCTGGCCGAGTGGAATTCCTATCCGCCGGGAATGCCGGCGCAGGTGAGAGCCGACCGGCTGCTGAGGGGGACCGGAACCGTACTGCGTCCCGATGCCGTGGGCACGTTCTCGCGCCTCACGATGCTGTCGTGGCTCTACGGCGTCTGGTACGGCGGCACCGAGGTTCAACGCAATCCCGCCGCGACCAATTTCATCACCGATCCCGCCTATCGCCAGGACTTCATCATCTCCGGGCGGGCGTACAAGAACAGCTGGATCTGGCGCATCGCCCAGGCGCATCCGATGGGCTTCAGCCAGTTCAACTTCGGCAGCTGGGCCAGCCCACCGCCGACCCTCACGAATTACGGCATCACGCCGGTCAGCTGACGCGTCCTCGCGCGTTCAGTCCCACGCCTTCGAGCAGCATCGTCGTTTCGGATCCCGACAGGAGGCCCAGTTGGCAACTCAAGAGGCAGCGCAGCAGACCTATGACGTCGTGATCGTCGGCTCCGGACATGCCGGCGCCTTCATGGCCTATGAGCTCGGCATGCAGAAAAAACGCGTGCTGGTGATCGAGGCGGGCTCGACCACGAACCGCAATCGCGAAGACTACATGGAGAACTTCTACCTCAGCACGTTCAAGTCCCCGGAATCGCCGTACCCGCCGAATCCGAACGCACTCGATCCGGCGCGGACCAACACGCCGCGGGCGACGATCCAGGATCTCGTGCTCGGCTGGAACGATCCGGCGAAATCCTACCTGACCTACAACGCCGGCTCGATGCCGTTCGCAAGCACCTATGAGAAGGTGGCGGGCGGGACGGGCCTGCACTGGATGGGCACGACGCTGCGCATGTCCCCGAACGACTTCAAGATCAAGACGCTGTACAATCACGGGCTGGATTGGCCGCTGAGCTATGACGACCTGGTCCCTCATTATGCGGTGGCTGAAGCGTTCATCGGCGTATCGGCCAATGTCAAAGACCAGCGTCAGACCAATACGCCTTATCCGGCCGACTATCAGTTTCCGATGCCGGGAATTCCGGGCTCGATTCTCGATCAGATCACCAAGGCCCGTGTCGACGGTCCGCCGCTGACCAACGAGAACTACGGGCCCAACGCACAAACGTTGGTGACGCCGACGCCGGCCGGCCGCAACTCGGTGCCCTACGACAACCGGCGGGTCTGCCACGGCAACACCAACTGCACGCCGATCTGCCCGATCCAGGCGAAATACGATGCGGCCTATGCGCTGCACAAGGCGCTGGCCACCGGATACGTCGATGTGATGTACCAGACCGTGGTCGATGTCGTGAGAGTCGACGCCGCCAACAAGGTCACCGGGCTGCATTACCTGACCTACGATTCCATCGCGGTGCCCGCCACCGGCGGCCGCACGGGAGAGGGCACCGCGGTCGGCAAGTATTATGTGCTGGCCGCGAGCGCGATCGAAAATGTGAAGATCCTGCTGAACTCCCCCACCGATCGCGGCTACACGGTTGCAAACAGCGGCGGACTGGTCGGACGCCACCTGATGGACCACCCCTGCTACCTGATCTGGGGGATGATGCCGGAGGGGACCCACGCCTACGGCTACCGGGGACCGATTTCGACGTCAGGAATCGAGTCGCTGCGGGATGGTCCATTCCGCTCGAACCGCTCGGCATGGCGCATTGAAATCGGCAACGAGGGCTGGAACTGGCCCACAACCGATCCCTACACGACGGGCCTCGACTGGATCTACGGCAGCAACAACGGCCAACTCAATCCGAAGTCGTCGATTGCCGGCAGCAACGACTTCGTCACCATTCTGAACGACCTGCTCACGCGCCAATTCCGCGCCGCGTTCCTGGTCGAGGAAACCGCCGATCCGCTGAATCGTGTGCAGCTGTCGAACACTTACGTCGACAATCTCGGCCTCAAGCGTCCGGTGCTCAGCTACAAACTGTCGAACTACGTAATGGCGGGCTTTCGACAGGCGCGGATTGCGTCAGCCGAATTCATGCGGCGGCTCGACGCGCAGCAGTTCACCGCATTCGATCCGACCGCCGGAACCAAGTTTTCGTTCGAAGGCCAGGACTACAACTATGCCGGCGCCGGCCACGTCTGCGGCACCCACATCATGGGAACGGCAACCGGCAACTCGGTGGTGGACAGCCGGCAGTGCAGCTGGGACCACGACAACCTCTATATCGCCGGATGCGGCTCGATGCCCAGCATCGGCACCGAGAATCCCACGCTGACCATGGTGGCGGTGGCGGACCGCACGGTGCAGCAGCTGCTGCAGCGACTGTGAGGGGGACGGGGGAAACAATATCCGCCGGCGCAAGCGCAAGCATCGCCGCTGGGGCCTCATGGTTCTCCGAGCGATTCGTAGCATCGCCGCGAGACGCGCGTTCACGCTTCTCACAATGCGGAGAGATCGTGTTTGTGCGCCGCGTTCAGCGCAACGCACAACATATTCCCGCTCTGATGTTTTGCGCGAGTCAGAGGTTGATTCCAGCGCCGCGGGCGCGGCGTTAGGCTGTCCGGTCGTATCTCGCCTGCTCGGCCTGCTCGCGTTTCACCTCGTCCTGGGCGCGCAGGTAGGTCCGCAGCCGCAGCCGTGCTTCATCGGGGAACTGACGCACCACAAGGCTGGTGCGGTTGTCGACCACGCGATAGACGATCGACGCGGCGGCGCGATCGATCACGACCTGATCGGTCAGGTTGCTGGCATCGGGTTGCGGATTGTTACGCACGTTGGCTGCCGCATCGGCTGCGGTGGTTGTCTTCGGCGGCGGCAAATCCGTTTCCACGGCATTGCGTGCCGCGTCCGGCAATGGCCTGACGATCGGTGCCGCAACCGGTCCCCCGACCGGCTTGATGTTGAAATCCGTACCCATGGAGCCCTCCTGGCTTCCTGCGAGTCAAATCCCAACCCTCTCCAAACGCAACCATATGTCAGCCACCTCAACGACGTGTTGAAAAACAACACAAATGCCGCGTGCATGCGCCCGCAGCATTTCGATTCAAATTTGAAGCGAGGCCATCCTGGCCAAGTGCTGGACGCGAACGATCCAGGGCAGCTTAAGCCTAATCGTGTTGCGTAAATTTAACTGCCGCGGGCGACGTGCAAATGTAGTTAAAATTGTATCGATGAGGGCCGCTGGTCCGATCCCGGCGCGTACCCGTTTCCGAATATTGCTATAGTGTCGACGAATTATGTGATTCGATTTCCGTTCGATGTTGCGCCTTGTCCGGACACGGCCGGCGTATGTGTCATCGCCCTCTCAGGAGACACTGATGCGCAATATAACCCGCAAGCTGGCGTTCGTGCTCGCCGCCTCCAATCACGGCACGATGATCGTCAACCGCCTCGACCATCGCATGCTCGCGCCGGGCCAGGGCTATGGCGTCGGCTTCCAGATCCTGGAAAACGCCTCGTTCGACCCCTCCGAAGTCGGCATGATGGTCGAGCTTCTGGCGGTCCGCCGCTCGCATTATGGCGACGGGGTGGTGGCGATCGACTGCGGCGCCAACATCGGCGTGCACACCATCGAGTGGGCCCAGGCCATGACCGGCTGGGGCTCGGTGGTGGCGGTCGAGGCGCAGGAGCGGATCTATTACGCGCTGGCCGGCAACATCGCGATCAACAACTGCTTCAACGCCCGTGCGCTGCATGCGGCCGTTTCCAACGAGAGCGGCACCATGAACATCCCGAACCCCAATTACCTGATGGCCTCGAGCTTCGGCAGCCTCGAGCTGCGGCAACGCCCGCAGACCGAGTTCATCGGCCAGGCGATCGATTATTCGCCGGAGAAAACGGTCGAGGTCCGCATGATGAAGCTGGACGAACTGGGCCTCGCACGCTGCGACCTCATCAAGATCGACGTCGAGGGCATGGAGATGGAGGCGCTCGAAGGCGGGCAGCAGACCATCGAGCGGGCTCATCCCATCATGCTGATCGAATCGATCAAGGCCGACAAGGCTCAGCTGCGCAATTGGCTCGCTGAGCGCGGCTACAATGTGATGGACGCCGGCATCAACCTGCTGGCGATTCACTCCAGCGACAAGACGTTGAAGGACGTGCAGGCGGCTTCGACCAGCCAGGCGGCGGAGTAGGCTCGGGCGTCTGGACGAGGCGAGGTGTTGCAACATCGGATGCCGTCATGCCCGCGCTTGTCGCGGGCATCCACGTCTTTACGACCTTTCAAGCAAGTAAGACGTGGATGTCACAGCGACTTGGCTACGCCAAGTCGCGGGGGACAAGCCCGGCCATGACGAAAAAAGCAAATCCGTGAATGAAACTCCCAGCGCTCTTACAGCGTCCGGCTCACCGTCAGAGGCTCGGCACGGCGCGTGTTCGGTGCGCTGCGCTTGCCGGCGGAGGTGTAGGTCTGCGGCGTGTTCTTCTTCTGCATCTCGCCGTTGACGCCGCGGATAACGCCTTCGGACACCGCATGCGCGGTGGCCAGCACCGTGAGGTTGACCTGCAGCATGGCGCGGAACACGTCGTGGTGGCGGTGCAGCGCTTCCAGCAGATCAGGCGCGGAGTCCGCAAAATAGTTCTGGCTGGTGGTGAGCTGGCTGATCGCGGTGAGGTAGGCGCGCGACAACTCGGTCTTGCGCGGCTCCAGCGCCATCGCCTCGCGGACCTTGCCGGCGCGCACCAGCGTGGTTTCGGTCTCGATGACCTCGAGCAGGGTGGTCATCACCTCCATCAGGCCGTTGGAGAGTTTTCGCGCGTCGTCGGGAGTTGCGATTGTTGCAGCGGCTGATGACGTCGGCTGGGACTCGTGTGTCATATCGTTTACTCCCGGGTTCAACTGTTCCGCGCGGCCTGCTGCATGATCAGCGAGCGGTAGACGTCGCTGGAGATGCCGATGCCGCCGGCCTTGGCGAAGGAGCGCGCATACTGGTCGGTGAGCATCGAGCGCCAGGCGCCGGTGCCGACCGTGTCGCCGTAGGGACCGTCGCCCTTCAGGCCGCTGGTCATCTGCGAAAACATCGTGTTCAGGAACACCGCTTCGAGATCCTGCGCGGAGTTCTTGGCTTTGGTCTGGGCCTGGGGCGAGACTTTCTTCAGCGCGTTGTTGAAGGCGGTGTCGTTGGCGCCCAGCGCGCCGAACGGAATGGAGGTGCTGCTCATCACATCGCCTCGATGTCGGCCTGGATGGCGCCGGCGGCCTTGATGGCCTGCAGGATGCCGATCAGATCGCGCGGGCCGATACCGAGGCCATTGAGGCCGTCGACGAGTTGCTGCAGCGAGACGCCGTCCTTGACCAGCGCGAGCTTCTTGCCGTCCTCCTGCACGCCGACCCGGGTGTTGGGGGTGACCACGGTGCGGCCATTGGAGAACGCGTTGGGCTGGCTGACCTGCGGGCTTTCCGAGATGGTGACGGTGAGATTGCCCTGTGCCACGGCCACCGTGTTCACCCGCACATCGCGGCCCATCACGATGATGCCGGAGCGCTCGTCGATGATGATCTTGGCGGCGAGATCCGGCTCGACCTGCAACTGCTCGATCTCGGTCAAGAGCGCGACCACGTTGCCCTTGAATTCCGACGGGATCGAGAGCTGCACGGTGGAGGGATCCACCGGCTCCGCGGTCTTGGTGCCGAGGAAATCGTTGACGGCGGCGGCGATGCGCTTGGCGGTGGTGAAGTCGGAGTTGCGCAGCGCGAGGCGCACATTGGGCAGGCGATTGAGTGCGAACTCGACCTCGCGCTCGATGATGGCGCCATTGGCGATGCGGCCGACCGTCGGCACGCCCTTGGTGACGCTGGCGGCCTGGCCCTCGGCCTGGAAGCCGCCGATCGAGAGCGAGCCCTGCGCCACCGCATAGACGTTGCCGTCGGCGCCGAGCAGGGGGGTGACCAGCAGTGTGCCGCCCTGCAGGCTCTTGGAATCGCCGAGCGCGGAGACGGTGACGTCCATCCGGGTGCCCTGGGTGCCGAACGCCGGCAGGTTGCCGGTGACCATCACGGCCGCAACGTTGCCGGTGCGGATGGTGGCGCCGCGAATGTTGACGCCCATGCGCTCGAGCATCGCCTGCAGCGACTGCTTGGTGAAGGGAATGTTGTTCAGCGTGTCGCCGGTGCCGTTGAGGCCGACCACAAGGCCGTAACCGATCAACTGGTTCTGGCGCACGCCTTCGATGTTCGCGAGATCCTTGATGCGCGAGGTCGCGCTGGCCGGTCCGCAAATCAGCAGCAGCGCAAGCCACACCGCGCCCACTGCCTTAAAAACCCGTGTCATCCTCTGCTCCCCGCTGAGGTGGTCTACTGGGCCTCGCGCCACGCTCCCACATGGCACCGGTCCGCCGTTAACTCAGCGAAAACCATGCCAGAGGCCTAAGTTATTGAATAAGCTTATAAATGTTGCTGAGGTCGTGGTGCCAAACCGGCCGTGGGAGCGGCGAACTTGCCGGTTTGCGGCAGTTTTTGCCGGGCCGTTTACTGCGCATTAACCATAAAAAGTGAGAGTTCCTGAACAGACGTCCTTAAGAACCGCGATGCCACGATCGGGCAGAGCCGGTTTGCGGGCCACCTCGAAGCCGGATTGGCGAGACCGCACCCATGCGCATTTACGGATCCAACGGACCAACATTCGGAGCGCCTGCGTCCAATGCCCGGCGCGCCGGCTCGAGCGGCTTTTCGCTGCCCGACGCGGCCGAGACCAGCGAGGCCCGCTCCACCTCCGCGCCCAAGACGGTCGGCAACATCGACGCGCTGCTGGCGCTGCAGGGCGTGGAAGATCCGCTGGAGCGGCGCAAACGCTCATTCAAGCGCGGCAAGACCGCGCTCGACGTGCTCGACGATCTGAAAATCGGTCTGCTGACGGGAGAGCTCAACGCCTCCACCGTGCAGCGCCTGCGCACCGCCGCCGCCGACCTGAAGACCGTCTCCGGCGATCCCGGCCTCGATGCCGTGCTGTCGGAGATCGAGCTGCGGGTGGAAGTCGAGCTGGCGAAGGCCGGGCAGTTCTGAAGCTTGCCTCAAGCCGCGGCCACTGACTCCTTGCTTGCTGAATCGTAGCGCCGCTGAGCGGCCTGCACGTCTTTCAAATTGTTCTCCGCCCATTGCCGCAACGGGTCGACCGCTTGTGCCAGCGTCAGGCCGAGCGGGGTGATCGAATACTCGACCGTCACCGGCACGGTGGCGATGGCGCGGCGGCGCACCAGGCCGTCGCGCTCCAGGCTCTTCAGGGTTTGCGACAGCATCTTCTGCGAAATGCCGCCGACCGCGCGGCGCAGTTCATTGAAGCGGCGCGGGCCCTCCATCAGCAACAAGAGCAGCAACACCGCCCATTTGTCGCCGACGCGATCGAGGATGACCCGCGTCGGGCATTCGGCGGCGTAGACGTTTCCCTTCATCGGTTGCTCCCTGATCTGGTTACCCTGGTGTGATCTGGTGCGGTGAAAGTGCTCTCTTTTGCACCTGCACTCCTTTGGCTATCTGGTAACTATCAGAAACCTGTTTCTGAGCCAAGTTCTAAACCCAGACCAAAGCCAGAGGGATCATTACCATGAAGATTGCCGTTGTCGGCGCCACCGGCCGGGCCGGTTCGCGCATCGTGGCCGAACTGCTGCGCCGTGGCCACCAGGTCACCGCCATCGCCCGCAATGTGGACAAGCTGCCGCCCCAGCCGAATCTGACCGCCCAAAAGGGCGACGTGTTCGACCAGGCGGGGCTGACCAGCCTGCTGGCCGGGCATGACGTCGCCATCAGCGCCGTGCATTTCCTGGCGAGCGACCCGGACAAGCTGATCGCCGCTGCCAAGGCCTCCAAAGTGGGCCGCTACATCGTGGTCGGCGGTGCCGGCAGCCTGGAAGTGGCCCCCGGCGTCCGACTGGTCACGGTTCCGAATTTCCCCATGGAATACAAGGCCGAGGCGGAGAAGGGCGGGGCGTTCCTGGACCTGCTGCGGGCGGACACGGAGCTGAACTGGACCTTCATTTCACCCTCCGCTTTGTTCACGGACGGGGAGCGGACCGGCCAATTCCGGCTCGGAAAAGACCAGCTTTTGACCGCGGCAGACGGCAAAAGCTGGATTTCGTTTGAGGATTATGCGGTGGCGCTAGCCGACGAGATCGAAAAACCGGCCCATTCGCGGGCGCGCTTCACCGTCGGCTACTGACATCCTCAGTTCCGTGTTCATAAGCTGCCTCAGGGGGTTGCCGGCCCCCTAGGGCGATATTGTCTGTCACATCGGCCCGCTATATAAGCGGCCCGCCACCGGGCTTTCCGGTGGCCTCGCACGGATTCGGTGATCAGTGTTGGACAAGGTGAAGAACTATCGGCCCTCGGAGAAGGAGCCTTTCATGAACGAGCGCCAGCGCGAGTATTTTCGCGCCAAGTTGCTCGCCTGGAAGGAAGAGATTTTAAGGGAAGCGAAGACCACCCTGCAGCAGCTGCAGGACGAAAACGTCAATCATCCGGACCTCACCGACCGCGCCTCCTCGGAAACCGATCGCGCGATCGAGCTGCGGGCGCGCGACCGTCAGCGCAAGCTGATCTCGAAAATCGATGCGGCGATCGCCCGAATCGATGACGGGTCGTACGGCTACTGCGAGGAAACCGGTGAACCGATTTCGCTGAAGCGGCTCGAGGCACGACCGATCGCAACGCTGTCGGTCGAGGCGCAGGAGCGCCACGAGAAGCGCGAAAAGGTCTATCGCGACGAGTAGGGCGTCGCCGGCGGCGACGCGATACATAAGAGTTTTCTGATCGCGGCGGGCTGCCGGGCCTTGCCGCGATTTTTGTTTGGCGACCATCGAATTTGGCGGCGAACATAAAACGTGCAGCACGGCGGCCTTTTCTTTCCGCATTCCGCCGATTGATTGGACTTTTGAATGTGCGGCGGTTGGCTACAGTGAGGTGCCGGCGACGCAACTATACCGGCAGCGAGCCGCCGGCACATCCCCGGCAAGTGATCCTGGCGGCTCGCAGTTGCGTATCCCCCGTTAGATATGATCTGCGTACCCGATCCGCTTGGGTCTGAGTCGCTATGTCCGGCGTCCAGTCGCCGGACGCCGTCAGGCTTTGTTCACTAACTCGTAGTTTTGCGGACGATCGAAGCGGAACTTCCGTGTAGCCTCTGTGTTGCGGTCTCGACGCAATCGTCTCGAATCATCTGCAAGGTGACGCTCCATGGATTGGTTCACCTGGAATGTGCTGTGGTCGCTGGCCGCCAGCCTGGTCTGGTTCATGACCATCGTGTCCCATCCCGACGCTGAAGTGCGCGAATACCAGCCGCGCCATCGGTAATCCTCGCGGTCACGGTTCTCTGCAACGCTTTCCGGCGCTACGGATGCCGCCTGCCCGCGATTCAGGGCTTGCCCGCGACAAAGCCATAATAGTTCTTCAGGAAATCCTCGACCGTCAGCGCCGCGCCCTGCGGCACCTGAAAGTCCCGCTGTCCCCACGTGAAAATCTTCAGCCTTGCGTTGCCACCCGACAAGTCGACCTGCGACTGCAGCACCACGAGATGGTTGTGCTTCTTTGATGTATCCGTTTGCGTCGCGGCGTTCAGCATGCAGGCGTTGATGGACAGACAGACACTGTAACCCAGGCCGAACAGCCGGCTGGCTTCCTCGATGTTGTGCTGGTCGGCGTGATCCTCATCGACGGTGTTGCGGACGTCCGAATAGCCTGACTTCGCGAACCACTGAGACAACTCCTTGGACTTGGTGCCGGAGTCCTCATCGTCGTAGGTGTTGTAGTCGTAGAGCCAATTCTCCGAATCGCGCAGGCTCGCCATCGTCATCCAGTCGACCGGCGCCAGCCCCGAGTCGCTGGGCAGATTGTAGGTGCGCAGGTCGCTCCCCGGCTTGATGTCGAGATTGTTGATGCTCGCCTTGCCGTTCTCGAACAGATCGATTGCGAACTTCGCGTAGCGTCCCGGATTGTCGGACGCGACCTCGTACAGCATCGCGGCCGGTCCGCACAGGTCCGCCTTGCCCTGGTTCAAGAGGCCTGGATTGGCGATCCGCATCAACAGGCCGAGTCCGACTTCGTCGCGGTCCAGATGCGGAAAGGATTTCCCGCCCGATCCCTTGAGAAAGTCACAGGCGCGGTCGGCAGCCCATTGCTGCTTGACGGTGGCGAGGCTGTTGCGCTCCTTGATGGTGCCGCCAACGTCGGTCACGAATGTGGTCAGCATCTTCTTCGATCGTGGCGAGATGCTGCGGGACGTGGTCGCGATGACGGAAAGGTCGGCGAGTTCGGTGGCGCTGACGATGCCGTCGCTGAGCGTGCTGCGGATGATCTCGACGATGTCGCCCTGGCTGAGGCTGCCATCGTCCTCCAGCCCCTTGCGTAGGCCCGCGAGGACGGAAGCGCTCTTGAGGTCGTCCCATTGCCCTTTGGGCGGCGGCGCGGCCGGCGGGGGCGGCGGCAGATACGAACGCGTCCCCAGCTTCAGCATCAGCGGGAACATCTTGCCATTGGGATCGACGAAACCCGATTGATGGCGAAAATGTTTCTTTTCGAACAGCAGGATGGCGCGATACAGCGGCTCACTGGCGATGCCGGCGACCACCCGGCCATTGAGACCATGCCAGGCGCCGCCGTCGGCAACGGGAATGCCGTTCAACAGCCCGATCACCACCTCCTGGTCGTCCTTCCAGTTCTGGCAGTGGATTCCCGTGTTGGCATGCCGTCCCACGCGGCCGCGCAGCTGTACCATCGAATTCCTCGTCGCAAGTTGACCGGAGAATTTTCGATCACCGTTGCATCGGTAGTCTCGCGCCGGCCGAGGTCGGTTCGAACATCAGCGCATGTCGTGTGCGCGCAGGACGCGGTCTCCCCCGAGTGGGGGATGGCGCGGTCCGAGCAGTCTCGTCCGTTCGAAGGGCGCCTGCACAACAGCGCGTGATCGCCGAACCCGCCGCACAATTCACCCGACACATCGATCTAGTGTCCCGAATTCGAAGTTCGTATCGCTTCGCAGCATCCTCAGAACGAACTTCGAATTCGATCAGGACACTAGAAAACTTTGGATTCTAGCGTGGCTCATGTTTCCGAAATTCCCTCGAAGGAATCGCCGAGATCGGAGGGGAGTTTCGGAAACGCCACACTAGTCGTCAGCGGGAGACATCGAGAGTGACTGTACTTGTGGACAAGAACGTGATCACGAACCTTGCGCGCGGCAACCCCGCCATTGCGGAGGCGCTGAAACGGTGCCTCGCTTCCGGCGAGCCGATTTATATGTCGCGCTCGGCATACAGCGAACTGGTAAACGACTCGCCGATCCATCTGCGGATGGGCTACACATCGCTGCTTCGCGACCTGAAGCTGCAGGTCGCGCCGGACGGAGCTTCCAGCATCACCGACCGCGGATCGTTCTATGGCGACAACGCTGCCCATGAGCCGAAGCCAAATCAGACAGGCCCGGTCAAGGAGTATGGAAACGGAAAAAGCAAGGAGAAGCCCGGCGACGCTTTCGTCGCGGCGGAAGCGAGGGCGCTGAACGCGCGGCTGTGGACGATGGATCGGAATTTCGCGAAACGGGCCGCGAACCTCGGCGTCACCCTGGCGCGGGAATGCGACATCCAGGACAAGCGAGGTGACGAAGATATCGCGCAGGCGCGGCGGCTGATGGGTTTGAAGCCCACCAGCATGCTGCAGAACCAGCCCGCAAAACCGATCGTGACAAAAACCGCGCCGTCCGGCCCGCAGTCGGCAAACACGGCAAAAAACAAGGCGACCGGGAACGAGAAGGCCACAAAGAGCGAAGTGGGAGCGCCGCTCGAGGCCGTCCCGGAGTACGGACCCAATCAAGCGGGGGATGCCAAATTTCAGGCCGGAACGCTGGGCCTGGAGGGCGTCAATCTTCTGCTGCAAAAATTCAACAATGCCATCCAGGCCAGGCGCTTTCAGGCGGAGTTCGACAAGATACTCCCGGAAATAAAGCGACGAATGGCTGACGATCCGCAGCTCGGAGCGCTGGTGTCCGTCGGTTATTCAAAGGGGCCGGAGGATTCGTCGAGTGTGATCGAGAGCGTGACGGTGTTTCAGAACATCCGGGTCGGCTACGGCCTCAACCGGGCTGATGCGACACGCGACCTGAATTCGCGCGCGTCCATGCTGCCCGGCAGGTCCGATGTCGGGCAGGAGCTATGGCTGAAGCCGAGTGCGCCAACGGACATCTCGCGGCTGCGGCTTCCGTTCGATACGACAATCGCGGGGCTAGCAACGTTCGTGCCGGGGAAGGAAAAGCTGGTGCGCGTCGCATTCAAGGGCGTGGCGGGGTTCGACGACAAGTTCTTCAGCAAGGAAGAGCTGTCGGTGCCCGCCGGGATGACGCCCCGCTTCTATTATCTCTGGCCGCCGGACCAGATCACCTTCCGGCGCGGGGTCTCGCAAACAATCAGCATCGACTGGGAGATGTCGGACGGGGCCGATGTCACCAAGGGAGATGTCGATCCCTTTAGCACCAATATCCCCGTGGTCAAGCTGGACTCGTCGATCAATCCCTTCGATGCGACGGCGGCGATGGTCTGGCCTGCTGACAACAGCACAGCCAATTTGTTCCAGAAGACACGACCGACGCAGGATAACTACGGCATGCTCTCGATTTATGGGATCGGCATGATGCGGTGGGTGAGGCCGGAGTTCATCCGTATCCTGAAAGCCCCTTTCAATTGAGAAGTCCTGGTGATCAGGGATCTGTTCGCAGGCTTCAAAACGACCACGGCCTTCGGCAGGGGAGCTACCGAAGGCCGCGTCGTTTCACTTTACCGCGCCTAGGTTCGCGGCAAAGTGTGGGAGCTCGTATCAGCGACGCGAAGCGCGGCGCTGGTGGTGTCAGGTGACCGCGTTTCCTCTCGGCTGTTGATCAGCCTTGATGTCAGTCTCGTCCGGTCGATCAGAACGGCAGCAGCACATCCAGCACCTGCTGGCCGTAGCGCGGTTGCTGTACGTCGCTGATCTGGCCGCGGCCGCCATAAGCGATGCGGGCCTGGGCGATCTTCGATGAATCGATGGTGTTGTCGCTCTGGATGTCTTCCGGGCGCACGATGCCGGCGACGATGAGTTCGCGGACTTCGTAATTGACCCGGATCTCCTGCTTGCCTTCGACCACCAGATTGCCGTTCGGCAGGGTCTGGGTGACGACGGCGGCGACGTTGGTGGTCAAGGCTTCCTGGCGTGCCACCGTTCCCTTGCCGTCGCTGGAGGATGTGGAATCCGCGGTCAGTGTACGCCCGGGCAGCGATGCGGCCAATTTTCCCGACAGCCACTGCGATCCGAGGAACGCGGTGGTCCCGCTGTCTTCCTTGTTGGTGCGGCTGCGCTGGGTTTCGTTGGCGATGTTGGCCTTGTCGGTGATGTTGACGGTCACCGTCAGGATGTCACCGACCTGAGCCGCGCGCTGGTCCTTGAAGAACGCCCGCGATCCGGTGCGCCACAGGGAATTCGGGCTGTAGGACGCCGGCTGCGGTGTCGGCATCGGCATCTGCACCGGCTTGTAGCCGGGCTGCGTGGTTGGATTGTCGATTGACGAGAGTGCGGGTCGCTCGCCGATCGCGGACAGGCGATCGATCGCCGAACAGCCGCCGGACAGGCCGCCGACCCCAATGAGACTGGCGATCAGCAAAGCGCGGTTGAACTCTTTGTACGTGACCATGACCATTACTCGGCTTTCGTGACATCGGACGGTTTGCCGGCGGGCGAGGCGACGGCGGCGGTGGTGAGGATGCGCGGCGTGGTGGCGATGACGGAAACCTGGCTGGGCCCGGTGACCACGCCCTGCAGCGTGCGTTTCGACTGGGTGTTGATCACGGAAACGGTGTCGCCTTCGCTGCCGTTCTCGGTCGCCTTGGCGCGCATCGTCAGATAGAGGCCGTCGCTCTGGTAGATCAGGGTGACGATCTGGTCGCGCTGCACGAGGTCGGGCTTGGCGAGGTCGGCGAGCCGGATCGCCTGCCCCGCGCGCATCGCCTTGCGGGTCTGCATGCCGACCGCGCGCTCGCGCCGGGCCGGGTCGTTGCCGACTTCCTGGCGCGGCCGCCGCTCGACCACGACGTCGGAGGACCTCAGAATCTCATTGCGGTCGACGCTGCGGACGAGAACGCCGACCTCGACAGTCTCGACCGCTGTTCCCGTGAAGCGCAGCCGCGTCGGAATCGGGCTGTTGGTGTTGGCGAGTTCGAACAGTATGTCGAAGCGGCCGTTGCGGGGATCGAACCGGGTCGAAGCCGGCTGCAGGTCTCCGGTGGTGGCGGGATCGAGCTGCAGCGCCCGCAGTTCGCGGTCGAAGGTCACGGTGATGTTGGCGGCTTCGCCCAATCCGTTGCGCCGTTCCAGCAGTGCGGCGATCCGCTGCTCGACGTCCTTTGATGCCAGTGTGCGCGACAGCCGTGTCACGCTGATCTCGCGAATGTCCCTGGCATCGACGCCGATCACCTGATGGGCGCGCAATGTCGCCAGCACTTGCGTCGCCGAGATCGATCCGGTGGTGCCGAGATCGGGCGCGCGATAGATCGCAATCTGTGCCGCCGGTCCGGCATTGTCGATGACATCGCCGATCCGCACCACGTCGCCGCTCACGGTGACGGTGGGCCGCAGCACCGGCGTCGCGAGGACGCCGGCCGTCACTGCTGTGGGGAAAGCGGCGTCCGTCACCGTATCGGACTGGGCCAGCGCGCTGACGCAGCTGCCGAGCAGCAGGGACGTGATCAGGAGGGTGCGAAGGGCCATGATCGTGACTGCCTTTACCGGAACAGACCGGTGGTGGACTGCATCATCTGGTCGGCGGCGCTGACCACCTTGGCGTTCATTTCATAGGCGCGTTGGGCGGCGATCAGGTCGGAGATTTCCGACACCACTTCGACGTTGGCCTGTTCGAGATTGCCCTGCTGCATGTCGCCGAAGCCGTCGGTGTTGGCGATGCCGTCCTGCGGCGGACCGGAAGCGGGCGTGTCGGTGAACAGGTTGTCGCCGATCGGCTGCAGGCCGGCCTTGTTGATGAAGCGGGTGACGCCGATCTGGCCGATGATCTGCGGCGTGGTCGATCCCGGCACGGTGACCGACACCTGGCCCTGCGCATTGATGGTGAGGCCCGACGAGTTCTGCGGGATGGTGATGGTCGGCTGCAGCAGGTTGCCCTGGGCGTTGACGATACGGCCCTGGCCGTCGGTGGTGAAGGTGCCGTCACGGGTGTAGGTGAAGGTGCCGTCGGTCATCTGGATCTTGAAGAAGCCTTCGCCGCGGATCGCGATGTCGAGATCGTTGCCGGTCTGCGACAGCGTGCCCTGGGTCATCGAGCGCGGCGTGCCGACGGTCTTGACGCCGCCGCCGACATCGATGCCGACCGGCATGATGGTGCCCTGGTCGGAGGCCTGCGCGCCGACGCGGCGCACATGGTCATAGATCAGGTCCTGGAACGCGGCGCGCTGCTTCTTGTAGCCGGTGGTGCGCATGTTCGCGATGTTGTTGGAGATGACCTGGACGTTGAGTTCCTGGGCGGCCATTCCCGTCGCTGCCGTATAAAGTGCTCGCATGGGTCAGTCTCCTCAGTTCGGAACGTCGGCAAGTTTATCGAGTGCGTTTTTGCGCATGTCGCCCTGCTGCTGCAGGGTCGACGCGATCTGCTGGTAGGTGCGCGTGACTTCGATCATGCGGCTCATTTCCGTGACCGAATTGACGTTCGATTTCTCGATGAAGCCCTGGCGCAGCCGCGATGCGGTGTCGGTCTGCGCCACCACGCCGGCGGGAGCGGAGTAGAGGTTCGCGCCTTCCTTCTGCAGTTTCTGGGGCTGCGCGAAACTAGCGATCCGCAATTTGCCGCGCACTGCGTCCTGCAGGGTGTTGAGGCCTTCGCGCACCGTGATGGTGCCTTCCGGCGAGATTACGATGTCGCGGTCGTTCTGCTGGAAGACGATCGGCCCGTTGCTGCCGAGCACGAGGTTGCCGTCGACGGTGGTGAGCTGGCCCTGCGCATTGATCTGCAGCGAGCCGTTGCGGGTGTAGCGCTCGCCCGCCGGTGTCTGCACCGCAAGAAAGGCTTTGCCGTCGATGGCGATATCGAGCGGATTGCCGGTGTTCTCGGTCGAGCCCGCGCTGAGGTCGCGCCAGGTGGCGCGGTCCTGCACGTAGCTGAACACGCGGTCGCGGCCGACGAAATTGTCGGCATGCGCCACCGGCATCAGGTATTCCTGGAACAGCGAGTTATCGGCCTTGAAGCCGTTCGTGTTCACGTTGGCGACGTTGTTCGATATCACGTCGATCTGACGCTCAAGCGTCATCTGACGTGACAATCCGATAAGGAGGGTATTCTCCATCGGTGGTTCTCCCCTGCAGCTGGATCGCAGTCGGCCCTCCCAGGCCTCCTTTTGATCCGGTCGAACCCTTGGCTCTCCCAAGCCGCCGGTTCGATCCTTACAAAGCGAGAGTCGTGCCAGACGGAAAAATCGAGTTATTGCAGTCTGTTATCGTTTCGGCGGCCGGTTTTGGAGACGGCAATAAAGGACTTGTTGACCATAATTGCCGGCAATTTTTTCCTAGTTGAGTTTCAAAAGTAAGGAACCATTAACCATTGCGGCCCTAGTTTGGTTTCAACAGGGCGCTTGGGCGCCGGCGGCATTTGTATCGCGTAATCAGCCAGTTCGGCAGCATCGAGCTCATTCCCGCAACAGGGGCGAGCCGGCGGTGGCAGACGATCAAACAGACGAGGGTGCGGCCGAAGGCAGCGCTCCGAAGACCAAATTCAAGCTCATCATCGCTGTGGTGGGGGTGTTCGCGATCCTGTGCGGGGGCGCGAGCTATTACTTCCTCTTCATGCGTCAGAAGGCTGAAGAGAAGCACGCTGAGGCTGCAGCAGTGCCGAAGCCGCCGGTGTTCGTCGATGTGCCAGAGGTGCTGGTCAATCTGTCGAACCTGCCGGGTGAGCGGGTGCAGTATCTGAAGGTCAAGATCGCGCTCGAGGTCAAGGATTCGCCGGTGGTGGCGCAGATCCAGCCGTCGATGCCGCGGCTGCTCGACATCTTCCAGACCTACTTGCGCGAACTGCGGATCGGCGACCTTCAAGGGTCGGCCGGGATGTTTCGCCTGAAGGAAGAGCTGACGCGGCGTGTCAACGCGGCGATCCAGCCCAACCAGGTGAATGCCGTGCTGTTCAAAGAAATCATCGTGCAGTGACGGGGCGGAGCTAGGTCATGACACCGAACGATGTCGATCAGGATGCACTAGCCGCCGAGTGGGGCGCTGCGCTGGATTCGGAAGATCCGGAAGCCGCAGCCGCCGAGGCTGCCGCCAACGAACTGACGGAGGCGATGGCGGAACAATGGGCCGCCATGGTCGACGAGAGCAGCAAGGGGCTCAGCGCTGCGGCTGGCGAACGCGTGCTGTCGCAGGAAGAGATCGACAATCTGCTCGGCTTCAGTGTCGGCGAGGTCAATCTCGACGATAATTCCGGCATTCGCTCCATCATCGATTCCGCGATGGTGTCCTACGAGCGTCTGCCGATGCTCGAAATCGTGTTCGACCGGCTGGTCCGGCTGATGACGACTTCGCTGCGCAATTTCACCTCCGACAACGTCGAGGTCTCGCTCGACCGCATCACCTCGGTGCGGTTCGGCGACTACATGAATTCGATCCCGCTGCCCGCCGTGCTCGCCGTGTTCAAGGCGGAGGAGTGGGAGAATTTCGGGCTCGCCACCGTCGACTCCAGCCTGATCTATTCCATGATCGACGTGCTGCTGGGCGGCCGCCGCGGCACCACCTCGCTGCGCATCGAGGGCCGACCCTACACCACCATCGAAACCAATCTGGTCAAGCGCCTGGTCGAAGTGGTGCTGGCGGATGCCGAGCAGGCGTTCCGCCCGCTGTCGCCGGTGTCGCTGTCGATCGACCGGCTCGAGACCAACCCGCGCTTCGCCGCCATCAGCCGTCCCGCCAACGCCGCCATCCTGGTGCGGCTGCGGATCGATATGGAAGATCGTGGCGGTAACATCGAACTGCTGCTGCCTTACGCCACCATCGAACCGATCCGCGACGTGCTGTTGCAGATGTTCATGGGTGAAAAGTTCGGCCGCGATCCGATCTGGGAAGGCCACTTGGCCACCGAAATCGGTCGTGCCCAGATCGCTGTCGATGCGGTCCTCTATGAAGCCGACATTCCCTTGAAGGAGCTGATGCAGCTGCAGGTCGGCGATACGCTGCCGCTCGACATGCGCGCTGACGCGGTGGTGTCGGTGCGCTGCGGCGACGTCATCCTGACTGAAGGACGGATGGGGCGGGTCGGCGACCGCGTCGCCATTCGCGTCACCAAGCCGCTTCGCAAGCCGCACATGACGCTTGCGATGTTTGAAAAAGCCGATGAACAGACGAAAATGATGGAGGCACAATGAACCATTCTGTAGGGATGATCATCGAAACACTGGTCGCGATTTTGCTGGTCGCGACAATCGGGTACTGCATGTTGCTCAATATGCGCCTGAAGCGGCTCAAGGCCGACGAGCAGTCGCTCAAGGCGACGATTGCGGAATTGATCACCGCGACCGAAATCGCCGAGCGGGCGATCGGCGGCCTCAAGGTGACGGTGCGCGATTGCAACGAAAACCTCGGCGGCCGGCTGACCGCCGCAGCCGACATCACCACCGCGCTCGACAAGCGGCTGGTGGCCGGTGAAGAGCTGCTGCGGCGGCTGTCGCGCATCGTGGCCGCGGGCCAGGTTGTGAAGGACATCGAGCGGTCGTCGTCCGCGGCGTCGCTGGCTGAGGCTGCAACGGCATTCGCCGATCGCAAGCGCACGGCGGTTGCGGCATGACATCCAGGCGTAACTTCCGCGTCATCCCTCTGGTGCTGGCGGCGATCATCGGTCTGGTCACGCTCAAGACCCTCGGGCTGGTGCTGGAGGGCGGTTATATCTTCGACGACCGCAATGTGTCCTCTGCCACGACGTCTACCCAGGTTTCGGACCGGATGTCGTGGGCGCAGGAGATGTTCAACTTCCCGGGCGGCCGGTCGCGTGCAGCCCCTGATGTCTCCGACATCACGGGCTCGGTGACCGCCAAGAAGGAAGAGCCGAAAGCTGAGAAGAAGCCCGAGGACAAGCCGGCGGAGCCGCCGGCCGGTCAGGTGGTGGTGCTGCCGCAGGAGGGGGAGCGGGCGGTGTCCGCCTCCGAACGCGCCATCCTGGAGCGGCTGCAGGAGCGTCGCCAGGAGCTCGAGGCGCGGGCGCGGGAGATCGACATCCGCGAAAACCTGCTGAAGGCCGCCGAGAAGCGCATCGAGGGCAAGGTCGAGGAGATGAAGGCCGTCGAGGCGCGGATGGGCGCCGCGAGCGACCAGCGGACCCAGGCCGATGCCGCCAAGTTCAAGGGCATCGTCACCATGTACGAGGCCATGAAGCCGAAGGATGCCGCGAAAATCTTCGACCGGCTCGAAATGTCGGTGCTGATCGAGGTCGCAAGCCAGATCGCGCCACGCAAGATGTCCGACATCGTCGGCCAGATGCAGCCGGAAGCGGCCGAGCGGCTGACCGTCGAGATGGCGCGCCGCGCTGGCGGCGACAAGACCGCCTCGGCTTCCGATCTTCCTAAGATCGAAGGCCGGCCGGTCGACGGCAGCAGCAATTAAGACGTCGGCAAGTTCGCGACGATCAATTATTTGCGCCATCCGGCGTCATTCCCGCGGCACCGGATGGGGTTGCTTAACAGCTCCTTAAACGCCTGAAACTACAGTCCGTCGCGTGCAATCGCTGGCCGCGAGGCCGCCGAGGGAATTGGGTCGAGAGACGTGAGCAGGATGCGAACGAGTCCCGGACGAGAGTGGCTGTTTGGGTGTGAGGCGGCGCGACACCATCTTGCGTCGTTGCGAATCGGTGCGGCGCCGGCGGCGCTGCTGCTCTCGCTATCGGTGCTGTCCGCCCAGGCCCAGCCTAAAGCCCAAAGCCAGCCTAAAGTCCAAGCTCAGGCTCAGACCCAGGTTCAGCCTCAAGCCCAACCGCGCGCTCCGCTTCCGCAGCAGGCCGAGGCCGAACCCATCAAGGGCGAGGCGAGCTTTTCCGCCGGCGGCGGTTATGCCCGCCTGGTCCTCAAGCTCGCCGAGGACGTTGATTCCGAGGTAATGACCGCGGGCTCGATCCTGGTCATCCGTTTCAAGAAGCCGATCGACATTCCCGTCGAGAGCCTCGCCAATGCGGTGCCGGATTATGTCGGCATGGCGCGGCGCGATCCCGACGGCATGGCGATCCGGCTGGCGCTGTCGCGCAAGGTCACCGTGAATTCCATGACCGCGGGTGAGCGGATCTTCATCGACCTGTTGCCGGAGAGCTGGAAAGGCCTGCCGCCGCCGCTGCCGCAGGAGGTGGTGCGCGAGCTCGCCGAGCGCGCGCGCGTGGCCGAGCGGGCGCTGCGCCAGCAGAAGCTGGTCGCGGAAACCAGGAAGCGCCCGCCGGTGCGGGTGCGCGCTTCGGTGCAGCCGACCTTCGTCCGCTTTGTGTTCGAACTGCCGTCGGGCGTCGGCGTCTCGTCGTCGTTGGAAGACAAGAAGCTCTCGCTTGTGTTCGCAACCCCGATGACCTTCGACCTGACCGACGCCAAGCTGGTCGCGCCGGCGAACATCTCGGCGATCGAGCAGAAGATCGACGGTGAGGGGGCGACGGTGTCGTTCGCCGTGATCGGCGACGTCGATGTGAAGTCGTTCCGTGAGGATGCCAACTACGTCGTGGATGTCGGCTTCGATCAGTCCCGCAAGTCGTCGGCCCTTGTGACTCCCAAGACCGACACCAGGGCTGAGCCCAAAACAGAGACGAAGGCGGCACCGCCTGTGGTGACGAAGCCGGCGAGTGTGGCGCCGGATAAATCGAGCGCCGTGACACCTCAGGCCGAGCCGGCTGCCGAACCCGTTATGGAGCAGATCAAGGCGGCCGCGGCGGCCACGCCGCCGCCGGCTGCTGTGCCGGAGGCGGCTGCACCCCCGGCGCCGATTGCCGCGGTGCCGGTCGCCTCGCCGACACCGGCGCCCGAGATGGTGCGAGTCGAAGCCGCGCCCGCGCGCGACGACGCGACGGTGACGGTGCGCGCCACGCGCAGCAGCGACGGCTTGCGGCTGGCATTTCCATTCAAGACGGCGACCCCCGCCGCCGCGTTCCGCCGCGGCGATGCGGTCTGGCTGGTGGTCGACGATCAAGCTGGCATCAACACCGAGGCCATCCGCCGTGACGGCGGATCGATCATCGGCGATGTCGTCACGCAAAAGCTCGACAAGGGCCAGGCGATCCGCATCCGTCTGGGACGGCCGCAATTGGCGAGCCTTGCGGGCGAGGGCACGGGTTTTGTCCTGACGCTTGCCGATACCATGGAGATGCCGCAGCAGCCGCTCTCCGCCATCCGCAACATTGCCGATCCGGCACGGGCGCATGTCGCCGTCATGCTGGCGAATCCGGCCATCGTGCATCACCTGATCGATCCCGAGGCCGGCGATCCGTTGACCGTGGTCACCGCGCCGCTGCCGGCCCACGGCTTCGTCAAGCGCCAGGACTTCGTGGAATTCGCGCTGCTGGAATCGATCCACGGCGTGGTCGTTCAGTCCAACGCCGACGACCTCGCCATCACCACGTCGCCTGACCGGGTGGTGCTGACTCGTCCCGGCGGGTTGACATTGTCGTCGGCCGATCTCGCCCCGCAACGGATTGCGGGTGGTCCGCGTCCGCTGTTCGATCTCGCGGAGTGGCGGCAGAACCGCGATGCCATCTTCGGCAAGCGGCAGGACGAATTGATATCAGCTGCGGCCCAGGCCAATGGCGATGCCAGGACAGCTGCGAACATCGAGCTCGCGCGGTTTTATCTGGCGCGCGGCTTCTATCCCGAGGCCAAGGGCGCTGCCGATCTGGCGCTCGCCGATGCCAAGCCCGGCACCGAGGATCCGACCGCACTCATCGTGCGCGCGGTCGCCAGCATTCTGAGCGGCCACCCCGAGGCCGGCTTGAAGGATTTCGGCAATTCCGTGATCGGCAGCGGCTACGATCTGCAGGTCTGGAAAGGCCTCGCGGCCGCGGGTCAGGACAAATGGCCGGATGCCCGCGAGAAGTTCAAGAATGCGGAATTCGCGATCGCGGCGCTGCCCGACGATCTGCAGCGCATCGTGCTTGCGACCGCCATGCGCGCATCGCTCGTCGTCAGGGATTACGCCGGTGCCTCGGCCCGCAGCAATGATCTCGACGTCATCGGCATTCCGCCGGAGAGGATGCCTGCGATCGCGGTGATGCGGGCAGGGCTCGCCGAAGCGCTGGGACGCGAGAAGGAAGCCTTGAGCGTCTATCGCGACGTCATCGCTTCGAACGATCGTCCGGCCGCCGCCGAGGCACGGCTGCGCGAAATCGCACTGCGCCAGAAGCGCAACGAGATCGGCGCTGACGAGGCCCTGCAGGGGTTAGAGACCCTGGCGGTGAGCTGGCGCGGCGGCGACATCGAACTCGAAACCCTGCAGCAACTGGCGCGGGTGTATGCGGCGTCCGCCCGTTATGCGGACTCGTTCGCGGCGGCGCGCCTCGTCACCCGGCTGTCGGCGAACTCCGACGTGTCGCGGCAGACGCAAGACGAGACCTCTGCGCTGTTCTCGCAGGTGTTCCTCGGGCCAAAGGGTGATGAGCTGCCGCCGATCGAAGCGCTGGGGATGTTCTACGATTATCGCGAGCTGACCCCGATCGGACGGCGCGGCGACGAGATGATCCGGCGGCTGTCGGAGCGCCTGGCCAATGTCGACCTGCTCGATCAGGCCGCCGATCTGCTGCAGTACCAGGTCGATCACCGGCTCGAGGGCGCCGCGCGCGCCCAGGTGGCTGCGCGCCTCGCCACCGTCTATCTGATGAACCGCAAGCCGGATCGCGCGGGCAGCGTCCTCAGG
Source organism: Bradyrhizobium prioriisuperbiae (assembly GCF_032397745.1). Taxonomy (NCBI): domain Bacteria; kingdom Pseudomonadati; phylum Pseudomonadota; class Alphaproteobacteria; order Hyphomicrobiales; family Nitrobacteraceae; genus Bradyrhizobium; species Bradyrhizobium prioriisuperbiae. The sequence goes on from NZ_CP135921.1 coordinate 5,440,031, forward strand.
GATACCCGGATCGCCGATCTCGCCGGCGAACTGCGCCAGCAACGGCTGCTGCTGGAGGCGCGGGCGCAAAGCGACATCGGCCGCCACGATCTCGCACTCGACATCGTCTCCAATCTCACCGGCCGTGAAGTGGTGCGGCTGCGCTCCGACATTTATTGGGCGGCACGGCGCTGGCGCGAATCCGCCGAGCAGGTCGAGCTGTATTACGGCGACCGCTGGAAGGATTTCCAGCCGCTCAATACCGTTGAAAAGGGCGACGTGATCCGGGCCGCGATCGGCTATGCGCTTGCCGAGGACGTGTTGGGACTTGCACGTTTCCGCGAGAAATTCGGCCCGAAGATGAGCAGTGGTGCCGATCGCGTGGCGTTCGACATCGCCAGCAAGCCTGTCGCGGCAAGCAGCGCCGAGTTCACCCAGATCGCGAAAATGGCGGCATCGGTCGACACCCTGGACGGCTTCCTGCGCGAAATGAAGACCCGCTTCGGCGATACGACAATGGCGAAGGCGGTGCTGCCGCGCGCCATCTCGCAGGCGGACCCGACCCCCACCGGCACGCTGCCCAAAGTCGGTGGCGTGAAGAGCGCGAGCGCTGTGCAGTAGCCTCTGTTCCGTCATCCTGAGGTGCGAGCCTTGCGGTGCGCTTGCACCGCTGGGCGAGCCTCGAAGGATGAACGGCCCGGGCCGTCGCCTTCGAGGGCCGCGCTACGCACGGCCACCTCAGGGTGACGGTTAACTGAAGCTTCGATCTCGTTATGCTTCAGTGTTGGGAGCGTGCCTAGTTATCCGTCATCCTGAGGTGCGAGCCTTGCGGTGCGCTTGCACCGCTGGGCGAGCCTCGAAGGATGAACGGCCCGAGACCTTCAATCAGGCTTCGGCTTTCCGGCGCGCCGACGAGCTAGCCCCTTCAGAGTTTGCCAGTTCGACGCAATCAAGGCTTCTTTCTTCGCTCTGCCCCAGCCTTTGATCTGACGTTCGGCCGCGATCCCATCAGTAATCCGATCGAAGTAGTCCGACCAAACCATGACTACCGGCCGGCGTGAGAAGGTGTAACCATTCGGAAAGGCGCCGGCATTGTGCTGATCGATCCGCGGACCGAGGTCCTCACCTGACGTGCTCCCGACGTAATAGGAATTGTCGGCACAACGGAGCAGGTAAACGAAGATGCCCACGGGCTATCATCCTTCGAGGCGCGCAAGAGCGCGCACCTCAGGATGACGATCACGTGGGAAAGATCAATAGGTGTTCTTCGGAGGCATGCGTCGACATTCGTTCAATCCGGATCGCCCTCGCTACCCCCCGTAACTCTGCACCAGGCTTCCGGCCACCAGCGACCAGCCGTCGACCAGCACGAAGAAGATCAGCTTGAACGGCAGCGACACCACGACCGGTGGCAGCATCATCATGCCCATCGACATCAAGACCGACGCCACCACGAGATCGATGATCAGGAACGGCAGGAACAGCAGGAAGCCGATCTCGAAGGCGCGCTTCAGTTCGGAGATCATGAACGCCGGCACCAGGATGCGCAACGACATGTCCTCGGGGGTCGCCGGCGGCGGCTCGCGGGACAGGTCCATGAACAGCTTGAGGTCCTTCTCGCGCACGTTCTTCTGCATGAAGCTGCGCAATGGCACCGAGCTTTTCTGCAGTGCCTCCTCGACGCCGATCTGGTTGGCGATCAGCGGCTTGATGCCGTCGTCATACGACTTTTGCAGCGCCGGTCCCATGACGAAGGCGGTCAGGAACAGCGCCAGCGCCAGGATCACCGAGTTCGGCGGCGCGGTCGCGGTGCCGAGCGCCGTGCGCAACAGCGACAGCACCACCACGATGCGGGTGAACGACGTCATCATGATCAGGATCGACGGCGCGATCGACAGCACCGTCAGCAGCGCGATCAGCTGGATCGCGCGCTCCGTGACGCCGCTGCCCTGGCCGCCGAGATTGATGCTGATGTCCTGGGCAGCCGCCGGCGCGATCAGCGCTCCGGCAGCGGCCAATCCTGCAACGACGACAATGAGAAGGGATAAAACTCTACGCGGAACTTTGCCGAGACTCACGTCGGCGACTTCGGACGGCCGAGCAGGCTGGCCATCTCGTCTTCCAGATTCTCGAACGACGTCGCCTTGGGGCCGGGCGGGGCAACCGGCGGCGCCGGTGTGTCGCTGCGTGGTGGTGGGCTGACCGAAATCTCGGTCGGACGCGGTGCAGGACGGCCCGGCGATTCGGGGACGACCGGCGGGGCGCGTTCTGCCGCTGCGGGCTCGCTGGGCTTGCGCAGTGCCGCTTCCAGCCGCTGCGCCATCTCGGCGAGGTTCTGGTCCGCGGCCGAGAGGGCTGGTGCAGCCGGGCGCTCGGCGACGCGCGGGGGCTGAGGCTTCGCCACCGGTTCGATCGGCGGCGGCGCCGAACGCGGCATGATCGGCTCGCCGCGCGGGATCAGGGGTTCGCTGCGCGGGGCCATTTGCTCGCTTCGCGAAACGGGCTCGCTCCGCGAAATGGGTTCACTTCGCGGCATCGCAGGCTCGCCACGGGGAATAGAAGGCTCGCCACGCGAGATCAAAGGTTCGCTGCGGGGCATCGTTTCACTGCGCGGCAGCGGCCGCGGTCGCACCGGTGGTTCCGGGCGCATGGGTGGTTCGGCCGCCAGCGGATCGCTGCGACGGTCCGTGATCGAGGGCGACGGCCTGCGGGCTTCGTCGGCGAATGATGGACGAGTCGGGCGGGGCGGCAGTTCCGGCAGCACCGGATCGTGGTGATCGAGCCCATCGAGCGGAGTGTCGGCCCAGCTGCCCGCATCCGGCAGCGGCGCCACGCGGGGCGGCAGCTCCGCGCCGATCGGTCCGCGCGGCGACGTCTGCTCACGCTGCGGCACCGCGCGCACGATGTTCGGCTCGATCACGATGTCGGTCGGGCCGCCGATCATCAGAAGATGTTCGACATTGTCGCGGCGCACCAAAACCAGGCGGCGACGCGTATCCACTGTCGCGGCGTCGATCACGGCGAGACGCGGCATTCGTCCGCGATTCGCGTTCGAGCCAATGCGATTCTTGCCGAATCGACTGACCAGCCACACAGCGAGGCCGACGATGGCCAGAACGGCCAGGAAGATAAGAGCGAATGTCACTAATTGCGGCATGTTTGGTCCCCACCAAACAGAGTGTACTTCAATGTGCAGATTCGTCGAACGTTGCGGCCGAAGAAATTATTGCCCGATTGTGCAGCGGCGGCGCCCGATTCTCCGCGAATCCCTGAAGTGTTGCTCCATTCGTTAAATGTCTCGGCCACGGGTTAATGCCAACAGGCACTATTTACCACCCCGGCAGTCCAAAAATCGGCCCCATCGAAACTCTCGCCGGCACCAAGCCGGAAGAAATTTCAATGACTTGCATGGTTAACGGCGAATTAATGGCAAAAGTGAGCCGGCCTGTCCTATTAACCAGATGTTAACCATAATCACGGCAAATTCTGCCTACCTCTTCAGGAACTTGGCGATCAGGAACCTGGCAAAGAGGGTGCAGAGGCCGCCGTCATGCCCATCACCGATATTCCCGCGCTCTCCATGCTGCGCACCCGCATGCAATGGCATCAGGAGCGGCAGCGGGTGCTCGCTGAAAACATCGCGAACTCCGACACTTCGGGCTTCAAGCCGCGCGATCTGGTTGAGCCGAATTTCGACCGGTCGCTGGCCACGCCGGTGAGCTCGCTGTCGATGGCGCGCACGTCTTCGGCGCATTTTTCGGCGACGGGGGGCGGCGAGAGTTTTCCGACCACCACCAAGGCCGGCTACGAGACGCGGCCGGCGGGCAATGCGGTCAGCCTGGAGGACGAGATGCAGAAGTCGGCGTCCAACCAGATGGATTTCGCCGCCGCCACCTCGCTCTACAGCCGCAGCCTCGGGCTTTTGAAAACCGCAATCGGGAAACGCTGAGCGCAGCGAAAGGGACTAGCCGATGGCCGACGGAGCAGACTTCCTCAAGGCGATGAGCATCGCGACCTCCGGCCTGCGCGCGCAGGCGGGGCGGATGCGGGTGCTCTCGGAAAACATCGCCAACGCCGATTCCACCGCGCCAACCGCCGGCGGCGATCCTTATCGCCGCAAGGTGCCGACATTTTCCTCCGAGCTCGACCGCACGCTCGATGCGCGCGTGGTCTCGCTGGGGCGAATCAAGACCGATACGTCGTCTGCGTTCCGCGTCAAATACGAGCCGGGAAATCCCGCTGCGGATGCCAGCGGCAACGTCAAGTATCCGAACGTCAATTCGTTGGTCGAAATGACCGACATGCGTGAGGCCCAGCGTTCGTACGAGGCCAACCTCAACATCATTACCGCGACGCGCCGGATGATCCAGCGCACGCTCGACATTCTCAAAGCTTAATCGGGAGACCTGAGCCATGGCTTCGCCTGTTGCCGCCGCCAATGCCTATTCGAGTTTCGCCCGCATGATGGAGGGCGGTGTCACAAAACCGTCGTTGCTGGGGAGCGAGACCGACGGTCAATCGTTTGGAACACTGTTGAAGGAGACGCTGGGGAGCGTCATGGAGGCGGGCCGCAAGTCGGACGCGCAAACCATCGCGATGGCCGGAGGGAAGGCCAACGTGATGGACGTGGTGACCGCGGTTGCGGAAACCGACGTCGCCGTGTCGACACTGGTGTCGGTCCGTGACCGGGTCATCCAGTCCTACGAAGACATCATGAAGATGCCGATCTGATCACTTGCTGATCATTTGGGTCGATTTGGGGAGCCCCGATCGTCTGGGGAGACTGATCGGGGCGAGTCCTGACCTCATCTCGAGACGGCGTTCGCGCCTCCTCGGGGTGGGGTTCGGGGGTGGTTGCGAGGCTAGGGGTAGGGATCTGACATGACTGGGGCTGAAGTCCTCGACGTCGCGCGCGACGCAGTGTGGACCATTGTGGTCGTCTCGTCGCCGCTGATGCTGGTCGGTCTTGTGGTCGGCGTGGTGATCTCGCTGGTGCAGGCGCTGACGCAGATCCAGGAGCAGACGCTGGTGTTCGTGCCGAAGATCCTGGCGATCTTCCTCACCATGCTGCTGGCGTTGCCGTTCATGGCCGACGCCATGCATAGCCACATGATGCGGATCTCGTCGCGAATCATCGGTGGCTAGTGCGGGGCTCAGAAATTCCCTCCACCCTTGCCGCTTTCTCTTCGAGGGAATTTCTGAGCCAGGCCGCACTAGAGAATCATATTATGCTCGTGTCCTCTCTAATCCGAAGTTCGCTACGGATCGTCGCCGCGAATGCTGGCGAACTTCGGATTCGGGACACGGGCCGCATGATGGCGGCCCTCACCACGCTGCGGGCCGCTGATGCGCATCGACATTTCACTGTTGCCGGCCCTGGCCGCCGCCTTTGTGCTGGCGTTCGCCCGCATCGGCGCAATGGTGATGCTGATGCCGGGCTTCGGCGAGACCAACATCCCGACGCGAATCAAGCTCGGCATCGCGCTGATGCTGACACTGATCATCCTGCCGCTGCATCGCTCCGCCTATCACATCGACATGACGTCACTGACGCCCCTCATGGTGCTGATGGTGCAGGAAATCATCATCGGCGTGGTGCTCGGGGCCACCGCGCGGGTGACGCTTGCGGCGCTCTCGGTCGCGGGCTCGGTGATCGCGCAGCAGCTCGGGCTGGGTTTCGTGACCTCGGTCGATCCCACCCAGGGCGCGCAGGGCGCGCTGATCGGCAATTTCCTCACCATTCTCGGCCTGACGCTGCTGTTCGCCACCGACATGCACCATCTGGTGATCGCGGCCTTGAACGACAGTTACCGGATCTTTGTGCCGGGCGAGATCATGCCCAGTGGGGATGTCGCGGCTTTGGCGACCCAGGCCTTCACCGCGGCCTTCAAGATCGGCGTCCAGCTGTCGTCGCCGTTCATCGTGTTCGGCCTGGTCTTCAATGTCGGCCTCGGCCTGCTGGCGCGCATGATGCCGCAGATGCAGGTCTATTTTGTCGGCGTGCCGCTGTCGATCCTTGCGGGTTTTCTGGTTCTCGTCGCCGTGATCGCCACCATGATGGGAACGTTCCTGGATTATTTCGGTGGAGTGATGCATCAGCTCTCGCCGTAACGGTATTGCGAAAGGCCGGAGGCTTAACCGATGGCCGATGAAGATACCTCAGAGAAGACACAGGACCCCACCCAAAAACGTCTCGACGACGCTCATGAGCGTGGCGACGTCGTCAAGAGCCAGGAGGTCAACACCTGGTTCGTGATCGCCGGCGCGGCGCTGGTGATCTCGTCGTTTTCGGGCAGCGTCGGCGCTGGCATCGAACTGCCGATGCGCAATCTCTTGGCGAACGCGCATCTGATCCGCACCGATGGTCCGGGGCTGCTGGCGCTGGCCAAGAATATCGAACTGGTGCTGTTCGCAGCCCTCGGTGTTCCCCTGCTGCTGCTGTTGATCGCGGCGCTCGCCGGCAACCTGGTGCAGCACCGGCTGGTGTGGTCGTCCGAGCCGCTGATCCCCAAATTCAGCAAGATCTCGCCGCTGGCGGGCGCCAAGCGGCTGTTTGGCGCGCAAGCGGCGGCGAACTTCCTGAAGGGCCTGGTCAAGCTGGTCGCGCTTGCCGCCGTCATGACCGCGATCCTGTGGCCGGAACGGCACCGTGTCGACGCCATGGTGCGGCTCGATCCGTCCATGATCATGCCCGCGACCAAGACGCTGTCGATGCAGCTGATTGGCGCCGTGGTGGCGTTGCTCGCCGCGGTCGCGGCGGCGGATTATTTCTTCCAGTACCGGCAGTGGTTCGAGCGGCAGAAGATGTCGCTGCAGGAGGTCAAGGAAGAGTACAAGCAGTCGGAAGGCGACCCGCACATCAAGGGGCGGATCCGGCAGCTACGCCAGATGCGCATGAAGAAGCGCATGATGGCGGCGGTGCCGACCGCCTCGGTGGTCATCACCAACCCGACCCACTTCGCGGTCGCCCTGAAATACGAGCCGGGCATGTCGGCGCCGATCTGCGTCGCCAAGGGCGCCGATGCAATCGCGTTCAGGATCAGGGAAGTCGCCAACAAGAACGACATTCCGATTGTCGAGAACCCGCCGCTGGCCCGTGCACTGCACGCCACTGTCGATGTCGACGACGAGATTCCGGTCGAGCATTATCACGCGGTCGCCGAAGTCATCGGCTTCGTCATGCGCCTGCGCCGCCGCGGCGCGCGGTGAGGCGCAGCTGGCCGCCGTCGCAGGTCGGGCGCTGAACGATTTTACGTGGCCGCTCCGGACCGCTAAGGGTGATACCCTGCACGCCGATTTCGGGCCACGGGGGGCCGTGGTGGTGCAGTTCACATGAGAGTTGTTCATGAATCTCGCTAAAAACCCTTTCAAGGCCGCGCTCGCCGCCAAGCAGGTGCAGATCGGCCTGTGGTGCAGCCTGTGCAGCAACATCGGCGCCGAGATCATTGCCGACAGCGGCTTTGACTGGATCCTGGTCGATACCGAGCATGCGCCGAACGAACTGCCGTCGGTGATGGCGCAATTGCAGGCCATGACCCGCGGCACCGCTATGCCGGTGATCCGGCCGGCCTGGAATGATCCGATCCTGATCAAGCGCCTGCTCGACATCGGCGCGCAGTCCCTGCTTGTTCCGTTCGTGCAGGACGAAACGGAAGCCGCTCAAGCGGTGGCTTCCTGCCGGTATCCGCCCGCAGGCATTCGCGGCATCACCACCGGCAGCCGCGCCGCCCGGTTCGGCCGCGTCAGCAACTATCTGAAGGAGGCGGACAACGAGATCTGCGTGCTGGTTCAGGTCGAAACACTCAGCGCCATCGACCGGCTGGACGCGATCGCGGCCACCGACGGTGTCGACGGCGTGTTCATCGGGCCCTCGGATCTCAGCGCCTCGATGGGGCATATCGGCAATCCGCAGCATCCCGACGTGCAGCGGGTGATCGAGCAAGCTGTGAAGCGCATCACGGCTGCCGGCAAGGCCGCCGGCATCCTGACCCCGGTGGAGGCCGACGCGCGCCGTTATATCGAATGGGGCTATCATTTCGTGGCCGTGGGCTCGGACATCGGGCTCCTCGCCAAGACCGCCGATGCGCTGGCCGCCAAGGCCAAATCGTGGATTTCCGGTTGAACCACCACCTACGATAAGCTCGCAGGGCGCGCCGGACGCGCCCTGCGATAGCTGTCGCTCCGCTCCCGGCTTGACGCTCCCTGACGCCGCCGGCCCCGTAAACCGGGGAAACCGGCGTGTTCCATCAGCAACATCGGTATCTGCTTCTGTGTGCGGACAGCGCGTCCGTGCATGATTCGCTTGCGCTCTAACCTGCGATTCAGGCACTCAGGGCGGGGCGAAGCCGCCCGGACGTATGATGACGACGTGACGATGAAGGCAGCCCACGCCGACCCGATGGCCATCGAATTGAGCAGAGATCCGCATCCTCCGGAACCGGATCAGGTCGAGACCCCGCGGCGCAGCGGCAGCATCCTTCTCGTGCTGGTGGTGGCGGCCGGCATCGTGGCGTCGGCGGTCGCCTTCATGGCGCTCGGGCGCGCCCAGGCGCAGCCTTATATCCTCGGCCTGCTGGCGGTTCTCGCCATGGTCGGCCTGTTCACACTGTTTGCCTTCGCCGCCGGGATCATCCGGTTTGCCGACCGCGGCACTGAAGATCCGGTGATGCGGCATATCGCCGACCAGGCGTTCGACGGGCTCGCAGTGACCGATGGCCGCGGCCACATGGTCTACGCCAACCAGGCCTATTTGACGCTGACCGGCGCGGTCGGAGCCGACGATGCGCGGCCGGTGGAGCGGGTGTTCATCGGCAATCCCGACGTCTCGGAAGCGGTGTTCCGCCTGCTCAAGGCCGCACGCGAGGGCAAGCGCCAGCAGGAGGAGGTCCGTGTCGCGGGCACCGGTGGCGGGAACGGGCGCTGGCTGCGGCTGTGCGTGCGCCCGCTCGGCAGCGCCAAACGCGAGTCCCGGTTTACGGTGTGGTCGCTCGCCGACATCACCCGCGACCGCGAGCGGCAGGAGGACGTGTTCCAGGAACTGCAGCACGCCATCGAGTATCTCGATCACGCGCCCTGTGGATTCTTCTCGGCCAATCCGGCCGGCGAGATTGTCTATATCAACGCCACGCTGGCCAACTGGCTCGATCAGGACCTTGCCGAGATCGGCTCCGGCGGCTTGCGGCTGGCGGACATCGTCTCCGGCGACGGCGCCGCGCTGCTGACCTCGATCACGGCCGACCCCGGCGACGTCAAGACCGAAAGCTTCGACGTCGACCTGCGGATGCGCAACGGCAAGACGGTGCCGGTGAGGCTCTATCACAAGCTGGCGTTTGGCGCTGACGGCGTTCCCGGTGCGTCGCGCACCCTCGTCATCAACCGGGCGCGCGATGAAGGTGCCGATCCGCAGCGCACCGCCGAGGTGCGCTTCATGCGCTTCTTCGACCACACGCCGATGGCGATCGCGACCGTCGATCGGGCCGGCGCGGTGGTGCGCGCCAACGCGCGCTTCGCCAAGCTGGCGCAGAGCCTGCCGTCCGCTGGTGGCGCCAACAAGTCGATCCTGGCCGTGGTCAGCGAACGCGATCGCGGCGCACTGACGTCGGCCATTGCGAAAGCGGCCGAAGGGCATGGCGACATCTCGCCGGTCGAGGCGATGCTGGATGGTCCGGCCGAGCGCTGGGGCCAGTTTTTCGTCACCGTGGTCGAGGCCGAGGAGCGCGATTCCGAGGCCGCCATCGTCTACATGCTGGAGACCACCGAGAAGCGCACGCTGGAAAATCGCGTGACCCAGCAGCAGAAGATGGAGATGGTCGGCCAGCTCGCGGGCGGCATCGCCCACGACTTCAACAACGTGCTGTCCGCCATCATGATGGCGAACGACTTCCTGCTGAACGCGCACAAGCCGACCGATCCGTCGTTCCAGGACATCATGCAGATCAAGCAGAACGCCACCCGCGCCGCGACACTGGTGCGGCAGTTGCTGGCGTTCTCGCGCCGGCAGACGCTGCGGCCGCAGGTGCTGGCGCTGGGCGATGCGATGTCCGATCTCACCATGCTGCTGCGCCGGCTGATCGGCGAAAAGGTCAAGCTCGACCTCGTGCATGGCCGCGATCTCTGGCCGGTCAAGGTCGACGTGTCGCAGTTCGAGCAGGTGATCGTCAATCTGGCCGTCAATGCCCGCGACGCCATGCCGGATGGCGGCAAGCTGACGATCCGCACCGGCAATGTCAGCGCGGCCGACGCCTCGAAGCTGCCTTACAAGGGCATGCCGGCGGCTGATTACGTCACCATCGATGTCACCGATACCGGCACCGGCATTCCCGCTGAGATCGTGGACAAGATCTTCGAGCCGTTCTTCTCGACCAAGGAGGTCGGCAAGGGCACCGGTCTTGGCCTGTCGACGGTGTACGGCATCGTCAAGCAGACCGGCGGCTTCGTCTATGTCGACTCGCAGGCCGGGCAGGGCACGTCGTTCCGGATTTTCCTGCCGCGCCATCACCCCGAGCTTGAGGCCGTGCCGGAGCCGGCTGCGGTGGCAGTGGCAGGCAACGGCCAGGAGCAGGCGGCAAAGCCGCGCACCGATCTCACCGGCCAGGGCACCATTCTGCTGGTCGAGGACGAGGACGGGTTGCGCTCGCTCAACGCACGCGGCCTGCGCTCGCGCGGCTATACGGTGCTGGAAGCCTCGAACGGCATCGAGGCGCTGGACACCCTGGTCGAGAACGACGGCGCGGTCGATCTCGTGGTGTCGGACGTGGTGATGCCGGAAATGGATGGCCCGACGCTCTTGAAGGCGATGCGCGGCCGCAATCCCGATCTCAAGATCATCTTCGTCTCGGGTTACGCGGAGGATGCGTTCGCGCGCAGCCTGCCGGAGAATCAGCAGTTCGCTTTCCTGCCGAAACCGTTCACGCTGAGCCAGCTGGTGGCCCAGGTGAAGGAAACCATGACCGCGTCCTGACGTCGCACAAGCCCGGCTCAAGCCTTGTTTTAATTGGGGAAACTTCTGCCGGCCGCGACTGAGGGCCGCAGCCTTGCGGTTCCGCCTGCGCTTCCTTTTTGGCCGCCATCCCCCATGTTAAGGACGCTTTCCCCGTGCCGGGGATTGAGGGATTAACGATGAGATTTTCGCAGCGCATGCGCGCCTCCATCAAAGCTCTCGCCATCGTGTTGTCGGTGGCCATGCCCGTCGCGCTGATCGTGTCGGCCGCCGATGCTCGCGTCGGCGGTGGCTCCAGCTCCGGATCGCGCGGATCGCGGACCTTCTCCGCGCCGCCGAGCACGTCGACTGCGCCGAATGCGGCGCGGCCGTTCGAACGTAGCGCCACCCAGCCGTCGAACCCGGGTCTCGGTGCGCCGGCTGCTGCCGGCGCCGCCAGCCGCGGCGGCTTCTTCAATCGTCCGGGCCTGCTTGGTGGCCTTGCCGCCGGCTTCCTCGGTGCCGGCCTGTTCGGCATGTTGTTCGGTGGCAGCCTGTTCGGCGGCCTCGGCGGTTTGTCGTCGATCATCGGCCTGATCCTGCAGATCGGCCTGGTGGTGATCGTGGCGCGCCTGGCCTGGTCGTGGTGGCAGCGGCGCAATGCGTCGCAGAACGCTTACGCCGGTGGCCCGGCGGGTGGTCCTGCGCATTATGAGGCGGCACCGCAGCCGCAGCAGCCGGACCAGATCAAGGGCTTCGGCTTCGGTCTCGGCTCGGGCAGCGCACCGCCCAAGATCGGCCCCGATGATTACGAGGCGTTTGAACGCCTGCTCAGCGATATCCAGGCGGCCTGGACCAAGCAGGACGTCACCGCGCTGCGCCGTCTGACGACCGATGAGATGGCATCATACTTCACTGACGATCTCGCCGAGAACGCCAGGAAGAACGTGGTCAACGAGGTGACGAACGTCAAATTGCTGCAGGGCGACCTGGCGGAGGCCTGGCGTGACGGCGATACCGAATACGCCAGCGTCGCGATGCGCTTCTCGCTGATCGACAAGACCACCGACAAGGCCACCGGCCGCGTGGTCGACAACAGCGACCAGCCGATCGAGGTGACCGAGGTCTGGACCTTCCTGCGCGACCGCGGTGCGGGATGGATCCTCTCCGCGATCCAGCAGGTCTGAGACCTTTGATTGCAAATTGAAATCAAAAGCGCCGCATTCGTGCGGCGCTTTTTTTTGTATAGTGCGACGGTCGCCGCGGGGCCGCCGGAATAAACCACGCGATCATGTGTTGATCATCATTGCGCTGAAACGGGCCTGATCCGGGCCTGGATATTTATCAAGACAGACCATTCAAAAACAGATCATCATGGGAGGACTTCAATGTCGATAACGACCCATCTCGCGAAACTGTCGCTCGGTGCCGTTGCGGCGGTGCTTGCCTTGTCGGCCGCACCATCGCAGGCGCAGCAGGCCGGCATGACGTTCTTCGTCACCAGCGCGGGCATCGGCAACGGTGGCAATCTCGGCGGCCTCGCCGGCGCCGACAATCACTGCCAGACGCTGGCGCAGGCGGCTGGCGCGGGCGCAAAAACCTGGCGCGCGTATCTCTCGACCCAGGCGGCCGACGGCAAGCCGGCGATCAACGCGCGCGACCGCATCGGCAAGGGTCCCTGGCAGAACGCCAAGGGCGCCGTGGTGGCCAAGGACGCCGCCGATCTGCATGGCCCCAACGCACTGACCAAGCAGAGCGCGCTGAGCGAGAAGGGCGATGTCATCAACGGCCGCGGCGACACGCCGAACCGTCATGACGTGCTCACCGGCTCGCAGCCGGACGGCACCGCGTTCACGGTGACCGAGGACAAGACCTGCAAGAACTGGACAAGCAGCACCCAGGGCAACGCCGTTGTCGGCCATTCCGACCGGACCGGCCTCGACGACTCCGCGCCGGCGAAATCCTGGAACAGTTCGCATCCCTCGCGCGGCCCTGATGGCGGCTGCTCGCAAGCTGACCTGAAGAGCACCGGAGGCGACGGCCTGTTCTACTGCTTCGCGTCGAACTGAGGCGATCCAGTCCAGCGATCAAAGCCGCGGCACCCAGCCGCGGCTTTTTTTACCGGATCACAGGCTGCGCCCGTCGAACGGCGTCATTTTCACGGTCGCCAGATCGATATGATCGATGGTCGCGATGTTGAGCGCGACAATCGCGGTGCCGTCCGGTTTCGCGCCGCGTGCGAACACTTCCACGCCACAGTCGGCGCAGGATTGATGCCGGATCGCGTGCTTGTTGAACAGATATTCCTTCAGCGACTCGGCGCCGGCACGAAGCTGAAAGCTCTCGGGCGGCATGAAGGTAAAGTGCAGGCCCTTCTTGGTGCAGATCGAGCAGTTGCACGCCGTGACCATGGCAAGGTCGGTGGTGCATTCGAAGCGCACCATGCCGCAGTGACAGCCGCCGGTGTAGGTTCGGGAGTCCGTCATGCGGGTGTCCTCGCTGCGTTGTTCGCTCATCCCAGGCTCTTTGCAGGCGAGGATGACGCGCTTTCACGGCGATCTTGCGGCGATCCGGGCAGGCCGCAGCTGCGGATCGTTCGGGCGGGGCCGCGTTGACAATCTATAAGCAAATACTTATAGATTTTTCATGTCGGCGGCCGCACTCACCGTAGCCTTGAAGACGCTGGCCGATCCCACGCGGCGGGCGGTGTTCGAGCGCATCGCGCGCAAGGGCGAGGTGACAGCGGGCGCGCTGACCAAGGCGGCCAGAGTGTCGCAGCCGGCGGTGTCGCAGCATCTGCGGGCGCTGCACGATGCGGGCCTAGTGATGGAGCGGCGGGACGGCCGCAATGTGCATTACCGCATCGACGCAAAGGGCCTCGCGCCAATGATCGACTGGCTCGGCCACTATGCGGTGTTCTGGCGCGAGCGGTTCGACAATCTCGAGAAGCTGCTGGAGGAGACTGGTCCGTGACGCAGCAAAGCAGTGAGACACAAGCCATCAGCGTCGAAAAGGTGCTGCCGTATGCGCCGGACAGAGTCTGGCGCACCCTGACTGACAGCGCGATGCTTGCCCGTTGGCTGATGCCGAACGATTTTGTCGCCGAGGTCGGTCATCGCTTCACTTTCAAGACCCGGCCGATGGGCGGCTGGGACGGGGTGGTGCATTGCGAAGTCCTGGTCTGCGATCCGCCGCGCTTGCTGCGCTACAGCTGGAAGGGCGGCTCGGACGACAATCCCAAATACGGCTCGCGGCTGGACAGCGTCGTGACTTGGACATTGACTGCGAGGGACGGAGGCACGCTGCTGCGGATGGAACATGCCGGCTTCCGCCTGCCGGGGAACCGGTTTGCCTTCGACGCGATGAAGCCGGGATGGGAACGCGTCCTTGACAGCATCGCGCAGGTGACCGCCGAGGCCGACTGATCCCCGGGTGATGCAGACACGGATAACGCGCGCCCCAGAGCGGCACGCGTTATCCGGCTGCGACCATTTTCGGCTGACGCAAACGCAACAAACGCACGCTACAGAATACATGAACGGCTCGTCGAGCGCGGGGCAGCGTGAGCCGATTGTTTGAACGGGGTGCGACGCGGCCCTGACCGTTCGGTGACAGTCCACATGTGGTTGCCCCGCTGTCCTTATGCGGCGCTTACAAAGCAGGTTCGGCGTTCCCATCGAATTCCTATGCCGGTTCGCTCATATCTCGGGGATCAGACAGGTTGTTCCGCGGAGATGGTTTCCGCAGGATCCTCCAGGGAATAACGATCATGGCTTCGGTTGTTTCAGCAGATTCAACGCCGCGTGCCTTCGGCCGCAAGAGCGGCCGCTCGCTGCCCGTCGCCGTCAGGCTGGCATTTGTCCGTGCCTATCGGGCACTGACCGAAGCCAGGATGCGGCGGATCCGGATGGAACTCAGGCTGCACGGCGTGCACGACGACCGTGATCCGGATCGAAAGGCCTGATCGCGCGCGTCAGCAGCCGCGGCAGATGCTCTTGATCCTGGTGTTGAGTAGTCTGTCGGCGTCGTCGGCGGCCTCGTTGAGACGCGCGTTGGTCCCGGTGCGTCGGCTCCGGGCGGACCGCGTACGGTGGTCCGGCGTACTGTCCAGACGCGCGCTCTTGTGAGCGTGGACGCCGCGCGCGCCATGCCGGCTGCGTGCCTCGGCATCCGGCGAAAGCACAGAGATCAGCAGCAGGGCTGACAGCATCAGTCCGGTCGTGCGTACTGGCGACATTGGAGGAGCTCATTGGCAAAGCGCTTTGGGCGCGATTGAGCCGCATCAAATAGGCCGAGCGCGGCAAAACTGCGGCGCGACTCTCAGTCGGCCAAGCGGGAATCCAGGCGGCAATCCAAGCGGCAATCGATGTCCGGATGCGGAGTCCGGATGCGGACGAAAGAAATCCCCAGATGTCGGTTGGACATTTCGGCGCCGCAATCTCTGCCATGCGACGTTCGGACGCCGCAGTGCAATCGACCATGCCAAAATCCATAAAATTGGTTCACTTCAAGTCGCAGAGAACAACCGATCGCTTCAAACGTGCCGGAATACTTTGGCCGTGCCGGAAATTCGTCTCTCGATCGGGCGCTATGCGACATCGTTTCACCGCAAAACAAGTCTGCAGTGCTGACCATGCACTGCGTCACATCGCATGCTTGACGCAATGATTGCTGCGGCTATCGTTCGTGCGGGTCGTCATTGTCGTGTCGTCGCTATGGGGTAGCGTCCGTCGCAACATGACCTGTTCTCGAGAACAGGCAGATCAAGGGAGAAGCATTATGGCTGCGGCTGAATTCAATTGCTCCCCGACCCAGAATCCCTGCGCCCAGTGCGGCCATCCAATTCCCCGCCCGACATGGTCGGAGCGCGGGCGCGATCGGATCTCGTTCGTATGGACGTGCGATTCCTGCGACTATCAGTTCACCACCATCGCCATCTTCAAGATGCCGACGCAGGGCGATCACAAGATCGCGGCCTGAACCTCAGAAGCCGTAGATCGATATCCCGATCGCAAACGCCAGCAGCGAGCCGGCGGCAACAACCGTCGGCAGGCAGACCAGCACGGTTGCGGCGGCCAGGCTTCTGTTCACCACCCCGCCCTTGCAGATGTAGGATGGGTTGAGCTCTTGCGAAACCCATCATCTTGCCGTTAGTCGCCGTCGCTGTTGTCGCTATCTCGGCAACGGGGGACGCGATGGGTATCGCTGCGCTCAACCCATCCTACGGCACTCCTGCCGCGGGTGTCGAAGCCGTGCAGCACCACCGACGGCACAACTTGTCACATACCATCCTGGCACCGCACAATGCCGACTCAAGGGCTGGTGGAAATCGCTGGCCGCGCCAGGCCTCGAGTCCACCACAAGGATCTCCCGCATGCGTTATGAACTGCATTACTGGCCGATGATCCAGGGCCGCGGCGAATACGTTCGCCTGGCGCTGGAAGAGGCCGGCGCTGACTATGTCGACGTTGCGCGTGGTAGCCGCGGCATGGCGGCAATGGATCGGTTGATGGAGGGGAAGGGCACGAAAACGCCGCCGTTCGCACCGCCGTTTCTGGTCGCCGGCAAGCAGGTGATCGGCCAGACCGCCAACATCCTGCTTTATCTCGGTGCGCGGCATGGGCTGGCGCCGAAGGCGGAGCCGGGGCGGCTGTGGGTGCATCAGCTCCAGCTCACCATCGCCGATTTTGTGGGGGAGATCCACGATACCCATCATCCGCTCGGACCGTCGCTGTATTACGAGGACCAGGTGCCGGAAGCGAAAAAGCGATCGGTGGATTTTCGCAAAGCGCGCGCGCCGAAATATCTCGATTACTTCGAGGGTCTGGTGAAGCAGAACGGTCCCTATCTCACCGGCCGCCGGCTGACCTACGCCGACCTCTCGCTGTTCCAGATCGTCGAAGGGCTGCGTTATGCCTTTCCCAAGGCGATGAAAAAGATCGAGAAGGATATCCCGCGCATCGTCGAACTGCACGATCGGGTTGCGGAAAGGCCGAACATCCGTGCGTATCTCGCGAGCGAGCGCCGGATTCCGTTCAACGAGGAGGGAATCTTCCGCTGCTATCCGGCGCTGGATGGGTAGCCCGAGTTCGCGGATTCGCGCTGGAAAATCGCGATTTTGCGATTTTTTGGCGAGCTAAGTCTTTGATCTGCAAAGGGTGAGGTGTCCGGAATCGGCCGAAAACGGCTGTAGTGAAGACCTACCGGATTCCCAATGACGTGACGGTGCGGATAGATTCGCAGCGCCATGTTCCTGCGACGCACCGAGCGAAAGAAGAACGGCAAGACGCACAGCTACTGGAACGTTGTCGAGAACAAGCGTCTCGATAACGGGCGAGTGGTGCAGCGGCATGTGCTGTATCTCGGTGAGATCAATTCCTCGCAGGCAGCGGCGTGGCGCAAGGCGATCGACGTGCTCGACGAAGACGCCGGACATGCGCGAACGTTGTCGCTGTTTCCGGAAGATCGATGCGAGGCGATCGCGGGCGATGCGTCGATCGTCCAGCTACGCCTGTCCGAGATGCAGCTTCGACGTCCGCGGCAATGGGGCGCCTGCTGGCTGGCCGGACAGTTGTGGCAGGAGCTTCAGCTCGATTGGTTCTGGGCAGAGCGGCTGCCGCCAAGCCGCAAGAAGACGAGGTGGGACCAGATCCTGCAGGTGCTGGCAACCTACCGGCTGATCGCGCCGGGCAGCGAGTGGCGGCTGCATCGGCAATGGTTCGGTCAGAGCGCAATGGCCGATCTTCTGGGAGCAGACTTCGGCCTCGCGGAAGAGCACAAACTCTATGCCTGCCACGATCTGCTGCTCGCGCATAAGGAGGCGCTATTCTCGCATCTGGTCGGGCGTTGGCGCGATTTGTTCAATGCCGACTTCGACGTGCTGCTGTACGATCTGACCAGCAGCTACTTCGAGGTCAACGCATCGGACTTGCCGGAAGGCAGCAAGCGCCGCCACGGCTACAGCCGCGACAAGCGGCCGGATTGCCCGCAAGTGGTAATCGCGCTGGTGGTGACGCCCGATGGCTTGCCGTTGGCTTACGAGGTGCTGCCCGGCAACACCGCTGACAACAAGACACTGCGGATGTTCCTTGCCAAGATCGAGCAGCAATACGGCAAGGCGCGCCGGGTCTGGGTGATGGATCGTGGCGTGCCGACCGAGGCCGTGCTGGCCGAAATGCGCCACAGCGATCCGCCAGTGCAATATCTGGTCGGTACGCCGAAGGGACGCCTGAACCGGCTGGAGAAGCATCTGCTGGACAAGCCCTGGCAGGACGCGCGGGAGGGCGTGCAGGTCAAATTGTTGTCCGAGGACGGTGAGCTCTACGTCTTCGCTCAAAGCGCCGATCGGATCAGTAAGGAACGCGCGATGCGCCGGCGGCAGCTGAAGTGGTTGTGGAAACGGCTCAGGCAAATCGATGCGATGGAGATCACGCGCGAAGAATTGCTGATGAAGCTTGGCGGCGCGCGATCCAAAGCGCCGGCGGCCTGGCGTCTGGTCGATATCGAGATCGACAAGCAGCGCCCGAGCTTCAGCTTCGCACTCAATCGAAACAGATTGAGAAAGACCCGACGTCGCGAAGGCCGTTATCTGCTGCGCACCAACCTCGCCGACAATGACCCCGCCCAGCTCTGGCAATACTACGTCCAACTCGTTGCCGTCGAAGAAGCGTTCCGCAATCTCAAGGGCGACCTGGCGATTCGTCCGGTGTTCCATCAAGACGAGGTCCGGATCGAGGCCCACATCTTCATCGCCTTCCTGGCCTACTGCATGCAGGTCACGCTGACGCGCCGGCTTCATGCCCTCGCATCGGGCTTGACCGCACGTCGCGCGCTCGAAAAGTTCGCCGCCATCCAGATGATCGACGTCCATCTGCCGACCACAGATGGGCGCGAGATCCTGCTCACCCGCTACACCCATCCCGAACCGGAACTGCAGCTCCTGATTGATCGGCTGAAGCTCCGGCTGCCACCGCAACCGCCGCCCAGGATCACCACAGCCGCCGTCAACCAAGCCAGCCGCTGTAGTGAAGACCTTTCGAGCTAAGCCATTGATCTGGCTGATGTCGACCCTTCAAAAACCCGCCAATCCGCGAAGACGGGGTAGCGCGTAACGATACGAAGTTATCCGTCACCCTGAGGTGGCCGTGCGTAGCGCGGCCCTCGAAGGGCGACGGCCGGGGCCGTTGATCCTTCGAGGCTCGCCCTGCGGTGCAAGCGCACCGCAGGGGTCGCACCTCAGGATGACGGAGAAATGTTTGAGAGAAAGCCTTACCTCACTTCACCGGATCGATCGGCGAGGGCGGGGTGCCGCCGGCTTCGATGGCTTCGCCGGCCGCGAGGCAGAGATCTTCGCGGAAGCGGCTGGAGGCGATCTGCACGCCGACCGGCGTGCGGCCGACCAGCGGTTTCCCGGATGTTGCTTCGCTCATCCGGGCTACTTGTTTACGCTGTCACCGGATCGATCGGCGAGGGCGGCGTGCCGCCGGCTTCGATCGCTTCGCCGGCCGCGAGGCAGAGATCTTCGCGGAAGCGGCTGGAGGCGATCTGCACGCCGACCGGCGTGCGGCCGACCAGGCCCGTCGAGACCACGAGGCCGGGCAGCCCCAGAAAAGGCAGGCCGATCTGCGGCATCTGCGCATGCCAGATCTCGGCGAAGCTCTTTTCATCCCGCATGTCCTGCTGGTTGGCGAAGGGCAGTTCGCCCGACACCGGCATCACCAGCACCGCATATTTCTCGAAGAACGCCAGCCACTCGCGCACCAGAGTCGCGCGCCGGGTCAAGAGGGTCGAGAATTTGGCGAGGTCGAACGCCTTGGCCCGCTCGCGATGATTGCGCAGCACATTGATGGCGGCGGGATCGCCTTCCCTTTCGGCAGCGGCCACCTGCGCGTCGTAATTGTCGGCGAGCCAGAGCAGGGTCTGATAATCGGACGGCTCCGCCAGCGGCGGCGTGGCGACCTCCTCAATCACCCAGCCGGCGCGCTCCAGCCGCTTTGCGGCATCGAGCACCGCGGCCTTGATGTCGGGTGCGACCTTGAGGCCGTCGGGCGCAACGCAGACCGCGGCGCGTTTGGCGGCCTTCGGCCCTTCGAGCGGCGCCGGCACCCACCAGGGATCGCGGGGATCGCGCGCCGACATGACTGCTAGCGCAAGACGCAGATCACCGATGCTGCGCGCCAGCGGGCCGGAGACCGCGCCCATCTGCGGGCCGATCGGGCGCTCCGGCGATGACGGATTCCAGGCGGGGATGCGCCCGAGCGTCGGCCGCAGGCCGTGCACGCCGCAGGCGTACGCCGGGTAACGAACAGAGCCCGCGATATCGGTGCCATGGGCGATATGCCCGATGCCGGCGGCAACCGCGGCGCCTGCCCCGCCGGAGGAGCCGCCCGGCGTCAGCGCGGGATCGCGCGGGTTCTTGGTCTCGCCATGCAACTGGTTGGAGGTGAACCAGCGGTACGAGAACGCCGGGGTGTTGGTGCGGCCGACAATGACGGCGCCTGCCTTCAGCAGGTTGTCCACCACGGGGTTATTGGACGTCGCGATCAGGTCGCGCTGCAGCCTCAAGCCATTGGTGGTGGCGAAGCCGGCCTGGTCGACATTGACCTTGATCGTGATCGGCACGCCGGCGAGCGGGCCCACCTCGTTGCCGCGCTTGATGGCCGCATCGATGAAATCGGCGCGGGCCAGCACATCATCGGGCCGGTGGTCGACCACGGCGTTGATGGCGGGATTGACCGCATCCAGGCGCTTGAGCGCCGCGGTGGCCGCGTCGCGCGCAGACGCCTTGCCCGCACGGATCAGGGCCGCCAGATCCGTTGCCGTCAATTGCCAGAGTTCAGTCATGCGCCGTCCTTGTCAGGGTTCGATGTGCAGGGTCGATGTGAGCGTCTGATGGGGATTATCACGAGGACGGCGGGGTGGGGCAAGGCGATCGAAATGCGGGGCGAGGCTGCGCCTGGAGTATGCTGGCCATTGCCTTTGCCGGGCCAAGCCGCTATCAGGCGGGCCTCTGCGCAACTGGCGCTTTGATGGACCACCATCGGGGAACGCAGGGACGATCTGCCGCGCGCCTGGGCACCACTCTCAACAGGAGGTGCCATGACTGCGACAATCATGACTGCGGCCATCATTGACGGACATCACCACGCTCAAACCCTGCTCGACGCCGTTGCGGTTGAGCTCGTTCAGCTCCCGCGCGCGCCCGGTCTGGCCGTCGTGCTGGTCGGCGACGATCCGGCCAGTCACATCTATGTCCGTGGCAAGGTCGCGATGGCTTCGAGGCTGGGCCTGCGCGGCGAAGCCGAGATCCTGCCTGACAGCGTCACCGAAGCCGAGCTGCTTGCGGTCATTGCGACCCTGAATGCACGGGACGACATCGACGGCATCCTGGTGCAGCTGCCGCTGCCCGCGCACATCACCACCCTGCGTATCATGGCCGCGATCGATCCGGCCAAGGATGTCGACGGTCTGCATGCCCTCAATGCCGGCCGCCTGCTGCATGGCGCGGATTCGCTGGTGCCCTGCACACCGCTGGGCTGCCTCAAGCTGATCAAATCGGTCGTGCCGGATCTCACCGGTCGCCACGCGGTGGTGATCGGCAGCTCCAATATCGTGGGCAAGCCGATGGCCGCGCTGCTGCTGGACGAACGGGCGACCGTGACCCAAACCCATGTCCACACCCGCGACATCCAGTTCATCTGCCGCGGCGCGGATATCCTGGTCAGTGCGGTCGGCAAGCCGGGCCTGGTGCGCGGCGACTGGATCAAGCCCCGCGCCATCGTCATCGATGTCGGCACCACGCGCGTGGCGCGGCCGGACGGCGGCTACGATACGCGTGGTGACGTCGCGTTTGAGGAGGCGGTGCAGGTGGCCGGCGCCATCACGCCGGTGCCGCGCGGCGTCGGTCCGATGACCATTGCCTGCCTGATGGAGAACACGGTGAAGGCGGCGAAGGCCCGGTTGCGCCGCGCCTTGTAGCAGTCATTCCATCTTCGCGCCGGAGAGTTTCACCGCGTCTTCGGCCTTCGCCGCTTCGCTGGCGAGAAACGCCTGCATCTGCTCCGGCGACGATCCCACGAGATCGACGCCGAGCGAGGCCAGTCGTTCTTTGACCGCGGGACGCTTCAGTGCATCGGCGAACGCCGCGCTCCATTTGGCAACGATCTCGGGCGAGGTCCCCTTGCGCACCAACGCGCCGAACCAGGATTTCGAGGTGAAGCCGGTGACGCCGAGTTCATTGAGGGTCGGCAGATCCGGCATCGACGGGATGCGGCTTTCGTTGGCTACGGCGATCGGGCGCAGCGTGCCGCCCTTGAGCTGTTCGGACACGTTTTGCAGGTCGCCGAGCATCGCCTGCACATGGCCGGCGACGAGATCGTTCATCGCGGGCGCGCTGCCTTTATAAGGCACGTGCACGAGCTCGATGCCGAGCTTGCGCTTCAATACTTCGAAGCCGAGATGGTTCGACGATCCCGAGCCGAACGAGGCGAATGCGGCCTTGCCGTCCTGCGCCTTCGCCCAGGCAATGAATTCAGGCAACGTTTTGGCCGGCACCGAAGGATGCACCACCAGGATGTGCGGGCTGACCGCGAACAGCGTCACGCCGGTGAAGTCGCGCTCCCACACATAGGGCTTCGTCGGCATCAGCAGCGGTGACACCAGGAAGCTGTTGGAGGTGGCGAGCAGGGTGTAGCCGTCGGCCGGCGCAGTGGCCACCGCCTGCGCCGCGATGGTGGTGCCGCCGCCGGGCTTGTTCTCGATCACGATCGCCGCTTTCCACTCGCTGGCGATGATGTCGGCCAGCGTCCGGGTGATCAGGTCGGTACCGCCACCGGCGGCGAACGGCACGACAATGCGCACCGGACGTGATGGATAATCGTCGGCACGGGCGGGACCGGCGAGGGCGAGCAGGGCGGCAAGGCTGAGGGCGAAATGGCGGAAGGACACGCGGATCTCTCTATCATGAGGGACTGCGCGATCATGTCCAAAGCTGTCACCAGTTGCAAACGCAGGTTCCGCAGAGGTAACCGTATCGCATGACGGATCATCCCCACTGTGTCATCGCCGGGCCTTGATAACATGGGCGCTGGGAATTGAAGCGTTTCGCCACTCTCTGTGTCATCGCCCGGTCAAGGGCCGGGCGATGACACAGAATAATGTTGGCGCGCCTCGGCACACCGAAAATCTGGGCGCCTATGCGTTCAAGCCGGGCGGCAACCCGCGAACCAGAGTTTGTCCCGCAAAGCTAGCTTCACCCCTCAATACCGGTTCACCGGCAACACCATGATTTCGGCGATCTGTACATGCGGCGGCTGCTCCAGGGCGAACACGATGACACGGGCGACATCCTCGGGCTCCAGCGCCATCTTGAATTGATCGAAATAGGCCTTCTCCTTCTCGCGGTCGCCGCGATAGCGGGTGACGATGATGCCGGTGCGGGTGAGGCCCGGCAGGATCTCGGTGACGCGCACGGCGCTCTCGGCGAGCTCGCCGCGCAGGGTTTCGGTGAACATGCGCACGCCGGCCTTGCTGGCGGAGTAGGCGGCCATGTCGGGCACGATCCGCACCGCATTGATCGAGCTGATATTGACGATGTGGCCGGTATTGCGCGCAACCATCGCGGGCACCACGGCACGGGTGACGCGCATGGTTCCGATCAAATTGGTGCGGATGATATCGGTCCAGTCGTCGGGCGAGCCCTCGTCGAAACGCGTGCGGCCGCCGATGTCATGCCCGGCATTGTTGATCAGCACGTCGATCGGTGAAAATGCCGCAAGCAGATTGTCCGCGATGCGGTCGACGGCGGCGTGATCGGTAATGTCGATCAGGATCGGATGCGCCATCGCGCCGAGCTCGGCAGCGAACTCATTGAGTGAATCCGCGTTCCGGTCGGCCAGCACCACGCGCCGGCCGGTCGCCACCACAGCGCGGGCGATGGCCCGGCCCAATCCACCGCCGGCTCCGGTCAGAAGAACGGTTCCACTTTTCGTGTCAGTCATTATGATCCTCCCTTGCGCGCTCTTGACCGGCGGCTGGCTTATGCGTGCGAAACCTGCCAGACGCCGGGACCTGTGTCCGCAGTCGCGCGTGTGCTAGCTGTTATGACGAAACCGTGGACAACGGACGTGTCCGCGCCGGGAACGCAATGGACCTCAAGCAACTCAAGGCGTTTGCCACCCTGGCTGAATTCGGCTCGTTCTCGCGCGCGGGCGCGGTGCTGTCGATCGCGCAGCCGGTGCTGAGCCGGCAGATCAAGGCGCTGGAGCAGGAGCTCGGCATCGAACTGTTCTATCGCAACGGCCGCGGCATTGTGCTCACCGAGGCGGGCAAGCTGCTGCACGGTTACGCCGGCGGCGTGCTCGACACCGTGACGCGGGCGACGTCGGAGGTGATGGCGTTGCGCTCGTCACCGCGCGGCACCATCGCCATCGGCATGCCGCCGTCGGTCGGAACGATTTTGACGGTGCCGCTGGTGCAGAGTTTTCGCGCGGAATTTCCGCTGATCTCGATGCGGGTGGTGGAGGGATTCAGCGGCCATCTGCTGGAGTGGCTGATCACCGGCAAGATCGATGTCGCGGTGCTTTATAATGCCCCGCGTGTCAGCAATCTCAGCGCCGAGCCGCTGCTGCAGGAAGAAATCAGCCTGCTCGGACCGGTGAACGATCCCGCCGGGCTGCCCGACGGTCCGGTGCAGGCGTCGCGCCTTGCACAATTGCCGATGATCATTCCAAGCCGCCCGCACGGCTTGCGCCTGGTGGTCGATGCGATCCTGAGTGATGCGGCGATCGAGCCGAACATCGTGCTTGAAGTCGACGCCATGCCGTCGACACTGAGTCTTGTCGAACGCGGCCTGGGCTACACGCTGTTGTCCTATGGGCCGGCGCGCCACCTGATCGAAGCCGGCCGGATGAAGAGCTGGTCGATTGTCGATCCAGTGCTGACGCGGCAACTGATCCTGGCGACCTCGAGCCAGCGTCCGACCACGGCGGCGACCCGCGCGCTGGCCAAGATGGTGCGCAGCCAGGTCCGCGACCTTGTGCAGCAGGGCCGCTGGCTCTCGCCGGGCGACCGCAAAACCAAGCCGTCCACGCGCAAGGACGAACCGCCGCACACCGCGCGCGGGAAAGCTGTTATTCCGTAAACGGCAATCCCGCTCCGCCACATCTCCCGCTAGCTTCCCTCCAGCAATTTTGACCGGCGGTCGCGAACCGCGGGCGAGGGAGGATTTCGGAATGGCGGGTGAGCTTCTCGGTTTTGTCGGTGTCGGCCGCATGGGAGGCCCGATGGCCTCGCGCCTGCTCGATGCGGGCTATTCGCTGTGCGTGTACGACAAGGATGCGGCCGCAGCAGAGCCGCTGGTCGCGCGTGGCGCGCGCCTGGCGCGCACCGCTGGCGAGGTGGCTTCGACCGCCGAGATCGTGCTGGTGAGCCTGCCGACGCCCGACATCGTCAAGGCAGTGGCGCTTGGTGAGAATGGCCTCGGCCATGGCAACCGGGTGCGCACGGTGATCGACCTCTCCACCACCGGCCCCGGCGTTGCGACCATCGTGGCGAAGGGACTCGGCGAGCGACAGGTGACGTTCGTGGATTCGCCCGTCAGCGGCGGTATCGCAGGTGCGAAGAAAGGCACGCTGGCGCTGATGGTATCAGGGCCGCGCGATGTCTTCGACAGCAAGGTCGCGCCGATCCTCAAGCATTTCGGCAAGGTGTTTTACACCGGCGAGAAGCCCGGCCTCGCGCAGACGGCGAAGCTGGTCAACAACCTGCTGGCGGCCGCCGCTCTCGTCATCTCGTCGGAAGGCATGGCGATGGGCGTCAAGGCCGGGCTCGATCCCAAAATCCTGCTTGACATCATCAATGTCAGCTCTGGCCGCAACAGCGCGACACAGGACAAGTTTCCGCGCTCGGTGCTGCCCGGCACCTTCGACTTCGGCTTCGCCACGGCGCTGTCCTACAAGGACGTCCGGCTCTGCCTCGACGAGGCCGAAGCGATGGGCGTGCCCATGATCATGGGCGCGGTGGTGCGCCAGATCCTGGCGCTGACCCAGGCCAAGTATGGGCCCGACTCCGATTTCACCTCGATCGCCAAACTGTCGGAGGAGTGGGCCGGCGTCGAGATCAGGGGGTAGTTCATGTTCCGTCATCCTGAGGTGCGAGCCTTGCGGTGCACTTGCACCGCTGGGCGAGCCTCGAAGGATGAACGGCCTGGGCATCTGATGCCGCGGCCGTCGCCCTTCGAGGGCCATGCTGCGCATGACCACCTCAGGGTGACGGATGACGTTGAACCATCGTGCTGTAGCGCAAGCCAGGACCAGGGCCATGGGGAAGATTGAACGTCCCGATCCGCGTCAAGTTTCGTTGGCGCGCGCCATGGTCCGCTCCGCGCGGTCGACGCAACTCCCGCTGATCTCGGCGGCGGCGCAGGCCAAGCTGAAGATCTGCCTGCTCGATTTTCTGTCGTGCGCGTTCGAGGCGCGCGAGTTGCCGTGGAGCCGGCAGGCGCTCGCGCTCGCACCTCGGTTGACGGTGGGATCCACCATTATCGGATCCGACGTGGTGACGCCTCCAGCCGACGCGGCCTTTGCCAACGCCACGCTCGGGCACGGCCTGGTGCGTGAGGACATGCATGCCGGCAGCATCGCGCATCATGGCGTGGTGCTCTGGCCGGTGCTGCTGGCGCTGGCGCAGCGTGAGCCCGTGTCGGGCGCTCAGCTGCTGACGGCGACTGCGGTTGGCTACGAGGTCGGCGGGCGTGTTGGACGGGCGCTGATGACTGCGGAACTCGCGCGTTTGTTCCGGCCGACCGGACTGCTTGGGCCGCTGGCTGGCGCTGTGGCGGGCAGCGTGCTGCTCAAGCTGGATGAAGACGCCGCCGTGTCGGCGCTGGCGCTGGCCGCGAATACGTCCGCGGGGCTCAACCAGTGGCCGCATGAAGGCGGCAGCGACATGTATTTCCATCCCGGCTTTGCGGCGCGCAGCGCCATCTCGGCGATCACTTTGGCGCAGGCCGGCGCCTATGGCTCTGAACGCATCCTTGAAGGTGAGGCTGGATTGTTCGCCGCGATCGGGCGTACCCGTCCGCCGGCAGCGATCACATTGTTCCCCGATGGCGAGGAAGAGATTCTCGCCGTCTATAACAAGCCGGTGCCGGCCTGCAATTTCGCCCAGACCGCATGCCAGGCCTCGATCCGGGTGGCCGAGGAGATCGACAGCACCGACGCCATCGACAGCGTTACCGTGCATCTGCCCGACGCGGCCATCGCCTATCCCGGTTGCGATTTCGCCGGGCCCTTTGAGCGGGCGCTGCAGGCCAAGATGAGCATCCAGTACGGCGTCGCCGCGGCGCTGGTGCGCAAGTCCATCACCGAAGACAATTATCGCCGGCTCGACGATCCCGCGGTGCTGCGGCTGGCGCGGCTGATCCGGCTGAAGCGCGACGCGGATTTCACCGCGGCATTTCCCGCCGCCCAGGGCGCGGAGGTCGAAGTTGGACTCTCGTCCGGCGGACGGATCAGCCGGCGGGTGGCCGATGTGGTGGCTGCGACCGAAAGCGAGATCCGGGCGCGGTTTCGCGCGGCGGCGAGCGCGGTCGTGGGCACCGAGCGCGCCGACGCCATCGAGGAAATGGTTGACGGCCTGGAGCGGGAGGAGCGCGCCGGCCGGATTGCGGATCTCTGCGCGTCGGGCAGCCGCAACGCCAAAACGCGTGCACAGGCCTCGCGGCCGGGCGCACGGTCCAGAGCCTGACCATCACGACAAAAAACAATACGGGCGCCAAGCCCGACACAAAAACGAGGAGGAAATGATGAACAGAACAAGGAGCGGCGCGTGCGCCGTCTGCGCGAGGCGCAGACGATGACATCGCAAGTGGTCGAGAACATTTTGCAGGCGCTGGTTGCCGGGCTGTTGGCGGGAGCGATCTACGGGCTGATGTGTGTCGGGCTCGGGCTGATCTTCGGCATCATGCGCGTCATCAACTTCGCCCAGGGCGACTTCATGATGCTCGGCATGTACGCCGCTTACTACCTGTTCCTGTCGGCGGGCATCCAGGCGGGCTTCGGCAATGTTGTCGGTCCCTATGTGGCGATCCTGCTGTCGGGTCCGCTTTTGTTCCTGTTTGGCTACTGGCTCCACAAGCTGCTGATCTCGCGCGTCACCGGGCCGCGCACCGCGCAGCTCGAGGGCGAGGGGCATTTCGCGCAACTGGTCCTGACGCTTGGCGTCGCGCTGGTGCTGCAGAATGGCGGCCTGATCGTGTTCGGCTCGGTGCTGGCCTCGATCCGCACGCCGCTGTCGTCCAGCGCCTGGGAGATCGGGCCGCTGTGGGGTGATTTCGTCAGCATCTTTGTCAACAAGTCGCGCGGCATCGCCGCGCTGATCTCGGTTATCGCCATGGCCTCGCTCGCCATGCTGATCACCCGGACCCGGCTTGGCAAGGCGCTGCGCGCCTCCGCCGACAATCCGGTGGCGGCGACTTACATGGGCATCGATATCGACCGCTCGCACCGCATTGCGTTCGGTCTCGGCGCGGCTGTGACCGCGGTGGCGGGCGGCCTGCTGGCCACCAACTATCCGTTCCATCCCTATATCGGCATCGACTATGTCATCGTGATGTATGCCGGGGTGGTGCTGGGCGGCATGGGCAGCATCATCGGCGCGTTCTGGGGCGGCATGACCATCGGCCTGGTGCAGCAGCTCTCGACCCTGGTGCTGCCGACGCAATTGCAGAACGCCGCGATCTTCGTGGTGTTCCTGATGATCATCTTCCTGCGTCCCCAGGGCTTCTTTGGCCGCATGGTGGAGCGCACATGATGTTCAGCGTTCGCTCCCTTGCCCCGATCCTGATCGCAGTGGCGATCTATGCGTGCCTGACGCTGGTCGTCACCAACTCCTATTATCAATTGATGCTGACGCTGGTCCTGGTCTGGGCGAGCTTCGGACTCTCCTGGAACATCCTGTCCGGCTATACCGGTCTCGTCTCGTTCGGCCATGCCGCGTTTTTCGGGCTCGGCGCCTACACCACCGCGCTTGGCCAGATCTACTTCGATATCTCGCCGTGGGTTCTGATTCCGATCGCCGGTGTGGTCGGCGGGGTGTCGGGACTGCTGGTGGGCTTCCCGACCTTCCGGCTGCGCGGACATTACTTCGCGCTGGCGATGCTCGCTTATCCGCTGGCGATGCTCTACGTGTTCGAGTGGCTCGGATATCAGGAGCTGACGCTTCCGATCAAGCGCGAGGCGCCGTTCGCCTACATGCAGTTCTCCGATCCGCGGCTCTATACCCTGGTGGCGCTCGGTTTGCTGCTGGTCATCGTGCTGATCACCCGGGCCGTCGAGGGATCGCGGTTCGGCATGGCGCTGCTCGCCATCAAGCAGAACGAGGCGGCGGCAGAAGCCGCCGGCATCAATTCGCTGGTGTGGAAATTGCGCTCCATCGCGCTGTCCGGCGCCATCGCCGGTGCCGTCGGCGCGTTTTACGCAGTGGTGCTGCTGGTGGTCACGCCGCCGTCGGTGTTCGGCATGCTGGTATCGGCCCAGGCGCTGACGGTCACCATGTTCGGTGGCGTCGGCACCGTGTGGGGTCCCCTGATCGGTGCTGCGGTACTGATTCCGGTGTCGGAAATCCTGCACGCTGAACTCGGCGCGCGGATTCCCGGCATCCAGGGCGTGATCTTCGGTTTGGCGATCATCGTGGTGATCCTGGTGGCGCCCGAAGGCGTGTTCTGGAAGCTGCGCGACCGATTCATGCGCCGGCAGGCAAAGCCCGTGGCAGATGCACCCGTCGCGCCGGAACTGCCGCCGCATGTGGTGGCGTTCGCGACGGCCGAAGCCCGCGCCGCCAACCGCAGCGAGCGGGTGCGGACCGACAAGGTGCTGCTGCAGGTCAAGGGCCTGTCGAAATCGTTCGGCGGCCTCAAGGCGGTGCAGAACGTCTCGTTCGACGTTCACCAGGGCATGATCCTCGGCATCATCGGCCCGAACGGTGCCGGCAAGACCACGCTGTTCAACCTGCTCAACGGCTTTCTGCGGCCCGACACCGGCGAGGTGCTGCTCGAGGGCCGCAACATGGTCGGCAACAAGCCGCATGTGCTGTGCCACGCCGGGGTGGGACGCACCTTCCAGGTGATGCGGCCGTTCCCGCGCATGTCGGTGCGCGACAATGTCCGTGTCGGCGCCTATGTGCAGGCCCAAAGCGAAGAGCAGGCGCATCGGCTGGCGGATGACGCTGTCAATCGCGCCGGCTTGCGCGCGGTCGCCGACAAGGTGGCGGCGGAACTCACCACCAAGGAACTGCGGCTGATGGAGATTGCGCGGGCGCTCGCCGGCAAGCCGCGCCTGCTGCTGCTCGACGAGACGCTTGCGGGACTGGGTCACGGCG
Source organism: Bradyrhizobium prioriisuperbiae (assembly GCF_032397745.1). Taxonomy (NCBI): domain Bacteria; kingdom Pseudomonadati; phylum Pseudomonadota; class Alphaproteobacteria; order Hyphomicrobiales; family Nitrobacteraceae; genus Bradyrhizobium; species Bradyrhizobium prioriisuperbiae. The sequence continues at coordinate 5,470,305 of NZ_CP135921.1, forward strand.
AGGCCGACGAAGTCACCGCCGTGGTGCAGCGGCTGGCCCGCGAAGGCATGACCATCGTCATTATCGAGCACACCATGCAGTCGATGGTGCGGCTGGTGGACGAGTTCCTGGTGCTGGACCACGGCGCGGTGCTCGCCAATGGCGAGCCGGAACACGTCACCCGCGATCCGCGGGTGATCGAGGCGTATCTCGGCAAAAAATGGGTGACCCATGCTCAGGCTTGAGGGAATCTGTGCGGGCTATTCGGTGGTGCCGGTGCTCAAGGACGTCTCGCTCAGCGTCGAGCAGGGGCAGTTCGTTGCCATTGTCGGCCCGAACGGTGCCGGCAAGACCACGCTGTTCAAGACCATCTCCGGCATCGTGCGTCCCAGCGCGGGCGCGATCCATTTCGACGGCGTCGATCTCCTGAAGCTCCCCGCGGCGCAGCGTCCGCATCTCGGCATCGCGCATGTGCCGGAGGGGCGCCAGGTGTTTCCCTCGCTGTCGGTGATGGAGAACCTGGAGATGGGCGCCTTCACCGAGTCCGGCCGCCGCGCCTGGAAACACAGCATCGAGCAGATCTTCGCCCTGATGCCGGTGCTGGCGGAGCGGCGCAACCAGTTCGCCGGCACATTGTCCGGCGGCGAGCAACAGATGGTCGCGATCGGGCGCGGGCTCGCATCGAGCCCAAAGCTGCTGATGCTCGACGAGCCGTCGATGGGGCTTGCGCCTGCAATCGCCGATTTCATTTTCGAGAAGCTGATCGAGATCCGCGCGCAGACGCGATTGACCATCCTGCTGGTGGAGCAGCGCGTGGCCGAGGCGCTGGAATCCGCCGACCGCGGTTATGTGCTGGAGGCGGGGCGGGTGGTGCTTGACGGCGACAAGGCGACGCTGCGGTCCGACGACCGGATCCGGCAAGCCTATCTCGGCATGTAGTTCAACACGGGATCAAATCAGAAGCCGCACAAGCGGCTCAACAGGGAGGAAAACCATGACGGACCACAGGATGTCTCTCAATCGCCGCACACTTCTGGGCGGCGCCGCTGCCATCAGCCTTGCGGGCACGGGTTTCGCCCGCGCGCAGGCGTCGCAAAACGTCAAGGTCGGACTGATCGTGCCGCTCTCCGGCCTCTATGCGCGGCCCGGCGCCGTGATGAAGATGGGTGCCGAACTCGGCATCGCCGATGTCAATGCGGCCGGCGGCATCAAGGCGCTGGGCGGCGCGAAACTCGAACTGGTCGCGCTGGATTGCGGCGACACCGTCGAGAAGGCGAAGAACGCGGCGCAGCGCATGGTGGCGCAGGAGACCGATCTGGTTGCGGCCACCGGCGCCTATCTCTCCTCGTTCACGCTGGCGGTCAGCGAGGTGACGGAACGCGCAGGCTTGCCGCTGCTGACGCTGTCCTATTCGGATCTTTTGACCGATCGCGGGTTTCGCCACATCTTCCAGACCGCGGCGACCGCAGCCTCGCAATCGGCGCAGGGTCTGCCGCAACTGATGAAACTCGCGGAAACGGCCTCCGGCAAGAAGCCGAAGACGGTTGCCATTGCCATGGACAACACCGGCACCTCGATTGCCACCGCCAAGGCGCTCAAGGAGAAGCTGTTCCCGGAGCTCGGCCTGCAGCTTGTGATGGACGAGGTGTGGACGCCGCCGCTGACCGACGCCACGCCACTGATCCAGAAGGTGCGCTCGACCCGGCCCGACCTGTTCCTGTTCATGCCCAATGCGATCTCCGACGCCAAGCTCGGGCTGGAGAAGATGAACGAGTTCGGCCTGGGGCAGGGCCGCATCCCGACGATTTCGTTCAGCATCACCATCGCCGAGCCGGACATGCTGCAGAGCGTGTCACCCGAGGTGGTGCAGGGCATCATGACCATCGTGGCGAACTGGGGGGTGAAGGGGCAGGAGAAGCTGCTCGCCGACCTCAAGGCCAAATACAAGGAGCCGTGGATGACCCAGAACGTGGTCTCCACCTACGGCGACATGTGGCTGATCAAGGAGGCGCTGGAGAAGGCTGGCAAGGCCGATCGCACCGCGGTCTCCGATGCGCTGCACACGATCGATGCCGGCCCCGCCAAATATTATCCCGGCGGCAGCCTCAAATTCGACGACAAGGGCCGCCGCGTCGGCGCCGGTGTCGTGATCGTACAATGGCAGAACGGCGTGCCGGTCACGGTCTATCCCAGTGATCTCGCGGTGGCCGAGCCGTTCTGGCCGAAGCGCGGCTGACCATCAAAATACAACAAAAAATCCGGAGGGAATCGACATGGACGAACGCAGATCGCCGGAACCAAGACCGGGTTGCGATGAATTTAGAGCAGACCAGCTCCGTCATCCTGAGGTGCTCGCGAAGCGAGCCTCGAAGGATGAACGGCCGAGGTCGCGCGCACACGGGCCGTCGCCCTTCGAGGGCCATCCTGCGGATGGCCGCCTCAGGGTGACGGATTACGTTGGTCGAGCACAGCTTGCTTTGACGCGGCGAACTCTGCTCGCCGCCACCGCACTCGGCATCGCCGCGCCGCGCGCGTTTGCGCAGGCCCCCGCGGAGGTCAAGGTCGGCCTTTTGGTGCCGCTGTCGGGGCTTTATGCGCGGCCGGGCTCGGTGATGAAGATGGGCGCCGAGATGGCGGTGGATCACGTCAACAAGGCCGGCGGCGTCAAGGCGCTCGGCGGCGCGAAACTGAAACTGGTGGTGATCGATTCCGGCGACACCACCGAGAAGGCCAAGAACGCGGCCCAGCGCATGGTGGCGCAGGAGACGGATCTGGTGGCCGCCAGCGGCGCCTATCTCTCCTCGTTCACGCTCGCGGTGACGGAAGTGACCGAGCGGGCGCAATTGCCGGTGCTGACGCTGTCCTATTCGGATCTGATCACCGAGCGCGGCTTCAAATATGTGTTCCAGACCTCGGCCACCGCGGCCTCGCAGGCCCGCCAGGCGCTGCCGCTGATCATGAAGCTGTCCGAGAGCGCATCCGGCAAGCGGCCGAAGACGGTGGCCATCATCACCGACAACACCGGTGCCTCGATCGCCTCCGTGAAGCCGATGCGTGAAGGCCTGCTCAAGGAACTCGGCCTCGATCTGGTGATGGATGAAACCTTCACCCCGCCGCTGTCGGATGCGACACCGCTGGTGCAGAAGGTGCGCTCCGCGCGACCTGATCTCCTGTTCTTCCTGCCGACGGTGATTTCCGATGGCAAGCTGGTGCTGGAGAAGATGAACGAGTTCGGTCTCGGGCAGGGGCGCATTCCCACCATCTCGTTCGGGATCGCGATTGCCGAGCCGGACATCCTGCAGACCATCAATCCGGACTTGCTGCAGGGCGTGCTGACCTGCGTCGGCAGCTGGGCCACCAAGGGCCACGAGGAGCTGGTGAAGGAGTTGAAGACCCGCTTCAACGAACCCTGGATGACCCAGAACGCGATCTCCACCTACGGCGACATCTGGGTGATCAAGGATGCGCTGGAAAAAGCCGGCAAGGCCGACAAGGCCGCGGTGGCGGATACGCTGCGCACCATGGATGGCGGTCCGTCAAAGTATTATCCCGGCGGCCTGATCAAGTTCGACGACAAGGGCCGGCGTGTCGACGCCGAGATGACCGTCGTGCAATGGCAAAAAGGAATCCCGGTCACCGTCTTCCCGGAGAGGCTCGCAGTTGCCGAGCCGTTCTGGCCGAAGCGATGAAATCCATCCGCCGTGATGCGGATGGCAATTGTAGCTCAATGCAAGGAAAAATCTGATGAGCAAGGAAATCTTCGATCGTGGTCTCGCCATCCGCAAGGACGTGCTTGGCAAGGAATTCGTCGAGAAGTCGTTCGAGAGTGCCGACGACTTCAACATGCCGATGCAGGAACTCACCACCGAATATTGCTGGGGTTATGTCTGGGGCCGTGACGGCCTGCCGCGCAAGACCCGCAGCATGCTCAATATCGCCATGCTCAGCGCGCTCAACCGCAATCACGAACTGCGGCTGCATCTGAAGGGCGCGCTGAAGAACGGCGTCACCAAGGACGAGATCCGCGAGATCCTGCTGCAGGTCGCGATTTATTGCGGCGTGCCGGCCGGCGTGGACTCGTTCCGCACCGCGCGCGAGGTGTTTGCGCAGATCGAGGCGGAGGCCAAGGGCTGAGGACGGCAGGCACGGACGTCTTCATGCCAAGACCACGACCTTTCAGCTCCCTCCCCCCTTGTGCAGGGCTGTCCCGGGAAAAATCACGCATAGGTGAACCCCAGCTGATCGGGAGAGAACCTGGGTTTTGGCCTGCTCGGATTGACGGGTGGCGGGGTGTCAATTTCTGCGATCGGTTTTCGCATGAACAGGCGTTGGCAAACGAGCTCAGCGAAACGTAGCTGCAGCATCGGCAAGGAATTCAGACGCCGCGCGAGGCGCAGGAGCAGATAGGCGATCATCGCGGCTATGATTTGCAGCCGAATGGCGTTGTCGTTCTTGCCCATGAACTTGTGGAGGTTGAGATGCTGCTTGATCCAGCGGAACAGGAGCTCGATCTGCCAGCGGCTCTTGTAGAGAGCCGCAATCTCGACTGCCGTGCGTTCGAGATCGTTGGTGATGAGAGTGATCATTCCCCTTTGTCACGCCTGACCTTGATGCGTCGCAATGGGATCGGCAGACTGGAATCGCCCTTGCTGGCGAGCGAGACATTGGCATCGGCGATGACTCTGAAGCCGTCGCCTATGGTCTTGCGCACGTACCGGGACTTTGTCATGCGCAAGCGCGTGTTCACCTTGACGCGGGTGACGAAGAAAGCCTTGGCAGCATTGATCTTCTTCCACCAGCCAAAGTGATAATAGCCCTTGTCGAAAACGTAGGTCGCACCGGCTTCCAGCTCCGTTTGACGGCCGATCTCGACGTCATTGACGGTCGCCGGCGTAATCTCGACACAACGCGGGACATCGTTCCCTGGATGATAGACGACGTGCATCTTCAGGCCGCGGATACGGCCATTCCATTCGGCCCATTCGCACATCTTGCCCAACGGCACCGGGCTCGAGTCGATCAACCGAACCATCTCGGCCCCTTCCACCCGCGTGTGTCGATCGGCCTTCTTTGCCAGCATCGCGAAAGTTTCCGCGAAAATACTCACCGGACGACGTGCATTCGCACGCGAGAGTGTCGAGCGAGGGTCTTGCCTACACCCAAATGATAATGCTGATGGGAGTTTGCCTTAGAGGTCGCTTCCACAGCGCGCAGGCTCGTGACCCCGCCCAATTGGGCGCCCACCATCGCCACAAGATGATCCCAGCTTTTGAACGTCTTGTCGTAGGCATTACCGTTATGTCGCTCGACGATTTCCCGAAATTGTCGTCGATCAATCGGTTTGAGGAGCTCCCCAAAGATGCTATTCACGTATTGCATGCCCGGCCCTTTTCTGTGTCTCGACAACCAGAAAGTATCCGGTTCACGCTGGAGTCGCCGGGCATGCGCTGCGGCATAGTGAATCATTCCGGGACAGCCCTGCCCCTTGTGGGGAGGGCGGGAGGGGTATCCCGTATTCGGACGTCGCGAGTCGCTGGAAACAGTTGATCCGATACGCTGCGACGCCACACTCACCCCCCTCCCTAACCCTCCCCCACAAGGGGGGAGGGAACAACTCATCGTCTCGGCGAGATGTCGGCGTCACTCGAAGACTTCAGCTTGCATCGCCGATAGCGTCATCAGGAATCCCACATGACCACCCCAGAACCTTTCGATCTGTTCGCCATCCGCTACGGCCGTCACACCGGTCGCCGCGCCACCGACAATGTCATCGGCGCCGATCCGCACGAGGCGGGAACGGATCTCGAATATTTCGTCTGGGTCGCGAAGCGGTCGGACAGGGTCTATGTCATCGATACCGGTTTCAATGCGACTTCGGCGGCGGAGCGGGGGCGCACCATGCTGCGTCCACCGGCCGAGGGCGTGCGGGCGCTGGGGATCGATCCCGGACAGGTCGATCAGGTGATCCTGACTCATCTACACTATGATCATGCCGGTTCGCTCGGTGCCTTTCCGCGCGCCGGCTTTCATTGCCAGGATACGGAAGCGTCCTACGCCACGGGTCGCTGCATGTGTCATCCGTATCTGCGTCATCCCTACGATGTGGAGGACGTGGTCGGCTTTGTGCGGCATGTCTATGCCAACCGCGTGGCATTTCATGATGGCTTTGCCGAGCTGACAAGCGGGCTGACGCTGCACAAGGTCGGCGGCCATTCCGCCGGATTGCAGGTGGCGCGGGTGTGGACCCGGCGCGGCTGGGTCGTGATCGCCTCCGACGCCAGCCATTATTATCGCAATTTCCGGCAGGGGCAGCCGTTCCCGACTGTCTATCATGTCGGCGAAATGATGGAGGGCTTCAACACCATTCGCGGCCTCGCCGACAGCGACGACCACGTCATTCCCGGCCATGATCCGCTGGTGATGTCGCTCTATCCGCCGCCGTCGGCGGAGCTCGACGGCATCGCGGTGCGGCTCGACGTCGCGCCGCGGCAGGGTTGATCATGACCGCGTCGCGACGCTCGGCGCTGGTGACCGGATCGGGCGGCGGTCTCGGCCTTGCCGTTGCCGGGAGCCTTGCGGCGGCGGGTTGTGACATCGTGCTGCACGGGATCGAGGAGGCCGCAGTCGTCGAGCCTCAACGCGCGGCTCTGGAAGCTAGCCACGGCACGACGGTGATCTACCATCAGGCCGATCTGTCCGACCTCGCCGCCATCGAGGGCCTGATGGCTGCAATCCATCAAAGGTTCGGCGGTCCCGATATCGTGGTCAACAACGCCGTGGTCAGGCACTTCGCGCCGGTCGAAAAGTTCGCCGCTGCCGACTGGGAGCGATCGCTTGCGGTCAATCTCACCGCGCCGTTCCACATCATCCGCCTCGCCCTGCCGGGCATGCGTGCCCGGGATTTTGGCCGCATCGTCAACATGTCCTCGCACTATGGACAACGCGGCGCGCGCGACCGCGTTGACTACGTCACCACCAAGAGCGGCATCCTCGGCCTGACCCGCGCGGTGGCGCTGGAGACCGCCGGCACCGGCATCACCTGCAATGCGGTCAGCCCGGGATCGCTGCCGACGCCGGCGATTCTCGGACGCATCGATGCGCTGGCCGCGCAGCGCGGCATCTCCCGCGAGGACGCCACGCGCGACTACATGAAGGAGCGCCAGCCCAGCGGACGTTTTGTCCAGCTGGAAGACGTCGGCGCCACCGTGGCCTTCCTGTGCAGCGACGCCGCGCGCGATATTACGGGCACGGTGCTTCCGGTCGATGGGGGATGGTCGGCGGCGTAGGGGTTATCAGCCATGATTGGATCATGTTAACCGTCATCCTGAGGTGCGAGCTGTGCGGTGCGCTTGCATCGCGCGGCGAGCCTCGAAGGATGAACGGCCGAATCTTCTTAAGAATTGGCCGTCGCCCTTCGAGGGCCGCGCTGCGCACGGCCACCTCAGGGTGACGGCTAACTTGTTCCAAGCTCAGGCAATCGCCGCGATCAGCCGGCTCAAACCCTCATCATCCCGGTCCAGCGTCCACACCGCCTCGATGATGCGATCGGCATCACAGCCGGGAGCGCCGGCACTGGCGTGCTTGCGCAGCTTGGCTTCGATATCGGCATCGGACAGCGGCTGCTCCAGGCTGCCCCGTGCATTTAAAACGGTGTGCGTCACGCTGCGGCCGCTGGTCAGCTTGATGGCGACGCAGGCCGCGCCGACCGGCATCGACGGATCGAGCTCGGCGCGCACCTTGCCGCGCAGCGCCACAACGACGGGATCGAATACGATCGTCTCGGAAAATTCCCGCACGTCGGCCTCGCCATGGAGCAGCGCCACCGCGGCGCAGTGGTGGATGCTGACACGGGCGTCGCGGTCGTTCGTGACCACGCGGTCGCCTCGCGCCAGCAGCAGGGCATCGCCGGTCACTGTGACGGAGGCGATGCGGCCGGGATCGAGCGCATGCTCGCTTCGCAACGCCAGGCAGGCATCGATCACTGCATGCATCACGATCCCCGCGGGATACGGCTTGAAGGTATTGCGTGCAAATTCCCAGCGCCTGCCGAGATCGCCGGTCAGTGCTGTCACATCCGGCTCGTCGCCGGTCGCCCGGGCCCAGCCGAGCGGGCCTTCGAGGGCAGTGGCTGCCGCGCGCTGGCCGTTGCCGGCGAGCAGCGCGGCCAGAAGTCCGCTGCGCGCGGCATTGCCGACGCCGGCGTTCTTGGCGGCGGTGGGCAGGTTCTCGACCAGCCCCGCGGAGAGGCTTGCGGCGATGCCGAGCGCATTGGCCGTGCGCTCATCGTCGATATCAAGCAGCTTGACCGCGGCTGCAGCCGCGCCGAACACGCCGCAGGTCGACGTGATGTGCCAGCCGCGGGCATAGTGCCCGGGGGTGACGGCGAGGCCGATGCGGCATTCGATCTCGGCGCCAATGGCGAAGGATTCCAGGAGGCGCAGGCCGGACAATCCTCGCCATTCCGCCAGCGCCAGTGCGACCGGCGCCACCGGGGCAGTGGGGTGGATGATGGTCGGCATGTGGGTGTCGTCGAAATCGAGCAGGTTGATCGCGACCGCGTTGACGAACGCGGCACTAGCCGCGTCCATACGCTCGCGCCGGCCGATCAGCGTAGCCTGCTCGGGACCGGAAAAGGTCCGCAGGGTGCGCGCGATGGCGTCAACAGCCGGATCATGGGCCGAACCCAGTGCAGTGCTCAGCCCGTTGAGCAGGGACCGCCTGGTGGCCTGCCGCACGGGTTCGGGGAAATCCTGCCAGCGCGCGCGTGCCGCGAAGCTTGCAAGCGCCGCGCTTGCGGCCGGCGGTTTCGATTGCATCATTCCATCACGATTGCGCAGCGATGATCATGACCCGAGTGTACGCGGGTCCGCGTGCGCGCGAAAGCGACAAGCGCGCGTCATGCATGCGCAAACACACGCAGGAGTGACCTGCGAGTGGAATTCAGTCCGCACAGTTCGGCGTGTCCCGACGTCAGCGCGCTGCGTCGGGGGGCGGGCTCAGATGGCCGCCGCGTAGACCTTTGCCGTATCGTAATACTCGTAGTATTCGACCGCCTTGCCGTCACGGAAGCGCCAGAAATCGATCTTCGGCGTCTCCACGGTCTTGCTGGTCCGCTTGTTGGTCCATGCGCAGGAGCCGCGCATCACCACCGTGTCACCCTGCGCGACAAACTCCTTGGTGGTATAGTGAACCATGCTCCAGTCGTTCAAGAGCCCGGTGAAGTAGGCGCCGAGTTGGTCACGTCTGGTATAGCTGGTGGCGAAGGCCATCGGCGCTTCCCCCTCGGCGAGCGAGCCGAACTGGATGTCGTCGTCGACGATGCCGAGCCAGTGGTCCACGCTGTCGCCGCGGGTCTCTTGCCACTGATGATAGGCTTCCTCCAAAATCTTGACGTTGGCTGCTTCGTTGGACACTTCAGCCTCCAAATCGTTTGAGTCAAAAGAACTGAAAATATGCATGCGTGACGGCCGGTCGCCTCGTGCGGGGACGGGGTCACCGGAGCCATTATAGCCGAGAAGGCAGGACCGGAGAACCTGCGCCAGGGAGGACATTTCCGCGCGCGATGGGTCGGAGCGCGACCTCGTTGTCGCCCCGGGCTGTTACCGCCGTATTGCGCACGCGTCGGACAAGCCGGCGTCGATGCCGCTCACATCCTGCGTTTGGCGCAGGAGAAGAACTCGCGAGTACCGCCGATCTGAAGTTCCTACATCACTTGCGGCAAACTCATCCCAGGAACTTCAGATCGAAAAGCGGTACTATATTCATAGGTTTGCTAGGGCCCGTCCTCAATTAGAGGATTCCCCGGCAGATTATCGCGTGATTCATAGGCAGTCAGCTGATTCGGGAGCTGACAGATGCGCCGCTACGCCCTTCGGGACGATCAATGGGACAGGATCGAGGAGTTTTTGCCCGGCCGCAAAGGGCACGTTGGGGTCACCGCCAAGGACAATCGGCTGTTTGTCGAGGCGGTGCTGTACCGTTATCGCGCCGGGATTCCCTGGCGGGATTTGCCGGAGCGCTTTGGCGATCCGATCAAGGTTCACACGAGGTTTTCACGCTGGGCCAAGAGCGGTGTGTGGAAGAAGTTGTTTGAGATGCTGGCGAGCGATGCCGACAATGAGTACGCGATGATCGACAGCACAATCGTGCGGGCGCATCAGCACAGTGCCGGGGCGCAAAAAAAGCGGGCGAAGACGAGGCGCTCGGGCGCAGCAAAGGCGGGTTAAGCACCAAGATTCATGCGCTCGTCGATGCGCTGGGCAATCCGCTAGGGTTCAAACTTACGCCCGGCCAGGCCCATGATTTGCAAGGCGCCGATGCTCTGCTGCCGGACATGGCGGCCAATACCTTGCTGGCAGACAAGGCCTACGATGCCGACCAGCGGGTGATCGAACCGTTACTCGCCCGGGCAAAATCGGTCGTGATCCCGCCAAGAGGCCACCGCCAAATCCAGCGCGACTTCGATAAAGACGCCTACAAGGCGCGCCATCTCATCGAGAACTTCTTCTGCAAACTCAAGCAGTATCGCGCCATCGCAACCCGCTACGATAAAACTGCGAGAAATTTCCTTGCCGCAATCCACCTCGCCGCTGCTATCATTTGGCTCAATTGAGGACAGGCCCTAGTGCCCCTGATGCATCCGAAGTTCGTTTCAGAGGGAGCTGCGATGTCTCACGAACTTCGGATGCGGGGCACTCGTAACGCCGTGCTTGGCGATCCATTTCGGCCCGGGCCCGCGCATGTAATATCGTGAGGGATGATAGGCCGGCGTCTTGCGGCCGGTGATGAACACCGTCAGTGCCTTGACCACGACGCCGAAGGCGCGCTCCAGCAGCGAGAGGGCGGCGGCTGCGAATTTCTGGACCATGACACGGCTCCTCGATCCCGAGCACTTAAGCGGCAAGCGCATAGGGATTCGAGACGGGAGCCGGGGCGGCGATATAAAGGCGGCATAAGTGCCGCGGACGTCGTGTGGTGACGTCACACGGAAGAACGAAGCGGCCGCCTTACCCCTTCGTCACGATCCGCCGGCAATGCTCCAGCGCCGAACGCACCAGGTTCTCGCTGGCTTCCGGGGTGCGGAAGGCGGAGTGGGCGGACAGTGTGACGTTGCGGACTTTGGTCAGCGGGTGATCCTGCGGCAGCGGCTCGGTGTTGAACACGTCGAGGCCGGCGTGGCGCAGATGTCCCGAGGCGAGGGCCTCGATCATCGCGGCTTCGTCCACCAGCGCTGCGCGCGCCGTGTTGATCAGCAGCGCGCGGGGCCGGATCCGGGCGATGCGGTCGCGATTGAGGAAGCCGCGGGTGGCGTCGTTGAGCAGGAGATGCAGCGACAGCACGTGGCTGTCGGCGAGCAGGCGATCGAGCTCGACGAAGGTGACGCCCTTCACCTTGTCCTTTGGCGTCCGGTTCCAGGCCAGCACCTTCATGCCGCCGCCGCCGGCGATGCGCGCCACCTCGGCGGCGATGCCGCCGAAGCCGATCAGGCCCAGCGTCTTGCCGGTTAGCTGCATGCCGTCCTCGCGCAGCCATTGTCCGCCACGCATCTCGCGGTCCATCAGCGCGATGTCGCGCGCCGCCGCCCACATCAGGGCGATGGTCGCTTCCGCCACCGCGGTGTCGCCATAACCCTTGATGGTGTGCACGGTGATGCCGAGCTCGGCGAGCTCTTCCGGATTCATGTAGCTGCGTGCGCCGGTGCCGAGGAACACCACGTGCTGCAGCGTCTTGCACTGCTTCGCCACCGGCGTCGGCAACTGTGTGTGATCGATGATCGCGATCCTGGAATCGGCAAGGATCTTGGGCAGCGCTTCAGGCGCGATTTCCGGATCGCGATGGATCCGCACCGATGGATCGGCGTCTTTGAACTGGCGCTCGAATTCCTGCGCCATCGCTTCTTCGGCATCGACAAAGACTGCGACCATCGGTGTCCCCTCATTACAGCCCGCAAAGGTGCAGCCGAAGTCGGTTGGCGTCAACGGCGAACGCGCGCTGCGATTGCGGTCAGATATCTCGCTCCCGCGAGATGCTGACGGTGGTGCCGGTCTTGCCGCCGGTGCAGCGGATGTCGAGCCGGCGATAGCGCGTCGCGATGGTGGTGCCGCGGAAGATGCCGATGCGCTTGATGCAGCGGGCCGCGCCGTTCAGCGCGTCGTTGCGCGGAATGGTGAACACCAGCGCCGCGGCGCGGGCGACAAAGTCGTAGAACGCGTCCGACGGCTTGCGGCTCTCGGTGGCGGCGAACACCTCGTTGGTGACATTGCGGCTGGCGCAGCCCAGCGACGCCCGTTTCACCGCCGGGTGCTGCAGGTTGATGACGTTCGCCCCGGTCTTGCCGACGGCCAGGCCGTCGATCTGGCCCCTGAGCTGCTTGGCCAGGTCGTCGCAGGCGTCCGCCCGGGCCGCGGGTGCAACCAGCACCAGCAGGCCGAACACGACGAAGCCGGCTGCAAGCCGGCGCTGTGGAGAAAACGATGAAAAACCCATGAGACTCCCGGACGCGCATTAGAGCCCGGCCGCAGCGTATAACGCAAGCCCCTGCGCTGGCTTGGCTTTTCAGCCTCCACAGGTCTCTTCGGGATGGCCGGGCTGCTGTTTTGAACGCTTCAAAAGAGCCGGGAAAGAGCCTAGAAAGACGGCCAATCCGTTTCCTGTCGAGGCCCGCCCATGAACGCCCCCACCAAAGTCCCAACTGTACCGCCCTACAAGCACACACCGTTGTTCCCGCTGGGCAAGGACGACACGCCCTACCGCAAGATCTCGGCCGAGGGCGTGCGGGTCGAGACCGTGCTCGGCAAGGAGATGCTGGTGGTGTCGCGCGATGCGCTCAAGGCGCTGTCGGAAGCCGCCTTCATCGACATCAATCATTATTTGCGGCCCGGCCACCTCAAGCAGCTCCGCAACATCCTTGCCGACAAGGAGGCCAGCGACAACGACAAGTTCGTGGCCTTCGACTTTCTCAAGAATGCCAATATCGCCGCCGGTGGCGTGCTGCCGATGTGCCAGGACACCGGCACCGCGATCATCATGGGCAAGAAAGGTTTTCGCGTCATCACCGAAGGCGATGACGAGGCGGCACTGGCCGAGGGCGCGCGCGACGCGTATCTGACGCGCAACCTGCGCTATTCACAGGTCGCGCCGCTGTCGATGTTCGAGGAAAAGAACACCCAGAACAACATGCCGGCGCAGTGCGAGATCTATGCCGAGGGCGATGACGCCTACAAGTTCATGTTCATGGCCAAGGGCGGCGGCTCGGCCAACAAGAGTTTCCTGTTCCAGGCGACGCCGTCGATCCTGACCCGCGACCGCTTGCTGGCGTTCCTGAAGGAGAAGGTGCTGACGCTGGGCACCGCCGCGTGCCCGCCGTACCACCTCGCCATCGTGATCGGCGGCACCTCGGCCGAGCTCACCATGAAGACGGTGAAGCTCGCGTCCGCCCGCTATCTCGATGCGCTGCCGACCGAAGGCTCGGCCGACGGCCATGCCTTCCGTGATCTCGAGATGGAGCAGGAAATCCTGAAGATGACGCAGTCGCTTGGCGTCGGCGCCCAGTTCGGCGGCAAGTATTTCTGCCACGACGTCCGCGTGATCCGGCTGCCACGCCATGGCGCGTCGCTGCCGATCGGGCTCGGCGTGTCCTGCTCGGCGGATAGGCAAGTGCTGGGCAAGATCACCCGGGACGGCGTCTATCTCGAAGAGCTCGAGCACAATCCATCGCAGTACCTGCCGGAGGTGGAAAATGCGCTCGGCGGCGAGGTCGTGAAGATCGACCTCAACAAGCCGATGAAAGACGTGCTGGCGACGCTGTCGCAGTATCCGGTGAAGACCCGCCTGTCGCTGACCGGCACCATGATCGTGGCGCGCGACTCGGCGCACGCCAAGCTGCGCGAGCGGCTGGACAAGGGCGAGGGGCTGCCGGATTATTTCAAGAACCACCCGGTGTATTACGCCGGCCCGGCCAAGACCCCGGACGGTTATGCGTCGGGTGCGTTCGGTCCGACCACCGCGGGGCGGATGGATTCCTTCGTCGATCAGTTCCAGGCCGCGGGCGGCTCCATGGTGATGGTGGCGAAGGGTAACCGCGCTGTTGCCGTGCGCGAGGCCTGCAAGAAGCACGGCGGCTTCTATCTGGGCTCGATCGGCGGCGCCGCGGCGAACCTCGCCGAGCACTGCATCAAGAAGGTCGAGGTGGTGGAATATCCCGAACTCGGCATGGAAGCGATCTGGCGCATCGAGGTGGTGGACTTCCCGGCCTTCATCATCATCGACGACAAGGGCAACGACTTCTTCAAGGAATTGAATCTGGGATGAGGTCCTGTCCGACGTTCGCGGCGGGGATCGCGCTGCTGGCGCAGATGGCCATGGCAGGTTTAACGGCCGGTACCGCCATGGCCGGCTGTCGCGAGGATCACGTTGCGGCGGATCAGAATCTGCGCAAGGCGCGCGCCGGCATCGAGAAGGTCGCGGTGCAGGGCACTGATGCGGCGAAGTGCGCATCATACCGCCGCTACATCACTGCGCTCCGCGGACAGCGCGAGGTGATGGCCCGCTGCGACACCGGGCCGAACCAGTCCCGCAATGTGCAGACGATCGATACCGAGATCGCGAGCTTTGCCCAGCGGATGCGGGATCTCTGCAAGTGGTAGGGTCTCGCACAGGCGGCCAATCTACCCTGCAATTCGCCTGACATCAGGTCGCATGTACCGACGCCAAATATCCAAGCTCCGCTGCCACGCGGGTCAGGACGCCGTCCCAGGCCTGCGGCTTCTCCTGTCGAAATAGTCGCAGGCCCGGATACCAGGGACTGTCTTCGCGGTCGCGCAGCCAGCGCCAGTCCCGCGCATAAGGCAGCAGCACCCAGACCGGGTGGCCCATGGCGCCAGCCAGGTGCGCCACCGAGGTGTCGACTGCGATGACGAGGTCGAGCGCGGCCACCGCGGCCGCGGTGTCGGCAAAGTCACCAAGCCCTGGCGCAAGATCGATCACATCGGAACCAAGTGAGGCGAGTACCGGCACGTCAGCGGGCCGCGGCTCCTTCTGAAGACTGTAGAGCTGCACGCCCGGCATGACGAGGCGCGGCAGCACCGCGTCCGCCGCCAGCGAGCGATACCGGTCGTCCTTGTGGGTCGGGCTCCCGGCCCAGACGATCCCGACCTTCAACGCGGCTACGTTGTGGAAAGCGCGGCGCCAGGTTTCGACTTTTGCCGGATCGGCACGAAGATACGGAACGTCGGATGGAATGGACTCAATCGTGGTGCCGAACACGTACGGCAGATCCATCAGTGGCAACTGCAGGTCGAACGGCGGCAGTGCCGCGCCGCGGGGAATCGCCGTGATGCCCGGGAGCTGCTGCAGCAGCGGCACCAGCGTGGCCTGGACGTGCAGCACGATTGTCCCGCCCCGGGCCGCAACCATCGGCAGATAGCGCACGAACTGCAGGACGTCACCGATCCCCTGTTCGGAAAACAGCAGCAGCGTCCGGTCGATAAACTGCTCGCCCTGCCACTCCGGGGCACTGAAATCCTGCATGCTGCTGAACAAGGTCGTGCATCGACGTCTCCAACGATAGTCCAAGAAGCCATTCTGGAGATCGCCGCATATCAGCAGCAGATGCGAATGATTGAAGCGCACCAGCGGATGCTCTGCCGCAAGCGCAACGGCACGATGCGAGACCTCAAGCGCCTGGTCGATCTCTCCCTTGCTGAACAGGATCGTTGCCAGATTGCTGCGTATCAACGGATGCTCCGGCGCCAGCGCAACAGCGCGTTGCGAGGCGGCAAGCGCTTCTTCAATCGTTCCCGTCTCGTGCAGGGCGACCGCGAGATTGGCATAACCGTCAGCGTCGTTGGGGTCGGCCGCGATCGCACGACGATACGCTCCGATCGCTGCTTCGATGTCGTTCTTCCGTTCGAGAATGACGCCCCGGTTGACATGCGCCTTGGCATAGTCCGGATCGAGCGCCAGTGCGCGCTCGCAGGCGGCCGCCGCTTCGTCGAACCTGCCGAGATCACACAGGCAGGCGCTGAGATTGTTGTGGATCGTGACGTCAGTCGGATCGATCGTTGTGACCCCCCGATAGATCCCGGCCGCGTCCGCAGTGCGTCCGGCCTCGTGCAGGGCCCGCCCAAACTGCTTCAGCGCTGCCATATCATTCGGGACCAGTTCCACGGCCCGCCCATAATGGACGAGCGCGTCGTTCAGCCTGGCTTGCTGATGGAGTGCGGCTCCAAGCATGCCATGCACCCCAGGATCGTCCGGATCGAAGGCCAAGGCCTGGCGATAGGCGGCCGTCGCATCATCGGACCTGCGCTGCTCCATGAGCAGATGACCCAGATTGCGCCAGGCGCGGGGGTATGCAGGATTGTGTGCAATCAGGGCGCGATAAGCCTCCTCTGCCTCGGCCGGCCGTCCGGCGGCCGCGAGAGCGATGGCAAGATTGAAGCGTGCGCGAACCAAATTCGGATCGAGCTCGATCGCGCGACGATAGGCTGAAGCGGCGTCAGCGAAACGCATCAGATCGACCAGTGCGGTGCCGAGTTTGACGTGCAGGCCGGCGTCACGCGGCCTCAATGTGACGGCGCGTTGGAATGCGGCAAGCGCGCCGTCCCGTTCACCTTTGACGGCCAAGGCGTCGCCGAGCGTCACCAGCGCCGGCACGTAATCCGGATCCAGGCCAAACACGCGGCCGAGCAGCGCGATGCCCTCTGCCGTGCGATCGGCTGAAAAAGCAATGACGGACGCAAGGTGAAGCGCCGGAATGTGGTCAGGGCGTGCGACAAGGATATCGCCGCATAGAACGGCCGCCGGCTCCCGGCGGCCCGCATTGTAATGTTCGGCGGCCTTACCCAACATCAGATCAACTGCAGCCACTGTCATCCCCCAACCACCTTGCCGGTGGCGCCGGGCGGCCAGAGGAGATCGCGTTCGCTATTGACCACGCAGGCGAGTTCCGCGGACACCCGCGCAATGACATTATCCCAGGCCTGCGGCGCACGCTGACGGAACAACCGCATGCCTGGATACCAGGGGCTGTCCTCCCGGTCACGCAGCCAGCGCCAATCGAGGGCATGAGGGAGCAGAACCCAGACTGGACGACCAAGCGCTCCCGCCAGATGCGCGACTGACGTATCGACCGCGATGACCAGGTCGAGGGCCGTGACCGCGGCCGCGGTATCGGAAAAGTCGCCAAGTGCCGGCGCCAGATCGACGATGTTCCGGCCCAGACCTTCGACGGCTTGTGCATCGGCGGCGCGAGTGTCCTTCTGAAGGCTGTAAAGCTTGACACCCGGCATCACCAGCTGGGGCAGCAGCTTTTCCGCCGCCAGCGAGCGCAGGCGGTCGCCCTTGTGCCTCGGATTGCCGGCCCAGACGACGCCAACCTTCAGCGAAGCCTCGTCGTCCAGAGCCTGGCGCCATTGCGCAAGTTTCCCTGCATCCGGATGGAGATAAGGAATGGCGGCAGGAATGGTGTCGAGGGTGGTGCCAAACACGCGCGGCAAGCCGATCAGCGGCAAGTGCAGATCGAACCGCGGCAACGGCTCGCCGCGGGCAACGACAGTCACGTCCAGGTGCGTGCGCAGGAGCGGCACGAGCGCAGGCTGAACCTGCAGCACGATCGATCCGCCCATCTGCGCGGCTATCGGCAGATAGCGAACGAATTGCAAGGTATCGCCAAGGCCCGCTTCGGTATGGAGCAACAGCGTGTGCCCCGCGAACGACTCGCCCTGCCATTCAGGTTCGGCAAAGGCGGGATAGCCTTCCGACCATTCCTTGCATTTGTGGCCCCAGCGAAGCTCTTCGAAGCCGCTTGCTAGGTGGCCGTTCATCAGCAGAACATGGGCATGATTGAAGCGGACCAGCGGGTCATCCGGATCGAGGGCCACGGCCTGGTGCGACGCTGCGAGCGATTCGTCCAGTGCGCCTACGATGCGCAACGTGACAGCGAGATTGGAGTGGCCTTTGGCGTAGGTTGGGTCCGCGGCGACGGCACGCTGATGCGCGGTGAGGGCGTCCTTGAACCGGCCCTGAGCGTCGAGGATGATACCGAGATTAGTGCAGGCCGGTGCATGGTTCGCACCAAGCCGCAGCGCGTGTTGACACGCGTCCATTGCCTCATCCTGCTGCCCCAGGTCACAGAGACAGCCGGCGAGGTTGGTCAGGGCCGTGACGGCGCTGGAACCACGGTCAGAAACCTGCCTGTCGCGATCGCATGGCTCATCCTTGAGCGCGTTGCGATAGGCGGTCACGGCCTCCTCGAGCTTGTTCTGATCTGCGAGCAAATTCCCAAGATTGATCCAGGCGTCCTGATGACAGGGATCGCGCTCGATCACGGCGCGGTACATCTGCTCGGCCTCCGTCGCCCGGACTTGTTTGGCCAATGATGTCGCAAGGTTGAAACGCGCCTGGACCAGATTCGGATCGAGCGCGAGTGCGCGGCGGTAGGCCGCCTCCGCCTCGGGAAAGCGCGATAGCTCTGATAGCGCAACACCGAGCTTGCCATGGAGGCCTGCGTCGAGCGGCCGCAGCGCGATCGCCCGCTGAAATACAGCCACAGCACCTTCGTCCTCACCCTTGATGGCGAGCGCGTCGCCAAGTGTGGAGAGCGCAGGCACGTGATTCGGATCGCGGCGGAGCACCGGGCCGAGGAGTTCGCGGCCGTCCTCCATCCGGCCCTCCGCGAAGGCGATCACGGAAGCGAGGTGCAGCGCCGGCAAATGATGCGGATGTGCTGCAAGAATGTCGGCGCACAGCATGCCTGCGCGCTGGGGGCTGCCTGCATTGTAATGCTCGGCCGCCTGCACCAGCAGCCGATGCGTTTCTGCAGTCCCCACGCTTGCCCCCCGCGGTTGTAGAACGAAGGTTAAACGCGCGGTGGCGCCGATTCCGGCGGTCAACATCCCGGATCAAATTCATCATCCACGGCGTGTCCCGCGGTTGCGGCGGACCGGCAATTCGCGCGGCGCGCGTTACCCGTGTGAATGATGGTTCACGCCGGTGGATGCGCATCCAAGGCGCCGCTGAACCTTATTCCGAGATGCGGCGACTTACTCCCTGAGACCGTCAGGGTCTTGTTGTTGAGCGTGGTGAAGCCCCGCACCGGATTGCGAAAATAAAGATTCCTGTTTGCGCAGGATGAGAAGATTTTCGCCGCGACCCACTCGATAAGTGCACCGGCCCGATATTGCCGGGCCGCACGATGTCGGTGGACTGTTATCCGGGAAGGACAGGATCGGACATCAAGTTGCTTGATGGAGGATACTGATTTTGCGACCGCAATTGCCTCCGCGCGCCGTGCGCGGCACTCACTTGAGCCATGTTTCCTTTCATCTGAAATCCGCAGCGTTCGCGGTCTTCTGCATTGTTGTCTTGATCGTGCTGGTGTGGGTGAATGCCGCGCGCGCCCAGAGCGAAATCATCAGTGTCACGACAACCACAAGCATCACCACATCGGTCAATCCGGTCGCCCCCGACAGTGTCGTGACGTTGACCGCGCGGGTCGAGGCCGATCATGGCGGCGTGCCCGGCGGCAGCATCGATTTCTTCGATGAATCGACGATGGTGTGGCTGGGACGCGCGGAGGTCGCATCACCTTCGATTACCGTGGCCAACCTGTCTCCAGGCGCGCATCCGATCCGTGCGCACTACAGCGGCGCCACGGCGTTTCTCCCGTTCATTGCCATGCCGAGTTCCTCCGCGATCCTGATCCAGCATGTGCGGACCGTTCCGCGGCTGGAACTGTCGACCTCGTACAATCCGAGCACGCCGGGCGAGCCGTTGACACTGGTCGCCAGGGTCAGTGCGGGATTGCCCAAACCAACCGGCACGGTGACGTTCCGGGATGGCGAACGGATCCTCGCCGCCGGCATCCGGCTCGGCCACGACGGACGCGCTGCCTTCATCACCTCGGCGCTGTCCGGCGGGATGCATCTGCTCAGCGCGGAGTATGAGGGGGACCTGGCGTTTGCAAAGGTGATCGCCACGGTGCGGCAGGATGTCGGGGAGGGTCCGGTCGAATCGTTCAAGGTCGGCCGCGTACAGGACTGACCAGCTTTATCGAACCAGCATCTTGACCCGTACCCGCGGGTTTCCGACAAAACCGAATGACTGTCGCGATCGGTCTTGATGGCTTCCGGAACGGGTGGGTGGCGGTCGAAATCGCCGGCCGCCGGCGCAAGATCGTGTTTCTGAGCGACATCGCCGAACTGCTGGAGCGGCCGTTCGACCGCGCCGGGATCGACATTCCGATCGGCCTGCCGGACAGCGGCGACCGGTCCTGCGATCTCGCGGCGCGGGCGCTGCTGCGGCCCCACGCCTCGCGGGTGTTCACCGGTGCCCGCCGCGGCTTGTGGGAGTTTCGCTCGCAAGGCGAGGCCAATCGCGCGCTGAAGGCGCGCGGTGAGAAGATGGCATCGATCCAGCTGTGGAATCTCGGGCCGAAGATCATGCAGGTCGATGCGGCGATGACGCCTCGGTTGCAGCGACGGATCGTCGAGGTGCATCCCGAACTGGTGTTCTGGCGTCTCAATGGCCATCGGCCGCTACCGGCCAAGACGACGGAGCAGGGCGTGGCGCTGCGCCGTGAGCTGCTGATGACCGATGGCTTCACAGGTCTCGGCGATTGGCTTGAGCATGAACGTATCGGGAAGGGTGCCAAGGTCGACGACGTGCTGGACGCCTGCGCTGTCGCCATCGCCGCGCGTGATGGACGCCATTGCCTTCCCGAAGGCCGGGCGCTGAAGGACGCGCGCGGCCTGAAGATGCAGATCTGGTACTAGCTCCGGTAATAGCGCCACATCCGCAGAAAAGTGCCGTGGATTTCCGCGGCGGGCTGGTCGAACGGCTCGAGGTTGACCTGAAGAAAACCACTCTTGTCCAGCCGCCAGGGACGGCGCATCAGCGCGCGATAGAGCGGCTGCTTGCGCCAGTCGACCACCAGCGCGCTGGCGAGAGGAACGTTCAGCACGATCTGCAATTGCTCGGTGATCATGGCGCGGTCGGCGATCGGCACCAGATTGATCTCTTTGATGGCCCGCCAGCGGATCAGCCCGAAGGCCTGCAGGAAAATGCCGTATTGATTGGCGCCGATGGTGGGGCGTCCCGTCTCCAGCAGCGGCAGGTTGTAATAGGTAAAGGCGGCCGTCGCAGCAGCGAACAGCAGCCAGTACCACCCCCCGGTGAACCAGGCCGCCCCGAGAAACACCGCGGCTAAAAGCGCCATCACATAGATCGGAAAATAGGTATCGTCGCGGCTGTAGGCGACCGAATAGCCGCCGACATTTTCTTCGTTCAGATTGCTGCTCATCTGAGCTGTGTGCCTGCACCTCGAGCGTCCCGGCGCCCGTCAGGCTATGGCATTTCGCTGTAAGCGCAACGGGTGATGACGTCGCGCCGGCTATGGTGGTGTGAACCGAATTGCCTCAAATTTAATCGACGGGCCGGTTGCGAGGACGGCTGTCAGATGGTGGCGTTTGTGGTGACGGCATTGGCGCGGTCACGGGCGCGCTGCGAATACCATTTGGTGAATTGCACGGCGGCATTGCGGGCAGAGAAGGCGATGATCACACCGACCCAGAGCGGGGCAGAGGGCCACCACACCGACAGCATGTCCGCCACCAGCATCAGCGCGAAGGCGCCGACCCAGACCCAGGTCAGGACGTAATTGGTGCGGATGAATTCCGGCATGACCCGCACCTCGGGGGTGACATGTTCGCGGGCATATTGCAGCGTGAACGGAAAGCGCAGCACGATCGAAACCAGCACGACACTGAGCAGGGCGATATCGATCGCAATGCGGATGGTCGCGTGGCTCCAGGCGTCGTTGGTCAGGAGCACGATCGCGCCGAGGCTGCTGAAGATCACGACCGAGGCGATGTTCAGGATCTTGGCCGAGCGGCCCTTGATCCGTTCGTGGACGATCAAAGCCAATGCGACGGTCGCGCCGGCGAACAGGCCGATCGTGATCGGGAACAGCCAGTTCAGGGCGCCGAGCACGAGGAAGGGCAACAGGATGAGGAAGAATGACATGGCCGCCTCCGTGAACTGTTTCCCGCAGTTATCTTTACGATGTAAAGATTTTAAGCCGGAAGGTCTGCGGGGTCAAGCAAAATCTTTACAGTGTAAAAATTGACGGGAGGGAGTGGCGATTTTTGCTTATAATATTGAAAATACTTATATTTTTATGGTGGCTGTCCAGTGTCAGTGCGCCGATCGCACACCCAGTCCCACCATGAAGCGCTCGCGGATTTGCACGGGATCGCGGGGTGTGGTGCCGGCGGCGGGTTTGTCGTCGATGCGCGCGGCGATCAGGCGTGGCGTGGTCGCAGACAGCGCGTCGTGAATCAGCCGGTCGAAGTCGTCCTCATCGGCGGCCCACGCGCTCTGCGCAAGTCCGCAGCCTTGGGCGACGGCGACGATGTCGGTGGTTGTTGCTGCTGGTGTCGGCTGCGCGCCGGTGATCTGGTAGATGCCATTGTCCATCACGATCAGGGTCAGGTTTGCCGGCGCCAGCATCGCGATGGTCGAGAGGCATCCCAGCTGCATCAGCAGCGAGCCGTCGCCTTCCAGCGCGATTACCCGTCGTGTCGGCTGCGCCAGCGCAACGCCCAGCGCGATGGGAAAGGCGAGGCCCATGCTGCCGAGCATATAAAAGTTTTGGGGACGGTGGCCCGCCGCCCACAGGTCGAAATTGGTGTTGCCGATGCCGCCGACCACGGCTTCGTCGTGCTTGAGTTTGGCGACCAGCCGCGTGGTGAGGTCGAAGCGGTTCATCACTTTGGTGTTGGCCGAGCGGGTCGGGGAGGTTGCATTCGTCATGGTCCTGATCCCCTTTACGCCGCGAACACTTTGCCGCCGGTCAGCAGCGGCGACAGGATCAGCGCCACCGGCGCCTGCGTTGCGACCGCCTGCCGGATCGAGCGATCG
Organism: Bradyrhizobium prioriisuperbiae; assembly: GCF_032397745.1. NCBI lineage: Bacteria > Pseudomonadati > Pseudomonadota > Alphaproteobacteria > Hyphomicrobiales > Nitrobacteraceae > Bradyrhizobium > Bradyrhizobium prioriisuperbiae. Next base: position 5,493,204 of record NZ_CP135921.1, read on the forward strand.
ACAATGAATTCGAACTCATCCAGCCGCGTCGCGGTGTGATGCTCGATCGCAAGCGACTCCAGTACCGGCCGCATGGTGCGGCACACCAGAGTCTGGCCATAGTTGAACTCGCCGAGCGTGCCGCGTTCGGACACCACCATGATCAACGGGATCTGGTAGGGCAGCACCAGCGACGCCAGCGTGTTGGCGAGGGTGGCAAAGCCGCTGGTCTGCATCAGCACGGCGCCGCGCAGGCCGCCCATCCACGCACCGGAGACGATGCCGACGGCTTCTTCCTCGCGTGCCGCGGGGAAGGCGGTGAAGAACGGATCGGCGTGAATGCTCGTGATCAGCGTGGTCAGCACGCGGTCGGGGACATAGGTCACGAGCTTGATGTCGTGCTGCTTGAGCGTGTGGTGGAGGATCTCGTGCCATACTTGGGGCTTGGGCCTGTTCTCGGCAGCGGCCATCGATCACTCCCTTATCCATCCAGCATTGCAGTGCGTCATCGCTGACGGCCATGCCGGTTACGTCAAGACTTGATGCGACAAGACCGATTGTCAACAATCTTGTTAATCAGGAGGGCTGTGACGGCGGAATCAGGGAAGGGCGGTTCGCAAGGCGAGATGTCGGATACCTGTTAGAACTGTTTCAGGCGTGGACGCCACAGCCTTCGGCGCAGTACCACATCCTTCTCACCCCTTCCGGCCCGGCTCTGCAGATTCCTGAACTTGAGAGTACAATCAAGATGACCAACGCGACCAAGCGTGTGTTCTATGTGAAGTACCTGGCCCATCCGATCTATACGGAGATCCTGCAGGCGCGGCCGGATGTGCGGCTCGATCGGCTGGAGAATGACAGCGCCGAGGAGATCGCAGCCCCGATCCTTGCTGCCGCCCACGCCTATCAGATTGGTGCTGCGCGCGACGAGCTCGCGCCGGTGTTCCACGCGGGGCATGATCTGCTGCGGCGCACGCCCAATCTCCTGATCGTCTCGAGCAATGGCGCGGGTTTCGACCCGGTGGACGTCGAAGCCTGCACCAGTGCGGGTGTGCTGGTGGTCAATCAGTCCGGCGGCAACGCCCGCTCGGTGGCGGAGCACGCGCTGGCCATGATGCTGGGCTTGTCGAAACGCATCGGCGAAGCCGACCGGGCGCTGCGGCGCGAGCCCGCTGTGGAGCGCAATGCGCTGATGGGGCAGGAAATCCAGGGCAAGACTCTCGGCATTGTCGGTCTCGGTCATGTCGGCCGCCGGGTTGCCGAGCTGTGTTACGGGCTCTTTGGCATGCGCGTGCTTGCTTATGATCCTTTTTTGTCGGCCGAAGAAGTCACGCGCCGGGGCGGCGAGAAGGTCGCGCTGGACGAGTTGCTGCGCCGCGCCGATTTCGTCTCCATCAGCTGTCCGCTCAACAGCGAGACCCGGGGCTTGATCGGTGCAAAGCAATTCGCGCTGATGCCGCCGCATGCCTACTTCGTCACCACCGCGCGCGGGTTCATCCATGACGAGGACGCACTCACTGATGCGTTGCGCGGCAAGCGGATCGCCGGCGCCGGTCTCGATGTCTGGGCGAAGGAGCCGCCGCCGCATCACCATCCACTGCTGCAGTTCGACAATGTGATCGTGTCTCCGCACACCGCCGGCGTCACCAGGGAGGCGAGGACCAATATGGGCCGGATCGCCGCAGAACAGTTGCTCGGCGCGCTGGACGGCCAGCGGCCGCCGCGGCTGATCAATCCAGAAGTGTGGCCGCACTACGCGCGGCGGTTCGAGCGCGCATTCGGAGTCGCGCCGCAGGCGCCGGCTGATCGGGTGGGCTGATGAGCCATCTATCGGGGAGTGTCAGATGATGTTTCATTCCAGCCTGCATCCAATGCGACGACAGGCAGTTGCACTTGTTGTCGCCGCTCTGGCGGTATCGTCAGGCGCGGCCCTGGCGGCCGATGTCGATCCCGCCAAGATCCTCGCGCCCGGCGGGCGACTGCGGGCGGCGCTTTATCCGGGCACGCCAACCTCGATCCTGACCGACAATCCGTCGGAGCCGCGTGGCGTCGGATACGAGATCGGCCGGGAATTGGCGCGCCGGCTTCAGGTGGCTTATGAGCCGGTGGTGTTTGCCAAGAACGCGGAAGTGCTTGAGGCCGTCAAGACGGGCGCCGTCGATGTCGCCTTCACCAATGCGACGGCCGCGCGCGCCAGGGACATGGACTTTGCGCCGCCTTACCTGATCATCGAGCTCGGATACCTGCTGCCGCCGGGATCGGCCATAAAAGATCTCGGCGAACTCGATGCGGTCGGACGGCGCATCGGCGTCACCACCGGCAGCACCTCGGACGCGACGTTGTCCCGCGACCTGAAGCATGCGGAGATCGTGCGCGCGATGACCTTGAAAGATGGCGTCACATTGCTGGCGTCCCGCCAGGTCGATGCGTTCGCCACCAACAAGGCTTCGTTGTTCGAGATGGCGGATCAACTGCCAGGCGCGCGCGTGCTCGACGGGCACTGGGGCCTGGAGCGCCACGCCATCGCCATTCCCAAAGGGCGCGATGCTGCACTCGTTTTCCTTGGCAACTTCACCGTCGAGATTCAGACGAGCGGCCTGGTGAAGGCGGCAATCGCGCGGGCGGGGCTGAAGGGTGTGCTGGAGCCTTAGTGGCTATTGACGCGGCGATAACCGGCCGGTTCGTCCCTCAAAGGTCGGAATGCTCACGCTCGCGCGCCGAATGCTGGATGGAGAGAACAGCAATCTCCTCAGCAACGTCATTCACGATGTAATAAATAATAGAGGGATAGCGGCGAGCTACGATCTTGCGCACGCCGTCTATTTTTTGCTGTCGCCCACATGCGGAAAGAGCACAAGATTCTGAAGTGACTCAAGGATGGCAGTGCGCACGCGAAGCGCAGCTTGCGGGCTGCGCTCACGGATAAAGATGGCGATTTCATTCAAATCTTGTGTCGCGCGCGGCGTGAACCGGAGCTTCATTTATCAAAAGCGTGAAACGCCGCTTCGACCTCGGAATCGGTCGCGAATTGACGGCGCTTGGCCTGGGCGAGACCTTCGAGCACAGCCGGCAGATGCGCCGCATCGATGTCCTCGGGCTCGCCTTCGTTGCCAGTCAAGGTGAGCATGGCAAGCGCAATCTGGTCCTGGCTGTCCGGCGGTAGCCGCCGCACGGCTTCAAGGGCCTTTTCGAGCAGTTTTGTCATGACCATAAGATATGATTTGCGGCTTCCGAATGGAAGGGGGATTCGGGAGTGTCTTCCAGGAACGTGTGATCCCGCTACGACAAAATACCCTCGAACAGCGGTCGTACGAACAGGTCCACATCGGTCTGATCCCCGGCAAGCCGCGGCACCCAGCGGTCAAGCTCGGACGCGGCATTGATCATTCCCGCCACCTGTTGCGCGGCGATCGCCGGGTCGAGTGTGGGGATGTCGCCCTCGCGGATCGCTTGCACCACGAACATTCCCAGCTGTTCGATCAGGCGATCGAGGCCGCGCATGGAGTCCTTGCGGGTTTCTTCCGGCAACGCATTCCATGCCGAGGTTCGCAGCAGTGGTCCCTGGTCGGAGAGCTGGATGCGAACCTGCGCCCGCGCGGCCGCCGTCAGCCGCTCCCAGCCGGTGTTATGACGCTCACGCGCCAGCGCCTGGGTGCGTCGGATGACGGCGAACGTCCGCTCGAAACAGGCGGCGACCAGTTCTTCCTTGCTGTCATAGTGATGGTAGAACGAACCCTTGGTGAGGTTGAGGCGCGCCGCGATGCGATCCACCGACACGCCACGATAGCCCTGGTCGTTGAGCAGGATGGTGGCGGCGCGCAGGAAGGCCTCGGGCGTGGTCGCATCACCCGCGGCCGGTTGTGGCCAGCCGATGTCCGGCTGCGCCGGCTCGCGCCATTGTTTCCGCCGGCTTGCAAGGCCGTTGATCACGATGTCGCTCATGCATGCGGCGGCATGGACATAGTCTTCGGGTTCGTAGCGGGAGATCCAGCGCCGCATCCAGTGAAGCAGCGACAGCAGCAGGTGCGCGCGTGCGTTGCGCTGCTGGGGCTGCAGCGTCTCCTTCGGCAGCAGCCGCCTGATGCTGCGAAACATCTCGGTGTAGGCCGCGAAGACATGGTCGACCTCCGGTGCCTTCAGCGCCCGGATGTCGTTGAAATTGACCAACTGGTCGCATCGGCCGCTGGCGATCCCGGCCAAAAGCTCGGCGTGATCGTGGATCAGACGGCGGATTCGCGCTTCCGGATTGCCCGCGCTCAGCGCCGCCACCGCCAGCGCCTGCCCGGTATCGATCGACTTCAGCAGACAGGCCGCCGCCAGATCGTCCTTGCGGCGATAATAATAGGTCACGCTGTTGGTGAGCAGGCCGACACTGCCGGCGATGTCGGCGAAGGTCGCGCCCTTGAGGCCGCGCCGGTTGAACTCGCGGGCGGCGGCGTCGAGGATCGCGTCCTGCTTGGCGACGAACTTGCGGGTCCGGGCCAGTTCGCCCTTGTCGCGCGGTTTCGTTGTCGGCAATCCGTTCGGCTTCATGTCACTGCACTAATGCGATTTCGCCGCGTCATGCAAATGGCAGGCGACGGCCTGGCCACCGCCCAGCTCCCGCAACTCGGGGCTCTCGGTGCGGCAGCGGTCGAAGACATGCGGGCAGCGGGTGTGGAAGCGGCAGCCGGGCGGCGGATTGGTTGCGCTCGGCACTTCGCCGGTGACGATGGCCCGCTGCCGGGTCGCCTCGACCTCCGGATCGGCCACCGGCACCGCTGCAAGAAGTGCCTGGGTGTAGGGATGTTGTGGCGACTTGTAGAGCGCATCGCGCGAGGCGATCTCCACGATGCGCCCCAGATACATCACCGCGATGCGGTGGCTGACATGGCGGACCACGGCAAGGTCGTGGGCAATGAACAGATAGGTGAGGCCGAGCCGCTGCTGCAGCTCGACGAACACATTCACCACCTGGGCCTGGATCGAGACGTCGAGCGCCGACACCGGCTCGTCACAGATGATCAGGCTGGGTTCGAGTGCCAGCGCCCGCGCGATGCCGATGCGCTGGCGCTGGCCGCCGGAGAATTCATGCGGATAGCGGTTGGCCATGTCGGGCAAAAGCCCCACGGTGCGCATCAGTTCGGCAATCCGTTCCTCATAGGCCTCGCGATCACCCGCGACCCCATGCACCACCAGCGGCTCGCCGATGATGTCGCGCACCGTCATGCGCGGATTGAGCGACCCATAAGGGTCCTGATACACCATCTGGATGCGTTGCCGCAGCGGCAGCATCTGCTTGCGGCTGTAGGACGTAATGTCCTGCCCCTCGAGCTCGATGCGGCCCGCGGTCAGTGCCTGCATCTTCAAAATCGCAAGGCCGGTGGTCGACTTGCCGCAGCCGCTCTCGCCGACCAGGCCGAGGGTTTCGCCACGCGCCAGCGAGAACGAAACGCCATCGACGGCGCGCACCGCGCCAACTTGCTTGCGTCGGAGGATGCCGCCTTCGATCGGGAAATGCACTTTGAGGTCGCTGACGCGCAGCAGGGGTTGCGACATCGCTCAAGCCTCCAGGAAACAGGCGGCGCTGTGGCGGGGACCGACCTCGCGCAGCGGCGGCGCCGCCTCCCTGCAGGCCTCGACGGCCTGGCGGCAACGCGGCGCGAAGGCGCAGCCGGGCGGCAGGTCAGCGAGATTCGGGGGCTGGCCTTCGATCGGCACCAGGCGTGCGTGCGTATCGCCGTCCAGCCGCGGCACCGAGGCCATCAGCCCGCGGGTGTAGGGATGCCGGGGACGCGCATACAGCTCCCGCGCCGGCGCGGTTTCGACAATGCGGCCGGCATACATCACCGCCACGCGGTCGGCATAACGCGCCACCACACCGAGATCGTGGGTGATCAGGATCAGCGCCGAGCGTGCGCGTGCGGCGAGATCCTTCAGCAGGTCGAGGATCTGCGCCTGCACGGTGACGTCGAGCGCGGTGGTCGGCTCGTCGGCGATGATCAGTTGCGGCTGGCACGCCAGCGCCATGGCGATCATGGCGCGCTGGCGCATGCCGCCGGAAAACTGGTGCGGATAGGCATTAACGCGCGATGCCGGGTCCGACATCCGCACCCGCCCCAGCAGGTCACGCGCTGCAAGCAGGGCCTTCGACCACGGCAAACGGCCGTGACGGTTGATCGGCTCACCGACCTGCAGGCCGACGGTCAACGCCGGATTGAGCGAACTCATCGGCTCCTGGAAGATCATGGCGATCTTGTTGCCGCGAATGTCGCGGATCTCCGAGTCGGAGAGTTTGAGCAGATCCTGCCCGTCGAACAGGATTTCGCCGCCGTCGATCCGGCCCGGTGGGCTCGGGATCAACCGCAGGATCGACAGCGCCGTCATGCTCTTGCCGGATCCGGATTCGCCGACGATCGCCAATGTCTCGCCGGCATTGACGTCGAAGGAGACGTGGTCGACCGCGGTGATGGTTCTGCGGCCGGCGCCAAACCGGGTGACGAGGTCGCGCACGCGCAACAGTGGCTGCTGCTGCGTGCTGCGGTCTGCGGTGACGCCTGGGAGGCTCACCGGGGCGTTCAAAAACCCATCCTCTTTTTCATCTCCTGGTCGATCCAGATCCGCGCATGGATCGGGCCGGGCCGCTCGGAACCGGCGCGCAGCTCGCCGCCATAATTTTTCACCCACGGCCACCACGCCGTGTAGTTGTAGGCAACCGGCAGGAAGATGTAGGGCGCCTTGTCGATGATCGAGCGGGTCATCTCCTTGAGCATCATCTGGCGCTTGCTCTCGTCCCGCTCCTGGAAGACCTCGTTCATCTTGCGGTCGATATCGGGGTCGGAGAACTGCGATGGATTCCAGGTCTGCTTGGTGACAAAGCTTTTGCGCAGGGTGGTGGTCGGGTTGGTGTGGCCGTTGAGCATGAAGTAGCCGGCCGTGTTGGTCTTGGTGGTCATCGCCGACAGGAACGCGCCATACTCCATCGGCTGGATTTCGAGCTTGACGCCGACCTTTTCCAGATACGCTGCGACCAGCGGCAGCAGGTCCATGTGATCCGGCGAGCAGGAACACACCTGCACCTTGAAGGAGAAGCCGTTCGGATAACCGGCTTCCGCGAGCAGCGCCTTCGCCTTCTGCGGGTTATACGTGTAGAGCTCCTTCACGCTGTCAGGCATCTGCTCCAGCGGCTCGAAATAGCCGATATAGTCGGGATGTTGCGGGTAGGCGAACAGCTGGCCCTCGCCATTGTAGAACGAGGACAGGATCTCCTGCTTGTTGACCGCCATGTTCAGCGCGCGGCGCACCCGCAGGTCGTCGAACGGCTTGGCGTCGGTGCGCATCGCAAGGAACGTGCCGCCGGTGGCGAGCCAGCGCGACCACTGCAGTTTCGGCGCGCTCTTCTTCAATTCGTCCACCGCGCTCCAGCGGATCGATTCCAGCAGGTCGAGCTTGCCGGTGCGCAATGCAGCGAGGAATGTCGCTTCGTCCTTGATGGTGCGATAGACGATCTTGTCGACAAACGGCAGCTTGTACGGCTTGCCGTCGATCTGCTCCTTGTCCCAGTAATTGTCGTTGCGGGAGAAGGTGAGAGCGTTGGCCTGGACATAGTCGGTCAGCCGGAACGGTCCGGTGCCGTTGGCATTTTTCCAGTTGCCGGCGCCGGCATCCGCGACTTCCTTCGGCACGATGCCGGAGTAGTAGCCCCAGCCAAAGCGGTAATCCCATTCCGAGGAATAGGTCTTGAAGGTGAAGACCACGGTGTGCTTGTCGATGGCCTCGGCCTTCTCGACATGGTCGAAATAGGTCGGGACCTTCTTCGGACTGTTGTTGAGCCGCTCATAGCTCTGCACCACGTCGTCGGCAACGAGTTCGCGCGCGGCCATCACCCCGGGCTTGTCCGGAAACATCACGCCCTGGCGCAGCTTGATCTCCACGCGCAGTGGATTTTCCTTCCACTGCCAGCTCTCAGCCAGTTCGCCGCGGATCGCGTCCGTCGGCAGCCAGGCATCCGGCACGAACGAGTAGGGACCGCCGCGACGTTTCGACTTGCTGAGGTCGGCTGCGAACAGTTGCTCGTACATCAGCCCGGTGTCCTGCTGGAATTTCCAGGCCCAGTCGGCCGGATCCCAGGTCAAGGGCGAGACCGTGACATAGACATTGCCGATGTTGAGGGTGCCGCCATATTGCGGCACCTCCTCGCCGGCCGAGACAAGCCCCGCCGAGGTCGCGGTCAGTGCACCAGCCAGTGACAGCGCGCGTAGCGCTTTGGCAACGTATCCTCCTCGTCCGGCCGCGGGTTTGTACATCGCATGTCCTCCCCTTGTGATCGTCTTGTTTGCCTCAGCGCGAGTTGCGCATGCGCGGATCGAGCAGGTCGCGCAGCGCATCGCCGAATACGTTGGTGGCATAGACCACGACGGTCAGGCACAGCCCTGGCGCGAGCGCGAGCCATGGGCCCTGGAACATGTAGGTGCGGGCGCTGCCGGAGAGCATGCCGCCCCAGGTTGGCGCCGGCGGCGGCACGCCAAGGCCAAGGAACGACAAGCCGGATTCGGCAAGGATCACCGCACCGACGCGGGTGGTGAACAGCACGATGATCGGCGGCATGATGTTGGGCAGGATGTGGCGCCACAGGATGCGGCCGGTGGAGGCGCCGATCGACTGCGCCGCATGCACATACATGTTTTCCCGTGCCGACAGCACGGCGCTGCGGATGATGCGGGAGCCGGCGATGCCGAGCACCAGGCTGAGGATGCCGATGATCTGGATCATGCCGGGGCCGAGCACCGACACCACCGTGATCAGGATCACCAGTTCGGGGAATGACATGTAGGCGTCGACGAAACGTTGCGCGATCATGTCGAAGCGGCCGCCGATATAGGCGGTGATCGTGCCGATGGTGACCGACAGTACGGTGGCCAGCGCCGCGGCGGAGAGGCCGATGATCACCGACAGCCGTGCGCCGTAGAGGCAGCGCGACAGCACGTCGCGTCCCAGATTGTCGGTGCCGAACCAATGTCGCAGCGATGGCGGCTTCAGCCGCTCGATAGGGCTGATCTCGTTGAAGCCGTAGGGCGCGAGCAGGTGGGCGAATACGCCGCAAAAGAGAAAGATGATGAACACGAGTCCGGCCGCCGCGCCGACCGGTTGCTCGCGGACCAGCCGCGTTACGAACTGCCGCAGGGCTCCCGGCGGGGTGGACCGTTTGATTGGGGTGGTCTCGGTCAGCGTGCTCATCGATGCCTCACGCGCGGATCGAGCAGGCCGTAGCTCAGGTCCACGATCAGGTTGATCAGCATCACGGCCACGCCCACCACCAAGAACACCCCGGTGATCACCGGGTAATCGCGCTGGTTGACGGCCTCCAGCAGCAACGACCCCATGCCGGGAATGACGAAGATCTGCTCGATGATCACGGCGCCGCCGATCAGCAGCGGCGCTTGCAGGCCAACCAGGGTGACCACCGGGATCAGCGCATTGCGCAGGGCGTGCCGCCTCACCACCAGTTGCTCGGGCAGGCCCTTGGCCCAGGCGGTGCGGATATAGTCCTGCCGCAGCACCTCCAGCATCATGGTGCGGGTCAGCCGCATGGTCACGGCGGACAGCGCGGCGCCCAGCACGATGGCCGGCACGATCATCTGTTTCAGGTTCTGCAACGGATCGGTGCCGAATGGCACATAGTTGACCTCCGGCGACCAGCCCCACCAGATCGAGGGAAACACCACCACCATGGTGCCGAGCCAGAAGCTCGGGACTGCGAGCAGCAGGATGGAGAACGAGCGGGCGAGGATATCGCCGGCGGTGTCCTGCCGCACGGCGGAATATATCCCGATCGGCAGCGCGATCGACAGCGCCACCAGCAGCGCCAGCAGTCCCAGCTCGAATGTGACCGGCAGCCGCTGCAGCAGATCGTCGAGTACCGGCGTCGACCGCCACAGCGAGTTGCCGAAATCGCCGCGCAGGATGCCGAAGATCCAAACCCCGAACTGCTGCAGCATCGGCCGGTCGAAGCCGAGCACATGCTCCAGCTGTGCACGGCTCAGTTTCTCCGCGCCGATGTCGTTCTGGCTCAGCATCATGTCGATCACGTCGCCCGGGATCAGACGGACGGTGACGAACACGATCACACTGGCGAACAGCAGCGTCGGGATCAGGGCCAGCAGGCGCCGGACGATGTAGGCGCGCATGGGTTAGCGCCCGGCGTCAGGGCGCGGCCAGCAACAGGGATGGGGATCGCAAGAACTGGGATCTAACGTGGGGGCGGTGGGGCGAGGGCGCAATCGAAGACATCGCGCGGGACGGACAGCCCTGAGCGTCATGTGCGGTTTCTCCCTGAACGAGCTGGCGGCTTTTATGCCGTGGTTTTGGCCATACTCGATTTTCTATATTTGTGCCTCGCAGCAATCATGAAGCACGCGCGAGCTTAGCAGTTCGAAAGGTACTGGCAAGTGTGACCTTGTCGCAGTTTCGGTTCCGGCCGGCGTGGCCCTGGATATGACAGCAGCCATACCCATTTCCTGAATTCAGAAGTGTGCGGCTTGTGGCGCAGCCGTTCCGCACAGCGGAAAGGCCGGATCATGTCCGGCCTTCAAGGAGGTTGAATACTGCGCGTGTGCCTGTGCGGGCAGGCTTACAGCAGCGCTGCCGCCTTGGTCGGGGCGGTCACTGCCTGCCGGTTGAGCCTGCGGCTGATGGCGATGCGGAACACCGCATATTGCAGGGCGAACGCCGCGATCTTGGCGCCGACCGCGACCACCGAGATGTAGATGGTGTAGAGCGTCATGTCGCCGGTCATGGCAACCGCGACAACGCCGGCGCCGAGCACGAACATCAATGCCGCCCAGGCGTAACCGGTGATCACCAGCAAGTCGGGGATGGTGTCGCGGACGATCTGCGGTACATAACGCGCGGTCCATCCGCGCCGCAGCATGACGGCGCCGATGGCGAAATGCGCAATGCTCGGTTTGATCAAGACGAAACGCGGATCGTTGGTGAGCAGCGTGGCGCCGCCGAGCACCAGCACCAGCGCGAGGCTCGCCCAGGCCATGGCATCGAGCGTCTGCCCGGTGACGCGGGCATAGATCACGCTGCCGATGGCGCTGGCAATCGCAAAGCCCGCCGCGATCACCACGTCGCCGGTGAGGGCGTAAACGATCAGGAAGACGATAGTCGAGAGGAAGTCGCCGATCAGCTTGAGGAACACGTCGCGCATGTTGTTTTCCTTATCTGTGATCCGTCATCCTGAGGTGCGAGCCCTGCGCTGCACTTGCAGCGCGGGGCGAGCCTCGAAGGATGGACGGCCGATGTATCCGAGATAGGGCCGTTCGCCCTTCGAGGGCCGCACTGTCGTGCGGCCACCTCAGGACGACGGGGAGAGGGCACGCGTCAGCTCGCGCCTACCCAGTTGCCATGGAATCCGTCGGGCACGCGATGTCCGAGCTTCACCAGCGCCACCGGACCGCTCTCGACATCGGTGGCATTGAACACCGCGAGATCGCTGCGGTTCTCCTGCGCCCGCCACACCGCGGCCAACAGCCAGCCATCGCCTTCCGCGGCATCGCTGCCGCGCTCGACGAACACCGGCTCCGAGATGGTGTCGCCCGCCGGCAGCAGATACTGCGCGCGACGATTGGCCTTGGCATCGACATGAACGATGCCGGCGAGGCCGGAGGCGGCCGATCCCCCGCGATGGGCGCAGGCGTACCAGCCGTGGCGGTTGATCATGCCGGCATGGCGATCGTCGATGCGCGGGAATTCGCCGGTGACGTCGTCGAGATAATCCTGGGTGAAGCGATCGGTGCCGCCGGAGAGATCGAAGGTCCAGCGGCACAGCCGGGCCTGGGACTTTGCCGGATCGGTCGGCCGGCCGTCGGGATGGGTGAACAGCGGCGGCTCGGCGAACTGCATCACGTCGGCGACGATGCGGTTGCCGTCTTCCCAGGCATTCATGACATGGAAGACGTAACAGCTCTCGCCGCGGAACCAGGCGATGTCGCGGGTGGCGCCGCTGCGCTTCATCACGCCGACATAGGCGCCCTTGTCCGGCTCCCAGGCATAGGCCGGCCGGCCGCTCATGGCGCGGTCCATGCTGCCGGTCAGCGGCAACACCGGAAACAGCACGTGGTTGGCGGTGACGATGAAGTCATGCACCATGCTGGCATAGGGTGCGTCGAACCGCTCGAAGCGGGAGACCGTGCCGTCGGCACTGACAGCGCCATAGGACAGTTGCGAGGTGAAGGGCCCGGCGGCGTTGTAGCCGAAGAAGATCATCTCGCCAGTGACGGGATCGAGCTTCGGGTGCGCGGTGAAGGGGCCGGCAATCGCGTCGCGATAGGTGTTGTAGCCGCGGGTGGCGAGCGTGCCCGGTTCGATCTCGGTCGGCAGGTGGCCTTCTTCCAGTGCCAGCAGCCGGCCGGCGTGGAAGATGATGTTGGTGTTGGCGACGCCGCCGTCCTGGGTGGTGCCGGGCGGCACATCGGCGAGCTTGCGGCCGAAACCGCCGAACAGCGTACGTCCTGCGTCGTGCTCCGCCAGCCATTTCGGGGTGCGGACCCAGCGGTTGCGATAGCTGGCGCGGCCGTTCTCGATATGAAACGCGTGCAGCATGCCGTCGCCGACGAACCAATGCGCACCCGGCACGTCGAATTGCGGGTTGGGGCCGTTGCGATAGAGCGTGCCGTTGAGTTCGCGCGGCAGTTCGCCCTCGATCTTGAGGAACGGCGCGTCGGCTTCCATCGGAATCGGCGCAAGGTTGTTGCGTGGCCTGCTGACGTCGTCGGAGCGCTGCATCGGATCCTCCCGGATGAGTTTATCTTTACATCGTCAAGATAAACTAGAGCGGGATGGGCGGTGACGTCAAGCAAAATCTTGACAGTGTAAAAATAGCGGCGGATAAACGACTTATGTCCAGACAGACAACGATTCAGCCGAAATCTCCGGCACGGGCCGCCAAATCCCCCGCCACCAAGCCCGCCGCGGGCAAAATCGCGCGCCGGACCAAGGCCTCCGCGGCGCCGTATCATCACGGCGCGCTGCAGGAGGCGCTGCTGACGGCGGCCGAGCGCATTCTCGAGCGCGATGGCCTGCCGGGCCTGACGCTGCGCGCGGCGGCGCGGGAGGCGGGGGTGTCCCACGCCGCGCCGACGCATCATTTCGGCGATCTCACGGGGCTGCTGAGCGAACTCGCCGCGGTGGGGTTTCGGCGCTTCCGCGAGGCGCTGCTTGCCGCCGCCGATCGGCAGACCGCGCCGGGCGCGCGCCTCGACGCCATGGGCAGCGCCTATGTGTCATTCGCCAAGACCTATCCCGGCATGTTCACCCTGATGTTCCGCAGCGAGCGGCTCGATCCCACGCGGTCGGCGCTGGCGGAGGCGATGGAGGCGGCCGGGGCGGCGCTGGGACAGGCCGTCGGCGCGCAACGGCAGGAGACCATCGTCAAGCAGGCGCCGACGCTGCAGCAGGCGGCCCGGATGGTGCGGGCCTGGTCGATGGTGCACGGCTTTGCCGTGCTGCTGCTCGACGGGCGTCTCGGGGAGTTCCTGGCGCATCTGCCGCCCGGCGAGAGCGACGCGACGCTGCTGGAGGCGATACTCAGCCCGGGATCGGAATTTTGATCGATCAGGTTCTGATCAGTTGGGCCTGATCACCTGCGCGGCAACGCCAGCTCCGTGGTGCGGCCTTTCTCGCCGGCTGATGTCACCTTGTCCCTGGCGCAGTCGAAGCTACGAGCCATGTCGTCCGCCGCCTTGCGGGCAACCGCGTTGGCATTGGGATTCGCCTTCACGTCCACATAGGCCACATGGCAGACCGCGCCGGGCGGCAGCCGGGTGACCACCAGCATCTGCTTGGTGATGGGACGGCCGTCCTTGTCAGCGCGTTTTCGAGCGAAGTGGGTACCGGTTCGCGTGAAGAAAACGCGCCTTTTATTATCTGGAGCGAATTCGAGCGCAAAACCGGTGTCCACTTTTGCGGAATTCGCTCCCGTGTCGCTGTTGTCCGCGATATGCCAGCGCTGGATCATGGCAAACGGCTTGCCGTCGGAGCCGCTGCGCCATTCGATGGTGTCGGTGGTCGAGTTGAACGGGCCGAAGCTCTGGCTGGCCGCGGGCTCCGCGCCGGCCTGCTTGCGATTGCGGCCGACCGAGATGATCTCGCGCAGGTCCTGCTCGATTTTCAGCACCACCAGCCCGGCAGCACCCGGGCAGATGCGCTCGGATCCGTATTCCTCGTCGTCGCCGACCTTGACGCTCGACACCTTGCGGCAGGCCTTGTCGGCGGTGGACGTATAGATGCTGGCGATCGGGGAGGCCGGCTCTGCCATCGCCGGCGGCATCGGGTAAAAAGCCAGATCTGAAAAGAACATGGCTGTCAGCACGGTGACAACAAGGCGTGGCAGGCTGGGGATCGACAGCATGGAGATGGAAGTCATTGGGATGGAACCAAACTCTTGAAGCTCAGGAGTAGGTCGAAATCAGGTGTGGATCGGTTCAGCCTTCATGCAGCCAAAGGCATGACTTTTGCTTAGAAATCACTATAGAGGATCGTTCGCCGGGAATCGCAAGGGCTCGGCAAACGTCATTCAGGTCGCGCGTTTATCGCTCTCCCAACAACCAGGTCAGTTGCTTCGTCCATGCCTGCCATTTCAAGCCGCAAGCCCTATCGCATCGGCCGCTCCCGCACCGGGCTCGGCCTGTTCGCCACCAAGCCGATCAAGAAAGGCGACGAAATCATCGAGTATTTCGGGCCGATCCTGGATTCGCGGAACAAGAAGCACGACGAGATCGAGAACAAATACCTGTTCGAGCTGAACGGCCGCTGGACCATCGACGGTTCGGTCCGCCGCAACATCGCCCGCTACATCAACCACGCCTGCCGGCCGAACGCCGAATCCGACGTGCAGCCGCGCAACCGCAAGGTCTTCATCCGCGCCATCAAGAAGATCGAGCCCGGCGAGGAGATCAATTACGACTACGGCCGGGAGTACTTCAAGGAGTTCCTGAAGCCGATCGGCTGCAAGTGCGACGCCTGCGAGAAGAAGCGCAAGCTGGCGCGGGCCGAGGAGCGGGCCGCCAAGCAGGCTGCGAAAAAGCGCGCCGAGACGCGGGCGGCCAAGAAGGCCATGAACGGCCATGCGCTCAATGGTCATGCTCTCAATGGCAAGGCTTTGAACACCAAAGCCTTGAAGGGCAAGGCGATCCGCGTCACGGCGAAAGCCGCCGCGAAGCGCAAGGCTCCGGCAGCGGCTTCGCCCAAGCGATCCAGCAAGGCCGGTTCGGGCGCTAGGCTCTGATCGCGGCTGCGCTCCGGCGCAGCCCGATATATTGCAGCTCAGCAATTACGCCGACCGCGATGGCCTGCAGCACGATGGCACCTTCGCCGAGCCAGTTCGGCGACACCGCCGGGCTGAACAGCAGCGCGACACTGGCGAGCACCCAGACTGCATTGACCGCAATCACCGCCCAGACGGCACCGGCTGATAGCGCGGCGCGGGTTCCCAGCCATCCGACCAGCGCGGCATAGACAACCAGGAACAGGCCGCTCTCGCGCAGCAGGGCTTCAGGCAGGTTGAGCAGCGGCGCGAGCAGCGAAGCGCCGCCGGCGAGCGACAGCGCCGAGACGGCGCTGAACACGGCGTCGATAATGAGGATCCGGCGAAGCAGCAGCGAGGGACGGATCATGACAGGTCTCCTTGATTGCAGTGGGTGAGAAGCTTCAGCGTTGCGAAGGGCCGCGGTGGCTGATGTGTCGCCGCTGCCGCAGCTCCCTCATCACGCGCCGCGGACACACCAGAGCGGAGCGCTGCTCCACTTCAGCGACATAAGCGACGACGAATTCGCCGGTGTCGCGCAGCAGCGCCTCGGGCATGTTGAGCGATCCGGCGATCAGCCGCGTCGCGATTGCCAGGAGCGAGTTGGCGAGCGCCGCTGCCGTGCGGATGACGGTGGGGCTGGTCGCAACCGAGCGGCCCATATGCAGCACAAGGTGGATCATGACGGCGTCTCCTGGTTCGGCCTGTTGTGGCCGTGACAGTAAGATGAGCCGCGCCGGAGCCTAAATCGATTACCTGGGAGGTAAGACGGGCGCCTATTAAGGACTGTTCCAAGACGTCCGAGGTCGTCCGCGGGCTCACTACATCCCTTGATCAAGTGTTTCCGCGCACATCGATGTTCACGACTGTTTGTTATTCCGATAGGGGATCCAAGGCAGATGGCGCGCAACGACAAGCACGCCAACTCGATGCTTTTCGGCTGGACCACTGCCCGCCCTTGGAACCGATCAGCATTTCAGGAAGCGCAAAACGTGGCTCAACACGGCATCGGGCTGCTCAAGATGCAGGAAATGACCGACACCAGGCATCACGACGCGGTCGAATCCATTCGTGAACATCGCCTCCATGCCTTCGCTAAGCTGCGTGGACATGCAGCCGTCGTCCGTTCCGTGCAGATAGAGCGACGGGACGGTGATTGGACCGCTCGCGCGGACTTCAAGGGCTTGGGTTTCCGGCTCGGATGGGGGCGTGAACAGTTGCCGGTAATAGGCCAGCGCCTGAGTTAGCACGCCGGGCTGTCCAAATGTCTCGTTCAGTGCAGAACGATCCGCAGGTGGCAGCACGTATCCCGGCGACCATTCTCGCCAGAGCCGGTCGAGGAAGGCAAAGTCGTTGTGCTGGACGGCCATCTCCGCCATGCGCGTCTGAAAGAAGAACATGTACCAGCTTCGCCGCTGCTGATCGCCGTCGGCGACGAGCGCCGTTCGCAGCCCCTTTCCGTAGGGCACCGCCAACCCGACGAGCTTGCGGACGCGAACCGGATCGAGGCTTGCCGCGGCATAAGCTGCCCGAGCCCCCAGATCATGGCCGATGAGATCGGCGCTGTCGGCGCCAAGCGCTTCAATGAGGGCCAATACGTCCTGCCCGGTCGCCGAGGCGCGGTAAGATCCGTCAGGTGCAGCGCCCCCGACCCAATATCCGCGCAGCGCGGGCGCGACGGCCCGATATCCTTCCCGCGCGAGACGATCGATAAAGGAGATCCAGCTCCGTGCATGATCGGGAAACCCGTGCAGGCAGAGCACGAGCGGGCCATTTCCAGCTTCGAGGATCGGGAAATCGAGCCCGTTGGCGTGAACCGTCCGCCTGCGGATATGACCATCGGCCGGAGAGTTCTCCGGCCGATGCGCGAGGCTGGTCAGCGGCTGTTCTTCCACCGGCAAACGTCCCATTCCTGCAGCTACGCTGCCATTCGCAGCAGATCGACGATGTCGGCCTCGCTTTTGAAAGGCCGCGGATTGGCCTGGACGAAGCGATGATTGATCGCAATCTTGCTGATCCGATCGAACTTGTCTTCACCAATGCCGACATCGGCAAGGTGGCCAGGCAATCCGAGTGTTCTGGTGAATTCAGAGAAAGCATCTGCGGCTTCGATACCCGGGGCACCTAGAGCCGTCGCCAAACGCTTTTGCGCATCCTCGGTGAATGGCTTGTTGTAGCGAAGAAGGCTCGGCATGATGACGGGCGTGCAATAATAGTGAGGAACGTCGAAAGTCCCTCCAAGCACATGGCCGATGCCGTGACTTGCTCCCATGGG
Organism: Bradyrhizobium prioriisuperbiae; assembly: GCF_032397745.1. Taxonomy (NCBI): domain Bacteria; kingdom Pseudomonadati; phylum Pseudomonadota; class Alphaproteobacteria; order Hyphomicrobiales; family Nitrobacteraceae; genus Bradyrhizobium; species Bradyrhizobium prioriisuperbiae. The sequence goes on from NZ_CP135921.1 coordinate 5,510,744, forward strand.
GACGCGTGCCTGCAACCCGAAAGACGCGAGCCACGAGCCATATTGAGATAGTCGGCGCGCCTCCAGATCATCAGGTTGCTGCAATGTCCGGAGCATTCCTTCACGCAGAACGCGGATGCCGGCCAGGACGGCTTCGTCAGTCAAGGGAGTGCCGGCCGGCGAGCACAAGGCTTCGATGCCGTGGTCCATCGAGCGCGTTCCCGATCCCATCCAGAGCTTCGAAGGCGTATGAAGGGTGAGGGCAGGGTCGAGAATGATCGCCACCGGCATCATTTGGGGGTGAAAGAATATCTGCTTCAGCTTGTTGCGCTCATCGGTGACGAGCGCTGCGGCATTGTATTCGCCGCCATTCAGTGTGGTTGGCACCGCGATCTGCCGGACTTTCGGCGAGCGGAAGGGAGAGAAGTTCACGCCCGGGCCCATGGGAAAGGGATCGAAGCCCGCTTCATCGCGGATATCGTGTTCCATCGCCATGATGACGATCTTGGCGAGATCGATCGCAGAGCCTCCACCGACAGCCACGACCAGATCGGCTCGTGCGTCATTCGCATGGCGCGCAACCTCGGCAGCCTGCTTGCGCGTCGTGTGCTGCGCAATCCCATCGAAGGTCGCTGCATGTTTGTCGCCGAGCGTGCGCCGGATTTTCTCGATCTCATCGGTGTTGGTGTTCAAGGTGCGACTGACGATAAGGAAGACGCGCTTTGCCTCAAGTCGCTCCGCCTCATCGTTCAAGGCGTCAGACGCAGCTTTGCCATAAACGACACGATCGATTGTTGGGAAATTGTGTATCCCGGCCTTGCGCATTTTTTCTCCTCGTGAATTTAAAAAGCTCGTTGCTGTGGTTTTGATAACGACCGCGGATGCGGGGCCTGAGAGATGCGCGTCCTCCTCGCACAGTGGCTCACGACTCCTCGACTCCTGACTCCTGCCACATCGAGCGAAACAGGTGTCGTATCGACGTCAGGCCGGCAGCCCGAGCTGCTTTCGCAGGCTCTTGTCGAATGCGGATGCGGGAACGAAACGGCGCAGGAGGCTGACCTGGCGCGCTAATTTTCCCGCCGCATAGCGCCGCTTCGGAACGCGATCGGTCGCAGCCGCCAAAACGGTCTTGGCGACCACTTCGGGCGAATCGCCTTTTTCCATCGCTTTCCGCACGGCTACAGCCATGCCGGCGCGCGCAGACCCATAGATATCAAGCAGCTGGTCGGGCCTTACGAGATTCTCTTCGAATGAGGTCCGGGTATAGGCGGGCTCGACCAATACAACGCGAATTCCAAACGGGCGCAGTTCGTGGTCAAGCGATTCGGAATAGCCTTCAACGGCATGCTTGGTCGACGCATAGAGCGCAAAATAGGGAGCCGGGATGAATCCCTGCGCCGAACTCAGATTGACGATTCGCCCCTTGCCCTGACGTCGCATGGCCGGCAACACCGCGTTGGTCACGCGGAGAACGCCGAAGACATTCACATCAAACAGCGCCTGGGCCTGTGCAATCGAGGACTCTTCCGCGCCGCCGAACAAGCCAATGCCGGCATTGTTGACGAGCAGGTCGATGCGCCCGGCCTTGGCCAGCACCTCGTCGACCAGTTTCGCCACGGAGGCGCCATCGGTCACATCGCAGGACAGCATGGTTACGCCGTCGGATCGTTCGGCCGCCGCGCGACGGCTGGTGCCGAACACGCGAAAGCCGGCGTTCTGCAGGGTTGTTGCCGTAGCGTGGCCGATGCCGGTAGATGCGCCCGTCACCAGGGCGACGCCGAGACTGGTCTTGGTCATGGAATTCATCCTTATTGGAGCGGTGCTGGTTTGCTATCGCCGGCAGACGATCCCGCCAGCACGCTCCCGGCGGCCGCCTGCAGGAACCGCTCTGACAGCCGCTCGTCGTTGACCGCCCGCGAGAGGACCACCGCACCGACCATGGTCGAGAGAAGGGCCATGGTCTTGTCGCTGGGTTCATCGCCATCGCCAACCCAACGACTGAGCAGTTGGAGGTATTCCCTGATCCCGGCTTCGAATGACGCCTTCACGTCGGCGCCCTGCCGGGCAGCATCCGAGCCGAGCGCAGCGACCGGGCAGCCGTCCATTCTTTCCGCGCGATGATCCATGCTGAGATAGAACGCGATGACCGCGCCAAGCGGGTCCTGTGGATTGGCCGCGGCCGCGGCTGACCATCGTTGAAAGGCGCTCTCCAGCGCCCGCTTCGAGGCCTGCGCCGTCAGGTCTTCCTTTGACGCGAACTGCTTATAGAACGCGCCTTGGGTCAGTCCGGCGCCTTCCATCAGATCCTTGAGACCGATGCCGTCGAAGCCGCGCTCCCGAAAAAGGCGGCTGGCTACATTAATGACGGTCTCGCGGTTTTCCGCGGCCTGGATGCGACTGACTCGCATTGTCGACCTCCTTTTTTAGATTGCGTTCAACATCTATATCGATTATAGAGTTCGAACGCAATCTATTTTTTTGAGGCGATGACATGAAAAAGAGACCCCTTGTCGTGCTGGTAAGCACCTTGGTCGCGGTGTTCGGGGCGGCCGCAGTCGTCACGCTGTCCATTCGCACGCACGCAGCCCCTGCCGTGAGCGACCCGAGGCAGGAACCACCGATCGTCAGACTGGCGACGGCCGCGCCGGTGGCCGGCTCCGAACGCGGCTTCACGGGCGTCATCGGGGCGAGGGTGCAGAGCAATCTCGGTTTTCGCGTTCCCGGCAAGATTGTGGAACGGCTTGTGAATGCCGGTGAGCAGGTCAAAGCCGGTCAGCCGTTGATGCGGATCGATGAAACCGACCTTCGCCTCGCGGTGACGGCAAAGCGCAACGCGGTCGCGGCGGCGCGTGCATCCGTCGTGCAGATGGACGCGGATGAACAGCGATACGCCAAGTTGGTGAGCAACGGATGGGCCTCCAGACAGCGCTACGAGCAAGCGAAGGCCGCGCTGGATACGACCCAGGCGCAACTCGCAGCGGCCGAAGCTGACGCGCGGGTCGCCGAGAACGAGGCGACCTACTCGGTGCTGGTCGCGGACGCCGACGGAACGGTGGTCGAAACGCTTGGCGAGCCCGGGCAGGTGGTCTCCGCCGGCCAGGCAATCGTTCGGCTCGCAAAGGCCGGCCCCCGCGAGGCGGTGGTCGCGCTTCCCGAAACGATCCGGCCGGCGATCGGCTCAGTGGCCCAGGCCAGCGTGTATGGGGCCGATGGGCGGCGCCATACCGCGCATCTGCGACAGTTGTCGGATGCCGCCGATCCTCAGACCCGCACCTATGAGGCCCGTTATGTGCTCGACGGTGAGGCCGCGGCAGCCCCTCTTGGCGCGACGGTGACCATTCGACTGGCAAGCCAGGCGATCCAGCCGGAAGTCGAGGTGCCGCTGGGAGCGGTGCTCGATGACGGCACGAAGACGGGTGTGTGGGTCCTGGACGGCGCCACATCAACCGTCCGCTTTCGGCCCGTCAAACTTGTTCGGCTGAGCGGCGAAAGCGCGGTGATCTCCGGATTGAGTTCTGGTGATCCGATCGTGTCTCTCGGCGCGCATCTGCTGCAGGAGGGCGCTCGCGTCAGGACTGCCTCTGAAAGCAGGGGCAACTGATGAGCTTCAATCTTTCCGCGATCGCCGTTCGCGAACGGGCGGTCAGCCTGTTCTTCATCCTCCTGCTGACGGCCGCCGGCGTCTACGCTTTCCTCATGCTCGGCCGGGCGGAAGATCCGTCCTTCACCATCAAGACCCTGACGGTCACGACGGTATGGCCGGGCGCGACGGCGCGCGAGATGCAGGACCTCGTTGCGGAACCGCTGGAAAAGCGGCTTCAGGAGCTGACCTGGTACGACCGGGTGGAGACGACCACGCGGCCGGGTTATGCGTATCTGACGGTGACGCTGAAGGACAGCACGCCGCCGTCTGTCGTGCAGGAGGAATTCTACCAGGCCCGCAAGAAGCTCGGCGATGAGGCGCGCAACCTGCCGTCCGGCGTGCTCGGCCCCTTCGTCAACGACGAATATTCGGACGTGAGTTTTGCGCTTTATGCCCTCAAGGCGAAGGACATGCCGATGCGGGAGCTCGCACGGCAAGCCGAGACCATTCGCCAGGATCTGTTGCACGTGCCCGGCGTCAAGAAGATCAACATCCTCGGTGAACGCCCCGAACAGATCTTCATCGAGTTCTCCTATGCCAAGCTGGCAACGCTGGGGGTGTCGGCACAGGATATCGTGGCCGCCTTGCAACGGCAGAACACCGTCACGCCGGCGGGCTCAATCGACACCAAGGGGCCGCAGGTCTTCATCCGGGTCGACGGCGCCTATGACAGCGTGCAGGCGATCGCCGACACGCCGATCGTAGCTGCGGGGCGAACGCTGAAGCTCTCAGATATCGCCGAGATCCGTCGCGGCTACGAGGATCCTCCCACCTACCTCATCCGGCATCAGGGTGAGCCCTCCATCATGCTCGCGGCCGTTATGCAAGAGGGCTGGGATGGCCTCGCCCTCGGCAAGGCGCTGGAGGCAAGGTCCGCAGCTATCGCGCGGACGCTGCCACTCGGAATGACGCTGGCGAAGGTCAGCGACCAGGCCGTCAACATCAACTCGGCGGTCGACGAATTCATGATGAAGTTCGCGATGGCGCTCGGCGTGGTGCTGCTGGTGAGCCTGCTCAGCCTCGGCTGGCGCGTCGGCATCGTCGTGGCGGCCGCCGTCCCCCTGACGCTGGCCGTCGTGTTCCTCATCATGCTGGAAACCGGCCGGTTCTTCGACCGCATCACGCTCGGCGCGCTTATCCTGGCGCTTGGTCTTCTGGTCGACGACGCCATCATCGCCATCGAGGTGATGGTGGTGAAAATGGAAGAGGGCATGGACCGCATCAAGGCGGCGGCCTATGCGTGGAGCCACACTGCGGCGCCGATGCTGTCCGGAACACTGGTGACGGTCGCCGGGTTCCTGCCTGTCGGCTTCGCGCGCTCGACGGCCGGCGAATACGCCGGCAACATCTTCTGGGTGGTGGGGTTCGCCCTCATCGTCTCCTGGTTCGTCGCGGTGGTCTTCACACCCTATCTCGGCGTCAAGATGCTGCCGGCGATCAAGCCGATCGAAGGCGGCCATCACGCGATCTACGGCACCCCGAACTATCGGCGCCTGCGCGGGCTCATCACCTTCGCCGTGCGCCACAAGTTCGTCACCTCCGGCATCGTCGCCATCGCCTTCGCAATGTCCGTCGTCGGCATGGGCGCCATCAAACAGCAGTTCTTCCCGACGTCCGACCGCCCAGAAGTGCTGGTGGAGGTTCGCCTGCCGGAAGGCACCAGCATCGAGACGACGACCGCCACGGTCGAGAAGCTCGAACAGTGGCTCGACCACCAGTCCGAGTCCAAGATCGTCACGAGTTATGTCGGTCAGGGCGCTCCGCGTTTCTTCTTCGCGATGGCGCCGGAACTGCCCGATCCGGCCTTCGCCAAGATCGTGGTGCTGACACCGGATGCGGAGGCGCGCGAGACTCTCAAGCATCGGCTCCGACAGGCCGTGTCAGAGGGGCTTGCACCCGAAGCCCATGTGCGCGTCACGCAGCTCGTGTTCGGTCCCTACACGCCCTTTCCGGTCGAGTTCCGGGTGACGGGACCTGATCCCGCAAAATTGTACGCGATCTCCGAAAAAGCCCTCGATATCATGCGGGGCGTCGGCGATGTGCGGCAAGCCAACCGCGACTGGGGCAATCGCACGCCCGTGCTCCGCTTCGTCCCGGATCAGGATCGACTGAACCTGATCGGCCTCTCGCCGGCGGAGGTGGGCCGGCAGCTCCAGTTCCTTCTCACCGGCATCGCCGTGACGCAGGTCCGCGAGGACATTCGCAATGTCCCCATCGTGGCACGGAGCGCCGGCGGCGAGCGGCTGGATCCGACGCGCCTGATGGATTTCTCGCTGATGAGCCGCGACGGCCGCGCGATTCCGCTCGACCAGGTCGGCCATTCGGAAATCCGTCTGGAAGAGCCGATCCTGAAGCGCCGCGACCGCACGCCCGTCGTCACCATCCGCTCGGACATCAATGAGGCGACCCAGCCTCCGGAGGTGTCCAAGCAGATCATGACGGCGCTTCAGCCACTGATCGCATCGCTTCCGGCCGGCTATCGCATCGAACTGGGCGGATCGATCGAGGAAGCAACCAAGGCCAACGACGCGTTGGCGACGGTGTTTCCCGCCATGATCGCGGCCATGCTGATCGTCATCATGCTGCAGGTGCGATCCTTCTCGACGATGGCGATGGTGATGCTGACGGCGCCGCTTGGCCTCGCCGGCGTCGTGCCGATGCTGCTCATCTTCAACCAGCCCTTCGGATTCAACGCCATTCTGGGCCTGATAGGACTGGCCGGCATCCTGATGCGCAACACGCTGATCCTGACCGAACAGATCAAGGAGAACCATGCGGCCGGCCTTGACGACTATCACGCCGTCATCGAGGCCACGGTGCAACGCACGCGGCCCGTGATCCTGACCGCAATTGCCGCCGTGCTGGCCTTCATCCCCCTCACGCATTCCGTCTTCTGGGGATCGATGGCCTATACGCTGATCGGCGGCACGGCGGTCGGCACAGTGCTGATCCTGCTGTTCCTTCCCGCGCTCTATGCCGCGTGGTTTCGGATCAAGCCGACAGCGGATGAGATCCATGAGGACTCGACGGAAGAACCGGGACTGCGAACGGCAATGGCTGCCGAGTAGGGCTCCGTTGTCGGAGGAGGCGGTTCAAGTTCTCGCGGCTCAGTTTCAGTTGCTCACCCTTGCTTGCCGAGCAAGCTCAGATTTCAGCCATCATCAACGGTGTAGGGAAATCATATGAAGGTTCATCGTGCGCGCGCGGCAACCGCTGTGTTGCTCGGCGTTCTCCTCTCGGGTGCCGTGTTCGCAGGCCCAGCAAATGCCCAATCCAATCCGCCAACGCCGGCCGCCGGCAATGGGCCGTGGGACCAGCGGATCAATCCGACCACCGTGCGGGCGGATGCCTGGTTCGATCATTACAAGTTCCGTAATGGAGAGACGCTGGCGCGCGTGAAGATCCATTATGCGACCCTTGGCACGCCGCATCGCGACGCCATGGGCAACATCGAGAATGCCGTTCTCGTTCTGCATTGGACCGGGGCGGATAGCCGCGCGCTTCTAAGTCCGACTTTTACGAAGGCGCTGTTCGATGCTGGCCGTCCCCTCGACGCGAACCGCTACTACCTGATCTTTCCCGACAGTGTAGGCCATGGTCAATCCAGCCAGCCGAGCGACGGCCTGAAAGCGAAATTCCCCAACTACGACTATGGCGACATTGTCGATCTCCAGCACAAGCTGCTGACCGAGACGTTGGGCATCAAGCACCTCCACGCCATTCTCGGTATCTCGATGGGCGGAATGAATGCCTGGCAATGGGCCGAGGCCTATCCCGACATGATGGACGGCGTGATGCCGGTGGTGTCGCTGCCGATCAAGGTTTCGGGGCGAAACCTTCTGTGGCGTCGCATGGTCATCGATGCGATCCGTTCCGATCCGGAATGGAAAAACGGAGAGTATACGCAGACTCCGCTTGGCTTGACCCTGGGCTACGGCGTGCTGCGGCTGATGATCGACAGCGCTGCGAACCTTCAGCAGGCCATTCCTGACGGGCCCGCCGCAGACAACTTCCTTGCTGTCAACCGCGTGTCGGCCGGGCACATCGACGCAAACGACATTATATACTCGCTCAAGTCATCATTCAGCTACGACCCTGAGCCCGAGCTTGCCAAGATCAAGACGAAGCTCTTCGCCCTCAATTTTTCCGACGACGAGTTCAACCCCGACAAGCTGCAAGTTCTCGAAAAAATTGTGCCAAGGCTGGAACACGGCCGCTACGTGGTTCAAGAGGGGACCCCAACATCGCCGGGCCATTTCACCATGACGCGCCCCGAGCTTTGGGCCCAGCATGTCGCCGAGTTCATGCGATGGCTTGACGACACCGCCGACCGGACAAGCAGGTAGATGTTGGATGTCCGGGATGTCCCGCAGATCTGCTTCATCATTTCAAGGACGTCCATGAAGTGTCCGTCCCGAACGGTAACAGACCTCGACGCGACACGCGCGCGCATCCTGGATGTGGCGGAGGAGCACTTTCGCCGCATCGGTTACCATAAGACGTCGGTGGCCGACATCGCCTCCCAACTCGGCATGAGCTCGGCGAATGTCTACCGCTTCTTCCCATCCCGGGACGTAATCAACGAGGCCATCTGCGGGCGGATCGTCAACGAAGTCGCGGACATTGCTTTTGCGATCGCAGGCACGAACGCGCCGGCCATGGAGAAACTCGACCGGCTCCTGACCGCCGTTCACCACCACAACAAGATGAAGCTTGTCAAAGAAAAGCGCATGCACGACCTGATTGTCGCCGCTACGCAGGAGAACTGGGCGACGATCAAAGTGCATATCGAGCGGATGGTGACGATCTTCGAGGCGGTCATACGCGAGGGGATGGAAGCCGGCGAGTTCGAGAACGAAGATGCCGCGGAAGCCGCGCGAGCGGTCATGTCCGCGTTCATGCCGTTCTTCCATCCGATTTTGATCGAGCACCGCGTTCAACACGGCGACGATACCGAAGCAGGGCTGCGCGACCAGATACGCTTTATCCTGAAGGCGCTCGGCAAGTTTGACCCGGAATTGAAACCGGCGACGCGTTTGATGCATTCGCTCGTCCCGCCCGCGCTTGAGACGAGCGTTTTTCCACGTTCACGAAAGGACGTCCCATGAAGATCGGAATCATTGGCGGTGGAAACATCGGCGCGACCTTGGCGCGAAAGCTTGTCGCCAGCGGCCATGAGGTCAAGCTTGCCAATTCGAAGGGACCGGACACCATCCGCGATCTCGCCGGCGAGATGGGAGCCATTGCTGTTTCGAAGGAGGAGGCCGTGCAGGACGTCGCGGTTATCGTTCTTGCAATCCCGTTCGGGAGGTATCCCGATCTCGCCAGCCTATTCAACAAGGTGCCTGCCGACGTCGTCGTGATCGACACCTCGAACTACTATCCGTTCCGCGACGGTGCAGTCGCCGAGGTCGACGGCGGCAAGTCGGAAAGTGTTTGGGTGAGTGAACGGATCGGTCGTCCGGTCATCAAGGCATGGAACGCGGCTCTCGCGGTCACACTGGCCGCGCGAAGCCAATCGGACGGGGCATCCGGACGTATCGCCATCCCTGTGGCGGGCGATGCTCCGCAAGCCAAGGCCACGACCATCCAATTGGTGGAGGCCACCGGCTTCGACGCGCTGGACTCTGGGACTCTGAGTAACTCCTGGCGTCAGCAGCCCGGCACCCCGGCCTATTGCACGGAGCTGACGGCGAACGAACTGGCATCGGCGCTGCAGGCGGCCGACCGGTCTCGCGCTCCCGGCAATCGTGATGCCCTTCTCAAGGAATTCATGGCGGCCGGCGGTGCGCTGACCCACGACGAGATCGTCGCCCGCAACCGATCCGCGACTGCGTGACTAGTCCGGGTCTAACGCATCACGCTCAGCTCATGGACGCGAGGAGGAAGACATGGGATCTCCAATCTTAGTTACTGGTGCCGCAGGAACGATTGGTCACGCCGTATGCGAGCTGTTGATCGAACGGGGGTGCAAGGTGAGGGCGCTGGTCCGCAAGGAGGATGCCCGATCGGAAAAACTCGCCGAACGCGGCGTTGAGGTTGTTGTCGGCGACCTTCTCGACCTGCATGCGATGCATCGTGCGATCGAAGGCTGCGACCGAGTTTACTTCGGGATGACGGTGTCGGCTTCGTATCTCGAGGCGACCATCAATACCGCCGCCGTCGCGAAGCATCACAAGGTGAGTGCGTTCGTGAACATTTCACAGATGACGGTGTCGCAGATGGGAATCAATTCGACCACGGACAGCCCGCAGCAGAAGATGCATTGGCTGGCGGAGCAGGCGCTGAACTGGTCTGGATTGCCTGTCGTGCACGTTCGCCCGACGTCATTTCTGGATACCTTCTTCCTCAGGTTGTCGATGCATTCGATCCGCGAGCATCGGCAAATTCGGCTCCCCTTCGGAGATGGAAAGACCTCGCCGGTCGCCAGTGAAGATGTTGCGCGGGTGATGGCCACCGTCCTCGAGGCGCCGACCGAGCACATTGGCAAGATATACGAACTGACGGGCCCGCGGTCCCAGGATATGAACGGCGTTGCCGAGGAATTCTCCAGAGCTCTCGGACGTCAAATCACTTATGTGAACGTGCCCCGGGAGCCCTGGCGCAAGCAACTGGAGGCCAGCGGCATGCTGGATCAGCATGCGCTCGCCCATCTCGCGACAATGGCTCTTCTTAAACAGCAGAATCGGTATGACCGCTTGACGTCGGACGTGGAGAAGATCACCGGCACGCCGGCGCTCAGCGTGTATGATTTTGTTCTGCGCCATGCCAATACGTATACGGCGGGAAACCAGGACAAGCTGCGGTGAAGCGTGCTGCGTTGTCGCTGGCTCTGATCATGCTGGCCACAGCCGCACCGGCGCGTGACGACGGGCGCTACGCCAACTCACCACTGAAATCATGGTTCGAGAGCCTGCGCAGCGAATTCGGGCTATGCTGCTCGGACGCGGATGGCTCCTTCGTTGCCGATGTCGATTGGGAATCCGATCACGGGCACTATCGCGTACGCATCGGCGAGGAGTGGGCGGTGGTGCCTGACGGTGCGGTGGTCACGCAGCCGAACAAGGTCGGGCGCGCCATGGTGTGGCGGCGTTATATCGATGGCCACCCGCTGGTCCGTTGCTTCATGCCCGGCAGCATGATGTGATCTGGCAAGTAGCGCAGGAACTTCAGATCGGCACCACTGGCGCCTGCCGTTCGGCTGGGGGTCCATTGCGTGAAGCTGCGGAGGAGGCGTTCGACAACTCCAGCCCGGGTCGCTGACCAATTGGCTTGTCGATGTTTTTTATCGTGGACCCCAGGCTTCGAGATGTTGGTATTTCTGTTGGTATCGATGGCGGTGCGCAAAATAAATTTCACGATTTGAGAGGGTTTGGTGCCACGATCCATTACCTCGGAGGTAATGGATCGTCCGAAGCGCACATGTTAGCGTTCAGCCATGATGACAACCCACATTGCCCCGTCCAAAACCGCAAACGCACGGCCCGTTCACATCGGCGAGTACCTGCGCGACTGGCGCCAGCGCCGCCGGCTCAGCCAGCTCGATCTGGCGTCGGATGCCGAGATTTCGGCGCGGCATCTCAGCTTCATGGAAACCGGGCGCTCGGCTCCGTCACGCGACATGGTGCTGCGGCTGGCGGAGCGGCTCGAGGTGCCGCTGAGGGAGCGTAATGTCATGCTGGTGGCTGCAGGGTTTGCGCCGGCGTTTCCGCAGCGACCGCTGGATGATCCGGCGCTGCAGGCGGCGCGGCAGGCGGTCGACCTGGTGCTGAAGGCGCACGAGCCCAATCCGGCGCTCGCGGTCGATCGGCACTGGAACCTGGTGGCGGCGAACCGCATGGTGACGCCGCTGCTTGACGGCGTGCCGCAGCGCCTGCTCGGCCATCCCTTCAATGTGATGCGGCTGAGTTTCCATCCGGAGGGGCTGGCGGCGCGCACCGTCAATCTCGCCGAGTGGTGTTCGCATCTGCTGGAGCGGCTGCAGCGGCAGTGCGAAGCGACCGCCGATCCGGTGCTGATCGCGCTTTATGACGAGCTGAAGGCGTTTCCGATCCCGGCAAGGCGCACGCCGCACGCGGCGCCGTCGGACAGCATCGCGGTGCCGTTCCGGATGCGGTTCGGCGACGACGTCCTGAGCTTCATCTCGACCACCATGGTGTTCGGCACGCCGGTCGACATCACGCTGTCGGAATTGGCGATCGAGACGTTCTTTCCCGCAGATGAGGTGACCGCGAAGCGAATGCGGGTGCTGGCCGACGCCATGCCCTCCGCCTGAATATTGTAGCCCGGATGAGCGAAGCGATATCCGGGGCAACAGCAGCCGCAGTCCCGGATATCGCTCCGCTCATCCGGGCTACGTCATCTTACGCTCTTGCTGGCGTCGGGGCCGGCAGCCGCGCCGGCAGGCAGGCGACCGCGGCAAGGATGATCAGCGCCGCGCTCGCCAGAATCTTGAACAGCGTGTCGAAGCCCCAGCGCTCGTAGACGATCGAGATCAGCGGCAGCGCCGCGGCCAGTGCGGTGAAGCTCACCACATAACGCACGCCATAGACCCGGGCGCGGGCCTCGCCGCTCGCCATCTTGCCGATCATGAAATCGTTGATCGGAATCTGGCCGAAAGCGCCGAGCATGAAGCCGACGGCGACGGCGAGTGCGAAACCCTCCTGCAGCCCCGGCATCATGGCGAAGAACACGAACTGCATCGCGGCCGCCGTGAGGAACACCGTGCGCGGGCCGAAGCGGTCCAGCATGTGGCCCACGATCAACTGCGCCATCGAGGCCACCGCGAACACGGTGAAGGCGAAGGCGCCCACCAAGGTGGCGACATCGGCGCGGGCAGTGAGGCCGGTGGTGTTCAGCCACTGCGCCATGGCCGTTGCCGTTCCCTGCAGCCGCTCGTCGAAGATCTTTGGCAGCGCGAAAGTCGTGGACTGGAACACGATGCTGGACACCGCGGTGGTGAGGAAGACGATCGCGGAGATGCGCATCAGCAGCGCCTTGTGATCCGGCGTGGTCGCTGCCACGGCGGCCGCGGGCGCCGGCGCTTTGTCGCGGGTCATCTCCGGCCAGATCGCGATGGTGTAGAGCACGCCCATCACGATCGAGAAGATGCCGGGCACCACGAAGGCCGCGCGCCAGCCGCCGTGATCGATGAAGTAGCCGGTGAGCAGCGCGGCGCTGGCGACGCCGAGATTGCCCCAGACGCCGTTCACGGCCAGCCGCATGCCGGTGTTCTTCCAGCGCTGGGTGACGATGGCGAGGCCGACCGGATGATAGATCGCGGCAAACACGCCGACCACGAACAGCCCGATGCCGACCTGCAGCGGTGTCGCCGCGAATGCGGTCGCGATCGACGAAAGCCCAATGCCGATGAAGAACACGCTGATCATGCCCTCGCGGCTCCATTTGTCGGCCAGCCAGCCCGCCGGCAGCGAGAACAGCCCGAACGCGAAGAAGCCGGGCGTGGCGTATTTCAAGAGTTCGCCATAGCCCAGCCCCCATTCGCGCGACAGCGCCAGCGCCGCGACAGTGGCGAAAATCAGCGTGAACAGGTGATCGAGAAAATGGCCGATGTTGAGAAACAGGAAGTGGATGCGATCGCGATTCATGGCAGCCCCGGCAGTTGATGCGTCAAAAATAGCCTTGGCACGCTGGCGTTGTCATGCCATTTTTCGTCGAGAAACGGCCATGGCGGCGCAGGCGGTTTCAATGTCGGCAATCCGCTATCAATTCCGCAAGAGACGCCAAGAGATCGCATGAGCAAGCCGCGTGTCCGCAGCAGCGACGCCGACGACTATCAGGGGGTGCCGCGGCCGCTGGCGGCGATGGCGAAGAGTTTTGCCGGCGGCTTCGAGATCGAACCGCACCAGCATCCGCGCGATCAGCTGGTCTATGCCGTCACCGGCGTGATGCGGGTGCGCACGGAGCGGGAGGCCTGGATCGTGCCGCCCGACCGCGCGGTGTACCTGCCGGCGCACACGGTGCATGCCATCAGCATCCATGGCCGGGTCGAGATGCGCACGCTCTACATCGCCGGTGACGCCCGCGCGGATCTGCCACCGACACCGACGGTGCTGGAAGTCTCCGGCCTGCTGCGCGAACTGGTGCTGGCGATGATCGAGGAGCCGGTGATCTACGACGAGAAAGGACGCGCCGGCGCGGTGGCCTTTCTCATTCTGGCGGAGATCGCCCGCGCCCGGCGGCTGTCGCTGGTGATCCCGATGCCAAGGGATCCTCGGCTGCTGCGGGTCTGCACCGCGCTGCTGGCCGATCCGGCGAGCCGGCAGACGCTGGAGGGCTGGGTCGACACCGCCGGCGCCTCGGTGCGCACGCTGGCGCGATTGTTCGAAGCCGAGACCGCCCTGAGCTTCGCCGTCTGGCGGCAGCGTGTGCGTTTTCACAATGCGCTGGAGGCGATTGTTGCCGGGACGCCGATCTCGCAGGTGGCTGCGCGCAACGGTTATCACTCATCGAGTGCGTTCTCGGCGGCGTTTCGCAAGGTGATGGGGCAGGTGCCGTCGTCGTTGCGGGTCGATCGCCCGGCGGCGTGAGCGGTCACCCCGGTGGAACCACTTGTCTCGGCTCGTCGACGGGCTTATCTGCCGGTCAGCGACCCTTTCAAACAAGGACCTGACGATGGCTGCAGCGAAACAATCCCTGACGGTCGATGTGGTCTCCGACGTGGTCTGTCCCTGGTGTTATATCGGCAAGCGCCGGCTCGAAAATGCGCTGGCCGAGGTCAGCGACGTCGATGTCCAGGTGCGCTGGCATCCGTTCTTTCTCAATCCGTGGGTGCCGCGCGAAGGCATCAGCCGCGACGAATACCTGACCACCAAGTTCGGCTCGGTCGAGGCCTACGGCAAGATCGCGGGCCGTGTGGTCGACACCGCCGCGGCCGAAGGCCTCGAATATCATCCCGGCCTGGTCAAGCGGCAGCCCAACACCCTCGACTGCCATCGCCTGATCCACTGGGCGGAGGCTGCGGGCAAATCGGCGGAGGTGAAGCAACGGCTGATGGAGCTCTACTTCCGGGATGGCGGCGACCTGACCGCCCCTGAGGTGCTGGTGCAGGCGGCCGCCGATTGCGGGCTCGATGCCGATGACATCCGCAAGCGCCTTGGCACCGATGAAGACGTCGAGCTGATCTCGCAGCAGGCGCAGTCGGCCGCGCAAGCCGGTGTCAGCGGCGTTCCCACATTCATCCTCGGCAACAAATACGGCATCTCCGGCGCGCAGCCGGCGGATCAACTGGCGAAGGCGATCCGCCAGGTGGCGGCGGAGCTGGCGGCGCCACCGGCCGCGTAGACAAGCGCCCTTACCGGCGGCGCTCTTTCAGGGCCCGGATGAAGTGGACCAGACGGCGGGCCGGCTCGCGCGCGAGCTGGCGCAGGCGCAGCGCGATCCGGATCGCGGCCACCGCGGGATCGTGACGCCGCAGCGGGATCAGCACGTCACCAACCGTGAACCGATTGCGCCAGATCGGACCGATCATGGGATGGTCGGCCGTCGCGGAAGAATCGACAAAGGCGATGGCGGGATCGGCACACAGATGCCGTGTCA
Source organism: Bradyrhizobium prioriisuperbiae (assembly GCF_032397745.1). Classification (NCBI taxonomy): domain Bacteria; kingdom Pseudomonadati; phylum Pseudomonadota; class Alphaproteobacteria; order Hyphomicrobiales; family Nitrobacteraceae; genus Bradyrhizobium; species Bradyrhizobium prioriisuperbiae. The sequence goes on from NZ_CP135921.1 coordinate 5,525,925, forward strand.
GTTCCAGCGCGAGCTGAACCCCCGGCGACATTTTCGCAAACCGCTCGTCGATGCCGAGCTTGAACCAGTAGGCACGGTCGCGATGCCGCAGCACGACGCCCGATGCCACCGGCGTTGCGCCGGCGGTCAAGGTCACCACTTCGCAGAGCCCGCGCGCGCCGAGGGCCGATGCCGCCTGACGCATGAAGCGCAGGTCGCCCTCGTGCTGGGCCAGCGCGGTGCCGCGCTTGGCCTTCCAGCCGCTGGCCTCGAGTGACAGGAAAATCTCCAGCGCGCTGAGGATCTCGTCGGGGCGGCGCGCGATGTGGAGCGCGATCTCGCCGTGTTCGGCCAGACGGTTGCGCTGCCGGCGCAGCTCCTTCAGTTTTTTGGACCCCAGCGCGTCGCGCAGTGCCTCCTCGGCATCGCGCGTGGCGTCGAGGCCGACGCGCTCCCGGGATTGCAGGATGCGCGGCGCCAGGCCGTCACGGGCGAGGGCGTGGGTGAAGGCGGCGAGCACCGGTCCCTGCAGCGGAACATCACGCAGGATCAGCGCGTGCATCCCGGCGTCGCGGGCCTGGCGCAACATGCGCCGCACGGCATCGTCGGTGGCATCCTGGTCGAGCAGCGGGGTGCCGAGCGGGCCATAAGGATCGGCGCTGACCAGGGCAGCAATGGGAATCCGATAGGCGCGCCACGCGGAGATCGCCGGCAACAGGCCGATCAGCTGCGAGGTTGCGGCGCCTGCGCGCTCCGCATGGCCCCAGGCGGTGAGCGCCAGGGCGCCGCCGCGGTCGCGCGCCGAGGCATTCACCGCGGCTTCCCAATCGGGCAGATAGTATCCATTCGGCTCGGCGGCGCGGTCGGCCAGTTCCTGCCAATGTGCGTTGGCGATGGCGCTCAGCGGCACCAGTCGATCGTGCCGCGGCGCCGCGCGGCGCAGCCGCGGCTGTGCATGGCGGATGACCCAGGACATGTTCGCGCCTTCGTTGCTGCGCGGTTCGGCGGCCTCGCGCAGCGCCTTCGTTCGTTGCATCATGTCGGCTGCGTCAGTCACGTCATTCCCCGTGCGAGCACATGTCACGCGGTCCGTCAGGCCGCTGGAGGCTCACACGCGCGACCTTAAACAGGACATTGAAAAATTACGTGCGGGGAGACCATCAAACTGCGCGCATATCCTTAATTGATAATTCACCACGATCGGCTGAGCCGGGGCCGCCGGCATTGCGGACGGCATCTATAAACCTTTTCATCAAGTTTGACGGGCACGATGCTACCGGGCTACCCGGCTGCCGATTGCGCCTGGATGGATTGCAAGAGCAGGTATTTTCACGCGCCGGACAGGCTTTTTTTGCAGGTCGGCGCCTGGCACGGAAACACGGCATGCAGAACGCACGCGAACGTATTCCGATGAGCGACAACGACATTGTCGATCATTTCGCCCGTTTCGGCTATCGGGTGACCATCGGCCAGATCGCCTTCACCGGCGAGACGGTGGACGATTTCCGCGATGCGCGCGGGGCCAAATGGTGGAAGGCCGGCAAGCTGCGCCAGAACGAGCCCGGGCTGCTGCGGATCGAGGATGCGCAGCCGCGCCCCGATCAACGCACCCGCGACATCATCGTGGTGAGCTTCGGCACCGCGCGGGCCGTGATGGGGGTCGAGATCAAGCCGGGCGCGCCCCCGCTGAAGCCGGGCGACGCGACCTGCCGCTATGCGCCGAACATGGAATGGCTCGCCGCGCCGGCCAAGGCGACCGCATTGGGCAAAGTCGCCAAGCGCGCATAACGAGAAGCTGCCTCGGAGCTGATGCGTCTCAGTCGAAAGCGACGCCGATCCGCCGTTCCTTGCGCCAGACAATATGGCAGGGCTTCGCGCTGTGATCGCCCTCGAAGATCAGCGTGAACTTGGGGGGAATACCCAGCGGACTTGCCACATCGAGCGCGGCGCCGGTCGCCGACAGGTTGCGAATGGTGCAACTGATGCCGGCATCACCGTTGAATGAAATCGTGGCTGCCTTGAAAACCCTCTGACGTGGGCTGGCGCGGTGCTCTTCCATGACTGCGAACTCAACATCGAACTTGTTGCTGCCCGCATAGCACTGCAGCTTGCGCGCGCAAATACATCGATGCTCACGCTAGGGCAGCATCCTTAATCTAGTGTTCCAAAAATAGCGGAGGATTGCGTACAAATCGCAATTGTGATCGTCCGCACCGCAGTTCGGCGGAGCATTGAGCGGAAAGGTGTCCGTATGTTTCCGCCGCAGTGATCGCGCCAGCGCGTCGATCTAACGCATCTTGCCCCAGGGATCCTGCTTCTTGGTCGACGTCGGGATCCGCTCCAGTGCATCCTTGTAGGCGCGTTCATCTTCTTTGGCTTTGCGGGCGGCCGCGCGCTGCTGCGCTTCCGACGGCGGAGCCGGACCGTCGCCGCCTTTGACCGGGGCTGCCAAGGCCGGTGTGGCCAGTGCCATGATCGAGAGCGCGATCAGAACCCGTTTCATATCTTCCGTCTCCTCAAGCTTGGCTATATGCGCCTGTCGCTTGATATTCTATCGGGAGATGGCAAATTTGGGGAGGGGGATGAGCGGTCATCGACCAAATCTGCCCTCCTTTTTGTTGTATTTGCACTGCTGGCATGGATCGGGAATTCCGCGCGCGGGAACCGGCCATCCGGCCGTGCCGGTTTCCACCGGATACGAGAATGGGCTAGTTTCGCGCCGGGCGACCGGACCACGGACGAGAGATTGAGGAGACCTGAAGTGAAGACGTTTCGCATTGCCTTGATGGCGGCGCTGCTGGCCGGTCCGGCCCATGCGCAGAGCCTCGGCACCAGCATCATTCCCGAGACACCATCCAAAACGCCCGACCAGATCGAGCGCGAACAGGCGCTGGAGCGCGACTACAAGGAATCGCTGAAGAAGATTCCCAACGGCAAAGCCAGCAACGATCCGTGGGGGAGCGTTCGCAGCGCCGAGCCGTCGCGGGCCTCGGCGAAAGCGCCGGCTGCCAAGACGGCGCCCGCCAAAACCGGCCAGGCCAAGGCCGCGAAGACGACGCAAGCCAAGCCAGCCGGGAACGTGCAGTAGCAGTTCGCAAGCCGCCAACTGCCTCGGCGCGAACGGCGGAGCGCCGCCCGCGTGGTCCGATCGATGCTCAGCGCGACACGTGCGCGGACACCGCCAGCCATTGTCCATTGCGCCTGGCCCAGACGTCGGTGTAGCGGCCGGAGCCCGCGCTGCCGTCGGGCAGGGTGTAGCTGGTGCGCGCATGGATGATGGCGAAGTCGCCCATGATGCGAATGTTGACGTCATGGGCCGCGAGATCGCGGATGGCCACGGGTCTGGCGGTCTGCTTCAGAAAATTTGCGCGGTCGACCAGCGTTTTGTCGGGGTTGGAGCAATAGAAATCATCCGCCAGGATGGCGTCGAAGCGGGCGACGTCGGAGTGCTGTACCGAGCTGACATAGTCGCGGTTGAGGCTGGTGAGGATGTCCTGATCGGTCATGAGGGTCTCCGGAAAAGCAATGATGAGCGCATCGGGCGGCCGGAAAGCGACCGCGGTGAGACGCGGCATTTTGGTCGGCTAGGGGGGCCGTGCTCACGATCATCGGCATTCGCCAGCGTGAATCAAGCGCGGGTGCGCCGCAGTAATTTCAGGCACAAAGTTCGCGACTGCAGCATGAACGTCGCGTATCCGTAAAACTGCGCGGCATGACGCACTGGCTCCTTCGGATTAGCATCGCGGCTGTGGCGGCCATGAGTCGGCACGCCAGAGACGCAGAAAATCGATCGGAGAGGACATCATGTCAGGGCTACTGATCAATTTAATCATCCAGATTGTCGGCGGCGCGGTTGGTGGAAACGTGGCCGGCGGTGCGGCCAAGGGCATCGACCTCGGCACCATTGGCAACACTCTTGCCGGCGCGATTGGCGGCGGGGTCGGGGGCCAGCTTCTCGGGACCTTGATTCCGCTGCTGGCGAACTCGGCCTCGACGCTCGACATCGGCGCAATGATCGGCCAGCTTGCCGGCGGCGGCGTTGCCGGAGCGGTCCTGACCGCGATTGTCGGCGCGATCAAGAACCGCGCTGCAGCCTAAACGCAGCTCCGTCCCGCGAACCGGGATCCAGTTCGCTCGACACGCTTCACGACGTGCTGTTGGTTGCGACAGAACGCGTGAGGCGATCGCGCTGCGTTGCCGGATGTTGCGTAACCTTGCCGGAGTTCGGGACGTGCGTCGATCGCGCGTTGGTGTCAGCCACGTCCGTAGCGCATTACGGCCGGGGACCGCGGCGTTTTCGATGTAGCTGGCGCTGGATCTGCCAAAGCATCAGCACCACGGCTGTTCCCAGGCATACGACGATGCCGAGAAGAAGCAGGGTCAGGTCGGCGGCTGTCAGCGTCGATAACATGTCCATTGAAAAAGCATTGTGGTGTCAATCCGGCTGATCGCGTCCATGCTCTGACAGCATCCAAAGTCAAAGCCGCGCCGGCGCCAAAGCGGGCGGCGTCAATGCTGCGAATATGGAGTTCAGGCCGTTTGAAACAAGTCGCTGCCGATCAGATAGCCCGAGGCGTTTTCATGATGATGGTATCTTGGTCCGGCACGCAGGACTGCGCCGCGAACCGTTTGATGATGTCGAGAGCAGCGCTTCGATCAGCACGTCGTGGAATGCTCTGGAATACCCGGATCAATTCCAATCCTTCGTCGGCTGAAAATCTTTCGCCTTTCGCCGTGCTCATCGTCTCGTTCGAATAGTCACCGTAGTTGCGCATGGGTATCCCCAATTGTATGGCCCCAATTGTGAATCCGACCCGTTTGGTTCGATCGATCTGGGGTCGCCGACAGCCTTGCGGGGACGGCCGCAATAGCCATCGCCGCAAGGTCACTGATTTTGGCTAGCAAAGCGATGAATCGGCTAGCAAAGGTATTTGTTGGTTATTCAATGAACTCTCGGAACGATCATGCGTCCGATGGCGCGACGACCGATTCCCACGCAAACAAACGAATATGCACGGCCCCAATTCCGTGCGGTGACGGCATCATAGGTCAGGTGGCTGATTCTCAGAAGCCCAGATCACACGTGTGCAAGAGATGAACGGGGACAATGCACACCTCGTGTGCGGGCTATCTTTGACGGGGCGCCCCGAGGTTCTCTGAGATGTCCGGTTTCTCTGCTTGTTGAATCTCTGGACGTTCCATCCGTTCAAACTTGCAGAACCACTTGCTTCCGCGGCGGGCCGGCATCCTGCACGTTCGCCGAGGTGTCGGTCTGGCGGCGTGGCCGGTGAAACCTGACGCCGATCTCCGCGCCCCGTCGCCATGCCGTCACGCAATGCCGGCTGACATTGCCATTCGGCGTCAGCAGCAGGACGAAGACTTTGGGCGGTATCAGCTCGCCCACTTCAATGCGAGCACCTCCTTCCGAAATGTCCAGAATGAAGCATTCATAGAGCGGCGCATTGGCACCGCAAAAAATGAACCCCGGCCGGCGAAGCTCGAACCGCTTGTGCCGTCTCTCGATGATGTGTGCCAAAATCTTGTGCATGAGGAGCGACCGTGAAAACGGAGAAATAACACCATGCGAGGCAGTAGCATGGTGTTGTACATCGATCCGCGTTCACATCCATTCAAGGAATTCACGCCAAATGCCGTCATCGATGAAAGGATTTGTTATGAGTTTGCATAGAGCAGGGCTGTTTTCCGCGAGAATACAGTCGCCCGTGGCGCAGTACCGTTGACTTAGTGTTACCTTTTTTCGGTAAGAGCCGGGGAGCATTAACCTGGGGGCCATCGACGCTGTCCAGCGCTGGCTCCGGATCAGGACCGAGTCGATCTCGGTCGAGCATGCGTCGCTCAAGTGTTCGTCGCATCAGCACGCCGCCAGGCAGTGATCAGGCAATGATAACGGCCTGGATTCGGATCGGCTCAATGGCGGCTCAGCGCAACGCTTCCCCGATCTTGCTGGAATGGGTCTTTCCGGAATGGGGGCTGGCTGCATGAGAGCCGCGCACGGTCCGCAACTGCACAGTGTTGGTGCGCTTCTCTCCCATGCCGCCGGGGGCAGTTGCGAGCTGGTCTTTCGACGCCTGAAGACTCGCCATGTCGAGGAGATGGGCGAGCAGCTTCAGATCGGCTTTTTCTGCGAGTCTTTTCAGTTCGAGGCACGCGGGTCCGATGTGGGCTGCCGCGGCAAATGGGCTGTTCATGGAAAATCCTCCCAGACCCCTTCAACTCCCCGCATCGAATTCCTGATTTGACCGAGTCGCAATACAAATCGGTTTTGCGGCGGATGATCGGGGCGTTTTGACGCGCACATTGCCGTTACGGAATAAGCGCGGGCGTCGGGAGTTTAAGGGTAATTGGCATTTCGACGGATCGCTGCCGATTCTGATCGCAGTCGTTTCCTTGCAGTCGCGGTTTGTTAAAGTGTTGTCGTCGCTGCTTATCGAGCTGATACTTATTGAAGGCGATTCTTGACGGCACCGAGATGTTCGGCGAGGACGATCAAGGCTTCGCGGACCGGTTGACTGTCCAAGGCGCGAAACGCCTTGATGAGACGGAGGGCTTCTTCAGTCCTCAGCGCCGCCTCGTTGGCCTGAACCTGGTTTTCCTCGTGATCCGCTGCCATCGCGCTTCACCCCCAAAATTTATCTTAAATATTATTTCGAATAATAATTCAGTCGACAACAAATCTGCCGTCAATTTGGCTTTTCTGCGTCCGTTACGTTGGTGAACGGTATCGGGTTCCGGGAGGAGAGCCCGGCAGATCGGCGGTTGTATCCGCGCCATCGTTCTATTGCATGGTGGCGAGGCAACGTGAAGCGCCGTCTGGCCCGGGATCCGCGTTCGGCCCGCTTTTTTTGTATACCGGCCAAAGGTTGCGCCGCGTGCGAGGCGACATCCCGTTCCGCAGCGCGGAAGGTCGCGATGATCCGGAAAGCGTAGCACCGTGGAACCGAAACCCACTCGGGAACGGCGGCTGGAGCGAGGCCTCGCCTGATTCCGTTGGATACCGCATCGGGGAGGCGCGCTGGCTGCGTTATTTCCGATCGACCGCGTTCTTGAGCACGAGGCATGACAGCTGAAGCACAAGCTGTTTCAGCCGTGTGTTCTCTTCAATCAGCGCACGCACATCCGGCTGTTCGCCGTCATGCTCGTCGACGGGCGGTGGCGGCCGGCTTCGCTGGGCCGGGTGCACACGTCCCATGGCGAACCTCCACAACGAACCTGCGGTAGCCCCGCCTGGCAGAGCACCGCAATCGCCCCCAGCATTCCGGCGATGGCGGCAGCCTATCTGAGTCGCCGGCGACAGCACAAAACCGTGACAGGTGTGCGTACGCAGGAACCGTAGCCGGCGATCGGCCAGTCACGTTCAGGGATTTACGGGACGCGGATCGCCTGCACCCGGCGATTGAGTGCGCGGCCCGCATCGGTGGCATTGTCGGCGACAGGTTGAGATTGTCCCTTGCCGTCGATGCCGAGACGCGTCTGCGCAATTCCTTGCGCGGTCAGCCAATTCATTACCGCCTGCGCCCGTCGCCAGGACAGCGTTTGATTGTAGTCCGGCGTTCCGATCGCATCGGTATGGCCGACCAGGAGCAGACGGAGGTTGGGTGTCGCGCTCAATGCATCGCGCAACTCGTTCAAGGTGGGCGATGCCGACACATCGAGATCCGCGGAGTTGAAGCGGAACTGGATATAAAGTGCGACCTGGCCGGTGGCTTCGATGGTCGCCGCGATCGGCTGCTGCACAGGCTTGCCGGCGACCACGGCGACCGGCGGTGCTGGTGCCTGCGGCGGTGGTGTCCGGGCCACAGCGAAGCGGAAACTCGCGTCATGCGCGCCGGCATCAAGCGACTCGATCCCGTTGCGAACCGCGCCGGCATAAACCTTGCGTCCTGCCTCGGGAATGATGGTGACGGTGCCGCCGGTCTTGGCGCTGGCGGCACCGGCATGGACCGCGGCCCGGCAGAGGCTGGAATCCGAGGTGTAGACGTCATTGCCGTAGGTCGGGAACGAATACTGGTTGATATTGATCTGCTCGCCGGTGCAGCTGCAGGTCAGGGGCTCGCTGGTTCCGGCGTAGGCCTTGAACGTGCTCGGACAGATTGAAGCCGCTGCCGAGGTTGATGCTGCGGGAGCGGTGGGTGCGGCGTCACGGCCCGGGTTGGCGGCAGGGGCCGGGGCCATGGCGAAGCGGAAACTTGCCTCGTGCTCGTTGGCGTCGAGCGATTCAATGCCGTTGCGGATGGCGCCCGCGTAGGCCTTGCGTCCCGCTTCGGGAACGATCGTAACCGTGCCGCCGGTCCTGGCATTGGCGGCGCCGGCATGGACCGCGGCCCGGCACAGACTGGAATCCGAGGTGTAGACGTCGTTGCCGTAGGTCGGGAACGTATACTGGTTGATGTCGATCTGTTCGCGGCCGCAGCTGCAGGTGAGCGGCTCGCCGCTTCCCGCATAAGCCTTGAACGTGCTCGGGCAGACCGAAACACTCGCAGCCGGCGTGGCGGCGCTCGTGCCTGCGCTTTGGCCCGCGGCGGATCCAGTCGCGAAACGGAAACTCGCGTCGTGTGCGCCGGCGTCGAGGGATTGAATGCCGTTTCGGATCGCTCCCGCATACGCCTTGCGTCCCGCTTCGGGAACGATCGTAACCGTGCCGCCGGTCCTGGCGTCGGCCGCGCCGGCATGGACTGCGGCCCGGCACAGACTCGAGTCCGAGGTGTAGACGTCGTTGCCGTAGGTCGGGAATGAATACTGGTTGATGTCGATCTGCTCGCGCGTGCAACTGCAGGTCAGGGGCTCGCTCGTTCCGGCATAGGCCTTGAACGTGCTCGGGCAAACGGACACGGTGCGCTGGCCGGCGGCTTGATCGTTTCCTTGCGCTTGTGCGGCGCCGGCCGCAACAACGCCGAGGACGGCAATGACGGCCTGCAGCTTCATGGCAACATCCTTGTTTCAGTGCTCATCACGATCCGTTGCGCATCCGCGTCTTCCGTGCGGGAAGGCGGCGGGCGCCTGCGGACACGGTCTCATTTTGCGGAGGGCGCGATCTCGGGCGGCACCACCTTCATGACGAACACCGTCGATTTCTCGCCGGGATGGAATGGGCCGGGCACCTTGTTGCTGACCGGTGGCAAGCTCTTGAGGAATGCGGCGATCGCCTGGGCATCCGCGTCGGTGAGGGCGGCCAGACCCCGCCAGGGCATGATCGGCGCCAGAATGCGGCCATCGGGCCGTACACCGGTTCGAATGGCCGTGACGATTTCCTTGCTGCTCCAGCGGCCGATGCCGGTGTCGTTGTCGGGCGTGATGTTCGGGCCGACGAAAATGCCGAGGCCGGGAATTTCGAAGCCGATGTCCGATCCGCCGAGATAGCGCGCCATGTCCGGCTTGCCGGAGAAATAGCCCTGGGTATGGCAATCCAGGCAGCCGCCGAACGCGACAAGATACTTGCCGCGCGCGATCTCGGCCTCGTCCGCACGGGCGTTGCGCGACGGCGCGCCGATCATCAGCGCGGCGAGGACCGCGCTCGCAGCGACGGTAAGCGTATGACGAGCGAGGGGACGACGGTCGGGGATATGACGATCAAGGATGCGAGACATTGGTTTTCCTCGAGCGATTGCAGCAATCGAATTCGGGTTGTTCAAAGACGGTCTGCATACTGCGGCAAGGCCGGGCTCGCGGCCCCCAGAGATGCGTCTCCCGGCAACGAGACATGGTTCAGCACGCGCGGTGTCGAGGGTGGCACTTGCATGCGTCGCGCCGAGATTGCGGCCATCGGCGCGGCGCCGACAAGGGATTTGTGTTCCACCAGGGTGAAAATTTCTCAACCGATCATCGCAGCCAATGATTGCGCCGTATATCGGTCGATCGGGGGAGGCCGAGGCGTTTGACCATCCGCCAGAACGAGACGCCATCCGGCTGGCCGGCCACTGCATGGGCGAATTGCTCCTGAACCGTCCAGTCTTGACGCTCGTAAAACCGGCGCGCGCGATCGTTGCCCGCCACGCAGTGCAGTTTTGCGTGTTCGATGCCTGCGCGCGCCATGCCCTGTTCCGCGCGTGCCAGCAAACACAGTGCGAGCCCGGACCCGCGCCATTGCGATGCGACGAACATCTGGCTGAGCACGTCGTCGTGCCACGCGGCAAAACCGATGATGGCCCGGTCCCGCGCTGTGACCAGCGTGGTCGGCTGCAGCACCGTCATCCGGTCATGAAAGAACGCCACGTCGCGCCGCTCGCATTCTTCCGCCGGCATGAAGCGGGCGTGGGTTTCATGCCAGATGGAATGATAGAGCGCGGCGATCTGCGGCACGTCGGAGGCCAGAGCATGGCGCAGCATCACAAGGCTCCTTTGTCTGGCGGAAACGTCCGCGGCCGGTTATCGTTGCGTGGGCGAGACATGTGCGAACGGACAGTTGCTCAGCCGGAGCATGAGAGGCGCTGCCATGACGATGATCAATCGCAAATTTCACCAGAGCTGGCGTGGGCCGGCTTCGGCCGATCTGGACTCATGGAGTCTTGTCTTCGATGCGGACACCAGGCGCTTGCAGGTGCGCCACGACTGGCAGACGTCCGGGCATAGCGGTTTCGATGAGTGGGAGATCGCCGAATTCCTGCAACAGGCAGGCGAAGCGCAAACAGCGTTGATCGACAGCCTGTTTCCGGTCCCCGTCGACGCCTAACGTCCGGAGCGTTGTTGCAACGTCACTTCCAAAACGTCACTTGAAAAACCTCACTTCAAGGTGTCGGTTTCTTCAGTGCCGCACTTGGTGCAGCGATAGGTGATCGTGTCCTGTCCGACCAGCGCCGGATGAATGCTCTTGATGACCATCCGCCGCGGCGTGTTGCATGTCGGGCAATCGACCACATCGCCCAGGGCATGACAGATTGTGTCGATCCGCCCCTGCGACAGATTCAGGGCTCCAGTCATTGCGACCCTCCCGGGTTGGCGGCCGCTCAAAATCCTTCATGTCACCGAGACACGCGGTTCGTGGGCCGCGCTGAACGCCGTCGAACACCAAATTCAAGCGGTGACAGCTTATTTTGCGCCGTTGCGTTTGATGTTGCTAGTTAATTCGGCGCGGCGGGGCTGGGAGATAGGACTGCGGACAAATGTTGCCGACCTATGGGCCGGCGAGCCAAGCCCCGCTTCCATCGCCCCGAAATCAAACCAGGCCACCAGGGGACAAAACAGCCCAGCACCCGGATTCAAAAAAGAACATATTGCGAACTTAGAACAAATAGTGTACGAATGTTGCATCAGTTCAGCCGAGCGAGTCTCGGAGCTTTCGACCCGAGCCTTTCGTTGTCCCCCCGCCGAATCCCGTCCATAAGGAGCGCGACCAATGTCCCAAGCTGCTTTGCGTATCGTTGAAGGAAGTTCCATGGACAAATCAAAGGCTTTGAGCGCCGCCCTGTCCCAGATCGAACGCCAGTTCGGCAAGGGCTCGGTGATGAAGCTCGGCAAGAACGACAAGTCGATGGAAATCGAGACGATTTCGTCGGGCTCGTTGGGGCTGGACATCGCGCTCGGGGTCGGCGGCCTGCCCAAGGGACGCGTGGTCGAGATCTATGGACCGGAATCCTCGGGCAAGACCACGCTCGCTTTGCATTGCGTCGCCGAGGCCCAGAAGAAGGGCGGCATCTGCGCTTTCATCGATGCCGAGCACGCCCTCGATCCGGTTTATGCCCGCAAGCTCGGGGTCAATGTCGATGAACTGCTGATTTCCCAGCCCGATCATGGCGAACAGGCGCTGGAAATCGCCGACACGCTGGTGCGTTCGGGCGCGATCGATGTACTGATCGTGGACTCGGTCGCAGCCCTGGTGCCGCGCGCCGAACTCGAGGGCGAAATGGGCGATGCGCTGCCCGGCCTGCAGGCGCGCTTGATGAGCCAGGCGCTGCGCAAGTTGACCGCCTCGATCAACAAATCCAACACCATGGTGATCTTCATCAACCAGATCCGCATGAAGATCGGTGTGATGTACGGTTCGCCCGAAACCACCACCGGCGGCAATGCGCTGAAGTTCTATGCTTCGGTGCGCCTCGACATTCGCCGCATCGGCGCGATCAAGGAGCGCGAGGAAGTGGTCGGCAACCAGACCCGCGTCAAGGTGGTGAAGAACAAGCTGGCGCCGCCGTTCAAGCAGGTCGAATTCGACATCATGTACGGCGAGGGCGTGTCGAAGATGGGCGAGATCCTCGATCTCGGCGTCAAGGCCGGCATCGTCGAGAAATCCGGCGCCTGGTTCTCCTATGACAGCCAGCGTCTGGGACAGGGCCGCGAGAACTCTAAGGCGTTCCTGAAAGCCAATCCGGACATGTCGGCGAAGATAGAAGCCGCGATCCGCCAGAGCTCCGGCCTGATCGCCGAGCAGATTCTCGCCGGTACTCCCGAGAGCGATGCCGACGGTGAGGAGCCGGCGGAAGACTAAATCTTCCGGGCGTTCCCAAGACCATTGTTCAGCGCGTTGTCCATGCCCTGAAGCCGCTTCGTGGGGCAACCACGAAGGTGGAATCCGGTTGGCAGGAGATGGGCCACGCTCGGTTGAACCGGGCGTGATGGCTGGGACTTGGGGCTTCCGGACTCTGGAGCTCGAGTTCGCTGTGACTTGAATTCGCTTTGAGTTGAATTCGCTGTGACTTGAGTTTCACCACACGGGCGTTGAGGACATTGAGTTGCCGATGTCGTCAGCGCCCGCTGTGTTTTTGCCGCTCGCGTCCTGACGCTCGCTTTGATGGTCCGTGCGTGGGCGAGCGCCGCGGGAGTGAGCCAACGGGGCGCGCGCTGGCGCGGACCCGTCGGTTCATTCTCGCGTTTTACCGTTCACTCCGCCGCTTGGGCATAGTCCGCCACCGGCGGGCACGAGCACACCAGATTGCGATCGCCATAGACATTGTCGACCCGGCCGACCGGCGCCCAGTATTTATCGGTGCGCGAGGAGCCGGCCGGGAAACAGCCTTCGGTGCGGCTATAAGAACGGTTCCAGTTGTCGTCGGCGATGTCGTGCACCGTGTGCGGCGCATGCCGCAGCGGCGAGGCTTCGATGGTGAAGCGGCCGGCTTCGACCTCGGCGATCTCGCGGCGGATCGCGATCATGGCGTCGCAGAAGCGATCCAGCTCCGCCTTTGATTCGGATTCGGTCGGTTCGATCATCAGCGTGCCCGGCACCGGGAAGCTCATGGTCGGTGCGTGGAAGCCATAGTCGATCAGCCGCTTGGCGATGTCGTCGACGGTGACGCCCGACGTGGTCTTCAGCCCGCGCGGATCGATGATGCACTCATGGGCGACACGACCGCGCGCGTTGCGATACAGCACCGGGAAATGCGAATCGAGCCGCTTGGCGATGTAGTTGGCATTGAGCACCGCGATCTCGGTCGCCCGGGTCAGGCCGTCGCCGCCCATCATCAGGATGTAGAGATACGAAATCACCAGGATCGAGGCCGAGCCATAGGGGGCTGCCGATACCGGGCCGACCGTGGCGCTGCCGCCGTCAACCGCCGGATGACCCGGCAGGAACGGGGCGAGGTGCGCCTTGACGCCGATCGGTCCCATGCCGGGGCCGCCGCCGCCGTGCGGGATGCAGAAGGTCTTGTGCAGGTTGAGGTGGCTGACGTCGGCGCCGTAGTCGCCGGGGCGGGCGAGGCCGACCTGGGCGTTCATGTTGGCACCGTCGAGATAGACTTGGCCGCCATTGGCATGGACGATGTCGCAGATCTCGCGGATGTGCTCCTCGAACACGCCATGGGTCGAGGGATAGGTGATCATGACGGCGGCGAGCTTGTCTTTGTGCAACTCGGCCTTCTTGCGCAGGTCCTCGACATCGACGTCGCCACGGGCGTCGCAGGCGACCACCACCACGTCCATGCCGACCATGCTGGCGGAGGCCGGGTTGGTGCCGTGGGCCGAGGAGGGGATCAAGCAGATGGTGCGATGGCTGTCGCCGCGCGCGGCATGATAGGCGCGGATCGCCAGCAGACCGGCATATTCGCCCTGGGCGCCGGAATTGGGCTGCAGCGAGATTGCGTCATAACCGGTGATGTCGATCAGCCAGCGCTCCAGCTGCTTGAACATCGCATGGTAGCCGGCCGCCTGCTCGCGTGGCGCGAACGGATGCAACGCACCGAATTCCGGCCATGTCACCGGAATCATCTCAGTGGTCGCGTTCAGCTTCATGGTGCATGAGCCCAGCGGGATCATGGCGCGGTCGAGCGCGAGATCGCGGTCGGCGAGCTTGCGCATGTAGCGCAGCAGCTCGGTTTCCGAGCGGTGCGCATGGAACACCGGATGGGTGAGGTAGGCGCTGCTGCGCTTGAGCTCCGCCGGCACCGCGTCGCGCGCCTCTGCCTCGATCTCGGCATAGCTGAGATTGCCGCCGAAGGTGCGCCAGACGCTCTCCACGATCGCAGGCGTGGTGGTCTCGTCCAGCGCGATGCTCACCGTGGTGTCGTCGAGCCGCAGATTGATCTTTTCGTGTGCTGCGTGCGAAATGATCGCCTGCCGCTGGCCGTTGACGGCAACCGTGACGGTGTCGAAATAATTCTCGTGCAAGGGCGTGATGCCGAGCTTCTTCAGGCCCGCGGCCAAAACCGCGGTGCGCCGATGCACGGTGCGCGCGATGTGCGCGAGGCCCTCGGGGCCGTGATAGACCGCGTACATCGAGGCGATCACCGCCAGCAGCACTTGCGCGGTGCAGATGTTCGAGGTCGCCTTCTCGCGACGGATGTGCTGCTCGCGGGTCTGCAGTGCGAGGCGATAGGCCGGCTCGCCGCGGGCATCGATCGACAGCCCGACAATGCGGCCGGGCAGCGAGCGCTTCAGCGTTTCGCGCACCGCCATGTAGGCGGCGTGCGGGCCGCCATAGCCCATGGGGACGCCGAAGCGCTGCGTCGAGCCGATGGCGATGTCGGCGCCGAGATCGCCGGGTGAAGCGAGCAGCGCCAGCGCCAGCGGGTCGGCGGCAACGACGGTAAGCGCGCCTTTCGCCCGCAACGCGGTGATTGTGGGGCGCAGGTCCCGGACCGCGCCATGGCTGCCGGGATATTGCAGCAGCGCGCCGAACACGTCAGTCTTGTCGAGGTCACGCGCGGGATCGCCAGCCACAACCGTCCATCCCAGCGGCTCGGCGCGCTGGCGCAGCACGGCGATGGTCTGCGGATGGGCGTCGTGGTCGACAAAGAAGGTGTTGCTCTTCGCCTGCGCCGCGCGGTGCGCCAGCGCCATGGCTTCCGCCGCCGCTGTGCCCTCGTCAAGCAGCGAGGCGTTGGCGACATCGAGGCCGGTGAGGTCGCAGATCATGGTCTGGTAGTTGAACAGCGCCTCGAGCCGGCCCTGGCTGATCTCGGGCTGGTAGGGCGTGTAGGCGGTGTACCAGGCCGGATTCTCCAGGATGTTGCGCTGGATCACCGCGGGCAGCAGCGTGCCGGAATAGCCCTGGCCGATCAGCGAGGTGACCATGCTGTTCTGGCCCGCGATCTCGCTCATGTGCGCCAGCGCCTCGCTCTCGCTCAGCGCTTTGCCGCAATCGAGCGGCCTCTGCTGACGGATTGAGGCCGGCAGGGTCTCGCTCATCAGCACCTGAAGGCTTTTTGCGCCCACGGTGTCCAGCATCGCCTCGATGTCGCGTGGCGACGGACCAATGTGGCGGCGTGCGAAGGTGGTGGCGGCCTCGTTCGACAGTTTGCGATGCGCGGTCATGATCGTCCTCTCGAAAAGCTTTAAGCCGTGTGCGCCTTGTAGGCGGCCTCATCCATCAGGCCGTCCAGTTCGGACTTGTCTGCGATCTTGATCTTGAAGAACCAGGCGCCTTCGCCCGGATCGGAATTGACCAGGGACGGCTCGGCGGCGAGTGCGTCATTGATCGCAACGATCTCGCCGGTGATCGGCGCATAGACGTCGGAGGCGGCCTTTACCGATTCGACCACCGCGGCAGCGTCGGCCTTCTTCAGCTGTTTGCCGACTTTCGGAAGTTCGACAAACACCACGTCACCCAGCTGGGTTTGCGCGTAGTCGGTGATGCCGACGGTGGCGACGTCGCCGTCGATCTTCAGCCATTCATGGTCTGATGTGAAAAGAGTGGTCATGACAGAACCTCAGCGTTTCTAGCGTTTATAGGTGTTGGTGATGAATGGCATCGGCGCGACCCGCATTGGCAGCCGCTGCCCGCGGACGTCGGCGAACACGGTGGTGCCTTCAGTGGCAAACGCCGCGGGCAGGTAGCCCATGGCCACCGGTGCGATCTTGCTGGGGCCGAAACCGCCGGACGAGACGTAGCCGGCCGCGGCCGGGTCGTCCTGTTCCACGAACAGCTGGGCACCTTCGCGCACCGGCGCGCGTCCGTCAGCGAGCAAGCCGACGCGACGGCGCGGCGCGCCGTGGGCGAGCTGTTTCAGAATAACATCGGCGCCGGGAAATCCGCCGGCGCGTGCCCCACCGGTGCGACGCGCTTTCTGGATCGACCATTCCAGCGCGGCCTCCACCGGCGTGGTCGCCACATCGAGTTCGTGTCCATAGAGACAAAGACCGGCTTCCAGCCGCAGGCTGTCGCGGGCGCCAAGGCCGATCGGCAAAACGTCGTTGTGATCGAGCAGGGCGGTGGCCAGGGCCTCGGCCTTGTCGGCCGGCACCGAGATCTCGAAGCCGTCCTCGCCGGTGTAGCCGGAGCGGGAGACGTAACACGCGATTCCCATCACCTGTTGCGGGCCGGCGTTCATAAAGCGCAAAGCGGCTGTGGCAGGCGACAGCGGCGCCAGCACGTCGGCCGCCTTCGGTCCCTGCAGCGCGATTAGCGCGCGGTCCGGCAGCGATTCGATCTCACACGTGTCGGAGAGATGTGCACGCAGATGCGCCTCGTCGTCGTCCTTGCAGGCGGCGTTGACCACCAGGAACAGATGGTCGCCAAAGTTCGCCACCATCAGGTCGTCGAGGACGCCACCCCGCTCGTTGGTGAACTGGGCGTAACGCTGGCGATGGAGGGCGATGCCGACAATGTCCTGCGGCACCAGGCGCTCCAGCGCGCGGGCCGCATCTTCAAGTTTGCCGGATTTCGGCCGCAGCCGAAGCTGGCCCATGTGGGAGACGTCAAACAGGCCTGCGGCAGCGCGGGTGTGCAGGTGTTCCTTGAGCACGCCGGGCGCGTACTGAACCGGCATGTCATAGCCGGCGAACGGCACCATCTTGCCGCCGCGGGCAAGGTGCAGCGCATAAAGCGGAGTTCGTTTCAGGGGGTGTTCAACGGACGACGAAGACATTAGCGGACTCCGGACGGCGATCGAGGACCATTCCTCAAAAACCCGTCGAAGCCCCATCTGTCGCTGTGCCTGAGAGTATTATCCCGTCGGCGGGCGTCTCTCCGGGCCGCTCACGCGGGGCCGGCTGCGCCTCTTTCCAGATGTCGTCCCATCACGCGGTTCGTTTGCCTGAGAGTTTCCGGGGCGGTTGCTCCTTCGGCGCCGGCACAAGGCCGATCTCTCCCGACGTGATGTACTCAAACTAAGGGCCACAAAACACCGCGCCGGGGGAGCTGTCAACGCAGCCAATCGGCCTATCAACGGTTCTTGTCCGATTTGATTAACCCGTTGGTCCGTTGCACACTTTCTGGACAGTCCGGCGCCCTCCCAGTAAAAGCAGGTCGGGACAAGGGAAACTGCGCGCGTCATAATCGCCGTGGTATTCCACGAGGGCGGTTTGGGCGAGGGCGGACCTTCAGTTTGCGCCAAAACTGGTTCTCAAATCCGCAAACATCGCGCTTTTGGCGTGGATTTCAGGTATCCGGATGCTGAAGAAGCCCGGATGATGCGATTGGACGGACATGAGCGGCGTTAACGAGATCAGATCTGCGTTCCTCAACTATTTTGCGAAAAACGGCCACGAGATCGTGCCGTCCTCGCCTTTGGTTCCGCGCAACGACCCCACCTTGATGTTCACCAATGCGGGCATGGTGCAGTTCAAGAATGTGTTCACGGGGCTTGAAAAGCGCCCCTACCAGCGCGCCACCACCTCGCAGAAATGCGTACGCGCCGGCGGCAAGCATAACGACCTCGACAATGTCGGCTATACCGCGCGCCATCACACCTTCTTCGAGATGCTCGGCAACTTCTCGTTCGGCGATTACTTCAAGGATCGCGCCATCGAGCTCGCCTGGAATCTGATCACCAAGGATTACGGGCTGGCGAAGGATCGCCTGCTGGTCACCGTCTATTCCGAGGACGACGAGGCGTTTGGGCTCTGGAAGAGGATTGCCGGCCTGCCGGAATCGAAGATCATCCGCATCCCGACCTCGGACAATTTCTGGCAGATGGGCGACACCGGTCCGTGCGGCCCGTGTTCGGAAATCTTCTACGATCACGGCGACCACATCCCCGGCGGCCCTCCCGGTTCACCGGATGAGGATGGCGATCGCTTCATCGAGATCTGGAACCTGGTGTTCATGCAGTTCGAGCAGATCACGCCAGGCAATCGCGTCCCGCTGCCGAGGCCGTCCATCGACACCGGCATGGGCCTCGAGCGCGTCGCGGCCGTGCTGCAGGGCAAGCACGACAATTACGACATCGACCTGTTTGTTGCGCTGATCCGCACGATTGCCGATCTCACCGGCGCCGATCCGCAGGGACCGATGAAGGCGTCACTGCGGGTGATTGCCGATCACCTGCGCGCGGCCTCGTTCCTGATTGCCGATGGCGTGCTGCCGTCGAACGAAGGCCGCGGCTATGTGCTGCGCCGGATCATGCGCCGCGCCATGCGCCATGGCCAGCTGCTCGGCGCACGCGAGCCGCTGATGTGGAGGCTGGTGCCGGTGCTGGTGCGCGAGATGGGCGAGGCCTATCCGGAATTGCAGCGCGCGCGTTCGCTGATCGAAGAGACGCTCCGTCTCGAAGAGACGCGCTTCCGCAAGACCCTCGATCGCGGCCTCGCGATCCTCGACGACAAGAGCGTATCGCTGAAGCAGGGCGACATGTTCGACGGCGAGACGGCTTTCACGCTTTACGACACCTACGGCTTCCCGCTCGATTTGACGCAGGATGCGCTTCGCAACCGCGGCATCTCCGTCGATATCGCCTCCTTCACCGATGCGATGGAGAAGCAGAAGGCCAAGGCGCGCGCGTCGTGGTCGGGGTCGGGGGAAGCTGCGACCGAAACCGTGTGGTTCGGTTTGCGCGAGAAGCTCGGCGCCACCGAATTTCTCGGCTATGAGACCGAGAGCGCCGAAGGCGCCGTCACCGCGCTCGTGAAGGATGGCAAGGAAGTCGATCGCCTCAAGGCCGGCGACACCGGCGCCATCGTGCTGAACCAGACGCCGTTCTATGCGGAGTCCGGCGGTCAGCTCGGCGACACCGGCGTGCTGACCGGCGACGGCGTCACCTTCCGCGTCAACGACACGCAGAAGCGCGCCGGCGACCTGTTTGTGCACCTCGGCACTGTCGAGAAGGGCGAACTAAAACAAGGCGCGGCGCTGGCGCTCGACGTCGATCACGGTCGTCGATCCGCGATCCGCGCCAACCACTCGGCGACGCATCTGCTGCACGAGGCGCTGCGTCAGGTGCTCGGCGATCACATTGCGCAGAAGGGCTCGATGGTCGCACCGGACCGCCTGCGTTTCGACTTCGTGCATCAGAAGCCGATCACGGCCGATGAACTCCGCCGCGTCGAGGACATCGCCAATAATGTCGTGCTCGAAAACGATGAAGTCACCACGCGCCTGATGGCGGTGGATGATGCGCGCGAGGCCGGTGCCCGCGCGCTGTTTGGCGAAAAATACGGCGACGAAGTGCGCGTGGTGTCGATGGGCAAACTGTCGCGCGAGAGCGGTGGCAACGCGCTGGGATGGTCGGTGGAATTGTGTGGCGGCACCCATGTGCGGCGCACTGGCGATATTGGTTTGATCTCGGTGACCGGGGAGAGTGCGGTGTCTTCGGGCGTTCGCCGTATCGAAGCGCTGACCGGTAACCAGGCGCGTCACCACGCCAACGAAACCATCGGGCTTGCCAAATCGGCGGCTGCCGAACTGCGCACCACCATCGACGACATGCCGGCGCGGATCGTCGCGCTGATGGAGGAGCGCAAGAAGCTCGAGCGCGAGCTCTCCGACGCCAAGAAGAAGATTGCCATGGGCGGCGGGGGCGCGGCCAATGGTGTAAGCCTTGGCACTGACATCCGCACCATCGGGGACATCAAATTCCTGGGACGCGCGGTGCAGGGCATCGAGATGAAGGATCTCAAGAGCCTGGCCGATGATGGCAAAAAGCAAATCGGCTCCGGCGTGGTTGCGATCATCAATGTCGGGGAAGACGGCAAGGCCGGTGTGGTGGTCGGCGTCACGCCGGATCTCACCACGCGCTACAGCGCCGTCGATCTGGTCAAGGTTGCGTCCGAGGCGCTGGGCGGCAAGGGGGGCGGTGGCCGTCCCGACATGGCGCAGGCCGGCGGTCCCGACGGCGCCAAGGCCGATGCGGCGCTGAAGGCCATCGAAGCGGCGATCGGAGCCTGATGTGGCGCTGACGGAGTTGTCTTCGTCGGCGCTGTCTTCGCTGTCCTGGCGCGCCGAACACGCCTGCCTCAATGCGTGGCCGGCGCTGTCCAACGTCTTTCATGACGGCTGGGTGGCGCGGTTCGCCGACGGGCTGACCCGACGCGCCAATTCGATCAATCCGCTGCACGGCGGCGCCGAGATGGACGGCGCCATCCTGCAGTTCTTCGAGAACCTGTTCCGCGCGCAGGATCTGCCGCTGATCATTCGGCTGCCGTCGCTGCTCGATCCGGCGATCGATCGCCAACTCGAACAGTTGGGCTATGCCGCGGAAGGCGAGAGTCGCACGATCTATGGTGGGATCGACGAACTACTGATGCAGGGCGATCCCGCCGCGCGGATCCAGAGCGAGGCGGACGAGAGCTGGCTCAAGCTGATTCATGCCATGCAGGGGCGCACCCCCGCCCAGAGCGAGATCTACGAGGATATCATCCAGTCGATCGCGCTGCCGGCGGCGTTCGCATCGCTGCGCGAGAACGGCGAGGTGGTGGCGATGGCCTATGCGGTGCTCGACGGCGACCTGTTGTGTTGCGAGTCCGTGGTGACATCGGCAAGGCAGCGCGGCAAAGGTTATGGCCGGCGGCTGATGGCAGCGTTGTTCCACTGGGCGAAGCTCAACCAGGCGACGGGAGCCTGCCTGCAGGTTGAAAGCCATAACACCGGCGGGCTCGCGCTTTATCGCAGCCTCGGCATGACGACCGAGTTGCATCGCTATCATTACCGGCGATTGCCGCGCGGCTAGCGATCCTCAAACCGGCTGCATGTGCCGGGCATGGTAGGCCAGCTCGATCGAGATCCAGCGCTGGTAGCTGTCGCGCAGATGCGGTGTCGGGGTGGGCACCGCCGCCGGATCCAGGGCAAAAAATCCCAGCCCTGCGCCCTCGGTGATGATGTTCGACACTTGCGTCTTGGACAATCCGAATCGCGCGGCGATCTGGGCCCGGCTCGGTGTCGGCATTCGCTGCATGTCTCCCAGCATGATGCTGAAGACGACCGGCGCCGCGCCTTCGCGTCCGCCGAAGAATGCGATGAACTCCGGCATGCGATCGGTCGGCGGCGTGGCCGTGGTGTGCTCCCGTCCGGCCGCGGTCAGAGTCCGCTGGATGAAGCACAGGTCGTCCTGCAACATTCGTGCGCGCTGCACCTGTGGTTGCAGCAGGTCGAGAGCGTCGGCCGCATTGCCGATCCGCTGCCGAGCAAAACCCATCATGCGTTCGGTCGGGTGATAGAATGTGAGGCGGCGATCGGTCTTGCCCCGCCGGATCGTCACGAAGCCGCTCAGCGTCAACAGCGCCAGCATGGTTTTCAGGACACGCGGGCTGATCTCCTGCCGTTGCGTGCAGAGCTGTAGCAGCCGCCCATAGGATGCACCGCCGTCCGGACCGAAGCGCTCGCGGTCGGCATCGAGATAAAGCAGATAACGCACGGTGCGAAACCGCGCCTCCTGGGCCAGCAGCTTGTTGAACAGCCGCAGGGATTCACGAAAACAAGCGAGGCCGGCGGTGTAATCATGCACGGCTTGAGGGAATGCGGGCAGGGCGCGAAGCTCCGCCGCCTCCGCAAGCAAGCTGTCCTCGCCGGCTTCGCGGTTGTCGCAGTGCGCTTCGTTCTTGCCGACAAGGCGGTGCATGCGGCAGCGAGTCCCGATCAGGTGCGATTCTGATCGCGCAGCGTAACACAGAAAGACCTATTTCTATCTGCGACTCGCCGGGAGTGGGATTCGAAGCGAGCCGGGGACGCTGACTGCCGATGTGATCTGGCGATCGTGCAGCGAGCGGATCCCTGTTTCTGGGAGGGAATCCGGTGGAATTCGCAGCCAATACCAGCCTCGGTGCCGATGAAGAGGCTCCGCTGATGCTCTGCACCGCGTGCGGCCGGATCATGCGGCTGTCGTACAGCGAATCACTGGAACCGGACGGACGACTCCGAATCTACGAGTGCCACGATTGCCGTACCACCACGACAGTGGTCGCTCTGCCGCCGAAATAGCTCTCACCGGTCGGTAGCCGGCGATCATGGTCACGATGGCGTGAAGAACGCGCGTCGTTGCGCCAACCTGTCACGTGCCTACACGTTTCAAGCGCAACGCCGCTCTTTTGAGCGCGACACATGGCGCAGTTGTCGTGACAGCGACATAACGCGATGTTTTGTCGCTATCGTTGTTCGCACCCTTGGTCGGCGCGGCTGCCAAACCCGAAAACCCCGCTCGTCTCAAGGATGCCGGATGCATCATAACACTCCGCTGATGTCGACCGTCGTGGTCGGTCTCGTGCTGGCCTTCATTCTCGGCACGGTCGCGCAGCGCTTCAGGATCTCGCCGCTGGTTGGTTATCTCCTGGCCGGCATCATGATGGGGCCGTTCACGCCGGGTTATGTCGCGGACCAGAACATCGCCAATGAACTGGCCGAGATCGGCATCATCCTGCTGATGTTCGGCGTCGGCTTGCACTTCTCCCTGAAAGACCTGCTGTCGGTGCGCGCCATCGCCATCCCCGGCGCTGTCGTGCAGATCGCGGTCGCGACCCTGCTCGGCATGGGGCTGGCGTGGAGGCTGGGCTGGTCGGTCGGCGGTGGTCTGGTGTTCGGGCTCGCGCTGTCTGTGGCCAGCACGGTGGTGTTGCTGCGCGCGCTGCAGGAGCGGCGGCTGATCGACACCGAGCGCGGCCGCATCGCGGTCGGCTGGCTCATCGTCGAGGACGTCGCGATGGTGCTGACACTGGTGCTGCTGCCGCCGCTCGCTGGAATCCTGAAAGGCGAGGCGGCCTCGGCCGCGGACCTGTCGGCGCTGATCTGGCCGCTGACGGTGACGCTCGGCAAGGTCGCGGCATTCGTGGTGTTCATGCTGGTGGTCGGCCGGCGGGTCATTCCGTGGACGCTGCATTATGTCGCCCACACCGGCTCGCGCGAGCTGTTTCGTCTTGCGGTGTTTGCGATTTCGCTCGGCGTGGCGTTCGGCGCCGCGGTGCTGTTCGACGTCTCGTTTGCGCTCGGCGCGTTTTTCGCCGGCATGATCCTCAGCGAATCCGAGCTCAGCCACCGTGCGGCGCAAGAAACGTTGCCGCTGCGCGACGCCTTCGCAGTGCTGTTCTTCGTGTCCGTCGGCATGCTGGTCGATCCGGCCATTGCGGTGCGGGAGCCACTGGAGCTTTTGGTGACGGTGTTGATCATCACCGCGGGCAAATCCGTTGCCGCGTTCCTGATCGTGCGGATGTTCGGCCATCCGAACTCGACCGCGCTGACGATTTCGGCGAGCCTGGCGCAGATCGGCGAGTTCTCGTTCATTCTCACCGGCCTCGGCGTCAGCCTGGCGCTGCTGCCGGCGGAAGGGCGGGATCTGGTGCTGGCCGGCGCGATCGTCTCGATCCTGCTGAACCCGGTGTTTTTCGCCATCCTCGATCGTGTGCTCGCTGCCCATGGCAAGCCGGTGGCGGGCAAGACTGCGACAGGCAAGACTGTGACAAGCACGACGGCCGCCGCCGCGCCCGAGGCTGCGAGCGAGCCGCTGCCCATCAGCCAGCTGCGCGATCATGTCGTGCTGGTCGGTCACGGCCGGGTCGGCAGTGTGGTCAGCGCGGCGCTGCGCCGGGACGACCGGTCGTTCCTGGTGATCGAGGACGATGCTGGTGCGGTCGAGCGGCTGCGCGGCGGCGGTGTCGAGGTGATCACCGGCAATGCGGCGGCGCCCGGCATGCTGGAGGCGGCCAATGTTACTGGTGCCCGCGCGCTGCTGGTGGCGATCCCCGACGCCTTCGAGGGCGGTCAGATCGTGGCCAAGGCGCGCGCCGTCGCGCCAGGACTTGCGATCATCGCGCGGGCGCATTCGGAGCAGGAGATCACGCATCTGCAGCGCCACGGCGCCAATGCAGTGATCATGGGCGAGCAGGAAATCGCCCGGGCGATGATCGAGCACATTGCCCTGCCGGCCGCGCCGGTTGTCACGGCCGGATCATCGGCGGCCTGAGGCCCTGTTCAGGCTCGGTTGTTCTCAGCTCTTGCGCAGGAACACATAGTCCGCCGCATACGGCACGCTCAGGAACGCGCCGGCGGTGGTGCAGGCGCCGTCGGCCTTGCCGCCCTTGGTGTTGATGCGCTGCACCAGCGCAATGCCATTGAGTGTGCCGCTGCCGCGCTGCGCCATCACCTCAAGCTTCAGCCAGGGAATGTCCTGCGCCGTTGTGCCCGGCGCATTGCCGATGGCCTTGCCGGCCACGGCGCTGCCGTCGCTGTATTCCCAGTTCGGTCCGGCATAGTGCCGCCCGACCGTCTTGCCGTCCGTGAGAAGCGTCGCGATCGGCTCGCGGAATGTCCAGCCCAGTTTGCCGGATGCATCCGCCTTGCATTCATAGACCTGCGCGCCCTCCGCATGCAGCGTCAGCGCCGCGACGTATCCGGGTGCTGCGACGGCGTCGGGCATTGGCGTATCGGCCGCGGTGGCGTTCGCGACGAAGCCGACCAGGGCGATCGATGTCAAAGCGAGTTGTTTGATGGATGTCATGAGATGCGCGCTCCAGAGAGATGACCGCCAAGGTAAAGACCTTGGGGGTGAGACGTGCGCGTGCCCGCATCGGTTCAACAGATCCGATGACTCCGGTTCGCAATCATGATGATTGCGAACCGGCCTCCGTCGTTCGTGGGAGACGCTGTGATCAGCGCCTTGCTGATCAGGCTTTCGCCAGCGCCGCGGTCAGGTTCTCGGCGACCTTGTCCAGGAAGCCGGTGGTGGAGAGCCAGCGCTGCTCGGCGCCGACCAGGAGCGCGAGGTCCTTGGTCATGAAGCCGGCTTCGACGGTGTCGACGCACACCTTCTCCAGCGTCTTGGCGAACACAGCCAGCGCTTCGTTGTTGTCGAGCTTGGCGCGATGCGACAGGCCCTGGGTCCAGGCGAAGATCGAGGCGATGGAGTTGGTCGATGTCTCCTTGCCCTTCTGGTGCTCGCGATAGTGGCGGGTCACGGTGCCGTGGGCGGCTTCGGCTTCCACGGTGTTGCCGTCGGGCGTCATCAGCACCGAGGTCATCAGGCCGAGCGAGCCGTAGCCCTGCGCCACGGTGTCGGACTGCACGTCGCCGTCATAGTTTTTGCAGGCCCAGACGTAGCCGCCCGACCACTTCAGCGCCGAGGCCACCATGTCGTCGATCAGGCGGTGTTCGTAGGTGAGGTGCTTGGCTTCGAACTGGGTCTTGAACTCGCTGTCGTAGATCTCCTGGAAGATATCTTTGAAGCGTCCGTCATAGACTTTCAGGATGGTGTTCTTGGTCGACAGATACACCGGATAGTTGCGGATCAGGCCGTAGTTCAGCGAGGCGCGCGCGAAATCCTTGATGCTGTCGTCAAGGTTGTACATGCTCATGGCGACGCCGGAGCCCGGGGTCTTGAACACCTCACGCTCGATCACGGTACCGTCTTCGCCGACAAACTTCATCGACAGCGTGCCTTTGCCCGGGAACTTGATATCGGTGGCGCGGTACTGGTCGCCATAGGCGTGCCGGCCGATGATGATCGGCTTGGTCCAGCCCGGCACCAGGCGCGGCACGTTCTTGCAGATGATCGGCTCGCGGAAGATCACGCCGCCGAGAATGTTGCGGATGGTGCCGTTCGGCGACTTCCACATGTTCTTGAGCTTGAATTCTTCGACGCGGGCTTCGTCGGGGGTGATGGTGGCACATTTCACGCCGACGCCGACCTGCTTGATGGCGTTGGCAGCCTCCACGGTGACCTTGTCATCGGTGGCGTCGCGGTGCTCCATGCCCAGGTCGAAATACATCAGGTTCACATCCAGGAACGGCAGGATCAGCTTGTCCTTGATGTATTGCCAGATGATCCGGGTCATCTCGTCGCCATCGAGTTCGACGACGGGGTTGGTCACCTTGATTTTCGCCATGGGGGATCGGGCCTTCTTCGGTAGGGCGTTGGGGGTTTACCGCCGGGCTATAGCACTGCAATCCGGCCGGCGGAAGCTGGGCGGGGGGCGACTTTCAGCCGATTTTAGAGGCTCAAAATGCTCATATGCAGGCGGCCCCTGCACATTTCGCAGCTCTCCGGAGGTGTCGGAGAAGATCCCAGATCTCATGCGAGTGTGTGGTGGTATCATGGGCTCCGGTGGAGGGCAGGGCATGACCTGGCAGCTTTGGCTGGTGTTCGTCGCGACCGAGGGCCTGCTGTGCATCACGCCGGGTCCGGCGGTCCTCCTGGTGATGTCGCAGGCGCTGACCCGCGGCGCGCCGGCCGGAGTGTCGGCGACGCTCGGCGTTCTCGCCGGCAACGCGTTTTATTTCGCGCTATCGGCCTCCAGCCTGGGCGCGCTGATTGCGGCCTCGCATGAGATGTTCCTGCTGATCAAATGGTTCGGCGCGGCCTACCTGATCTGGCTGGGTGTTGCGACGTTTCGCGGGCGCTCCTCGTCATTCTCGGTCAGTCCGGCACGGCGCACCCAACTGTCGCGTGTGTTTGCCAACGGCGTCGCATTGCAGCTTGCCAATCCAAAGGCGCTGCTGTTTTTTTTGGCGCTTCTTCCACAATTCATCGATCCGGCCGGACCGATCGTGTCGCAAATCGTCATTCTTGGCGTTACCAGCGTCGTGCTGGAGTTCCTGGCTCTGCTGGCCTACAGCACCGCCGCAAGCCGGTGCGGCGCGGCTGTCATGCGATCGCGGTTTGCCCGCTGGATCGATCGCATGGCTGGATCGTGTCTTATCGGGGCCGGACTTTTGACAGCGGCGATCCGGCGCAATTAGCCGCCGGCTTCAAAACACTGCCTGGGTCGCTGTTCCTGCCACCACGTACCAGGTCACCACCAGGGCGCAGATCAGCGCGCCGGGCAGGCTCGATCCGGTCCGCCGCCAGGTGTGGGTCGCCAGCACGCCGACAGCCGCCAATAGCGGCACGAACTGGATCGCGACAATGGTGGAGAGCGGCACGAAGCCGGGATCGGGCAGCGGGTTGAACAGCTTTCCGGTAAGCCACAGCGTGCCGTATTGCAGCCCCACCAGGACGATGAAGCCTGCCGATAGCGCCAGCGCGTTGGTCAGGATCAGCCGGAGGCACCCGGCGCCTGGGCGGCTGAAATTGCGGTGCAGGACATGCAGCGCGATCACGAAAAACACCGTGAACGGCGGCAGGTAGATCAGGAACATCAGCCACTGTTTGGCGCTCATCAGCTTGAGCGCCACGATCCAGAACCGGAAGTCGATTGTGAAGGCGAGATCGGCAAGCCAGAGCGCCAGATAGCCGATTGCAGCCGTTGCAATGGCGATCAGGATCGAGGGAACGATGATGCCGCTGCGGCGGCTGGCGCGTTTGGGCGCGAACGGCATCAGCGCCAGCGTGATGAGGGCATTGATCAGGGCCCAGACCACGACCTGGTTGGTGATGCCTTGCGGGTAATAGCCGGACGGCTTCACGAACGTGCCGGCGAGGGCAAACGCCGGATAATAAGTCAGGGCCGGGATCAGGGCTGAGAGCCAGAACGCAGTCCACCAGCGGCCGGCGGTGGTATCCACCGTCGCCGTCGGTTGGGGGCCGTCCACCGGCTGCGGCAAAGCGAGCCTTGAGAACGCGGGCATGCCGATGAACACGTCAAACGCGCCCATCAGCAACACGACGAAACCAATCAGGGCGATCAGCGTGCCGATTTCCTTGCGGAACCAGATCTGGTTGTCCGCCGGCAGCGGCGTGCCGCCCTGCAGGGTTTTCGCGAACCAGTCGAGACTGTAACCGATCGCTTCATGGGAAATATGCTCGGCCGGGTGGGTGATCGCCGGCGTGTAGAGCACCCGCGCGGTGCCCTGCGCGATGTCGCCATAGACCTTGCCCGGCTCCACGGCCCCGGTGGTGCCGAACATCGCCCAGAGTTTCGGGCTTTGGGTCACGTCCTTGGCGCGATCGACGCCCCACATCAACGTCGAGAATTCTTCGTATTGCGCGAACACCAGCGCGGTGTTGCGCGGCCAGCTCGGCGTGCCGTCAGCGGCGAAGGGGGCGCCGG
The DNA here is from genome assembly GCF_032397745.1 of Bradyrhizobium prioriisuperbiae. NCBI lineage: Bacteria > Pseudomonadati > Pseudomonadota > Alphaproteobacteria > Hyphomicrobiales > Nitrobacteraceae > Bradyrhizobium > Bradyrhizobium prioriisuperbiae. Next base: position 5,554,416 of record NZ_CP135921.1, read on the forward strand.
TGGACGAGCTTTCCAGCACCATCGCCTTGTAGTCGCCGGGCATGGCGACTGCTGCGGCAAGGATGGTCCAGCCGCCCATGGAATGGCCTTCAAGACCGATATTGGCTTTGTCGACGAACGGAAGGCTGCGCAGGTAAGCGAGGCCGTCGGGGCCGCCGAACCCGTTGGCGAACGCCGGAGGATCGCTGTAGCCATGGCCGGTCTGGTCGAGCGCCACCACCACATAGCCGCGACGGGCAAACTCGATGGCGAAACCGTCCTGGGTCTCTCGCGAATTGATGTAGCCGTGCACGGCGAGAATGCCGGGAGCAGGCTTCTCAGCCGTGGCGCCGGGCGGAACATAGAGCAGGGCGCTCATGGTGTTGCCCTTGGCGCCCTTGAAGCGAACGTCCTGGATGCGGATGCCACCGGAAGTCTGGGTGAGGTGGGCGATCAGGCCACCTATGACAATCAGCAACACACCGGCAATTGCCCAGGACCATCGTGCGCGCATTCCCATCCTCCCGCGCGCCGGCGAGGCGCTTATTCGTTTTAATTGTGATTCCAACCGTATCCGAAACTCATTCGCGCGCAATGGGGCGTAGGCCGTGCCCCAGTTGAGATTGTGCAAGAGATTCAAGGCGCTCGCCTAACCCTATTATTTGCTTGAGAAATTCTCCAAAAAGCGCAATCGAGGCGGCCTCGGCCATTGAAACGGCCCACCGAGCCTCAGAATCAGGAAAACGCGATGTCCGGAACGGACAGAACCAAAACTGCTGCGGACCTGCCCGGTCCCGTCGTCATTCTTGTCGAGCCGCAGCTTGGCGAGAACATCGGCATGGCCGCGCGCGCCATGGGCAATTTTGGGCTGACGCGGCTGCGCATCGTCAATCCGCGCGACGGCTGGCCGAACCTGCATGCCACGCGCGCGGCGGCGGGGGCCGACCACATCATCGACACTGTCGAGCTGTTCGACACCGTCCAGGCCGCGGTGGCCGACCTCAATTTGCTGTTTGCGACCACGGCACGGCCGCACGACCAGGCCAAGCCCGTGGTCGGACCGGATATCGCAGCTAGCGAGATCGTTGCGCACATCGCGGGTGGCGGCGGTGCTGGCATCCTGTTCGGCCGGGAACGTTACGGCTTGCAGGCGGAAGAGGTCGGGCTTGCCGACCGTATCATCACCTTTCCGGTCAACCCGGCGTTTGCTTCACTCAACCTTGCCCAGGCAGTGCTGCTGGTCGGCTATGAGTGGTTCAAGCACGCGGCCGGCGGCGTGCTGCCGAACGCCATGCCGGAGCGCAGCCCGCGCGCCGGCAAGGAGCAGGTCGCGTCGTTCTTCGACAATCTGGTCACTGAGCTCGACAAGGTGGAATTTTTGCGCCCGCCGGAAAAGCGCGACACGATGCTGGTGAACCTGCGCAACATTTTCACCCGGATGGAGCCGACCAAACAGGACATGCACACCCTGCACGGCGTGGTGATGGCGATCGCCGAGGGCCGCAAGGGCCCGGCCAAGGGCGGTGTGCTCGATGGCGCCCAGGCGACGCGCCTGCGCGCGCTGCTGGCGGAGCAGGGCGGCGCCGGCAAGCCGTCCGACGATGGCGGTTCGGTGCGGGGTCTGGCGCGATTGCTGCGGCGAAATCCCACCGATGCCGAGCGTTTGCTGTGGGACGCGCTGCGGTCCGATCGCCGCTTCGCCGGCAACTTCAAGCGGCAGACACCCGTCGGCCGTCATATCCCGGATTTCGTCTCGTTCACCCAGCGCGTGGCCGTCGAACTGCTCAATGCGGATGAAACGCAGGCCATCGCAGCGGATCGCGCGGCGCGCAAGTCCTGGCTCGAACAGCGCAATTATCGGGTGATGGTGCTGGCCGCGACCGACGTCGAAAGCAACCTCGCGGCGGCTCTGGACCAGCTCGCCGCCGCAGCAACGCCCGAGGTGTGAGCGAAGCGGAGGCGTGTGTTGGGCGCCGCCGGTCAGCCGTCGTGGGTGTATTGTTGGCCTAGCAGCCAGCCGGTCACAATGCCGGCGGGACCACCCCCGGTGGCATAGATGGGATGCAGGCCCACGCCCGCGCGAAGCATCCGCCATTCGGCATTGCCGACCCAGGGAATTCCGGGATCGCCCCGCTGGTATTGGCTGAGCAGCGTGCGGGCCGTCAGTTCGGCATTGGCGAAGATCTGGCCGTTGGCCCACCTTGGACGAGGCAGGCCGGTCATTCGGCAATAGAGTGCAGTGCAGACATAGGCCGAGGCTTCTTCCGCGTTGCCATCGAGGCCGGTGCGGAGCAGATCATACGCCGCATGCAGGCTCTCATGCACGATGTTCGCCTCGTCCAGTCGACCCAACGCGGAGGCAACTTCAATTGTGTTGGCGCGAACCACGGTGCCGTTCGCACGGGTTCGGGCGACGTCGTTGTATTGCGCGGCCACGCCGGCCGCGAGATCGGTCGGGCGCCGGACGATGACGCGGCCGGACTGGATGGCGCGTGCGACGTGGTGGAAGGTTTGCGGTGCGATCGTGACGTGGCTGCCGGCGATGGGAAATCGGAACCGAATGCGCGCGACCGTCGGGCCGTTGAGCACCTGCAGCACTTTACTATCGAGTGAGGACATCGATCATCCCTCGCCGGCTGTTGATATCAACAGTCCTGAGAAGGTTGTCGGAGGTTCGGACCAGCAGGTTCGACTGCGATGGAGATTTATTGTCGGCTGCGAACGGTCGCGTTCCTATCCAAGTCTTAACATGATGTTTCGGAAGGCTAACACCGTGGTATTTGACACTGCGGACCTCCTGCGATCTGCTCCAGGCAAGCAAAAACCAACAATGGGATGGAATGGTGGGCAGAATTTTTCTTGTTGCGGCGCTTCTGTGCGCGTCGATGACAACCGCCTTCTCCGGATCGGATCCGCAACTGACCAAGCCGGTGGCCACGACCGGCGGCAAGGTTGTCGGCGTCGCGGAAACCGATTTGAACGTCTTCAGGGGTATTCCGTTTGCCGCGCCTCCGGTGCGCAATCTTCGATGGCGGGATCCGCAGCCGGCCGTGCCCTGGAGCGGCACCAGGATCGCCGATCGGTTTTCGCCGATGTGCCTGCAGTCGCTGCGACCGAAGAACTCGGTCTTCTATCTCGGTGAGGAAGCGAGCAGTGAGGACTGCCTCTATCTGAACATCTGGGCGCCGCGCGCGGGCGAGCCGAAGAAACCGGTCATGGTCTTCATCTATGGCGGCGGCTGGACCATCGGCTCGGCGTCGTTGCCGCTTTATTCCGGTGACGGACTGGCGCGCAAGGGCGTGGTCGTCGTGTCGTTCAATTACCGTGTCGGCACCCTGGGCTTTCTCAGCCATCCGGAGCTTGCGAAGGAATCGCCCGATGGCACGTCCGGCAACTATGGCCTGAAGGACATGGTCGCGGCGCTGCAATGGGTGAAGGCCAACGTCGCCCGGTTCGGCGGCGATCCGCAGAATGTAACGCTGTACGGCCAGTCCGCCGGCGCCGCGGCGATCTCGTTGCTGATGGCGTCGCCGAAGGCCAAGGGCCTGTTCCAGAAGGCCATCGGGGAAAGCGGCGCCTTCGGCACCGGCGAGCGCATGCTGGACCGCGCGGCGGCCGAGACCGCCGGTGTCGCGCTGGCTGAAAAACTCAAGGCTCCCTCGATCACCGACATGCGAAACCTTGGCGGTGATGTGATTGTCACGACCGGCAACACGTCGCGGCCGATCATCGATGGCGTATTCCTGCCGCGTCAGCCCAGCGAGATCTTCAAGTCCGGTGCCCAGATGGCGATTCCGATCCTGGTTGGCGCCAATGCGAACGAGGCGACCGTCTATCCGGTGGTGCGCAGGGCGGAGGATTTCCGCAACGATGCGGTGAAGACTTATGGCGAGAGGGCAGGCGAACTGCTCGCGCTGTATCCGGCCACAGACGACACCGAGGCGGCGACCTCGAGCTATCAGTTGTTCCGTGACCGCGTGTTCGCGGGGCCGGTGCGGGCGTGGGCGAAGGCGCAATCCGGCGCAGCGCCGGTATTCATGTATCACTTCGCGCGGCCGCAGCCGTTCGTGAAGGGGATCGGCTTCCAGCAGCAGGCGGATGCGGTCAGCTTCGGCGCCTATCACGGCGCGGAAATGGCCTACGCCTTCGGCAATCTCGATGTGTTGAACGCGCTCGGCAAAACTCGCGACTGGTCGGATGACGATCGCAAGCTGTCCCGGCAGCTGTCGTTATACTGGGTGAATTTCGCGGCCACCGGGAATCCCAATGCCAACGGGCTGCCCGTGTGGCCGCGCTACCGCGCCGCCGACGAAAAGGTGCTGTTCGTCGGCGACGCGCTGTCTGTCCGGGACATTCCGAACAAGCCGCAGCTAGACTTTCTCGAGCGCTGAAGCTTCGCGTGGCGCTGCTGTCGCCGTATGGGGCGCGTACACCCTGATGCGGTTGCCGTCCGGATCGAGCGCCACGAAGGTGTGGCCGAAATCCATCTCGGTCGGCGGCTGGACGATCCCCAGTCGCTGTTCTGTCCATTTGCGGTGGGTGGCGCGGACTGCGTCCGCGTCCGCCACGACGAACGCGATCTCGCTGCCGCCCGGCGAAGCGACGGGGCGCGGTTGCACATCTTTCCGCAGCCACAGCCCGAGCATGACGTCGTCATGGAGGTTCAGCATGGCGAAGGTGGCGGATGCCTCCACCGGCGGCCGGCCCAGGAGCTTGCTGTAGAATTCGGCGCTGGCCAGTGGATCGGTCACATAGAGCATCACGAAGTTGAACTTGGGCATAGCGGGCTTCCTGGGTTGATGGAAACCCCATAGCCGGTGATCGCGACAGTTTCTGTCAGCAGCGTCGTCGGGCTGGTGGCGGCGAGACGCCATGGATGGCAATCTCGGGAGACGATCCAAGGATTCGCCATGCCCAAAGCCATCAGCCGCCGCACCGCCACGCTTCGTGCGCGCGAGTTTCTCAAGCGTCATCTGCTGATCGACGGCCACAACGACCTGCCGTGGGTGATCCGTAACGACAAGATCGCGCGTGGCGATGTTGCCAAATTCCGCCTCGACAAGGCGCACAACGATGCGGACACCGACATTCCGAAGCTGCGCAAGGGTGGCGTCGGCGCGCAGGTGCTGGCCGCGTATCTGCCGACCGCGATCCCGCATCCGGCGACCGTGACGCTGGAGCAGATCGATGTCATTCGCCGGATCGAAGAGCTGCATGCCGATGTGTTTCATCCGGTGCGTCGCGTCGCGGATCTGGCGGTCGCGCGCCGCCGCGGCAAGATCGGCTCCATCATGTCGGTCGAAGGCGGTGTGGGTCTTGAGGGCAGTCTGGCGCCGCTGCGCATGTGGCATGCCCTGGGCATGCGCATCATGACGCTCTGCCACAACGAGACACTGGACTGGATCGACAGCGCCACCGACGCGCCCCGCCATGACGGACTGACGGATTTCGGACGTTCAGTGATCGCCGAGCTCAATCGGCTCGGGGTGCTGATCGATTGCAGCCACGCCTCACCGAAATCGGCGCATGACGTGCTTGACGTGTCGACGGCACCGATGGCGTTGACGCATTCGAATGCATTTGCGCTGTGCGATCACCCACGCAATGCGCCCGACGATCTGCTGAAGCGCTTGCCCGCCAATGGCGGTATCGTGATGGCAACGTTCGTGCCGATCTTCATGCGGCAGCAGACCCTGCAGGCGGTGCGGCCGTATCAGGACCAGTTCGGTAAGTCGCGCCACGATCTCTCGCAGGGCGAGGGCATCGCGGCTGACACGCTCTCGCGGAGTGGCTGGGAGCGGGATGGGGCCTCCGTGCTGGCCGACCACATCGAATACATGACCAACATCGTCGGCATCGACCACATCGGCATCGGTTCGGATTTCTACGGCGGCCCGACGCCGCCCGGGCTGGAAGATGCCAGCACGTTTCCGTTTCTGTTTGCGGAACTGACCCTGCGCGGCTGGGGCGAGGATGCCCTCGCCAAGCTGGCCGGGCGGAACACGGTTCGCGTCCTCAGGGACGTTGAAAAAGCGGCCCGCACGCGGAGTTGATCGCGGGCGGGCTGCGGGGAGCCAATCAAAGGGGCCGGGAGTTGGCCGGACGGGGTCAGCCGGCCTTGATCTGCTCCACGGCGACGGCGAGCAACTCCAGCATCTTCTCGCGAATCGCCTGGTCGGTGACGCCTTTGCCGGCCAGATCCTTGGCAACCTTGCGCACCACGTCCTCGTCGCCGGCTTCCTCGAAGTCGGCTGCGACCACTTCCTTGGCGTAGGCTGTGGCCTCATCGCCGGTTTTGCCGAGCTTTTCGGCGGCCCAGAGGCCCAGAAGCCGGTTTCGGCGGGATTCCGCCTTGAACTTCAGGTCCGCGTCATGAGCGAACTTCTTCTCAAAGGCGTCCTTGCGGTCGTCGAAAGTCGTCATGATATCGATCCTGTTGGCTGGTATGAGAAGAGAGTCGGTTTCTGGCCGATTTTGCCAGTTTCCTTAACCAGATGCACGTGGCCGAGACAGCAGGCAATCGGTCGCAGGAAGGGCGGTAAAACTGCCTCAAAATGGTCTCCGTCGATTGTATCGGGGGGGCCAATCAGCTAGGTTGCCAACAGGTCCAGTTCTCGTTCTGTTTCCCGAGTTCCGGTTCTCGCGGCAGCTCCGCCGTGGGTCATGTTTCAAACGGAGCCTATCCCATCCATGGACTTCAACAACACACGGTACATCCCAATGAGCCGTCGGCGTCGCATCTACGAAGGCAAGGCCAAGGTCCTCTATGAAGGACCGGAACCCGGCACCCTGATTCAGCACTTCAAGGACGACGCCACCGCATTCAATGCCAAGAAACACCAGGTGATCGAGGGCAAGGGCGTCCTCAACAACCGGATTTCGGAGTTTCTTTTCCAGCATCTGAATGACATCGGGGTGCCGACCCACTTCATCCGCCGTCTCAACATGCGCGAGCAGCTCATTCGCGAGGTCGAGATCGTGCCGCTCGAGGTGGTGGTGCGCAATGTCGCCGCCGGCTCGCTGTCGCAGCGCCTCGGCATCGAGGAGGGCACCCAGCTGCCCCGCTCGATCATCGAATTCTACTACAAGAACGACCAGCTCAACGACCCGATGGTCTCGGAAGAGCACATCACCGCGTTCGGCTGGGCCACGCCCCAGGAGATCGACGACATCATGGCGCTGGCCATCCGGGTCAATGATTTCCTGACCGGACTGTTTCTCGGCATCGGCATCCGCCTGGTCGATTTCAAGATGGAGTGCGGCCGTCTCTTCGAAAACGAGATGATGCGCATCATCGTCGCCGACGAGATCTCCCCGGACTCCTGCCGTCTGTGGGACATCAAGTCGAACGAAAAGCTCGACAAGGACCGTTTCCGCCGCGATCTCGGTGGCGTACTCGAAGCCTACACCGAAGTCGCCAAGCGGCTCGGCATCCTGGGCGAGAATGAGCGTCCGGCCGGCGCCGGCCCGGTGCTGGTGAAGGGCTGAGCGCGATGAAGGCACGTGTCACAGTCACGCTGAAGAACGGCATTCTGGACCCGCAGGGCAAGGCTATCGAGGGAGCACTGAAATCGCTCGGCATCGATGGCGTCGCCAGCGTCCGCCAGGGCAAGGTGTTCGACATCGAGCTCGCCGGCGGCGACAAGGCGAAGGCGGAGGCGGCGTTGAAGGACGCCGCCGACAAGCTCTTGGCCAATACGGTGATCGAGAATTACCGGGTCGAGGTGGTGGGTTGAGGAGGGGGCCCGATCATGGCCGTCGTCACCAACGAATTGATGTGCGAGATGCTCAAGCAAATCCAGGAGCGTCTCAATCGCGTCGATCACAAGACCGATGAAATCAAGAATGAGCTGCAGGCTATGCGCGGCCATCTCGTGGCCGTACAACAGGACGTCGGCAATGTTTATCAAACATTGGTCCGTCACGAAGCGCGTCTGGAGCGGATAGAGAACCGTCTCGAACTGGGCGATACGCACACACCATGAAATCTGCAGTTCTCGTCTTCCCCGGCATCAATCGCGAACGCGACATGGCGCGGGCGCTCAAGCTGATCTCGGGCCATGAGCCCGCGATGGTCTGGCACGCCGAGACGGCGCTGCCCACCGGCACTGACCTCGTGGTCGTGCCGGGCGGCTTCTCCTACGGCGATTACCTGCGTTGCGGCGCCATCGCTGCGCGCGCACCGATCATGGACGCAGTGCGGGCCTATGCCGCGAAGGGCGGCCTCGTGCTCGGCGTCTGCAACGGTTTCCAGATCCTCTGCGAGTCCGGCCTCTTGCCGGGTGTTCTCATGCGCAATGCGCGGCTGAAGTTCATCTGCAAGGATGTGCATCTGCGCGTCGAGCGTTCTGACACGCCGTTCACCCGCGGCTACAATGCGGGGCAGGTGATCCGCGTGCCGGTGGCACACGGCGAGGGCAACTACGCCGCCGATGAAGAGACGCTGAAGCGGCTCGAGGGCGAGGGGCGGGTGCTCTATCGTTATTGCTCGGCGACCGGCGACGTCGGCGACCTGCACAACATCAATGGCGCGGCGGCCTCGATCGCCGGCATTGTCAGCGAGCAGGGCAACGTGCTCGGCATGATGCCGCATCCGGAAAACCACGTCGAAGACATCATGGGCAACACCGACGGCCGCGGCTTGTTCGCAGGGCTGACAGCGCATCTGGAGCGCGCTGCATGATTGGCCGCGTGCGAACGGCTGCGCGTGCCGCCGTTCTGCTTGCTGCCGTCGGCGTTTTTGCTTTCGGCAACACTGCGCCGGCCGCCGCACAGGACAGCAATTATCCCAGCCGCCCGGTCACCATGATCGTGCCGTTCGCTGCGGGCGGCTCGTCCGACGTGATCGCGCGCGCGGTGGCCGAGCAGATGGGCGCACCGCTGGGGCAGACCATCGTCAACGAAAATGTCGGCGGCGCCGGAGGCTCGATTGCGCTGGCGCGCGCGGCCCGCGCCGAGCCGGACGGCTATACCATCGTGATCGGCAACGCCGGCACCAACGCCGCGACCTACACGATTTACCCGAAACTGTCGTTCACGCCGGAGTCCTTCGTGCCGATCGCCATGGTCGCCAAGACCTTCGGCGTCGTGGCGCTGAAGAAGGAATTTCCGGCGAACAACGTGCAGGAATTCATCGCCTACGCGAAGAAGAATCCGGGCAAGATCAATCTCGGCCACGCCGGTGTCGGCTCCTCGAATTACCTGATCTGCAAGGCGTTCGTGCAGGCGGCCGGTGTCGACGTGGCGCTGGTTGGCTATCGTGGCGCAGGCCCGGCGCTGACCGACCTGATCGGCGGCCAGATCGATGGCGTCTGCGACGCCGCGACCTCGGTCTCGCAGGCGATCCAGGACAAACTGGTGAAGGGCCTCGTGATCGGCTCGACCAAACGGCTATCGACGCTGCCGGATGTGCCGACATCGGCGGAGGCCGGCATTCCCGAGTTCGAAGCGCAGGGCTGGAACGGGCTGTTCGCGCCCAAGGGCACGCCGCCCGCGATCATCGCCAAAATAAATGCCGCGGCCCGCAAGGCGGTTGCCGGCGAAGCGGTGCAAAAGCGCTTGAAAGACCTCTCGTCGGTCGCGCCCGACGAGGCCGAGCAGACGCCTGAGGGGCTGCAGCAGGTGGTGACGCGCGACGTGGCGAAATTCCGCGTGCTGTTGCAGGAGAAGTAGCTCGTCTGGGCTACTTGGTCTTACGTCCGTTTCTTCACCCGCTTGATCGTCCCCGAAAAGCTTAGCAGCGGCCGGCCGTCACTGGTCAGCAGGCCGCGCAAAAAGATCAGCGAGCCGCCGGCGCGGGTGACTTCGCCATTGGCTTCGACCAGTTCGCCTTCCTTGGCCGCATCGAGGAATTCGGCGTTGAAGGCGACCGTCACGCCCGAGCCCTGCAGCTCGCGCCGCGCGAAGGCGAACAGGCAGTAGTCGGCGAAGGTCATGAAGCAGCCGCCATGGACGTTCTGTTGCCCATTCAGGTGCTTTTTCTCGACCCGGAAGGCGCAGCGGATCCGGCCGTCCTCCTCCAGCCGGTGCCAGAACGGACCGTTGTGCGATTCGAAGGTGTCGCGGGTCCAGGTGGTCCAGCCGGCGAATTCGCCCTCGGTGGCGGTAAAGGTGTTGCGGTGGTCCGGCGGGATCGGCGAGACAAGGTTCACGGCGTCTCCTCAAACAGTCGATTGCTGCATTGCCGGAGGACATAATCCGACTGGCCGGGCCGGTGCAAATGGCCCGTTTCGGGGCGATCCCCAGCTTTGGCCGGGTTGTTGAAGAAGAGGGGCAGAAAGGCCTTTTCCGGCCCTTCCGATGCCCGTAAACAGGGCCAAATACCTGCCAACCGGCATATGCTGTCAGTTGGCATATATCCCGAAATCCTCTGAGCCCCGCGCGAGCCCCATGTCGTCCAACGAACCGAAAATCACCCCGGATCTCGTCGCCAGCCATGGCCTGAAGCCGGACGAATATGAGCGGATTCTGAAGCTGATCGGGCGCGAGCCGAGCTTCACGGAACTCGGCATTTTTTCGGCGATGTGGAACGAGCACTGCTCCTACAAGTCCTCGCGCAAGCACCTGCGCGGGCTGCCGACCAAGGCGCCGTGGGTGCTGCAGGGGCCGGGCGAGAATGCCGGCGTGATCGACATCGGGGACAACCAGGCGGTGGTTTTCAAGATGGAGAGCCACAACCACCCCAGCTATATCGAGCCATACCAGGGCGCGACCACCGGCGTCGGCGGCATCCTGCGTGACGTCTTCACCATGGGCGCGCGTCCGATCGCCTGCCTCAATGCGCTGTCTTTTGGAGACCCGTCGCATCCCAAGACCCGCCATCTGGTGTCGGGCGTGGTCGCCGGTGTCGGCGGCTACGGCAATTCGTTCGGTGTGCCGACCGTGGGCGGGCAGGTGCGTTTCCACACCCGCTATGACGGCAACATCCTGGTCAACGCCATGGCGGTGGGCCTCGCCGACGCCGACAAGATCTTCCTGGCGGCCGCCTCCGGCGTGAGCATGCCGATCGTCTATCTCGGCTCCAAGACCGGCCGCGACGGCATCCATGGCGCCACCATGGCGTCGGCCGAATTCGACGACGCTTCCGACGAGAAGCGCCCGACCGTGCAGGTCGGCGATCCCTTTGCCGAGAAGCTGCTGCTGGAAGCCTGCCTCGAGATCATGGCCAAGGATTGCGTGATCGCGATCCAGGACATGGGCGCGGCGGGCCTCACGTGCTCCGCGGTCGAGATGGGCGCCAAGGGCGACCTCGGCGTCGACCTCAATCTCGATGCGGTGCCCACCCGCGAGACCGGCATGAGCGCCTATGAGATGATGCTCTCGGAAAGCCAGGAGCGCATGCTCATGGTGCTCAAGCCCGAGAAAGAGCAAGAAGCCGAAGCTATCTTCCGCAAGTGGGGTCTCGATTTCGCCGTGGTCGGCTACACCACGCCGACCAAGCGTTTCGTGGTCAAGCATGGCGGTCACGTGATGGCCGACCTGCCGATCAAGGAACTCGGCGACGAGGCGCCGCTCTATGATCGGCCCTATGTCGAAAGCCCGAAGCTGCCGTGCGTCCATGCCCGCGATATCGCGGCACCGTTACAGACCGTCGCCGCGCTGGAAAAGCTGCTGGCGACGCCGGAGCTGTGTTCCCGCCGCTGGGTGTGGGAGCAGTACGATCACGTCATCCTCGGCAACACCCTGCAGCGCCCCGGCGGCGATGCCGCGGTGGTGCGTGTCGAAGACGGCCCGAAGGGCCTGGCGCTGACCGTGGACGTGACGCCGCGCTATTGCGAGGCCGATCCGTTCGAAGGCGGCAAGCAGGCGGTGGCCGAAGCCTGGCGCAACATCACCGCCGTCGGTGGCCGTCCGCTGGCCATCACCGACAACCTGAACTTCGGCAACCCCGAGCGGCCCGAGATCATGGGCCAGTTCGTGCATTGTTTGCGCGGCATCTCGGCCGCCTGCACCGCGCTGGATTTCCCGGTCGTGTCCGGCAACGTCTCGCTCTATAACGAAACCAACGGTCGCGGCATCCTGCCGACCCCGTCCATCGGCGGCGTCGGCTTGCTTGATGATTTCAAGAAATCGGCAACGCTGGCGTTCAAGCAGGCGGACGAAGCCATCCTGCTGATCGGCGAGACCCATGGCTGGCTCGGACAGTCGGTGTATCTGCGCGACATCTGCGGCCGCGAAGAGGGCGCTCCGCCGCCGGTCGATCTCGCCATCGAGAAGCGAAACGGCGACGTGGTGCGCGGCATGATCCATGCGGGCACCGCCACCGCGGTGCATGACCTCTCCGACGGCGGTCTTTTGGTGGCGCTGGCGGAAATGGCGATCGCTGGCGGCATCGGCGCCACACTCGACGCGACGCCGCAGGCCATCGTGCCGCATGCCTGGTGGTATGGCGAGGACCAGGCACGCTACGTCGTCACCGTGCCGCAGGCCGATCTGCTCGGCGTGCTGACCAAGCTCAAGGCGGTGGAAGTGCCTTATGTGCAGATCGGCACCACCGGCGGCGACAAGCTGATCATCGCCGGCGAAGGCGAGGTCGCGGTGAAGACGCTGAATGCGGCGTTCGAAAGCTGGCTGCCGGCCTATATGGCGGGCAAGGCGAACTGATTTCTGATCTCACGCTGCGAGGATAGCGCGCAGCGTGATCGATCGTCAGCTCGACGCGACCGCATCGAGTGCCGGGCGCCGCCGGCTGAGCAGATGCAGGATCAGCATGACGACGCATGAACAGAGCGCGGCGAGGCCGAGAACCGCGTGGCTGCCGACATGGGTGAGCAGCCCCACCAGCACCGGCGGCGACAAGGCGGACATCGCATTGAGCGGCAGCGCGATCTGCGAGGCCGCCTTCGCATAATCGGCCTTGTCATAGAACACCAGCGGGATGGTGGCGCGGGCCACGGTGAAGGCGCCGCTGCCCAGGCCATAGAGCACGATAAAGGCCGCGATCGACCAGTAGGTGCCGCCGCTGGCCAACAGCAGCAGCATCGCGCTTGTCAGCGCGATTCCCGCGACAAACCCGGTCGTGATCCCGTCCCATCGGGCGCCGCCGAGAAAATCGATCCCGCGCGCGCTGATCTGGATCACGCCTAAGGCCGAGCCGAAGGCAATCGCCTGGGTCGGTGGAAGCCCCTGGGCTTTCAAAAGTTCGATCAGCACGGCGCTGAAGCCGAAGGTGACGAAAGCGTTCAGCGCGATCGCCGACGTGACCAGATAGAATGTTGTCTTGTGCACCCGCGGCGCTGTCGCCGCGGTCGGCGCGGGTGAAGATTCCGTCAGTTCCTGCCGCTCTGCCCGGTGCGGCAATCCGAAGGCATAGAGCGGGACGCACACCACGATCATGACCGCGGCATAGATCAGGCAGGTCGTCCGCCAGCCGATGGCGTCGGACAGGAATGCGGTGGTCGGCCAGAAGATGCTGCTGGACAATCCCGTCACCAGCATCAGAGCGCCGATGGCGCTCCTGGCGTTCCGCCCGGCGATCTCGTTGAGCATGATGTAGGCCGCCGTCGTTAGTGTCGCGCTGCCGGCGGTGCCGAGAATGGCCCATGCGGCGAAGTATTGGACTGGTCCTTGGGCGACGGCCAGCAGCGCGAACCCGGGTGCGGCGAGGCTGGCACCGACGATCATCACGCGGCGGGCGCCGAGGTTGATGAAGACCTTCGCCAGCGGCGGAGCCCACAGTCCCATCACCACGTACAGCACCGAGTTGCCGGCGAAGACCGCTGTGATGGTCATCTGAAGATCGGCAGCGACTTGGCGGCCAATGACGGCAGGAAGGGAAATCGTTCCCCAGCCGACGACCTGGGCAATGGCAAGTACGATCAGGACACGAATGATCGTCTTGTCGGATCGGAGAAACCGCATCGCCTCTGCCGGACTGCAAATGATCGGATAGCAGTCTCTGTGTAATGGCTTCGCGCTGTTGCGCGATATGCGATTTTCAGGGGGCGCACATCGATTCCTGCAGCGCGCCGGCTGATATCCGAACGGAACGGCCGGCCTCTGGGGGGAGGCCGGCCGTCGTGCATGCCCGAGCGCAGTCAGAGGGGCGACTGCCGGGCCGCATGTCCTCGCGCCATTGGGGGACGCGGGGAATGCAGAGGCACAGCTATTTCTTGATTGGAAACGTCAGTTCACGCTGGGCGGTATCGACCACGAAGACAGCGAGCAGCTTTGCCGGTTTCGCCTTGCTGGCATTTTCGCTCACGCCATGGCGGTCGCCGGGCATTTCCGAAAAGCTTTCACCGGCCTTGTAGATCGTGACGGGGCCGTCGTTGACCTGGCTGCGGATCTCGCCTTCCAAAACGGTCGCGTAGATGAAGGCGGACTGAGGATGGGTGTGGCCCTCCGAGAAGCCGCCAGGAGCATATTCCACGAGAACTCCCTTCATGCTCTTGCCTGGCACGTTCGGCAGTTCATGGTCGTAGACCAGCGTAACTTTCCCGCCTTTGCCGCCGCCAGGTGTGTCGTGTGCAAAAGCTGACCCTGACAGAAGCGCCAGGGCTGCAGCGACAACAAGTGACTTGATCATGTCGATTTTCCTTTCATGAGGTGGACGCCGCACCGTCGCACGACGACAGGCGCAAGCGGGTCATTTCCGGGGCGTTGTGGCGAACCATTGATCGAAGCCAACGCGGCCAATGCGAGGATCGTTGTCGGAGACGAGTGAACCGTCTTGCAGCTTGGTCCCGAAATACCGCGCCTCCGGGTCGGCTATCACGGTGCGCGTATCGCCGATCGCCTTGAGGTAACGGGCGACGAAATCGCAGAGCCGCGCGCGCTCGGGACCGGAAATATCGATGGTGCCGTTGACCGGCGCGGCAAGGGCTGCGTCCGTCACGAAGTCCGCGACGTCATCGGAGGCGATTGGCTGAAGATAGCCCGTCGACAGGCGCGCCGTATCGCCGACCGTGCCCCCCTGGGCGATGCCACCGAGGAATTCAAAGAACTGCGTGGACCGCACGATGGTATAGGGGGTGCCGGAGTCCCTGATGATCTTTTCCTGCGCGACCTTGGCGCGCAGATAGCCGCTTTCCGGCAACTGGTCCGTCCCGATGATGGACAGCGCGACATGATGTCTGATGCCGGCGGCCTTTTCCGCGGCAAGCAGGTTTCGGCCCGAAACCTGGAAGAATTCGAGCACGGCCTTGTCCTCGAAGGAGGGTGAATTTGCGAGGTCGATGACCACCTCGGCTCCCTTGAGCGCTTCTGCGATGCCTTCGCCGGTGATGGTATTGACGCCGGTGTTGGGAGAGGCGGCAATCACGTCATGGCCGTGTTTGCGCAGGCGTTCGGCGGTTTTGGAACCGATCAGGCCGGTTCCTCCGATGATGACGATTTTCATGTGATGTCTCCGTTCGCGCCTGCCGTTGCGGCGCACGTTGCTCGATGGGATGTTTGGGTGAAGGGCTTCGTTGAGAGACCGGCCTCTCGAAGCTGTCGAGCTCGAGGCCTTATCGAAGCCTTGGAGTTTGTCAGCCGAGCCAGACACGGCCTTGAAGGCGGCGCGCCATGGTTCGGCGCTAACAGGCGGTCAGTAATTCCACAAGGCGGGGACCCAACGATAACCGTTGCCAACGGCCGCCACCCGGCAGACGGACGGGAACGGCAGGTGAGTGCCCAGCAGCGGCTCGCCGGTCGCCGCCAACTCCCGCAACAGACGGGCACGGACGCGGACAGCCTCCTCGGGGTCGTGCTCGAAGCCGTTATGCCACTCGAGGTGATCGAAGCCGTGCGGGAGCACGGCGTCGCCGACGAACGTCAGGCGCTCGCCGCCGGATGCCAGGCGGACGATGCTATGCCCGGGGGTGTGGCCGCCCGTGCGCGTGACGACCACGCCCGGCGCCACCTCGGCGTCCGCTTCGAACGTCTGCAGCTTGCTACCGTACTGGGCCAGGAACCGTCGGGCGGCCGACCGGATCATCTCCGTCATCGGCCCCGGCATGGCGGTGCGGGAGAAATCGGGCGCCTGCCAGAACTCGGCCTCGGCGGCCGACGCGTGGATCCGGACGTCCGGACGCAGCTGATCCTGCACCCCGTCGACCAGCAGCCCGCCGACGTGGTCGAAGTGCATGTGGGTGAGCACCACGTCGGTCACTTCAGCGAGATCGATGCCGGCGGCCTGCAGGCGCGAGGACCACCGCCCGGTTTTCGGGAAGTTCGGGGCCTCCATTCCCAGTCCGGAGTCGATGAGGATGGTGCGGCCGCCGCTGCGAACGACGACCTCGTTCAGCGCCCAATCCATTACCTCCGGCTGCAGCCTCTCGTGCAGCCAGGCGGAGCGAACGGCCGGGTCGGCGTTGGTGGCCATCGCCTCCGCGGAGATCGAGATCACCCCATCGCTGACCACCATGACATCGATCTCTCCGACCCGCTGCACGTAGCGCGACGGAACCAGCTCGTCGGGGCCCGGTCCACCGGGGTGCGAGGTTTTGTCTAAGCTCATGGCTGTCTCCTGCTGACTGCGGTTTTGGGAGCGATCAGGTCGGCTCGACCGATGACGATGACATCATCGTTAGCCTTCCTCATATTAAGGATGTTGAATATCCTTATGGATATGTAGTATCCTTAATTATGTAAAGCCCTTCTGACCAAAGCAGCAGGCATAAGGCTTATGTCGAAAATAAAGGGGATGGCGATGGACATCGTTTGCGCACTGCGGAGCTTTTTGAGAGTTGCCGATGCCGGTTCGTTTTCTGCCGCCGCTTTCGATCTCAATCTGACGCAGCCTGCGGTTTCTCGGCAGGTTTCCGCGCTGGAGGCGCATCTCAATATGCGCCTTCTGCATCGCTCGACCACCGCATTGACGTTGACGGCCGAAGGCAAGCAGGTGATCCCGATGGCTCTCAGGGTTATCGAGGCGGTGGAGGCGCTCGGCGAATCCGCCAGCTCGGGAGGAGTCTCAGGCAAGGTTCGGCTATCCTTACCTGCGCCGCTGGGGCTCCATATCAGCGACCGACTTGCAGCACTCCTCAACCGCCATCCGAAGCTCTCGATCGAAGTGCTGTTTCGCGAAGAGCCGTCCGATCTGGTTGGAGAAGGCATCGATATCGAAGTGCGCCTCGGGGCCGTCGCCGATAACGATCTGGTATGTCGCAGGATCGGTTGGACGGCGGCATTTCTCGTTGCCGCGCCGAACTACCTCGAAAAGCGCGGTCCTCCGCGCACGTTCGAGGATATCAGCCGCCATGATTGCATCTGCTCCAGTCTCCACGGTGACAGCCGTTCCTGGCTGTTTTCGAACGGGACAGACGAAGTTGCCGTGCGGATCGCGCCACGTCTTGTCGTCAACAGTGCCGTCGCCGTCCACCGCGCCACGCTTGCGGGCGCCGGCATCGCAATCCTCTCCCACATCCTCGCCGTACCGGACATCGAGGCTGGCCGATTGATCAATTTGTTGCCCGATTTCCCGCCGGCCCGTCTGCCGATCACCCTGGTCTATCCCTCACGGCACAACGTGCCGCTTCGCGTCAGAACAGTCCTCGACCTTCTCGTTGCGGCCATGCGGGAAGACCGGCTGTTGGCTTCGTCGTCTGCACCGGATTCCGTGGAAACGACATTGCGCTCGACCAAAGCGCCTCCTGCCGCACCGCATGCGGCAGCGTGACTTCAAACACTTGCGCAACCTTTGGCCCGTCTTGGAGAGTTCCTGTTATGTTGGGTGAAGACCATTTGATGCCGTTTGTTCTGACCAACATTCTGGGACTCGCCGGTATCGTCGTCTGGCATGCTCAGGGCAACAACCGTCCAACAAGCCGACTGATCGTCCAGATCCTGTTCTTTATCGGCATGAGCCTCGTGCTTTACCTGGGCGGCATTTCTCCGCACCACGTCGATGACACCCACATGCAGGGTTTCGGCGCGTTGCTCTCCAAATCGGCCAGGATCCTGTGGTGGACCCATCTCGCTTGGGCAATCATCGGATTGGTTCACATCTATATCAGGCTCAACCGCCGGCCACGGGAAGCGCACCTCATCCAGGATATGGCCGTCGGCGTCATCTATCTCGGTGTGACGCTGTCGATCATAGGCTTCGTTTTCGGCGTACCGGTCGGCACGCTGGTTGCGACCTCAGGCATCGTCGCCATCATTTTCGGCCTCGCGTTGCAAAATACCCTTGGTGATGTCTTTTCGGGCATCGCGCTGACCCTCGGCAGGGCCCATGCGATCGGCGACTGGATCCAACTCAAGGACGGCACGGAAGGCCGCGTGGTCGAAACCAACTGGCGCTCCACCAACCTGCTCACCGGAGGGTATAATGTCGTTGTGGTGCCGAACAGCATTCTGGCAAAGCAGGGGGTAACCAATCTGAGTCGTCCCGACGAGACTCACCAGATCACGTTGACCGTACGCATTGTGACCACAACGCCTGATATCGTCGAGCAGGTCATGCGGTCCGTCCTGGACAGCAGCACGCGGATCGTCAAAGACCCACAGCCAGTCGTCGCCTTGAAGACGATCGATGCAGCTGCCATCGAAGTCGAGCTGCAGTTCCGCGTCGAGAGTCCCGCCGGCTGGACAGCGGCTCGCAACGAAATCATCGGTCTCGTTTATAGCCAATGCAAGGCAAGTGGTCTTTCACTGGCCGCTCCGGCCGAGAGCCTTGTTTTCAGCCTGGCTGTGATCAGCGGCGAATATGCCGCCGGGGGGATCAATGCGCGTTCAACCCGCCCGGCCTAACACCCATTCGAAAGTGTCCTTCCAGACCGCCGGAGCCGTTTCCTCTGCAAGGATCTCGGTGAGGTCCTGCAGGGTGACGCTGCGCAGTTTCTGGCGCCAGGCTTCGTCGGCCTCCCACATGATGCGTGCGACCGCACACGCGCGGCGGTTGCGATGGTTCTTGGGCAAACAGGGATTGTTTTCGCGGATGTTGTTGCAGACAAAGGTGCGTGACTTGCCTTCCACGGCCTCTACGATGTCCAAAAGAGGCAATTTCGCAGGCGGCTTCGCGAGACGGTATCCGCCGGATGGGCCAAGCGTCGTATGGACAAGGCCCGCTTGAGACAGGCTCTGCAGCGCCTTGGAAAGATATTCCTTTGGAAGCCCGTGCAATTCCGCCAGCGCCTTGGTCGACAGATAGCGCCCCTCGGGCAGGCCGGCGAGGATCGCACAGCAATGCAGCGCCCATTCAACTTGGCTTTTCAGAATCATCGATTTGTTCCGAGAACGGCGCAATCCGCATCTATTAAGGATATAGAGTATCCTATTAGTGCTGGATGTAAACCTGGAGGTCTTTGAAGCACCTCGCGTTTAGAGCGCACATCAGCCAGCCATGCTGAGCCAAGTGCTCGCCGCAGTGGCGACTTTGGCCACAGCGCTGCTCGCAACGCTCGCGAAGGCGGATGGGGGAGTGGACCGTCTAGCTCGCCTTGTCGCGCGCTTCCCAATACGGCGCGCGCAGCTTGCGTTTGAAGATCTTGCCGCTCTCCTCGCGCGGCAGCGCATCGATGAATTCGATCTCCCGGGGCACCTTGAAGTTGGCGAGTCGCCGCTTCAGATAATCCTGCACCGCCGCCGGCGTCAGCACGGCTTCATTATCCGGCTCGATATAGGCGCAGAGTTTCTCGCCGAATTCGTCGTCGGGAATGCCGAACACGGCGCAGTCGCGCACACCGTCCATGCCGATCAGGGTGTTTTCGATCTCGGCGGGGTAGATGTTGACGCCGCCCGATATCACCATGTCGCTCTTGCGGTCGCACAGGAACAGATATCCCTCGGCGTCGAGGTAGCCGACATCGCCAACGCTGATCAGGTCCTCGCGGCCGGCCTCGGCGCGCGCGCCGGTCTTGCCGTGATAGTCGAAATCGGAAATCGCCGTCTGCCGCATGAAAATCTCGCCGGGCTCACCGACGTCGCAGGGCGTCCCATCGGGGCGGAAGATCTTGACAATGCCGCCTTCGACGACACGGCCGACCGTGCCGGGTTTCGCCAGCGCTTCCTCCGAGGAGTGCCAGATCGGGATGCCGGTTTCGGTCGATCCCAGATACTCGTTGATCACCGGCCCCCACCATTTGATCATCGCCTGCTTGACCGGGATCGGGCAGGAGGCCGCGCCATGAATGATGAAGCGCAGCGACGACAGGTCGTAGCGCGCCTTTACCTCGTCCGGCAGCCGCAGCAGCCGCACGAACATGGTCGGCACCATGTGCATGTGGGTGATTTTGTGGCGCTGGATCAGCTGCAGCATGTCTTCCGGATCGAAACGCGGTTCGAGCACGATGGTGCAACCGTGACGGAACGCCAGCATGCCGTAGGAACTCGGCGCCGAGTGATACATCGGCCCGTTCATCAGGATGATCTGGTCTTCGTTCGGCTTGACGCCATAAGTGAGTCCGCCGACGCGCTCGACCGCGGCCGCCTGTTCGGGCCGCATCGGCTGCCGGCGCACGCCCTTTGGCCGTCCGGTGGTGCCGGAGGTGTAGAACATCGCCGATGCGCGTTGCGGCGGTTCCTGCGACGGCACATGGCCGTCGCGCCAGTGATCCCAGTCGGTGGCGCCTTCGGGAACGCGGGTGTCAGGCGGGCTCACGCCATAGGCGGCCGCGATTTCCGGTGGCGTTTCGACCACCAGCAGCCGCAGCCGTTTCGGCAGGCCCTGCCGGATCTGCGGCAGCAGATCGGCATGGCACACCAGGACGTCGGCGCCGCAGTCGGCGATGATGTAGGAGACCTCCTCCGCCTTCAGGTGCCAGTTGATGGGCACGATCGGCGAGCCCAGTGCGGCGGCCGCAGCCGAGGCTTCGAACAGCGCGAAATCGTTGCGCAGCATCATGGCCACCGGCTTGCCGCCGCTGACGCCGAGGGCCTTCAGGCCGGTGGTGGCCCGCGCCACGCGCTCGCGGATGGCGGGATAGCTGATCTGGCGGTCGCCGCTGATGATCATGTCGCGTTACCTCATCATCTCTTTACCGATCATCGAGCAATCCGCTCAGCGCCGTCCAGCTCTTTCCATCAAAGCGGCGCAGCCGCAATTGCTGGAACGGCAGATAGTCATCGGAGCCGGTCGTAACCGCAACATCCGGCAGCAGCAGGGGCAGGGTCACCGCGCGCAGCGACGTCGCCTGGCGCAGCACATTCTCGCGGCTGAGATCGTCACCGCAGGCCCGCAGCACATGCACCAGCAGCCGCGCGTTGACGTACGCGGTCGCATAGTTGGTGTTGCGCTCGTCCCCGCTGGGCAAATATTGCTTCAGGAACGCGAAGTATTCCTTCACGTCCGGGTCGTTGGCCCACTGCTCGTCGAAAATGTCCTTCTGGTAGCTGGAGGTGACCAGCCCGGCCGCGTTGGCAAGGCCTGCCGGCTCCAAAAATGTGATCGACGATGCGGAGGTCGGAACATAGACCGCGTCGGGCTTCCAGCCGATTTCGGCCATGCCCTTGATCAGCTGCGAGGTGAATTTACCGAGCACGACGCCGAACACGATGTTGGCGCCGGAGCCTTTCAACGCTGCGATCTGCGAATTGATGGTCGGCGCGCTCGATTCATAATTTGCCTCCGCGACGATCATGCTCGCGGCCTTGCTGCCGAGCGCGCGCTTGAAGCCCGCCACATAGTCGCGCCCGAAGTCGTCGTTCTGCGACAGGATGGCGATCTTCGCATCCGGTCGCGCCTGCAGGATGTGCTTGGCATAGACCACGCCCTCGGATTCGTAGGTCGCCATGCCCGGCATGGTCCAGGGGAAACCTTTCGGGTCGGCCCATTTGGTGGCGCCGCTCAGCACGAACAGCTGCGGCACCTTCTTGCCATTGAGATAACGATGCACGGCGTTGTTCGTCGCGGTTCCCAGCGAGCCGAACATCAGCAAGACTTCGTCCTGCTCAACCAGCTTGCGGGTCTGTTCCACCGTCTTGGGCGGCGAATAGGCGTCGTCGAGACTGATCAGCCTGATCTTGCGGCCGTTGATGCCACCCTCGGCGTTGATCTTGGCGAAATAGGCCTCCTGGGCGCGGCCGATGGCGCCGAAGCCGGACAGAGGCCCGCTGTAGGGCAGGGTCTGTCCGATGCGGATCTCCTCCTTGCCGGGGTCGGCGCGTGTCGCGGTGGCGGCAGACGCCACCATCAAGCCAAGCGCAATCGCGCGCAGCGCTGCTGCTCTCATGTCGTCCTCCCCTCAGAACCGTGTTGTTGTTGTTTTATTCGGCTGCTTCGAGACGCTGGCTGCGCTGCAGGAAACTGCTGCCGGCTTCAGCGAATTCGCCCTTCAGCCGCTCGACCAGTTCAGCCACCGGCGGCGAGTCGATGATCTGGCCGATACCCTGGCCCGATCCCCAGATGTCGCGCCAGGCTTTGACCTTCATGTTGCCGCCGGAGCCGAAGTTCATTTTCGACTTGTCGGCCACTGGCAGGTTGTTCGGATCGAGGCCGGCGGCGGCGATCGAGGGTCCCAGGTAATTGCCGTGCACGCCGGTGAACAGGTTGGTGTAGACGGTGTCGTGGGCGGCGTGCTCGGTCAGCGCCTTTTTGTAGGCGGGATCGGCGTTGGCTTCTTCGGTGGCGATAAAGCGGGTGCCCATGTAGGCGAGATCCGCGCCGAGCGCGAGGGCGGATGCGATGCCCCAGCCGTCGGAGATCGCGCCGGACAACAGGACGGTGCCCTTGAACCACTGCTTGACCTCGCGAACCAGCGCGAACGGTGAAATCGTCCCGGCATGTCCGCCGGCGCCGGCGCAGACCAGGATCAGGCCGTCGACGCCTTGCTCGGCAGCCTTGCGGGCGTGCTTGACGTTGATGACGTCGTGGAACACCACGCCACCGTAGGAATGCGCGGCTTCGACGATCTCGGACGGCGGCCGCAGCGAGGTGATGATGATCGGGACCTTGTGCTTGACGCAGGTCTCCATGTCCTGCATCAGCCGGTCGTTGGAGGCGTGGCAGATCTGGTTCACCGCATAGGGCGCGACCTTCTTGCCCGGATGTTTCGCCTTGTAGTCGGCGAGCTCGTCCTCGATCCGGGTCAGCCACTGGTCGAGCATCTCGACGGGGCGCGCGTTGAGGGCGGGAAACGAACCGACGATGCCGGCCTTGCACTGGGCAATCACCAGCTCCGGCCCCGACACGATGAACAGCGGTGAGCCGATCACCGGCAGTTCCAGCGTTCCTTTCAGCGACGCGGGCAGCGACATGGTTCCTCCAAGGGTTTTATGAGGGGTTGTCGAGTCTTGTTGCGGCGCACTTTAGCGCTTGACCCGCTCCCGTCTCTGTTCGATTTTGTACAGCTCTATCTCCAGAATTGAACATGCAGGATTGAGCATCGAGGTGTCGGAATGGACTGGGATCATTGCCGAACGTTCGCCGCCGTCGCCGAAGCGGGCAGCTTTCTCGGAGCCGCCCGGCTGCTGCGGGCGAGCCACCCCACCGTCGGGCGGGCGGTGGCGTCGCTCGAGGCGCAACTCGGGACCAAGCTGTTCGCCCGCTCCAACGATGGCCTCGTGCTGACACCGCAGGGGCAGCGCTTTCGCGAGCATGTCGAGGTGATGGCGGCAGCGGCGCTGCGCGCGGAAGCTGCCGTTTCGGCCAAAGGTCCGCGTGCGCGGGGCGTGGTCAAGCTGTCGATCGGGCCGACGCTCGCGGCCTACTGGCTGATGCCGCACATGGAAGCTTTCCTGCAGACCCATCGCGACATCGAGGTCGAGCTGGTGACGCATCCGTTTCCCGTCAGCGTGCGCCGGCGCGAGGCCGATATCGTGCTGCGGGTCTACCAGAGCGGCGACGAAAACCTGGTCGGCCGCAAGATCGCCCGTCTCGGGGTCGGCTTCTATGCCTCGCGCGACTACGCCGCGCGCCATCCGCTGCCCGAGCACAAGGATGACTGGAAGGATCATCGCATCGTCGGCTTTGCCGACAAGGCCTCCAATGCCGAACTCGGGCGCTGGAGCGACCATGTGGCGCGCCACGCATCGGTGGTGATGCGGTGCTCGTCGCAGGCTGACATGCTGGCGGCGGTGCGGGCCGGGATCGGCATCTCCGTGATGTCATGCATCGTCGGTGACGCTCATCCGGAGCTGATCCGTGTCGCGCCGGACAAGCTCGCCGGCAGCTCGGACACCTGGCTGCTGGCGCATCCGGATCTGGTGGATTTGCCGGCGATGCGCGCGGTGATCAACTTCGTCACCGAGTGCGCGCGGCTGGACCGCGAGCGCTTGCGCGGGGCATAGACTGGACGACGGCCTGGAGATCGTCGATCATGCAGGACCGACGATCTCGCACGCCAGTCGCAGTGAATGAAGGCCGACACCACATGACCATTCCCGGCTTCTTCAAGGGGACCGGCATGCCTGCCCCGGGCTGGTGGGAGGCGCTGTGGCCGGAGCCGGCCCGGGTCATCACGGCGATGGGAATCGAGCCGGGGATGACCGTCGTGGACCTGTGTTCCGGCGATGGTTGGTTCACGCTGCAGCTCGCGCGAATTGCGCGGCATGTCATTGCCGTCGACATCGATGATATGCTGATGGCGACGTCGCGCACCCGTCTGCAGGAGGCGGGCATGATCAACTGCACCTGTGTCGTGGCCGATGCCTACGACCTTGCTAGGGTGGTCGGCTCGCCGGTGGACCATGTGTTTCTGGCAAACGTCCTGCACGGGGTGCCAGACCAGCGACACTTGGTAAGACTTGTCCGCGATGTGCTAAAGCCGGCGGGACTGTTCGCGGTGGTCAATTGGCATGCGAGGCCCCGCGAGCAAACCGTGGTATTGGGAGAGCCGCGGGGGCCGGCGACCGAATTGCGAATGACGCCCCAGCAGACGATCGAAGCGATCGAACCGGCTGGGCTTGCGCTTCAGGCACAGAGTGAAGTTTCTCCCTATCACTATGGCCTTGTATTCCGGCGCTTCTGACTCGCGTGGTGCGGACTCCGGTCGGCCACTACAGGATCCGCGTTGCGCCCGGGATCCGCCGCAGTGTGGCAGTGATGATCCAGCTTAGGCCCAGCGTGCCGACGAACACGATCAAGACCTTTGCGATCGCCGGCAGCGGTGCGTTCAGCAGCGAGAACTGCAGCCACAGGCAGAAGATGTAGTGGAAGATGTAGATGCCGTAGGCGTCGCCCCGCAGCGGATCGAACAGGTTCTTCTCGCCCTGCGCGAAGCGCAGGAACAGCGCCAGCACCGCGATGCTGATGGTCACGCACGCCAGCGCATAAACCACGCCGTAGCTGCTCTGCCACCAGAATGGCGGGGCGCCCGGCAGGTTGCTGAGCCGCATCCGTCGGAAATTGATCAGGATCGTCAGCAGGCCATAGGAGGCGGCGGCCGCGACCACCCAGACATACCAGCGTAGCGCCAGATTGCCGGCCTTCGCCAGCAAACCGCGGTCGATGTTGGCGGCGCCGACACCCATGCCGGCCAGGAAGAACACGCCATAGATCACCACCCGGCTGGCCTGCACCTGCAGCGGGCCGAGATTGAACCAGCGCACGGCACCGAGGTGGAAGAGCAGCGGGACATAAGCCACGACGGTGGCCGCGAACAGCACGCCGACAAACAGTACGGGCCGCGAGAACGACGCGATCGACAGCCGGTTGATCGCGTCGACCAGTTTCGGTGCGAACAGGAACACCGGAATGGCGAGGATATCCAGCAGCAGCAGGAACCAGATGAACCAGGCCGGACCATCGAACCAGATGCCCTGCTTGAAATTGCCCAGCCAGAACTCCACGAAGCCGGCCTTTGAGTCGGTCAGCCGGAACGAGGCGTAATAGGCGATCGGCATCAGGATGAAGATGCAGGCCAGGAACGGCACGCCCAGGCGCAGCACGCGGTCGCGCAGGAAATGTCCGATGCCCTTGCGCTGCAGGCTTGGCCAGACGAACAGGCCCGAGAGGAAGAACATCAACGCCATGAAGAAGGCGTCGTTGAACAGCGTCAGCGCGTTGAAGCCGATCCATTTCTGGGAATCGACGATCGGGGCGGTCGACCACAAATAATGGTTGGGGTAGAAGCGGCCGAATGCGGTGTAGGCAACCACCGAATGGTTGATCAGCACCAGCACAGTGATGAACGTTCTCGCGCGATCGAGCGCCGCGTTACGGTCAGACATTTCGGATCGACGCCCCCAGCTTCTTCCCGCTCAAGCCTAAACGTGATCCGGACAAGCGGCTATCGCTTTTCCGGACCACTTCAAACCCGCATTGAATCAAATTCTAGCCGGTACAAGTCTAGGCGACGCAATTCTAGATGACATGGGCCGGAAAGTCGAAAGCCTCGCTGGGGACATCAGCCCGCCAATTCCTCGATCGTCACCTTGTCGGGATAGAAGGCGAGGTGCCCGGCGATCTGGCCCACCGCGTCATAGGGCTGCTCATAGGTCCAGATGACGTTTTCGAGGGTCTTGCCGCCGACGGTGATGCTGAAGTAGTTGGCGTCCCCCTTGTAGGGGCAGTGGGTGACATGGGTGGTACGGGTCAGCAGCGCCATATTGGCGTCGGTGCGGGGGATGTACTGCACGGCCGGATAGGACGCTTCCTTTAGGCTCAAGGCCTGGCCGGTGTCGGCGACCGTCGTATCGGACGCGGAGACCCGGACACGCTTCGGGTTTGACGTGATCGTGATGGGATGGTCGGGACCTGGAATTTTCATGACATTTGCCTGTTGCTGGGGAAACTTCCTGTCGCGGGATAACGCTGTCGCAGGGCATTTGGCGGGCGGCATTTGGACACAGAACCGGATATAGTGCGGGGATACCGACTTGGAAGGCGTGACGCGGGCACCTGTTCAAGGTAAATTCGCACGTCAAATTTGGCGGCGACCGAGCGGCATCCAGCCGCGAATCGCAAGCGTTCTGGAGACTTCATCAATGCCTATGGATGCGCGGGATATCGAGGCCATGATCAAGGCCGCCATTCCCGACGCGGAAGTGACGATCCGCGATCTCGCCGGCGACGGCGATCACTATGCCGCCACCGTTCTCTCCGAATCCTTCCGGGGCAAGTCCCGGGTGCAGCAGCACCAGATCGTCTATCAGTCGCTGAAGGGACAGATGGGCGGCGTATTGCATGCGCTGGCGCTGCAGACCGGCACGCCCGAGAAGTGATTGTCGTCCGTGACCACGGCGGTCGGTGCGGGGTGAGGGCATGAGCGAGACGGCGCGCGCCTCGATGTTGCGGGAGCGCTCGTCGCACGGCCATGCCCGCGTCACCTATGTCGAGTTGTTTTTCGACCTGGTGTTCGTGTTCGCTGTCACCCAGGTCTCGCACACCCTGCTGAAGGATTTTTCGCCGCTCGGCGTGCTGCATATCACGCTGCTGTTCCTCGCAGTTTGGTGGGCGTGGATCTACACCTCCTGGGTCACCAACTGGCTCGATCCCGAACAGACCCCGGTTCGCATCCTGCTGTTTCTGCTGATGTTAGCCGGCCTCGTGCTGTCCACCTCGCTGCCGGGTGCCTTCGGTGCGCGCGGGCTGGTGTTCGGTCTCGCATTCGCGGCCATCCAGATCGGCCGCTCCGCATTTACGCTCTGGCTGATCCCGGCGTCCGAGCCGGGGCTGCGGATGAATTTCGTCCGCATCCTGATCTGGCTGTGCTGCAGCGGCGTGCTGTGGATCGCCGGCGGTCTTGCCGACCCGAACACGCGCCTGGTGCTCTGGGCATTGGCGCTGGTGATCGAATATTGCGGTCCGGCCATGCGTTTCCGGTTGCCTGGACTGGGGGCGACCTCGATCGACGACTGGAATGTCGAAGGCGCTCATCTGGCGGAACGCTGCGCGCTGTTCATCATCATCGCGCTCGGCGAATCCGTGCTGGTCACCGGGGCGACTTTCGCCGAACTGTCATGGACGGCGGAGACTATCACCGCCTTTGTCGCCTCGTTCGTCGGCAGCATCGCGATGTGGTGGATCTATTTCCACAAGGGCGCGGAGGCCGGCTCGGAACGGATCTCCGGCGCCGATGATCCCGGACGCATCGCGCGGCTGGCCTATACCTATTTTCACATGCCGATCGTTGCCGGCATCATCGTCTCGGCGGTGGCCGATGAACTGGTGCTGGCGCATCCCTCCGGCCATACCGAACTCAAGACCGTGCTCAGCGTGATCGGCGGGCCGCTGTTGTTCCTGGCTGGCACTCTGGTGTTCAAATGGACCATTCGCGGCCTGTGGCAGCTGTCGCACCTGGTCGGCATCGCAGCGCTGCTGGTGCTGGCGGTCGCGGGCAAGGAACTCTCGCCGCTGTGGCTGTCGAGCCTTGCCACCGTGATCCTGGTGGTGGTCGCGAGCTGGGAGGCGGCCTCGTTGAGATCGAAGCCGGAACCGGCCGGCAGCCTCTAAGCGTTCTCTCCTGATGAATTGGGTCATGAATTGAAGCCCTGAGCCATGGATGGTCGCGGGGTGATGATGTATACACCCCGGACATCAGGGAAAGCTTGAATCGAGCCAACTCGATAGCCGTTGAACCGGCTGGCATTTTCGTCTTTATCGCCGGTCGACTGCTCATCTCACGCCGAAGGACGCCGCGACCGTGCCCGACAATTCCACCTCATCCCAGCTCTCGCTCTCGAAAGACAAGATCCGGGTTCTGCTGCTCGAAGGTGTCAACGACAGCGCCGCGCAGATCATCGAGACCGCGGGTTATTCCAGCATGACGCGGCTGTCCAAGGCGCTGGAGGGCGAGGCGCTGACGGACGCCATCAAGGGTGTTCACATCCTGGGAATCCGGTCGCGGACGCAGATCACTCCTGAGGTTCTGGCGGCTGCCGACCGTCTGATCGCGATCGGCTGTTTCAGTGTCGGCACCAACCAGGTGGAGCTGGACGCGGCGCGCCGGGACGGGGTTCCTGTTTTCAATGCGCCGTTCTCGAATACGCGCAGCGTGGCGGAATTGGTGATCGGCGAGATCGTCATGCTGCTGCGCCGTGTCATCCCGCGCTCCGTCGCGGCGCACGACGGCCGCTGGGACAAGTCCGCGAACGACAGCCACGAAGTCCGCGGCAAGACCTTGGGCATCATCGGCTATGGCAATATTGGATCGCAGCTCTCATACCTCGCGGAAGCGATGGGGATGCGGGTCATCTTCTACGACCACACCGACAAGCTGCGTCACGGCAACACCGAGCCAGCGAGCAGCCTGCACGAGCTGTTGGCGCAGAGCGACGTCATCACCCTGCATGTGCCGGAAACGCCGGCCACTCATGGCATGATCGGCCGCGCGGAAATCGAGGCGATCAAGCCCGGGGCTTACTTCATCAACAACAGCCGCGGCACCGTGGTCGACCTGGATGCCCTTGCGGACGCCTTGCGGAATGGAAGGCTCCGCGGCGCGGCCGTCGACGTTTTCCCGGTCGAGCCGCGATCCAATGCGGACCGTTTCGTTTCGCCGCTGCAGGGGCTGGAAAACGTCATCCTGACGCCGCACATCGGCGGCTCGACCGAGGAGGCGCAGGAGCGCATCGGCGCCGAAGTCGCGCGCAAGCTCGTCGATTACAGCGACACGGGGTCGACCATGGGCGCGGTCAACTTTCCGCAGGTCCAGCTGCCGCCTCGCCCGGAGGGGACGCGGTTCATCCAGGTGCAGCGCAATCTGCCGGGCATGCTCGGACGGCTGAACGAAGTGCTGGCCCGCCATGCGGTCAACATCGCCGCGCAATATTATGAAACCTCGGCCGATGTCGGTTATGTGGTTCTGGACGCCGATGCGTCGGCCGCGGACAGCCAGCGTGTGCTCGCCGATATCCGCGCACTGGAAGGCACGATCCGCGCGCGGCTGCTCTACGAGCGGAAGATCTAAATGTGTCGTCGCCGGAATTGCGCTGAGCATCGGCGCAGCAGCCGCGCCAGCGGCAGCACGGCCCGCAGGCTGAGCGGTGCGGAGGATAGCTGGAGATGATGAATCAGGCTGAACAGCTGTTCCTGTGAAGCTTGCAGGGCGTGCTCGCGCGTGTCGGCGCTTTCGACCAAGACCGACACGCGCTCTTTCAGCACGTTCTCCTGCTCCATGAGCGCGTCCAACTGTTCTTTGAGCGTGTTCAACTGCTCTGTCAGCTGGTTCATCTCGATGTCCCGAGCTTGAGCAAGCCGCTGCATCGCATCTTGCTGCTCGCCGGCTCTGCGCCAGATATCCTGGCTTTCGACGGCCGGTGTCACGATTTCGCCGATGAAGCTCGTACCGGTCATCCGCCCGTGCGGCGGAAACGGCATGGCATCGGAAAAATGCCCGTAGCTGTCGTGGCAGATATAGTCGTCACGGATCAGGGGAAAGATTATCTCCGACATGAACTGGTCGTTCTCACCCTGCAGGCTGTAGCGTCCCCAGGAATCCGTCAGGTTGCGCATCTGTGGAAACGTGTTGCCGGTCGCGCCCCACATGCCGCTCAGCATGCGTCTGCCATGAGCGGCGCTGTCGCGCATCACATGAACGGATTTGTCGGACCTGATCCAGTCGTCGACGGCGGCTGCCTCACGCGTGTTGAGCCGGGAATCGACATCGCGCACGATGAAGCGTTCGATGCCGGTCTCGGCCGCAACCCAGAACCGCCAGTACCGGCCGTACATCGGACCCAGGCGCGGCGCTGCGACCCGCAGGATTTCTGCCTGCCGTGCACGTAACGCGCTGACGACATCGGCGGGTGTCGTTTCGTCCACATAGAAGCGCACCGTCCAGCCCGGGTAGAGATGCGTCGCCAACTCTGCGTTGGTGATGGCGCCATCGGTATAGAGCGGGAGGTTTCCATACAGACTGAAACTGATGATCCTGCGTGGGGTCGACAATCCGAGCAAATCTCCGCGAGCCATTGAAAAGCTCGAACGCTACTATGCGTCTCGGGGGAGCACAGGCAATCGTTTCCGGCGCGTGTCGGTGCTGGATCGCGCTGCAAATGCAGCATTTGCACGAAATGAGAGCGTGTTTGTGTCCAGCGGTTGCGCTGCGTGCGTGTTGCAGCCGCTGGACGAATTTTCGTCGCAGGTGTCAGGTGCCTTGGGTTTCGCCGGCCCGCAGCGCATGCACCGAGAACATGTTGTCCGCGTCGGTCCATGACTCGAGTGGGGTCCAGCCGGAGCCGCGCGCCAGTGCGCCGAAGCGGTCCGTGCTGTATTTGTAACTGTTCTCGGTGTGGATGCTTTCACCGGCGCGGAACGTGATGCTGCGCCCGAGCAGTCGCACGGTCTGCGCCCTGCGGCTGATCAGATGCATTTCGATGCGATAGCGCTCGCGATTGTAGATCGATCGGTGGGTAAAGCCGGAGAGGTCGAAATTGGCGCCGAGCTCGCGGTTGATGCGCACCAGCAGATTGAGGTTGAAGCGTGCAGTGACGCCGGCCGCGTCGTTGTAGGCGGCGCGCAACACCGCCTCGTCCTTTTCCAGGTCGATGCCGATGATCAAAAGCGCGCCGTCGCCGAGAATGGCGCGGGCGCTGCGCAGGAAGGCGCAGGCTTCGTGCGGCTCGAAATTGCCGAGCGTGGAGCCCGGAAAGAAGCCGACCTTCGGCATCGCCTTGACGTCATCGGGCAGGTCGAACGGCGTGGTGAAGTCGGCGACCACCGGATGGATTTTCAGCCGCGGATAGTCGCGCCGCAGCTCGGCCGCCTGTCCGTTGAGGAAGTCCCCGGAAATATCCACCGGCACATAGGCGCCGAGCCGTGCACCAAGATCGTGTTGCTGCAGCAACAGGCGCACCTTGGTGGTGGCGCCGGCGCCGAATTCGATCAGTGCCGCGCCATCAGGAATGATGTCGGCGATCTCGCCGCCGCGGGCGCGCAGGATGCCGAGTTCGGTGCGCGTCGGATAATACTCCGGCAGCACGGTGATCTGCTCGAACAGCTCCGACCCCGCGGCATCGTAGAAATACTTCGGCGATAGATATTTCGGTTGATGCGTCAGGCCCGCGATGACGTCGGTGGCGAACGCGCTTTCCTTCTCAAGGGGGCTGGCGACGGCCATCGCGCTGGAATGCATATTCATCGGAGTCTCCCAAAAGGCGCGCCCGCGCCGTCATATTTTCTCGTAACGGTGTGCCAAAAAGTGTCAGCATGTTCTGCCAAAGGACATCGGCGCCGTTCTTTCCATCAAGCGCGTCTGCAACATCATTTTCCGGATCGTGCTTTAAACGCTGTAATCGGCAAGCCGCAGTCCGGTGAATTGCCACCGGTGATGCGGATAGAAGAAGTTGCGATAGGTGACGCGGGTGTGTCCCTCAGGTGTCGCCAGCGATGATCCCCGCAGCACCAGCTGATTGACCATGAACTTGCCGTTGTATTCCCCGAGCGCGCCTTCGATGGCGCGATAACCGGGGTAGGGAGCGTAGGCGCTGCGAGTCCATTGCCAGACGACGCCGAAAGCATCGTTGAGCTGACCGGCGCGGGCGGCGACCTCCCATTCCATCTCGGTCGGCAGGTGCCTGCCGGCCCAGCGCGCGTAAGCGTCGGCCTCGTAATAGCTGACATGGCAGACCGGGGCCTCCAAATCGACTGGCCGCAAGCCGCCGAGCGTCATGACCTGCCAGGCGCCGTCGATCTGCCGCCAGTGGCCGGGGGCGTCCCATTCCTCATTGGTGGCGGCGGCGAAGCCGTCCATCAGCCACAAGCTCGCCTTGCGGTAGCCGCCATCGGCCATGAAGGCCAGCCATTCGCGGTTGGTGACGAGGTTGCGCGCGAGCTTGACAGGTCCGACCAAAGCGCGGTGCGCCGGCTTTTCATTGTCGAAATGGAAGGTGTCGGCCTGGTGTCCGATGCTGTGGATGCCTTCGGTCAGCGTCACCTCGGCCTCGCCATCGCGATGTGTAGTCGGGAACGACCAATCGGTGTCGTAGGTCGGGGGGATCGGGTTGCAGGAGAAGGCATGCAGGATGTCGGTCAGCATCAATTCCTGATGCTGCTGCTCGTGATTGAAGCCGACTTCCATCAAGGGCGCGACTGTCTCCAGCGTGGCCTTATCGGCGCTTTCGAGAAAACGCACCACGGCGGTGTCGACATGGCGCCGGTAGGCGGTCACGTCGTCGGCCGAGGGGCGGGTCAGCAGCCCGCGATGGTTGCGGGCATGGCGGGGCCCAGCGGAGACGTAATAGGAATTGAACAGGAAGGCGTAGTCCGGATGAAACGGGGTGTATCCGGGGACGTGCTCGCCCAGCAGGAATTGCTCGAAGAACCAGGTGGTGTGGGCCCGGTGCCATTTCGCCGGGCTGGCGTCGGGCATGGACTGCACCCCCTGGTCCTCGGCGGACAGGGGGGCGGCCCGGCGTTCGGTCTCATCCCGGACGGTCTGGAAGGCGCATACCAGATCCCCGGCGGGGCCTGCCAGCTCCCCGGCGGGGCCGGCGCGCAATTTGGACGGGATTTGGGCGGGAGAGGCGACCTGGGAGGTGGCGGCGGTCGAGGCTGCTTTCGTCACGCAGAACTCCAATTTGGGAGAAGAACGTCGCTGTTCAGGATCGGTTCCGCAGAATAGCGTCCCGAGAGATAGGGGCGCCTCGTGAACAAAAACAGGGGGAGACCCCCATGATGGCCATACGTGGGAGCTATGCCAGCTGTTACCGCCCCGAAATTTGTTTGGGATGCAAAGGCGTTTCGGCTACATATATGGTCATGAGCCAGGCCGGTTCGCCCCGGCGTACAAGGACCAGACCATGAGCATCGAGCAATTCATTGAGAACGAAGTGAAGTCGAACGACGTTGTGCTGTTCATGAAGGGCACGCCGCAATTTCCGCAGTGCGGTTTCTCGGGGCAGGTGGTCCAGATCCTCGACCACGTCGGCGTCGCCTACAAGGGTCTCAACGTGCTCGAATCGGCCGAACTGCGCGACGGCATCAAGACCTTTTCGAACTGGCCGACCATCCCGCAGCTCTACGTCAAGGGTGAGTTCGTCGGCGGTTGCGACATCATCCGCGAGATGTTCCAGGCCGGTGAATTGCAGCAGCTGTTCGCCGACAAGGGTCTGCCGGTCCATCAGCCCGCCAACTAAGCCTCTCCCGGCGTTTTCCCGATATGACCGGGCTGCAGTCTCGTACTGCGGCTCGGATTTGTTTGACCAGAACGTTGCCGACCAAGGCATGAATCTCTCCTGCCGCGCGGGGTGTGCGGCATCGCCGTTGTGCAACGGAAGGGTGTGAGTGGCTTGGTGAAAGTTGCTCGCTGACCAGCTGACGATCCCCGGCGGACGTTTCCCTCGCACCCTGCGTGCAGTTGTTCGGATCCACGGCGCGGCCGTCTTGTTCTGTCATTGATCCCCGATACACTCTGCGCTCAATTCGGGCCCAAAATCCGAATCGGGGGGAGATCAGATGACATTGCTGCGTAAATGCCTGCTGCCATTGGCGGTGGCCATCGCCGTTGCAACCTCGGTGTCCGCGACGTCGGCATTCGCCGATAGTCTCGCTCGCAACACCAGTCCCGAGGCTGCGGGTCTCTCGCGCGAGCGGCTCGGCCGGATCGGCACCTATCTCAAGAACGAAATCGCCACCAACAAGATTCCCGGCGCGATCATGCTGATCCAGCGCAAGGGCAAGCTCGCCTATTTCGAGGCGTTCGGGGTGCGCGATCCCGCGACCAAGGCGCCGATGACGGCGAACAGCATTTTCCGCATCTACTCGATGTCGAAGCCAATCACCACGGTCGCAGCGATGATGCTGGTCGAGGAGGGCAAGCTCTCGCTCGACGAGCAGCTCGGAAAATACATTCCCGCCTTCGCCAATGTGAAGGTCGGGGTGGAAAAGAAGGGTGAGGACGGCAAGCCCGTGCTCGATCTGGTGGCGCCGACCCGGCCCATCATCATCCAGGACCTGATGCGGCACACCTCCGGCATCACCTACGGCTTTTTCGGCGAGGGCCTGGTCAAGAAGATGTATGTCGACGCCCACGTGTTCGCGGGAGATGTCGACAATGCGGAGTTCGCCGAGCGCATCGCCAAGCTGCCGCTGGCCTATCAGCCCGGCTCCACCTGGGACTATAGCCATTCGACCGACATCCTTGGGCGGGTGGTTGAAGTGGTGTCAGGCAAATCGCTGTATCAATTCGAGAAGGAACGCATCTTCGATCCGCTCGGCATGAAGGACACGAGTTACTATGTCACCGACAAGGCCAAGCAGCCGCTGGTGGCCGAACCGTTTCCGAACGACCGCCACATCGGCAACGATGCCGACATGAACGATCCGCGCGTGCCGCAGAAGTGGGAATCCGGCGGCGGCGGTCTGGTCTCGACCATCGGTGATTATGCGCGTTTCACCCAGATGTTGCTCAATGGCGGCAGCCTGGACGGTAAGCGTTATCTCAGCCCGAAAACCATCGCCTTCATGAGCGCCAACCACATCGGGCCGGCAGCCAGCATTGTGCCGGGGCCATATTATTTGCCAGGGCCGGGGTTTGGCTTCGGTCTCGGCTTTGCGGTGCGCACCGAAGCCGGCGTCAGCGCCGTGCCGGGCACGGTCGGCGAGATCAATTGGTCCGGCGCCGGCGGCACCACCTTCTGGATCGACCCGAAGGAGGAGATGTTCGTGGTGTTCATGTCCCAGACCGTGGCGCAGCGGACCCGGCTGCGGGTAGCGCTGAAGAATTTGGTGTATGGGGCGTTCGAGAAATAATGCCGGACGAGCGTCTTTTTTCCATCGTGCGACGGTGGATGTTTTGGTGAGTAAGACTAGCCGACACCGACACCCTGCGGCCTGGATTGCCGCCGTGCTGTCTTTCGCTCTCTTCTCCGCCGTCGTCGGCTTTACGGCCGCTGCAGAAGCAAGCGATCTGAAGCTGTCGCCATCACGCCTCGATCGCATCACCTCCTTCTTCAACAACGAGGTCGCCAGCAAAAAAATTCCCGGCGCCATCGTGCTGATCCAGCGCCACGGCCGTCCCGCCTATTTCAAGACCTTCGGCGTGCGCGATGTCATGACCATGCGGCCGATGACCTCGGACACGATCTTTCGTCTCTATTCGATGTCGAAGCCGATCACCGCGGTGGCGGCGATGACGCTGGTCGAGGAGGGCAAACTCTCTCTGACCGATCCGGTGTCGAAATACATTCCCTCGTTCGCCGACATGAAGGTCGGCGTCGCGCGGGATGTGCCTGGCGGCAAACCGGTGCTGGATCTGGTGCCGGCCGAGCGTCCCATCACCATCCAGGATCTGCTGCGGCATACCTCCGGCCTTGTCTACGACTACGTCGTGTTCGACCCGCTCAAGCAGGTTCACATCGATGCCAACGTGCTGGCCGGGGATTTCGACAATGCCGAATTCGCCGACCGCCTTGCCAAGCTGCCGCTGGCCTATCAGCCCGGCACCACCTGGGCCTACGGCTATTCCTTCGATGTGCTGGCGCGGGTGATCGAGGTGGTGTCGGGCAAATCGCTGCGGCAGTTCGAATACGAACACTTGTTCGGACCGCTCGGCATGACCGGCACCGGCTTCTATGTCACGCGGCCGGACCAGCAGGACAAAGTGGCGGAGCCGCTGCCGAGCGATCCGGTGCGCGAGAATCCAAGGATCCGCAAGCGCTGGGAATCCGGCGGCAGCGGCATGGTATCGACCACTGCGGACCTCGCGCGTTTCTTCCAGATGCTGCTCAATGGCGGCATGCTCGAAGGCAAGCGTTTTCTTAGCCCCAAGACGGTCGAGCTGATGCTGGCGGACAGCATCGGGCCTGCGGCCGGCGTCAAGCCGTGGTTGTATTATTATCCCGGCGCGGGCTTCGGGTTTGGCCTCGGCTTCGCGGTGCGGACGGAGGCCGGCGTCAGCCCCTGGGCGGGCTCGATCGGGCAGGTCGACTGGGGTGGTGCGGCCGGGACCTATTTCTGGATCGACCGGGAAGAAGACATGCTGGTTCTGTTGATGGTGCAGACGCCGACCGAGCGGGGGCGCATCGAGTCCGCGCTCAAGAACCTGGTCTACGGCGCGTTCGAAAAATAATCTCGCAGCGCATCATCCGGCATGGTGCTTGCACCGCTTGAGCGGGCCGTTATCCTCGCCCTCAAGCGAGAGGTTTGGTCATCCACTTTGTTTCAGAGGATTGCAGCGCATGATGATTGGCAACGGCGTGGGATTGCTTCGAACCGCTGTTGCCCTGCTGGCATCGCTTGCATTTTCGGCGAGCAGTGCTATGGCCGAGACCCCGACACGGTTGCGTGAGTCCAGCTTCGCGCCGGCCGGCCTGGACAAGATCAGCGCATATTTCGACAACGAGGTTGCAACCGACAAGATCCCGGGCGCGGTTGTGCTGATCCAGCGGCGGGGCAAGCCGGTCTATTTCAAGAGCTTCGGTGTCCGCGATGTCGCGACTAAAATCCCGATGTCGCCGGATACCATCTTCCGCATCTTCTCGATGTCGAAACCGATTACGGCGGTCACCACCATGATGCTGATCGACCAGGGCAAGATCAAGCTGGACGATCCGTTGTCGAAATACATTCCTTCCTTCGCAAATGTCAAAGTCGGCGTCGAGGTCAAGGGTGCTGACGGCACACCGAAGCTCGATCTGGTGCCGCCGGACCGGCCCATTACCATCGCCGACATGCTGCGGCAGTCGTCCGGCATCACCTACGGTTTCTACGGCGATGGTTTGGTGCGCAAGGCGTACAAGGCCGCGGATCTGTTCGCTGCCCCTCTGGACAACGCCGAGTTCGCCGAGCGCATTGCCAAATTGCCGCTCGAAGTGCAGCCGGGTTCGATTTGGGACTACGGGCATTCGATGGATGTGATGGGGCGCGTCATCGAGGTGGTGACGGGCAAGTCGCTGTACCGCACCGAGAAGGAGATGCTGTTCGATCCGCTCGGCATGACGGACACGGCATTTTATGTGTCGGAGCCGGATAAATTTCCGCTGATTGCCGAGCCGCTGCCGAACGACAAGACGTTCGTGGCGGCGATGGAGCGCGATATCCATGTCCCGACGATGTGGGAGGCGGGCGGCAGCGGCATGGTGTCGACCGCACTGGATTATGCCCGCTTTGCCCAGATGCTGCTCAACGGCGGCAGCCTTGACGGCAAGCGCTATCTCAGCGAGCCGATCTTCAAGGCCATGACCTCGAACCAGCTTGCGCCCGTCTCGGAGGTGCGCAAGGGGCCGTATTATTTCCCCGGCGACGGCTTCAGTTATGGCTACGGTTTCGGCGTGCGTGTCGAGCCCGGCGACAATAGTCCGCCGGGATCGATCGGCGAGTTCAAATGGGACGGCGCCGGCGGCACCTATTTCTTCGTCGATCCGGTGCACGACATGTTCGTGGTGTTCATGGTGCAGACCCCATCCCAGCGCGGCCGCATCCAGAGCGAGCTGAAGAAGCTGATTTATGATGCGCTGGAGCCGTAGACGATGCTGGTTGCGTAGCCCGCATGAGCGCAGCGACATGCGGGGATGAGTCTCAACCTATGACCCCGGATGTCGCTGCGCTCATCCGGGCTACAACCTGCAATCAAACTGCGCGCGCAACCTCGCGGATCAATCCGAGCGTTTCCTCGATCATCGCGCTGGTGACATCAAGATGGGTGCACGCGCGGATGCGCCCGCCCAACGTTGACATCAGAATGCCGTGCTGGCGCAGCGTCGTGATCAATCGTTGCGGCGGCAGACTTGCAGCCTTGGTGTCGAAGAACACCAGATTGGTGTCCGGGCTCTGCACCTGAAAGCCGGGGATCTGCGCCAGCCCGCTCGCCAGCAGTCGGGCGTTGTCGTGATCGTCCTTGAGCCGGTCAATGTGATGGTCGAGCGCGTACAGACATCCAGCAGCGGACAGGCCGGCCTGGCGCATCGATCCGCCGAGCCGCTGCTTCCAGCGCCAGGCCTCGCCGATGAACTCGCGCGAGCCCGCCAGGGCCGCGCCGAGCGGGGCGCCGAGGCCCTTGGTGAAGTCGAGCCACACCGTGTCCCAGCCCGCCGCCATGTCGTGGGCGGCGATGCCGGTGGCGACGCAGGCGTTCATCAGCCGTGCGCCGTCGAGATGGGTCGCCAGCCCACTGGCCTTGGCGATGCGGGCGACCTCGTCGAGGTTGGTCTTCGGCCAGATCGTGCCGCCGCCAATATTGGCGGTCTGCTCGGCGCTGACCACGACCTGCCGCGGCGCGTAGCGCGAGGGCGTGCGCAGCGCCGCCGTCAGCGTCGCGCCGGAAAATTGACCGCGTGGTCCCTGCAGCGGAAAGATCTGAAAGCCGCCCAGTGCCGCATGGGTGCCGCCTTCGCTGGTCAGCACGTGGGCCGTCTCGTGCGCCAGGATTTCGTCACCGGGACGGCAATGGGTGAGCAGGGCGACCACGTTGCACATGGTGCCGGACGGCAGGAACATCGCAGCCTCCTTGCCGAGCAGGGCAGCGACACGGGCGCAGAGCGCGTTGACGGTGGGGTCGAGGCCGAACTGCTCGTCGCCGACTTCAGCGTCCGACATCGCCTTGCGCATCGCCACGGTCGGGCGGGTCTGGGTATCGGACAGCAGGTTGATGCGGATCGGCGGCAGGGAGGGATCGTGCGGGACGGGCGTATAGGCCATCTTGGAACTCACCGTGAAGGAGTGGTGAGTTTAGCTGTGATGGCGCAATAAAAAAGGCCCCGGAAACCGGGGCCTTTTTCGAAGTCTCAAGTCCGCGCTTAGCGCGAATAGAATTCGACGATCAGATGCGGCTCCATCTGCACCGGGAACGGCACTTCCGAAAGGCCCGGGATGCGCGCGATCTTGGCGACCTGCTTGCCGTGATCGACTTCGATGAAATCGGGCACGTCGCGCTCGGCCAACTGGTTGGCTTCGAGCACCACGGTGAGCTGCTTCGAGGATTCCTTGACCTCGATCACGTCGCCGACCTTGACCTTGTAGCTCGCGATGTTGACGCGCTTGCCGTTCACCTTGATGTGGCCGTGGTTGATGAACTGACGGGCCGCGAACATGGTGGCGACGAACTTCGAACGATACACCACGGTGTCGAGACGGCGCTCGAGCAGGCCAATCAGGTTCTCACCCGAGTCGCCCTTCAGACGGGTCGCCTCGACGTAGATGGCGTGGAACTGACGCTCGGAAATGTTGGCGTAGTAGCCCTTGAGCTTCTGCTTGGCGCGCAGCTGCACGCCGAAGTCGGAGAGCTTGCCCTTGCGGCGCTGGCCGTGCTGTCCCGGGCCGTATTCACGCTTGTTGACCGGGCTCTTCGGACGGCCCCAGATGTTCTGGCCCATACGGCGGTCGATTTTGTACTTAGACTCACTGCGCTTTGTCATCGCGTCCTCATGATTGCGATTGAAGGTTGAGGATCGCGCCCTCCTGTGCACCGGGCAAAAAGCCCTGTGCCGACAGGCCTGCTCCAAAAGCTGATGGAGACGACCACGGGTCGCGAAACGCTTCGCGGGCCGAAATCGGCCCGCGAGCAGGGGTGTTCTAGGTCAAAAGGGGTGGGGGGTCAACCGCCGGAGGGCCGGAAATCCGGCCGAAAATGGCTGAAATCAGCCGATTCCGAGCCATTTCAGCCAGAAAATGCTGGTTGGGATCATCAGCACCGTGGAGATCGCCACCGCGGCCGCCGCAATGCCCTGGCCATGGCCGTAACGGGCGGCGAACAGGTAGACATTGATTCCCGCCGGCGTCGAGGCGAACAGCACCGCGGTTCCGGCCCAGACCGGCGGCAGCGCGAACACATGAAACGCCAGCACATAGGTGATCGCAGGATGCACGATCAGCCGCAAGGCGGTCACCACCAGGCCGGGACCGGCGCCCTCGCGCAGGCCGTAGCGGCGCATCGCCATCCCCAGTGACACCAGCGCCCCGGGCAGCGCGATCGCCGCCAGCGAATCGACGATCGAGCCGATGGCGCCGGTGGGCTTGTAGCCGGCGAATTTCGCGACCAGGCCGCAAAAGATTCCGATCAGCAGCGGGTGGGTGGCGAGATTGCGCAGCAGCCTTCGCAGCGAGCGGCCATCCTGGCGGCCGCGTTCGAGCAGGATGCTGGCGATGGTCATGGTCAGCGGCAGGTTGACTGCGATCAGCAGCGCGATCGGAAAGGCCGCGGCCTCGCCATAGGCGCGCAGGATGATCTGGATGCCGATGGCGACGATGTTGGCTTGTCCCGCGGCAAGGCCCGTGATCACCACGTCGCCGTGTGAGGATTTGAAGGCATAGATCGCGACCAGCGAGGCGGCGATCCAGATCACGGCAATGCCGATATAGTAGGACAGCCAGTAGCCCAGCGGCACGGTGTCCGGCAGCGTCGAGGTCGAAATCAGCTTGAACAGCATCACCGGCAGGCAGAACACGAACAGGAAATCCGTGAGCCCGTCGGTCATGCGGTCGTTGGCAAGCCCGAGCAGCGCGCCGGCGTAACCGATGCCGATCAGGCCGAACACCGGCAGGACGATCGAGAGAGTTTCATACATTCGGATATATCTGCCTGCCGGCGAAGGCGCGTCGTGGCGCGCGAAAAAACTAAAACACGGCACGACAGATAGAACGCGCCGGGATGCCGATCCAGACGCGTTCTCCGCAGATGGCTATGCGTTGCCTGGTGTCTGGCGTTGCCGTCAGGGCGCCGGCGTCGCCAGCGGCTTGGTCTTGTCGACGATATAGATGCCGATGATCTTCAGCGCCTTGTCGCCATGGACCTTGGCGTCGTGCACCACGCCAGCCGGAATCGCATAGGAATCGCCAGCCTTCAGGTGCAGGTCCGGCTTGCCCTCAATGATGAGGTCGGCCTCGCCCTCGAGGACATAGCCGGTTTCGATGCCGGGGTGGGTGTGCCGGCCGGCGCTGCCGCCGGGCTGGATTTCCGCTGTCGCGGTGATGGTGTTGTAGCCGTCAGGGAATTCAATCTTCTGCAGCGGCGTGCGCTTGATGCCGCCCTGTTGCGCGAACGCCGCGCCGGCCAGCGCCATCGCAGCCACCAGCGATAGTCCGATCAGTTTTGTTTTCAGCATTGTGTTGCCCTCCCAGCTTTGTTGTTGGCCGGAAGGCTAGCAGCGGGACGTCAGATGGGGAAGTTCGCCGTTCGGCGGATCAAGCGAAGGCGGGTTGGCCGAAATACGGGGCCAGCGCACGGGCCAGGGTCGGTGAAGGCGCTGCCCCCGAGGTGTAGATGAACTGCGCCGGCGCGGGCGGATGGGAGGCGGAGACCTTGCTCATGAGATCGGCGGTGCGCCGCGCGATCGCGGGTGCCGGATCAATCCAGGTCACTTCCCAGGGCGCCAGCGCCACCAGCCGGTCCAACAGCAGCGGATAGTGGGTGCAGGCCATCACCACCGTATCGGTGCGGGCCGGACCATCGACGAAGCAGGGCGCGATCTCGGCAGTAATGGCGGCATCGCTGATGGCTTCGCCGTTCAAGGCAGCCTCGGCCAGCGAGGCGAGGTTGGCGGCGCCGACCAGCGTCACGTCACAGCCCTGGGCGAAATCCCGGATCAACCCCTGGGTATATTCCCGCCGCACCGTGCCCTTGGTGCCGAGCACGGACACCCGTTTGGTCCGGGATGAGGCGCAGGCGGGCTTGATGGCGGGGACGGTGCCGACAAACGGCACGGTATAGGCGGCGCGCAGATGCGCCATCACCAGGGTCGAGATGGTATTGCAGGCGATCACCGCCACGTCCGGCGTGTGCGCTGCGATCAACTCGCCGATCAGCGGCACCACCCGTCCGATGATCTCTTCCTCGCTGTGATGGCCATAAGGAAAGAAGACGTCATCGGCGACGTAAGTATAGGCCGCATCCGGGCGCGCCCTGACGATCTCGCGGAACACGGTGAGACCGCCGAGGCCGGAATCAAGCACAAGAATCGTGGGAGTGCTGGTCACGGGACAATTCTAGCTCGATGCAGGTTACGAACCAGTTGTCATCCGGATTGCTGCAAAGTGATGGCGTGGACGGGTGACAAGATAGCTATCTTAGAACGATTCCAAATGGATTGAAAAGTCAATCGCTTGCCCGTCATCGACGGGTATGGCTTTCGTGCTAGCGCGACGACATCCTTCCGGAGAGGCGGTTCAGGCACATGGTGAAGAATACGGCGGTGGCGTGGGGCAGCGTGGCCCGCGCCTTTCACTGGGCCCTGGGCCTGACCATCATCTTCATGCTGGCCTATGGCTGGTGGATGAACCACATCGTGGCGCGGCCGGATCGCTTCTTTCACCGCTCGATCCATGCCGACATCGGCTATGTCGTGCTGCTGCTGATGGCGCTGCGGTTGATCTGGCGCGCGCTCAATCCGACCCCGGCCCCGCCGGCCGGGACGCCACGATGGGAGCGGGTGATCGCGCACATCAACCAGGGCGGGCTCTATGTCGTCACCATGGTTGTTGCGCTGTTGGGCTGGGCGCATTCCGGCGCCCACAAGCCGGATTATGCGAGCTGGTTCGGGTTGTTTCGTGTGCCGCAATTCACCTCGGAGGATCGCGCCAATGCGCGGCTGTTCGAGGATTGGCACATCTATCTCGCCTATGTGCTGATCGCGATGGTGGTGCTGCATATCGTGGCAGCGCTGTATCACCACGTCGTCAAGCGCGACCGCGTCTTGACGCGCATGGTGAGCGGCAATTGACACCTCTGTAGCCCGGGTAAGCGAGACCCGGGTTCTAGCCCTTCCCGCATGTCGCTGCGCTCATGCGGGCTACGCTATTGTGCCGAGTGGCCGCTTCCTCAGGCTTCGCCGAACACCCGCTTGAAGATCGTATCGACGTGCTTGAGGTGATAGCCGAGGTCGAACTTCTCTTCGATCTCGGCGTCCGAGAGATACTTTTTCACGTCGGCGTCGTTCTTCAGCAGTGTCTGGAAGTCACCTTCGCCGCGCCACACCGGCATCGCGTTGCGCTGGACCAGCTTGTAGGACTCTTCGCGGCTCGCGCCCTTCTGCGTCAGCGCCAGCAGCACGCGCTGCGAATGCACCAGGCCGCCGAGGCGGTCGAGGTTTTTCTGCATGTTCTGCGGATAGATCAGCAGCTTGTCGATCACACCGGCCAGGCGGTTGAGCGCGAAGTCGAGGGTCACCGTGGCGTCGGGGCCGAACATGCGCTCGGCGGAGGAGTGCGAGATATCGCGCTCGTGCCAGAGCACGACGTTTTCCAGCGCCGGCGTGACATAGGCGCGGACCATGCGCGCCAGGCCGGTGAGGTTTTCCGTCAGCACCGGATTGCGCTTGTGCGGCATCGC
The DNA here is from genome assembly GCF_032397745.1 of Bradyrhizobium prioriisuperbiae. Taxonomy (NCBI): domain Bacteria; kingdom Pseudomonadati; phylum Pseudomonadota; class Alphaproteobacteria; order Hyphomicrobiales; family Nitrobacteraceae; genus Bradyrhizobium; species Bradyrhizobium prioriisuperbiae. Next base: position 5,598,398 of record NZ_CP135921.1, read on the forward strand.
GGAGGAACCCTTCTGGCCCTCCGAGAAGAATTCTTCCGCCTCGAGCACTTCGGTGCGCTGCAAATGGCGGATCTCGGTGGCGAGACGCTCCACCGACGAAGCCACCACACCCAGTGTCGCGAAATACATCGCATGGCGATCGCGCGGGATCACCTGGGTCGACACCGGCTCCGGCGACAGGCCCATCGCCTTGGCGACGTGCTCTTCCACCCGCGGATCGATCTGCGCGAAGGTGCCGACCGCGCCCGAAATGGCGCAGGTGGCGACTTCCTTGCGCGCCGCGACCAGGCGCTCGCGTGAGCGGGAAAATTCGGCGTAGGCATAAGCCAGCTTGAGCCCGAACGTCACCGGCTCGGCATGGATGCCGTGGGAGCGGCCGATGGTCGGCGTCATTTTATGCTCGAAGGCGCGCTTCTTCAGCGCGGCCAGCACCTTGTCGACGTCGGCGATCAGGATGTCGGCGGCGCGCACCAGTTGCACATTGAGGCAGGTGTCGAGCACGTCGGACGAGGTCATGCCCTGGTGCACGAAACGCGCTTCGGGGCCGACGATTTCGGCGAGATGCGTCAGAAAGGCGATCACGTCATGCTTGGTCTCGCGCTCGATCTCGTCGATGCGCTCCACATCGAAGGTGGCGTTCTTGGCCTTGGCCCAGATGGTTTTCGCAGCGTCCTTCGGGATGGTGCCGAGCTCGGCCAGGGCGTCCGCCGCGTGGGCTTCGATCTCGAACCAGATCTTGAAGCGGGTCTGCGGCTCCCAGATCGAAGCCATTTCAGCACGGGTGTAACGAGGGATCATGCGAGTTCTCCGCGCGCGGCCGCCGCGGCATGGCGGATCGCTGCGATGTTGGTTTTGTAAGCTTCGAGCGTGCCGCCCTTGAATACGGCGGAGCCGGCGACGAAGGCATTGGCGCCAGCGGCCGCGATGGCGCCGACGGTCTGCGGCGTGACGCCGCCGTCGACTTCAACATCGATGGGACGGCCGGCGGTCAGCGCGCGGACCTGGCGCACCTTTTCAACCGCGACCGGGATGAACGCCTGGCCGCCGAAACCAGGATTGACCGACATCACTAGCACCAGGTCGAGCAGGTCGACCACGTTCTCGATGCTCGACACGGGGGTGGCCGGATTGAGCGAGACCCCGGCCTTCTTGCCAAGCGCACGGATCGCCTGGAGCGAGCGATGCAGATGCGGGCCCGCTTCGACATGGACGATGATGTGGTCGGAGCCCGCCTTGGCGAAGGCTTCGAGATAGGGATCGCAGGGAGCGATCATCAGGTGGGTGTCGAAGATCTTGCTGGTGTGCGGGCGCATCGCCTTGATGACATCGGGGCCGTACGAGATGTTCGGCACGAAATGGCCGTCCATCACGTCCATGTGGATCCAGTCGGCCCCGGCCTGATCCACGGCGCGGACCTCTTCCCCCAGCTTGGAGAAATCGGACGCCAGAATGGAAGGCGCGATGATCAGCGGGCGGTGTTGGGACATGGTGGTTTTCCGAGCTTCCGACGGACGGGCTCCGCGTAACATGCTGACGGGGCAGGGGCAACGCACCTCCCCCCGGCGGCGTGCACAGGCGGCTGGGAAAACAACGTCGGGGCCGAAAAAAAGATCGGCGGCCGGTGAAGATTTGGCCTCCGGCGGGGTTCTGGCATGGGATGGCGCTGCCATCCGGTATGCCAGTTGGCACATGGCTTGCGATGCGAGGCGGATATGAACACCCCGTCAAGAGGTCCTTCCATGAGCGTCATCACCCAGCCCATCGCGGCCGAGCTTCCCAAGACACGCTGGATCCAGCTTGGGCTCGGCCTTGTCGCGATGATGGCGATCAGTAGCCCGCAATACGTCTGGACGCTGTTTGTCAAACCATTTCAAGGGACTACCGGCGCCGACCTGCCGGCGATCCAGATCACTTTCTCATTGTTGATCGTGCTGCAGACCTGGCTGTCGCCGCTGCAGGGATGGCTGGTGGAGAGGTTCGGCTCCAGGCTGCTGATCACTGTGGGCTGCCTGCTCAGCGGGCTTGGCTGGGTGAGCGCTGCCTACATCCAAAGCATCTGGGGGCTTTATCTCACCTACGGGTTGTTCTGCGGTGTCGGCACCGGCATCGTTTATGTCGGCATTGTCGGGCTGATGGTGCGCTGGTTTCCCGACCGCCGCGGTTTTGCCACCGGCGTGGTGGCGGCCGGCTACGGCTTCGGCGCGATCCTGACCACGTTCCCGATCGACGCCATGCTCAAGAGCTCGGGTTATCAGCCCACCCTGATCACGTTCGGCCTCATCCTCGGCGCCGTCGGCGCGCTGGCCGCGCTCGGCCTGCGCGATCCCTCCGCCAGCGAGGTGGACGCGGGTGTGCCGGCGAGCGCCAGCATCGGCTCGGTGCCGGATGTCGCGCCGTCGCAGATGCTGAAGACCCCGGTGTTCTGGCTGATGTTCGTGATGATGACCATGATGTCCACCGGCGGGCTGATGGTGATCTCGCAATTCGCCGCCTTCACCAAGTCGTTCGGCGTCGCCGACACGCTGGTGTTCGGGCTTGCGGCGCTGCCGTTCGCGCTGACCTTCGACCGCATCACCAACGGCCTGACCCGGCCGTTCTTCGGCTGGGTGTCCGATCGCATCGGCCGCGAGCAGACCATGCTGATTGCATTCATGCTGGAGGCGGTGGCGATCTATCTGCTGCTGCACTTCCGCGACAATGCCGCGATGTTCGTGCTGCTGTCCGGCGTGGTGTTCTTCGGCTGGGGCGAGATCTTCTCGTTGTTTCCCTCGACGCTGACCGACACCTTTGGGACGAAGAATGCCACCACCAATTACGGCTTTCTCTACATGGCGCAGGGCATCGGCTCGGTGCTCGGCGGACCGGTGGCGGCGATGATCTATGTGGCCTCGGGCAGCTGGATGCCGGTGTTCGCGCTGATCATCGCGATGGACGTCATCACCGCGCTGCTGGCGTTCTTCGTGCTGAAACCGATGCGAAGCGCCTATCTGGCGCGTTGACACAAAGCTCGTCCCGGCAATTCCTGCCTCGATCGGCTGGAATTGCCGGGATTGTTTCTCGCCTCGATTCAAAAATCCCTTGTTTTTCAAGCCCTCGCCCGCGGCACGCCATTTGCTGATCCGATTGTGCGGGGAATCGCAGGCTGTGCCGTGCACGGCCCGTTGTGGGATTCCGATTGGGGTTGTGAATCATGTTGGGTGCCATCGGCGCTGTCTCCAGCGCGATCGATCTGTTGTCATCGCTGCAGCAGGCGGGTTCATCGAACAAGGCGAAGGGACAGCCGGCGGCGAGCGGGCTGTTCGGTCTTAGCAGCAAGACCACTGCGTCGAGTTCGACAGACTCCGGCTCGACTACATCGACCTCGACCACCTCGGGTTCGAGCAGCACAAGCGGCACGCTCTCGCCGGAAACCTATGCGGCGGTGCTCGCGGCCCAAAGCCAGGGGGCGGGTCAGGCGCAGCCGCAGAGTTCATCCGACGCCCTGAAGGACCTGTTCTCGCTGCTCGACAACAATGGCGACGGCCAGATCAGCAAGTCCGAATTCGAGACCGATCTCGGCGCTGGCGGCAGCAATGTGCAGGCCGCCGACAACGTGTTCGCCAAGCTCGACACCGACGGCAACGGTTCGGTCAGCCAGGATGAACTGGCGTCGGCGCTGAAGGGCGCCGGTCATCACCACGCCCATGGCGCGGGCGGGGCGAAGCCGGGCGACGGTGCCGATGGATCGGGTGCAGCCGGTTCGTCGGACTCGACGCAAAGTACGCAAGGCACGACCAGTTCGTCGGTCACCAACAGCGACGGCTCGGTTACGACCACGGTGACCTATGCGGACGGCTCCAAGGTTTCGATGACCACGGCAGCGGCGGCCGCCTCGTCGTCGGCTGCAAGCGCGGCTGCCAAGTCCTACAATCACATCGAGCAGATGATTCAGCGCCAGGCCCAGGCGCTGTCCGCATCCGCCAGCGGATCGCTGTCCTTCAGCGTCTGACGATGGGCGCGGTAATCCCGCGCCCTTGCGCTCCGCACGACTACGTAACACAGCCCCAAATTTAGGCCTTCGTAACCCTGCGCGCCAGTAATGGTTGCCATGTGGGCGTTGTGCTGGGTGGTGCCGTGTTGCGGTTGTGTCGGATCGTCGTTCCGTCTGTGATGTTGATCGCGGTGGCTCTGCGCTGCGGTCCGGCTGTCGCCGAAGATCAATTCGCCGCGTCGCTCAAGCTGCGCGGCGGTTACGATACCAATCCGGAATTCTCCACCTACAGCGGAGTTGGCGGCAGCGCCTTCATCGGCACCGACACGGCGCTGGCAGCCGCGCGCAAGGAAGAGGGTTACAGCATCGGCATAGCGGCGGAAGCCAACACCACCAACTATGCCAATCGGCTGGTGACACCGGCGCTCGGGGCTAAGGTGATCCTGCGCGGCATGGTCGGCAATGACGATGCGAGCCTGAGTTCGACCTCGACCATCGCCAATGTCAGCACCTACAATTTGCGCCAGACCGACCTGGTCCAGTCGTTCAAGGCGGAAGCGAAGCTGGACTCGATTAAAGTGTTCGTCACCGCCGAGGGCGCGCAGTCCAGCCTGAATCAGACCAACGTGATCTTCCAGGATTTCCTGCCGGCGCCGCATCAGTATCTGCGGGGCACCATCATCCCGGGCATCGCGTATGTCAGGGACAAGTTCGAGATCGGGACATCGGTCAATCTGTCGGCGCGGCGTTATAACCCGGAGCTCGACGATTTCGGCTTCCGCCGCGACAACGAGCGGATCGAGCCGTTCGTGTTCGCGAAATACTCCAGCGACGAACTCTCCGCCTACGCATCGGTGTCGCAGCTGTTCGGCCAGTGGCATGACGTCGATTTCAGCAATGTCAGCCGCACCATGTTCGACGCCAATCTGACCTGGCGCCCGAAGCCGTTCACCGTCGAACTGTCGGGCACGCGCCGCGCCAACGAGACCACGTTCCCGATCTCGCCGATCACCATCGACACCGCGCTGGTGGCGAAGGCGTCATGGCAGGTGGCTGACACGTGGAAGGTCTCCGCCGCAGCCGGCTATTTCACGACGGAGTATCTGGATTCGCCGTTTGCCTCGCTGACCCGCACGGTCGCCGCAGGCCTGTCGAAGGATCTGCCGGACAATTACACGGTTGGGCTCGATCTGACCTATGCGAAGGGGACGCTGATTTCCGGCGACAAGGCCAGTGCGCTGATCATCACGTCGTCGCTGACCAAACGCTTCTCGCCGTTCGACACCAGTGCGAAGCCGACCGCGGTGGCGGAGCCGAAGATCACCAAGGGATAAGGGATCGCACAAAGCAGGACGGACGGGGAGCATCCCGTCCGTAACATCTGCGTTGTTTCTGAAGGGATTGGGATTAGTGGCAGCCGCAACCGCCGCCGCCGAGCAGGCCGCCCAGCAATCCTCCGCGGCCCAGCACCGCGCCGAGAACGCCACCCTTGCCGGTGACGACGCCGACATTGAGCGCGAGCCCGCCGCGTCCGCCGAGCAGACCGAGGACGCCGCCGTGGCCGGTCAGCACGCCGACATTCACTCCGAGACCGCGGGGGCCAGCGAAAGCCGGAGCGCTGATACCCACGAGGGTCGATGCGACAACGGCGAGAGCAAGAATCTTTTTCATGACGTTCTCCACTGTTTTGTTGAGCACGACGTCGTGCACGGGTGGAGCATTGATCTGAACAACTCGTCCAGCAATCGATACGCAAAACTAACCTTAAACCGAACTGGTATAAGGATAACGAGATCGCGTGGATTCTGCACAACGGTGTTGGGTGCTTACGTAGTCAAGCGGATAGCGGCCACAGCAATGACACGTCAGCGCCACGTGAGTCGCGGCACGATCACGCCTTGAAGCGATCCTTCCAGGCCGGCGGTTGCCCCGCAAACGGCAATGCGGTGGCTTCATAAACACCGCGCGCGATCGCCCGCGCCACCACATTGGCGGCGACCATGCCGAGTTCGGTGAGGCCAAACAGCGGATCGATGGTCTTCTGTCCGGTTGAGGCGGCGAACACCACGTCGCCGTCGAGCGGTGCGTGCACCGGATAAATGGCGCGGGCAAACCCGGTCTGCGCGATCATTGCCAGCCGTTTTGTTTGCGGCTTGGTGAGCTCGGCGTCGGTGACCACCGCTGCAAGCGTGGTGTTTTCCACCGCGGTGATCGCGGGGCCGCCCTTCAGCCTCATCGCCAGCATGTCCGCGGTGAAGGAGGACGGCAGGCCGCGGCCGCCGAACTCGCCATCGACTTCGAATGGCGCGGCCCAGAACCAGGGTCCGTCGCCCACCGTGACGGTGCCGGCTGCATTGACCACCGCCAGCGCAGCTACGGTGATGCCGTCCCGCGTTCGGGCCGAGGCCGAGCCTGTTCCGCCCTTCAGGGTGGCGGTGGTCGCGCCGAGCCCGGCGCCGACGCTGCCGAGCGGGACTTCGGTGGTCGCGGCCGCCGCCGCCGCATAGCCGAGATCGCGATAGGGCGCGAAGCGGCCCCAGCTTTTGTCGCCGCCATTGAGCAGGTCGAACACGATGGCGCCGGGCACGATCGGGATCACCGCTTCGCGCACCTTGAAGCCGCGGCCCTGTTCGGCAAGCCAGGCCTGCACGCCGCCGTCGGCATCGAGGCCGAACGCCGAGCCGCCGGAGAGCGCCAGCGCATCGATCCGCTCCACCGTATTGGCGAGGTCCAGCAGCGAGCCCTCGCGGGTGCCGGGTCCGCCACCCCGCACGTCGATCGCCGCGACCGCCGGGGCATCAAAGATGATGGCAGTGACGCCGGAGGCCAGCCGCTCATCGCCGGCATGGCCGACGCGCACGCCGGCAACGTCGGTGAGGGAGTTTTTCATGCGCGCCGCTCTCGAAACAGGGACCTGCAGGGATCGGAACATGAACGTATGGCCGGGGCAGCGTCAATGCGGCTGTCCGCATGATCACGTTGCGATCACAACGGCAGGAGCAGCAGCAGGAGAGGGGTTGCATCGGGGGGATACGCCGGTGCATCTAGCCTCATGATCACCGACGTCACCTTTCCCGCCGCCTTTCTCGCCGGCCTCATCAGCTTTCTCTCGCCATGCGTGCTGCCGCTGGTGCTGCCGTATCTGGTCTATTTGACCGGAGCGACCATCGAGCATGTCGCCAGCGAGGAGCGCCGCGCCTCCAAGCGCGCGGTGATGTTGTCGGCGCTGATGTTCGTGCTCGGCTTCTCCACGGTGTTCGTGGCGCTGGGCGCCAGCGCCAGCCTGATCGGCACGCTGATTCGCGCCTGGTCGGCCGAGCTGTCGATCGTGGCCGGCATCGTGATCATCATCATGGGGCTGCATTTTCTCGGCCTGACCCGGCTTGGCCTGCTGATGCGCGAGGGACGCCTGCCCATCCCCAGGCCGGTCGGGCTGTGGGGCGCCTATGTCATGGGGCTGGCCTTTGCGTTCGGCTGGACGCCGTGCATCGGCCCCATTTTGGCGGCGATCCTGTCGGTGGCGGCGTCTGCGGCCACGGTGACCAAGGGCGCGGTGCTGCTCGCGGTCTATTCCGCCGGGCTTGGCATTCCGTTCCTGCTCGCGGCGTTTGCAATCGAGCGGTTCTCGTCCGCCCTCGCGCGCATCAAGCGTCATCTCGCCGTGGTCGAGCGCGGGATGGGCGTGCTGCTTGTGCTGACGGGAATCGCATTCCTCACCGGTGCCGTCTCCAATGTCAGCATCTGGCTGCTGGAGACATTTCCCGGGCTGGCCAATTTCGGCTGAGCCGCCGCATTCTCGTGTGGCGAGATTTCTCAGTTGGGCTCGGCTCAATTGACTCAGATTTGAACAGCGATTGATCCTGGCGCGATTGTCCGCCCTTCGCGGACCCCGTAAGCTTCATTGCAGCGCGGCATCGGGGACCATGATGAAGGAAGGGCTCTACAAGATTGAATTCCACACCAGTCAGGGGCGGGGACGTGGCATCATCTATGCGACCGGCGGCAAGCTTCGTGGTGGAAATTCAGCCTTCGCCTTTGTCGGCAGCTATTCGGTCGACGGCGAGGAGATTTTGGCGCGGGTGACGACCACCCGGCACACCGAGGATCCGCAATTCAAGCCGCTGTTCGGCACCGATGTGGTGACCCTGGTGCTGCGCGGGGCGGCGAACGGCAATCTCATCGACTTCGAAGGCACCGCGCTGCAGCTTCCCAGCCTGCCGATCAAGATCGTATTCTCGCCGCTCAGTGATTAGGCCTTGATGGAATGTAGCCCGGATGAGCGAAGCGACATCCGGGAAGCAACATCCAAATTACCCGACGCGCAGGTTTTTGAATGGGCATCGGCCCCGGATATCGCTGCGCTCATCCGGGCGACAGATAAAACAAAAGCCCCGGCTCGATAAGAACCGGGGCTTTGTTTCGGCTTGCGTGCCGTTAATTACGATCCCTTGCCGGGATCGAGCTGGGTGTAATTGCCCTTGTCGTCGAACTTGTAGACGACGTAGTCGATCGCCTTGATGTCGCCCTTGGCGTCGAAGCCGAGCTTGCCGAGCACGGTTTCCCATTCGCCGGCCTTGATGGTCTCGGCCACTTTCTTCGGGTCGGTGGTGCCGGCCTTGGTGGCGGCCTGCGCCCACACCTGGATCGTGGCGTAGGTGTAGAGGGTATAGCCTTCCGGATCGATGCCCTTGGCCTTGAACTTCTCGACGATTGCTTTCGCGGTTAGCTTGTTGCGCGGGTCGGGGCCGAAGGTGAACAGCGTGCCGGCGCCGGCCGGACCGGTCACCGAGGAGAATTCCTTGTCATTGAGCGCGTCGCCGCCCATCAGCGTGGTCTGCATGCCCTGGTCGCGCATCTGGCGCACCAGGAGGCCGCTTTCCTGGTGATAGCCGCCGACATAGACCAGATCGATGTTGTCGCGCTTCAGCCGCGAGACGATGGCGGTGAAGTCCTTGTCGCCCTTGTTGTAGGATTCGAACAGTTTCTCCTGGATGCCGGCCTTGTTCAGCGCCTTCTTGGTTTCATCCGCGAGGCCTTTGCCGTAGGTCGACTTGTCGTTCAGAATGGCGATGTTCTTGCCCTTGAAGTTCTTGGCCAGGAACTCGGCGGCGATCAGGCCCTGCTGGTCGTCGCGTCCGCACAGCCGCATCACGTTCCACAGCTTGCGCTCGGTGAACAGCGGGTTGGTGGAGGCCGGCGTGATCTGCAGCACGTTGCCCTCGGCATAGGCTTCCGACGCCGGGATCGACGACGACGAGCAGAAATGCCCGGCCACGAACGGAATCTTCATTCCGGCATATTTTTCCGCCACCGACCGGGCCTGCTTGGGATCGCAGGAATCGTCGCCGACCTCGAGCTGCAGCTTTTTGCCGAGCACGCCACCGGCGGCATTGAGATCCGCCACCGCCAGTTCCGCGCCGTTCTTCATTTGCCGGCCGAAGGCGGATTCGCCGCCGGTCATCGGTCCCGCCACCGCGATGGTGGTGTCCTGCGCCAGGCTCGGTGTGATGGCTGCCGACGACAGCAGCAGGGACGCACCCAAGGTCAAACCCAGAAGCTTCAGAGATGTCATGTGCTGCTCCTCGCAAAGGACGCCGTCAAATGGCCTGCCAAATGAGAGGTATTGTTGACTGATTTGACAGCCGAGTCACCGCCATATTTTGGGCGAATCGGTGCCCGTCTCAGGACAATACGACGCAGCAAAAGGCCCCGGTTCTGGCAGAACCGGGGCCTTTGGTCCGTGGCCGCGAAGGTCTGCGGCAAGATATGCGAGACGGCGTCTTACGACTTGCTCGGGGCGAGCTCGGCGTAGTTGCCCTTGTCGTCGAACTTGTAGAGCACGTAGTCGATCGCCTTGATGTCGCCCTTGGCATCGAACGCCAGGGTGCCGAGCACGGTGTCCCAGCTGCCGGCCTTGATGGTTTCGGCCACCTTCTTCGGGTCGGTGGTGCCGGCCTTGGCGGCGGCCTGGGCCCACACCTGCACCGCAGCGTAGGTGTAGAGGGTGTAGCCTTCCGGATCGATGCCCTTGGCCTTGAAGCGGTCGACGATCGCCTTGGCGGTCGGCTTGTTACGCGGGTCCGGACCGAAGGTGAACAGCGTGCCGGCGCCGGCGGGGCCGGTCACCGAGGAGAACTCCTTGTCGTTGAGCGCGTCGCCGCCCATCAGGGTGGTCTGCAGCCCCTGGTCGCGCATCTGCCGTACCAGCAGGCCGGCTTCCTGATGGTAGCCGCCGACATACACCACATCGATGTTGTCGCGCTTCAGGCGGGATACGATCGCGGTAAAGTCGCGATCGCCCTTGGTGTAGGACTCGAACATCTTCTCCTGGACGCCGGCCTTGTTCAGCGCCTTCTTGGTCTCGTCCGCGAGGCCTTTGCCATAGGTCGACTTGTCATGAAGGATCGCGATGTTCTTGCCCTTGAAGGTCTTGGCCAGGAATTCGGCCGCAACCGCGCCCTGCTGATCGTCGCGCCCGCACACCCGCAGCACGTTCCAGAGTTTGCGCTCGGTGAACAGCGGATTGGTGGAGCCCGGCGTGATCTGCAGCACATTGCCTTCGGCATAGGCTTCGGATGCGGGGATCGACGACGACGAACAATAGTGCCCCGCGACGAACGGGATTTTCATGCCGGCGAGCTTTTCCGCCACCGAGCGCGCCTGCTTGGGATCGCAGGCGTCATCGCCGACTTCCAGCTTGAGCTTCTTGCCCAGCACGCCGCCGGCCGCATTGATGTCGGCGACCGCCAGCTCCGCGCCGTTCTGCATCTGCCGGCCGAACGCGGCTTCGCCGCCGGTGATCGAGGAGGCGACGGCGATGGTGATGTCTTGCGCGCGGCTCGGTGTCATGGCCGCAGCCGACAGCGCGATGGTCACGCCCAGCGTCAGGCCGACAAATTTCAGGGGTTTCATATGGGTGTCCTTGCAATGGACGTCGCGTACGCGACGCCGGAGATCGGCAGTATTGTTAGCCGACGCGCGACAAGTCACGAGCTTTTTTTGTCGAATTCAGGGCGTTTCGCTTGCGGGCGCGTCCTGTCTTGGCCGCCAGCTCAGCGGACCTCTCATTTGGTAGAGCCAGTAGTACTGTCGGACCATCTGTAGCGCGCGTGTGCGCCGGTAGGCGAGCAGCGCCACGGCGAACAGAATCGCCGTTTCCACCAGCAGCGTGGTCAGTGCGAACAGCGGCTCATCGAACAGGGCGAAGTGGATGAACCTGACCGCCAATCCCATCAGGATCGCGGCGCCCAGCACCATGGTCAGGGGACGCCATGTCAGCGCGATCGCCCGGCCGGCAAGCCATGCGCAGCCACAGCCCATGACGCCGGTGATGAAGAAAATATGAAGCAGCGAGGTGCTGGAATAGAGATCAGCCATGCGCCGTCCCCGTGTGCAAAACCGTCACCCGCATTTTGGGATCATGCGCCATGCCGGCCGCCTTCGAGATAGGCCGCGCGGATTTCCGGCCGCTGCAGCAGCTCGCGGCCTTCGCCGCTGAGCGTAATCAGGCCGTTGACCATGACATAGCCGCGGTGGGCGAGGCGCAGCGCGTGGTTGGCGTTTTGCTCGACGATCAGCACGGTCAGCCCGTCCTGCCGGTTGAGGGTGCGGATCGCGTCAAAAATCTGTCGCGTGATCAGCGGCGCAAGGCCGAGCGAGGGTTCGTCCAGCATCAGCAGGCGCGGCCGCATCATCAGCGCGCGGCCGATCGCCAGCATCTGCTGCTCGCCGCCGGACAGCGTGCCACCGCGCTGGGTCAGCCGCTCCTTCAGGCGCGGAAACAGTGTCAGCACTCGCTCCAGATCGGCATTGCGATCGCCGTCGCTGGCTTCGGCCGCATCGGCGCCCATCTGCAGGTTTTCCGCCACCGTCATGCGCGGAAAGATGCGGCGGCCTTCCGGCGACTGCGAGATGCGCAGCCGCGCGATGTGGTGGGTCGGCACATGGGTGATGTCCTGGCCGTCGAATTCGATGTGGCCTTCGCGCGCCCGCGGCCGGCCGAACACCGTCATCATCAACGTGGATTTTCCCGCGCCATTGGCGCCGATCAGCGCCACGATCTCGCCGGGCTTGACCTCGAGATCAACGCCCTTCAGCGCCACGATCTTGCCGTAGGCGGCGGTGAGGCCGCGGATCGCGAGCAGGGGAGCGGCCGCGCTCATGGCGCGCTCTCCATCACCGCGATGGCGTCTTCTTCCTCGGCGCCGAGATAGGCGGCAATCACCTTGGGGTCGTCGCGGATCTGGCGTGGCGTTCCGTCGGCGATCTTGACGCCGTGATCGAGCACCACGATGTGGTCGGAGATTTCCATCACCACGGCCATGTCGTGCTCGATCAGCAGCACCGAGGTGCCGTACTCCTTGCGGATCGACAGCAACAGTTCGCTGAGTGCATCGCCCTCGCGGGCGTTGAGGCCGGCGGCCGGCTCGTCCAGGCACAGCAGCGCCGGTTCGGTGCACATGGCGCGCGCGATTTCAAGGCGACGCTGGTCGCCATAGGGCAGATTGCCGGCGGCATCGTCGGCACGATCGATCAGACCGATGCGGTTGAGCCAGTGGCGCGCACGCTCGATGGCCTGGCGCTCCGCGGTGCGATAGACCGGGGCGCCGAACAGTCCGAGCACGGTCCAGCCGGAGGCGCGCATCAGCGGGTTGTGCTGGGCAACCATCAGGTTTTCCAGCAGCGTCATGCCGGCGAACAGGCGGATGTTCTGAAAGGTGCGCGCGACCTTGGCGAGCTTGGCGATGCGGAAATCGAACAGGCGCTCGAGCAGGAAGTCCTTGCCGTCGTCGTGGGTCAGGCGGATCATGCCGGTGGTCGGCTTGTAGAACCCGGTGATGCAGTTGAACACCGTGGTTTTGCCGGCGCCGTTCGGGCCGATCAGCGCGGTGATCTGGCCGCGCTTCGCCGAAAACGACAGGTCGCTGACGGCGCGGATGCCGCCGAAACGCATCGACAGATGGGTGACCTCGAGAATCGGAGTCACGTCAGGATTCGCTTGAAGATTTTCTTGCGCGCTCATCCGTGGCCTTCCTTGACCAGGTCGGCGGAAATCACCTGCCGCCGTTCGAGGAAGACCGAGGGTGCGCGATGGCCGATCAGGCCGCGCGGTCGCCAGATCATCAGGAGCACCATCGCAAGCCCGAACACCAGCATGCGATACTGGTCGAACCCACGAAACAGTTCGAAACCGCCGATCATGGCGACCGCGGCCAGCGCGACGCCAAGCTGCGAGCCCATGCCGCCGAGCACGACAATGGCAAGCACCAGCGCCGATTCCTGGAACGAGAACGATTCCGGACTGATGAAGCCCTGTCGGGTCGCGAAGAAGGCGCCGGCGAATCCGCCGAACATGGCGCCCAGCGCGAATGCAGTCAGCTTCGTGGTCGTGGTGTTGATGCCGAGCGCGCGGCAGGCAACCTCGTCCTCGCGCAGCGCCTCCCAGGCGCGGCCGATCGGCAGGCGCCGCAGCCGGATCGTGGCCCAGTTGGTGAGCAGCGCAAGCGCCAGGATCACATAGAAAAGAAACACCACGCGATGGGTCGGAGAGAACTCGATGCCGAGTTTGGCGGCGAGGCCGTCATCGCCTGCGGTCAGCGGAATGCCGAAGAAGCTCGGGCGCGGAATCCCGCTGATGCCGTTGGGGCCGCCGGTGACATCCTGCCAGTTCAGCAGCACCAGGCGGATGATTTCGCCGAACGCCAGCGTGACAATGGCGAGATAGTCGCCCTTCAGCCGCAGCACCGGGAAGCCGAGCAGGACGCCCCAGAATGAGGCGAGGATGCCGGCCAGCGGCAGGCAGACCCAGAACGACAGGCCGAACGTCGTCGCCAGCAGCGCATAGGAGTAGGCGCCGACGGCATAGAACGCGACATAACCAAGGTCGAGCAGCCCAGCGAGCCCGACCACGATGTTCAGGCCCCAGCCTAGCATCACGTAGGTCAGCACCAGGATCCCGAGATCGAGGATGTAGCGCTGATCGTAGAAAATCACCGGAACGAGGACGGCGAAGACCAGCAGCGCCGGCGCCAGAAAACGCTGCAGGCCGGTGAGTGCGCCGCGCGCCTCGTCGGGAATGAGGCGCGCCGTGTTGAGCGGACCGATCCAGCGGCGCAGCAGTTCGACGAGTATGCTGCCGGCGAATACCACGCCGACGATGGTTGCGAGCTCGCCGAACCGCGTCCAGTAGATCAGGGTTCCCGCCGGTCCCGCCTCGGTGCGGATGCCGATCATCAGAGAGAACAGCACCAGCGCGACCAGCGCGCTGAGGGCGGATTTTTTCAGGATGAAGGCGAACCCGTGATCCGGTCCGGCGGCGGCATGAGAGTGGGGAGCAGCCACGCAGTCTCTCTTTCAGACTTTTTCGACTTCGGGGCGGCCGAGCAGGCCGGTCGGAAGGAAAATCAGCACCACGATCAGGATCGAGAAGGCGGCGACGTCCTTGTACTGCGAGGAGAAGTAGGCGGCCCAGAACGTCTCGATCAGGCCGATGGCCAGCCCGCCCAGCATCGCACCCGGCAGCGAGCCGATGCCGCCCAGCACGGCGGCGGTGAACGCCTTGATGCCGGCGACGAAGCCCATGAAGAAATCCACCACGCCATAATAGAGCAGGTACATCAGGCCGGCGACCGAGGCGAGGGCGGCCCCGATCACGAAGGTCATCGAGATCGTGCGGTCGACGTCGACGCCGAGCAGCGCGGCCATGGTCTGGTCTTGTTCGCAGGCGCGCATGTCGCGGCCCAGACGCGTGCGCGCCACCAGCCATGAGAAGATCACCAGCAGCACCACGGTCGAGACCACGATGAAGATCTGGATGTTGGACAGCTGCACGGCGAAGCCGTCGTGATCGGACAGGGTATAGCCGCCGGTGATGATCGGCGCCACCGCCTTGATCCGCGCGCCCTGCGTCACCTGGGAAAAGTTGGTCAGCACGAACGACATGCCGATGGCGGAGAGCATCGGCGCGAGCCGGAACGAATGCCGCAGCGGTCGGTAGGCCAGCCGTTCCACGGTCCAGCCATAGAGCGCAGTGATCGCCATCGAGACCACCAGCACCAGCAACAGGATCACCGGCACCGCGGTGAGGCCGATTGAGACCAGGATCAGGAACGAGATCAGTGCAATGAAGCCGCCGATCATGAAAATATCGCCGTGGGCGAAATTGATCATGCCGACGATGCCGTAGACCATCGTGTAACCGATGGCGATCAGGCCATAAATGGAGCCGAGGGCGATGCCGTTGATGAGCTGTTGGGCGAAATAGTCCATAGGCTGCCGTTCTCGTGGTGGTTTGGAAGTTCCCATCAGCGGGTGGCGCGCCGCGTGGCTCCGGCAGCCGGAACGTTGCACCTTCCAGGAATTTTTAACAGTGGGAACCGGCAGCGGCAACAGCCCCCGATACCGCCGTAAATCGTTGTCCACGACTGACTTTTGTGTGGGGCCGCGAAGGGCAACCGTGTCCGGTTCCCGTTGCGTGCGCAAGAATCATCAAAATGCCGCGGCGGTGCCACGCCGGAACCGAAACGTTCGGCGCCCCGGCACGTTGGTCCGATGTTCAGAAAGGGAGATCCTGAATGTCCAATCCAAACCAGAACAATCAGCAGAACCAGACCCCCGGTCAAAAGCCCGGGCAGCAGCAGGGCGGTGGCCAGAAGCCGGGCCAGCAACAGCAGGATCCCGGCAAGCAGCAGGGCCAGAGCCATCGTCCGGATCAGAAGGATCCGGATCAGAAGGGCGAGCGCTGACGGCACCCCCGCAGATTCGGGGACGAGTTCAGTGACAAGGGAGATCCCGCCGCGAGGCGGGATTTTTCTTGCAGATTTTTTGGCAGAAACGGCCGCTTTGGGCTGATTTATTCACAGGGTTAAGGGACGTTAACCTTAATAAAGGGTTTAAATTGCTGGCGGCAATTGCCGCGGGTTAGCTCGGTCGATGATCGGATCGCGGCCTGTGCCCGCGCGATCGAAGGGCCGATAGCGATGATGAAGGACTGGAAGATCAGCACATTCAACGGCGTCCTGATCGCCTCGTACTTCATTCCGGCCTGGGCCATGCCGGCGCTGCGGATCGTGATGTCGCCGGTGAAAGGCTTGTTCTTTGAGCGGGCGAACATGGCGCCTGCGATGTTCGTCAGCGATCATCTCCAGTTCAGCGTCGTGGCCACCGTGCGGTTCGCGTGGCTGCTGGCGCTGGCGAAGCTGACGGTGGTTGCCTTCTTTGCCATGTTCCTGGTGTACGCGCTGCGAACGCCGACCCGCAGGCGCAATGCCGGCGACGAGGCATTCAGTATTGCCCTGAGCCTCGCGGCCGCGGTCAGCTTTGTCAGCATGCTGCTGGCATCGAAAGTCGGCGAGTTCGCCGCGCTGCGCCTGCATGCGACCGAAACGCTGCTGCTGCTGTCGATCGGCATCGTGATGCTGGTGGAGACGGCCAAACCTGCAGCCGAGCCTACACCCGAACGTGTGCGGGTGCCGGCCGAGACGTTTCCGCAGGCGCAGCCTTCGACGGCCTCGTAGCCCACTATGTCGCCGTGGCATCGAGGTGCGACGGCGCGGTGCCGGCTTCGATGTCCTGAAGCAGCTGCAGCAGTCGCGCGCCGCCTTCCAGCAGATCGTCCTTGATCGCCTGCTTCACGGCCTCGGGGTCGCCCGCCATCAGGCCGTCGATCACATTCAGATGCTGATGCCGCCCCGGGTAGGTCGGGGTCGCATGCGGGTAGAGCAGGTTGAACAGGGGCCCGTTGCGCAGCCAGATCGTTTCGATCATCTCCAGCAGTTCCGGCGCGTCGGCCGCCTTGTACAGCGTGTGGTGAAACTGCCAGTTCACCTGAACCGCTTCGCGCGAGTGTCCGCCGCGTTCCGCCGCCACCAGCGCCTGATGATACTTCTTCAGGCTGGCGATATCCGCCTTGGAGATCCGGGTGGTGGCGCGTTCGGCGGCGAGGCCTTCGAGCAAAATGCGGATGCTGCGCAGTTCCTCATACTGCGCAGCGCTGAGGCGCGCGACTTCGATGGAGCGGCTCGCCTGCATGCTGAGCACGCGCGCGCGCACC
The DNA here is from genome assembly GCF_032397745.1 of Bradyrhizobium prioriisuperbiae. NCBI lineage: Bacteria > Pseudomonadati > Pseudomonadota > Alphaproteobacteria > Hyphomicrobiales > Nitrobacteraceae > Bradyrhizobium > Bradyrhizobium prioriisuperbiae. The sequence goes on from NZ_CP135921.1 coordinate 5,615,419, forward strand.
AGCTGCATCAAAGCCTCGCGGATCGGCGTCTCCGACACACCCATGGTGCTGGCGAGCTCGCGGATCTTGAAGCGATGGCCCGGACGGAAGCGTCCTTCCATCAGGGCCAGTCGTAGCTCCTGAAACACGCGGGCCGTCAGGTTGTCGCGGCCAACCAGGCCGATGACCTCATTCGACATCTCAGAGTGTCCTGCTTTCGATTCCGAATCTCGCTCGGTACGCCATCAATAGCCTGTTCGCACCGGGTGCGTCCGCAGGCCGTGCTGGCTTGCGGGACCAAGGCTCTTTGGCCTTCCTTTTGATATATCATATATCACGCTTGACAGAATGATATATCATATATTTAATTTGCTCAACGCGGACAGCCGGGCACGAGGAACAACCGATGGCGCCTCACGCGACACATAATTTGCTCTCCCAGGAGGAGGGCGCGCTGCGGGCGCGGGCCCTGCGGGTCATTCCCGGCGGCATGTGGGGCCACATGAATGTTGCGCGGTTGCCGGCCGGCTATCCGCAGTTTTTCCGCAACGCGCGCGGCTGCCGCCTGTGGGACGTGGCCGGCGCCGAATATGTCGACATGATGTGCGGCTATGGCCCGATCGTGCTGGGCTACGGCGATCCCGATGTGGAGGCGGCTGCCGCGGCGCAGCGTGACCGCGCCGACTTGATGACCGGGCCGTCCGAAGCCCTGGTCGAGCTCGCAGAGCTCGTGGTCGAGACCATCCCCCATGCCGATTGGGCGTTGTTCGCCAAGAACGGCACCGACGCGATGACCGCCTGCGTGACGATTGCGCGGGCCGGCACGCAGCGGCGCAAGGTGCTGGTGGCAAAAGGCTCCTATCACGGCGCGGCACCCTGGTGCACGCCGTCGCTGGCTGGCGTCACGGCGGAAGATCGCGCCCACATCGTGCACTATGAGTACAACGATATCGCGAGCCTGGAGCGCGCCGCCGACGAGGCGGGCAACGACCTTGCCGCTGTGCTGGTGACCGCGTTTCGCCATGATGTGAAGCGGCCGCAGGAGGCGCCCACGCTTGCCTTCGCCCAGGCGATGCGGCGGATCTGCGATGCGACCGGGGCGGCGTTGGTGCTCGACGATGTACGGGCGGGTTTCCGCATCAACATCGGCGGCAGCTGGGAGCCCTACGGCGTGCGTCCCGATCTCTGCGGCTGGAGCAAGGCGATCGCCAACGGCCATCCGTTGGCGGCGGTGACCGGCAACGATCGGTTTCGCGAGGCCGCCCAGCAGGTCTATGTCACCGGCTCGTTCTGGTGCGCGGCGGTGCCGATGGCGGCTGCCGTGGCCACCATCAGGAAACTGCGCGCGACCGACGCCATCGCCACCATGGAGGCGATGGGGCGGCGGCTGCGCGAGGGGTTGGAACAGCAGGCGCGCACGTATGATTTGCCGTTGCGACAAACAGGTCCGGTGCAGATGCCGCTGATCATGTTTGACGGCGATCCGGATTTCGCGCTGGGGCATCGCTTTGTGCTGGAGGCGCTGCAGCGCGGCGTCTATCTGCATCCCTGGCACAATATGTTTTTGTCCAGCGCCCATCAGGCCGCCGACATCGACCGTGTTCTTGAGGCCACCGACGGCGCCATGAAAGACATCAGCCGATCGTTCGACCGGCGCCAGCTCGCGAAGGCCGCTCCATGAGCGCCGCCCCGCATCGTACCGAGACGAGCGGGAACCCGCAGCCCGCCGAGCGCATTCACGACCTTGCCGCGTTGAAGACCATCGCGCGCGAACTGCGCCGCCAAGTGGTGCGCCTAGTGGCGCCGACCGGGCAGGGCTATGTGCAGCAGGGCCTCGGCGCGACCGACATCTTCACGTCGCTGTTCTTCTCGGAGCTGCGGCTCGACCCGGCCGATCCCGCCTGGCCCGATCGCGATCGTTTCCTGCTGTCGACTGCGCACAACACCGCGATTTTCTATGCCACCTTGGCGGCACGGGGCTGCATTCCCGCGTCGGCATTGGAGTCCTACTGCCGCGACGGCTCGCCGCTCGAGATCAACGCGTCCGAGCGGATGGGCCCGGTGGTGGAGGCGACCTGCGGCTCGCTGGGGCAAGGGCTCTCCGTCGCCGTCGGCATGGCGCTGGCCGGGCGCCGCCAGCGCCGTCCCTATCGCGTTCATGTGGTGCTCGGTGACGGCGAGATGCAGGAGGGGCAGGTGTGGGAGGCCGCGTTGGCCGCCGGCAGTCATCGGCTGTCCAATCTCTGTCTGCTGCTCGACTACAATCGGATGCAGGTCGGCGGCCATGTCGACAGCGTGGTGGACATGAACCCGGTTGCCGACAAGTGGGCGAGTTTCGGCTTTCGCGTCGACACCATCGACGGCAATGACATGGCGCAGCTGCTTGCGGCATTCGAGCGGGCGCGCCGCGATGACCAGAAACCCACCTGCATCATCGCCGAGACGCTGGTGGGCAAGGGTGCGCCCTCCCTCGAAGGCATTCTCGGACACAACATGCGTCTGCCGCCGGACCTTGCCGCCCGTGCGCTGGATGAATTGTCGGGAGAGGACGCATGACCGCAGGCCTCGCCAGCGCCGACCACAAGGTCGACGATTTCATCGCGCGCGGCGTGACTGCGCCGCTGCCGCGCTTCTATGGCGACGCTCTGGTCGCCGCCGCGCGACGCGATCCCCGTATTGTCTGCCTGTGCGCCGACCTGCCGGGGCCGACCGAGACCGACGCCTTCAAGCAGGAATTGCCGGAGCGCTATATCGAAGCCGGAATCGCCGAAGCCAACATGGTGGGCATGGCGGCCGGCATGGCGCGCTGTGGCGAGATTCCTTTCCTGCATTCGTTCTGCGTGTTCGTGACACGGCGGGCCTATGATCAGGTTGCCAACCAGATCGCCTATCCGGGACTGCCGGTGAAGCTGGTCGGCTTCCTGCCTGGCCTCACCACCATGCTCGGCGTCTCGCATCAGGCGATCGACGATATCGCGATGATGCGCGCGCTGCCCAACATGACCATCATCGAGCCATCGGGGCCCGAGCAGCTCGGCGCCGCCGTCGCCGCCGCGCTCGACGTGCCGGGGCCGGTGTATCTGCGGATGAAGCGGCCGGATGGCGCCATGGCGTCGCTGCAGGCACGCACCATCCAGCGCGGCCGCGGCGAGATCCTGCGCGAAGGCGCCGACGGCACGATCGTGGCCTGCGGGCTGATGGTATCAGCGGCACTGCAGGCCGCCGATCGGCTCGCGGTCCAGGGCAAGCAGGTGGGGGTGGTCAATATGCCGACCATCAAGCCGCTCGACACCGAACTCGTGATCGGTCTCGCCCGCCGCACCGGCGTCGTGGTTACGGCCGAAAACCATTCCATCATCGGGGGCCTCGGATCGGCGATCGCCGAGACGTTGCTCGAAGCCGCCATACCCGTCGGCTTCGCCCGGGTCGGCGTGCAGGACACCTTCGCCGAGGGTGGCACCACGCCGTATCTGCAAGGGAAATATGGACTGACGGCGGAAGCCATTGTTGACGGGTTCATCCGCGCCGCCGCAAAGCGGGCGTCCATGCAGGTGAACCACGATTGATGCACGCGCCCAACAGGAAGGCCGTTGTGATGACAAGTTCTTCGACCAGCCACTTTCTGAACAAGCTTCGTTCGATCGCCATCATGGGCCTGGCGATCTCCGTTCTCACCGCATTGGTGGCTCCGGTCGATGCCGCGGAACCCAAACGCGGCGGCAGTCTCGTTTACGCTTATCTCTCGGGGCCGGGCACGCTCGATCCTCATGTCGCGTCGAGCATCGTCGAACTCGAAGTGATTCATCACATCTTCGAGCCGCTGGTGGCGATCGACGGCAACTACAACGCCCGGCCGGTGCTCGCTTCGAAGGTCGACACCAGCGCCGATGCCAAGGTCTTCACTTTCACCCTGCGCAAGGGCGTCAAGTTCCACAACGGCAAGGAGATGACCTCGGCCGACGTGCTGGCGTCGTTCGAACGCTATCGCAAGGTCAGTCCCAATGCGTCCGTGCTGGCCGATGTCGAGAGTTTCGAGGCGCCCGATCCCCTGACGTTCGTTGTCCGCCTGAAATCGCCCAATGCCGTGTTCATCGACGTGTTGAAATCGCCGGTCTATCCGTTCGAAATCCTGCCGGCGGAGCAGAAGGACAAGGCGGCGCGCGAGATCGACATCATCGGCACCGGACCATTCACACTGGGCGAGTGGGTCAAGGACAGCCATCTCGTCATCAAGCGCTTCGATGGCTACGTGCCGGATGAAAGCGCGCCGGGGCCGGATGGCCTGGCCGGACGCCGCACCGTCTATCTCGACCAGGTTCGCTACAACTTCGTGCCCGAGGCCAATGCCCGCGTCGCCGCGCTGCAGACCGGCAATGCTGATGTGGTCGGTGATGTGCCCCGCGATCTCGCCAAGCGGTTCGACGGCCAGCCGAACATCACCACGCAAAAGATCTTTCCTTACTGCATGCAGGTGTTCGTGGTGAACAGCCAGGCGCCGCTGACCAACAATCCGCTGATCCGCCAGGCCATCGAAGCGGTGGTCAATGTCGAGGACATCCGCGGCGCCATGGGGCAGATCTCGCAGCCCGGCCACTCGCTGGTCTATGCGTCGAGCCCCTATTACCAAGGCGACGCCATGAAGCCGTATTACGACCAGCGCAATCCGGCCAAGGCCAAGGCCCTGCTGAAGCAGGCCGGCTACAATGGCGAGAAGATCGTGCTGCAGACCAACTCCAACTATCCGAACTTCCGCGACGCCATCCTGGTGCTGTCCGAACAGATGAAAGAAGCCGGCATGAACGTGGCCGTCGACATTGTCGACTGGACCACCAATGCCAGCAACATGCAGCGCGGCACCGGCGTCTGGAACGTCTCCACCACCGGCTACTGCTCCAATCCGCTGCTGGGGCCGCAGCAATGGAAGGTGATGTTCTACACGTTTCCGCAGGTGAAGAACGACCATGTGCTCGATGCGGCCTATGACGCGTTCTACACCTCGCTCGATCCCAAAAAGCGCGTTGCGGCCTGGGCTGACATCGAGAAGCGCGTGCTGGAGCAGGCCTACATGATCAAGATCGCCGACATGGGTACCATGCGCAGCTTCAATGCCGCCAAGGTGGAGAACTTTGAGCCCTATTATCTGGTCCATTTCTGGAATGTCTGGATGAAATAACGCCGCCGCCGGGATCTTTCCAAGCTTCGTATCAGGTCGCTCATGCTTCGCACGATCTCCGTCCGTCTTGTCCAGTCCATACCGGTGTTGCTGCTGGTCGCGGTGCTGTCCTTCATCCTGATGCATCTCTTGCCGGGCGATCCGGCGGTGGTGATCGCCGGCGCCGAGGCCACGCCCGCGGCGGTGGAGCGGATCCGCCACGAGCTCGGTCTCGATCTGCCGATCTGGCGGCAGTTGCTGTCGTGGTTCTTCAACCTTGCGCAGGGCAAGTTCGGCAGCTCGCTGGTGCTGAACCAGACCGTGCTGTCCGCGGTCGGGGAACGACTGCCGGTGACGCTGTCGCTGGCCGCGCTGTCGCTCGCTATCACCTTGCCGATTGGTGTCGCGCTCGGTGTGGTGGCGGCGTATTTCCGCGGCAGCTGGATCGATGCCGCCGTCATGATGGTCGCCCTGGTCGGGGTCTCGGTGCCGAGCTTCTGGATTGCCATCCTGTCGGTCATCCTGTTCAGCGTCACGCTGGGATGGGTGCCTTCCGCAGGTTATGCGCCATTGCTGGCCGCGGGGCCCGGCCCGTGGTTCGGTTCGCTGATCCAGCCGGCGATGGTGCTGAGCCTGTTCCAGATCGGCTTCCTGGCGCGGATGACGCGCTCGGCGATGCTCGACGTGCTGGACCAGGATTTCATCCGTACCGCGCGGGCCAAGGGCGTCAGCGAATGGCGCACGGTCGGCAAGCACGGCTTCCGCAATGCGCTGGTCGCGGTGGTGACCGTGAGCGGCATCATCCTGAGCCTGCTGATCGGTGGCTCGGTGATTGTCGAGCAGGTGTTTGCGCTGCCCGGTATCGGGCGGCTGGTGGTGCAGGGGATTCTCGCCCGCGACTATCCGCTGATCCAGGGCACCATGCTGCTGTTCGGCTTCGCCTTCGTGCTGATCAATGTCGGCGTCGATATCATCTACACCCTGGTCGATCCGCGGGTGCGTTATGACTGACGCGGCGCTCGCAGCACCCGCAGTTCAGGTCCTGGCGGAGCGCCGCCGTTTTCGCGTGCTGCGCAAACTCGCGGCGCATCGCTCCTTCAAGATCGGGCTGGTGCTCGTCACGGTCCTGGTGCTGTGCGCCATCATCGGCCCCTGGCTCACCGGCATCGATCCCACGGCGATGAGCATTCGTTTCCGCTTCAAGCCGCCGTCGATGCGGTTTCCGTTCGGCACCGATCAGTATGGGCGTGACATCCTCACCCGTGTGCTCCATGGCGGGCGGCTGTCGCTGTCGATCGGGTTTTCGGTGGCGCTGATCTCCGGCGTGTTCGGCGCCCTGATCGGTGTCACGGCCGGATATTTCCGCGCACTCGATTCCTACGTGATGCGCCTGATGGATGCGCTGATGGCGTTCCCGGCGATCCTGCTCGCCATCGGCATTGGGGCCGCGCTGGGCGCCCAGGCCAGCAGCATCGTGGTGGCGCTGGCGGTGGCCTATGTGCCGCGCACCGCGCGCATCGTGCGCGCTTCGGTGCTGGTCATTCGCGAGATGGAATACCTGCAGGCGGCGCGGGTCAGCGGCGCCGGCGACCTGCACATCATCGTCAAGCACGTGCTGCCCAATTGCCTGGGTCCGCTGATCGTGCAGCTCACCTTCATTTTCGCCTACGCCATTCTTGCGGAGGCGGCGCTGAGTTTCCTCGGCATCGGTCCGCCGCCGCCGGCGCCGAGCTGGGGCAATATCATCGCGGAGGGGCGTGACTATTCGGTCGAGGCCTGGTGGGTGATGCTGTTTCCGGGGCTCGCGGTCAGCATTGCCGCGCTCGGCATGAACCTGCTCGGCGACGGCCTGCGCGACGTGCTCGACCCGCGCCTGAAGATCGAGAGCTGACATGACGCAGCAACCCCTTCTCAGTGTCGAGAACCTCACGGTCCAGTTCCGCGGCGACGCCGGCTGGGTGACCGCGATCGAAGGCGTGGACTTTGCGATCGGCGCGGGTGAATGCCTCGGCGTCGTCGGCGAATCCGGCAGCGGCAAGAGCGTCAGTGCGCTATCGATCCTGAAGCTGCATGGCCGTGCTAACACCCGTTACGCTTCTGGAGCGGTGCGTTTTGGCGGGCGCGATCTGCTGCGGCTGCCGAACCGCGATCTGCGCCGGGTGCGGGGCGGGGAGATCGCCATGATTTTCCAGGACCCGATGTCCTCGCTCAATCCGGTCTTGACCATCGCCGACCAGATCATGGAACCGCTGCGCCAGCACCAGGGGCTCTCGGCGCGTGACGCCCGCCGCAAGGCGATTGAGCTACTGGACATGGTGCGGATCTCCGATGCCGCCCGCCGTGTCGACGATTATCCGCATCGTCTGTCCGGCGGCATGCGCCAGCGGGTCATGATCGCCATTGCGGTGGCGTGCCGGCCCAAGCTGTTGATCGCCGACGAGCCGACCACCGCACTCGACGTCACCATCCAGTCCCAGATCCTCCAGCTGTTGCGCGAGCTGCAGCGCGAGATCGGCATGTCGGTGATCCTGATCACCCACGATCTCGGCGTGGTCGCCGAATTTGCCCAGCGGGTGGTCGTGATGTATGCGGGCCGCGTGGTCGAAACCGCGCCGGTCGGCGCGCTGTTCGAGCGCCCGATGCATCCCTACACCGATGGCCTGATCAAGGCCGTGCCCAGCCTCGATGAAGACGTGCACCGGCTGGCCACCATTCCCGGCAATATTCCCGATCCGTCGGCGGAGATCGCCGGATGCCGGTTCAACCCGCGTTGCAGCGAAGCGCAGATGTCCTGTCGCGTCGAGGCGCCGGCGCTGATCGATGCCGGTGCCGGGCATTTCGCCCGCTGTCCGCCACGCATAACCGCCGGAGGGATCGCATGAGTCGGCCTCCGATTGTCGCGGTGCGTGACCTGGTGAAGACCTTCAGCAGCCGCGGTGCCCAGTTGCGTGCGGTCGACGGCGTCAGCTTCGATGTGCGGGCGGGCGAGACGCTTGGCCTTGTCGGCGAATCCGGGTCAGGAAAATCCACCACCGGGCGGATCCTGGTGGGGCTGGAAACGGCGACCAGCGGGTCGATCAATCTGTTCGGCCAGGACGTCGTGGCAACCGGTGCCAAGGCCGCGCTCGGCGCGGTACGCCGGCGTCTGCAGTTCGTGTTCCAGGACCCGCAGAATTCGCTCAATCCGCGCATGCGCGCGCAGGATGCGATCGCCGAACCGCTTGACGTCGCCGGCGGATTCTCGCGCACCGCGCGCAACGATCGGGTGCGTGAACTCCTGGAGATGGTCGGCCTGCCGCGCTCCTGCGGCGATCGTTTTCCCCACGAGTTTTCAGGCGGCCAGCGCCAGCGCATCGGCATCGCGCGTGCGCTGGCGATGCGGCCGGAGTTCGTGATCTGCGACGAACCGGTGTCCTCCCTCGACGTGTCGATGCAGGCGCAGATCGTCAACCTCTTGCTCGACCTGCAGGAGCGGCTTGGGCTGAGTTACCTGTTCATCGCCCATGATCTCGCCGTGGTGCGCAGCATCTCAGCACGGGTAGCGGTGATGTATGCGGGCGGCCTGGTCGAGATCGCGCCCAAGCGTGAGCTCTATACCGCGCCCAGACATCCTTATACCCAGGCGCTGCTCGCGGCGGTGCCGCGCGTGGTCCCGAATAAAGCCCGCGCGGCCGTCGTCAGCGGCGAGTTGCCGAGCCTGATCGACACCGTGCCGGGCTGTGTGTTTCATCCGCGCTGTCCGCTGGCGTTCGATCGTTGCCGCATCGAGAAGCCGAAGTTGCGCGAGATCGCGCCCGGGCATCGCGCCGCCTGCCATCTTCACGATACCCCCGCCTGACCCCCGCTTTGCTCATTTGATGGAGTTTCTGAGATGACCGATCGCGACCTTCTGTTCATGCCGGCCACCACAGCCGCCGACCTCATCCGCAAGCGCGCGCTGTCGCCGGTCGAATATGTCGACGCGGTGCTCGGCGCCATCGAACGGACCCAGCCGACGCTGAATGCGTTTTCGGTGGTGACGGCGGAGGATGCACGCAACAAGGCGCGCGCCGCCGAGCAGGCGGTGATGGCGGGCAAGGAGTTGGGACCGCTGCACGGCATTCCCATGAACATCAAGGACCTGTTCGTCACCAAGGGCGTTCGCACCTCCTTTGGATCGGCTGTCTACGCCGACAATATTCCCACCACCGATGACGATGTGCTGGTGACGCGGCTCAACGCGGCCGGCGGCATCATGGTGGGCAAGTCCACCACGCCGGAGTTTGGTCACAAGGGCCACACTGATGGTCCGAGTTTCGGCATCACTCGCAACCCGTGGAACACGGAACGCACCGCGGGCGGATCGAGTGGCGGGGCCGCGGCCGCGGCCGCCGCCGGGCTCGGGCCGCTGGGCCTCGGCACCGACGGCGCCGGATCGATCCGCATTCCCGCCAGCGCCTGCGGCGTGGTCGGTCTGAAGCCGACCACAGGCTTGGTGCCCTACGAGCAGGCGCCGGACATTTTCTACAATTACGCCGCCGCCGGTCCGCTGACCCGCACTGTCGCCGATTGCGCGCTGATGATGGACGCACTGGTGGGGCCGTCGGTGCTCGATCCATGGTCGCTCAAGGCGCCGGCGGTGTTGCCGCCGAGCACGATCACCGAAAATTTGTCGGGGATACGGATCGGATATCTGCCTGCGCTCACCGCCTGCAGCCCGGATGTCACCGCCAACACCCAGGCGTCGCTCGCCGTGCTGGCATCGCTTGGCGCCGAGGTCGACGAGGTGGGGGCCGGTATGGAGTGGAATGCGCAGTCCGCCCGGCTGATTTACCTGACCAACCTCCACGTCAACTTCAGCGGCTATGTCGAAAAATGGCGCAGCCGCATGGATCCGGTGCTGCTGCAGTGGATGGAGGCCGGCAGCCGCACCACGGTCGACGATTATCGCAAGGCGCAGATCGCCCGTACGCAGTTGTATCGCGGGGTGCAGAAGCTTTTGGAGCGCTATGACTTCCTGGTGTCGCCCACCTTGCCCACCACCGCGATCCCGGCGGAGGCCGGCCGCACCGTCGATGCGCTGTTCAATCGGGGATGGAATGCGTTCGTCTATCCCTTCAACCACACCGGCAATCCCGCGCTCTCGGTGCCGTCCGGTTTCGGCGCCGACGGTTTGCCGACCGGCCTGCAGATCGTCGGCCGCTGGTGGGGGGACAATGACGTGATGGGCCTCGGTGCCGTGTTCGAGCAGGCGCGGCCCTGGGCCGATCGACATCCGCCGGTGTGAGATAGTGTGAGCGTTCAAAGATAACAACAACGGGAGACCAACCGTGGCCACAGAAGCTCGATCCTGCCTGCCTCAAACAAGCGGCACCGTGACGCTGCGCGGTCTTGTAGACCGCGTCGACGTTCATCGCGACGCCTGGGGCATTCCGCATGTCCGCGCGAAGGGAACTGCTGACGTCTTCTTCGCCCAGGGCTTTGTCCATGCCCAGGATCGTCTCTGGCAGATGGATGCCGCGCGCCGGCGCATGCTCGGTCGCTGGGCGGAGTGGGAAGGGCCCGCGGGCGTGGGGGCAGACAAGCTTGCACGGCAGCTCGATGTCGCCGGCGCTTCACGGCGTGACTTTGCAGGTCTCGGCGCTGAGGCGCGCGCGATGCTTGAAGCCTATGCCGCGGGCGTCAACGCCTATCTCGCGCAGGGTACGCCGCTGCCGGTCGAGTACGGCCTGGTCGGCGGGGCGCCCGAGCTCTGGGAGCCCTGGCACTGCATCGCGGTGATGCGTCAGCGCGGTTATCTGATGGGTTCGGTCTGGTTCAAGCTGTGGCGTGCGGCGGCGCTGCGCACCATTGGTCCCGAGCAGGTCGCGAAGCTGCGCTACGACGACGGCGGCGAGGATCTGCTCGGTGCGTCTCCCAGCGCCGAGGCCAAACGATGGATCGCCACGCTGCAAGACCTTGCGCCTGCGATTGATGCGCTGACGGCGCTGGCCGGGCCTGAGGCGACCGACGGCGGAAGCAACAACTGGGCGGTGGCGCCGTCGCGCACCGCGACCGGGCGTCCCTTGCTTGCGGGTGACCCGCATCGCGCCTTCGAACTGCCGAGCATGTATTCGCAGTGCCACCTGGCCTGTGACGCGTTCGATGCCATCGGTTTCTCTGTGCCGGGCGTGCCGGCATTTCCGCACTTCGCCCACAACGGCCATGTGGCGTTCTGTGTCACCCATGCCTTCGTCGACATCCATGATGTGTTTGTCGACAAGTTCAGCCCGGATGCGTCGCAATACCTGTTCAAGGGAAAATGGCAGGACACCGCCATCCGGCGCGAGCGGATCAAGGTGCGCGATGCAGCGGACGTCGATCTCGACGTCGTCACCACCCACCATGGCCCGGTGATCACAGGCGATCCGCGCAAGGGCGCAGCGCTGACCCTGCGCTCGGTACAGTTCGCCGAGCTCGATCGCTCCTTCGATTGCCTGCAGCCGATGCTGCGCGCCAAAGGCGTCGATGCGCTCTATGAAGCCACGCGGGGCTGGGGCTTGATCGATCACAATCTGGTTTCCGCCGACACCAGCGGACGCATCGGCAATCTGGTGCGCGCCATCGTGCCGCGGCGTCCGCGTCTCAATGGCTGGCTGCCGGTGCCGGGCTGGACCGGCGACTATGAGTGGCAGGGCGACATTCCCTGGGAGGACATGCCGCGTGCGTTCGATCCGCCCAGCGGTTTCCTGGTCACCGCCAACAACCGCGTGGCCGCCGACGATCCGGAAAACTATCTCTGCACCGACTGCCATCCGCCTTATCGCGCGCGGCGCATCGCCGAGCGGTTGGCCGGGCTTCCGGCCGCGACCGTGGAGGACATGGCCGGCATCCATGCCGACACCGTCAGCCTGACGGCGCGCGAATTCATCGCGCGGCTGGGGCGGCTGTTAACGGTCGAGGGACCCGCTGCGGCGTTGCGCGACCTCATCATCGGCTGGGACGCGCAGATGTCGGCGGATTCAAAGCCGGCCGCGGCGTACGCCCGCACGCGGCTGGAACTCGCCCGCATCGTGCTCAAGCGCTCCGGCCTTGGCGATGTCAGCCGCGATCCTGTCGCGCAGGTCGCGCCCGGCATCGTGCCGCTCAATCAGGTCTGGTGGGCGCTGCCGTCGCTGCTGCGCAACGACGATACCTCCTTGCTCGGCGGCTGGGACTGGGACCGCGCCCTGGCGACCGCGCTGGAGCGTGCCGCCAAGCTCGATCACGGCGAGACGTGGTCGCAACTGCATCATGCGCGGATGGTGCATCCGCTGGCGGCGTCGTTTCCGCAGGCGGCCGCTCAACTGGAGCCCGCGGGCCTTGCTGTCGGCGGCGACAACGACACCGTGATGGCCAATGGCTGTTATTGGACCACGGGACTGTCAGCGACCTACGGCGCGGTCGGTCGTTATGTGTTCGATGTCGGCCGCTGGGAGAATTCAAGGTGGGCGGTGTTCCACGGCGCATCGGGACATCCCGCAAGCCCGCATTATGCGGATCAGCATCCGCTGTGGGCATCGGCGAAGATGGTGCCGATGCTCTATGACTGGAGTGTGATTGCCAAAGAGGGCGACAGGTTGGTGCTGCAGCCTGCGTGATTTGAGAGCTGAGTTTCGGAAGGAGCGAGAGGCTAACTCAGACTGTCATCGCCCGGCCGGGCGATCCAGTACGCCGCAGCATAAATGATCCGGATGACGCTCATTCATTGCACCATGCCCACCCCGGATACTGGATCGTCCGGTCAAGCCGGACGATGACACTGTGGGTGTGTCTGAGGCCGAGCATCGCATATGCTCCGACACGGCCCGGTCAGAGCAGCCCCAGTTCCTTCATCACCCCTGCGGCTTCCTTGGTCGCGTGATTGACCGCGGGGACGCCGCAATAGATCGCCTGCTGCAGCAGGATTTCCTTGATGTCATCAGGCGTAAAGCCGCCCTCGGTCAGCGCCGCGCGCACGTGCAGGCGGAATTCGTCCCACTGGGCGAGTGCGATCATGGTGCCGATCACCAGCACGCGGCGGGTGCGTTCGTCGAATTGCGGTCGGGTCCAGATCTCGCCCCAGGCATAGCGGGTGATCAGGTCGAGGAAGTCGGCGTTGAACGCATTGCGTCCGGCGGCCGATTTGTCGACCCAGGCATTGCCCAGCACCTTGCGGCGCTGCGCGTCGCCATCGGCTCGGCGTTGATTGTCATCCATACAAATTCTCCGAAAGCTCAGCGTTGAGTGAGAAAGCCGACCACCGCTTCAGTGAAGGCATGCTGCTGCTCCACACTCGAGATGTGGGCGGCGTCGAGAATGGTGAGGCTCGCGCCCGGAATCTGGCTGCGGATGAATTCACCGGCGGCGAGCGGCGTGGCCGGATCATGACGGCCGGCGATCACCAGAGTCGGGTTGGAAATCGTCGGCAGCATCGCGCGCAGGTCGAGGGTGCGCAGGGCCTGGCAGCAGGCGAGATAACCCTCTCGCGGCGTTGCTGACAGCATGGCCTTCATGGCCTCGACCGTCTGCGGCTCGCGTTCGCGGAAGTCGGCGGTGAACCACGCGTTCATCACGCCATCGGCGATGGCGGGGAACCCGCCTTCGGTGAGCGACTTGATGCGGGTGTCCCAGTTGGTCGGGTCCGGATAATAACTCGCGGTGTTGGCGAGGATCAGCTTCTCGAAGCGATCCGGCGCATTGGCGCCCAGCCATTGCCCGACCATGCCGCCCATCGACAGGCCGCACCAGTGCGTCTTCTGGATGTTGAGGTCGTCCAGGATCGCCAGCACGTCGTGCCCGAACCGCTCCATGGAATAGGGTGTGGTGCCGATATCGGACTTGCCATGGCCGCGGCGGTCGTAGCGCACCACGCGGAACAGCTTTGTCAGCGCCGGCATTTGCGCGTCCCACATGTGCAGCGTGGTGCCCAGCGAGTTCGACAGCATCAAGGTGGGGCCGCTGTCGCGCCCTTCGACCGTGACATTGAGCCGGCAACCGTCGGCATCGACCATGGGCATGGGAGTCTCCGTTTATTGTTGTTGGTCAGTTGTCGAGTGCGGCGAGCAGCCGATCGATCAGGGTTTGCGATGCGCCCTGGTAGGCGAGGGGATCGAACAGTTGCGCCAGCCGTGCCGCATCCAGATGTGCGGTGACACGGGCATCCGCGGCCAGCACGTCGCGCAGGTGCGTGTTGCCGGCGATCGACGCGCGGCTTGCCGCCTCGATGATGTGATGCGCCTCGCTCTTGCCGATACTGTCGGCCAGCGCCATCGACACGGCTTCCGCCATGATCAGGCCATGGGTGGTGTCGAGGTTGCTGCGCATCCGCGCCACATCCACATCGAGCCCTTCGGCGATGTCAACAATCGCGGCGAGCGCGCCCGATGTCACCAGCTCCAGGGTCGGCAATGTCGGCCATTCCGCATGCCAGGGGCCGGCGCTGCGTTCATGGTCTTGAACCTGGGCCGCGAAAATCGTGGCGGCGAGATTGGGCGCCATGGTGGCGGCGCCCAGTGCCGCGGCCGCGGCCACCGGATTGCGTTTGTGCGGCAGGGTCGAGGAGCCGCCGCGCCCTTCGCCGGCGGGCTCGAAAGCTTCCGCCACATCGGTCTGCATCATCAGCGACACGTCGCGCGCGATCTTGCCGCAGCTTCCGCTCAGGATCGCCAGCACCGAGGCGGCCTCGGCAATGCGGTCGCGATGGGTGTGCCAGGGAGCTTCCGGCAGCGGTAACCCGAGCTCGTGGCTGAGCTGTTCGCTCACCGCAAGGCCTTTGTCGCCGAGGGCGGCGAGTGTGCCGGCGGCGCCGCCGAATTGCAGCACCAGCGCCTCGGCCCGCAGCCGCTTGAGCCGTTGCCGCGAGCGGTGCAGGGCGGCGGCGTATTCGGCGAGCTTGAGCCCGAACGGCATCGGCAGCGCGTGCTGCAGCCAGGTCCGCGCCACCATGGCGGTGTTGCGGTGCTGCCGGGCAAGTCCTGCGAAGCCCGCGATCGCGCGGTCTAGGTCCGGCAGCAGCGCATCGATGGCGGCGCGCAGTTGCAGCATGGTCGCGGTGTCGATCACGTCCTGGCTGGTGGCGCCCCAATGCACATAACGCGCGGCCTCGGCATCGGCTTTGCCGACCGCCGCGGTCAGCGCCTTGACCAGCGGGATGGCGAGATTGCCGGCGCGGTTTGCCGCCTGAGCCAGCGCTGCGATATCGAATCGCTCGGCCTTGCAGGCGTCAGAGATCGGCGCCACGGCGGCTGCGGGAACGACTCCGACGGCGGCCTCCGCGCGCGCCAGCGCGCTCTCGAAGTCGAGCATGTGCTGCAGATAGGCTGCGTCGTCGCAGGCTGCCCGCATGGCGGAGCTCGACAGCAGTGGCGCGAGCAGAGGAGACAGGGAGGTGCTCATGATGCGGGCGACCCTAAGCATTTCCCGATGCCGTGAAAAGCGGCTTGCCGCCCATTATCATGCGGTCTTGATCATGGGGGGCTGGCCAGTGGTGGGTGCTGACTTTTTCCCTGAGCGGTGTTTCATTTGCGGGCGAAGGTCGTTATTGAGGACAGTTCGGAACGGGAGTCGGTACAATGGCAATGACAATGAATGGGGAGGTCCAACTCCCTGCGTCGCGGGAAGTCGTCTGGGCCAAGCTCAACGACCCCGAGGTTCTGAAGGCCTGCATTCCCGGCTGTGAAGAGCTGGAAAGGTCTGCGGAGAACGAGTTTCGTGCCACTGCCAAAATGAAGGTCGGCCCGGTGTCGGCCCGCTTCAAGGGGCGTGTGACGCTCAGCGATTTCGATCCGCCCACCAGCTACAAGATCTCGGGCGAGGGCGAGGGCGGCGTGGCCGGTTTCGCCAAGGGCGGCGCCACCGTCAATCTGCAGGACAAGGATGGTGGCACCCTGCTGGTTTACAATGTGGATGCCCAGATCGGCGGCAAGCTGGCCCAGCTCGGGCAGCGCCTGATCAACGGATCGGCCAAGAAGCTAGCGGACGAATTTTTCACCAAATTCGCCGATGCGGTGAAGGCATCAGCCTAAAGGCGGTTGTACTTTGAGTCGGCTGCATCCGGCGTCCAGGCTCCAATTCTTGGGGGCGAGTCGTCGTCGAGTTGACACATCCGGTGCCTGAGAAATTCAAAAACAGCATGGCTCTCAGGCCCTTGAGCCGGTTGCCGATCCGGCTTCGGCGACCTATGATATTAGAACGATTTTAGAAGACGCCTGCTTGGGGGACGCCCTTGCGGGCCGTGACGCCGTGCAATGCGGTGTTGAGGAGAACTGCTGGTGGCCAAGATTTCCCTTATTGTGAACGGCAATCCTGTGACGGGCAACATCGACCCGCGCACGCTGCTGGTTCAGTTCCTGCGCGAGAACCTGCGCCTGACCGGCACCCATGTCGGCTGCGACACCTCCCAGTGTGGCGCCTGTGTGGTCCATGTCGACGGCAAGGCCGTGAAGTCCTGCACCACGCTGGCGGTGATGGTTGACGGCCAGAACATCACCACGATCGAGGGGCTGGCCGCCGATGGCGCGCCGCTGCATCCGATGCAGGAAGCCTTCCGCGAGCACCATGGCCTGCAGTGCGGCTTCTGCACCCCGGGCATGATCATGACCGCGGTCGACATGGTCCGCCGCAAGGGCCACGACCTCGACGATCACACCATTCGCGAAGAGCTCGAAGGCAATCTGTGCCGCTGCACCGGTTACCACAATATCGTGGAGTCGATCGCCGCCGGCGCCAAGGCCATGTCTAAGTAAGCAATGGCGAAGTAAACCCGATTTTTCCGACACCATCTGACGACGCGACATCGCGATCTCGAAGGATTGTTCATGTACGAATTCAAATTCCACCGCCCGGCGACTGTGCGCCAAGCTGCGAACATTCTCGCCAAGAACGAGGACTCCAAGCTGGTGGCGGGCGGTCACACCCTGATCCCGGTGATGAAGCAGCGGCTCGCAAGCCCGCCGCATCTGGTCGACCTGTCGAAGGTGGACAATCTTGTCGGCATCGAAATGAAGGGCCGCTCGCTCTCGATCGGCGCCATGACCACCCACGCCGAAGTCGCCAACTCCCCTGTTGTCGGCGAAGCCATCCCGGCACTCGCTGAACTCGCCGGCTTGATCGGCGACCCGGCGGTGCGCCATCGCGGCACCATCGGCGGCTCGCTCGCCAACAACGATCCGACCGCGGATTATCCGGCGGCGTGTCTGGCGCTCGGTGCCACCATCGTCACCAACAAGCGCCGCCTCAAGGCGGAAGAGTTCTTCCAGGGCTTGTTCACGACGTCGCTGGAAGGCGACGAGATCATCACCCGCGTGCTGTTCCCACTGGCGAAGAAGGCCGCTTATATCAAGTTTCGCAACCAGGCGTCGCGTTATGCCCTGGTCGGCGTGTTTGTCGCACGGCGTCCCTCGGAAGTGCGGGTCGCCGTCACCGGCGCCGGCGGCGATGGTGTGTTCCGCGTCACCGCCTTCGAAGAGGCGCTGCAGAAGCGCTTTGCCGCGAAGGCGCTGGACGGGCTGACGGTGCCGGCCGACGGCCTCAACAGCGACATCCACGGCAGTGCGGAGTATCGTGCGCACCTGATCGGCGTGCTCGCGCGCCGCGCCGTCGATGCGGCGAACGCCAAATAAACTGCCAAGTAATTGAGCAAAGCGCCAGGCAAGATGGCGGATCTGGAGTTGCGATGAATGCGCCGTCGGCACTGCCCGGTTCAGTCGATGCCACGCTTGCGCTGCTGACCAAGCAGGGCTATCTCGCCGAACGTGCGCTCGCGACGGTGACCTTTCTGTCGCTGCGCATGGGCCGGCCGCTGTTCCTCGAAGGTGAGGCCGGCGTCGGCAAGACCGAGATCGCCAAGGCGTTGTCCGCGGCGCTGGGGCGGTCGTTGATCCGGCTGCAGTGTTACGAGGGCCTCGACGTCGCGTCTGCCGTCTATGAGTGGAACAGCGCCGCGCAGATGATCGCGATCCGGCTGGCGGAAGCCACCGGCGACACCGATCGCGAGCGGCTGTCGCACGACATCTTCGCCGAACAATACATGATCAAGCGCCCGCTGCTGCGTGCGCTGGAGCCCGATGCCGCCGGGCCGCCGGTGCTCTTGATCGACGAGCTCGATCGCGCCGACGAAGCCTTCGAAGCCTATCTGCTGGAAATCCTCAGCGACTTCCAGGTCACGATCCCGGAGTTCGGCACCGTGCGCGCGGCGCAGCCGCCGATCGTGATCCTGACCTCGAACCGCACCCGTGAAATCCACGACGCGCTGAAGCGCCGCTGCCTCTATCACTGGGTCGACTATCCCTCGGCCGAGCGCGAACTGGCGATCGTCAAGTCGCGCGTGCCCGGCATATCCGCAAAACTGTCCGAACAGGTGGTGGGCTTCGTGCAGGCGCTGCGCGACCAGGATTTGTTCAAGGTGCCCGGCGTGGCCGAAACCATCGACTGGGCGACCGCACTGACGCAGCTCGATGCGCGCACGCTGACGCCGCAAGTGGTCGGCGACACGCTGGGCGCGCTGCTGAAGTACCAGGACGACATCGCGCGCATGCAGGGCGACACCCTGCAGAAGACCATCAAGGAAGCCGTCGGCGATCAGGCCTCCTGACCGCGGCGGATTGTACGGCAGACCGGGATCACCATGCCCGACAGCACCACAGCGAAGGGACAGATTGCCGACAACATCGTCGGCTTCGCGCGTGCGTTGCGCGCCGCCGGCCTTCCGGTCGGGCCGGGCGCGGTGATCGATGCGGTCAGTGCGCTGCGCCTGATCGACATCGGCAACCGCAGGGATGTCTTCGCCACCCTGCAGTCGGTGTTTGTGACCCGGCACGAGCACATGCTGATCTTCGCCCAGGCATTCGATCTGTTTTTTCGGATCGACGACGACTGGCAGCACATGCTGGATTCGGTGCCGCTGCCGGACCAGGCCAGGAAGCCGCCACCGCCGGCCGCGCGCCGGGTGCAGGAAGCGCTGTCGCAGCGCGAGACCATGCAGTCGAAGGACAGCGTCGAGCAGGACGTGCAGCTCTCGGTGTCCGACCAGGAGGTGCTGCAGAAAAAGGATTTTGCGCAGATGAGCGCGGCGGAGATCGCCGAGGTGAGCCGCGCCATCGCCAGGATGCAGCTGCCGCAGGCCGAGCTGCGCACCCGCCGTTTCCTGCCGGACGCCAAGGGGCAGCGTCTCGATCTGCGCCGCACCCTGCGCGGCAGCCTGCGCACCGGCGGCGACATCGTGAAGCTGCATAGATTAGGCCGCATCGACAAGCCCGCGCCGATCGTGGCGCTGCTCGATATCTCGGGCTCGATGAGCGACTACACGCGGCTGTTCCTGCAGTTCCTGCATGCGGTCACCGACGCGCGCAAACGCGTCTCGGTGTTCCTGTTCGGCACCCGGCTGACCAATGTGACCCGCAGCCTGCGGGCGCGCGATCCGGACGAGGCGCTGGCCGCCTGTACGGCCGCGGTCGAAGACTGGTCCGGCGGCACCCGCATCGCCACTTCGCTGCACAGCTTCAACAAGCTGTGGGGCAGGCGTGTGCTGTCCCAGGGCGCGATCGTGCTGTTGATTTCCGACGGCCTGGAGCGCGAGGTCGATGAGCGCCTGACCTTCGAAATGGACCGGCTGCATCGGTCCTGCCGGCGGCTGATCTGGCTCAATCCGCTGCTGCGTTATGAGGGTTTCCAGGCCAAGGCGCAGGGCATCAAATTGATGTTGCCCCATGTTGACGAATTCCGTCCGGTGCACAATCTAAAGTCGATCGAAGGGCTGATATCGGCGCTCTCCGCGCCCACCGAAAAGGGCCACCGGTTCTCGCCGAAATCCGCAGCTTGAGGGATCCCACCATGCTCAATCGCGATGACGACATCCTGAAGACCGCCGAGGCCTGGAAGAAGGCCGGCCATGGCGTGGCGCTGGCCACCGTGATGGAGACCTGGGGCTCGGCGCCGCGGCCGACCGGATCGCATCTGGTGATCAATGACGAGGGCACCTTCCAGGGCTCGGTGTCGGGCGGCTGTGTCGAGGGCGCCGTGGTCACCGAGGCACTGGATGTGATTTCCAGCGGCGAGCCGAAAATGCTGGAATTCGGTGTGGCCGACGAGACCGCCTGGAATGTCGGCCTGTCCTGCGGCGGCACCATCCGCGTGTTCGTTGAAAAGGTCGGTTAGCCGTGAAACAGGAAACGCTCACCGAGTTGAACTCCGAGCGTGCCGCGCGCCGGCCGGTCATCGTGGTCACCGACATTGCCGGCGGTGCGCAACGGCTGGTGAAAGCCGCCGACTTCGCCGCCGACCCCCTGCATGCCGAACTCGACAAGCATCTGCGCATGAACAAGAGCGCGATGATCGAGGTCGACGGCAAGAAGTTCTTTCTCACCGTCCACGCCCCGGTGGCACGGCTTTTGATCACCGGCGCGGTACATATCAGCCAGGCCTTAGCGCCGCTGGCGACGTCGCTCGACTACGACGTGACCGTGGTTGATCCGCGCACGGCGTTCGCCTCGCCGGAGCGCTTTCCCAACATTCCGCTGATCGCGGAATGGCCCGATACCGCGCTGCCGCCGCTCAATGTCGACCGCTACACGGCCTTTGTCGCGCTGACCCACGACCCCAAGATCGACGATCCGGCGCTGCTCCATGCGTTGTCGCGTGAGTGCTTCTATATCGGCGCGCTCGGGTCGCGAAAGACCCACGCCAAGCGGCTGGAACGGCTGAAGGCGCAGGGGGCGAAGGAAGCCGACCTCGCGCGCATCCATGCGCCGATCGGGCTGAACATCGGTGCGATCTCGCCGGCTGAAATCGCGGTTGCGATCATGGCCGAAATTACCGCGGAATTGCGTCTGCCGAAGGTGCAGGCTGTCAAAGAGAACGCGGCATGAAATTCGGTCCCGTCGCGCCGGCTGATGCAATTGGCGGCGTGACCGTTCATACCATTCGCAAGGGTCCGTTGGTGCTGAAAAAAGGCACCACGGTCGGCACGGACGAAGTGGACGCATTGATCCGCGCCGGTGTCTCCGAGATCGTGGTGGCGCGGCTCGAGCCCGGCGACGTGTCCGAAGATGTTGCCGCCGCCAGCATTGCCAGCGCTGTCGCCGGCAGCGGCGTGACGGTGGAGCGCGCCGTCACCGGCCGCGCCAATCTCTTCGCCGCCGAGGCCGGTGTGCTGGTGGTGAACCGCGAGGCGGTCAACCGCATCAACCTGGTCGACGAAGCCATTACGCTCGCGACGCTGCCGGCGTTCAAGGCGGTGGTTGCCGGTGAGATGATCGGCACGGTGAAGCTGATTCCGTTCGGCGTCGCCGGGGAGTTGCGCGATGCCGCTGTTACCGCCGTCGCACCGGATACGCTGAGGGTCGTGCCCTATACGGTCAAACGCGTCGGCGTGGTCTCGACGATGCTGCCGGGCCTCGCGCCGAAGGTCATTGAAAAAACCCTGCGGGTCACGGCCGAGCGGCTCGCGCCTGCCGGTGCCGCAATCATCGCCGAACGTCGTGTCGCGCATGACGAGGACAAGCTCGCGGCCGCGATCCGCGAACTGCTCGGTCTCGGTGCCGAGCTCGTCATCGTGTTCGGGGCGTCGGCGATCGCCGATCGCCGCGACGTGATCCCGGCGGCGATCGAGCACATCGGTGGCAAGATCGAGCATTTCGGCATGCCGGTCGATCCCGGCAACCTGATGCTGATCGGAAGCGCCGGCAATGTACCTGTGCTGGGTGCGCCGGGTTGCGCGCGCTCGCCGACCGAAAACGGCTTTGACTGGATCCTGATGCGGCTGCTGGCCGGCCTGAAGGTGTCGCGCGCCGACATCACCGCGCTCGGGGTCGGGGGTCTGTTGATGGAAATCGTCACCCGCCCGCAGCCGCGCGTGCCGGCCGGCACCGACGGCAACCGCAATGTCGCTGGCATCGTGCTTGCCGCGGGGCGCTCCACCCGGATGGGCGGGCCGAACAAGCTGCTCGCCGATCTCAACGGCAAAAAGCTGGTGCGCATCGTGGCTGAGCAGGCGCTGGCCTCGAAAGCCACCTCGGTGGTGGTCGTCACCGGCCATCAGGCCGAGCAGGTCCGCCACGCGCTGGACGGGCTCAAGGTCAGCTTCGTGCACAATCCCCAGTTCGCCGAGGGCCTGGCGACATCGGTGAAAACCGGAATCGGTGCGGTGCCTGCCGAGGCCGACGGGGCCGTGGTCTGCCTCGGCGACATGCCGCTGATCGACGCCGCCCTGATCGACCGCCTGATCGAGGCCTTCGCGCCCGACCGCGGCGCGCTGATTGCCATGCCGGTTTGCGATGGCCGCCGCGGCAATCCGGTGCTGTGGTCGCGCCGCTTCTTCGGCGAACTGATGACGCTGGATGGCGATATCGGCGCGCGCCACCTGATCGCCAAGCACGGCGAGGCCGTCGCCGAGGTCCCGGTCGAGGGTAAAAGCGCCTTCCTCGATATCGATACGCCGGATGCCCTCGAGGACGCGCGCCGCGGTTAACCGCGTTCGTTGGCGCTTTATTCACCAAGTTGAAACGACCCTGGAGCTAGAGTCCCCCCGTATTGGTGCCTCGGGGAGGGGATATCCCGTGTTGTCGTTGGGTCGGCTTTCGGCGGCTTTGCGTAGCCGCGCGCTTTTTGCATGTGTTTTGACCGTCGTTGCGATGGTCTCGGTGATTGGCCTGTCCATGTCATCGGCTTCGGCGGCCGGCGCCTTGGCGATCGGCAAATGCGGCGCCTATGGCCAGGCTTTCGATTATGCGAAGCCCGAAGCCGCGGTCGCCGCCGCCCGCAAGCAGTGCAAGGGCGAGTGCTCGACCGTCACCATGCGCCGCTCCTGCGTGGCGCTGTCCATCGACATGAAGAATCCCTGCGGCGCTTACGGCCAGGCCGTCGCCCCGCGGATCTCCAGCGCGCTGAATGCCGCGACCAAGTTCTGCTACCAGTATGGTGGCAAGGAATGCGTGATCCGGGCCTGGGCCTGCGACGCGCGGGGCTGAGTTGCCGGGCTGTTCAGGCCTGACCCGATCAGAATCCGATCGCATCAAGTTGCTCATTGCGGGGTATGTTGTCTCTGACGCCAGCTCAACGATCGGGAAGAGGCGCCTTAGAGTGATGCCTCGCGAGCATCGGACATTGCTCGGTTGCCGTTGTTGATTTCGACGCGAGCGGCTGTTCCGTCGGCTTGACATCGATATCGAGATATCTGTCAATTTACCGACGGACTTCGATCAGGGATTGAGTGATCGCGGATGACCATGAAACGCCTTTCGGCTTGTGTCCTGCTGCTCCAGATCCTCTTGTTCGTTCTGGGAACGATCTATGTTCTAAAGAAATTGGGTGATGTTATTGGAGCCGGCGCCTGGTTTTTCGATTTAGGAAGGCCTGTTGCGGCTTTGGCGCCCTATTTAATTCTACCAGCCGGCATTATCATTTCATCTTTGCTCCACAGAAATGGAAAGTACCGCGCTTCAACTTTCTTTCCATTTGTTCTGCTGATCGTTGCCACTGCGGTAGGCCAGCTCTATCTCAGAATCGTGCCGGACCCGATTTTAGATAACTTTGGATCGCGGCCTCTTCCATACTCGGGCTTTCTATTTCTGCCTTCGGAGGCGGTGCCGGCAGGTTTTCAAGAAGTTTCGCATAATTATACGAAATAAGAATACAGTATCAGATTCAGGAAAATGCTGAATGATGACCGAGTCGACTTGGACATCTTCGAAAGCCCAATAACACAATTCAGCTACGATCAATCCAAAGTGGTTCGAGAATTCGATTATCGAGGAATAACCGGTCGCGTGCATTCCTCGCCCAATGGCAAATGGGCAAAAAGCCAGCTGACTCTCGTTTGGCTCAATCCCCCCAGGCAGAGACTAACGATTAATCTCACGCAGCGTCTTGGCGATAGTTATTCGCCGGAAGATCTTATCGGGATACTTCAAAGCATGAAGGTCGCCCCATAACGCTGGGCGGTGTGGACATCTGCGAATTCGACGCCATGTGGCTCAGGATGCGAGATGAGTTTCCGGCAACCGTTCGATACTGATGCAACGCCCGGGCGCCGAGTGTCATCAGCGGGATTGTCAGCTGTCCGAATTCACATACGCCCAGACCCAGAGCCCGATGATGTTGGCGATGGGCACGAAGTAGAGCAGGGCCCAAAACGGGCTGCGGCCATCCCGCTTCAGGATCGCGGCGATGGGGAATGGGACCGTCAGAAAAACAAGAACGACGATCCAGTGAAAAATTGAAAAAGCACCCATGTCATCCTCATTGGCGGGCAAATAGTCAGCTGATGTCGATTGTCCCCGTTTCGTCCCGTACGAGACGGCGAGTTCTGTGGGCAACTCGCAGCAATCATTCTTATGGCGTTCCCATCCGCTGACAATGTCCCGCCAACGCCGCGGCTCAAATATTTCAAAGACAAATCAATGTTTTGGTGAGGCCCTGCGGCGGCTTGTCTCAGGTTCGGGTTTGCTCCTTGATTATGACTGACCAGTCAGTCATAATAAGAGCCTGACAATTCCGGATCGAATGCAATGCCGAAGCCCAAAACCACATCCGATCAGCCGAAACCATCGCCGCGCGACGCTGCGTCGAAACGCTCCGCACGGGCACTCGAGCGGCGCGAGGCGATTCTCGCGGCGGCCCTGGATGAATTCGCTGCGAAGGGATTCGCGGCGGCGCGGCTCGACGATGTCGCGGCGCGTGCCGACGTCGCCAAGGGCACGATCTATCTGCACTTCGCCGACAAGGAGGCCTTGTTTCAGGAACTGGTGCGCACGTCGCTGGTGCCGCTGATCGGACGGCTGGCCAGTCCGCCTCAGGCGGGCGGTGGTCCGGTTTCGGCCCGTGCGATGGTTGAGACTTTCGCGGAGACCTTTGCGCGCGAGATCGCTGGCACCAAGCGCGGCGACATCGTCCGCTTGATCATCTCCGAAGGCGCGCGTTTTCCCTCGCTGTCGGAGTTCTACTACCGCGAGGTGATTCAGCGTGGCATCGCCGCCATGACCAAGATGATCGAATACGGCATCGCGCGCGGCGAAATCCAAAATCCGGAGCTGGTGCGGTTTCCGCAGATCGTGGTGGCGCCGGCGATGGTGGCGATCGTCTGGCAGGGCCTGTTCGGTGCCTACGCGCCGCTCGACGCGCTGGCGATGCTGCGCGTTCACATTGATCTGATTTTCGGACCACGGAGGGCGGAATGATGCCGTCACGACACGCCGCGCACGTTGCTTGCGCGTTCCTGTTCAGCCTGGCGCTGGCCGGCTGCAACGAGGCAAAGCTGGTCAATTATCAGGGCTGGGTCGAGGCCGACATGATCTTCGTCAGCCCCGACGAAGCCGGCCGGGTGACGAAGCAGAATGTCCGCGAGGGCGACGAGGTCAAGGTCGGCACGCCGCTGTTCTCTCTCGACGACGATCTGCAGCAGGCCGATCTCAATCAGTCCAACGCGACGCTCGCGAATGCCCAGCAGACCTTCGATCGCGCCCAGTCGCTGAGCCGAACCGGATCGGGCACCCAGGCCAGCCTCGATTCCGCGGTGTCGTCGTTGCGGGTGGCGGAGGCGAAGGTCAACAGCTCGCAGACGCGGCTGGCACGACGCAACGGCTTCGCGCCGATCGCGGGTTCGATCCAGCAGATCTACTTCCGCGAAGGCGAGATGGTCGGCGCGCAGCGGCCGGTGCTGTCGATCATGCCGCCGGGCAACATGAAGATCCGCTTCTTCGTGCCGGAAACCATCCTGCCGACGTTCGCCCTCGGTGATGACGTGCGGGTGAGCTGCGACGGCTGCGCCGCTGATCTCACCGCAAAAATCTATTTCATCGCCACCACGGCGGAATACACCCCGCCGGTGATTTACAGCCTGGAGGAGCGCTCCAAGCTGGTCTACCTGATCCAGGCGCGGCCCAACAAGCCGGACAGCCTGCGCGTCGGCCAGCCGGTCAGCGTTTATCCGATCGGCAAAGCGCGGGTCGTGAGCCGATGACCGCGTCCGCTCTCACCACGCAGGCTAGCGATATCGCCATCGAAGTGTCGGGGCTGTCGAAATCATTCAACGGGCGTGCCGTGGTGCAGGATCTGTCGATGCAGGTGCGTCGCGGGGCGATCTATGGCTTCCTCGGACCGAACGGCTCCGGCAAAACCACCACCATTCGCATGCTGTGCGGTTTGCTCACTCCGGACAGCGGCGAGGGCACCTGCCTCGGCTATGACATCCGCCGCGACGCCGACAAGATCAAGCGGCGGGTCGGCTACATGACGCAGCGCTTCAGCCTGTATCAGGACCTGTCGGTGCGCGAGAACCTGGAATTTGTGGCCCGGCTGTACGGCATGGATAATCCACGTGCGGCGGCGCGCGACATGATCAAGCGCCTTGGCTTGAGCGGGCGCGAGGAGCAACTCGCAGGCGAGCTGTCCGGCGGCTGGAAGCAGCGTCTGGCGCTTGGCGCCTGCACGCTGCCGGGTCCGCAATTGCTGTTGCTCGACGAGCCCACCGCCGGCGTCGATCCCAAGGCGCGGCGCGAGTTCTGGAACGAGATCCATGCCCTCGCCGCCGAAGGGCTCACCGTGCTGGTGTCGACGCACTACATGGACGAAGCCGAGCGTTGCCACGAGATTGCTTACATCGCTTACGGCAAGCTATTGGCCCACGGCACCGTCGAACAGGTGATCGCGCAATCGGCGCTGACCACCTATACCGTCACCGGCGCTGAGCTGAACGGCCTGGCCCACGACATCACCGGCAAGCCCGGTGTCGACATGGTGGCGCCGTTCGGCACCAGCCTGCACGTCTCGGGACGTGATGCCAAGGCTCTGGAAGATTCAATTGCGCCTTATCGGTCGCGCGACGGTGTGACCTGGCAGAAGACCGAGCCGTCGCTGGAAGACGTGTTCATCGAATTGATGGGCCGCTCCAAGGACAATTTTTCAGGATAATTTTCGGAGGCAATGTCCAATGACCAGCTCCGACAGCAACGACAAGGGCCGCAATCCCGACTCCGGCAACTGGATGCTCCGGACCTGGGCGATGCTGATCAAGGAACTGATCCAGCTCAAGCGCGACCGGGTGTCGTTCGCAATGATCGTGATGCTGCCGGTGATGCAACTGTTGCTGTTCGGTTATGCCATCAACACCCAGCCGCGCAACCTGCCGACCGCGGTGCTGCTGCAGGAGGACAGCGATCTCGCGCGCTCGTTCCTGAAGGCGATGGAAAACACCGCGTATTTCAAATTCACCCGCACCGTGAGCACGGTGGCGGAATTCGACGATCTCTTCCAGTCCGGAAAGGTGCTGTTCGGTGTCGAAATCCCCCGTGGCTTCGAGCGCGCGGTGCGGCGTGGCGACCGGCCCGCGCTGCTGGTGGCCGCCGACGCCACCGATCCGGTGGCGACCGGCACCGCGCTCGGCGCGCTGGGGCAATTGGCGCAGACCGCGCTGGCGCATGATCGTGTTGCCGGCGACCCACCGGTCCAGCCGTTCGAGATCAGGACCCATGCGCGCTACAATCCCGCGGCGGCGTCGCGGCTGAACATCGTGCCGGGCCTGGTCGGCACCATTCTCACCATGACCATGCTGATTTTTACGGCGCTGTCGGTGACCCGCGAGATCGAGCGGGGCACCATGGAAAGCCTGTTGTCGATGCCGATTACGCCGGTCGAGGTCATGCTCGGCAAGATCATCCCCTATGTGCTGGTCGGCTTCCTGCAGGCGACGCTGATTGTCGGCATTGGCCTGTTGCTGTTCGGCGTGCCGATCTACGGCAGCCTCGCGCTGCTGGCGCTGTTGAGCACGCTGTTCATCGCGGCCAACCTGGCGATCGGCTACACGTTCTCGACCATTGCGCAGAACCAGCTGCAGGCCATGCAGATGTCGATGATGTTTTTCCTGCCCAACATCCTGCTGTCGGGCTTCATGTTTCCGTTTGCCGGGATGCCGGTGTGGGCGCAGTGGATCGGCGAGGCGCTGCCGCTGACGCATTTCATCCGGATCGTGCGCGCCATCATGCTGAAGGGCTCGACCCTGGAAAACCTGCAGTATGACGGCCTGGCGCTGTTCGGCCTGGTGCTGGTGGCGATGACCATCGCGGTGACCCGCTTCCGGCGGACGCTGGACTGAACCGGGCCGACCGGACTTACATGCTGGGTTTGATGGCTGGAGCTGCCCCGCCGGACACTGCTGGACCTCGTCGGCTCCCGACGGCATCATGGGCAAAAAAGGGAGACCAACGCCTCATGACTTCGAATACCATCTCGATCACCGACCGGCTGCAGCAGTGTTACACGGGCGTCGTCCACGACGTGATGCGCGCCATGGGTCTGCGCGATTTCACGCTGCCTGCCGAGCTGCGCCCGATTTTGCCTGATAAGGCGATGGCCGGGCCGGCCTTCACGATTCTCGGCAAGGTCGATCCCAATGCCGATCCGCACGAGACCTTGCTGGCCTGGACCGGGCTGCTGTCGAAGGCGCCGGCCGGGTCGATCTGGGTGTCGCAGCCGAACGACCGGGTGGTGGCGCACATGGGCGAATTGTCGGCGGAGACCCTGAAGAACAAGGGCGTGCGCGGTTGCGTGGCCGACGGCTTCGTCCGCGACGTCAATTTCCTGCTGGCGCTCGGTTTCCAGACCTGGTGCCGCGGCTACACGCCGCGCGACATTGTCGGCTACTGGCTGCCGGCGGCCAGCAATGTCGACGTGAAAATCGGTGACGTCGTGATCGCGCCCGGGGATTATCTGGTCGGCGACCGCGACGGACTGGTTCGCGTACCGGCTGCGCGGGTCGAGGACGTGGTCGTGGCCTCCGAGCAGGCGATCGGGACCGAGAGCCTGATCCGCAAGGCGATCCTGGAGGGTATGGATCCGCAGCAGGCTTATCTGCAATACGGAAAGTTTTAGCGGGCGATCGCCGCGCCAAGAAACGTCGCACCAAGAGAGGAGGGGAGAGCATGCGGTGGCCGTGGTACCAGATAATCAAGGGCCAGCCGGCCGTCTCGCAGGAGTTCAATCATGAACTGACGCGGGCGATCCTGAAGACCGAGTTGCTGCGGATCAAGGCGCTGATCGTCACCACGGCAGTCCTCGGCACTTTCCTCTGGTCGCTGTATTTCATCGCGCCCGAGCAGATCGAGAAGCTGTGGCATGGCAATCTGCGGACCAGCGATCTGGTCATCATTCTCGTTCCTTTCCTGATTTTCGAGCTTATCGTGCATGCCCTCGTCAAGCGGCATATCGCGCAGGATCACGACGTGCCGGTATTTCGGCGCTATGGCAGCGCGGTGATCGAAACCAGCATGCCGACGGCGGCGCTGGCGCTCCATATCAACAGCATGGGATCGGTGGAGGCGCTCGGCTTCGTGGTGCCGCTGACCTATTTCATCTTCATCATTCTTTCGACGCTGCGGCTGGATTTCTGGCTGTCGGCCTTCACCGGCCTGGTCGCGGCGGTCGAGCTGTTCGCCATGGCGATGTGGTATTACCCCGACGGCCCGCCCGACGTTACCTACCATCTGCTGCGCAGCATGATCATTTTTGTCGGCGGCCTGCTTGCGGGCGCGGTCGGCCTGCTGGTTCGCCGCCAGTTCGAAACCAGCATCGCCGCCGTCACCGCGCGCGATCGGGTGACCAACCTGTTCGGACAGCACGTCTCGCCGCAGGTGGTCGAGCGCCTGCTGGCCGAGGGAACGCTGGCGCACAGCGACATCCGCCGCGTTGCCGTGATGTTCGTGGATTTTCGAAGCTTCACCGCGGGCGCGCGCTCGCGCAGCCCGCAGGAAGTGGTCGATCGCCTCGACGGTGCGTTCGCGATACTGGTCGAGATTCTCGATCGCCATGGCGGCATCGTGAACAAGTTTCTCGGCGACGGTTTCCTGGCGCTGTTCGGCGCTCCGTTCGAAACCGAAAACGCCACCCGCCATGCGGTCGATGCGGCGCATGAAATGCTGGCGGCGATGACGCGGATCAATGAAGCGAGCTCATGGCCGCTGCGGATCGGTATCGGCTTGCATTTCGGCGAAGTGGTCGCCGGAAATATCGGCTCGCCGCGCCGCAAGGAATACACCGTGATCGGCGACACCGTAAATCTTGCCGCGCGGATCGAAGGGCTCAACAAGCAGTTCGATTCGCAGTTCCTGGTCTCGGCGGTGGTGCACGAGACGCTCGGAAACTCAGTCGAGGATGCCCGCCCGCTCGGCGAGGTTGCGATCCGCGGCTACGACCGCCCGCTGGCGATCTGGCAACTGGGGTGACGTTGCCGTCGGTAGCCGGGAATCGGCGGCGCCGTTTCCAGACATCACATCACGGGAGCTGACAGGTTTTCGATGGCGACGCCCTCGCGCTCCCTGATGATCTCGGCAATGAACGTGCGGTGGCAGTGTCGGTGGTCGCGCTCGTAGCACAGGATACAGATCGGCCCGGTTGTCCTGATCAGGGTTGCAAGCTCGTCCATCTCCTCCCTGGCCTGCGGCGTTTTCAGATGGGCCTGGTAGATCCTGGTCAGCGTCTTGATGTCGCCGCTGCGGGCGGCCTCGCGGCCGTCCTTGGGTGTGCCGAGTCCGCGCAGATGCAGATAGGCGATGCCGCGGTCGTCGAGACCGGAGGCGAGCTGGTTTTTTGAAAAGCCCGGGCGGCGGGAGGAGGCGACGGCGCGCACGTCGACCAGCAGCTTCACGCCGGTCTGCTGCAACTCGTCGAGCACCGCTTTGGCCGGCGTTTGTTCATAACCGATGGTGAAGAGCTGTTTCGCTTTGAACGTCTTCGCCTTTGCCATCGTTGATGCAACGCTCCCTTGAGGTGGTTATTTCACCCGTTCGATCAGCTCCATCGCGCCGGCCGGCGCGCGGATCTTGCCTTCATGGATCACATAGGCAAACACATCGCGCGGCTGCTTCTTCGGCGCCGTGGTGTCGACCTTGGGCAGGTCGTCCGGCTCGCCGCCCTCGGCCCACAGTTGCAGCCGCGCGGCCCAGGCGTCGAGCGCCTTGGGCGGATAACAGGTCTTGATGTCGTCATTGCCCTTCTGCAGCCGCGCATAAACAAAATCTCCGACCACGTCGGCAATCGCCGGATAAGTCGTGTGTTCAGAGAACACCACCGGGATGCCGAACTGGCGCAACAGCGCGACGAAAGCGGGGGTCTTGAAACTGTCGTGGCGGACCTCGACCACATGGCGCAGCGTCAGGCCGTCGCGCTCGCGCGGCAGCAGCTCCAGGAACTTGCCGAAGTCGGCTTCGTCGAACTTCTTGGTCGGGGCGAACTGCCACAGCACCGGTCCCAGCCGGTCGCGGAGCTCGGTGATGCCCTGGTCGTAAAACCTCTTGATGGAGTCGCCGGCCTCCGCCAGCACCTTGCGATTGGTGGTGAAGCGCGAGGCCTTGAGCGAGAACACGAAACCATCGGGCACTTCGCTGGCCCATTTGCGAAAGGTCTCGGGTTTCTGCGAGCCGTAATAAGTGCCGTTGACCTCGATCGAGGTCAGCTTGCTCGCCGCATAGTTCAGCTCCTTCGCCTGCGGCAGCTTGTCCGGATAGAACACGCCGCGCCAGGGTTCGAAGGTCCAGCCGCCGATGCCGAGCAGGATTCGACCGGTTTTCTTTGCCGCGGTTTTGGGGGTCTTTGTCACGCGCGAACCTCTTTCCTTGCCGCTGTCTTGCCGCCTTGGGTGCGGCGAACAAACTAGGAACACTTTCGGGGCCGAGCAAGCGGAAAATCGCTGGGAAGCACGGGCGAGGCGGGTTGTGCCCATCCCCTTGCAAATCGGATTTCGATCCCCATATGGGTTGGAGCCGGCGGTGTCGATGCTTCCCCCCAAGCTCCATCGCCGAGACGACCACGAGATGATTTGGCTGCGCCGGATGTACGCGCGCCGTGTCGTTCGTGGTCGTTAGCATTTCTGGGCCTCTTTTGAGGCGAATCCCCCGATTTCCGCAAGATTACTTGCCAGATTCCTTGCTCGATTCCTTTCTTGGCACTGCTGGGCGGCGCGGATATAGCTGCCGCCCATGACCCAATCCGTGACCCCGGCCTCGACCCCGGCCAAGATCCACCCCCTGGTGGATGTGCGTTTTTCTGATCCGTCGTCGGACCGTTCCGCTGATTCATCTTGGGCGGTCGAACGCCAGCTGTCCGTGATCGTTCCGACCTTCAACGAACGCGACAACGTCACCAAGCTGTTCCAGAAGCTCGAGGCGACGCTGGCCGGCGTGGCCTGGGAAGTCATCTTTGTCGACGACAACTCGCCGGACGGAACCTGGGACGTGGTCCGCGGGCTGGCCGAACGCGATACCCGCGTCCGCTGCCTGCGCCGGATCGGGCGGAGAGGGCTGTCGGGTGCGTGCATCGAAGGCATCCTGGCCTCGAGCGCGCCCTACGTGGCCGTGATCGATGCCGATCTCCAGCATGATGAAACCCAGCTGCCGAAGATGCTGGCGCTGCTGCAAAGCGATGCCGCCGAGCTCGTCGTCGGCAGCCGGTATGTCGATGGCGGCAGCGCCGAGAGTTTCGGCAGCGGCCGGCTGCGCATCAGTGCGGCGGCGACGCTTTTGGCGAAACGTCTCCTGAACATCAAGATCGCCGATCCGATGAGCGGCTTCTTCATGATTCGGCGCGATCGGTTCGAACAGCTCGCGCCGTCGCTGTCGGTGCAGGGCTTCAAGATCCTGCTCGATATCGTCGCGACCGCGCGCGGGACCCTGCGCACCGTCGAAGTTCCGTTTGTGTTCGGGACGCGGCAGCACGGCGAGAGCAAGCTCGATTCCATGGTCGCGCTGGATTTCCTCGGCCTGGTGCTGGCGAAACTGACGCGTGACCTGGTGTCGCTGCGCTTCCTGCTGTTCGCGCTGGTCGGCTCGTTTGGCCTCGCGGTGCATCTCGTGACCCTCGATATCGCATTCTCGCTGCTGCCGACCTCGTTCGCCGAGGCGCAGACCATCGCCGCCTTTGTCGCCATGACCAGCAATTTCCTGCTGAACAATTTCCTGACCTACCGGGATCAGCGGCTGAAAGGCCTGGCGATCGTTCGCGGCCTGGTGGTGTTTTATCTGGTGTGCGGCGTGGGCCTGCTCGCCAATGTTGGCGTCGCCTTTTCGATCTACAACCAGCAACCGATCTGGTGGCTTGCTGGCGCCGCAGGCGCGCTGATGGGTGTGGTCTGGAACTACGCCGTGTCGAGCCTTTTCGTCTGGCGCAAGCGATGAACCTCGAGCGGCTGGGCAATGCGCGCAATGTGGTGCTGACGGTTCTGGCGCTGGTGCTTCTGCGCCTGATCGTCTCCGCCATCACGCCGCTGACCTTCGACGAGGCCTATTACTGGACCTGGTCGAAACATCTGGCGGGCGGCTACTACGATCATCCGCCGATGGTCGCCGTCGTCATCCGCCTCGGCACGCTGCTGGCCGGCGATACCGAACTGGGCGTGCGGCTGGTGTCGGTGCTGCTGGCGCTGCCGATGAGCTGGGCGGTCTATCGCACAGCGCAGATCCTGTTCGGCAGCGATCGCGTGGCGTCGACTGCGGCGATCTTCCTGAATGTCACGCTGATGGTGGCGGTCGGCACCGTGATCGTGACGCCGGATGCGCCGCTGATGGTCGCCTCCGCCTTTGTGCTCTACAGCCTCGCCAAGGTGCTGGAGACCGGGCGCGGCGTCTGGTGGATCGCCGTCGGTATCGCGGTCGGCATGGCTCTGCTGTCGAAATACACTGCGCTGCTGTTCGGCGTCGGAATCCTGGTGTGGCTGATTGCGGTGCCGCGGCTGCGGCGCTGGCTCATCTCGCCGTGGCCTTATCTCGGCGGCGTTGTCGCTTTCGCCGTGTTCGCGCCGGTGATCCTCTGGAACCAGCAGCACCACTGGGTCTCGTTCATCAAGCAGTTCGGGCGTGCAAGGGTCGACGGACTGACACTGCGGTTCATCGGCGAGGTGATCCCGACCCAGTTCGCGTTCGCGACGCCACTGATTTTTATCCTCGGTGCGATGGGGCTCTACGTGCTGTCGCGCCGCGACGCCGGCGCATGGTCGGCGCGGCTGCTGGTGAGCGTGATGTTCTGGCCGATCATGCTGTATTTCCTGTGGCACTCGCTGCACAGCCGTGTCGAGGGGAACTGGCTGGGACCGGTCTATCCGGCATTCGCGATCGCCGCCGCCGCCGCCGCGCACAGTCCCTCGTGGCGCGGACGTGCGCAGCAAACCGTGGCGTTCTGCCGGCGCTGGGCCAATCCGGTCGGCGTGGTGATGCTGCTGGCCCTGATCGTGCAGGCCAATACAGGTATCCTGACCGGCTACCGGCGCGATGCATCGGTGCGCAGCATCGGTGTCGGCTGGAACGAACTGGCGCGCGAAATTGATGCCGTGCGGGTGCGCACCGGCGCCACCTGCGTACTGGCGCCGGACTACGGCACCACCTCGTGGCTCATCTTCTATCTCGCCAAGTACGCAAAAAATGTCTGCGTGCTGCAGCCCCAGCAACGCATGCGCTGGGTCAACATGCCGGAGCCGGATCCGGCGCTGCTGCAGGGCAAGCTTCTGTTTGTTGATGAAGTCCGTCCCGACGGCCAGGCGAAACTCAAGGCGAATTATTCACGCTTTGAGAAAGTCGCAGAGCTGACGCGCAAACGCGGGCCGCTGACGATCGAAACCTATGAACTCGATCTGCTGGAAGGCGCCAAGGGCGAGGTCATCGACCGGTCGCCGCCTCCTGAACTGCAATAAAACCGAAAGCTGTGCCGGGGGTTAGATATTCGCCCCGGCATCGCCGGCCCGCGGCCCTTGTGCGGTCGCGATCACGCTCGCCATCTGTTCGGGGTTTGCAGCATACAGCCGGTTGCTGGCGTGCAGCAGCGCCATGTCGAGCAACGAGCAAAACACCTCGTCATCTGCCAGCTGGCGTGCTGCGATGCACAGATCGGTCAGGGCTTCCAGTCGCAGATCTACCATTTCTGGGGTATTGGGGCACCGCAGCGCCAGCCGGCTGACGAGTTCCACCGACTGCTTGAGCTCGTCCACGGCTTTGGTCATCTTGTCGGGTGAGACCACCGCGAACAACCGCGGATCGATGACCGGCCTGCCTTTTTCATCGCATCTTGGAGGTTTGCCATGTGAGGAAGTCACCGCATTTCTCCCTGTTTGTTGCTGGACTTTAAACAGGCTAAACCGATTCGGCGTCTGTTGGCCACGTGTCTAAAATAGTGCTGACTAACGGGCGTCACGGGGCAGCGTGACTCAGAACAATTGATCCGACGCCGCCTGGACGGCCTATGCCACAACGACGGCGGGTGGCTGTACCCGCGTACCGACACCGATCCGGTTCATGGCGTTCATCAGCGCGATGACGATGGTCAGGTCGGGCCACTTCCTTGTCCACTGAACAGTCGCGTGCTGCCGAAGGCGCCAGAGCGCGCTTGGACGGTTCTGCACTGAGCGGCATGCCAGGCGAGTATCTCGCGGATAGCAAAAAGCCCGGCATCGCTGCCGGGCTTTTCGTTTTGTCGTAGGGGTGACGGACTTCTTTTAGAAGTCCATGCCGCCCATGCCGCCGCCGCCCGGGGGCATGCCGCCGCCGCCGGCGTTCTTCTTCGGCAGTTCGGCAATCATGGCTTCGGTGGTGATCAGCAGGCCCGCAACCGAGGCTGCGTTCTGGATCGCCGCACGCACCACCTTGGTCGGGTCGATGATGCCCTTGGTGACCAGGTTGACGTATTCGCCGCTCTGGGAGTCGAAGCCGTACGCATACTGCTCCTTCTCGAGGATCTTGCCGACGATCACCGAGCCGTCTTCGCCAGCGTTGATGGCGATCTGGCGGGCCGGAGCGGAGAGTGCCTTGCGGACGATCTCGACGCCGGTCTTCTGGTCGTCGTTCTGGGTCTTGATGCGCTTGAGCTGCTCAGAGGCGCGCAGCAGGGCGACGCCGCCGCCCGGCAGGATGCCTTCCTCGACAGCCGCACGGGTCGCATGCATCGCGTCATCAACGCGATCCTTGCGCTCCTTGACTTCGACTTCGGTCGCGCCGCCGACGCGGATCACCGCGACGCCGCCTGCGAGCTTGGCCAGACGCTCCTGCAGCTTCTCACGGTCGTAGTCCGAGGTGGTTTCCTCGATCTGCGCCTTGATCTGCGACACGCGCGCCTCGATGTCGGCCTTCTTGCCGGCGCCGTTGACGATGGTGGTGTTTTCCTTGTCGATCATCACCTTCTTGGCTTTGCCGAGCATCTGCACGGTGACGTTCTCGAGCTTGATGCCGAGATCTTCCGAGATGGCGGTGCCGCCGGTCAGGATCGCGATGTCCTGCAGCATGGCCTTGCGGCGATCGCCGAAGCCCGGAGCCTTGACGGCAGCGACCTTCAGGCCGCCACGCAGGCGGTTGACGACGAGGGTGGCGAGGGCTTCGCCTTCGACGTCTTCAGCAACGATCACCAGCGGCTTGCCGGTCTGCACCACGGCTTCGAGCAGCGGCAGCAGTTCGTTCAGCGAGGAGAGCTTCTTCTCGTTGATCAGGATGTAGGCATCGTCGAACTCGACGCGCATCTTGTCGGCGTTGGTTACGAAGTAGGGGGAGATGTAGCCGCGGTCGAACTGCATGCCTTCGACGACATCGAGTTCGGTTTCCAGCGACTTGGCTTCCTCGACGGTGATGACACCCTCGTTGCCGACCTTCTTCATGGCGTCGGCGAGGAACTTGCCGATTTCCGCGTCGCCGTTGGCCGAAATGGTGCCGACCTGGGCGATTTCCTCGTTCGAGGTGACCTTCTTGGAGTTCTTGACGAGATCGGCAACGACGGCCTCGACCGCGAGGTCGATGCCGCGCTTCAGATCCATCGGGTTCATGCCGGCGGCGACCGACTTGGCGCCTTCCTTGACGATGGCTGCGGCCAGAACGGTCGCGGTGGTGGTGCCGTCACCGGCCGCGTCGGCCGACTTCGAGGCCACTTCGCGCACCATCTGGGCGCCCATGTTCTCGAACTTGTCGTCGAGCTCGATCTCCTTGGCGACGGTGACGCCGTCCTTGGTGATGCGGGGAGCGCCGAACGACTTGTCGAGCACGACGTTGCGGCCCTTCGGACCGAGCGTCACCCTGACGGCGTTGGCGAGAATCTCGACGCCGCGCAGCATCTTGTCGCGGGCATCGACGCCAAATTTCACTTCTTTAGCTGACATTGTTTGTTTCCCTGGATTTCGTTGACAGACGAGAGGTGGCGCTTACGCGGCCTTCTTGCCGGTGGCGGGCTGGCCTTCCAGCACGCCGAGGATGTCGCTTTCCTTCATGATCAGCACTTCGTTGCCGTCGATCTTGACCTCGGTGCCGGACCACTTGCCGAACAGCACGATATCGCCGACCTTGAGGTCGATCGGGATCAGCTTGCCGGCTTCATCGCGGCCACCCGGGCCCACGGCGACGATCTCGCCCTGAGACGGCTTTTCCTTCGCACTGTCGGGGATGATGATGCCGCCGGAGGTCTTGGTCTCGGCGTCGATGCGCTTGACCACGACACGATCGTGAAGCGGACGGAATTTCATCGCGTTTTCTCCTAAGCCTCTGAGAGGATTTAGTTTTGATGGGGTATTAGCAGTCGCGGTCAATGAGTGCTACCGCGGCTGGTCCGGACATAGTCGGGTCTGTGAGGATGATCAAGGGGATATCGGAAAAATCTGGCACTCGTAAGACACGACTGCCAGTCAACCGGCGGGGTCGTTAACGATCCGGTACCGCGCCCGCCCTGTTAGCAGTTTGCCGTTCCTGCTGCTAATGCATTGAATATCAACACTTTATTCATTTTTTGGGCTTGAGATGCGTTAATGTACTGCGTCAAATTTTCATGTGAGCGCGTCTCGCGCTTGCGGCATGGAGGGTTGGCATGGTTTCGAAACACGCGTCGAACGAATTGGCCGCGAAGGGCCCTGCGTCCGGTGACTTCAAGAAGCAGCTCGCCGGCTACGGGCTAACCACGGCCGAGATCCTGTACCGCCGTCCCGACCGCCGCTGGCTGCTGCAGAGCTACGTCTGGCAGAACTACGACATGTTCCCGAACTTTCCCGCCCTCAGGGACTTTCTGGCGTTCTGGCAGGCGAAGCTGGAGGGACCGCTGTTCTCGGTCACGGTGGCGCATTCGCGGCTGATCAAGCCGGCCGAGATCAGGATGGTCGACGGCATGTTCCGCCTGCACTGAGGGCAGAGCTCCCTCGCGCGAGGCCCGCGTTGTCGCTGCTGGCCGCAGGGACTAATCTCCCGTCATAAAAAACGGGAGAAGCGCCATGGCGAAAGCAAACAAGGCCGCGGGCAAAAAGCCGACAACCAGGAAGGCCGCGAAAAAACCAGTGGTTCGGCGCAAGTCGGCGGCGCGGTCGGCCGCGACCAAACGTTCGCCGCGTGCGGACAAATCCGCATCGCATAAGCCGGTGTCGCGCAAGGCCGCACCGCGCAGACCTGCCGCCAAGGCTGGCACACGCAAGGCCGGCCCACGAAAACCGCAAAGTGCGGTCCGCCCGCCGCAGCGCTTCGTCGTCAGCCATCATCGCGACGAAGATTTCGCCACGGGTTTGCGCGCCTATGCGCAGTACCGCGATCTCGGCATTGCGGCTGCAACTCAGGGCCTCGCGCAGGCGCATGTGATCCGGCTGATCGGTCCCTGCAATCCGGAAGAGGTCTCCAAGCTGCACTATCACGACGTCGAGTTCCAGATGGTCTATGTGCTGAAGGGCTGGGTGAAGGCGCAGTTCGACGGCGAGGGCGTGGTCGAGATGCGCGAGGGCAGCTGCTGGATCCAGCCGCCGCAGATCCGGCACATGATCCTCGACTACGCCGACAACAGTGAACTGCTGGAGATTATCCTGCCGGCGGAGTTCGAGACGGTTGAACTGGCCTAGAGCGTTTTCGAGCGAAGTGGATACCGGTTCGCGTGAAGAAAACGCGTCAAAACAAAAAGCTAGAGCCTCTGTTGTGATTCAACCAGAACGGAAAAGGCTCTAGTGGAGCAGATGAATTCATCGAGCCTGCGGTGGCAGACGCCGCCGGCTCTCATCGCGTGGCCGCAAGCACCGCGTCCTGCGCTGTGCGGGCCGCCAGCGCATAATACACGCCGCCGCCGAGCAGCGCGCCGATCAGCCAGCCCCAGTCGCCGACATTGAAAATCAGCCCGTAGGCGCCGCACAGCGCGAGCCCGATCGAGACTACGCCCGAGATCGCCAGCGCCAGCAGCGCGCGCAGATGCCAGCCGCTCTGGAAATAGAGGCTGCGCTCCGGCGCTATGCTGTAGAGATCCTCCAGCGCCACCGTCTGCCGCTTCACCAGGTAATAGTCGGCGATGATGATGCCGAACATCGGGCCAAGCACCGCGCCGAAGAGGCTGACGAAGATGGTGATCGCCTGCGGGCTGGAGACGAACAGCCACGGGCATACCACCACTGACAGGATCGAGGTGATCAGCCCGCCGAGCCGGAAGCTGATTTTGTCCGGCTTCAGGTTCGCGATGTCGTAGGCCGGCGACACGAAATTGGCGACGATGTTGATGCCCATGGTGGCGACGATGAAGGTGATGGAGCCCAGCGCGACCACCCAGGGATTGCCGATCCGCTCCACAATGTGCACCGGGTCCATGATGGCTTCGCCGAACACTTTGAGCGTGCCGGCGGTGACGATCACAGTGATGATCGCGAACACCAGGAAGTTCAGCGGCAGGCCGAGAAGGTTGCCGAGCTTCATGGAACGCTCGTCCTTGGCGAAGCGGGCGAAGTCGCCGAAGTTCAGCAATAGCGCCGCGAAGTAGGCGACGATCAGCATGGCGGCGTTGGCCATGTGCAGCAGGCTCGATCCTTCCGCCGGCTTGCCCAGTTGCAGCGACAGGCTGGAGAGCCCGCTCTGCGACAGGATCCAGATCGCCAGCGCGAACATCACGACATAAACGGCGGGCCCGCAGAAATCGATGAACTTGCGGATCGTCTCCATGCCGTTGAGGAAGATCACGAGCTGGAAGAACCACATGAACAGGAAACTGAACCAGCCGAGGGTGGAGAGGCCGACAATGCTGTTGTGGGTCAGCGCTTCGGCGCCAGGCGCAAACGTCAGCACCAGCACCTGCACGGCCTTGGAGGCGAAGTAGGTCTGCACGCCATACCAGACGATACCGACCACGCCACGGATGATGGCGGCGAGATTGGCGCCCATCACGCCGAACGACATCCGCGCCACCACCGGATAGGGAATGCCGTATTTCAGCGAGGGGCGGCCGATCAGGTTGATCAGGAAGTAGACGGCGGTAATGCCGACCACCATCGACAGCAGCACTTCCCATCCGGTCAGTCCGAGGAAAAACAGACTGGCCGCGAAGGTGTAGCCGCCGACCGAATGCACGTCCGACATCCACATCGAGAAGATGTCGAAGGTGCCCCAGGTGCGCCCGGCCGGCGCGGTGGGGGCGAGGTCGGTGTTGGTGAGTTCAGGAGCGGCACCGGGAATGTCGAGCACTTGCGGCGCGCCGTGATTGTGTCCGGTCATTGGTTCGCTCCCTGGCACCTTTGTCGGCAGGATGGTCGAGGACGATGACGAAGCCAGTCGTTTTTGTAGCACATCCTATGCCACTCAACCTGAGGTCACTCTACGTCA
Organism: Bradyrhizobium prioriisuperbiae; assembly: GCF_032397745.1. Lineage (NCBI taxonomy): Bacteria > Pseudomonadati > Pseudomonadota > Alphaproteobacteria > Hyphomicrobiales > Nitrobacteraceae > Bradyrhizobium > Bradyrhizobium prioriisuperbiae. Next base: position 5,656,075 of record NZ_CP135921.1, read on the forward strand.
GCAGACCGACGATCGCTCCCATCACACAGGTGGCCAGGGTGCCGGAGAGGATGGACTTGAGGCCCAACGCGTGGATCTCGTCGCGCCGCTCCGGCGCCATGATGTTGAGCCCGCCGATCATGATGCCGAGGCTGCCGACATTGGCGAAGCCGCACATGGCATAGAGCATGATCAGCCGGGAACGTGGATCGAGCGCGTCGGGCGGCAGCTTCGCGAACTCCACATAGGCGATCAACTCGTTGAGCACGGTCTTGATCCCCATCAGCCGACCTGCGGTCAACGCCTGGTCCCAGGGCAGCCCCAGCAGCCAGCACACCGGCGCCATCACCAGGCCGAGCATGCGCTGCAGCGAGATCGGCGCGCCGCCGACCGCGGGCAGCAGCCCGAGGATGGCATTGGCGAGATAGACCAGCGCCACCAGCACCAGCAGCATGGCGATGATGTTGAGCAGCAGTTCAAGGCCCGATGCCGTGCCCTTGACGATGGCGTCCATGGTGCTGGTCGCCACCGCATCCGGATCATCGAGCTTGCCGCCGGTGCGGCGATGCTCGGTCTCCGGCACCATGATCAGGCTGATCAGAATGGCGGCGGGCGCGCCCAGCACCGAGGCGATCACAAAATGCGCGCCGGAATCCGGGATCAGCGGTGCGAGCAGGGTGGCATAGAGCACCAGCACCGTGCCGGCGATGCCGGCCATGCCGCCGGTCATCACCAGGAACAGTTCGCTGCGGGTGAGCTGGTTCAGATAGGGGCGGATGAACAGCGGCGCTTCGACCATGCCGAGAAAGATGTTGGCCGCCGTCGACAGCCCGACCGCGCCGCCGATGCCGAGCGTGCGTTCCAGCAGCCACGCCAGACCGCGCACGATCGGCGGCAGCACCCGCCAGTAGAACAGCAGCGTGGTCAGCACGCTCATCACCAGCACCACCGGCAGCGCCTGGAAGGCGAGAATGAAGTCGGCCCCGGGAGTCTTGACGTCGAACGGCGCCGGCCCGCCGCCGACATAACCGAACACGAACGACGTGCCGGCCCGCGCCGCTGCCGCAATGGTGCCGACGGCGTCATTGATGGCGGCGAAGACCGAGGCGATGTGCGGCAGCTTGAGCAGGGCGGCTGCGGTGAGCAACGTGACCACGAGCCCGATCGCGGCCTGTTTCCAGTTCACCGCGCGGCGGTTCTCCCCGAGCGCCCAGGCGATCGCCAGCAGCGCGGCGATTCCGAACGCAGATTGCAGCTGCAGCATCGAGTCCTCAGCCCCTCATCTTCGGCTCATGGATGAGAGCAGGAGATGTGAGCGATGGGAAGCCTAACCTTCAGGCCGCGCGGCGCGCGAAACGGGACCAACGAAGTGCCGGTAAGCAAAGGACAGAAAGCCAATGCCGATCGGCAGGACGAGAAGAGTGTAAAATGTGGACAGTGTGTCGATGACGACGGCTGATCCTGCCGTGAAGCTATTCGGGTTATAGGCTTCCACCAGAGCCAGCAAGATCGGCAGCACACAGAGTGGCAGGAATGCGCATGCGACCGTGCCCCAGAACAGGCGCCAGGTGTTTCCGCGTGTATCTGCCCACGCCTGCTTGAACGACAACGTCAGGTTTGTCACGGCGCGGGCCGGCAGCACCAGGCTCAGTCGCAATGCAATCCCATAGGTTACCATCCAGAGCAGGAATGGGACCAGCGACACGATCAGCGAGGCGCCGTCGCCTGCCCTGTGCGACGATGTCAGCAGGAAAACCGCCGCAATGGCGATGATGCTGGGAAGAATTGCGATCAGCGTGATCAGCACGCCGGCCCCCAGGTAGCGCCACAGGCTGTTGCTGATCAGGTTGCTGCCGCTGGCCCTTGGAGATTCGCCCAGGATCAGGCGGCGATGCCAGGCGACCGCGATACTGATGGCGGCAAGCGCGACAATCAGAGTCAGGATCAGCGAGACGGCCGTTGTTCCAGGGCTCGACTCCAGATGTGTTCCCGGGGTCAGTCGGTTCGTGACGCCGGCTATCCCGGAGACTTCCATCCAACTGCCGACGATGCTGAGCGGCACGATGATGGCAAGCCACAGCCAGGAGATCCGCAGCACGTCGCTGAAGTTCTCCACATAGCTGGAATACTCCATATAGCTGGAATAGGCGTGGGTGATTGTGTCCCGCAGCGGCAGTTTCGCCGTACCCATGTGTGCCCCCCATTGTCACCGCATGCCCATCACTGGTGGCATGACGATGTTTTCACACCAACGAAGTGTGAAGGGGAACTGGAGTCGAGTCAAACGGGACTGGTGCGTGGCCGGATCGCCGATGGTGTCGCGCGACATCGCTCATCCCGGCATGAAAATGGTCCCTGCATCGGCGGGGACCATGTCCACGTCTTCGCGTCGATGTCAGCCGCGGCCGACGAACGGCATCTTGGTCGCCATCACGGTCATGAACAGCACGTTGGCGTCGAGCGGCAGGCTGGCCATGTAGACCACCGCGTTGGCGACGGCGTCCACGTTCATGCGCGGCTCGGGGATCTTGCGGCCGTCGGGCTGCAGCACGCCGTCGACCATGCGGGTGGTCATGTCGGTGGCCGCATTGCCGATGTCGACTTGGCCGCAGGCGATGTCGTAGGCGCGGCCGTCGAGCGAGGTCGACTTGGTCAGGCCGGTGATGGCGTGCTTGGTCGAGGTGTAGGCGGCCGAGAACGGCCGCGGCGCGTGCGCCGAGATCGAGCCGTTGTTGATGATGCGGCCGCCGCGCGGGGTCTGGTCCTTCATGATGCGGAAGGCGTGCTGGGTGCACAGGAATGGCGCGGTGAGGTTGGTGTCGACCACGGCCTTCCACTGTTCCACGCTGACGTCCTCGAACGCCACCGGCGGCGCGCCGATGCCGGCATTGTTGAAGATCAAATCGAGCCGGCCGAAGGTGTTCGTCACCTTGGCGAACAGCGCGGCGATTGAGCCGGGATCCTTCATATCGGACGGCACGGGCAGGCTCTTGCCGCCCGCGGCCTCGCCGAGCTTGGCGGTTTCCTCGAGCATGTCGGCGCGGCGGCCGGTCAGCACCACGGTGTAGCCCGCCTTCATCAAGGCGAGCGACGTCGCCCGTCCGACGCCCGAGCCCGCGCCCGTGACCAATGCGATTTTCTGCTGGGACATTTCCTTATCCTGTTTTTGTTGTGGTGGGAGGAGTGGTGGAAGGCGTGTTGACGTAAGGCGGGCGCGGAATGTTCTGGTGCGCCGCGCGCAGCGCCGCCGACCAGCGCGCGCGCAGGTCGTGGAAATAAGGTTCGCCGGCCTCGATGCGGTAGTTCAGCTCCGCTTCGCAGACGTCCGGCCGCACCACCAGCACGTCGATCGGCATGCCGACCCCGAGGTTGGAGCGCATGGTCGAATCCATCGAGACCAGGCTGACCTTCAGCGCGTCATAGAGGTCGACGTCATAGGCGATGGCGCGGTCGAGCACCGGCTTGCCGTATTTGTGCTCGCCGATCTGCAGATAGGGCGTGTCGGTGGTGCATTCGATGAAATTGCCGGCGCTGTAGACCATGAACAGCCGCATCCGCGAGCCCTTGATCTGGCCGCCGAACAGAAAGGAGACGTCGAACGAGATATCCTCGGCGCGCAGCGCCGTGCCTTCCAGCGCATGCACCTGGCGAATGGCGTGGCCGATCCGCTGCGCCGCCTTGAACATGGTCGGCGCATTCATCAGGGTTTCGATCTCGCCGGTCTCCGGATTCTCAAGACCCTCGCTCAGCATCGAGAGCACCGACTGGCTGATGGCGAGATTGCCGGCCGATGCGATCGCCATGATGCGCTCACCGGGGCTGCTGTAGATGTGCAGCTTGCGGAAGGTCGAGATATTGTCGAGGCCGGCATTGGTGCGGGTGTCGGCGATCATCACCAGTCCGTCGCGCACCAGAATTCCGCAGCAATAGGTCATCGCCCAATCCCCGATTTGAGGTGGGAGTTTTACGCGCTGACCAGCCGCGCGGCAACCTTCTGAATCATCCCACTATTCAGGCCGCTCACACTTCAGGATTGTCAGGCAGGATTGTCAGGATTGGCTCTGCCGTCCGGCCTGGTTCACATTGACGGCCACCGCCAGGCTCTCGGTGCCGCCGCCGTAGCGGGTGCCGCGGACCGGGGCCGCACCGAGATAGTCGAGGCCGATGGCGACGCGGACATGGGAGTCTGTCGTGGACAGCGCGTTGGCGGGATCGAAGCCGACCCAGCCCAGTTTGGGTACGAAGGCTTCCGCCCAGGCGTGGCCGGCGTCCTGCTGCACCACGCCGTCGGAGCGCAGGAAATGCCCGGAGACGAAACGCGCCGGCACGCCACCGAGACGCGCGCAGGCGATGAAGATGTGGGCGTAGTCCTGGCAGACGCCGCGGCGCAGCGCAAAGGCGTCGGCGGCGGTGGTGCCGGCGTTGGTCGGATCGGTGTCGAACGTCATGTGATCGTTGATCTGCACCAGGAGCGCGTGCAGGAAACCGACGGTGTCGTCATCGGTGTCCGGCTGCAGCTCGCGCGCGAACGCTTGCATGTCGGCATTGGGTTCGGTCAGGGCGGTGGAGCGCAGGAAGAAATCCGGCGGGAAACGCTCGTCGGTGCCCTTCAGCACGCCGCTGGTATCATGGGTCTCGACCAGACCCTCCACATTGATGGTGAGCTCGGCGATCGCGCCGTGGGTCAGCACATGGGTGATGTTGCCGTAGGAATCGTGATGCATCTGCATCCGCGAGTCGGTGGAGACGAACACCTGCCAGTCGGCGACATACTGCCCGTCATAGCTGCGCGGCGTCATGCGGATGATCTGGATCACGCCGGTGGCGGGCGGCTCATAACGATAGGTGGTCGAATGGGCGATACGCAGGCGCATGACAGACGTTCAAGTTCCAGCTCGGGACATGATCTCTGGGATCGGGCCTATATCAGGTACTGCTTGGCGATGATTTCGCCAAGCCGGTTGTTGTCCGAAATGGCCTCTTGAATGAATTCATGCAGCCCATGCTGGAAGATGTCATCAATGTGACTATGCTCGAGCCGGTTGCGGATGCCGCGCGCATGGCGCTGCGCCGGTCCCTGGCGGCTGTAGGCGACGCCGATCTGGTCGAGGTTGCGCACCAGATTGCCGTAACAGCTCGACAGCGAGCGCGGCAGCGTCTCGTTCAGGATCAGGAGATCCGCGATCAGCCAGGGTTTCAGCGTTTCCCGGTAGACCCAGTGATAGGCGGTCAGCGCCGAGACCGAACGCAGGATCGAGGTCCACTGATAATAATCCAGCGGGCCGCCGACATGTTCCTTCTCCGGCAGCAGCATGTGATACTTCACATCCAGGATGCGCGCCGTGTTGTCGGCGCGTTCCAGGTGCAGCCCGAGCCGCGAGAACCAGTAGGCGTCGTTGCGCAGCATGGTGCGGTAGGCGGAGCCGTCGAACCGCAGCGAGGTCTCCTGCACGAAGCGCAGGAACTTGGTCAGGTCCTCGCGGGAACGGACGCCGCCTTGCCAGACCTGCTGCAATTCGATCCAGGCACCGTTGATGGTGTCCCACATCTCGCTGGTCAGCGCGGTGCGCACCGAGCGTGAATTCAGCCGCGCGGCCTCGATGCAGTTGCGGATCGAGGAGGGATTCTCGGGTGAGAAGGCGAGGTAGTCGACGACGCTGCGTTCATCCGCCTCCGGATGAATTTTGTAGAAACCGTCGCCGATACCGGCGGTGAGCAGCGCGGATTCCCACTCGTTGGTCTTGCCGACATACGTGGCGGGCAGCGCGGTGGCGCGTAGCGTCGCCTCGATCGTGCGCGCGAGATATTCGGCGCGCTCGACATAGCGGGCCAGCCAGAACAGGTTTTCAGCGGTGCGCGACAGCATGTGCGAAATTGACTCGTCGTTGAGCGGTGGAATGAAAAACAGGTGATTGGCGCAAAAATTCTGCCGGTCGCGAGGGGTTCCTTTGCTTGTTCATCCAAAATCCAAATCTATTCATCTAATATCCAAGTGTCCTTGGTGCCGCCGCCCTGGCTCGAATTGACTACCAGCGAGCCTTCTTTCAACGCCACGCGGGTCAACCCGCCGGGCACCACGGTGACATGATCGCGCCCCGTCAGCACGAATGGCCGCAGATCCACATGGCGCGGTGCGAGCCCCGATTGCGTCGCCGTCGGGCAGGTGGAGAGCGCCAGCGTCGGTTGGGCGATGAAGCCTTCCGGGTCCTGGATCAGCTTGGCGCGGAACGCCTCGATCTGGGCCTTGGTCGACGCGGGTCCGATCAGCATGCCGTAGCCGCCGGAGCCGTGCACCTCCTTCACCACCAGTTCGTCGAGATGGTCCAGCACATGGCCGAGATCGTCCTTCTCCCGGCAGCGCCAGGTCGGCACGTTCTTCAGGATCGGCTCCTCGCCGAGATAGAACTTCACGACGTCGGGCATGTAGCTATAGACCGCCTTGTCGTCGGCGATGCCGGTGCCGACCGCGTTGGCCAGCGTCACGGTGCCGGCCATGTAGGCCGACATCAGGCCGGGCACGCCCAGCACCGAATCCGGGCGGAAGGTGAGGGGATCGATGAAATCGTCGTCGAGCCGGCGATAAATTACGTCGACGCGTTTCAGCCCCTCGGTGGTCCGCATGAACACCTCATCGCTCTTGACGATGAGGTCGCGGCCTTCGACCAGCTCGACACCCAGCTTGTCGGCCAGGAACGAGTGTTCGTAATAGGCGGAGTTGTAGACTCCGGGGGTCAGCAGCGCGACGGTCGGCTCGGCGGCGGCGGTGTGCGGGGCGACCGAGCGCAGCGCCGACAGCAGCGCATCCGGATAATTCTCCACCGGCGCCACGCGGTGGCGGGCGAACAGGTCCGGAAACAGCCGCATCATGATTTCGCGGTTTTCCAGCATGTAGGAGACCCCGGACGGGGTGCGTGCGTTATCCTCCAGCACATAGAAGTCGTCGGGGCCGACACGCACGATGTCGATCCCGGCGATGTGCACATAGACGTCGTGCGGCACGTCCTGGCCGTTCATTTCCGGCCGGAACACCGGGTTCTGGAAGATCAGGTCGTCCGGGATGATCTTGGCCCGCAGGATGTCGCGCGAATGATAGATGTCGCGCAGGAACATGTTCAGCGCCTTGACCCGCTGCTTCAGTCCCTTTTCCAGATGGGTCCATTCCTTGCCGGACAGGATGCGCGGCACCACGTCGAACGGGATCAGCCGCTCCTGGGCGTCGGCCTCGCCATAAACCGCGAAGGTGATGCCGATCCGCCGGAACAGCAATTCCGCTTCCTGGCGGCGATATTCAAGGGCATCCGGCGGCATCTCCTTGAGCCAGTGGGAGAGCGCCTCATAAGCGGGGCGGAGCGAGCCGTCCGGCCCATTCATTTCGTCGAACGCAACTGCCATATAGTCTGACCGCCCTTCGAGCTCGTTGTCGGAGCATGCCCTGAGCATGCTGACTAAAATCGACGGTAGCAAGGGGCGGGCCAGCAGGTTATGCACTGCGATAGGGCACTTCGTTGGGGGCGGTTCGGCGAGCTGCCCCTAAAAGAGGCGGGGAAATGCCCATCCGTCGGGCAACCGGTGCTGGCCAGCTGGGCCGGGATCGGCAAGGATTTGGAATGACGAGGAGTAACGTGCGATGAGCGAGATCGTCACCGCCGGCATTTTGGTGATCGGCGACGAGATTCTGTCCGGCCGGACCAAGGACAAGAACATCGGCTATATCGCCGAATACCTGACCAATATCGGCATCGACCTCAAGGAAGTCCGGGTCGTCTCCGACGACGAGGATGCCATCATCGAGGCGCTGAACGCGCTGCGCTCGCGCTACACCTATTTGTTCACCACCGGCGGCATCGGGCCGACCCATGACGACATCACCGCCGACAGCGTGGCGAAAGCGTTCGGCGTCGGCATCGATCATCATCCCGAAGTGGTCGCGCGTTTCCGGACCCGGTTTTCCGAAGCCGAGCTCAACGAAGCGCGGCTGCGGATGGCCCGCATTCCCGACGGTGCCGAACTGATCCAGAGCGCGACCATCCTGGCCCCGGGATTCAAGATCGACAATGTCATCGTCATGGCGGGCGTGCCCTCGATCATGCAGGCGATGATGGACATCATTTCGCCGAAGCTGAAATCGGGCGTGCGCATGCTGTCGGATTCGGTGCGCGCCAATGCGCGGGAAGGCGATATCGGCAGCCCGCTGCGGGCGATCGCCGCCGAACACCCCGACACCAGCATTGGCAGTTATCCGTTCCTGGATGAAAACAGCAAACCCAACACCAACATCGTGGTGCGCTCGCGTGATCCCGACAAGCTCAAGGCGGCGATGGCCGCCGTGCAGGTGATGCTCGCCGGGCTGAACGTGGCGCGGTAGGGAAGAAACCATGACCCCTGTCTCCGACGACACCTCGCCCCGCCCGGAAAAGATGTTTCCGGTGTCGTGGGATCAATTCCATCGCGACAGCCGCGCGCTGGCCTGGCGGCTGAACGACGCAGGCCCGTTCGAGGCCATCGTCGCCATCACCCGCGGCGGCCTGGTCGCGGCCGCCGTCGTCGCGCGTGAGCTCGGCGTGCGTGTGATCGATACGGTCGGCGTGGCCAGCTACAACCACCAGGACCAGGGCACGATCAAGATCCTGAAAACGGTGTCGCCGGACATCCTCAAGATCGGTGGCGGCACCGGCAAGGGCATCCTGATCGTCGACGACCTCGTCGACACCGGTAAGACTGCCCGCGTGGTGCGCGATCTGATGCCGCAGGCGCATTTCGCCACCGTCTACGCCAAGCCGATGGGTCGCCCGCTGGTCGACAGCTATATCACCGAGGTGTCGCAGGACACCTGGATCTTCTTTCCCTGGGACACCGGCCTGTCGTTCCAGCCGCCGATCCGCGACGGGGCGGCGTAACGCCGTCTCCGCCACAATTGCTGCTGCCGGTTTCTGTCGCTGGGGCCTGATCTGATCCAAAGCCAGTCGTCGTTCTGGGAGGATCATGCCCATGCCGCTGCAGAACCGTGTGACGCCGCTTGGCGACATCGTATCAACGCCGCATCGCGGCCTGTTCACCGGCAACTGCGGCATCATCCATGATCCGGCGACCCGAACCCTGCTGGGCCGGCGCTGGACCACAAGGGCCTGGCTCATCTGTGTCTGCGAATTCCGCGGCCGCCGCCGCAAGGTGATGGCCACGCAAAGCTGGACCGAGCTGTTTTTCCTGGACGAGGCCACCGCATTGGCCGCCGGCCATCGCCCCTGCTTCTTCTGTCGCCGCGATGACGCCAATGCATTTCGTGCGGCGTGGGCGCGGGGGCAGGGTGTGGACATTCCACGCGCCGGTGAGATGGATCTGGTGCTGCACGACGAACGGCTGCAGGGACGAACGCGGCGCCTGCACGCGCTGCCCTCGGCGCCGTCAGCCTTGCCTGATGGCGCGATGGTGCAGGCCGGTGGCGAGAGTTTTGTGATCGTTGGCGGCCGCCCGCTCAAATGGTCGTTCGCTGGCTATAGGGCGGTGGCGAACATTCCCGGCGATGCCCTGCTGCTGACGCCGCCCTCGACCGTCCGCGCACTCAGCGCGGGCTATCCGCCGGTGCTGCATCCGAGTGCGAAGGCTTAGCTCGTAGCCCGGATGAGCGAAGCGACATCCGGGTCGGAGACGACGTGGGCGGTCCCCGGATATCGCTCCGCTCATCCGGGCTTCTGTAACGGGCGCTGGTTAGTCAATCCCTTTTTGCGCCATCCGTTCGCCGAGGACTTGCTTCTGTACGGGGTCGGCGCTGAGGCCGCCACCTGATGGGGTGCATGAGGAGCAGGTCGGCCAATCTACGGATGCGCGGTCGTGCGCCGCTTCCCGGATGTCGGCCTGGCCTGATCCATCGTCCCGGCGAGGGACTCCGCATCGGAAAGACCTGGTGTCGTGGCCCGTCCGAAACTTTGATCTCCTTAAGCTGCCGCAGTCACTGATTTGGCTGTTGGATTGAAGACCCGGCCATCAGCCAGCATGCGATGCAGGATCACTGCAAGCTTGCGCGCAAGTGCAACCTTGGCCTTGCGCATGCCGGCGCGTCTGGCGATCCGCATCGCCCAGCTTTTGAGGTCCGAGCAGCCCCTGATCGGTTTGGTCAACATGACGTGAGCCGCCTGATAGAGCGCCTCGCGAACCGAAGCGTCGCCGATCTTGCTGATCCGGCCGCTGTAGTCCGTCTCGCCGGACTGGTACTTCTTCGGTGTCAGCCCAAAGTGAGGCCCCACCGCCTTGGAGGATTTGAACCGGCCGGGATCGTCGATTGCCGAAGCGTAGGTGAGTGCGACGATCGGGCCGACCGACGGCGTCGTCATCAGCAGCTTGGCTGATGCATGCGAGCGGGCCATGGTCCGTACGCGCTTCTCAAAGCCGGCGAACTCGCCTTTGAGCACGGCATGCACTGCGAGCAAAGCTTCCGCAATCGTCTCCAGGGCCGGATGGCCGGCCACCAGGTCCCGGATCCGCCCTGCAAAGCCATTCTCCGTCGTCTTGCCAACCTTCAGCCCGAAGCCGCGCAATATCCCACGCAAGCTGTTCTCGATATCGCGCTGCTTGGATTGCACAAGCTTGCGGGCGGCCAGCATGGCGCGGACTTCCTGAGACGCGATCGACTTGCAATGAACCGGGCGGAACCAGCCCAGCCGCATCAACTGGGCAATGCCGCGCGCATCGTTGCGATCCGACTTTACCGGGTTCGCTTGAAAGGCGGCATGGACATGCCGTGTCTCCAGAAGCTCGATTGAAAGCCCCGCTTCCTGCATCGCAGCGTAAAGCCACTGTGACAATGGGCCTGCCTCCAGCCCGATCCGTGAAGCCTCAAATCCCAGCGCACCAAACCACTTAATCAGCGCTGCCGGTTCACTCGCAACCTTCCCCTCTCGAACGATCTTGCCCTGCGCATCCACAACGCAAACGCTCGAGTATTCCAATGACACGTCGATTCCTGCATAATGGTCCATGGTCGTTCCTTTAATGATGTTTGGAGCGGGCTTGCCCGACTCCGTTTGACACCATCAATTTGAGGGACGACCACCCAGCCCGCTAGCCCCGCGAAAGCCCGTTACCCCATCTTCTGACGAGGCGAGGCGTATCATCCTTTCTGCGTCACCCGCGGGCTTGACCCGCGGGTCCAGCTTTTCTGCGTTGTCGCCGCAATCAAGCTGGATGGCCGGGTCAAGCCCGGCCATGACGGAGAGAGAGGAGACGTTTACCCAAACCTTTCCCTCGCCAGCTTCGCACCGGCCCCCAGCGCCCGCAGCTTCGCTTCCGCGATATCCCGCCGCATCGGCGCCATGCCGCAATTGGTGGTGGCCACGATCTTGTCCTTCGGCACCACCTTCATGACCGCGGCGATGGTCTCGGCGACATCCTCTGCTGTCTCCACGGTATCGCTGGCGACGTCGATGACGCCGGCCTGCACCACCTTGCCGGGCAAGAGCTTCAGCAGATCGAGCGGCACCCGCGAGTTGCGGCACTCGATCGCCACCTGCTGGATGCTGCTCTTGGCGATGGTGGGGAAGAAGTCTTCGTATTGCCGCCACTCGCTGCCCAGCGTCGCCTTCCAGTCTGTGTTGGCCTTGATGCCGTAGCCGTAGCAGATGTGCACGGCGGTGGCGCAGGTCAGGCCCTTGGCGGCGCGCTCCAACGCCTCGATGCCCCAGGTGTTGACCTCGCCCATATAGACATTGAAGGCGGGCTCGTCGAACTGGATCACGTCGACGCCGTCGGCCTCGAGCGCAAGCGCTTCCTGGTTCAACAGATCGGCGAACGCGAACGCCATCTTGATCCGGTCGCCATAATGGCGGTCGGCGATGGTGTCGATGATGGTCATCGGGCCGGGCAAGGTGAATTTCAGCTTGTGCGTGCTGTGGGCGCGCGCCGCCTGCGCTTCAAACGCATGCACGCGGCCTCGCAAGTGCAGCGGCGCCACCACCTGCGGCACCATCGCTTTGTAGCGGTCGCCGCGGATGCCCATTTCCACCTTATGGGCGAAATCGATGCCCTCGATGTTTTCCAAAAAGCCGTGCACGAAATGCTGCCGCGCCTGCTCGCCCTCGGTGACGATGTCCACACCCGCATCTTCCTGCAGCTTGACGGCCAAGAGCGTGGCATCGCGTTTGGCGGTGGCCAAATTCTCGGCCGGCGGTTTCCATGGCGCCCACAGGCGATTCGGCTCCGCGAGCCATTCGGGTTTGGGCAGCGAACCGGCGATGGTGGTGGGAAAAAGCATAACTAGTGCCCCGCATCCGAAGTTCGTGATACATCGCAGCACTCTCTGACACGAACTTCGGATGCATCAGGGGCACTAGCAAATCCATGATTCGAGTACCGCTTTTCGATCTGAAGTTCCTGTGATGAGTTTGCGGCAAGTGGTGCAGGAACTTCAGATCGGCGGTACTAGTCGTCCCGTTGGCTTTTATTGTATGAGCGATTAACGCGGAGGGAGCTTAACCCATTCCGCGGTTGGGAAGCGACAAGGATAACAAATACAATGCCCAGGGCGATTGTCTGCAGGGAGTTGGGGCCGCCGGAGACGCTGCGCCTGGAAACCTTCGCTTCAGTGCCGTTGCAACAGGGACAGTTGCGTGTCGCGGTGCGCGCCGCCGGTCTCAATTTCCCAGACGTGCTGATGATCGAGGGCAAGTACCAGCTCAAGCCCGATTTGCCGTTCACCCCGGGCATGGAAGCCGCCGGCGATGTGAGCGAGGTCGCACCCGATGTCACCGATATCAGCGTCGGCGACAAGGTGATCGTCAAGCTGCGGCACGGTTGTCTCGCCGACGAAGTGGTCGTCACCCCGCAGCAGGTCGTGTCGCTGCCGAAATTGTTCGACTACGCCGATGGCGCGACGTTCCTCGCCGCGCACGGCACCGCCTATCACGCCCTGGTCGACCGCGCGCAATTGCGCGGCGGCGAGGTGCTGCTGGTGCATGGCGCCGGCGGCGGCGTGGGGCTCGCCGCGGTCGAACTCGGCAAGGTGCTGGGCGCCATCGTGATTGCTGCCGCGTCCAGCGAGGAGAAACTGGCGGTCGCGACCAGCCGCGGCGCCGATCATGCCATTCGTTATGGTCATGAACCTTTTCGCGATGCAGTGAAACAAATCACCGGTGGCCGAGGCGCGGACGTGGTGTTCGATCCGGTTGGCGGGCCGATTTTCGAGGAGAGCCTGCGGTGCATCGCCTGGGGCGCGCGGCTGCTGGTGATCGGCTTTACCGGCGGCGTCGGCATGGCCGCGACCAATCTGGTGCTGATCAAGGGCGCGAGTGTGCTGGGCGTGCGCGCCGGCGAGGCGGTCCGGCGCGATCCCGCGCTTGGCGTCGCACGTCAGGCCGCGTTGTGGCGGCTCGCCGATGCAGGGAAAATCCGTCCGAATATTTCTCATCGGCTGCCGCTGGCGCAAGCCGCGCAGGCGATGCGGCTGCTGCTGGAGCGGCGCGCCATCGGCCGTGTCGTTCTTCTGATGGATTGATTGCGCGGGAAACTCTGCCCGGACGCGTTGACATGCCCTGCGAAGCAACTTTTAGTTGCGGCAGCGGTGTCGTAAAAGCATATGGGGTGACCACATACCGGTTGCGGGTTCGCCGACGTCTGACGGTTCTGTTGTTCATTTTGGACTGCGAGGTTGTTTCATGAATCAGATGAGCCAGGTGCCGCCCGTGCCGCGCCCGACCGGGGTGGCGTTTTCCGGCGACCGCGGCGAGTTCCGCCGGCTTGTGACGCGCGGAGCGCTGCTTGAGCTCATTACCGTCGGCTTTTACCGGTTCTGGCTCGCCACCGACATGCGCCGCCATCTGTGGTCACGTACCAGCGTGGATGGGGATTCCGCCGAATACACCGGCACCGGCAAGGAGCTGCTGATCGGTTTCCTGGTCGCGCTGGCGATCATCGTGCCGATCTACGTCCTCTACTTCGTGCTCAGCTTGGAGGCCGAGCGTCTCAGGGCCTTCGCCAGCTTTCCGCTGCTGGCGTTCTTCTACGTGTTCGGCCAGTTCGCCATCTTTCGTGCCCGGCGCTATCGCCTGACGCGCACGGTGTGGCGCGGGGTGCGGTTCTGGATGGATGGTTCGGGCTGGGCTTATGCCGCGCGTGCGACGCTCTGGGCGCTGCTGGTGGGGGTGACCTTTGGGCTGGTGCTGCCATGGCGGGAAGCGGCGCTCGAGCGTTACAAGATGGGACACTCCTATTACGGCAATCTCCAAGGACGCTTCGAGGGTCGCGGCGGAGAGTTCTTCAAGCGCGGCTGGGGGCTGTGGCTGCTGGCCCCGATCGCGCTGGTCATCTTTCCGCTGTTTCCGTTCGTCTATGCCATGTTCAAGGCGATCGAGATGCGCTGGTGGCTGTCGGGCATCCGGTTCGGCGGTGTGCGTTTCGAATCATCCCTGCCGCGCGGGGCGTACACCGGCCTGTACTGGAAAGTCATCGGCTGGGCTGCGCTGCTGAGCCTGGGCATGGTGATCTATCTGTCGCTGTGTGCGTTCGCCATGAGAAGTCTCGGTGGAGCGTCACCCGACGAGATGTTCGCGGGCGCCAATCTTGCCGCAAGCATTCCGCTGCTCGTGCTGGCTGTCCTGGGATATCTTGGCTTCGTACTGGCCAACGGTGTGGTGTTCCGGGTGTATTTGATGCGTGATCTCTGGGCGAGGGTCGCGACCTCGATCACCGTGCACAACATCGCGGCCGCGGCCAACGTGAAAGCCGAGGGACAGCTCGCCAGTGCGCTGGGCGAGGGACTTGCCGACGGGCTTGATGTCGGGGGCTTCTGATCGTGAGTGACGACAGTGCTCATGCGATAGATCCGGTCGCGGATCCGGCGGCAGCAGTCGGCAGCACAGCTGTCTACTTTGACGGGACCTCGAACCGCCGGCGTGTCGTTACGCTGGTGTTCAAGGATGGTCTCGAAATCTACGAGCAGGGAGTGCCCCTCGCCATCTGGCCGTATGACACAGTTCGCCGCGTCGATGCGCCGCTTGAGCTGTTGCGATTGAGCAGTCAGAGCGCGCCCTCGCTGGCGCGGCTGGAAGTCCGCGAGCCGGCGACGAAGACACAAGTGATCGCGCGCTGCCGGCGGATGGACGACACCGCGCCGGGGCGCGGCATTGGGGCCATCATCGGCTGGTCGCTGGCGGCGGCGCTGTCCATCGTGTTGATGGTGCTGTTCGGCGTGCCGCTCGCCGCCGACCGGCTGGCGCCGCTGATCCCGGCGTCGTTCGAGCGGCGTCTCGGCGATGTCGCGGAGAGCCAGGTCAAGGTGGTGTTCGACGGGAAGGTCTGCGACAGCCCGCAGGGGCAGGCTGCCTTCGTCAAGCTGATGAACACCCTGCGCGGTGCCGCCGGCCTCGATCTCTCGGATGCGTCTGCCGTGCTGTCGAGCAGCACCGCCAACGCCTTCGCGCTGCCCGGCGGCAAGGCGTTCCTGCTGAAGGGCTTGCTCGAGAAAGCCAACGACGCCGACGAGATCGCCGGCGTGATGGCCCATGAACTCGGCCACCTGGCGCACCGCGACACCACCCGCCAGATGATCAGCACCAGCGGCACCTCGTTCCTGATCGGTCTGTTGTTCGGCGACATCACCGGCTCCAGCGTGCTGATTTTCGCCGGCCGCACCGTCGTCAACGCTTCCTATTCCCGCGAGGCGGAGTATGACGCCGACACCTTCTCGATCGACGTGATGCACCGCCTGGGACGCTCGCCCAAGAAAATGGGCGAATTGCTGTTCCGCATCACCGGCAAGGAGGGCGGCACCGGCATTTCGTTTCTGGCCAACCATCCTTTCACCGAAGACCGCCTGGCCCGCATGACCAAGGAAGACCGCCCGGTCAGCGGCCCGCCTTTGCTGTCGCCGCAGGAATGGACGGCGCTGAAGGCGATCTGCGCGTCGACGGTGAAGAACTGATTGCTCGCTTGAGTGAAGATGCGAGGTTCGCCTGATGTAATCCGTCACCCTGAGGTGGCCGCGCAGCGGCCCTCGAAGGGCGACGGCCGAGACCGCAGCCACGCCGTGGCCGTTCATCCTTCGAGGCTCGCTTACGCTCGCACCTCAGGATGACGGAAAAACCGCAACGTCAATGAGAACCCGCTACTTGTACTCCCGGTCCTGCCACCACGGAAAATACGACGGCATGTCGCTGGAGACCTTGTCGGTGAATTTCGCCGGCCGCTTTTCCAGGAACGACGTCACGCCCTCGCGCACGTCGGCGGAGGCGCCGCGTGAATAGATGCCGCGGCTGTCGATCTTGTGGGCTTCCATCGGGTCGTCGGCGCCCATCATCCGCCACATCATCTGCCGGATCAGCGCCACCGAGACCGGCGCGGTGTTGTCGGCGATCTCGCGGGCAAGATCGCGCGCGGTCTCCAGCAACTCTTCCGGCGGCACGACCTTGCTGACCAGCCGCCCGGCCAGCGCTTCGCGCGCCTGGAACACCCGGCCCGAATAGGTCCATTCCAGCGCCTGCGAAATGCCGACAAGGCGCGGCAGGAACCAACTCGAGCAGGCCTCCGGCACGATGCCGCGCCGCGCGAACACAAAGCCGAAGCGGGCAGTGTCGGCGGCGATGCGGATGTCCATGGCGAGCTGCATGGTGACGCCGATGCCCACCGCCGGGCCGTTCACCGCGGCGATCACCGGTTTGAGGCTTTTGAAGATGCGCAGCGTCAGCCGTCCCCCGCCGTCGCGCACCGCGTCGTCGCTCCAGTCCACTTCGCCATTGGGCTGCAGCGGCGCGGTCTTGCGGTCGGCCCGCGCGGCGCGGTCAAACGTCTGTCCGCCGGCCGAGAGATCCGCGCCGGCGCAGAACGCCCGCCCGGCGCCGGTGACGATGATGGCGCGGATATTATCGTCGGCGTCCGCCCGATCGAACGCGTCGATCATCTCGGACTGCATGGTGTGGGTGTAGGCGTTGAGCTTGTCCGGCCGGTTCAGCGTGATGGTCAGGATCTGGTCTTCGACGTCGTACTTGATCTGCTCATAGGCCATCCGGGTTGTTCCTCGTCTCACGCTCTGTTGTGGCTGCCGTCATGGTGTCATGGCCCAGCCTTAAGGACAACGCGACAAAGCCGTCCGGGCCATGTGCCCGTGGCATGGAAGCTATTTTGGAAGCTATTTTCCATTTTGCGGAAAAGCAGCGAGGAGATAAGCGATGGCATTAGCCTCGCTGAGCATCCCGCCCCCGCAACCAGCTACACCTTTGCGCGCTCCAGTGTCTTCGCCATCTTGGCACGCCAGTCATCACCGGCGGCCTTGAACTTCTCGATCGTGTCGGGAGACAGGCGAAGGGTCACCGCCTCCTTGGGGTTATCGACCTTTGGTCTGCCACGCGATGGCTTGATGCTGGCGTCGAGTTCGGGAAAAACCTCGCTGAACGACCTCGCCCGAGCGAACTCTTTCTCCGTCCACTCGGGGTTGTCGGAGACGGCCTTGAGATCCGCTTTGCTATAGCCCCGTTTCGCTCTGCTACTTTTTGTTTTGGCCATCGTAGAGCTTCCTTTCCTTCGGTGAGGCGGCGCGCATCGAGATCACCGATATTCCCTCCAATCCGAGGGTTGCGAACACGACCGAGATCACACCATTCACGTCCTTGCCGATGGCCTGATAGCGGCCATTCCTGGCCGAGATGACCAGAGCCTCAGCGAAGAAATCTTCCGTCAACGTCGCGAAGTCCAGGCCATGCTTGGCAAGGTTCGCGAGGCGTTTCGGATGATCCCAGACGATCTTTACGGACATTATTTGTACACGAAAAATAGATGGCTAGCAATAATAAAAGTGTACGGAAAAAGGGGGGATGGGCAATGGGCCAGATCGGCGAGGATGTGCATCGAGCGCTGGTTTGGAACGGAAAAAGGGCGGCCGGTTATGCGCTGTGGAAAACTTGCTTGGCCGGTTCAGCCTGATAGTCAGGCACTGCTTGGCGGGTGAGCCCGGCCGGGCTATGAGGATGGCTACGCGGGCGTGGCGAAATGGTAGACGCAAGGGACTTAGACGATTGAGTGCCCCCGGGGAAACCCGGGGAGTAGAACCGCCCAAATTCGGGGAAACCTTTCAACTGGCAATCCCGAGCCAAGCGCGCAGGCCCTTGTCGTCTGCGTGAAGGTGTAGAGACTAGACGGGTGGCACCTAACGCGCGCGAGCGCCACGGTGAAGGTATAGTCCAGACCACAAACGCGCCGGATGCATACGTCCGGACGAGGCGGCGAAAGCCGTAGCTGGTAAGAAAATCCCTCGGCTCGAGAGAGCTGTGCCGGTTCGAGTCCGGCCGCCCGCACCACTTTCCTGCATCCTGCCCGACTGATCGCGGCTCCAAGGCTGATTAGCCCGGCCTATATGCGAGTCAGCACGCTCTATGCTAAGATTTTACCATGGCTCCAAAGAAGACATCGTCAAAGAAAGGCAGCGCGTCTGGCTTCGTGATCGGCAGCGGGCGCTTTCGCAAAATAAGCGCGGTTGAGGGTATTCAGTATTCCGCCAAGATGAAGGGCAGCACCGCGATCGCCGAGAGCAAGGCTCGCACTCCTGAGGAGCGCCGGAAAGCCATCATCAAGGCCTACCGCAAGGCCTAAACGGCATGTACGACGCCGTTGCCGATGACTATTGCTACCCCGGTACGACCGTGCTGAAGAACAAGCTTGATCTTAAGGAAGCTGAAGAGCTTGACGCATTCGAAGCTGAAGTGAGCGACGCCAGAGCCGACGAGGAACTCCCGGCGGGCGATCTGGACTTCAAGCACTTCAAGTCGATTCATCACCATCTGTTCCAAGACGTCTACGATTGGGCCGGAAAAATCCGCTCGGTCCGCATGTCGAAGGGCGGCAACATGTTCTGCTTCCCGGAGAGGATTGAGAGCGAGGCAAGCAAGCTGTTCACGCAGCTTAAGAAGGATAAATTCCTGGCCGGGCTTGAGCCGGAACTGTTCGCTCAAAAAGCCGCACATTTCCTCTCCGAGCTGAACGTCATTCACGCTTTCCGTGAGGGTAACGGTCGCACGCAGTTGTCTTTCTTTCTGCTGCTGGCGGAAAACGCAGGATATCCAATCGACCTTGAAAACCTTGACCCGGATGTCTTGCTAGATGCGATGATTGCGAGCTTTGACGGCGACGAAGAGCCGCTTGCTGCAGTGATTTTGGATCTAGTGGCACCCTAGCACGCTTCGCGTCGCCTAAGACGGTTTCATTTCGGTTGTCTGGTTATCTAACTAGAGAACGCTAACCTTGCGCGCTCCTGCAGTGCGAGCGCCTCCGGTCGTTGCTTCGCGGCTAACATTACCACCAAGCGAAGAAAAGCAGACCGCGCGGCGTTGTCACGTCGCAACAAATTGTCTTCTTCCAAAAGCAGTATATTCAGAAATTCGATCAGCGCCGTGCCAATAGCAGGTCGGCACCAGTGGCCCGCGCCCCCATCCGCACGCAAGGCTTGATCCAGGCGACGGCGTCAATCGACTCGGAAAAAGGTTCCCAATTCAAAAATGCCGCAGGCTTTTGAGCGATTTCGTGATCGCCCAACTGGGGGAATTGGTAGTAGAAGCATCGCCCGTGTCACGCAGCCAAGGCAGAATGCTTATGGGATACGCGTCGTACTTGGAAGACATTACAGAAAAGGCCCACGAAAACAGAATGATGCGCGGGGCGTATGAAGATCGGGGGCGCCTCAAACCGGTCTATGTGTCCGTCTCTCCCCCGTTGCAGCCGATCATTACGCCGATGACGCTGGCAGTCCCGGCCAACGCGGATGCCGAGATCGCCGCTAGACGCGCCCGGGTGCTGCACGAAAAGCACGTACTTGCGATCTACGAGCTTATGCCGGGAAAGAACTGGCGCCACTAGCACTAAGCCGCAGCCTTCCTCTTACCAGTACCGCGCCCGACAATCGTTTAGGGCGATGAACTCGCTACAAGACGAGTGTCAACGGAATTCTCGACAACGCGAAGCAGCACGTCGATGAACCCAACGACGAGGATTGCTTCTTCCTGCGAAAAACTATCGCTTACGTGGTGATGAGTATTGTTTCGGAACGCTGGAACAATGCCGCGCAGGATTTGCGTGAAGCCTCTTTGATCGTCGGCCTGACCACTTCCGACTTGAAGCACCGTTTTCGACATCTCGTCCTTGAATGCGAAATTCACCAAGGGCTCGCCGGTCATGGGCGTCGGTGGTCTTGCCTTCTTTCGTATGCGA
Organism: Bradyrhizobium prioriisuperbiae; assembly: GCF_032397745.1. Taxonomy (NCBI): domain Bacteria; kingdom Pseudomonadati; phylum Pseudomonadota; class Alphaproteobacteria; order Hyphomicrobiales; family Nitrobacteraceae; genus Bradyrhizobium; species Bradyrhizobium prioriisuperbiae. The sequence goes on from NZ_CP135921.1 coordinate 5,676,232, forward strand.
TCTTCCAGCACGAGCGTTGCCTGATTGATCGCGCGATCATATCGCGAACTTGCGCCGAGCAGGTCTAGACATCGCGCTCGAAGGCCCTGATCCTGCAGAAGGTGCTTTGTAGCGCTCATCAGGGAAGTGCGCTTGGATGCGGGCTTTCGCGGAGATGACGGCTGTTTCGCCGCGCGGGCGGTCGCAGTACGTTCTGGGACGCTCTTTGCCAGCAAGTCACGCACCTCCGCCTGCTTCGATGAGTCAAGCTTCCGCTGATAAACAGCAGTCCCGATGCCAGATTGTTTGGCGAGATATATGAGCGCAGCCTCGGAGGAAACGCCGTACTTATGCGCAAGCTTGCTCACCGTCTCACCAATGTATTTTCCCGGCTTGTTCTTTGCCGTGGCGATTTTGGTCAAAAGCTTGGGATCGAGGATTTTCCTCGCCATCACACTATTTCCGTCGCGTCGGTGTTAGGAGAGTCCGCACGCTGGTAACCGGGGACCCCACGATTGCCGCAATGTCGTTTGCGCCCAAGCCCATGTCAGCAAGGAAACGAACAATCTCGCCCACGCCCTGCTTACGCTTGCCCTTGGTGAAATCCTTGTCGTCAAGCAACTGCCGCATCGACAGCGCTATGAGGACGTTGAGTTTGCGCGATATGTCGTCCGAAAGCGCCTCACTGTTGCTGGCCATGACGCCTCGTCCCCTTCAACATCTTGTTGACGCTAGCGGTCGCTACGCGGAGGTGTTTCGCGATAGCCTGTTGCTTCACACCTTCGCGCGCCAATTCGAGCGCAAGGAGGTGCTGCAGCAGGGTGATGGCTGTATCTAGTTTTCCTTCCAAATCTGTTCCTTTTCCCTTCACGCGCTGGCTCCTTTTGTATCTTTGGGCTTCTTCATCAACTTCCCGATGCGGCTAACGCGGTGGATATCCACACCCACGATCTGCCGGATTTGATGCTGTCCGATCCCCGCGAGCACAAGCTGAACGATCATCATATCCTTCAGTAGCTCTTCTACGCTGCTTTGCCGTTCCTTCGCCTTTACCACGCTACTTCTCCTTCCGCTTCCGAATCCCCGACACCGACAGCTCTTTGTTTATGTGCGTCTGAGTCCGTCCGAGGATTTCAGCGATCTCGGAAGGGCGTATACCCAAGCCGTAGAGCACCTCGATCTGCTGCCGAAGAGACATTGGCCGGTCATCCTTGGGGCGAAGCATTAGGGCAATAACTACCTTTAACAGGCGGTTCGTTGATTCCAAAGAAGCAGGGTCCATATATATCAGCCTTCAAGAAAGATGTTGGTCTCGCCAATAATTAGTATGTGTATCTAAATTTTCAATGGATTAATATTTATATATATACATCAATTGCTTATATGAATGTTATGAAATACACTTTTTGTAGTATTATTGACGGAATTGCCGCAAGACTGATTCGGGGGGAATTCATGGCCGCTACCGCAGACAAGCAGCTTGAAGATATTAAACGCCTACTTGTCCTTCTTCTGATGAAGCTCGGCTCGTCCTCGGACGAGATCGCGCTGGCGCTGAGCGTCGATTCAAGCGCCGTACGGAGGCTTATTCCGGGGCGCAAGATCAAAAAGATCGTTTCGGAGCGAGGCGCCTGATGGTCGTCGCCGTCAACGACATTCGCTCCAATCCGCATGAGCAGATTGCTCATGCGGTGGCCGTTCTGAAACGATCAGCAGGCCTGCAGGAGATGTTTGAGGCGATCTGCAAGGGTGGAGCAAAGCCCAAGACAGTAACGCGGTTGATGGCGACCACCGGGCGAAGCCATGTGAACGTTCTTCAGCTTGGTGGTAAGCTGGCCGATGCCCAACTCGTGCAGAAGACCAAAGTAGGTGGCGAGACTGCGTATGCAAAGGATCGGTATCTTGCCTCTAAGCGGGCCATGATTCAGCGCCTAATCAAGGATCCAAAGAAGCTCGCCAAACTCCCGACAAAGTATTCGCCGCGCCAAAGTGTGGCCGCGAGCGTTAAGATCACCGTTCCACATGCAAAGATTCAGATTAGGGAAGTCACAGTTGACGACTTCGACCAGTTCTCCAAAGTCAAAAAGATCAAATCGGCACCGAAGAAGGTCGTGTCAGAACGCGCCTTTAAGGATGGCATTCTCAAACTCATCGGTGACTCTGGGAAGTTTCAAGATTGGGGCGGCGAGCCCAACGACCTCTACACCACCAAGCTTCGGCACAGGGGCGTGCGGCGCCCGATGGCGTTTGCGTTTAAGGGGCCGGCTACGACCGGCGAATTGACGCCTAAAAAACTCGGCAAGAATGGCGACCAGATACAGCGCCTATTTCTCTCCCCGGCGGAGGTCTTTATCGTCCAGTACCACGATCACGTGGGTCAGGCGGCCATCGAGCAGATGAAAGCCTTCGCCTCCTTGAATTCCGTACGCGAAGGGAAAGTGATTTGGTATGGGGTCATAGATGGTGACGACACTAATCGTCTTATTGCGGCCTATCCTCGTCACTTCAAACTGAAATAGATCTAAGTCTTAACACGCTTTGACTTTCGAACCGACTTACGATGGCAACGTCGTGCGGGTCCGGTTCCCGCCGTTCGCACCACCGATGTCTTGGCGAATCGGTGGTGCACACGGGAGATCGGACCATCCGGCTTGAAAATACCCTAGCAGGATGGCCCCAGATCCCGCGATCCCGGCATATAGGCAACGCTGAAGTTCGGCCGGGCCTGAATCCGGGCATACCAGTCTCTGACCCGCGGCAGTTCGCTCCACATCGTCGACAGGCCCAGGTCCTCCATCCGCACGATGGTCGGCGTGAGGCTGACGTCGGCAAGGGTGTAGTGGTCGCCGATCAGCCAGGGGCCGTCGGTGAGCGCCTGCTCCATCCGCTGCAGGGTCTGGTTCAGCTTGTCCAGGGCTTCGTCGATATCAGCCTGGCTGAAGCCGGTGCGGCCCATCTTGCGATAGAAGTGTTTTCGCAGCGGCAGCTGCTCGGTGTAGTCGAAGAATTGTTGGTCGCTCATCTGTGACCAGATCGGCACGAAATAGGCGTTGAACGAGGGCGGGCGGATCGCGGGTGTGGGCACCTCGTCGATATATTGCCGCCAGGCCCGCATCCGTGCGGCGATCTTGGGATCCTTCGGCCGCACAGGTCGCTCGGGATAGACATCTTCGAGATATTCGTTGATCACGGTGCTGTCGATCACCACGTCGCCGCCGTCGAGCAAAGTGGGGACCACGCCGTTCGGATTCATCTTCAGATATTCCGGCGAGAGGTGATCGCCCGATCCGAAGTGGATGACGTGGCTGGTCCAGGTGAGTTGCTTCTCGGCGAGCACCAGCCTGACCTTCTGGCTGCATGTCGAAATGGGCGCGTGATAGAGTTCGAGCATGATATTCCTCCCGTGTTGTCTCCGGCCAGCATCCGACAGTCCGGTGTGCGCTGGGAAATGCACAGTGGTTATCGCTCCCATGATCGTTTTGAAGGAAGGCTAGCGATGGATCTCGATGTCCTGAAAAGCTTCCGGCGCATCGTCGAGCTCGGCAGCGTGTCGCGGGCCGCGTCCGAACTCGGGATCTCCCAGCCGGCGCTGACGCGGCAGATGAAGCGGCTGGAGCATGAACTGGGCAGCGAGCTGCTGGTGCGGGACTCCCGGGGCGTGCAGCTCACGGAGGCCGGCGAGTTTCTATTGCCCCGCATCAGGCCGCTGCTCGATCAGGCCGCGCATGTCGCCGAGGAACTGTCGGAATGGCGCGGTGCACTGGCGGGGGACGTCGCCATCTGCATGCCCGCGTCGCTGCATCGCGCGGTCACATCGCCGCTGGTCGCCGATCTCCGGCGCACAGTGCCGGGGTTAAGGCTGCGGGTGATCGACGGCTTTGACGCGCTGCTGCACGATCAGTTGCGCGATGGCCTGGTCGATCTCGGTGTTCTGGTTCATGATCCCGAGCGGATTATCGATGGTGTCGACCAGACACCGTTGGTCCGCGAGCCGCTGATGCTGATCGGCCGGACATCGGCGTTTCCAGCCGATGCGCAGGTCAAGATCAGCGACATCGCCGACAAGGACCTGGCGCTTCCAGGCAAGCGAAACTACCTGCGCCATCGCATCGAAGCCTTGTTCCGAAAGAAGGGGCTCGCGCCGCGGATCGGGCTGGAGGTCGATTCGATGCGTCTCGCCAATGATCTTGTGATGGGCGGCGAATGCTTCTCCATCGTCCCGCAATCGGGGGTTGAAGTCGTGTCCCGAGCTGGCGTCGCAGCGTGGCCGATATCAGACGCGTCAATCTCCTGGGCGCTCTGTATTCAGAAACGGCGCCGGCAATCGCCGGTTGTCCGCCAGGTTGTCGCACGTCTCACAAGTTTTATGCTGCAGCCGCCGCGATCCAAGATCGCCTGATCGCGCTGCTCTTTTTTGGAAATCTGGAACCGCGTTAGCCGGCGCATTTTGCCGGTTGACATTCGTGCGGACGGATTCAAATATGCATTTCAAATGAGCATTTGAATTTTCATGACAACACGCGATCGCATCCTGTCAGCGGCTGAACGGCTCTTTGCGGAAAAGGGCGTCGAGAACGCCACGCTGAAGATGGTCACGCAGGAGGCAGGGGTGAACCTCGCCGCCGTGAACTATCATTTCGGCTCGAAGGAAGAGCTGGTGTTCGCGGTGTTCGACGATCTGGCCGACCGCATCTCGCGGCGGCGGCTGGCGCTGCTCGCGGCGCGGAAGCTGGCTGTTGGAGGCAAGCCGCTCGGCATCGAGGAGATCGTCTACTTCTTCATGGAGCCCTACGTGCTGCACGAGGGTGGGCGCGACGGCGCGCTGCTGATCAACATGATCCTGCACCACCGGGTGTCGCCGACGCGAACCGCTGAACGAATCCTGGCGAAATACTTCGACAAGGTTGCCTACAAGTTCGTCGAGGTGTTCACGGAATCGATCGGTCATCTCGACAAGAAAGCGCTGTGGTGGCGCTATTATTTCATGGTGAGTTCGATCCTGTTCACGGCGTCCGAGCGCGGGCAGGGCAATCGGCTGGCGCGGATCTCCGAAGGATCTGCTGATCTGAACAATCTCGATGAGCTGGTGCATCAGCTCACCATCTTTCTGGCCGCCGGGATGACCGCGCCAAAGGACAGTCCGCGCGTTCAATTGCCGCCTGGATTTACGACTGCGGACTCGCGCGCCGGCAATGCGCCAGCGCGACCCAAGGTCGCCGATAAGACGCCCGGCAAAAAGCCGGCGACATCAAAAAGAGTCAAGGGAGAGAATGATGAGCCGATGGCCATACGAAAAAGGACTTCACGATCTCGGTAACGGCTGCTTTGCCTGGCTGGTGCCGGACGGGTCGTGGGGATACAGCAACGCCGGCCTGATCGTCGACGGCGACGACAGCCTGCTGGTCGATACGCTGTTCGATCTCAAATTGACGCGGGAGATGCTGGCCGGCATGCGCACCAAGGTGCCGCAAGCCACCCATATCGACACCCTGGTCAACACCCACGCCAATGGCGACCACACCTTCGGCAATCAGCTGGTCGCAGACGCGCGCATCATCGGCACCAAGGCCTGCGTCAGCGAAATGCTGGAGCGGCCGCCGGAGTTCCTGCGCGAACGCATGGCCAACTGGCAGCAGCTCGGCGAAGCCGGGGCGTTCATGCACGAAGTGATGGGCAGTCGTTTCGATTTCGAAGGCGTCGTGAATACGCCGCCGACGTCGGCGTTCGATGGCGAGATGTCGCTGCGGGTCGGGGCCAAGGAGGTCAAGTTGCTGGAAGTGGGACCGGCCCACACCCACGGCGACCTGCTGGTGCATGTGCCCGAGGATCGCGTGGTGTTTACCGGCGACATCATGTTCGTGAAGGGGCATCCGGTGGTCTGGGCCGGACCGATCTCGAACTGGATCAAGGCATGCGACCAGATCCTGGCCTGGGATGTCGAGACCGTCGTGCCCGGCCATGGTGCCATCACTGACAAAAACGGTGTGCGCGAGCTCAAGACCTATTTCGAATTCATCCTGGTCGAGGCGCGCAAGCGGTTCGATGCCGGCATGACCGACGAGGAAGCCGCGCGCGACATTTCATGGGATGCGTTCCGCGACTGGGGTGATCCGGAGCGGGTGTTCGTCAATGTCAACGCCGCCTATCGCGGTTTCGTCAACGATACGAATCCGCCCGATGTCATGCGCATGTTCAGCCTGATGGCGGAGGCGCATTTCAAAAGAAAGGCCGCTTGCCCGGCCTGCGGTGGTCACGGCGACACGCATTCGCATTGAGGGGAGCCAGTCATGCTGACGCTCTACAACAATGCCTATTCGACCTGCAGCCAGAAGGTGCGGCTTTGCCTGCACGAGAAGGCGCTGGACTGGGACGATCGGCAGATCAACTTCCGCCTGCAGGAGCATCTGGCGCCGGAGTATCTGAAGCTCAATCCCAATGGCGTCGTGCCCACGCTGGTGCACGATGGCAGCCCGGTGGTCGATTCCTCGGTCATCATGGAATACCTCGACGAGGTGTTTCCGGACACGCCGATGACCCCGCGCGATCCGGTGGCGCGTGGACAGATGCGCGCATGGATGCGTTATTTCGAGGAAGTGCCGACGGTGGCGGTGCGGTTTCCGTCGTTCAACCAGGCCTTTGTGCGGCACTTCAGGGAGCTCGACGAGACCGAGTTCAATGGCGCGGCCGACGCGCGTCCGCTGCGCAAGCATTTTTTTCAGCAGATGGGGCAACAGGGGTTCAGCAAACGCGACGTCCGCAACGCGCTGGAACGCTTTCGCAACACGGCTGTGCGGATGGACACTGCCCTGCAGGACGGCCGCCCATGGCTGCTGGGCGATCAACTGACCATTGCGGACGCCTGCGTCGCGCCGCTGTTCGACCGCATGGACGATCTCGGTCTGGCGTGGCTGTGGGAGCGGCAGCTGCACACGGCCGGCTGGCTCGATCGTTATCGCGCACGCCCGGCCTACGGCGCCACCTTCTATGAGCGAACGCGGCTGTCGTCGATTTATCCCGATCTGCACGACACCGTCCCCGGACGCGACCTGCTTGAGGAGATGGCGCCATGAAGCTCGTGACCTTCGAGGCGGAGGGCGCACGTCATATCGGCTGTCTGCTGGCCGACGGCGAGGTGATCTCGGACTTCACGGCGGCTGATCCCTCGGCCGTTCATTTCCACGACATGCTGGCGCTGATCGATGGCGGCGCCGGCGCGCTGGACCAGGCCCGGGCGCTGGACCGAGCGCCGAAGAAGACAATCAAGCTCTCCGACGTATGCCTGCTGGCGCCCGTACCGGAACCGCGACAAATGCGCGACTTCCTGTGTTTCGAGCAGCATCTGCGGCAGGCGCGGGCGAACCGTCCACTGTTTTCCGGCGGTGCGCCGCTCGATCCGGCATCGATCGAGCTGCCGCAGGTCTGGTACGAGCAGCCGATCTATTACAAGTGCAATCGTTTCAGCGTGATCGGCACGGGACAGGACGTGCTGTGGCCGCGCTATTGCAAGCAGCTCGACTACGAACTCGAATTCGGCGCCGTTCTCGCCCGCGGCGGCAAGAACATTCAGCGCGAAGACGCGCGCTCGCACATCTTCGGCTACTGCATCTTCAATGACATGAGCGCACGGGACGCGCAGATGAAGGAGATGGCGGGGCAGCTGGGGCCTGCGAAAGGCAAGGACTTCGACACCGGCAACGTCCTCGGCCCATGGCTGGTGACGACTGACGAAATTCCCGATCCCTACGACCTGACCATGATTGCCCGCGTCAACGGCAAGGAATGGTCGCGCGGCAATTCGGGATCGATGAAGCACAAGTTCGAGGACATTTTGGCCCATGTCTCCGACGAGGAGACGCTGCACGCCGGGGAGTTCTTCGGTTCAGGCACAGTCGGCAACGGCTGCGGGCTGGAGCTGGGACGTTTCCTGCAGCCAGGCGACGTGGTCGAACTCGAAATCGATGGCCTCGGAATTCTGACCAACAAGGTCGTGGTGCAGGCCTGATCTCGATCGGGGCCGGGCTGCAAAAATAAAACGACCAATCCAACAACAACACAAGGAGGGAACAACCATGCGTGATCGCATCATTGGACTGGCCGTCACAGCGGGCGTACTCGCGGCAGCGCTTTCACCGGCGCGCGCGGACAAGATCGTGCTCGGGTTTTCGGCATCGACGGCATTTTCGACGGCGTTCGTCGCCGCCAACGAAGGTCTGTTCAAGAAGCACGGCCTTGATATCGAAATGAAGCTGGTGCCGAATTCGTCGACCACACCCGCGGCGCTGATGGCCGACAGCCTTCAGGTCGCGACTCCGACGGCGCCGATCACCATGCAGGCGATCGAGCAGGGGCTCGATCTGGTCGTGCTGGCCGGCGGCGGTTACTACACCAAGGGCATCGAGGATGTCGCCGTGATGGTGCGCCCCGACAGCCCGATCAAAACCGCGAAGGATTTCGAAGGCAAGCGGGTCGCCACGGCCGGCTTGAACGGCTTCCTGCATGTGCTGTTTCGCAAATGGATGGCCGACAATGGCGGCGACTACAAGAAGGTGAACTTTACGGAGGCCGCCTTTGCCCAGCAGATCGATGTGCTGCGTGGCGGCCAGGTGGACGCCATTCTGGCCGTGCAGCCGTTCCTTTCCCGCGGCCTTGAGACCAATGCCGGAAAAGTCGTGGCCTACTACATCGCAGCTTTGGAGGGCGAAACGCTCTCGGGCTGGTTCGTCGCCACCCGGGCCTGGACGGCGAAGAATCCCAAGGACGCCGCCGCGTTCCAGGCAGCGATGAAGGAGGCCACCGACATGATGCAGAAAGACCCCAGCATCGTGCGCACGGCCAACCTCGTTTACATCCCGTTCCCGGCGGAGGTTCAGGCCAAGTTTTCCGAAGGCAAGTATCGGTTTGAAGTCCAGCCCGAGGCGATCGACAAGTGGAACAAGATCGCGCTGGAACAGAATATGCTCAAGAAGCCGCTGGATCCGGCCAAGATCGTTTACAAGCCATGATCGCGGCGGTGTCCAAAGTGCAGGTTGGTGCTGTTCCCGAGGTGGCCGCTCCGGTGATGGCCGTCGACGATCTCTCCTATGTCGTCAATGGCCCGAGCGGGGAGTTGCTGATCCTGAAGAACGTGTCGCTTGCGGTGCGCAAGCGCGAGTTCGTCTCCATCGTCGGCGCATCAGGCTGCGGCAAGACCACGCTGCTGCGGCTGATGGCCGGGCTGCTGCGTCCGACCGAAGGGCAGGTCACCTTCAACGGCGCAACCGTGACCGAGCCGCACCAGCAGCTCGCGGTCGTATTCCAGGATTACGGCCGGGCCCTGCTGCCATGGCGCACGGTGGCGGACAACGTGTCGCTGGCGCTCGAAGCGCGCCGGGTGCCGGGGGCGGAACGGCCGGCCATCATCAGTGGATTGCTGCAGAAGGTGGGGCTGGGCGACCGGCATGACGCGTTTCCGCTGCAGCTCTCCGGCGGGATGCAGCAGCGCCTGCAGATCGCGCGCTGCCTGGCCCAGCAGCCGGAGGTGCTGCTGATGGACGAGCCGTTCGGCGCGCTCGATGCCATGACGCGGCAGAACCTGCAGGACGAGGTTGCCCGCCTGTCGGCGGAGAGCGGCACCACCGTGATCTTCGTCACCCATGACCTGGAGGAGGCGATTTATCTCGGCGATCGCGTCATCTCGATGGAAAGCCGTCCCGGCCGGATCAGCGAAGTGGTCGAGATCGACCTGCCGCGGCCGCGGCATCAGCTCCGAACCCGGGAGGATGCGCGTTTCCTGGCCTACCGGCATCGCCTGTTCGATCTGCTGCCGACCACGGGGCACTGACATGACGGGATCGCTCAAGGGGCTGATCTTTCCGGTGGCCGTGCTTCTGCTATGGGAGATTTTGGCGCGCAGCGGATTTTTCACCTCAACCAGTCTCTCCAATCCCAGCGCGATCGTCGCGGCAGGTTGGGGACTGGTGCTGGACGGCTCGCTGTGGCGGGCGACACGCGAGACCTTCGGGGCCGCGCTGGGCGGCATGGCCATTGGCGCGGTTCTCGGCATGACCGTCGGCGTGGCGTTCGGGCTGTCGCGGTTGCTGGCCTCGCTGATGCGGCTGTCGATGGAGTCGTTGCGGCCGGTGCCGTCAGTGGCGCTGATTCCGCTGGCGCTGCTGATCTATGGCTACGGCTATCGCATGGAAATCGCGGTCGTCGCCTTTGCCTGTTTCTGGCCGGTGATGATCGTGACTGAGAGCGCCGTGCGAGGCATCGAGCCGCGCCTGATCGAAGTCGCCCGGGCGCTGAAGTTTCCGGTGTTCGAACGGGTCACCAAGATCATCCTGCCGGCGGCGCTGCCGCGGGTCTTTGTCGGGCTGCGGCTGGCCGCGGCGATCTCGCTGGTGGTCGCGGTCACCGTCGAGATCACCACCAATCCCATTGGGCTTGGCTATGGCCTGATCGTGGCGCAGGAAGGCGACCGGGCCGACCGGGTCTTTGCCTTCCTGTTCTGGATCGGGTTTCTCGGCTGGCTGCTGAACGCGCTGCTGCTGCGCGCGCAGCGGCACTGGTTCGGCAAATACGGCAACTGGATGGAGACCGCACGATGACCGCGCGCGGGTCCCTGGTCGGGGCGGGAAGCCTCGTGGTGCTGCTGCTTCTCATCGGACTGTGGCAACTGGCGTCGAATGCGGAGCTGATCCCGCAGGCGTTTTTCCCCGGCCCGGACCGGAGTTTCGGCACCCTGTTCGAGCAACTGGGCACCGAGGAGTTCTGGTTCGCGTTCTCGGAAACCCTGCGGCGGATGTTCTTTGGCTTCGTGCTGGCGTCGATCCTGGGCGTTGCGCTTGGTACCGCATTGGGATCGTCGCCAAAAGTGCGCGAATATCTCGAGCCGACGCTGGAGTTGATCAGGCCTTTGCCGGCCTCCGCGGTGATCCCGGTGTTCGTGCTGATGCTCGGCCTGAACGAGCGCATGATCATCTGCGTGATCGCGTTCGGCTCGATCTGGCCGGCGCTGCTCGGCACCGTGCATGGCTTCAAGACCGTCGAGCCTCGCCTGTTCGAGGTGTCGCGCATCCTGCACCTCGGCCGGCTGGAGATGATCTGGAAGATCGCGCTTCCCAACGCGCTGCCGGATATTTTCGCCGGGTTGCGGCTGGCGCTCACCGTGTCGCTCATCCTTGCCGTGGTCACGGAAATGCTCTCCGGATCGAACGGCCTCGGACACAACATCATCCTGGCCGCGCGCTCCTTCCGCAGCGCCGATCTGTTCGCCGGCATCATCGTGCTGGGCGCGATCGGTTATGTTACCAACGCCGTGCTGGAGCGGGTGGAACGGCACATGCTGCGATGGCGGCAGTGACGGCGGGATCAAACAAAAACAACACAGGAGACGTTGCATGAAACTTGTCACCTTCGTCGCTGATCAAGGCGAGCAGCGTTGCGGCGCCCTGATCGAAGACGGCAGCCGAATCGTCGACCTGCAGGCGTCGCATCACACACGCTGGAGCAGCGAGGCGCCCGCGCTCGCCAGTGTGCTCGCGATTGCTGAGGGCGGGGCAAACGCGCTGGACCTCGCCGCCGACCTTGTCGCGCATCTTGTAAAGACCGGAACCGGCGTGACCGTCGCGCGTGATGCTGTGCGGTTAGATGCGCCGATCCCGCGGCCGCCGCAGATGCGCGACTTCCTGTGTTTCGAAAAGCACCTGGTCCAGGCCTTCCACCAGGCACGCGTGGTGCGCGCCAGGGAGACGCCCGATCCGGAAGCGGCGATGCGCGAGATGGAGGCCAAGGGCGTGCTCGCCATTCCGGCCGTCTGGTATGAGCGTCCGATCTTCTATCACCCTAATCGTCTCAACGTGGTCGGCCCGGAGACCGAGGTGGTCTGGCCGCCTTATTCGCAACTGATGGACTTCGAGCTGGAATTCGGCGCCTACATCGGCCGCAAGGGCAGGGACATTCCCAAGGACAAGGCGCGCGACCACATCTTCGGCTACACCATCTTCAACGATTTCTCCGCCCGCGACGAGCAGACCCGGGAGATGCCGGGCCAGCTCGGCCCCGGCAAGGGCAAGGATTTCGACGGCGGCAACGCCATGGGGCCGTGCCTGGTCACCGCCGACGAGATCGGCGATCCCTACCGGCTGACCATGATCGCCCGCGTCAATGGCGAGGAATGGGCGCGCGGCAACAGCGGCGAGATGTCCTGGACATTCGAGGACTGCATCGCCCACGCCTCCCGTTCCGAGACCATCCATCCCGGCGAGTTTTTCGGCTCCGGCACCGTTGGCGGCGGCTGCGGCCTGGAGACCATGCGATTCCTGAAATCCGGCGATGTCGTCGAGCTCGAAGTCGAGGGCATCGGCGTGCTGCGCAACCGCGTCGTGCGCGCTGGCTGAGCGCCACGATCTTTTTCACAACAAAACACGAACGGGGAATACACCGATGCCGTATCGCATTCGACGCGTGGTCACGGGCCATGACAAGGACGGAAAATCCAAAATCCTGATGGATGGCCTGGCGCCGAACATTCTCGAGATGGCCTCGATGCCCGGCGTCGCGCTGACCGACCTCTGGCGCACCAAGACATCACCCGCATCCAACATCGGCAACGCCGACACCGCGACCGGCAAGATCAAGCTCGAGCCACCGGAAAGCGGGACCATCCTGCGCATTGTCGAGTTTCCGCCGGACAAGGCCTGGCGCGACACTGCGAACGCCGCCACCGCCTTCAAGTCGATCGGCGCCGGCCATGCGCCCGATCATGCTTCCGGCGACCCCATGATGCACACCACAGCCACGGTGGACTACATCATCGTCCTGCAAGGCGCGATCTATGCCATCATGGACAATGAGGAAACGCTGCTGGAGCAGGGCGACATCTTGATCCAGCGCGGCACCAACCATTCCTGGAGCGTGCGCGGCGACGAGCCATGTATCGTTGCGGCAGTTCTGGTGGGCGCGAAGCCGGTCGGGCGGCTGGCGCGGGCGGCCAAGGCGAAACCGAAAAGCAGACCGAAGGCGCCCGTGAAGCGGAAGAACGCCGCCAAGGCGGTGAAACGCAAGAAGTGATGATGGCGATCCGGACTTTCAAAAAAGCTTTGCAAAACGGCTGATGCAGCCGGCGAGCCAGGTTACGGTCCGGCGCGTTGTCAGGCACCGTAGCCGCTCGCTGACTGACGTGCTCGGAATCTGGGAATTGCCTTCTGGTGGTCCGCCGCAAACCGTTCCAGTTCTCCAGCCAACCGATCGAGCACACTTGCCCAGTCCCTGGATCCAGGTTGGCGCAGCAGGCGCGCGGCCGGGTACCACGGCGTGTCGGCGCGCTCATAAAGCCACCGCCAGTCCAGAATATGTGGCAGCAGTATCCAGGTCGGCTTGCCGAGCGCGCCTGCCAGATGCGCGACGGAGGTGTCCACGGCGATCACCAGATCCATGGCGCTCGCCGCCGCCGCGGTGTCCGCGAAGGTCGTCAGCAGCGGCCCCAGGTCGACAACCCTGCTCTTGAGCTGTTCGAGTACGGGGCGATCGTCCGCGCGGGGGTCCTTTTGAAGGCTGAAGAGTTGGACGCCGGGGATCAGAAGGCGGGGCAAAATAATGTCGGCCGGCAGAGACCGCTTTCGGTCCTGCAGATGGCCGGGGCTTCCCGTCCAGACGACGCCGACTTTGAGACCGGCGTATTCAGCAAGCCTCTGTCGCCATTCGGCGGCCTTTGCCGGGCCGACCCTGAGATACGCCTCCCCCGGGATGGTCTCGATGCTGGTTCCGAGTTCGTAGGGAAGGCTCATCAGCGGCACATGCAGATCAAACGGCGGCTCCGGCTCGTCACGGGAGATCACGGTGACGTCCAGGCTGTCGCGCAACAACTCGGTCAATGGGGGCTGAACCTGCAGAACGACCGGGCCTCCGGTCGTCGCGGCGGCGGACACGAAGCGGACAAACTGCAGGGTGTCGCCGAGGCCTTGCTCCGCATGAATCAACAGGGTTCGGCCGTTGCGAGGTTCTCCGCTCCAGCGCGGCACGTCGAATGGCCTCTGCCTGAACCTCGGCGCCGGATGACAAAGCCTCCACTCGTATTCGCAGAAGCCCGCTTTGAGGTCACCAGCCAGCAGCAGATGCATCGCGTGATTGTAGTGAAGCTCCGGATCGGCGGGCTTGAGGTCCACCGCGCGGCCGGACATCTCGATGGCCGGCTGGCTCATGCCCAGGTTGCTCAACGCGATGCCCAGATTGGTATGGCCTTCGGGCGAATCCGGATCGAGACGGATGGCGTGTCTGTAGGCCGCGACCGCGCCTTCCGGATCGTCTCGCTTGCTCTGAATAATCCCGAGATTGAGATAGGCGCCGGCGTTGTGCGGAGCGAGTTCGATGGCCTTGTCGCAGGCCGCGCTCGCTTCAGTCAGGCGCCCTTGCCGCGCCAGGGCAGCCGCGAGGCTGGCGTGGATATCCGACCGCCCCGGCGCCGCCAGGGCGGCGAGCTGGTACATCGAAACCGCCTGGTCCGTCCGCCCGAGCCTGAGCAGAAGCCTGGCCATGATCAGATAGGCTTCAAGGTCGTCAGGCTGAAGCTCGACCGCGCGGCCGCACGCCGACAGCGCGTCGGTGAGCTGTCCATCCTGTGCGAGCGCCAATGCGAGATTGCGATATCCCGGGCCGAATTGAGGGGCGAGGGTGATGAGTTCGCGGTAGGCCTCGATGGCGCCGGCCAACTCGCCCTGATCCATCAGGCGATTGCCACGGTTCAGAACGGCTTCGATTGATGCTGCGGTGTCTCCCGTTTGTTTGTCCATCCCTGCTTGGTCCCGTTACATACCGCTGGGTTAAACGGGCGAGAGTAGGGTTTCCGGCAACATAGTGTGATTGGCGTGCAAAAATGTGCGCAGCCACGCGAAGCGCGAAGATCGGCGATTACGACACGTTGGTGGCCCGCGTGAGGGCTCTGCTGCGCCAGATGGTATTCGAGCGGGCGGAGAGCCATCTGCGCCTCTACCAGATGGTCTGCAACGGAGCCGAGGCAAAAGAGGTCAATGTCAAAGTCCGAAACGCGTTTCCGGGCACGCCGGAACGCATGTTGGAGCATGTCAGGCTTTGGGAGCGGATCGCCGCTGAAATCGCGGCCTCGGCACCGCCTGATGCGGAGGCGCGGTCCGTCGTGAATACGGAAGCAGTGGTGGAAGCTGCCTTTTTCAACGCATCCCATGGCGAGGGAATTTATCTGCCGATCCTTTACTGGAAGGATACGCAAGGTCAGCTGCAGTGTGCCTTCATATCGCCTCGGCCACTCGGCACCTACGCCAACCTGCTGCTGGAATACGATCCGGATTGGACGGTGGAACGGAAGGTGGTCAACCGCAACGCCTGCGGTTTCACTGCAACGCCCTCGCTGGCGATCTTTGCGACGGGACGTTTGGGAATCTGCTGCCTCGATCTGAACAGCACTGCAACGTTCGGCAAGCTTTCCGATTACGGGAGTTTGCGCGAAGCGCTAACCAGCCGCGAAGCGTTGCAGATGTTCGCGGAGCTGTCGAATGGCGTTGCCAGCAGTCGTGGGTGTCAGATTTGTATGGGAACCGGCAAGCAGCTGTGCGCGCCTGGCCACGCCGGCACGGTTTAATCGACAGTTGAAGCGCATCTCCGTTCGCCGGTCTCCGACCGGTGCCCGCACCACGCATCTCTCAGTCAGCGACGCGCGCGACGTCCTCACAGCCACGCATACAGCACCACTGCATTGAACGAGACTGCCGCGGTCAGCGCCAGCGGGACGGCCAGATGCAGGCTCCAGACGGTGGTTGCGAGGATCTTCGTCATGGGAAAAAGATGGCGCGATTCCACCCGGCGAGTCCCAAAGTATATTTTCGGGGACAGAGAGCCCCCATTTACTTTCGATTCACGACTCGGAGTCCGGCTGCCGAGGGTGTCCGACGCGGGGATTGCGGCGCGCTGACGCCGCAGCGCTTTCGTGCCGAAACGTTTGTTAAGCTACTGGAAAATAAATATAAAAATCCGAATCGCGGTGCCCGCTGCTCGCTTTGGATGGGCCGGGCTTGGGTCTCGGCATGGCCTCAATCCCGACACGCGGCTACGCTTTACGCAACGGCAATCCGTTCTGTTTTAAGAAAAGTCCGCATGACCCATCGTTCGAATATCAGCCTGATCCGTCGCGCCGCGGCCGTCACCGTCGTCTGTCTCGCTGGTGCCGTGTCGGGATGCTCGAATCTTCCCGACAACGTCGTGTCGGCCGCGTTTGTCGATCCCGCGAAATACGATCTTTATGATTGTACCCAGCTGCGCACGGCGCGGACGGGCACGGCCGCGCGTCTGAAGGAATTGAACGGACTGTCGGACAAGGCGAAGACCGGCGCGGGCGGTGCAGCGGTGGCCGAGGTCGCTTATGGCAATGATATCGTGACCACGCGGGCGCAGGCCAAGCTGATCGAGGATGTCTGGCAGCGCAACAACTGCGACAGCGCGCCGGTGCCGCCACAGAAGCCGGATCCCGCCGCGGCGGCGAAGGATCTCAACGCCACAGGTCAGCGCAACCGTACCGGTGTTCGCTGATAAAGCCAGCTTTCGCGATCAACTGGCGTCGGCCTTCCAATCGTAAATCCAGTCCTGCCGCGACAGCAGCCGTTCGCCATCGAGCAGCCGGATCACCGTATCGCGCGCGACGGCCAGCGGTCCGCGCAGGTGATAGATCTGTCCGGTGTGCCGCGCGGTGCGCTGCATGCGGGCGACGCGCGCCCGTCGCTGCGTGCTGTAGCGGACCAGCGCGGCGGGCACCTCGTTCGGCGTTGTCATGTCGGCCAAGCTTTCGGCCAGCACGGCTGCGTCCTCGATGGCCATGCCGGCGCCTTGCGCCACGAACGGCAGCATGGCGTGCGCAGCGTCGCCCAGCAGTGCGACGCTGTTGTTGGTCCAGGACGCTTCGGCATCGACGGCAAACAGGGCCCAGCGTCGCCAGCTGTCCACGGTGCCCACCAGCGACCGGGCGGCGGGCGGCCATCGACCAAGGTCAAACTGCTGCGCGATGTCGGCTGTGTCGGCGGCTTCGTCCCATCCCTGCGCACTCCAGCTGCCGGTCGAAATTGCCACCACATTGATACGTTCGCCGCCGCTCATCGGATAAGCGACGAGATGCGCGTTCGGCCCCAGCCATAATTGCACACCGTGGCGATTGAAATCCTGCGGCAATCGCCCGGCATCGACGGTGCCGCGCCAGGCGATGCGTCCGGTGAAGCGGGCTTGCATCTTCGGAAACACCTGTTGCCGCACGGTGGACCAGACCCCGTCGGCGCCGATCAGCGCCAGCGCCGTCTCCTTGAGGAGGCTGTCTCCCGTGCGCTGGGTGACGGTGACGCCGTCGGCACTGTCGACAACGTCCTCAACGGATGTACCCAGCCGCAGCTCGATATCAGCGATATCACCGATGCGCGCGAGCAGGGCCGCCTGCAGATCCGCGCGATGCACGATCCAGTACGGCGCGCCGTAACGCGCGCCCGCCTGCGCGCCGAGCGGGATGCGCCCGATCTGCCGGCCGGTCCGCGCACTCATGATGTGGACGGCATCGGGCACGATCACGCGCGACGCGAGAAGCGGCGCAACGTCGAGAGATATCAGGATGCGGCTGGCATTGGGGGAGAGCTGCAGGCCGGCGCCGGCCTGTTCAAGCCGCTCGGCCTTTTCCAGCACAACGATGCGGAAACCCCGGGACGCGAGCGCGAGTGCTGCGGTCAATCCCCCGATGCCGGCTCCCGCGATGAGGATGGTCCGGGACCGGGGCACGTTCGTGCTAAGCGGCTTTGTCCTTCAGCCGGCATTCCGGCGGACGCGATTCACCGGCCGCCAAGTCAGCCGCGAAACGATACAGCGTCGAGCAGTAGGGGCAGATGATTTCGGTGTCGTTGCCGAGATCGAGAAACACGTGCGGATGGTCAAACGGTGGATTGGCACCCACGCACATGAACTCCCTCGCGCCGATCTCAATGACCGGAACCCCTGCGTCATTGTGAAAGTGAGGAACGACGTGATCAGCCATACTTTTTTATCCACCTGTCATGCAGCCCATCGGGACTGCGCCTGCAAACGTTTTCACCAAGCAATTTCAACATATCCCGCGAAATGACCAGATTTCGCGGGGGTGTGCCGGCGAAGGCGCGCGGCACCATACTTTCCAACAACGGTAAGTTCCAGACATTGCACCCCAGAATCGACGACAATCGAGTCCGTTGATTCCAGGCTCACTTGCACCATGGAAATTCGACACAATCTTGTCGGTATGGAGAAGCCCTCCTTTCGTCGCCATAGACTTAAGTCAGGGGTTGTCCGTCGGAGTTATCGCGGCCTGCCTCGCAAAGGCGTATGAACAAGGCGCGCGGAGAACTGGCTGGGGGATACCGTTTTCGGATGCTGTTCGCAGGTCGACCGATCATTGTGGCTGTGGCGGCTGGCGCGGTTTGCGCGGCGGCTTTGATTGCGCTGTGGCCGCAGGCGCGCGCCGCGGGCGAGGTGTTGTGGGCGCAGGACGATCCGGCCTCCCTGTCGGATGCGCAGATGAAAGTGGCGCTCGGCGGCGCGGATGCGGTTGTGCGCCGGATCGAGGACGCGCTGGCCGCGAATGACGCTGAACTTGCACAAAGTTTTATCGATCTCGCTGTGACCAACGGCGTTGCGATTCCCGAAACGGTGACCACGCGCGTCGCGCAAGCGGTCGAGGTGGAAAACTCCGCGGCCCATGCCGCGACCCGTTTCGCGACGGGGCTTGTCACCGGCGAGGCCGACGATCTGGCCAGCCTGTCCGGCACGGTGGCGGGCGATCTCTTTGTGTTCGGCGATATCCGCGACGTCGTGCGTGAGGGCAAACGGCTGGCCACGGGCGAGGAGCCCGACCGGCTGGTGCTTGGGCTTGCGACGGCCGGCCTTGCCATCACCGCGGCAACTTATGTCTCCGTCGGCGGCGCCGCGCCGGTGCGGGCAGGTTTGACGCTGGTCAAGGACGCCCGCAAGACCGGCCGCCTCGGCGCCGGCCTCGCCGGATGGGCCGGGCGCTCGGCGCGCGATGTGGTCGACACTGCGATGCTGCGGGAGGCCGTGACCACCGCATCCGTGGCGCGGCCCGGCGCCAGCATCACGGCCATCAAGGCGGCTTTCCGCGCGGAGAAAGCGGGCGCCTTGCTGCGGGCGGCCAAGGATGTCGGCCGCGTCAGCGAGCGGGTCGGAACACGCGGCGCGCTGGAGACCTTGCGGGTCGCCGAGGGGCCAAAGGACATTGCGCGCGCCGCGCGGCTGGCGGAGGCCAAGGGCGGCCAGACGCGGGCGATCCTGAAACTCTTGGGACGCGGAGCGCTGCTGCTCGCAGCCGGCGCGTTCAATCTCACTTTGTGGGTGTTCTGGGCGGTGCTGGCGCTGTTCGGCGTGCTGTCCTCGATCAAGGCCACCACCGAACGCGCGACTTACTGGTGGATCGGACGCGCCAAGGCGCGCAAGAAGGTGCGCAAGGCCCGGCGGCAAGCCGCGGCGATGGCCGCCACCGATGCCTTAACTTCGCCACGTCCGCCGGTGGAATTGGTGCATAACACCCTTGCCGCGCCAGCCTAAATTGACTAGGCCGGTTATCGTTCTTCCCCCACAATATGGATTGATCCCGATGCCGAGCTTCCACAACGGCTCCGTTGAAATTGCCTATCTCGACGAAGGCGAGGGCGATCCGATCGTGCTGATTCACGGCTTTGCGTCCAGCATGAGCGTCAACTGGGGCTATACCGGCTGGGTGTCCGAGCTGCGCAAGGCCGGACGGCGGGTGATCGCGCTGGACAACCGCGGCCATGGCGGCTCCAGCAAGCTCTACGATCCCGAGGATTATCATATCGGCACCATGGCCGGGGACGTTGGTGCATTAATGGACCATCTCGGCATCCCCCGCGCCGACCTGATGGGTTATTCCATGGGCGGCCGCATCACCGCCTATCTCGCTTACTCAGCCCCCGAGCGCGTCCGCTCGGCGATCCTGGGCGGCATCGGCATCCGCCTGATCAAGGACGCGGTCCTGGCCGAAAACGTTGCCCAGGCCCTGGAGGCCGACGACGCGGCCGGCATCACCGACCCGCTGGGAAAGACCTTCCGCAGCTTCGCCGACCAGACCCGTTCCGACCGCCGGGCGCTCGCCGCCTGCATGCGCGGCTCGCGCCGGCTGATGACATCAGAGGAGGCCGCCGCCATCACGGTTCCGACCCTGATCGCGGTGGGGACGGTGGACGACGTGGCAGGCTCCGCCCACGCGCTGGCGGAGGTGATTCCGCAGGCCCAGGTGCTCGATATCCCGGACCGGGACCACATGCGCGCCGTTGGCGACCGGGTCTACAAGGCCGGGGTCAAGGATTTTCTGGCCCAGCGCCCCTGAGGACGATCCCGGGCGGTACGTCCGTCCGGACAAAGCAACCCTGCCGCGCGCGCGCCGGTTCCCCCTTGTGGCGGGATTGTCGTCTTTTTTAGACGCACTATGTGGTAGGATCGTTCTCCCATAGGGCTCGCGGATAAACCAAAATGGCGAAATCTCACCTGGACGCACAACCCGTGCTCTCGACCGTCGATCCGATCTGGACGCGTGTCCGCGCCGAGGCGGAAGACATCGTGCGGCGCGAGCCGGAACTCGCGACCTTCATCTTTTCCACCGTGCTGCATCATGAGCGCCTGGAGCAGTCCGTGGTGCACCGCATCGCCGAGCGGCTCGATCACACCGCGCTGTCCGGCGACCTGATCCGCCAGGCCTATGATGAGGCGCTGCGTGACCAGCCGGATCTCGGCAATGCATTCCGCGCCGATCTGGTCGCGGTGTTCGATCGTGATCCCGCGACCTCGCGCTTCATCGATCCCTTGCTTTACTTCAAGGGCTTCCATGCCATTCAGGCGCATCGCCTGGCGCACTGGCTCTGGCACAAGGGTCGCAAGGATTTCGCTTACTACGTCCAGAGCCGCTCGTCGGCGGCGTTCCAGACCGACATCAATCCCGCTGCGAAAATCGGCCGCGGGATTTTCCTCGATCATGCCACCGGCCTCGTGGTCGGCGAGACCGCGGTGATCGAAGACGACGTCTCGATCCTGCACGGCGTTACCCTCGGGGGCACCGGCAAGGAAAACGAGGATCGTCATCCCAAGGTCCGCCAGGGCGTGATGATCGGCGCGGGTGCGAAGATTCTCGGCAATATCGAAGTCGGCCGCTGTGCGCGCATTGCCGCGGGCTCGGTGGTGGTGAAGCCAGTTCCCAACAACGTGACTGTGGCCGGCGTGCCGGCAAAGGTGGTCGGTGCCGCCGGCTGTTCCGAGCCGTCGCGCACCATGAATCAGATGCTCGGTGCGAACGGTTTCGACGCCTCGATCTGAAATTTGAAATTTTTATGATTTGAGGGGCGAATAATTTTCCGGCTTTGATATAGAGCGTTTTCCAGCGAAGTGGACACCGGTTCCCCCGCGACAAACGCGAAGCGTTTGCGCGGAGAAAACGCGTCAAAACGAAAATCTAGAGCTTCCGTTCCGATTCTATCGGAACGGAAAAAGCTCTAGCGGTCGGGCGCGGATCGGCCTAAACCCTGCGCATCCCTCTTTTTGTTGGAGACGCTCGTGGACGTTCAGGAAGTCAGGAAGCTCGATGCTTATTTGAAGCGTCTTTTCGGCAACGCGAAAATTCGCGTGGTGCCGCGGCCGAAGAAGGACGATTCCGCCGAAGTCTATATCGGCGAGGAATTTGTCGGCGTGCTGTTCGTCGACGATGAAGACGATGATCGTTCGTATCAGCTGCAGATCGCGATCCTCGAGACCGATCTCGAAGAGCAGGTCTGATCGTCTTCCATTCGATCAAGTTGACGCCGCAGATGGTCATTGCCGTCTGCGGCGTTTTCGTTTGATCGCAATCAGCTCTGTGGCTTGTAGATCTGCGCGACGATGCGATCCATTGCGCCGGCGATCGCTCGCCAATCAGCCAGCCAGCCGCGCGGGAAGCGGAAGGTCAGGTCGGCGCCATCGAGGCGGCGTTCGCTGAGGCACATGCCGGGCGTTTCGCCGTCGCGGGTGCAGCGGGCCACCAGGGACGGCGAGGCGGCGACAAAGAGGTCCTCGTTCGCATAGGGCGTGTTGTCGCGAAAGGCCTGGGCCGTGAGGCCGTCGTCGGTGCGCGCGGCTCCGGCGGCCAGGTAGCGCGGATAGATGGTGCGGGTGCGTTCGTCCGGCGCGAGCGCTTCGCCATGTGCTGCGATCGACAGGAAGATCGCGTCGATCGACGGCTCGGTGTCCTCAACCGTTTCGGCGCTGATGCGCTTGCGCGGTTCGCCCGCCGCCAGCGACGGATAGGCAAAGCTGAGGTCGACGCGCTCCTGCGGACCGGTATGTCGCTGCACCTTCATGCGCATGCTTTCGGTGGGCACGTTGAACACCATGCCCCCGACGCTGATCGGCAGCCGCGACGGATCGCTGACCGCCTGGGGGGTCCAGGTGGGCCATAACAGATAACAGACGGCAGACACCGCGGCGGCGCCGATCACGCCCGACAGCAGAGCCGGCACCACATGACTGCGGCGCTTGCCGGGTCGCGCGCGCCGGCCGGAAACGGACATAAGCAACGTCATCAGAACTGCAGTTCGCAAATCGAGGGAAGGGCGAATCAATCGCCGGAGTATGCCACGCGGATCGCGAAGCCAAAGCGGGGGCGTGCGCGTCGAGTCATGCGGCAGTCGCAGTTCCGGCCGCGGTCGTTAACCTTTTCTTAAGGATGTGCTGGCGCGCGGCAACGCATTTTGCGAAGCAGGAGCATCGCGTAGCGGGGTGGGGCTGTCGATGTCGCCGGATGTGTTGAATTCGCTGTTCTCGCTGCTGATCGGTTTTGCCCTGGCGGGTGCATTGACCAGCGGTTACCAGGCGATGGCCAATCAACCCGCAGGCTTCGCGCTGTTGCAGCAGGGCGTCGCGCCGATGACCTTCGCCGCGGTGCCGTTCCTGGTGTTCGCCGCTCCCTTCATCATCATGCGCAACACAGTGCGTGGCCGCAAAATCGAAAAGCGGCGCGCTGAGTTCGTCATGTTGGCGACGGTGCTCGCCGGCTTCTGGAGCATGATGTGCGGCACGGTGTTTCTGCGGCTCCTGGAAATCACCGGCCTGTTCGCCTAGAGCCCTGTCGAAAACAGGGCTCCAGGTTTTTAATTGGCGCATTTTTTTGACGCGAACCCGCCTCCACTTCGCTTGAAAACACTATCGTTTTTAGCATCTAGCGGTCTCGCTTTCCGGTCCTGATCCGTGGCAATCTCGCCGCGATTTGAGCATCAGAAGAAAGCGTGGCATGGCGATTTATGAACTGGACGGGCGCTCGCCCCAACTTCCCTCGGACGGACACTATTTCATCGCAGACAGCGCCGAAGTGATCGGCAATGTGCGGCTTGGCCCAAACGCCAGCGTCTGGTTCGGCTCAGTGCTGCGCGGCGACAACGAGCTGATCGATATCGGCGAGGGCTCCAACGTGCAGGACAACTGCACCTTTCACACCGATCCGGGATTTCCGCTGACCATCGGCCGGAGCTGCACCATCGGGCATAACGTCATCCTGCACGGCTGCACCATCGAGGATGGTGCGCTGATCGGCATGGGCGCGATCGTCATGAACGGTGCACGGATCGGAAAGGGGTGCGTGGTCGGCGCCGGCGCAATCATCACGGAAGGCAAGACGTTCTCCGAGAACTCGCTGATCGTCGGCGCCCCCGCCAGGGTGATCCGCACCATCGATCCCGCCCAGGCTGGTGCGCTGTTTCGCGGTGCTAAGCACTATGTCGCGAACGGCCAACGTTTCAAGGCCGGCCTGAAGAAGATCGGCTGATCGGGAGGTCGCGGTTATGTCGACATCAGAGACAGCAGCGCCGCGATCGATCGCTGAGATCGCGAGCTATCACGCCCATGTCTACTACGATCCGGCGTCGTCGCGGGGGGCGGCCGAACACCTTCGCACGCTGATCGGCGAACGCTTCCGGCTGCGGCTCGGCAACTGGCATGACCTCAAGGTCGGGCCGCACGATCAGGCGATGTTCCAGGTCTCGTTCGCGAAGGAGCTGTTCGCGACACTGGTGCCGTGGCTGATGCTCAATCACGGCGGCCTGAGCATCCTGGTCCATCCCAACACCACCAATCCACGCCGCGATCATCTGATCGATCCGCTCTGGATCGGCACACCGGTCGTGCTTCATGGCGAGAAGTTGCCCGAGCACGACGATGCGGAAGACGCGCTCGAACCCAACACCATGCCGCATCTGCCGGCATGAGCCGGGATCGGCATAGACGTCCAGTTTGAGTGAGACGAATATTCCGCAGTTCACTGCATTTCTATCTTGCGCGATTGGCCGTATTGCGTCCGACGTTCTTCAAAAGATGCGGCTGTGTTGGAGCAGGGAGAACGGCAGCGAGAGCTGCCAAGATTTTAGGCGAGTATTGTTGTGAACGCTGTCTCTGCCAGCGGCGACAAACCGTGGAAGTTTCCATCGGAGAGTTGCAATGGGATTGCTTCACATTTACGACGCGGACGATTGGCGCATCAGGTCGACAGCAAACCGGTCGGATTCGTCCTGCCGCGTCGGGGTCACCAGCGGGGACCTGGCCGCCTCGCTGGATCCGTTGCTCAGTTTGGGTCGGATCTACGATCGCATCCTGTTCGAAACCCATGGCAGCCCGGGCACGATTTACTTTGGCGACAATTCCTTCGATGCGGATTGGTTTCGCTCGGTCATTCCACGCGGGTATTCCAGATTGGCGATCCGCAACGCTCGCGTCTACTTCAACGGCTGCAATGTCGCCGATGGTAAGGAGGGTTGGCGCTTCCTTGAGGCGGCCGCCGCACTTTTTCTCACGCCGGGCGGTGGCCAGGTCTTCGGTCAGACGTCAATAGGATTTAGCAACCTCTTCAACGGCCACGTTGTTCACCTGTGGGGCCGCACGCGCACGCTATTTGTCGACGCGAACGGCCGGATACTCGAGCGTTTTGCACAATAGCGTACGTCGACGTTTCGATGCATCTGCGATTGGATGCGGCACGTGACGGGCGCCGCGCAAAAAGTTGCGGCCAGCCCTGGGGGAGGCTGGCCGCGCGCGATCCGGTCTGGGACGGGGAGGGGTGGGGATGCGACCGGTTCGCGGGTCTCCAAATTCCTTCTAGGTTCAGCGTGCGCTCGCCGTTGAAACGGCAGGGCGGGTGTCTCCAAGCGAGACCCAGACATTGGGATCGCTCTGGCTCTGTCGCTTGACGTAGCGGTAGCCGGTGTCGGTCCAGGCCAGAACCTCTTCGTTCTGGTTGTCGAGAATGAACTCGCCCTTGCTCGACTTCACCGTCAGCACCGCGTGCCCGTCGCCTTTCTTGTCGCGGACCACCGTGATCAGCAGCGCTTCGCGCGGCCAGCCCGCATCGATCAGCATCTTGCGTTTCAGCAGCACATAGTCTTCGCAGTCGCCGTAGCCATCGGTCGGATACGACCACTTCTCGATGACACCCCAATGATCGACGTCGGTCATCGGCTTGATGTTCTCGTTGACCCAGCGATTGACGCGCAGCAGGTCGCGCCATGCGGTCTGCGTCATGACGATGTCGCGCGGCTGCGTCGCGCCGCTGCGGCAATCATCCGGATTGTCCGCGCAGAATTCGACCCAGCCGATCGGTGCTCGCGCTGTCTCGCCGACACCTGCATAAAGGCTTGCCTGTTGCACGCGCTCGCCGGCGCTGGCGTGTGCCGTCAACCCCATCAGAATGGCGCATGCCATTCCGATGCCCTGTCCTCGAATACGTGACACTGTGGCCCCCGTTTTTCTTGTTGGGCCATCTGTCGCATGGACGATTTGCAGCGCCGCTAAATCGCCTCAGTCAATTCGAGACGAATGAAAATCAAAACTGGCGCATGTTCGATTCAAATTTGAATCATCTTGGGCGGAGATTTGAGATGATCGGATTTGATTCAAATTTTATGGATTAAGCCGGAGCCAGTTGTTGCGGCGATGTTTTCAGGATCGCCATCTGCCGGCATTAACCCTGCGTGTGGCCGATCATGGTTATCGCGACGGTATCCATGCACGAAAAAGCCCGCCGTTCGGCGGGCTGGTGACGTCGATGGCAGGCGCCGGCGTTTACCTGGCGGTGACGTTATCTTCGAGAGTCTCGGCGAGCTGCGGAAATGCGAACTCGAGCGCGAAGCCGTCCTCGAGGTGGCGTATCACCTGGGCCTGCACCCGGCCGATCGTCACCTTGGAGCCGATCTCGGGCCGGGTCTGGGACGAAATTGCGGCGCCCGACAGCGACATATCGATGATCCGGCAGTGCATTTCCTGGCCGTCGACGAGCAGGATCCGCGCACTGGGGTTGCGCGGGACGATACGGTCGTGACGGCGGTCTTCCGGCAGGTTCAGGATCTGGCGGTTGGCGAGCCATGTCAGCTGCGCTGCCATCTTGTCGCGCTTGCGCGGCGTGGCGGTCACCGTCATCGCGAAACCGTTGTCGATGATCCGGGTGATCTTGCCTTCGACGCGGCCCACATGATCGAGATAGGCGATGACGCGGTCGCCGACATTGCCGATGCCCGGCGCCAGCATGGCCAAGCCGCCAGGCGACATATTGATTATCTGGCAGGGAAACTCGCGCCGATCGGGCAGCATGTAGCGGCCGAGCAGGTGCACCTTGACGCGCTGGAAACGCCGTCGTTCTTCAGCGGCGGGAAAGGCGGGCTTTCGTTGCGCCAATACCATAAATTTGTACCAGTTGAACCGCGCGTCGGTATGCACGAACCCTACGGCGGGCAGGGTTAATAGGCGGTTACTCCTGTCCTTTGTAGTGTCTTGGAATTGCAATGATTTTTCGATGGAGTTTGCGCCGCGCCAGGCTGCGCGGTTTTTTGCCAACGACATTTGCCAACGATAACCGTGACCATCGCGTTCAGGCTCATGACGGCGCCCCGTTGATCACGGCTATTGCGTCTTGGTCGTGATGATTTTGATTCAGCAGAGATTGAATCACGATCAGCAGCCGCAGATCAGCGCGTACCCTCATACACCATGAAACCCCGCACCCCACTCCACCGGCGCACAGTGCGCAGGCGGCTGCGCGGGCGTGGCGCGAGATGGCGCCACGTCGTCAGCTTGAAATCGGTCATCGGCCCGGTCGGCGGTTGAAACGGCGCCAGCAAGCCGGTCAGGCTGAGGGGTGTGTGGGCTCGTGCGCTGAAGGGCAGGAGCAGCAGTTCGAGATGAGCCGGCTGCCCATTCATCGCGCGGGCGGTGACGCCGGCAATGGTCGGCTGGGTCTCCTCGGCGACGATCGTCAGAATGTCCTCGATCTCGCGCCGGCGGGCGGCCGCAAACAGGGGTGTGAAACCCTGACCCTTGGCATCGCGCCCCAGCAGTGCGCAGACGCGGGTCCCGGCGACACGGAACGGGTATCCGGCAGCTGGATCGTTGGACAGCACGAAAATATCCCCGAGCAGCTCCCGCACGGCGCCGGGTTCCATGTCGCTGCGGTCGGGGGCCGCTGCATTGCCACGCTTTTCGTCCCAATAGTTGAAAAAGGCGCGGCTCGATGGGTGTTTCATAACCTGTCCCTGACCTGCCAACGGCCGGACACGGACATGTCTGTCCCGTTACCGGTCATCGTCGGGGTCTCTCCTGTTGTGCAGGAGGGGGGTTGCAGCGTCCATGCCGTGGCCGTGTTTTGGCCGGTTTCTCCGCGGCTTTATGGCGTTAACGTTAAATTAACTATGCGCTTGGGGCTTTTGCGTAGTCCGGCTAGTATCTGCTCACGTCAACTGCGGAACGGCTGTTCTCCACGGCCCGCACCGGTTGCCGATAACAGGTGGCGTCAAACAGGCTGGTCATCGCGGGGAGGGGTGGGGTTCCTGCGGCAAGACTGCTCACAACAAGACTTGCTTACGACAAGACTGCTCACGACAAAGACTGCTCGATCGATCGCCCACGTGCGATCCGGAAGGGAGGGCGAAAGCCCTCCCTTTTGTTTTTCTGGCCAAGCGAGGCCGCATTTGTCTTGCTGCGATGCAAGGGCGAGCTTGCGCGAGCGCTCCAAAGCCGCCTATCTGAAGCGCTTGGCGGCTGCCCGACTCGGCGCCCCGCATCGACATGTTGGGCCCGCGACCTTTGACGTCTCCACGCGAACCGATTTTGACCATCCCCGGCGCCATGACGGCGCTGCTCGTGCTGCTGGGCGCGGTCCATCTGGTGCGGGTTCTGCTGCCGATCGAACTCGGCGAATGGATGATCTGGGCGTTCGGCTTCGTCCCGGCACGCTACGATCTGCCATGGTCCGATCCCCGGTTTCCCGGCG
The DNA here is from genome assembly GCF_032397745.1 of Bradyrhizobium prioriisuperbiae. Classification (NCBI taxonomy): domain Bacteria; kingdom Pseudomonadati; phylum Pseudomonadota; class Alphaproteobacteria; order Hyphomicrobiales; family Nitrobacteraceae; genus Bradyrhizobium; species Bradyrhizobium prioriisuperbiae. The sequence goes on from NZ_CP135921.1 coordinate 5,704,526, forward strand.
GCGCCGGCGCCGCGATCTGGACTTTCCTGACCTATTCGCTGTTGCACGCGGATCTCAGCCATATCGGCTTCAATGCCTTGTGGATGCTGCCGTTCGGAAGCGCTTTGGCGCGCAGGTTCGGGACGATGCGCTTCTATCTCTTCATGGCGGTCACTGCCATCGCTGGTGCGGTTGCGCATCTTATGACGCATCAGCATGAGGTGGCGCCCATGATCGGAGCATCGGCGGCGGTGTCGGGCGCCATGGCAGGGTCGATCCGCTTTGCCTTCGGCCATGGCAGCTTTCTGGCTTTCGGGCGGCGCAGCGATGCCGAGAGCGCGGCGCAGGTCCCGGCACTGTCGCTGTTTCAGTCCCTGCGCAACCCGCGTGTGCTCGCGTTTCTGGCGGTCTGGTTCGGCATCAACATCGTGTTCGGCGTCGGATCGATCGCGGTCGGCGCTGCGGCGCAGAGCATCGCCTGGCAGGCCCACATCGGCGGATTTGTCGCAGGTCTCGTGCTGTTTTCGCTGTTCGATCCGGTTGCCCGGCAAAGCGGCGCCGAGAGCGATCCGTCGCCTGCGGACGTTGTCGACGGCGAGTAACGCCGCACGACGGCATTATCATCGATCCCAGCAGTTTTCTGCCGAATGGCTCCCATCCGTTCGGTGCGCTGTCCCGCGCCTTGCGAGTCCGCGCAAATTCATCCATCATCTTTGAACCAAATCGACACTGTGCTGTTTTTGACGACTGAAGAATACAAGGCCGCGGCGTTTGCAAAGCGGTTGTCTTTTCTCAGGAGGCGACAATGACGGTAAGGGCGATCCTCAATTCCAAAGGGCACGAGATTCTGGGCGTCGAGCCGAATGCCAAGCTGTCGACGGCCATCAAACTCCTGGCCGAGCGACGGATCGGCGCCGTGCTGGTGATGAAAGACCAGCAGCATATGGAAGGGATCCTGTCCGAACGCGACATCGTCCGTGTTCTCGGTGAGCGTGGTGCCAGTGTGCTGGATGAGCCGGTGAGCGCGGTCATGACCCGCAAGGTCGTGACCTGCAGGGAGGCCGACACCGTATCCACCATCATGGAAGTCATGACGACGGGCAAGTTCCGGCATCTGCCGGTCGTTGAAAACGACATTGTCGTCGGCCTGATCTCGATCGGCGACGTCGTGAAATCACGCGTCCAGGAATTCGAGCGCGAGCAGGAAGCCCTGCACGAGTATATCAAGACGGCTTGATCTAAAGCCATCTCGGCACCGGGGCATTACGCTCCGGTCGCTCGCGAGGCGTTGACGCGGCGTAGCCGAAGCGACAGCAGCGTTCCGACGAAACCGGCAATACCAACAATGGCTGCCGCAGCGGGCCAGCCAAAGGCGTCGATGGTTCTGCCGATCGCAATCGGTCCGATCACCTGGCCGAGATTGCTTCCCTGCATCACCAAACCTAGCACGACCGGCGTCAGCCGGTCTGCTGGAGCAACGACGGGTGCAGTGGCCAGAAGTGTGGCAGGCAGCAGACCGCCGATGGCCGAGAACAGGACGCATAGAAGAAAGGTCGGTGTGTTGGCGAAAACGGGCACAAAGATTCCAAGGCCGGCAAGGGTCATGATGAGACTGGCACTCCCTGCCAGCATCGCCCGTGGTGCCCCGCGAGACAGCAGCAGGCCAGCCGCGATGTTGCCGACGATGTTGGCGCTGGTCGCGACCGCACTCAGCAGGCCGGCGGTGCGCAGCGAAACACCCATGCGGTCCATCAGAAGCACGGGCAGGAAGCTGAACAGCGCAAAGAACATCAGACTGTAGAGTGCGAACGTGGCCGCGAGAACCAATGGTCCATTGCCGCGGCAGGTGGCAGTCACGTCTTGGCCCAGCCGTCGCCATGACGGCTGGGCGCGAGCACGCGTCGCGGGCACGACGGTCAAGACCATGGCGATGGCGAGGACAGCGAGTCCGGCCGAACACCACCAGACCATGCGCCAGTCGGCAAAGAGCGGCGCCGTGAGCATCGCTAGCGCCATGCCCGTGGGCATGAAGCAGCTCCAGAGTGCGATCGCGATGTTCCTGCGTTCGACAGGTGCGATGCGTTGCAGGACGGCGGGACCAGCAATGGTCACGAGAAGAAAGCCGAAGCCCTCGGCGATGCGCGACGCGAGTAGCATCGAATAGCCATTCGCCATCGCGCCGCCGGCGGCACCGAGCGCCGCCGCCACAAGGCCGGCGGTCAGAACACGTCGGTCGCCGATAGCGGCCACGATGCCGCCGGCGGCGACGCCGCCGAGCGCGCCGAGCAGGGCGATCACGGCGCTGAGCCAACCCACCGCCGTCAGGCTGAGCTGCAGATCGTGCTGAATCAGAGGGGCTGCGATCGCGACCTTGCCGATCTGGAGCGAGGCGACGACGCCGGCGGCGACAACGACAAGGATGCCGTTCCAGCCCGTGTCACTTGCGAAGGTGGCCGATGGGGATGCGTCGGTGGGGCTCATGGAGTTCGACTGCCTTACGACTCGGAAACTCGCGCCAGAGAGACGTCAGATTGAGCATTTCTTCCTGTTCTATGGGAGTGATATAATGACGATGAATTTGATCGATTGAGTTGATCATGTTGGACGCGCTCACACTCGACCAGATGCGGGTTTTCGTGACTGTCGCCGAAAGCGGCAGCTTCCGGGCTGGGGCCGGCCGGCTCTCGCGGGTGCAGTCGGCGGTCAGCCATGCGATCGCCAATCTCGAGACCGAGCTCGGAGTTTTGATCTTCGACCGCTCCGGTCATCGCCCGACCCTGACGCCCGCAGGACAGGCACTGCTCGCCAATGCCAGGGATATTCTTATGCGCGTCGACGCCATGCGTGCGCGCGCCAAGGGGCTCGGTGAGGGGGTGGAACTGGAGTTGTCGCTGATCGTGGATACGCTCGTTCCGATCGCGTCGGTCGGCGCGGCCCTGAACGCCATGCGCACACTTTATCCGTCGGTCGCGATCCGGGTGTCGGTCGAGCCTCTCGGCGGTCCGATCAGCGGCTTGATGGAACGGCGTTATATGCTCGGGATTGCCGCCGGCGACGGCTTCCGCGATCCGCGGATTGTGCTCGAGGCACTTTCATCCGTGCCGTTGATTGCCGTCGTCAGCGCACAGCATCCACTGGCACGCCACGCTGAAGGTGAAGTCCTCGATGTGTCGGATCTCGCCGATCACATTCAAGTCGTTCTGTCCGATCCTTCTCGTCTTAGCGAGGGCAGGGATTTCGGTGTCATCTCGCCGCAGACCTGTCGGGTCACCGGCCAGGACACCAAGCACGCGCTGATCCTTGCGGGTCTCGGCTGGGGACGCCTTCCGCTGTGGCAGGTCCAGCGGGATATCGCTGAGGGACGGCTGGTTCGGCTGGCGACCACTGCGTTGGGACGCAACAGCGAAGTCGCCATGGAAACCTATCTCGCCCGTCGCGTCGACGAGCCGCTGGGACCGGCGGCGCGCGCCTTCACCGAGGCGCTCAAGCGTATCAGTGCGACCGAATTCGACAATCGATCACGGTGACATGTTCTGATTTTGCCCCATGCCCGGCGTGTTGCTCGAGGTCGGGGACAGGATCGAGATCGCTTCCTGGATCGATTCGAGGTTGCGCTCGGCGGCGCGTGCGCCATGCGCAATGGTTTCCTCGGCGCGGTGGAAATCAAACCATCCGATCTTGCCGACCCGCGGCGAGATCAGCACGTCCGGCGGATCGCCGGCGAGGCGGGCGCGGGTGATGCGGTCCTGCATGATATTGAAGGCCTCGACCATCACCGTGGAAATTCCGGGGCGGTCGCCGCTGCCGAAGAATTCACGTTTGACGGTGCGCTCGGCTGAAAAGAATTTTCCGATGCCGCGCTTGGGTGCCGGCAGCTCGACCGTCTCATCCGCTGTTCCTTCGACGGCGCCATAAGTCGAGATGATGGTGCCGTGGCCGAACACGTCGGTGCTGACGTTGGCCGCGATGACGATCTCGGCGCCGAGCGCGCGGGCGGCCGAGACCGGCACCGGGTTGACCAGCGCGCCGTCGATCAGCCAGCGGTCGCCGATCGCGACCGGCGAGAAGATCCCGGGGAGAGCATAGGAGGCGCGCATGGCGTCGACGACGCGGCCATGGGTGAGCCAGATTTCGTGCCCGGTCTGAATTTCGGTGGCGATGGCGGCAAACCGCAGCGGCAGATCGTCGATGCGGGTCTTGCCGAGCGACGCTTCGAGTTGCGCGGCAAGCTTGTTGCCGCCGATCAGGCCGGATCCGTTCAGGCGGATGTCGAGATAACTGAAGATGTTTTTCGGCTGCAGGCTTCGCGCCCACTCCTCCAGCGTGTCGAGTTGGCCGGCTGCATAACATCCGCCGACCACGGCGCCGATCGAGGTGCCGACCACGATGTCGGGAAGAATGCCGTTGGCGATCAACGTCCGCATGATGCCGATATGGGCGAACCCGCGGGCCGCGCCGCCACCGAGCGCCAGTCCGATTGTCGGTCGTCGCGTCGGTCCGAGACCGGCCTTGTCCCGATTTCGTCCGATCAAGCCCTCGAGCACCGTCATATTCTCCAGAGGACGGCAAGAATCAGCCGTCCCGCACAAACAAGCACAAAGCGTACCTGTACAAACGCATATAGGATTGAATTGTGCCGTTAGCCTTAACCGGCGGGGATGACAAACATGACCGGACGACATGCCTCCCCGGCGGACTTGCTCCTGCGTGGTGTGAATGCGCCCTGAATTGAACGGTCACAGGCTTGAATTCGCCGCGTTTTCGGTCAAAAACCCTGCAATGATGCCCACCCGCACCCCGTGCCGTGACCAGTCCCGTTTTCGCGTGCAATGGTCCCGTGCCGGACTGCGTGCGCTGCTGGTGGTTTTGGCTCTGGCGTGTCCGCAGGTTGCCTCGGCCCAGCTGTTTACCGACCGCCCGCCGCCGGTTCCGCCGGGATCGGTGCCTGAAGCGCCGTCGGGACCGGCCATGAACCTGGCGCCCCCTTCCGGAGCGGCGGCTGCGCCGGCCCCGTTGCCTGCCCCGATCACCCAGCCGCCGGTATCCGCGGCGCCCCTGGCCGCACCACCCGCCACCGCGGCCGTCGCGACCCCCGGGCAGGCCGTACTGGCGCTAACCGCGCGGTATGGCAAGGATCTGCCGGTGGTCAACAGCGGTCTCGTTTGGCGGATCTACGCCGACAAGCCGGATGCTGCCGGCGCGTTCAAATTGATCCGCGAGGAGCGCACCCCGACACCGAACATCGTGCTGCCGCCCGGCAGCTATGTCGTGCATGTCGGTCTCGGCCTCGTCAGCGCGGTGCGTCCCGTGACGTTGCGCCAGGAAACCACCCGCGAATCGTTCGATCTTCCGGCCGGCGGGTTGCGGATCGATGGCCGGGTCGGTTCCAGCAAGATTCCGCCGAACCAGATCGCCTTCGACATTTTCAAGGGCAGCCAGTTCGAAGTCGGCGATCGCGCGCCGATCTCGCAGAACATTCCCGCAGGCGATGTGCTGCTGGTGCCTGAGGGCACCTATTACATCATCTCGAAATATGGCGACGCCAATTCGATCGTGCGTTCCGACATTCGCGTTCAGGCCAGCAAGCTCACCGACGTGATCGTCACCCACCGCGCCGCGGTGGTGACGCTGAAGCTGGTCGGCGACAAGGGCGGCGAAGCGCTGGCCAACACGGCATGGTCGGTGATCACCCCCGCGGGCGACGTGATCAAGGAATCGATCGGTGCGTTTCCACGCGTCATTCTCGCCGAAGGCGAGTATCGCGCCATCGCCAAGAACGAGGGCAAGGTGTTCGAGCGCGCCTTCAATGTCGTGAACGGCGTCGACGGCGAAGTGGAAGTGGTTGCGCGCTAGTGTCCCGAATCCGAAGTTCGCTATGCTTAGCAGCGCGCTCGGGAGCGAACTTCGGATTCGACAAGGACACTAGCAAGCCCATGATTGTCGTGTCGTTTATGGTTCAGAAATTCGCTCGACGGACTCGCGGCGATGATGGAGCGAATTTCTGAACCACGACACGAGTATTTGAGACCGCTCAACCTCGCGGTGTTTTCGCCAATGATTTTCTAACCATTGGCTGTCTTATAAGTATCATAATCAGCATTAAGCCGGCGCTATTTACCACTCATCAATACGGCAAGGTTGAATTAACCCCGAAATTCGCTGCGTGCTGAGTTGGGGGCTGTCGTGGGTGCTGTCAGGAAGACGATCGAGGAAGAAGTCCTCACCGATACGTTGAACGACGTTTCGACCCTGCGACGAAAATGGTTTGCCGCGCTGCGCCCGGGACAACAACTGCCGGCCTACGAGGAAGTCGTGCTCGGCAGCATGGGCCGGCTCGCCGATCACATGGCGCTGCTGCAGGGAAGCGGCGAGACGCTGACCATCATGCGGACCGGACGCGCGTTGCGGCATTGGCTCGGACAGGATGCCTGGGACACCCGCGTCAGCGATCTCGCGCCGCAGTACGAGGGCGTGCTATCGGAAGCGGCCGTCAATGCGCTGGCGAGCGGCCGCCCCTATGCGACCTCGGCCTACAATGTCACCAATGGCATCGTCCGGTCCTTCGACATCTACGCCATGCCGATGGCCTGTCGGTGGGGACCGCTGCTGATTTCGGTCTACGTTCAGGAGCGCGGCAGCGGTTATAGCCTGGTCGACACCATCTTCAGCGCTACCGACGGCGGATTCCTGGCGCTCGCCGCCTGCCGCAATGCCAGCCACACCACGGTCGACTTCCAGATCGTGGATCTCAATCAGGGCGCCTCCCAGTTGCTGCAGCAGCCGGTGGAGACACTGCGCTGGCACCGCCTCAGCGAAGGGCAGCACGATCTGGCGACGGCGGATGTTCTGCGACGCCTGAGTGCCGTGATCGACAGCGGTGTAACGGATCAGTTCGAGATCGCGTCGTCACGCGGCACCCATATCAAGGTCAGCGTTGCCGCGATCGGCGATCTGTTGTCGGCGACATTGACCGACGTTACTGACCTGAAACGGCGCGAACAATCGTTTCGGTTGCTGTTCGACAACAATCCGATGCCGATGTGGGTGTTCGACGACACGAGTTTCGAGTTTCTCAACGTCAACGACGCCGCGGTGGCGCACTATGGCTACAGCCGCGAGCAGTTCCTGCGGATGAAGATCGGGGATATCTGGCCGCACGACGAACGCGACGTTCACTTCAAGTCGTTGCAAGTGTTGCAGGACAGCTATCAATCGCGGCGCAGCTGGCGGCATATCCGGGCCGACAGCAGCGAGATCGAGGTCCTGACTTATGGTCGCCGGGTCGGCTTTGGCGAGCGCAGCGCCTTCCTGGTGTCGATCATCGACGTCACCGAACGGCGCAAGGCTGAGGCGAAAATTTCCTACATGGCGCATCACGATGCGCTGACCGATCTGCCGAACCGCGTGACGTTCCAGCAACGGCTGCAACAGACGGTGGAGCAGTGCGGCCGCACCGAGCGCCGGGCAGCGGTGTTGTGCATTGACCTCGACATGTTCAAGGCGATCAACGATTCGTTCGGCCATCCGGTCGGCGACCGGTTGCTGCAGCAGGTCGCGCAGCGCCTCGGTGCCGATCTCGGCCCGAGCGATCTCGCCGCCCGCCTGGGCGGCGACGAATTCGCGGTGATCCTGGATCCGATTTCCGGGCCGACCGAGGTCGGCGATCGGGCCGCCCGGCTGATCGCGTCACTCAGCGCGCCCTATGACGTCGACGGTCGCGAACTGACCATCGGCGCCAGCGTCGGGATCGCTATCGCGCCGCTCGACGGCGACACCTCGGAGGTGCTGCTGCGCAATGCCGACATGGCGTTGTACCGGGCTAAAGCCGGCGGTGGCGGTGCTCACCACTTCTTCGAGATGGAGATGGATCGGCAGGCACAACTGCGCCGCGCGCTGGAGGCCGATCTGCGGCAGGCGCTGAACAATGGCGAGCTCGAACTGCACTACCAGCCGCTGGTCAATCTCGCCGCCGACCGCATCACCTCGTTCGAAGCGCTGTTGCGCTGGCACCATCCGGTGCGCGGCATGGTGTCGCCGGCCGAGTTCATTCCGGTGGCGGAAGACATCGGCCTGATCGTGCCGATCGGCGAATGGGTGCTGCGTACCGCCTGCGTGGATGCCGCGACATGGCCGTCCGACATCAAGGTTGCGGTCAATCTGTCGCCGGTGCAGTTCAAGAGCCGCAATCTCGTGCCGGCGGTGATGGCGGCGCTGGCGCATTCGCAACTGTCCGCGGAACGACTCGAACTCGAGATCACCGAATCCGTGCTGCTGGCGGAGACTGACGCCAATCTGCAGACACTGCATCAAATGCGCGGACTGGGCGTGCGGATCTCGATGGACGATTTCGGCACCGGCTATTCCAGTCTGAGTTACCTGCGCAGTTTTCCGTTCGACAAGATCAAGATCGACCGCTCGTTCATCCGTGATCTGCCGGATCGTGCCGACTGCATTGCCATCGTGCGAGCGATTTCGGGGCTGGCGCAAAGCCTCAGCATCGCCACCACGGCGGAGGGGGTCGAGACGCGGGAGCAACTGGAGCGGCTGCGCGCGGAAGGCTGCACCGAGGTGCAGGGCTTTCTGTTCAGTCCGGCACGGCCGGCGGAGTCGGTGGCGGGCCTGCTGGCGCGCTTCGGCAGCAATGCGGCTCAGGCGGCGTGAGGTTCAAATAGCCGCCAGCGGGCACGATCGGCGGCGTTATCCCGCGCCGTCGAGAAACAGCCGATAGGCTGGATTGTCGGTCTCATCCCAGTACGGGTAGCCCAGTTCATCGAGACGGTTGTGAAAGCGTGGCCGATCGTCTGCCGGCACCTGAATGCCGGCGAGCACGCGCCCATGATCGTCGCCGTGATTGCGATAGTGAAACAACGAGATATTCCAGTCGGGCGTCAGGCCGTCGAGGAATTTGAGCAGGGCACCCGGGCGCTCGGGAAACGCGAAGCGCAACAGCAGTTCGTTTTCGATCCCGACCACGCGTCCGCCGACCATGTAGCGGACATGGAGCTTGGCCATTTCGTTGTCGGTCATGTCTTCGACGCCATAGCCCTGACGGCGCAGGATATCGACGATCTCTCGTTTCTCCCGCTCGCCCTCACTGAGGCCGAGGCCGAGAAACACATGGGCCGGCCCGCTGCCCGACAAGCGGTAGTTGAACTCGGTGACGGGACGTGGCCCCAGGGCCTGAATAAATGCCCGATAACTGCCGGGGTGTTCAGGGATGGTGACCGCGAGCAACGCCTCGCGGCGTTCGCCGATTTCGGCGCGCTCGGCAATATGGCGCAGCCGGTCGAAGTTGAGATTGGCGCCGCTGTTGATGGCGATCCGGCTGCCGCTGGTCGAGGAGGCGGGACCGAAGGCTTTCAGGCCGGCAAGCGCGAGCGCCCCCGAAGGCTCGGCGATGGCACGGGTGTCATCGAAGATGTCCTTGACCGCGGCGCAGATCGCATCGGTGTCCACCGTCACTACTTCATCGAGAAACTCACGGCACAGGCGGAAGGTCTGCTCGCCGACCTGGCGCACCGCAACGCCATCGGCAAACAGGCCAACCTGACTGAGTGTCACGCGCTCATCGGCTTGCAAGGAGGCCGCCATGCCCGCGGCGTCGTGCGGTTCGACGCCGATCACCTTGATGTCCGGCCGCAGGAATTTGATGATGGTTGCGACGCCTGCGGCAAGGCCGCCGCCACCGATCGGGATGAACACGGCGTCGATCGGATCGGGATGCTGGCGCAGAATCTCGAGGCCGATGGTGCCCTGTCCGGCAATGACGTCGAGATCGTCGAACGGGTGGACGAATGTCAGTCCCTGCTGCAACTCGATCTGCCGGGCCTGGGCGTAGGCTTCGTCGAATGTATCACCGGACAGGATCACTTGCCCGCCGCGACGCTTCACCGCCTCAACCTTGATCGCGGGCGTCGTGCGCGGCATCACGATCGTTGCCTCAACCTGAAGGCGTTGCGCGGCGAGGGCGAGCCCCTGGGCATGGTTGCCGGCGGATGCGCAGATCACGCCCCGCGCCAATGCGTCTGCCGGGAGCGAGGCAAGTTTGTTGTAGGCGCCGCGCAGCTTGAAGGAGAAGACCGGCTGCAGGTCTTCGCGTTTGAGAAACACCGGCGAGCCGAGACGCCCGGTCAGTCTCGGCATCGGGTCGAGAGGACTTTCGATCGCGACATCATAGACGCGGGCGGACAATATCCTCTTGATCAAGTCCTGCATGAGCAAAGCCCTGGATAAGCAACGTCCCTGCTGACCAGAACCGGATCAGCGCGTCAATCAGAACCGGGTGACGAGATCGCTGAGGTTCGGCCGCGGCCGGTCCTCGACCGGCTTGTCGATGCTGCCGATATGGACGAAACCAGCCAGCTTTTCGTCGGCCTGCAATCCGAATGCACTCAGCACCTCGCGGTCGAACGCGAACCAGCCGGTCAGCCAGTTGGCGACATAGCCGAGCGCGTTGGCGGCGGTAACGATGTTCATGGCGCTGGCACCGGCCGACAGCTCCTGCTCCCAGGGCGGCACCTTCGGATGCGGCTTGATGGAGGAAACCACCGCGATCACCAGCGGCGCTTCCGCCAGCCGGTTCTTCTCGGATTCGATCTGCTCGATGGTGGCGCCGGGGTTTTTCGCGGCGAATACTTTTGCGATCACGTCGCCGGCCCGCCGCCTGGCGTCGCCCTCGAACACGATGAAGCGCCAGGGCGCGATCTTGCCGTGATCCGGCACCCGGGCGCCGATGGTGAGAATGGTCTCGAGTTCGGAGGGTGAGGGGCCGGGGCCGTTCATCTCGCGCGGCTTGGCGGAACGGCGGGTTTTCAGGAGCTCTAGGGCGTCGGGCATTTGGGCACCGGAGTTGTGTCGAATGCGTTCAAGCGATCATCGGATATCGGATCGCACCGGGTGCGGGGCAAGGGCCGCGGTTTGGTAATGCTCTAAACCGCGGCCCTGCATCTGTCTCCGCTTCAGTCGTCGCCCGCCCGGGCCCGCTTGACGTCCGGCGGTGTCGCTTCCGCGACCAGTGCAGCCAGCGCTTCGTCGAGCGGCATCACGGTCTGGCCCTCGCTGCCGAGGCGGCGGATCGAAACCGAACGGGTCTCCGCTTCCTTCTTGCCGACCACGAGCAACGCGGGAACCTTCGCCAGCGAGTGTTCGCGCACCTTGTAGTTGATCTTCTCGTTGCGCAGGTCGATGTCGACGCGCAGGCCGGCACGGCGTGCGGCCGTCAGCACCTGCCTGGCATACTCGTCGCCCTCCGAGGTGATGGTGGTCACCATCGCCTGGGTCGGCGCAAGCCACAGCGGGAAGTGGCCGGCGAAGTGCTCGATCAGAATGCCGGTGAAGCGCTCCATCGAGCCGCAGATCGCGCGATGCACCATCACCGGCGTCTTCTTCGAGCCGTCGGCGTCGATGTAGAACGCGCCGAACCGTTCCGGCAGGTTGAAGTCCACTTGCGTGGTGCCGCACTGCCAGTCGCGGCCGATGGCGTCGCGCAGCACATATTCGAACTTCGGCCCGTAGAACGCGCCTTCGCCCGGATTGATCGCGGTCTTGATCCGGTTGCCGGACCGGCTTTCGATCTCGCGCAGCACGGTCGCCATCACGCGCTCGGCATGATCCCACGCCTCATCGGAGCCGACCCGCTTTTCGGGGCGGGTCGAGAGCTTGACGGTGAGTTCGCCCTCGAAGCCGAAATCCGAATAGGTCGACAGGATCAGGTCGTTGATCTTGAGGCACTCGTCGGCAAGCTGCTGCTCGGTGCAGAACACATGCGCGTCGTCCTGGGTGAAGCCGCGCACGCGCATCAGCCCGTGCATGGCGCCTGACGGCTCGTAGCGATGCACCACGCCGAACTCGGCGAGGCGCAGCGGCAGGTCGCGGTAGCTCTTCAGCCCGTGCTTGAAGATCTGCACGTGTCCGGGACAGTTCATCGGCTTGATCGCGAACCAGCGCTTGTCCTCGGCCTCGTCGCCGGCGGACTGCGCCGCGAACATGTTCTCGCGGTACCAGTCCCAGTGCCCGGAAGTCTCCCACAGCGACTTGTCGAGCATCTGCGGCGCGTTGACCTCGTCATAGTCGCCGGCCAGACGGCGGCGCATATAGGCGACGATCGCCTGGAACAGCGTCCAGCCCTTGGCGTGCCAGAACACCACGCCGGGGCCTTCTTCCTGGAAATGAAACAGGTCGAGCTCGCGGCCGAGCTTGCGGTGGTCGCGCTTCTCGGCTTCCTCGATCTGCTTCAGGTAGGCGTCGAGCTGCTCCTGCTTGGCGAACGCCGTACCATAGATGCGGGTCAGCATCGGGTTCTTGGCATCGCCGCGCCAGTAGGCGCCGGCCACCTTCATCAGTTTGAAGGCCGTGCCGACCTTGCCGGTCGAGGTCATGTGCGGACCGCGGCAGAGGTCGAACCAGTCGCCCTGCTTGTAGATCTTGATCGACTGGTCTTCCGGAATGGCGTCGACCAGTTCGACCTTGAAAAGCTCGCCCTTGTCCCTGAACACCTGCTTGGTCTGGTCGCGGGTCCAGACCTCCTTGGTGAACGGAGCATCGCGCGCAATGATCTCGCGCATCTTCTTTTCGATGGCGGCGAAATCCTCCGGCGTGAACGGCTCGTTGCGGAAGAAATCGTAATAGAAGCCGTTTTCGATGATCGGGCCGATGGTCACCTGGGTGCCCGGCCACAGCGCCTGCACCGCTTCGGCGAGCACGTGCGCGGCATCGTGCCGGATCAGCTCCAGCGCGCGCGGGTCGTCGCGGTTGATGAATTCAATCTTTGCGTCATGCTCGATCGGGTCGGCCAGATCGGCGACGACGCCATCGAGCGCCATCGCCACGGTGCGTTTGGCGAGCGAAGGCGAAATGCCCTTGGCGATGTCGAGGCCGGTGATGTTTCTGGGAAACTCGCGCTTGGCGCCGTCCGGGAAAGTCAGCGACAACGGCTGGTCGGCGGGGCGAAGGTTGGCGAGGCCGAATTTGAATTTTTGAGGATCGTTCTTGAGGTCGTCGTTCATTGTTTTCTCCTGTAGCTCACTCCTGCGAACGAACGCAGGTAAGCGGGCCCGGAAATAACCCAGGGCGGGGGCGGGGGCAATCGCCACGGGCGGTTTCCCAGGCCGTTTGGCGAAATTTTGATTGCAAGATGGACTTGATGCAACCCGCTTGGTAGCCTTCGGCCGTTGCCGGTTTCCAGTTTGGCCTTTGTTGGCTCCATGACATTGCACCGTTTTGTCCTGGCCGCGCGCGGTCTGGGTCTTGGCTTGGTTGTTGGACTGCTTTTTGGCTTGGTCCCGAATCCCGTGTCCGCCGCTGAGGCCGCCAAGCCTCCGGAGCCGTTTTCTCCCACTTTGATCTTTTATGTCGCCAAGGGCGGCCCCGATGCCTGCGGCCAAGGGTGCGATACCTGGATCGCTGCGGAAGGCAGGATCGACAGCGAGGCCGCCGCGCGTCTCCGGAAGTTTTTCCGGCAGCACAAGGACCAGAAGCTGCCGATCTACTTTCATTCGCCGGGTGGCAACGTGGAGCAGGCGCTGGCGATGGGCAGGATGCTCAGGAACGACAAGGCGGTTGTCAGGGTGGGGCGCACGCTGGTCAAGGGCTGTGTTTCCGGCCTTCAGATCGATGATGCCTGCCTCAAGCTCAAGCAAGCCGGTGGCCAGATCGATGCGGAGATCGCCACGCGCGGTGCGATGTGCAATTCGGCATGTCCGTTCGTGCTTTTTGGCGCGATCACGCGGGGAGATCGCGCCCGACGCGTTGCTTGCCATTCACTCTCCACGCCTGACATTGACGTTTCTGCACGGCCGACCGTCTGAAGCACTGCGCGCCGAGGCGATGCGACGGGCGCTGGAGCGCGCCGACCGCAACACGTCGAAATATGTTGCCGAGATGGGGATCGATCGCGGCCTGCTCGACCTTCAGAGGACGATCAAGTTCGAGGACCGGCATGTCCTGACCCGCGATGAGATCTTCCGGTTCGGGATCGACCGGCGCGAGTTCGTCGAGACGCCCTGGCTGCTGGAGACCGGCACTCGTGCATTCCTGAGAAAGCTGGCGGTCGAAAAGCTGGAGGGGAAGACGTCATATCGTCTGTTGCAATGGCAGCTGTCCTGCTTGGCCGCCGACGATTTCCGCTTGAACTATCAGCGACAGCTCGAAGGGCCGGGGACGTATGGAATGGTCTCCATTGCCGGTGTCGCGCCCAAACCACTTCAATTCCGGTTTCCGCCGTTCAAGTCGCCGGGTTATGAAAACTGGCAACTTCGAATGACCAAGGCTTCGGTGGAGTCGCTGGCCGGACTACCGCAACTGGAGATCACCGAGACGTCGATCGCTCCCGACGGCCAGCGCCTGGTGCACGTCGCGAAATTGTCGACCGACGGACTGTCCACATCGATGAAGACACTGTTTGGCGGCTGTACGGTACCGACTATCGGCAACGATTGGTGGCGCGCTGCGGTCGAACTCAAAAAACAGAATGTTGCTCCCAAACAAGACATAACTCCGAAACAAGATCTGGCTCCCAAACAAGAGGCGGCGCCCAAAGAGTCTCCTTCCGACAAATAGTCGCGCATGTGTCCGTTGCCGACAAAGTAGATGCATTTGCATTCAACATGAATTAGTCTGCGCGAATGGGACTTAAAAAGTTTGCGGCGCCGACAGCGCTGATGTTCGGGAATTTCGTCACCGGTCTTGCGGTGATGTCGCCGGCGGGAATGCTGGCCGATCTTGCAAAAAGCCTCGGCGTGTCTGTCTACCAGGCCGGGCTGCTCATCACCTTCGGCGCGATCGTGCTGTGCATCGGCTCGCCGCTGATGACCTGGTTGACCAGCACCATCGATCGTCGCCGGCTGCTGGCCGGCAGCATGCTCGGGGTCGCCATCAGCCACGCTGCGGCGTTCGTCGCGCCGGATTACACCAGCCTGATGGTTCTGCGCCTGGTGATGCTCGCCATCATCGTGGTGTTCACGCCGGTCGCGGCGGGGACCGCCGCCATGATCGTTCCCGAGGACCAGCGGCCCAGCACCATCGTCTATGTCTTTCTCGGCTGGTCGCTCGCACTTGCGCTCGGCATGCCGTTGGTGACCTACGTGGCCGCGCATGTCGGCTGGCGCGAAATGCTCGGCGGCATCGGTGCACTGGCGCTGCTGGCGTCGGTGCTGGTCGCCGTTGTCCTGCCGAAGGGGCTGGTCGGCGCGCCGGTCGAATTGCGCACCTGGATCGTGCTCGGCCGCAATCGTCTGGTGCTGTTGCTGCTGCTGATCACGACTCTGCAGGTCGCGGGGCAGTTCTGCACGTTTCCTTATCTTGGGCCGCTGCTGTTGCAGATGACGCGGGCCACGCCGGAAACGATCGCGCTCGCGTTCGGCATCTTCGGAGTGTTCGGGTTTTTCGGCAATATTTTCGCCATGCGTGCCGTCGGCTGGATCGGGCCGTTCTGGACGTCGGTGATCTTTCTGTCGCTGTTGCTGCTGGGAAGTGTGGTGTGGGTGATCGGTGCCGGCATCACCGCGCTGCCGGTGCTGCTGGCGGCAAGCGTATTGTGGGGTCTCGGCTTTGCCGCGATGAATTCGATGCAGCAGACCCGTCTTATCGGCGCCGCACCGGTGTTCGCGAGCGCAGCCGTCGCGCTGAACACGTCGATGCTGTATGTCGGGCAGGCGGTCGGCTCGGGCCTGGGCGGACAATTCTTCGCGCACGATCAATTGCAGGCCAACGGCTATGCGGGCATTGCTTTCATCGTGCTGGCGATCGGAGTGCTGTTTCTCACGCGCCCGAGATCCTCAGTTGTCGGCGCGTGACGCGCCCGCAACACATCGCCTTCGATTTCGCTCGATCCGGCAGAACGCATTGCATCGACAGGCGGGGTCGGTCAAACATCCAGCCGATCTTCATTTGCCGTCCCGTCACCATCTCCCATGTGAGAGTCTCATGTCCGAGGGATCCCTGAAATTCATCGTCGGAGTTGGTGCCAGCCTTTTGCTGTCGGCCTGCGCATCGATGCCCCAGCCATGCCTGCCGCCGGCGCAAACCATGGCCACGGCCGAAATGTTCTTCGGCCGCAAAATTGGTGACCGGATCGGCGTCAGCGAAGCCGCGTTTGCGCAATTCACCGCACGCGAAATCACGCCACGATTCCCCGATGGCCTCAGCGTGATCGACGCCCGCGGTCAGTGGAAGGACACGGAGCGGGGAACGGTGGTGCGTGAGCCGAGCAAGCTGGTGCTGATCACCTTCAAGGATGACGCGCAAAAACGCGCCGATCTCGGTGCCATCGCCGAGGCCTACAAGCATCAGTTCAAGCAGCAGTCGGTGATGACGTCGATCAAGACGGCATGCGTCGGGTTCTAGCTGTTGCCGTCATTGACGCCACGCCAGCGCGCATAACGCCACGGCAGGTACCACCGCGCGCCCGACGGAATCGTTGCAACGACATTGTCGATCCCGGACGTGCCGAAGGGTTGGCAGCGCAGCAGCCGCGCCAGTGTCATCCAGCCACCCGCCCACAGGCCGAACCGCTCGATCGCTTCCTCGCCATAGGCCGAGCAGGTCGGCAGGTGCCGGCAATGAAATCCGATCAGCGGCGATAGGGTGTAGCGGTAGGCCACGATCATCGCGCGGCCGGCATTGCGTGGAAGCCGCTGCATCGTTTTCGCACAGGTCGCGCAATGGGGCGAGAGTTTCAGCGACGGTTTCATTTCGCTCGTTTCGACAGGGCCTGCGGCGCATCCAGGCCGGCAGCGCCGGGTTCCGCAACCGGGAACCATGCCCATGGTTTCTGCGCCACACCGGCGAAATATCGCACGGTTCTAACTGCACTGCACCAAAGTTTCATGGACGCGAATCCCCGGTGCGGGTACCTTTTTGATAACGGCGGTGTGACAGCAGGGGTCGCACGGGGCTGGTCCGATTTCCGTTTAGGGGCGGGGAAGGAACCAACTTGTTTTTGAAGGGGTCGCTCACTTTCCGGGCCTGGCTGCGGCTGGGCGTGGCTGCGGTCGTGCTCTCTTTGCCGGGAGCGTCACTGTCGGGGACCGGCAGTGCTGCGCGCGCCGGCGACACGCTTGAGCAACGCAAATTGCCGATGCGCTTTGCTTGGCATGAGCGGGCCGGTTTCGGCGGGCAACTGGTCGCTGCTGTCGGAACCATCACCAGCGATACACCGAAAGAGTTCGCCGACTTCGCTGATGGCCGCGACCTGAAGGGCGTCGCGATGGTCCTCGATTCCAGTGGTGGCTCGGTGCTCGATGCCATCAAGCTGGGACGGCAATGGCGTGATCTCGGCGTCACCACGACCGTTGGCATCGTGACGGAAACCCAGACTGCCGACGGTACGACATCGAGCATCTTCTCGGGTGCCTACTGTGAATCGATGTGCGTGTTCCTGCTGCTGTCCGGCCAGACCCGCACCGTGCCGGATGGCGCCCACGTGCGTGTGCATCAGATCTGGATGGGCGATCGTGCCGACGACGCCAAGGCCGCGACCTACACCGCGCAGGACGTCATGATCATCGAACGCGATGTCGGCCGGCTGGCGAAATACACCTTCGACATGGGCGGCACCGGCGATCTCCTGGCGCTGGCGCTGAGTGTGCCGCCATGGGAGCCGCTGCACGAACTGACGCCGTCCGAATTGCGCCTGACCAATATCGTGACCGATGACGCGGTTGCCGAGGTGGCGCCGAAGGGCAATGCGCTGACCGCACTGTCAGCGCCGGCGGCAGAGCCAGCGCAGACGAAATCAAAACCGGTTCAGGACCGCTTTATCGCCGGCGCGTTGTCGCTGGATGGCAAGACGCTGGACGACAAGCCGCTTGACGACAAGACGGCTCCAATCAAATCGACCAAGACGGCCGAGGCGGGGGCGCCGACCGGCGCGGCGGCGGCGACACGGCACTGAGTGCGTGTCGTCGCCGCGCGAGGCGGCGAAGTTGATCGCCAAGTTTATCGCAATGGTTAGTTTTGGGCTGTGTCCAAGGTCTCGGACTTGACGGCCGATTTGGCCTCGATCTGCCCGATCGCGTCGACCACGGCGTCGAAGGTCAGCAGGGTCGAGGCATGTCGGGCCTTGTAGTCCCGGACCGGTTCGAGCACGGCAATATCGGACCACTTGCCCTGCGGCGGCGCGCCACCTTCCTTGAGCATCCGCCGCACGGTTTCGCGCAGGTCGCGCAGCTCCGTGGCGTTCGAGCCGATCACGTGCCGTGCCATGATCGAGGACGAGGCCTGGCCGAGGGCGCAGGCCTTCACGTCATGGGCGAAATCGGTCACCACCGGGCCGTCCATCTTGAGGTCGATCTTGACGGTCGAGCCGCACAGCTTGGAATGGGCGGTCGCGCTCGCGTCCGGGTCCGAGAGCCGGCCCAGCCGCGGGATATTCCCCGCCAGTTCGATGATTTTTTTGTTGTAGACGTCGTTCAGCATGGCAGGTGCATACTACGGTTGCGGATACGCCCGCGTCAGCGGTCTTGGCTGGCTTCGGGGCCTATCCTATATATGTACCGGGTCGCAGGAATAAACCCACCTGTTTCCCAAGCCTGTTCTCAAAGTCCCCGGAAATAGAGAATTTCTTCCGGACCTTACGATGATATGGGTTGCGCGGATGTCGGTTGACCCCCGATATCTGCATGGGTGGCGTCCGGCAGCTGACTGCGCTGTTGCGGCGACCGGTGACACTCCGGATCCTCGATGAGGGGCCGGTCGAACGGAGAGCTGAATGGACGCGATCATCAAGCCAATACGCCCGAACCCGCCGTCGGAAATCCCGGCCTCGGAATTCCAGGCATCCGCCATCCAGGCCGACCTGCCGCGCCCGTCGCGGGAGGAAGCCGAGTTGGCGGTCAAAACCCTGCTGGCCTATATCGGTGAAAATCCCGCCCGCGAGGGGCTGCTCGATACGCCACGCCGTGTCATCGAGGCCTATGACGAACTGTTCCAGGGCTATCATCTCTGTCCCGCCGAGGTGCTGAACCGGACCTTCGGCGAAACCGCCGGCTACGACGACTTCGTGCTGGTGCGCGACATCGAATTTCATTCGCACTGCGAGCATCACATGATGCCGTTCTACGGCAAGGCGCACATCGCCTATACGCCGGTCGAGCGGGTGATCGGATTGTCGAAGCTCGCACGCCTGGTCGATATCTTCGCCCATCGGCTGCAGACCCAGGAACATCTCACCGCGCAGATCGTGGGTGCGATCGACACCGTGCTGAAGCCGCGTGGCGTCGCGGTGCTGGTCGAGGCCGAGCACACCTGCATGTCGGTGCGCGGCATCGCCAAGCATGGCGCCAACACCATCACGACGCGCTTCACCGGGCTGTTCCGCAACAATCCCGACGAGCAGAACCGCTTCCTGAGCCTGGTGCGTCAGCATCAGCGCTGAAGCAGAGAGATCGCGTAGCCCGGATGAGCGGAGCGACATCCGGGTCAGCATCGAGATAGATCCCGGATATCGCTCCGCTCATCCGGGCTGCGGGAAAGCATGTTTCCCGCCGTTCCCTTCACAAGGCTTCTGAGTTCGGAGCGAGGGTATTGCCGTGACCGCGACCAACGAGATCGAAGAGGGGCTGGTGCTGCGTCCGAAGTTCGACGCCGCCGGCCTCGTCACCTGCGTCACCACGGATGCTGTGACCGGCGACGTGCTGATGGTCGCGCATATGAACGACGAAGCGTTGCGCAGGACTATCGACAGCGGCGAGGCGTGGTACTTCAGCCGCTCGCGGGGGGCGCTCTGGCGCAAGGGCGAGAGCTCCGGCCATGTCCAGCGCGTGGTCGAGATGCGGCTCGACTGCGACCAGGATGCAGTCTGGATCCGGGTCGACCAGGCCGGCGGCGCGGCCTGCCACACCGGCCGGCGCTCCTGCTTCTACCGGGCGGTCAGCCGGGGGGCCGATGGGGCCGCGTCCCTGGCGTTTGTCGATTCGGACCGGCTGTTTGATCCGGCTGCAGTCTACCGCAAGCCTGGCTGATACCCTGAAGGGGCTGGAAAGAGGCCTAAATGGCCATCCGGCCATGAATTAACCCCGCGTTTACCATAATCGTTCAGGTTCTCTTAAGGGCCTACCGGGGAGCGGGGCACCTGAACATGACGGTCGACACCACCAGCATCGCCGCGGGCCTTGAGTCCGTGCGCGCGCAGATCACGGGTGCCATCAAGCAGGCCGCCAACGCGACTGGCGCCAGCTTCGAGTACCTGCTGTCGGCTGCAAAAATCGAATCCAATCTCAATCCGACTGCCGCTGCCTCGACCTCATCGGCGCGCGGCCTTTATCAGTTCATCGAACAGACCTGGCTCGGCACCGTGAAGGAAGCCGGGCCAATGCTTGGGTTCGGCAAATATGCCGATGCGATCAGCAAGTCGGATTCCGGCACCTATTCGGTGAGCGATCCTGCGGCCCGCAACGACATTCTCAAGCTGCGCGACGATCCGGCGA
The DNA here is from genome assembly GCF_032397745.1 of Bradyrhizobium prioriisuperbiae. NCBI lineage: Bacteria > Pseudomonadati > Pseudomonadota > Alphaproteobacteria > Hyphomicrobiales > Nitrobacteraceae > Bradyrhizobium > Bradyrhizobium prioriisuperbiae. The sequence continues at coordinate 5,724,928 of NZ_CP135921.1, forward strand.
TCAATGCCGCGATGGCCGGGGTGCTGACGCAATCCAACAGCTTCAAGCTGACAGGGCAGATCGGCCGCCGTCCGACCGATGGCGAACTCTATATCGCGCACTTCATGGGCGTCGGTGGCGCCTCTAAATTGATCAATGCCGCCGAAAACAATCCCCGCGCCAGTGCCGCCGGGATGTTTCCGAACGCGGCCGCGGCCAACCAGCCGATCTTTTATGATCGCAGCGGCAATGCGCGCAGCGTGTCCGAAGTCTATTCGGTGCTGACGTCGCGTTATGCCAATGCCGCGAATTCGCAGACCACGCGCGCCGCCATCGCCGCGCTCGGAGCCGGATCTGGGGCGCCGCCGGCGTATGCCGCGGCGGCGTCGGACAGCAACGCATTCTATCTCTCCGGCTTTCCGCAGGCGCAGCAAGCCGCGTCGTCGCAGCAGGCGGGCGGTGCGCAGGCAGGCTTCCGGGCGCTATTTCAGGCCGGCGATCGCTCTGAGCCCGTGTCGCCGGCGGTCCGCACATTGTGGGGCAATGGCGCCTCGATCACCGCGGATCCCGCCCCGGCTTCAGCGGCGGCCCAGTCGGCCCAGGGATCGGCTGGCGCACCGGCCGTTGGCCGCCCGAGGCCGTTCGATCTGTTCAGCGACCGCAGCGGACTTTTCAGCAGCTGAGCGGGATCAGCGTACCGCCCCCGCGTCCTTAATAAAATGTCAATAAATGCAGATAGTTATGGTGAACGCTTTGTTAAGCGTCGTGGTTTATTTTGCGTCAATGGCACCCATGAGGGTGTGGTTTTCCAAGTTGCGTAGCCGGCAGAGCCTTAATGATCGTTCGGCAGTTCATCAGTTGGGTACGGACCGCTCCCGCAGGGGAGCGTGCAGAGGCCACCCGGGCTTTGGCCCGGGCCTGGTTGATCTCCGATCTGTCGGAGGACGACCGCGCCGCCGCCGAGGGCGCGTTGCTGATGCTGCTGGACGACGGATCGCCGCTGGTTCGCCAGACCATGGCGGAGGTGTTCGCCCGCAGTCTCGATGCCCCGCCCGCCATTGTGCAGGCGCTGTCGGTCGATCAGGCCTCGGTGGCGCTGCCGATCCTCGAGCATTCCCCGCTTCTGATCGATGCCGACCTGGTCGATATCGTCGCCACCGGCAATGCCGAGACCCAATGCGCCATCGCCCGTAGGGCCTTCCTGCCGCCCTCGATCGGCGCGGCCATTGCCGAAGTCGGGCATGCCGCCGCGACCCTCGAACTGATCGAAAACCCCGATGCGGCGCTCGCGCCGTTCTCGCTGGAACGGATCGTCGAACGCCACGGCCATCTGGCGGCCATCCGGGAGGCGCTGCTCGCCCGCCATGACCTGCCGTCGGCGACCCGGCTGGCCCTGGTCGCCAAACTCTCCGATACCCTCGTGCAGTTCGTCACCGCGCGAAGCTGGCTCAGTGCCGATCGCGCCGCCCGGATGGCCGCGGAGGCAACCGAGCGGTCGACGGTGAACATCGCCGCCCGCTCGCGTGGCGACGACATGCGTGACCTGGTGCGCCATTTGCGCGCGACCGGACAATTGAACGCCGGCCTCATTCTGCGCGCCTTGCTGTCGGGCAACCTCGACCTGTTCGACGCGGCGTTGGTGGAGCTGACGGGCCTGCCGCAGAATCGTGTCTCGGCGCTGGTCTATGATCGCGGTGCCAGCCTCGATGCGCTGCTGGCGCGTGCGGGATTCCCGCCATCGACGTTTGCCGCGTTCCGCGTCGCCGTCGAGGCCGTGCACGAGATCGGCTTTGTCGGAAGCATCGAGGGCATGACACGGCTGCGCCGCCGCATGGTCGAACGCGTGCTGACGCAATGCGAGATGATGAGCTCGGAAGCGACCGAGCCGTTGCTGATCCTGCTGCGGCGCTTTTCCACGGAATCGGCCCGCGAGGAGGCGCGTCTGTTCTGCGATGAACTCGCCGAACTCGATGCGATGGCGCCGATCGATGATCGGCTGATCGCGGCCTGAGGCGCGAACCAATCTATCTCAGCGACGAAGGGCTTATTGTTATTCCCGTGTCATGCGCGGGCTTGACCTCGTAGGCGCTGGCAATTGAAGCGTCTCGACACTCTCAGCTGTCATGCCCGCGAACGAACGTGCCGTGTGGAATTGCTCGCAGGAATGCACGCAGCCGCTTCCCGCGATTCCGCAGGCGCGCGCGAGATGCATAAAGTTTTCTGAAAGTCGCGCGAAAGTTCCCGCTGCATTGCACGACGGGGGCGGATCATCGGCAGCGGATGATCGGCCGTAAATTTTTTTCTCAATTCGTCAAATTATTTTTTCAGCGATCTGCCATGCAGATTGGTCGAATGTTGAAATGAAGAGACACACATCAGAAAAATTGTGACATACGCAGTTTCCATACTTGCTCCTTATGCGATCATCGCAATGATCAGAAAAAATTGTTCACCGTGCGGAGCCGGTTCCAGAGCTCGGTGAAGCGTACGTGTCGAAATTGTGGTGCCTGCGTCTCGATGTGGGGAAGGGGCCAAGATGCGACGGATTGTTCAACGCGGACTGTTGTTGCCGGCTTTGGTCGCGGCGACGGGATTGGCGAGCGGCGGTGCAGCGCGCGCCGGGTGCGCCCCGGCTGCCAGTGCGGGCGACGATGTCCTGACCTGCGATGCGGCAACCGCACCTGATCCGACTGTCGCTCCTGTGAATCTTCTTGCCGGCAACGACCGGTTGACGGTGAACAGCGGAACCTACAGCGGTGGCATCACCGGCGGCGTCGGCACCAAGACGATCATTTTCAATGGTGGCGCGATCGCGAGCTATTCCAACACCACCGGCACGACCTCGATCCTGCTTCCGGACGGCAGCAGCGCAACGGTGAGCGGCAACATCACGACCGGCGATCTCGGCAATCGGTTCGAGATTCGCTCCGGAACCGTGAATGGCACGATTTCGCAAGGCACCGGCATCGACACTTTCATCATGACCGGCGGACGGATCCAGGCGCTTCAGCAAGGCAACGGCCGCGACAGCTTCTTCATGTCGGGCGGCACCATTGTCGGCGCCTTTGAGGACGGTGATGTCGCCACCATGACCGGCGGCACGATCGGCCGCGTCGACATGAAACTCGACAACAATATTTTCAACATGTCGGGTGGCACCATCATCGGCAACCTCGTGGCGGGCTTCGGCAACGACACCGTCACCGTGACCGGCACCAGCGTCATTGGCGGTAACATCAGCCTGAGCGGGGGCACCGACAGGGTCACCATCACTGGCGGCGAGGTCCGCGGCAATGTGCTGATGAGTTTCGGCAGTGACACCGTCGTGTGGGCCAATGCTGGCATCGTCCGCGGCACCATCGACATGGGGGCTGACAATGATAGCCTCACGCTGCGCAATCTGACGGCGTCCTCTCTCAGTGCGACCCAGGGCTTCGACGGCGGGGTTGGAACGGACAGTTTGACGTTTGACAATGTGACGACGGACGGTGTCGCGCGGTTCCGTAATTTCGAGACGGTCGGCGTCACCAATGGCTCGCGACTCACTCTCGACGGCAATTTTGTTTTGGGCGACAGCGGCACTCAAACCGGCACCATGTCGGTTGATGCGACCAGCACACTGCTCGCCGGCGGCGGCTTCAACCCGAGCATTAGCCCCTTTACGGCCGGCCAGTTCGTCTCTCTCACGAATGCCGGCACCATCGATCTCACCAACGGTCCCGCCAGCGCCGCCGACAGTTTGACGGTGGTTGGCAACTATGTCGGGGCCGGTGGCCGGCTGCTGCTCAACACGGTGCTGGGCGGCGACGGCTCGGCCTCCGACAAGCTTGTTGTCTCCGGGGGCGCGGCGAGCGGCAGCACGGGCGTTGTCGTGACCAATCTGAACGGTCCGGGCGCACTCACCACCATCGACGGCATTCAGGTGGTACAGGCAACCAATGGTGCGACCACGGCGGCGGGCGCGTTCTCGCTGTCGGGGCCGGTCGCGGCCGGCGCCTATGAATACTTCCTGTTCAAGGGAGGCGTGACGCCTGGATCGGCCGAGAATTGGTACCTGCGCTCGACGGTTGTCGCGCCTCCGCCGCCCCCCGCGCCGCCTCCGTCGGGCCCCGTGCCGCCGCCGCCACCGCCGCCGGTCGCCGCACCAGGTACGCCGCCTCTGCCGCCGCCACCGCCTCCTGGCGCCGCGCCGATTCCACTCTATCGCCCCGAAGTGCCGATCTACGCTGCCGTGCCGGCAGTCGCCCGCCAGCTCGGTTTGACGACGCTTGGCACGTTTCACGAGCGCCAAGGCGGGCAGTCCATCCTGACGGGTGGCGGCGCTGTACCCGGCGGCTGGGCACGAAGCTTCGGCTTGCACAGCGAGCAGCGCTGGTCGGGTACTGTGAGCCCGGAATTCAACGGCAATTTATGGGGGCTGCAGACAGGCCTGGATCTCTACGCGGCCGAACGGCCGAGCGGTCATCGCGACCGGTTCGGCCTGTTCTTCGGCTATGCCGGGGCGGACGGCGACGTGCGTGGCTTCGCCCGCGGCTTTGACCGGCTTCACGTCGGCAGCTTGATCTTCGATTCCTACAGCCTCGGCGGCTACTGGACCCATCTCGGCCCGTCGAACTGGTATGTCGACGCCGTCGCCATGACGACCTGGCTCAACGGACATTCGCGCTCCATCAACGGTGTCGGCGCCCGTGTCGACGGCACGCTGGTCACCACCTCGCTCGAGAGCGGCTATCCCATTCATCTGATGCAAGGTCTGACCCTGGAGCCGCAAGCCCAGATCATCTGGCAGAATCTCTCGATGAATAACACCGCGGACAGGTTCTCCACCGTGTCCTTTGGTGACTCGGACGCATTCACGGGACGGATCGGGGCCCGTCTTCAGGGTGACACCCAGGCCGGTTTGGCGAGGCTCCAGCCTTATCTGACCGTGAGCGTCTGGCACGATTTCGCTCGCACCGACAAGGTGACCTTCGCCGCGACCGACATCATCCCGACGAAGTACGGCTCCACCGCGGTCGAGTTTGGCGGCGGCGTCGTCGCGAGGCTCAACCAGTCTGCCAGTCTTTATGCGACCGCAAGTCATCTCACCGACGTTGACGGTGAGCGGCGACGGATTCTGAAGGGCAATCTGGGATTGCGCGTCACGTGGTGATTCCGGAGCGCTTTTTGATCCGACGTTCTGCCGGAACTTCAGATCGGCACTAATCGTTCGGCGCGATGCTCGGCGCGAGAATGGCTTCGAGATGCTCGGGGCGATCTTGATTGACCGTGACGAGATACTTGTCGGCCATGCCGCGCAATTTGCGGCTCAGCTCGTCGGCCATGCCGAGCTTGTCGATCCGCTTATGCTCGCGCACGATCGCCTGGATCGCGCTGACATGATAGGCGAGCAGGTCGGTCGGCACCTGATCGAGGCTCGGGGCATGCTCGATGATGCGGGACAGGCTTTCGGCCGCGGCGGCGGCGATCGGATAGCCGAAGGTGGCGGCGTGCCCCTTGACGTCATGCGCGGCGCGAAAGAACTCTTCACGCGCCTGCGGAGTGAAGCCGTTCTTGACGATAGCAGCATGGGCTGCCGCGAGGCGCTCGCACTCGGTCGCCATCCAGTCGTTGAATTCGCCGGACAGATCCGCCAGCGCCTGCTCGGCGCGGGCCACCGGATCGTCCTTGTCGTCGTCGGCCACCCGCCGGACGGCGGCCCGCAGCGGATTGGGCGGGGTGATCACCTGATAGTCGGCGAAGGTCTCGACCTTGAGGGCGGGTTGTTTGTCTGCGGCCATAGCGGTGCCTTCGCAATCTTATCGGGGGTCAGCTTGAAACGCGTGCTTTGTCAATCAAGGCGGACTGCGGCATCACCTCGGCCTTGCCGCCATTGCGGCGCTCCGGTCCGATGTAGGTGTTGGAGGTGTTGCGGCGACGATCCGGGCCGAAATAACTTTTGGTCCGGATGAAGGGGCGTGGGTTCGCGACCACGCTGAGAATGCGCTGATACAACGCCTTCGCGGAAATCGGCTTGGCGAGGAATTCGGTGATCCCGGCATCGCGCGCAATGGTGACGCGGCGCTTCTCGGAATGACCGGTCAGCATGATGATCGGGGTGTAGGGATTGCCGACGGCGTCCGGCTGGCGGATGATCTGGGTGAGCTCCAGTCCGTCGAAGATCGGCATGGCCCAGTCGCAGATCAGGATGTCCGGGACCGAGTGGCTGAACATCTCCAGCGCGGTGGCGCCGTCCTCGGCCTCATAGACTTCGCGCGCGCCGAACGAGTGCAGCAGCGTGCGCAGGATTCGCCGCATGTGCGGGTTGTCGTCGCAAATCAGAAATCGGAGCTTGTTGAAATCGATGCGGAACATGATACGGCCCGGGCGGTGAGAACGAACCGCCAGAAGCGACGGATACACCTGCCGTTAACTATAACGGGGCCGTTGTTAAAGAATGGTTGCGATCCCGCCGATGGACCTGAGCGCGGGCCGTCCAGGGGCGTTTTAGTAGCTGAACTGCTCCCGCAGGATGCGTTCTTCCAGGCTGTGGCCGGGATCGAACAGCATGCGCATCGCAATGGTGCGGTCGGAAATGATCTCGACCCGCTGCACGTTACGGGCTTCTTCGTTATCGGCGACCGCGGCCACCGGACGCTTGTCACCCTCCAGCACCTCGATCACCACAAAGGCGGTGTTCGGCAGCAGCGCGCCGCGCCAGCGGCGCGGACGAAAGGCACTGATCGGGGTCAGTGCCAGCAATGCCGCATTGATCGGCATGATCGGGCCCTGCGCCGACAGGTTGTAGGCCGTCGACCCCGCCGGGGTCGCGACCAGCACGCCGTCGGCGATCAATTCGGGCATCCGCTCGTTCTCGTCGACCAGGATGCGAAGGCGCGCCGCCTGATGGCTCTGCCGAAACAGTGCGACCTCGTTGATGGCGTGGTGGATGTGGACGTTGCCGTGGACGTCGGTGGCGCGCATCAGCAGCGGATGGATGACCGTGACTTTTGCGGCGTCGAGGCGCTCGCCCAGCCCGTGAAAGCTGAACTCGTTCATCAGGAAGCCGACGGTGCCGCGGTGCATGCCGTAGATCGGCTTGCCCGAGCGCATGTGACGATGCAGGGTTTGCAGCATCAGGCCGTCGCCGCCGAGCGCGACGATCACGTCAGCGATATCGGGGTCGTGATTGCCGTAGGCCTTGGTCAACTGCTCGAGCGCCTGCTGAGCCTCCGCGCTGGGGCTCGCAACAAAGGCGACACGGTCGTATTGTTTCGAGACGGTCATTTTTGTCGAACTCGAGCACGGGACCGCGGCGGAAGCTTAAAAAGGTCCAACAGGTCAAAGTCATGGAACGCGCGGTTCTGGTCTATACAACCTTCCCCAGTCTTGTCGAGGCGGAAGCGGTCGGCAAGGTTATCGTGGAGCGGAAGCTGGCGGCCTGCGTGAATATTTTGCCTCGTGTGGTGGGTCAGAAGCTCCCCTCCCGTCGTTGCGAGTCCGAGAGGGAGCTTCTGACCCAAAAACCACACGAGAATCATAGATTCTAGTGTCCCTTTAAATCCGAAGTTCGCTCAGAAGGTGCGGCAAGTTCGAGCGAACTTCGGATTTGGGACACTAGAATGGTCTCGCACTACTGGTGGGAGGGGGTGGTCGAGCGGGCCGAGGAAGTGGTGGCGATCTTCAAGACCCGGACGTCGCTCGCTGGCGATGTCAGCGATGCCGTTCTCGAGCACCATTCCTATACGACGCCGGCCATCATGGTGCTGCCGGTGGAAAGCGTGGAGCGCGGCTACCTCAGCTGGCTGCTGAATGCGACACAGCCGGCGGCGCCCAAATAATAAAGGCGTCGCCGGCTGTCGGAATCCACCGATATCAGTCGATCGAGCTAGTACACCGCGTGGGCGCTCGAGGTCGTGCCGTTGATCGCATCCGCGAGAGAGCGATATTCCGGGCAGGTCGTGCCGCAGAGCTGCTCGATCTTGGCGAGATTGACCTTCGCCACGTCGCGGTGGCCCTGTTCGACCTGCCACAGGCCGTAATACTGCCAGGTCTTCACATGGGCCGGATCGGCCTGCAGCGCGCGCTCGTACCAGATCTGCGACAGCTTGTAGTCGCCGAGCTTGCGATAGGAGTACCCGATCAGGTTGGCGACATCGGCGCGGTCGTCCTGTCCCAGGGTCTTCAACTGGTCGATGGCCGCGGCATAGTCGTTGCGCTCGTAGATCGTCGCATAGGCGTTGCGGTAGCCCTGCAGGAACGCGGGATCGTCCAGGCTCGAGTTTGTATTGGACTTCTTGCTCTTCTTCGGCGGCTTGGATTTTTCGCCGGACGAGGCCGGCGGCGCGGGGGTGTCGGAGCCGGCGGCGAGCACGGGCCCGGTCAGTGCGGAGGTTGCACCAAATGCCAAAACAAATGCAGCCAAGGTCAAGAAACGTGTCACACGTGCCGTCATGCATCTCTCCTGTTGCCGTCGACGCCTGGTTGGCGGCGGAAATCCTATCCGAACCCGAATCCTATCCGAACCATCGTGATGAGAACACCTGCCGCACCGTAACATTCCCTGGTTTTCGTCGATATTTCGCCCGGTTCACCGCAAGCGATCTCGTAGCCGCAAGTGATCTTGGCCGGCTGTGCCGAAGCATGGGCAAAATGTCATCCAGATGAACGCTGTCTGTCCGAGGTCCTCAGAATGAGTTCAGCGCCGCCGCCCTAAGGTTCATGCCGACGATCACAAAATCCGGCCAACCCCGACCGGCCAGCCGTGATCACATCGAGAGGAGATCATCATGTTCAAGACCATCTCAGCCGCACTGCTTGCCGCTTCGATCATCGCGGCGCCTGCAATGGCCGCCGGCACGGTCAAGAGCGATGTCGCGCCGGTCACCAAGCTGGCGCCGACCGCCAAGGTTCTGGACACCAAGGTTCCGGACGCCAAGGTTCTGGATGCCAAAGCCAGCATGCGCAAGCATGTCCGTCATCGCCACCACATCCGCCATCATCGCTCCCACAAGCATTCCGTCGTGTTCAAGAAGCACACGATCGCCCATGTGGCGAAACCGGCGATCAAGCGGGTGTCCTCGGCCAAGCCGGTTGCAGCGAAGATCAGGGGCTGAACGCGCCTCACCAAATGGGGTGCGGTCGCTCTTTGCCCGCCCCGCCAGTGCGGCCGGCGCATCCCATCGAAAGAGAACCCCGGAGTTCGCTCCGGGGTTTTCTGATTCGGTGGCGCGATCGGGGCCGAAAACCAGTCTCCACATTGCGTGCAATCCGCTTTAGAGTTCGCGCCAGTAGGATTTTTCGTGACGTGAGCAGGGCATTGGCGACATTTTGGCGCACCGCGGCCGTGGTGGGCATGGCTTTGGCTGCTACGGCGTGTGCCAGCGGTGGTGACGAGACCGCCCCTTATAGCGGCGGCAGCGCGCTGGCGGTGCAGCCTTATCCTGCGACCTATCGCGCGGATCTCCTCGCGTTCATGCGAACCTATCTCAATGATCCCCGTTCCGTGCGCGATGCGGCTATTGCCGAGCCGGTCCAGCGCGATGTCGGCGGCAAGCAGCGTTATGTCGCCTGTGTGCGCTACAGTGCGAGCGGGCAGGGCGATGCCGGTGCCGGCGAGCGGGCCGTGCTGTACCTCGACGGGCGTCTGGAGCGGCTGATCGAAAAGGGGCGCGAACTCTGCGTCGGGGTGACCTATACGCCGTTTCCCGAGATGGAGAAGCTCGCGCGCTGACGCGAGCGGTCGCGGGACGGGCGTGGTCCGACATTCTCGATCTCGCCGACACACCGGGAACAAATTTCACTGGCTGTAGTTTGTCAGGGTTCAGGTCGGTTGCGGCCTTGCTGGCGCGTTATGTTTAGAAATATTTTTCCGGGGCTATCACCTGATGCTGACATCGATTGGGCGCCTGCTGCTGTCCCTGCTGCTGTGTGCGGCCGTGGCCGGGATTGCGGGGGCTGTCACCGCGCCGGAAATCAACGGCTGGTATGTCAGTCTGGCCAAACCGTCATGGACGCCGTCGCGGTCGACTTTCCCTATCGCCTGGGCGATCTTGTATGTGCTGATGGCGCTTTCGCTGTGGCGGCTGTGGGACCACGCACTGCCGTCGCCCGCGCGGCGGGAGGCGCTCCTGTTCTTCTTCGCCCAGCTGCTGCTCAATGCGGTCTGGTCGCCGGTGTTTTTCGGCCTGCACAATCTTCACATCGCACTCGCGATCATCATCGTGCTGGTGGTGACGATCGTTGGAACGATCTTCACCAGCGCGCGTGTCGATCCACCGGCGGCCTGGATGCTGGTGCCGTATTTCTTTTGGGTGGCCTACGCGACCACTCTGAACGCCGGCATCGTGGCGATGAATTGAGCTGCATAGCGTTTTCCAGCAAAGTGGATACCGGTTTGCGCGAAGAAAACGCGTCAAAACAAAATGCTAGAGCTCCGTTCCGATTCTATCGGAACGGAAATGGCTCTAGCCAAGCCGGGCGATGGCGGCAAACCCCCGCACCCAGAGCCGCGCGCTATCCGGATCGAGCGGAATGCCGTCGGAGCCCAATCGAATAATGACGGTTTCGCTCGGCGGGTCGATGTAGATCCACTGGCCATGGATTCCCAGCGCACAGAGCACGCCGCGAGGCCGGTCGATCAGATACCATTTGCTGCGGTAGCTCCCACCGGGGAGAATCTCGGCGTAGTCACCACGCGCCCATGCTGCGGGATCGCCGCGGGTGTTGATGTCGTCCACCCACCATCCCGGAAGGATCTGCCGCCCGTTCGCGACACCCCGCCTGCGCATCATCTCGCCAAACCGCGCGAGGTCGCGTGGGGTGGTGCAGATGCCGCCGGCGGCACGCATCGCGCCGTGCGCATCGACGGTGATATAGGCATCGTGTTCCGCACCCAGCGGCTTCCAGATGTGATCACTGATCAACTGCGCCAGCGGCTGCCCGCAGGCGCGCTCATAGAGCCATCCCAGCACGTCGGTGTTGGTGGAGACGTAGTGGAAGGTCTCGCCGTGCGGGCGACCGTCCGGCTTCTGCAAAGCGAGGAAGCTGCGTAAGTCGATGGCTTGCTGTCCCGGCAACTGGGGATCCCAGCCGACGGCACGGCGATAGCGGATCACGTCGCCGTCCGGGTCGTTGTAATCCTCGGTGAACGAGATCCCGACCGTCATGTCCAGCAGATGCCGGATCGTACAGGTCGCGTAGACCGATGATGCAAGCTCCGGCAACGTGTCGCGCACCGGACGGTCGGGATCGATCAGGCCGCGATCGGTCAGGATGCCTCCGAGCGCGCCGCAGATCGATTTGCTCACCGAAAAAACGATGTGATGCTCACCTGCATCCATGCCGTTGGCGTACCATTCCGCCGCGATGCGTCCGTGGCGGAGAACGACGAGCGCATCGGTGCTGGTGGTTCGCAGCAGTGCATCGATGGTGGCGGGTTTTCCATCGGGGCCATCGAAAGTCGCGTGTCCGATGTCACGCAAATCGGACTCAAGAGGTGAAGGGACACCCGATGCTGCGATGGTCGCGGTCGGCAGCAGCTGGCGGACGTTGCGAAAGCTCCAGGTCGTGAACGGATAGGTTCTCCAGTTCGCGAGGGTGACGAGCTTGTCGGCCGGCGGCGGAAATCCATCCATCAGACGTGGTGCAGTCACTGCGTTTCCTTTTTTGGCTTTGATCTGCTGTGCATTTTGCGGGGAATTGATTGCGGCGCAAGTTGGCCGTCTTGATTTCGCGAAACAGTGAACAGGATTGTGCCCCACGAAAAATCATTGAATTCAGTGGGGTTCGTTCCGCATGTCGGTTCTGCACGTCGTTGCGTTGCCGCGCGAGCGCCGCAAACCATCTCAGTGACGATTTGAAGCCATGCAGCAAGCGCAGTCCATGCTGCTGCACGCGATGACGGGATGGTGTCGAATGGTCACAGGGATTTAATCTGCCGGACTCACATTGGTCACGTTGTTCGGTCACTTGTCGCGCACCATTCGATACGGAGAGTGCAATGACACGAAGTTCCCACAACGAGTTCGACTCTGAGTTCGTCTCGACGCTGAGGGCGGTGTTGGACGAGGCAGTGAAACGGATTTCCCAAGAAAATCGCACGCCGGCGACCAAGGCCAAAATGGCCGAGCGGATCGTCAGGAGCGCGGCGGCGGGCGTCACCGATGCCGGCGATCTGATCTCGGAGGCCGTGGAAGAAGGACGCGTTCCGGCCGCCTGAGCGCGTGATAAAGTTTAGGACGAAAACAGGCTCCGGGTTTCCGGAGCCTTCGTATTTTAAGGCCCGGTATTTAAGGCCCGTCATTCAAGTCGGCATTTGAGGCTCATGCACGCCAGCAAGAATCGGCAGACGGACTCGGTTGCGGCGTTTCGGCAAGAGGCGTACCGACAAATAAATCGCGGGACTCTTTGCCGGCTCCGGAGTCAGATTATCGCATGTCATATGCGATTCTCAGATCGACATGCGACGGGGCGGCGCTGCAGGCGACGCTCGTGGTAGCATTGGTCACCGCAATTTCGGTGAACGCGGTGCTGCTTCTTGCATTTGTCGGCTAGTTCTCGCCGGCAATAATTCTCCGGCAACCACGGCCGCGAAGCCCGTTCCAAAGCGTCCTGATGCCTATCTGAACTGCGCGCGGCATAGCGGGCTGAGCCTCTTGATATTCTTTTCCATGCAAGCGGTGACCCGGCTGACATTTGGAATGGCGTCGCGGCACAACCGGAAGGCATCGGCACGGCAGGCGCGGCGCTGCTCCGGCGTGCCTGCGGCGTGAGCCGAAAGGACACTCGCAAACGTCAACAGGACGACGGCGAGCGCTAGGCGCTGGATCGGTTTGACCTTGAACACGGCAGCTCCTTTTTTGGGCTCCGGGGCGGGGAGCCTGAGGTTTGCCACGTTTGGATGTGCGTGGGGCGCGATGTTTCCCAAACCGGTTGTGGTTTTCGATGCAAAATCAATAAACTTTGTGGAGCGGCCTCTCAATCCGGGCGATTTTCGGGTGTTGTCTCCACCCGCAGCTGGGTCTTGTCCCTCGCGGGAGACGCTGCTAGCTGTTCGGCGGCGCCGGCTTAGCTCAGCGGTAGAGCAGCGGTTTTGTAAACCGAAGGTCGGGGGTTCAATCCCCTCAGCCGGCACTAGTTTCTTCAATAAAATCAATTATTAGATGTGCGGTAGGTTTTGCTGGCGCAGACCTCTCCCGCTGCAATAGCCACCCGATAGCCACGGATTTTCGACGGCGTCGATTCATATTCGTTCGTTTGTCGCGCCACTTGAATGGCTGAATTTCCGACATCTGATCTCGCAAGGGGAGATCGCAGCGTGATGTCCGATCTCCCGGTTCGCCACCGGCAGTTAGGGTGATATCGCCCATTCGTCGATCGGGAATATCCGCATTGTTGATGCGCGCGAATTAACAAGCCGCGTCGGGCGGCTTGTGTGAGGGCGCGAATTGCCTGGCCGTGCAGAGTCGAAATTGTCCGCCATCTTCCCTGGTTCTCCCGACGGTTTCACGCCTGGCTCATGGACCATGCGTCGAGACGAAGACATGAAGCTGGTCGAAAGCCTCCTGAAGCAACGAGCCCCTCGCTTGACAAGTTGTCCGGCCGCTGCTGATGGTGTTCACGCTGGTTCCTGTCCTGCGACAGGCGAAGAGGGAATGCGACAGGGCCTCGAATTTGGCCCGAATCGCAGCCGCCCCCGCGACCGTGACCGGAGAGATGCCAAAGCCACTGATCCGTGTTGGGTTGGAAAGGCGGGCATCAAGGGCAAAATCCCACTCTGCAAGCCGGGAGACCTGCCAGCACAGGAATTGAAACCGGCGGGCGGGGTGGTTCCGCAACGGGGGACCGACCCTCAATCACGGTTCGTCTGCCTCATTGTCTCCGCCAAACTGCGAGAAGGGCGATGACCGTTACACTCCCCGTCTGTGCGCCATGCCGCGCCGGTGGTAGACCAAGAGACATCAAGACCACGGCGCGTGCGCGTCTGCGTCCGGAGGATGCGGTCCAAGTCGGTTACAGCCATGTTGAGTGAGGTTGCGTGAGTGCCGTTGCGATCAAGGGCTGGTGCCCCGGCGCCTTGCGGCCGATGCGATCGGGCGATGGACTCGTGGTTCGCGTCCGGCCGCACGGTGGGCGGATCGATGCACAGCAGGCGGCTGGACTTGCGGCACTCGCAAAACGATATGGCAATGGCCTGATTGATCTGACTGCCAGGGCTAACCTTCAGATCAGGGGCGTCAGCGATGAAGGCTACGGGTCTCTGATCGAGGAGCTCTCTCGTTTGCGCCTGATCGACCCGGATCCGGAATCGGAGACGCGGCGCAACATCCTGGTGACGCCGTTCTGGGACTCTGGCGATGAGACCTGGTCTCTGGCCACGGAGCTTGAGCAGGAACTTGCGCTGGGGTCGCTCAGCCTGCCGGCCAAGTTTGGATTTGCCATCGATTGCGCGGCGACCTGCGTGCTGGCCGGCGCATCTGCCGACATCCGTTTCGAGCGCGACATTGCGGGTGGGCTCCTGGTCCGCGCCGATGGCCTGCAGACGGGTCGTCCCGTCACGCGCGCAGAGGCCGTGAAGGTTGCGCTCGCGCTGGCTGACTGGTTCGTTGATTCGGGCGGTGCCCGGGACGGGCGAGGGCGGATGGCTGCGCATATCGCGGCTGGTGCAACACTCCCTGAAGCTCTTCATGGCCATGCCAGGCCCGCTCGCGTGCTGGAGGTGCCGCAGCCCGGACTCTCTGCGTATGGCGCGATGGTCGGCGTGGCGTTTGGGCAGCTCACTTGCGACCTCCTCGGTGATCTTGCCGGGCACGCACAAGGTCTGCGGCTGACGCCTTGGCGCATGATCCTTGCGGAGGGGCTGCGCGAGATGCCGGAAAACAAAAGTCTCATCACAAACCCTGACAATCCGATGCTGCGCGTTGTCGCCTGCAGCGGTGCGCCCGCCTGCCGGGATGCGCATGCCGACACGCGCACACTTGCGGCGGCGCTTGCCCCGCATCTTCCTGCCGATGCCCGGCTCCACGTGTCCGGTTGTGTGAAGGGGTGCGCTCAATCCGCTCCGGCTGCGATTACACTGGTTGCCACCAGCTCCGGATTCGATCTCGTCCGCGGTGGCTCGACGCGGGATATCCCCGTCCTGCGTGGACTGAGCTGTGCCGGCATGGTCGCGAACCCCTCTGCGCTTGTGGGAGGGCACTGATGCCACACACCTACGAGACCGATGGTGCCGCGATCTATCGCCAATCCTTCGCAACGATCCGGGCGGAAGCGGACCTCACCCGTTTTTCGCAGGACGAGGAGCCGGTCGTTGTGCGCATGATCCATGCTGCGGGCATGGTGGGGCTCGAAGCGCAGATCCGATTCACGGTCGATATGGCGCGCATCGCGCGGGCGGCCCTGCAGAAGGGGGCGCCTGTTCTGTGCGATGCGCGCATGGTGTCGGAAGGAATCACGCGGTCGCGCCTGCCAGCCGGCAATGCCGTCATCTGTACGCTCAGTGATCCCGCTGTTCCCGCGCTTGCGTTATCCATGGGTAACACCCGCTCCGCGGCCGCGCTGGAGCTGTGGCGGCCGCATCTGGATGGGGCTGTGGTCGCCATCGGCAATGCGCCGACGGCGTTGTTTCACCTTCTCAACATGCTGGAAGATCGCGCTTCTCCAAGACCTGCGGCGATCATCGGTTGTCCGGTCGGCTTTGTCGGCGCAGCCGAGTCCAAGGCGGCTTTGATGGCCAACCCACCGGTGCCGGCCCTCACGGTGGAGGGCCGCCTTGGGGGCTCGGCGATCACCGTTGCCGCCGTGAATGCCCTGGCGAGCTGGAGCGAATAGCTGTGGGACGTATCATCTGCTGTGGTCTCGGGCCCGGCGATCCGGATTTGATGAGTGTGCGCGCCGACCGGGAGGTCCGCGCGGCCAGGCATGTTGCTTATTTCAGGAAGCGGGGCCGTCCCGGCGTGGCCCGGCGCATCGTCGATGGCATGCTGGCCGAGGATGTCCGCGAGTATCCGATGGAATATCCGGTCACGACCGAGGTCGCCTTCGACAGTCCGGACTATGTCCATCTTCTGGCCGGCTTTTACGACGCGTGGGCGGAGCGCCTTGCGCAGCTTGCACGCACCGTCGATGTTGTCGTGCTCTGCGAGGGTGATCCCTATTTTTATGGATCGTTCATGCACCTGCATAGCCGTCTGCAGGGGCGCGTCGAGATCGAGGTCATCGCAGGCATTCCCGGCATGGCCGGCTGCTGGAATGCGGTCGGTTTGCCGATTGCGCTCGGCGATGATGTTTTGACCGTGCTGATGGGCACGCTTCCGGAGGACGAATTCGCTCGGCGCGTGCGCAACTCCGATGCGCTTGTCATCATGAAAACCGGGCGCAATCTGATGAAGATCCGCCGCGGGCTTGCGGCGGCCGGCCGCCTCGGCCAGGCCTGGCTGATCGAACGCGGCACCATGCCGGGCGAGCGTATTGCGCGGCTGGAAGATGTCGAGAACACCGAGTGTCCCTATTTCGCGATTGTGCTTGTGCACGGGCAGGGGCGGCGGACGGACTCCGTCGAATGACGGGCACATTGACCATCGCGGGACTTGGACCGGGCGATCTGGCGCTGGTCACGCCGGAAGTATCCGCTGCACTCGCGGATGCGACCGACATCGTGGGCTACGCGCCCTATGTCGCGCGCGTGCCGGTCCGTGCCGGGCTTACGCTGCATGCGTCCGATAACCGGGTGGAGTTGTTGCGCGCAGGCGAGGCCTTGCGGCTGGCATCGGAAGGACGCCGTGTCGTCGTGGTGTCTTCAGGCGATCCCGGCGTATTCGCAATGGCCTCGGCCGTGTTCGAAGCGCTGGAAGCATCGCCGCAATGGCAAGGGCTTCCCATTCGGGTGCTGCCCGGCGTGACCGCGATGCTGGCCGCGGCCGCGCGCATCGGCGCGCCGCTCGGCCATGATTTTTGTGCCATCAATCTCTCGGACAATCTCAAGCCCTGGCCGATGATCGAGAGGCGCCTGCGACTTGCCGTTGAGGCCGATTTTGCGATCGCGCTCTACAATCCGCGCTCAGTGAGCCGGCCCGAGGGATTTGGGCGCGTGCTCGAGATTCTGGGTGAGGCGGGGCGCGACGATCGTCTCGTGATGTTCGCGCGCGCGGTCAGCACGCCCGAGGAGCGAATTGAGACGGTGATGCTGCGCGAGGCCCGGCCGGAGATGGCCGACATGAGAACCCTGGTGATTGTTGGCAATTCGGCGACCCGCCGGGTCGGTCGCTGGGTCTATGCGCCCAGGCAGGCCCGATGACCAAGCCACTGCATGACCTCAGTCACGCTGTCCGCCCGCGGCCTGTCCGGCACCTGCGGCCGCGCGATCATGATGACGGGAAGGCCGAGTTCGCCCGCGGCATCGATCTTGGCGCGTGCGCCATCTCCTCCGGAGTTGCGGGCGACGATCCATGCGATGCCACGGGCGCGCATCATGTCCAGGTCGCCGGTGAGCGTGAATGGTCCGCGCGAGACGATGACATCGGCATCCGGAAGCGGCAGCGCCGCTTCGGGCGGATCGACAAACCTCAACGTGTAGGCGTGCTGCGGCCTGGTCGCGAAGGGGGCGATGTGCTGCCGCCCGATCGCAAGAAACACCCGCGTGCGTTGCTCCGGCAGCGCCGCGACCGCGGATGCGATATCCGGCACCTCGATCCAGCTGTCTCCGGTCGCCTTTGCCCAGGGTGCGCGCTCGAGCGCGATCAGCGGCGTTTGCGTGATCATACACGCCGCCACCGCATTGCGGCTCATCTCGGCCGCGAAGGGATGGGTCGCGTCGACGACATGGGTGATGCTTTCCCGGCGGATATAGTCGGCAAGGCCGCTTGCGCCGCCGAATCCGCCAGTGCGGGTCGGCAGCGGCTGGTGCGCAGGCGCGCGGGTGCGACCGCCATAGGAGTAGATCGCGTCGAGTTCCGCGCGCGCTGCGGCCTCCGCAAGCAGATTGGCGTCGCTCGTTCCGCCAAGAATAAGAGCGCGCACCATGGCTGATCCCTGGTTGACCATTGTCGGTTGCGGCGAAGATGGCCTTGACGGCCTCTCGGATGCAAGTCGAAAGGCGCTTGCGGACGCCGAGACGGTCTTCGGTGGCGAGCGGCATCTCGCGCTGGCAGGCATCACCGGCCGCGGCCATCCCTGGCCGGTCCCGTTCGCCACGAGCGGCGTGCTGGCTTGCCGCGGCCGCCCGACCGTGGTGCTCGCCTCGGGAGATCCGTTCTGGTTTGGCGTTGGCAGCACTCTCACGGAGCAGCTGAATGACGATGAGTGGATTGCGTATCCCGCACCGTCGACATTTTCGCGCGCCGCGGCGCGGTTGGGATGGCGGCTCGAATCCGTCGTCTGTCTCGGGCTTCACGCGGCACCGTTCGAACGCCTGGTGCCGCATCTCGCCCTTGACGCACGCATCATTTGTCTGGTGCGTGACGGCAAGGCGGCGGGTCTTCTGGCCGAATGGCTGACGATGCGCGGCTGGGGCGAATCGAAGCTCTGGAACCTGGTCGCGCTCGGCGGCCCGCGCGAATCCATCACGCAACATCGCGCCGACGACTACACGGCCGATCCCGGTGAGAGACTGGTGGCTGTTGCGCTGGAACTTTCCGGATCGGATGGGTTGCCGCGCAGTTCCGGACTGCCCGACGCGCTGTTCGTTCATGACGGCCAGATCACCAAGCGGCCGATACGTGCACTTGCGTTGTCCGCGCTCGCGCCGAGACTGGGTGAGAGGTTGTGGGACATCGGCGCCGGCTCCGGCTCGATTGCGGTGGAATGGGCGCTGTGCGGAGGGAGCGCGATCGCAATCGAAACGCGGGAAAGGCGCGCGGCGAACATCCGGGCCAATGCCGCAGCTTTTGGCCTGACGCATCGGATCCGTGTCGTTGAGGGAACGGCGCCCGATATCCTTTCGGGCCTCGAGACGCCGCAGGCCGTGTTCATGGGCGGCGGGCTCGACGCGGCGATGTTCGATGCGATCTGGTCGCTTGTTCCCCCGCGCACGCGGCTGGTTGCGCACGCCGTCACGCTGGAGACGGAGGCATTGCTCGCGGATCTGCAGCAACGTCATGGCGGCGAACTGATGCGGATCGAGATTGCGCATGCAGCCAGCCTCGGCCGCTATCGGTCCTGGGACGCGGTGCGGCCGATCGTGCAATGGAGCGGTTTCAGGTGAAGGTCGCAGGTCTGGGATTCAAACGCGACGTGGATGTCGCTGCGCTGCGCGAGGTGCTCGCTGCAACGGGCTGCGCCGATGGGCTTGCCGCAATCGCAACCATCGGCGACAAGGCCGAGACGGCTGCGCTCCGATTGCTCGCCCGCGAATTAGGCGTGCCGATCAAGGCGGTTCCGGCCGATGCCCTGGTCGGCATCGCCACTTGCACGCAATCCGAATTGATCAAGACGACCTTCGGCACGGGATCCATCGCCGAAGCTGCGGCCCTCGTGGCGGCTGGCCGAGGAGCGCGTCTCATTTCGACACGGACGGTGTCACGGGATCGGACCGCCACCGCGGCGGTCGCGGAAGGAGACGGCGAATGACTGTGCATTTCATTGGTGCCGGTCCGGGCGCCGCCGATCTGCTGACCTTGCGCGGACGCGATCTCATCGCCGCCTGTCCTGTCTGTCTTTATGCCGGCTCTCTGGTGCCCGAGGGGGTTCTGGCGCATTGCCCGCCTGGTGCCCGCATCGTCAACACGGCTTCGTTGTCGCTTGACGACATCATGTCGGAGATCGTCGCCGCGCACGGTGAGGGCAAGGACGTCGCGCGGCTGCATTCCGGAGACCTGTCGATCTGGTCGGCGATGGGGGAGCAACTGCGCCGGCTGCGGGCGCTTGACATTCCCTATTCCGTCACGCCCGGCGTGCCGGCATTTTCCGCCGCGGCAGCGGCGCTCGAGGCCGAACTCACGCTGCCGGGACTCGTACAATCCGTCGTGCTGACGCGAACACCGGGACGGGCGAGCGCGATGCCCGAAGGTGAAAAGCTCGCGGCCTTCGCTGCCACAGGCGCGGTGCTTGCCATCCATCTCTCGATTCATCTCCTGGCCAAGGTGGTAACTGAGCTGACGCCGCATTACGGAGCGGATTGTCCGGTGGCGATCGTCTGGCGTGCGAGTTGGCCGGACCAGCGCATCATCCGCGCGACCCTCGCCACGCTCGATATGGCTGTCGGCGAGGAGCTCGAGCGCACCGCGCTCATTTTGGTCGGCCGGTCGCTCGGCGCCGGGGAGTTCGACGAGAGCCGCCTCTATGCGGCCGACTATGACCGGCGCTACCGGCCGCTCGGCCCGGCGCCGCGCTTTCCGGAGAAGTCCTGATGCCGGCGAGCCTCCTCATCTCCGCGCCTGCTTCCGGTGTCGGCAAGACGACGCTGACGCTGGCATTGGCGCGCGCCTATCGCGATCGCGGGCTGAAGGTTCAGTGTTTCAAGAGTGGGCCAGACTATATCGATCCTGCTTTTCATACCGCAGCCACCGGACGCGCCTCGGTCAACATCGATAGCTGGGCCATGGATCGTGCAACCATCGGAGCGCTCGCCGCGCGGGGGGAGGATTCGGATCTTGTCCTGGCTGAAGGATCGATGGGCCTGTTCGACGGTTCTGCCGCGAAGGGCGTTTGGGGCACCGGCGCCACGGCTGATATCGCCGAGATGATGGGGTGGCCGGTGCTGCTTGTCATCGATCCTTCGGGACAGGCGCAAACCGCTGCAGCTATAGCTACGGGACTGCGCGATTTTCGCGCGGGCGTGCGTATTGCCGGGGTCGTCCTCAATCGCGTCGCCAGTCCGCGGCACGAGAAGCTGGTGCGCGATGCGTTGGCCGGGGTCGACATACCCGTCTTCGGCGCATTGCCTCGCCACGCTGCGATCGCGCTGCCGGAGCGGCACCTTGGCCTGGTGCAGGCTGAGGAGCATGGTGAGGTTGACGGCCTGATCGCAGAGGCCGCACGTGTCGTCACCACGCATGTTGATCTGGATGCGGTGTTGCAGGCGGCGGCGCCCGCCCGGTTGCCACAACGGCCGTCGTCGCCCGCGGTCGTGACGCCGCCCGGTCAGCGCATTGCTTTGGCGCGCGATAGCGCTTTTTCTTTTGTCTATCCGCATATGCTCGAAGCCTGGCGTGCCGCGGGTGCCGAGATCGCAACCTTCTCGCCACTCGCCAATGAGGCTCCCGATGCCGGCGCCGACGTCTGCTGGCTGCCGGGCGGCTATCCGGAGCTGCATGCCGGCCGGATCGCAGCCAACACACGCTTCCGCCGCGCGTTAACATCCTTTGCCGAAACGCGCCCGGTGCATGGCGAGTGCGGGGGCTATATGGCGCTTGGCGGCGGGTTGACCGATGCTGGGGGTGTCCGCCACGAGATGGTGGGATTGCTCGGCCTGGAAACCAGCTTCGCCCAGCGCCGCTTGCATCTGGGCTATCGGCTTGCCGAGCTCGTGGTGCCGATGCCCGGACATCAGGTGGGGGCGCGGCTGCGCGGCCACGAATTCCATTATTCCACCATCGTCTCGCAGCCCGATCCATCCCTGGCCGTCGTTCGCGATGCGGCCGGCACGGGTGTCGCGGAAACCGGCTCGCGGCGCGGCAACACCACCGGCACATTCTTTCATCTGATCGCGGAGGACAGGTGAGCGGCTTCGTTTCCTTTGTCTCGGCCGGTCCTGGCGATCCCGAGCTATTGACGCTCAAGGCGGTTGCGCGTCTGCGCGCGGCCGATGTCGTGCTCTACGACGATCTCGCGTCAGGCGCGATCCTTGATCATGCCCGTCCCAGGGCCAAGCTGGTGGCGGTTGGCAAGCGTGCAGGCCGCCCCTCGACCAAGCAACAGCACGTCAACGAACTGCTTGTCGAGCACGCTACGGCCGGCGCGTGCGTCGTGCGATTGAAGTCGGGAGATGCCGGAATCTTCGGCCGGCTTGAGGAGGAGATCGCCGCGCTGCGCGCGGCGGGCATCGGCTATGAGATTGTTCCCGGGGTTACTTCGGCGTGTGCTGCCGCAGCGCAGGCGGGCATCCCGCTGACCCGACGATACACATCGCGCCGTGTCCAGTTCGTGACTGGCGCCGACGTGACCGGGCAGTTGCCGACCAATCTCAATTGGTCCGCGCTGGCCGATCCGGAATCGACGACCGTCGTCTATATGGGTCAGCGAACGTTCCCGGCCCTTGCCGCGAAACTGATCGCCCATGGTTTGGCCCCCGATACGCCGGCGCTGCTCGCCGAATCTCTCGGTCATGTCGAGGAAAGGCTTGTCCGGACCACGGTTGCGGCACTCGCCGAACGGCTGGCACAAAGCGGCCCCGCAGCGACAGCGGCCGTCATTTTGTTCGGCGCATTGGCGGGAGAAACGCCGTGACGCTGGCGCTGTCCCTGATCGGCATTGGTTGCGGCGACCCCGAGCAACTGACGCGCGCGGCTGTTCGCGCCATCAATGCGGCCGATCTCATCCTGATTCCGCGCAAGGGCGCCCTCAAGTCCGATCTCGCTGAGCTGCGCCGGTCGATCTGTGCGCAGGTGCTCACGAACAGCCGCACGCGCATCATCGAGTTCGATCTGCCCGTGCGTGACGCCGGCCAGGATGACTACCGCAAGGGCGTTGATGAATGGCACGACGCCGTGGCCGCAACCTGGTCGCGGGAAATCGCACGCCATCTCGGAGGTGAGGGGCGCGCGGCTCTGCTGATCTGGGGCGATCCGTCCCTGTTCGATTCAAGCCTGCGGATCGCGCGACGGCTCGATCCGGCACCAAGCATCGAGGTGATCCCGGGCATCACCTCGATCCAGGCGTTATGCGCGGCGCATGCGCTGCCGCTGAACGAGATCGGCGAGCCGTTCCTGGTGACGACGGGGCGACGGCTGCGCGAAGACGGTTGGCCGTCGGGGACGGACACCGTGGTGGTGATGCTCGATGGTGGTATGGCCTTCCAGTCGCTCGAGCCGGATGGGCTGCAGATCTGGTGGGGCGCTTATCTCGGTATGCCCGACCAGGTCATCGTATCCGGGGCGCTGGCCGAGGTCGGCCCTCACATCGTGGCCACACGGCAGCAAGCGCGCGAAAGGCATGGCTGGATCATGGACAGCTATATTATCAGGCGCGACAGAGCGGAGGTGTCGAAATAGTCGCGCGCGTTCTATAAGCGGAAGGTCGGGGGTTCAATTTCCTCAGCCGGCACCAGTTTATGCAGTTTCTTGGCGCTTGGTCATATTTGCTGCGGCGACGGGCCCGGCGCTGGCACGGAGCTTTGTCCGGACCTCGCGTGATGGCATGATGCAACCCCGGTTGAGGCAGACTCTATAGGATTACGTTGATCGTCTTCGTTTCCGTGTAGCTGAGCAGTTCCTCGATGCCTTCCTCCCGTCCGATCCCGCTGTTCTTCATGCCGCCGAACGGCACGCCGAGATAATGCGAGCCGAAGCCGTTGATCCAGATGTGACCGGATCGCACGCGTTTTGCGGTGTTGAGAGCGTTCTTGATATCGTTGGTCCAGATCGCCGCGGTCAGGCCGAATTCCGTGCTGTTCGCGAGGGTGATCGCCTCCTCGAGACTGCGCCAGCGGCCGACGGACAGGATCGGCCCGAAAACCTCTTCACGCCACAAGCGCATCTGCGGCCGAACGTCGGCGAACACCGTCGGCCGGACCCAGAAGCCGCGCTGGAATTCGGCGCCGGCCGGCGGTTCGCCGCCGGCGAGCAGACGGGCACCCTCCCGCCGTCCATCCTCGATGAAGCCGACCACTTTGCGGAGCTGGTCGGCCGAATTGATCGGGCCCATATCAGTATCCGCCCTGGACGGATCACCCACGCGCAGGTCGGCCACGCGGGCCGCGACACGCTCGACCACCGCGTCATGGATATCCTCGTGCAAGAGCAGCCGGCTGGTTGAACCGCACGACTGCCCCTGCCACGTGAAATTCATGCCTCCGACCGCCGCCTTTGCGACGGCGTCCACGTCCGCGTCGGGGAAGACGATCATCGGGTTCTTGCCGCCGAGTTCGAGGGTCACATGCTTGACCCCGGCGTCGGCCGCGGATCGCTGGATGGCGCGGCCGGTGACGGTCGATCCGATGAAGGCGATCCGTTTGATCGCAGGGTGCCTGACAAGGGCGTCACCCGCCGTCCGTCCGGGTCCGGTTATGATGTTGAAGATGCCGGCCGGAAGCGCGTCGCGCGCGATATCGGCCAGCACCATGGCCGAGAGCGGACTGGTTTCGGGCGGCTTGACGATCACCGCGTTGCCCGACGCCAGCGCGGCCGCGGTTCGCGCCACGGCGAACATCAGCGGATGGTTGAACGGCACGATGCGGGCGACGACACCATAGGGTTCGCGCAACGTGAAATGGATCTTGTCCGGCGTGGCGGGAAAGGTCTCGCCCTTCACCTCGTGCGCGAGGCCGGCATAGTAATTCAGGCTTTCGACGGCCATGCGAACGTCGCCGCGCATCGGCGTGATGGTGTTGCCGGTATCCGCGACTTCGACGTGCAGGATTTCCTCAGCGCGCGCCAGCAGCCGCCGTCCGAATTCACGCAACTGCTCCGCGCGCTCGCTCACTGGCATGGCCGACCAGGCCGGCCACGCGGCTTCGGCGGCGGCAGCGGCCCGTGCGACGTCCTCGGCCGTTGCAGAGGGAACACGGCCGATCACCTCCTCGGTAGCCGGATTGATCGAATCGTCCCACAGGCCGCTTTCGCTGACCACGAGTTCTCCGCCGATCAGCATGCGCTCATGTGTCGTGACACGTGCCATGATCCATTCCTTCAATTTCCAATCGTGCGAGATACGATCGGTATCATGTTTTCGTCAGTCCGAGTCAGCGACCGCCGCCTTCGATGGCATGTCGGGCCAGCATGTGAACCGTCCTCCGCGCGGCAGCGCCGCTGCCGGCCAAGACAAAGCCTCCGGCAGAACAGTGCCGAAGGCTTTTCGAGATGCCGCTGTCATCAGAAACTGCGCAGGGCCTGGACAGCGCCGTTGTATCGGTTCTGATCTCTGACATTGAATGTGGTGGCGCCTGCATAACCGGGCACGCCTGTGACATTCACCGTGCCGCTCAGGTTCTGGTCGAGACGGGTGTAGGTGAATTCGGCCGACAGCGTCAGATTCCTGACCGGACTCCAGGCCGTTCGCGTGCCGATTTGAGCGAAGCCGAGCGAAAACGTGCCGGCGAGCGCGGAGCCGGCTGCAACGCTGTTGGGGGGCGGGACCGGCGCGTTGAATGCGGCAAGCAGAGCAGCGTTCGCACCGCTGCCATAGGAGATCTGACTGTACGAGCCGAATACCGAGGTCCGCCAGGCCGGGTTCCAATAATGCTCATAGTAGGCGCTCACCTCCCACGCATCGGTCTTTGAGATGCCGGTTCCATTCGCGGCATTGGTGCCGGTATACACGCCGTCAAGGATGTAGCCGAATGCGATGCCGTTGCCGTTGGCGATGGCGAAACGGCCGGCGCCGAGTTGGTCGATGGTGCCGCCGAAGACATATTTGGCCGCGCCATTGGCGAAGCTGGCTTCGACTTTCAAGCTGTCACCGGTGCCTGTCGGCAGGTTCTTCAGCTCGAAAGCGCCGCTGATCGCGTAGCCCCAGGTGGACGATGGGTGGCCCGTATCGCTGTTGGCGGCGGTATAATATGTCCCGTGGACTTCGTGGGCGGCGGCTGCGATGTGCGCCGATCCCCAGGCCTGGTCGATGCGCAGATTGCCGACAATGTCCGGAACATGGTCGCCGCCCTGCGCGTTGCCGACAAAGCTGTTCGCGACCGTGCCATAGGTCGGGCCGCTGGTGCCGTTGGATCCGAACGGACCAAGAAACGTCACTGCGGTGTTGATGACGCCAGCCGAGCGATAGGGCTGCGCGTCTTCCAGCGAGATCGTCGCCGACAGGCCGTTGCCGAGTGTTGCGGTGTAAGCCAGCATCGGAATGCCGGTTGTGTTGTTCGAACCGGTCATGAAGCCGTTCGAGATAAACGGCTTGCCCAGCGCCCACTGCGGGTCGAACATCGAGACGGCCTTGCCGAAGGTGAATCCGGCGAACTGGATGAATGCAAAGTCGGTTGCGCCGAAGCCGCCGGCGATATTGTCCCGGCCCTGGGTGAAGTCCAGTTGCAGGTTGGCGTAGGTGCGCAGAAGGCCGTAGTCGGTGGCGGTGCGTGTATCGACGAACAGGTTGACGCGCTCGCGCGTCGAGAAGTAGTTGCGGTTGAACGAGCCGGCACCGTTTGCGCCACCCAGCCAGAACGGCGCGTCGTAGACGGCGCCGTTGAAGGCGGTATCGATGCGGATTGCTCCACCGATCCGAAGGCAGGTGTCAGTGCCCGGGATGAAGTAGAAGCCGGCACCATAGAGATTGCAGATCTTGACGTACTCGATTGCTTTGGTCTTTACGGGGAGATCGGCGGCTTGTGCACCGGCCAGGGCGACAAGACCTGCCGCAGAGCCGAGCGTGAGCGACTTAAGAACACTCATGGAAACCTCCAGGTTTGCCCTTCAGGAAGCGTCCCGGTTCCGTTGTGCAAAGCACACGCGGGAGTCGAGACCAATGCTCTCGTGTTCGTCGCGAACGTCGACGTTTGATTCGATTGGCGGAATATGCGGATGCCGACATGGCGCGACCGCGCCGGGCATCCGTCCTGGGCCGGCATGCAATCCGCGGCCGTCAATTCGCAGCGCACCCGACTGGGTCATTGCGTGTCCCCCTGTGATTGTCGGCTCGATTGGCCGTTTCTTGACCGCGAGCAAAGCGCACGGTTGCTGGCCTGTCCAAGACATGTTTCTTTTCAGCCAGACCGAATTGGTTTGACTGATACCGGGCGGATGCCGAAGGTTTCACCCAGGGAGGACATGCGGTGCGCATGCGGCAGCTGGAGTATTTCGTGCGGGTCTGCGAGGCGGGCAGCCTCACCAAGGCGGCCGAGCTACTCGGTGTCGCCCAGCCGGCCCTGGGGTTGCAGATCAAGAGCCTCGAGGACGAACTCGGCATGCAGCTCCTGGTCCGGACACCAAGGGGAACCGTCACCACGGATGCGGGCGAAATCCTGCTGGAAGACGCGCGGGTCATCCTGAACCGGGTGCGAGAGCTACGGCGGAAGCTGCGCGATGTGGGCACCGCCGCGAAGCGCTCCATCATGCTCGGCATGACGCCGAGTCTGACCAATCTGCTGACGAGCCGGCTGCTTGGCGCGCTTCCCAAAGAGGCGCCGCACGTCAAGGTGCAGATCCTCGAGGAATTCAGCCATAGTTTGATCGAACGGGTCGACCGCGGTCAGCTCGACCTTGCACTGGCCTACAGCATTCCCGCCGATCACCCGCTGGCGCGCGAGCCGCTGCTGCGGGAAGCGCTGTTTTTTGTGTGCTGTCCGGGCTCGGAGTTCGATCGGCCAGGGCCGCTGCCGTTCCGCGATCTCGCCATGGCGGAATATGTCATGCCGGGCGAGGGCGATCTGGTTCGCCAGCGTGTGGAAGAAACGTTACACCGCAACAGCCTGCCCCTGAACATCATCTATCAGGTGCAGTCATCGCAGGCGATGAAGGATGTGATCGCCCGTGGCATGGCCTGCGGGGTGCTGCCTTACGGAACAATCGCCAAGGAACTCGCTGCCAAATCCCTGGTCGCCCGTCCCATTATCGATCCGCCGATCGTGAGGGAGCTGTTCGTGGTTTGGCCGTCCGGCAGGACGCTGACGAAGGATGAGCGCCGGGTTCTGACCATCATCAAGGGTCTGTTGCGGAGTCTCTTGATCGAGATCCCGGAACTGGCGGAGTGGCACTCCGCCGCTTAGACGTTTGAAGTGATGAACCAATGACCCGGATGGAAACGATCGCGGGAATGCTTTTGCGGTTTCCACTCGGCATCCGGTCGACATCAGCCAAACCAATTCGGTCTGGCTGAGCAGAAACATGCCTTGGACAGGCGGCCAACGGTGCGCTTTGCTTGCGGTCAAGAAAACCGCCGATCGAGCCGGGGAGGCAACAATGACCCAATCGGACGCAGTGCGTCGCGAACTGGTCGCCGCGAACCACATCCTGGCCCATGAAGGGGTGCTGGACGCGTTCGGCCATGTCAGTGTTCGCAATCCGGCCGATGCCGGCCGCTATCTGCTGTCCCGGTCCCGCAGCCCCGAAATCGTGGCGGATGCGGACATCCGCAGCTTCACCCTTGATTCGACTCCAATGGAGCCCGAATCCGGGCCGTTTTATATGGAGCGGGTGATCCACGGCGCTCTTTACCAGCTCCGTCCCGACGTCAGTGCGGTCTGCCATTTCCACGCTCCGCCGATCATGCCGTTCTGTGTCACTGGTATGGAGATTGTGCCGGTGACACATCTCGGCGCCACCATGGGTGCGAAGGTCCCGTTCTGGAGCGGGCAGGATAGTTTCGGCGATACCAACATGCTGGTCTCGACGGCGGAGGAGGGGGCCTCGCTCGCCAAGGCGATGGGCTCCAACTGGTCCGTCCTGATGGCCAACCATGGGGCCGTGGTCGCCGGCCGGACGCTGCGCGAGGTGGTCTTTCGCGCGATCCATTTTTGTCGCAACGCAGAAGTCCTCGGAGCCTCATTGCGGCTCGGCAGCGTGACACCGCTGACGGCAGGCGAGATCCGGCTTGCCAGTGAAGTCAACCTTCAGGATGTGGTTTTGCAGCGCGCCTGGGACTACTGGCTGCACAGGGTACCGCGCGATGGGGACCGATGGCCTCGCCAGGCCGGTACGGCGGCGGGGTGAACAGGAATGGCAAACCACGGACCGCAGCAGAGTTCCGCCAACGCTCCAGGGCGGGATGGGCACGATAATGTTCGAGCGGGTGGGGCGGCGATGGAAACCCCGATGGGCCGCGCCGAAACAGCTGCCTTTGGCAGCGACATCGTGGCCGAAACCCTGAGGTCGCTGGACATTCCCTATATCGCGCTCAATCCCGGCGCGAGCTTCCGTGGCTTGCACGACAGCCTGGTCAATCATCTCGGCAACGACCGGCCGCAGATGCTGCTCTGCCTCCATGAGGAGCACGCGGTCGCGATCGCGCAGGGCTATGCCAAGGTTACAGGCAAGGCGATGGCCGTCGCGGTCCATTCCAATGTCGGCCTGTTCCACGCCACCATGGCCATCTTCAACGCTTGGTGCGATCGCATGCCGGTGCTCGTGATCGGTGCGACCGGCCCGCTCGATGCCGAGAAGCGGCGCCCCTGGATCGACTGGATCCACACCGCGCGGGACCAGGGCGCGATTGTCCGCAATTACATCAAATGGGATGACCAGCCGGCATCCCCCGGTGCCGCTCGCGAGGCGCTGATCCGCGCGACATGGATCGCCGAAACGCTTCCCGCGGGGCCGGTCTACGTCAATCTTGATGCCTGGATGCAGGAGGCGCCGCTCGCCGCTCCGCTGCCGCCGCTTGACCCCAGGCGTCTCGCACCGAAGATCGAGCAGCGGCCGGCCGCAGAAGATGTCGACCGCGTTGCCGCCATGCTCCGTGCAGCGAAGCGGCCGCTGATTCTGGTTGGCCGCGTCTCTCGCTCGGAGCGCGGATGGGCGGAGCGCATCGCGCTTGCGGAAGCGGTCGGCGCGCGTGTGCTCACCGACCTTAAAGTGGGCGCCGGCTTTCCAACCGATCATCGGCTCTCGCTCGCGCCACCCGGCGTATTCCCCCTGCCTCCAGCCCATGCTGCGCTGGAGCAGGCCGATGTCGTGCTCAGCCTTGATTGGATCGCTCTCAACGGCGTGCTGCCGTCCAGGCCGGCGGCGCAGGTGATCCATGTGTCGCTCGATCACCATCTGCATAACGGTTGGAGCATGGACCATCAGGCACTCGCGCCGGTCGATCAGTTGATCGCTGCCGATCCGGATGCGCTGGTGTCGGCGCTCTGCCGTGCACTCGCCGTCGCGAGCGGTGCCGTGGAGACGGCCGTCGTGACGTCGCCGGAGTCGGGGCTGGAATCGGCTGATGCCGCGGGACCGCTTTTGGTCTCCGATCTGGCCGTCCGGCTCAGGGCGGCGCTCGCCGGAAGGCTGGTGTCGCTGCTGCACCTGCCACTGTCCTGGGACGGAGCGTTCTGGCCGTTCCGCCATCCGCTCGATTTCATCGGTTCCGACGGCGGCGGAGGCATCGGTGCCGGGCCGGGCATCTCGGTTGGCGCAGCACTTGCGCTGAGGGGCAGCGGCCGGCTGCCGGTCTCGATCTGCGGCGATGGCGACTTCCTGATGGGCGTGACCGCGCTGTGGACCGCGGTGCACTACAAGCTGCCGCTGCTCCTCGTTGTCGCCAACAACCGTTCCTTCTTCAACGATGAGGTGCATCAGGAGCGGGTGGCACGGGCGCGCGGGCGCCCGGTGGAGAACAAATGGATCGGACAGCGCATGACCGATCCGGAGATCGATCTCGCCGGGATGGCGCGCGCGCAGGGCGCCGAAGGGTTTGGCCCGGTGACGGCCCGCGCAGAGTTGGACCAGGCCTATCGCCGCGCGATTGCGGTGGTCGAGGCCGGCGGGGTCGCGGTGGTCGATGTGCGGGTCGAACCCGGCTACACGCCGGCCATGGCGAGCGCTCTCACGCGGGAGACCAAGATCCGGGAGACCAAGGAATGAGCGCGACGATTCAGGCCCTCGCCATGTCCGCCCAATCTCAGTCCGCCAAATCCCTGTCGGCGGCGGCGCCCCTCCAGGCGCCGGTTCTTGTGGTCGACGACGTGGTCCAGAGCTTCATGACGCCGGACGGGCCGATCGTCGCCGTCGATCATATGTCGCTCGATGTCGCGCCCGGCGAATTCCTGACCGTCATCGGGCCGTCCGGCTGCGGCAAGTCCACGTTGTTCAGCGTCATCGGCGGCCTGCTGGCTCCGACGGAGGGGCGCATCCGGGTCGCCGGCGAACTGGTCTCCGGGCCGCATCCGGCGATCGGCATGGTGTTCCAGGAGGAATCGACCTTTCCTTGGCGGACGGTCGTCGACAATGTCGCCTTTCCGCTGGAGATCCGCGGCTTGCCGAAGGCGGAGAGGCTGGAGCGGGCGCGCCATTTCATTTCGCTGGTCGGGCTCGACGGTTTCGAACGGCGCTACCCGGCAGAACTGTCCGGGGGGATGCGGCAGCGCGTGGCGATCGCGCGCACGCTGGCCTTCGAACCCAAGATCCTGCTGATGGATGAACCGTTCGCGGCGCTCGACGAACAGACCCGTCTCCTGCTGGGCGACAAGGTGCTCGAGATCCAGCAGGCGCTGAAGCAGACGATCGTGCTCATCACCCACAATATTGCCGAGGCGGTGCAACTGTCCGACCGCATCGTGGTGATGACCTATCGGCCGGGGCGCACCAAGCG
This sequence comes from Bradyrhizobium prioriisuperbiae, assembly GCF_032397745.1. Classification (NCBI taxonomy): domain Bacteria; kingdom Pseudomonadati; phylum Pseudomonadota; class Alphaproteobacteria; order Hyphomicrobiales; family Nitrobacteraceae; genus Bradyrhizobium; species Bradyrhizobium prioriisuperbiae. The sequence continues at coordinate 5,756,212 of NZ_CP135921.1, forward strand.
GATCGTCGATATCGATCTGCCACGGCCGCGAACCTCCGAGATCGTCGGCAGCGACATGTTCGGCCGCTATGTTGCGGAGATCTGGAGCGATCTGCGCGACGAGGCAAGTCGGGGCATGATCGAGACCGAGCGCGCCTCGCGGGCGCGGGGCTGAGCCATGTCACGCGCGGCGACGTCAAGTCAACGCTGGGGAGCCGCGATACTTGGATTCGGTGCACTCGTCGCCGCCGTCGTCGTGCTCGAAATTCTGATCCGGGTCGACCTCGTCAGTCCGTTTGTCGTCCCGCTGCCGTCCGACGTCCTGCTCGCGTTTGAGCGCATCGTGGTTGAGGAGGGGGTGTTTCGCCGCTTTCTGGTGACCGCCGGCGAGGCTTTTGGGGCGGGTCTCATCCTGGCCGCCGTCGGCATATCTGTCGGCATTCTGCTGGATCGTCTGGAACTGCTTCGGCGAGCGACCGAAAACTGGATTGCGGCGTTCGCGGCAGCGCCGATCGTGCTGATCTATCCGCTCTTCCTCGTCATCTTCGGGCGGAGCGCCTGGACCATCGTGATGATCGGTGCGCTTGCCGGACTGCCGCCCGTCATTCTCAAGACGCTGGAGGGGCTGCGCGCGGTCCCGCCTGTCTTGATCGATGTCGGTCGCAGCTTCAGTCTCGATGCGCGCCAGCAGTTCCTGAAGATCAAGCTGCCTGCAGCGCTGCCGAGCATTTTTGTCGGTATCCGGCTCGGCCTGATGTTTGCCCTGATCAATGTTGTCGGTGTCGAGTTCCTGATCAATTTCGGCGGCCTCGGTCCTCTGATCAATGTATTGGCCGAGCGTTACGATCTGGCCGGTACCTATGCCGCGATCGCTTTCGTGGTGCTCGTCAGCGTCTGCTTCTTCGCCTCCCTGGAAAGGATCGAGCGATGGCTGCGACCCGGCTCGTAACTGGCCTCGCGCAAGGCGGCAATTCCGTTCTCGCGCTGCGCATCGCCATCATCGTGACCGGTCTGGTGCTGTGGCAAATGCTGGCGCAATCCGGACTGCTGTATCGCGACGTGGTCCCGAGCCTCTGGGCGATCGGAAGCGCGCTCGCTCGGCTGGTGGCGAGCGCGGAGTTCTACGGCAATCTGCGTGTCACCGCCATGGAGGCAGGTCTGGCCCTGCTTGTGGGCGGCGTCGCCGGCCTTGCCGTCGGTATCTTGCTGGGTGGCAACCGCCTGCTCAGCAGTGCCTTCGAGCACTATCTCTACTGGCTCGGCCCGACACCGAAGATCATCTTTTTTCCGGTCATGATCATGTGGTTCGGCGTCGGACCGGGCTCCAAGGTCGCGATGGGAGCGCTTTCCTGCTTCTTCCCGGTCGCCCTCAGCACCGCCGCGGCGATGCGAGCCATCAACCCCGTCCTGATCCGCGTCGGCCGAACCTTCCGCGCCGGCACTCTGCAAATAGTGACCAAGATCTATCTGCCGGCAATGCGGGAATCCGTCATCAACGGCCTGAGGTTGGGTCTGGGCATTGCCATCATCGGCGTGCTGCTGGCGGAGACGAAGCTCTCGAACCAGGGGCTCGGCTTCCTCATCATGCAGCACTACCAGCGTTTCGACATGCCGGCGCTGTACGCTCTGATGATCGCGATCTTCACCATCGTGATTGCTGTCAACGCGCTGCTGACCGGCGCCGGCGCGGTCGGCGGGCCGTTACGTCGGAGCAGATCAACCAAGGTGAGGTCGACATGAGCCGCATCGTGGCCGGTGTGATCGCCGTCGTGATGGCCATGAGTTTCACGGCTGCGGAGTCTGCGGAAACGAAGCTGAAACTGGCCATCGGCCAGCGTGGCAACTGGGATACGTCTGTTGCCGAACTCGGCCAGCGCGCAGGCATCTTCCGAAAGCGTGGGCTCGATCTCGATCTGCTCTACACCCAGGGGGGCGGCGAGACCATGCAGGCCGTGATCTCCGGCAGCGTCGAGATCGGCGTCGCGGCCGGAACGCTGGGCGTGCTGGGCGCCTTCGCCAAGGGAGCGCCGGTCCGCATCATCGGTGCGCAGGCCACCGGCGCGGCCGACTTCTGGTATGTCCGGGCCGACTCCAGGATGCAGACAATTCAGGATGCGGGGGCAGGAACGACGATCGCTTTTTCGACGAATGGTTCTTCCACCAACAGCGTCGTGATCGGCTTCGTCAAGGAATACAAACTCAACGCGGATCTGGTGGCGACCGGTGGCCCGCCCGCCACTTTCACTGCCGTGATGTCGGGACAGGTTGCAGTCGGATGGTCGTCGCCGCCCTTCGCTTTCGAGGCCCTCGATCAGGGCAAGATTCGCATCGTTGGGCGCGCCAACGATCTGTCTTCGATCCGCCAGGAGTCGATCCGGTGTCTGATCGCCAATGCGTCGGTGGTGGGCAAGCAGAAGGAGGCCATCACCCGCTTCATGACAGCCTATCGCGAGACGGTCGACTGGATGTATGCGAGCGACGACGCGCTGCGGTCCTATGCCGATTTCGCCCAGATCAGCATCGATACCGCGCGCCGGGTCCGCGACGAGTTCTTTCCGAAAAGCCTGCTCGATCCCGACCGGATGTCGGGCCTCGATCTGTTGACGGCCGACGCCGTCGCTTTCAAGAACCTGTCGCAGCCAATGACCTCCGAGCAGCTCAAGACCTTGATCCAGATTCCACCACCACAATAAATGGCCGGCAGATCATCGTCGGAGCAGGCAACGGCAATTGAGTTCGTTTAGAAAGGAGGCGTCATGGGTAAGCTGCTGCTGGCAATAGGGCTGATGTTGGGTATGACCGCCGGCCCTGTTGCACCGGCGGCCGCCGAGACGCTGACCCTTGCCATTGGTCAGCGCGGCAATTGGGAAAATTCCCCGCCGCATCTCGGGCAGGAGGCCGGCATTTTTAGAAAACATGGTTTGAATCTCCAGATCCTTTACACCCAGGGGGGTGGCGAGACGTTGCAGGCCGTGCTGTCGGGCAGCGTCGACATCGGTCTTGGCGTCGGGACGTCCGGCGTCATGGCAGCCTTTTCCAAAGGCGCGCCGGTCCGCATGATTGCCAACTCGGCGACTGGCGCAGCCGAGTTCTGGTACGTCCCGGCGCGCTCGGCGATCAACGCGATGAAGGATGCCGGCGGGCACAGCGTCGCCTATTCGACCAGCGGGACGTCCACCAACATCATGGCGCTGGCGCTGCTCAGAAATCTCGGAATCCAGGCCACACTCGTCGCGACCGGAAATCCGTCTTCGACCTTCACTCAGGTGATGTCGGGCCAGGTCGATGTTGGTTGGTCATCACCGCCCTTCGGCCTCCAGGCGATCGAGGAGGGCAAGATCCGCATCGTCGCGCGCGGCAGCGATCTGCCGTCGTTTCGCAATCAAACCGTGCGCGTGATGATCACCAGCACGCGCGTTCTCGCGGAGAAGAAGGGCGCCGTCGGTCGTTTCCTGGCGGCATATGCCGAAACACTCGACTGGATGTATTCGGACCCCGCCGCGGTTGCAGCCTATGCCAAATGGGTTGAAATCCCCATAGCGATCGCGCAGCGCATGCGCGACGATTTTTATCCGAAGGAGAGCCTGCGGCTCGACCGGCTTGCCGGCATCGATGCTGCGATGAGCGACGCGGTCGCGTTCAAGCTCCTGACCGCGCCGTTGAGCCGGGAGCAGCTCGCGACGCTGGTTCAGTATCCGACCAAACCAACCGAATGAGATCGCACTGATGCATCACGTTGTTTGTCTTCGTATCGCTCCGTCGATGGGATGCTCATGAGCAAGCTGCAACTTTCGGTCGCCGTCGGCGACTATGACCGCATGCGCCCGCTGGTGGACGGCCTGGTGCAGATCGACGGTGTCGATCCGCAAATCATGCTGCTGGAGCCGGAGGAAATCTTCTTTCGCGCGTTCAGGCATGAGGATTTTGACATCTGCGAATTGTCGCTCAGCAGCTACAGCATCCAAATCGCCACGGGAACCAGTCCCTACATTGCGGTGCCGGTTTTCCCGTCCCGCGCTTTCCGGCACACCTCGATCTATGTCCGCACCGACCGCATAAAATCCCCGGCCGACCTCAAGGGCCGCCGCGTCGGGGTGCCGGAATATCAACTCACGGCCAATATCTGGGTCCGCATGATTCTGGAGGAAGATTACGGAATCCGTCCGGCGGACGTCACCTGGGTTCGAGGCGGTTATGAGCAGCCGGGACGGGTCGAGAAGATCGGTCTCAATCTTCCCGCTGGCGTTGTTGTCGAGGATGTTGGCCCTGACGACACCATTTCGGCGCTACTGGCAAGCGGCCAGCTGGATGCCGTGATCGGGCCGCGGGCTCCGTCCTGTTTCGAGCGCGGCCATCCCGATGTCGGCTATCTGTTTGCCGATCCGCAGCAGATGGCGGCGGACTGGTATCGGCGGACCGGCCTTTTTCCCATCATGCACACGCTGGGGATCCGCCGTTCGCTTGCCGATCAGCATCCCTGGCTGCCGGTCGCGGTGTTCAAGGCGTTCGAACGCGCCAAGACAATCGCGCTCTCGAAGTTGGGCGATACATCTGCCGCCAAGGTGACGCTGCCTTTTGTCGAGGAGCAACTGCGGGCGGCGCGCCTCCTGATGGGTGAGGACTTCTGGGCCTACGGATTGGAACCAAACCGCAGAGTGCTGACTCGATTCCTCCAGCGTCACCACGCCGAGGGGCTGTCGGCCCGGCTGCTCACGCCGGAAGATGTGTTCCATCCGGCCTCGCTGGAGCTGCACAAAATCTAACCGACAGGCATGGTCGCAAGAGGTGATGCGGACCAGCAGTGCCCAAGCCTGCGTGCGCAACGTATTTGTCTCACGCAGCCAGGCGCGAGCAACTCAAGGCTTTTGATATTTAAGGAAGCTGCCCGACCAGAGCGGCGATCGGGGCCTCGGACTCAGCCTTCGACTGATCGCTAATCAAGCAGTCAGTTTGCGCGGACGGCCTCTGCGTTTGGAGCTGATCAAGTTGCCCAAGGAACCACTTTTCGGTTCCCGCTTCGCGCGGTCGTGCGCGGGTAAGATGTCTTGCGAGGCAGCTCTAGCGAAGTCTCGCTGGTGCTCCACGAACAGTCGCAGTTGGATTTCACAAGTATCGCAGCAGTCCTGCACAATGGCGGTGCGGGCCATGATGGCATCACGCCGTATGATTCCGTCCAGCGCTCGCGCATGGTTGGTCAGTGTGCCGACGGCATCGCCTATCGCGGCCCAGCGGCTATAGGCGGAGATCTTCGCCCACATGGTTTCGATCATGGCCAGCAGCGTTTTAGAACTGCTGGCGCGATAGATGCACATGTGGAATTTTAGATTCAGGGCGATATAGCTCCGGATGTCGTCCGACCGCAGCGCCTGCTTCATCGCCTCGAAATGGCCTTTGAGCTCTTCGATCTCGCGCGTTGATGCATGTTGCGAGGCGAGCTCGGCGGCGAGGCCTTCAAGGGCAATGCGGATATCGCGGTACTCGACGATCTGCGCTGGTGTCACTTCGGGCACGGTCACGGTTCGGTTCTCGTGCATCACGAGAATGCCTTCGGCCTGCAGCCGGCTCAGCGCCTGACGAACCGGCATCTGGCTGATGCCGAAGGCTTCCGCCGTGCTGCGCAGACTGATGCTCTGTCCCGGTAGGAACTCGCCATTCAGCAGGGCGTCGCGGAGCAGGTCGTAAGTTCGCTGCGCGACGGTAGTGAAATTCTCGGTGGTGTCGTTCGACTCGGCCTGGACGGTCATGTCCGCAAATCCCTCCGGCCTGTGTGCATCCGGAGTCCGGCTGTTTGCGGCCTTCACTTCTCCGGGGGCGGGATCGGACTTGGGCGGGCGTGGCATGGGGCACCTGAGACGGCTCGGAGGCCTTTGAGAACGAGATTCGGCGCAATTTATCTCATTTGTGATCGCGAATATATGGACTTGGATAAGGGAAGCCCAGCTGCCGGACAATGAAGGCCGAGATAACCCGTTAAAAAGATTCCTATTGACACTTTCGCGAAACTATTAAAAATTCGCGATCACTAATTTAAAACAACTCAATCCCTGCGTAATGAGGCAGCACACCGGCTTTGGGGTGGGCAACTGCCGCAGCCGGAGGCTGATGTGATCGAAGCCCTGCAAGGCACAGCTCCGAAGGATGTCATCCGGATCAGCCGGCTGCGCAAAACGTTCGGTCGGGGCACGGCGAGCGAACTGATCGCGCTCAACGACATCAATTGCTCGATCCGTGAGGGCGACTTCGTCTCAGTCGTCGGACCGAGCGGCTGTGGCAAGAGCACGCTGCTGCGGATCCTGGCGGGCCTGCTCGATTATTCCGACGGATCGGTCACCATGGATGATCAGCCGGTGCGCGGCACCCGCCGCGACGTCGGCGTGGTGTTTCAAAGTTCGATTCTGCTGCTGTGGCGGACCATCCTCGACAACGTCATGCTGCCCGCCGAAGTGCTCGGGCTCGACATTACTGCCGCGCGGCATCGCGCCCGTGAGTTGCTGGCGATGGTGCGGCTCGAGGGCTTCGAGGATCGGTTACCTTGCGAGCTTTCCGGCGGGATGCAGCAGCGGGCGTCGATCGCCCGTGCCTTGCTGCACGATCCGCGCATCCTGTTGATGGACGAACCGTTCGGCGCGCTCGACGCCATGACGCGCGAGCAGATGAATATGGAGCTGCAACGCATCTGGGCCGAGAGCCGCAAGACCATCATCCTGATCACCCATTCGATTCCCGAAGCGGTGTTCCTCGGCGACGTGGTGCTGGTGATGACCGCGAGACCCGGGACGCTGGAGCGAGTGATTGCGGTCGACCTGCCGCGTCCGCGGACGATGGCGTCGACGTCGGCGCCGGAGTTCGGCGCCAGGACGCAGGAAATTCGCACACTGTTCAATCACGCCGGCTCGTTCGACTGAGCGGTCCGACACCTGATCGTGGAGCAGGGGATGTCCGAGATGACGACCATGAGTTCGGGAGCGGGCGGGATGACCGAGGACATGACGGCACGGCCGAAAGCTGGCCGCGCGATCCCGCCCAGAATCCAGTCGCTGATCCTGCTCGTTGCGTTCATTGTGCTGTGGGAGGGCGGGGTGCGGATCTTCCAGGTCCCGCGCTGGCTGATCCCGCCCGTCAGCGACATCGCTGTTGCGTTGTGGCGCGGCCTGGCCACCAGCCCGTTCGCCCACGACGGTTTTTGGTACCACAGCTTCATTACCATGACCGAGACCGTGCTCGGCTATCTGGTCGGCTGTGGGCTCGGGTTCGCGCTCGCCGTGGCGATTTCCCAGACCGAGAATCTGGAAGCCGTGCTGCGGCCGTTCATCGTCGCGTTCCAGAGCCTGCCGAAGGTGGCGGTGGCGCCGATCATCGTGCTGTGGCTCGGCTTCGGATTGGCCTCGAAGGTCGCTATCGTCGCGTTGCTGACATTCTTTCCGGTGCTCATCACCGGCCTTGCCGGATTTCAGGCGGTCGAACCCGAGCGCATTGAGCTGCTGCGTTCGCTCTCCGCCAGCCGCTGGCACATTTTCACCAAGGTGAAGTTCTGGACCGCGCTGCCGTTCATTTTTGCCGGCCTCGAAATGGCTGCCGCCTTCGCCGTGGTCGGGGCCATCGTCGGGGAGTTCGTTGGCGCTCAGTCCGGCCTCGGCGTGCTGATCCTGCAACTCGATAGCGCCATGGACGTTGGCGGCAGTTTTGCGGTGTTTGTGATCCTGTCTCTGATCGGCATTGCGCTGAGCGCGATTATTCGCGCACTGCAAAACAAGGTGCTGTACTGGCAGCCGAAGCAGCAGACACAGCGCACCATCAATCTCTAGCGCCGGGGAGACCGAGATGATCGACCGACGACGATTGGGACAGTCCGCATTGGGACTGGCGCTGGCCGCAGCGCTGCCGTCAACCATAGCGCGATCACAGCAGCCGACGCTGTTTCGGATTGCGAACGCGGCCGGCATCAACGATCCGCAACAGATTTTCGTGTCCGCGGGACGTCATCCGCGGCTCGGCTTCTACCAGGCCGAGGGCGTCGACTTCGAGTTGGTCAACGTCGCCAATCCGTCGCAGGGTATGCAATCGGTAGCGACCGGCGAAACCACGCTGGCGTCGCTGTCGCCGGGGATTTTTCTGCCCATAGTTGCCAGGGATCCGTCGTTTCCGGTGATCGCGGCCTATTGCTGGCTACCACGCAACGCCTCCACGATCGGGGTCAAACCCGACAGTCCCTATCAGACGATCGCCGACCTTCGCGGCAAACGGATCGGCGTGCGCAATCAGGGCGATATCGGACGCTACGTGGTCAAGACCATGCTGCGGGAGTTAGGCCTCGACGACGCCGGGACGGACTACATCGCCGTCGGCGACGGCGGCGGCGCGGGCACCGCCCTCCATCACGGTCAGGTCGACGCCATCGCCTCGTTCGACACCGCCTGCGCTCGCGTCGAGCTCGCCGGCTTCAAACTGCGTTACGTGCCGCTGACGCCGGGGTTTGCCGCGACACCCTCAGGCTATTTCGGTTTCAGCAAGAAGATGGTCAGCGAGAAACGCCGGGAGCTGGTCGGCTTCATGCGCGCGGTCGCGAAATCGACGATCTTCGCCCGGACCAATCCCGCGCCGTGCATCGATATGCATTGGGAAATGTATCCCGAGAGCCGGCCGAAGTCGAAATCCGAGGCGGAGGCGAGGGCCGAGATGATGTTCCTGCTCAGCAAGCGGATGGACAAATGGATGCCGCGCCCGAACGACCCGGACCAGCGCATGGGCGCGACCACGATCACGGACTGGAATTCGCTGATCACGATCACCGGCGAGACGGTGAGCGACCCGCAGCTTGCGGCCAAAATCGGTGACCCGCGCAAACTGTTCACCAACGACATGATCGACGACATCAACGCATTCGACAGGGAGGCTATCGTGCGCCAGGCCAAGACTTTCGAGCTCTAAGACTTTCAAGCTCCAAGGCATTTAACTCCTCGGGTTCTAAGGCGTCTTAGACTCCAAACATCAAGACCTGCAAAGTCTCCAGGCCGGCGCACGAGGCGCCGATCGCGGACTCATGCGCCAAAAAGCGGAGCGACTGCCATGAAGGACATCCAGCAAACGTCGGTGATGATCGTCGGGGGCGGTCCGGTCGGGCTATCCATGGCAATGCTGCTCGATCGTTTCGGCATCGGCTGCATTGTTGCCGAACGCAGCGCCGCCACGACGGAGCACCCCAAAGCGCGGGGCTGCTGGGTCCGCACTATGGAAATCTTTCGGCAATGGGGCGTCGAGGCGCCGATCCGCAACCGCGGACTGAAGAACGACAGCGATACCTTTGCGATCATGCAGACGGTTGCGGGTCATGAATACGGGCGTTCGCGCCCGGAGCCGAACCGCGAGCAGACGCCAGCATGGAAAAGTGTGGTGGCACAGGACGCCATCGAAGAGGAAATCTTCAAGAAATTGCAAGGCGCCCGCAACGTCCGGATTTGGTTCAACACCGAAGTCCTCTCATTCGAGGAAACGAATGACGGAGTCCTGGTCCGCACCCGTTCGATGGACACCGGGGAGGAAACGGAATGCCGCGCGACCTATCTGATCGCCGCTGACGGGGCGGCCAGCACCATGCGCCGGGCGGCCGGCGTCGAGATGATTGGACCGGCGACACTCGCCGTCATGTCTAACGACTATTGGAAAGGCGATCTGTCGAGCCTGGGTGGCGTTGCGCAGGATGCCGCAGGTTTTTTCCTGGTTCCTGAACACGCCGGCGAGCCGCGTGTCACTATTCTGAATACCAACGGCCGTGATCGCTGGCTGACGGTCATGAAGATTGGCGGCACCAAGGATGACCGCGAGCGCCCCTGGACTGACAGCGAATTCGCTGAGATGACGCGGCGGCATGTCGGGTTGCCCGATCTCGATGTCAGCGTCATCAATCGTTCGATCTGGCGCGTCAGCATGCAGATCGCCGAAACCTTCCGCAAAGGTCGTGTCTTCATTGCCGGCGATGCCGCGCATCGTTTTCCGCCCACAGGTGGATTCGGGATGAACACCGGGGTGCAGGATGCCCACAATCTGGCCTGGAAGCTTGCCTTTGTGCTGAAGGGACTGGCCTCGGACCGTCTGCTCGACACCTATTCATCGGAGCGGCGGACGGTCGCCCAGTCCAATGCCAATTTCAGCCTCGGCAATCACCACCGCTTCGACGCGATCGAGGAGGCGGTGCGGTCGAAAAACCAGGATCGGATTCAGTTCTGGGTCGACGACATGGACAACCACACCCACAGCATCGGCCAGAATCTGGGATTGAGTTACGAGGGCAGCGCCGTGATCGGAGACGGGACCGTCGCCCCAGCACACAACCCGCGCTACTACACGCCGTCGGACCGGCCGGGCGCGCTTCCCGCATCTGTGGCTAGATCCCGCGCGCAAGACGTCGACGCTGGACTGGTTCGACCAGGATTTCGTCGTTGTCACCGGGCCACAAGGTGGCGAATGGTTGGAGGCGGGTCGTACGGTGTCGAAGAAGACCGGCATTCCGCTCGGACTTGAAGCGCTGCCACGGTCGGATCCACGCGACGGCATTCACATCGGTTCGCGCGGCGTGGCGCTGGTGCGTCCCGATGGTCACGTGGCCTGGCGCATGCCGTGGCTGCCGGTCGATCCGGCCAGGGAATTGGCCGGTGCCCTGACCACGTTGCTCGGGTGAGGTGCGGAGATGGAGCAGATCAGAGCCAACGGCATCTCGGTTGCCTTCCAGCGCCGCGGCAACGGTCCGCCACTGGTGCTGATGCACGGCAACGAGGCTGACCATGCGATGTTCGACGCGCTGGTTGAATGTCTCATCGGAGACTTCACGGTGTATGCCTACGACCAGCGTGATTGCGGGCAGACGGAAAATCCAGCGCTGCCCTATACGCTCGCCGATCTCGGCGACGACGCGGCAGCCTTTATCACGGCCCTGGGGCTGCCACGGGCGCATGTCTATGGCAGTTCGCTCGGCGGCCTCGTTGCCCAGTCGCTCGCCGCGCGGCATCCGGACAGCGTCGACCGTCTGGTGCTTGGCAACACCTGGCGCGCTGGCATTAGCCCGGTTGAATTCAATCCCGAAGGCATCAAGCAGATGGCTGCCTACCGCGCGGACCTAGCCGCCTATGCGCCGAAGCTCGCGGAGTTGTTCTTTCCGCCGGCGTTCATCCGGCAGCGACCGTCGATTGTCGAGATGTTCCGCGCCGGCGGCCGCAGCGAGGACAAGCGCACCCGCCGCGGCGCCGTGATCTCGCAGACCGCGCCTGCGGAGCTCTCCCGTTTCCCCAGACCGGTGCTGCTTCTCACCGGCTCTGAGGATCGGATGATCCCGCCGGCGGCGACCGCCGCGCTCGCCGACACCATCCCCGATGCCCGGCTCGTGACCCTCGACGGCGTCGGCCATGTCGGCGTGATCCAGGTTCCCGATCTCGTTGCGAGAATTGTCATCGATTTCCTGCGCGAGGCCGCCTGACCCGCGATCGAACCGCGCCAGTCTGTTCCATCATTGTGAGACCTGACCCATGCGACACGAAACCGTGACAGACATTTTGCTCCCGAAGTTTGATTGTACCCGCCTCGACCGATTGATGGACGACGCCGGACTTGACGTCATCCTCGCAACGTCGCGGCACAATGTGCAGTATTTGCTGGGGGGCTATCGCTGCTTCTTCTTTGAGTCGATCGAGGCGATCGGAACCAGCCGCTATCTGCCGATCCTGGTCTATCCGAAGGCGCGCCCCGAGGACGCGCTCTATATAGGCAGCGTCATGGAAAAGGCGGCACGCGAGCGAGGCTGTCTCTGGACGCCTTATTGCGCCCCGGAGGGTTGGGGGTCGATGGACGCGATTGCGATTGCGATCGCGCATCTGAACAAGCTTGGCCATCCGCCGGAACGCATCGGGATTGAGGCCGGGTTTCTACCCGCAGATGCGAAGGATACGCTGGCTGCGGGTTTTGAGGGCGCGGCCATCATCGATGCCCATCGCACGCTTGAACTGCTGCGTGCGATCAAGACCCCGGAGGAGCTTGCGCTGGTTCGCGGCGCGTCCGACGGAGTGGTCGATGCCATGGTCGCGACGTTTGCCGCAGTTCGGGTCGGGATGACCAAGCACGAGATCGTCGAGCAACTGCGCCGCGAGCAGTTCGCCCGCGGTATCGATTTCAACTTCTGCCAGATAGCGGTCGGCGCGAGCTTCGACCGGGTGCCGTCGGATCAGGTGCTGCAGCCGGGCGATGTCGTGTCGCTGGATTCCGGTGCGAACCTCAAGGGTTATGTCGGTGATCTCTGCCGTATGGGGGTCGCCGGCGATCCCGATCCTGAACTCGCGGACATTCTCGCCGAGATTGATCAGGTGCAGCAGGCCGCGCGCGGTGCAGTTCGTGCCGGCATTGCGGGCAGGGAGTTGATTGCGGCGGGCGACGCGGCAGTCAAAGCCAGTTTACATAGCTCCCTGATTGATTTCACGGTCCATGGTCTCGGACTGGTGAATCACGAGGCGCCGCGGCTGGCCCATGGAAGGCCGCTGCCTTACCCCGCCGACGATGCGCAGCTGCCGCTTGAAGCCGGGATGGTGATTTCGGTTGAAACATCGGTCCGTCACCCGACGCGTGGTTTCATCAAGCTGGAGGATACGCTTGTTGTCACCAGCGACGGCAGCGAAGCTTTTGGCGATCACGCGCGTGGCTGGAATCGGATCCCAGGGTAACAAGACGATGGACATTCCGGCGTTGCAGCAGGCGATTGACAGCATCGATGATGAATTAATTTCGTTGCTGCAGCGACGATTCGTGTTTTCTCGGCAAATCGGTGCACTCAAGAAACAGACGGGACAACTTTCGATCGACGAACAAAGAGTCATCAGCCAGCGAACGCGGTTCGTCCGCCGCTGCATCGAGAGCGGGCTTGACCCGACCATGTCGCAACAGCTCGTTCTTGTCATCACCGAGCAGGTCATCACGGAGCGACTCGGCGGATCCACTCGACCGACTTAGTAAATTTGCGAACAGTTCGGATAGAAATTCAAACACATGATCTATGATCATCCCGACGCCCGCCCGGGGCGGGCGCTTGCAGTTTTTTCCATGGTTCCGGCGGTCAGTGGCTCTGCCGCGTCTGGTAAGTCGGCGGGACGATGGTCTCGACCGGACGGCTCGCCCAGTCCAGCGATGTGGCACGGCCGACGATGCGCTGTTGCGCTTCGCGCAGCCGTGTTGCGGCGGCGGGATAGTCGTACGACAGCACCTGGCCGCGATCCACCACATGGCGGCCGTCGACATAGACCGAGCGGATCACCCGTGAATCCCCCGCGTAAAGCAGATTTCGAATCGAGTCATGGACCGGCTGCAGCATGGGATGGTCGAGATCGACCAGCACCAGGTCGGCCCGGCATCCGGTCTCGAGGCGGCCGATGTCCTGTAACCGCAGCGCCGTGGCGCCGGTGGTGGTCACCGCATTGAACAGGTCGGTGGTGCTCAGCGCCCGCGGCGTCACCGCCTGGGTGCGGGCGAGATAAGCGGCGAGCCGCATCTCGGTCAGCATGTCGTGCGGATAGGTGTCGGTGCCGATGCCGACGCGCACGCCGCGTTTCAGATAACGCCCGAGATGACGCAGCGTGATCCCGCGGCGGGCGAATACCGTCGGGCAATGCGCGACGAACGTTCCGCTGTCCGCAAGCCGGTCCAGATCGCTGTCGCTCGACCAGCGGGTGGAAGCGTGATCGTCGAGGAAAATGGCGTGGCCGATGATGGAGCGGTCCGACAGCACGCCCAGTTCATGCAGCCATTCGATCGGCGTCTTGCCGTGGCGCCGCGTCATCTCGTGAAACTCGACCACCGACTGGGCAGCGTGGGTCTGCCAGGGCAGGTCGCGCCGCACCGCTTCCGCAAAGGACTCGCGCAGCAGGTCGGCACTGCAGGTATCGATCTGGGCCGGAATGACCATGCCGGAGAGGCGGCCTTCGGAATGACGCGCAACATCGTCCAGCAGAGCGAAGGCGGCCGCCATGTCGCGGCGGCCGGCCGGCTCGTCCCAATCGTAGTCGACCACATGGCCGTTGGTGGTTTTCCAGCTCGCCGATTTGAACATCGGCGCGAGGCACACCCGCAGGCCGCTTTCGGCGGCAACCTCACGCCAGCCCTCGTAGGGCAAAGAGAGATCGGCAACGGTCGTGACACCCGAGAGCAGCATCTCGCCATAGGCGACCCGCGCGCAGTCGGGTTTGGCCTGTGCGTCGGACCGGAAGATCGGCATGAACTCGTAAAGCGAGGAGTTGTAGAGGCCGGCGCTGCCGAGTTCGTCGATCAATCCCTTGTTCATCGGCTCGGTCGACGGATGGCTGTGGATGTCGACCAGGCCCGGCATCACCATCAGGCCGCCGCCATCGATCGTGGTTTCGGCCGTGCCGTCGAACGACGCTCCGACGAAACTGATCCGCGACCCGGTGAATACGAGGTCGGCGTTGCGCAGGTACACATGGGTTTTCGTCTCGGTATCCCATGCGACGATGGTGTCCGCGTTCTTGATCAGGGTGGTGGCGGTTGGCCGGTCGCTGCGCGCACTCATGCCTCGGCCTCGCAGGCTTCGAAATGCGTTGCGATCTGCTGGCCCGTGGCGATCCACAGTTCAGGCCGGCTCTGTGCGTAAGCGAGAAATTCGCGCAGCAGCCGCAGCCGCATCGGGCGGCCGCTCACCTGCGGATGCAGCACCGTCGTGACCATCGCGCCCCAGTCGATGGTTTCGTCGAGCTCGTCGCGCCAGAGCGACAGCACATGCTCCTTCGGGAAGATCGATCGCGGGCTGAAACGATTGGACAGCCCGAACATCCAGTCGTCGTAACTCGCCGTCACCGGCAGTTCGACCACGCCGGGCGTGCCGTCATCCAGGATCTGCCGATACGGCCTGACATCGTCGCGCCATGAGCTGGAATAGCGGATGCCGCGCTCCTTCAGCAGCCGGCGCAGCGCCTCGCAGCTCTCGCCAAAGGGCGCGCGATAGCCTGTGGGTACGACGCCAAGGCGGCGCTTCAGGGCCTCGAAACCACGATCGATTTCCTCCACCAGAAGCGGTGCGTCGGGATCTGGCATCAGATGATGGTAGCCGTGATGGCCGATCTCATGGCCGGCCTTCAGGATCGCCTCGGCCATCGCCGGATGCGCGTCGGCCGACCAGCCGGTGACGAAGAAGGTCGCTTTCAGATCGCACTGCGCCAGCAGTTCCAGAAGCTTGGGCACGCCGACCCTGGCCTCGAAGCCGCCATAGGACATGGTCACCAGGCGCGCGTGATGAGCGGGATCCTTGCTGGTCCAGGCGCTCTCCGCGTCGACATCGAATGACAGGAACATCGCGGCCTGCTTGCCGCCGGGCCACGGAAACACCGGTGCAGGAGCCGCGGCGTTGGCCGGCCGCAACGGGATCGCGTCCCATGCGTTATTATTGTTATTGTCCGGCATCGATCGTCACCTCGCTGACGGCGTTGGTCGAGAGCTGATACTTGTCGAGCAGCTTGTGATAGGTCCCGTCCGCGATCAGCGTGCGCAGCGCATCGGCAAAGGCGTCGCGCAGCGCTTCGGATCGCTTCGGGAAAGCGATCCCGGCCAGTTGTTGCCGGAGCGGCTCGCCGACAAGAACGTAAGCATTCGGTTCGAGTTTCATCATGTAGTGCAGCGTCTCGTTGCCCTGGAGGCCGGCATCGATGCGGTTCTGCTTGAGCTGCAGCCGGCTGTCGGCCGGACCGTCATTGCCGGCGAAAATAATGTCCGGCTTTCCATTGGCGACGCAATTGGCCTGGCTCCAGGTCGCGACTTCCTTGGCATAATTGGTCTTGCGGCTGGCGCCAATGGTCTTGCCGCAGAGAGCCGCGTTGTTGGGAAATTCGGCCGCTCTGTCGATCCGGACGAAGGCCTGCGGCCCGCTGCGGTAATAGTTGACGAACGTCATGGTGCCGCGGCGGCTCGGCAGATCCGTGATCGCCGAGAGGATCACGTCGACGCGCCCGGTCTCGAGCGAAGGGATCATCTGCTCGAAGGTGCTGGGCACCCATTCGATGGTCAATCCCAGCTGTTTGCCCAGCGCGTTGCCGAGATCGTGATCGAAGCCGGTGAGTTCGCCGGTTGCCGGATCGCGCCAGTCCAGCGGCGCGTAGTTGGGCGACACCGCGGCCTTCACCGAGCCGCGGGCCATGATCTCCGCGGGCGGCCCGGCCTGCGCGGCCCCCGCATACATCAGGCAAGCCACCAAAAGAATTGCACGCATGTCGCCCCACCTCCGCATTTGCCGCACCCCCAGTGTCAGGCCAGAACTGCCGCCAGAAAATCCTTGGTCCGTGTTTCCTTGGGCGCGGCCAGCAAATCGCGCGCCCTACCGGTTTCCACGATCGTTCCGTGATCCATGAACACCACGCGGTCGGCGACCTCCCGGGCAAAGCCGAGCTCGTGGGTCACGACGATCATGGTCATGCCGCTGGTCGCCAGTTCGCGCATCACCGCCAGCACTTCGCCGACCAGTTCGGGATCGAGCGCGCTGGTGGGTTCGTCGAACAGCATCACCTGCGGCCGCATCGCCAGCGCCCGCGCGATCGCAACGCGCTGCTGCTGGCCGCCCGACAGCTCGGATGGATAAGACCTGGCCTTGGATTCGAGACCGACGCGGGCGAGCAGCGCATGCGCCTCGTCGGTCGCCGCGCCGGGATCGCGCCGCTGAACCTGGATCGGTCCCTCGATCACGTTTTCGATCGCGGTCATGTGCGGAAACAGATTGAAGCGCTGGAACACCATGCCGGTCTTCAGCCGCTGGCGTGCGATCGCCGGCTTGTCGAGGGGGCGCAAGCGCTGGCCGTCGATGCGGTAGCCCATCAGTTCGCCGTCGATCCACACCGCGCCGGAGTCGGGCTGCACCAGCTGGTTGATGCATCGTAACAGCGTCGTCTTGCCCGATCCCGAGGCGCCGATCAGGCAGACGGTTTCGCCCGCGCCGACATCCAGTGAGACGCCCTTCAAGGCATGGAATGCGTCGAAATGCTTTTCGATGTGCTGCAGCGAAACCATCGGTCGCATGTCAGCGGGCCCTCGATCGGCCGCGGGAGAAGCGGCGTTCCAGCAACACCTGCAGCGGGGTCAGGATCGTCACCACCGCGAGATACCAGAGGCCGGCGACGATCAGGAGTTCGATGACCCGTGAGTTTGCGAAGTAGATGTTCTGGGCGTTGTGCAGCACTTCGGCGTACTGGATCACGCTGGCCAGCGACGTCAGCTTGATCATGCTGATGAACTCGTTGCCGAGCGGCGGGATCACCACCCGCATGGCTTGCGGCAGGATGATCCGGCGCAGCGCCCGCAGGTCGGTCATGCCAATCGCCTGTGCCGCTTCGCGTTGCCCGGTGTCGACGGCGAGCAGGCCGCCACGCACGACCTCCGAGGTGTAGGCGCCTTGGTTGATGCCGAGGCCGAGCAGGGCGGCCATGAACGGCGTCATGATATCGACCGTTCGGATGTCCCAGATGCCGGGAAAACCGATGGTCGGAAAGACCAGCGCCAGGTTGAACCACAGCAGCAGCTGCAGGATGATCGGCGTGCCCCGGAACAGCCAGACATAGGCCAGCGCCAGGCCGCGCAGCACCGGATTGTCCGACATGCGCAGGATCGCGACCCCGACGCCGAGGATGATTCCAAGGGTCATGGCGAGGATCGCCATGATGATGGTGTTCCTGATCCCGGTAAGGATCACCGGCGCAGTCAGGAATTGCGAGACCACCGGCCATTCGATCTGGCCCTCGGCGAACGCCTTGACCAGCAGAACGAGCAGACCAGCGAGAATAATGATGCTGAGCCATCGTCCCCAGGGGGTCGGACGGGCTATGGTGAAGCCCGAGACATCAGGAAAGGTGTCGGCTCCGCTGCTCCGTCCGCTCATGATCGTGGCTCTCCGTTGAGCAGCACCGTGTCGAGCGCGTGTGCGCCGAGGTTCCATTTTTCGAGCACGCGCTGATAGCTGCCGTCCGCGATCAGCGCGGCGAGCGCATCGGCGACGGCCGCGGTCAGTTGCGGATTGGTCTTGGCGATGGCAATCGCCTGATAGCCAGTGGCGAATGGTGCACCCAGCGGACGATAGACTCCCACATCCTGCGACATGGCGTAGGGGAGGGTCTCGCTGCCTTGTGCCGCGGCATTGATGCGCGTTTGCTTGAGCGCGGCGCGGGCATCGAGATTGCTGGACATCCCCACCACCTCGATTGCCGGCTTGCCGCCGGCCTCGCAGGTCTGCCGGCTCCAGTCGGCGATCTGGTTCGGCAACGATGTGCTGCGGCTGGTGCCCACCGTTTTGCCGCAGAGATCGGTCGGCACCTGCGCCGGGCTATCCTTGAGGACATAGAACTGCGGGCCGGTCCGCAGATAATCGATCAGGTCGAAGCTCGCACGGCGTTCCGGACGGTCGTTCAAGGCGCTGATGACAAAGTCGGCCCGTCCGGTCTGCAACGACGGCAGCAATTGCTCGAACGCGCTGTCCGACCACACGATCTTGAGGCCGAGTTTGTCGGCGATCGCCTCACCGAGATCGACATCGAGGCCGACGAGCTTGCCGCTCGCCAGATCCTTGTATTCCATCGGCGGGTAGATTGCGTTGATGCTCGCGCGCAGCGTGCCGCGGGCCCGGATGTCGGCGGGAAGCTCGGCCGCGCCGGCCGTCGCCAGGGTTATGAGCAGGGTCGTGAGAACGGCCGCAACAGAAGCGGCGAGCTTGGCGATGATGCCGAGGCGGAGGACCGTGCGCGCGACCATGTCGTCCTTTGTGTCTGGCGTTGGCGCTCAGGCGGGTGCGATCGCGCCGACCTGAGCGGTGATACGGCCGTAATGCTGCGGACGGCGATGGGCCGCGAAATTGAACATCTTGCTTTTGCCCTGCAAACATTGGTCCAAGTCGCAATCCGCAACGATCAGTTCGTCGTCCAGGCTTGTTGCCTCAGTGAGGATCAGTCCGTTGGGATCGACGATGCAGGAGCCGCCGATCAAAGCGGAGCCGTCCTCGTTACCGGCCTTCGCCACGGCAACCGCGAAAGTGGCGTTCATGTAGGCGTTCGCCTGGATCGCGAGCTTGGCGTGGAAGGTGCGCAGCGTGGCGTCTTCGCTGCTGCCGCCGTTGGGGTCGTAGCCTGCGGAGTTGTAGCCGACACAGAGCAATTCCATCGACTGCAGGCCGAGCTCGCGCCAGGCCTCCGGCCAGCGGCGATCGTTGCAGATCAACATGCCGAAAATGCCGCGCTGCCACGCCTTGGGACCGCGAAACGCCTGGAAGCCGAGATCGCCGTACGCGAAATAACGCTTCTCGAGTTGTTGAAAGTGTGAGTCGGGCCGCGGCTGTTCGCTGCCCGGTAGATGGACCTTGCGATAGTTGCCGACGACGGCGCCATCCGGCGCCACCAGCATCGAACTGTTGAACCGCTGTCCCTCAGGCGTGAGCTCCGCGTAGCCGACGTAAAAGCCGACCCCGAGTTCGCGAGCGCGGGTGAACAGCGGCGCGACGGCGGGGTTGGGCATGGAGCGTTCGAAGTAGTGCGTGAGCTCGTCGTCGCTCAAGAGCCAGCGCGGGAAGAAGGTGGTGAACGCGAGTTCCGGAAACACCACCAGTGAGGCGCCGCGGTCGGCAGCCTGCTCCAGCAAACGGATCATGCGCGCGAGGATGTCCTCGCGCCGATCACCGCGCTGATTGGGGCCCATTTGCGCGCCAGCCACCCTGACAATCCGTGTCATCCGCAGTCTCTGATTCCCGTCTCGGTTGGGCCCAGCTTGCCCGCGTTGCCGTGCAGGATTCAATAACTTGGACTATGATAATTTCGGGCAGACTATTCAGATGGCTTATAATGAACCTGAGGCAGCTGGAGATTTTCCGTGCGGTATTCCGGTATCGGACTACCATGGCGGCGGCGTCCGAACTGGGCTTGTCCCAGCCGGCGGTCAGCAACGCCATCAAATCCATCGAGTTGAACGTCGGCTTTCCGCTGTTTGAGCGGATCAACAACCGCCTGCACCCAACGGCAGAGGCGAAATTCCTCTATGACGAAGCCGATCCGCTGTTCGCCATCCACGATGCGTTCGCAGCCAAGCTGGAGGATTTGCGCGAGAACCGCAGCGGCCGGCTGCGGCTGGTCGCAAC
This sequence comes from Bradyrhizobium prioriisuperbiae, assembly GCF_032397745.1. NCBI lineage: Bacteria > Pseudomonadati > Pseudomonadota > Alphaproteobacteria > Hyphomicrobiales > Nitrobacteraceae > Bradyrhizobium > Bradyrhizobium prioriisuperbiae. Next base: position 5,776,331 of record NZ_CP135921.1, read on the forward strand.
CCCTCCGCTCGGCTACGGCATCCTGCCGGGCGCTCTGAAACGGTTTCTGGCGCGGCGTTCCGGCACCAGCGTCTTTTTCGATGTGCGCCGCCTCGAGGGCGTGGTCGATGCGATCGAGCGCGGCATCGCCGAGCTTGGCTTCGCGCTCAACATCGGCGCGCTGCCGAACGCGCGTGTCGAGCCGCTGTTCGAAGGCGAGATGGTGTGCGTGTTCGCGCCGGATCATCCATTGGCCGCACTTGATGTCGTGACCCCGGCCGATCTGCAGGGGCTTCCATTGATCGGCCTGGAGCGGGGGACACGGTTGGGCGAAGCCGTCCGCCGAAGTTACGAGAGTGTCGGGTTACCCTATCGTTTCGCCGTCGAAGTCCGCTACTGCAACACCGCGTGCGTGCTTGCGGAGAGCGGGGTCGGCGTCGCCATCGTCGATCCGTTCTCGCCAAGTCGTGGCGCGCGACATGACCTCGCGGTCAGGCGCTTCCGGCCCAGCACCCCGGCCGTCGCCTATGCCATCTGGTCCGACGTCCGACCGCTGTCGCGCACCGCGCAGGCCTTCCTGCAGGAGGTCAAATCGGAAAGCGCGCGCCAGATTAACCTTCCGCCCCTGTGAACGCTGCGGAATCCGGATCGTTATCCTTACCAACAGATTGCTGGCCGGCTTTAACCCGTGGATTTACGCACTGGATTAGACTGGCCTGCAATCGAGGGACCAGATCCATGCGGAGCGTGTTTGCAGCCGCCATCATCATCGCAGCGACCCTGCCGGCCATGGCCGAAGACGGGTTCGACATCGCCATTCCGGGGCGCCCCCGGGTCCCCGTGCTGATCAACGGCCGCGACGCCTCCTATTCCATGGTGGAAGGCAACTGGGGCCTTTCCAAGAACGTCCACGTGCAGCCGTACATCGTTGGCGGCGGTTACGCCTACGTCGAGAAGCCGGTCGGTCATTATTATCCGAGCGCCGGCCGGATCCCGGGTTATGGCCGGCTCGAAATCGAGCCGCCGGCAAACCGGGCGCTGCCGCCGGAAGCGGAGAGTTTTAGCCGCTCCTGGTCCGCCCAGTCGGCGCCGCCGCAAATGCAAATTCCGCAATACCCGCCACCCGTCATCGTCGCGCCGCAGTTCGACGGGCGCGGACGTCCTGATCGCCCGCACGGCGGCAAAAGATTCTGAAAGGCGGGCACCGATTTATTCGAGCGATGCGACAAGAGACGTCAACGACATAAATAAAACGAGTAACAGGAGAGAGCGTAACATGCGTAAGACGATCACAGGATTGGCCGCGGCCTTGGCCGTGATGGCCGCAAGTGCCGCGCCGGCGATGGCCTGCGGCGGCGATTATTATGCGGGCGGTTGCTCGCGGGGCCTTTTCACCTCCGGCGTTTTCGGTTCGGGCTTTGGCTACAACGAGAGCTACGGCTACGAACGGCTGCCGGACCCCAGTCCGGTGTACCGCGGCCGGGCGTATGGGCCGCAATACTACTACGTCAACCAGGGCCCGACCTACAGCGGACCGGCCGACTACGCGCCGGCGCCGACCTACCAGGAGCGTGCGGTCAATGGCTGGCGCGGTTATGACCGCGGCTACCATTACGGCTACAGCGGCGGTCCCTACGGCAATGCCACCAGCCACTACTATGACGGCATGCCCGCCGCGCAAGGGCCGGTGGTCTATCGCTACTCCGGCTACCGATCCCACGGCTATCGTGCCCACCGCCACAGCATGCGATACGGCTATCGTGCCGCGCGTTATGGCTATGGTTATGGCATGCGCTCGGTGATGCCGCGCCATGGCTATGCGCCGCGCTTCTATGCCCCGCGCGTCGGCATGCATGGTCCGCGCATGACTCACATGCCGCGTTATGCCGGTCCGACCATTCGTCGTGGCTCCAAGCCGCACTTTATGCACTGACGGCATGCACTGACGACGTCGTCAGCTCACACCACAAAGCGCCCGCCCGCATTATGCAGGCGGGCGCTTTTGTTTGAATGCGTCAGGTCATCAGGCCGAGCCGGGTCGCGCCGATATAGAGCGCGAGCACGGCGGCATTGGAGACGTTCAGGCTCTTGATCTCGCCGGGCATGTCGAGCCGCGCCACCACGCGGCAGGTCTCCCGGGTCAGCTGCCGCAGGCCCTTGCCCTCGGCGCCGAGCACCAGCGCCAGCGGCGCCTGCAGGTCGACAGCCGCGAGGTTCTCGCCGCCTTCGCTGTCGAGGCCGACGGTCATGAAGCCGTTGTCGTTCAGCTCGGTGAGGGTGCGGGCGAGATTCTGCACGGTGACGAACGGCACCAGCTCCAGGGCGCCGGAGGCGGATTTCGCCAGCACGCCGGTCGCCTCGGGGCTGTGGCGGGCGGTGGTGACGATCGCCTTGACCCCGAACGCCGCCGCCGAGCGCATGATGGCGCCGACATTGTGCGGGTCGGTGATCTGGTCGAGCACCAGCACGATGCCTTCCTGGGGCAGGGTGTCGATGTCGGGCGAGGGCAGGGGATCGGCCTCGGCCAGCAGGCCCTGGTGCACGGCGTCGGGGCCCAGCCGCTGGTCGATCAAGCTGGGACGCACCAGTTCCGGGGGCACCCGGGTCTCGATCTTTTCCTCGGCCAGGCGCCGGGCGGCGTTTTCGGTCAGAAACAGCTTGCGGATCTTGCGCCGGGGATTGGCCAGCGCAGCGGTCACCGTATGCCAGCCATAAAGGATCGCCGGGCCGTCCGAAGGCTCCCGTTCGCGCTGCCAGGCGGGTCTGCGCCCGCCGTCGCGGGATTTGGGGCGGAATCGGGCCTTGTGGTCGCGGTCGCTCATGGCGGGCTTGTCTCACGACCGTCCAAACTTGGCAATTTGATGGGGAGCAAACAGGGAATTAAATGCTGCGATTGGTTGACTTTACCCCGGCGCTTCGCCCATAAACGCGCCAATTCGGAGCCCGTCGCGGATCTGCTGACTGGGCTCGCTTTTTGCCGTCATTCCTGACCGCAATCCCACCCCCAAGACCTGATTGATAGGGGGTGGATGCGAGGTTGACGGTTCTGAGCGGGGGAGTGTCCCGAGTGGCAAAGGGAGCTGACTGTAAATCAGCCGTCTTATGACTTCGAAGGTTCGAGTCCTTCTTCCCCCACCATTTTGAAAACGCTCGGGAACTTCGGTTCCCGGGCGTTTTTGTTCCAGACGGTCCGCCCGTGCCGATGCACCCCTGATGTGAGGGTGTGGCAATGCACCGCGAGCCTGATCCCGGCGTTTGATCCCCATTTCCAGGGTTCCAGTAAAAAAGAACGCGCCTGCGCTGCAAAAGTCCTGCACAACAGGGGCCTGCACGGGCAGGCGGCGATAGTCGGCAAGACGGGAGCGAAGACATGACACTCGTGCGAGGCGGCTTTCGGCGGTACGACGAGGATCGTGGCGTCGTTCTGTTCACGATGACCAATGCGGCAGATGAAGTGACCTGCGCCATCAGTTCGGCCGCCATGGACGATCTTGATGGCAAGACCGGACTCAAACCGTCGCAGCGCGAGGAACAGTTTCTCCGGCTGCGCGACCGGATCGAGGAACGTGCGACCCGCAAATTCGATGCGGCCGAGCTCGAAGGCCGGCCGCCGGGGATCATTCTTCGCTCGATCGATTTCCGCTGAACGATGCTGGGTACGGCCGCTGATCGGTTATTTGCCGAGGTGGCGCCGCACGGCAGCCACTGAGGTCCCGACCTGTTCGATCGCCGCGAACAGATCCTGCGGCGAGACGCTGAGCCGGTAGGCCCAGTAGTTGGTCGCCTGGGCGTCCTTGGTGTCGATGGCGGGTGGTGGCTTCACCACGTCCATCTCAGGCGCGACGATCGCAGCTCCATTGCTGGCGATGATCATGCTGGTCTCCAATCCCCCGATGAGGAAAATAGCACGATCGGAGAGACGGGCGGACGGCCGGTTCGGCGTGGCGTTAATAAAGCCTGAAAGGCCCGCGGCACTAAAGCCGCGAGCCTTTCAGAGCGGTCTTGGATTCGACTCAGTAGTTGGCGTGTCGGCGATGCCGGCGCGGGCGTTCCTGTTCGTAACCGTAGGAGGCGAACGGGTTGCGGTAGCAGCCGCCACGCAATCCGCTGACGGCGGCGCGGCATTGATCGTAGGTGTAGTACATGCAGTCGTTGGCATAGCCAGTGCTCGATGTGCGCGCGCACCACCCGATTTCCCGGGCCTGCGCCGGTGCCGACATCGCCGTCATGCCGGCGGAGGCCGCTACCAGGGTCGCCGCCAAAATCAACTTGCGCATTGTGAGGCTCCTTCAATTTCCAAATAACGGCGAGTTCGCCGCGGGTTGTCGGGCTGTCCCTGCCGGACTGCCCCCGTTGGACGGTCTCCGAACGGACTGCGTTCGATCATCCGGGGTCACAGCTTCGGGAGATCCTGCTGCCCTAAACACCAGCTTGCGCCAGCCTGTTCCCAGGGGAGGCAAATAAACAGACGGTTTTTGGCCGCATGCGACCGATCGCGCGAAAAAAGTCCAGTGGAATCAAGCCCGCTGCCGAAAGTGCACCGTTGCCAAGCCGGCCGATCCGTTGCATATCTCCGCCTGATGCGGGTGTAGCTCAATGGTAGAGCAGCAGCCTTCCAAGCTGAATACGAGGGTTCGATTCCCTTCACCCGCTCCAATGTTTTCAATGGCTTAGGTCGTCAAGACCTTTCCGTTCTGACAAGGAGCGCGCTTCCATTCTGACAAACGTTCACTTTTTAGCCGTTCGATTGCGCCGTTTAATGCGCTTAATCTGCGCTTCCTGCTTGCCCTCGTCATCGTTGTGCAGGTAGTTCCCCATCGCTGCGACTGACGACCACTGGCCTTTTTCCATCAACTGCAATGTCGTCAGCCCCGAATACTTAGATTCGGTAGCACCGCCAGTCGGACGAAGCGCCTTCATTGCATCTAGCTCAGCCATCAGCAGAGGATAGAGCGGCTTGCCCTTCTTATCGAAGAGCGGTTCCCATGAGCCTTTGCTGGTCTTGTAGTTGATGACATAGACGTGGTTCGGATGGGCGTCCGGACGATAGTGCTCGGCCATGAAGCGGATGAAGATGTGAGCCTTGCGCTGCAGCCACTCCCAGCCGATCAGAACACCCGTTGCCAATGACGGGTAGCCCATTTCGATCGCAGTCGCGCGGAATGCCGCCAATTCGGCAAAATTTGCATGTGGCGTTTCCCGCTTCGTGGATCGCAGGCCCATTTTCTCGAACGGGTTCCGCGGTGGAAACAAGCTTGGCTGCGCGCGTGAGATTGTATTCCACGCACTGCGTGCGGTTTTCATCGCGTGATTGACGGTGGTGCGGCGCTCGACCTTTTCACCCTTCACTTTTTTTTAAAGAGTAGCTTCTCGAACAGCTGATCGACGAACGCTGTATCGACGCTCGAAACCCGCCTCGTCCCCAATCGCCTGCCGTCCCGCAAGATGTATTCGCAAATCATCTTGATGCCGGTCTCATGGACTCGGCATTGACCAGGGCTCAACAGCTGAAGCCGCTTTGCAGTTTTCTGAGACCAAGTTCGGCGATACTCGTGGAACAGTCAGTCCAGAGTACCAATTACCACGCCAATGCCGACCGGATTGGCGTTCTCGCCGCCGGTGCGCCAGCTATCGAAAGCGGGCAGCAATATCTTCTCAGCTCGGCTGACAGCGCTGTCGTAGTCGGTCCCGAGTGAGCTGCTGCCGGTTTGATGCACACCGAGATTAGGTGTTTCATAAAGCCGGAGGTGGGCGATGAAAAGACGGAAGTTCACAGGCACTCGACTATCCGTTATCTCAGCCCGGCTGAGTTCGAGCGCAAGGTGGGATTAGCTTAACCGGGTGTGCATCAAACCGGCAGCAGCTCAGAGTGACTCGTCTCCCGACGTGACCGGAAGAAGGTCGAAATGTTGTTCGCGCACCTTAAGCGCATCCCGCATCGCGACCGGCCCCGATTATGCCGCCCGAACGGCGCGCGCGACCAGTTTAACGTCGCCGCCGCTAACCAAAGATTTCTGACCAAAAGGCGAGAAGCGAATGTCTGGTCGCTGTCGTATAGGCAAATGTGGCGGCGATAGTGAACCCGGGCTTCGGCCCAAACTTCTCAAATCCTGTTACGTCAGATTCATTGCGGCAAAGATGTCGGCATAGGTGCCGTCCCGCTCCGCCCACCGGCGCGCCCGATCACGTTCAAGCAGGATTTCTCCCCCCGGGGTGTTCGCCTCGTTCAAGCAGCCGGATTACATCTGCAACGAAGGCACCGAGAGGCATGGCACGCGGATCTGAGGCCTGCTGAACGCCCGTCAGCTCTGTCTGCATTCGTCGCTGCTCCCACGTCTCGACCGAATGCCCGCTGAAGATGCGACCGCGTGGCAGACCGAAGATGAAATAGGGGTTGAGCATGGGCAGTGCTCCCACGGCCTCCAGGCGCGATTTCTGTTCGGTCGACAGCTCAATGTCGAGCGCTGTGACGTTCTTCCGTAGCTGCTCCTCCCTGCTTGCGCCGATCAGCACCGATGACACGCCGGGCCGGTTCGCGACCCAGGCGAGCGCCACCTGCGCCATCGGTCTGCCGACCCAGCCGCGCGGGAACAAGGCGCATGACACTTGCAGCAGGCAGCGCCCAGAAGCCGCCAATCGAAATACCAAGCAATGCTCGTCCAAGCAGCAATAACCGGTAGGCGGTCGCCAAGGCCACGACCGATCCTGACACCGCTAACAAGAAGGTAAGACCGATCAACACATGACGGCGATCTAGCCGATGTACGACCGCAGTGACCGACAGGCTGGCGAGGACAGCGAAAATGCCTGACACAGAAATCGCTTGGCCTGCCTGGCCCTCGGTCAGTCCGAGGTCGTGCGCGATCGGGCTAAGCAGGCTCATCGGCAGGAATTCGGAGGCGATCAGCACGAAGGTGCAGAGCGAGATCGCATAGATTGCGCTCCAGGCAGCCGCGGGTTCGTCTTGCAGCCCTGCAACATGGGCCTCCGGCATGGTATTTGTTGTCATGGTCATTCCTTGACCGCGCGACTGAGTCACTGCGAAATGAGCGCCATCCCCCAATGGTCGAATAATGGACAGCGAACCTAGCCGCCGGCGATGCCGTTCAACGCCACGACCGCTTCAGTCGGCAGATCCAGTTCGCTTACGGCGAGATTCTCGCGCAAATGAGCGGCGGACGATGTGCCCGGGATCAGCAGGATATTGGGGGACCGGCGCAAGAGCCAGGCTTGCGCCACCTGTGTCGGTGTGGCACTCAGTTCGCTTGCGACATCAGACAGGACTGCCGATTGCAGCGGCGAAAATCCGCCCAGCGGGAAAAAGGGGACATAGGCGATGTCGTCCCGGGCCAGGGCGTCGATCATCGTATCGTCACCTCGATGCGCGATGTTGTACATGTTCTGCACGCACACGATGCTGACGATGGTGCGCGCCTCCGCCGCTTGCTTGGACGTGACGTTGCTGACGCCGATATGGCGAACCAATCCCTGCTGCTGAAGCTCCGCCATGGCGGCCACAGCTTCCTCGATCGAACCCTCGGCAGGTCCCATCATGCTGAACATGGCGCGAATATTGACGATGTCGAGCACATCGCGGCCAAGATTACGCAGGTTGTCATGAACCGCTTGTGTCAGTTCCGCAGCCGACATCGCGGGCAACCAAGACGCGTCGTGACCGCGACGGGCACCCACCTTCGTCACGATCACCAGATCATCGGCATAGGGATGCAGCGCCTCCCGGATGATCTCGTTCGTGACGTGGGGGCCGTAATAATCGCTGGTGTCGATATGATTGACGCCCAGCGCGATCGCCTCGCGTAACAGCGCCACCGCCGCCTTTCGATCCTTGGGCGGCCCGAATGCCTGTGGACCGGCGAGTTGCATTGCGCCGTAGCCGATCCGCTTTACGATCCGGTCACCGAGCGAGTATGTGCTGCTGTTATTGAGCATATTCGTTCAATCCAATTCTGCTGGAGCCCGTGCAAACGGGTGAGCCCTGCGGTTCGGTGTGCATTTGCGGCGTGACGGCGACCGGAGGGATCGCCGTCACCCAAAATGCGAGCGCCTCTGTTGCGGAAGGTCTCGGCGTCCCACGGCAAGGGCAACTGCCGAGAAATCCCGATACGCTAGTACCCGGAATCATAGCCAAGTGACACGAGCAAACACTGTACGTGCCCACCGATTCTGAATCACGTTTGATCAAAAGTGGGTACTAGATACCGACGGTCGCGCCGCGCACCTTCACCACGGCACAATGCCGTCCGCGTTGCGGAACTGTCCTGCAATCTCGCCATCCGCTTGCAGGGCAAGCCGGACAGCTTCCGAGGCGCCCTCCGCCGGGGTCATGTGCCCACGATGACCGTTGAGGTCCGTCTTGACGAAGCCAGGGCACACCGAATTGGCAATGATATTCTTGTCCTTCAGCTCAGCGGTGAGCTGTACAGTGAGCATGTTAAGTGCCGCCTTGGACGCATTATAGCCCAGGAAACGGCCCAGCAGATCAGGGGCGCCGTTGATCGTCAGCGATCCGAGGCTGCTCGACATGTTGACGATCCGCCCGGCGTCCGACTTGTGGAGAAGCGGCAACATCGCCTGCGTGACGATGAACGCGCCGAAGAAATTCGTCTCGAAAGTCCGACGAATGGCATCGAGCGAGGTCGTGCTGGGGCCGGCGTCCGAGAAGTCCGCGATGCCGGCATTGTTGACCAGAATATCGAGACGACCATAGTCCGCCTCGATCGTCGCGGCCGCGCCCGCTACGCTTGTGGTATCCACGATGTCGAGCTGGATCGGAACCACGCTGAGTCCCTCGCCGACAAGCGCGTCGGCAGCTGCCTTGCCGCGCGCCGTATCGCGCGCGCCGAGTAGAACGAGCGCACCAGATCGGGCGATCCCACGCGCGATTTCAAAACCGATGCCTTTGTTTGCGCCGGTCACGAGCGCGATCCGATTGGGGGGGCTGGCCATATATTTTGCTCCTGTGGTTGGAATTGCCGGTCAGCATCTATATATGAACAAAAGTTCGATTTTGGATTCGCTTATGAAAGTGGCCTCTCTTCCTAGCTTAAGCCCGCGGAAAACACCGGTTCAGGCCCGCGCGGCGGTTACGATTGACGCGATTTTCGAAGCAACTATTCAGGTTTTGCTGGCCGGGGGCTTGGGCCGTTTGACGACCACCAAGGTGGCGAAGCGCGCCGGTGTGTCCGTCGGAACGATGTACCAGTACTATCCGCACAAGCAGTCATTGCTCTATGCGGTGCTCGATCGTCACCTTGCCATGATCCGGGACGCGATAGAGGAAACCTGCCGCAGTCACCGTGGCCTGCCCATCGCTATCATGTCGGGCGCTGTCGTGACGGCCTATCTCAATGCCAAAACACGCCGCTGCGACGAGACGCGCGCGCTGTATCAGGTTGCGGCAGAACTCGACAGTGGGGAATTGATCGATTCCGTTTACCGCCGCATCGGATCAGCGACGGCAGCATTGTTTGCGACGGCCACAGACGCGGAGTTCAGCGATTTGGCACTGGTGAACTCGACATTTCTGAACGCCCTCTCGGGATCGGTCCATTCGCTGTTCCAGCGCGATACACCACCTGATGCCGATTGCGCGTACCGAGGTCAGCTCGTTTTGATGTGCCAAAGCTATCTGGAGGCAGCGAGGGTGAAAGGACAGTCGGCATAACCAAGGAGTTCGGGAAGAAAAATGCGAATGTTGGTTCGCAGGCTCTCCTTGTCCTGCGAAATTTCATCTCCAGGAGGACATGAAACACACCTGCCGCGCGATTCGGCTGGATAGGTCTCAAAGCTAGTTTCTGCGAGTCTTCGTCATCAAGCCGGTCTCTTTCGGTGTTGAGCGGTCAGACCTCTTGAGCCGGTGGTCTCAGAGTTCGTCGGGCGGCGGTTCTTCTCGATCTTCCGGCTCCAAAACCCACCCGAAGCGCGGCCATCAGAGCAGCTGAGCCGGGTTGCACGGAGCGGCCTCGTGCGGTGGCTATCGCTATTGAACGCATTAGCGGCTTGGGCGCAACGCCGGCGGTCTTCAGGTCGCAGGTCTCGAACAGGGGAAGGACGCCGACAGGCAAGTAAGAGATGCCGAACTCCGCCTTCAGCATGGCCACGATCGTGATGACATTGTGGGATTGAAAGGCCGGTTTAAAAATCGCTCCTTCCGCTTCATAGGCCTCGCGTAACATCTCCCAGGCTGCCGTCTCGGTCGGCATAGTCAAAAGAGGATACTTCGCCGCCTCAGCCAACTGGACAGTACGGCTGCGAAAGAGCGGATGATTGGCGTGTGCGACCAGAACGAACTGTTCCAGGACAAGCGGTTCAAACTCGAAGCGATCATCGGCCTTAGTCATCGGACCAAGTGAAAAATCGATCTCGCCCGAAACCAGCCGGTCAAGTGAGCGACCGACCAGGTCATCGCGTACGATTACCTCGATCCCCGGCCATCTGCGCCTGAATTTTTCGATAATCGGAATGAAGACCGTGCCGGCCGCCACGGTCGGAGCGACTCCTATGACGACGCGCCCGCGCTGCATGCGTGCTTCATCACGGAATTCGTGGATCACCGCGCGAAGCTCCGCCATCGCCTGTTCCGACCGGATGCGCAGGCGCTCACCGTGCTCGGTAATCCAGACCTTCCGGGTTGTGCGATGAAACAGCTTCACGCCAAGCACATCCTCCGCATGTCGAACGCGCGATGACACGGCGGGTTGTGAGATGCCGAGCGAGATAGCCGCGGCGTGGAAACTGCCGTGCGCGGCGACCGCAAGAAATGCCTCGATATCGCGGGGACCGAGATTGATTTCAGACATGAATTAATCGATACAATAAAATGATTTTTGTTGTCAATCGTTTCGACCTAGCGTTCTGGCCAACGACAACCGCCTGCGATGCAGGGAGAGTTGCTCAGGGAGGTCAGATTTTCCGTGACGGTTTCCAGACAAGCCAAGCAAACAGAGTCTCAGGCGCTTGCGCACTTCGCTCTCGGATTGAAGTACGAGGCAATACCTTCCGAGGTGTTGCAGATCGCGCGCGGTCATTTCGTGGACGCTCTGGGAATTGCCCTTGCGTCGTCCACTTTCGACTTCGGTGATAGCGTGCTGCGCGCAGCGCGCCAACTCGGCAAGGGCGGAGAAGCGCACGCCATCGGATCTCTGACGCCGCTGCCGGCCGCTGCTGCCGCTCTCGTCAATGGCACGCTCGCGCACGGACTTGATTTTGACGACACGCACATCGCCGCGATTTATCACGCCAGTGCGCCAGGGCTGGCCGCATCGCTCGCCGCCGGCGAAGCGGCGGGCGCGAGCGGTGAGGATGTGCTGGTCGCGTTCGTCGTCGCGCTTGAAATCGGCTGCCGGCTCGCTGGCGCCGCGCCCGGTGCCTTCCACGCGCGCGGGCTCCATCCAACAGCTATTTGCGGAATTTTCGCGGCGGCTGCGGCGTCGGCACGACTGCGCGGAGCCGACGAAGGTCAGCTGGTTTCTGCCCTGGGGATCGCGGGCAGTCAGGCAGGTGGAATTCTCGAAATCGGAGACAGCTGGCTCAAGCGCCTCCATCCGGGGTGGGCGGCTCACGCCGGTTTGGTGGCCGACGCCCTCGGCCGCAGCGGCTTCAAGGGGCCACAGACCGTGTTCGAAGGCCAGCACGGACTTTACGCGTCCCATATTGGGGATGTCCCACAAGGGGCGCTTGCGCCTTCGTACAAGCTCGGCGAGGACTGGCGGATTCCGGGTATCGCTCTCAAGCCCTATCCCTGCTGTCACTTCATTCACGGTTTTGTCGATGCAGCGCTTGCGATACGAGATCAGGTTCCGCTCGACCAGATCGTCCGCATCGAGTGCCCGCTGAGTCCGGCGCTCCATCACATGGTTGCCGAGCCGCACGGCCAGAAGATCAAGCCGACCACCACATACGAAGCCTTGTTCAGCGTGCAATATGTCGTGGCGCTCGCACTCGCCAAGGGGCGCGTGGATCTCGCCGGGTTCTATTCCGATCCACTTGATGACGCTCAAGTTCTTGAGACCGCAGCACGCGTCATCTGTACTCATGACCCAATCAGTGACTACCCCAAACATTTTCCGGGTGAGCTGCGCGTGCAACTGAAGGACGGGCGCGTCATCCAACGGCGCGAGCATACGAGCCTGGGCACGCCCGAACGACGCCTGCCGAGGGAGATGATCGATCGGAAGTTCGTGGCGAACGCCGGCCGCGCGCTCGGTCCAGAAGATGTCCAGCGCGTGCTCGACGCAGCTTGGCATCTCGACACACTTCGTACCGTCGGTGAACTCATCTCGCTCTGTGGATCCAAGGAAGGGAGGGCCGCGTGACGACCAGGAAGATTCCACATGGCCTCTACTACGAGGATTTTGAGGAAGGCCGCCGCTTCGACCATCACTGGGCGCGCACTTTCAGCGAGTCCGATGCGCTCTGGTACGCGAACATGACGATGCAGTACAATCCGATCTACTTCAGTGCGCCGCATGCGAAAGCGATGGGCTACGAGGGCATTCTCGTCCATCCGCTGTTTGCGTTCACAACCGCGCTTGGCCTTTCCGTCGAGGATCTTTCTGAGGCCGGTGGCCCGTTCCTCGGCATCGACGATCTGCAATTTCGCAGGCCCGTTTATCCTGGCGACACCATCCGCTCTGGTTCCGTTGTCGTGAGCCGCCGTGCCACAGCATCGCGGCCCGGGTGGGGCGTAGTCGAATGGACGACAATTGCGGTCAATCAAAGAAGCGAGCGCGTGCTCGAATTCCGCAGGCGCAACCTTTCAAAGATGCGCGACGCTGCGAAGGGAGTCTGACATGGAAGACCTGTCAAGAGATCTGCTCGAACTCAGGGCCGCGACAAAGCAATTCGCAGACACGGAGGTTCGTCCGGTCGCACATACGCTTCATTTGAAGGACGAGCAGATCCCCGATCCGATGCTCGCCAAGATGAGGGAAATGGGCTTTTTCGGGCTGCTGTCCTCACCGGAGCACGGTGGGCTCGGCCTCGGCGCCATGGCTGTGGCCGTCGTGACGGAAGAACTGAGCGCAGCCTGGTTTTCGGTCGGTGCCCTGCCGGCCCGCAATTGGGCTCTCGCCGTCCTGCTCGAGAAGTTCGGCACGCCTGACCAAAAAGAGAAGTGGCTGCCGAAGATCGTGTCGGGCGAACTTCAGGCGGCCCATTCCGGAACCGAACCGGAGGCCGGATCCGACGCCGGCAATATCAAGACAATGGCTTACCTGAAAAATGGCACCTACAGCATCCACGGCGCCAAACAATGGTGCACTCATGCCAACCGAGCCGACATTATCTCGACCTTTGTGCGCACGAGCAAAGAGAGTAAGCACGGAGGCATCAGCCTGCTGTTGGTCGAGAAGCCGCGCGGCGAGGATTTCGTGCCGCCGAAGCTGACGGGCGCCCGCCTCGAGACCATTGGCTACCACGGCATGCACTCCTATCAACTCTTCTTCGACGGGTACGAGGTTCGGCAGGAAAATCTGCTCGGCGGCGTAGAAGGCAAGGCTTTTCGTCAACTCATGGCGGTCTATGAGCTCGCCCGGATGCAGTTCGCCTTCCGGTGTATTGGTCTCGCGCGTGAGGCTTACGAGCACGCCGTTTCATATGCGCAGCAGCGTGTGCAGTTCGGTCAGCCGATCGCGCAGTTCCAGGCCATTCGTCACAAGCTGGCCGACATGGCGACCCAGATCGAGGCAGCTCGCCAGCTAGGCTACATGGTGGCGCGCAAGATGGACGCCGGCCTGCGCGTGGATCTAGAGGCGGGCATGGTCAAGTTGTTCGCCTCGGAGATGGCCCATCGCGTTTGTCATGAGGCGGTCCAGATCCATGGGGGCAATGGTTTTGCGATCGAGACCCCCGTCAACCGCTTCTGGCGCGATTCGGGCCTCTGCACGATCGGCGAAGGCACCAGCGAGATCCAGCGTGAGGTGATCGCCCGTCGGTTGCTCGGGGAGCGCTGAGATGAACTCCAGCGTCGTCACCTACTTTGAGGACTTCGCCGTCGGCGACATCTACGAGCATTCCCGCGGCCGGACCGTTACGAACTTCGACAACTATTCGATCACGCATATGTCCATGAACACGGCGGAGGCGCATTTCAATCTGCCATATTCGTTCAAGATGCTCGATGGCCGCTTCCGCGAGAGGATCGTCGCGGGCCCGTGCACGATTGCCATCGTCGTTGGCCTGACCAGTCAGGACATGAGCGAGAATGCGTTCATGGATGTTGGACTGACTGGAATAATGCTTCATCACCCAGTCTTTGCCGGCGACACACTTTACGCGCGCTCGGAAGTCCTCGCCGTTGAAGAGGATACCGGCCGCAACGACACGGGAATGGTGCGTTACCGCTTCTCCGCCACGAACCAGGACGGGAAGCTGATTGCCGAAGGCGAACGCACAGTTTGCCTCAAGAAGCGTTCCGCATGGGAAGCGCGCGACAAGGCTGCTCAGAAATTGGAGATTGCACCATGACCGCCGCACTTTCGGGAATAACCGTCATCGATCTGACGCAGGGGGTCTCGGGGCCGTTTTCCACGCGGTTGCTTAGCCAGATGGGCGCGCGTGTCCTCAAGATCGAGCGCCCGGGGAGCGGTGACCTCATTCGCTTCTGGGATAATATCGTGCATGGCATGTGCTCGGGCCATGCCTGGGTGAATCCGGGCAAGGAGAGCGTCGCACTCGACTTGAAGAAGGAGGCGGGACGTGACGTACTCAAGCGGTTGATCGCTGAAGCGGATATCGTCATCGAGAACTTTGTGCCGGGCTCGCTCGAGGCTTGGGGGTTAACTTACGAGGCCATCAAGGCGATCAAGCCGGACATCATCTTTTGCCGGATTTCCGGCTTCGGCCAGGATGGTCCATATCGCGACCGCGCTGCGCTCGATCTGATCGTGCAGGGCGAGGCGGGGCTTATCCTTACGAATGGGACGCGAGAAGATCCGGCGAAGATCTCGGTCTCGCTCTGCGACATCGCAGGTTCTATGTATGCGACGATTGGAATTCTCGAAGCGTTGTTTCATCGGCAGCGCACTGGACGCGGCCAGCAATTTCAGGTCTCGCTGCTAGAGGCGGTTCTCACCTGGACTGGCTACTTCCCCTATATGTACTGGTACGGTGGCAAGCTTCCCCAGCGCGTCGGGCTGCATCATCACACCATGGCGCCCTATGGGCCCTATCCTTGCCGCGACGGGAAGCAGGTTATCGTCGCTGCAGGTGCCGGTCACGTCGAGATGTGGCGCAAGTTTTGTCAGGCTATAGAGCGGCTAGAGATGTTCGACGATCCGCTCTTTGCCAATAACAACGCGCGGCTCTCCAATCGCGTTTTGCTCGACAAACACATATGCGACGCGATTGGCAAACACGACCGTCCGTACTGGCTCGACCGATTCCATAAATTCGGCATTCCGGCGGGTGCCTTGAACGATCTCAGCGAAGCGCTCAGCCATCCGGCAATCGAGGCGCGTGGCTTCATCAAGGAAGTCGATAGCGCGGTTGGTAAGGTCAAGGTGTTCGACTTTCCGCCGCAGTCCTCGGAAACGCAGTCGGTCAATGATCTCGGCCCGCCCACGCTGGGGGAACATACGGCGAGAGTGCTCGGCGAGTTCGGCTATTCGGCCGACGAAATCGAACGCATGCGCGCAGATGGGGTCATCCAGTGCAGCGAAACCGCGAAGGAGGCCGCCCGTGCTTGAGCGCACTCCTACGTCGCAGACGCGACATCTAGCGGACTTCGCCGCTACCACTGAGCTCGCGAGTGTTCCTGCGGCTACGCGAGCGCGACTCAAGGAATGCCTGCTCGACACGATCGGCGTTGCGGCATTTTCTGCGCAATTCGCTGAAAGCAGCCCAGCGTTCCGCAACGGTGTCCTTGCCATGGGCTACGGTCCCGGCGATGCGACGGTCATCGGCGAGGCCCGGACCTATGCGCCGATGCAGGCGGCGCTCCTCAACGGCGCGTTTGCCCATACACTCGATTTCGACGATACCAACGTCTGGGGATACCTCCATCCCGGCGCCCCTGTGATCGCAGCGGCATTGGTGGAGGCTGAGCGCCTGCGTTCGAGTGGGGCCGAACTGCTCGAAGCACTCGCGGTTGGTTATGAGGTCGCCTGCCGGGTCGGCGCCGCGCTTGGGCAGACGGCATACGACCGGGGTTTCCACATCACGTCTGTGGCCGGTATCTTTGGCGGGGTCGCGGCGGCCGGGCGGCTCCGGCGGATCGACGGTGCCACAATAGCAAGTGCGTTCGGCGTCGCAGGGAGCAGTGCCGCCGGCTCCATGCAATACCTGTCGAATGGTTCGTGGAACAAGCGCCTCCATCCGGGGCTTGCCGCGCATGCGGCACTGCTGTCGTTGGGATTGGCGCAGGCGGGCGTCCTCGGCGCCGAGGCGGCGATTGATGGGCAATACGGATTGCTGGCGGGCTACACGGACAAGCCGAATGCGGCGCTTCTGACAGAACGGCTCGGGACTTGGTGGCCGAGCACCAACACGGCTCTGAAACCGTTTCCGTCCTGTCGACTCACGCATACCGCAGCGGAGGCAGCACTCCTGCTGCGCGAGCGGGCGACCGAAGGGCAGCGCAGGAACGCGCGGCTGCGGGTACGCCTGTCGCCCAAGGCGGTGCAGATTGTCGGTGAGCCTCTCCCCAACAAGATCAAGCCAGCGAACATCGTGGAGGGGCAGTTCAGTGTCTATTTTCAGGTCGCAGTTTCCTGGCTCGACGGGCGCTGCAACTGGCAAAGCTACGAGCGCCTGGGTGCAAGCGACGTCGATACCTTCGCTTCGACGATTGAGGTCGTTGCCGACGACAACCTCGCAATGGCGGCCGCTGAGCTGACCGACACCGTGCATCCGTCTCTGACGTTACGCATCGATGATCCGCTCGGCGAGAGCAATCGTCCGCTCGATCCAGACCATGTTCACCGCAAGTTTCGCGATCTCGCCATGCCCGTTTACGGCAAGGAGCGGGTGAAACGGATTGTGGAGCGCGTCGCGGCGCTCGAAGAGGAACCAGACGCCGCCGTCCTCATCCATCTGCTCCGCGCGGAGTCTGGCTCATGAGCGAACAGGACTTTGTCCGCCGAAGCCAGTTGGTGACGCCGGCCGCGAGTGAAAAAATGATCGTCAAGGCGCTTGCCGTTGACTGCGATAGTGTGGTCATCGATCTCGAAGACGCAATTGCGCCGGGCCGGAAAGCGGAAGGCAGGCAGGTGCTACGCAATGCTCTATCCGGTGCAAATGCCGGAACTAGAGAACTAGGTGTCCGGATCAACGGCCTTGAAACGCCGTGGTGTCTCGACGACCTTCTGGCCCTTGAGGGGCTTCCGATCGACACGATAGTTGTACCGAAGGTCAATTGCGCGGAAGACGTCTATGCGTACGACCAGCTTGTCCGCCAGATCGAGTTTCGCCTGAAAAAGAGACTGACACTTCAGCTGTTGATCGAAACAGCGCGCGGGCTTGAAAATGCATATGCAATTGCACGGGCTTCGCCACGGATCCGCTGCCTGATCTTCGGCGTCGGCGACTTCATGGCCGACACCGGAATGGCGTTCGATGCCGCACTGCTTATGCCGGTGCGCAGCCGCGTCGTTACAGCGGCGTCCGCTGCCGGCGTTCAGGCGATCGACCATGTTCACCCCGCCGTGGCCGATATCGAGGGCCTTAACCGCGCGGCGCGTGAGGCGCATGCGCTCGGCTTCGCCGGCAAATGGGCGATCCACCCGCAGCAGGTCGGGCCGATCAACATGGCCTTCAGCCCTTCGCCCGAAGAGATCGAAAAGGCGCGGCGGATCGTCGACGTCTACGAGACAGCGCAACGCGCTGGTCAGGGTGCAATCTCCCTCGACGGCGCGCTCGTGGATGAAGCGGTGCTCAAGATTGCGAGACGCAGCCTTGCGATTGCTCGATCGAACTCGTGAGCGTCAGTTCAGAATAATCGATAAGAGTATAAGGGAAACGCGACAATGGAATATACAGCAGCGCAACGGCTCGACCGTTTGCCGGAGACCAAATTTCACCGCCGCATTGCCGCGATGATTGCGGCGGGGCTGTTTTTCGACACTTTCGATCTCTATTTGGCGTCAAGCGTGATGGCAGCGTTCACGTCCACGAGGTGGGCAACGGTAGAACAGAACGCTCAGTTTGCTTCCGCCGGTGCGTTTGGCGCCCTCATCGGTGCCTTTCTCGCAGGATGGCTCGGCGACCTATATGGCCGCAAGTTTTCGTTTCAGTTCAATTTGCTTCTATTCGGCGGCGCCTCGCTAGCCGCTGTCTTTGTACCCTCGATGGACTGGCTGATCCCGCTTCGCTTCATCATGGGAATCGGGCTCGGCGCCGAGATAGTCGTGGCCTACGCGACGATTACCGAGTTTGTACCTCCCACGAAGCGCGGCAAGTGGAGCGCGATTCTCTTCTTCGTTGGCACGGCGGCTTTGCCAACATCCAACGTCCTGGGCTACCTGCTGATCCCGGCGGTTGGCTGGCGCTCGATGTTCGCCATCGCCGGCCTTGGTGCCATGTTCGTTTGGTGGATGCGCAAGCAGCTGCCGGAATCGCCGCGCTGGCTCGAATCGAAGGGCTATATAAAGGAAGCACGCGAAATTCTTGATCGTATCGAAGCCGACGTTGTGAAGGATACCGGGGCAGCCTTGCCGGTTCCGGATGTCGCAGCTTCGGTGTCGAGCACCGCAAAATTTACTTTCGGGGACTTGTTCAAACCGAACTTGCTCGGTTCGACGATTACCGGGATGGTGCTGCATATTGTGGCGCTGAGCTCGCTCTACGGTTTTATCGTTTGGTTGCCGACATTCCTGATTAAGCAGGGCCTATCATTGGAAACGGCGCTCGGTCATGCGGCGCAGGTCTCCATCGGCGCTTTGGTTGGCGTCGTTGCAGGCGCTTGGTGGTCAGACAAATGGAGCCGCAAGCGTAGCATCGTTCTCATTTCGATTGTTTCGGCCGTGGTCGGCTACATCTATGCAAATGTCGGGTCGATCGAGAGTACCAAGCTTTTGGGGAGCGCCTTGATTGCACTTATCTATTTCAGCGCAGCGATGGGTTACAGCGCGTATGTTCCCGAGCTCTTCCCAACGGAGCTCCGCTTGCGAGGGACTGGAATTTCAAGCATGGCGGGCCGTGCTGCGTCGATCGTGGCGCCGCAGGTGGTCGCAGTACTGTTCGCTGCAAACGGCGTCACTGCGGTAACGCTCGTGCTTGTCGGGCTCTTTCTCATTCAGGCCGTCGTCATCGGTCTCTTCGGTGTCGAGACGAATTCACGCAGTCTCGAAAGCCAGTTTGCCGCCAGAAGTGGTGGAACACCGACTGTAGAAAGACGAGTTGCCGCAGACATATAGCCCAGACGAAAGCGCGATCGGCATCGAGGATGCCGGTCGGACATCGACATATCAGGCATTGAAATTCTGATGGTGTCCGCGCCGTATCTCTAGCAACCGCTACCATAGATGGAGAATCGACTTGACTACTCAGACGATCGATCAACGACCTGCCCAGCCCACTCCGGGGTGGCTCAAGGGCTACTACTTCACCCGCTTTGCCTTCTCGGCGGCCTGGGTCGCGACGGCCTTCGGCGCCGCGAAAAATGTGCCGATGCTGGCCGCGATCATGCTGGTTGGTTATCCAGCATGGGACGGCATTGCGAACTTTGTCGATGCCCAGCGCAATGGGGGCCTCGGCCGTAACAAGACTCAGTTGCTGAACTTCATCGTCAGCATTATCACCACAGTCGCCGTGGCCGTCGCACTCGGCAGCATGAACAGCGTACTTGTGGTATTCGGCATCTGGGCCGGCTTCGCGGGCATTTTCCAACTCGCCACCGGCGTCCGCCGCTGGAAATCCTATGGCGCCCAATGGGCAATGATCCTGAGCGGCGCGCAGTCCGCATTGGCCGGCTTCCTATTTGTGAAGATGGCTGGCGGTACCGAGCCGGTCGGTATCTCCACCGTCGCCCCATATGCCGCCTTCGGCGCCTTCTACTTCCTCGTTTCGGCTGTCTGGCTGACGGTGAGCCAGGCCCGCAAGAGCACGTAACGCACAGCGAGTTGAGGCACCCAAGATGCTCTCGGGTGCATAATGGCCGGCTCAATCCATGTCGCCATGCGCATTTCGTCCGAACTTTGACGACCATTTGGTGCAATCGCGCAGGCTCGATGGCCACACCTCATGCGAAGGTTGGATAAGTCTGATCGCGGCGATCTCAGGCCGCCAAGTCGCCGACGATCCCGCTAAAGCCTCAAACACTCCCAATCCGATATTGTCGCGGCATCTCTTCAAGTTGATCTAGTACGATGTCTCGCTTACCCCCCGACTGAATTAGAATATATGTGACATCATTCTCCGTTTCGTTTTTGACGTGATGAATCACCCCCCGATCAACAGAAAAATAGTCGATTACTTGTACCGATCTTTTTTCATCGCCAACTCTAAACTCGACCGTCAACACACCGGCAACGACAACCCAGCGATCACTTACGCTTGTGTGATAGTGCCATTGTGTCTCGCCGCCGGCACGCACAGTAGCTTTCGAAACATGGTAGCCATCCGCTTCAAGGAGTGTTTCATATTGAACTTTATCGTTCGCAAGCGGCATATTCTGGTCAATCACCTGTATCCCTCCAATTTGGTTTTGCGCTTAGCGTTCACGTCACCTCCACAAGGAGCTTCATGCAAAACCGCTAGTAGCGCAGCCTAAGATTTTTCGTCGTCCGATTGTAGGCAGCATGTGAAATGCGACGAGCAGTCACTACCAATTGCGACGACTATAAGCACAACTGAAAGCTTCACTAAAAGCGCGAATTATAAACAGGTGTTTGGGCAATCGCATCGCGTTATAAACTTATCACTATATTCGCAGATGCAATTACATTTTATTATCATCTCATTTCCCTCCTCCCCAACGACCTGCAAAATGATGAGTCGGACTGGGTGAGGTTGCTAGGGTCCAGACTCATTAGATCCACCATACAAGAGCGGCGGCGAGGCAGACAGATGCCAAGTAGTTGCGGGCCAGCTTATCGTATCGGGTTGCGATGCGCCTGAAGTCCTTCAGTCTGCTGAAAGCGCTCTCGATACGCCAGCGCAGCTTGTAGAGGCGCTTGTTGAAGCTGAAAGGTTGCTTCCTGTTGCGGCGGTTTGGGATAACCGGCTTGGTCCCGCGCGCGTGCAATTCCTCGCGCAATTCGGCGCTGTCGTAAGCCTTGTCGCCGAGCATGCACTCCGGCGGCATCACCCTGTGGATCAGTCGTTCCGCGACCGGGCAGTCATGCGCTTCACCTCCGGTCAGCAGAATGGCGATCAGGCGCCCCTTAGCATCTGCGAGTGCGTGGATCTTCGTGTTGCGCCCTCCGCGCGAGCGGCCAATAGCCTGATTGTGCTCCCCCTTTTTCCGCCCGCTGCCGAGCGATGTGCTTTGACATGGGTTGAGTCGATCATTTGCGTGTCCGTGGCGCGGCCCCGGCCGGCAAGCTCTCGGAACAGATTTTCCCAGACCCCACGTCGTGCCCAGCGCACAAAGCGATTGTAAATCGTCGTCGGAGGACCATATTCGGGCGGGCAATCGCACCAGCGGCAGCCGCTTCTCAGCACATGAATGATGCCGCTGATGACCCGACGATCATCCGCGCGCTCTACGCCGCGGACATCCGTCGGAAGGTGAGGTTCAATCCGTCCCCACTGTTCGTCGCTCAACCAAAATAGATTCTTGCGCACGATCCCAAACCCTTCCAAAAGCGAATCAGGATCGTATTGTCTCTGCTGAGAAATTAATGAGTTCTAACCCTAGTTCGGTGAGAACCCGTCTTAGGTGAGAATCCGTCGCGATTCTTAATCGCTTCATATGCGCGTGAAAAAAAACAAGCGGGCACGCAAATTGGTAGCCACGCTTAAGCTGACAAAGTCGTCGCCCGTGTGAACTGAAGCAAGCCTCGCGCAATCGGTACTGCGGACGGAGACGCGCTTCTCATTTGCTCAATAAGTTGGCAGCAACGATTATAAAAAACCCATTACTCTAGCAGAGTGCAATGTTGCAATTAACTGTGCGCAACTCTGCCTTCTCTTTTGCACGTGCGTAACGAACAATCGCAGACATCATCTGCACACTCTACCGCAGATGAAAGCGAAATGCATCACACGAATAAAAATGTGAAACGCAGTGGTAGCGTAAATGCTGGCGAGAACCGAAATCCCAAGTCAGGTCGAAGCTTATGATCTGATTCATATGGAGCAGGCGGGTCTCGTATATCGCTGCGGCGACTCCGTAGTCGAGGCGCTGGCAAAAACCGAGCTACGAATCGCTGCTGGCGATTTCGTCGCGCTGGTGGGGCCGTCGGGCTGCGGCAAGTCAACAATCCTGAAACTGGTAAGCGGCTTGCTGCAAGCGACGTCGGGCTTTGTGTTTTTGGCGGGGCGCGAGATAGGCGCCCAGGACGTTCGCATCGGAATGGCTTTCCAAAACCCAACGCTGCTTCCATGGCTGACCATTCGTCAGAATGTCATGCTGCCGCTAAAGATCGTTCGTCCTTTTCGGCAAGAGTGGCGCAAGAAAAGGCGTAGCGAATATACTGAACGCGCGCGACACCTGCTCGCTAGTGTGGGATTGCTCGACTTCGAGCACCACTACCCGTGGCAACTGTCGGGCGGTATGCAACAACGCGCATCGCTATGCCGAGCGCTTATTCACAACCCGACGCTATTGCTGCTAGACGAGCCGTTTGGCGCGTTGGATCAGTTTACCCGTGAGGAGTTGTGGGAAACGCTGCAGCAGCTGTGGATCAATCAGAAACCGACAGTGCTTCTGGTGACGCACGATCTTCGGGAAAGCGCCTACCTAGCGAACCGCATCATTGTCATGAGCGCGCGACCAGGGCGCATCGTCGAGGATCAGCGTGTGCCCTTCGCTCGGCCCCGAAATGTGGAAATGACTTATCGGCCGGATTTCGTAGTCCTCACTCAAAGACTGCGTAGCCTTATTGTTGCGGGAAACGAGGCAAAAGTTGTTGCGGGAAACGAGGCAAAAGCCGCGCGTTCCGGAGCAATCCAATGATTGCCACGCTTAAGCGGCGGTCTCTGTCGACTATCGTCATCGTTGGTGTGTTCGTCTTTTGGGAGGTCGCATGCTTAACTTTTGATATTAGCGATATCGTCCTGCCCCGTCCAAGTCAGATTGCTGTCGAACTCTGGAATCGTTGGCCGCTGATTGCGCCACATGTGTTGCAGACCCTCTACACGACTTTGATTGGCTTTGCGCTTGGTGTTGCGATCGGTGTCGCCTTCGGCGTTATGATTGGATCGTCCAGGCTGGCATATGAAACGGCCTATCCCCTCTTGATTGGCTTTAACGCTATTCCAAAAGTGGCCATCGTCCCGATCCTGGTTCTGTGGTTCGGAATGGGAACGACGCCTGCAATACTTTCGTCGATGTCGATCGCCATGTTCCCGGTCGTTGTCAACATCGCGACTGGCCTGGCAACGACCGAACCCGAGCTCGAAGACGTCTTAAGGGCACTCAAGGCGACAAAGCTGGACATCCTCTGGAACGTAGGCCTGCCTCGTACGGCTCCTTACTTCTTCGCTTCGTTAAAGGTCGCGGTCACGCTCTCATTTGTTGGTACGGTTCTCGCAGAGACCGTCGCGGCAAACAAGGGCATCGGCAATATGATGATTGTGGCATCATCAAGCTTCAACGTGCCTCTGGTATTTGCCGGCCTGATCGTCCTCGCAATCATGGGAATTGCGCTTCACGTCCTCTTTTCGCTGATCGAAATCCGATTGACCGGCTGGGCCAATCGTAGATCGGAAATTCTGGCCAACTAGTCGTTTGAATGGAGAAACTGATGCCTACGATGAGCCGTCGTCGCACGCTTCTGGGAGTGGCCTCAATTATTGCTGCGCCATCGATCGTCAGGGCCCAAGGTGCGGTGACTCAGCTTCGTTTCACCTTGGATATTCAAGTGCAGGGCGTACATGCCTTCTACTATCTCGCGCGCGAAAAAGGCTATTTGCGGGAGGAGGGCATCGAGCTTGTTATAGATCAAGGGGAAGGCTCAGCAGCGGTGACATCGCGCGTTATGTCCGGCGCTTACGACGCTGGCTTCGGTGACATCAACGCTATTATTGAAATGGCCGCCAAGCGCCCCGGCGAAGCACCGCAGATGGTCTACCAATACTACAACCGGCCGCCGTTCGCCTTGATTGTGAAGGCGTCGAGCCCGATCAAGACCTTGAAAGACTTCGAGGGACACACCGTCGGCGCACCAGCCGGCGCCGCGACGGTCCGGCTCCTTCCGCTGCTCGCTAAGCTCAATGGCGTTGATCCCAGCCGAATAACGCTTTCAAACATGCAATCGAAGCTGCAGGAGCAATTGTTTCTGCAGGATCAGGTCGACGCTCTCGCCAGCTATGACAACAACCTCTATTTCAATTTAGCTATCCTCGGAAAGAATCCAGACCGTGACTTCCGCTGGTTCAGGTACGGGGACTTTGGTCTCAATCTCTATGCAAACGGCGTTATGGTCTCGCGCAAGCTTCTGAAGGAGAAGCCGGACAAAGTTGCAGGTCTCGTGCGAGCCATTAATCGTGCTACAAGGGACGTCGCTGCGGACCTCAATGTCGGAATGGCGACACTGATGAAAGCCGAGCCGTTGCTCAATGAAAGGATCGAGAAGCAGAGGCTCGAGTGGTGTTTCAAGAACTCGTTCACGTCGGCTGAAACTGATCGGAATGGCTTTGGTGATATCGATGATGTTCGCTTTAGTGGTGCGATCGACCAAGTGACCACCGCGTTTGGCCTCACGCGAAAGCCAGAGCCCAGCGATATATTCAATCGGTCATTCCTGCCGCCGAAGATGGAGCGCGACTTTAAACTGACTTCTACCTAACGCGGTTTGATCGAAGTAGGCATTGGCAAGTCATTCTGAAGCATCGGGCTGGCTATATCCTTGTCTGCACCGATGCTGAAGGCGGGTGCAGTGTCGTCTTCAGAACTGATACTGCGCGGAGCTTCGCACATGACTGAACTCTCCTACACGGATGATTTGAGACTTTGCTGGCTCATCAGCCTGCGGCAGGCCATTGCGTCGAAGAGAATTACGGGCCGACACGGACGCGAAGCTGACGACGATCGCGACCGTCGAGATCATCAATTGCATGGAACTGGTCGGCGAGAGCATGGGCGTCCGCACAAAGGAACATCTATGGGTACCCGAAGATAGCGCGCGATGTCGACTGGATTATCGCCGCGACACGCGATCAAGCCGCCCTTCACGGGTTGGACGACGACACGGTACGAAAGTCTTCTTGCGGAACCTGCGAACGTCCCGTCCATGCCCGCATTGAAGAGGCGATAGGCCTCATTCAAGCTATCAGGTCGCCGCGGCCAGCCTTGCGGGGCTCACGATTGGGACATCGCGAGGATCATATCGGACGATCGTGTCGCGCAGGGTGCGGCTGCGCCTCACGAGAAAATCGATGATGTGGTTGCGGATAGGATAGTAGTGGGGATGCCGGTGCAGTTCCTCGCGCGCGTAGCTCCTGGCCAGCGGGTTCTCAACGATCTCGGCAATGACCGAACTAGGGCCGTTGGTCATCAGAAAGATCTTGTCGGCGAGATAGATCGCTTCGTCGACGTCATGGGTGATCATGAAGGTCGTTTGCCCGGTTTCCTTGCAGATCCGCCTAACCTCGTCTTGCAGCGCGCCGCGGTTCAGCGCATCGAGCGCGGAGAACGGCTCGTCCATCAGCATGATCTTCGGCGAGATGCTGAGCGCGCGGGCGATTCCCGCGCGCTGCTTCATGCCGCCGGACAGTTCCGACGGGCGCTTAAGCTCCGAGCCGTGCAGTCCGACTAGATCAATGTAGTTCTGCGCGTGCGCAAGAACCTTGCGCTTGTCCCATGATGGCCATTTCGATGCGACCGCGAAGATGACATTCCCCATCACAGTACGCCACGGCAGCAATGCATGGCTCTGGAAGATCACAGCACGGTCGAGACTTGGACCATCGATGGCCTCTCCATCGACGATGACGGCGCCGGCACTCGGAGTGTCGAGCCCAGCCAGTATGTTCAGGACCGTAGTCTTGCCGCATCCGGAGTGGCCGATGATGCAGCCGAATTCGCCGCGTCCCATCGCGAACCAGAGATCTTCGAAAATGACGTTCGAGCCGCCGCCACGTGCCGGGTATCGTTTTGCGATACCCTCGATCGAGATAAACTCGCTCACGACTTACTCCGTGAAGGTGACGAGTTTCGTTAAAATCGCGAGGAACTGGTCCAGTACCATTCCAACAATTCCTATCCCCAAGATGGCTACGATCACATTGGCGATCGACAGATTGTTCCATTCGTTCCAGACGAAATACCCGATGCCGGTTCCGCCAACCAGCATCTCTGCGGCGACGATCACGAGCCAGGCAATGCCGATCGAGATGCGCATCCCGGTCAGGATGGTTGGCGCGGCGGCCGGCAGAATCACCGAGAAGGCCTGGCGCCATACGCCGACTTCGAGCGTGCGTGCGACGTTGATCCATTCCTTGCGTACGCTGGCGACGCCGAAGGCGGTGTTCAGCAGCATCGGCCACAACGCGCATATGAAGATGACGAAGATAGCCGACAGCGTCGAGTCCTTGATCGTGTACAGAGCGAGTGGCATCCAGGCGAGCGGCGAAATCGGTTTAAGGATCTGGATGAAGGGATCAAGCGCCTTGCTCACCACCGGCGACATCCCGACCAGAAATCCGATCGGCACCGCGAGCATGACGGCAAGCAGATAGCTGGCGCCGACTCGCGCCATGGAATAGGCGAGCTGTATGCCGATGCCGCGGTCGTTCGGGCCGTTGTCATGAAACGGGCGCTCGATCTGTCGCCACAACGTCACGCCGACGTCTAGAGGGGTCGGCATCGGCGACTTTCCCTGGGTCACCGCCAGGCCCATCAACTCGGCATATTCGGGGGACATGCTGACAGTGCGGGCCGCCGATCTCGTTGCGAGATGCCAGGTTGCGATGAAAGCCATCAAAATCAAGGCCGACAGAAGCGACGCACGCAGGCGGATCGAATGCGCCATCACTCTGCGGCCTTCGCATGTGCGCCGAATTTCCGGGTGGGCGCGGCGAAGCCGCATGACGTGCCGTCGGTGACCTTGACTTGGTCTTCCCAGGGCAGGCGGAAGGTGCCGGCGACCATGTCCTGCATGAATGTATAAGGGCAATCCATCGCGCCGCCCTTCACCGCGACATAGCCGCGGTGCCAGAGCTGGTAGATGTTGTTCTCGACGCCCCAGTTGATCCGGGCCTCGCGCACCAGGTCGGGGCGCACCTCGGCGGTGATGATCTCGTCGACGCGGCCGGTGGTGCCGTGGGCGATGACGGTGCCGTCGAAATTGACGATCATGCCTTCGCCCATGGAATCGAATGAGCCGTCCGAGCCGCACATGCAGACGTTCGCGGTTACCATCAGATTCTGGAACGCATTGGCCTGGTTGGTGAAGCGCCAGCTCTCGCGGATCGGCGCGGTATAGCCGGCAGTGCGGATCATGATCTCGGCGCCCTTGTAGGCGCATTCGCGCGCCATCTCCGGGAACATACCGTCATGGCAGATGATCAGCGCGATCTTGGCGCCCTTCGGTCCCTCGATCACGGGAATGCCGATGTCGCCGGGCTCCCAGGGCTCGACCGGGATCCAGGGATGGAATTTGCGGTAATAAAGCTTGATCTCGCCGTGATCGTCGATGATCAGCCCGGAATTGTAGGGGTTGCCGTGCGGGTTAAGCTCCATGATGGAGAAGCAGCCCCAGATCTTGTTGTCGATGCAGGCCTTCTTGAAGGCTGCGACCTCCGGCCCGTCAAGCCGGCACATGATCTCCGGATTGGTGTCCATCGACAGACCGTGCAGAGAGTATTCCGGGAAGACCACGAGATCCATGGTCGCGAGGTTGCGCCGCGCCTTGCCGACCATCTCGACGATGCGCCTAGTCTGTCGCGCAAGGTCCTCGGGGGTAACGACGACCGGCAGCTGCAATTGAACCAGGCCGACGACGACGCCGTCGGGCGATTTGTTGAGGCCGCCAAGTCCGTTCATCCGTTGCTTCCTTCCCCGTTGGGAGACCCGTTTGTCTGCCGGGAAGAAAGCATAAGTTGCACGCTGAGGGGCGCACATATTTCAACATCTGCTCTGCCCGCCGGTGCGGCTCGCTCCGGCTATGACGAGATAAGGTCGCATTATAAGCCCCGAAAAACACTCTGAAAACGCCCGCGGCCTATGCCTGCAGCACAACCATCAGCGCTGGCATGTCGTTTGCTATGTGCAGCGCTTGAAGGATGGTGCTGCCGGTGAATCACGACGACGTCGACACAGGACATGGACTCGATTGTAACTGCGGCTGTCGGGGGGCGATGCAGGAGCATCGCGCGGCTCTCGGGCCGGCCATGACGGAGAGCGCGTACGCGGGCTACGAGCAATACAGCGACCGTCTCGTCGAGATGACGCTGCTCAATGCGATGTTTCCGCATCCGCCGACGCGGCGCGCCCTCCTGAAGGCCGTCGGCGCGTCGACTGCGCTCGCCGCGATCGGCCAGCTGTTTCCGCTGGGCACGATGAAGGCGCTGGCTCTGGACACGCCCAAGCTGGAGAAGACCAAGCTGAACGTCGGCTACGTGCCGATCACCTGCACGGTGCCACTGCTGCTCGCGCATGCGATCGGCGAGTACCAAAAGGAAGGCCTCGAGGTCAATCTGGCTCGCACGCCGGCCTGGGCGCTGGTGCGCGACAAGCTGATCAACGCCGAGTTCGACGCCTCGCACCTGGTGCTGGCGCTGCCGTTGACGATCTCGCTCGGCATCGGTTCGCCAGCCACGCCCACTCATGTCCCGATCGTCCAGAACGTCAACGGCAACGCGATCACGCTGCACGTCAAGCATAAGGACAAGCGGGATCCGAAGGACTGGAAGGGCTTCAAATTCGGCATCCCGCACGAGCAGTCGATGCACGCGATGCTGCTGCGCTACTACCTCGCCAACTCCGGGCTGGACCCGGATCGCGACGTCGAGCTGCGCGTCTATCCTCCGCCGGACTCCGTCGCCAACATGGCCTCCGGGAACCTGGACGGAATGCTGTTCGCCGAGCCCTGGGGCCAGCGCGCCGTGTTCGAGGGCGTCGGCTTCCTGCACAAGTTGACCCGCGATATCTTTCCCGATCATCCCTGCTGCGTCGTCGCGGTCACCGACAAATTGCTGACCGAGGCGCCCAACAGTTTCGGCGCGCTGTATCGGTCGGTGGTCCGGGCCACCGAATATGCCGACAAGGCCGAAAACCGGAAGCGTGTTGCCGAGCTGCTCGCGCCGCAGGCCTATCTCAATCAGCCGCAGACCGTGCTCGAGCAGGTTCTGCTGGGGCGCTACGCCGACGGGCTGGGGCAGGTGGTCGAGGTGCCGGATCGGATCGGTTTCAAGGCGTTTCCCTATGAATCGACCGCGGTCTGGCTGCTGACGCAGTTGCGGCGCTGGAACATGGTCCCCGCCGGCATCGACTACGCGCAAGTGGCTAAAAGCGTCTTCATGGCGACAGACGCCGAAAAGCGGATGAAGGAGATGGGCTTTGCGGTACCGCCGTCGCCGATGATAAAGCACACGATCATGGGCAAGACGTTCGACCCCGCGGCGCCCCAAGCCTATGTCGACAGTTTTACGATCAAGCGGATCTAGGAGGATTGCCGTGCGAGGTTATCACGATATCGGCGGTGACGAAGCCGGTCCGATTCCGATCGTCGAGCTGCCATGGCTGCATTGGGAGAAGCAGGTCGAGGCAATTCGCAACCTGCTGGGCGACGGAACGCGCCGGATGATGTCGCTCGACGAGCTGCGGCGCGGCTTCGAATCTTTCGGCGAGGACAAGTACAAGAAACTGTCGTTCTATCGACGTCGCCTGGAATCCGTCGTCGACATCATGATCGAGAAGGGCGTGTTCAGCCGCGAAGAGTTCGACAGGGAGGCGGAGGCGGTCCGCGGCCGCTGGACGCCGCCGGACGCTTGCTGGGAATGAGGCACCGGTTTGATACGGGCGACAAGGTCATCGTGCTCGAACTGAACAAGGCCGGCCACGTGCGCACTCCGCATTACGTGCGCAACCGCGTCGGCACCGTGCTACATCGCTGCGGCTCCTACCTCAACCCGGAGCAGCTCGCGGTCGGCGATGTCGGCGGGCCGGTCATTCCGCTCTATCGAGTCGCATTCGACCTCGCCGAACTTTGGGACGATTACCAGGGCAATCCCGGCGATCGCCTGTGCGTCGAGATCTACGATCACTGGCTCGAAGCGTCGCCCGACCTGCGATCCGAGCGTTTCCACGAACTGGAGTGCTGAATCATGAGCGATCACGATCACGACGACCACGACCACTCGCATGCCCATGAGCCGCTGGTCGTGGAGGATGAGGCCGGCAATGTCGAGGGACAGATCCTTGTGGACGCGCTGATGAACTTGCTGGTGCGGCAGAAGCTGCTGGCGCCCGGCGAGGTCCGGCGCGAGATCGAGAAGATCGAGGCGCCGGGCGCGCATCTGGGCGCAAGGATCGTCGCACGTGCCTGGACCGACGACCGCTACAGGCAGCGTCTTCTAGCGGACGGAAAGTCGGCGGCGGCCGAACTCGGGATCGCGGTCGGCGAAGCGCAGCTGATCGTGGTCGAGAACACCACGGACACGCACAATCTGGTCTGTTGCACGCTCTGCTCCTGCTACCCGCGGTCGATCCTGGGACAGCCGCCGGCGTGGTACATCAGCAAGGCTTACCGCTCTCGTGCTGTCCGCGAACCGAGGGCCGTACTCGACGAGTTTGGATTGCATATCCCGGACCACGTCGAGCTTCAGGTCCACGACAGCAATGCCGACATGCGCTATCTGGTGCTTCCGGTCAGGCCGGCCGGCGCCGAAGGCATGACCGAAGCCGATCTTGCCGCGCTGGTGACCCGGGACTGCATGATCGGGACAGCCCAAGCCGTGCTGCCGTCGTCCTGACGGCGACCCCAAATGCCATGACCGGATCGCGTGTCAGCGAGGCCTGAACCGGTCCAGATGTTGCCCGACCTGAGCCTCCTCGGCCGTGTCCAGAAAGGCCTGGATGACCGGTGGAAGGGGACTTCGTTCCTGAACGAGGAGGCCGATGGCGCTGGTGATGACCGGATTTTCGATCGGAATCGAGCGAATGTATCCCCAGTCCCCAAGCAGATAGAAGTAGGAGTGCGGCACGACAGTGAGCCATTTGTTCGACCGCATGTGCGCGAACAGGCCGAGACTGCAGTCGGTTTCGATCACCGCCTTCGGTGTCACGCCGACTTGGGCGAAGACGCCGTTGAGGATGACGCGGTTCTGTAGCGACGGCGCCAGTAGACACAATGGCAGCTCGCCGACCTCCTTCCAGCCGATCGAGCGGCGGCCGCTGAGGTCGTGACCGTCCGGGACCAAAAGGTAATATGACTCGCTGTAGAGCTGATACGGTCGCAGGCCGGGATGCTCGACGGCATCGAGATAGCTTACGCCGACATCGACGTCGAAATTGCGAAAATCCTGTTCCAGCTGCCGCAGGGTTTGTGATTTGATCGAGATGGTGACGTTCGGATGGCGATCGGCGAACGGCGTCGTGAGCAGAGAAACGATCGACATCGTGACCGGCGCGAGAGAGAGCCGAAGGCTGCCGCGCAGTTCAGCATCATGCGGCTTTCCCGCCTCAGTGACCAGGCGGTCGTGATCGACGACGGCCTGGCGCGCCCACGCAAGGATGTCCTGTCCCTCCGCGGTGAGACCCTGAAATCCGCTCTGGTGCCGCTGCACGATCGAGACGCCGAAATGGCGCTCCAGCTGCTGGACGGCCTGCGACAGAGCGGGCTGGCTGATCGCAAGCGCGTTGGCGGCGCGGCTGAAATTTCGCTCCTTCGCCAACATGACCAGATAGGTCAGATGTTTGAACTGGAGCCCGCTCCTCAAAATGCAGCGTTCCTTCGAAGTCCGTGGATGGACCTGCGCCACAGTGACAAGTCCCGGTCGCAAACGCCAGACAAAACGATCGACGAGACACAAAGCTTGCATATGTGTTTCTGCACTGCGCGTCGCACAATTCGTTATTTTCTTTTCCCATAGCTTAGAGACACTCCAAACATCGATTGCTCGCGCGAGGACTGCAATTGCTGCGCTCGCGACCTGCTCACTATTGCCTCTGTTGGGAGACACTCCATGCCGATGATCACCCGCCGCAACTCGCTGGCCGCCGGCGCGGCGCTTCTCGTCGCGCCGAACGCCGTCGGCGCCGAGCCAGCGCGCGATACGTCCGACCCGGCGCTGCGCTGGCTGCGGGTCTCCAACCTCGCTATGACGCGCCTGCTGGATCTCGACCTCGCCGGACGGTCGCAAATGACCTTCATGCGCGGCCACATGTCTGAGATCGTGCAATACACGGACGCGCAAGCTTACTTCAACAGGTTCTATACGAGCGTAGGCAAGGAGTTTCTGCAGTTCGACGATTACTCGTTCGTGCTGCATCATTGCCTGCGTGTGCTCTACGTGCCTTGGAGGGAAGAGATCGAGCTGTTGCGCACCGGCCTGCTCGGATCGACGCTCGGCAACGTCGGCGGTCGATTGCCGGACATGCGGGAGCGGCCGACCGCGCCAACGCGGCGGCCCGGCGCGGTCAAGGCGAACTGGTACAGCGAGGTGTATGAGGCCCTGTCCAAAGGCGTACGGCCGGTAGAAAAGGGCGCGCGGAACGAGGCCATCAAGCCTGATAAGTGCGTGCTGAGCGGATCCGAGGGTTTGGATCTGATCTGGGCTTCGTTCCTCGTCTACGGTTGCGACGTCTGGGCGCGTCAGATTCCGTTGATGTGGGAGCTGGTCGGATCGGCGATCTCAGCACGCAGGGCTGTCGACCAGATGCCCAAGAGCGATCTGCAAAAGGCCATCGCGGCCCGCGCGGACGAGTACACTAGGGAGAGCCAGGAGTTCACGCGTCTGTTCCTGGCCTGGCAGGACTATCACTCCGGTACAGTCGCCGTTCACGATCCCATGTTCGACAAAATCGTTCGTGGACTCGGCGCCTGGCTGCAGTCGCTCACGACGGATCTGGATTCCTGGACCATCAAGCCGATCATGAAAGACGAGATGTATGGCGAAGTCGCATCGACCGTTCTCGCTATGCGTGGGACGCCAACGTCGGTCAAGCTGCCCGAGATGAAATATTGGCGCGTGCTGCAGTTCACGCCGCCCTCCAACAAGATCGGAGCCCCGGGCATGCCGCCCTTCGCTTGAACCGGACGGTCGCCGACCAGGGAGATCATGGTGATGTCATCGCGCGGCATCATGGCGTGGGATCTTCCGACCCGCATGGTCAAGTGGCTGCTCGCGGCAACGGTCGTGATCGCTTGGGCGACCAATAGATACGCGGTGCAGCACCCGGATTGGCACAAGTGGAACGGCTATGCAGTTCTCGTGCTCGTCGTCTTCAGGCTGCTCTGGGGACTCTACGGCAGTTCGACTGCGCGATTCTCCTCTTTCGTCAGATCGCCACTGGCGCTGGCCGCATACGTTCGCGCGCAGATGCAGGGCGGGACGCGGCTGTTTCTCGGACACAATCCGCTCGGCGGCTGGATGGTGATCGCGCTGCTCGTCGCAATGGCGGCCCAATCCGTGCTGGGTCTCTTTTCGGCCGGCGACGATTATCTGAGCCTGCAAGGACCGTTGGCGCGCCTTGCAAGCGTCAAGACTGTCGATTGGGCCACTTACCTGCACCGTCTCGGCTTCGACGTAATTCTCGCACTGGCAACCATCCACGTCGCCGCGAACGTTTCCTACGACCTGTTTCGCCGGACCGGGCTCATTCGCGGAATGATCACTGGCCGCAAGCCGATGGGGGACTATGTCGACCAAACCGAGGTTCGCGGGTCGCGGCGCGGGGCGGCGGTCTGCCTGGCTGCGGCTTGCCTGATCGTGTACGGCGCGCTCCGACTGTTGGCATGACGGGAGGCGCCGATCTCCACTGCGGCGGCCATCGCAACAATGGAGGATCACCTTGACGGAATCATCGAAGCTCGCCCATCCGGCGCCGTATCTGCACAGCGCGCCCGTGCCGGATCGCTGAAGCGTCTCCAGGCTATGCTCGAAGATCCGTGCGCCGTTCCCGCCGACGCACATCGCGCCGTGGCGGCGACCCTCGCGGCGGTGGCGGGGAGCGATCTTCGCGAAGCGATCGATCTCTGCCTTGCGCATCTCTCGCCCGTGGACAGCGAGTTTCTGGTGGCGGATGTGATTGCCCGAGGTCGCGCGGCCGACGCATTCGCGGAGCTAGTCTAGACATGTCAATTCCGGCAATACTGGTCTCGGGCGGACTCGGCAGCGGCAAGACCACCTTGCTGAGGGCGGCGCTCGTCGCGGCGATTCGGCGAGATGGGTGTGGACGGCGATCTGATCCGGCCAAGCGTTCCGGAGATCGTGGAAATCCGCAACGGCTGCATCTGCTGCGCGACGCAGGATCAGTTGGCGCCCGCCATTCGCGAGCTCGTCCGAACCTATCACGTCGACATTCTCATGGTCGAAATGTCCGGCGTGCCGGAGCCGCTGCCAGTGCTTCGCGAGCTCCAGGTGCTCGCTCCGCTCATCGACGTGCGATCGCACGTCGTGCTGGTTGACGGCACCGCCGATCCCGATCGTTCGACGCGCGATCGAAGCGTCCGCACCGCGCTGGAAGCCGCGGATGTCGTCGCGATCACCAAGATCGATTTTTGCCGCACGGACCAGCTCGAAGGCTGGTCGTCCCTGTTGGGCACGATGACGCGTACCGCGACCATCTTTCGTGCGGCGCGCGGCGACCTGCCGCTGTCGTCCCTTCTGGATCGTCCCAGAGACGAGCCTCGCGAACCCGCCGTGCGGGTAATGTCGCACGGTTCAACATTGCACCGCTTCACGAGCGTGTGCCGTTTCGTGGCGGTGCTCGTGCGCGAAGACCTCGCGGATTTCGTCCGTCGCCACGGCGCAAAGATGGATCGCATCAAGGGCATCGCGCGGGTCGACGGCATCTGGTCTGAGGTCCAGGTCGTGCGGTCGGATCTGCAGATCAGGCCATTTCAGGGGCTTGCGCCCAAACGCGGCCGGTTGGTGTTCATTAGCAGGCAACTCTACCGCGCCGAGTTGCTCAGGACGATTGACGCGGCCTTCGATGACATTGCCACCTTCGATGGAAACGATCCGACAACCATGGCGGTCTCCCGGGGGATTTTGGACGGCCGAGCCCCGACTTCTCGGGGCTGAGATCGAAGGCATCGGACCGGCTTTCGGGACGATTTCCGCAACCGCAACACAGGTGAACTCCGCCAGCGTCGCACAAATTTTGTGCGTAGTCGCGCGGGCGCGCTTGTCTGCACGCGCGTGCAATCGTCATTGGTGCAAACGGTTTAGCGGCCGTGAAGGGGGCTCGGCGTCCGATTGCCCGCAAACAAGGCATGCGAGCACGCAAATCAATCAGACAAAATCTTCATTTCAATTTGGAAAAATGCACAACGCGGTGCACAATTCGCCATTCCATTCATCGTCGTTTGCCAAGAAATTGGCTGTCTTCCGGCGCGTTTCTGCGCCGGCATCGTGGATCGAAAAATGAGCGCGCTGACCAACCCTCTCGGAAAACCGAACCTCAACCGCGGGCTGGAACTCGTGGTGGGACCGCTGCTGCTGATCCTGGTTTGGTGGGTCGCCTACAAGGCGCAGCTGGTGAACAAGGATCTGCTGCCGTCGCCGATCGACACGCTGCACGATACCGTGAGCAATATCAACGCCGGGCGTATGACCAACGACTTCGCCCGGACACTGACGCGCGTCGGCTATTCGGTGGCGATCGCCGTCGTCGCTGGCGTCCCGGCCGGGATCGTGTTGGGCGCGAATGCGGCCGTCTACCGCTCGATCGAGTTCATCATCGATTTCTTCCGCTCGACGCCCGCAACCGCCATGTTTCCGCTGTTCCTACTGCTGTTCGGGCTCGGCGACTTCGCCAAGATCGCGGTGGCCGCGTTCGCGTCGTGGCTTGCCATCGTCTTCTACGTCGCCTACGGGGTGATGAATGCGCGCCAGACCCGGATCCTCGCGGCGCACTCGATGGGGGCCTCGTCCCTGCGCATCTTTAGGGACGTCATCTTCTACGAGACGCTGCCCCAGATCTTCCTCGGGTTGCGGACCGCGGTGTCGATGGCGCTGGTCGTGATCATCGTCGCCGAGATGTTCATCGGCGCCACCGACGGCATCGGTCACCGCATCATCGACGCGCAGATCTCGTACTCGCTGACCGACATGTACGGCTCGATCCTGGTCGCCGGCGCGATGGGATACGGCCTCAACTTCGCACTTCTCCTCGTCGAACGCTCGATCGTTCACTGGTCCGGAAAATAGTCGGATGTCTCACCAGCATGAAGGCCGCCTCGTCATGATCAAGTATCTCGTCGTCGCTCTCTCGTCGCTGTTCCTCGGGACCGCCTCAGCCCAGGCCGCCTGTAGCAAGATGGACACCGTCAGCGCCGCCTGGCTTCCGATCATGCAGACCACGGCCTATTTCGTCGCGCTCGAGGAGAAACTGTTCGAGAAGGCCTGCATCGAGATCGTGTCGACGAAGATGGAATCGCCGAACCAGATTATCGACGCGCTGATCGCCGAGCGGGCCGATTTCGGACCTCCCGGCGCCGCGGCGGGCATCGCCATGATCGCGGAGTCGAAGTTTCCGGGCAAGCTCAAGGTGTTCGGCTTGCAGGGCGGCGGCATCGCCGTCAACCGCATCAATGATGGGCTGATCGTCAAGCCGGACAGCCCGATCAAGAGCTTTGCCGATCTCAAGGGCAAAACGCTGGGTCATGTGCCCGGCATCCAGTGGCGGACCATCTCCCGCCACATGGTGCGCGCCGCCGGCCTCAATCCTGACACCGACATCAAGCTGGTCGAGCTCGCGGTCGGCCTGCAGGTCTCCGCGGTCGTCGGCGGCACCGTCGATGCCGTGCTGGCCCTGGAGCCGGTCGGATCGATCGCTGTGGCATCCGGCAAGGCGGCGCGGGCCATCACCAATCCCGCGGCGCAGTTGATCGCCGATCCCTTCTATTCCGGGGCGGCGCTCATGACCTCGAAGTTCGCTAAGGAGCGCCCGGACGTCGCGCGCAAGGTCGTCGAGGTCATCGACCAGGCCACCGACATGGTCAACGGAGACTTCAAAAAGTACAAGCCAATCCTCGCCAGGTACACCCCGATCAAGGACGATCAGCTCAACGATCTCGCGCAGCCCTATCTGCGCAGCTCAAAAGATCTGAATGAGACGGATCTGACTTCGTATCAGAAGCTGGTTGACATCTTCGTCAAGGAGGGCGTGATCGGCGCTCCTATGTCCGTCAAGGACAAGATTCTGGCGAAGTCGGATCTCGGAAACTGAGTGACCGGCGACATGAGCAATG
The DNA here is from genome assembly GCF_032397745.1 of Bradyrhizobium prioriisuperbiae. Classification (NCBI taxonomy): domain Bacteria; kingdom Pseudomonadati; phylum Pseudomonadota; class Alphaproteobacteria; order Hyphomicrobiales; family Nitrobacteraceae; genus Bradyrhizobium; species Bradyrhizobium prioriisuperbiae. The sequence goes on from NZ_CP135921.1 coordinate 5,813,794, forward strand.
TTTATTCGGTTCAGCGGGCGGCGCGCGCGGCGGATACCACGCGCCCGGTGGCGGCTCCATCGAGCGTGCGGCAGCCGAAGCTGACGGTCCGCGGTCTATCAAAGACGTTCCGGGCGTCGGCGGTCTACCGGGATTTCTCGATCGATCTGCCGATGGGAAAATTCATCTCGATCTTTGGACCGAACGGTTGCGGCAAGAGCACGCTGATCAACATGATCTCCGGTCTGATGCCGATGGATGCCGGAGAGGTGCTCTATGACGGCCGGACCATCCGCGAGACGAGGACGTCCTACGTCTTCCAGAACTATCGCGAAGCGCTGTTTCCGTGGATGCGGGCGATCGACAACATCCACTACCCGCTCAAGATCTTGAAGGTCGATCGCAAGGAGCGCCAACGCCGCGTCGACAAGCTACTGGCTGAGTTCGACGTGCCGTTCGATCTCAACGACTATCCCTATACGCTGTCGGGCGGCCAGCAGCAGACCGTCTCCATCCTGCGGGCGCTTGTTACCGATCCGGAAGTGCTGTTCCTCGACGAGCCGTTCTCGGCGCTGGACTACGAGATGACGCTATTCATGCGTGAGCGGCTGCAGAGCATCTTCATGAAGCGGAAGATGACCATGCTGCTGGTATCGCACGATCTCGAAGAGGCGATCCAGCTCGCCGACAAAGTTGTTCTGCTGAGCCGCCGCCCGACCCGCGTGGCCGAGATCGTGGACGTGAACCTGCCATGGCCGCGTGATCTCGACGTCACCACGGGACATGCATTCATCGAGCTGAAGCGCCACTGCCTCGACCGCTTCTGGCGCGAGGTCAAGCGCAGCTCCACGACACCGAACACCAAGGAGTGAGATATGAAGAAGCGTCGCTTCCGCGCCGCCGCAGTACAAACGATTGCCCGTCTTGGAGATTTCGAACACAATATCGCGCTCGCGACAAGCTTTGTCGAAGAGGCGGTGCGGCAGGGCGCCGAATTGATCGTTTTCCCAGAGTGCATGGACACGGGATATCTGTTTGACTCGCAGGAACACTGCCGTGAGCTGGCGGAAACTATCACGGACGGTCCATTCGTTCTCGCGCTTTCCGCGCTGGCCAGGAAACATTCCGTCTATATCGCCAGCGGTATCACCGAGTGGGATCCGACGAAGGAAAAGATCTTTAATTCGGGCGTGATGTTTGGCCGAAGCGGCGAATTAGTCTGTCATTACCACAAGCAGTTCCTGGCAACCCACGACCAGAACTGGTTCAGCTTCGGCGAGCGGGGGTGCCCGGTCGTCGAAACGGATTTAGGCCGGATCGGTCTCTTGATCTGTTTCGATGGGCGCATTCCCGAGATCTTCCGGGCGATGGCGATGCAGGGAGCGGAAGTCATCGTCGACATGGCGAACTTCTTCGCGATGGACCAGGCCGACATGTGGGGTCCCGCGCGCAGCTTCGAAAACGGAATCTGGCTCGTGGCCGCCACCAAGGCCGGCTATGAACGTTCGATCTACTATCCCGGCGGCAGCATGATCGTGGATCCGAAGGGCAGGGTGCTGTCCAAGGTGCCCTATGACACGCATGGCCTTGCCGTGTCGGACATCGATCTCGACGCGGCCGCGGACAAGTCGATCTATGCGCGGAATGACAAAATCGCCGACCGCCGGCCGGAGACCTACGGCATCATGGCGCAGCCTTACGAGAAGACGCCGGTTTATAAAATTGCCGACAGGCCGCTTGTGCCTGCTAAGTCCGTGACGAAGGTCGCCGCGGTCCAGATGCACGTCACGGCCGACTGCACGGCGCATGACGTGCTCGACATGGTCGATCACACCGCGAAGCTCGGGGCCAAGGTGCTCACCCTACCCGAATACGCCTTCTGCGGCCGGGCGATTCTCAATGCAGCCGAAGCTGCGCGGCTCGCGGAGCAGATGCCGGATTTGCTGGCGAGCGTCGCGTTCATTGCTTCGAAATATCAGTGTCTGATCGCAGTGCCCGGCGTGGAAAAAGCGGGGGGCATGACCTTCGTGACGACCTTTGTGGTCGGACCGGGCAAGCAGGACGTTGCAAAATATCGCAAGACGCATTTGACCGCGGAAGAGCGGTCGTGGGCGGCTGCCGGCGAAAGCTACCCCGTGTTCGAAACGCCCTTCGGCCGGATCGGCGTCATGTCCGGCTACGACGCCGTGTTTCCCGAAACGTCGCGCTGCCTGGCGATCGGTGCGGCCGACATCGTGCTCTGGCCAGCCTCGCTGCGTGAGCCGTTCGAGCGTGAGCTGATCGCTGTTCCGCGCGCCGAAGACAACAGGGTTGCGGTCGTCCTAGCCAATCGGACGGATTCGCAATACCCCGGCGGCAGCCTCGTCATTCCACCGAACGGCTTCCCGATGTGGGACATCAATGTCGCGGCGCCGCGCGTTCTGAAGCACGGCGCCGTGATGCCCAAGCACATCGATCTCGCGCTGTGCCGGCAGAAGCTGATGATCCCGAAGGTCGATATGTTCGCTAACCGACTGGTGGAGACTTACGCGCCGATCGTCGCGGCATGACTGTTGCAGGGCGGACTTGACCGAAACGCATGTTCTCCAGCACTCTCGGGAGCCCGCAGATCGCCAAGTCGGACACAGCCAACGCAACGCGCGAGATCCGCTACAACTGGGATGACGTGATCTTTTTCCTCGAGGTCGCGCGCGCCCGCAACCTCGTTCGGGCCGGGCAGAAGCTGAAGGTCGATCACACGACCGTCAGCCGTCGCGTGCGGGAACTCGAACGCAGCCTGAACATATCCTTGTTCAAGCGTAGCAAGGCGGGCTTTTCCTTGACGGAAGCGGGGATGCGTCTCCTGCAATTCGCGGAGGGAATGGAGAACAACGCAAATGCGATCGTTGAAACGGTCGTCGGAACCGCCGACGCCGCCGGTGCGGTGCGGCTGGCCAGTATGGAGGGCATCGGCAGCATGTATCTGACGACCTGCTTGACCGAGTTTCAACGCACATATCCCTCCATACAGCTTGAGCTGATCACTGACACGCGGCTCCTCGACATGACGCGGCGCGAGGCCGATGTGTTCGTCAGTTTCTTTCGGCCTAAGGGTCGACGGCTCTCAGTCAAGAAGATTGGCGAATTCAAGATTTTTCTGTACGCGGCGACGTCTTATTTGAAGAAACATCGGGCGCCCACTGAGCTGAAGGAGTTGGAGGCGCACAGCTTCATCGATTTCATCGATGAGCATATCCATATTAAGGAAAATCGCTGGCTTTCGGATATCCTGCGCCCGCCTCACGTGGTTTTTCGTAGCACGAGCCTAGTGTCGCAGTACATGGCCGCCTGCAGTGGAGCCGGAATTGCGATGCTGCCGTCATTTGTGGCTGCACAAAATCCCGATTTAGTGCCGATCCTCCCAAGCTATTTCTCGATCCGAGACATCTGGATGTCCGTGCACGAAGACATGCTTCATATCGGGCGGATCAAGGCGGTCATGACGTTTCTTGAAAAGCGTGTTGCCGCAGACGCGGTTTATCTCAAGTCGGTTGGAAGCCGTGCTCAGCGGATTTCGTAAGGCGTACATCTCGCTTAATTGACTATCGGCCATCGATATCGGTCATACCGGGTCAAAATTATCGGGAGCAGAGTGGCTAAAACTGCCGACATACACGCCCATTCGTTAAGTTTTCTATTTTTAACGTTCATCAATCAAGCGACCAAAACCACTCAGTTGCGCGCTGGCAGAAGAAGTCAAATAACTGGCAGCGAGGGTCATTCATCTCTTTGCGCGTTCGGTCGATAATGCGCTGCATGCGGTTTAAAGTATTTCGGCAGCGGGGCACGCCGATTGCAATACGAGCGGGACACTAAGTGGAGACATCTTTCCTATCTCGGCAAAAGGGCTGTTGTATGCCGATCGGCGTATCAGGCTCACCTCGATCATGCGGCGACAAATCGCTCGCCGAACTATCTTTCATAGCCCGTTATTGGGCACGATCCCAAACAAGCTAGATCTTAGTTCGCCAAATTGCCAGTCCAAGAAAAACAATGATTTTTTCGCTCGACGGTGACGTAGCGTTGATCTTCGGCTCAGGTTCGTCAGGACCTGGTTGGGGCAACGGCAAGGCGGCTGCGGTGGCATATGCTCGCGCTGGCGCCAAAGCAGTAGCAATTTCTTAAAGAGAGTTGCGGCGTTCAAGGAATGCTGAGCGTCCGTATCGCAAAACCGAGCGACGCCGTCATTAGAACTTAAAAGAAAGGAAGTTATCACATGCCTACCTACGTATGTACCAGCCATTCGGGGGTTCTTTCTCCAGAGCAGCGGGCGCGCATCTCACGACGCTTGACCGAGATTCACCACGAAGTGGCGGTTGCTCCGCGGTACTTCGTTCAAGTCATCTTCAACGACCTCTCTCCACACTCGCACTACATTGGCGGCGACGAGGCTGGCCCGGGACAAATCTGGATACGCGCCGATATCCGGTCGGGGCGGACGCAAGAGCAGAAGGCGAAGTTGCTCACCCGCATCATCGATGCAGTAAGTGAAATCTCAGGTTCGTCGAGGGAGGACGTTTGGGTATACATTTCGGATATTCCAGGCCAAAGCGTAGCGGAGTTCGGTCACATACTTCCTTCGCCAGGTGAGGAAGAGGTCTGGTTCGCAGGACTGCCGTCCGCGATTCAAGACAAGTTGCGATCGCGAGCGTGAGGTTTCCATCGAGTGGTCATCCGATGCGCGAGACCAGTTGAGATTTCGCGACATTTGTACAGAAACTCGGTAACTGAGCTCCGATTCAGGGACATTCTGGTCCTGCGATTGCAGCGGCTCCTGTAGTCGGTGTGTACTTGCGGTCAGACTAATTGACACTGCGCATTTGCGCTAACAGCGCGAACCTGTTCCTGAGCTCGGGTGGTTGGATAATCGGCATATTTGTCCACTGGGGTGCGTCCGATGTCGCGGAGCTGGCGATCGAACGCGCCGAGTCATCAGTGCACTCAGCACGTAGCTCACAATTTACGATCCGCCGCCGTTGCGTTCCATTTGCACGGCTCCGAGCTGCTTGTGTCTGTCCGTCCTCTCTGAGGTTGGTTCCCCCGCTGTTACGCCCAAGCGTGTCGCGAAGGGGGTAGCCGACAGCGCAGTCGGATGCAAAGCACCTGTTACGAACGCCTGCGCTTAAAAGTTGGGCGCGTGGACTGTCTTTTGGGCTGATTTGCAGCCCGCCTTCGGCGCGATATCGGAGCCTGGCTTGAAAATGCGTACGTTTATTTTGGCATGAGCATTGCTTCCATGAATGCATCCAATATTGGGTGCAATATTGTATCCAATAACTAGGAGGGGATGATGGCGCGTTGGAAGTTGATGCTCGTGCTTGCCTCTGGCCTTGCAGCTTCAGGGATTCCGAAGGCGGAAGCGGCGGATTGGTGGCCGGCTAAAGTGTACGATCTTGCAAATGGCAAGTCGGCGGAGGTCGGTTATGTGCCGCTCGAAAAGGCCGATAAAAAGTGGAATATCTGCATCCTTTTCCCGCACGTTAAAGACAGCTTGTGGGTTGCTGCGGCCTACGGCGCGGTCGAGGAAGCGAAGCGCCTAGGTGTTAGAATCACACTGTTTCAAGCTGGTGGCTACGAGAACCTTCCGAAGCAGCTCTCTCAATTCGATGACTGCGTCGCATCCAAGCCAGACCTGATCATTACAGGAGCGATTTCAGAAGCCGGACTTGCGAAGAAATTTCAGGAGGGTCTGGACAAGAAGATACCGCAGGTTGCGCTGATCAATCCGGTTGCGAACGCGCCAGTCACGGCCAAGGTCTCGGTTGACTATCCCACTATGGGTGAGTTGGCCGGCCAGTATCTCCTTGATACACATCCCGGCAAGCCGGTCAGCGTCGCCGTGTTCCCCGGACCACAGGGCGCTGGTTGGCCCGAGTCCTTCCTCAAAGGCTTTGATCAGAGGCTCAAGGGAACCTCGGCGAAAATTGTCGACACGAAGTGGGGTGATACCGGAGTCGCTGTCCAACTCAAGCTTGTCGAGGATTCGCTCCAAACCAATCCAGACATTGGCGTGATCTGGGGGGCTCCGCCTGCAATCGAGGCCGCGGTCAGCGCCGTGCAAGATGCTGGCAAACGCGGCAAGATTGACCTGCTGCCTTCCTATGAAAATCAGGCGATGCTCGATTTCCTGAAGAACGGTGAAGTCAAAGGATTTCCCACTCTTGCGCCGGTTCTCGAAGCACGCATCGCTATCGACATTGCCGTTCGGATACTGGAGGGCAAGCCATACTTGAAGGCCCCCATGATCGTTCCCGAGATGATTACCAAGGAGAATCTCGGCAAGTCGGATCTCGGCAACATCTTCGCACCGGCCAACTGGCAGCCCGTCTACTCCGTGGACTGATCGAGAGCCGCGCGACCGCCTCTCTGCGGTTGCGCGACAATGCCACCGCGGCTTGTGGCGGACTTCAGTGAGATACGTGGCTATGACGAAAATGCTTGAACTCTGCGGAGTATCGAAAACGTTCCCCGGAGCGATTGCCCTCGATAGTGTTGATTTCGATCTTCGGGCGGGCGAGGTGCACGTTCTGTTTGGCGAGAATGGCGCCGGCAAGTCGACCCTGATCAATATTATCGCGGGCACCATGAGCCCGACGCGGGGAGACCTGTTGTTCCGGGGAAGCCAACTCACGGCGCTTACGCCCTTGCTGGCTCGCTCGATGGGTATCGCCGTCGTCTTCCAGGAGTTCAGTCTGGTCAGCGAACTGACCGTCGAGGAGAATCTTTTCCTCGGACGGGAGCGGTTGAGATTCGGCTTGCTGGACAAGGCAGCGATGACCGCAAAAGCGAGCGCGATCCTGAGCGATCTTCGCTTTTCCATCTCATCCGGCGCACTGACTGGCGACCTCTCACGTGCGCAACAGCAAATGATCGAAATTGCCAAAGCTCTGCTTTTTGAGCCGAAGGTCCTTGTGCTCGATGAACCGACGGCCTCATTGACCGAGGCGGAGACGGCAATCCTCTTTGAAGCCATAGCCCGCCTAAAGAACGCCGGCGTCGGAATCATTTACGTTTCGCACCGCATGCAGGAAATTCGTGCTCTGGCTGACCGAGTTTCCGTGTTGCGCGACGGTCGAAAGATTAAGACCGTCCTTGCTTCCGAAACCACCAACGACGAACTGGTTGCCTTGATGGCAGGCCGCAAGATGGAACAACTCTACCCACCCATCGCCCATAATCCCGGGCCACCGCGTCTCGTCGTAGAAGACCTGACCAGCAGGGGCGAGGCTGTAAAACACGCAAGCCTTACTCTGCGCGGGGGCGAGATCATTGGCATCGGAGGCCTTATTGGAAGCGGCAAGTCAGAATTTGTACGCGCGCTATTTGGTCTTGAGCCGATCGCCTTCGGAACGATTTCCGTCGATGGGGTAGCCGTACCAAATCCGACTCCGGCGGCCATGCTTGCACGCAAGCTGTGCTATTTTCCATCCGACCGGAATACCGAGGGGCTGGCGCTCACGCGCAGCGTTATCGAGAACGCATCCATCACGGCCCTCTCAACGCCGGCCCTGATGCGCGGGCCGTTTCTGCGCAAGAACAGTGAACGATCATTGATTGGACGAATAGCCAATCAGCTGGCGATCAAGCCGCGGCGAACGGACACTATGGTCCGCAATCTCTCGGGCGGAAATCGTCAAAAGGTTGTGCTGGCAAGAGGATTGGCGCGGCCCACAGAGATCTATCTTTTCGAGGAGCCGACCGTGGGAATCGACGTCGGCGCAAAGCTCGACGTTTACAAGACCATTCAGGGGATCGTGGAGCAAGGACATGCGGTCCTGCTTGTTTCTTCCGATCTTTCGGAACTTCTACATCTGTCGCATCAACTGCTGATCTTCAGTGGGGGTCAGATCGTTGCGAGGCTGGAGGGCGAAAACCTTACGGAAAAGGAGGCACTCTCCCACTTCTTCACGCGCCGCGGCGTCGTGACGGAGCGGGCGCCATGAGCACGATTCCCACCTCGCTTCAGGGTGCCGTTGCACGTGCCGCCCGGCCGCCGGACAGACGGTTTTGGTCGGCACGGTGGTATCTCCCTCTCTTGCTCCTCCTATTGCTTGCGGGACTTTCGCTCGGCGAGCCGCGTTTCCTGAGTTCGCTCAATCTTCTCAACCTGTCGCGAAACGTCTCTTACCTCGCGATTGCGAGCGTCGGCCAGATGATCGTGATGATCTTGGGGGGAATGGATCTCTCGATCGGCGTTGTTGTGGCGCTAAGCAGCGTCACCACCGCGATCGTCATGAATCTGGTCGCCGTTTGGTGGCCGGGATATGAATTGCTCGCTATTGCTGTCGCGATTGGCGCTGCCTTGACGATTTCGGGATTTGTCGGGTTCTTGAACGGCCTCTGCGTCGCGAAAACGGGCGCATCGGCCTTCATCGTGACGCTCGGGGCATTTTCGATCGTCAACGGCATTGCATACTACGTGACGGCCGGAATTCCGATCTACGGCATGCCGGCCTCGTTTACCAACGGATTGGGACGCGGTACGGCGGCAGGCATCCCTTACAGCGTATTTGCCGCCATCCTGCTGACGATCGTGATCGCGGCTGTGCAACGACGCACCCGGTTTGGCCGCTATCTCTATGCCATCGGTGGCAATCCTCATGCCGCACGCATCTCGGGTCTTCCCGTCATACGGTACACGGTTTTCGCGTACACGCTCTGCTCGTTGCTGGCAGGCCTGACTGGCGTTCTCCTCACGGCGCGCGTTGGCGCCGGACAAGCCAATCTGGGCGCCGAGTTCATGCTTCAGAGCATCGCCGTGGCGGTTGTTGCAGGCGTCTCCTTGCGGGGTGGATTGGGACGCGTTGAAATAGTCTTCCTTTCCGCCGTATTCATCACCGTTCTCGCAAATGCGATGAACCTCATCCGCATCGACAGCAAAGTCCAGACCATTGTCTTCGGTGTGGTGCTTCTGGCCGCAGTCTTTCTGGATCGGCGCAAAGCGAAAGGAAATGATCATGCTTAGCGCCGTCATGCCTCGCATCCGACAGTCGATGGACGCGTCAGCAGCAGTACCCGTTCTCATGCTCGCACTCCTGGCGATGGTCTTCGGCATCGTGCAACCGACCTTCGCCACCCTGGGCAACGCGAGCAATGTCGCCATCCAAGCGAGCTATCTAGCCATTTTCGCGCTTGCCCAAACGTACGTCATGATCACGCGCGGTTTCGATCTTTCGCTCGGAACAACCGTTTCGCTGATTAGCGTCGCGAGCGGCATGGCGATCATGCATGTGCTTGGCCAGGGATTCAGTGCAGCTGCCGCGATCGGCGCCGGAATCTTCGTCGGGATGGCGATCGGCGTCTCGGTCGGCGCCATCAACGGCATTTGCGTGGCCTGGCTCAGGCTGAGCCCTTTCGTCGTGACGCTAGCGACACTCAACATCTGTCTCGGGCTGGCGTCATCGATCTCGCAAGGGTTCCCGATTTTCAATCTTCCAGACGGGTTGAACGGCACTTTCTACCGCGCCCAGCTCGTTAGTCTGCCTGCTCCCGTCATAGCCGCTGTCGCGTTGCTCGCGATATCTTTTGTGCTGTTTCATCACACGAGGTTCGGACGGTCGCTATACCTCATAGGCACAAACCCGCGCGCATCGGCCGTTGCCGGTCTCCCGTCCAAGGTCTACGTACTCAGCTCCTATCTGATCTGCTCGTTTCTGGTGGCGTGCGGGGCGCTCCTTCTGACCGCGCGCACTGGATCGGGTGAGCCAAATCTCGGCGGAAATCTCATGCTGGAAAGTATCGCGGCTGCCGTGGTTGGAGGCGCGTCGCTCCGAGGAGGGCGGGGGGGCGTGGCCTCCCCCATCGTGGGCGCGCTTTTCATAACCGTGCTGTCGAACGGTATGAACCTCACACGCATCGACGGTTACGTGCAGCAAATGATCCTCGGGCTTGTCATTGTCGCAACGGTCTTTGGCGACATGAAGCGTGGGGATCTTCGTTCTTAGAATCATTTTCCTTCGAAAGGAGTCGGCTAATGGCGAAAGTAAACATCATCGGAGCAGGTCCGGCAGGTTGTGTCCTCGCGTATGCGCTTCTACGTGATGGCCATCAGGTAACGCTCTTCTCGGACCGGACGCCCGATCAGTGGCTCAATCACTCGGCGCCGACAGGCACGGCTTATTTATGGGGCGAGGTCATTGATATTGAGCGGGAGTTGGGAATGGACCACTGGTCTCGAGATATGTTCGGAGGACACGGCGTCTTGTTCGATCGTGCGGAACAGGTCGGTGACCCCAATCCGAAAGTCATGAAGGGCCGTTTTGAGTACGGAAAGGAAGGCTGCGGCATAGATCAGCGGATGCGTGTCCATCGCTGGCTTGAGGATCTCGAGAGCCGGGGCGGCAGGCTCGTGATCGAGAGCGTGACGCCACAACGCCTTGATCAAATCGCGCTTCAGGCCGACGTCACCATTCTGGCGGCAGGAAAGGCTGACCTCGCCAATATCATTCCCCGCGACGCCGCTCGAAGCGAGTTTGACAAGCCGCTCCGGAATCTCTCGATGGCTATCGTCCGCAGCAAGTCGGGTCGGCACGTACGGGACTGGTTTTCCGATCGATGGGAATATGTGCCAACCAAATTTGATTTCTTCGCCGATGCCGGCGAGTACTTCTGGGTCCCCTATACTCACAAGACCGCAGGTCATACATTCGCACTCTTGTTTGAAGCGAAACCGGGTGGTCCCTTCGACCGATTCAACGGCTTGAAGTCCGGCGAAGAGGTGACCGAGGTTGCCAAGGATATTATGCGCAAACATGCGCCGTGGGAACGTCATTTTGCCGACGACGTCGAATATGTCTCGGAGGACCGTCACGGTTGGCTCACGGGTCGCTTTCCACCAACCGTGCGCCAGGCGTTCGGACGTCTGCCGTCGGGTGGCTTGGTCATGCCGGTAGGCGACACAGCGATTACGTTCGACCCGATCTGCGGGCAGGGCGGCAATTTTGCCAATCGAAGCGCCAAGTTCATCGCGGAGCAGATCACAAGCCACGGCAATGCAAAGTTTGACGAGGTCTGGATGACCAAGGTGAACTACCTGCTCTGGTCCGCTTACGGGAAAAACCAGTGTCTCTTCAACAATACGTTCCTGAAGGAGCTGTCCGCGACCGCCCAACTAGTTGTCGATACGGCGTGCTCAAGCGATGATGCAGGAGATGCGTTCTATTATGGCTTCCCCCATCCGGAGACGATCTGTCCCGCGCTTAGCGACGGGCATGTCGCGAGAGCTTTCGCCGCACGTCACGGTTATCCTGTCGGGCAGGCCGCATAATGGTCGCACCTTCAAATGTTCACTTCCGGGAGGCGATGTCGCGCCTGGGCGCGGCAGTCAATGTGATCACTTCGGCCGGCGCCGCCGGCCGCCTCGGATTCACCGCAACTGCGGTCTGCAGCGTTAGTGACCAACCGCCAACCTTGGTCGTATGCATGAACCGGGGCAGTCCTCAGAACGAAGCGATCAAGAAAAATGGCGTTTTGTGTGTCAATACGCTCGCCGACGTTCAACTGGACCTCAGTCCCGTCTTCGCTGGCATGACGCCGGCAAGGGGAGAAGATCGCTTTTTGGTGGCCAGTTGGTCCAGTCTGGCGACCGGATCGCCGGTTCTTTCGGATGCGTTGGTGTCGTTCGATTGCGCGATTGATCGTACCATAGAAGTTGGGACCCATAGCGTTCTGTTCTGCACGGTGCTCGACGTTGCAACCAGGGAGCACGGCGAACCGTTGCTGTACTTCGGGCGTCAGTATTGTTCAAGACGGCCTCTCATCAGCGACTGCTGAGGCCAAGTCGATCCTAAGGAGACTACGAGTTGAAGAATGCCGCCGGAAAAATTCGCGGCCAGTTGGAGCAGCAGATTCGAAGGCGCCTCTTGCAGGCAATCTTTGAACAGCGCCTGCCGCCAGGCGCTCGACTGACAGAGGAAGTTCTCGCGGAGACGTTCAACGTAAGCCGCACGGTCATCCGCCAGGTTATCGCGCGGCTCGCCCAGGATGGAATTCTAGTAAAGAATACCAGTGGTGCGACCCACGTTGCTTCTCCGTCCAAAGTCGAAGCCAAGCAGATGCTCGCGGTTCGCCGCATGATCGAGCCGGAGATCGTAAAATATCTCGCAAACCAGGCGAACAATCTTTCCTTTGCGGATCTGCTGGTTCACATCGAAAGCGAAGCCAGGGCTCGGCGGGCAGAAGACGGCGGCACGTTGGTACGTCTTACTGGAGAATTTCATCTTCTGCTCGCGAGGATGACGGGCAACGCGGTCCTCGCCCGTTTGATGACGGAATTGCAAGCGCTCATTTGTTTGGCCATTCTGCTTTATGCGACGGGCAACGATGCGTGCCACGAGGACGAACATCGCCGAATGGTCGACGCGATCAAGGCTGGAGACGGCTCAGCCGCCGCTGTCCTCATGATCCATCATCTTGACCATATCGAAGCCGATCTCAATCTCGAAGAGAGCACCCGGCCGGGGTTCGAGATCGGTGCTGCTCTTAACTGGTTGAGCGGTGGCGGCTGACTGCGCTTGCATTGACCTATAGGCATTTGGCCGGGCACCTTGGTCAGGATAGTGGATCTAGGCAGGCTCCAAGCCAAATAGGTCTCAAACTCAAGCTAGGAGCCAGCCGAAGTTCTCTGTCTTTGTCCGAGCCACGTGAGTGCTTCCGAGATTTCGACGGTGGGTTTGTCGTCCAATCTCAGATCTCTTTCGATGTGATCCAGATGATGGAGCATCATGGCGGCAGCTGAGGAGCCGTCCTTCTTTTTGATCGCCGTCACGATCTTTCGGTGTTCGTCAGGAGGGCAAGCATCATCTCCGCTCGCGTAAAGAAGGATCGCCAGGCAAACGAGCGCCTGGAGTTCCGTCATCAACCTGATCAGGACCTTATTGCCGGTAAGCTGGGCCAATTGCAGATGGAATTCGCCGGTAAGGCGGACGAGCGTGCCTCTGTCTCCAGCGCGACGTGCACGATCTTCCAGCGCGAGATGGGCGGACAATTCTGTAAACGACAGAGTTGCTGCGTTTTCCGCAAGGATCTTCACGATTTCCGGCTCGATCATCCGGCGAACCACAAGCAGTTGTTGCGCCTCGCGCCGCGAAGGCGCAGCCACGTGAGTCGCTCCCGTGGAGAGCTTGACCAAAATACCGTCTTGGGCAAGGCGAGCGATGACCTGACGGATCGTCGTACGGCTGACGTCGAATGTGGCGGCAAGCGCCTCCTCGGTAAGCCGTGCGCCAGGCGGCATCCGTTGTTCAAATATGGCTTGAAGAAGCCTCGTCCGGATGACTTGCTCCGACTGGCCTCTCTGGCTTTTCTTCATCAACCTGATCCTATCGGTTTTGCGCGCTCGCACTTTCTGCCTTTGCACGGTCCTGAGTAGCCCAACATCGCCGCACAAACAGCCGTCCCGCAGCAGATAGTTACAAACAATCCCTGCGAATGATTTCCGCCGCTCCCTGTCGTTTGAGAGAGCGATCTTGCCGTCGCCGCAATGGTGGGACCAGCATGTGAGGCTGCGTCGTCGCTCAACCTTTAAGCATAACGCGGATGATTTGAACAATTTGACCTGCTTCACAAAATTACGACGACAGAAACCTGAAATATTTCAATGGCATCTGTTGTGGCACGAGGCTTGCTGACGCGTATTGTACACAATTTTGTGCCCAATATAATGAAAAATTGTTTTCAAAATTTCTGCCTGCCAATATTGTCCGCGCGCGATCGACGTTGCGCGCAAACCGTCGCGCGGCTCTCGGTGAACACGAGCAACAGTAATCGGCGAGGCGGTGCGATGCGTGAGCAGCGATGCAGTGCCCCAATGCGCGATCTGAGGGTTGTTCCGGGCGTGAGATTGTTTTCGACATTCTCTGCTGTCGGCGCTCGAGCATCTCCTCTCGATCGCGCCATGGCGCCTCCCGCATCTCTGCGGTTGTCTACCTGGTTTAGTCGCCGAGGGCGGCGCGGGGCCGGTCGCTCGCGGATTCCGGTCGAGAAACACCGCTGCGGCATCATTCCGGTCTGCAGTTCGGAGCGCATTGCGATCCCGCTTGGATACTGCCGCATCGGCACCGGCGGACGCCCGGTGCCTCCGAGCGAGTCGTTTGCCACGCTCTCGTCCCAATCCCTTGCCGGACAGATTACTTATGAAGAGGAGGCGCGTTAATGATTGATATTTCGACCACGTCGTTAAATGAGAAGGTTCGCCCGGCACGGCGCGGCAGCGTGTCTTCGGTCTTGCAAGCGATGATGCTCGCACTGCCCGCCTTGGGTTACACTTGGTGCTCCCCGGTCTCCGCTCAAGGGGCGGCCAAGACAACCCTGGTGGTGGCGGCGCCCCGCACGCCGGAGTCGCTCGACCAGGAATATCCCCCGACCGAAGCAGTCCACGAAGTCCGGCGCAATGTGTACGAGCGCCTCCTTGGTTACGTGCCGAAGGTCGTGGATGGGATTACCTACGAAGATTTCGACAAGATCGTCGGTGCGCTCGCCGAAACCTGGGATGTTGCGCCCGACAAGAAGTCGATTACGTTTCATCTTCGTAAGGGTGTGAAAAGTTCTGCCGGCAACGAGCTCAACGCCGACTCGGTCATGTGGTCGTTCGAGCGAGGCTGGAATTTGAAATCCAACTTTCACTGGTACATGACCCAGATCCTCAAGATCACGTCCTTCCAGGATGCGTTTTCGAAGCTCGATGATTACACCGTCAAGGTCACCATTCCGAATTCGTCGCCGCTGATCGATCGCCTCTGGGTCAATAGCGACCTCGGCATTCTCGACGCTGTTGAGATGAAGAAGCATGTCACCGCTGACGACCAGTGGGGCGGCAAGTGGCTTGCATCCCATTCGGCTTCGTTCGGGCCCTACTATGTGACCGAATACAGCCCTGGCCAGCAGGTTATTTACGAAGCGAACGACAGCTACTATCGCGGCGCTCCGAAGATCAAGAAGATCATCTTCCGCGAGCTTCCGACGTCGTCGAACCGCGTCGCCGCCTTGCAGGTCGGCTCGGTCGACGTCGCGGAATACCTGTTGCCGCGCGAACTCTCCCTTCTGGAGAAGGCGCCGGGTGTGAAGATCTATAAGGTCTTCGGCAACTACATCCACCGTGTGGAGATGAACAACGCGCTGAGGCCTTTTACCGATCCCAAGGTGCGGCTGGCGCTCAACTATCTCGTGCCGCGCGATGAGATCTTGAAGGCGGTTTATTTTGGGACGGCGCGACCGACCAAGAGCCCGATTTCAGAGATCTATCCGGGCTTTACCGACCAGTATTTCCACTTCAATCTCGACGTCGCCAAGGCGAAGGAACTCCTCGCGGAAGCCGGACTGAAGGATGGCTTCAAGACCGAGTTGGGCTATCGCACGGGTGACCAGATCGAAGAGGAGATCGCCGTCATTCTAAAGTCCGCTTTTGCCAAGGCTGGCGTTGACGTCACGCTGTCCAAGCTGCCGGCATCCACGCTCGTCGAGCGCTACACGAAAGGAGAGATACCGATGTATTTCTTCCGTGATATGGCGATCGTTCCTGACGCGGCCTATGTCGCGAACCTCTGGCTGAACAGCGGCTCCCTCATCGACTATTCACGCTTCAAGAGCCCTGAGGTCGACCAATTGATCAACAACGCGTTGACCAGCGTCGACGAAGACAAGCGACTGGAAGCCATGAAGCGGGTGCAGCAGATCGCGGTCGAGAACGCGCCCTGGGTGCTGCTCTTCAATCCCGGCTACCAGCTTGCAACCCGGACAAACGTCAAGGGTTATTCATGGTACACGCCGAACGGAAATTTCTGGTTCGACTTCTACAAAGAGTGATCAATGGTGGGAGCGCCATCGTCGCTCCCGCTTCCTTTCGCTTTCGTCGAGAGCTGCCATGCATCGCTTTGTGCGCCTTTGGCGTTCTACCCCGCGTCCGCTGAGAATTCTCATTGCGCGGTTGCCGTTAATCGTGCCTCAAATGTCCGGCGTGATGCTGGTTACGTTTGTTTTGGTGCGGTTGCTGCCCGGAGATCCTGCGCTCCTGATGCTCGGCAACACGGCCACGCCCGAAACGATCGCAGCGCTGCGCGAGCGCCTCGGCCTGAATTTGAGCATCTGGAAACAATTTCTCCGCTATGCCTGGAACGTCCTGCACGGTGATCTTGGCATATCGCTCTTTACCTCGAACCCTGTAGCGACCGATTTGCTTGAGCGGGCGCCCGCAACACTCGAGTTGATTGTCTATGCCATGATGCTGACCGTCGTCGTCGGCGTCACGGTCGCCGTTGTATCGGTCGTGCGTCAGGGCGGCATCGTCGATGTCGCGAGCAGGTTCTATGGTCTTGCGGCGGGGGCCATTCCCGACTTCTGGGTAGGGCTGCTCCTGATCTATTTCCTCTTCTATCTCGGTGGGATCGCGCCCGCTCCTTTCGGGCGGATCGACGCTTTCGTGGCACCCCCGCCGCGTATTACGGGATTCTACACGCTCGATGGCATCCTCACCGGCAACTTTGCGGCTGTTGCCTCGGCCTATGGCCGCTTGGCACTTCCCGTGCTGACCCTGACCATCGTCAACGCTGGCGCACTCATGAAAATGACGAAGTCGACCTTCGCCGACGTGTACCGGAGTGAGTTTATCCGCCACCAACGAGCAAGCGGCCTGCGCGAAAGCACCATCACGCGCTGCGCGCTGCGGAACAGCCTGCCGCCGGTTATCACAATGGTCGGTTTTTTGTTCGGCTTTCTGCTGGGCGCGGCCGTGCTCGTCGAAACGATCTTCGCCTGGGGCGGACTGGGGCAATACGCGGTGCAGGCCGTCATCAACAGCGACTACCCGGCACTGCAAGGCTTTGTGCTGGTCGCAGCCGGATTCATTCTGATCGTCTACCTGATCGTCGATATTCTCTATGAACTCGCTGACCCGCGCATCAAGGTCTGACGGAGCCGGCCGTGAAGGACATCCTTTCTCAAATTCTCAAGCGACCGGCCGCGATGGCAGGACTCGTTCTGCTGTTGCTGCAACTGCTCATGATCATCTTCGCCCCGCTGCTGACGTCCTACTCGCCCGAGGCGGCCGATCCGCTCAGCTCGCTGCAGGCGCCTTCCAGCGAGCACTGGCTTGGCACCGACGTATCGGGAATGGACATCTATTCGCGCATAGTCTTCGCGACCCGCATCAATCTCCTGATCAGCATTTCGGCCGTCGCTTTCGCTCTCGCGATCGGTGTACCAATTGGTCTCTTCATCGGCTACTATCGCGGGTTCGTCAGTTCGCTGGCGATGCGCATTTTTGACTTCATTCAGTCGTTCCCCGTGTTCGTGCTTGGGATGGCCCTGGTCTCGGTCCTGGGGCAGGAAATCTGGAATGTTGCGATCGCGCTCGCCGTGCTCTTCGTGCCAATGTTCGCCCGGCTGATCCGGGCGGAGACTCTGTCCCTGCGTGAGCGGCCGTTTGTCAGCGCAGCACGCTGCAGCGGCGCCACCGATCTCTCGATCATGTTTCGCCATATCCTTCCGAATGCCTTCGGTCCGGCCATTGTCCAGATCTCGATCAGCATCGGCATGGCGATCCTGCTCACCGCGGGGCTGTCCTTCGTAGGGGCGGGCGTTCGCATGCCGACGCCCGAATGGGGACTGATGGTTTCGGGGGGCGCGCAACAGATGATTCTCGGAATCTGGTGGGTGTCGCTGTTTCCCGGTCTTGCAATCGTCATGGCCGTGCTTTGCTTTGCTCTCTTGAGCGATGCGGCGCGCGACATCATGGATCCCCAGAGCCGGACGCGCCGATGATCAAGCCTTCTTGTTCACCGCTTCTGGAAGTGAAAGGCCTCACCGTCGTCGCCGATGACAAGGCGGTTCTTTCCGGTATCGAATTTTCGATCGCTCCCGACGAGGTCCTGGGCATTGTCGGCGAGACCGGCGCCGGCAAGTCGGTGCTCGCACGGGCGCTCATTAAGCTGCTACCCGAAGGGCTTCGTGCCACGTCTGGCGAGATTGCCATCAACGGGGAGAAAATCTCAAACTACTCGAAGGAAGAGGACCGTCAGCTGCGCGGCAGACATATCGCTCTTATCGGCACCAATGCGAAGGCGTTGCTCGACCCCGTTGAGACGGTAGGCATGCAGGTCGCCAGGGTGCTGCAGGCCCACCGCGGCGGCACCCGTCAGGACGCCTGGAAGGCTGCCATCGACCTGTTCACAAAAGTCGGAATCGTCGATCCAGAGCGTCGCGCGCGGGCCTACCCGCACGAACTCTCGGGGGGCATGGCGCAGCGTGTCGTTATCGCGATGGCCCTCATCGCCGGGCCCCGGATTGTCTTGGCCGACGACGCGACGCTGGGGCTGGACGCGACCATCCAGGTTCAGGTGCTTGATCTGTTGATCACCCGCTGCCGCGAGCTTGGCCTGGGTGTCGTTCTGATCACGCATGATCTTGGTATCGTCGCGCACTATTGCGATCGGGTCGCGATCATGAGGGGCGGCAAGATCGTCGAGCTTCGTCCGACCGGCGATTTCCTGGAGCAACCGGAGACGACCTATGGACGTGATCTGATCGCCGCTGCCAGGATCCGCCCGACGCCAATGATCGAGAGCCCGCCGAAAGCCGCCGAAACGCCGTCACGCCGTGGGAAACTGCTCGAAGTCCTGAATGTAAGGAAACATTTCCCGCTCGGTGACGGCCAAGTGGTCAAGGCCGTCGATGATGTGTCTTTCTCGGTCGCCCGAGGGCAGACGCTGGCGCTTGTCGGCGAAAGCGGCTCCGGCAAGACCACCATTGGCCAATGTCTTGTTCGCCTGCTCGACATCGATTCGGGCAGCGTCGTGTTTGATGACCAAGAGATCACAAACCTCGAAGAGCGGCGCTTTCGTACGCTGCGACGACGCATTCAGATGGTCTTCCAGGAGCCGTACGTCGCCCTCAATCCGCGGTGGCGTGTCGAGGGGCTGATCGCGGAGCCACTGAGACTGGATCGGACGCTCAAACGCGACGACCGCGCGCACCGGGTCAGGCAGCTACTCGAAATGGTTCATTTGCCAGCTCGGGCGGGACAACTGTTCCCGCATGAAATCACGGCAGGTGAACAGAAACGGGTGGGCATCGCCCGCGCCTTGGCGACAAGCCCCGATTTCGTCATCTTCGATGAGCCCACGACGGCCCTGGATATCCGTGTCCGAGCTCAAATCATCGATCTTGTGCGCGAGTTGCAGCAGGGAATGGGCCTGTCCGCCTTGTTCATTACGCACGATCTGAACTCGGTGCGGTCGCTGGCGCACAATGTTGCGGTCATGCGCTACGGAAAAATCGTCGAACAAGGTCTGACCGAGCAAGTGTTCAACGCTCCCGTGCATGACTACACTAAGATGCTACTCGCCGCCGAGCTGCCGATCGAACAAAGCGAAAAGCAACGGTCGCGCGAAGAGAACAAGCGCCTCGAAGGGCTGAGGAGAACGAAATGAGTAACGAAGCAGTTCTCGTTACGGGCGCGAACGGGCTCATCGGCAATGCCGTTAGAACAATGCTCGAGGCGACGGGGCGGAAGGTGCTTCCGCTCGACAGGGTCTCGCGGACGGAGGAAGGTAAGGACATTATCGAGTGCGACGTGACCGATGTGCACCGTCTGCATGTGGTTGCCGGCCGCCAGCCTCTGGCCGGCGTCATTCATTGCGGCGCTTTCTCAGGGCCCATGGTGGCGCGCGACAACCCCGTCGCGATGGTCAAGGTCAACATCGTCGGAACCGCCAATGTTCTGGAAATCGCGCGAATTCATGGAGTGTCGCGCTTCGTGTTTTGCTCATCGACGAGTGCGTTTGGAACGACCCATGCCGCGAGCCCGATCCCCGAGGACGTGGCCTTGTTTCCTGGGAGCGTCTATGGAGCCAGCAAAGTTGCCGCCGAACAGCTCGTCTCGACTTTCTCCCGGCAGTACGGGTTGGACGGCGTGAGCCTGCGACTGTCCTGGGTCTTCGGTCCGCGCCGGACCACAGACTGCGTGATCCGAACCATGATCGAAGATGCTCTTGCCGGCAAACCGACGCGTATGCCGTTCGGCCGAGACTTTCCCCGGCAGTATATCCATGTCGAGGACGCTGCACGGGCGCTGATGACGGCGCTCGATAGACCTTCGTTGCCGCGGTCGGTCTACACGATCACCGGTGGTACGTTCCTTACGCTGGGGCAGATCGCAGAGATCGTTCGAAAAATATTTCCTCAAGCTGATATCGAGCTCGGGCCGGGAGCAGACCCCGTTGATGAGGTGCAGGGACAGTTCGACATCACGGCGGCGGCTAGGGATCTCGGCTTTCAGCCGGCACTCAGCTTCGAGCAGGGCGTCGAGAGATACGCCGAGTGGCTGAAGGCGCGGAAATGACCGGCGAGGGATGTGTGATGAAAGACGTATTCAGCCTCAAGGGCCGCAAAGCGGTCGTAACCGGCGGCAGCCGGGGTATCGGCGGATCGATCGTCGATATTTTCTGTGCTCATGGTGCGGATGTCGCGTTTTGTCATTTTGGTGACGCAAAGAATGCGGCCGCGAAATGCACCAAATTGCGTGCGCAAGGCTATGGCGTACACGCGATCGAATGCGACGTCGCTGATGAAGCCAGCGTCGCAGCAATGGCTGCTTTGGCGAAGAAGGAGCTAAGCCAAATCGACATCCTCGTCAATTGTGCCGGCATTGGAGGCGATAAGCCGTTTTCGTCGATCACGGTTGCGGATTGGGACGGCATGCTCGGCGTCCATCTGAAGGGGACGTTCCTTGTCACCAGACAATTTTTCGCGGACATGGTCAGCCGCTCCTATGGTCGCGTCATCAACTTCTCGTCCCAGCTCGCTTACAAAGGAGCGCCGGGGCTGGCGCACTACTGCGCAGCCAAGGCTGGCATCGTCGGTTTCACGCGCGCATTGTCCTATGAAGGGGCTCCACACGGCGTCATGGTCAACGCTATCGCGCCAGGTCCTGTCGAGACAGAGCTCTTGATGGGACTGAGCGACGAATGGCGCGCCATGAAGCTGGCAGAGTTGCCCATCCGGCGGTTCGGTAAAGTGGAAGAGATCGCGCCGACCGCCCTGCTGCTGGCGTCGGATGCCGGTGCCTTCTACGCAGGGCAAAGCTTGTCGCCCAACGGTGGCGACGTGATGATCTGATCACGCGCTGTTCCAGCAAAAAAAGAGAGAAACTTAAATGAGCGACTTCGATCTAGTAATTCGTGGGGGCACGGTGGTGACGGCCGCCGATACCGTCAAAGCGGATGTCGGAATCCGCGCGGGGCGCATCGTAACTGTAGCTGAAAAGGTCGATGGCGGGAGAAGGAGAATCGATGCCTCGGGCATGCTGATCATGCCCGGCGGCATCGACAGTCATGTGCACCTGGCACAGCCGGCGTTCGGCGGACCAGCAATGGCGGACGGCTTTGAAAGTGGTACGCGATCGGCCATCGCCGGTGGAAACACGACCGTTTTGCCGTTCGCCTTGCAACCGCGCGGGGCATCGCTACGGACAAGCGTGATCGACTATCATAAGGAGGCCGAAGGCAAGTGCTATACGGACTTTGGCTTCCATTTGATCATCTCTGATCCAACTCCAAGTGTCCTGGGCCAGGAACTTCCTGCTCTTGTTAACGACGGATACACGTCCTTCAAGGTCTTCATGACGTATGATGATCTCGTTCTGAACGACCGTCAGTTGTTGGAAGTGTTCGACTGCGCCAGAGGATGCCGAGCGCTCGTCATGGTCCATTGCGAAGGCTACGACGCGATCCGGTTCATGACAGATCGGCTCGAGCGTGCCGGCAATACGGCGCCTTACTACCACGCGATATCGCGGCCTCAGTCGGTCGAACGTGAGGCAACACATCGCGCTATTAGCCATGCCGAGCTTACAGATGTGCCGATTATGATCGTGCACGTGTCTGGGCGGGAGTCCATGGAACAGATCCGCTGGGCCCAACAGAAAGGCCTGAAAATCTACGGCGAGACTTGTCCGCAATACATTGCCCTGACGGCGGATGACCTCAAAGGCTTGAATATGGACGAGACCGGCGGCAAGTATGTGTGTTCACCGCCACCACGCGATCGGGCGAGTTGGGATGCCATTTGGGAAGGCATTCGAACCGGTGTATTTCACACGTTCTCATCGGATCATTGTCCATTCACATACGGCTCCGTGATGGGTAAGCTGAATCCAAAGGCGCGAACATCATTCCGCTGGGTACCAAACGGAATTCCAGGGGTCGAGACCCGCCTGCAAATCCTCTTCTCCAAGGGGGTCGTCGAGGGGCGTATAACGCTCAACGAGTTCGTTGCGTTGACCTCAACGAACCACGCCAAGATGTATGGACTTTATCCAAGGAAGGGCTCTATCGCGCCCGGTTTCGACGCGGACATTGTCATTTGGGATCCGAATCGTAAGGAAACAGTTCGTCAAGAGTTGATGCACCATGGTGCCGACTACACACCCTACGAAGGCCACGCTGTGACGGGATGGCCGATAATGACTATCCTGAGGGGAAAGGTGGTTATGGAGGAAGGCAAGATCCTCGGCGCTCCAGGGGATGGTAGCTTCCTCAAGCGTGATCTTTCTCCCTATGCCGCACGACCATCGGTCGCTGCCTGATATTTGGCTGTCCCATCTTCGGGCCGTACCGCCTTCCGCCGGCATCCGCCTTGGGCGCGACGGTCGACAACGACATGATTGCAGTCCGCATTAAGCTGATCTCCGGGCCGTGGTCGTAGCGACGCCAGCATATTTCGAACGGTATGCGAGGCCGGAGACGCCTCGAGACCTGGAAGCGCACGTCTGCATTAACTACCGTCTCGTCGGCGGCGGCCTCTTGCCATGGGAGTTTGAGCGCGAGGGCTGCGAGGTCAACATCCGCGCCACTAGGCAGCTAATCGTCAACGACGGCGTCCTTGCTACGGCTGCCGTGCGGGCAGGTGCGGGGCTTGGCTACTTGATGGAGCACAAAGCCGCGGACGAAATCGCCGATGCGCGGTCAAAGATCGTCGAATGGGTTGCTGACTACAATGGGGAGCGCCCGCACTCCTCGCTAAAATACCAGACCCCCGCGGCCTACGCCGCCACATTCACCGCAACGGGCGATCGGCTGCGCAACCCGACCAGCTCCGCCGATCGCCCGTTGCTCCACCCGCGCCGCAAGTTGTACAAACCCCCGAGACTCTAATCGCCGCCGGATGAAAGTTCGGTGGCACGTCAGCTCATTGAAAAGATCGGGACTCTGGCGAGAGGGAGATTGGATACATGCTCCAACCACCCAACTCCTACTTCATCCGGAATGATCAAGATCGGAAATGGAACCTACTCCATTCGCGAAGCCAATGATCCGCCGAATACACTGTGTTCAGGAACTCCGTCCCTCCGGGGCGGCTTGGATCGTTCCACGACGACCGTCTCGTATTGTCAGCCAAACCGCTGAAATTAGGAAGTAGAAGGCACCAAAGGCAGCGTAGGGAGCGATGTTGATAATGCTTGGCGTTTGAGCACCGCTCGCAGCATGAATGAAGAAAATCCCTGCCAACGCGGACTGTGCGCCGCTAAGAACCATTGCCCATTGTGCTCCGTAGGACTTCCAGCGTCGAATGCCCGTCGCGAGCTGTAATATGCCTGACAAGACGGCCCAGACGCCGAAAACAACCAGAACGGCGCTCATGCTTTGAGTAAGTGCGATAGCGACAGCGAGTGTAGTGACTGCACTAACCACCAGATTGAGTGCCTGACTAGAGTTGCTGATGAGACCGTCGTTGCTCGCTGCATCCACGTAGTTCGCGGCCGCGTCCCAAGCCGGATAAACGACTAACATTACAGCAGCGAGCTGGGGAAGCTGTCGTCCGACTGTGAGCGCCAAACCTACCCAGATCAACGAGAAGGCCGCGCGAACGTAGTAATATCCCTTCAACCAACTTGAGGCCGAGAGGGACGAAACCAGGGATTGCTGACTTTGCATCTTTTAAACTCCATGCGTCGCCCCTCATCCTACTAGTAGGTAGCCATCTCGATGTCAATGCTCGCCATACACCTTCCTGATCGTTGGGCGACGCTTCTCGTATGGCGCGAGCCGCGGCAGTGCTCGTAGTGCAGCAGTCGGTCATCCCGAGCCAGTGGAAGCGCATGGCCGATTTTGTGCACGCTTGCTCCCGATTTGGATCCGAATTCTCGATAGAATGGCGAGGCTGACGTATCGACACGAAAGATTGCGCGCCGACACTGCGACTTAGCAGCTTGACAGTCTACCGACTAGAAGGTAGCAATCTCCTATGAGCAATCTTTCCACCACTGCAGACGACATCCTTGCTTGCGCGCAGGTTCTGATTATAGCGGGCGGCTACAACGGCTTTAGCTATGCCGACGTTGCGGAAGTTGTCGGGATTCGCAAACCAAGTATCCATCATCATTTTCCGACGAAAGCGGATTTGGTACGTACGCTGATTTCTCAATATAGGGAGAAGGCGACAATTGGTTTTGCAAACCTGGAACGACAGATTCCCGATCCAGTCGAACAGCTTCGAAGCTATACGGGTTATTGGTCGGCCTGTATCAGAGACGCTAGTGCGCCGTTCTGCGTGTGCGCCCTTCTAGCGAGCGAGCTTCCCGGTCTGCCAGCCGAAGTCGCTTCCGAAGTAAGGACGCATTTCCAGGGTATCTCGACCTGGCTGACTTCCGTTTTTAAGCGAGGTCAGCTTGAGGGAAAGTTTACTTTAAAAAGCGCGCCTCGCATCGAAGCGGAAATCTTTTTGGCAACTGTTCACGGTGCAATGTTGTCGGCGCGTGCCTATGGCGATGCAGAAATTTTCCAAGCTATCACCGCTCCGATGGTCGACCGACTCTGTACTCGACATTGAGAGTTTGTTCGATTTCAAAAACCGAACATCTGCTCAGCACTCAATAGGGCGACAGCCCACCCCGCTGACGGTTTTGGGCAGAAAAGCGCGCTGCTCAAACTAGAAAATCCACGCGCCGAAAACTACCAACTAGTTGGTACATGAGGATATCATGCGTCTCAACACCTTCCACGCCTTCGTCCTTTCCGCATTGCTTGGTACGTCATTGATGTCGGATTTCGTGCCGCCAGCATTCGCCCAAAATCCGAAAGCGCAGCAGGTGCGCGTGCGGGGCAGCATCGTCGAGCTAAGTAACGCGGTCCTCAAGGTTAAGACCCGCGAGGGGAAGACCGTCGATGTCACGCTCGCTCAAGGCTTCAATGTTTCCGGCGTCGCGAGAGCGTCGGTGAGCGATATCAAGGCAGGCGACTATGTCGGCATCGCATCCCTGCCGAAAGCCGATGGCGGTGACGGTGCCTTGGAGGTGTTGATTTTTCCGCCGGCGCTCAAAGGCGCTGGGGAAGGTAGCTTTGGCTGGGACCTCAAGCCAAATAGCACGATGACGAACGCGACTGTGGCAAATGCGGTCAAGGGAGTATCGGGACGCACGGTGACGGTCATGTATCACGGACAGGAGAAGACGATCGCCATTTCCGAAGGGACGCCCGTCGTTACCCTCGCTCCTGCAACCGAGGCCGATTTGAAGCCGGACGCTGTTGTTTTTATCTCCGCCGAGAAGGGCGCAGGCGATGCGATCGTCGCGCAGCGAGTTGTCGTCGGCTCCAACGGTGTAGTTCCGCCAATGTGAGTTGCGGCGTCCCGGCCGGGCGTCGCCTTAACCCGGCCGGTGGCATTTCCGAGCCCGCAGACCGATCAAAATATCCCTCACCCGGACAACCCGATGAACGAAGAGATGAGGCGTTCGCAGCAAACCCCAGGCCGGAGGACCATTTTTGTTTGGCGTCACTCCGTCGTTACGCGTTTGACCCACTGGTTGAACGTTCTGTGCCTCGGCTTCCTGCTCCTGAGCGGCCTCCAGATATTCAACGCCCATCCGGAACTCTACTGGGGGCAGTTCGGTGCGGATGCTGATCCGCCTTTTATCAAGATCGGTGCGAGCGAAATCAACGGCGAGCAGCATGGTCTCCTAACTATCGGCAGTGTCTCCGTCCGCACGACGGGTGTCCTGGGCCTATCGAAGATGGAAGGCGAATGGACGCCGCGGGCGTTTCCGGCTTGGCTCACGCTTCCATCCGACCAGGACCTTGCCGCCGGCCGACGTTGGCATTTCTTCTTTGCCTGGATATTTGTCGTCAACGGTCTCGTGTACCTCTGGTACGGGCTCTTGAGCAGCCACTTTTATCGCGATCTGGCGCCGGGCCGCCACGAACTTGCATTACGTTATCTCTGGCGCGAAATGATGGATCATGCACGTCTGCGCTTTCCCTCCGGGGAGTTGGCGCGCCATTATAATCCTCTTCAGAAGCTTACCTATGTCCTCGTCATCATGGTTCTCTTGCCGTTGATGGTGCTGACCGGTCTGACGATGTCGCCGAGCGTCGATGCGGGATTTCCGGTTCTTCTCGACATCTTCGGCGGCCGTCAGTCTGCTCGGACGCTTCACTTCATTACGGCATCGCTGCTTGTCGGTTTCGTCGTTGTTCACGTTGCGATGGTCATCCTCTCCGGTCCTTGGAACAACATGCGTTCGATGGTCACCGGCCGCTATGCCATCCGGCAGGACGGGCCTGACGCATGACCGGTCTTACTCGCCGTCGTTTCCTGATGGGTAGTACCTGTGCCGCAAGCGCGCTCGCGCTGTCTAGCTGCGATGTACCGGGGCAAAATGCCGAATTGGGAGCAGTCCTTCGCTCAGCCGAGAAGCTGACGATGAAAGCCCAAAGGCTGCTTGTAAGTCGCGGCGCGCTCGCGCGCGAGTTTGCCGAAGCGGACATCTCGCCATCATTCCGGGTGAACGGGACGAACAAGCCGGACGGCGACGAATATGCCCAGCTCGTCGAAGGCAAGTTCGCAAGCTGGCGATTGAAGATCGATGGCCTCGTCGAGCGGCCGCAGGAGATTTCGCTCGCAGACATCAAGAAGCTCCCGGCCCGCACCCAGATTACCCGCCATGATTGCGTCGAAGGCTGGAGTGCCATCGGCAAGTGGACAGGCGTTCCGCTTGGAATCCTGCTGAAGTCTGTCGGGCTGAAGCCCTCGGCGCGATTTGCTGTCTTCTACTGTGCCGACGAACTGGAGAGGACGCTCGATGGAAGTGGACGCTACTATGAAAGCATCGATCTCATCGACGCTTTCCATCCGCAGACGATCCTCGCTTATGCTATGAACGACCGGGGCCTTAGTGTCGGCCACGGCGCTCCACTGCGCCTTAGGGTTGAACGGCAGCTTGGCTACAAGCAGGCAAAGTACATCATGCGCATTGAGATAGTCGCTAATTTCGCAGGGTTGTGGGGCGGCAACGGCGGTTATTGGGAAGACCGGGGATACGAATGGTACGCCGGAATTTGAGCGGCCTTCGAGGTCCCCGCGGCTTTGCTTGCGTACCTCTCCGCCAATCGTGAATCACGCCGAAACAGCAGCAAGAATGTGGAAGAAGATGCTCACTGTTCGTACGAGATCCGGCACACACCATCGCCATCGAATTGATCGACAAGGCGTTCCAGACGGTCGACGTCGATACGCTAGTCAGCCTATATGACGATGCCGCCGTTCTGATCTCGACAAAGATCGCTCCTGGTCGCGAGATCTACGGGCAAGCAGGAGTTAATCGATTTCTATGCTCGCGTATTGCAGCCGGAGCTGCTCCGTCGCTCAGATAAAGATCCATGTCGTCGAGGCGGACGGCATCGCGCTCTTCTAATCGCGTTGGGGCTTGAGCCGGGAGGAGCGCCGACCAAGAGTTTCATTGCGACGGCGGTGTTCCGACGGTTATCCGCTTACGCCGAGTTCTTACTCCGCGCTCTAGGCGGGTGCCGCTACACCGCACAGAATCCGGCTTGGATAGCGTGAGGCCAGTCGTCCGGTGGAACTGTGAGAAGCCGATGTTATTCCCGTGACAAACGCGAACTTCGCGACGTCCTCGGGACGTTCGTCACCGGCGTGACTATCGTGACGACGCGCGACCCGAGCGGAATTGGGCACGGAGTTACCGCGAACTCGTTCAGCTCTGTTTCCCTCGACCCTGCGCTCGTGCTCTGGAGCCAGTCGATGACATCACGCAGCCACAATGCCTTCAAGGAAAGCGATCATTTTTGCTGTTCACATCCTAGCCGAGGATCAGATCGAGATTTCCAACTATTTTGCAAAATCGCGGGACAACAAGTTCGATGGAATTGACCACGGCTTGGGGATTGCCGATCTGCCCATCATTGGTGGATGCGCGGCATATCTCGAATGTAGCAAGGTCGCCGAATATCCCGGTGGGGATCACATCGTGTTCCTCGGCAAAGTGGAGCGCTTCTATCGTTTTCCGAAGTGCCCCCTGGCATTTTACTGTGGCAAGTATGCGGTGGCGTCACCGCACGATGGCGTCCCAATCTCGCCCGGAGGCCGCGCGCAGCAGGAGAATTGCTCGATTGAACGGCCCGACGATCCTTTGAGCGCATCATCTCACAATGGGCTCGGTACGCCGCATGGTGAAGAGAGCCAAACGGCTTTGGCCGCCCGGCTTAAGACCGATTGAGAAAAATACAAGCTGAGGGGCCGTTCCGCTAGAGTGCCTGCTTCGGCAGATGACGCTATGTGGTGTGCCTGGTTTGCTCGATGGCGGTTTTATGATGCAGCGCTCTCAAAAACTCGATCCGGATGCCGTAGAGTACGCAATCACGTCTCGTCGCAGCATCCGAGCCTTCCTGCCGGAGCCCGTGTCGCGCGATACGATAGAACACCTGTTGAGAGTTGCAAGCCGAACCCCGAGCGGCAGCAACATGCAGTCTTGGCGCGTCCATGTACTACTCGGCATGGCGCTTGCGGAGTTGACCCGAGAACTATCGGCTTCACATCGGGCCGGAGAGCCGCCACGGAGCGAATACCACTATTATCCGACTGACTGGCGGTCGCCTTATATCGAACGTCGTCGGAAAGCCGGGTGGGATCTTTACACGCTCGCCGGAATTGAGCGTGGCGATCGCGTGTCTAGCGAAAGACAACGAGGCCGCAACTACAACTTCTTTGGCGCTCCAGTCGGTCTGATATTCGTGATTGACAAATACCTTGAGCGCGGAAGTTGGCTCGATTTCGGGATGTTTCTTCAGAATATTATGGTCGCGGCCCGTGGTCGCGACACCTGTGCTCAAGCGGCGCTTGCCAATTTTCCAGCCATCACTCGACGCCATCTGGCCATACCCGACGACCAGATGATCATATGCGGTATGGCTTTGGGCCGTGGTGATCCAGATGATGCGACCAACAGGTTGATCACCGGCCGACGTGGCCTTGGCCGTCGGCGCCGAGAAGATGTCGGGGCCGGACAAGACGCGCACTGCGGCGATCTTCGACGGTTCGTGGGACGTCCATGACGTCTTGCGCTCGACCGCAACGCTGCTTGCCCTCGGCGAGGGGATCGAGACGCCAGCTGAATTTCAAGACGCCGGCCCGCACAGCGTCTTCATGGATGTCTATCAGGGCTTCACCAAATTCCACATGCGCGAGTTTGGAACGACGGTCAGGCAACTCGCGACCGTCTCGTCGAAGAATCATGTTCATTCCGTCGACAATCTCCGCTCGCAATATCGGCAAGCCTACTCGGTCGACGAGGTGCTCGCGGCGCGGATGATCGCCTGGCCGCTGACACTGCCGATGTGTTCGCCAGTCAGCGACGGTGCGGCGGCGGCGATCGTGTGTTCGCCGGCTGCGTTGGCGAAGCTCCATCAGAGTCGAGTGGTGCAGGTGCGCGCTTCCGTGCTCGCGGCGGGTGGAGTCCTTCTCTGGGCGGGCAATAGTCCCGAGTATATCGAGGTGATGTTCGCCGCCTGGTTCGCCGGCGCGGTGATCGTTCCCGTCAACTTCGCGCTCCATCCGCGAGAGGTGGCTTCCATCGCTGAAGATTGCCGCGCCAAGGTCTGTTTCGCGACGCTCGAAAAGATCGGCGAGTTGCAAGAATTCATGTCCTCGGAGAAACGCTGCACTCTGCCCATGGATGAAACCGCGCTGAAGACGTTGCGGGGAGAGGACCGCGGCGTTGTTGATGTGGAGTTCTCGGACGTCGCATGGATCTTCTATACCAGCGGGACGACTGGGCGACCGAAAGGCGCAATGCTGAGCCACCAGAACCTGCTGGCGATGACTTTTGCCTTCCTAGCCGATGTGGACGCCCTGTCGCCGCATGACTGCCTATTCCATCTCGCGCCGCCCCAGTCGCACGCGGGAGGGCTGTTGATGCTGCGCATATCATGAAGGGCACGCGAAATGTTATCCCTGATCCTGCGGGTTTCGATCCGGAAGAGGTGTGCCGCCTCACGAGAATATTCGGTTCGGTCAGCAGCTTCATGTCGCCGACTATGCTTGCACGGTTCGTCTCGGCGCCGTCTCTCGACAGCGATGTGATCGCAGAAACACGAACCATTCCTTGCGGTGGAGCGCCGATATACGCGGAAGACATGAAGCGTGCGCTGAAGGTGCTGGGTCCGAAGGTTTGGAATGACTATGGGCAAGGCGAATCGCCGTGCACGATCTCGGGGCTCCCCAAAACCTGGTTGGCCGATCCATCGCATCCTGATTTCGAGCGACGTCTTGCTTCCGTCGGGGTCGCAAGAAGTGGCGTCGAGATCGCAGTACGAGCCCGGGATGGATCCTTGAGCCGAACGGGCGAGGGCGAAGTTGCCGTTCCCGGACCGGTGGTGATGAGTGGATATTGGGGCGACGAACCTGCGACGCGTGGGGCAAGGATGGTTGATGACCGGCGACCTCGGCTTGATTGAGAGCGATGGTTTGTTGACGCTGAAGGGGCGGGCCAAAGAGCTGATCATAAGCGGCGGCTCCAATATTTATCCTCGAGAGGTCGAGGAAATATTGTTGAGACATCCAGGTGTGGCGGAAGTCGCGGTCGTCGGCACTCCGGATCCAGTATGGGGCGAGAACGTCGTAGCCTTCGTCGTGGCGCGCAATGGCAGCGAATTGTCGCCGTCCAAGTTGGACGAATTGTGCCTTTCGCAAATCGCGCGCTTCAAGCGCCCGTAGGAATACCACTTTGTACCTGATTTACCCAAGAATAATGCCGGCAAAGTCTTAAAACGTGAACTGCAGGCCACGCTAGGCGCCAAAGCCGATTGGGAACGAAAATAGGCTAGCGACGGCTTGGCTGCGACGGGTTTGGCCGCTTCTCGCTTCGTTCGATTCGATTGCTGCCACGTCTCTGGATATCGGAGCATGTAGGAGCGGATCGGCGTGACATCCGAGCAAGAACACAATTTTAGGTCCCTTTGATCACGTACACGCGCAGTTCCAGACGTGCCGGCACTCGAAGTAGACCTCGGCTGGAGGCTACCTTTGTTCGTATTTCGAGCATGAGTCAAAGCATGAAGAGCATTGGTAAAGACCGCTTGCCCAGCGTGTTAGTCCTCCTCGGAGACGCCCTGATTTAATTCCGGAAGGCGAGCCATCATGCGGCGAAGGAAGACGAGAAGCTGTTCTTTTTCGCCCGGTGTGAAGTCGATTAGGAGGGAAGCCTCTCTTTGCAGCGCGACGACAAGAATCTTATCGTGCAAGTGCTTGCCGGATGGGCTGAGCGACCAAGTCCGGCCATTTACGCCTGTGTTCTGCACGAGACCACGACCGTGCAGTGTATGCAGCGTACGGCTGGCGGGGGCCTTGTCCAAACCTATCACTTCGCAAACCCTTTTGGCGGTCGAACCGGGGTAGATCGCGAGCATCACCATGATGCGCCACTCAACGACACCTACACCAAATCTTTGGAGATAAAGACGCGAAGCGCCTCGAGACAATTTATTCGATATGACAACGAGAAAGAAAGGAACATAGGAATCGACGTTTAGAAGACGGGAAGGTGATCTCTTTGGCATCAGGTCTCAATATCACTTGACGGGCAAATCTCCCAATGGCAAAAGTTGCTAAAGTAAGTTGCTATAGCAACTAGATTTGGAGGAGCTTTGATGGTTTTGCTCGGATTAGCGGTCGATCGAGCAAAGCTATATCAACATGGGTGCCGAGATTGGGCAGGCCATAAAGCGACGTCGCCGCATGCCGCGTCCGCTAAATTTGGCGGGGTTTGGTGTGCAGGAGACAGGCAGCCGAACACGACACGCTACATGCGGTTTCCGACAATTAGTCGAGTATATTAGCCGATTTTAGCTGATTGCCGGCGGATGAGTTCTTCCGACACCGACGACACAATGGCAATTTGGAGGACGCAAGTATGACCACACTGCTGATGAGCAAGCCAGCGCAGCTTGAGAAGCCTGCGGCTCCCATCTTGTCGGACGAGCAGGTAGGGTCTCTCCGCCACATCGACAACTTGTCCCGGCTACCCCGTGGGGACTGGCACCACATGACGGGGCCTCTGCCTTTGCAAGAGGACTTTAGCGCCTATCGTTACCAACTCGGCTACATGAGCTTGGCGCTGGCGCTCGCTCACTATCATCGTTTGCCGGCTGCACCAACTGTATTCCGGGGCACCCTGGACCGCCTGATCCAGCGGATGCTGGAGACCGACGTGTGGTGGTACTGGCGTGACACCAGTACGGCCGGCGGCGTCGCAGGTGTCCCGCTGCCGCAGTTGCAGAGCAAGACCGATCCCGTCGCCGTCGACAATATCATGTACAGCGCCTACCTGATGGACATGACGCTGCTCTACACAATGCTGTTCGACGACCGCAAATATGAGGAGCCAGGATCTCTTACCTTCCGCGTCCAGCCGTTCTTATGGGGAGCTGATCGTCAAGAGGAGTTCCGGTACGACCAGCGTACATTGGTCGATCGCATCTACTGGAATCTGATTCAGAATGGCTACCTGGGAGTAGCCTGCGAGCCGTACTGCGTCTTCCAGATCTGCAATCAGGTTCCGATCCTCGGCTACCGGCTCCATGACCACATCTACGGTGGTGACCTCGCGCAAGAAGCCATGGATGGCTATATCAAGGCTTGGAGCGACTTTGGGGGTGGGGTGAATGAGCGCGGCCACTTCATCAAGTTCATCATTCAGCGCAACGAACTCCTTCCGAAGGATCTACCGATGGACGCGGACTCGCCGTTCGCGGACGCTTGGCTCGGACTCCTGTTGAACATGTGGCGGCCGGAGTTGGTCCGTAAGACCTACAACGATAAGGTTGATCGGTGGCTAGACCGGACACCCGACGGCACTATCGGCGTCAACAATTTCGGGCGCCTGCCGGGCAGTCAAGATCTGGTTCAGCCGGGCACGCTCGGTGAGTTCGGATGGTTCGCCGGGTGGGCCTCGGAGATGGGCGACGAGGAGGTCGTAGCCGGCTTGCTTCGCCATGCCGATCGATTCATGAGCCCACGATGGGAGAACGGTGGGCTCTACTACCCTCGTCGCGACAATAGCCACGACGGCCAGGGTCGTTTCGTCAACATGACGCCGATCGTCAGCAACGCGATGATTCCCTACGCGC
This sequence comes from Bradyrhizobium prioriisuperbiae, assembly GCF_032397745.1. NCBI lineage: Bacteria > Pseudomonadati > Pseudomonadota > Alphaproteobacteria > Hyphomicrobiales > Nitrobacteraceae > Bradyrhizobium > Bradyrhizobium prioriisuperbiae. The sequence goes on from NZ_CP135921.1 coordinate 5,847,219, forward strand.
GCCTGAATGTTGCCGACGGCCTGCAAAAGCTTTTCCGACACCCCTGGACTGATCGTGAACGGTCGCGTCCAGCCCTGACGGAGCTGAGCGAAGAGGTCGACGTGCGTCGCGCCTGGTACCATGAAGAGAAGCGGAAGCTGCAGCTCACCCTCAGTCCTATGCGCGGCCTCGCAAAAACGACTGCGGAGCTCACGATCTCGTCGGTCTGGTCCGACAACTGGTCGCTCACCGTCGATGGTGTCGCAGTGGCCCGGGGGAGGGACGGGACTGTCGTCGCGACGGAAGCGGGGCGGCAGTTCGCACCCCGCAGGAGAGACAATCTGCTCGACCTTTCGCTACCTCTGGACCATGGCTCCCGGGATATCGAGATGACGTGGGGGGAGGCATGACCGCTGGCGGGGCACCGACCGAACCTCGGTGGACGCTCACTGACCATCACGGTCGTCGCGTCACTGAGCGGGATTTCAGGGGCTGGTACGAGTTGGTCTTCTTCGGCTTCACCCACTGCCGAGTGGTGTGCCCTCGCGCACTGAGCAAGCTCACCGCTGTCCTGGACGACATCGGCGAGCTCGCCGAACGAATTCAGCCGCTGTACATCTCGGTCGATCCAAAGCGCGACACGCCTGACGTCATGCGCGCGTTCCTCGAACAGAATTATCCCCACTTCCTCGGGTTGACCGGAAGCGTCGAAGAGACCGAAGTTGCCCGCAGCGCCTTCCGGGTTTTCGCTGGCCGCCGCGAAGACCCCGACGACCCGGACGGGTACGCCGTGCCGCACTCAGCTCTGACCTATCTGATTGACCCTGACGGACGCTACGTAACGCATTTCCCCGATGTGGCCGAAGCCGATCGCATCGCCGACAGCCTTAAGAAGCTCCTCTGCTGACCACTTGAGTTGTAAGTTAAGAGAAATCGGTCCACTGGACGTCGTTCGTCCCAATCAAGGGCATTGCCAACATATGCAATAGGACATTATTTAGCTGCACGTAGCGGTACAAGCGTCCACTTGATGCTGCAGGCCTACAGATGCGCTAATCATCACCAGAGCAAGCGCCCATATTTTTCATGCCGCGCCGTGAATTGTGGCAAAGTTCGCGATTTGGAGAACCTCAAGCGTCGTCAACTTACTACGTCGTTTGAGCGTCGCTGCTGCAGTTAGAGTTAACCGAACGAGATCGCTTTGACCACGGCTACGCGAAGCTAATGGCGGCTGCCGCTGCCACCACCAGCGGCGCGACCCGGCGCTCGAAGTCGTCGAGCTGCCACTCACCCAAGGAGCCGGCGACATGTACGGCGCCGAACGCTCGTCCCTCCCTGTCCTTTAGAGCCGCGGCAATTGCTAACTCCCCCACGTAGACTTGCTCGAGTGAGGTAGCGTATCCCGTTTGTCGCGCGCGCTTCACGTGCTCCATAATTTTGGGAATTTCCGTCGTTGTCCGCGATACTGCGCGCAAAATCCGATGGTACAGGTCAATTACCTGCTCGTCGTAGAATGGGATATTAGGGCGAGCAAAATGGACAATATGCTCTGCCCGTCGCCGCAGGATACGACTTGCTGACGAACAAGAACCGGATTGTTCGGGGCAGCGTGGCATTGCGCGATCGAATGAACGGAGCACGTCCGCCTCTCAACGTTCACTTGCGTTGAGGCATGCCGGCCGGAACGATTGTTTGAACGATGGACGAATCGAGAGCTTCGTAGTCGTGCAGGCCGATTGCTGCGTAGAGTTCCGCCCGCGTCTGCATCCGCTCGACGACCCCATGCGTGCCGCCGTCGCGCGAAATCGCCGCGTAAAGATCTGCCTGGGCCTTGTTCGCCATTCGGAGGGAAGAAACCGGCCAGATGACCATCGCGTAGCCCATGGCCTCGAACTCTGCGGCCGTGAAGAACGGCGTCCTTCCAAATTCCGTCATGTTCGCGAGCAGGGGCACGCCCGGCATGCGCTCGGCAAAGGCGCGGAACATCTCGGCCGTGTTGAGCGCTTCCGGAAAGATCGCGTCGGCACCTGCCTCCATGTAGAGCCTTGCGCGGGCAACCGCGCCGTCGAGGCCCTCGCTTGCTGCGGCGTCGGTCCTGGCGATGATCACGAGGTCGCGCCGCGCTTTCGATGCAGCCGAGACCTTCGCCGCCATGTCATGCGCATCGGCGAGCCTCTTGTCGTTCAGATGGCCGCACTTCTTGGGCAGGATCTGGTCTTCGAGGTGAAGCGCGCCCGCACCGGAATCCTCGAAGACGCGGGTCGCGTGCATCACGTTCAACGCCTCGCCGTAGCCCGTGTCGGCGTCGACGAGGAGGGGCAACCCTGCCGCGCGGACGATCTGGCGGACGAAAAAGGCGACCTCATCCACGGCGATGATGCCGAGATCGGGCAGGCCCATCGACGCCGTCATGGCTGCGCCCGAAAGATAAAGCGCATCGAAACCGGCCGCCTTGGCCTGCAGCGCCGCCATGCCGTTGTGAGCGCCCGGCAGTTGCAGGATGCCGGGCCGCTTCAAGAGGTCGCGGAAGCGGCGGCCGGCGGATTCTCGGGGAAGATCGGCGGCAACGAGATAAGTCATCGTCCAGGGCTCCAGGAATCTTTAGAAGAATCGTTACGCGCTGCGCCGCGCTTGCGCGGTCGCTTTGGCAGTACGATAGAACACGCTTCCCTCGAACAGCCGTCTGGCGGTGCGGTACACCGCGCCATGAACGGCGCGCGCCTTTGCGGGATCATCGGCATGTTCGACGGCTGCATCGACCACGGTCGTGCCGGAGGGGTGGGCGATGGTGATCGGGCCATCACCGGCGCGAGCCATCCGGTTCGCGAGCGTGCCCTTGATGCGCACCGCGATGGCCAGGCAGGTGGCGCCGGTGATCGGGACCGCACGGTGCGGCTGACCGATCGAAATCATCCGGATGCCCAGCGATATGTCCGAAGGCTCCAGCCGTCGCCCCGACAACGTCGCCATCTGGCGCGGCGCCACGATCATCGCGACTTTGGGCACGCTCGGGATCTTGGCTGCTTCCGTTATATTTAGCGCAAGGCCCATCGCCACCGAGGCCGCGCAGCGAATCGCTTCCATCCGCTCGAGGAATACCGGATCGCTCTCCAGCGCCTCGGGCATCTCGCTGCCGTCCTTGCCGACCGAATTGGCCGCGATGAAGACGCAAGGGTTGGCGGCATCGACGAGCGAGGCCTCGATCGTGCCAAGGCCGGGGATATCGAAATGATCGAATGCGTGTCCGGTCGGGAGCAGGCGTCCGGTTCTGGTGCCGCCGGGATCGGCGAATTCAAGCCGAACGGGCGCTCCCTGTCCGCCGACGCCATCGATCGTCATCTCGCCATCGGTCTCGACTTCCCCATCGCTCATGGGGAAGCGAGACACGATGATCTTGCCGGTATTGGTATTGTGGATGCGCACGACGGCTTCGCCGTTCGCAGGCGCCTTCACCAGGCCTTCGCTGACGGCGAACGGGCCCATCGCCGAAGACATGTTGCCGCAATTTGCGCTGTAGTCGACTGCGGCGCTCTTCACAGAGATCTGCGCGAACGTGTAGTCGATGTCTGCATCCGGCCGCGTCGGCGCGCCGACCACGCAGACCTTCGATAGAGACGACAGCCCGCCGCCCATTCCGTCCAGTTGGCGGCCATTGGGATCGGGCGAGCCCATCACGGATAGGAAGATGGGGTCCCATTGTGCGGGATCTGCCGGCAGGTCCTGTCTGTTGAATACGACGGCTTTCGACGTGCCGCCGCGCATGAAAGTGGCTCTGAGCTTGTTCTGCGGCATAAATCTACCTTATGCATACCATTGTATACGTTGGATACCAGTGTATACATTAATGGAGTGGGCTGCTACTCTTATTCTATTCGGTGGACGCTTATTGCCTCGTTCCAGACAGGCGGCACGACGCCGAATATCCTGCTCCGTTCGTGTGCCTTGTAGGACCAGAACGACCAGACGCAGATCATTGATGGACGGTTTGGCGCGTCACGCTCTTACGAGCAGCTCCTGCCGAATGAGATCGGAAAGACTTCATGACCGACGAGATGCTGTTGCCGGACCGCACGAAGTTCGCATCTGCTGCCGACTACGCTTACGCGGCACTGCGGCGTGAGATCGTCGAAGGGCGCTTTGCTCCAGGTCGGCGCATGCGCGAAGTCGAACTGGCGGAACATCTCGGCATCAGCCGAACGCCGACGCGTCAGGCGTTGACGCGGCTCGAGCTCGAGGGCTTGCTCGATCTTCGCCCGAGAACCGGGCTTGTCGTTTCCGTTCTCGACATGGATGCGGTCGAAGAACTCTACGAAATGCGCGCGGCGCTCGAAGGCACCGCAGCCGCATTGGCCTCGAAGCATGCAAGTCCGAAAGATCTTGCAGCGCTCGCCCGGCTCGTCGCCGAAGGCGAAAAGCTCGGCCGCGAGCCCTTCAATCTTTATCGGCACAACAGAGAACTGCACGACGCGATTCAAATGGCCGCCCACAACCGCTATCTCGAAAAGAGCTTGTCCGCGCTTCAAGATGCGATCGCGCTTCTGGGGCCGACGACATTGGCCGAGAAGGGCCGCTTTGCTGTCGCCCAGGCGGAGCATGCCGCCATCGTGCAGGCCATTGCGCATAGAGAAGGCGAGAAGGCCGAGCGCCTGGCGCGAGCGCACGTTCTGAGCGCGCTCGAGACCCGTCGGGCGATCCTGGCGAAAGAGCGCGAGTTGGAGACACGTGGCGAGCAGGGCGGCGCCTGAATGACGATGCGAGCGGCGCAATCTTCGCGGCTCACAAACGTGCTTTCGATCTCGAGCCCAATCCCAATCTTCGGACAACCCACTGTTTGAACGGCATTTTCCGCGTACCAGGGACTTGCATCATTTCGCCTTGCATTCTAATGTATACATTAGTATTCATAAGAATACTGAAGCGCAAAAGTGATAGTTCGGCGGGAAGGAACGGAAATGCACGAAGAGTTCGATGTGATCGTCGTTGGCGCGGGAAACGCCGCTCTGGCTGCGGCAGTCTCAGCGAAAGAAAACGGCGCAGACCGTGTCGTCGTTCTCGAGAAGGCTCCCCGCGAAATGCGAGGCGGAAACACGCACTGGAGCGGCGGTGTTCTGCGCTTCGCCTATGACGAGCCGCGCGAGATCGGCGCTCTGTTGCCGGGCATCGAAGACGAATTCGAAAACTTCTACGACGGCATCTCTCCCTACACGCAGGAAGATTTTCACGGCGATCTCATGCGCGTCACGAACGGACGCACGGATCCGATTCTGTCTCGTCTTCTCGTGTCGAACTCGCAGGCCACCGTTCGCTGGATGAAGGACACCGGCGCCATCAAGATGGAGCCGGCGATCAGCCTTTCCGCCGTCAAGAAAGACAACGTCATGGTCTGGGCGCGCGGCCTAGTCGTGCGTGCGGCGCACGAGGGCGTCGGCCTCTCGCGCAGCTGGTTTTCGACCTGCGAGCGCATGGGCATCGAGGTGCGGTACGGCAGTGCCGTCGCGGAGCTGCTTCAGGACGAGAACGGTAGTGTTGTCGGCGTCAAGACCAAGGACGACGATGGGGTTCGCACGCTCGGTGCGAAGGCCGTCGTGCTCGGCTGCGGTGGTTTTGAAGCAAACGTCCAGATGCGCACGCAGCACATCGGTCCGCTGGTCGGCGCCGCAAAAGTTCGCGGGACGCCTCACAATCAGGGCGACGGTCTGCGCATGGCGCTCGCCATCGGCGCGATGCCGTGGGGGCAGTGGAGCGGCTGCCATGCAACGCCGATCAGCGCGGACTGGGGCGACTTCGCGCCCCGCGAGATGACCGACCGCAGCAATCGCCTGTCCTACGTCCATTCGGTGATGATCAATCGCAAGGGCAAACGCTTCGTCGACGAAGGCGAAGACGGCGCGCTCTTTACCTACGCCAAATTCGGCCGCGCCATTCTGGCCGAGCCGGGCGCCAAGGCCTACCAGCTGTTCGATAGCAAGGTGATCCATTTGCTCGAGCCGCGCTATTCGACCAGCGACCCGATCAAGGCCAATTCGCTTGAAGATCTGATTGCGCAACTCGATATCGACGACAAGCAGCAGGCGCTCAAGACCGTCCTCAATTACAACGACCACGCGCGATCGGCCGACGAAGGATTCGATCCCACGAAAAAGGACGGCCTCTCCACCAATGGGCTCGATCTCGAAAAGACCAACTGGGCGCTGCGGCTCGACAAGCCGCCTTATTATGCCTACAGCGCGACGGGCGGAATCACCTTCACGTTCGGCGGCCTGAAGATCAACGAGAATGCCGAGGTGATCGGCACGGATTGGCGTCCGATCAAGGGCCTGTACTGCTGCGGCGAGCTCGTCGGCGGTCTGTTCTACGACAACTATCCTGCGGGCACCGGCCTCGTCTCCGGCGCGACATTCGGCAGGATCGCGGGCCGCAACGCCGCACACCAGCAGAGCGTCGCGCCAACTGCTGCGGTGGCGGCGCGATGAGCGTTAGCACCGTCATGTCGGGACCTGATGCCTGGGCCGAAAGCCTGGCGGATCAAATCAGCGCCTACGATTCACGGCAGCGAGATGCCAGGACCGCAGGAAGGGCGAGGGCGGCGGTCATCACTGCGTTCGGCCGGGCGCTGTCCGGTGCGCCGGCCAGCATGGCGAAAGCGCTGCTGGGCACGTCCGGCGTCGCAACGACCGGAGGATCGTCGCTTGTCTTCGGAACCGAACGGCGCACCAGCGCGGTCGATGCCGCACTGATCAACGCCACGGCTGCCGTCGCCGGCTCCGAAGCATCGCGCGATGCTGCGAATTCGGCCTGTATCGTGGCGCTGTTCGGGCTCTGCGAAGAGCGTGGAAAGACAGGGCAGGATTTCCTCGACGCATTGATATCAGGCGCGGAGATATCCCCCTCTCTCGCGCCGACGCTGTCGCCTGCCACCGGCCAGCTCGGATTCGCCCTGTTCGGCGGCGTCGCGGCAGCTGCGCGCGTGCTCGAATTGAGCCGCCCGAAAATTGCAGCTGCGCTGTTGATGGCCGGGATGGCAAACGTTGACAGTCCTTCGGCCGGGCAGGTCGGCGCATCGTCGCTCATGGTCGGCCTAAGCCTTCGAAGCGGATTGCTAGCCGCTCTGCTTGCCGAAGCCCTCGACGAGGCGTCCTGCGCCGAGATGATCAGGAGCGAAGGGCGCGCAATCCCCAGTCCGGCCGCGGGCAACGGGGCGCCGGGCGAGACCGCTTTCGATCTTCTTGCCGTGCCATCACCGCCGGGAGCCAATCTCTGGGATCAGTTCGAGCGGCAAGCTGGCGCCGTCTTGCCGCGCGATCATATCGCTCCGCTGTTCGAGCGGCTCGAGACGATCGACAAGGTGAAGGACCTCGCGACGGTCTCGCGTCTGTTGCAGGGACGCGGCGCTCAGGCGGCGCCAAAGAAAGTTGTCTTCGCCGCGCGAGGAACGCACGAGCCGGAGGAGACGACTTGGGTTCCCTGATCCGCAAATGAATACGAGGCGGCCAAGCCGCGTCGCGACGACAAGCCTTACCTGAAAACAAGAGCAAGGCCGACAAAAGCAACATCTGGGGAGATTGGAATGAAACGTTTTGAGTTGGTTGCCGCACTCGCCGCATCGGTCGCGTGTTCTGCGGCCCAGGCCGAAGACAGTGTCACCATCGGCGTACACGCCAGTTTTTCCGGTGCGGGCGCGGCCTTTGCCGAGGGCATGCTCGCCGCCACCGACTTTGCCGCCGAAGACGTCAACAAGGACGGCGGCCTCGACGTCGCCGGCAAGCGCTACAAGATCCTGTTCAAGCAATATGACGATCGCTACCGCGCCCAGGATGCGGTCACAGCCATGGATCGCCTGATGATCCAGGACGGAATCCGCTTCGTGGTCGGCCCGATGGGGTCGGCGGCGGCGGTGGCAACCAAGGATCAGACCACCTCCGGAAAAGTCATCACCATGACGCTGGCCTTCACGCCGCGGGCGCTTGGCGCCGATGCGCCGTTCGCGTACCGGCCGGTGATCACCACCGGCGAATTCTCCGATCCGCAGGTGGCCTGGCTGATGAAGAATACGTCGGCGAAGCAGGTCGTGTCGCTTCTTCCCAATGATGAGACCGGGCAGCAAATCGGCGTGGCGAACTTCAACTCATATGCCAAGACCGGTGCGAAGCTGCAGGTCGAGTATTTCGAGCGCGAGCGCGTCGACTTCGTGCCCATTCTCACCCGCATTCTGATGAAGGTCGACGGGCTCGAGCTCGGCGGCAACTCTCCGACCACCGCCGGGCTCATTCTCAAGCAGGCCCGCGAATTGGGCTACCGCGGTCCGGTGTTCGTCACGGGCGGCGACGTCGCCGCCGAGATGCTCAAGGTCGCGGGCAAGGATGCGGCCGAGGGCATCTATGTCCATCTGCCGATCGATACCGGCTTGCCGGATACGGCGGCCTACGTTGCCCGCTTCAAGGCCAAGTATGGGCAGAACATGAACGGCTTTAGCCCGTTCTTCTATGCCGGCCTGCAGATGCTGTTCACAGCCATGAAGAAGGCCGGGACCGTGGACGACACGATCAAGATCGGAACGACGCTCGACGGATTGTCCGACGTTCCGACTGCGATGGGCAAGGCGGGTTGGACCGGCGAGCAGAAGTACGGAATCAAGCACCAGATCGACCTTCCCTTCTACATCGGCCAGATGAAAGACGGCGTCGTGGCGAAGGTGGCAACCTGCGACGTCAACGCGTGCAAATAAGCGACCGCTGGAACAGGCGAGGCGCTTTGCGCCTCGCCGACGCGATTGGAGTCGTCGTCCCGTGAGCATGGAAATCATCCTGGTTCAGACCATCGTGAACGGCCTCATGGTCGGCATGATCTATGTGCTGATGGCCATCGGCTTCACCATGGTGTTCGGCATCATGCGCATCGTTAATTTCGCGCATGGTGAGTTCTACATGGCTGGCGCGTTCCTGTTCGCGATCCTCTATGGCAGCAACAATCTGCCGTTCTTCATCAGCGTCTTGCTCGCCGTAGGCGCCACGGCCCTGCTTGGACTGCTGATGGAGCGGATCGTGTTCCGCAAGTTTCGCGGCAACGAGCTGAACGGGATGATTGCCTCCGTCGGCGTCGCTCTCATCCTCCAGAACAGCGCGCTGCTGCTGTGGGGATCGTCGGCACGCACGGTGCCGCCCGTCATATCCGGGGTCCTGTCCGTCGGCGGTATCGTGTTCCCCTGGTCGCGGCTGGTGGTCATCATCGGAGCGATCGTTGCCGTCGTGTCGCTCAATCTGTTGATCGGCCATACCCGTATTGGCCGGGCCATGCGCGCGGTGGCCCAGGACGCCGAGATCGCACAGGTGCAAGGCATTCGGGTCGATATCATATTCCCAGTCGCGTTTGTGCTGGGCGTGAGCCTTGCGGCCTTCGCCGGTGTTCTCATGGCTCCGGTGCTGTCGGTCTCGCCCTTCATCGGCCTTGCGCCGACGCTGAAAGCCTTCGTGATCGTTGTTATCGGAGGACTCGGCAGCGTTCCCGGTGCCGTGGCCGGGGGATTGCTCATCGGCCTGATCGAGAGCTTTGCCGGCACGTTCGTGAGTGCTTCGCTGTCCGAGATCCTTCAATTCCTGGTCGTCATCGCCGTCGTGCTGCTGCGTCCGCAAGGTCTGTTGGGCCGAAAGGAGCGTGAAGCGTGAATTCCCCCGCAACCAAGCCGATGCCTTATGTCGGCGTCACGATTGCCGTTGGTCTCGCAGCACTGCTGCCTTGGTTCGCTCCGAACCAGTTCTATGTCCATCTGGCGACAGTCGGCTGCATCAATCTGATGCTCGTGCTCGGCCTTGCCATCATTGCCCGCGCCGGGCAGCTCTCCATGGGGCACGGCGGTTTTGCGCTGGTCGGCGGATATGTCTCGGCATTGTTGTCGATGAAGGGGTGGCCGCCACTGCTGACCCCGTTCATCGCAGGACTGGCCGCGGCCGTGATCGCCGCCGCCCTTGGCTGGATCATTCTACGCTTGCGCGGCGTCTATTTCGTGCTGGTGGCCTTTGCGTTCAGCCAGATCGCCGTGTTGCTGGCGCTGGACATGAGCTCCGTCACGGGCGGCGCGAACGGGCTCGTCGGCGTGCCCCCGATCTCGATCTTCGGCTACGTCCTTCGCGCCAAGCCGCAATTCTATCCCTTCGCGCTAGTCTGCGCGTTGACCACGCTGCTCCTGACCTGGCTGCTCTACCGGTCGCCTTTGGGCACGATGATGGCGGCCACCGCCGAGAATCAGCGCCTCACCGAATCGAGCGGCATCGATACGCATCGGGTCCAGGTGATCGCCTTTACGATCGGCTCCGGCATCGCAGGCTTCGCCGGTGCGCTGTCCACGCACTATCTCCGATTCATTTCGCCGGACTCTTATACGTTCTGGGAGTCGGTATCCTACCTGACCATGCTGGTGGTCGGCGGACGGGACGGCGTGCTGGGCCCGGTTGTCGGCGTCCTCGTGCTGACACCCTTGCCGGAGCTGCTGCGCTCCACCGAAGGACTTCAGCATATCATCTACGGGGCCGTGCTGGTGCTCTGCCTGATGTTCGTCCCGAACGGCCTCGCGAGCCTCGTGCAAATCTGGCGTTCGCGCCAACGGGTTGCGAGAACGAGCGCAGCACTGGTGGCCGAGGAAGTGCCATGAGCATGCTTGAAGTCGAGAACCTGAAGCGTTCCTTCGGTGGGCTTGTCGCCGTTCGAAACGTGTCCTTCGCTGTCAACGAGGGCGACTTTCTCGGCCTTATCGGTCCGAACGGCGCAGGCAAGACCACGCTGTTCAACGTGATCTCCGGCGTTCTGAGACCGTCGGCGGGGACGGTCCGGTTTCTGGATCGCGACATCTCCGGACAGCCGGCTAATCAGACGGTTCGCCAGGGGCTGTCACGGACTTTCCAGGCCGCAACGATCTACCCGGAGGCGACGGTCATTGAGAACGTCGCGCGCGGCACCTTGGCGTCGGGGCTGACCGGACTGTGGGGAGGCTTTTTCTCGAACAAATGGCGCCTCGCGGTGGAAGAGAAAGCGCTTCGTGTGCTCGATCTGTTCGGACTGACGCGCCGTGCGGGCCTGAAAGCGCGCGAGCTGTCCTATGGCGAGCAGCGGCGCCTCGGCGTCGCCATCGCGCTCGCCAGCGAACCCAGGCTTTTGATGCTCGATGAGCCGGTCGCTGGGCTCAATCCCGAGGAGGCGGCCGAGCTCGCTTCGGTTCTGCGCCGGGTGAAATCGGAGCGCGGCGTTACGATGGTGATGGTCGAGCATCACATGCGCACGGTCATGGGCTTGTGCAATCGCGTCGTTGTGCTGGATCACGGCACGCTGATCGCCCAGGGAACGCCTGCGGAAGTTGTCTCGAACCCGGTCGTGATCGAGGCGTATCTCGGCAAGGAAGCCGTCCATGCTTGACGTTCGCGGGATCAGTGTCGCCTACGGTGCCCTGACGGCAGTCCGTAATTTGAGCCTGTCCGTGGCTGATGGAGCTATTGTCTCTCTCATCGGTTCAAACGGGGCGGGAAAGACCACCACGATGAAGGCCGTCATCGGCCTCAGGCCGGTGAGCGGCGGAGAGATCTATTTCGACGGCGAGCGTATCGATGGCCGATCGGCGCCGCAGCGCGTGGGGCGCGGGATCGCGCTTTCGCCCGAGGGACGGCGTGTTTTCCCGCAGATGAGCGTGCTCGATAACCTCCTGGTGGGTGGCTATTCGCAGCGCGACAAGGCTCAGCAAAAGAAGACGCTCGAGCAGATCTACGGCTATTTTCCCCGCCTCGTCGAGCGCAGGAGCCAAATGGCCGGCTCGTTGTCGGGCGGCGAGCAGCAGATGGTGGCCATCGGCCGCGCGCTGATGGCGAAGCCACGCCTGTTGCTGCTGGATGAACCCTCGCTTGGGCTTGCCCCGATCATCGTCGACGAGATCGCGCGCATCATCGTCGAGATCAACCGCGATATCGGCATGTCGATCATCCTGGTCGAGCAGAATGCGAAGCTTGCGCTCAATCTATGCACCGAGGCCTTTGTGTTGGAAACTGGCGCGGTCGCGCTGAGTGGGAAGGGAAAAGACCTTCTGGCCAGTGACTATGTGCGGCGCGCCTATCTCGGCATCTGAATATTCCTCTGTCTGGAAATTCCGGAGTTTTGACATGACTGACTCTTCGACCTTCGGCTTCATCGGTTTGGGTGTCATGGGGGAACCCATGTGCCGGCACCTCGTGCAGAAGAGGGGGAGCAGGGTTCTGGTTCACGACCTCAATGCCGAGCCCGTGACGCGCTTGGTTCAGGCCGGCGCGGTCGATGTCGGCTCGATCTCGGGGCTGGCGAAAGCCGATGTCATTTTCATTTCCATGCCCAGCGGCGAGCACCTCAAGAAGATATGCGAGATGCCCGGGGGACTCCTCGAGTTCGCACGCTCCGGTCAAACTATCGTGGATCTGTCGACGAGCCCGCTGAAATTGACCCGCGAACTGGCCGGAATCTTCGCTGCAAAGGGGGCCGATTATGCCGATGCGCCCGTTGCCCGGACACGCGTGGCGGCCGAGGCGGGGACGCTTGCGATTTCGGTCGGGGCATCACTCGAAGTGTTTGCGCGTATCGAACCGTTGCTGCGTTGCTTCGCGTCCGAGGTGACCCATTGCGGCGATGTCGGATCGGGCCAGGTCGTGAAGATCCTGAACAACATGGTCGTAGTAGGCACCGTGACTGCGCTGTGCGAAGCCGCCGCGATCGCGAATTCGGCGGGTGTGTCGACCGAGACTTTGTTCGACGCCTTCTCCAAGGGCTCCGCGGACAGCTTTGCGTTGCGCAACCACGGCTACAAGGCCGTTGCTGCGCGGGAGTTTCCCGAACGGGTCTTCTCGACCGACTACATGCACAAGGACGTCTCCTACGCGCTCGACATGGCAAGGGATGCCGGGATCGAGGCCCGGGAGGCCGCACTCGGTGCCAGCCTTTTGACCGAGGCCTCTCAAGCCGGCTTTGGCGCAAATTACTGGCCGGTCATCGTGAAGGTTATTGAACGCGCTTCGAAGAAGTCATGATCAACGCGTGAAGGCGGCCAAATAGCAGAAATAGCAATGGGAGGGTCTTGTGCGGGTGCTGTGGCTGACGATTGCCCTGCTGCTTTCGCAGTTGAACGGGGCAGGGGCGGAAAATTATCCCTCGCAACGAATTACGGTGATCGCGCCGTTTGCGCCGGGCAGCGGGACCGACGGCGTTGCGCGCATCGTGTTTCAGCGGCTGTCGGAGTTGCTGAAAACGACGATCATCATCGATAACCGCGTCGGTGCGAATGGCGCACTCGGTGCGACGGTTGCCGCGCGATCAGCGCCCGATGGATACACGTTGCTCGTCGGCGGAACGTCGACGCACGCGGCCAATCCCAGTCTGCTGAAATCGATACAATACGATCCCATAGCCGACTTCGCGCCGATCTCGCAATTCGGCCTGTTTCCGTACTTTCTGATCGTCGACCCTGGACTGCCTGTCAAGAACGTGACCGATCTCGTGGCCCTGGCGAAAAGCAAGCCCGGCACGTTGACGTTCGGATATGCCAATGCGCTCGGCCAATTGTCCGGCGAGGCGTTCAAGCGCAGGGCGGGGATCGACATTGCCGCCGTGCCCTACCGAAATAGCCCGCAGGTCGTGACCGATATCATCGCCCAGCGTGTCTCCATGACGTTCATGGATATGGCGCCCGCGGTCTCGCAAGTCGAGGCTGGTCAAGCGCGTGCACTCGCAACCACGAATCCGGACCGCGCTTCGCGTTTCCCTGAGATCCCGACCATGAAGGAGGGAGGCGTTGCGTTCATCAATATCTCCGCCTGGACGGGACTCTTCGCCCCAAAGGACACGCCACCCGAAATCGTCGCCAAACTCGCGGAAGGCGTGCGCGAGGTATTGGCGGAATCCGAGATCCGCAGCCGGCTCGCCGACATCGGCTTCGAAGCGCAATGGATCGGGCCGGTGGAGTTCGGCAAACATGTCAAGGACGACATGGAATTGTGGGCGACGACAACCAGGGAAGCTGGCATCGAGCGCCAGTGAACGACGACATGTCCGAGTATGAAATCTATGCGATCCGCTACGCCAGCAAGGATGATCGGCGCTCATCGGAAAATTTCATCGAGAACGATGCGCCGGATATTCAGATGCCGTTGGACTTTTTCGTTTGGGCGCTGGTCAGTCCAAACCGTACGGTGATCGTCGATACCGGATTCGACGAGAAGGCGGGCAACGCTCGCAATTACGCCGTCACGCGGCCGGTCGCTGAAGGCCTGAAGCAGATCGGTATCAATCCCGACAACGTCAAAGACGTCATCCTGACCCACATGCATTGGGACCATGCCGGTAACCGTGGCCTGTTTTCCCAGGCCCGGTATCACGTACAGGAGCGAGAGATGCATTTCTGCACCGGCAGATGCATGTGCGACGCTCAGCAAAACAAGGCGTACAACGCCGAGGACGTCAGTCACATCGTCAGGCGGAATTTTGAAGGAAGCGTGACCCTTCACGATCCAAATTCCGATTTTGACGACGGCATATCCTTGCACTGGCTGGGCGGCCATACCGCGGGACTTCAGGTCGTGAGGGTGAAGACGCGACGAGGTCATGTGGTGCTGGCCTCGGACGCTTCGCACTATTACGCCAATATCCTTCAGCGTCGGCCTTTCCCGGTGCTGTTCGACATGAACCAGATGCTGAACGGTTTTGCTGTCATCCAGAAGCTGGCTGATAGCCCCTCCCACATCATTCCGGGGCACGATCGGCAGGTGCTGTCGCTGTTTCCCGCCGCGCGCGAAGGGCTCGACGGGATTGCTCGACTGGACGCCGATCCAATCGGACGTCCGGCCTGAACCCGATCAAATCCAGAGGTCGGTCCGCGCAGGACGCACCGTCCCGATCAGAAGCACTCAATTCGCCAATAGCGGAGACGATGGATCATGTCGAAGAGGTATGGACTTGCGATTGCAAACGAAACGGTGAGCGCATCGAACCAAGAATGGTTCGCAGCGATCAATCCCTATAGCCGCGAGGAATGGGCGCTGGTGCCGCAGGCAACGCCCTCGCAGGTCGCCGATGCGATCGCCGTCGCCAGGAGAGCGTATGAATCCGTCTGGAGCAAGACGACGGGCCTCGCCCGCGCGACATTGCTCGACAAGCTGGCCGACTTACTCGATGCGCAGGCCGAGCGCATGGCGATCATGGAGAGCACCGACAACGGAAAGATCATCCGGGAGACGCATGGACAGATGCATTTTGCGGCTCGCGCCTACCGGTTCTTTGCTGGATGCGCCGACAAGATCTTCGGTGACACAATTCCGCTCGACCAGCGCGATGTGTTCGACTTCACGCGCAGGGAGTCGATCGGCGTCGCGGTGCTGATTACGGCCTGGAATTCTCCCATGGGCCTGCTTGCCAACAAGCTCGCGCCGGCGCTGGCCGCAGGCAATTGCGTCGTCATCAAGCCATCCGAGCATGCATCCGTGACGACGCTGGAATTCACCGAACTGGTCCGAGAGGCTGGGTTTCCAGCAGGTGTGGTCAACGTTGTCACCGGCGACTACAGAACGGGGCAGGCGCTGCTGTCGAGCGGGCGGATTGATCGCGTCAGTTTCACGGGCAGCCCGAATGTCGGCCGCCAGATCGCGGCAGAGGCGGGCCGCTCTCTTGTTCCGGTGACATTGGAGTTGGGTGGCAAGTCTCCCAACGTCATATTCGAGGATGCCGATCTCGATAAGGCGACCGTCGGCGCACTCGCCGGCATCTTCGGCGCAACCGGACAGACCTGTATCGCCGGCTCGCGGCTCCTCGTTCAGCGTTCAATTCACGATGAAATCGTGCAACGGCTCGTCGCCCGCGCTCAGAAGATCAGACTGGGCAATCCCCTGGAGAAGACGACGGAAATGGGAACGGTGGCGAATGAGCCGCAGTTCGATCGTATCCTCAAATGCATTGGCGATGCCCAAGGCGAGGGTGCGGTTCTCGCTTGCGGTGGAAAGCCTGCGACGGGGGATGGTCTGGGAAAGGGCCTATTCATCGAGCCGACCATCTTTACCGGCGTGGAGAACAAGATGGCGATCGCCCAGGAGGAAGTGTTCGGACCCGTGTTGTCGGTCATTCCCTTCAACACGGAGGATGAGGCGATCAGCATCGCCAACGATACGAAATATGGTCTGGCATCCGGCGTCTGGACGACGAATTTGTCGCGCGCCTTGCGCGTGTCGCGCGCTGTCCACGCGGGAACGGTCTGGGTGAACACCTATCGCGCGTCCAGCGCGATGGCGCCGTTCGGCGGCTTCAAGGACTCCGGATTTGGCAAGGAGCGCGGCATTGCGGCATTGGACGAATTCCTGCAGACCAAGAACGTCATGATCGATTTTTCAAACGAAGAGCGTGATCCGTTTGCTCTCAAAATGTGAGGTAGGCTTCGCCAAGTTTAAGACCGATATCGGCCTTCTCGTCTGGGAGCGTGCGACGAATGCCCATCATCGGCCGGATAAGCCCCAGCTTGCGACTGGCAAGTCATTGATTGTTCTTTACCCGTGGCTAACTCTTAATCAGCGGATCCCAGGTTCGAGCCTTGGTGCGCCCACCAAGCTTTTCAAAGACTTGGCCAGACCTCGCGGAGAACGGACCTTTCAGTTGGGAGGTTAGCGTAATTCCTTCTGAAGATTCGGTTGAGAGTCGAAGATTTTGGTGCAAGCTGACGTCGGGTTTGCTCGCTGATTTCAAAGCAGCAAGCCTAAGGCGTTCGTTCGATGTGGGCCCGGATCGCGGCTCGCCCGGCATCGATCCAGCCATGCTCGCGCGCTTTGGCCACCATCTCCGCGTAGTGCCGATCCCAGCTTGCATCGTCCGGCCGACCCGCCAGGGTGGGAACCAGATCGATCGAGACCAGTGCATCACGATCGCCCAGAAACGTGATCCCCTTCCATTCCAGCGTTCCCGGCGATGTCTTCGCATGAAGCACCAGCTTGAACCTGCGGAAGTCGCACGATTCTGTCAGCCGGACATCGCCGCCGTCGAAGCATTCGATGATCACGATGTCGGTCCTTCCTGCGATAGGGCCTGGCGCGATGGACGGCGTCGTGCCGAGCGAAAGGCGGTTACGCCTGAGGCAACGCGCGCAGCGCGCCCTGGAAGTTGACGAGAGGATCGCCGTTCCCGCCGCGGGTGGCGACGATTCTGCCGATGAAGAGACCGTGCGTGCCGACGACCTGGTGATGGTGCAACACGCACTCTAACGCGCCGATCGCGGGTTCGAGCAGCGGTATATCGAGGATGCCCTGCTGCCACGGTGCCGTCGCGAAGCGATCGACGCCATTGGCGCCGCCAGCAAAGCGCAGCGCCAAATCCTCCTGCCCCTTGCCGAGGAGGCTGATCCCGAAGCGGCGATTGGCGAGGATGGCGGCGTGCGTTTCGGAGCTCGTATTGACGCCGACGAGCAGGCAGGGCGGTTCCATGCACAGCGAGGTGACGGAGCTGACCGTCAGTCCACGCCGCGCGGCCTCTGCGCCCGTCGTCACGATTGCGACGCCGCTCGCGAGGTTGCGCATGGCCAACCGGAATTCCGCGGCTTCGACTGAGCGGACATCAGTCATTTGAGACATCTGACATCCCATGACGTACCTCCGAACCTCGCTCCTCGCCGGTCGCGCTTACGCCGAAACCGCTTCGCTCGCGACCTTGCCGCGGCCGGATTTCAGCTCCTTCCGGATCGCGGGAATGATCTTGCTGCCCCACAGCTCGATCTGGCGCAGCATCGTGCGCTGATCGAAATCGCCGAGCTGGGTTTGAAGCGCGATGTGGGTCGGCTTGAGGATGCTGATCTCTTCCAGCATGCGATCAATCACCTGGTTGACGCTGCCGACAGGTAGATTGTTGCGCATCGTCTCCAGGCTCATGTCGTTCGGTCCGGCCTCTTCCTTGATCAGATAGCCGTCATCGCTCTGGGCGCGCCGGAACTTCAGGCTTTCGGAGAGCCGGCGCTGAAAGCGCGCATTGTCGAGATACGACTGGATCTCGCTGTCATTGTCGCTGGCATAGGCGCAGCGCAGGAAGCCGAAGTGTGTGTCGTCGATGGAACGGCTTTCTTTGGCTGCGATACCCTCGAGGCGTTCGCGCAGCGCCTTGATGGCGTCGAGGCCGTTCAGCAGCGCGGTGACGAACAGATTGTGGTTGTCGCGAATGGCGCGGCCGAGCGTTTCGCCGTGGCCGGACGTGACCCAGATCGGCGGCATCGGCGTCTGCACCGTGCGGACGGCGATGGCGGTCGGCGGCATCTTCAGGTGCTCGCCCGAATAGGAGAAGATGCGATCGCGCATGCCGGCCTGGAGCACGTCGTAGAACTCGGCGAACAGCACATGCGAATGGTCGAGGTCGACGCCGAAGCGGTCGAATTCGAACTTTTGATAACCTGAGCCGATGCCGAGATCGAGGCGGCCGTTCGAGACGGTGTCGGCAAAGCCGATCTCGCCGAGCAGTCGCGCTGGATTGTACAGCGGCAGCACGCAGACGGCCGAGCCGAGCCGGATGCGCTTGGTCAGGCCGGCGCAATGCGCGACCATCATCAGCGGCGAGGGGCACAGGCTGTAATTGTTGAAATGGTGCTCGGCGTACCACGCCGTATCGAAACCGGCGTGTTCGGCGGCAACCGTCTGCTCGACGGCGTTGTTGATGACCTGCTGCGAGCTCTGATGATAGCCGCGCTGCTGCGCCAGAATGAATACGCCGAATTCCATCGGTTGTGTCCTCCACCAAATCGCGGTCGCTGTTGCGATCCCGCGGTCGCGCTTGCGACCCGTTCCGAGCAAGCTACGGCCTTGAGCTTTTTCGAACAATTGATGTAATCTGAGCATGTCCTTTGCAGAATCTGAAAAGATCGATGAACCGCCTCCAAGCCATGGAATTGTTCGTCAACTCCGTCCGCGAGGGCAGCTTTTCGGCGGCCGGGCGCCGCGTCGGGCTCTCGCCGGCGTCGGTGTCGCGCTATATCGGCGAGCTCGAGGCGCAGCTCGGTGTGCAACTCCTGAATCGGAGCACGCGCCATCTCGGATTGACCGACGCGGGCAAGATCTTCTTCCAGCGGACGGAGCAGGTGCTGCATGGCATCGAGGACGCCGAAGCCGCAGCGCTCGCACTCCAGACCGCCCCGCGCGGAACGCTGCGGGTGCATTCGCGGACGCTGTTTGGCATCAAGGTGCTCTCGCCACTGATACCGGGCTTTCAGAAGCTCTATCCGGAGCTGAAGGTGGAGCTGCGCCTGTCCGAGCGGCGCGCCCAGCTTCGTGAGGACGAGTTCGACGTCGATTTCCAGATCGCTGCGCCGAAGGATCCTGGCCTCATGCAGCGCAGGCTGCTGAAGAGCGAGCGGATTCTCGTGGCCTCGCCGGATTACGTCGGCCGGATGCCGAAATTGCGTGAACCGGAAGATATCACCCGCCACAACTGCCTGACCTATTGGATGGGCCCCGACGATGTCGTCTGGAAGTTCATGCGAAAGAACAGGCTGCGCGAGATCGTCGTGCCGTCGTCCTTTGGCAGCAACAACGGCGTGGTGCTGTGCGATCTCGCCGTCACCGGGCACGGCATCGCGCTGATGGATGACTACACCGTGGCAGAGGAGCTGAAGAACGGACGCCTGATACGTCTGCTGCCGGGCTTCCGGGTAACGAATTCCACCTTCGACGAGGGAATCTACGCTGCGTTTCTCCAGAGCAGCTATCTGCCGGAAAAGATCAGGGTCTTCGTGGACTACATGGCCGAGAACGTGCCAAGGCAGATCAGGCGATCGGCGCCATAGGTGCCGATCAGTCCGAGGCGAACCGGAGCGCCGGCAATCCGCGAACGCCGAGGCCTTCGACGGCAAACAAGCCTCCGGCATCGGGGTGATCGTCGCCGAGAGCGTGGCTGCGCGAGATCGATGTCACATACAGGACGTCGAGATCGGGCCCGCCGAAGGTCACGCTGGTGGGATGACGGACCGGCATATTGATGGTGTGTGCGATCGTTCCGTTCGGCGCAAAACGCGCGATCTTGCCGGTACGCACCAGAACGGACCAGAGATAGCCTTCCGAATCGATCGTCGCTCCGTCGCAACCGGACGCTTGTGCCTCGGTGTTGACGAAAACGCGCTTGTTCGAGAGGGGGCCATCCTGACTGTAAGCATAAGCCCAGATGACCCGTCTCGCGCTGTCCGCGAGGTAGAACGTCCGTCCGTCCGGGCTGAAGCATGGGCCGTTGCTCACGGCGAGGTCCGTCTCCAGCAGTTCCGGCGCGCCCGATGCGTCCAGGCGATAGAGACCGCCGAGCGGCGGCTCATCCCGGGCGCGGTCGCCGTGCATCGTGCCAGCCACGAAGCGTCCATACGGATCGGCCTTGCCGTCGTTCAGTCGCACCTTCGGGTGGTCGAGACCGATCGACGGACCTTCCGTCAGCGCGCGAATGTCGAAATCGTAGCGCGCAAATCCGTTGCGCAGGGCCAGGACAGCGCCGCCGTCGCCGCGCAGTGCCAGCGAGCCGATCGGTGCGGGCACGCTGAACTGCTCGGCCGCGCCGGTGACGGGATCGAGCGCATGGATCAATCCGGCCAGGGCGTCAATCCAATAGAGGCGCTGTCGGCGCTCGTCCCAGACCGGGCTCTCGCCGAGTTGGTCCTTCGTCGCGCCGATGCGGGTGATGCGGACCGCGCTCATGCGCCCTCGTGGAATCGCCGGGCTTGACCGATCGGTCGGTGAAAAACTAGGGTCATTCTAAATCTCTCGGGTTGGCGCAGGCTGACGAATGGATTGTGGACTGCATGACTGAACTGTCGACGATGAAGGATGGCGTTGCGAACCAGGCCGAGGCCTCGGATCGCGTACTGCAAATCCTCGCCGAGGCCGGGCGGCTGTTTGCCAGCAAGGGTTTTGAGGGAACCTCGATGCGCGACATCGCGCTCGCTTGCGGCATCTCCAAGTCGCTTCTCTATCATCATTTCGCCAACAAGGACGAAATCTACGCGCGCGTCGCGGTCGGCTCGACGCTCGAGCTCTATCTGTTCGTGCGCGATCGCATTCCCGACGGGCCGCCCTCGCAGAAGATCCGTGCTTTCATGGTCGCAACGGCGGAATATTTCCGGCGCTACCGCTGGGCCTGGATCGCCTCCACGACCGCCTTCTGGAACGATCCCGACCGGCTGCGGCACAAGGAGCGGCTGACGCGCCGCGACCGCTTCGAGAATTTTCTGCGCGGGCTGATCCAGGAAGCCATCGATGCCGGCGAGATTCGCAAAGTCGATGTTCCCATGACCGGGCGGCTGATCCTCTCCTCGCTGAATTGGATGCACCGCTGGTACAATCCCAACAAGTCCGCAACGCCCGAGCAGATCGCGGAGATCTTCTTCGACATGATTTTCAACGGCCTGCGGATTGGCGAACTTGTCGAGCTTCCCCGGGCGGAGCCGCCCAAGGCAGGCCGGCGCAAGTCGCGCTGATCGGCGGGCGGCAGCCGCGCCTTATTCCAGGGCGATGTTTTGCGCCTTGATCACCGGTCCCCAGAGCGCCGCATCCTTGGTCAATTGGGCATCCAGCCGTTCCGGTGCGCCGGTATCGACCATCAGGCCATCGGTATCGAGCTGCTTTGCGATCTCGGACTTCTGCATCGCAGCGTTGGCTGCCGCGTTCAGGCGCGCGATGACGTCGCGCGGCGTGCCCGCGGGGGCGTGAAGTGCGGTCCAGAACGATGCCGTGAGGTCGGGATAGCCGGATTCGGCCAGCGTCGGTATTTCGGGGAAGCTCGCCATGCGCTTTTCCGCGGAGACGGCGAGAATACGAAGCTGACCGCCGCGCGCGTGCTCGATGACGGCGGCGGGCGTTGCGAAATTGAGGTCGCATTCGCCCGACAGCGTTTCCATGATGGAGGCGGGATTGTTGCGGTAGGCGACCTCGGTGACGGCGAATCCCATCGATTTGCCCATCATGATCCCGAACAGGTGAGTGACGCTGCCCGGGCCCAACGTGGCGTAGAACAGCGGCTTGTCGCGCCCCTTGGCATAAGTGACGAAGCTCTTCACGTCGGCGGCGGGCGTCCGCGCGTTCACGGTCAGCGACAGCGGCCCATTGCAGAGCATGGCGACGGAGGCGAAGTCCTCGAGCTTGTAGGGCAGGTTCTTGCGCAGCAGGATGTTCAGCGAAATCGGCCCGGTGCCGCTAGCCAGCAGGACCGACCCGTCCTTCGGTGCGCGCGCCACATATTGCGATCCGACGATGCCGTTGGCGCCGGGCTTGTTGTCGACCAGGACCGGCTGATCCAGGGTTTCCGCCATGGCTTTCGCGATCGAGCGCATCAGGCTGTCGATTGAGCCGCCGGGTGCATAGGGCACGATGATGAAGATCGTCTGCGAGCGTGCCCTTACGATTGCAGGTGCGGCAAGCGGGGCAACAAGGGCGCCGGCGATCAAAATTGTCGCCTGGCGTCGGCTGATCCTGGGCATGCGAGTCCTCCTCAAGGTCGTTCTTTGATTGCGCGGAAATCTATCGGCTGACCGATCGGTCGGTCAATAGGAGATCAGCTGGATATTGCAAGCAGCCAAACTTGGTGTTATCAACACAAAAAGCTGACCGATCGGTCAGGACGACAAGCGAACCAAGCAAGACGAACAGAAGCCCAGGAGGAAGCCATGTCAGGAGATATCGTCACCCTTGAAGTGTCCGATCATATCGCGCTGGTGACGCTGAACCGGCCTCCCGTGAACGCGCTCGATCGCGCGATGCGCGACCGCATCGTGGCCGTATTCGACGAGATTTCCGAGCGCAGCGACGTCAGGGTCGCGATCCTGACCGGCGCCGGAAAGGTGTTTTGCAGCGGCGCGGATCTGAAGGATCGTCCGGATCCGGCGAAGATCGGCGCGTTTCACAGCCACAACCGTATCACGCGCGAGACCGGAAACTGCATCCGTGAATGTTCAAAGCCGGTCATCGCGGCGATCAACGGCGTTGCGCTGGGAGCGGGCGTGGGCCTGATGGCTTCCTGCGACATTTTCTACGCCTGCGAGGAGGCCGTCTTCGGCATGCCGGAGATCAATGTCGGGCTCGCCGGTGGTGCGGCGATGCTGAATACGTTGTTCGGTCGCTCCCTGATGCGCCGCATGTTCTTCACCGGCTACCGCGTGCCTGCCGCCGAGCTCTACCGCCTCGGCATCATCGAGGCCTGCACGACCAAGGAAAATCTGATCCCCGAAGTGATGAAGCTCGCCAGCGAGATCGCCTCGAAGAGCCCGATCGCGATTGAATATGCCAAGAACGCGGCGAACATGGTCGAGCTGATGCCGCCGCGGGACGCCTACCGTTTCGAGCAGAACATCACCATGGCGCTGTCCAAGACGGAGGACGCCAAGGAAGCGCGGATGGCGTTCCTGGAGAAGCGCACGCCGGTGTTCAAGGGGCGCTGAGATGCGGCCGGGAGAGGGTCTCGACGCGCTGATGTTGCCGCGCTCGATCGCGATCATCGGCGCCTCGCAGGAGGCGACGAAGATCGGCGGCCGGCCGGTCGATCTGTTGCGCCGTCACGGCTATGCGGGCCGCATCTATCCGGTCAATCCAAAGGCGGCGACGGTACAGGGGCTGAAGGCCTACGCCTCGGTGGCCGAGGTGCCAGAGGCGCCGGATCTCGCCATCATCGCGGTCGATGCGGAGCGAGCTGGCGAGGCCGTGGAGCAGTGCGCGGCCCGTGGCGTCCGTAGCGTCGTCGTGTTTTCCTCCGGCTTTGCCGAACTCGGCGAGCAGGGCCGTGCGATGCAGGACCGCCTGCGGCTGGCCGCGCGCAACAATGGCATGCGCCTGCTTGGGCCGAACTGCCTTGGCGCCGTCAGCATCGCCGAAAAGAGCATCGCGACGTTTTCGATCGTGCTCGAACAAGGCATGCCGACCGCCGGCGCGCTCGGCATCGTCTCGCAGAGCGGCAATCTCGGCAGCTACACCATGCGCCTTGCCAGCGAGCGCGGCGTCGGCGTCAGCCGCTTCATCACGACGGGCAACGAGTGCGACATCGACATCGCCGACGGCATTGCCTGGATGGCACGTGATCCCGCCACCAAGGTGATCCTGTGCTGCCTCGAAGCGTGCCGGGATGCTGGCCGCCTGATCTCGGCGCTGGAAGAGGCGCGCGATGCCGGCAAGCCTGTCATCGCCATGAAGATCGGCACGTCTGCGGCAGGCCAGGCCGCTGCGGCCTCGCACACTGGAGCGATGGCGGGATCGGATGCCGTGTTTGACGCGCTGTTTGCGCGTTGCGGGGCGGTGCGCGTGCGCAGTATCGACGAGCTCATCGATCTCGGTCATGCCGCATCGATCCTGCTGCCGGACCGGCTGCCGAAGGGCCCGGGCATAGCGATCCTCACGGCGTCGGGGGGCTTTGGCGTGCTGCTCGCGGATGCGGCGCAGGCGGTCGGATTGTCGCTGCCCGAGCTTGACGAGGAGACGCAACGAAAGATTCTGGAGTTGGTACCGTTTGCATCGGCCCGCAATCCGGTCGACGCCACTGCGCAGATGTCCAGTCGCCCCGATCTGCTGGAGAAGATCATGTCCGCCGTCGTGGCGGACGAGCGGGCCGATACGGTGATCCTGCCACTCCCGTTCTCGCTGCATCTGCCGCGCCTGCGTTCCATCTATATGGACACGCTGCGCAACATCCGCGCGCAATTTCCCGCACGTTCGATCGTTTTGTGCGTCGACGGTCCGGAGGATGCGCTGACCGAGCTGCACGCGCTGGGCTTTCCAACGATCGCGAGTTTCGACGGCTGTTGCGCAACCGTCGCCGCGCTGGTGCGGTTGCAGGCCGTGGCGAGGCGTCCACAGGACAAGCCGGCGATCGAGCGGGCACAGCCGCTTGCGGCCGACGCCTTCCGCCACGAACTCGGTGCCAAGCGAGCGCTCGCGGACGCCGGCGTTCCGGTCCTTGCCGAGCGTCTCGTGCAGGATGTTGATGCGGCGGCTCGCGCCGCCACCGACATCGGATATCCCGTGGTGCTGAAAATCGCCTCGCCCGATCTGCCGCACAAGACGGAGGCCGGCGGCGTGGTCGTGGGCGTTGGTTCGGAAGCTGACGTCCGGCGGGCTTATGCCCAGATGCTGGATCGCGTCGCCACCAGGGCGCCGCACGCGGCGATCGATGGCGTGATCGTGGCGCCGATGGCCAAAGGCGTCGCCGAACTCATTCTGGGGAGCCGCGTCGACCCGGTGTTCGGGCCGGTTGTGATGGTCGGTCTTGGCGGCATCTTCGCGGAGATCCTCCAGGACTCAGCCGTGCAGATGGCACCGGTCAGCGAGGCGCAGGCGATGGCAATGCTGAAATCGCTGAAGGCGTTCGCTGTGCTCGACGGCGCGCGGGGGCGGCCGCGCGCCGACCTCGAAGCCGCAGCCCGGGCCGTTGCCGCGTTGTCGCGCTTCGCCGCTGCGCATGCCGACACGATCGCGGAGATCGACGTCAATCCGCTGCTGTTGCGGGGCGAAGGCGAGGGGGCCGTGGCGCTCGACGCGCTGTTGATCCCGCACGGCAAGTTCCCGGCTCACGAGCATCACTGAAGCCAATCGACAAGAGGTCGGAGAAGCCGGCCCAGAGGAAACGCAGGAAGCAGGAGGAAATGGTAAAGACATCGACGATCGCTACACTGGGCATGATTGCCTTGCTGCTCACGAATACGCCGCTGTCCGCGCAGGGCATCTCCGGCGATGTCGTCAAGATCGGCATCATGAACGACCAGAACGGTCCCTACGCCGACAATTGCGGCCTGGGTTCGGTCGCCGCCAAGCTCGCGGTCGGCGATTTCGGCGGAACGGTCAACGGCAAGAAGATCGAACTCGTGATCGCCGACGATCAGAACAAGCCCGATGTCGGCGTCGCCATCGCGCTGCGCTGGGTCGACAATGAAGGTGTCGATGCCATCGTCGGCTGCTCTGCTTCGTCGATCGCGCTTGCCGTGCAGGAGATCATGAAGAACCGCAAGAAGCCCTACCTGCTCGCGGGAACGGCGGGATCGTTCTTCACGAATGACAAGTGCTCGCCGATGACGACTCAGTGGGTGGTCGACACCTACGCCCAGCCGAAGGCCACTGTGAAAGCGCTGCTCGCGCAGGGGATCGACAGCTGGTTCTTCCTGACGGTCGACTACGCCTTCGGCAAGGCCTGGCAGGCGGACGCGACGAAGTTCATCGAGGCGGGCGGCGGCAAGGTAGTCGGCTCGGTGCTGCATCCGCTCAATTCGTCGGATCTCTCCTCGTTCCTGCTGACCGCGCAGGCCAGCGGCGCCAATGCGATTGCGCTCGCCAATTCAGGTGCGGATTTCGCCAATGCGATCAAGCAGGCCCAGGAGTTCGGGCTAACGAAGAAGCAACTGCTCGTTCCTCTCGGCCTCATGATCAGCCAGACGCACGGAATTGGCCTCAAGGATCTCCAGAACGTGCGGCTGACGACGCCCTTCTACTGGGACATGACTGCGGAGAGCCGGGCCTTTGCCAAGCGCTATGCCGAGGCGACGAACGGCCAGCTTCTCAATGAAGGCAAGGCGGCCACCTACAGCGCCGTCACACACTATCTGAAGGCGGTCGCCGCCGCGGGTTCCGACGATGGCGACGCCGTGATGCGGCAGATGAAGAACACGCCGATCAACGATTTCGAGATGAAGAATGTCACCATCAGGGCCGACGGCCAGGTGATGCGTCCGCTCTATGTCGCGCGGATCAAGGCTCCGGCCGAATCCAGATACACCTACGACTATTACGAGATCACCGGCACGATCGCGCCCGAGGACGCGTGGCGGCCGGCATCGGAGAGTACCTGCGATCTTCTCAAGTCGCAGTGAAGAACAGGCTGCCGGTACATGAAGGCACGTATGGCGAAAGCGGGAAGCAGGCGATGAGTGTACTTGAAGCGGTATCGACCCATCCGGTCGCAGGTGAGACCCTGGCCGGCGAAGCCTATCGCGAAGCGATGCATCGCTGGCTGCACGCCAATCTGCCTGCCAGCTTCCGCAGCGACAGCGCCAGATTCACGACGCCCACGCTCCAGCAATCGGTCGCCTGGGAGGCGGCGATGTACCGCGCCGGGCTGACCGGAATCACCTGGCCGGAGGCCTATGGCGGGCATGGCCGTTCCTTGCGCGAACATCTCATCGCCAATCAGGAGATCGGCCGGCTTGCGATGCCGGAAAGCGTCAACTCGATCGGCAAGGAGCTTGCCGGTCCGATCATCCTGGCGGTCGGCAGCGAGGAGCAGAAGCGGCGTTTCCTGCCCGCGATCATCGAGATGCGCAACATCTGGTGTCAGGGCTTCTCGGAACCTGAAGCCGGCTCCGATCTCGCGGGGCTTCGCACCCGTGCCACGCAAACCGGTGACGGCTGGCGGATCAACGGCCAGAAGATCTGGACCAGCGGCGCATACCGGTCGCAGCGCTGTCTGGTGCTTGCCCGTACCGGGCCGCTGGAGGATCGCCATCGCGGCCTTGCCATGTTCGCGGTACCGCTCGATGCCAGCGGCGTGCGCGTGCGCACCATCAAATCGATCGACGGACGCGAGAGCTTTTGCGAGGTCTTCTTCGACGAGGTCGAGGTCGCCCAGACTGACGCACTCGGCGCGCCCGACGAGGGCTGGGCCGCGGCCATTCGCGTGCTGGAGATCGAGCGGGCGACCAACCGCATGTATCGCGCCTGGCGATTCGAGAATGAGCTGCGTCATCTGATTTCGGCCTGCAAGGCAGATGCCGCGCTGTCCGAAATGGTCGGCGAACGCCATTATGCGGTCAGGCTCGGCGAGGTCGCCGTCGAGATCGAGGTGCTGAAGGCGCATGTCGAGACCGCCGTCGAGGCGCTCGCCAACGGTGACAAGATCGGGGCGCGCGGCAGTCTTGCGAAGCTGTACTGGAGCGAAGCGCATCAGCGCTTTGCCGCCCTCGCGCTCGAACTGCTTCAGCAGGCGTCGCTTCCGCACATTCCCGCGATCACGGTGGCGCGGCGTCGCTTTGAGGCGATCTATCTACAGGCGCGTGCCGAGACGATCTATGCAGGCACGACCGAGATCCAGCTCGGCATCATCGCCGATCGCATCCTGCAGCTATCGAGGGGCAAATAATGGTCTCTCAGGGGCAGGTCCCGGGTCTGCTGCACGATCGCCTCGTCATGGTGACGGGGGCGGGGCAAGGGATCGGACGAGCCATCGCGCTTGGGGTGGCCTCGGCAGGGGCAAAAGTCGTCGTGGCCGATCTGCGGGACGAGCGGGCGGAGGCTACCGCAGGCGAGATAAGGGCGGGAGGCAGGGAGGCCGCCGCCTATGCGCTCGACGTGACCGACGCTCAGGCCTGCGTCCAGCTGGCGAAGCGCGTGGATGAGGAGATCGGTCCCGCCGATGTCATCGTCAACAATGCCGGGATCATCATTCGCGAGCCCATCGACAGCCCGCGCGCCCATCAGAACTGGCGCCAGGTCTTCGATGTAAACGTCAACGGTACCTTCAACGTGGTTCATGCTTTCATTCCGGCGTTACGTAAAACGCGCGGGTGCATCATCAACGTTGCTTCCGTCGCGGCCTTTGGCGGCATGGGCGGTACGCTCGGCTATTCTCCGTCCAAAGGTGCGGTGAGGCTGTTCACGCAGGCACTTGCCCGCGATCTCGCGCCTGATGGCATCCGGGTCAACGCCGTCGCGCCCGGCATCGTGGCGACCGAGATGAGCGAGAGCACCCGCGACGATCCGACGAGGTTGTCTGGCCTGATGGCGCGTACGCCGTTGAAGCGTGTGGGACAGCCCGACGAGATCGCGGGGCCGGTGATCTTTCTCGCCTCGGCGATGGCGTCCTATGTCAACGGTGTCATCCTGCCCGTCGACGGCGGATATCTCGCTTAGTGAGCAGTAGTAGTCGCGCAGTTTTCGAAGAGGACGATGATGACGACGGCCGAAGGACTTCAACCCGACGAGTTTGCGGCAACCGCGGCACGCGCAGTGGCCGCATGTGCGGGTACTAACGTGCGCGAACAGGCGCAAAATCTCGCCGGCGACGGTTTTCTCGGCGTCATCGCGGATGAGGAGGTGGGGGGACTGGCTCTGCCGCTCGGCTTCGCGGTGCCGGTGATCGCGGCCGCGCATTCCGGATTGCTCGGGTTTCCGCTCCTTGAGACCATGCTCGCCGGCCGCCTGCTGCAATCATCGCTGACCCGTCTTGCTACTGCGATCGTTGCCGGCGGGACATTGGCGACGATCGCCTGGCAGGGTGAGGTCGTCGCCGAACGCGACGGCGGGGTACCGGTGCTGAGCGGCTCGCTCGCACGCGCGCCTTGCGCGGCGGGGGTCGACTACATTCTGGTACGGATGAGCGGAGACGCCGCGGCGCTGATCCCGACGGATGCCGAGGGTGTCGTGGTCGAGGACGCGGCCGGCCTCGATCTGACGGTACCGGAGCATACGGTGCGACTGGAGAAGGTCGAGGTTCCCATAGGCTCGATCCTGCCGGCCGGTACGTGGGATCTGCTCAACTCGGATGCCAACGTACTCCGTGCCGCTGCCATCCTGGGATCGGCCGAAGCATGCTTGTCGCTCGCGCAGGAGCACGCCTCGACGCGCCGTCAGTTCGGGCACGCCTTGTCCTACAATC
Source organism: Bradyrhizobium prioriisuperbiae (assembly GCF_032397745.1). Taxonomy (NCBI): domain Bacteria; kingdom Pseudomonadati; phylum Pseudomonadota; class Alphaproteobacteria; order Hyphomicrobiales; family Nitrobacteraceae; genus Bradyrhizobium; species Bradyrhizobium prioriisuperbiae. The sequence goes on from NZ_CP135921.1 coordinate 5,876,808, forward strand.
AGGCTATCCGCCATGCGCTGGCGCGCCAGAAGCTCGGGCTCGAGAGCATCCGTCATGCGATCACGCGGAGCCTGTCCGACGACGGCGGCCCCGCTCAGCGCGACGCGGCGTTCCTTGCCGCAGCGACCTATGGCAGCTCGATCAGCGAAGGCGCGCTCCAGATCCATGGTGGCATGGGTTTCACATGGGACGTGCCGGTGCATCGCCATCTGCGCCGCATCCGCACGCTGCAAGCGCAGGGCGACGCCAGCGGCCTGATCAGCACGTTCGGCCGCCGTTACGTATCGGAAGTTGCTCCGTTTGCCGAGGCAGGAGCGTGAAGGAGACAGCCATGACCGAAACCAGGGATCAGACGCTCGCAGGCCGCGTCGCACTCGTCACCGGTGCTGGAAACGGCATCGGCCGCGCAACCGCGCTCAAGCTTGCCGCGCGCGGCGCGATTGTCGGCGTCAATGATCTGAAGCCGGAGTTCGTGGACAGCACGGTGGAGGCGATCAAGACGGCCGGCGGCAACGCGGTTGCCGTCGCCCAGGACGTGTCGAGCCGGGATGGCATGCGGCAGGCGGTGCTCGGATTGGCGGAGCGCGCGGGGCGTTTCGACATCCTCGTCAACAACGCGGCATGGGTCCGCTATCAATCCACCGCTGAGATCGCCCCGGAAACCGTCGACCGCATGCTCAATATCGGCTTCAAGGCCGTGATCTGGGGAATCCAGGCCGCCGCGGAAGTCATGGATGCGGAGCGCGGCGGTGCGATCGTCAACGTTGCCTCGGTAGCCGGCCTGATCTCGGCCAAGAACAGCATCGTCTACAGCGGCATCAAGGCCGGTGTCATGGGGATCACGCGAGCAGCCGCAGCGGAGCTCGGCGCGCGCAACATCCGTATCAATGCCGTGGCGCCATCGGCGATTCCGACCGAGGGAACGATGCGCAACCGCAATGCCGAACTCGATGCGCGCCGGATCGCGAGAACGCCGCTGGGCCGGCTTGGCACGGTCGACGATATCGCCAAGGCGATCTGCTTCCTCGCCGGCGACGAAAGCGGATTCATCTCGGCGCAGGTGCTCACCGTGGACGGCGGCATCACGCTGACCAACATTGCCTGACAGGACAATCGCGATGTCCGATCTGACGGCGGAACAGCAGGCGCTGAAGGAAGCCTACGTCAAGGCCCGCGGCTATTGGCGGCCCTGGACCGAGGGGCTGCTGCGGCTCGATCCGGCGTTTCTCGAGGCTTACGGCAAATATGCGGGCTATGCCGCGGAGAAGGGGCCGCTATCACCCAAGATGCGGGAGCTGATCTATGTCGCGCTCGATGGATCGGCGACGCATCTGTTCCGTTCCGGCCTCGCGCTGCACCTCCGCCTTGCGCTTCAGGAGGGAGCCACGGCGCATGAGATCATCGACGTGTTTCGGCTGGCGACGGCTCAGGGGCTGGATGGCTGCAACCTCGGCATCGGTATCCTCGCCGAGGAGTTGGCGAGCGCTGGCGAGGACGTCGATCATCCCGAACTCACGAATGAGCAGCGCGTGCTGCGGGACGCCTATGTGGCGCAATTCGGCGACTGGCCTGATTTCTGCGAGCAATGGCTGCGGTACGATCCCGGCTATTTCGCCGTCCTGCTGAATCTCCTCGCGGACCGGCACGCAGGAGGCGGTCTCGACCGACGCTCGCAATGTCTGATCTCGCTCGCATTGAACGCCTGTTTCACGGCGCTCAATCAGCATGGCCTGCGCATGCAGATCAAGCGGGCGCTGCGGCTCGGCATCGGCCAGCGGGAGATCCGTCAGGTTCTCCAGATGACCGCACATCTCGGCGTACACGCGTGCGCCGTCGGTGTCCCGGTTCTGATGGAGGCCCTTGAGGAGCGTTCCTCGAACGACGGCAACGGACTGCGTGAGGGAGGACGGGAATGAAAGGATTGGCGATCCGCAATCACAGGGCTTTCGCGTCTGGCGCGCTGTTCCTTGCATTTGCAGTCTTCTTCTTCGTGACGGCGCTCCAGTACCCCGCAGGCATCGCCGCGAAGATGGGGCCGGGCTATTTCCCGCGTCTGCTCGCGATCGTGCTCGCCGCCATCGGTCTCGTCATCATCCTCGGTGCGATCAAGTCCACCGCGGACCGACAGACACTGCGCACATGGGACCTCAAGGGGCTCGCCTGGATCGCCGGATCCGTGATCCTGTTTGGAGCCCTGCTGTTTCCGCTTGGTCTGGTCGGTGCCCTGTTCGTCCTGGTTATGGTGTCGAGCAGGGCCAGCCCCGAATTCACATGGACAGGCGCGCTGACGAATGCGGCGGTGCTCATCGTGCTGTGCCTTGCCGTCTTCGTCTACGGTCTCGGGCTGCCATTGCCCGTCTGGCCCTCTCTTCTCAACTGAACGAGCTGACCGATGGACCTCTTTCATAATCTGGCGATTGGCTTTGCGACGGCAGCTCAGCCCACCAACCTCCTCTACGCCTTCTTCGGCTGCCTGCTCGGAACCTTGATCGGCGTGCTTCCCGGACTCGGGCCGCTCGCCACCATCGCGATGCTGCTGCCGATCACCTATGCGCTGCAACCGGACGCCGCGCTGATCATGCTCGCCGGGATCTATTACGGCGCGCAGTATGGCGGCTCGACCACGGCCATCGTCGTCAATCTGCCCGGCGAGTCCTCGTCCGTCGTGACCACGATCGACGGCTATCAGATGGCCAAGCAGGGCCGCGCCGGCGTGGCGCTCGCCACCGCGGCGATCGGCTCGTTCTTCGCCGGATGCGTCGCCACGCTGGCCTTGGCGGCCCTCGCAGGTCCGCTGACCGCGACCGCCTTGCTGTTTGGCCCCAAGGAATTCTTCGCGCTCATGATCCTGGGCCTGATCCTCGCCTCGGTGCTGTCGAGCGGCCCGTTTATCGAAGGCATCGGCATGGTCGTACTCGGCATGCTGTTGAGCCTTGTCGGCACCGATCTGAACAGTGGCAGCCAGCGCTTTGCCTTCGGTATTCCGCAGCTCTTCGATGGCCTCGATTTCGTGCCGCTGGCGATGGGCATCTTCGGCTTTGCCGAGATCGTCAAGAATCTCGAGCAGGACGACAAGCTGTCGCTGGTGACCCAGAAGATCACCAATTTGTTTCCGACCCGCGACGATTTCCGTCGCATGGTGCCCGCGATGCTGCGCGGCACCGCGCTGGGAACGCTGCTCGGAGTCTTGCCGGGCGGCGGCGCGGTGCTTTCGTCCTTTGCGTCCTATACGCTCGAGAAGAAGCTGTCGCGGCATCCCGAGCAGTTCGGCAAGGGCGCGATCGAGGGCGTTGCGGGCCCGGAGTCCGCCAACAACGCCGGCGCTCAGACCTCGTTCATTCCGCTGCTGACACTTGGAGTGCCCTCCAACGTCGTGATGGCCCTGATGGTCGGCGCCATGAACATCCACAACATTCACCCGGGTCCGGAGGTGATGACGAAGAATCCAACCCTGTTCTGGGGCCTGATCGTCTCGATGTGGGTCGGCAATCTGATGCTGCTGATCCTCAATCTTCCGCTGGTCGGGCTGTGGGTGAAGCTGCTCACCATTCCCTACCGATATCTCTTTCCGGCGATCATGGTGTTCTGCTCGATCGGCGTCTATTCCATCAACAGCGGAACGTTCGAAGTCTACGAGGCGGCCGTGTTCTGCGTGTTCGGCTATGTCCTGATCAAGCTGCAACTGCCGGCGGCGCCGCTGCTATTGGGCCTGGTTCTGGGTCCTGCCATCGAGGAAAACTTTCGCCGGGCCATGGTGCTGTCGCGCGGCGACGTCACCGTGCTGCTCACCTCACCGCTCTCGGCGAGCCTGCTGGCCGCGGCCGCCATCGCGATCCTCCTGATCATGCTGCCCACGATCCGCGCGCGGCGCGAGGAGGCGCTCCAGGAATGACTTCAAGGATGAGGCGCATCGGAAGGTCTCCGCCGTGATCCGTGAACCTGCCGCCTTCGAGGCCCTGCTGGAGCGTATTCGCCGGTTTGTCCGCGACGTCGCCATTCCGGCCGAGGCGCGCGTCGAAAGCTGCGATGATGTACCCGAAGACATCGTCGCCATCATGCGCGCCGAAGGCTTCTTCGGCTGGAGTATCCCCGAGATCTATGGCGGAGCCGGGCTCACCACGGAAGAGCTCGTTCTGGCGGCGTTCGAGCTGTCGCAATGTTCGGTCGCCTTTCGCGCCCGCGTCGGGACCAATACCGGCATCGGTTCCGAGGGAATCGTCGCCGACGGGACCGAGCAGCAGAAGCAAGCCTATCTGCCGCGGCTTGCCAGCGGCGAGTGGACCGGTTGTCTCGCCGTGACCGAGCCCGATGCCGGCTCGGAAGCCTCGAACGTGCGGACCATCGCTCGCCGCGACGGCGATCACTACGTTATCGACGGCGAGAAGTGCTTCATCACCAACGCGCCGCTCGCCGACATCTTCACCGTCACGGCGCGAACCGATCCGCAGTCGAAGGGCGCTGCGGGCGTCTCGGCCTTCATCGTCGAGCGCGGCAGCCCCGGCCTTGCGACCGGCGCACCCTATCGCAAGATGGGACAGGCGGGCTCGCCAGTCAGCGCGGTCTATTTCAACCAGTGCCGGGTGCCTGCGGCCAACCTGATCGGCGGCCGCGAAGGCGCGGGCTTCAGGACCATCATGAAGGTGCTGAACAAACAGCGCATCCATCTGGCCGCCCTGTCGACGGGGCCAGCGATCCGGATGCTCGATATGGCGATCCAGCATACGAGCCAGCGCGTTCAGTTCGGCGAGCCTGTTGCGAACTATCAGCTCGTTCAGGCGATGATCGCCGACTGCCGGACGGAGATCTTTGCGGCACAATCGATGATCCTCGAGACCGCGCGCAAGCGCGACCGCGGCGAGGACATCGCGCTCGAAGCGTCGATGTGCAAGTACTTTGCGACCGAGATGTGCGGCCGGGTGGCAGACCGCTGCGTGCAAATGTTCGGCGGCGCCGGCTACATCGCCGATCACTCCTCGATCGAGCGCTGGTACAGGGACGTCCGGCTGTTTCGCCTCTACGAGGGGACCAGCCAGATTCACCAGCTCAATATCGCGCGTCTCCTGCTACGAGATACAACGTGAGTCGCGCGGCAACAATGCGTTCGAGGATGTGAGATGAGTGGACCGCTCGAAGGATTGAAGGTTCTGGACATCGCGACGATCGTGGCCGCACCATTTGCCGCGACGCTGCTCGCGGACTATGGCGCAGATGTCCTCAAGCTCGAGATGCCGGGGCAGGGCGACGGCGTGAGAGCCTTTCCGCCGTTCAAGGACGGCAAGCCGCTGTGGTGGAAGACGGTCAACCGCAACAAGAAATTCGCAACGCTTGACCTTCGCAAGCCGGAAGGCGTGGCGCTGTTCAAGCGGATGCTGCCGCATTTCGACGTGCTGATCGAGAATTTTCGGCCGGGCACCCTCGACCGCTGGGGACTTTCGAAGGAGGTGCTGTGGCAGGTCCAACCACGCCTGGTCATCCTTCGTGCGACTGCTTTCGGCCAGGATGGACCCTATCGGGATAGGCCCGGATTCGCGCGAATTTTCGAGGCCATGGGCGGGCTCACCTACATTACCGGCGAAGCTGATGGTCAACCCATGCATCCCGGATATCCGATCGGCGATTCGATCGGCGGGCTGTTCGGTGCGGTCGGCGTGCTTGCGGCGCTGTGGAAGCGGGCAAAGGACCCGAACGCGCCTGGTGAGGAGATCGATCTGGCCTTGACCGAGGCCATCTTCCGCCTGCTCGAAGTTCTTCCCGTCGAATTCGATCAGCTCGGCTTGGTCCGCAAGCGCATTGGGAACGGCAATGGCTATTCGGCGCCGGCGTCGGTGTACCGAACCAAAGATGATCGCTGGGTTACGTTGGCAGGATCGACCAACGCGCTCTATGCGGCAAATTGCCGGGCGATCGGCAGGCCGAACCTGATCGTGGATCCACGCTTTTCCGACAATGCCTGCCGCGTCGAGCATTCCGGAGAACTGAATGCGATCTTCTCGCAATGGTGTAGCGATCACACCCTCGAGGAAGTTCTCGCGGCGTTCTCCTCGGAACAGGGAACGCTGGCGCCGATCTATTCGATCGACCAGATCGCCGCGGATCCCCAGGCAAGAGCCCGGGACATGATCGTGCGCGTTCCGGATCGGGATTTCGGCTCTGTCGCGATGGCAAATGTGGTGCCTCGGTTCACGGTCGACCATGCGCAGTTGAGCAGATCCGCCGGCGAGATCGGCGAGGACAATCAGGACATCTATCAGCGCTGGCTCGGCCTTTCGGATGAGGAAGTCAAGGCGCTGGCAGGCCAGAAGGTCATCTAAGGCACGATCTGAACGAGTGCAGCGGTTTCGGACAAAGCCGGAAGCGTGATCATCCTCAAGGGCGGCCAGCTCGTCGGCGCGTCGGTCCGCCCACGTCACGAACTCTCGTAGTTGGATTTTTCGCTGCAAGCCATTGATCTCTCATGATCGAATTTTGGGTCGGTTGGGAAAATTCGATCGGGAAATCAATCGTCGCAGGATGCCTCTTAATCGGCGGGTCCCAGGTCGGAGCGGGCCATTGCCCACGACCGCTGGCCTCTCATGAATCATGAAGGGGTGAGACGCGCTGATGTCGTTCAACCGATTATTTTTGGGGATGATCGGCTTTTTATTCCGTGCGGGACGCGCGTGTTTCCAGAACTCGGGTGGTGAGGTTGGTTTGTGCTGACGATCTCAGCTCAGGTGATGGAGTTTTGCCGCGAGATTGGAGCGGCTTGGCTCAAATGGAGCCGCGTCCTTCGAATACATCGTCACTGACGACACCCATGGCTCGAGCTCCGGCAAGGTACGGGGGGCAATATTGCAAGCCGAATGACGATCTGAGCTCGGCGCGGACGAATGAACAAAGCCATGGACAAATCATTCTGGCGGAGTCGGAAGAAGCTCGGCCAAAATATCTTTCCTTAGCCTATTCGCCGGATTTGGCTGCGACAGAAGCAATCGCGTCGACAAAGATCGGAACGAGACCCACCGAGAAATCGTGTCCCATGCCGTCGATAATCCTGAGTTCTGCATCGGGTACGGACGTTGCTATGTCGCGAGCTGCTTCTATGGGAAGGATGGGGTCATCCGTGCCATGCACCACGATTGTGGGACGCTTGACCGTCCGCAGCTTCGCTCGACGATCCAAACTCACGGCAACGGCCGCCATCTGCCGGGCAACTCCGTCGGGATTGTAATCGCGCTCATAGTCCGCGCGCGCGGCAGCACGTATTGCATCGATGGCTGTTGGATAGGCTGGACTGCCGCGGAGCATTGTCGTCATGGCTGCATGCTCGATCACGGAAGCGGCGTCATCGGCGGGCGGTGGTGTAAAGATCGCCATGGCCTTGGGTCCGATGAGCGGAATGTCCGGGTTTGCCGCCGTGGACATGATCACGGTGAGTGATAGCGTCCGCTCCGGATAGTCGGTCGCCACGAGCTGGGCTATCATCCCACCCATGGATGCGCCGACGATATGTGCCATTGGAACCGAAAGCGCGTCGAGTAATCCGACGGCGTCAGCCGCCATGTCCGAGAGGGAGTAGGGAATTGGCAGTGGCGCGCCGGAGCGTTTTGCTTCTGCAACGGCTTCATGATCTGGAAGACCGAAATTCGCAAACTTGGTGGACAGCCCTGCATTTCGGTTATCGAAACGAACCACCCTGTAGCCGCGCCGTGTTAGTTCTTCGCACATTTCCACGGGCCACATGGTGAGCTGAGCCCCCATGCCCATAATCAAAAGTACGACTTCTTGGTCAGCGGAGCCGACATCCTCGTACTCGATATCGATTCCATCAGCCCAGATCAGAGACATTCTATGATCCTTTGCGTTAAACAGAAACCGGCGAGAGCGACGTCGAGCAAACACTAGGATCGCTACCGGAGCGACCTGGATGTCATCTATCTTAGATGGTCTGCGGCCCTAAGATTTTGATGGATCAGAAGTTGCTGGCCGAACCCCAACAGCACCTTCGAGAAAAGGGCGTATGAAGGCCGCTCCGCGGACGCAGCAGATCGCACTTCAAGAATGCTGAAGCCAATGATATGATTTCAGCTATATGCCGAATGAAATTGACCTTTCTCGTGCCGACCTGAATCTCCTGGTGCTGTTCGAAGCCGTGCTCAGGAAGCGCCATGTCGGCCGAGCCGCGGATCAATTGCGCCTGACGCCGTCGGCGGTCAGCCACGGGCTCGGTCGGCTGCGCCGGCTGCTCAACGATCCGCTCTTCCTGCGAACACCCAAGGGCGTGGTGCCGACGGCGCGCGCGAGCGAATTGGCCACGCCGATCGCGGAGATCCTGTCGCGCGTGAGACACGTGATGTCGATCGCCGAGCCGTTCGATCATTCCAGCTCCACGCGCCGGTTCACGATCGGTGCGCCGGATGGCGTGTCGGCGGTGGTGCTGCCGCCGCTTCTTGCCGAACTGCGGCAGAGCGCGCCGGGCGTCGACATCAGCGTGCGTCAGTTGCTTCCCGTGCAGGGCGAGATGTCACCGGAGCGGGCCTGGCAATCCACCTTCACCGAGCTGGAAGCGCGTGCGATGGACATCGCGATCATTCCTTCCGACCACATCCCGGTGCGCTTTCTGTCGCGGATCCTTTACGAAGAGACTTTGTTGTCGCGATCCGCGCCGGACACAAGTTTGCAAAAATCCTGTCACTCGATTGCTATTGCGAGATGCAGCATCTGGTGGTTTCTCACACCGGCGATGCCCACGGTTTTGTCGACGAGGTGCTGGCGAAGCAGGGACGTTCGCGGCGGATCGCGCTGACCGTTCCGAATTTCATGTTTGCTCTTGCCGTCATTGCCGAGACCGATCTGATCTCGGCATTGCCGCGGCAGTTCGTGGCCATGCATGCGGCGCGTTTCGGAGTGGTGGGTCTGGAAGCGCCGCTGCCGTTGGCTCTGTTCCAACTGCATGCCGTCGCTCCCAGGGCCGCGATGATGGATGCGGGCCTTGTGTGGCTGTTCGACGTGCTCGCAGGAGCGGGGCAGTCTGTGCAGACGCGCCGCAAGCGCGGGGGTAACAGACCGCAGGGCAAATAGGTTACGGCGCCGGGACGCACTATGTTCTCGCGACGTTCGCCGGCCACATAGGGCCGTGGCGCGTGCGAGAAGCCCGGACACGGGGTGACGTAACGTCAAGCCGGCGATCCAAGCGGAAAATGACAAGCGACGAAATGGCCGGGTTCCGCCTCTTGCCATTCCGGCTCAATCTCCGCGCAACGCGCTGCGGCGCGTGGACATCGGGTCCGAAAGCGGCAGCCGCTTGGCGGATTCATAGGGGAGGGCAATTCACCGACGAGCAGTCGTGAGGGGTCTTGGCGCCTGTCAGGGTCCATGACAGGAATGGCAGCCAGCAGCGCTGCCGTGTAGGGATGAAGCGGCGCTTCGTAGAGCCGCGCCGATGGCGCGAGCTCGCACAGGCGGCCGAGATACATCACGGCCACGCGGTCGCTGATGTTCTTCACCACGGCAAGGTCATGGCTGATAAACAGCAAAGTCAGGCCATAGTGCGCCTTCATATCCTCCAGCAGGTTTAGGATTTGCGCGCGCACGGAGACGTCGAGCGCCGACACCGGTTCGTCGCAGACGACGAGATACGGCTCCATGATAAGGGCGCGGGCGATCGCGATGCGCTGGCATTGGCCGCCGGAGAATTCGTGCGGGCGGCGGTCCATCACCCGATCCGGATCGAGGCTGACCGTTTCGAGCGTGCTGCGGACGCGGCGTTCGCGTTCTGCAGCGGTGCCCACGCCGGCAATCGCCATCGGTTCGGCCACGATGTCACGCACCTTGCGGCGCGGATTGAGTGAGGAAATCGGGTCCTGGAAGATCATGTGCAGCCGCGTCCGCGTCCGACGCAGCGCCTCGGCGTCTAGGCCTGCGAGGTCGCGTCCCTCGAAGATCACCGAGCCGCCGGTCGGTGGCGGGAGCTGCATGATCGAGCGCCCGACCGTCGACTTGCCGCAGCCCGACTCGCCGACCAGTCCGAGAGTCTCGCCTTTGTAGACGGTGAAGCTGACGTTTGCGACGGCGGTGAGTTGCCGCCCGCCCGGCAACTTGTAGGTCGCCGACAAGTCGTCGACAGTGAGGAGCTCTTCCGGAGTCATGGCAATACTCCGCGCCAGCTGACGGGATGCCAGCAAGCATAAAGATGCGCTCGGTCCGTTTCGCCGGCCGACAATGCAGGTTGATTAGCTCGACATTTATCGGTCGCGTAATCGCAGCGCGGGCTGAAGCGGCAGCCGATCGGCGGCTGCAGCATGTCCGGCGGCCGTCCCGAAATCGCGCGTAACCGTGTGTGCGGCGGATCGGACAGGTTCGGTGCGGAGCGGATCAAAGCCTGGGTGTAGGGCATGCGGTAATTGTGGAACAGCGACTGCGTCGACGCGCCTTCGACCATCTGCCCGGCATACATCACCGACACCATATCGGTGTGCCCTGCGACCACGCCGAGGTCGTGCGAGATCAGGATCATTGCCATGTTGTGCGCGAGCTGCTGACGCCGCAGCAGATCGAGGATTTGCGCCTGGATGGTGACGTCGAGCGCGGTTGTCGGCTCGTCGGCGATCAGCAATTTTGGCTCGCAGGCGAGTGCGATGGCAATGGCGACCCGCTGGCGCATGCCGCCGGACAGCTGATGTGGATACTGGCGCAGGCGCTCCACTGGCAGGGAAATTCCAACGGAGGCGAGGAGGTCGATCGAGCGGGCTTCGGCGGCGCGGCCACGCAGGCCGAGGTGGCGCGTGAGTACCTCCCCGATCTGGGCGCCGATCCGCTTGACCGGATTCAGCGAGGACGTTGGATCCTGGAAAACCATCGCGATGTCCTTGCCGCGAACGTCGCGCATGTCTGGCTCTGACAACGTCAGCAAATCGCGGCCCTCGAATGCAATGCGACCGGTGGTGGTAGTCGAGCTATCCTTTGCCAGAATGCCGATGATAGTCCGCGCCAGCACGCTTTTGCCGGACCCGGACTCGCCCACGATGCCGAGAGTCTGGCCGCGTTCGATCGAGAATGATACACCGTCGACGGCCCGCATCAGGCCACGAGGCGTATGGAAGTGCGTTACGAGATCGGTTACCTCAAGGAGGGAGGGGCTTGCTTGTGTCATAAGGCGCTGCCGCGGACATCTGTTCGGGCGCGCAGGCGCTCGCCGATCAGGTTGATGGACAGTACTGTGAAGTACATCAGCGCCGAGGGTATGAACGGGATGTAAGGCAACGCCGCCAGATCGGCCTGGCCGTCTGCGATCATGTTACCCCACGTCGGCTGCGGTGGAGGCACGCTGAGACCCAGGAAGGACAGCACGCCCTCGATGACGATGATGCGGGAGACCACGAGCAGCGCGTAGATCAGCATAGGGACAATGACGTTCGGCAGGATTTCGAGCGCCAGCACGCGCGTGTGGGTCGCGCCCATGGCCCGCGCCGCCAGCACGAATTCGCGCTCGGCAAACACCAGCGTGTTGGCGCGCGCCACCCGCATGAACGCCGGGACCGTCAGGGCGCCGAGCAGCAGGATCAGAACGGCGGTGTTTGCACCGACATAGGCCGTGACCGCAAGCACGACCAGGATTCCGGGAAACGCCATGATGGCGTCCATGGCGGCGACAATGATCGATTCGGTGCGGCCGCGGAAATAGCCGGCAGCCAGCCCAAGACACATTCCCAGGCCGAGCCCAAGCACCGGGGCAAGCAGTCCGACGACGAGGGAGACCCGTGCGCCGAACACGGCGCGTGAGAAGATGTCGCGGCCGAGCTGGTCGGTGCCGAACCAGTAGGTTGCATCCGGCCAGTTGGAGATGGCGGTGAAGTCGGTTTCGATCGGGTTGCGTAGCGGCAGCAAGTTGGCGGCCATGGCCAACACGACGACCATCGTGGTCCAGGCCACCGGAATCCAGAACCCGGCACCTAGCCGGTGGCGTACGAGGGGAGGACTTGGCGTGCCGCTCGCCGTGGACAGAGCCTGATCATTTGCGAGCGCGCTCATCTGCGGATTCTCGGATCGAGCAGCGCGTAGATCAGATCGACGCCGAAATTGATCAGTACGTAGCCGACGGAGATCACCGCGACACAGCCCTGGACCAGCATCATATCGCGATTGTAGACGGCGCCCGTCAGCATGCGGCCGATGCCCGGCAGGCCGAAGATCGTCTCCACCACCAGCGCGCCGGCGATCGTCGCGGCGATCTGCAAGCCGGAGATCGTCACCAGTGTGAACGATGACGGCCGCAGCGCATGCCGCAGCAGGATGAAGGCGGGACCAAGCCCTTTGGCTTTGGCGAGCGCGATATAGTCCTGCTGCAAGGTCTTGATCATGTCGGCGCGCAGCACGGCGAACAGTGGCGGCCATTCCGACAATCCGATCGCCAGTGCAGGCAGCGCAAGATGTGCGAGATTGCGCAGCGGGTCGGCCATGAACGGAACGTAACCGGTCGACGGCAGCCAGCGCAGCTTGAGTGCGAACAGGAACATCAACAGAATGGCCGTGATGAACACGGGTGCAGCGAACAGCAGCAGCGCGGCCGAACTGATCAGCCGGTCGATCCGGCTGCCGGCCTTGTAGGCGCACAACACGCCGGCTGGCACCGCGAGCAGCAACGCAAATACCTGACTCAGCAGGATCAACTCGATCGTCACCGGGAGCCGGCCGATGATCGATTCCATGACCGGCACCTGGGTGATGTAGGAGCGCCCGAGATCACCGTGTAAAAAGCCAAACAGCCAGTGCAGGTAGCGTAGGACGATCGGCTGATCGAGGCCGAGCTCCGTGCGCACCTGTGCGATGGCTTCCGGCGTCGCTTCATTGCCGAGCAGGGCGAGTGCGACGTCGCCCGGCAGCAGGTTCAAGAGGAAGAAAGCCGCCGCGGCGACCATCAGCAAGACCAGGATCAGGCGCAGCAGTTTGCGCAGGACGTAGTGCATCATCTCCTACACCTTGCAGCGCGATCTCAAGGGCTGGTGTGCTGAATGCGAAGTTCGTGCGATTTCGCGGCAGATGCTTTCACGAACTTCGCATTCATAAAGCACACGAGGATCATACATTTGCTAGTGTCCTTATCGAATCCGAAGTTCGGTGGTGCGAACTTCAGATTCGAGAAACTAGGACTATTTCGGGTCGACCCACACTGCGTTAAGCCGAACCAGACCGCGCCTCAGCGGGGGAATGTCATGAACCCGCGCTTGCGTGATGGCGGAATAGTTCGACTGGGTCCGCAGCAGGATGGGCATCTGCTTCGCCATTTCCTTGCTGACATCGCAATAGGCTTTCTTGCGAACGCCGACATCGAGACTGCGGCGGCCGGCCTCGATCGCTTCGTCGAGCTTCGGGGCGCTGATCTTGGTAATGTTGCCTCCGCTCTTCGAAAAGAACGCCTGATAGACCTGAAAGTCGGGGTCGGGAACGTCGACGACTTCCCAGAATGCAATCTGATAGTCGCCGCGCAAGACCGGATTGATATAAGAGGGGCCACCCTGAATGCTTTTGATTTCCGTCTCGATGCCGACCTTCTGCCAGAAGCTTTGGTAAAGCTGTGCAGGCACCGCCTGCGCCGGTTGCGCCTGGAGCACAATCTTCACTGGCTTGCCATAGTCCTTGAGCAGTGCCTTGGCTTTTTCCGGGTTGTATTCGGGGTAGCCAACGTCGGGGCAATTCCATACCGACCCCGGTCCCCAGAAGCTGGTGGCGAGTTTGCCGACGCCGTCGTAGGCGACCTTGAGCTCGACATTACGATCCAGCGCGTGGGCCAGCGCCAGCCGCACTCTGATGTCATTGAGCGGTGGTGACGACGTGTTGATATTAAGGGTGGAGGCGCCTGTGCCAGTGTATTCAACGACCTTCAGGGTCTTGTCATTGCGTGCTTCGTTTACCTGCTTGCCAAGCGGCTCGTAGAAGACGTCGATGTCGCCGGTCTTCACCGCTGTAAAACGCGCGGTTGTATCAGGCAGGAAACGGATCACGACCTTGTCGAGATGCTGTGCCCTGGGATTCCAGTAGTTCGGGTTTTTCTCGAAGGTGATGCTGTCGTCCTGTTTCCAGTCCGTCATCACGTAGGGGCCGGCGCCAATTGGACGGCGGTTGAGGTCGGGGCCGGCGCTGTCCTGATGCTCGATGGGCATCGCCCAGATCAGGTGGTTATCGGTCGAGAAAATGGTTTGGAACGCTGCCCGGGCATAGGCCAGGTGGAATTCAACCGTGGTGTCGTCAATAGCGACAGCCTCCTTCAACTCACCGATAGCGGCGGCGAACGCCTGATTCTTCGTCGGATCGAGGATACGCTGGAAGTGGCGCACCACGTCGCGTGAGGTGTAGGGCGCCCCGTTGGAGAATTTCAATCCCGGTCGCAGCTTCAATCGCCACGTCAGGCCATCAGGCGAGCCGTCAAGTGAGGTGGCGAGGTCCGGCACGCGCTCGCCTTTGTCATCGAGCGTGAAGAAGTTCGAGAACACGAGTGCGCCAGCCATGATCGTCTCGCGATTGGCGGCGCGCATGGTGAGCGGATCGAAGCCCTGGATCTGGCCGCTTGTCGCCATGATGAGCGAGCCGCCGTCTCTTGGCGCCGGCTCTGCCGCAGCGCATGGCTGCGATCCGATCAGCGCGAACGCCAACGTCCCGACGATCAGACCAACGAGCTTATCAATACGCCGCATGCCCCCTCCCGTGTTCGCTTGATTGACAGGCCTGCTGCCGATCGGGCCGCAGGCCAAGCGCAACACCGCTGTTTCGGGGTAGCTTAGCGCCCCCGTTTTGCATTCTTTGCATAGGCTACACATGCGATGGTCCAGGACTCATAGTTCTTTAGTCGGAGTGGCAAACCCCTCCGCCACAGCATTATCAATTTCATGCTAGGGGCTCTATGCAGCCGAACACTGGCTTCACCTGTGCTTGCCGATGCGGAGATCTTGCGCGCAGGCGGGTTTCCGCGGACACCATTGACGCGATGGGGCGGAGACACGACATACCATGAACCTCGAATCGGAGCACTGCTCAGGAGCAAGAAATGAACGAGCCGCCAAACATCGATCCCATCGCCGCGTCTTCTGACGGCGATGTCGTGCACTGGCTGGCAAACGACACCCACGATGAGCGCTTCATCGACAATATTTTCACCGAGCTGTGTGTCCGGCTCCAGCGATCGGGCATTCCCGTCAAGCGGGCGTCACTTCATATGCTGATCCACCATCCGCAATGGCTGGGCGCCCGGATCATGTGGGCCGAGGGGATGCGAGAGGCCGAGCTTGCGAGAGTCGACTACGACGTCAGGGAGCGGTCCGAGTATATCGGCAGTCCCGCCAACGAAATGCAGGACGGCGCGACCGAGGTGCGCGAAAATCTCGAACGCGATCCGTCGCTGGGCCGCAAGCACGCCGTTTATGACGAGATGCGGGCCAAAGGCCTGACCGACTATGCAGCGTGGCCACTGTATCATACGCTCGGCAAGCGGCATATGGTGACCTTCGCAACCGACCGGCCCGGAGGTTTCGACGACGCGCATATCGCTGGTCTGTTGAGGCTGTTGCCGATTTTGGCGCTGGTCAGCGAAATCCGGATCAAGAACCGGTTGGCGCGGACGCTGCTCGAAACCTATGTCGGGTCGCATGCCAGCGAGCTCATTCTGGCCGGCGCAACCAGGCGCGGAAGTGGCACGACGGTCCGTGCCGCCATCATGATCTGCGATCTGCGCGGCTTCACCCAGATCTCCGACAACTGGCCGCGCGATGACGTCATTGATCTCTTGAACGGTTATTTCGACGCCATGTCGGAGCCGATCGAGCGGCATGGTGGGGAAATATTGAAATTCATTGGCGATGGCCTGCTTGCGATTTTTCCGCTGAGTCAGCCGTCGGCCTGCGCAAATCTGCTCCATGCCGTGAGCGAAGCCCGTCAGGCTATGATTGCTTTGAACGAAAAGAACGGCGAAACCGGTCGTGCGCCGCTGAACTACGGTATCGGCGTCCATGTCGGAGACGTCATGTATGGCAATATCGGGTCGCGCACCCGGCTCGACTTCACCGTCATCGGTCCTGCGGTCAACATGGCGTCCCGTCTCGAAACCCTTACCAAACAACTGGGCAGAACGGTGCTGCTGTCCCAGGCGTTCGCCGACCTCGTCAAAAGTGATTTCGATCTCGAACCTGTCGGTGAATATCCCGTGCGTGGCTTCGCCGACCCGGTCGAGCTGTTTGCGTATCACGGCTGATTGCCGATCTATCGCCAAGTGCGCATGATGGATTGGGCGTTACGCATCGCCTTCAGCCAGGTTATAAAAAACGAACGGAAGGAATGCGCCGTGGCCTTCCTCGAGCGGCTGTCGCCGACTACGCAAGCCGGGCGTGAGGGGCGTGCGCGTCATGACGGATAACGGCGTGTGCTACAAATCCTTCGCCTTCGGCAATCTTCTTGGATCACCAAAAAAGTGGCCAGGCGTTACAGCCAACCCCGCTCGCCAAACGCAGAGAGATCAATTCCAGGCGGCGCATACCATCCCGTCGCGCCATAACGGGCGCCCAGCTTGAAGGCGACCTCTTTGTTGCCGTAGGGAATTCGCAGCGGCGTTCCTGTTGCGACGTTTGGCGGAGCGGGAGTTGGTGGAACGGCGACGGCATCGGCCTTGTGTTTCCGAGACCTCTTCCTCGGCGACGTCGATTGATGTGCAATTGAGTCCGCCGGCTTGAGGGAGGTCTTGCGGCGGCGTTTCGATTTCGGTTCGCGCTTTCCAGCAGCTTCATCATCGTTTTTACCCTCGGTTTTCTTGGGCGCGTGCTGCCTGAGAAATGCGCCGCAGATTGACATCGACGTCTTGTAGCCGGGCGGTGGCTTGATACCGTTTTGCCGGGCGAGGCTGTCGGCAAAGCGCTTCATGGCGGGCGTGGGGGGATAAGCAGCAGCGCCGTTGCCGGCCGCGGCACCCAGCAAGGCAGGTCCTCCGGTCGCGGCGCCGTCTTTGAGTTTGCCGATGATGCGCTGGGCGACATCACACACCGCGTCGATTGCGCCGACCATCTCCTGCTTGCCGACCACGACATCGTCGAGCAGGCATTCAAGCTGCGCCGTCACGCCCGGATCAACCAGCGCGGGATCCGCCTGTTTGAGAATGCCGAACAGCGACAGGCCGGCCTCGGTCGGCACGATGTGCTTTTCCTGTACCATCAGAAACCCCTGTTTCTTCAGGCCGCCAATGATGTCGGCGCGGGTTGCCGGCGTGCCGATCCCCTTGGCTTCCTTCAGGCGGTCTCGCAGCACCTCATCCTCGACAAAGCGCCAGGCATTTTGCATCGCTTCGATAAGAGTGCCCTCGTTATAGCGCGGAGGCGGTCGGGTCTCCTTGTCCTCAATTTTGGGATCCTGCAGTTGCGCGGTCTCGCCGTTTTGCAACTGCGGCAGCAATTGCGCCTCGTCGCCCTTTTCGTCGGCGGGTTGCCAGTCCGGGAATGCGGCGCGCCAGCCGAGATCGATCGGCTGACGACTGGCAGCGCGGAATTCGAAGCCACCCACATCGAGCGTTGCGGTCGTCTGCCGGTAGCGGAAGTCCGGCATCAGCGCCGACAGGTAGGCCCGCGCGATGACGTCGAACAGTTTCTTTTCGTCGGACGATAGACGGGGCCAGACCTCGCGCAGTTTGTCGATGGTGTTGACGTTGGGAATGACGGCATGATGGCTCGCGCCCTCCAGCCCCCTGTCGTAGAAGGTGCCGCTCGCGCCCTTGCGGATGACAGGCGGCTCGGGCGCGGGGATCGCACTGAACGATTGCTCCACCCGCAGTCCAGCCAACATCCGTGGCACGTCCGAGATCAGGCTCTGCGGCAGGTAGCGCACCTCGGCGCGTGGGTAGGTGATGATCTTCTTACCCCGGCCATCGTAGAGCTGCTGAGCCACCTCGAGCGTTTTGCTGGCCGGCCAGCCGAAGCGGGAGCTGCATAGTTTCTGCAGCGACGGCAAATCATGCAGTTTGGGTGGCCCCTGACGCTTGTCTTCGACGCGCACGGCGAGCGCGCCCTCGAAGCCTTCAGCTGCCTTGACGACATCCTCGGCAATCTCGCGTCGAACGATCCGGTCCTGCGGCGCGTGCCACATCCGGAATTGGCCTCCCGCCACCTTCGCCGTGGCGACAACTTCAAAATAGGCCAGCGGCACGAAGTTCCGGATTTCCAACTCGCGCTTGCATACAATTGCCAGTGTCGGCGTCTTCACGCGCCCGACTCCAATCACTCTGCGCGTACCGTGCCCCAGAATGACAGTTGCAGTCCGCGTGAGCGACAAGTTGTAGATCTGATCGGCCTGCCGGCGCGCGACGGCAGCGGCGTAAAGACGTCCATATTCGCTATTTGGCTTTGCCCGGCTGAATGCGTCTCGGATGGTTTGCGAGTCCTGCGCGGTGACCAGCACCCGCATGACGTCGCCGCGATACTTGTAATGTTCGAGAATCTCCTGACCGATCAGCTGACCTTCGCGATCGCAATCGGTGGCGAGCCAGACCCGCTCAGCGGTCCGAAGCGCCTCGCGAATGTCCCGGAGCTTGGCGGCCTTGTTGCCGCCCTTTGCCGGGCGCGTGTCGTAAAGGCCCTCCGGCCGCAGAAGGATCGGCGACCAGCGCTTCCAAGCCGGCATGACATCCTCAGGCTCAACAAGGTCGAACAGATGGCCTTCGGCCGGAAGGATATCTCCGTAGCGCGCGCCGACGGCGGCGCGGACGTCCTTTGCCTGGCTGGTCTTCTCCGTGATGACAATTTGATTGGGCATGGCGGATGTGTTGGGAGAATGGATTCGATGCAGATGTTTATGGAACATATAGTGAACGTGGTGTGTCCGCAAGCTGTCGAATTGGATGCCCGGGTCCCTCTGATTTCGTTTCCGCTGTCGCCAAATACGTTTTGCCAGGGCGGGGCCGATGCACTCGATTTCTGCTGCGTCAATGTTCAGACAACCGGATGCGAGTGCCCCATCAGGGAGCGCCAAGGCCGGGATGAGCCGCCGAAATATGAGCAATCGTTGCGCCGAACTCCGGTGTGAGGCGATGGACACAAGCACGATCTCACGAGCCGGAGTTGCGGCCAATCTTTGTGCGTTGTGACGAGCGCGGCCTTTTCAATTGGAAGCCCTGCCTCGAACGGGCCAGCTCCCTCTTGTTGCAAATCGCGTAAATGCAAGTGTTCGATCTTGAGCTTATTGTGCGTGTTCGCAGATTAAGTTGACGGTGCGCCGAATAGATCGGGACAGCTCAGATCTCCATAACAGCGCGGCAGTAGTCGGTATTTTTCGACGGGCCGTCGTCCTGGCGGGTCGACGATATCGCGGGGATTCCTCGCGATGAGGCGCATAGACATCCAGCGGCAAAAGTTCTGGCTCTTTCCGACGCATCGACGCGAAGGCGTGGGCGGGCTTTCGAACGTAGAGGTGTCGAGAATCGGAGGTGCGGACTGCTCGGTTGAGCACAACCGGATTCCGTTTCTGAGGCTGTGAGCGACGTGGAAAACCGGGCCGAGCCCTTGGCTGAAATGCCGGCTGAACGTCACGCGCATTTTATCACACGCGTCATGCGTGCGATTTTTATCCAGTTGATTTTATTGAATATTTTGAGGGTGGCTGGCGGAGACAGAGGGATTCGAACCCTCGATAGGGCTTTACAACCCTATAACGGTTTAGCAAACCGCCGCCTTCAGCCACTCGGCCATATCTCCGTCCCGGCTGCATATGCCCGACCCTGCGGTTGCCTGCAAGCCGGAGATTGCAGGCCGCTCACGCCTATTTCGTGCCGCCACTCCGGCGCCGCGAATCCATCGTGCGTGCGAGCCAGCGTTCGGGCGCGATTGCCTTCGCATTAAGTGCCATTTCTGCTGAAGCGGGCCTCGAGCGCAGGATTTGCCGGAACGCAGCTCTTTGTCCGAATCCTCCCGGCGTTCGAATGCGCGCGTGCGAATTCAGCCGCGGGGCCCATTTCAATCGTTCAAACCGCTTTGATTCGTCCCGTCCACGCGGTTTTGGCGCCTGGCGGGGCGATTGCCTCATTGTGGCCTTGTCATCGAGGACAAAATCATCGATCTGAAATTCTTTTTAACTTCAATAGGTTGTCTGATCACGCCGATCACGAATGCGTGTTATTTGTGCAACACATCTCCAAAAACGGCGCGATTGGCCCGTTTGTAAGGCGGTCCTTTGTTGCCTGTGCAGATGTGTTGGGTAATTGTCGTGATGCGACGGAGGGGGGCATCCCGAGGTCGTCCCGTTCAGATGTTTCGCTGAAGTCCCTCGCGTTATGCGGGAGTGTCCGAAAGCGCGAGGCACCGAAAACGGTTTAACGGGGACAAGGGGACCATCCCAGCGTGCGTATTAGCACGACGGAACTGGAACTCTCCCTAGAGAGCAAACTTGGAGGTTTACATGAAGATGGTTAAGAGCCTTATGCTCGGCACCGCGGCGGGTTTCGTCGCGCTGACCGGCGCACAGGCAGCCGATCTTCCCGTCAAGGCCAAAGCGGTCGAGTACGTGAAGATTTGCTCCCTCTACGGCGCGGGTTTCTATTACATCCCGGGCACCGACACCTGCATCCGCATCGGTGGTGCGCTGCGTATCGACACCTCGATCCATGGCGGCATTTACGACACGCCGTACTGGCAGGGTGGCAACAACGGTGCTGGTCAGTTCAACAAGGACTACTTTCAGACCCGCTCGCGTCTGAACATGTTCCTGGATACGCGCACCGCCACCGAATACGGCGTTCTGCGTACCTACGCCAACCTGCAGTTCGACTTCACCCGCGGCCGTGAAAACATCGCGGGCGGCTTCGTCGAAGTCGATTACGCCTTCATCCAGTTCGCTGGCTTCACCTTCGGTAAGGCTGTTTCGCAGTTCGATCCGCAGTGGGCACTCGCCAAGCCTTACATCACCTCGGGCTTCCTTGCCGGCTCGAACAACGCGACCGGCATCAACCAGCTGGCCTACACTGCCTCGTTCGGCAATGGCGTGTCGGCGACGATCTCGGTTGAAGACGCCCAGCCGTACCGCACCGCTGGTGTCATCAATGCGAATCAGCCGTTCGCTCTTCCGTTCACGACCACTCTCCCGAACTACGGAACCGTGGCGAACACCTTCACCGGTAACGCCTCCGGCGGTGATCACGTTCCGGATATCGTCGGCAACATCCGTGTCGATCAGGCTTGGGGTTCGCTGCACTTCGGTGCCGCCGCTCACGAAGTTCACGGCACCTACTACAATCCGACGGTTGTCGGCAGCGACTCTGGCAAGCCGTCGTCGACCTGGGGCTATGCCGTCACCGGCGCTTTCGAGCTGAAGAACCTGCCGACCGGCGTGGGCGACAGTTTGAAGGTTGAAGCCACTTTCGCGAACGGCGCTGCCAAGTACGTCTTCGGCGGCACCTACGACTCCATCGGCGCTGGCCGCTTCGCGGTTGCCAACGGCAATGGCCTGACCTTCGGTTACGTTCTCGACGGTGTCTATGGCGGTACCAGTTCGGCGAATGGCACCGGCATATCCAAGAGCACCGCCTGGGACGTCAGCGCGTACTACGAGCACTACTGGAACCCGGCCTGGCGCACCTCGGTCTTCGGATCATACAGCCAGATCGACTACGGCTCCGGCGGCAACACGCTGTTGCTGACGGCGATCAATGGCGGCATTGCGCCCCCTCCGGGCGTCGGCAGCACCAAGTTCGCTGTCGCTCAGATCGGTACGC
Source organism: Bradyrhizobium prioriisuperbiae (assembly GCF_032397745.1). Classification (NCBI taxonomy): domain Bacteria; kingdom Pseudomonadati; phylum Pseudomonadota; class Alphaproteobacteria; order Hyphomicrobiales; family Nitrobacteraceae; genus Bradyrhizobium; species Bradyrhizobium prioriisuperbiae. The sequence continues at coordinate 5,898,517 of NZ_CP135921.1, forward strand.
GTACGGCCTGGACCCCGGTCCAGAACCTGACGCTGTCGGCTGAGTTCATCTACACCCGTCTCGACCAGAACCTGACGGGTACGTTCGGCGCGGTTGTTCCGGGTTATGGCGCAGCGGCCTTCCCGTTCACTCTCAAGGACGCGAGCCTCTACAACGGTTCGGTTCAGATCCTGCGCAGCTTCTGATCGTTATCGTCTGACGACGATAGCTATCGCAGCTACAAGCCCCCGGCGGTCTCCGCCGGGGGTTTTTCTTTGGCTCGGTGGTCGTGAAGGGATCGCGGCGTCAGAGCGGGCGGTTAACAAGAATCAGTCCGGCACCACGATGTGAGCAGGCGCCAGGCCGGCACGATGACGCTCGACCATCGCGGCGAAGGCGGCTTCGAGATGCCGGGTGAACCGCGCTGTATCGAACAAGGGCGTGTTCAGGCGATGATCGTCCAGTTTCTGTCGGATCGCAGCCAGCCGGTCCGGATGGTTGGCGAGAGTAACTGCTGACAGCACATAGTCGTCCAGCGTCTCAGTCACCAATTCCGGAAGTTCGATGTTGCGAAGCAGGCTGGCCGCGACCCGGCCGGCGAATGTCGTGCCCGAACAGGTCAGCAGCGGTAGCCCGGCCCACAGTGCATCGCTGGCGGTGGTGTGGGCGTTGTAGGGCAGGGTGTCGAGGAAGAGATCAGCACAGCGGTGCCGCGCCAGATGCTCGGCCGGCAGCCTGCGCTCGGCAAAGATGAGGCGACCGCCGTCGACGCCGCGTGCGACCGCTTCGCGTCTCAAGTTCGCCGCGGCGGCGGGATCGTCCGCCAACAGCCAGAGCACGCTGCCCTCCACCTGCGCCAGGATTTGCATCCAGCGTTCGAAGATGTCGGGCGTGATTTTGTAGACGTTGTTGAAACAGCAGAACACCACGCCTTGCGTGGGCAGGCCGCAATCCGCCCGGCTGACAGGCGGCGCGATCTTGCTGCTGCGGTCGTTGGCCTGATAGCAGTTCGGCAGATAGGCCACCCTTTCCGCGTAGAACGGCTTGTCTGTCTCGGGCAGCACATGCCGGTCCGCGATGATGTAATCCATATAGCTGGCGCCCAACGTCCCGGGAAACCCGAGATAATTGACCTGGATGGGCGCCGCGCGCCGCGCGAACACGCGGGTGCGCTCCTCGCCAAAATAGCCGTTCAGGTTGACCAGGATATCGATCTGCTGATCACGGATTGCCGTGACGGCGTCGGGATCGGCGAGCCCCCGGATCGGCAGCACGCGGTGCACCGCGGCGTCGATCCGCTGTCGCGTCTCGCTGCCGTCGTCCCAGCCATTATCGATCGCCGTGATCTCGAACAGATCCTTGTCGTGCTGCTCCAGCACGCCGACCAAAAGCAGCGAGGTGGCCTGTTGCCGGAATTCGCCGGAGAGATAGCCGATCCGGATCTTGCCGTTTGCAGCCGGTGACGGACGCGGAGCGGTCCTGACGTTCGGCGGAAACCGCGTGTCGCTGAACAGTTTCGCACACTGCTGCAGGCTTTGCTGCGATGTCGCCAGGCCCTGCCAGCTGAAGGGTTCCGTGGCGAGTTTTCCGGCGGCGATATCGCGCTCGATATCGGCGATCAAGGGTGCGATCCCGTCCCAGTCGCACGTCAGCATCTTCTCGTGGACGAGGGAGCCTTTCAGAAAAGGCAATTTCGGATCGATCTGCAGGGCTTTTTCGTAGGCGCGCGCGGCCTCCTCATGACGTTGCAATTGGTGAAACACGAAGCCGCGACCGAACCATGCCTCGGCGAGGTTTGGATTCAGCGCCAGCGCCTGGTCGTGCGCCGCAAGCGCCTCGTCGTATTTTTTGAGGTCCGCAAGCGATCTGGCCTTGTTGAAATAGGCCGCGGCATAACGGGGATTGATCGAGAGGGCCTTTTCGAAATCATCGATCGCCCGAACGGGATCCTTCAGATCGTTCAGCACGGTGCCGCGATTGTTCCAACTGTCGGCATTGCCGGGATTGAGGCCGATCGCCTGGCTGAAACGCGCGAGCGCTTCATCCGGCCGGCCCAGGGCTTTCAGCACCAGCCCGTAATTGTAGAACGTCGCATCGGATGTCGCGTTCACTTTCAGGGCGGTCTGCAGATACGGCTCGGCTTCGCCGTACTTCTTCTGGCTCATAAGGATCGCGGCCAGAATATTGAGGGCTGCGGGATGTCTCGTCTCTTTCCGCAGGAGCTGCTTGAACTGGCGCTCGGCCTCTTCGAGCCGTCCCTGCTGGAACGAGGACATCGCACGTTGGAATAGTTCAGCCGTCGTGGCCATGGGCGTGCGAGCGATTATGCGGCGCGGTCGCAGCGTGCGCAGAACGCGGCGATGCGGGCGATGGTTGGCGCGTCCGCCAGCAACGGCGCATGGCCCTGGTCGGCGACCGTGACCAACGCGAGATCGGGATGATGAGCCGCCATCTTTTCGACGGTTGCTCGGCTCAACAGGTCGGAGAGAGCGCCATGGATCAGCATCATCGGCAGATCCTTCATGGCGTCGAATGCCTCCCAGAGCTTCGGTAGAGGCGCGTCCGGATCCAGGCCGGCGAGGGTCTGGGCCAGGGCCGGATCGTAGGTCTGTTCGAAGCGCCCGTCAGTTTCCCGCCAGGCTCGCCCTGCCCAGGCCAACCAGCCGGCCTCGTCGAGATTCGGGAAATCGCTTGCGAACATGGTCCTGATCGCGTTGGCCGCGTCGTCCCACGACGTCGGCGTCGGCCGGATCCCCACATACCCCTTGATCTTCAACAGACCCGTCATCTCGAGCGCCGGGCCGATGTCGTTGAGCACGACGGCCGCGAGCAGCGGCGATTGCGACGCGGCCATCACCATGGAGATCAGACCGCCGCGCGAGGTGCCGATCACGATGGCCTTGCCGATGCCGAGATGGGTGGCGACCGCAAGCACGTCGCCCATTTCCACCGGTACGGCGTATTTTGCCGGATCCGGATCGTGGTCGGACAGTCCCCGGCCGCGATAGTCGATCGCGACGACACGGCGGGGGGTGTTGGGATCTTCGGCTAGTACTTGAGCGAGAACCTCGAAATCGGCGGTCGTGCGCGTGAGGCCAGGCAGGCACAGCACTGGCAGCGCACTGCTGGCTGCGGGACCGATCTCACGGGCATGCAGCCTCAGGCCGTCGGCGGACGCGCAAAAAACATCATGAAATTGGGCTGGCATGTCGGCGGTCTCGGGCTGGGAGGGACGCGAAACGGAAGCGAGCCCAACTCTATTCTACCGCCGCCCCCCGGCGCAAATCGGCCTCGATCTGCAGGTGCGATCCGCCGCCGAAGCGGGCGCGATAGACCTGCACGTTCTCCATCACCCGCTGAACATAATTGCGGGTCTCGGAGAACGGGATTTTCTCGACCCAGTCCACCGCATCGACATTGGGATCGCGCGGATCGCCATAACGCTCGATCCACTTCCTGACGCTGCCGCGCCCGGCATTGTAGCCGGCAAAGGTCAGGATGTAGGAGCCGCGATAGTCCTCGATCAGGCCGCCGAGCTCGGCTGCGCCGATCGAGGCATTGTAGGACGGGTCTGACAGCAGCCGTTTCTGGTCGAACACCTCGCCGTATTTCTTGGTGACGTATTTGCCGGCCGCCGGCGTCACTTGCAGCAGGCCCATCGCGTTGGCGCTGGACACCACCTTGGGATTGAACGCGCTTTCCTGCCGGGCGATCGCGAACACCACGCTGCGCTCGACCTCAGGCCCGACGGTCTTGTATTTGGGGATGCCGGAAACGGGGTAGGCATAATGGTCGAACGGCAGTCCGCGGTTGAGCGCGGCCTTGCCCAACAGCAGCATGCCGCGGGCATCGTTGTTGCGCTGTGCCAGTTCGCCAAGCGCCGCCAGCGCATCGGGATCGTCGGTGCGTTCGCCCATCTCGGCGAGGATCGGGATCGCGATTTCGCCTTCGTCGAGCGCGTACAAAAGCTCCACGGCGCGCACCACCTCCAGCCGCTCGCTGCCGCGCGCACGCGACGGCGCTTCGCGCAGGCCGAGTTGCGGCAAGCCGAGCTTCGCGCGTGCGAGCTGGCCGTAATAGCTGGTCGATTGCGTGGCGGCTGACTGATAGGCCGCACGCGCGTCCTGCGTCCGGCCCATCGCTTCGGCTGCGCGCCCCTGCCAATAGCCGGCGCGGGCGATCGCCGTGGGATTGCTGCTGTCGACACCGATGCGGGCAAAATGCTGGGCCGCGGTCGCCGGATCATTGAGAAAGCGTAGAGCGATCCAGCCGGCGGTGAACTCCTGCTCGGTCTTGTAGATGTCGCGCGCCGGCAGCGCCGCATCGCGGGCAATGAGATAGGCGTTACGCGCGTCGTTCTGGTCGAGTAGCTTGCGGGCGAGCAGACGGCGCTCGATCCACCATTCGTCGACATTGATCAGCCGCCCCGCATCGCGCGGCGCGTTGAGCATCAATTGGGCTGCTTCCGTGTATTTTTCGTCGCGGCGAAATTGCTGGATACGGCCAAAAATAAAGCTGGGATCGCCGTGCAGCTCACGCGGCACCGCGTCGAGCAGCGCCTTCAGATTGTCCGACTTGCCGTTGCCGGCAAGGCGCGCCTTCACCAGCGCCACGTAGCCTGCGCCGAGCCGCTGCGCCGAGCGCATGGCGGTCTCGCGATCATTGGCATATAGCGCGTAATCCATCCGCGCCTTGTGGTCGCCGCCGTTCAGCAGGGCGCCGAACTGGTCGAGCACTGCCGACTCGGTGTCGCCGGACATGGTGTCGCCACGCCAGGCCTCGCGAACAAGCCGCTCCGCATTGCGACGATCGCCGCGTGCAAGCAGCGTCCGCGCCATCACCAGCCGGCCTTTGCCGGAGATCGGTTCTTCGTTGCCGAACCAGCTCAGAGCCGTGGCGTCGTCGCGCTTGTCATCCCACAGCGCAGCTTCACCGCGCCGGCGCAGGAAGGTCTGGCTCGGCCAGCTCGGATTGGCGCTGAGGAAAGCGCGATAGCGCTCGACGGTGGCGCCATTGTTGTCGCTGCGAAGAATAATCCATTCGGCGAGTTTGCGCGCGACCGGATCGCCGATCCCGGCCGCAATCTGGGTTGCCCCTGCCGGATCCTTCTTGGTGCGGATCTGCTCGATGACTTCTTCAACGGCTTGTGCGTCGGCCTGTGGCGTCGACGAACTCGCCGACATCGCCAGCGGTGCATGGGGTTTCCGCGGCGCGGGTGCGGCACGGGTGGCGGCCTGCGACGGGGTCACCGCGGTGGAGGGGCCCGTTTTCGTGGCGACCGCCTTGGCCTCGATGAGTTTGACCGGCGGGGAGGCAGGAACGGTGCTGCGCGAGGTTGGCCGCGGTTTCGGTAGCGGGACCCCGGAGGCGGCCGGCGGCGCCAGCGCGCACACGGCGATCAAAAGACCGGCGGCAAGCGCCGTCGATCGCAGGGCGGATGCGCGGGCGGACGGCGTCACCTTGGGCCTCGATGGCGAATCACGCTTGGCTCTCGGAACAGGTTCTATTTCATTGAGTTTTTAGACAAAACATTAAATATGTTATCAGGTCGTTATCATCGCCCAGCACGGCGGAATCACGACTTTGCCGGGTTACCATGGTGCTTTCCTCCATGGCCCAGACCCGGTATCAATCCCGGTCCGAATTCGGGCAGTAATTCAAGGCACAATTGAGGAAGCCGCAAAGGCGGTGGTCGGAGCAGGAACATGGCAGGCAAGACGAATTTCCGGGGATCCTACACTGCCTTGGTCACGCCGTTCAAAAACGGCGCGCTGGACGAGGCCGGGTTCCGGCAATTCGTGAACTGGCAGATCTCCGAGGGAACTCATGGCTTGGTGCCCGTGGGCACCACCGGCGAAAGCCCGACCGTCGATCACGAGGAGCACCAGCGTGTGGTCGAATGGTGCATCGACGAGGCGAAGGGGCGGGTGCCGGTCATTGCCGGTGCTGGTTCCAATTCGACCGCAGAAGCGATCGGGCTGTCGCAGCATGCGGAAAAGGCCGGTGCCGCGGCGGTCCTGGTCGTGACGCCATACTACAACAAGCCGACCCAGGAAGGGCTCTACCAGCACTTCAAGGCGATCAATGATGCGATCGGCATTCCGATCATCATCTACAATATTCCGGGGCGCTCGATCATCGACATGTCGGTCGACACCATGAAGCGGCTGTACGACCTGAAGAACATCGCTGGCGTCAAGGATGCGACCGCGAATCCGGTACGGGTGTCGCAACAGCGGGCCGCGCTGGGCGAAGGCTTCAATCAGCTGTCGGGCGAGGATGGCACCGCGCTTGCGTTCAACGCCCATGGCGGGCACGGCTGCATTTCGGTGACGTCCAACGTGGCGCCGCGGCTCTGCTCGGAATTTCAGAGCGCGTGCCAGCGTGGTGACTATGCCCAGGCTCTGCAACTGCAGGACAAGCTGATGCCGCTGCACGTCAACCTGTTCATCGAGACCAATCCGTCGCCGGTGAAATATGCGCTGTCGTTGCTCGGAAAAATGAGTGCCGATGTGCGCCTGCCGATGGTGCCTGTCTCCGAGCCGACCAAGGCCGCGGTGCGCAGCGCGATGGTTCATGCGGGGCTGCTGAACTAGAAGCTGTGTGCAGAGGCCAAAACAGCGCTCGGTCGCGTGGCCGAGTTTTCGAATTTCCCTTGAGATTTTAGGCCCTTAGCGCCATATGTAGTTCTGCGGTCGCGCTTGGGGAGAACGCAGGCCCCGGATGTCGGGGAAAACCGGTTTCCCCTTTTCCTGATCATGCTCTAGGTTTTGGGCCGTGGAGAGAAACCCGTTTGCTCCACTCTTGAAAGTGAAAGGGAGGGCTGCACGTGCTCAAGGAATTCCGTGAATTCGCCATGAAGGGCAACGTCGTCGATCTCGCGGTCGGCGTCATCATTGGCGCGGCATTCGGCTCCATCGTCACATCGATGGTCGCCGACATCATCATGCCGATCATCGGCGCCATCACCGGCGGTCTTGATTTCTCCAACTACTTCACGGCGCTTTCGGCCAAGGTCAATGCCGGCAATCTCGCCGATGCCAAGAAGCAAGGCGCGGTGTTGGCCTGGGGCAATTTCCTGACGCTTGTACTGAACTTCCTGATCGTGGCCTTCGTGCTGTTCATCGTTATTCGCCTGATAAACAGACTGAAGAAGCAGGATGCCGCAGCACCCGCCGCGCCGCCGGCCCCGACCAAGGATCAGGAACTGCTGACGGAAATTCGCGACCTTCTCAAGCAGCGAGCCTGAACTCTCGCAGGACAGCGAAGCGGGATCTGATTCGGCCGCTCTCGGACGTGTTATTCCTGAATCAGCCCCATTGATGATTAGCGGGCCCGGTTTGTCGAACCGGGCTCGGAGGACGTTGAGACGATGACTGAGAAGACCAAGCGCGCGATCAAGGTCGTGGCCGAGAATCGCAAGGCGCGCTTCAACTATGCGATCGAGGACACGATCGAGACCGGCATCGCCCTGACCGGTACCGAGGTCAAATCGATTCGCAACGGCAAGAGCACGATCGCGGAGTCCTATGCGGATCCGCGCGCCGGTGAGATCTGGCTCGTCAACGCCAACATCCCGGAATATTTGCAGGCCAACCGCTTCAACCATGAGCCGCGGCGGCCACGGAAATTGCTGCTGCACAAGCGCCAGATCAACAAGCTGATCGGTGCCGTGGAGCGCGAAGGCATGACGCTGATTCCGCTGAAGCTGTATTTCAACGAGCGGGGGCGGGCGAAACTGGAGCTGGCGCTGGCCAAGGGCAAGAAGTTGCACGACAAGCGCGAGACCGAAAAGAAGCGCGACTGGAGTCGCGAGAAGGGCCGCCTGCTGCGGGCCAGGGGGTAACGTCTCATGAATCAGTCCAACCTGACCGATGTCGACTGGAGCAAGATTCCGGCGCCGGAAGACGATGGCGCCGCGCGGCATCTGCCGGGGATGACGGTGGCTTCAGTCAACCTCCCGGCGACCGACGGATCGTCGATTGATCTGTCCGCTCTGTCCGGCCGCGTCGTGCTGTTTGCCTATCCCCGAACTGGTGAGCCCGGCAAGATCGGCCTCACCGACGATTGGGACATGATTCCGGGTGCGCGCGGCTGCACACCGCAGACGTGTGCGTTCCGCGATCTCCATGCGGACTTGAAAGCGGGCGGTGCGGATCATGTGTTCGGGCTGTCGACCCAGAGCCCGTCATATCAGGGAGAGATGGTTGAACGCCTTCACGTTCCGTTTCCCGTGCTCTCCGATGAGCGCCTCGCGTTCGCGATTGCGATGAAACTGCCGACCATGACAGTCGCCGATCAAACCCTGATCAAGCGCCTCGCTGTGATCATCGATGCGGCGCGGATCGTGCACGTCTTCTACCCGGTGTTTCCGCCGGATCGTAACGCGGGCGACGTGCTGGCCTGGCTCAAGGCGCATCCGCGCTAAGGCGGGTCATTTCGGGAGAGAATGCGCGCCGCTCCGCCAACGCCGATGCGAAATGCTTCGTCGAAGTTGATGCCTCTGGCGCTCCATCGCGCGGCTTTGCCGGTATCCGCGAGCCGCCATTCGACGATCCAGCCGAGCGCGGCATCGCTCCATCTCAAAAGGCCGACCAGCGTGACTTCGGCTCCGGCATTGCCGGCCAATCGCCGCAATGCCGCGCCACCTGCGCGATCGACGGTTCGCGGCGTGAGGGCGGCTTCGCGCAAGACGGCCTCGGTGGGCAGCAGCACTTTCAAACCGAAGCGATCCGCCGCGTTCGCGAGCGCTTCGTCCATGCCTGGTCCGCGGCCGCCGTCGCGCGACAGCAGGAAAGAAAGGTCGCCGCGGCGCACGGCAACCAGCGCCAGCAATGCAGGCCGGTGAGCGATCCAGGGTTTGCGATTCAGTTTTGCCAGAAATGCATCAATGGGCGCGGCCTTGAAAGTCACGGTCAGATCGTAGGGCCGATCGCGCGTTCCCTGTTCGTCATGCACGGGGCGGCCGGCCTTCTGGTCGTGCAGCGCGATAGTTTCGATGAACGGTTCAATCCGGTCCGCGCTGAGGCTGGTGGCAGGATCGTTCATCAGGCGGCGATCGCCGGATACTTTCACCAGAACCAGTTTGAAGCATTCGATCAGGCCGGGCCCGCGTCGCTCGGGGTCCTGGCCCGTGATGACGGTGCGCGATTGGTAAAGTGGGCTCTCACCTTCCGCGGCGCGGCCCGCGACGGCGCTGCATAGCAGCCCGCTCATCGCTCCCTGCGCCAGCATCGCCAAGGCGGTCCTGCGGGACACGGTCATGCTCTGCTCTAACCCGTCTTCGCGGATTGGCGGGTTTTTGAAGGGTCGACATCAGCCAGATCAATGGCTTAGCTCGAAAGGTCTTCACTACAGCGGCTGGCTTGGTTGACGGCGGCTGTGGTGATCCTGGGCGGCGGTTGCGGTGGCAGCCGGAGCTTCAGCCGATCAATCAGGAGCTGCAGTTCCGGTTCGGGATGGGTGTAGCGGGTGAGCAGGATCTCGCGCCCATCTGTGGTCGGCAGATGGACGTCGATCATCTGGATGGCGGCGAACTTTTCGAGCGCGCGACGTGCGGTCAAGCCCGATGCGAGGGCATGAAGCCGGCGCGTCAGCGTGACCTGCATGCAGTAGGCCAGGAAGGCGATGAAGATGTGGGCCTCGATCCGGACCTCGTCTTGATGGAACACCGGACGAATCGCCAGGTCGCCCTTGAGATTGCGGAACGCTTCTTCGACGGCAACGAGTTGGACGTAGTATTGCCAGAGCTGGGCGGGGTCATTGTCGGCGAGGTTGGTGCGCAGCAGATAACGGCCTTCGCGACGTCGGGTCTTTCTCAATCTGTTTCGATTGAGTGCGAAGCTGAAGCTCGGGCGCTGCTTGTCGATCTCGATATCGACCAGACGCCAGGCCGCCGGCGCTTTGGATCGCGCGCCGCCAAGCTTCATCAGCAATTCTTCGCGCGTGATCTCCATCGCATCGATTTGCCTGAGCCGTTTCCACAACCACTTCAGCTGCCGCCGGCGCATCGCGCGTTCCTTACTGATCCGATCGGCGCTTTGAGCGAAGACGTAGAGCTCACCGTCCTCGGACAACAATTTGACCTGCACGCCCTCCCGCGCGTCCTGCCAGGGCTTGTCCAGCAGATGCTTCTCCAGCCGGTTCAGGCGTCCCTTCGGCGTACCGACCAGATATTGCACTGGCGGATCGCTGTGGCGCATTTCGGCCAGCACGGCCTCGGTCGGCACGCCACGATCCATCACCCAGACCCGGCGCGCCTTGCCGTATTGCTGCTCGATCTTGGCAAGGAACATCCGCAGTGTCTTGTTGTCAGCGGTGTTGCCGGGCAGCACCTCGTAAGCCAACGGCAAGCCATCGGGCGTCACCACCAGCGCGATTACCACTTGCGGGCAATCCGGCCGCTTGTCGCGGCTGTAGCCGTGGCGGCGCTTGCTGCCTTCCGGCAAGTCCGATGCGTTGACCTCGAAGTAGCTGCTGGTCAGATCGTACAGCAGCACGTCGAAGTCGGCATTGAACAAATCGCGCCAACGCCCGACCAGATGCGAGAATAGCGCCTCCTTATGCGCGAGCAGCAGATCGTGGCAGGCATAGAGTTTGTGCTCTTCCGCGAGGCCGAAGTCTGCTCCCAGAAGATCGGCCATTGCGCTCTGACCGAACCATTGCCGATGCAGCCGCCACTCGCTGCCCGGCGCGATCAGCCGGTAGGTTGCCAGCACCTGCAGGATCTGGTCCCACCTCGTCTTCTTGCGGCTTGGCGGCAGCCGCTCTGCCCAGAACCAATCGAGCTGAAGCTCCTGCCACAACTGTCCGGCCAGCCAGCAGGCGCCCCATTGCCGCGGACGTCGAAGCTGCATCTCGGACAGGCGTAGCTGGACGATCGACGCATCGCCCGCGATCGCCTCGCATCGATCTTCCGGAAACAGCGACAACGTTCGCGCATGTCCGGCGTCTTCGTCGAGCACGTCGATCGCCTTGCGCCACGCCGCTGCCTGCGAGGAATTGATCTCACCGAGATACAGCACATGCCGCTGCACCACTCGCCCGTTATCGAGACGCTTGTTCTCGACAACGTTCCAGTAGCTGTGCGTCTTGCCGTTCTTCTTTCGCTCGGTGCGTCGCAGGAACATGGCGCTGCGAATCTATCCGCACCGTCACGTCATTGGGAATCCGGTAGGTCTTCACTACAGCCGTTTTCGGCCGATTCCGGACACCTCACCCTTTGCAGATCAAAGACTTAGCTCGCCAAAAAATCGCAAAATCGCGATTTTCCAGCGCGAATCCGCGAACTCGGGTTAACGGCGCTAAGGGGCTGGTCGTCGACCTGACCAAGGTTGCGCGGCCTCCAGCTGCGCTGCCAGTCGGAACAGCGTGGCTTCGTCGCCGTGCTTTGCCACGAACTGCACGCCGAACGGAATCTCCGGTTCATCTGGAGCGATCCTTGCCCAGTGCAGCGGCACCGACATGCTCGGCGTTCCCGTGAGATTGGACAATTGCGTAAACGGGACGCGTTTCAGGCTGTTCACCGCCAGGCTCTTGACCGTTCCCATCATGTCGACGAAGCGACCGGCTCGGAGCGTGAGCATCAGGTGGGACAGCGGCTGTAACCAGCCCGGCGTATCGAGTTCGCCGATGCGATTGGGCGGTTCTGCCGTCGTCGGTGTCAGATAAAGGTCGTATTGCTGGTGAAACGCACCGAGATCGCGCGCATAGTCATCCCACCGTGCGCGTTCGCGCTTGTAGATATCAGGACTTCGGGCGTTGCCGACCAGGGCCAGCATGCGCGTGTCCAGTTCGAACGCGTCGTCACTCGCGCCGCTGCGCGCCTTGATCTTGCTGATCTCGTTGGCGACCTCGCGGTAGTAGAGCGAGACGAAGCCTTCCACCAATGCGGCGCCATCGACGTTCGGCTGTGCCGGCACGACTTCGTGCTTCAGGTCTTTCAGCAGTTCAACCGTGCGCTCCACCGCTCTCACGCATTCGGGATGCACTTTGTTGCCGATCGGCGACTGTGTGCTGAAACCGATGCGCAAGCGCCCAGGGGGAAGTTGTATCTCCTTTGCATAAGGCGTTGGCGGCGGCGGGAGTGGTGCGCCGATGGCGATGGCGTCGAGGATGCCTGCTGAATCGCGCACGCTGCGGGTCAGCGCATGCTCGCTGCAGGCGCCGTCCCAGTATCCATCCGGCCATGGCGGATCGGATGGCACGCGGCTGCGCGAAGGCTTCAGGCCGAACAGGCCGCAATAAGCGGCCGGGATGCGGATCGAGCCGCCGCCATCGGAGGCGCCGGCCGCGGGCACGATGCCGGCGGCGACGGCGGCGGCGGCACCGCCGGATGAGCCGCCGGGGACGCGCGCAAGATCCCACGGGTTGCGGGTCGGCCCCCACAGCAGCGACGAGGTTTCGGCCTTCAGTCCGAACTCGGGGGTGGCGGTCTTGCCGAAAATCACCAGGCCGGCGTCAAGGTAGCGATTGACCAATTGCGAGTTCGCGGTGGGTGTCCAGTCGCGCGATGCACGGCAGCCGGCGGTGGTGGGCACGCCGGCATAATGCTGGAGAATGTCTTTCAACAGGAATGGCACACCGGCAAAGGGGCCGGACAGATTTCCGCGTGCGCGCTGGCGGGCGATCTCCAGCATCGGGATACAAATCGCCTTGAGCTGTGGGTCGACCCTCTCGGCTCGCGCGATGGCGGCGTCCAGCACCTCGAGCGGCGTCACCTCGCGGCGCGCGATCAATTCGGCAAGGCCGGTCGCGTCGTGGTCGGCGTAATCCCTGAACATGCGGGCCCCCTGACAGCAGGCCAAAGCATACATGGCTTTGCTGGTGCAGGAAGGGGGCGGCTTGACCCGACCAGTCTCTCAGGATCTCTGCGCGCCGGCAGCCGAGGCCTTGGGGCGCTCCTTGCGGACCGCAGGCTTTCCCATCAGGGCATAACCGGCGGTCTGGACGATCCGCTCGATGATGTCGTCGACGTCATCGAGATCGCAGAGGTCGCCGGACAATTTCTTCAGGCGGTCGCTGTCGGTGATGGTCTGCCGGATCATGGCCAGCGCGAAGTGCAGGCCCCAATAGACGTCGACCTCGTCACGGTCCGGCAGGGCGCGGCGCAGCGCATCGGCGAAGCGCCGCAGATGGGTGATGTCGCGTTCGACGATCTTGCGGATCGGCGGCACGGTTTCGACCGATGCGCGCGTCATGAAACGCGCGGCAGCGGAGCGCTGCCGGTCGGCGCCGCGGCACCAGCGGATCGGCGGGCCGGCCAGTGCCCGCAGAATCGCTTCGACGTCGGCGCGGCCCCCGCCGGCCTCTTCTGCGGCTTTCAGCTCGGCGAAACGTTCGCGGTTGAGACTGGTGGCGCGGCTGAGGAACAATTCCGCCAGCAATTCGTCCTTGGAGCCGAAATGATAATTGATCGCGGCAAGGTTGACGTTCGCCGCTGCGACGATGTCGCGCAGGCTGACCTCGCCGAAGCTGCGCTCGGCGTAGAGTTTCTCGGCGGCAGTCAAAATCGCGGTCTTGGTATGGTCTGTGGACATCGATCAGCCATGTGAGATTTGCAATGCGTGGAAGGCAATGGTGCGTTGCCGGAACGTGTCGAAAGTCACCGATTGCAATTCAAACTATTGTATGAAACTATCGTTTAAGATCGGGAAATGTCAATGCGGCTGTGCCACATGACATTTTGATGGAGCATGATCCGGAAAAGTGGGAACCGGTTTTCCGAAAAGATCATGCTCGAACAAGGACAACGACGAATCTGATCCAACAAGTTGGATCAGATTCGCGGAGTTGAATTTGCAGGATTTTCCGTTCCGCGGGATTTCGACAAGGCTCTTGCGGGCAACGGACGGCAAGCAGACACTGTGACAAAGACTTTCAAACAAACAGCGAGGATCGCCTGATGGATTTTACAATGTCGGATCGCCAGCGTGAATGGCTCGAGCGCGTCTCGTCGTTCATGACCAAGCATGTTCGCCCCGCGGTGAAGACCTACAAGGAGCAGGACGCGGCCGGTGAACGCTGGAAAGTCATTCCGGTTCTCGAAGAGCTGAAGAAGAAGGCGCGGGCCGAAGGCCTCTGGAACATGTTCATGCCGCCGTCGTCGCATGAAGACGATGAATTCCGCGGTGCGGGACTGAGCAATTTGGAATACGCGCTGCTGTCCGAGCAGATGGGGCACATCGGCTGGGCTTCCGAGGTGTTCAATTGCTCGGCGCCGGACACCGGCAACATGGAAGTGCTGATGCGCTACGCGTCGAAGGAGCAGAAGCGGCAGTGGCTGCGGCCCCTGATGGACGGCGAAATCCGCTCCGCCTTCCTGATGACCGAGCCGGCGGTGGCGTCGTCGGACGCGACCAACATCGAAACCAGCATTGTGCGTGACGGCGATCATTATGTGATCAACGGCCGCAAGTGGTGGTCGTCTGGCGTCGGCGATCCTCGCTGCAAGATCGCGATCCTGATGGGCAAGACCGATTTCAAGGCGGCCAAGCATCAGCAGCAGTCGCAGATCCTGGTTCCGCTCGACACCAAGGGCATCACCGTCGAGAAGATGCTGCCGGTGTTCGGTTATGACGACGCGCCGCACGGCCACGCCCAAGTGCTGCTGGAGAACGTCCGCGTTCCGGTCGCCAACCTGCTGCTCGGCGAAGGCCGAGGCTTCGAGATCGCCCAGGGCCGCCTCGGTCCGGGCCGCATCCATCACTGCATGCGCACCATCGGCAAGGCCGAAGAGGCGCTGGAGAAGATGGTGCGCCGGCTGTCGTCGCGCACCGCTTTCGGCAAGAAGATCATCGAGCACTCGGTGTGGGAACAGCGCATCGGTGAAGCGCGCACCGACATCGAAATGAACCGCCTGCTGTGCCTCAAGGCCGCCGACATGATGGATAAGGTCGGCAACAAGAGCGCCCAGCTCGAAATCGCCATGATCAAGGTGGCCGCGCCGAACATGGCGTTGCGCATCATCGATCAGGCGATTCAGGCCTTTGGTGGCGCCGGCGTGTCCGATGAGGCGGGTCTCGCCAAGGACTATGCAGGCATTCGTACGCTGCGTCTTGCCGACGGCCCCGACGAGGTGCACAACCGTGCCATCGCACGGCTGGAGCTGCGCAAGTACGCCAACTCTCCGGCCTCGCACTAATAAGAGAAGCGGAGAGACGGCATGGGCCTCGGCGTGAGGGAAGACGCGGATTTTTCCGGCACCAAGCCGGTCGAGGAGCGGCATCGCATCGATGAAGCGAGCCTCGACCGCTGGATGTCCTCGCATGTCGAGGGCTATGCCGGACCGCTGACGGTGTCGCAGTTCAAGGGCGGGCAGTCCAATCCGACCTATCGTCTCGACACGCCGGGCCGTGCCTACGTGATGCGCCGCAAGCCGTTCGGCAAACTGTTGCCGTCGGCGCATGCGGTGGATCGCGAGTTCCGCGTCATCGATGCGCTGTACAAGCAGGGCTTTCCGGTGGCGCGGGCCTATGCCTTGTGCATGGACGATGCCGTGATCGGTGCGGCCTTCTACATCATGTCGATGGAAGAGGGGCGCGTGTTCTGGAATCCGACACTGCCGAAGCAGTCGCCGGAGGAACGTCGCGCCATCTTCACCAGCAAGGTCGAGACGCTGGCGAAATTGCATCAGTACGATCCCGCAGCGATCGGGCTCGGCGATTTCGGCAAGCCGGGAAACTACTTTGCCCGCCAGGTCGAGCGCTGGACCAAGCAGTATCGGGCGTCGGAGACCGACGTCATTCCGGAGATGGACCGTCTGATCGAGTGGCTGCCGAAAACCGTGCCGCAGCAGGACCGCGTCTCTGTCGTGCATGGCGACTACCGGCTCGACAACATGATCTTCCATGCCACCGAACCGCGGGTGACCGCGGTGCTGGACTGGGAGTTGTCGACACTTGGCGATCCGCTGGCGGACTTCACTTATTTGCTGATGCAGTGGGTGATGCCGGGGCTGGAGGGTGCCGACTTCAAGGCGCTGAATATCCCGACCATGGATGAGGCCGAGGCGATCTACTGCAAGGTCACTGGACGCACGAGCGTTCCGGACCTGAACTGGTACTTTTCCTACAACCTGTTCCGGCTCGCCGGCATTGTGCAGGGCATTGCCGCACGGATCCGCGACGGCACCGCCGCCAACGCCCGCGCTGCCGAATCCGCCGCGCGTCGCATCCCGCTGGCGCAGGCCGCGTGGGCCTATGCCCAGAAAGCAGGCGCCTGATCCACTCGCATCGCGCGAGGCCTGACCGGCGCCGCGCGACCCTCATCGGATTATCAAGGACACTATCATGGGTCGCCTCGAAGGCAGGTCTGTCATCATCACCGGCGCGGGCAGCGGCATCGGCCGCGCCGCGTCATTGCTGTTCACCAAGGAAGGCGCACGGCTGATTGCCGTCGACCGCAGTGAGGGCGTCAAGGACACCGTCGAACAGGTTCGCAAGGCCGGCGGCACCGCGGAAGCGGTGCTGGCGGATGCGGGTTCGGAACAAGATGTCCAGGCCTTCATCGCCAAGGCGATTTCCACCTATGGCAAGCTCGATGCGATCTGGGCCAATGCCGGCATCGGCGGCGGCCTGGTGCCGATCGCTGAGCAGACCCCGGAGCACTGGCAGGAAGTCCTGCGCGTCAACCTGATCGGGCCGTTCCTGGCAGTGAAGCATTCCATTCCGCACATGGTGAAGCAGGGCTACGGCGCGATCGTCTGCACGGCCTCCGTCGCCGGCCTGAAATCCGGCGCTAGTGGCCATCCCTACGCCGCAAGCAAGGCCGGCGTGATCAGTCTCGTGCAAACCACAGCCTATTCGCTGTCCGGCACCGGCGTACGCATCAATGCGGTGTGCCCCGGTCTGATCGAGACCGGCATGACCAAGCCGATCTTCGACGGCGCCAAGGAGCGCGGCACCGAGGGCAAGATCGGCCAGCTCAATCCGCTGAAGCGGGCAGGGCAGCCGCATGAACTCGCGGCAATGGGGTTGTTCCTGCTCAGCGACGAAGCCTCCTATGTCAACGGCCAGGCGTTCCCGGTCGACGGCGGTTTGACCGCGTCGATGCCGTACGCCGGCAAACCGATCTGATTGGTATCCGCATGTCCGCTCCCCTCCCGCACACCGGACCGAGCCGCGCAACGCCTGCGGGGGTCGAAGTCACCCGATGGTGGTGGGTGCGGCATGCGCCGGTCCGCGAGGACGGCGGAAATATCTACGGCCAAGCCGACCTCAACTGTGATTGCAGTGATACGTCGGTCTTCAACGCGGTCGCGCGCATCCTGCCGACGAACGCGACCTGGTACACCAGCAATCTGAAGCGCACGCATCAGACGGCGGATGCCATTCTGGCCGCCGGCGGCCGCGCGCCGGTCGGCATTCAGCAGGATATTGCGCTCGCCGAACAGGACATGGGCGAATGGCAGGGCCGCAATCGCGCTGATTTCGTTGCCACGCTCAGCCCGGAGGTCGCCAGTTACTGGTATGCCCCTGCCGACGTGCGCGCGCCCGGTGGCGAGAGCTTCGTCGATCTCTATGAGCGCGTGAGCGTCGCGATAGCGCGGATCAGCGCCGCCCATGCCGGCCAGGACATCGTTGCCGTTGCGCATGGCGGCACCATCAAGGCGGCCATTGCCGTTGCGCTCGGTCTCGAACCCAAGGCAGGCCTGACATTCGTGATCGACAATTGCTCGGTGACGCGGCTCGACCTGCTGAGCAGCCCGGGGCACGCCGGCTGGCGCATTGCCATGATCAACCAGCAGCCCTGGATCGCCGATCCGTCCCATGCGGCGATGCATCAGCCCGCCGGCCCCGAGGTGACCCCGCCGGGCAAGCTCGCGTAAGCCTCGCGCGCCGAACAATTCAGAAACAACATCAGGGAGAAACGTCATGACGCTGTTCGATATGACCGGGAAGGTTGCGGTGATCACCGGCTCGACGCGCGGCATCGGCCGCGCCATCGCCGAGCGCATGGTGGAACACGGCGCGCAGGTGGTGATCTCGTCGCGCAAACAGGACGTCTGCGATGCGGTGGCAAAGGAGTTCAACGAGCGTTTTGGCAAGGGCAAGGCGATCGCCATCGCCGCCAACATCTCCAGCAAGGAAAACCTGCAGAACCTGGTCGACGAAAGCAACCGTGCCTTCGGCAAGATCGACGTGCTGGTCTGCAATGCCGCGTCCAATCCGTATTATGGTCCGCTCGCCGGCATTTCCGACGACCAGTTTCGCAAGATCCTCGACAACAACATCGTCGCCAACAACTGGCTGATCGGCATGGTGGTGCCGCAGATGATCGAACGCAAGGATGGCTCGATCATCATCGTGTCCTCTATCGGGGGCCTGAAAGGTTCGACCATCCTCGGCGCCTACGCCATCTCCAAGGCCGCCGACATGCAGCTCGCGCGCAATCTCGCCTGCGAGTATGGCCCGCACAATGTGCGGGTGAACTGCATCGCGCCGGGTCTGATCAAGACCGATTTCGCCAAGGCGCTGTGGGACAATCCGGATAACCTGAAGGCCTCGACCGCACGCTCGCCGCTGCTGCGCATCGGCATTCCCGACGAAATCGCCGGCGCCGCGGTGTTCCTGGGCTCCGCCGCCGGCAATTTCATGACCGGACAGTCGATGGTGATCGACGGCGGCGCCACCATCAGTTGATGGACGTGTCACCCACGACCCAAGTGGCCACGACCGCGGCACTGTTCTCGGGGCTTATCATAATCTCCGCGCCGCGAGCGCGTTCGCCATCAGCTTTCGGACGCCGTACCTGTGAAACGGGACAACGAAAAACAGGTAGAGCTTGCCGGACAGGTTGTGGACCATGCAGATCGTGGAGACGACCACGCTCGTGTTGTCGCCGTCGGGCACTTTCAGCACCGATAGCCTGAAGTCCAGGTGTTTGTTATTTCGCCCGGCGACGATTTCATTCTCGCTCAGCGAGAAGATTGGCCAAACGCCGATCTTTTCGCCGATGACATAACGATCCTTGATCTCGACGCGCAGAATTTCGGACGCGGTCGGTGCATCCAGGCCCGCAAGCGAGGCGACCTTGTTGCGGACGATCAGGAGCAGCTTCATCCACAACGGATGATGCGCGAAAATGGCGGCGAAGATATCGGAAATGGCAAGCTCACCGTGGCTTAGCGGCGCCCGATAGGCGTCCCGGAAATACGCGCGCTCGATCGATTCCCGGCTCAGCACGCTGCCGGAGGGCACATCACATGCAACGACGTTCATGCCAAATTCCCAACATGGCTAGTCAGGCGCGTTGTCTCACTCCAGCGTCGCATACACCAGGCTACGGATCTGCGAACGGAAGTATTCGCGTTGTCCCGGACCCTGCGACAGGAACACCGCAAACATCTCTTCGGTCGGGTCGATCCAGAAGAACGTGCCGGCCATGCCGCTCCAGAAGAACTGGCCGACGGAGCCCGCGAACGGCGCCAGGCCCTGATGGGTGCGCACCGCGAAGCCGAGGCCGAAGGAATGGCCAGGTGGAATCAGGTGGGTTTCCACTTTGACATTCGACGCGAGATGATCGGCGGCCATGAACTGCAGGGTCTTGCGCGCGATGATGGACTGGCCGTCGAGGCTGCCGCCATTGAGCAGCATCTGGCAGAAGCGGGCGTAGTCCATCGCCGTCGATACCAGCCCGCCGCCGCCGGACTCCATGCTGGGCTTTTCGGTCTGATCGAACAGCATCACTTTGTCGCCGGTCCACGGATCATTCGGGAATGGTTCGGCGAGGCGTGGCTTGTTGGCGGCGTCGGTGTGGAAGGCCGTCTCCGTCATCTGCAGCGGCGCCAGGATGCGTTCGGTGAGGAAGGCGCTCAGCGTCTTGCCGGAAATCACCTCGATGACGCGTCCCAGGATATCGGTGGAGCGGCTGTAATTCCATTCCGTGCCGGGCTGGCACATCAGCGGCAGGCTGGCGATCAGCTTGGCATGCTCCTCATTGCTGATGTCGCGGCGGAATATTTTCGCCTCACGGTACATCTTCTGCACCAAACTGTTGCCGGTGATCTCGTAGGAGATGCCGGAGGTGTGGCGCAGCAGGTCGTGGATCATGATCGGGCGGCTGAGCGGCACCAGGTCGAGCTTGCCGTTGTTTTCGACGCCCACCTTCTGGTTGGCGAATTCCGGGATGAATTTCTGCAGGGGATCGTTCAACAGCAGATGGCCTTCTTCCAGCAGCAAGCCGATGCCGATCGAGACCAGCGGCTTGGTCATGGAGAAGATGCGGAACAGGCTGTCGCGGGCCATCGGGGTCGGGGCCGCGGGGCTCTGCCGCCCATCCAGTCGTCCTTGCGCCTCGAACCAGCCGATCTGGCCGCGTCGGGCGATCATGGTGACCACGCCGGGCGTGGTGCCACGGTCGATTTCGCGCTCAAGCGCATCGCGCATCTGCTGCAACCGTACCGGAGACAGCCCCAGCCTGGCCGGATCCGCGAACGGCAGGGACGGGGTTTGCAGCCCGGTGGCGGATTTCGGGGCGGATTGCGGGGTCATGGCGTCTCCAATGGTTTTTAGCCGCTTTTTTGCCGCTTGGCATGGTGGCCGGCCGGGGCTTGACCACAGCTTTACCCATAACTTCGCCCTTGAACAGCAACGTTTTCCGCAGTAACCAGCCGCGGATTTGCCGCGCAGCCGCGCCGGCCGCAGAGGGTGGACGTAAGAATGGCCAAAGCTAAGTTTGAACGTAATAAGCCGCATTGTAACATCGGCACCATTGGTCACGTCGACCATGGCAAGACCTCGCTGACCGCAGCGATCACCAAGGTGCTGGCGGAGACCGGCGGGGCTACGTTCACGGCGTACGACCAGATCGACAAGGCGCCCGAGGAAAAGGCGCGCGGCATCACCATTTCGACGGCGCACGTGGAATACGAGACCGCGAACCGTCACTATGCCCACGTCGACTGCCCCGGCCACGCCGACTATGTGAAGAACATGATCACCGGTGCCGCCCAGATGGACGGCGCGATCCTGGTGGTGTCGGCGGCCGACGGCCCGATGCCGCAGACCCGCGAGCACATCCTGCTGGCCCGCCAGGTCGGCGTTCCCGCCATCGTGGTGTTCCTCAACAAGTGCGACATGGTCGACGATCCGGAACTGCTCGAACTGGTCGAGATGGAAGTCCGCGAACTGCTGTCGAAGTACGATTTCCCGGGCGACGACATTCCGATCATCAAGGGTTCGGCTCTGGCCGCTCTTGAGAACAAGGATCCGAAGCTCGGCCACGACGCCGTGCTGGAATTGATGAAGGCTGTGGATGCAAGCATTCCGCAGCCGGCACGTCCGGTCGACCTGCCGTTCCTGATGCCGGTTGAAGACGTGTTCTCGATCTCGGGCCGCGGCACGGTTGTGACCGGTCGCGTCGAGCGCGGCATCGTCAAGGTCGGCGAGGAAATCGAGATCGTCGGTCTGAAGGACACCCAGAAGACCATCGTTACCGGCGTTGAAATGTTCCGCAAGCTGCTGGACCAGGGCCAGGCGGGCGACAACATCGGCGCGCTGCTGCGCGGCACCAAGCGCGAGGAAGTCGAGCGCGGTCAGGTGCTGTGCAAGCCGGGTTCGGTGAAGCCGCACACGAAGTTCAAGGCTGAAGCCTACATTCTGACCAAGGAAGAGGGTGGCCGTCACACGCCGTTCTTCACCAACTACCGTCCGCAGTTCTACTTCCGCACCACCGACGTGACCGGTGTGGTGCATCTGCCGGAAGGCACCGAGATGGTGATGCCGGGCGACAACATCGCGATGGAAGTGCACCTGATCGTGCCGATCGCGATGGAAGAGAAGCTGCGCTTCGCCATCCGCGAAGGCGGACGCACCGTCGGTTCGGGCGTCGTCGCTTCGATCATCGAGTAATCGATCGAGACCCATTAAAAGCAGAAATGCCCGGCTCGCGCCGGGCATTTTTGTTTTGTGACAGATGGAGGAGAGTGTCAGGCCGCGCGGACGTCGCGCAGGAAGGTATCGACCTGGGTCTTGAGGACGTCACCATTCCGGGCCAGTTCGGTTGCGGAATCGACCACGCGCCCGGCGGCCGTGCCGGTTTCGCGCGCGGCCTCGTCGACGCCGGAGATGTTTGCCGACACCTCGCCGGTGCCGCGCGCAGCTTCGGCGACGTTGTGGGCGATTTCCCGGGTCGCGGCGCCTTGTTCTTCGACCGCGGAAGCGATGGCGCTGGCGATCTCGTTGACCTTGCGGATCGTGGTGGTGATGGCTTCGATGGCGCGCACCGACGACTGGGTCGCCGACTGGATGGCGCCGACCTGGGCGGAGATTTCCTCGGTCGCCTTCGATGTCTGGGTTGCCAGCGCCTTCACCTCAGAAGCAACCACCGCAAAGCCGCGGCCGGCGTCACCGGCACGGGCGGCTTCGATGGTGGCATTGAGGGCGAGCAGGTTGGTCTGGGCGGCGATCTCGCTGATCAGCTTGACCACGTCGCCGATTTTCTGGGCGGCTTCGGCCAGTCCCAGCACTTCGGCGTTGGTTTCGCTGGCCTGTGCGGCTGCATCACTCGCGACCTTGGCCGACTCGTTGACCCGCTGGGCAATCTCGTTGATCGAGGCATTGAGTTCTTCGATCGCGGCAGCGACGGCCTGAGCGTTCTGCGAGGCTTCCTCGGAGGCCGCGGCAACGGTGGTGGTTTGGCGTGTCGCTTCCTCTGCCGTGCTCGCCATGGATGTCGCCGTGATCCGCAGGTCTGACGCGGCCGATCCGACCGCATTGACGACCTGGCCCACGCCGCTTTCGAACTTTGACGCCAGCGCA
Source organism: Bradyrhizobium prioriisuperbiae (assembly GCF_032397745.1). NCBI lineage: Bacteria > Pseudomonadati > Pseudomonadota > Alphaproteobacteria > Hyphomicrobiales > Nitrobacteraceae > Bradyrhizobium > Bradyrhizobium prioriisuperbiae. Next base: position 5,921,256 of record NZ_CP135921.1, read on the forward strand.
TGCAAGGTCTCGCGACGATCCTGCTCGGCAACCGCCCGCTGCTGCTCCTGCACCTTGCGCAGGCGGCCGGTCTCCAAGAGGCTGTCCTTGAAGACTTCGACGGCTTTCGCCATCGCGCCGATTTCGTCGCCGCGCTGGGCGCCCGGCACCTCGACCGCATGCTGGCCCGAGGTGATCTGCCCCATCGCCGACTGCAAAGCGAGAATCGGCTGCGCCAGGCCGCGGCCGAGCCAGGCGGCAATCAGCGCCGCCAGCAGCACCACGGCTGCTGTTCCACCGCCCAGCCACATCTCGGACCGATAGGCGAGATCGGCATAAGCGGTGGTATCGCGCACGATTTCGACAACGGCGATCGGCTCGCCGGAGAAACTCTTGATCGGGCCAAGAGTGGAGGCGGTGGGATGGTTGTCCTGCTCGCCGGTCTGGAACACCATCTCACCACCGAGCGCGCGCTTCAGCACGGCTTCGCTTGGCGGCGGAGCCTTCAGCGTGGATGCGAGCGTCCTGCCGGTATTGCCGTCGATCTGATGGATCGCCACGTCGACGCCAAAGCGCTCTTTCATGGTCTTGACATAGTTGTCGCCGAACGGCGCGCCGATATCGACCACGCCGAGCAGCTTGTCGCCGTCGAGCAGGGGAGAGACACCGAACACGTTCAGCACTTCGCGGCCCGCCTCGACGCCGGCCACCGGCGCACGCGTGGCGAATGACTGCATCACCATCTTGCGGCGCTTGGAGAGGTCATCGCCGAACGAGTCGGGGGCGTGCACCCGGGCGAATGCGGTCGAGGGCGGAATCTGGATGGAAATCAGCTCCAGCCCCAGCGGCTTGATCTGGGCGAGGGCACCCTTGAGCAGGTTGATGGTTGCCGTCCGGTCGCCCGATCGGATCACGGATTTCACTTCGGGCAGGGTGGCCAATGCGTTGCTGACGGCCAGAACGCTGCGGGTCTGCCCGTCGAGGGCCGCCAGCATGTTGGCGTAGTCGGCGCGCAATTCGCGTTGCAGCGCGAGGTCGACGGTCATCTGCTGCCGCCACATGCCGAAGGCTGCGAGAACCGCGCAGGACACCGCAGCGACAAGAGAAATAGCGACCATGATCCGCGCGGACACGGATTTGAATTTCAGCATGAAGAAGGACCCCAAGCCCGAGGTTGACGGGATGAAAATTTTCAACCGGCATCCTATGAACGCGGCGTCAACAGTCCATTAATGATGCGGTGCGTGCGGACTATGCGGTCGCGCGCGAAGCGCCGGCTTGATCGCGCGGCTCGGCTTTCGGTGTGATGAAGCGGATGTGACAGACCAGCCCCGACGGCGGATAGCGGGACTCGGCGCTGCCGTGCATCTGACGGGTAAGGTTGGTGATCAGGCGGGTGCCGAAGCCTTCCTGCTGCGGGCGTTCGACGGTCGGACCGCCGCTTTCGCTCCAGGTCAGGCTCACCGCCGTGCCACGCTCGTCCAGCGTGGTGCTCCAGCGGATCTCGACGGCGCCGTTCTCGTTCGACAGCGCGCCGTATTTCATCGCGTTGGTGCAGAGTTCGTGCATGATCATCGCGATCGGCACCGCGCTTGTCGGCGGCAGGTCGACCGATGGCCCCGACAGCGTGAAGCGATGGCTTTCTTCGCGTAGCGTGGCCACCGCCACTTTCATGATGTCGGCCATATCGGCGTTTTCCCAGTTGCGCTGGGTCAGCAGATCGTGGCTGCGCACCAGCGCCTGTAGCCGCTCCTGGAAGCCGCGCAAGGCTTCCGGCCCCTGGCTGTGGCGAAAACTCAGGGATGCAATCGACTGCACCGTGGCCAGCGTGTTCTTGACCCGGTGCGCGAGTTCATGGACCAGGATTTCGCGGCGGGCTTCCGCGGTCTCGCGTTCACGCTCGCGTTGCTGGCTTTCGTCCATCAGGCGGTCGAAGGTCTGTCCGAGCAGGCCGATCTCGTCGTCACGATCGGTGATTCCGGTCCGCGCCATATCGTGTCCGCGCCGCCAGGCCTCCGCGGTGGCGACCACTTTCATAAGGGGCTGGCGAATCATTCCTTCGCCGACCAGCCACGCCAGCACCAGTGCGACCAGGCTCCCCAGCGCAAACAGCAGCAGGCTGCGGCGGGTGGCGTCATCGATCGGCCGCATGACCTCGTCGCGGGAGATGCCGGTCGAGACATAGAGGCCGAAGGGCGTGAGCGAAGCAGGGACGTAGCCCGCGATGCGGGTGGTGCCGTCGGGGCTCTCGATCTCGGCGGATCCCGCTGATGGCGCCGTGACGAAGGGGAGGCCGGACGGCACGATCCGGCTGCCGATGTATTTTTCAGGCGACGGTTCACGGGAGACGATGATGCCATCCCGGTCGGCGACGGTGATGGCGCTCCCGCGCGCAGCGCTGCGTTCACGGAGTTGCCGGCCCAGCCATTGCAGATTGAGGCCGGCCATCACCACGCCCTCGACGTTGCCGCCGTTCAACAGCGGCAAGGCCACCGGCACCAGATTGCGATCGGAGACCCGGCTTGCGGTGAAGGTGCCGACCGAGAATGTCTTGGTCTTCAGCACGTTCTGGAAATAATCGCGATCGCCCAGATAGGCGTTCGAACTCCGCGCTTCGCTGTAGCAGCGTACGGATCCATCGAGATTGAGAATCAGGATCGATGTCAGCGCATCCTGTCCTTTGCGGACGCGCGTCACATAACCGGAGCAGATCTCGGTGTTGTCCTGCCGGACCTCGGCGGCTTGCGAGACGGCGTGCAGGATGCCCCGGACGCCACCGAAGATCTGGTCCAGTTCGGAGACCGCGAGCTGGGTGTTGCGCAGCGCCTCGTCGTGGACTTCGGCATAGCGTGCCTTGCGCAGATCGACGGCATTGTAGGCCAGCGCCAGCAGGCCGGGCACCGCGGCAACCAGCGTCAGCGCCAGCAGCCGATGGGTCAGCGATAGCCGGCGGATAAACCCCAATGAGCGTAAAGCGTTGATCGTCCCCACCCCGTCCCCCGCCGCGTCCTGTTTGAACAGACGCAGCTCTGACCAGCCTACCCGATTGTTCCCCACGGGCGGCATTCGTAGTTCCCCGATTTGCCCGATACTGAACGCGAAATCGGGTCAGAACGGGGCACCGTCGGCGAAGTGTCGCACCCGACCGGCAATGGACTGCGCCGGGGGGCGAAAAATTGGCGACTTAAAATTATTTCGGGGGCGTGACGAGCGGCAAAGGCTTCGCTATAGAAGCGCCCAGTAGGAGTGTAGCTCAATTGGTAGAGCACCGGTCTCCAAAACCGGGGGTCGCAGGTTCGAGCCCTGCCACTCCTGCCAGATTTGAGACGCTGCCTCCGAAATCTCCCTGAAGGCCTTGAGTTTTTTGGATTAAAGCTCATTTGGCCGGGCGGCCTGAGGCCCTTTGTGAGGGCGGGGCGGCCGCAGTGCCACCTTGACGTCCCGAGCGGTCCGAAGTAGGAAGCTGCACCCGCCGTCGGCCCGATAACACGGACTTCCGAGGCGGCTTTGATTTTCCCAAATAGGGCCCGTCCGCCGGCCCCATCCTTGAAACAAGGTTGGGCACGCGAGGGGGCTTGTTCGGATTCCTGAATTCAGGGCCGGACCTGACGATGGACATGGACCAGACGATGGCGCTCAACCCGGGCAAGTTTCTGCAGGAAGTGCGGACCGAGACCAACAAGGTCTCGTGGCCGTCGCGGCGTGAAGTGGTGATCACCACCATCATGGTGTTCGTGATGGTCGCCGTGTCGTCGGTGTTTTTCTTCGCCGCGGATCAGATCATCCGCATCCTGGTGACATTCATTCTCGGCATCCAAGCCTGACGCAAGCGGACCTGACCACATGAGCATGCGCTGGTACATCGTTCACGCCTATTCGAACTTCGAAAAGAAGGTCTCGGAATCGATTCGCGAGCAGGCCAAGCAGCGCAATCTCGAGGACCTGTTCGACCAGATCCTGGTTCCGACTGAAAAGGTCACGGAAGTGCGGCGCGGCCGCAAGATCGACACCGAGCGCAAGTTCTTTCCCGGCTACGTGCTCGTGAAGATGAACCTGACCGACGAAGCGTTCCACCTGATCAAGAACACGCCCAAAGTGACGGGCTTCCTTGGCGCGGAAAACAAGCCGATGCCGATCTCGGAAGCCGAGGCCATGCGCATCATCCATCAGGTGCAGGAGGGTGTGGAGCGGCCGAAGGCATCTGTGTCCTTCGAAATCGGCGAGAACGTCCGCGTGGCGGATGGCCCCTTCGCTTCGTTCTCGGGTGTGGTCGAGGAAATCGACGAGGCGCGTTCCCGCGTCAAGGTCGCGGTGTCGATCTTCGGACGCGCGACGCCGGTCGAACTGGAATTCGGTCAGGTCGAAAAGGTCTGATCGCAGAGTTCCGTCCACGCGCGCGTGGACGGGGGAGACGGCGAGAGCCGTGTCCGCAATGCCGTGGGAGGAGGCTGCTGATCGCCAATCAGCTTGCCGAACCGAACCACGGTCCCTGAAGATCCGGATGGTCCGGATCGTTTAGAGGAGTCAAAGATGGCAAAGAAAGTGACCGGATACCTGAAGCTTCAGGTGCCGGCCGGTGCGGCGAACCCGTCGCCACCGATCGGCCCCGCGCTTGGTCAGCGCGGTCTCAACATCATGGAATTCTGCAAGGCGTTCAACGCGCAGACCCAGAAGGAAGAAAAGAACACCCCGATCCCGGTGGTCATCACCATTTATGCGGATCGTTCTTTCACCTTCGAAATGCGCACGCCGCCGATGTCCCACTTCCTCAAGCAGGCCGCCAAGATCCAGTCCGGTTCGAAAGCCCCGGGCCGCGACAAGGCCGGCGCGGTGACCAAGGCGCAGGTGCGCGAGATCGCCGAGAAGAAGATGAAGGATCTCAATTGCGACACCATCGAATCGGCCATGAAGATGGTCGAGGGCTCTGCCCGTTCGATGGGTCTGGAAGTGGCGGGGTAACGGTCATGGCAATCGGAAAACGTTTGACGAAGGCCCGCGAAGGCGTCGATCGCGAAAAGCTCTATCCGATCGCGGATGCGATCAAGATGGTGAAGGAACGCGCCAAGTCGAAGTTCGACGAGACCATCGAAATCGCGATGAATCTCGGCGTCGATCCGCGCCACGCCGACCAGATGGTCCGTGGCGTCGTCACCCTGCCGAACGGCACCGGCCGCACGCTGCGCGTCGGCGTGTTTGCCCGTGGCGCCAAGGCTGAGGAAGCCAAGGCGGCGGGTGCGGACGTGGTCGGTGCGGAAGACCTGGTCGAGAAGGTCCAGGCCGGCAACATCGATTTCGATCGTTGTATCGCCACCCCGGACATGATGCCGCTGGTCGGTCGCCTCGGTAAGGTGCTGGGTCCGCGCGGCATGATGCCGAACCCGAAGATCGGCACCGTGACCATGGACGTTGTTGGCGCCGTCAAGGGTGCCAAGGGCGGTTCGGTCGAGTTCCGCGTCGAGAAGGCCGGCATCGTGCAGGCCGGCATCGGCAAGGCTTCGTTCTCCGAGGACAAACTGGTCGAGAACGTCAAGGCGCTCGCCGACGCGGTCTCCAAGGCGAAGCCGGCGGGTGCCAAGGGCACCTACATCCAGCGCGTTGCGGTGTCCTCGACCATGGGCCCCGGCGTGAAGGTCGAGCCGGGCAGCGTGCTCGCCTGATCTCTGGAATGTTTGCATGAATCAAAGGCGGGACGGGTTTTTGCCTATCCCGCCTTTTTCTTTGGTTTCTGTTTGGTGTGGTGAGACATGGCTGCCGATCGGGTTCTGATCTATTCGCGATTTCCCAAAGCCCTGATGGTCCGGATCGGCCAGCATTTCGAACTGATCGATGCCGCCGGCAAGCCGCCGCGCGATGTCTTCAGCGCCGACCAGCTTGCTGATATCCGCGCCCTGATCACCGCTGGCGGGCAGGGGCTCGGCGCCGACGTGATGGAGATGCTGCCGAAGCTCGGCGCCATCGTCTGTTACGGCACCGGTTATGACGGCATCGATCTCTCCGCCGCCGCGCAGCGCGGCATTGCCGTTGGCAACAGCCCGGCGGCGAATGCCGCCGCCGTCGCCGATCTGGCGATGACCCTGATGCTGGCGGCGACCCGCCGCCTGATCCCGGCCGACAGTTATGTCAAAAGCGGCGGCTGGGCCTCGGCCACGCCATCGCCGCTGATGAGCGCGCCGCAAGGGCTGACCGGTGCGCGGATCGGAATCTACGGCATGGGCGAGATCGGCCGCAAGGTCGCCGCCCGCGCCGCCGCATTCGAGATGGACGTCGCCTATCACAGCCGCAGCCGTTACGACCTGCCGTTCGCTTATCATGCGACGCTCGGTGGCCTTGTCGACTGGTGCGATATCCTGGTCATCGCGGTGCGCGCCGGCCCGGACACCCAGCACATCATCGATGCGCCGATGCTGAAGCGGCTCGGACCCAACGGCACGCTGATCAACATTTCGCGCGGCTCGGTGATTGATGAGCAGGCGCTGGTCGCGGCGTTGCGCGACAAGGTCATCGGCGCCGCCGGCCTCGATGTGTTCGAGGTCGAGCCGCACAAGCCCGATGCGCTGACCGAGCTTCCGAACGTGGTGCTGACCCCGCACATCGGCGGCCACACCGCGCAGTCGCACATCGGCATGCAGGATTGCGTGATCGCCAATCTCTCGGCATTCTTTGCCGGGAAGCCGCTGGTTTATCCGGTTAAAGCCTGATCAATTCACGCTGACCAGCAGGGTGTCTTGCTGCCGTAGCACCCGGCCATCCTGTGCGCGCAACTCGATCTTGCGGATGCGCTTGCCTGTCTTGCGGTCGACCAGCCGGGTGTATTCTTCGCCCGGCTTGAACAGGTAATCGTCCGCCCACTGGCGTAACGCCACCAGCACTGGAAACAGGTCCTTGCCTTTGTCGGTGAGGACATATTCCTGATGCGGGCTGCCGTCCGATGCCGGCTTCAACTCGAAAATGCCGTGGGTCACCAGGGCGCGCAGCCGCGCGGCCAGGATGTTCTTTGCCATGCCCAGGCCTTTCTGGAATTCGCTGAAGCGTCGTCCTCCACCCAGCGCATTGCGAATGATCAGCAACGACCAGCCGTCGCCGACCACGTCGAGCGAGCGGGCGATCGGGCATTGCGCGTCCTCGAAACTGGTTCGTTTCACCATGGGAGGAGCCTCGAAGACGGGATGAGGGACCGGGGCGAATTATTTTTGCGATTCATGGTTGCAATATAAAACTCACCGATCTAAGTAGCAAGCGGAGGGTTTCATAATGAAACCATAACTGGCGGGAACAGGAACGGATCATGGCAGGCAGGCTTGCGAACAAGGTGGCGTTGATTACCGGCGGCAACAGCGGCATCGGGCTGGCCACCGCGCGGGTGTTCGTGGCGGAGGGGGCGCGGGTCGCGATCACCGGGCGCAACCAGGAAACGCTCGATCAGGCGGCGAAGGAACTCGGCGACAAGGTGCTGGCGATCACAGCCGACACCACGAATGTCGAAGACCTGGAGCGCGCCGTTGCCGCCACGGTGAAAGCATTCGGCAAGATCGACACGTTGTTCGCCAATGCCGGCATCGGCGGCGCCACGCCGCTCGGCGGCACCACGCTCAAGGCGTTCGAGGATGTCATCAGGACCAACCTGACCGCGGTGTTCTTCACCGTCCAGGCGGCGGCGCCGCATCTCAACGACAACGCGTCGGTCATTCTCAATGGGTCGGTCCATACCGCGCTCGGCATGCCCGGCTATTCGGCTTATGCCGCGACCAAGGCGGGTGTCACCGGCATGTCCCGCGTGCTGGCGTCTGAGCTCGCCCCTCGCGGCATTCGCGTCAATGTGGTGGCGCCAGGCGGCACCAAAACCCCGATCTGGAAAGGTGCGGCCCCCACGCCCGAAGCGTTCAATGCATTGGAACAGCGGATCGCCCACAGCACGCCGCTTGGCCGCATGGGCGAAGCCGATGACATCGCCAAGACAGTCCTGTTCCTGGCCTCCGACGATGCCCGCCATGTCAATGCGACGGAAATCTTCGTCGATGGCGGCACGATCGGTGCACGGATGGGGGCGGCGCTCTACCGTTGACGTCGACTTATGAGGATTGTTGCGGCGGGCCCTTCGCTCACCGCAGCTTGTCCGGATTGCGTTCCAATCAAAGTGCGGCTATCCGACCGCCGTCGCGCGCGCAACTGACCGCGAGAACACCGGCTCCGGCAGCCATGGGCCGGAACCTCCTGCGCTCGAGACGAGCGAGGAGGGCCGGATGTGACGGGGTCCGCAAATTTTGGTCGCGAATTTAAGGCCGATTCGGCCATTTCTCGGACAGGTTGCTGGAACCGGGAGGGAGAGGCCGGCCTATGCAAATTCCGGGCAACAAGGCGCTAAAAGGCCTTGGCAAGCCGGCGAAGAATCGTTAAAGAACCCCTTCCGGGCGTGCTGGCCTTTGCTGGCACGTTCGTGCGCGCTTTCCGAAAACCCAAGCTGTTAGGAGACCATTCCTCTCTGGACGTCCGCATGGAACGCTCAAAGATGGAAAGGGAGCCCACAACTGCTTGATGTTCAAGGATTTCGCGTGGGGCTGGTCTGAAAAGATCGGCTCATCCTGTCCAAGACTGCGGGTGTCAGCTGAAGGCCTTATAGGCCATTGGCCGACTTAATCTCCCGCATAGACGGGTGAAGACCGGATTTCGCATGTGGCCGTGGATGCGGTGCGCAGTGGATCGGGTTCGAACCTCGACACCTTGTGCCGGCTTCCGGTGCAAGAGGGCAGGCTACTGAAATGTCGTCCTGCCGGACGTGTCCTGACTGCGAGGTGACTCGTTGATTTGGGATCGAGGGTAGGGCGGCGGGTGCAACCCGGCGGTCCTGCCTCGTGCAAAGACCGCCAACCGGAGAGAGCTTGCTGTGGAACGAGCGGCAAAAAAAGAGGCGGTCGACGCGCTGAACGAGGTCTTTAAGGCCACCGGCGTTGCGGTCGTTGCTCATTATTCCGGCCTCACCGTGGCCCAGATGCAGAAGCTGCGTTCGCAGATGAAGCAGGCTGGGGCGTCGGTGAAGGTCTCGAAGAACCGTCTCGCCAAAATCGCTCTTGAAGGCACCGACGTTGTGGCCATCGGCTCCCTGCTAAAGGGGCCGACAGTGATCGCTACTTCCAACGATCCGGTCGCGGCGCCGAAGGTTGCCGTCGAATTCGCCAAGACGAACGAACAGTTCGTCATTCTCGGCGGTTCGATGGGTAAAACCGTCCTGAATGTCGACAGCGTGAAGGCTCTTGCCGCGCTGCCGTCTCTGGATGAACTGCGCGCGAAGATCCTCGGCCTCCTTGTGGCGCCGGCGACCAAGATCGCTCAGCTCACCACCGCACCGGCGGCGAAGCTCGCCCGCGTGGTTCAGGCATATGCCTCAAAGAACGAAGCGGCGTAGGCCCTTCGCAAATCCAACCTGGTTCGAACTGATACGCTGAAGGAAATACATCAATGGCTGACTTGCAGAAGATTGTGGACGATTTGTCGAGCCTGACCGTGCTCGAAGCCGCCGAACTCGCGAAGCTTCTCGAAGAGAAGTGGGGCGTTTCGGCTGCTGCTGCCGTGGCGGTTGCCGCGGCTCCGGGCGCGGCTGCTGCTGCCGTCGAAGAGAAGACCGAATTCTCGGTCGTGCTCGCGGCTGCCGGCGACAAGAAGATTGAGGTCATCAAGGAAGTCCGTGCGATCACGGGCCTCGGCCTCAAGGAAGCCAAGGACCTCGTCGAGGGCGCGCCGAAGCCGGTCAAGGACGGCGTGGCCAAGGACGAAGCCGAAAAGATCAAGGCTCAGCTCGAGAAGGCTGGCGCCAAGGTCGAACTCAAGTAAGTCGATTTGGGCCGGTTCCTTATTGGAACCGGCCCGCTTCTTCGAAATCTGCAGCATTTCAAGATGTTGGGTCTGGAACTGCTGCGAAAGCCGCCCATATAGGGGCGGAGGCACGAAAATGCGGTCCGCCCTCGGGAATCAGATAGATCTCGATGCCGGACAGCGGGAGACGAACCGATTTCGGGCTTTTGCAGTCCGTAACGACAGGATTCAGACGGGCAGAGCGTGGCAGCGCTCCGCACGTCGTTTTGCGTTCTGAGATTCAGGTCCGCTGGAATTCGGAACGAGTGGGATTTTAACCCGAAGCGCGATGCCAGTTTCGCTTTGGAAGGTCCGCCCCGGCAGGCGGCGAAATGAGAGGCCACGATGGCGCAGCAAACGTTCACCGGTCGCAAACGCGTTCGCAAGTTTTTTGGACAAATCAAGGAAGTGGCTGAGATGCCGAACCTCATCGAGGTTCAAAAGGCATCCTATGACCAGTTCCTGATGGTCGCCGAACCGGCGGGCGGACGGCTGGATGAAGGCCTGCAGGCGGTGTTCAAGTCGGTGTTCCCGATCTCCGACTTCTCCAACACCTCGATGCTGGAATTCGTCCGCTATGAGTTCGAGGCGCCGAAGTATGACGTCGACGAGTGCCGCCAGCGCGGCATGACCTTTGCCGCGCCGTTGAAGGTGACGCTGCGCCTGATCGTGTTCGATATCGACGAAGAAACCGGCGCGCGTTCGGTCAAGGACATCAAGGAGCAGGATGTCTACATGGGCGATATTCCGCTCATGACCATGAACGGCACCTTCATCGTCAACGGCACCGAGCGCGTCATCGTCTCGCAGATGCACCGCTCGCCCGGCGTGTTCTTCGATCACGACAAGGGCAAGACCCATTCGTCGGGCAAGCTGCTGTTCGCCGCCCGCGTCATTCCTTATCGCGGTTCGTGGCTCGACATCGAGTTCGACGCCAAGGACATCGTGTTCGCGCGTATCGACCGTCGCCGCAAGATTCCGGTGACGTCGCTGATGTATGCGCTGGGTCTCGACGGTGAAGAGATCCTGTCGACCTTCTACAAGAAGATCGCCTACAAGCGCACCAAGGAAGGCTGGCGCGTGCCGTTCGACGCCGCGCGTTTCCGCGGCTACACCACCATCAACGACCTGATCGACGCCGACACCGGCAAGGTCGTGCTCGAGGCCGGCAAGAAGCTCACCGTCCGTGCCGCCCGTCAGCTCCAGGAAAAGGGGCTGAAGGCGCTGCGCATGTCGGACGAGGAGTTGGTCACCAACTATCTCGCGGAAGATCTCGTCAACCCGAAGACCGGCGAAATCCATGCCGAGGCCGGCGACGAAATCACCGAGAAGTCGCTGAAGGTGCTCAACGAGATCGGCTACAAGGAACTGCCGATCCTCGACATCGACCACGTCAATGTCGGGCCCTACATCCGCAACACGCTCAATGCCGACAAGAACATGACGCGTGAAGACGCGCTGTTCGATATCTACCGCGTGATGCGCCCGGGCGAGCCGCCGACGCTGGATTCGGCGCAGAACATGTTCCAGTCGCTGTTCTTCGATTCGGAGCGCTACGACCTCTCGGCCGTCGGCCGGGTGAAGATGAACATGCGCCTCGAACTCGATGCGCCGGACACCCATCGCACGCTGCGCAAGGAAGACATCCTCTCCGTCATCAAGACGCTGGTGGACCTGCGTGACGGCAAGGGCGAAATCGACGACATCGACCATCTCGGCAACCGCCGGGTGCGTTCGGTCGGCGAATTGATGGAGAACCAGTACCGCATCGGTCTGCTGCGCATGGAGCGTGCGATCAAGGAGCGCATGTCGTCGGTCGATATCGACACCGTCATGCCGCAGGACCTGATCAACGCCAAGCCGGCCGCCGCCGCGGTGCGCGAGTTCTTCGGTTCGTCGCAGCTGTCGCAGTTCATGGACCAGACCAACCCGCTGTCGGAGATCACCCACAAGCGCCGCTTGTCGGCGCTTGGCCCGGGCGGTCTGACCCGCGAGCGCGCCGGCTTCGAAGTGCGCGACGTGCATCCGACCCACTACGGCCGTATCTGCCCGATCGAGACGCCGGAAGGCCCGAACATCGGTCTGATCAACTCGCTCGCTACCTTCGCCCGCGTCAACAAGTACGGCTTCGTCGAGACGCCGTATCGCAAGGTGAAGGACGGCCGCGTCACCGACGAGGTGATCTACCTCTCGGCGATGGAAGAGGGCCGTCACCACGTTGCGCAGGCCAACGTGCCGCTCGACGCCAAGGGCCGCTTCACGGAAGACTTGGTCGTCGCGCGTCATGCCGGCGACGTGTTGCAGGTCACGCCGGACAAGGTCGACTACATGGACGTGTCGCCGAAACAGCTGGTTTCGGTCGCCGCGGCGCTGATCCCGTTCCTCGAGAACGACGACGCCAACCGCGCGCTGATGGGCTCGAACATGCAGCGTCAGGCCGTGCCGCTGGTCCGTGCCGAGGCGCCGTTCGTCGGCACCGGCATGGAAGGCGTCGTGGCACGCGACTCCGGTGCTGCGATTGCATCCCGCCGTTCGGGCGTGATCGACCAGATCGACGCAACCCGTATCGTCATCCGGGCGACCGACGATCTCGATCCGACCAAGTCGGGCGTCGATATCTACCGCCTGATGAAGTATCAGCGCTCCAACCAGTCGACCTGCATCAACCAGCGTCCGCTGGTGAAGGTCGGCGACGTGGTCAAGAAGGGTGACATCATCGCTGACGGTCCGTCGACCGATCTCGGTGAGCTCGCGCTCGGCCGCAACGTGCTGGTCGCGTTCATGCCGTGGAATGGCTACAACTTCGAAGACTCGATCCTGCTCTCCGAGCGGATCGTGAAGGACGACGTGTTCACGTCCATTCACATCGAGGAATTCGAGGTGATGGCCCGCGACACCAAGCTTGGTCCTGAGGAAATCACCCGCGATATTCCGAACGTCTCGGAAGAAGCGCTGAAGAACCTCGACGAAGCCGGCATCGTCTACATCGGTGCGGAAGTGCGCGCCGGCGACATCCTGGTCGGCAAGATCACGCCGAAGGGCGAAAGCCCGATGACGCCGGAAGAAAAGCTGCTGCGCGCGATCTTCGGTGAAAAGGCGTCCGACGTTCGCGATACCTCGCTCCGCGTGCCTCCGGGCGTGCAGGGCACCATCGTCGAAGTGCGGGTGTTCAACCGGCATGGCGTCGACAAGGACGAGCGCGCCCTGGCGATCGAACGGGAAGAGATCGAGCGTCTGGCCAAGGACCGCGACGACGAGCAGGCGATCCTGGATCGTAACGTGTTCGGCCGTCTTGCCGAGCTCCTGAACAACCGCGAAGGCATCGCGGGTCCGAAGGGCTTCAAGAAGGACACCCGGATCACCAAGGCAGTGCTGGAAGAGTATCCGCGCTCGCAGTGGTGGCTGTTTGCCTCGCCGAACGACAAGCTGATGGCCGAGATCGAGGCCATGCGGAAGCAGTACGACGAGTCGAAGAAGGGCCTTGAACAGCGCTTCCTCGACAAGGTCGAGAAGCTGCAGCGTGGTGACGAACTTCCGCCCGGCGTGATGAAGATGGTCAAGGTCTTCGTCGCGGTGAAGCGCAAGATCCAGCCCGGCGACAAGATGGCGGGACGTCACGGCAACAAGGGCGTGGTGTCGAAGATCGTGCCGATCGAAGACATGCCGTTCCTGGAAGACGGGACCCATGCCGACATCGTGCTCAATCCGCTCGGCGTGCCGAGCCGCATGAACGTCGGTCAGATTCTCGAAACCCATCTCGGCTGGGCCTGTGCCGGCCTCGGCAAGCGGATCGGCCAGGCGGTCGATGCTTACCTGGCGAAGCAGGACACCAAGCCGCTGAAGGAGACCTTGAAGAAGGTCTACGGCGAGGACGAGACCATCAAGTCGCTCGGCGATACCGAGTTGCTTGAGCTCGGCCGCAATCTCACCCACGGCGTGCCGATCGCGACGCCGGTGTTCGATGGCGCCAAGGAAAGCGACATCGAAGAGATGCTGAAGCTGGCGGGTCTCGACGGCTCTGGTCAGTCGACGGTCTATGACGGCCGCACGGGTGACGAGTTCGATCGCAAGGTGACGGTGGGCTACATCTACATGCTCAAGCTGCACCATCTTGTGGACGACAAGATCCATGCCCGTTCGATCGGTCCGTACTCGCTCGTCACGCAGCAGCCGCTGGGTGGCAAGGCGCAGTTCGGCGGCCAGCGCTTCGGCGAAATGGAGGTGTGGGCGCTCGAAGCTTACGGCGCGGCTTACACCTTGCAGGAAATGCTGACCGTGAAGTCGGACGACGTCGCGGGCCGCACCAAGGTGTACGAAGCGATCGTGCGCGGCGACGACACGTTCGAGGCCGGTATTCCGGAATCGTTCAACGTGCTGGTCAAGGAAATGCGCTCGCTCGGCCTCAACGTCGACCTGCACAACTCCAAGCTCACCCCGGGGACGACTGCCGAGGCGGCTGAGTAAAGCATTCGCCCCTTCCGTGCGCGGAAGGGGCTCCCGGACGGGTTCGCGAACGCGGACCCGTTTGCGGCCTTCCCCGTAAGCGGGGCGAGAAGCGAAATTCGGAAAACGACCCGCGGGCCGAGGCTCTACGGTCGAGGAGAAGACGATGAACCAAGAGATTATGAACCTCTTCAATCCGACGACGCCGGCTCAGGTCTTCGACCAGATCCGGATCTCGATCGCGTCGCCGGAAAAGATTCTCTCGTGGTCCTACGGCGAGATCAAGAAGCCGGAGACGATCAACTACCGTACCTTCAAGCCCGAGCGCGACGGCCTGTTCTGCGCCCGCATTTTCGGGCCGATCAAGGATTACGAGTGCTTGTGCGGCAAGTACAAGCGCATGAAGTACAAGGGCATCATCTGCGAGAAGTGCTCGGTCGAAGTCACGCTGTCGCGCGTCCGGCGCGAGCGCATGGGTCATATCGAGCTCGCTGCTCCGGTCGCCCACATCTGGTTCCTGAAGTCGCTGCCGAGCCGCATCGGATTGCTGCTCGACATGACGCTGAAGGATCTCGAGCGGATTCTGTATTTCGAATACTACGTCGTCCTCGAGCCGGGTCTCACCGCGCTCAAGGACCGTCAGCTGCTGTCCGAAGAAGAGTATCTTCGCGCCCAGGACGAGTACGGCCAGGACTCCTTCACCGCCATGATCGGCGCTGAAGCCATTCGCGAACTGCTGAAGGGCCTCGATCTCGAGAAGCTCGAAGGTCAGCTGCGCGTCGACATGGGCGAGACTGAATCCGACATCAAGCACAAGAAGCTCGCCAAGCGCCTGAAGATCGTCGAGGCCTTCCGCCATTCCGGCAACAAGCCGGAGTGGATGATCCTCACGGTGGTGCCGGTGATCCCGCCGGACCTGCGTCCGCTGGTGCCGCTCGACGGCGGCCGCTTCGCGACCTCGGATCTCAACGATCTCTATCGCCGCGTCATCAACCGCAACAATCGTCTGAAGCGGCTGATGGAATTGCGGGCGCCGGACATCATCATCCGCAACGAAAAGCGCATGCTGCAGGAAGCAGTCGACGCGCTGTTCGACAACGGCCGCCGCGGCCGCGTCATCACCGGCGCCAACAAGCGTCCGCTGAAGTCGCTCGCCGACATGCTGAAGGGCAAGCAGGGCCGCTTCCGTCAGAACCTGCTCGGCAAGCGCGTCGACTATTCGGGCCGTTCGGTGATCGTGGTCGGTCCCGAACTGCGCCTGCATCAGTGCGGCCTGCCGAAGAAGATGGCGCTCGAACTGTTCAAGCCGTTCATCTATTCGCGGCTCGACGCCAAGGGTCTGTCCACCACGGTGAAGCAGGCGAAGAAGCTGGTCGAGAAGGAGCGTCCCGAGGTCTGGGACATCCTCGACGAGGTCATTCGCGAGCATCCCGTGCTGCTCAACCGCGCGCCGACGCTGCATCGTCTCGGCATCCAGGCGTTCGAGCCCGTGCTGATCGAGGGCAAGGCGATCCAGCTGCATCCGCTGGTCTGCGCCGCGTTCAACGCCGACTTCGACGGCGACCAGATGGCCGTGCACGTCCCGCTGTCGCTCGAAGCGCAACTGGAAGCGCGCGTGCTGATGATGTCGACCAACAACATCCTGCATCCGGCCAACGGTCAGCCGATCATCGTGCCGTCGCAGGACATCGTGCTCGGTCTGTATTATCTGTCGCTGATGCGTGAAGGCCTGCCCGGCGAGGGCAAGGTGTTCGGCGAAATGGCCGAGCTCGAGCACGCCCTGTTCTCCAAGGTGATCCACCTCCACACCAAGATCAAATACCGGTGGGAGGGAATGGACGAGACCGGCAAGGTGGGCAAGCGCTGGATCGACACCACCGCGGGCCGCGTCATGCTGGGTCAGGTGCTGCCGAAATCGCCGAAGATGCCGTTCGAAGTCATCAACAAGCTGATGACCAAGCGCGAAATCTCCGGCGTGATCGATCAGGTCTACCGTCACTGCGGTCAGAAGGAGACTGTGATCTTCTGCGACCGCATCATGGCGCTCGGCTTCTACAACGCCTTCAAGGCGGGCATTTCGTTCGGCAAGGACGACATGGTCGTGCCGCACGGCAAGTGGAAGATCGTCGACGACACCCGTTCGCTGGCGAAGGAATTCGAGCAGCAGTACAATGACGGCCTGATCACTCAGGGCGAAAAGTACAACAAGGTGGTCGACGCCTGGTCGAAGGCTACTGAAAAGATCGCCGAGGAGATGATGAAGGAGATCTCCTCCGTCAAGCGCAACCCGAAGACCGGGGAAGTCGCCCAGGTCAACTCGATCTACATGATGGCGCACTCCGGTGCGCGTGGTTCGCCGGCGCAGATGCGTCAGCTCGCGGGTATGCGCGGACTGATGGCGAAGCCGTCGGGCGAGATCATCGAGACGCCGATCATTTCCAACTTCAAGGAAGGTCTCTCGGTTCTCGAGTACTTCAACTCGACCCACGGCGCCCGCAAGGGTCTCGCCGACACCGCGTTGAAGACCGCGAACTCCGGCTACCTGACCCGGCGTCTGGTCGACGTCGCGCAGGACTGCATCATCACGGCTGATGATTGCGGCACCAAGCAGGGCATCAAGATGCGCGCCATCATTGATGCCGGCACGGTGGTCGCATCGCTGTCCTCGCGCATTCTCGGCCGCACCGCGGGCGAGGACTTGCGCGATCCGGTGAGCGGCAAGGTGGTCGTCAAGCGCGGCGTGCTGATGGAAGAAATCCATGTCGACGCCATCACCCAGGCCGGCATCCAGGAGGTCAAGATCCGCTCCGCACTGACCTGCGAGCTGGTCAACGGCATCTGCGGCAAGTGTTATGGGCGCGATCTCGCCCGCGGCACTCCGGTCAACCACGGTGAGGCGGTCGGCGTGATCGCGGCGCAGTCGATCGGCGAGCCGGGCACCCAGCTGACGATGCGTACCTTCCACATCGGCGGCGCGGCGCAGATCAACGAGCAGTCGTTCATCGAATCCAACTTCGACGGCAAGATCGTGATCCGCAACAAGGCCATTTCGACCAATGCCGAAGGGCATGCGATCGCAATGGTGCGCAACATGGTGGTGGCGGTGGTCGATCCCGACGGCACCGAGCGCGCGACCCATCGTATCCAGTACGGCGCGCGGATGCGCGTCGACGAGGGCGATATGATCAAGCGCGGCCAGCGCATCGCGGAGTGGGATCCCTATACCCGTCCCATTCTCACCGAGGTCGAAGGCATCATCGCGTTCGAGGATCTGGTCGAAGGCCAGTCGATTTCGGAAACGCTGGACGAGGCCACCGGTATCGCCAAGCGCGTGGTCATCGACTGGCGCACGTCGGGCCGTGGTGCGGACCTGCGTCCGGCCATCGTCATCAAGGGCAAGGACGGCAAGGTTCTCAAGCTCGCACGTGGCGGTGACGCCCGCTACATGCTGTCGGTCGACGCCATTCTGTCGGTGGACACCGGTGCCAAGGTGACGGCGGGCGACGTGGTCGCGCGTATCTCGACGGAAAGCGCCAAGACGCGCGACATCACCGGCGGTCTGCCGCGTGTTGCCGAGTTGTTCGAAGCGCGCAAGCCGAAGGATGCAGCGATCATCGCTGAAATCGCCGGCACGATCCGGTTCGGTCGCGACTACAAGAACAAGCGCCGGATCTCGATCGAGCCCGTCGACAAGACCGAGGAGACTCGCGAGTACCTGATCCCGAAGGGCAAGCACATCCATCTGCAGGACGGCGACATCGTCGAAAAGGGCGATTTCATCGTCGAAGGCAATCCGGCGCCGCACGACATTCTGGCGATCAAGGGCATCGAGGAACTCGCTGCCTATCTGGTCAACGAAATCCAGGAAGTCTACCGGTTGCAGGGCGTGCTCATCAACGACAAGCACATCGAGGTGATTGTCCGTCAGATGCTGCAGAAGGTGGAGATCACCGAGCAGGGCGAGACCGACATGATCTCGGGCGAACAGATCGACAAGATCGAGTTCGACCAGATCAACGCCAAGGCCAAGGAAGAGGGCAAGAAGATTGCAACTGGGACCCCGGTGCTGCTCGGCATCACCAAGGCCAGCCTGCAGACCCGCTCCTTCTTCTCGGCGGCGTCGTTCCAGGAGACCACCCGCGTGCTCACCGAAGCCGCCGTCAACGGCAAGGTGGACCCGCTGGAAGGCCTCAAGGAGAACGTCATTGTCGGCCGGCTGATCCCGGCTGGTACCGGTGCTTCGATGTCGAAGATCCGCGAAGTCGCAGGCAAGCGCGACAAGCTGATCCTGGACGAGCGCGAGAAGCAGGCCGAGGCGGCGATTGTGCCGTCCGCGCCGGAACCGGAGCCGCTGGCTCTGCCGTCCGCGGAGTAAGCCAGGGTTGTAAAACCTCACGAAAAGGCCGGCGCAAGCCGGCCTTTTTGCGGTTTTTACCCCTTACGGCCGTGAAAACTCCTTTTGTTCATCTTCCTTTCATATGAAAAAGTGCTTTGTTTGAGGCAACTTAGACTGGGCTTAAACCGGTTGGGGCGAACTTTGCCGCCGCCGCAGTCGGCGGGATAACAGGAACACTATGCTCGATCTTGCAATCGTTGGGGGCGGGCCGGGCGGCCTGATGAGCGCCTGGTATCTCAAGAAGAAACTGGGAAGCCTCTGCCGCATCACCATCTATGAAGCCACCGACCGGGTCGGCGGCAAGGTTCTCACGCGCAAATTCGACAGCGCGCCGGCGATGTATGAGGCCGGCGTCGCCGAGATTTATGACTACTCCATGACGGGCCCCGACCCGCTGCGCGAACTGATTCAGCACTTCGGCCTGCAGACCATCCCGATGGACGCTGAACAGGTGATGCTCGATGGCGAGCTGCTGGAGGATGTTCTGGGCATGCGCCGCAAGTACGGTGCCAAGACCGCGGACGCAATCGAGGCCTTCCGCAAGCTGTGCGCCAACGAGATTTCACCGGCGGAATACTATGAGGGCGTCGGCGCGCACGACAACGAGCATCCGTGGGCCTTCATGACTGCTGAGGAACTGCTCGACCGCGAGGTGAAGGACCCGGTCGCCAAGCGTTTCTTCAAGGTGATGGCGCGCTCCGATATCGCGACTGAGAGCCACAACACCAATGGCCTGAATGCGCTCAAGAACTTCGTGATGGATGTAGAGGGTTATATCGGCCTTTACTCGATCCAGAACGGCAACGAACAGCTGATCTCCTGCCTGGAGTCGGAGATTGACGCCGAGATCAAGCTCAATCACCGCGTACTGAGGGTCGGCAAGACCGAGGCGGGGCGCTATCAGCTGAACATGCTGAACGGCAAGCATCCGGTGGTCGAGGATTTCGACCTGGTGCTGATGTGCCTGCCGCACAACTGGTTGACCACCGTGAACTGGGGCGGCGAGAAGCTGCGGCAGTCGATGGTGAAGCACGTCGCCTATTTCGATCGTCCGGCGCACTATCTGCGGGTGTCGGTGCTGTTCGACAGCCCGTTCTGGGGCGACAAGATCCCGGGCGCTTGGTTCATGTCGGAGGCGTTCGGCGGCTGCTGCGTCTATGTCGAGGGCGCGCGCCACGATGTCGGCCGGCACGGTGTGCTGAACTGGCTGATCGCGGGCTCCGACGCGCTGGCCTATGTCGGCCTGCGCGATGAGCAACTGATCGATGTCGCACTGAAGACGCTGCCGGCGTCGCTGGGCGATGCTCGCGCGCATTTTGTCGAGGGCAAGATCCACCGCTGGCTGTCGTCGGTGAATGCTATTCCGGGCGGCCTGCCGGCACGGGACGTCATCACCAATCACCGGCCCGAGCCGGTCGAGCATCCAGGGCTGGTCGTGGTCGGCGACTATCTCTTCGATTCCACCCTGAACGGCTTGCTTGATTCGTCCGATGCGGCGACCGACATCATCCTGACGCAGATGATGAAGCTGCGGAATGCCCGCGGTGAGGGGGGGCACCAGGCTTCGGACAAGATCGACCGCGCCTATTTCGAGAATTATCGCGGGGTCGGGCCCTACCACGAGGTCTGGAGCCGATTCACCGATCCATCATATCTGACCGATCTGATCCGGATCGTGTGGGGCCGGGCGAGGGGCTACAAACTCCTGATCGCGGGCTCGGCCAGCGGCGAGCTGGTGGGTGCGCTGCGCGAGCGCGGCATCGACGCCTGGGGCATCGAGAACAATCGCGCCATTCACGCCAAGACGCCGAAAGCGCTGCGCAAGTACAACAAGCTCGGGTCCATCACCGATCTGCCGTTCCGCAACGGCCAGTTCGACTTCGTGTTCGAAACCAGCCTGTGCCACGTTTCGGAAAAACAGGTGGCGAAGGCGGTCCGCGAACTCAATCGTGTCATGAAGACGGGCCTGGTATTCGCCTCCGTCACCAGCGACATGCCGCCGGCGCTGATCGACCAGTACGACCTGCTGCGGGGTGTCAAGAAACTGGGCACCTGGTGGGAGTGGTCGGAACTGTTCTTTGGCAACGGCTTCGATCTGTCGATGAACCGGCGCGATACCATCGACGCCGTGTGGGCCGCGACCCTGGCCGCGGGCAAGGGACCGGGCAACTGGTACATCGACGCCGACAGCCTGCGCTATTCGTTCTTTGACAAGGTCGCCGCGGACGATTAATCGCATCATTGGATGCGACGCCGCTGCGGCGGTGCGCATTGATTTTGCGGATATGTGTGCCGCGCAGCGGTGATCGGGGTCCATGGTAGTGAAGCCGGCGTCCGATGAAGACCCCGCCTCGGGACGCGATCCCGGTGCGGTGCCGGCTGATGACAAGCAGGCGGCTGTGGCTGCCGTCGGCGCAAAGCCCGAGGACACAGCCGCTTCTCCGCTCCCGCCACCGTCGCCCGTCATCGATGACGACGATGACGACGAGGATCTAATTGCCTTTACCGCGCGCGAGGCGGCAGGCGCCTTTGCCACGCTCTACAGCTTCACCCGGCCTTTCCTGCGCAACTACCGCAAAGGGCTGCTGTTTGTCGGCATCGGTCTTCTGGTTGAGACGTTGTTCAACGTCATCATGCCGCTCAGCCTCAAGTACCTGATCGACGAGGCGCTGGGCGAGGAGGATTTCCAGGCGCTGGTGATCATCCTGTCGGTGCTGGCGGCGGCCGGCGTCGTGACCTCGCTGGTGGCGATCTGGTACGAACTGTGGGATGCGCGAACCTGCGCGGCGATTATCGCCGACGTGCGCAATAAGCTGTTCGAGCACGTCCAGAATCTGCCGTCGGCGTTTTTCGCCCGCACCAAGCGCGGCGAGATCCTGTCGCGTTTTTCCGTCGACATGGCGGCCTATGAAGGCGCGATCAAGCATCTCGCCAACAGCGCTTTGCTGCCGTTTTTCGAGCTGATCGCCGGCATCGTGCTGATGCTCTGGCTGAACTGGCAGCTTGCCGCCGTGGCGCTGCTGGTGTTTCCGATCACCCTGATCGGGCCGCGGATCCTGACCCCAAAGGCCGTGACGGCCAATTACGAGCAGAAGGTCAACGAGGCGGCGATCCTCGGCGTGGTGCAGGAAAACGTCGCGGCGCAGGCGGTGGTCAAGGCGTTTGGCCTGCAGCGCCGCGCGCTGGGTTGGTTCGGTTCACGCAACCATGATGCCCGCCGCTCGATGGCGAAGGCGACCTTCCTGTCCACCATGGTGGAACGCACCGTGACCATCTCGGTGCTGTTGCTGCATCTCGTCGTGCTGGCGATCGGCGCCTATCTCGCCACCAACGGCCAGATCACCATTGGAACCTTCGTCACCTTTGAGAGCGCGTTCTGGGAGATTTCCTACAACATCGCCCACCTGATGCATTTCATCCCGGTGGCGATTTCGTCGGCGGCAGCCGTGCAGCACATGCAGGAGATGCTCGACGAGCCGCAGCGCGGCGCCGATCGCACCGGAGCCCCGGATCTGCCGCGCATCACCCACGACATCACCTTCGATCGGGTGACATTCCGATACGAAAACAGCGAAACGCCGATCCTCGATGGGCTGACGCTGAAGCTGACCGTCGGCAAGAGCATCGCGATCGTCGGACCCAGCGGCTCCGGCAAGAGTACGCTGCTCAATTTGATTTTGCGGCTTTACGTGCCGGACGAGGGGCGGCTGACCATCGATGGCGTCGACATCCGCCGGGTCACCCGGGATTCGCTTCGCAGCAGTATGGCGGTGGTGTTCCAGGAGAACATGCTGTTCAACATGTCGCTGATGGAGAATATCCGTCTCGGCAAGGAAGGCGCGACCGACGAGGACGTGATCGAGGCCGCCAAAAGGGCCGAGATTCATACGCACATCATGAGCCTGCCACAGGGCTACGACACCGTGGTTGGCGAACGCGGTGACACGCTGTCGGGCGGCCAGCGCCAGCGCATCGCGATTGCGCGGGCCATCGTGCGCAATCCCTCGGTGCTGCTGCTGGACGAGGCGACCTCGGCGCTCGACCAGACCACGGAAGCGGCGATCAATCGCACGCTGCTGAATCTCGCCCGCGGCCGCACCATGATCTTCTCCACCCACCGCCTGACCTCGGTGGTGGAGATGGACGAAATCATCGTGATCAATGGCGGCCGTGCGATCGAGCGCGGCACGCACGAGGAACTGCTCGCGCTCAACGGCGCGTACCGTAAGCTCTGGGACGACCAGTCGCACACACCGCATCACGCTGTCGAGGATGCGGACGATGACGATGACGATGATGATGATGACGAGGACGACGACGACGACGACGAATAAAGCGCAGGCCGTCGCGTCGCCGAGCCGCGTACTTTACGCGGCGAGCTTGCCGGAGGTAGGACCCGCGTGGCCACCGGGGCGATGCGGCGCGCGCAACTGCCGCGCGGCTCCGATTCCGGCGCGCAGGATAAAGCGCGCCCAGCGCTGCGCCTCCCAGATCAAGCCGTCATTGATGGACACCGAGCGCAACTGATAGGCCTGCTCCATCGATGCCTGATCGGAGGCGCACTTGACCGGATCGTCGTAGAATTCGGTGATCTTGGTCGCGGCCATGCCGGGGCTCGCAAGCCAGTTCGGGATGTGGACACTGCAGAGCTGCTCGACGTCGGCGAACACCTTCCGGGTGCCGGTGCCGGCCGCGGGGCAGGAGGTCGCAAAGGCGTCGCCGACCAGCACGACGCCGGCCTGGCGATGCCCCTGGGTAACGTAGAGATCTGCCGGCCGGATCTTGATCGGGCCGACCACGTCGATCTCTCCGGTCAGCGGCCGAAGATTTGGCATTAGGTCGAACAGGCTGGTCTCCGGGGCGCGGCGCATGTCGCGCAGCCACGGATCGTCCATGGTGCGATAGACCATCAGGTTGGCGCGCATCGACGATCCGATCGGAAACAGCGTCAGATAGGCCATCCGGGCGGCTATGGTCTCGCCATAGTAGGTCAGGGCACCAAAATCGAACGCCAGCGCATGGCGCGGCTTGAGATCAAATCCGAGCGTGATCGAGTGGCATGCGCTGGTGACGATCCGCTCCACGCCAAGCTGATGGCGCAGACCGACGTTCAGTCCATTGGCGAGAACGACCAGGCGCGCACGCACGGTCTCGCCGTTCGACAATGTCACCTGTTGTTTGTCGGCGCTGGTGGAAACACCTGTCGCCTTGGCGACGATGACATCGACGGCCGCTGGAACGGCGGCCCGCATGGCGTTGACAAGACCGTCGTAGAGAAAGCCGTACTGGTCGCCGGGACGCCGGTCGATCACCCGTCCCAGGCGCGCGACCCAGACGGTCTTGTCGTAGGTCATGGCCGGCATCATCTGATCGGCGAGGCCGATCCGGCGCAGGATGTCGATCTGCGGGCCATCGAGTTTTTCGCAGCGGAAGTCCGGCGGATACACCGGATGCGGATCAATCAGCGCGACGCTGATGCCGGCGCGGCCGAGCATGGCGGCGGCGGTCGAGCCGGCCAGGCCTGCGCCAATGATCGCAACGTCGGTTTCCCGCATGTCGTGCCTCTTCAAGAGGGGTTATCATCGCCTCAGGCCAGCGAATAAAGTTTGAAGGATGTCGGTTAATAGTGCGCCGAAATATGTTTCAAAATACTATTTCCAAATATTGTTTCTAAGTATTTCGACGGCGGCGTCGCGGTAACCACGTGGGCTGAATGGCGCAAATTGTCTTAGTCTGCGGCGCCTATGTTGGTAGGTTGGCACCACTTGCTTTGCCGATCGAGGCTCCGATGCGGGCAGACGTCGTTGCGCAACCGCGGCGTACATCCGGTCGGCACTGCGGCCAGCGGTAGAGCGACGAGGGGCGTGAACCGCAGGGGGAAAACTGCGGACACAGACCAGCGTCCGTTGGATGTGGATGGCAGGCCGTCTCACGGCGCGGGCGGTGGCGGAACTGCGTGCGATGTAACAGACTCTGCTCGGCATGTCCGATTCCGGGGCAGGGTTTCCGGTTCCCATTCTGCCTGGTTTTAAGCCATCGCATTTCTATCTCCGAACCAAAGGCGCGTGATGATTGCAGGCCGAAATAGTCAGCTTCGGGTACGCCTCCCGGAGCGCCTCATATGATCGGATACGCCCTTTGAGCATCAGGGCTGAGCGCGAAGATCAGGTCGACTACGAGGAAACCGCTCGGCTGGCGAACCGGGTGTTCGCAGCGATGAAGATTTCTTTCGAGGCGCGGCAACTGCAGTGGTTCTACGAGCGCTGTTTTTCGCAGGGAGCAGCAGTCATCGCGCTTCGGCACAACGATCTCAAGGTCGGACAGATGGCGATGGTGCGCCAGACCATCATGACCAACGGCGGAGCGGAGGCCGCTGTGCAACTCGTCGATCTGTTCGTGCTGCCGGAACATCGCGGCCGGCAAAGTCTTGAACAGCTGTTTGGAGCGGTCGAGACCGAGTGTCTCGCCCAGGATATCCGTTTTGCGATCGGCATGCCGAATGCTGCGGCCACGGGTGTGAACGAGTTTTTTTTCAAACTCCAGCCGTTCCTTCGGATGCCGTTGTGCATGGGCGTGGCGCTGCCTTTCGAGTTGCCCTGGTCAGCACGACGGACGCCGTTGTCCTACCGCTTCGACCGGACCGACAGGAGCCGGAGCCTGGAGTTATTCGCGCGGTTTCGGACGGCGCCGGACGTCAACGGGCAACCATGGGATGAGACCAGCCTGTTCGATCGCCTGTGCGGGTACAAGCAGCGGTACGGTGTTCATGCGCTGGATGACCTGCTTCTGATCTCCTCGCCGCGGGTGTCGCGCGGCATCAGCTACACGCTGCTCTGCGGCTTCTTGACTAGCCCTGGCACGACCGCCGATCCCGGCACCATGCGTGCGCTGGTGCACAGCGCCTGTGGCATGTGGGGGCGGCGGGTGTTCGCTTATGCCGGCGTCAATTCCGGACTGGCGTCGCTGCCGGGGATTCGGCTGCCCGATAGCATCAGGCCATCCCCGTTGCTGGTCCAGTTGCGGGACTTCAAGCCGGACCGGGAGCCGCTGCGTCTGGACCGCTTTCAGCTGCTGGACTTCGATTTTGCCTGAGTGTCTCTCGGAATCGCTACCGAAATACCTTTATTCTGGTTCTGGGCGCCCCTAAGGCAGGTTCCGCTCCACCAAATTCGATAAAACCCGGATAGAATTTGGCGGCCGGTTCTGGCTTTTGACTCCGACCCCCGATGCGGCGCCGGGAGGCGAGGGACCCCAAGCAGCTCCGACTCGCGTGTCCGGCGATTCTCCCGCAACGCGCCAAACGTGTTGCGGAGCACCCGCGGCGATGTCAGAAGTGCCTGTGCGACACTGACTTCTTGAATCGTGTTTGTTCTTGACTTGATCGGCGAGGGCCGTTAGAACCCGGCCACTTAACGACAGGCGGTGAGCTTCGTCTGCGTCGGAACGGAACACCCAAATCATCTTCCAGTTCGTTAGATCTGGATCGAGACGGGCACCAACCTCGACGAATGTCGCTCAAACGCTGTCGATATAGCCAGTCACTGCCAAGTCAATCTTGATCCCTTATGCGACGCCGTCGGCGGCAGCATCAGGAGATAGGTTTCGGAAGCATGATCGCGGCGGACCTTATGGTGCGTTGTGATCCTCTGTGACTTCGAAGCGCCTCCGCTCAGATAATGAGTGGTTGGCGTGATTTCGTTTTGCGTGGATGCGTAGGTTCCCTGCACCAGATGGGGCCGCTGCATGAAGCGCGAAGCGACCCGACCGGACGGGATGTCCGACAAATTTTGCGAAACCGGTTGGTTTCGCGCGAACGAGGGTGAAGGCGAACAATGCCGACGATCAACCAGCTGATCGCAAATCCGCGGGCCGTCCAGAAGGCGCGCAAGAAGGTGCCGGCTCTGCAGCAGTCGCCGCAGAAGCGTGGCGTGTGCACGCGCGTCTACACCACGACGCCGAAGAAGCCGAACTCGGCGCTTCGTAAGGTCGCCAAGGTGCGCCTGACCAATGGCTTCGAGGTGATCGGCTACATCCCGGGTGAAGGTCACAACCTTCAGGAGCACTCGGTGGTCATGATCCGCGGCGGCCGCGTCAAGGATTTGCCCGGCGTGCGTTACCACATCCTCCGCGGCGTCCTCGATACCCAGGGCGTCAAGAACCGTAAGCAGCGTCGTTCGAAGTACGGCGCGAAGCGTCCGAAGTAAGCAGGAGCCGAAACAATGTCGCGTCGTCACGCTGCAGAAAAGCGCGAAGTGCTTCCGGATCCGAAGTTCGGAAACATCATCATCACCAAGTTCATGAACTCGATCATGTACGCGGGCAAGAAGTCGGTTGCTGAAGGCATCGTGTACGGTGCTCTCAATTCGATCGAGGTCAAGACCAAGCAGAGCCCGCTGACCGTGTTCGAGCAGGCGCTCGACAATGTGATGCCGACCATCGAAGTCCGGTCGCGTCGCGTCGGTGGCGCCACCTACCAGGTGCCGGTCGAAGTTCGCTCGACCCGCCGTCAGGCGCTGGGCATTCGCTGGATCATCACCGCGGCTCGCGGTCGCAACGAAAAGACCATGACCGAGCGGCTCTCCGCGGAGTTGCTCGATGCGTCGAACAATCGGGGCAACGCAGTCAAGAAGCGTGAAGACGTGCACAAGATGGCGGAAGCCAACCGTGCCTTCTCGCATTATCGCTGGTAACGGCGACACGAACGGAATTTAAGGAACAACCTATGCCCCGCGTTCATGCCATTGAGGACTACCGCAACTTCGGTATCATGGCGCATATCGATGCCGGCAAGACCACGACCACCGAGCGCATCCTCTATTACACCGGCAAGAGCCACAAAATCGGCGAAGTGCACGAAGGTGCCGCGACGATGGACTGGATGGAGCAGGAGCAGGAGCGTGGCATCACCATCACGTCGGCCGCCACCACCGCGTTCTGGAACGGCAAGCGTCTGAACATCATCGACACTCCCGGTCACGTCGACTTCACCATCGAAGTCGAGCGTTCGCTGCGCGTGCTCGACGGCGCCGTTTGCGTGCTCGACTCGAACCAGGGCGTCGAGCCGCAGACCGAAACCGTCTGGCGCCAGGGCGACAAGTATCGCGTGCCGCGCATCGTGTTCGCCAACAAGATGGATAAGACCGGCGCGGACTTCTACAAGTGCCTGCAGGACATCATCGATCGTCTCGGCGCCAAGCCGATTGCGATCCAGCTGCCGATCGGTTCGGAAAACAATTTCAAGGGTCTCATCGATCTCGTTCGCATGAAGGCTGTCGTCTGGAAGGACGAGGCGCTCGGTGCGAAGTACGATGACGAAGAGATTCCGGCCGACATGCTCGAGAAGGCCAAGGAATATCGCGAGAAGATGGTGGAAGCCGCCGTCGAACTCGATGACGACGTTCTCGCTGCCTTCCTCGACGGCAACGAGCCGGACGAAGCCACGCTGAAGCGGATGATCCGCAAGGCCGTGCTGACCGGTGCCTTCTATCCGGTGCTGTGTGGTTCGGCCTTCAAGAACAAGGGCGTGCAGCCGCTGCTCGACGCCGTCGTCGATTATCTGCCGTCGCCGATCGACGTGCCCGCGATCAAGGGCACCGACGAGGACGGCAACGAGCTGGTTCGCCTTCCCGACGACAAGGAGCCGCTCGCGCTGCTCGCGTTCAAGATCATGGACGATCCGTTTGTCGGCACCATCACGTTCTGCCGCATCTATTCCGGTACGCTGACCTCCGGCACCGGCGTCATCAATTCGACGCGCGACCGCAAGGAGCGTATCGGCCGCATGCTGCTGATGCATGCGAACAACCGTGAAGACATCAAGGAAGCCTATGCCGGCGACATCGTTGCGCTGGCCGGCCTGAAGGAAGCGCGCACCGGTGACACGCTGTGCGATCCCGACAAGCCTGTGATCCTGGAAAAGATGGAATTCCCGGAGCCGGTGATCGAAATCGCGATCGAGCCGAAGTCGAAGGCCGACCAGGAAAAGCTCGGCGTCGCGCTGGCGAAGCTGGCGGCGGAAGATCCGTCGTTCCGGGTGTCGACCGACCAGGAGTCCGGCCAGACCATTCTCAAGGGCATGGGCGAACTCCATCTCGACATCAAGGTCGACATTCTGCGCCGGACCTACAAGGTCGACGCCAACATCGGTGCGCCGCAGGTGGCGTTCCGTGAGCGGGTGACCAAGCGCGCGGAAGTCAAGTACACGCACAAGAAGCAGACCGGTGGTACCGGTCAGTTCGCCGAAGTGTCGATCATCGTTGAGCCGAACGAGCCCGGCAAGGGCTACGAGTTCGAGTCCAAGATCATCGGCGGCGCGGTGCCGAAGGAATACATCCCCGGCGTCGAAAAGGGCCTCAACAGCGTGATGGGCTCCGGCGTGGTCGCCGGCTTCCCGGTGGTTGACGTCAAGGTCCAGCTGGTCGACGGCAAGTATCACGATGTCGACTCGTCGGCACTGGCGTTCGAAATCGCGTCCCGCGCGGCGTTCCGTGAGGCTCTGCAGAAGGGCAAGTCGGTCCTGCTCGAGCCGATCATGAAGGTCGAGGTGGTGACGCCTGAGGACTACACCGGTTCTGTGATCGGCGATCTCAATTCCCGCCGTGGCCAGATCCAGGGTCAAGACATGCGCGGCAACGCCAACGTCATCAATGCGATGGTGCCGCTCATGAATATGTTCGGTTACGTGAACAACCTGCGCTCGATGAGCCAGGGGCGCGCGACCTTCACGATGCAATTCGACCACTACGCCGAGGCTCCGGCCAACGTGTCAGCGGAAGTCCAGAAGAAGTTTGCCTGATCGTCTTTGACTGAAGTCAAAGCCTGAACGGAGAGTGTCATGGCCAAAGCTAAGTTTGAACGTAATAAGCCGCATTGTAACATCGGCACCATTGGTCACGTCGACCATGGCAAGACCTCGCTGACCGCAGCGATCACCAAGGTGCTGGCGGAGACCGGCGGGGCTACGTTCACGGCGTACGACCAGATCGACAAGGCGCCCGAGGAAAAGGCGCGCGGCATCACCATTTCGACGGCGCACGTGGAATACGAGACCGCGAACCGTCACTATGCCCACGTCGACTGCCCCGGCCACGCCGACTATGTGAAGAACATGATCACCGGTGCCGCCCAGATGGACGGCGCGATCCTGGTGGTGTCGGCGGCCGACGGCCCGATGCCGCAGACCCGCGAGCACATCCTGCTGGCCCGCCAGGTCGGCGTTCCCGCCATCGTGGTGTTCCTCAACAAGTGCGACATGGTCGACGATCCGGAACTGCTCGAACTGGTCGAGATGGAAGTCCGCGAACTGCTGTCGAAGTACGATTTCCCGGGCGACGACATTCCGATCATCAAGGGTTCGGCTCTGGCCGCTCTTGAGAACAAGGATCCGAAGCTCGGCCACGACGCCGTGCTGGAATTGATGAAGGCTGTGGATGCAAGCATTCCGCAGCCGGCACGTCCGGTCGACCTGCCGTTCCTGATGCCGGTTGAAGACGTGTTCTCGATCTCGGGCCGCGGCACGGTTGTGACCGGTCGCGTCGAGCGCGGCATCGTCAAGGTCGGCGAGGAAATCGAGATCGTCGGTCTGAAGGACACCCAGAAGACCATCGTTACCGGCGTTGAAATGTTCCGCAAGCTGCTGGACCAGGGCCAGGCGGGCGACAACATCGGCGCGCTGCTGCGCGGCACCAAGCGCGAGGAAGTCGAGCGCGGTCAGGTGCTGTGCAAGCCGGGTTCGGTGAAGCCGCACACGAAGTTCAAGGCTGAAGCCTACATTCTGACCAAGGAAGAGGGTGGCCGTCACACGCCGTTCTTCACCAACTACCGTCCGCAGTTCTACTTCCGCACCACCGACGTGACCGGTGTGGTGCATCTGCCGGAAGGCACCGAGATGGTGATGCCGGGCGACAACATCGCGATGGAAGTGCACCTGATCGTGCCGATCGCGATGGAAGAGAAGCTGCGCTTCGCCATCCGCGAAGGCGGACGCACCGTCGGTTCGGGCGTCGTCGCTTCGATCATCGAGTAACACTGTCGTGCCCCGCAGCAATGCGGGGCACCCAGTAATCCGCGAGGTCGCGGGTTACATTCACGGCTGACGAATTACTGGATCGCTCACTGGAGCGATGACGAAAAGAAAGACAACGGCAATGAACGGCCAAAACATCCGCATCCGGCTCAAGGCGTTCGACCATCGAATTCTCGATACGTCGACCCGCGAGATCGTGAATACGGCGAAACGCACCGGCGCGCAGGTGCGTGGACCCATCCCGCTGCCGACGCGCATCGAGAAGTTCACCGTCAACCGTTCGCCGCACGTCGACAAGAAGAGCCGCGAGCAGTTCGAAATGCGTACGCATAAGCGCCTGCTCGACATCGTCGATCCGACGCCGCAGACGGTCGATGCTCTGATGAAGCTCGACCTGGCTGCCGGTGTCGACGTCGAAATCAAGCTTTAAGTTCAGGGTCCGGGTTTTCGGACGAAGAGATAGGAAGAACGCCAATGCGTTCCGGAGTGATCGCTCAAAAGATCGGGATGACGCGGGTCTTTACGGAGACCGGTGAACATATCCCTGTGACGGTGCTGAAGTTGAGCAACTGTCAGGTGCTTGGTCATCGTACCAAGGACGCCAACGGCTATGTCGCGCTGCAGCTCGGCTCCGGCGCCCGCAAGACCGTTTATCTGCCGAAGGCCGAGCGCGGCCAGTTCGCCGTCGCCAAGGTCGAGCCGAAGCGCAAGGTCGCGGAGTTCCGTGTGTCGGAAGACGCGCTGCTCCCGGTCGGCGCCGAGATCCAGGCAGATCATTTCGTGGTTGGCCAGTTCGTCGACGTCACCGGCACCTCGGTCGGTAAGGGCTTCGCCGGCGGCATGAAGCGCTGGAACTTCGGCGGTTTGCGCGCCACGCACGGTGTGTCGGTGTCGCATCGCTCGATCGGTTCGACCGGTGGTCGTCAGGATCCCGGCAAGACCTTCAAGAACAAGAAGATGCCCGGCCACATGGGCGTCGATCGCATCACCACGCTGAACCTGCGTGTGGTGCAGACGGACGTGGAGCGCGGTCTGGTGCTGGTCGAAGGCGCCGTTCCCGGCTCCAAGGGCGGCTGGATCACGGTGCGTGACGCCGTGAAGAAGCCGCTGCCGAAGGACGCGCCGAAGCCCGGCAAGTTCAAGGTCGCCAATGGCGGCGCAGAGGCTGCACCCGCGGAAGCGGCAGCCGAGAAGGAGGGCGTGTGACATGGAACTGAACGTCACCACGCTCGAAGGTAAGGCGGCCGGATCGGTGCAGCTGTCGGACGAGATCTTCGGTCTTGAGCCGCGCATCGACATCATCCAGCGCTGCGTCAACTGGCAGCTCGCCAAGCGCCAGGCCGGAACCCACAAGGCCAAGGGCCGTGCGGAGATCTGGCGTACCGGCAAGAAGATGTACAAGCAGAAGGGCACCGGCGGTGCTCGTCACGGCTCGGCCCGCGTGCCGCAGTTCCGCGGCGGTGGTCGCGCGTTCGGTCCGGTGGTGCGCAGCCATGCGTTCGACCTGCCGAAGAAGGTTCGCGCGCTCGCGCTCAAGCATGCTCTCTCGGCCAAGGCCAAGGACGGTGGGCTGATCGTGATCGACAATGCCGACCTCAAGGACGGCAAGACCAAGGGCCTGATCGCTCACTTCTCCGGTCTGGGTCTCACCAACGCGCTGATTATCGACGGCGCCGAAGTGAACACCGGGTTCGCGGCTGCTGCGCGCAACATTCCGAATATCGACGTGCTGCCGATCCAGGGCATCAACGTCTACGACATTCTGCGTCGTCAGAAGCTGGTGCTGACGAAGGCTGCACTCGATGCGTTGGAGGCGCGCTTCAAATGACAATCGATGCGAAGCATTACGACGTGATCGTCGCGCCGGTCATCACCGAAAAGGCGACGACGGCCTCGGAGCACAACAAGGTTGTGTTCAAGGTGGTGGTGAAGGCGACCAAGCCGCAGATCAAGGAAGCGGTTGAGAAGCTGTTCGACGTCAAGGTCAAGAGCGTGAACACGATCGTGCGCAAGGGCAAGACCAAGGTCTTCCGCGGCACCTTCGGCACGCAGTCGGACTCAAAGCGCGCGGTCGTGACCCTCGAAGAGGGCCACCGCATCGACGTTACGACCGGACTGTAAGGCGATACGACGATGGCATTGAAAAAATTCAACCCCACGACGCCGGGCCAGCGCCAGCTGGTGATGGTCGATCGTTCCGCCCTCTACAAGGGCAAGCCGGTCAAGACGCTCACCGAGGGCAAGCGTTCGTCCGGCGGACGCAACGCAACCGGCCGCATCACCGTGCGTTTCCGCGGCGGTGGCCACAAGCAGTCGTACCGCATCGTCGACTTCAAGCGTTCGAAGCTCGATGTGCCGGCGACGGTCGAGCGGCTGGAATACGATCCGAACCGCACCGCGTTCCTCGCCCTGATCAAGTATCAGGACGGTGAGCAGGCCTACATCCTGGCGCCGCAGCGCCTGGCAGTCGGCGATACCGTGATCGCGGGCAGCTATGTCGACGTGAAGCCGGGCAATGTCATGCCGCTGGGCAACATGCCGATCGGCACCATTGTCCACAATATCGAGCTGAAGATCGGGAAGGGCGGGCAGATCGCTCGCTCCGCCGGTACCTACGCTCAGATCGTCGGCCGCGATCAGGACTACGTCATCATGCGCCTGAACTCGGGCGAGCAGCGCCTGGTCCACGGCCGCTGCACGGGCACCATCGGTGCGGTGTCGAACCCGGACCACATGAACATTTCGATCGGCAAGGCCGGTCGCAACCGCTGGCTCGGCCGCAAGCCGCACAACCGCGGTGTTTCGATGAACCCGATCGACCATCCGCACGGCGGCGGCGAAGGCCGCACCTCGGGCGGCCGTCACCCGGTCACGCCGTGGGGCTTCCCGACCAAGGGCAAGAAGACCCGCAAGAACAAGTCAACCGCGAGATTCATCCTCGCCAGCCGCCACAAGCGGAAGAAGTAAGGGATCGCACGCCATGGTTCGTTCGGTGTGGAAAGGCCCGTTTGTCGAGGGTTCGCTGCTTAAGAAGGCAGATGCAGCCCGCGCGTCAGGCCGTCACGACGTCATCAAGATCTGGAGCCGTCGTTCGACGATCCTGCCGCAGTTCGTTGGTCTGACCTTCGGTGTCTACAACGGTCAGAAACACGTTCCGGTCGCCGTCAACGAGGAAATGGTAGGTCACAAGTTCGGCGAGTTTTCGCCGACCCGTACCTTCCATGGCCATTCGGGCGACAAGAAAGCCAAGAGGGCTTGAGGATTAGGTCATGAGCAAACCAAAG
Source organism: Bradyrhizobium prioriisuperbiae (assembly GCF_032397745.1). Lineage (NCBI taxonomy): Bacteria > Pseudomonadati > Pseudomonadota > Alphaproteobacteria > Hyphomicrobiales > Nitrobacteraceae > Bradyrhizobium > Bradyrhizobium prioriisuperbiae. The sequence continues at coordinate 5,955,229 of NZ_CP135921.1, forward strand.
CGCGAACGGAGCCTCGCCGATAACGAGGCCAAGGCGATCGCCCGGATGCTGCGGGTGAGCCCGCAGAAGCTCAATCTGGTTGCGGCGATGATCCGCGGCAAGAAGGCGTCGTCTGCGCTCGCCGATTTGCAGTTCTCGCGCAAGCGGATCTCGGTCGACGTCAAGAAGTGCCTGGAGTCGGCGATCGCCAATGCCGAGAACAACCATGACCTCGAGGTCGACGATCTGATCGTCGCCGAGGCGCATGTCGGCAAGGGTATTGTGATGAAGCGTTTCGCGCCGCGCGGCCGTGGCCGTTCGGGACGTGTGTTCAAACCGTTCTCGCAGCTGACGATCGTGGTTCGTCAGGTCGAGGCGAGCGCTTAAGCGCAGGAGAAGACGATGGGTCAGAAGATCAATCCAATCGGGCTGCGTCTGGGCATCAACCGGACCTGGGATTCCCGTTGGTACGCCGGCAAGAACGAATACGGCAAGCTGTTGCATGAAGACGTCCGGATCCGCGAGCTGCTGCACAAGGAGCTGAAGCAGGCTGCTGTCGCGCGCATCGTGATCGAGCGTCCGCACAAGAAGTGCCGCGTGACCATTCATTCCGCGCGCCCCGGCGTCGTTATCGGCAAGAAGGGCGCCGACATCGACAAGCTGCGCAAGAAGATTGCGGACATCACCGCGTCCGACGTCGTTCTCAACATCGTCGAGATCCGCAAGCCCGAACTCGACGCGACCCTGGTCGCGGAATCGATCGCGCAGCAGCTCGAGCGCCGCGTCGCATTCCGTCGCGCCATGAAGCGCGCCGTGCAGTCGGCGATGCGTCTCGGTGCCGAGGGCATTCGTATCAACTGCTCGGGCCGTCTCGGCGGCGCCGAAATCGCCCGCATGGAGTGGTACCGCGAAGGTCGCGTGCCGCTGCACACGCTGCGCGCCGACATCGATTATGGCGTCGCGACCGCGTTCACCACGTTCGGCACCTGCGGCGTCAAGGTCTGGATCTTCAAGGGCGAAATCCTTGAGCACGATCCGATGGCTCAGGACAAGCGTCTCGCCGAAGGTGACAATTCGCGGCCGCGTCGCGACGCGGCTTGATTTGGTTTTTGGAAGGGTTGGCGTAAGCCAGGAACAAGAACATGTTGCAACCAAAGCGCACAAAGTTTCGCAAGGCGCATAAGGGCCGGATCCACGGCGTGGCGTCGTCCGGCGCGACGCTGTCGTTCGGCCAGTATGGGCTGAAGGCGATGGAGCCGGAGCGTGTTACCGCGCGCCAGATCGAGGCCGCCCGCCGCGCCCTGACCCGTCACATGAAGCGTGCCGGCCGCGTCTGGATCCGTGTTTTCCCGGACGTTCCGGTGTCGAAGAAGCCCGCCGAAGTGCGCATGGGTTCCGGCAAGGGAACGCCGGAATTGTGGGTCGCGCGCGTTAAGCCGGGCCGTATCCTGTTCGAGATCGACGGCGTCACCAATCAGACGGCGAAGGAAGCGTTGACGCTGGCTGCCGCCAAGCTGCCGATCAAGACGCGCTTCGTTGCGCGCATTGCGGAGTGAGGATTTAGCCATGGCCGACCTGAAACCCGCCGACATTCGCGCGATGAGCGCCGATCAGATGGACGACGAGATCGTCAAGCTGAAGAAGGAGCGCTTCAACCTGCGCTTCCAGCGCGCCACCGGGCAGCTCGAGAACACCTCGCGTCTGCGCGAGGCCCGTCGCGATATCGCTCGCGTCAAGACCATCGCCGCGCAGAAGCGCGCGAAGACGAAGTAAGGGGCCGAAGATGCCGAAACGAACTCTGCAAGGCGTCGTCGTCAGCGACAAGCAGGACAAGACGGTTGTGGTGCGCGTCGATCGTCGCTTCACCCACCCGATCTACAAGAAGACGATTCGCCGTTCCAAGAACTACCACGCGCACGACGAGAACAACGCGTTCAAGCCGGGCGACCAGGTGTGGATCGAGGAAAGCAAGCCGATCTCGAAGTTGAAGCGCTGGACGGTTGTCCAGGGCGAAAAGACGAAAACAGCTTAAAGCGCACTTTCGCGCATAGAAAGAGGACGAGGTGCATCAATGATCCAGATGCAGACCAACCTCGACGTGGCCGATAATTCAGGCGCGCGCCGTGTCATGTGTATCAAGGTTCTTGGGGGTTCCAAGCGCCGGTACGCGACCGTCGGCGACATTATCGTCGTGTCCGTCAAGGAAGCCATTCCGCGTGGGAAGGTGAAGAAGGGCGACGTCATGAAGGCGGTCGTGGTGCGTGTGGCGAAGGATATTCGCCGCGCCGACGGCTCCGTCATCCGTTTCGACCGCAATGCGGCTGTGTTGATCAACAACCAGTCCGAGCCGGTCGGCACCCGTATCTTTGGGCCGGTGCCGCGCGAGCTGCGCGCCAAGAACCATATGAAGATCATTTCGCTCGCGCCGGAGGTGCTGTGATGGCTGCCAAGATCCGGAAGGGCGACAAGGTCGTCGTGCTGTCGGGACGCGACAAGGGTCGCACCGGCGAAGTGTTCGAGGTGCGTCCGAGCGAGAGCCGAGCGCTGGTGCGCGGCGTTAATCTCGTCAAGCGCCACCAGAAGCAGACCCAGGCCCAGGAAGGCGGCATCATCTCCAAGGAGTCGCCGATCCACCTGTCCAACATCGCCATCGTTGCCAAGGACGGCAAGCCGACCCGCGTCGGCTTCAAGATCCTGGCCGACGGCAAGAAGGTGCGCGTTGCCAAGCGCACGGGAGCTGAGATCGATGGCTGAGACCGTGAACGTGCCGCGCCTGCGCGCGCAGTATGACAAGGAAATCCGAACCAAGCTCACCGAGCAGTTCGGTTACGCGAACGTCATGCAGGTGCCGACCTTGAGCAAGGTCGTCCTCAACATGGGCGTCGGCGAAGCTGTCAACGACCGTAAGAAGGTCGAACTGGCTGCTGCCGATCTCGCGCTGATCGCCGGTCAGAAGCCGATCGTGACCTATTCACGGATGGCGATCGCGACCTTCAAGCTGCGCGAAAACCAGCCGATCGGCGCCAAGGTGACGCTGCGCAAGGTCCGCATGTACGAGTTCATCGATCGCTTGGTGAACATCGCATTGCCCCGCGTGCGCGACTTCCGTGGCCTCAATCCGAAGAGCTTCGACGGCCGCGGCAACTATTCGCTCGGCATCAAGGAGCACCTCATTTTCCCGGAAATCGACTACGATAAGTCCGGCGAGACCTGGGGCATGGACATTACGGTTTGCACCACCGCGCGGACCGACGACGAAGCGCGGGCGCTGTTGACCGCATTCAATTTCCCTTTCCGGCAGTGAGACCTGATCGACAGGATCTCAAACGCGGAAATTCAGGAGCCTGATATGGCGAAGAAGAGTTCGATCGAGAAGAACAACCGTCGTCAGCGGATGACGAAGAACGCGGCTGAAAAGCGTGCGAAATTGAAGGCGATCATCGCCGACAAGAAGCTGCCGCTGGAAGAGCGTTTTGCGGCCACGCTGAAGCTTGCCGAGATGCCGCGCAATTCGTCGGCGACCCGCATTCGCAACCGTTGCGAAATCACGGGCCGGCCGCGCTCGGTCTACCGCAAGAACAAACTCAGCCGTATCGCGCTGCGCGAATATGGCTCCAAGGGCCTGGTTCCGGGCCTCGTGAAGTCGAGCTGGTAAGGAGGGTCGCAAATGTCCACGCACGATCCGATCAGCGATCTCATCACCCGCATCCGCAACGCGCAGATGCGTAACAAGCCGAAGGTTTCGACCCCGGGCTCGAAGATGCGCGCCAACGTGCTCGAAGTGCTGAAGAGCGAAGGCTACATTCGTGGCTTCGCCAGCGTCGAGCATGCCGGCGGCCGCAGCGAGCTGGAGATCGAGCTGAAGTATTTCGATGGTGAGCCTGTGATCCGCGAGATCGAGCGGGTGTCCAAGCCGGGCCGGCGTGTCTACGCCTCGGTGAAGAACCTGCCGCGCGTCAACAATGGCCTCGGCATTTCAGTGCTTTCCACGCCGAAGGGAATTATGGCTGACCACGCCGCGCGCGACGCGAATGTGGGCGGCGAAGTTCTCTTCACGGTGTTCTAATTCAGGAAGGGTAGAACCATGTCCCGCGTTGGCAAACGACCAGTACCGGTGCCGTCGGGCGTGACCGCGACCGTCGAAGGGCAGACCGTCAAGATGAAGGGGCCGAAGGGCCAGCTTCAGTTCATCGTTCACGATGACGTTGCGGTAAAGCTCGACAACGGAGCGATCAAGGTCGATCCGCGTTTCGAGACCAAGCGCGCGCGCTCGCTGTACGGCACCGCCCGTGCGCAGGTCGCGAACCTGGTCGAAGGCGTCACCAAGGGTTTCGAGAAGAAGCTCGAGATCACCGGCGTAGGCTACCGCGCCGCGCTGCAGGGCAAGAACCTGCAGCTCGCGCTCGGTTACAGCCACGACGTGGTGTATCCGATCCCGGACGGCATCACGATCGTGACTCCGAAGCCGACCGAAATCGTCATCACCGGCAACGACATTCAGCGTGTCGGCCAGGTCGCCGCCGAGATTCGCGGCTATCGTCCGCCGGAGCCCTACAAGGGCAAGGGCGTGAAGTACGCCGGCGAATTCATCTTCCGCAAGGAAGGCAAGAAGAAGTAACGGAGCGGGTCATGTCGAAACTCAAGATTACGAATGCCCGGCGCAAGAATCGCGTAAGGGGTCAGATCCGCCGCACGGCGAATGGCCGTCCGCGCTTGTCGGTGTTCCGTTCGTCGAAGCATATCTATGCCCAGGTCATCGACGACCTGAAGGGCGAGACCCTGGCTTCGGCTTCGTCGCTGGAAAAGTCGCTGCGTGAGGGTGCCAAGACCGGTGCCGACGTCGATGCGGCGACCCTGGTCGGCAAGCTCGTTGCGGAACGCGCCGTGAAGAACGGCGTCAAGGAAGTGATTTTCGATCGTGGTCAGTATCTCTACCACGGTCGCGTCAAGGCACTCGCCGATGCGGCGCGTGAAGGCGGTTTGAGTTTCTAAGGTTTTGAACAGGATAGGGGCCGACGGCCTCACAAGGATTGGACAGCACCATGGCAGGTGAACGCGAACGCGGCGGCCGCGACCGGAACAATCGTGAAGAGCGCGACAGCGAGTTTGTCGACAAGCTCGTTCACATCAACCGTGTCGCCAAGGTCGTGAAGGGCGGTAAGCGCTTCGGTTTCGCAGCGCTGGTCGTCATCGGCGACCAGAAGGGCCGGGTCGGTTTCGGCCACGGCAAGGCGCGCGAAGTTCCGGAAGCGATCCGCAAGGCGACGGACTCGGCGAAGCGCAACCTCACGCGGGTGCCGCTGCGCGAAGGCCGTACGCTGCATCATGACATTGCCGGCCGTCACGGTGCGGGCAAAGTGTATCTGCGCGCGGCTCCTCCCGGCACCGGCATCATCGCCGGCGGCCCGATGCGTGCCGTGTTCGAGAGCCTCGGCGTCCAGGACGTGGTGGCGAAGTCGATCGGTTCGTCGAACCCCTACAACATGGTTCGCGCCACCTTCGACGCGCTGAAGCACCAGGATTCGCCGCGTTCGGTTGCTTCGCGCCGCAATCTCAAGGTTTCGGTTCTGCAGTCGCGCCGCGTCGGCGGCGATGCTGAAGCGGCCGCGGACTAATTCGCGCCTGATTGGAGTTTGAGACAATGGCCAAGGCCGCAAAGACCATCAAGATCGAGCAGGTTGGCAGCGCGATCCGCCGCCAGGCGGATCAGCGCGGGACGCTGATCGGCCTCGGTCTCAACAAGATCGGTCGCGTCAATGAGCTGGAGGATACGCCTTCGGTTCGTGGCATGATCGCAAAGGTTCAGCACCTCGTTCGCGTCGTCGACGAGAAGTAAGGAGACAGGGCGATGAAGCTCAGCGATCTCGCCGATAATCCCGGCTCGCGCAAGAAGCGCATGCGGCTCGGCCGCGGCATTGGTTCCGGCAAGGGCAAGACCTCGGGCCGCGGCGGCAAGGGCCAGACCGCGCGTACCGGTGTGCGCATCAAGGGCTTTGAAGGCGGCCAGATGCCGCTGCATCGCCGTCTGCCGAAGCGCGGATTCAACAACATCTTCCGGCTGGACCTGGTAGAGATCAATCTTGATCGCCTCCAGGATGCGATCGATTCGAAGAAGATCGACATCAAGGAAACGGTCAACGCCGAGGCCTTGGTGAAGGCGGGCGTGCTGCGCCGCGCGCGCGATGGCGTGCGGCTGCTGGGTCGTGGCGAAATCAAGGCAAAGATCACCGTTGAAGTTCACGGTGCATCGAAGTCTGCCGTGGCTGCGGTCGAGAAGGCCGGCGGATCGGTCAAGATCCTGGCGCCGAAAGAGCCCGAGGGCGAGCAGAAGGCGTCGTAATCTTCACAGCACCGCTCGCGTCAGCGGGCGTTCTGCTGCTGCGCGGATGATGGATTTCCGGCAAGCCGCGACCCATATAAGGTCCGGTGCCGACTGGATGCCCCGCCTGCGCGGGGCGTCGTGGTCAGAGGGGCGCGGAACGCGGGAATAAGGCAACACAAATGGTCTCTGCAGCGGAACAACTCGCGGCCAATCTGAACTTTTCGGCGCTGGCAAAGGCCGACGAACTGAAGAAGCGCATCTGGTTTACCCTGGGTGCGCTACTTGTTTATCGGCTCGGCACTTACATTCCGCTGCCCGGTATCGATCCCGCGATCTGGGAGCAGGTGTTCCGCACTCAGCAGGGCGGCATTCTCGGCATGTTTAACATGTTCGCCGGCGGCGGCATCCACCGCATGGCGATCTTCGCGCTGAACATCATGCCGTACATCTCGGCGTCGATCATCATCCAGCTGTTGACGACGGTGTCGCCGCAGCTCGAGGCCCTCAAGAAAGAGGGCGAGGCCGGCCGCAAGACACTTAATCAGTACACCCGCTATCTCACCGTGATCCTCGCCGCGTTCCAGTCCTACGGCATCGCCGTCGGCCTCGAAGGCGCGGGCAATGTGGTCAGCGATCCCGGCATGTTCTTCCGGATCTCGACCGCGATCACGCTGACCGGCGGCACCATGTTCCTGATGTGGCTCGGCGAGCAGATTACCTCGCGCGGCATTGGCAACGGCATCTCGCTGATCATCTTGTCGGGCATTGTCGCCGAACTGCCGTCGGCGATCGCCGGGACTCTTGAGCTTGGACGTCAGGGCGCGCTCTCGACCGGCATCATCCTGCTGATCATCATCATGGCGGTGGTCGTGATCGCCTTCATCGTGTTCATGGAGCGCGCGCAGCGCCGCCTTTTGATTCAGTATCCGAAGCGCCAGGTCGGCAACAAGATGTTCGAGGGCCAGTCCTCGCATCTTCCGTTGAAGCTCAACACCTCCGGCGTGATTCCGCCGATCTTCGCCTCGTCGCTGCTGCTGTTGCCGACCACGGTTGCGAACTTCAATGCCGGCAAGGGGCCGGAGTGGTTTCAGTGGCTCAACACGCAGCTCGGCCACGGCCGGCCGTTGTTCCTGGTGCTCTATCTCGCGCTGATCGTGTTCTTCGCGTTCTTCTACACCGCAATCGTGTTCAACCCGACCGAGACGGCCGACAATCTCAAGAAGCACGGTGGATTCATTCCCGGCATTCGTCCGGGCGAGCGCACCGCCGAATACATCGACTATGTTCTGTCGCGAATCACGGTGCTCGGCGCTATCTATCTGGCGATCGTCTGTCTGATCCCGGAAATCCTGATTTCCTACGCATCGGTGCCGTTCTACTTCGGCGGCACTTCGTTGCTGATCGTGGTCAGCGTGACGATGGATACGGTGGCCCAGGTGCAGGGCTATTTGCTGGCCCATCAGTATGAAGGGCTGATCAAGAAATCGAAATTGAGGGGCCGTCGTCGATGAGACTTATCCTTCTCGGGCCGCCGGGGGCGGGCAAGGGAACACAGGCGAAGCTTCTCGTTGAACGTTACGGCATTGTTCCGTTGTCTACTGGCGATATGTTGCGCGCGGCCGTCGCCGCCGCCACGCCGATCGGGCTCAAGGCCAAGGACATCATGGCCGCCGGCGGCCTCGTCCCGGATGAGGTCGTGATCGGCATCATCGCTGATCGGATCGCGGAGCCGGATGCGGCGAAGGGATTCATTCTGGATGGGTTTCCGCGCACCGTGCCGCAGGCCGAGGCGCTGGACCAGCTGCTGCAGGAGCGGGGCCTGAAGCTCGACGCGGTGGTCGAGCTGCGGGTCAATGAAAGCGCGCTGCTGCAGCGGGTCGAGGCGCGGGTGGCGCAGATGGAAGCCCGTGGCGAGACAGTTCGAATCGACGATACGCCGGAGGTGCTGTCAAAGCGTCTCGCGGCCTACCGCACCCAGACTGAGCCGCTGGTGCACTATTATTCCGAGCGCCGGAAGCTCCTGACCATCGATGGCATGATGACCATCGACGAGGTCACCAAGGAGATCGAACGGCTGCTGTTGGCCATCGAGGCCGCCGAAAAGCGGGCGAAATCGACCGCCCGGAAGCCCAAGGGATCGAGCAACACCTCAAAGGTAGCGAAAAAGGCCTCAAAAACGGCCGTAAGAGCCCCAGCCGCCGCCAAAAAGCAGGCCACTGGCGCCAAGGCGACCGCCAAGAGGGCTCCCACAAAGGCTGCCACGACGGCTGGCAAGGCTGCCAAGAAGGCGGCGTTCCGGGATACCGCTAAAAAGGGCGCCAAGACGACGGCTAGGAAGACGCTCAAAGGGGCCAAACGCGCGGGTTCCACCGCGAAAAAGGCCGCAAAAAAGCGTACGAAACAGCCCGCCAAGGCGGCCAAAAGGTTGACGAAACGACGTTGAGTCCTTTAATACAGCCCGCATCCAGTCGGATACGTTTCTAACGATGCCGGGCCCCGAAGAGATCCAGGGGAGGGCGTCGTGTTTGCGTTTGTAAACACCGCCCGACAAAACGAAAACCGGCCGTGAGCGGTCGGTAACAGGAGTGAAGACCGTGGCCCGTATTGCCGGCGTGAATATCCCGACCAACAAGCGCGTGCTGATCGCGCTTCAGTATATCCATGGCATTGGCCAGAGGAATGCGGCCGAGATCCTGGAAAAGACCAAGATCCCGGTGGACCGCCGCGTCGCGCAGTTGAGCGATGCTGAGGTCCTGCAGATCCGCGAAGTAATCGACCGCGACTATCTCGTCGAGGGCGATCTGCGCCGTGAAGTCGGCATCAACATCAAGCGTCTGATGGATCTCGGCTGCTATCGCGGCCTGCGCCATCGCCGTGGCCTTCCGGTCCGCGGTCAGCGCACGCACACCAACGCCCGCACCCGCAAGGGTCCGGCGAAGGCGATCGCCGGCAAGAAGAAGTAATCGGCGGCATAGCCGTCCAGATACGCACCGGCCACGCATACCGCGTGGCCGGATTAATAGTTTGAAATTCCCCAGCATCCGGAATCACGGATGCGCTTGAAGGAAGAGAAGATGGGTAAAGAAGCCACTCGCGTTCGCCGTCGTGAACGCAAGAACATTGCCTCCGGCATCGCGCACGTGAATTCGTCGTTCAACAACACGACCATCACCATCACCGACGCGCAGGGCAACACGATTGCCTGGTCCTCGGCCGGCACCATGGGTTTCAAGGGCTCGCGCAAGTCGACACCGTATGCGGCGCAGGTTGCCGCCGAAGACGTCTCGAAGAAGGCGCAGGAACACGGCATGCGCACCCTTGAGGTTGAGGTTGCAGGTCCCGGTTCGGGTCGTGAGTCGGCGCTTCGTGCGCTGCAGGCCGCGGGCTTCACCGTCACCTCGATCCGTGACGTGACCACGATCCCGCACAACGGCTGCCGTCCGCGTAAGCGCCGTCGCGTTTGATTTTTGTTACGGGCGGCATGATGGCCGCCCGCACTGCTTTTGGGACAATTTGTTGCGCGGACTGATCCGCGATCTCCAACGCCGGTAATTCAGACGGCATGGGTGAAAAAAAGTGACGATCCAGAAAAATTGGCAAGAGCTTATTCGACCGAACAAGCTGCAGGTCACACCGGGCACTGACCCGACGCGTGTCGCTACCGTCGTTGCCGAACCGCTTGAGCGTGGCTTCGGTCAGACGCTGGGCAATGCGCTGCGCCGCATCCTGCTGTCCTCGCTGCAGGGTGCAGCGGTTCAGTCGGTGCACATCGACGGCGTGCTGCACGAGTTCTCCTCGATCCCCGGCGTGCGCGAGGACGTGACCGACATCGTCCTCAACATCAAGGACATCTCGATCAAGATGCAGGGCGAAGGCCCCAAGCGCATGATCGTGAAGAAGCAGGGCCCGGGTGCCGTCACTGCCGGTGATATCCAAACCGTCGGCGACGTGGTTGTGCTCAACCCCGACCTGCAGCTCTGCACCCTCGACGACGGCGCCGAGATCCGCATGGAGTTCACGGTCAACTCGGGCAAGGGCTATGTCGCCGCCGAGCGCAACCGTCCCGAGGACGCGCCGATCGGCCTGATTCCGGTCGACAGCCTGTTCTCGCCGGTGCGCAAGGTGTCGTACAAGGTCGAGAATACCCGCGAAGGCCAGATTCTCGACTACGACAAGCTGACTTTGACGATCGAGACCAACGGCGCGATTACACCGGACGACTCGCTGGCCTATGCCGCTCGCATTCTGCAGGACCAGCTCAACGTCTTCGTCAACTTCGAAGAGCCTCGTAAGGAAGTGGCCGCCGAGGTCATTCCGGATCTCGCGTTCAACCCGGCGTTCCTCAAGAAGGTCGACGAGCTCGAGCTGTCGGTGCGTTCTGCCAACTGCCTGAAGAACGACAACATCGTCTACATCGGTGACCTCGTGCAGAAGTCGGAAGCGGAAATGCTTCGTACCCCGAACTTCGGCCGCAAGTCGCTGAACGAAATCAAGGAAGTGCTGGCTCAGATGGGCCTGCACCTCGGCATGGAAGTGCCCGGTTGGCCGCCGGAGAATATCGACGAACTGGCCAAGCGCTTCGAAGATCACTACTGAACTGAGCTTGTGATCCGGGGTCGCGTGAGCGCGTCTCCGGAATCATTGGGCGAACGCAGGAAGCCCACCTGGGAAACTTGTCCGACGAACCGTCGTGGCAGAATTGAAGAAGGAATAGATCAATGCGTCACGGCAAGGTTCACCGCAAACTTAACCGCACCGCCGAACATCGGCGCGCGATGTTTGCCAATATGTCCGCAGCGCTGATCAAGCACGAGCAGATCGTCACGACGCTGCCGAAGGCGAAGGAACTGCGTCCGATCGTCGAGAAGCTGATCACGCTCGGCAAGCGTGGCGGGCTCGCGCTGCGTCGCCAGGCGATCGGCGAAATTCGCGATGTCGATCAGGCCAAGAAGCTGTTTGACGTGCTGGCGCCGCGCTACAAGGACCGCCAGGGCGGTTATACGCGCATCATCAAGGCCGGTTTCCGCTACGGCGACAACGCCGCGATGGCGGTGATCGAGTTCGTCGATCGCGACGTCGATGCCAAGGGCAAGGACTCCGGTCCGGTGCAGGAGAAGACCGAAGAGGCGGCGTAAGCGGCCTCAAGGTCTGAGAGATTTCAAAAGCGGCGCTTCTTCGGCGCCGCTTTTTTGTTGTCTGGGCTCCGGGCGCGCCGTCACGGCCTGTAAGGGCGGGTTGTTTTGGATCGGGCGCCACCCGATATCAGAGCGATCGCAGCAGGAGCAACGCAGATGAAAATCGACCTATCGGGCAAGACCGCGCTGGTTACTGGGTCCACTGCCGGCATCGGCCATGCCATTGCCAGGGGACTTGCCGCAACCGGGGCCGAGGTCGTGGTCAACGGCCGCAGCCAGCCCAACGTCGATGCGGCGGTTGCGTCGATCGCCAAGGCGGTGCCCGGGAGCAAGGTCAGGGGCGTCGCCGCTGACGTTTCGACAGCGGCGGGATGCAAGGCCCTCGTCGCCGCGCTGCCGCAGACCGACATCCTGATCAACAATGCCGGCATCTTCGAGCCGAAAGACTTCTTCGATATTCCCGACGAAGACTGGACCCGTTTCTTCGAGGTCAACGTGATGTCGGGTGTGCGGCTGTCGCGCGCCTACATGCAGGGCATGCTGAAACGCAACTGGGGCCGCATCGTCTTTGTCTCCTCGGAATCAGGACTGAACATTCCGACCGAAATGATCCACTACGGCACGAGCAAGACTGCGCAGCTCGCAATTTCGCGCGGCCTCGCCGAACTGACGGCCGGCACCGCCGTCACCGTCAACTCGGTGCTGCCCGGGCCGACCATGTCGGAAGGGGTCGAAACCTTCGTAGCGGATTTGGCCCGGCAGAACGGACAATCCGTGGAACAAGCTGCGGCGTCGTTCGTCAAGCAGCACCGGCCGAGCTCGCTGCTGCAGCGTTTCGCCAGTGTCGACGAGATCGCCAACATGGTTGTCTATGTTAGCTCGCGGGAGGCCTCTGCCACCAACGGCGCCGCGCTGCGTGTCGAAGGTGGCATCGTCCAGACCATCGCCTGATACGCCGCTCTCGGACGGTCTGGCATCGCCGTCCGAGTGTGGTGAACGGCGGTTCACCACGCCGCTGAAAGTGCTTCTGCCTCCCATGATTCTCTGGTTCCATCGCCGCCGGGGTTCAAAGAGGGGGCGAAGGCATGAGAGCATTGATAGCGGCCGTTCTGACGCTGGCAGCGTCGGCCGCGGGCGCACAGACACTGGTCGAACGGGGCGCTTATCTCGTCAACGCGGTAATGGCTTGCAATAACTGCCACACACCGTTCGGGCCGAATGGTCCGGATCTTTCCAGGCTGTTGTCCGGCGGCCGCACGTTTGACGAGCCGCGGTTCAAGGTCACCGGATCGAACATCACTCCCGACAAGGAGACCGGCATCGGCAGTTGGAGCGATGCCGATTTCAAGACATTCCTGCGCACCGGTGTTCGCCCCAACGGCGTGCCGGTCGCGCCGATCATGCCCAATATCTTCTACACGGTTTTGACGGCGCGCGATCTCGATGCGCTGGTCGCCTATCTGCGCTCGATACCCGCGGTGCATCGCGAGACGCCGGCGCCCGAATACCGGGCCAGGTCACCGCAAGAGGTCGCGCCATACGCGGGACAGGCGATGACCGAGGCCGACATGGCCGATCGGGTCCAGCACGGCCGTTATCTGGCGGCCATCGCGCATTGCCTGGAATGCCATACGCCGTCGGGCGAAACCGGCCACGACTTCACCAAGGCAGGGCGCGGCGGCACGGTCTTCAAAGGTCCGTTCGGAGAATCAATCTCCGCCAATCTCACGTCGCATCCGACCAAGGGTCTCGGCGGCTGGAGCGACGACGAAATCAAGCGCGCCGTGACGCAGGGAATCTCGCGCGATGGACGCAAGCTGAAACCGCCGATGGCCTATGCCGCCTACGCGCACATGACGCCGCAGGATCAGAGCGCGCTGGTGGCCTTCCTGCGCACGCTGCCGGCGCGATTGAGGGCGATCACGCAAGCAGAAGAGAGCGACGCTCTCTTCTGTCGATGACAGGCGCAATGCACGTTCAGATCGTAGGGCGGATAGCGCTCCGGCTGATCCGCCCGACAAGAGCGCCTACCAGCCTTCCAGCACCAGCTTGCCGGTGGAGCGGCCGCTCTCGATCGCAGCGTGGGCGCGCTTGAGATTCTCGGCATTGATCTTGCCCATCACCTTGTCGAGGGTGGTACGCAGCACGCCGTTGTCGATCAGGTTGCCGACATCGTTGAGGAGGCGATGCTGCGCGATCATGTCGGAGGTCTGGAATGAGGATCGCGTGAACATCGATTCCCAGTGCAGCGAGCACGCTTTGCTCTTGAGCAGGGAGACGTTCAGCGTTGCCGGATCGTCGATCAGTCCGAATTTGCCTTGCGGCGACAGGATGTCGGCCAGTGCCGGGAAATGTTGTTCGGTGCCGGTCAGGCTCGCGATCAGCCGCACCGGCGGCAGTTTCAGCTTTTCGATCTGCTCCTTCAGCGGCTGGGTGTGATCGATCACCGCGTGCGCGCCGAGGTCGAGGCACCATTTGGTCGATTCCGGTCGCGACGCGGTGGCGACCACGGCAAGGCCAGTGAGGCGGCGCGCCAGTTGAATCATGATCGAGCCGACGCCGCCGGCGCCGCCGACGATCAGCAGCGTGCGCGGATCGATGCTCTTGCCGGGCTGCACATCCAGCCGGTCGAACAGGAGCTCCCACGCGGTGATGGAGGTGAGGGGGAGGGCCGCGGCCTGTGCGAACGACAGCGACTTCGGCTTGCGTCCGACGATGCGCTCGTCGACCAGATGATATTCGGAATTGGTGCCTTGTCGCTGGATCGAGCCGGCGTAATAGACCTCGTCGCCAGCCTTGAACAGCGTGACGTCGGGCCCGACCGCGTCGACAACGCCGGCGGCGTCGAAGCCGAGGATCTTGGTTTCGCCCGCCGGCGGCGCCGCCCGCATACGCACCTTGGTGTCGACCGGGTTCACCGAAATCGCCTTCACCGCGACGCGGATGTCGCGCCCCTTCGGATCGGGTTTGGTGGTTTCGAAATCGATCAGGGCATCCGCCGCATCGATCGGACGTGATTTGGTGTAGCCGACGGCCTTCATCCACGTGTCTCCGTTGCGATCGACGGCGATCAGCCGTCCTGGTGCGGTAGTTGTCGGTGTGGGGCAGCAAATGCAAGTACGGTCCGCGGTGGGAGATAGTACACCACGTGATACGATCCGCCGGAACCGATTGACCAACGCGCAATACAAAAGGGCCTCCGGCGCGTGCCGGAGGCCCTGATGGCGTCGTTGGCTCGTTTATGCGTCAGAAGTTGCGACGGATCTCGACCGCGCCCTGAAACAGGTTCTGGTCCTTGAGCTGGAACTGGGTTCCCGCGGCAACGCCGGGGATTGAGGTGCCCGTCGAGGTGAAGGTGCCGTTCAGATGCTGGTCCATCCTGACATAGGTGAATTCGGCCGCCAGCGTCAGGTCCTTCACGGGAGTCCAGGCCGTCCGGGTGCCGACTTCCGCCAGCGCCAGATCGAAGCTGCCGGTGGCGTTGGTGAAGCCCGTGCTCAGCCGCCCAGCATTGGCCGCAGTCAGCAGCAGCGAGTTGCCGCCGGAGCCATAACCGATGTGGCTGTACGAGCCGAACAACGACGTCCGCCACTGCGGAGTCCAGTAGTGCTCGTAGAACGCGGCCACCTGCCACGCATCGCTCTTCTCGATGCTGGTGCCGTTGCCGTAGACGCCGTCCAGGATGTAGCCGAAGCCCATGCCTCCATCGCCGAGCTTGGCGAGGCGACCGGCACCGGATGAATCCCAGCTGCCGCCGAACACGTACTTGGCCGCGCCGTTGGCGAACGCGCCGACGACCTTCAAGCTGTCGCCCGCGCCGGTCGGCAGATTCTTCAGCTCGAACGCGCCCGTGACCGCGAAGCCCCAGGTCGAATCCGGCTTGCCCGAGTCGCTGGTCGTGGGGGTGTAGTAGGTGCCGTGCACTTCATGGGCGGCCGCACCGAGGTGCAGCGTGCCCCAGGATTGGTCGAGCCGCAGGTTGGCGACGATATCGGGCACATGATCACCGCTCTGGGCGTTGCCCTGGAAAGTATTGGACGAGGTGCCGTAACCGGTGGTCGCGCCACCAAACGGTCCAAGCAGGGCGTTGGCGCCGGTCAGCGAGGTGTTGACGACGCCGGCCGAGCGATAGGGCTGCGCATCCTCGAGCGAGAGCGTGCCTGACACGCCGTTGCCGAACTCCGCGGTGTAGGACAATTGTGGAATACCGGTGTCGTTGTGCGAGCCGGACAAGCCGCCGGTGGTCGTGCCGATGATCGGCTTCGCCAGCGCCCACTGCGGATCGAACTGCGACACCGCCTTGCCGAAGGTGAAGCCTGCGAACTGGATGAACAGGAAGTCGTTCTCGACAAAGCCACCGGCGATATTCTCGCGGCCCTGCGAGAAGTCGAACAGCAGGCTGGCGTAGGTCCTGAGCACGCCATATTCGGTCTGGGTACGGGTATCGAGGTTCAGATAAGCGCGCTCACGGGCGCCGAAATAGTTGCGGTTGTAGGAATTCGCGCCACCGGTGCCGCCCTGGAAGAGCGGCACGTCCCATGGATTGCCGTTGAGGGTGGTGCCGATGCGGATGGCGCCGCCGATGCGGATGCAGGTGTCGGTGCCCGGGATGTAGTAGAAGCCTGCGCCGTACAGCGAACAGATTTTGACGTACTCGACAGCCTTGGCTTTGACCGGAAGATCGGCGGCTTGCGCCGAGGTCAGTGCAACGACGCCGGCTGCGGTGCCGAGCGCGAGGCTGGTGAGTGTTTTGCTGACGGTGCTGATGGATAGACGTTTGGTCATGACTTGCCCTTGATGAATCCTGCGGACATGCCCTCCCGCTTGGTGCGACAATTTATACCACCTGTCGCTGGAGCAGGCGTGCTGAGGGCGGTCAGGCAGGTTGAAAAAGCTACGCCGTGACTTTTAGGTCTCGCATCGAAGGTATGAGGCCACCTCACGCAGTTGCGAAATCGATGTCACGCGACTGACATGGGGTGACTCTTGCAGCGCACAAAAAGCGGGGCACAAACAAACAAGAGAAGACACTGACAAAAAAAGACCTCCGGCGGGGCACGCCGGAGGTCCATGGAGGTCAACAAAGATTCGCTCCGCTCTCGCGGTGTTTGTTGACGATCAGAAGCTGCGAGTCACCTGAGCGTGGCCAGAGTAGATGTTCTGGTCCCTGAGCTGGAACTGCGTTCCGGCTGCGATGCCCGAGGGCGTTCCAGCTGCAGTGTTGGTGAACGTACCAACCAGGTTCTGGTCGAGCCGGGTGTAGTCGAACTCCACCGCGAAGGTGAGGTTCTTGACCGGATCCCAAGCAGTACGGGTACCGACCTGAAGCACGCCAAACTCGAACGAGCCCGACGCGTTCGTGGTGCCGGTGCTCAGCCGACCGCCGTTGGCTGCCGAGAGCAGCAGAGCGTTGCCGCTGGAGCCGTAGTCGATGTTGCTGTACGAGCCGAACACCGAAGTGCGCCACTGCGGGTTCCAGTAGTGCTCGTAGAACGCGCTGACTTCCCAGGCCGTGCTCTTGCTGATCGACGTGCCGTTGCCATAGACGCCGTCAAGCACGTAACCGAATGCCATGCCATTGCCGTTGAGCCTGGCGAGACGGCCCGCACCAGCGGAGTCCCAGGTGCCGCCGAACACATACTTGGCCGCGCCGTTGGCGAAGGTGGCCTGCACCTTCAAGCTGTCGCCCACGCCGGTCGGCAGGTTCTTGAGTTCGAACGCGCCGATGACAGCGTAACCCCAGGTCGACTCCGGCTTGCCCGAGTCGCTGGTGGTCGGGGTGTAGTAGGTGCCGTGCACTTCGTGCGCGGCGGCACCGACATGCAGCGAGCCCCAGGCCTGGTCGAGGCGCAGGTTGGCAACGATATCCGGCACGTGGTCGCCGCCCTGGGCATTGCCCTGGAAGGTGTTGGCCGTGGTGCCGTAACCGGTGGTCGCCGAGCCGAACGGGCCGAGCAGCGCGCTGCCGCCGGTCAGCGAGGTGTTAGCGACGCCAGCCGAACGATAGGGCTGGGCGTCTTCCAGCGAAAGGCTGGCCGACACGCCGTTGCCGAATTCCGCGGTGTAGGACAACTGCGGAATGCCGCTGGCGTCGTACGAACCGGAGAAGAAGCCGCTGGTGCTGATGATCGGCTTGGACAGTGTCCACTGCGGATCGAACTGCGACACCGCCTTACCAAAGGTGAAGCCGGCGAACTGGATGAAGATGAAGTCGTTCTCGACGAAGCCGCCGGCGATGTTCTCGCGGCCCTGCGAGAAGTCGAACAGCATGTTGGCGTAGGTACGAACAACGCCGTATTCGGTGGCGGTGCGGGTGTCGAGGAACAGCGTGAACCGCGAACGGGTGGTGAAGTAGTTACGGTTGAACGAGTTCGCGCCGCCGGTGCCGCCCTGGTAGAACGGAACGCCCCAGACGCCGCCGTTGAACGAGGTGCCCGCACGCAGCGCGCCGCCGATGCGGACGCAGGTGTCGGTGCCCGGAATGTAGTAGAAGCCCGCGCCGTAAATCGAGCAGATCTTCACGTATTCGACCGCCTTGGCCTTGACGGGAAGGTCGGCTGCCTGGGCGCCGGTCAGTGCGACGAGACCCGCCGCAGTGCCGAGCGCGAGGCTCTTCATCGTGTTGATATAAAGTCGTTTGGTCATGACGTACCCCTGTAAAGATTATGGGGATGCCGCCTGCCGCCCTCCCGGATCGGCCGAACGCATCACCCAGTACGCCATGGATTGTCAGTGTCTGATGACGTCGACAGGATCAACTCCCGCCGCGCCTTTGGTTTGCCCCACAGCGCACCCCATGCCTTGCTTAAGCCATTTGTTTGACAGTTTTTCTGAGCTATCGTGCATGGCAGCGCTGCCGCACGTCGCTCGAAAGGTGGCCCCGACTTTTATGACGCGCGGCCCCCGTCCCGGAGAAAAATTTATGTCATTTTCCCCTCGAATCGGGGGATTTTGATGTCTAGATTTCCGGGCGGCGAGCACAAAATTCTAGGAAGCCCGAAGTGTTGCAGGAAGACCCCATGCCTCGATTATCTCCAATTGTTACTGCGTTTCTGTTTGGGTTGATGGCGGCCGCGAGCCCTGCTCACGCGCAGGATCGAATCGTGCCCAATTCGGCCAGCCAGCTGCGTCTGTCCTACGCGCCGATCGTACAGCGGGTGCAGCCGGCGGTGGTAAATGTGTACGCGGCGAAGGTGATTCAGAATCGCAATCCGTTGCTGGACGATCCGATCTTCCGTCGCTTTTTCGGTGCGCCGGGACAGCAGCCCGAGCAGATGCAGCGCTCGCTTGGCTCCGGCGTCATGGTCGATTCCTCTGGCCTCGTGGTGACCAACAATCACGTGGTCGAGGGGGCCGACCAGGTGAAGGTGTCGCTCGCCGACAAGCGCGAGTTTGAGGCCGAGATCATCCTGAAGGACAGCCGCAGCGATCTGGCGGTGTTGCGGATCAAGGACAGCAAGGAACGTTTTCCTACCCTCGATTTCGCGAATTCAGATGAGCTGCTGGTTGGCGACGTGGTGCTGGCGATCGGCAACCCGTTCGGCGTCGGCCAGACCGTGACCCATGGTATCGTGTCGGCGTTGGCGCGCACCCAGGTCGGCATCACCGACTATCAATTCTTCATCCAGACCGATGCGGCGATCAATCCCGGCAACTCGGGCGGTGCGCTGGTCGACATGACCGGCAAGCTGGTCGGCATCAACACCGCGATCTTCTCCCGCTCCGGTGGCTCGCAGGGCATCGGCTTCGCCATTCCCGCCAACATGGTGCGCGTGGTGGTGGCGTCCGCCAAGAGTGGCGGCAACGCGGTGAAGCGTCCCTGGCTCGGCGCGCGGCTGCAGGCTGTCACGCCGGAGATTGCCGAGACCCTCGGGCTGCCGCGGCCGACCGGTGCGCTGGTGGCAAGTGTGGTCACCGGCAGTCCGGCGGCGCGCGCTGGGCTGAAGCTGTCCGATCTGATCATGTCGATCGACGGTCAGGTGATCGACGATCCCAATGCGTTCGACTATCGGTTCGCGACCCGTCCGTTCGGCGGCAACGCCGCGGTCGAGGTGCAGCGCGCGGGCAAGACCGTCAAGCTGGCGATCCCGCTCGAGGTCGCGCCCGACACCGGACGCGACGAAGTCACCATCACGTCGCGCTCGCCGTTCCAGGGCGCAAAAGTCGCAAACATCTCGCCAGCGCTGGCGGAAGAGCTGCATCTCGACAGCAGCGCGGAGGGCGTGATCATCACCGAGATTGCCGACGGTCTGGCCTCCAATGTCGGTTTCCAGAAGGGCGATATCATCAGTGCGGTCAATGGCCAGAAGATCGCCAAGACCGGCGACCTGGAGCGGGTGACCCGAGAACCCAGCCGTCTCTGGCGCATCACCGTGGTGCGTGGCGGCCAGCAGCTGTCGGTCGTGCTCGGCGGATGAGCCCGAAACGACCGCAGTCATCGCCGTCGCTATTCGCCGCTGCCGGCCTCGAGCATGATGCGCCGCATCCGCTGCCGGACAAGCTGCGTCCGCGCACGCTGTCCGACGTGGTCGGACAGGATCACATCCTGGGGCCCGACGGCGCGCTGACGCGCATGCTGGAGACGCGCACGCTGGGCTCGCTGGTGTTCTGGGGCCCACCGGGCACTGGCAAGACCACCGTGGCGCGGCTGCTGGCGGATGCGACGGAGCTGCATTTCGAGCAGATCTCGGCGGTGTTTTCTGGTGTCGCCGACCTGAAGAAAGTGTTCGACGCCGCGCGTGCCCGCCGCGAAACCGGCAAGGGCACGCTGCTGTTTGTCGACGAGGTGCATCGTTTCAATCGCGCACAGCAAGACTCCTTTCTGCCGGTGATGGAAGACGGCACCGTGGTGCTGGTCGGCGCCACCACGGAAAACCCGTCGTTCGAGCTCAACGCCGCTCTGCTGTCGCGGGCGCGGGTGCTGGTGTTCCGCTCGCTCGATACAGCCGCGGTGGAAAAACTGTTCGCGCGCGCCGAGCAGGTCGAGGGCAGGCAGCTGCCACTGGATGACGAGGCGCGCGCCGTGCTGGTGCGGATGGCGGACGGTGACGGTCGCGCGTCGCTGACGCTGGCCGAAGAGGTCTGGCGTTCGGCGCGGGCGGACGAGGTGTTCAATGCCGAGCAGTTGCAGACCATCCTGCAGCGCCGCGCGCCGATCTACGACAAGTCCGCCGACGGCCATTACAATCTGATCTCGGCCCTGCACAAATCGGTGCGCGGCTCCGATCCGGACGCGGCGCTGTATTATCTCGCGCGCATGCTGGATGCCGGCGAGGATCCGCTGTTTCTCGCGCGCCGCGTGGTGCGCATGGCGATCGAAGACATCGGCCTCGCGGACCCGCAGGCGCTGGTGATCTGCAACGCCGCCAAAGATACCTACGATTTTCTCGGCAGTCCCGAAGGCGAGCTGGCGATCGCGCAAGCGGTGATTTATCTCGCCACCGCGCCGAAATCCAACGCGGCTTACATGGCGTTCGGTGCCGCGATGCGCACCGCGAAAGAAGCGGGCTCGCTGCTGCCGCCGAAACATATCCTCAACTCGCCGACCAAGCTGATGAAGTCGGAAGGCTACGGCGGCGGTTATCAGTACGACCATGATGCGCCGGACGCATTTTCCGGACAGGATTATTTTCCGGAGGAACTGGGCCGGCAGACGTTTTACGATCCGCCGGACCGCGGTTTCGAACGCGAGATCCGGAAACGGCTGGATTACTGGGCCAAGCTGCGCGCGCAGCGGAGATAGGGCAGGAGGCGACGGATATGGCTGGGGGTGTTCGTCGGGGCACCGCCAGTGCGGTGGTGTTGTTTGCATGCGCGATCACGGTCGGACTGGTTTTGCAGCTTTGCTCGGCGGCTGCCGAAACGGTTGAGGTTGCGCCAGGGGTGAAAGTCACGAAGCGGACTTTTCAAGCCCCGTTCAACGAGCAGCCGTTTTTTGGATTCGCTGAAAAGTCGGCGTCCTTGCGTGAAGCCGACGAAGCCTTTGTATCCTCCGTGGTCAAGGCTTCCGGCTCGCGCAAGAATGCTTTTGATGAGACGACCTCTCGCGCCTGGCGCGCGATTGCCGCAGGAAACATTCCCGAAGCAGCCAAGCGGTTCAACCAGGCGTTTCTGCTGGCGCCGGAGCAGAGCGAAGTCTTCCACGGCTTTGCCATTGTCGTCGCCGCCCGCTTCGACGATGCCGCGTTTTCCGAAGAGCTGTTTCAGATTGCCCGAAACCAGCCCGCGCCATTGAATACGGTGAATGCGGACTATGGGCGGTTTCTCCTGATGGTGAAACGCCCCCGCGATGCCCAACCTGTGCTGGAGCAGGCCGTCAAGGATGTGCCCGCATTTGGCGATGCGTGGTCAAATCTGGCCATTGCGCGGGTCCACAACGGAGATCATGTCGCGGCCTGCACGGCGGCGGCAGAGGCTGCCAAACTTTCCAATCCCGCAAACGTCACTGACGATCTGGCGTGGGTTCGCCGTGAGGCCAGATGCAGCTGAAAATGCGTATATCGCAAGCCGCTGAATGATCGAGGCTCGGGCGGCTTTGCCGCTGGAATGCGGCAAAAAATCTTTCATTTGCAACGATTTGACCGTGACCCTGGGCTCCTTTTGGGCTAGGCCATAACCTCACGCCCCGGAACGGCCGCAGTGCGACTCCGGGGCCCTGTGGCAAGAGCTGGACCAGGCAGACATCATGAGCCGTCGCGTCAAACGACCGTTGCAAAAATCGAGAGTTCCCGCGGGCGACCGCTTCCGGGATGAGCGCCCGAAGGGCAAGCCGCCGGCGCGTTCCGGCGCATCGAAATTCGGATCAAAACCGGGTGGATCGCGGCCGGGTGCCTCGAAGCCCGGCTTCTCGCCGCGTTCGGGCGCCGACAAACCCTTTACCCCCAGATCGTTTCCCGACGTGGATGTGCGACCGGTCGAAAAGCCGGATGCCCCGCCGCTGCCCACCAAGGTTCAGACCGTCACCGTGACAGCCGACGAAAACGGCATGCGGGTCGATCGTTTTCTCGAGGCGCGGTTTCCCGGGCTGTCGTTCTCCCACATCCAGCGCATCGTTCGCAAAGGCGAGTTGCGGGTCAACGGCAAGCGTGCCGACAGCAAGGACCGTATTGAAGAGGGCCAGAGCGTCCGCATTCCGCCGTTGAAGCTCGATGCGCCGAAGGGGCCCGCCCGCGAATTGTCCGAAGCGCAGCAGAAGACCCGCGATGCGCTGAAGGCGATGACGTTGTACGAAGACGCCGACGTCATGGTGCTGAACAAGCCGGCGGGCTTGGCAGTGCAGGGCGGTTCCGGCACCACGCGCCATGTCGACCAGATGCTCGAGGTGCTGCGCGATTCCAAAGGGCAGAAGCCACGGCTGGTGCACCGGCTCGACAAGGAGACGTCGGGCTGCCTGTTGATCGCCAAGACCCGCTTTGCCGCGTCGGCCCTGACCGGCTCGTTCCGGCATCGCTCCGCGCGCAAGATCTATTGGGCGCTGGTCGCCGGTGTGCCGAAACCGAAGCAGGGGCGGATCTCGACCTTCTTGGCCAAGGAAGAGCGCGAAGACGATTCCGTGATGGTCATCGCCGAGCACGGCGACGAAGGCGCGAGCCACGCCGTCACTTATTACGCCGTGGTGGAGACCTCGGCGCAGAAGCTCGCCTGGGTGTCGCTGAAGCCGGTGACGGGACGCACCCACCAGTTGCGCGCTCACATGGCCCATATCGATCACGCCATCGTGGGCGATCCCAAATACTTCAACAAGGAGAACTGGGAACTCCCCGGCGGGCTGCAGAACCGGCTGCATCTGCTGGCGCGCCGCATCGTGATCCCACATCCCCGCGGCGGCTTTATCGATGCCACCGCGCCGCTGCCGCCGCATATGCAGCAATCGTGGAACCTGCTGGGGCTGGAGGCCGACCGGTTCGATCCGATCGAGAATGCGCCGGAGGAGTGAGCTTGCAATGCGGCGCGGCCGTTCCGATATCTGGAGTATGAAACGGCTTGTCGCGATCATGCTGGTGGTAACGGCGGTGGTGGTATCCGCACCACCCCATGCGGTTGCGCAGATCATCGGGCCCAACTCGTCACCCTCGCTGCTCCCGCCACCTCCACCGGCGCCTCCGCCGCCCAAGATCGAAGTGGCGCCGATCCCCCAGATGAATGCGCCGCTTGGGACGCCACGGCCCAATCTCGAGCAGCGCGGCTCGTTCAGCGATCGGGTCGGGCGCTGCCTGGATTATGGGGCGTCGCAGGGGCTTGGCCCGAACGAGCGTTCCGAGTATTCACGCGCCTGCGCCAACTAAATAACGAACTGGGACGAGCTGATGCGAGAGTTGTTCGATGAGGTCGCGGGGAAATCACCGCTCGATCCCAACGAGTCGGCGCGTCAATCGTCGCGCGGGCCGCGGCGCAAACGGTTCTACAGCAGTGTCGATGTTGCTGAGACCGCGGACGGTTATGTCGTCACGCTGGATGGCCGCACTCTCAAGACGCCGGGCAAGCGGCTGCTGGCGGTGCCGGTTCGCGACATCGCGGCGGCAATCTCCGCCGAATGGGCGGCGCAGACAGACATTATCGATCCCAGGTCGATGCCGCTGGCGCGCCTCGCCAATAGCGTGATCGATGGCGTCACCGACCGTACGCAGGACGTGGCCGACGACATCGCCAAATATTTCGGCTCCGATGAGCTGTTCTATCGGGCCGACCACCCCGAAGCGCTGGTGGCGCGGCAGGCGCAGCATTGGGATCCGGTGCTGTTCTGGGCGGCGGAGACGCTGGGCGCGCATTTCATCCTCGCCCAGGGCATCCTGCATGTGCAGCAGCCGGAGGAGGCCATCGCCGCCGCCCGTGCCGCCATGCCCGCTGACGCCTGGCGTCTCGGCGCATTGCACATCGTGACCACGCTGACCGGCTCGGCGCTGCTGGCGCTGGCGCTGCTGCATCGCAGGCTGGATGCGGATGCAGTGTGGACCGCGGCCCATGTCGACGAGGACTGGAATATCGAGACCTGGGGCGCCGACGACGAGGTGATGAGCAAGCGTGCCGCGCGTCGCGTCGATTTTGATGCGGCGGCCAAGGTGCTGGTCGCACACGCCTGATATTGCTTGGAATATCTCTTGGGATTTTGTCACCGGTGTGTGGGCTTGAGGTTCCCTCGGTTAAGTGCGGATTAACGACGAGGGCCTAGCTTCGCCTCATACGAGGCCCCCCGCATGCCGATATCGATCAATCCCGTCTTTCCGGTCATCGCCGCTCAGGAGGCCGCGCCAGATCTGGTACTGCAGCCGGGTTCGGTGATCGATGCGCGAGTGCTGAAGGTGCTCGAGGCGGGTCTGGTGCGGATCGCGATCGCGAGCCTGGCCATCGATGTGCTGTCGGAAGTGGACGTCCAGCCGGGCGCGATGCTCAAACTTGCGGTGTCGCAGACGCCGGATGGCATTCGCCTCGCCATCATCTCGCCGGAAGACGGCAGCGGTGCCACGCGCCCGGCCGCGGTGATGTCGGCCGCCACCGATCTCTCCGCTATCGCAATTCCGCGCCCTGTGGGCACCCCGACGCCGACGCTGACCCCGGTTGAGGCGCTGGCGGTGACGGCGGCAGCGCAAGCCGCAGCCGTGAAACAGACGGGGTTGTCGCCGCTGTTCGCCAATGCCGCGGCAGTCGCGTCCTCCGATGCACTGCCGGAGCCGCTGCAGGCGGCAGCCCAGCAATTGCTGGCCGCACGCCCGGCACTGACCACCAGCCTCACGGGCGACGACATCAAATCGGCGTTTCAGAACTCGGGATTGTTTTTGGAAACCTCACTGGCGTCCGGATCTCCGTTGACGCAGGGCGGCATGCCGGATCTGAAGGCGGCGCTGGTGGTGTTTCGCCAGACCCTGTCGACCTGGCTCGACCAGGCCGCGCCCGCGACGGCGCCGTCGCCGGCCCAAGCCAGCGCTACGACCGCAGGCAATGCGCCGCGCGAAACCGCGGGACAGCCTGCTGCCATCGCCTCGCTGGTGCCCGATATCGATGTCGAGGAAGTGTATCTGCCGAAAGCCCTGCTGCCGGTGGCGGAGGAGTTTTTCGCCTCTGACGCCCGCGGCCAGATGTTCACCGCTGGAGCTCCGCCCACAAGCCCCGGCGCGCGGGCCGCGGCTGTTACGGCCACTTTGAACATCCTGCAGGACGCTGATGGTGCGGTGCCCGCAGGCATGATCGAGACCATCCGGCGGATGGTGGACGGCAAACTCATCATCGAACCTGTGATCACCTCGGCGCGTGGCGCTCCGATGGCTGACGAGGGGTTCGCGCGCACCGACATGCCGCCACCACCGTTCCGCGGCGCGGCGCCTGCGCCGCAGCAGGTGGCATCGCCATCGATTGCCTCCGATGCCACGCCGGTCGAGGCCGTGCGCCGCCTGATCGATGATGCCGATGGCGCGATCGCCCGCCAGACCCTGCTGCAGATCGCGTCGCTGCCCGATCGCACCGACGTGCCCGGCGTGAGGATCGATCCCAGCGTGCCGCGCTGGAATTTCGAGATTCCATTCAGCACGCCACAGGGAACGGCGGTGGCGCAGTTCGAGATTTCGCGTGATGGCGGCGGCAAGTCCGCGTCGTCGGCGCATCGGGTCTGGCGCGCGCGCTTTTCCCTCGATGTCGAGCCCGCCGGTCCCGTGCATGCCATCGTCACGCTGACCGGGGAGACCACGTCGGTGCGGATGTGGGCGGAACGTCCCGCCACCGCGATGCAGTTGCGCGACAATGCCGTCCAGCTCACCCAGGCCTTGCGCCAGGCCGAGCTCGAGCCCGGCGATATCGTGATCGGCGAAGGCACCCCGCCGCAGCCGGCCGTGGTGGCGCCCGCCGGGCATTTCCTGGATCGTGCCACATGAGCGTGAAACCGGTCAGTTCGCTTGCGGTCGCGCTGCATTATGACAAGCAGGGCGCGCCGCGCGTTGTCGCCAAGGGCAAGGGCTCGCTCGGTGACAAGATCATCGAGGTCGCCAAGGCCAACAACATCCCGATCCAGGAAAACGAGGCGCTGGCCGGTGCATTGTCCAATGTGGAGCTTGGCGACGAAATTCCCGCCGAACTCTACAAGGCCGTGGCCGAAGTGCTGATTTTCGTGCTGCGGCTGTCGGGCCGCGTGAGGTGAGCGGGCGTCAAAAGCGTCATCTTTTCACCAAGATATCGGATGTATTGACGGGCATTATCTGAAATCCAGGTGTATCCGGGAACAGCCTTGATCAATCGTCGTCATGCCCTTGCGTTGTCTTTGGGACTGCTTGCTGCCGCGAGCAGACGTGCGTCCGCGACCGTGGCGCCGATGAAGAACGTCATCCAGGACAGCCTGGCCAAGCACTTCAGTGACAACGGCACCCAGGGCACTTTCGTCGCCTACAAGGTCGACGACTACACCGTGATCGCGAGCGATGCGGAGCGCTCCGGCGAGGCGATGCTGCCGGCTTCGACTTTCAAGATTCCGAATTCGGTGATTGCGCTGGAGACCGGCGTGGTCGGCGATCCCGACAAGGACGTGTTCAAATGGGATGGCGTCGTCAGATTCATTCCCGAATGGAACAAGGATCACACCTTGCGCTCCGCCATCGCCGCATCCGCCGTGCCGGTCTATCAGGAGATCGCGCGTCGGATCGGCGAGGAGCGGATGCAGAAGTATCTCGCCGCGTTCGATTACGGCAACCATGACATCGGCGGCGGCATCGATCGCTTCTGGCTTACCGGCGACCTGCGCATCGATCCGGTGCAGCAGGTCGATTTCATCGACCGGCTGCGGCGCAATGCCTTGCCGGTGTCCAAGCGGGCGCAGCAACTGACGCGGGACATTCTGCCTATCACCAAGGTGGGCAATGCCACCATCCGCTCCAAGACCGGACTGATCGGCGTCGACGACAAGACGGAAGGTGGTGGCGCCCGTTCCAGCGTCGGCTGGCTGGTGGGCTGGGTGGAAAAGGACGACAAGGAAACCGTGTTCGCCCTCAACCTCGACATCCGCGAAGAGCACCACCGCGCCGCCCGCATGAAACTCGCCGAACAGTGCCTGACGGATATCGGCGCGCTTTAATCCTCACGCGCTTGCTTTCGCAGGTACGATGGCGAGCGCCCGCCGGCTCGGCAACGCCAGCGCGACGATGGCTGCGGCGAACGACAGTGCCGCTGATACCCCGATCGCGACCGCGAATCCGCTGTTGAACGCCTGCGGCGAGGCGATGCTGCCGCGTGTCGCGAACACGGCCACCAGCAGCGCCACGCCGAACGCGCCGCCGAGAAAGCGCGACATGTTGAAGATGCCCGAAGCCTTGCCGATCTCCGTGAGCGCCACCGCGCCCAGAACGGCATTCTGGGCCGCGGGCATCGCCAGCGAAATGCCGGCTCCCGCGAGAATGAGTGGCGCCAGCAGATGGACGAAAGCGAGACCGGGGGTGGCGATCAGCGCGATCCAGGCAAAGCCGATCGCCTGCAGCAGCGTACCGCCCGCCACCAGCAGGCGCTCGCCAAGCCGATTGACAAGCCGGCCGCCGATCGGCGCGAATACGAACAGTGTCGCGGTCCAGGGCAACAGCCGCAATCCGGCGTCGAGCGGGCCGTACGACTGCGCGGTCTGCAGGAACTGCGGCAGGAAAAACACCACGCTGTACATCGATGCATAGAACAGGAAACTCGCTCCGATCGCGGATGAGAAGCCGATGTTGCGAAACAGCCGCATCGGCACCATGGGCGCCGGTGTCCTCAACTCCCAACCGACGAAGGTGGCGGCTGCGATCAGTCCCACGATCAGCGCGGTGGCCACTTCCGTACTGGCCCAACCGACATGATTGCCGCGCACCAGCGCCCACACGATCGCGAGTGTCGCGCCTGTCACCAGTGCCAGCCCTGGCATGTCGAGTGCGGCCGGAGGACCGAAGCTTTCCGGGCAGTGGCGCAACAGCAGCAGGATGACGACACAGCCGATCGGCAGGTTGATCCAGAAGATCCACTGCCAGGCGAGACCGCCGGCGATCGCACCGCCGACCACCGGACCCACGATCAAGGCAAGCCCGGTGATGCCGCTGAACAGGCCCAGCACACGGGCACGCTCCTCGCGCGTAAACGTGGCGCTCAGCAGCGCCATTGCCAGCGGCATCACCAGCGCCGCACCCATGCCCTGGATGGCCCGTGCCGCGATCAATGCGCCGATGTCGCGCGCCAGCGCGCAGCCAACCGATGCGGCCACGAACAGGCCGAGACCGGCGGCGAAAATGCGCCGGCGGCCGAACCGGTCGCCGAGCGCGGCGCCGGTCAGCAGCAAGACCGCGAAGGTGATATTGTAGGCATTGAACGTCCATTCCAGCGTGTCGATCGAAGTCTGCAGATCGGCGCGGATGGTGGTCAGTGCCGTTGTCAGAGTAAGTGCGTCCAGCGCGACCATGAAGGAGGCGATGGAGGTCAGCGCCAGCACCCAGGTTTTGGCGGTCTTGTGTGGGTCGTCGGTCATCGGGTGGGTCCTCGGTTGAAGCGGGGACCGGCGGTTCTTCGACGTTTCTTGGATCGCAGGCGCCGGCCGTCGATGACCAAGACGAACGGCCGGCCATAAAAGACTCCGGAAAATTTTTCATCGGAGCTGGAATCCTTCCGGTCAGCCCGAACGTCTTGGGGGTGAGAGCGGTGGGAAAGGCCCAGCCGAGGAGATCACTGATGAAACGGATGATTGTGCGCTATAAGACCAAGCCAGAGAAAGCTGCGGAGAACGAACGCTTGATCCAGAACGTGTTCCTCGAACTGGGCGCACGATCCCCCGGCGGCTTGCGTTATGCGGCGCTGAGGCTGCCGGATGATACGTTCATCCATGTGGTGGAACGCGATGACGGCACCGATCCGCTGCGGGAACTCAATGCATTCCAGGCTTTCCTGAGCGGAATTCAGGAGCGCTGTCTGGAGCCGCCGCAATCCGGCGAAGCGGTGATCGTGGGCAACTACAGAATGATCGGCGAAGGACGAAACCCATGAGCTGCACAGGGCGGTGGCGCGGCGCATGAGCATGTTGTCCTCCACCGACGCAAACGCCCGTGACGTCTTCAACCGGGTGCTGGGCGAGCTGCGTCCGAAACTGCATCGTTATACCGCGCGCATGACCGGCTCTGCGATCGATGGTGAAGACGTGGTGCAGGACGCCATGCTGAAGGCGATCGAAGCGTTCTCGGTGGCGGGGACCATCGTCAATGTGGAGGGCTGGATGTTCCGGATCATCCACAACACCACGCTGGATTATCTGCGCCGCCGCGGCCGGCAGAGCGCGCTGTATGCCGACAGCGATCCCGACATGGTAGCCGATCCCGCGTCGGTGATGAGCGAACATGAGATTGCGGCCACCAGCCTGCGCACGTTCATGCAGTTGCCGCCGGCCCATCGCAGTTGCGTCATCCTGATGGACGTGCTCGGGCATTCGCTGCAGGAGATTGCCGATCTCTCCGGGCTTACCATTCCCGCGGTCAAGGCGGCGCTGCACAAGGGCCGGCTGCGGCTGCGCGAACTGGCGCAGACGCCCGATGGCCGTGCTCCGTCGGTGCTCGACGAGGCCGAGCGCGGACGGCTCGCCGCTTATGTCGATCGTTTCAATGCGCGGGATTTCGATGCGCTGCGCGACCTCCTGGCCGACGATGTCCGGCTTGATCTGCTCGGCAAGAGCCGGTTGCAGGGGCGCAAGGACGTCTCGCGCTATTTCGAGAACTATGCACGCCTGGTCGACCTGCGTGTTGCGGTCGGGATGGCTGATGGCCGGCTGGCGCTTCTTGTGTTCGAGACGGACAAGCCGGCCCAGGGGCCGATCTACATCGTGGTGCTGGAGTGGCGCGAAGGCCGGATCGCGCATATCCGCGATTTTCACTATGCGCGTTACGCGATGGCAGACATCGAACTCGGTGGTTGACCGGCTGAGCTGTCAGGCCGCGGCATCTTGCGCCGTCATCGCCGCCCATCGTCCCGGCGACAGGCCGTAGGCTTTGGTGAAATGGCGAGTCATGTGGCTTTGGTCGGCGAAGCCGCAGGTGACGGCCGTATCGGCAAGTGATTTACCCTGGCGGATCAGCGAACGCGCCCGGTCGAGGCGGCGCAAGACCAGATAACGGTACGGGCTGGTGCCGAGGCAGGCGCGGAAATGCCGCGCCAGTTCGTACCGCGACAGCCCGGTGGCCGCTTCCAGGTCGGCCGATGTCACCATTGCCCCCGCATGATCATCCAGCACCGCGCGCGCCACGTTGACTGCCCGCCAGTGCCGCGCCGAGACTCTGCGCCGCGCGATCGACGGATCGGCCGAGGCGAGCGCGTCCGCCAATGCGGCGACGATCTGGTCGCGCTGCAACTCCTCCAGCGGCAGATCAAGATCATCGAGCGCAGGCAGGATTGCGGCTGCGATGCGCCGGTCGGTCGAGACGGCGTCGCGCACAAAGGGCAGGGGACTGCGCGTCTCGTTGAGCGCCTCGTGGATGGCGCTGGGCTCGATATAGAGCATTCGGTAACGAAAGCCGGCGTCGCTGCCGGCGCGGCCGTCATGGACCTCATCCGGGTGCAGCACCAGCACCTGGCCGGGCATGCTGTGTTGTGCCGCGCCGCGGTAGCGGAACGACTGCACGCCGTGGAGCGTAATACCTATCGCATAGGTGTCATGGCGATGCGGACCGAACGCGGCTCCAGCAAAGAAAGCCTCGAAGCGCTCCAGGCCCTCCGCCGGGGGTGCGCTCCGGATCCAGTCGGCGCCAGGACCCCACGATCGTTCAAGACGCCCCTTTGCGCTGTCGTTCATAAAAGTCGTCATGGATATTCATAACAGAAACGCGATCCGATGGAGAGTGCGGTGGATGGTTGGCTCGGCTTCGTTCTGGCCGCTCTTGCGCTGGTCGGAAGTCCCGGTCCGGCCACACTGAGTCTTGCGGCGACCGGTGCCGCATTCGGCGCCCGTCGTGGCCTCGGCTACATGGCCGGGATCATCGGCGGCATGATGGCCGTGATGGGGATTGTCGCCACCGGTGTCATGGGCGTCGTGCTGGCGCTGCCGGGTGCGACGCCCGTGGTGGCCACCCTGGCGGCAGGGTATTTCGTCTATCTCGCTTATCGCATCGCCACGGCGCCGCCACTGACCGGGCGGCCCGACACCGATCGCCAGCCATCGTTCACCGCGGGCGTGCTGCTGTCACTGATCAATCCGAAGGGATACGCCGCCATGGCGGCGTTGTTCTCCGGCTTCGTGCTGGTCCATGAGCGCCTTGCGCTGGATGCCGCGATGAAGGTAGGCGTGCTGTCGCTGCTGATCGCCGCGGTCAATGTGGCCTGGCTTTGTTCCGGCGCAGCGCTGACGCGTGCCTTTCGCAATCCCCGCAGCAACCGCGTCATCAATGTGGTCTTCGCAGTTCTCTTGATTGCATCGGTCGGCGTCGGGCTGCTGCTTTAGGGCGCAAGACGGAGTGCTCCTGGTATGACATGATGACGACTCATCGAAGTCATAATGGGAGGACAACGATGGTCCAGTTCAAGCGGCTGACGCTGTGCGATGACGGCGAGCATCCGGTCGACGTCAATCTCGACGCCGTGCTGTATTACAAGCGTGGTGGACACAGCACCACGCTGCATTTCGTCCATGACCATCGTCTCTGCGTCAAGGAAACGCCGGACCAGATCAGGGATGTCGCGTCGCGGCCCGAGCCTCGCTGAGAGGGCGAGGCCAGGATAAGACCGGCCGCTGATCCCCTTAATTCGAACCGGCAGCGCCCGCGGTGAAGCTGCGGTCGACGGACTTGCTCACGTCGACTTGCTTACTGACGATGCCATAGCGGGTGGCGCGGTCCGACGCGGCCTGGAACTCCCGCACCACGGCGTCGTCGATGACGATTGGGCTGGTGCGTTGCGCCGTGTAGGCGCGGGCCAGCACGTCCTCGGGCAGTTTCGTCAGCTCCGACGTGTTCTTCGCATACTCGGCGATATGGTCGAGCGACCACAGCCGCGCCTTGTCGAGCCGCTGCAGGAAATCGGCGACGGCCGCGCGCTTGGTCGCAATGGCGCTGTCGGACGCAACGATGAAGGTGATGGTCGGGGTCAGCCCTTGGCCGTCGGCCACGACGCGGGCATTATCCTTGAGTACGGCGAAGGAAACGTACGGCTCCCACACCGCCCAGCCGTCGATCGATCCGGCAACCAGTGCGATCTTGGCATCCACCGGGCCGAGCGGCGCGAAGGTGGCGTCCTCGATCTTGTAACCGGCCTTTTCCAGTGTCGCTGAGATCAGGAACTGACCCCAGCCGCCGCGCGTGCCGGCCAGCTTTTTGCCCTTGAGATCGGCGGCGGCTTTGATCGGTGAATCGTTGCGCACCAGGATCGCCTGGGTGCGCGCGTCGGAGCGGGTGCCGCCAATCGCCTTGATCGGCGCGCCGGCCGCATAGACCGTCAGGAACGAGAGATCGCCGGTGTAGCCGACATCGAGCGCGCCGGCGTTGAGGGCTTCCAGGATGGGCGCGGCCGCCGGGAATTCCGACCATTCGATCTTGTAGGGCAGGTCCTTGGCGAGGCCCGAGATCTCCAGTAGCGACCGGTTGCCGCCTTTTTGGTCGCCGACCCGCAGCGTCACCTGGTCCGCCGCGGAAGCCGACGTTGCAAACGCAAGCGTGAGCGCAAAAGCGGCAATCGTGCGTCGTGTGAAGCCAGTTTCAGCAAATCTCATTGATAGGTCCTTCCAGGCAATCCGTCTTGCATGACGTCGATGCGTATTCGTATGGAGGAGTGGCCTGTGGTCAATGAAATGGTCCGCTGAAGATTTTGATGTATAGGCAAGGATCGTCTCGAAAACCGCGACTTGGCGGAATAGTTGCCGTGCTGCGAAATCGTTACCTCCTGACCAGCGTTGCCGTGGAGAGAATGTCTCCCGTGCATTTCACATTCAAAATTCCATTTCATTGACGATGAACCGGGTGCTGACCATCATCACCGGCATGATTTGATCGATCGCGAGCCGGAAGCGGGCTGCAACCCTTCTCATGATCTGCTCGCCACGATCGGATTAAAAATCATTGGGGTGTCGGCGCCGTATCGGCTCGACGCGTAGGCGATGACGCTTGCGCGAGCGGGTTTCTGTGCGCTGTTGAGGAGATCGAGCATGGACAAGCGGGACAACGGCAGCCTCATTCATCGGCGGGCGCTGCTGCAGGGAGCCGCAGCCGCGGCCTTCGCTGCACCAATCGGTGTATTTGGCGCGCAGGCCTTCCCCGGAAGGTCGGCTCCGGCAAACATCGATTTCTCGGAATTTCCCATTTGCAAGACGGCGTCCGATGCGCCGGCGCTGACGGGCGCGCCGCGCAAGCTGAAGCTGTCATGGAACGCGGGCGCCGTCTGTCTCGCGCCGCTGCCGGTCGCCATCGACAACGGCTTTTTCCAGAAACACAATCTCGATGTCGAACTCGTCAATTACAGCGGCTCGACCGACCAGTTGCTGGAGGCGATCGCCACCGGAAAATCCGATGCCGGTCTCGGCATGGCGTTGCGCTGGCTGAAGCCGCTGGAGCAGGGATTTGATGTCAAGATCGCGGCCGGCACCCATGGCGGTTGCATGCGGGTGCTGACGCGCACCAATTCCGGTGTCGACAAGCTCGCCGACCTCAAGGGCAAGGTGGTCGGCGTCGGCGATCTCGCCGGGCCTGACAAGAATTTTTTCTCGATCCAGCTCGCCAAGCAGGGGATCGATCCCAATAAGGATGTCGATTGGCGTCCGTTTCCCGGAAATCTGCTGCAGCTAGCGGTCGACAAGGGCGAGGTGCAGGCGTTCCTCGCCTCCGATCCCCTCGCTTATCTGTGGCTGAAGAACACCGCCTATAAGGAAGTCGCCTCCAATCTGGACGGCGACTACAAGGACAAGACCTGCTGCATCGTCGGCCTGCGCGGCAGCCTGATCCGCGAAGAGCCGCAGACGGCGCGTGCCATCACCCAGGCACTGCTGGATGCTGCGATGTTCACCTCGCAGAATCCGGAAAAGGCGGCGAAATCCTTCCAGCCTTACGCGCCCAAGAACGCCAGCCTCGCCGATCTCGAATGCATGGTGCGTTATCACACCCATCACCATCATCCGGTCGGGGAAGTGCTGAAGCGGGAACTGAAGGCCTATGCGGACGATTTGAAGAGCGTGTCCGTGTTCAAGGCTTCGACCGACACGGCGAAATTCGCGGAGAAGATCTATGTCGACGTTTTCGGCGTCTGACGCCGGTCCGTATAGCGCCCCGCGGACTGGCCGCGACGGCGTCGTCGTTTCGCGGCTTCAGGCGGCCTTGCGGCTGATATGGCCGGCCGCCATCAGCTTCGCAGCCGGGGCGGCATGGTTTGCTTTTGGATTTTCCTGCCTCTGGCGGGACGATCTCGGCGACTGGTCCCGGACCCATGAACTGGCCATCACGGCGTTCGTGATCGCCGCGGGGCTTGCGGTCGTGGCTGCTGGGGGCAAATGGCTGGGGCGGGTCGGTGCGGTCGTGCAGCAGCGCGCACCTTGGTTTCTGGTTTTGGGTATCGCCCTGACGATATGGGAGATCGCGACGGCAAAACTGGCCTGGCTGCCGCTGCCGTTCTTCCCGCCGCCGCAGGCGATTATCGAGGTGTATACCGACGATCTGCCCAAGCTGCTGGACAGCGTCTGGGCGTCGGTCAAATTGCAGCTCGGCGGCTATGTCATCGGCGCCACCGTCGGTTTCCTCACCGGTGTCTCGATCGGCTGGTCGCGCAGCATCGGCTATTGGGTGCATCCGGTGTTACGCTTCATCGGTCCGCTGCCGGCGACCGCATGGCTGCCGATTGCATTCTTCACGTTTCCGTCGAGCTGGAGCGCCAGCACCTTCCTGATCGCGCTCGCGACTGGTTTTCCGGTCACGGTGCTGACCTGGTCGGGCGTGGCGAGTGTCAGCAACGCCTATTACGACGTGGCGCGCACGCTGGGGGCCAAGCCATCGTTCCTGGTGCTCAAGGTGGCGATCCCGGCAGCGCTGCCGCACGTGTTCGTTGGCCTTTTCATGGGACTGGGATCGTCGTTCGCCGTGCTGGTGGTGGCTGAGATGATCGGCGTTAAAGCGGGGCTCGGCTGGTATCTGCAGTGGGCCCAGGGCTGGGCCGCCTATGCCAACATGTATGCCGCGCTGATTGTGATGTCGCTGTTGTGCTCCGGCGCGATCACGCTGTTGTTCAGGGTGCGCGATCGGGCGCTGGTTTGGCAGAAGGGTGTTGTGAAATGGTAGCGCTTGCGACCAGGCTGCCGCCGGCGGGAGCCGCGCTCGACGTCGATCACGTCAGTCATCAGTTCGATATCGACGGCCGCGTGCTGCCGGTGCTCGACGATGTCAGCTTCAACGTCGCTCCCGGAGAGTTCGTGGCGTTGCTCGGGCCGTCCGGCTGCGGAAAGTCGACCCTGCTGCGTCTGGTCGCGGGGCTCGAGCCGCCGCGATCCGGTGTCGTTCGTGAGGACGGCGACCTGATCACCGGGCCCTGGCCGTCACGCGTCGTGGTGTTCCAGGATCCGACGCTGTTTCCCTGGCGAACCGTCTGGAACAATGTCGCGCTCGGCCTGGAGGCACAGGGCATCCTGCGCACCCAAAAAAGCCGGGTCGATGCCGCCCTCGAACTGGTGGGGTTGTCCGGGTTCCGCGATGCCTATCCACACCAGCTTTCTGGCGGCATGGCGCAGCGCGTCGCGCTGGCCCGGGCGCTGGTCAATGATCCGAAGATTCTCGTGCTCGATGAGCCGCTTGGCAAGCTCGACTCGCTGACGCGGATCACCATGCAGTCGGAACTGGTGTCGTTGTGGCAGCGCAGCGGGTTTACCGCTTTGCTGGTCACCCATGACGTGGAGGAGGCGCTGTTTCTCGCCAACCGTGTCATTGTGTTCAGCGATCGTCCGGCGCGGATCAAGGCCGACATCCAGGTCGACCGTCCGTATCCGCGTCATCGCGGCGATGCGCGCCTCACGGAGCTGCGGCGCGAAATTCTCGGCCTGCTTGGGCTCGATGCCACCTGGTAGACCTAAGGCGAAGAGAGATGGACGCGACCCCCACGATTTTCGACAAGGCCAATCTGCTCGCGCCGGGTTTTGCCGCGCGCGCGGCGCAGCATGATCGTGACGCGAGTTTTCCGTTCGAGAATTTCAGCGAGCTCGCCGACACAGGGCTGCTGGCCCTGACTGTGCCGGCCGCGCAGGGCGGCAGCGGAGCGGGTGCGCGGGAGGCCGCGCGTGTCATCAACATCTTCGGCAAGGCCGATCCGTCGACCGCGCTGGTGCTGTCGATGCACTACATCCATCATCTGACTATCGCCAAAAGTGGCGAGACGG
Source organism: Bradyrhizobium prioriisuperbiae (assembly GCF_032397745.1). Taxonomy (NCBI): domain Bacteria; kingdom Pseudomonadati; phylum Pseudomonadota; class Alphaproteobacteria; order Hyphomicrobiales; family Nitrobacteraceae; genus Bradyrhizobium; species Bradyrhizobium prioriisuperbiae. The sequence continues at coordinate 5,991,974 of NZ_CP135921.1, forward strand.
GCCGTCGCTGGCCGGCGCATCTGGCTGGCCTGCTCCAGCGCGAAACCCTCGATGGCGTGGCGCTGATCAACGCATTGCGGGTGGAGCCCGATCTGGGATCGCCCTCACGTGGCGGCCTGCCGGCAACCACAGCCAGGCGCACACCGGACGGATGGCGGATCACCGGCCGCAAGATTTATTCGACCGGAGCGCCGATCCTGAAATGGTATGCGGTCTGGGCCAGCACCGACGAACCGGACGTTCGTGTCGGCATGTTCCTGGTGCCGGCCGGTTTGCCCGGCACGCGCATCATCGAGACCTGGGATCATCTCGGGCTGCGGGCCAGCGGCAGCCATGACGTGGTGTTCGACGACGTGCTGTTTCCGCTCGACCACGAGGTTGACGTGCGCGCGCCGGCGCAATGGCTGGCGCCGGATAATGCGCAGATTGCGATCAACGCGATTCTGGTGGCCGCTGTTTATGACGGCGTCGCCCAGGCGGCGCGGGACTGGCTGGTCGGTTTCCTGAAAACCAGGACGCCCGCCAGTCTCGGTGCGCCGCTGGCGACACTGCCGCGGGCGCAGGAAATCCTCGGCGGCATCGAGGCGCGGCTCGCCGTCAACGCGCGGCTGATCGCCAGTTTTGCCGACGATTATGATCAGGGGCGTGCCTTGACCGCGTCGGAGGCCAATATCGTCAAGCTGACCGTGACCAACAATGCGGTGGCCGCTGTGGAAGGCGCCCTCTCGCTCACCAGTAACCATGGCCTGAGCCGAACCAACCCCTTGGAGCGGCATTATCGCGACGTGCTGTGCGGCCGGGTGCACACGCCGCAGGACGATGCCACCCGGATCACGGCAGGGCGCCTCGCGCTCGGCCTTTAAGCCATCAATCCTATTTTCAGACGGAGCCGTCACATGTCAGTGGAATTCATCGGGTTCATCACCAACAGCAATGCGTCGGAGACCATCGTTCGCGAGGGCCCCGTCCTCGACCGTCATCACATCGAGACGGTGGCGAAGATCCATGAGAACTCCGGGTTCGACCGGGCGCTGCTGGCGTTTCACTCGACCATTCCCGATGCACTACAAGTCGGCCAGCATGTGCTCAGCGTCACCGAAAAGCTCAAGGTGCTGATCGCGCAGCGACCCGGCTTCACCGCGCCGACCCTGCTGGCGCGGCAACTGGCGACCATCGACCAGCTCTGGCACGGCCGTGTCGCGCTGCATGTCATCACCGGCGGCAATGCCACCGAGCTGAAGCAGGACGGCAACACCATCGACGACAAGGACGAGCGTTACGCCCGGACCGACGAATTCCTCGATCTGGTGCGCTCCGAATGGAGCAGCGACAAGCCGTTCAACTACAGCGGAAAATACTATCAGGTCACGAACGGCTTTTCACAGATCAAGCCGTACCGTCCCGAGGGCATTCCCGTGTTTGTCGGCGGCGGTTCTGACGCCGCGATCGAAGTGGCGGGCAAACACGCCGATACGTTCGCGCTGTGGGGCGAATCCTACGCCCAGGTGCGCGATGTGACGTCGCGCGTGCGCGCCGCCGCCGCCAAGCACGGCCGCCCGGCGCCGCGCTTCAGCCTGTCGATCCGGCCGATCCTGGCCGACACCGAAGAGAAGGCCTGGGCCAAGGCGGACGAAATTCTGGCACGCGCCACGGCGCTGCAGGACAAGACCGGTTACCGCCGCCCGGCGGATGGCCACGCCACCGAGGGCGCCAAGCGGTTGCTGGCACTGGCCGACCAGGGTACGCGGATCGACAAGCGGCTGTGGACCGAGATCGCAAAACTCACCGGCGCCAACAGCAACACCACCGCGCTGGTCGGCACGCCGGCGCAGGTCGCGGAGGTGTTCGCCGATTACTACGATCTCGGCGTCAGCCATTTCCTGATCCGCGGCTTCGATCCGCTGGTGGACGCGATTGAGTACGGCCGCGAACTGATCCCGCTGACACGCAAGCTCATTGCCGAGCGCCAGTCGGCGCGGGGAGTGGCCGCCGAATGATCCGCCTTGTTGCGCTCGCGGCATCGCTGCTTGTTGCCGCCACCGTCTCCGCCGCCGCGCAAGTGACGCTGCGCGTCGGCGACCAGAAAGGCAACGCCCAAGCCGTGATGGAAGCGGCCGGCGTGCTCAAGGATGTTCCCTACAAGATCGAGTGGAAGGAGTTTCCCGCCGCCGCGCCGCTGCTGGAGGCGCTCGGCGCCGGCGCGATCGAGGCCGGCCTGGTCGGCGATGCGCCGTTCACGTTCGCAGCTGCCGCCAATATCCCGGTCAAGGCGATCGGTGCCATCCGCCAGTCGCAGGAAGGACTGGCGATCCTGGTGCCCAAAGATTCTCCCATCAATAGTTTCGACGACCTCAAGGGCAAGAAGATCGCGACCGGCCGCGGTTCGATCGGCCATCAGCTGATTCTGGCTGCGCTCGAATCCAAGGCGTTGTCGGTGGACGATGTGCAGATCGTGTTTCTCGCGCCGTCGGATGCCAAGGTCGCTTATACGCGCGGATCGGTTGACGCGTGGTCGACCTGGGAACCCTATGTCAGTCAGGAAGAGGTGCTGTTCGCCTCGCGCCGCGTAATCACGGCGGAAGGCCTGACGCCCGGCCTCAGTTTCGTGGTGGCGCGGCCGGATGCGATCAGCGAGAAGCGGCCGCAACTGGAAGACTTCCTGCGGCGGCAGGCGGCGGCGCGGGTGTGGTCACAGTCGAACGTGGAAGGTTACGCGCAGACCTGGGGCAAGCTGATGAACATTCCGCCCGAGGTGGCGCTGAACTGGCTGCGTCGCGCCAGGATCCGGGTGGCACCGGTCGACGACAGCGTCGTTGCCGGCGAGCAGCAAACCATCGATCTCTACCACCGTGCCGGGCTGATCAAGCAGAAGCTCTACGCCGCCGACATCGTCGACCGCTCGTTCGCGGACGCGATCACAAAGGGGGCGGGCGGCTGAGGCTTTGGGGCCGACGGCGCTGTGTCGGCTGATGCGTGGTCTTGATGGACAGATGCGATTCCATGATGATGTCGATCCGGAACTGGGTCGGTCGGCGTCTGGAATCAATCCCACCATGGAAGAACCATCGCAGCATTGGTCGTCGCGGCTGCCATTCTATTATGGCTGGCTGATCGTCGGCATCGCCTTCGTGACCATGGCTGTCGGCGTCACAGCGCGGACGGCTTTTTCATTGCTGCTGCCGCCGCTGATCGACGAGTTCAAATGGGATCGCGGCGTGGCGGCGGGCGCTTTCTCGTTCGGGTTTCTGGTCTCCGCGGTGGTGAGCCCGGTGGTCGGCCGCGCCATGGATGCCCGTGGGCCGCGGTTCGTGATCCTGATCGGGGTTGTGCTGATGGCCTGCGGCCTGCTGCTCGCGCCCTGGGTGGCGTCGCCCTGGCATCTTTACGCCACGCTCGGTGTTGCCGTCGGCGGCGGCGCCAACATGATGACTTATACGGTGCATTCGCAATTCCTGCCGAACTGGTTCGTGCGCCGGCGCGGCCTTGCCATCAGCGTGGCATTCGCGGGCGCCGGTGTCGGCGCCATCGTGCTGCTGCCATGGCTGCAGCGGATCATTCTGACCGATGGCTGGCGAGCCTCGTGCGTGGCGATGGGGCTTGTCGTTGTGCTGGTGATCGCGCCGCTGACCCTGTTTGTTCGCAAAAGCCCGGCCGATGTCGGCCAGCGTCCGGACGGAGACACAGTGTCACCGGAGGCGGCGGCAACGCGCAGCGCCGCGGCGGTGGTGGATCCGGCGTGGGCTGCGACCGAGTGGACGCTCGCTCGTGCGTTACGCACTTCGCGGTTCTGGTGGATTACACTCGGCTATTTCCTGGCGCTGATCGCCTGGTACGCGGTGCAGGTGCACCAGACCAAGTATCTCATCGAGGTGGGCTTCTCGCCGGTGGTTGCCGCCTGGGCGCTTGGCGCCGTCGCCATCACTGCAATCCCCGGACAGATTCTGCTTGGCGCCTTGTCGGATCGCATCGGCCGGGAGTGGGTGTGGGCGGCGGGCTGCCTCGGGTTTGCCATGTCGTATGCGGCGCTGCTCGGGCTCGAGCAGGCGCAGTCGAATGTGCTGCTTTATACGATGGTGTTCACCCAGGGCTTCCTCGGCTACGCGCTGACATCGGTGATGGGGCCGATTGTCGCCGAAATCTTCGAGGGGCCGCACTTCGGCTCGATCTTCGGCACCATCACCATTGCACTGATCGGCGGCGGTGCCGTCGGGCCCTGGATGGCCGGCGTGATCCACGACGTGACCGGTAGCTACCGGCTTGCGTTTCTGCTGATCATCGGCTGCTGCCTCGTCTCTGCTGTTGCGATCTGGATGGCGGCTCCACGGGGAGTGCGGCTTGTGCCAGGGCGGGCAGGTCGCGCCTGATTCAGGCAAATGCGGGATGCGGCGGCTGCCGGAACATCGTCCACAAGGCAGGCCGGTTTCTGTCACATCACTGTCATCAAAGTCCTGAAAGGTCGCCGCCAACAGACGGGGTTGGTGACAGAAACATGAATTACTTTCAGCGCTTTACGTTCCTCTTTTCGGCTCCGGTGTTCGACGCCGATGATCTTGAAGGCCTGCGCCTTCAGCAGATCATGGCGGCGATCGAACAGATGGGGTTTCAGGTCGTCAAGGCGCGACGCACCGAGGATGCGGAAATCTCGGTTCAGACCGACGCCGCCATCGGCTGCATGGTGGTCGATTGGGGCAAGAAGGGACTGGAGGGCAAGACCGCGTCCCTGATCAACCTGATGCGGCGCCGCGGGCTGGAAATGCCGATCGTGCTGCTGGTGCGGCGCAAGCGGTTCGAGGATATCCCCGTCGAGGTGCTGGATTTCATCGACGGTTATATTTTCCTGGCCGAGGAGACCCCGGAATTCATCGCCAAGAATCTGGTCAGCCGGCTGAAGCAATATGCCGAGACATTGAAGACGCCGTTTTTCGGTGCCCTGACCGACTATGCCGAGGAGGGCAACCAGCTCTGGACCTGCCCGGGGCACAATGGCGGCATCTTCTACAGCCGCAGCCCGATCGGCCGCATCTTCATGGAGCATCTCGGCGAAGCGGTGTTCCGCGACGACCTCGACAATTCCGTGCTCGAGCTCGGCGACCTGCTGGTCCATGAAGGGCCGGCGCTGCAGGCGCAGAAGGAAGCCGCCGCCATCTTCGGCGCCGAGAAAACGTATTTCGTCCTCAATGGCACGTCAGCCTCCAACAAGATCGTGCTCTCCGCACTCGTGGCCGAAGGCGATCTCGTGCTGTTCGACCGCAACAACCACAAGGCCGCCCATCACGGTGCGTTACTGCTCGGCGGCGGCACGCCAGTGTATCTGCCGACAGAGCGTAATGCCTTCGGGTTGATCGGGCCGATCACGCCCGATGCGTTCGACGAGACCCGCATTCGCGAGGCGATCAAGGCCAATCCGCTGGTCAAGGATCCCGAGGCCTGGAAACGCGAACGCCCGTTCCGTGTCGCCGTCATCGAGCAGTGCACCTACGACGGCACCATCTATAATGCCCAGAGCATCCTGGAGCGGATCGGGCATCTCTGCGACTACATCCTGTTCGACGAAGCCTGGGCCGGCTTCATGAAATTCCACCCGATCTATGCCGAACGCTTCGCCATGGGATTGCGTGGTCTCAGCGAAAATTCGCCCGGCATCATTGCCACCCAGTCGACCCACAAGCAGCTCGCGAGTTTTTCGCAGGCCTCCCAGATTCATATCAAGGATCGTCATATCAAGGGGCAGCGCCGGCGCGTCGAGCATCGGCGGTTCAACGAGAGTTTCCTGCAGCACGCCTCGACCTCGCCATTCTATCCGCTGTTCGCATCGCTGGATGTCGGCGCACAGATGATGAAGGGGCGTTCGGGCGAAGTGCTGTGGGATGACACCATCCGGCTCGGCATTGAGCTGCGCAAGAAACTGCGCGCGATCCGCCGCGAATTCGACGAGAAGGAAGCCGATCCCGCCCGCCGCTGGTTCTTCGATCCCTTCGTGCCCGATCGGGTCGCGCTTCCCGACGTGGCGCGGGAAGGTGGCGCTCACAACGTGCCGTGGGAGAGTCTGTCGACCGACCAGCTTGCCAGCAACGCGCGCTTCTGGGAGTTTCTGCCGGATGAAAAATGGCACGGCTTCGGACGGCTGGCACCGGGTCTCGCCATCACCGATCCCAACAAGCTGACCTTGCTGACGCCCGGGCTGGACCGGACCACGGGGGAATATGAACAGCACGGCATTCCCGCGCCGGTGGTCGCGCAGTATCTGCGCGAAAATCGCGTGGTGTGCGAAAAGAACGATCTCAACTCGCTGCTGTTCCTGCTCACGCCGGGCGTCGAATCCAGCAAGGCCGGTACGCTGGTGAGTTCGCTGGTGGCGTTCAAGCGGCAGCACGACGCCAATGCATTGCTCGAAGATGTGATGCCCGAGTTCGTCCGGCGCCGGCCTGCGCGCTATCGTGGCGTCCGGTTGCGCGATCTCTGTGCGGACATGCATGATTTCTATAGCTCGGCGAATGTCAGCGAGCTGCAGCAGGCGCAATTCCGCAGCGAGCATCTCCCCGAACCGGCAATGACGCCGCAGGAAGCGGCGCGCCATCTGACGCGCAACAATGTCGACTACCTGCCGATCGACCAGATCGCGGGACGGATCGCGACAACGCTGTTCGTGGTCTATCCACCGGGCATCGCGACCATCGTCCCGGGGGAACGTTTGACCGAACGCGCCACTCCCATGATTGCCTACCTCAAGGCCTTCGAGCGCGCCGAGAACCTGTTTCCCGGGTTCGGCGCGGAAATCCAGGGCATCTACCGCGAAGTCGAGGCCGGCGGTACAATCCGCTTTCATACCTACGTCGTTCGTGAGACCAGTGATGGCCGCTGAACCGAGCCTTGACCTCCATGATGCGTCCACCGTGCATCCGCTGCCTCAGATCGTCATCCGTCCCTCCCGCGACGATGATGTCGATGCGATGCTGGCGATCTACCGCTATCATGTCCGTCACGGCGTCGAGCCCGGCGCCTTCCAGGTTGCGGAGATGCCACATCCGGACGACCTGAAGCAGCGGCGCAAGAACATGCGCAGCCGCCGGCTGCCGCATATCGTGGCCGAGATCGATGGCGCGGTGGTGGGTTATGCCTATGCCGTGCTATTCCGCAAACGCCCGGCGTATCGCTACACGGCCAAGCATTCGATCTATGTGCATCACGATCATCTGCGCCACGGTGTCGGACGCGCGCTGCTGCCGGCGCTGGTCGATGCCTGCGCTGCTGCGGGCTACCGGCAGTTGATCGGCTATATCGATGGCGTCAACACCGCGTCCATTCGCCTGCATGAAAGCTGCGGCTTCCGGCAGGTCGGTTACCTGCCGGCGATCGGTTACAAGTTCGGGCGCTGGGCCGACACGGTGATGATGCAGCGCTCGCTCGGCGCGGGAGACTCCACGTTACCCGAAGCGGTGGTTCAGTTGCATCCGCCCGGGGCGGGGGACACCTAACTTTACCGGAGCGTATCCCGACGTTTGTGTCGGCTTTTTTCTTCGTCATGGCCGCGCTTGTCGCGGCCATCTCGCTTAGGGACGCAGTGCTCTCCTTATCGGGGCCACCGGAACAAGTCCGGTGGCGACGAAAGAGAGAAACGCATCCGATCCTCAGTGGCCTTCCACCGGTGGCGTCCCGTGGGTGTGGAAGGACTCGATGGTCTTGAGTCCCCAGGCCTGGCCTTTCTTGCGCTCTTCTTCCGTCCACACGATCGGCTTCCAGTCCGGTGCCAGGATCAGCCGTGCGCCGGCATTGGCGACCTCGACGCGATTGCCGCCGGGTTCATAGACATAGAGAAAGAACGTCTGCTGCACCGCGTGCTTGTGCGGCCCCGTCTCGATGTGGATGCCGTTCTCCAGGAAGATGTCGGCGGCGCGCAGGATCTCCTCGCGGCTGTCGAGCGCATAGGTGACGTGGTGGAAGCGCCCCGGCGTGCCGGAATGGTCGCGGGTGTAGGCAAAGTCATAGGTCTTGTTCGAGACCGTCAGCCACATGCCGGCTTCGGTGCCGTCGTTCAGCACGATCTGCTCGGTCAGCCGGCAGCCGAGATAATTTTCGAAGAACAGGCGATTGGCCTTGATGTCGACGGCCAGGCAGTTGAGGTGGTCGAGGCGGCGCACATTGACACCGCGGGCGGGAAAGCGCTGCGCCTGGTTTTTCAGCGCCGGCTTCAAGTCCGGCGGTGGCTGGTACCATTCGGTCTCGTAGTAGAGTTCGACGACGTGGCCGTCGGGATCGCGGCAGCGAAACGACGGGCCGTGCCCGAGATCGCCATCGGTCCAGCCGATGTCGTGGCCTGATCCCTTCAGCGCCGCCACCCGGCGCTCCAGCGCCTGCGGGCTGCGCGCGCGAAACGCCATGTGCTCCATGCCGGACGTCTTCGACGCAGTGAGCTTGAGGGTGTAGCGCTCATAATCATCCCAGGCGCGCAGATAGACCGACTCGTTCTGCCGGCCGCTGACGGTCATGCCCATCACATCGACAAAGAACTTCAGGCTCTCATCCGGCTTCGGTGTCAGCAATTCCATGTGGCCGAGATGGGCCAGATCGAGAATGGGCTCGGGAGGCGGGGTGGAGGTCATGCGCGCTCGCTTTTTGGGGCCTCGGATAAAAGGGGCGTGGCTTATTATTGACAAGACCATATCTTTTGTACAAGTGTACAAATCAATCTGGAGAGGAAATTTGCATGGCGCGGAACCCGAACATGCGGGAAGCGATCCTGAGCGCGGCGGAATTGTTGTTTTCGACCAACGGCTACACCGCCGTGTCGATCCGCGACATCGCCCAGGAGGCTGGCGCCAATCCGGGCAGCGTGACCTACCACTTCAAGAGCAAGGACGGCCTGCTGCTGGAAATCTACAAGCGGCACTGCGGGCCGATGAACCAGCGCCGCATCGAGTTATTGGTCGCAGCCAACCAGGTCCGTGATCCGCAGAACCGGCTGGAGGCGATCGTGCGCGCTTATGTGCTGCCGGCGTTCTCCTCGCGGAGCGATCTCGCCGGCGGCGGCGCGCGGTTCACGCGGCTGCGAGCGGTGATGTCCGCCGAAGGCAATGAAGTGGTGGGGCGCATCATTGCGGAAATTTTCGACGATACGACGCAAGCGTTCATCGCCGCCGTCCAGCAAAGTGTGCCGCATGTGCCGCGCACCACGATCATCTGGCGTTTCCAGTTCCTGCTGGGCGCGCTGTATTACACCCTGATCACGCCCGAGCGGGTGACGCGGCTGTCGCGCGGCGAAGCCGATGGCTCCGACGTGGCTTACGCCATCGAACAGCTCGTGGCCTCGACCGTTGCATCGCTGCAGGCAGACGATGTCGATGAGGAGCTCAAGCCCAAGCTTCCGAAATCCCGCGCAATGCAAAGAGCAAAGGCTGAGTGACGGCACCGTCACCTCCCACGCGTTTTCCGATCGAACACCATCAGAACGAGACAGAGCATGCTGCAGCCGACAATCCCCGGACCCGATCCCGATACGCGTACCCCCAAATTCCGGTTGCCGGCCCTGGCCTGCGATGCCCACACCCACATCTTCGGCCCGCATGCCAAATATCCCTATGCGGAGGGCAGGCCCTATACGCCGCCCGACGCGCCGCTGGAGGACTTCCGCGCCCTGCACAAGAAACTCGGCATCGGCCGTGCTGTCATCGTCAATGCCAGCGTGCACGGCACCGATAACCGCGTCGCGCTCGACGCCATTGCGGAAAGCGGCGGCACGTTCCGCGCGGTGGCCAATATCGACGGCAGCATCACCGAGCGCGACCTGCGCGACCTGCACGAGGGCGGCTTCCGCGGCTGTCGCTTCAACTTTGTCCGGCACCTCGGCGGTGTTCCCGACATGGGCGTGTTTCATCGCATCGTCGCCATGATCGCGGAGCTCGGCTGGCATGTCGACCTGCACTTCGACGCGATCGATTTGCCGGAATATGCCGAGCTGCTGGCGAAGCTGCCGGTGCGCTACACCATCGACCACATGGGGCGGGTGAAGGCATCCGATGGGCTCGACCAACTGCCGTTCCGCACGTTGATCGACCTGATGCAGCGTGACGAGAAATGCTGGGTCAAGGTCTGCGGCTGCGAGCGGGTATCCTCGATCGGCCCGCCATTCCATGATGCGGTGCCGTTCGCGCGCAAGATCGTCGAGACCGCGCCGGAGCGGGTGATCTGGGGCACCGATTGGCCACACCCCAATGTCAAGGCCATGCCGAACGACGGCGACCTGGTTGATCTGATTCCGTTGTTTGCGCCGGAGCCCGCGCTGCAGCAGCAGATCCTGGTCGACAATCCGGCGCGCCTGTTCGAGTTCTGAAACATCAATCAAAAACGAATATGTCAGGGAGAGAGATGTGAGCCTATCGATGACGGAAACGACTGCTGCGCCACGCGCCGGCAAGGCCTGGTGGAAAGAGCTCTGGGCCCAGGTCATGATCGCCATGGCGCTGGGAATCGTACTTGGCATCACGCATCCCGCCTTCGCCACGCAGATGCAGCCGTTCGGCGACGCCTTCATCAAGGCGATCCGCATGCTGATCGCGCCGATCATCTTCTGCACCGTGGTCAACGGCATCGCGCACATGGCTGATATGGCGCGGGTCGGGCGGGTGGCGATCAAGGCGATCATCTATTTCGAAGTCATCACCACCTTCGCGCTGATCATCGGGCTTGTGGCCGTCAATCTCTGGCAGCCCGGCGCCGGCATGAACATCGATCCCGCGACCATCAATGCCAGTGTCATTGAGCCCTATGTCAAGCAGACCTCGGCGGTCGGCTTCGTGCCGTTCCTGATGAACATCATTCCCAACACGTTTGTTGGGGCCTTCTCCGAAGGCCACATCCTGCAGGTGCTGTTCCTGTCAGTAATGTGCGGCTTCTCCCTGATCTGGCTCGGTGAACGTGCCAAGCCGATGACCGATGTGATCGACGTCGGCGCCAAGATGGTGTTCGGCCTGGTCAAGATCGTGATGTGGGCGGCGCCGCTGGGCGCCTTCGGCGCCATTGCCTTCACCGTCGGCAAGTTCGGCGTCGGCTCGCTGTCGTCGCTGGGCAAGCTGATCGGCGGTTTCTACGTCACCTGCATCATCTTCATCGCGCTGGTGCTTGGCCCGGTGGCCGCTTTCTGCGGCTTCAACCTGCTGAAACTGATTCGCTACATCTGGGAAGAACTGCTGGTCTGCATCGCCACCACGTCGTCGGAAACCGTGCTGCCGCGGATGCTGACCAAGCTGGAGGCGCTGGGCTGCGAGAAGAGCGTGGTCGGTCTGGTGATCCCGACCGGCTATTCCTTCAACCTTGACGGCACCTGTCTTTATCTGGCGACCGCGTCGGTGTTCCTGGCGCAGGCCACCAACACCCATTTCGATCTCAGCCACCAGATCGGCCTGCTGCTGATCCTGCTCGTTACTTCGAAAGGGGCGGCCGGCATCGCAGGGGCGGCCTTCGTGGTGCTGGCGGCGACACTGGCTGCGGGCGGCACCATCCCGGTCGCCAGTGTGGCGCTGGTGCTCGGCGTGCACCGGCTGATGTCGCAGGCGCTGACCCCGACCAATCTGGTCGGCAATGCGGTCGCGACCATCGTGATCGCGAAGTGGGAAAATGCACTGGATACGGCGCGGATGCGGCAGGTGCTCGACGGCAAGCCCGTGCCTGCCGCGTAATCGGATCATGGTTTGGCCGTCACGAGCGGCCTGGGAGTAAAGAAAGGAAACATCATGGCTGCTGGAAAAACCGGCCTCGTGGTCACGGCGCATCCCGGCGACTTCGTCTGGCGGGCGGGCGGCGCGATCGCGCTCCACGTCAAGAAGGGCTACCGCGTCAAGATCGTCTGTCTCTCGTTCGGTGAACGCGGCGAAAGCCAGTTCGCCTGGAAGGAGGCCGGCGCCACCCTTGAGAAGGTCAAGGCGGGCCGGCGCGACGAAGCGGAGCGGGCGGCCGCGGTGCTCGGCGCGGAGATCGAGTTCTTCGACACCGGCGATTATCCGCTGCGGCTCAAGGAAGCCCATTTCGACCGGATGGTCGACATCTACAGAGAGACCAGTCCGTCGTTCGTGCTGACCCATGCCCTGGAAGATCCCTATAATTTCGACCATCCCAACGCGGCGCACTTCGCGCAGGAGACCCGGGTGGTCGCGCAGGCGATGGGGCACAAGCCCGGCGCGAAATACACCTATGCCGCGCCGCCGGTGTTCCTGTTTGAGCCGCACCAGCCCGAACAGTGCAATTTCAAGCCGCAGGTCATCCTCAACATCGACGAGGTCTGGGACCTGAAGCGCAAGGCCTTCGAGGTCCTGGCTGCGCAGAAACACCTTTGGGAGTACTACACCCGTGTTGCACTCAATCGCGGTGTGCAAGGTGGTCGCAACGCCGGCACGCCGATGACCTATGGCGAAGCCTATCAGCGGCTGTTCCCGTCCGTGGTGGGAGAACTGGCATGAAGACCGTGGTGGTGCGTAACATTCCGCGCGCGGACGAGGCGACGATCCAGACATTGGCCGGTGTCGGCGTGTCGACGGCGCATGAGGCGTTCGGCCGTTTCGGGCTGATGAAGCCGTACATGCGGCCGATCTGGGCCGATGCGGAAGTTGCCGGCAGTGCCGTGACGGTGCTGGCGCAGCCCGGCGACAACTGGATGCTGCATGTCGCCGTCGAACAGTGCCGCAAGGGCGACATCCTGGTGGTCGGCTGCACCACCGAGAACACCGACGGCATGTTTGGCGAGCTGCTGGCTACCTCGCTGATCGCGCGCGGGGTGGTGGGACTGGTGATCGATGCGGGGTGCCGCGACGTCAAGGCGCTGACCAGGCTCGGCTTCCCGGTATGGTCGCGGGCGGTCTCGGCGAAAGGCACGGTGAAGGCGACGCTCGGCGCAGTCAACGTTCCGGTGGTCTGCGCCGGTGCGCTGGTCACGCCCGGCGATGTTGTCGTCGCCGACGACGATGGTGTGGTGGTGATCCCGCGGGCGCAGGCAGCCGAGGTCGCGACCAAGGCCGCCAAGCGCAATGCCGACGAGGACGGCAAGCGCAAGCGGCTCGCGTCCGGCGAACTCGGCCTCGACATGTACAACATGCGCGAAGCGCTGCAGAAGGCCGGCCTTGTCTATGTCGACAAGCCGGAAGACGTGTAACGGGCAAGGTGTGGTGATGAACAGATGTCTGCGGGCTGGAGTCGCGATCCTGCTGCTCCTCACGGGGGGCGGTCTTGCATCGGCGGAGACCTTTCCGTCGCGCCCGGTGCATATCCTGGTGCCCTATGCCGCCGGCGGTGCTGTCGACATCATCGCGCGAACCCTGGGCGATGTGCTGGCGAAGACCTGGGGCCAGCAGCCGGTGATCGACAACCGGCCGGGGGCCGGCGGCATCATTGCCTCCCAGGCATTGGTGCAGTCGGCGCCGGACGGTTACACCCTGATCCTGGTGGCCAGCGGCCATCCCCTGAACCAGTTTTTCTATTCAAAGCTGCCCTACGACACCTTCAAGGATTTCACGCCGATCACCGAGGTGGGCTATTCGCCGCTGGCCGTCGTTGTCGACAGCAAGACATCGACCAGGGATCTCAGTGCTCTCCTGGCCGACATGCGGCAGAAGCCGGATGCGTTTTCCTACGCGACGTCAGGCATTGGAACATCGGCGCATCTGGCCGGCGAACTGCTCAAGCACATGGCTAAGGTGCAGATGACCATGGTGCCGTATCGCGGCGGCGCGCCGGCGGTGACCGCGGTGCTGTCCGGTGACGTGCCGCTGGCCATCAATCCACTGGCGGAGATCCTGAGCCAGGTCGAGGGCAAGAATCTGCGAGCGCTGGCGGTGACCACCAAGACTCGCTCGAGTGTTCTGCCTGATGTACCGACGGTCACCGAACAGGGTGTGCCCGGCTACGACGCCGCGGTGTGGTGGGGATTCCTGGGCCCCAAGGGCATGCCGGCCGATCTCGTCGATCGTCTCAACCGCGACCTCATCGCGGCGCTGCGCACGCCGTCGGTGGTGGAACGGCTGAAAAGCCTCGGCGCCGAGCCGGTCGGCAGTTCACCCGCCGAATTCGACGCCTATATGCGTGCCGAGGCCGAGCGTTGGGAGCCGATCCTGAAGGACGCCAACATCAAGATGCAATGATGGGATTCTTTGGAGTGCGGGGATGACGTCTGACCCCAAACGATTGCGGACGTTGCTGGGCGATCATCCGGGGACGGCTGCGCTCAAGAGTGGCCAGCTAGTCTCGGATCGCGTCGCACTGGAGTTCGCTGCCTATTCGCCGACCAACAAGGGCTTCAAGCCGATGGTCAGGGAGCAGGCGTTCGACGTCTCGGAAATGGCCATCGTCACCTATCTGATGGCGAGGGATCACGGCAAGCCGATGGTGCTGTTGCCGGCCACCGTGATGGGGCGCTTCCAGCACAGCTACGCGCTTTATCACGCCGAGCGCGGACCGCTGACGCCGGCGGATCTTCCCGGCAAGCGCGTCGGCATCCGTTCGTTCACCACCACCACCGGCGCATGGGTGCGCGGTATGCTGGCCGGCGACTACGGCGTCGACCTCGATCGTATCAAGTGGATCACCTTCGAGGATCCGCACGTCGCTGAATACGAGGATACGACTGAGCGAGCGCCCGTGGGCAAGAACATCATCCAGATGCTGCTCGACGGCGAGCTCGATGCGGTGGTTGGAGAGGTGTCCAGCGACCCCCGGCTGAAGCCTTTGTTCGCCGATCCGGAGGCCGAGGCCAGGGCTTGGTACGCCAAGCATGGTGTGGTGCCGATCAATCACGTTGTGGTTGTCAGCGAGGCACTGAACGACAGCGATCCGGACGCCGTCCGCGAGGTCTACCGGCTGCTGAAGCAGTCCAAGGCGCTCGCAGCGCCGTCGCAACCGGAGGCCACGCCGTTCGGCATCGCGGCGATGCGGCCGTCGCTGCAACTGATCATTGACTATGCCGCGCAGCAGGATCTGATCTCGCGGCGCTTTACGGTGGACGAGCTGTTCAGCGACCTGACCCGGAGCCTCAGCTGATCGTAACGGGCGCGGGCAGAGCGTTGCGATCAAGCAACGCGCCCTGGGCGATCAGCCTCTTGCGTACGGCTGAGACGTCGACCGTGCCGCTGCCGGCGAGCCCTGCGGCAGCCACGCCCGCGGCCTGTCCCGTCGCGAACGCCGTTCCCATGACCCGGATCGAGGCGCCGGCATTGCGGTCGCCGTCAGCGGTACGGCCCGCTGCGAACAGGTTGAGCGTGTCAACACTCATCAGGCAGTGCAGCGGGATGTCGTAGGCGCCACCGTTCGGCGGCATATGCATGGTGCTGACGAAGGTGGTGCGGTCATGCCATTCCACGCCCCAGGCACCGAGCGCGATGGTGTCGGGCTGCCGGACATCGTCGATGACCTCCTGCCAGGTCAATTGCCTCACCGAATTGATGTGACGGGATTCCCGGGTACCGAAATCGGGGCCGGTTGCGACGAGAAAGGCCTTTTCGCAGCCGGGGATGGTGCGAAGAATCTCCAGATAGACCCAGGCTTGCTCGCGACCGAACATTTCGGCGCGCGACAGGCTGGCGTTGTCGCGAGGGTCGTAATCGGCTGACGCCAGATAACAGACGATATCGCCGGAACCGGGCAGGCGGCTGACCACACTGCGGTCCTTGGTAATCGGGCCGACGCCGCGACTGCGCGCGCTTTCGACCGCGTTGAGCACCACGTCGGCCGTGATCTGTGCGTCCGGTGCGATGCCGCCAAAACGCGTGCCCAGCGTGCCGAGATTGACGTCGCCATGGTTGCCATAACGCGTGCTGGCGCCGCTGAAGGCTGCGAGGTCGCAGTCGCCGGTGGCATCGATGAAGGTCTTGCCGCGCACCGTATGGGCGCCGCCATGGTCGTAATAGGTGACGGAAGTGATACGGTCGCCCTCGCGTTGCGCGCTGCCGACAAAGGCATGCAGCGCCACCTCGAGATCGGCCTCGGTGCAGACCTCGTCGAGGGCGCGCTTGGTTGCCTCGGGATCGATCACGACAAAAACGCCGCGATGACGCTTTGGCGTGGTGATACCGCCAAGCCGGCGCAGTTTGGCCACGACGTCTTCGGCGACACCGAACACTGCCTGCTGCGGACGCTCGCCCAAGGTGTAGAGGCCGCAATAGGTCAGCACGTTGCGCATGGTCGATGCGCCGCCGAGGCAACCGGCGCTTTCGATCAGCAGGGTGCGGGCGCCGGTGCGACGTGCACCCACGGCGGCGCCGACCCCGGCGCTGCCGCCGCCAACCACAATGACGTCATAGAGCTCCGCCGACTGCGTCATGTCGTGTCCTTACTGGCTGATGCGGATATTGTTGGTCCTGATCACCGGCTCCCAGCGATCCAGCTCTTCCTTCATCACCGCGCGAAACGCCTCGGTCGAGTTCGCCACCGGTTCCATGTACAGCAGCGCGAGTTTTTCCCGTATCGCCGGATCCGCCGCGATCTCCGCAACCGTGTCCCGGATCTTATCCTGGATAGCCGGCGATAGTTTGGCCGGCGCGATGAGACCGATCCAGGCATCGGCCTCGACGCCCTCGATGCCGTTCTCGCGCAGTGTGGGCAGCTCCGGCAGCAGCGCGGAGCGTTTCGGGCTGGTCACCGCCAGCATGGTCAGCATGCCGGCCTTGGCCTGCTCGACCACGGCGGCTGCGGGCAGCACCGCCATCTGCACGTCGTTGCGGGTCAGCGCGGTGACGACGTTCGGCGATCCCGCGTAGGGAATGTGCTCGGGATGCGCATTGCTCTTCATGGCAATCGCAGCCATCGCCAGGTGGGAGAGGGAGCCATAGCCGATCGAGCCGAAATTCAGCTTTGCTGCGTCGCGTTTCAGCAGGGCGGCGAAATCGGCAAAGGTTTTCACCCCGAGATTGTTGCTGACCACGAGGATGCTGGGCTGGCTTGCGACAATGGTGATCGGGGCTAGATCTGTGGCGGGATCATAGGGCAGCGACTGGAACAGCAGCTTGTTGAGCACCAGCGGCCCGACAATGGAGAGGCCGATGGTGGTGCCGTCGGTCTCCGCTTTGGCGACGGCGTCCGTGCCGGTGTTGCCGCTGGCGCCGGGCTTGTTCTCGACCACGAACGGCGTGCCGAATTTCGCCTGGAATCGTTCGGCGACGATGCGGCCGACGCTGTCCGGTGTCGAGCCCGGTGCGAACGGCACGATCACTCTCACGTTCCGCGAGGGCCAGGATTGCGCATGGGCCAATCCGCCCGTCACCGTGAGGGCAAGCAGCACAGCCAGCAGCTTTTTCAAAGGCGTCTCTCCCAAGTATTTTTTGTCGTATCGTCGGGTGCCAGCTAGCCGGCGAGGCCGGTGCCGCCATAAAGCCAGGCCAGATGGTCGTAAAAATCTTCCGACGTCTTGGCCCGCATGATCTCGTTGCGAACCGCGGCATGGGCGCCGGCCGGATGATAGATGTGCTCGCCGATGGCGCGGGACTGCAACTGCACCCGCGCCGTGCGTACCACGCGCTGTTTGCGGTAGGCTTCCAGCGCGGCGGCCTGGTCGTCCGGATGCTGCTCCAGCATATGCGACAGACATACCGCGTCCTCCATCGCCATGCAGGCGCCCTGCGCGAAATACTGCATCATCGGGTGGGCGGCATCGCCAAGCAGCGCGACGCGGCCATCGATCCAGGTTTCCACCGGATCGCGGTCGCACAGCACCCAGAGTTTCCAATCCTTGCCATGGCGAATGATATTTTGAGCCCGCTCATGGACGTGATGAAATCCCTTCATCACTTCGCTGTGGGGAGCGGGCTGGCCGGCGACCGGCTCCGGCGCATCATTGTGGAAGGTGACCACGAGGTTGAATACCTTCCAGCCCGACAGCGGGTAATGGACGATATGACATTTCGGGCCGGCCCATAGTGTCGCCGCGTTCCAGCGCAGATCCTCCGGCATGTCCTGTGTCGGGATCACGGAGCGATAGGTGGTGTGGCCGGACACGCGCGGACGGCCATCTCCCACCACCTGCTTGCGGATGTTCGACCACAGCCCATCGGCGCCGACCAACAGCGATCCGGTGACGGTGCCACCGGAGGTGAGGCGGGCGGTCACGGATGAACCGTCCTGGTTATAGCCGGTCACCTCGCTGCGGACGCGAAGTTCGATCAGGTCGTGGGCCTGGCATTCCCTGAGGAACACGCCATGCAGGTCGCCACGATGCACCACCGCATAGGGATTGCGGAAGCGGGAGCGGAAGGCGTCGCGCAGGTCGATATGGGTGATCTCTTCGGCAGTCAGCGCGTCCATCAGCCGGAGTTGGTCGACATAGACGGCCATGCCGCGGGCGGCCTCGCCAACACCGAGATAATCGAAGGCGTGGAATGCGTTTGGTCCGAGCTGGATGCCGGCGCCGATCTCGCCCAGTGCAGCGGCCTTTTCCAGCACGATGCTGCGGATGCCTTTGCGGGCGAGGCCGAGCGCGGTGGCAAGGCCGCCGATGCCGCCGCCTGCGATCAGCACGGGATGTGGACTGGCTTGAATGCTCACGGTTGTCTCCGTCAGGTCGATTTCTTCAGATGCTCGACGGCGTCTTCCGCGCGCAACGGCACCCTGGAGGCTTCATTGTTGAGGTCGACGAGCTGGATCAGCAGCGCCAGCAGCGTCTTGCGATCGGCGGGCTTCAACGGCTGGAGCATGCGCGCCTGGGCGCTGTCGACCGAGACCATCACCTCCTGCAGCAGCGCCGCGCCGCCCTTGGTGAGGTGGAGCAGCTTGACGCGCTTGTCCTCGGCGTCGGGCTTGCGCTGGATCAGCTCCTTGGTTTCCAGCCGCTCGATCACGCTGCCGAGTGTCGAACGATCGAAGGCGATCACCGCCGACAGCCGCGTGGCATCGATGCCGGGATGGGCGCGGATCGCCACCAAAGCTGCGTACTGCACGGGGGTGAGGTCGAACGTCTTGCATTCTTCCATGAAGATGGAGACGGCGATCTGCTGCATCCGCCGGAACAGGTATCCCGGCTTGGTGTAGACGTCGTCCATCGAGATCGGATCGGTTTTATTCCGCATTGCAACAGCCTTTGCAGTGATGACGCAGCCATGGTTCGGCGCTGAAACCTGTCGGCTTCAACGTGATTCCCATGGGGCAGGAGGCGCTGTGCAATTTCAATCGAAACCTCCCGGGAGATTTTTTCTTGTTGTCGAATATTGACAGTATGCATTCTAACAGTATGCTGTCAATAAATCACAACAAGAAACCCGGGAGGCTGATCGTGGATCATCCCATTCAACAGACACCTGAGCGCGACGCGTTCTATCGCAGGATCGACGGCGAGAATCTGTCGGCGTTGTGGAACGTGATGGGGGACCTGATCACGCCGCAGCCGAAGTCTCCGTGCCGGCCGCATCTGTGGAATTTCGATGCGATCCGCGCCTACATGGTGGAAGCGGGCAAGCTGATCACCGCCAAGGAAGCCGAACGGCGGGTGCTGGTACTGGAAAATCCGGGCTTGCGCGGACAGTCCAAGGTCACGACGTCGCTTTATGCCGGCGTGCAGATGGTGATGCCGGGTGAAGTCGCCCCGGCCCACCGTCACAGCCAGTCGGCGCTGCGGTTCATCCTGGAAGGCAAGGGCGCACACACGGCCGTGGATGGCGAGCGCACCTATATGGAGCCCGGTGATTTCGTGATCACGCCGTCGATGACCTGGCATGATCACGGCAATGAAGCGTCCGAGCCGATGTTCTGGCTCGATGGCCTCGACATTCCCCTGGTGCAGTTCTTCGATGCTTCGTTCGCGGAAGGCCTCGAGGAGGACCAGCAGCCGATCACCCGCGCGGCCGGCGACAGCCTGGCCCGTTATGGCCACAACCTGCTGCCGGTCGACCACAAGCGGACGTCGCAGACTTCGCCAGTGTTCAACTATCCCTATGCCCACACCCGTGAAGCACTGGAAACCGCCAAGAAGCAGAGCGAGTGGGACGTCTGCCACGGCCTGAAGCTGCGTTACACCAACCCGGTCAGCGGTGAATTCGCGATGCCGACCATCGGCACTTTCATCCAGCTGCTGCCGAAAGGCTTTTCCACCACGCGCTATCGCTCGACCGACGCCACCGTGTTCGCGCCGATCGAGGGGCGGGGACGCTCGCGGGTCGGCGGCCACACCTTCGAATGGGGGCCGCGCGACATTTTCGTGGTGCCGAGCTGGCACTGGGTCACCCACGAGGCTGACGAGGAAGCCGTGTTGTTCAGCTTCTCCGACCGGCCGGTGCAGCAGAAGCTTGATCTGTTCCGCGAAAGCCGCGGCAACGCCTGAGGATTCATATGATCGACTACGTACTTTCTCCACCCGCCACACCAACCGTTGCCATGGCTGGCGAGCAGGGCCGTTTCCCGGTCCGGCGCGTCTTCTGTGTCGGCCGCAACTACGCCGCCCACGCGCGCGAGATGGGCAAGGATCCGGATCGCGAGCCGCCGTTCTTTTTCACCAAGCCGGCGGATGCCGTGGTCGACAGCGGGGCCACCATTCCGTATCCGCCGGAAACCAGCAATCTGCATTATGAGATCGAGCTGATCGTGGCGATCGGTCGCGAGGGGTTTGACGTCAGCCGTGAGGCGGCGCTTGACCTCGTGTTCGGCTATGGCGTCGGCATCGATCTCACGCGCCGCGACCTGCAGTTCGAGGCGCGCGACAAGGGCCGTCCCTGGGATTGGGGCAAGGCGTTCGACCAGTCGGCGCCGATCGCGCCGCTGCACCGGGTGCCGAATGGACAGCACCTCGCCAAGGGACGGATCTGGCTCGCGGTCAATGGCACCGTCAAACAGGACGCCGACCTCACCGAGCTGATCTGGCCGGTGCCGGATATCATTTCCATCCTGTCGCGTTCGATGGTGCTCAAGCCCGGCGACCTGATCATGACGGGAACGCCGGCCGGCGTCGGCGCCATTGTGGCCGGCGACAAGGTCACCGGCGGCATCGACGGTCTTAGCGGCATCGACATCACCATCGGTCAGCCGGCGGGCAAGCGCTCGCACGCCGCCTGACCAGACGGCACGTTTTCGACTGAACACCACACAACGAGAGCCTCAACGGCTCCGCACAGGGAGGGATACCATGAAGACGATTTCGCTCGCCGCTGCAGCCTTGATGCTGTCGGCGACGTCCACTTTCGCCCAGGAGCCGATCAAGATCGGCTTCATCTCCACTTTCTCGGGCCCGTCCGGACAGCTCGGGCAGGAGCTGCTCGACGGCTTCAAGCTCGGCCTGAAAAGCGTCGGCGACAAGCTCGGTGGCCGTCCGGTCGAATTGATCCAGGGCGACGATCAGACCAAGCCCGATGTCGGCCGGCAGCTCGCCGACAAGATGATCGAAAGCGATCGGGTCCAGATCATCACCGGCATCAATTTTTCCAATGTGATGCTGGCGGTGGCGAAGCCTGTACTGGAGGCCGGCGCGTTCGTGTTCAGCATCAATGCCGGTCCCTCGCAATACGCCGGCAAGCTCTGCCATCCCCGCTACTTCAACGCCTCCTTCCAGAACGACACATTGCCGGAGGCGATGGGGATTTATCTCCGTGAAAATGGCCTGAAGCGCGCCTATCTGATGGCGCCGAATTATCCGGCCGGCAAGGATTTCCTGGCCGGCTTCAAGCGGACCTTCAAGGGCGAGATCGCCGGCGAAGTCTACACCGCGTTCGGCCAGCTCGACTACGCCGCCGAGATCGCGCAGCTGCGCTCGGTGAAGCCCGATGCGGTGTTCTTCTTCTATCCCGGCGGCATGGGGATCAACTTCGTCAAGCAGTATGCCCAGGCCGGTCTCAAGGATCAGATCAAACTATACGGGCCGTCATTCTCGATGGACCAGACCGTCCTGCCGGGCATGGGCGATGCGGCGGTCGGTGCGTTCGTGTCGACGTTCTGGAGCGAGGATTTCGACAAACCCGCCAGCCGGAAATTCGCCGCCGATTTCGAGGCGGCCTATGGCCGGATCCCGTCGCCTTACGCCGCCAATGCCTATGACGGCGCCCGCATGCTCGATGCCGCGCTGCAATCCATCGGCGGCAAGATCGAGGACAAGGCGGCATTCCAGAAAGCGCTGGAGACTGTGAAGTTCGACTCGGTGCGCGGCAACTTCAAGTTCAACAGCAACCACCATCCGATCCAGGATTCGTATCTGGCCGAGATCGTCAAGGACGCCAAGGGGCGCCCGGTGATGAAGAAGCTCGAGCTGATCAAGGCGGAACAGGCCGACTCTTATGTCGGGGAGTGCGTCATGAAGGCCGCGAACTGAGGTCGCGAACTGAGCCCTGAAACACGGCCATCCGGAGGATGTGATGGGTGCAGCACTGTTCATCGAGCAGTCGCTCAACGGCCTGCAGCTCGGCGTCCAGCTGTTCCTGATGGCCGCCGGGCTGACGCTGGTGTTCGGCATCATGAACATGATCAACCTGACCCACGGCTCGCTGTTCATGATCGGCGCGTTTCTGGCGGCGGCGCTGCTGGCGCGCACCGGCAGCTTCGTGTTGGCGCTGCTGATCGCGGTGCCGGCCACCGCGCTGGCCGCGGCCTTGCTGGAGGCCGCGGTGCTGCGGCGGTTCTATCACCGCGGCCATCTCGACCAGGTGCTGGTGACGTTCGGCCTGATCATGGTGCTCAATGAAATCGTCAGGATGATCTGGGGGCCCGTTCCGGTGCCGATGCCATTGCCGCAGATGCTGTCCGGGTCGGTGACGCTGTTGCCCGGCGTGGTCTATCCCAGTTTCCGGCTCGCCATTCTTGGTGTCGGCATCGCGGTTGCGGTGGCGTTGTATGTCATCGTCGCGCACACGCGGATCGGCATGTGGGTTCGCGCAGGCGCCAGCAACCGCGACATCGCCTCGGCCATGGGGGTGAATGTCGAACTGATCTTTTCGCTGGTGTTCGCAGCGGGCGCGGCGCTGGCCGGGTTGGCCGGTATCATGGCGGGGCCGATCAGCGCCGTGCAAGTCGGCATGGGCGAGCCGGTGCTGATCCTGGCGCTGGTGGTGACGGTGATCGGTGGCATCGGTTCGATCAAGGGCGCATTCATCGCCGCTATTCTGATCGGCGTGGTCGACACCTTCGGGCGTGTGCTGCTGCCGCCAGCGCTCGGCAGCATGATGATCTTCATGATGATGGCCGCCATCCTGGCATGGCGGCCACGCGGATTGTTTCCGGTCCATGGCTGAGACTTCAATGACTGAGCAATTCGTCAGCGCGGCCATCCCCACGGCGCCCCGCCGCCCATTCGCGGATATGGCGGCGATTGCGGCCTTGATCCTGCTGCTGGCGCTGCTGCCGGTCGCTGCCTCTCTGCTCGGCAATCCCTTCCTGATCAAGATCGCCACCCGGATCGTGGTGTTTTCGATCGCGGCGGTGGCGCTCAATCTTGTGCTTGGCTTCGGCGGCCTTGTCAGCCTGCTGCATGCCGGCCTGTTCGGGATCGGTGGTTACGTGGTCGGTATCCTGGCGTTCCACGCCGAGAACGGCGACGCCTTTCTGGGACTTTTGCCGGGAACGGGTGAGCTGGCGATTCTGCTGCCGCTGGCCATGCTGGTGTCGGGTGGAGCGGCCGCGGCCATGGGCGTGATCTCGCTGCGCACCAGCGGCTCGTACTTCATCATGATCACGCTCGCCTTCAACCAGATGCTGTTTTATTTCTTCATTGCCCTGCAGCAGTACGGTGGCGAGGATGGATTGCAGATCAACGCCGATCTCACGCTGTTCGGGCACGCGGCGACGTCGCGTGTGCCGTTCTACTACGGCTGCGTCACCGTGCTCGCCATTGTCCTGGTTCTGTTGCAGCGCCTGATTGACAGCCGCTTCGGCGTGGTGCTGCGTGCCGCCGCCCAGAACGAGCGTCGGCTGACGGCGCTCGGCATTGCGCCCTTGCGCTACAAGCTCGCGGCGTTCGCGCTGTCTGGAGCGATTGCAGGCCTCGCCGGTGCGCTGCTCGCGTCGGGACAGCAGTTCATCAGCCCGTCGGAGATGTCCTGGGTGCGCTCGGGCGATCTCGTCGTGATGTGCGTGCTCGGCGGCATGGCCCTGGTCTGGGGGCCGGTGATTGGCGCAGCAGCTTTTCTGGTGCTGGAGATCGTGCTGTCGGGCTGGTCGGTGCACTGGCAGCTGGTGTTTGGTCTCTTCATCATCGCCGTGGTTGTGTCGCTGCGCGGCGGGCTGACGGATCTGTTTCGGCTGGCGGCCGGGCAGGAGGGGCGGTGATGAGCGAGCCCCTGTTGCAGGTGAAGGGCCTGGTCAAACGGTTCGGTGGCCTGATCGCCACCAATTATCTGGACCTGGATGTGTGGCCGGGCGAGACGCTGGCCCTCATCGGCCCGAACGGCGCCGGCAAGACCTCGCTGATCTCGCAATTGCAGGGTGATCTGACGCCCGACGGTGGCACCATTCGGTTTGCCGGCCGAGAGATTACGCGGGAGCCGGCGCATCGCCGCGCGCGGATGGGACTGGCCCGCTCGTTCCAGATCACCTCGGTGTTTCCGGAGTTCTCGCTGCTCGGCAACGTGGCCGTCGCGATCCAGGCCCGCTGCGGCCACAGCTTCCGCTTCTGGCGCAATGCACACCGCGATCCGGAGCTGACCGGGCCGGCGCGCGAAGCTCTCGACGTGGTCGGTCTTCCGTTTCCGGAACGGCGAGCCGGCGACGTCTCCCATGGCGAGCGCCGCCAGCTCGAGCTTGCGATGGCGCTGGCCATGCAGCCGCGCCTGCTGCTGTTGGACGAGCCGATGGCCGGCATGGGGCGCGAGGACAGTGCGCGGATGACGGGCCTGCTCAATGACCTGAAGCGGCGCTATTCGATCCTGCTGGTCGAGCACGACATGAATGCGGTGTTCGCGCTGGCCGATCGTGTCACCGTGCTGGTCTCCGGCCAGGCCATCGCCAGCGGCGATCCCGCAGCCGTGCGCGCCGATCCGGCGGTGCGGGCCGCCTATCTCGGGCAGTAGTGAGCGCACCGATGCTGGATATCCGCAACCTCAGTGCAGCTTATGGACAGAGCCAGGTGCTGTTCGGGGTCTCGTTGTCCATCGCGCGCGGGCAGGTGGTGACGCTGCTCGGCCGCAACGGCATGGGCAAAACCACCACGGTGCGGACACTCTCCGGACTCTTGCCCGCGACCGGCGGGACCATCACGCTGGCCGGCGAGCCGATCAATCGCCTGCCGCCGCATCGTATCGTGCGGCTTGGCCTTGGCCTGGTCCCGGAGGGCCGGCACATCTTTGCCAACCTGACCGTACGCGAGAACCTGCTGATGGCACAGGCCAACCCGCTGGCGGCAGCCGATCCCTGGACCATGGACAAGGTGATCGAGTTCTTCCCGCGGCTCGGCGCGCGGCTGTCGAACGGTGGGGCGCAACTCTCCGGTGGCGAGCAGCAGATGCTGGCCATCGGTCGGGCACTGATGACCAATCCCAGCCTGCTGGTGCTGGATGAGGCGACCGAGGGGCTGGCCCCGGTGATCCGCGAGGAAATCTGGGCGCGACTGAAGGTGCTCAAGGCGCAGGGGCTATCGATGATGGTGATCGACAAGGAGGTCGACGCGCTCACCGAGTTTGCCGATCATCATTACGCCATCGAGAAAGGCGAAGTGATCTGGAGCGGCGACAATGCCGCGCTGCTGGCCGACGAGACCATCCGGCACAAGTTTCTGGGCATCTGACTATATCAGGCGTCGCCAGGCTCGCGCCGCTCAGCGCACGCGCGCAAGGTAATAGGCGAGATCGGCGATCTGGGTTTCGGTGACCGGCTGCAGCACGTCGGCCATGGTCGCGTCATAGCCATGGCGGGTGTTGCTCTTGTACTCCAGCATGGTCTTGGCGAGATAATCTTCGCGCTGGTTGGCGATGCGGGGGATGTTGTCGCGTCCCGCGAAGTCGAGGCCGTGGCAGGAGTTGCAGCGGTTCTGCTGCACTAGCGTCTCGGCGCGCTGCATCCGCGCTGCGTCAGGCGCATCGGTCGGCGGCGCAGGTTTCGGCAGCTTGCCGATCAGGTCTGAGAACGTCCGCAGGTCGTCGTCGGTAAGGTCCTTCGCCATCTCGTTCATGACGTCGAACGTCCGCAGCTTCTCGCGGAACATGTAGAGCTGGATCAGCACATAGGCGGGCTGCTGGGCACCGAGCGATGGTGTGTTGTCGGTGGCCGATTGTCCCTTCTCGCCATGGCAGGCGAGGCAGGTCGCGGTCCGCTCTTCGACGGTTTCGGCTTTGGCGGCACAAGTCAGCAGCAGCAGGGCGAGCAGGGCAGATGTGACGCGCATTCAGCAAACCGATTCTAGGTTGTTCAATGGGGAAGAGCACCGGAGCCGGAAAACCGGCTCCAGTGCTGTCGGTGTTCAGCGGGCCGCGACCTTCGGCTTGCCGTAGGTGATGCGATATACGGCGCCGTTCCAGTCGTCGGACACCAGCAGCGAGCCGTCCTTCAACTGCAGCACGTCGACTGGGCGTCCCAGATAGTTGTTGTTCTCGATGAAGCCGGTCAGGAACGGTTCAACCGATTTCACGGTGCCGTCCTTGTTCAGCTTCACCACCTCGATGTCACCGCCGACCTTTTTGGTCTTGTTCCAGGAGCCGTGACGCGCCACGAAGATCGCGTTCTTGTAGGCCTTCGGGAACATGTCGCCGGTGTAGAAGCGCATGCCGAGTGCGGCGGAGTGCGGTCCCATCAGGGTGACCGGCGCCACGAATTCGCTGCAGGAACGGCCCCAGCCAAATTCCGGGTCGACGATATTGCCCTGGTAGCAATAGGGCGCGCCGAAATCCTGGCCGGCCTTGGTCACGCGATTGAGCTCGTCCTCCGGCACGTCTTCGGACATCCAGTCGCGGCCGTTGTCGGTGAAGTAGAGCTGCTTGTTCACCGGGTTCCAGTCGAAGCCGACGGTGTTGCGCACGCCGACGGCGTAGAGCTCGACGCCGGTGCCGTCCAAATTCATGCGGCGGATCTGGCCGTGGTCCTTGTCGTGCAGCACGTTGTTGCCGGGCTGGCCGACCGGGACGTACAGCTTGTTGTCCGGTCCGATGCCGATGAACTTCCAGCCATGGGCCTCGTCCTTCGGCAGGTCGTCATAGACCAGCGTCGGCTTCGGCGGATTGTCGAGGACGTCCTCGACCTTGTCGATCTTGGAGATCTTCGACAGTTCGGCGATGTACAGCACGCCGTTATGGTAGGCGAGGCCGTTGGGACGATAAAGGCCCGACGCGAGGGTCTTGACCTCGCGTTTGCCGTCCTTGTTGCGGATGGCATAGACCTTGTCGACGAGGCGGCTGCCGACGAACACGGTGCCTTTGTCGCCTTCGCGCATCGAGCGGGCATTGGCCATTCCGGATGCATAGACTTCGACATTGAAGCCGGGCGGCAGTTTCAGTTTCGCGGTCGGCAGCTTGTCGGCCGCCGATGGAATCGGTGGCGCCGCAACCGGCGCGAGTTTAGCGGCGGCAGCATTGTCCGGCCGGCCGATCAGCGGCGATCCCGGCGGAAGTGCAGGTGCTGTGGCAGCAGGCGCAGCCGCGGGGGCTGCCGGCTGTTGCGCATTCGCGTTCAGCGTCAGCAAGCTGAAAACAGCTCCTGCCAGCAACAGGCTGCGGGAAGCAGTCAAATAAGATGTCATGAAGTTCTCCCTCTCGGACGTCGCATTCAAACGGTTGCTTTGATCGCAAATCGCCAGCCAGCGTCCGCGGTTCCACTCTCTAATATTTCATTGAGGGGATGCAATCGCAATTTATCGGCTGCTCACTAAAGCATGATCCGGAAAAGCGGAAACCGGTTTTCCGAAAAAATCATGCTCAAACAGAAACGTGATGCAGTGCGAGAATCATTGTCCGCAAACAGCGATGAATTTTCCTGGCCTGGATCAATTGGTGCAGCCTCAACGCGCGGGATTGCTGCCTTCAACATGATGTGAAGATTGTGCACTGCCGCGGTGCGAAAGCGGCGGAGGAGAAGCCTAAAACCGGAACAATCCCAGGTCCTGCTGCACTGCAACCGTCCAGAATATATATCTCTTTCGCCGTCCCTGAACTTTCCACCGGCGGGATGTTTATTATATGCTAGCGAAGCGGCGGTAGCGCCGTTCCTCCCTAAGGGACTCAAGGAGACTTCATAATGGCCTGGAAAACACCAAAAATCGTCGAAGTGCCCGTGGGCCTCGAGATCAATATGTATGCTTGCGCGGTCCGGAAGTAATCACGTCCAACAATAAGATCTTCTGGAGAGGTGGAAGTCGGTCCCGCTGGGGCTGGCGTCACCTCTTTCAGTTTTTTGGGTTGCCGTCCGCCGGGCCGCAACGTGTCGAGACCCCCGCTGCCAGATCAATTTCATGCTTCGTGTGATCGTTCTCGGAGCTGCGGCGGGAGGCGGAATTCCGCAATGGAATTGCGGTTGTCCGGTGTGCCGCGCGGCGCGCGGCGATCATCCGGCTCTCCAAAGCACGCAGACATCGATCGCCGTCAGCGTGGACGATATCAATTGGTTCCTGATCAATGCCGCGCCGGATTTGCGCCAGCAACTGGTCGCGACACCGCGGCTTCATCCGCATGCGGGCCGTCTGCGTCACAGCCCCGTCGCAGGTGTGGTGCTGACCAATGGCGAGGTCGATGCGGTTGCCGGCCTGCTGTCGCTGCGCGAGGGATCGCCGTTCACGCTCTATGCCCATGACCGGGTGCTGGCGATTCTGCGCTCCAACAGCATCTTCAATGTGTTGAATGAAAAGCTGGTCGCGCGTGTGCCGATCGCCGTCGACGCCCCGGTCGAGTTGAGCCTGCCGGGCGGTGCGCCATCGGGTCTTGAAATTCTGCCGTTCGTCGTGCCCGGCAAGAGCGCGTGGTATCTGGATGGCACATCGCATCCGGCTGGCGAGGATGGCGACGGCGATACGCTGGGATTGCGCATCAGCAGCAAGCAGGATGGAAAGTCCTTTTATTTTATCGCGGCCTGCGCGAGGGTAACCGACGAACTGGCGCAACGTCTTGCCGGTGTTTCGCTGGTGTTCTTTGATGGCACGCTGTGGCGCGACGATGAAATGATCTCGCTCGGCTTGAGCGCAAAAACAGGAAGAAGCATGGGACACATCGCGATGTCGGGTCAGGACGGAGCGATTGACGCGCTGGCCGGTCTTGGGATCGGCCGCAAGGTCTTTCTGCATGTCAACAACTCGAATCCCGCGCTGATGCCGAATGCGCCGGAGCGTGAGACGGCGACACAGGCAGGCTGGGAATTCGCCCACGACGGAATGGAGATCGTGCTGTGAGCGTGGCGACGGCTTTTGCGATCAATCCCGGCGTCTCGTTGCGCTCTGCCGACGAGCTTGAGTTGCGGCTGCGCGAGATCGGCGCCACGCGTTATCACAACCTGCATCCGTTCCACGGGCTGCTGCACGGCGGCAAGCTCAACAAGGGGCAGGTGCAGGCCTGGGCGCTCAACCGCTACTATTATCAAAGCACCATTCCCATCAAGGACGCGGTGGTGATCTCGCGCTTCCGCGACCGCGACATCCGCATGGAATGGCGCCACCGGATCGAAGACCACGACGGCAATGTCGGCAGCGAAGGCGGCATCGAACGCTGGCTCAAGCTGACGGAGGGCCTGGGGCTGGATTCGGCCTATGTCGAATCCGCCGAAGGCATCCTGCCGGCAACGCGTTTTGCGGTGGATGCCTATGTCCATTTCGTGCGCGACCGCACGCCGCTCGAGGCGATCGCATCGTCACTGACCGAACTGTTTGCTCCGAACCTGCATGAGGAGCGGATTTCGGGCATGCTGGCGCACTATGATTTCGTCAATCCCGAGATCATGAGCTACTTCAAGCGCCGCCTGGAGCAGGCGCCGCGCGATGCCAATTTCGCCCTGAAGTACGTCAGGGAGCACG
The DNA here is from genome assembly GCF_032397745.1 of Bradyrhizobium prioriisuperbiae. Classification (NCBI taxonomy): domain Bacteria; kingdom Pseudomonadati; phylum Pseudomonadota; class Alphaproteobacteria; order Hyphomicrobiales; family Nitrobacteraceae; genus Bradyrhizobium; species Bradyrhizobium prioriisuperbiae. The sequence continues at coordinate 6,021,831 of NZ_CP135921.1, forward strand.
CCACCACGCCGGCGGAGCGCGAAGCGGTCTGCAACGCGCTGATCTTCAAGACCAACGTGTTGTGGGTGCAGCTCGATGCGCTCTATCACGCCTATGTCAGCGGCCACATTCCGCCCGGCGCGTTTGTTCCGGAGGCGAGCTGATGGCCGTCCGCCAGCGTATGATCGTGACCGAGGCGAGCCGGCCGGTGCTGCCGCGCCACGCCAAGCTGCGGTTCGACGAAACGCGGCAGCTGTGGGTGATCCTTGCGCCGGAGCGGGTGCTGGTTCCGGACGAAACCGCCGTCGAAGTCCTGCAGCTGTGCGATGGCGAACGGAACGTGTCTCAGGTGGTCGACGTTCTCGCGGCCAAGTACGCGGCGGACCGCGCGGCGATTACCACCGACGTGATCGCGATGCTGGCCGACCTCGCGGAAAAAGGCTTTCTGATCGAAGCGAAGGAGACGCCGTCGTGACGCCGGTATCGCCGGATCCTGTGGTGGTAAGCGACGCGAGGTCGGACGTCAGGTCCGATCCGACGGACGCGCTGGCCATCATGGAGTCCGGTGCCTCGACCGCGCAGACCTTCGGCATTCCGCTGGCGGTGCTGGCGGAGTTGACCCATCGCTGCCCGCTGCAATGCCCGTATTGTTCGAATCCGGTCGAGCTCGACCGCTCCGGCAGCGAGCTGACCACGGCGGAGTGGAAGAAGGTTCTGAGCGAGCTGGCCGAGATCGGCGTGCTGCAGATTCATTTTTCCGGCGGTGAGCCGACCGCGCGCAAGGATCTGGTCGAACTGATCCAGCACGCCAGCGACGTCGGTCTTTATTCCAATCTGATCACTTCTGCGGTGCTGCTCACCCGTGACAGGCTGAAGGCGCTGGTCGATGCCGGCCTCTGCCATATCCAGATCAGTTTCCAGGGCAGCGAGCCGGTGGTGGCCGACCGCGTCGGCGGCTTCAAGAATGGTCACGCCAAGAAGATCGAGGTCGCCCGCTGGTCGCGCGAACTCGATCTGCCGCTGACCGTCAATGCGGTAATGCATCGCCAGAACCTGTATCAATTGTCTGATATCATCGAGATGGCAGTCGAGGCCGGTGCCGACCGGCTCGAGGTCGCCAATGTGCAATATTACGGCTGGGCGCTGAAGAACCGCGCTGCCTTGATGCCGACACTGGAGCAGATCGAAGAGACCAGCCGCATCGTCGAGGACGCCGAAGTTCGGTTGAAGGGCATTCTCGCCATCGATTATGTGGTGCCGGACTATTACGCGCTGCGCCCGAAGAAATGCATGGGCGGCTGGGGGCGGCAGTTTTTCAACATCTCGCCGGCCGGCAAGATCCTGCCGTGCCACGCCGCCGAATCCATCACCGGGCTCGAGTTCGAATCCGTGCGCAGCAATCGGTCGATTGCCTGGATCTGGCAGAATTCCGAGGCGTTCAATCGTTATCGCGGCACCGGCTGGATGCCGGAGCCGTGCAAGAGCTGCGAATTCAGGGAAGTGGACTTCGGCGGCTGCCGCTGCCAGGCGTTCGCATTGACCGGCAGCGCCGGCAATACCGATCCTGCCTGCACGCTGTCACCGATGCATGAGCAGATCTTCAAGCTGGCGGAAACCGAATCGGCGGCGGACGCCAACCGATTCATCTATCGCAATTTCGCCGGCGGCACCGCCGAACCCGTGGCCGGGAGCGGCGATTGATCGGCAGGGCTCCCGCCAAGCTAGATTGATGAGTTGAGATTAGGCCATATTCCGTCATCCTGAGGTGGCCATGCGCAGCATGGCGCTCGAAGGGCGACGGCCCGAGCAGTGATTCTGTGGCCGTTCATCCTTCGAGGCGCGCAAGAGCGCGCACCTCAGGATGACGGATTACATTGATCGAACCTCAACTCTAGATCAACTGACGCAGCACCGTTTCGAAGTCGGTCTCGCCTTTGCGCGTCTCGCTCGGGGTCTCGAATTCGATCCAGCCTGCGTTGAAGCCGTCGAGCATGCGCATCCGCGGTGTCGGGTGTGTCATGCCCTGTGCTCTGAACAGTCCCTCCCAGCTGTCGCGCGCCACCGTCTCGATCCGGATCGGCTTTTCCAGCACCTTTGTAAAACTTGCCGCGATCTCGTTGGGGGTGATGCGACGTGGCCCTTCGAGTTCAACCACCTTGCGTCCGGTCCAGTCCTCCTGAAGCATCTCGGCGGCCACCCCGCCCACGTCAGTGGTCGCAACCATCGGCACCGGCTTATCGAGCGGCTGCAGGAAACTCTGCAGCACGCCGTTGTCGCGCGCCGGCGCGACATCCCACTTCGAATTTTCCATGAACCACCCCGCACGCAGGAAGGCGACTGGCATCGGCACGGTGCCGAGTGTCCGCTCCATCAGGCCGAGCCTGTTGAGCAGATTGGGTTGCGTGGCCTGGGCGCCAATGGTGGACAGGCACACCACTTTGCGGGGCTGCGCCGCGGTGAGGGCGGCGTGGACAGCGGCGTCGATCTTGACGGAGTCGGGGAAGCCCGGTTCGGGATCGAAGTTGGACGGCATCAGGATGAAGACGGCCTCCATGCCATTGAATGCCGCCGTCATGGCTGCGACATCGGTGAGTTCGGCGATGGCGATGTCGCAGCCGCGCGCGGCCCATGGCGCGCCTTTGGCGTTGTCGCGCACCACGGCGCGGACCATCAATTTGGCTGCCAGCAGGGCGCGCGCGACCGCGCCCCCGACCTGGCCGGTGGTTCCAGTAACGGCAAACATGTGAAGACGTCCTCGTGGGGTTGGAAGATGACGCGGCTGATGTCGCCGCGTCGGGGTTAGATCGCGATCATGCGGTGGCCTTGTCCCAGGCCGGCGCGAAGCCCGGATTAACGAAGCGCTGGTTTTTCGGCAACGCGGCGATCACGCGCCGGTCGTCGTCGTCCAGCCTGAGTTTTAGGGCATCGAGATTGCTTTGCTGGCTTGCCGGACGTCCCGCCTTGGGAATGGCGGCAACGCCATCCTGATCGAGCAGCCATTTCAGCGCGACCTGTGCCGGACTTGCGTCGTGTTTTTTGGCGATCGCAGTCAGTTGCGGATGCTCGGCGAGCCGGCCCTGCGCCAGCGGCGCATAGGCGACGATCGGGATCGCTTTGCCGGCCAGATAAGTGTGGATCGGCGTCTGCTCCAGCAGCACATGATATTCGATCTGGTTGCAGGCGATCGGCGCCCCGATGGTCTCGATGCTTTCACGCAGCAACGGCAGGGTGAAATTGCAGACGCCGATGGCGCGCGTGCAGCCCTCTTCCTTGAGCTTCACCAGGCTGTCGAACACCGCGCCGAGATTCATCGTGGGCGAGGGCCAGTGCACCAGATAGAGGTCGACGCGATCGAGCCGCAACTTGTCGAGGCTTACATCGCAGGCGCGGCGGATCGCGTCCGGCGCCAGCTGATCGTGCCAGACCTTTGTCGTGACATGCAGGTCGGCCCGGGCGATCCCGGATGCCGCGATGGCGGCGCCGACAGCCTCTTCGTTGCCGTACATCGTGGCGGTGTCGATGTGGCGATATCCCAGCGACAGTGCGCTTTCGACCGCTGTGCGACAGGCGTCGCCCTGCAGGCGGAAGGTCCCGAGGCCGAGGCGTGGCAGACTGATGCCCTGCGTGGTCAGATTGTCCATGATGGTGTCCTTGTTTTTGGGCAAGCGGCTGTGACGTTCACCAGCGAACCGTGCGCCCAAGGTAATCGAGATAACGAAGGCCGGCCTTGCCGGAGTAGCTGGAAATGGTGTCCACCACGCGCGGAATGCTGTCTTCAATACCCAGCGCGGCGTTGGCACCGCCCATGTCGGTGCGCACCCAGCCCGGGGACATGATGACCAGCGCACGTGGATCGTCGGCGTGCCGGGCCGCAAAGGATCGCATCAGCGTGTTCAGGCCTGCCTTGCTGGCGCGGTAGACTTCCCAGCCGCCGTTTTCGTTGTCGGCGACGCTGCCGAGGCCCGACGACATCACACCGATGGTGCCGGAGGCCGGAACGAGGCTTTCGAACGCCTCGATCATCCGCATTGGACCGAGCGTATTGGTCACCATGACACGGACGAATTCGTTGGTACTGGTTTTGCTGATGGTTTCACCGGGGCCGTTGGCGACGCCGGCATTGACGAACAAAAGGTCGAAGCTTCGCGGCCCGAGACGTTGACGAAGTGCCGTTACCTGATCGGGGTCGACGATATCGACGGTTTCGATCTCCAGCCTGCCTTCGCTGCGCGCGGCAAGGGCGTGCAAGGGCGTCTGGTCGTGCCCGCGGACGGTGGCGACGACGCGCCAGCCGCGCTTGAGATATTCCTCGGCCAGCGCCAGGCCGAGACCGCGAGAGGCGCCGATGATAAGCGCGGTGGAAGGAGCGGAAGGAGACATGTGGGGATCCGGCAAAAGGGGGCTCGAAGCGAACGGTCGGGACGGAGAAGATTGCCCGGCCCGATCACGCAACGCAAACATGCCATCGATCGAGCTTTGACTTAAGTGCGCTTCTATCACATCATTGCTGGCTAAAAGTCAGGAATGAGGACATCGCGTTCGATGGGCGATTGCTGGCTGGCGTGAGCGTGCCGGCCGCGGTGGTGGAGGGCGGCAGCTTTGTGCAGGCCGCGGAGATGCTGGGGCTGTCTGCGTCCGGCGTCAGCCGCGCGGTGGCACGGCTGGAAGCCCGAATGGGCGTGCGGCTGCTCGACCGCACCACGCGCCCGATGCAACTGACCGATGAAGGCCGCCGGTTCTACCAACAGGTCGGGCCGATGCTGTCGGGCATCGCGGATGCCGCGGTGGTGGCGTCGGGATCGGCAAGCGCGGTGCGTGGGCGATTGCGCGTGGACATCGATCCGTTTTTCGCGCAGCTGCTGCTGGCCGGGCGCATGGGTGACTTCCTCGAACGCCATCCGGAGCTGTCGCTTGAACTGGTGACTCGCGATCACGCCGGCGATCTGATCGCCGATGGCATCGATGTCGCCATGCGGTTCGGCGAACCCGTGCAGTCGTCTGCGATCGCGCGCAAGCTGCTCGAAACCCGGGTTTTGACCGTGGCGTCGCCCGGCTATCTCAAGCGGCATGGCCGGCCGAAGCATCCGACGGATCTGACCAGGCACACCTGTGTACATTTTCGCGATCCGGCGACCGGGCGTCCCTTCGATTGGGAGTTTCACAAGGGCAAGAAGGTGCTGACCGTCAACACCGCGGGACGGCTTGTGGTCAGCGATGTCGGGACCATGCAGAGCGCCTGCGTCGCGGGGGCGGGTGTCGCGCAGGTGCTGCGTTGTGCGTTCAGGATCTGCTCGACAAGGGCTTGCTGGTCGAGCTGTTTCCGGATTGGCCGGATGAAACCTTCCCGCTCTATGCGCTGCATCCCTCGCGACATCAGCCGGCCGCGAAAGTGAGAGCTTTTATCGATTTCGCGCTGCAGGCGGTCAGCTGATTGAATGTCGGCTTAAATTTTAGGCGCTGCGCGACGAATGTCGCTGCTTGGCCCGCTATGTCCGATTCACTATAAAGGCACCCATGCCGCAGCCACTCCTTGTCACGTTCATTGCCGGGACTTCGGGAGCCTGGCGGGTCGAACGTATCGATGCCGTTGTCGGGGACAGCCTGACCATGGCCGAAGCCCTCGATGTGGTGGAAAGCCCGAACTTTCCGGAACGAGCGAACAACGCAGCCTGGCAGCTCAGCGGCGTGACCAGCAACACGCGCTACACCAGCCGGACCGAGGTCGATGCGCTGGTCGCGGTTCAGCAAGGTCTGGGCCGGCCGCAGGCGACCCGCGCGGCGCTTATTCCCATTCGCAAGTCCGACGCCTGGTGGGCGCTGGCGCAGGATGAGCGCCGTGCGATTCTGGAAGAGCAGTCCCGCCACATCGCGATCGGGCTGGACTATCTGCCAGGTATTGCGCGGCGGTTGCATCACAGCCGCGAGCTTGGCGGACCCTTCGATTTTCTCACCTGGTTCGAATATGCGCCTGAGCACAGCGACGCGTTCGAGGATCTGGTGCTGCGGTTGAGGCAGACGCCGGAATGGTGCTACGTCACACGTGAGGTCGATATACGGCTGACGCGCCATCCGCGTTCTTGAAACGACGCGTTTGCTGCTGCTGCGACGCGGCTCAGTCGTGAGGGAGGACGGCGTAGGGGGTGGTGTAGGGTTCGACACGAAGCGAGCTATTGGCGATGAGGCCGATCTTGGCGGTGGGCGCCTGCTGCAACTCGCCGTTCTTGCCGCGATGGACATTGTATTGCCAGACCGTGATGTCGCCCTTTTGCACGATCGCGTGCGCCACCGCGCCGGCATCGGTGCCGCCCAGTGCCTTGAGTTCGGTGTCGGACAATCCGATGACGATCTCGTCCTTGACGGTAATGACCTTGAACAGGCTGGTCTTGATCTCCTGAGCCACGGCACTGTGGGCGATGGCGACCATCAACGCGACCAAAGCGGCGCGCCTGACAAGAGCGTGTCGGGAAAACATTCGTTTGTCCTTTGAAATGCTGGAGCGAGAAAATCTGAATCCGTATGTTGGGTTTGTCGCGCCGGCGGCCTCATGGTTCACAATGCCGTGCCATGATCGTGCCTGGTCTTTTCGGCGGCGCAACCAGATCGCGGCCCGCAGAGCATGACGTTGCCGTCCGGCTCTCGACAACAGGCCGGTTTCGGGTCATGCTAACTTATCAGGTTGTCGTATAGGTCGGCGACGCTCCCGCGTTCCGCCCGCCGAAATAAGCCGAGGACAAAAAGCAAAAATAGCCGGGATTCAAGGCGGCTTCGGGACGACAGCGACAAATCGAAATGCTGCGTCCGGAAAGACCGGGACACCCAACAAGAAACGCCTGGGAGGGCAAGCATGTCGATCACACGTCGCAACTTTACCATTGGTACGGCAGCTGTGGGCGCGGCTGCGCTCGGGATTGCCCGGCCGGCGATTGCTCAGGTCGAACCGATCCGGATCGGCTGGCTCGCGGCATTGACGGGGGCGAGTTCGGCGCCGGCCATCGGCTTCAATCGCGGTGTGATGTTTGCCGTCTCCGAGATCAATGCGGCTGGCGGCGTCAAGGGACGCAAGATCGAACTCACAACCCGGGATACTCAGGGCGATCCGGCGAAGGCTGTCAACGCGACCCAGGAAATGATCAGCCAGGTGAAGGTCCACGCGATCTGGGGGCCGACCAATTCGGGTGAATCGCTGGCGGTGACGCCGATCATGGCGCGCACCAAGATTCCCAATGTGCATCCCTGCGTGGTGGAAAGCCTGATCGATACCACGAAATTTCCCAACGCCTTCCGGATGGCGCCGTCGAACACCCAGTGGGACGATGCGGTTCGTTTCTATGCTATCAAAGTGCTGAAGGCTAAAAAGGTGGCGGTGGTCGCCGACACCACCGGTTACGGCGTGTCTGCCGTGAAATCCTCCGTCGAGGGCTTCAAGAAGGACGGTATCGAGGTCGTCTACCAGGCGACCATCGATGCAACCCAGCCCGACATGACCCCGGATATGCTGCGGGCCAAGAATGCCGGCGCCGAGGCCATCGTGATGTGGAGCACCTCGAGCGGAATGGCTGCGCGGATGTTCAATGCACGCGCTCAAATGGGATGGGATGTTCCCTTTGTCGGACACCCGTCGCTCTCTTCCGGTGATATTGCCGGCCTGATCGAGAAGAAGTCGAACTGGGAGAAGGTTTACGCGGTCGGTTATCGCAGCTGCAGCTTCGACCAGGCCGGCAAGTTGCCGCCGCGGTCGGAAGAACTGGTCAGCCGGATGAAGGGCAAGGTCGAGCTCAACGACTCCTTGCTCTGGTGGGTGGCCGGTGGTTTCGATGCGATCACTCTGATTGCAAAAGCCGTCGAGGCCACCGGATCGTCTGATAGCGCCGAGATCATCAAATACTGGAACAGCCTGAACCCATACCCCGGCTATTTCGGCGACTACACCTTCACGCCGGAGCAGCACAACGGCTATCCGACCAAGGACATCGTGATGTCGGAGGCAAGCTCGGCCAAGGGCGGAGCATTCGCGATCGCGCCCGGTTACACCTGATCGCAATTCGGCCGCTCCACCTCGTCAGAAGGATCGCCGGATGCTCGGTTCCATTCTTGCCTCGGGTCTGGCCGTGGGCGCGGTCTACGCGCTCATCGGCGTCACCTACAACACCATGTTCTCGACCTCGCGGGTCATGAGCTTCACCGCCGGGCAACTCGGCATGCTCGGTGGTGTGTTCGGATCGCTGTTTATTATCCGGCTTGGCCTGCCCCCGATCGTGGGTTTTGCGCTGACATTGATTGCGTGCGCGCTGGTCGGTGTGATCACCGAAATCGTGGCAGTGCGTCCGGTGCTCAAAAGCCTCGAACAGCATCTCTATGTGCTGTCGACCCTGGCACTGGCGCTGATGATCCAGCAGGTCACGGCGATTGAATGGAGCACCGAGCCGCAGAGCTTTCCGCGCCTGTTTGGCCTGGGATCGGGCATCTGGGATGAAAAGTTCTGGCTGCCGGTGGTGGCTTGCGGGCTGGTCATGGTCGGCCTTGAACTGCTGTATCGGCACACGCTGGTCGGGCGCGCCTTCCTCGCCATCGCCGAGGACAATTTCGCGGCGCGGGCGCTGGGCTTGCCGGAGCGCAATTTGCGCATTGCAAGTTACGCCCTGGCGGGCGCGATCGGCGGCGTTGCCGGCTTTTCCGGTGGCCAGCTGATGCTGGCGTTTGTCGCCAATGGGGCACTGCTCAATTTCTATGGCTTTGTGCCGGTGGCGCTGGGCGGCCTTGGCAACAATCGCGGGGCGATCATCGGCGGCTTTGCGCTTGGCATTTTTCAGCAGGCGATGAACTTCACCGTTGGCGGCATCTTTGCCTCTGTCGCGGTGTTTGCCTTGTTCATTGTCATTCTGGTGGCGGTGCCCGGCGGCCTGTTCGGCTCCTACGCCTCGCGGAGAGTGTGATGAGCGATGCCCCCGGAATAGCTGCGGAACTGCCCGCCACGGATGGGGCCGCATCGCTTCGTGACCTCCTTCCACGACTGCTGCCGTTTGTCGCGATTTTTGCGGTCGCGCTGGTGGTGCCGTTCCTGACCAATGATTATTGGGTGCTGATCGCGAGCCGTGCCGCGATCTACTGGGTCCTGATCGCAGCGCTTAATCTCGTGGTCGGCTTCGCCGGACAGCTTGCGATCGGCTACATAGCGCTGCTGACGCTCGGGGCCTACACCACCAGTGTGCTTGCCGCCGGCAATGTGTTGCCTCCGATTCCGTCATTTGCCGCGCTCGGCATCGCCGGCGTTGCGGGCGCGATCTTCGGCGTGGTGGTGGGATTGCCGGCGCTGCGTCTGCGCACCTTTTATTTCGCCATCTCGACGCTCGGTTTTGCCACCATCGTGACCCAGATCGCCTTGGCCTGGCAGAGCGTGACCGGTGGCGGCATCGGCTTGTCCGGGCCGCAGTTTCCCGGTCCGTTCGAATCGACCCACGGTTTCTACTATCTCTGTCTGGCGCTGGCGGCGCTCATCACCTGGATGACCGCGAATGTTGCGCACAGTCGTGTCGGGCGGGCGCTGGTCACGATCCGGGATGCCGATGTCGCGGCCGAGGCCAGCGGCATTTCCAAGCCGCGGCTGTTGATTTCGATTTTCATGTTCAGCGGCGCGGTGGCCGCGATCGCCGGCGGGCTGTTCGCCAGCCTGCAGACCTACATCACGCCGGACGCCTTCACCTTCGATCTGTCGGTGATGTTCTTCATCGCGATCCTGATCGGCGGGCGCGGCTCCATCCTGGGGCCGCTGATCGGCACCATCGTGCTGACGCTATTGCCGGAATTCGTCGCATCGCTGGCGGCATGGTCGACGTTTCTGTATGCGGTGCTGCTGCTCGGTGTAGTGCTGGTGGCGCCGGGCGGCATCGCCGCGCTGCTGGATATGCGCAACCGCACGCCGTTGCAGAGCAACCGGGCGATCACGCCACGGGTCGCTCTGCTCGACGACATGCTCGGCACGACAACGGGGGAGTCACAGATATCGCTGGAACGCATCGAGCTGCGGTTCGCCTCAGTGCGCGCCATCGACGGTGTCGACCTCGTGATCCGCTCCGGCAGGGTGCACGGTCTGATTGGCCCCAACGGCAGCGGCAAGACCACCATCCTCAATGTCATCTCCGGTTATTACCGTCCCCAGGTCGGCCGGCTGATGCTCGGCAACACGGAGCTTGAGACGGGGGCTCCGGTATTACGCGCCGCGCGCGGCATCGCCCGTACATTCCAGACGCCGCGCATCGTCGGCGAATCCTCCGTGCTCGACAATGTCCTGATCGGGGCCACCATTCGCGGCACGGCAAGTTTCCCGGAAATTCTGTTCGCGCTGGGCCGGCATCGCCGCGACGAGAGTGCGCTGCGGTCCGCCGGCCGTCTGGCGCTGCGGGTGGTCGGACTGGAGTCGCTCGCCGATGTGCGGGCCGATCGGCTGCAGCACAGCGAATTGCGTTTTCTCGAGATCGCCCGCGCGTTGATGCTGCGTCCGCAATTCCTGCTGCTCGATGAGCCAGCCGCAGGCCTGTCGGCCGACGAGATCCGCAAGCTCGGGCAACTGATCAAGGCGATCAGCCGCTGCGGGGTCGGGGTGCTGCTGGTCGAACATCATGCCGACTTGATTTTTGACATCTGCGACGACGTCACCGTGCTCAATCTGGGCAAGGTGCTGGCGCGGGGAACGCCGTCCGAAATCCGCGTACACAAGGATGTGGTGCATGCCTATCTCGGCGGGTGAAGCCATTCTGGGCGAAGCTATTTTAGATGTCCGCAATCTGTCCGCCGGCTACGGCAAGATCGGCGTGCTCAGCGGCATCGATCTCACCATCAAAGCCGGCGAACGCGTCACGCTGCTAGGGCCGAACGGCGCCGGCAAGACCACGCTGCTGCGCGCCATCTCCGGGCTGTTGCCCTGGAAGGGCGACATCTCCTTCGACGGCAACAGTCTGCAGGGGGCGGATGCCCGGCGAACGTCGAAGGCCGGGCTGGTGCATGTCATCGAGGGCCATCGGATCTTCACCCAGCTGTCGGTGTGGGACAACCTGCTGCTGGCGGGGTACGACCTGTCGCGCCATGAGCGCGCAAGCCGTATCGACGAGGCGCTGGCGTTCTTTCCGGAGATTGCGGAAAAGCGGGCACAGCGCGGCGCCGCACTCAGCGGCGGCCAGCAGCAGATGCTGGCGGTGGCGCAGGGATTGGTCCGGCGTCCGCGGCTGTTGATGCTGGACGAGCCGTCGGCGGGATTATCGCCGGTGCTGGTGGACCGGGTGCTCGACGTCATTCGCCGGTTGGGCGCGGCGGGTACCGCCGTGCTGCTGGTCGAGCAACTGGTGGAAAAAGCGCTGGCCGCCACCGATCGGGTTTATGCCCTGGCGAAAGGTCGCATCGTGCTGGAAGCGCCGACAACGCAACCGGATCTCGCGGCCGAGCTGGAGAAAGCGTACTTCCACTGATCCGATGCTTCAGCCGCCGAGCTTCGGCCGCAGCGATCGCTGCATTTCCATGGTGTAGGTGTAGCGGCCTTCCGGATGGGTGGTGATGGTCACCTCGAACAACTCGTCGCGCACGCCATAGTAGCGCCGCACCATGGTGAGGGCCGGGGAGTCCGGCTTCACGTCCAGCGGTTCGGCGAGATCGGCCGGCATGCCGCGGGCGAACACTTCGAGCTGGGCGTGCTCGATGGTCTGTCCGAACATCTTGGCGATCTGTTCGTGCACCGGGGTGCGGCCGTGGTCGCGCCGCTCCACCACCGAGGCATATTTCCGCAGCACATAGATCTCGGTCCAGCCCAGCGGAGCGGCGAAGGCGTCGGAACGGCGAATCGCCTCGATCAGGAACCAGCGCTTGCCGAGCTCGCATTTCAGCAGCGCGGCCAGCCTGTGGTCGGCGACCACTTCGCTGGTCCGGACCACCTCGCGGTAGGTTTCGTTGGGATAACGCAGCCATTCGGCCAGCGTGCCGACACTGTGGGTGAACAATACAGGCGGTTCGCTGGCGATGACAATGGAGCCGAGGCCCGCCCGCCGCACGATCAGGCCCTGTTCGGTGATGATGCGCAGCGCTTCGCGCACGGTCTGGCGGCTGGCCGAGAAGCGGGTCATCAGCTCGGTTTCAACCGGCAGCAGATTGCCGACCGGATAGACGCCAAGGCGAATCTCCTGCTGCAACTCGGTGGCGATCTCGCGATAGCGCGGCTGGCTGCGCTCCTTGTCTTTGTCCTTGTCCTTATTGGCCATCAGCATGCAATCACGGTCCTTGTCTGGATCGAGAGCAATGTAGCCTCGAAAGCGGCAAGAGTCGCCAGCACGTCTGCTTCGGGAACCGGAAATGGACGGCCTTCCGCCAGGCAGTCCACGAAGGCGTCGAACTCGGCGCGCAGGGCATTGACCGGGGGATAGATCCGCTGTTCCGGTGCCAATCCCGATTTGCGCAGCACCAGCGTGGCCTCGTCCAGCACCTCGGCCGAGCCCTCGGTTCCGAACACATGCACCCGCCAGTAGAACGGCGTCATCCGGATGGTGGTGAGCGTGCCGCTGACGCCATTGGTGAAATTCAGCACCAGCGACACGGTGTCGAGCTGCGGGGGCTCCTGTCGCCGCGGCACCAGCTGCGCATACACGTTGCGGATGGGGCCCATCAGGCTGACAAAGCCGTCCAGCACATGAAGCCCCGCGCCGGTCAGTCCGCCACCGGGAGATTCCTCCGGCGACAGCCGCCAGCCGCCGAGCACCGCCTTGGAATTCTCGTTGCTGTTGTGGCCTTCGACATGGAGCAGGGTGCCGAGTTCTCCGCTGGCGACAATCGCGCGCAACGCCTGCATCGACGGCCAGAAACGCCGGTTGTGTCCCACCGCCAGTGTCACCCCGGCCTTGCGGCACGCCGCGAACATTTCCCGCGCATTGTCCTGGTGCAGGGCCAGCGGTTTTTCGCAAAACACCTGCTTGCCGGCGGCGGCGCAGGCCTCGACCTGGGCGCGGTGCAATGAATGTGGCGTGGCCAGGAATACCGCGTCGATCGAGGGATCGGCGAGGGCTGTGGCGAGATCGTCGACCAGGGTCAGCTCATGCTCGGCGCAGTAGGCGCGGGCACCGTCGATGGCGGGCTCAATCGCGGTCACGAAACGCAGGCGGTCGTAACCGACCGAGGCATCGACAATGGCGCGTCCCCAGCGGCCGAGGCCGGCAATGGCGGCGTTGATCAAGGCGTGCTCCCTTCAGTTTCAGAGCTGGGCTCGATTGCCGCGATCACCGCGGCGCTGTCGCATTCGCCGCCCTTCAGGGCGATGGCCTGGCGCAGCAGTGCAGCCTGGGTCGATGTCATCGGCAGTGTCAGCTGATGTTTTTGCGCTTCGTTGATGATGAGCTCGGCGTCTTTCAGGGTTTGCGCGATGCGCGACTGCGGACGGAAATCCCGCTGCAGCATTTTCTCGCCTTTGGCGTCCATCACCCGCGAATAGGCGGCCGAGGCCCGAACCGCCGAGAGGAAGGCGGCTGGATCGAGGCCGATGGTTTCGGCGAAGACGATGCCTTCGGCAAGCGCGGCGCGGTTGCTCTGCAGCACCAGGTTGATGGCGAGTTTGATCCGACTGGCGTCGCCGATCTTGCCGACGGGCACGATGCATGGGCACAGCGTCGTCAGCAATGGGGTCCATCGTTCGATCACGTCAGCCGCACCGGAGACGAGGGCGCTGGCCTCGCCGGCGCGGACATCCCGGCTGGTGCCGGAGATCGGCGCCTCAACAAACGCGATGCCGGCGCGATCTGCACGTGCCGCGATCCGGTCGATGTCATCGGGATCGCACGTCGTGGTGCAGATCACGGTCGGCCGGTGTCCCGCGCCGGCAGCGGGTTCGAGTATGTCGAACACACTTTCGACCTGGCTGCCGTCGAACACGGCGAGCACAAGCACATCGCACTGCTGTGCAAGGTCTTTCAGCGAGGCCGGATGTCCACCGTTGCGTTCCAGCGCGTCACGACGGTCGCTTTCCGGATCGAAGCCCATGACCGGCATGCCGGCGGCGATCAGGCGGTTGGCCAGCGCGCTGCCCATCAGGCCGAGGCCGACCAGAGCGATGTGGATGTTGGATTGCATCGTCTGGATCGCCTCGTTCCTGACAGCCCTTGTCCGTGTTATTTCGCCTCGATGCCCGCTTCCTTGGCGTCTCGGGTCCAGCGATCGATTTCGCTGAGCACGAAAGCGCCGAATTCCTTGGGCGGCATCGGCGCGGTGATGACGCCGAGATTGGCGAGTTTTTCGCGCGTTGAGGACATGTTCAGGAATTTCGCGCTGGTTTCGTAAAGTTTGTTGACGATCGGCTCCGGTGTGTTGGCGGGGGCGAACAGGCCATACCAGATGGTGGATTGAAAGCCCGGCATCACCTCCGCGAGCGCCGGAAGATCGGGGGTGAGTTCGTTGCGGGTCGGCGATGTCACGCCGATGCCGCGCACGGTTTTACCCTGCATTTGCGGGATCGCGATCGAGAAGTCCGCGAAGGCGATATCGATCACGCCGGCCATCACGTCGGTGACAGTCTGCGGCACGCCGCGATAGGACGCGGTCACGAGCGACAGGCCGCCGCGGCTCTGCAGTTGCGCCGCCGAGATCTGTGATGCGCCGGAGCCGTAACCGGCGGTCATGCCGGGATGAGCCTTGGCATAGGCCATGAATTCGGTGATGTTCTTGGCGGGAAAGTCCGGCTTCACCAGCATCACCATCGCGGTGGTGATGGCGCGGGTGATCGGTGCGAAATCCTTGGCCGGATCATAGGGCAGGTTCTTCAGCATCGACACGTTTCCGGCCTGGGTCGTGTTGGTGCCCATCAGCAAGGTGTAGCCGTCGGGAGCGCTGCGGGCGACTTCCTGTGCGCCGATGCTGCCGAGCGCACCCGCGCGATTTTCGATCACGACGGTCTGGCCCAGGGTGTCCTGCAGATGTTGTCCAAGCATGCGCGCCACGTTGTCCGGGCCGGCGCCGGCCGGGAAGGGCACGATCAGGCGGATCGGTTTCTTCGGATAGTCGTCGTTCGCGGCGCTCGCGCGCTCGGCGGCACCAAACGCGAGCAGGCAGGCCATCATCGCAGGCAGCAGTCGCAGCATTTCCAGTATCTCCCCCAGGAAGGCGGCTTTCGTGCCGCCGGCTTTTTCATTCATAAAAGTTTATACGGACATTTATTGGCAATCAATTGGAAATCTGCTATATCTTCGATTATTGCACTTATATATTTGACCGTACAAATTGGTCCGGTCGATCGAGCCGTGCGAGGACAGCGTGGATACAAAAGATCTCTATGAGCGCGGACTTAAACTGCGCCAGGCGATGTTCGGCGAGGCCGATGTCGACAAGCGCATGCAGGCGTCCGGTGATTTCGGCGCGCCGCTGCAAAACATCATCAATGCCTATGTCTATGGCGACGTCTGGCAGCGGGATGGCCTTCCCAATCATGTGCGCAGCCTGGTGATGCTGGGGATCACCGCGGCCAGCGACCGGCCCGCGGAATTTCGTGTTCACGCCAAGGGCGCACTCGCGAACGGATGCACGCGTGAGCAGATTCAAGACGTGCTGCAACTTGTCGCGATGTATTGTGGCGTGCCCGCCGCGATCGAGACGTATCGCATTGCAGCAGAAGTTCTCGGAGAAGTCGATCCGGCTAACGAGGCGCCGCAGGGGCGTTGACGTCCGGTTTGGCTGCAACGCAGACGTGCGCGTCGCGTCATCAATTGTTGATCAGCCGGCGCGATATCTGGCGTGAAACTTGCTAACATCTTGGCGTGTTCAGTCCGTGCGGTTCTGGTTTCCGGAACACGACGTGGCCGAGAGAGACGCCGTATGTCTGCTTCCCGAAAAGAAGATGGATGCATGAGCCGCATTCTCGCCGTTGGTGCGGTCCACGCTGGGCTGCTCCACGAGAGGGGTGATTGCGTGTGCGTCGCGCATAGTGATTTGATACCTCACGCGCGCCAGCGCATGAACCAACACGACTGATCCTCTCGCCACTGTCTTCACGGCTTCACGTTCGGAGATTGCAATGCCTTTCGATTTGGTCCTGCGCGGGGGGCGGGTGATCGACCCGTCCCAGAAGCTCGACGCTGTTACCGATGTGGCCTTTGCCGGTGGCAAGGTGGTCATGGTCGGCAACGCGCTCAAGGTCGAGCCGGGCACGGATGTGCGCGACGTATCGGGGTATATCGTCACCCCGGGCCTGATCGATCTGCACACCCACGTTTATTGGGGCGGCACGTCGCTGGGCATCGATGCCGAGGAATTCTGCCGCACCTCCGGTGTCACCACGGCGGTCGACACCGGCAGCGCCGGACCCGGCAATTTCGCGGGTTTCCGCAAGCATGTGATCGAACCCAGCCATGTCCGCATTCTCGCCTATCTGCATGTCTCGCACGCCGGGATCTTCGGCTTCTCGAACAAGGTCATGGTCGGCGAGAGCGAAGAGCTCCGGCTGATGAATCCGATCGACGCCGTCGCCGTGGCGGACGCCAATCGTGACCTGATCGTTGGCATCAAGGTGCGAGTGGGCCGCCACTCATCGGGCACCTCGGGGATCGTGCCGCTCGATATCGCCCTCGAAGTCGCCCAGGAGGTCGGCATGCCGCTGATGGCGCATATCGATCATCCCCCGCCGAGTTATGAGGAGGTGGTCGCGCGCCTGCGCCCGGGCGACGTTCTCACCCACGCATTCCGTCCCTTTCCCAATACGGCCGTCACCGCGCAGGGTACGATAAAAAGGGTGGTTCTGGAGGCACGCGAACGCGGCGTTCTCTTCGACATCGGTCATGGCAAGGGATCTTTCGCCTTCAAAACCGCGCGCGCGATGCTGGCCAACGGCTTTTATCCCGACACCATCTCCTCGGACGTCCATCTGCTGTGCATCGACGGCCCAGCTTTCGATCAGGTGACGACCATGTCCAAGTTCCTGTGCATGGGCATGCCGCTTTCTGATGTGATCGAAGCATCGACAGTCAATGCAGCGATGGCGCTGCGGCGTCCCGAACTCGGCAGCCTCAAGCCCGGGAGTGTTGGAGACGCAACCCTGATTTCGGTCCGGGAAGGCCAGTTCGATTATATCGACGTAGTTGGCGAACATTTGATCGGCGATCGCAAGATCGTGTCCGAAGGAGTCGTCATTGGTGGTCGCTGGTGGCACTCGGCGCCGTCGTCGGAATTCAAGCAGCGCGCGGGCTAGGCGAAACGTCTGCGCTGGCATACCATTTGCAAACAACCAAGGGAGACTGCTGCATCATCTGATCGCCCGTTTCACACGTTGCGCCGATCCCCTCGGCCGGTGAGACGGGCAGACCCACCATACAACCCGACTGGGAGAGCTCTATGGATCGCAGGACTCTGTTGAAGGGATTGGCCGGAGCGGGCAGCCTGGCGGCAACGGGCGGGCTTTCGATGCCAGCGCTGTCGCAGGGCGCCGCCGCGCGCACCCTGCGTTTTGTGCCTCAGGCCAATCTCGCGAACTTCGATCCCATCTGGGGGACCCAATATGTGGTTCGCAACGCCGCCGCGCTGGTGTGGGATACTCTTTATGGCATCGACGACGCACTGCAACCGCAGCGCCAGATGGTCGAATCCGAAGAGGTGTCCGACGACGGCCTAGTCTGGACCTTCCGCCTGCGCCCCGGACTGAAGTTTCATGACGGCGAGCCGGTGCTGAGCAAGGATGTGGTGGCGAGCATTGCGCGCTGGTCGGCACGCGATCCCATGGGGCAGATGATCAAGGCGATCCAGAACGAACTGGTCGCCGTCGACGACAGGACCTTCAGATGGGCGCTGAAACAGCCTTATCCGAAGATGCTGCTGGCGCTGGCCAAGAACAATGCGCCGTGCTCCTTTATCATGCCGGAGCGCATCGCCCAGACCGATCCTTTCAAGCAGATCACCGAATATGTCGGCTCGGGCCCGATGAAGTTCGCGAAAAGCGAGTGGGTGCCCGGCGCGAAGGCGGTGTTCGAGAAATTTGCCGATTACGTGCCGCGGCAGGAGAAGGCGTCCTGGCTCGCCGGCGGCAAGCAGATGCTGGTCGATCGCATCGAATGGGTGGTGATCCCGGATCCAGCCACGGCGGCCGCTGCGCTTCAGAACGGCGAGGTCGACTGGTGGGAGAATCCGATTCCCGATCTCGTGCCGGTGCTGAAGAAGAACCGCAACATCAGCGTCGACATCGCCGATCCGCTCGGCAACATCGGCGTGTTCCGGATGAATCATCTGCATCCGCCTTTCAACGATGTCAGAGCACGCCGCGCCGTGCTCGCCGCGTTGAACCAGGAAGATTATATGCGGGCGCTGGTCGGCGATGACGAGTCGCTCTGGAAGCCGCTGCCGAGTTTCTTCACGCCGGGCACGCCGCTCTACACCGAGCAGGGCGGCGACATCCTGAAAGGCAAACGCGATATCGCCGCGGCCAAGAAGCTTCTGGCCGAGAGCGGATATGCCGGTCAGCCGATCACATGCCTGGTGGCGCAGGATCAACCGATCACCAAGGCGCAGGGCGATGTCACCGCGGAACTGTTGAAGTCGCTGGGCATGAACCTCGACTTCGTCGCCACCGATTGGGGCACGGTCGGCTCCCGCCGCGCCGTGAAGACGCCGCCGGGGCAGGGCGGCTGGCACATGTTCCACACCTGGCACTCGGGTGCCGACTGCCTCAATCCCGCCGCCTACACCGGCATTCGCGCCAATGGCGACAAGGCGTGGTGGGGCTGGCCGACCATCCCCGCGGTGGAAAAGGAAGTCGTGGCCTGGTTCGATGCCAAGACTCTCGATGAGGAGAAAGCCGCGATCGGTCGCCTCAACGCGGCGGCTTTCGAGGACGTGATCTATGCGCCGACCGGCTTCTTCCTGAGCTACACGGCGTGGCGCAAAAACGTTTCCGGCATTGTAAAGGGGCCGCTGCCGTTCTTCTGGGGCGTATCGAAAACCGCATGACGGGGCGGTGAACCCAGATGCTCTCATATATCCTCCGACGCATTCTCGCGACCTTGCCTGTGATGGCGATCGTCGCGCTGTTTGTGTTCAGCCTGCTTCACCTCGCACCGGGCGATCCGGCGGTGGTGATCGCGGGCGACCAGGCGAGTCCGGCCGACGTCGAACGCATTCGCCAGAGCCTCGGCCTCGACCGTCCCTTCCTGGTCCAGTTCGGCAGCTGGCTCTGGGGCATCCTGCATTTCGATTTGGGTACCTCGATCTTCACCAGCCTGCCGGTGACAGCCTTGATCGCGCAGCGCATCGAACCGACGCTCTCGCTGATGGTGATCACGCTGCTGCTGACCATTGTTGTCGCCGTGCCGCTCGGTGTGGTGGCGGCGTGGAAGGCGGGCAGCTGGATTGATCGCACCATCATGGCCTTCGCGGTGTTCGGCTTCTCGCTTCCCGTGTTTGTTGTCGGATATGTCCTTGCCTATGTGTTCGCGCTGGAGCTGGAGTGGCTTCCGGTGCAGGGTTACACGCCGCTGGCCCAAGGCGTCTGGCCATGGCTGAAGAACCTGATCCTTCCATCGATCGCGCTCGGCTGCGTCTACATCGCATTGATCGCGCGCATCACCCGTGCCGCCATGCTCGAGGTGCTGCAGCAGGATTATGTCCGCACCGCCCGCGCCAAGGGCCTGGGGCAGGGCAGCATCTTGTTCGTTCATGCGCTGAAGAATGCCGCCGTTCCCGTCGTCACCGTGATCGGTATCGGCATCGCGCTGCTGATCGGCGGTGCGGTGGTGACGGAGAGCGTGTTCGCCATTCCGGGCCTTGGCCGGCTGACCATCGATGCGATCCTGCGCCGTGACTATCCCGTCATCCAGGGCATCGTGCTGCTGTTCAGCTTTGTCTATGTGCTGGTCAATTTGATGATCGACCTCGTCTACACCCTGATCGACCCGAGGATCCGCTATTGACAGTCCAGACCGTTCGCACCGTGCCCGTGCCGCCGGGCCTTGTCATCGCGCCGCAACTGCCGGACCTGCTGTTGCCGGTGGCCGTCCGGCGCGGGATCATCGGCTTCCTGCGCAACCATCCGACCGTCGCGATCGGCGGCGCGTTGCTGCTCTGCCTCGTGCTGATGGCGATCTTCGCGCCTTATCTCGGCACGGTCGATCCGACCGCGCTGGCGCCGGCCAAACGCACGCGCGCGCCGTCGGCGGCCTTCTGGTTCGGCACCGACGCGCTGGGCCGCGATATCTATTCACGTGTGCTGTACGGGGCGCGGGTTTCGCTCACCGTCGGCCTGTCGGTGGCGGCGCTGGCATCGCTCGCGGGCCTCGCCATCGGTCTCGTCTCGGGTTTCGTGCGGTGGGCTGATGGGATCGTCATGCGGTTCATGGACGGGCTGATGTCGATCCCGCCGATCCTGCTTGCGATCGCGCTGATGGCGCTGACACGCGGCAGTGTCGGCAATGTCATTTTGGCGATCACGGTTGCCGAAATCCCGCGAGTGTCGCGCCTGGTGCGCAGTGTGGTGCTGTCGTTGCGCGAACAGCCCTATGTCGACGGCGCCACGGCGTCCGGCACGCGAACGCCGATGATCATCCTGCGGCACATCCTGCCCAACACGCTGGCGCCAATGCTGGTCCAGGCCACCTATGTCTGTGCCAGCGCCATGATCGTGGAGTCTATCCTCTCTTTTATTGGCGCCGGCACGCCGCCCACCATTCCGTCCTGGGGCAACATCATGGCCGAGGGCAGGGCTCTGTGGCAGGTGAAGCCCTACATCGTGTTCTTTCCCGCCGCGTTCCTGTCCGTCACCGTGCTTGCCGTCAATCTGGTCGGTGATGGCCTGCGCGATGCGCTTGATCCGCGCATGGCCAAAAATCTGTAGAGCGTTTTCTCTAGAACGCTTCACGATCCGGTTCGTCGTCACAATGGGGATACCAGACGGTGGCATTGCTCGAAGTCCAAAATCTGCAGACCCATTTCCGCACCCCCGAGGGGATCAACCGCGCTGTCGATGGCGTCTCCTTTCATGTCGACGAAGGCGAGACGCTGGCCATTGTCGGTGAATCCGGCTGCGGCAAGTCGGTCACCTCAATGTCGTTGATGCGGCTCATCCCCGAGCCCCCGGGCAAGATCGGTGGTTCGATCCGCTTTCAGGGCAAGGAGCTGCTGCAACTCTCCGACCGCGAGATGCGCGCCATCCGCGGCAACGACATCTCGATGATCTTCCAGGAGCCGATGACAAGCCTCAATCCGGTGCTGACGGTGGGACGGCAGATTGGCGAGACCTTGCGGATGCACCAGGGACTGGACAAGCAGGCCGCGGAGGCCCGAGCCATCGAGATGCTGACCCTGGTCGGGATCCCGGAGCCGGCGCGGCGGGTGCGCGAATATCCGCACCAGCTCTCCGGCGGCATGCGTCAGCGTGTGATGATCGCCATGGCGCTGGCCTGCAACCCGAAGCTCCTGATCGCCGACGAGCCGACCACGGCGCTGGACGTCACCATTCAGGCCCAGATCCTGAATTTGATGCTGGATCTCAAGCACCGCATCGGTGCCGCGATCGTGCTGATCACCCATGATCTCGGCGTGGTCGCCGAAATCGCCGAACGTGTCATGGTGATGTATGCCGGCCGCAAGGTCGAGGAGGCGCCGGTGGCCGAGCTGTTTCGCTCTCCGCGTCATCCCTATACGCAGGGTTTGCTCGGTGCGGTGCCGAGGCTCGGCTCCACTTTGACCGGTGCGGCGCGACGCCTTGCGGAGATCCCCGGGCAGGTGCCGAGCCTCAAACAGCGCATCGAAGGCTGCGTCTTCGCGGGGCGCTGTTCGCTGGTGACCGATCTTTGCCGAGAGGTCGCGCCGGGTCTTGAAGAGAAGGGGCCTCGTCACATCGCAGCCTGCCACTACGCGCGCAAGGAGGCAGCCGCCGCATGAGCAGCGCCCCGCTTCTTCAAGTCAACGATCTCAAGAAGTATTTTCCGGTTCGCGGTGGCCTGTTCAGCCGCATGTCCGGCAAGGTCCACGCCGTGGATGGCGTGTCGTTCGAGGTTCGGCGCGGCGAAACCTTGTCTCTGGTCGGAGAGTCCGGTTGCGGCAAGTCGACGGTTGGCCGGGCCATCCTGCGGTTGCTCGACATCACCGCCGGCCAGGTGGTGCTGGATGGTCAGCGTATCGACGGTCTGTCGCCCGATGGTTTGCGCGGCATGCGCCGCCGCGTGCAGGTGGTGTTCCAGGATCCGTTCTCCAGCCTCAATCCACGGATGCGGGTGCGCGATATCCTGGCGGAACCGATCCGCAATTTCGGCCTTGCCAAGTCGTCCGCCGATCTCGAGGCCAAGGTCGCGGCGCTGATGGACACCGTCCAACTGCCGCGCGATGCGCTCAATCGCCGGCCACACGAGTTTTCAGGCGGACAACGCCAGCGCATCGGCATCGCCCGGGCATTGGCGGCGGAGCCGGAACTGATAGTCTGTGACGAGGCGGTCTCTGCGCTCGATGTCTCGGTCAAGGCGCAGATCGTCAATTTGCTGCAGGACCTGCAGCGGGAGTTCGGCCTCGCGCTGCTGTTCATCAGCCACGATCTCGCGATTGTCGAACACATGACCCACCGCGTCGCGGTGATGTATCTCGGCAAGATTGTCGAAATGGCGCCTCGGCAACAGATCTTCACCGCGCCGCGGCATCCCTACACCCGGGCGCTGCTTTCCGCCGTGCCGGTGCCGGAGCCAGGAGCCGCCCGTAACCGGGTCATCCTGAAGGGCGACGTGCCGAGCCCGATCAATCCGCCCAGCGGGTGCCGTTTCCACACCCGCTGTCCCTACGTCTTTGATCGCTGCCGGACGGAGGAGCCGGAGTTCCGGCTGGCCGACGAGGGGCAATGGGTGGCGTGTCATCTCGACGCGTTGCCGGACAGGCCAGCGCCCGCGCAGTGACGCGCCGGCGGATCCTCTGGGACAATGGGCTATCAGCGCAATCTCGGTGCGCGGCGTTTGTCTGTCGGTCGCATGTCGGAATCTGAGTGCTGAAGGCGGCGCAGGATGCTGCTACACTGGTGCCCAATCTGTGCGGCTGCCGTTGGTCTCTGCCGCGAGTCAATCCGATGCACCGCGACGCGATTGTTCAGGAAGGCATCTTGCAATGAATAGTCAACCGACCGCTCTGGCGTCGAAGATCCCGTTCGACGCTGACAAGCTCGATACGCTGCTCGATCAGGCCGGGATCGATATCCTGATCGCCACGTCCAAGCACAACGTGCAGTATTTGCTGGGCGGATATCGTTTCTTCTTCTTCGATTACATGGATGCGATCGGTCTCAGCCGTTATCTGCCGGTTCTGATCTATCCCAAAGGGCGGCCCGACAAAGCGGTGTTTATCGGTTACGGCCTCGAGAAGTACGAGAAGGAGCTGAACCGGTTCTGGACTCCGACCGCAGACACGTCGAGCAGAACCAGTGTGGGGGCGGCGCAGTTGGCGGTCTCCCATATCGGGAAAATGGGCGTTGCTTCGGCAAAAATCGGCGTGGAGACCGCGTTTCTTCCGGTGGATGCCGCCGATGCGCTGCGCTCCGCATTTTCCGGCAACCAGATTGTCGATGCGACGGTGCCGCTGGAGCGGCTCCGCGCACGCAAGACGGCGGAGGAGCTGTCCTTCCTGAAGCAGGCGTCCGAGCGTGTCGTTGCCTCGATGCAGGCTGCGTTCGCGGCATCAAAACCAGGTATGACCAAACACGATGTCGTTCGGCGCTTGCGCCATGAGGAGATCGATCGTGACCTCATGTTCGAATATTGTCTGATCACCGCCGGCACCAGCTTCAACCGCGCACCCTCCGATCAGCAACTCAGGGTCGGTGACATCATGTCGCTCGACTCCGGCGCCAACTACCATAGCTACATCGGTGACCTCTGCCGTATGGGCATTCTCGGCCAACCGGATTCCGAGCTTGTGGATCTGCTGGCCGAAATCGAAACCATCCAGCAGGCCGCGCGCAAGCCGATCCAAGCGGGCGCGCGGGGCGGCGACATCTTCGCGACGGCGGAAGCCGTGATGCACAGCTCGCCAAATGTGTCTTGTCTCGAATTTCTGGCGCATGGAATGGGGTTGGTCAGCCACGAGGCTCCGCGGTTGACCAGCACGGGACCCGTTCCGTACCCGGGCTACGACGTCGACCGCGCGCTCGAGAGCGGCATGGTGATCTCGATTGAAACCACCATGCATCACCCGAAACGAGGTTTTATCAAGCTCGAGGATACCATTACTGTCACCGATAGCGGGTGGGAAGGATTTGGCGATGCAGGCCGGACCTGGAATGTCGTCACATAGGAGAAGTGCGGAACGGCTTGCATGAGCCGCGAGACAATGGACGTGGCGCCGAAGGACCGCCTCAATTCGCGTTGTCGATCTCCGCGCCTCGTTCCCGGGCGCTTGCGCAAGTGAGGCGTCGATCAATCTCAATTTCTGGACTTATGAAAATCCGGAAACGTGGCCAGGATTCCGGTTGGGAAATCATGACGCATCGATCGGGCCAGCCATGGTCCGCAATTGGAAGGAATGAAAGTTGAAGCCAATTCCCACCATCGACGGTCATCATCACATCTGGCGGCTCAAGGACCTGGCCTGGCTGTCCGGCCCGCAGGTGCCGCGCATCTTCGGTCCTTATGAATCGATCTGCCGCGACTATCCGGTCGACGAGTTTCGTGCCGACACCGACGGCTGTAATGTCGTCAAGTCAGTTTATGTGCAGACCAATTGGCCGGCCGGGCAAAGCTATGACGAAGCCAAATGGGTCCAGTCGGTGTCCGACGCCACCGGCTGGCCGCACGCCAATGTGGCCCATGCCGATCTTGCCGATCCGGACTGCGGCGCCCTGATCAAGCGCCTGGCGCAATTGCCGGCGACACGCGGCATCCGGCAGCAGCTGCACTGGCATCAGAATGCCCAGTATCGCTTCGCCCCCATCCCGAAGTCATGAACGATCCGATCTGGCGCAAAGGGCTCGCGCATCTCTCCGACCACGGGCTGCTGTTCGAGATCCAGCTGTTCACCAGCCAGATGGCGCATGGTGCGGCGCTGGCCCGCGCATTTCCCGATACCGTGTTCGTGCTGGAGCACGCCGGCCATGCTGGAGGATATGTCGGAGCAGGGCTGGACGCGATGGCGCGAGGGCATGCAGGCGCTGGCCGCCGCGCCGAACATGAACGTCAAGCTATCCGGGCTCGGGACCTTCGTCCACGCCTGCCGCGCCGATGTCATGGGGCCGATCATCAAGGAGACGGTAAAAATCTTCGGTGCCGACCGCTGTCTTTACGGCAGCAATTTTCCGATCGAGAAACTCTGGACCGATTACCGCACGCTCTACACCACGTTCCGTGGTGCGATCGATCATCTGAGCGAAGACGAGCAGAGCGCGATCCTGCACGGCACGGCGGCCCGGCTTTATCGCATTTGAAGCCAACCGTTCGGGGCCTTGGGCCAAATATGAGCAACTTTTCCCTTCGGGCGGCCTGAGTGCTAGGCAAACCAGCCCCACGCGTGGGCGGCGGTCAGCAGTGTGACCGCCAGCAACAAGGCCGGATACTCCACGCGCATGAATTCGCGGTGCCGCCATAACGTGGCAATCACGCCGAGCAGGACGATGACGGCGATCGCGCAGCCGATCGGGCGAAGCGAAGGGATCAACAGGGCAGCCGCCGCAATCCATTCCAGCACGCCGACTCCGATGCGCAGGCGCTCGGAGTATCCCCATGCGCGAAATTCCGCGCGGATGAAATCCGGCGCGGTCAGGTTCAGCCATCCCGCGCGAGCCATGACCACGGCGAGCAGGATGGACAGAATATCCGGGGTGCTCATCCCTTAGCGATCTCTGGGAAGCGCCGCGATCATGTCCAGCTCCACCCGCGCGCCGGGTGTCGAGAGCTGGTTGATGCAGATGGTCGTGCTCGCCGGCGTCCAGTCGCCGAAATATTCCTTCAGCACCGCCACCATGCCGTCCTGGTCGCGGATGTCGGTGAGATATTTCGTGACCTTGACGATATCGGTCCAGGTCAGCCCTTCGTGGTCGAGAATGGTCTTGATGGTGTCCATGGCGCGGCGGGTCTGGTCCACGATCGAGTTGGGATGATCGTGCTCCGCCAGCACATGCGGATGCTTGTGATAGAGCGGTGAGGGGGTGGAGCCCGAAATGAACAGCAGCCCGCAAGGACTCTCGACACGGATCGCCGGTGCATAAGGCATGTCGACCTTGCGCTCGGGATTGGTCTGGATCTCCTTGATGTCCGGGTTGGAGGGGGAGGTGGCGAAGGCGGGGCGTCTCGTCATGGGTGTTTCTCTCCAGGCTGCCCGAACCGTGACGTGACACCTGATCGGCTCCCGCGTTCGAGACGCGTCGCGTGGCGCACACCGGCTTGCGGCATCGTCTGTACCGCGATCAAATCGCATGTGCAATCGCTTGCACAAAATATTCGATGGATGATATGCCGGGCAGTCCAATATCTGCCTGTAAATACTGAATTATTATGGATTTTATCTTTTTCGGTCGACGGATTGCGACAGTTTTGCTCCGCTCGTGACGATTTTTCGAGCTTGATTGTGCAATCGTTTGCCAATATGGCTCGCTCAACAAAGAACGCATCTTGTGCGGTGAGGGGACGGATACGCGTGCTGATGAACGAGCAAAGCCCCGATCATGGGTCCGGATTGAAGGTGTCGTCGTTGCCTGGGGATATCGACATCAGACATGACGTGCCGCTGCTGCGGCTGATCGACATCAGCAAGTCGTTTCCAGGCGTGCATGCGCTCAAGGGCGTGTCGCTCGAAATCCATGCCGGCGAGGTGCACGTCATTCTCGGTCAGAATGGCGCCGGCAAGTCATCCCTCATCAAGGTGCTGTGCGGCGCTTATCTCGCCGATGGCGGTGCGATCGAGTGCGACGGTCGTAACGTCGTCGTTCGCGGTCCAGCCGATGCCAATGCCATCGGTGTGGCCGTCATCTTCCAGGAGTTCTCGCTCGCGCCGTATCTCGACATTGCGCAGAACATCTTTCTTGGCCGCGAGCGCGCTTTCACCAAGGCTGGCGTGATCGACAAGGCGGCGATGCATGCTGCGGCGCGCGATGTGCTGGCGCAGCTCGGCCTGGGTTACGACACCCGTACCTTCGCCGCCGATCTCGGCGTGGCGCAGCAGCAGATGGTGGAAATCGCCAAGGCGCTGTCGCAGAATGCTCGGATCCTGGTGATGGATGAGCCGACCGCGGCGATTTCCGACCGGGAATCGGAACGGCTGTTCGAGGTCATCGCGCGGCTCAAGCAGCGCGGCGTGGCCATCGTCTACATTTCCCACCGGATGAAAGAGGTCATGGCGCTGGGCGACCGCATCACCGTGATGCGGGATGGCTCCGTGGTGGCCACCTTCCGACGCAATGAAGTCAGTGCGGACGAGATGGTCCGCGCCATGATCGGGCGCTCACTTGACGGGCTGGCGCGGCGTGAGCCGGCGACCGCCGGCGCGCCGGTGTTGACCGTGACGCATATGCGCACTGCCAAACTGTCCGATATCTCACTGGAGGTACGTGCCGGAGAAGTGGTGGGACTGGCCGGTCTGGTTGGTTCGGGACGCACCGAAGTGGTGCGTGCGATTTTCGGCGTCGATCCCGTTCTCGGTGGCGATATCAGCCTGAATGGCGTGGCATTCGCGCAGCGTCCGGATCGCAGCACGCGTGCCGGCCTCGCGCTGTTGCCGGAAGACCGCAAGCGGGAAGGCCTCGCGCTGCCGCTCGCGGTGCGTGAGAACGCAACCGCGGCGGCGCTGTGGCGCTTGTTCCGGCGCGGCTGGTTCGCGCCGGCGACAGCCGAGCAGGTGTGCCGTGACCTGATTACACGATTGAACATCGCAACGCCCGGATCCGCGCAGGTGGTGCGTAATCTCAGCGGCGGCAATCAGCAGAAGGTGGTGCTCGGCAAGTGGCTCGCCGCCGGATCGCGGCTTTTCATGCTGGATGAGCCGACCCGCGGTGTTGACGTCGGTGCCAAGACCGAGATCTACCGCTTGATCGATGATCTCGTGAAGGACGGCGCCGCCGTGCTGGTGATCAGTTCGGAGCTGCCGGAGCTGATCCATCTGTGCGACCGCGCCTATGTCATGCGCGATTACCGCATCGTCGGCCATCTCGCCCGCGACGAGCTTTCGGAAAAAGCCATTCTCGACCTGGCGGTGCAGCAATGACGGATCAGATCGTCCATGAAAGTCCGGTGAGCCTCGGGGCGCTGTTACGGCGCATCCCCGGTGTCTCGTTCATCCTGGTCGGCATGATCGTGGTTTTCGCTGTTGGCAACCCGCGGTTCCTGTCCGGCGTCAATCTCGCCAACATCGGCCTGCAGGCCTCGCTGCTGCTGATGCTGGCATTGCCGATGACCCTGATCATTCTCACCGCGGGGCTGGACCTCTCGGTGGGGGCATTGCTCGGCCTGTGCGGTGTGGTGATCGCGGCGCTTCTGGTCGCAGGATGGAGCCTTCCGGTCGCCGTTGTGGCGGCGCTTTTTGTCGGGCTCGTGTTCGGCGCGGTGAACGGCATTCTGATCAGTTATCTTGCGCTGCCGGCGTTCGTGGTCACCCTCGGCACCATGGGACTTTGCGAAGGCTTGTCGCTGGTCATCACCAATGGCGATCCGATCGGCGGCTTCACGCCCGCGCTCGAGGTCTTCTATCGCTCCACGGTGCTTGCGGTGCCGACCCCGGTGGTGGTGGCCGCCGCGTTCTATGCTCTGCTCTGGCTGGTGCTCTACCGCACCCGTTTCGGCAATTATGTCTTCGCGATCGGCGGCAACAAGGATGCGCTGCATCTCGCCGGCATCAAGGCCAATCTCGTTCATATGAGCGCGTACGTGCTTTGCAGCCTGTCCGTCGCGCTGTCGGCGCTGTTGCTGCTGGGGCGGACCAATTCGGCGCATCCCTCGGTGGCTGTCGGCATGGAGTTCGAGGCCATTGCCGCGGTGGTGCTTGGCGGCACCTCGTTCGAGAAGGGGCAGGGCTGGCTGTTCGGGACGGTTCTCGGCGTGCTGGCCATCACGGTGCTTCGCAACGGCCTCAATATTCTGTCGGTCGAGCCGTCGCTGCAGGTCGTCTGCGTCGGCGTGCTCCTGATCGCGGCGCTGCTGATCGATCGCAACCGCAAACGCACATCCAGGGACGCGGCATGACGACCATGGTGAACCCGGCTCTTCCGTCCCGCTCCGCGCAGCAATTGGCTCCCGGCACGCTCGCCATCCTGGTGCGGCTCGGCCTGATCGCCGCGATTGCCGTGATGCTGGCGGTCGTCAGTCCGGGCTTCGTGGCCGCGGATAATCTTCTCAACATCCTGCGGCAGGCGAGCCTGCTGTTCCTGGTGGCGTCGGGCCTGACGCTGGTGATCATCGGCGGCGGGCTTGATCTGTCCGTCGGCGCCAACCTCACGCTCTGCGCGTGTCTTTCGGCCGCCGCGATCAAGAGCACGGGACAGCCGGTCGCGGGCGTCGTGGTCGCGCTGGGGTGCGGAGCATTGGTCGGCCTAACCAACGGTGTGCTGATCAACCGTCTGAAAATTCCCGCCTTCCTCGCCACCTTCGGCATGCTGTGGGTGGCGCAGGGCATCGCCTACTGGTTCATGGCCGGGCAGGTGGTGTACGGCTTCCCGCCCGCGTTCCGCTTCTTCGGCGGTGGTTTCTGGCTCGGCATTCCCGTGCCGATCTGGGTCATGTCGATGGTCGGCGCCTGCGGCCTGGTGTTCATGTCGCGCACCACCATGGGGCGGGAAGTCTATCTCATGGGTGCCAATGAAGCGGCCGCGGTGTTGTCCGGTATTCCGGTCGGCCGGCGCCGGGTCCTGCTTTATGTGGTGAGCGGACTGATGGCCGGGCTCGCCGCCCTGATCTATGTCGCCCGTCTCAACGCCGCGGAGCCCGGCATCGGCGAGCCGCTTCTGCTGCCGGCAATTGCTGCCGTGCTTGTCGGCGGCACCTCGCTGTTCGGCGGCAGCGGCGGCGTGTTCGGCACGCTGCTGGGCGCGATCATTCTCACCTTGATCGTCAACGCCCTGAATCTCCTGAACGTGAGCGCCACCTGGCATCCGTTCGTCACCGGCGCCATCGTGCTGGTGGCGATGCTGGCGGATGCGGCAGTCAATCGCGGGGCGCGGAAATGAGTACCCGGCCGCCCGTGCAGGCGTCTGGTTATCTGATGATGCAGCTGATTTTCATTGAGAGGGGTATCATGACGATCCGAACTGCCCAAAATACAGTCAAGAATGCCGGACGATCGCTTGCGGCAATCGGCGCTGCAGTCTGCTGGCTTGCTGCGTCGCCTGCGTTTGCCGACGGCGAGGTGATCGCGGCATTTACCAAGAACCAGGTCGATCCGCACTTCGAAGGCGTGCGCGCCGGGGTCGAGCAGGTCGCGAAGAAAATGGGCGCCACGGTCCGCCAGTATGTGCCGACCAAGCCCAACAACATCACCGAAGGCATGTCCCAGCTCGAGGATGTCGGGGTTACCAAGCCGAACCTCGTCCTGTTCATGCCGATTGATCCGAAGGCCCAGTTGCCTACCATCAAGCGGCTGATCGAGGCGGGCACACCGGTCGTCAACTACAACGACAAGGCCGGCGACGCGCCGTATCTCGCCTTTGTGGGCGAGGATGACTACAAGCTGGGATACGACATTGCCAAGACCCTGTTCGATCATCTCGGCGGCAAGGGCAATGTGGTGATCCTTGAGGGCATCAAGGGCTCCAACACCGGTGACGAGCGCAAGCGCGGCTTCGACGCTGCGCTCAAGGAGTATCCCAACATCAAGCTGCTGGCTTCTCAGCCGGCCAACTTCCAGCGCCTGCTTGGTCTGCAGGTGATGGAAAACCTGATCCAGCAGTTCAGCACCATCGACGGCGTCATTGCGGCCGCGGATGCCTCGGCGCTTGGCGCGGCGGAGGCGCTGAAATCGGCCGGACGCGGCAACGTGGCCGTGGTGTCGATCAATGGCGTTCCGGAAGCGGTGGAGGCGGTGAAGAACGGCGGTTTGCTCGCCATCGCCGAGTTCAACGGCTTCAAGATCGGTTGCGTCGCGACCGAGATCGGTCTCAAGGCGATACGTGGCGAGACCGTTCCGAAGCAGGTCGTAATCCCCGGCGCCATTATCA
Organism: Bradyrhizobium prioriisuperbiae; assembly: GCF_032397745.1. NCBI lineage: Bacteria > Pseudomonadati > Pseudomonadota > Alphaproteobacteria > Hyphomicrobiales > Nitrobacteraceae > Bradyrhizobium > Bradyrhizobium prioriisuperbiae. Next base: position 6,052,909 of record NZ_CP135921.1, read on the forward strand.
CCAAGGCGAATCATGCGGAGTGGCTGGTGCCTTATCAGCGGCGGACGTGTCCGACCGCGGCGAGTTATGTCGCAAAATGGTAGTGGGCAGTACCAGTTGCTGAACCCTTCTCCCGGTGGGTTTGCCCGCCGGGAGACCATTTGCTATCTGCTGGCGCTTCGATTTCATGCAAGGACGTCTGACGATTGACAGGCCCTTCAAAAGGTAAACGGCCGACTCTCAAGGACGTCGCGGCGCATGTCGGCGTGCACTATTCGACCGTGTCGCGCGCGCTGGATCCCGCCACGGCGCATCGTATCACCGATGAAGTCCGGGCCCGCGTCCTGGCGGCCGTTGCCGAGCTAAATTATCGTCACAACGCGGCCGCGGCCACGCTGCGCACCAAATCCAGCAAGACCATCGGCATTGTCGTTCCCGACATCACCAACAGCCTGTTCGGCCCGATCATCAAGGGCATCGACAGCGTGTCGTCCCAGCATGGCTATGTGGCGCTGATTGGCAACACCGACAACAGTCCTGACAAAGAAGGACAGCTGATCAGCACTTTTCTCGCGCGCGGCATCGAGGGGCTGATCGTTGCCAGCGCGCTGCGCGAGGACGACGTGGTGTCGGCGGTCGCCCACGACGGTACGCCGATCGTGACGGTGAACAGCCATGTCGACGACGATTCCGTACCATCGGTCAGCTACAATGTGCGGCCCAGCATTGGTGCGCTTGTCAAGCATCTGGCGGACCTCGGCCACCGGCGCATTGCTTTTATTTCCGGACCGTCGTCCTGGTCGACCGCGGAGGAGCGTCTTGCGGCGTATCGCTACTGGATCGGCCGGGTCAAGGCGGTCGCCTCCGACGATCTGATCGTCTTCAGCCGGGAGTATCGCGAGGAGGAGGGCGCGCGCTGCACTGAGGAGCTGCTGAAGTCAGGCGTGTCCTTTACGGCGCTTATGTGCGCCAGCGACGTGCTGGCGTTCGGGGCGCTGAAGACGCTGGAACAGCACGGCCTGCAATGTCCGGCCGATATTTCGGTGACGGGCTTCAACGATGTCCCCATGGCGGAGCGGTGGTCGCCGCCGCTGACCACGATCCGGGTCGATCCCTTCCAGGCCGGCAAGGCCGCCGCCGAAATCCTGTTCGCCGACATGAAGGTCACCCCCGAGGAGCGGCTGCCCAAGCATGTGCTGCTGCCGGCGTCGATGGTTGTCCGGGGGTCGACCGCGGCGCCGTCGCCGCTGCGAAGGGCGAAGGAGATGTGATCGGCGAAAGGGTTTCAGCGCCCCTGGAACACCGGCTTGCGCTTTTCCATGAACGCGGTGCGGCCTTCCTCATAGTCCTTGCTGGCAAAGCACTTTGCGACCATGTCGGCGCATGTCTGCATGTCGCGCTTGCCTTCGTCCTTTACCGCTTCACCGGCAATGAACTTGATGGAATCGACCGTCAGCGGCGCGTTGGCGGAGATCATCTGGGCGTAGTCGCTGACATACTCTTCCAGTTTATCAGCCGCGACCACGCGGTTCACGAGGCCCATCTCGCGGGCCTCGGTGGCGTCGAACTGGCGCGCGGTGAAGAAGATCTCCTTGGTGAAGGAGGGGCCGACGATATCGATCAGGCGCTTCACGCCGGGATAGGCGTAGCCCAGTCCGAGCTTGGCAGCGGGCACCGCGAACTTGGAATTGTCCGAGCAGATCCGCAGGTCGCAGCAACTCGCCAGTCCCATGCCGCCGCCGATGCAATAGCCGCGGATCATGGCGATGGTGGGCTTCGGGAATTCGTGCACCGTAGCGTAGCCGATTTCCACGACCGCGTTGTAGGCCTTGACCGCGGCTTCGCTCGAGCGTTCCTCGCCGAATTTCGAGATGTCGGCGCCCGAGACGAACGCCTTGCCGCCGGCACCGGTCAGCACCACCACACGCACCTCGGGATCGGTGGCAAAGCCGTTGAGGATCTCGACACAGGCCTTCCACATGTCGAGGGACACCGCGTTGTGCCGCTCCGGATTGTTGAAGATGACGTAGCCGACGCCCTTGTCCTTGCGCGAGAGCATCTTGTCTGTTTGTGACATGTCGGTTTCCTGGTCCGTCAACGGTTGGTGGCGCAATCGGCGCGTGGATATTTCAGCCCGGCCGACGTGTCTCTAAACGATCTTGTGATCCCTGAGGTCTGCAATCTCCTCGGGGCTGAACCCGAATTCCGCCAGCACCTCATGGGTGTGCTCGCTGACTTCCGGAGGGCGGGCCGCCATCCGGCTTGGCGTCCGCGACAGTGTCACGGGCTGGCCGACCACGCGGATGCTCCGCCCGTCCGTATTGGGCACGTCTTGCGCGAGGCCAAGGTGCCGGACCTGGGCGTCGTCGAACATCTGGTCGACGGAATAAATCGGTCCGCAGGGCACGCCGGCCTGGTTTAGCAGGTCCACCCATTCGGCGCTGCTCCGGCCCACCGTGCGTTGTTCGATGGCGGCGTTCAGCACGTCACGGTTGGCCGAGCGTTTGGCGCCGGTCGCATAACGTTCATCTTCCAGCAGGTCCATCGCACCAATGGTGCGGGCGAGCCGCTCCCAGATGGCGTGTCCGGCGGCCGCGATGTTGATATAACCGTCCGAGGTCTTGAATACGCCGGTGGGAATGCTGGTGGGATGGTTGTTGCCGGCCTGCTTCGGGACCTCCTGATGCATCAGCCAGCGGGCCGCCTGGAAATCCAGCATGAAAATCTGGGCCTGCAGCAGAGACGTCTGCACCCACTGGCCCTGGCCGGATTGCTCGCGTTCCAGCAGGGCGGTGAGGACACCCATGGCGCAAAAAAGTCCCGCGGTGAGGTCGGCGACGGGAATGCCGACCCGCATCGGTCCTTCGCCGGGCGCGCCGGTGATCGACATCAGTCCGCCCATGCCCTGCGCGATCTGATCGAACCCCGGTCGCTTGTGATAAGGGCCGTCCTGTCCAAATCCCGAAATGCTGGCGTAGACGATCCGCGGATTGATCTTGCGCAAGGCGTCGTAGTCGATCCCCAGCTTGGTTTTGACGTCGGGCCGAAAATTCTCCACCACCACGTCGGCTTTCGCGGCCAGCCGCATGAACACGGCGTGGCCTTTGGGATCCTTCAGGTCCAGCGTCATCGCGCGCTTGTTGCGGTGCAGGTTCTGGAAGTCGGCGCCGTGGCGCGGGCCGCCCATCTGTTCGCCATCGGCGACATCGGTCGGCGCCTCGATCTTGATGACATTGGCGCCCCAGTCCGCCAGTTGCCGCACCGCGGTCGGGCCGGACCTGACTCGGGTCAGATCCAGCACGGTGAAGCGGGACAGGGCCGTTGAGGCGCTTGGAAATGTCATTCTCTGCTCTCCGGCAGTTTTTGAGCGTGCGCGGGGATGGCCGCGGGCGGCTGGAAATCGCTATCCGATATTAGCGGTTAGCCCAGCGGATTCGATCCCCGCAACTGCACAGCTCTCATCGTTTTCCGAGGTATCGCCACTGATGCCGATGGCGCCGAGCAGGGCGCCGCTGCCGTCCTGGATCAGCACGCCGCCGGGCACCGGCACGATGGCGCCGCGGGCCAGCGTGTTCACCGCATCGACGAAATAGGGCTGCTCGTTTGCCCGCTTGAAAATCGCGCGCGAGCCGATGCCCAGCGCCAGCGCGCCATAGGCCTTGCCATGGGCGATCTCGCTGCGCAGCAGGCTGGTGCCGTCCTGCGCGACGGCGGCCTTGATGCAGCCCCGCTCGTCGAGCACCGCGATCGCCAGCGGCTTCAGCTTGTTGTCGAGGGCCGTGGCGAGGGCGGAGTCCAGGATCTTGCGGGCGATATCGAGCGTCAGGGTGGTCATCTCTGTCTCTTGGTTGTGGTTCGAGGGAGCCGGCGAAACGGGTTCGCAGGCGGCTTAATGCAATGTCGAGGTCGTCGCTTGACGATGCTTGTCGAGGCTCAGCGCGAGGACTTTTGCGACGTGAAGAGCCTGCCGTCCGGAGCCGTCCTTGATCTGGTGCCGGCAGGAGGTGCCGTCGGCGACGATCAGTGTCTCCGGAGTGGCCTTGCGCGCCGCCGGCAGCAGCGAGGCTTCGGCCATGGCGATCGAGGCATCGTAGGTCTCCGCGCCATAACCGAATGCGCCGGCCATGCCGCAGCAGCTCGACTCGATGGTTTCGACCGCAAGATTCGGAATCAGCCGCAGCACCTGTTCGACCGGCTTGAACGCATCGAACGACTTCTGGTGACAATGGCCGTGGACCAGCGCCTTGCCGCCGATCGGCGACAGCGCAAGCGTGAGGCGGCCGGCCTTGGCCTCCCTGGCCAGAAACTCCTCGAACAGCAGGGCGTGTGTCGAGATTTTCGCGGCCAGGTCGTCCCGTCGCAGCGACAGCAGTTCGTCGCGGAGCGTCAGCAGGCAGCTTGGCTCGAGGCCAACGATGGGAATGCCGCGCGCCACAAACGGAGTCAGGCTCTCGACCACGCGATTGAGCTCGGCGCATGCCTGATCGACCAGCCCCGCCGACAGGAACGTGCGCCCGCAGCACAGCGCGCGCTTGCCGTCCGGTGGTTTGGGCAGGTGGACGCGATAGCCGGCGGCGGACAGCACGGCGAGTGCGGCGTCGAGATTCTCGCGCTCATAGACCCGGTTGAATGTATCGGCGAACAGCACGACCTCGGGGCCGCCCTCGGGCCCCACCGCCAGAGCCGTGGGATCGAACGTGTCGCCGCGCCATGCCGGCAGATCGCGCCGCGCGCTGAACCCGGCGAAGCGTTCGCCGAGACGGCGCAGAAGACGGCTGCGATTGCGCAGGTTGAGCAGCGGCGCCAGGCGCGACGCCAGCGCGGCATAGTGGGGAAGGTAGGCAACCAGGCGATCGCGCAATGTCAGGCCATGGCTGCGGGCGCGGGCCGCCAGCACCTCGATTTTCATCTTGGCCATGTCGACGCCGGTCGGGCACTCGCGGCGGCAGGCCTTGCACGAGACGCAGAGTTTCAGTGTCTCCATCATCGCATCGGACGACAGCGCATCCGGACCCAGTTGTCCGGAGATCGCCAGCCGCAGCGTGTTGGCGCGGCCGCGGGTCACGTCCTGCTCGTTGCGGGTGGCCCGATAAGAGGGGCACATCACGCCGCCTTCGAGCTTGCGGCAGGCGCCGTTGTTGTTGCACATCTCGACCGCGCCCTGGAAACCGCCGGCGGCGCCGGGATAGGTCGACCAGTCGAGCACGGTCTTGAAGTCGTTGATGCGGTAGTCCGGCGGGTACCGAAACAGCGAACGATCGTCCATTCGCGCCGCGTCGACGATCTTGCCGGGATTGAGCACATTGTCTGGATCGAAACGCTGCTTCACCTCGGAGAACGCGCGCACCAGCCGTTCCCCGAACATCGCCTCATGGAATTCCGAGCGGACAAGGCCGTCGCCATGCTCGCCGGAGTGCGATCCTTTGTACTCCCGCACCATCGCGAAGGTTTCCTCCGCGATTGCCCGCATCGCCTTGACGTCTTTATCAAGCTTGAGATTGAGCACGGGGCGCACGTGCAGGCAGCCTTCCGAGGCGTGCGCATACATGGTCGGACGGGTGCCGTGCTTCTCAAAGATGCGGTTGAGGCGGTCGGTGTATTCGGCCAGATGGGGCAGCGGCACCGCGCAGTCCTCGACGAAGGAGACCGGCTTACCCTCCTGTTTCATCGACATCATGACGTTGAGGCCGGCCGCGCGGAAATCGGCGATGCTGGCCTGCAGGGCCGGCTCGGTCACCTCGACCACGCCGCCCCAGCGCCGCTGCGGCTGATTCCAGCCGAAGCCGAGATCGGCCATCAGTTCTCCGAGCTGCTTCAGCCGCCGCAGATTCTCGTCCTGATCCTCTTCGGCAAACTCGACCACCAGCAGCGCATCGGGGTCGCCGCGTACCGCCGCTTCGATGGTCGGGCGGAACATGGCGATGTCGCGTCCCAGGCCGATCATGGTGCGGTCGACCAGTTCGACCGCGATCGGCTTGAGTTTCACCAGGTGCTGGGTCGCGTCCATCGCTTCATAGAAGCTGCCGAAGTGGCAGACGCCGAGCACCTTGTTGCGGATCAGTGGCCACAGCTTCAGTTCGACCTTGGTGGTGAACGCAAGTGTCCCTTCCGAGCCCACCAGGATATGGGCCATGTTGTTGTGCGCCCCGTTGGGCGTCAGCGCGTCGAGATTGTAGCCGCCGACACGGCGCTGCACTTGCGGGAAACGTTCGGCGATCTCGCCGGCTTCGCGCTCACCAAGCGCCAGCAGGTCGCGAAACAGCGCGATCTGCGGCTCGTCGGCATTCAGCTTGGCGATGTCGCGGGGCACCGTGCCGAACTGCAGCAGGCGGCCGTCGGCCAGCGCCGCTTCCAGCGAGATGGTGTTGTCGCGCATGGTGCCGTAGCGCAGCGAGCGTCCGCCGCAGGAATTGTTGCCGGCCATGCCGCCGATGGTGGCGCGCGATGCGGTGGAGACGTCGACGGGAAACCACAGTCCGTGCCGCTTGAGCTGGCGATTGAGATCGTCCAGCACGATGCCGGGCTCGACCACGCAGGTGCGCTTCTCCACATCGAGCGACAGGATCTTGTTCAGGTGCTTGGAGACGTCGACCACGATGCCGGTATTGACGGTCTGGCCGCACTGCGAGGTGCCGCCGCCGCGCGGCGTGACGATGCGGCCGTCGTCGCGCGCGATCGCGAGTGTTCGCAGCGCTTCGTCGACAGTGCGCGGCACCACCACGCCGGCGGGAAGGATCTGGTAGAACGATGCATCGGTCGCGTAGCGGCCGCGGTTGAAGGTGTCGAAAAACACGTCGCCGGTGACCTCGCGGCGCAGCCGCTGGGCGAGGGCGCTGTGGTCGCCGGTGTCGGACTCCGGCTTGCTGGCGGCCATCGTTGTCACGATCTCACCGCCGGGTTTTGCATGCTATAATTGTGCAACGCGGAAAATTTTTGCATTCAAACGGCCTGAGCTTCCGGAAGTGCACTTTCCGCAGGCGTGTCAGTGGCTTGATGGCTGGCCAGGTACTCGCATGTGGCCTCGCACTTGCGCCGCATGTGCTCGAACATCAGCAGGCTCAGTTCCTCACCGGCGCGCCGCCGCAGGGCGTCGACAATGCCCTCATGTTCGCGCATGGCGTCGCCCAGGCGGTCGCGGTGCACCAGATTGGCCGCATAACGCAGCCGGCGCACGATCGCATTCAGGTTGGCGTAGTTCGCGCTCAGGATCGGGTTGCCCGCGGCGTCGACGATGGCCTGGTGGATCTTCTGGTTGAGCCGGAAATAATCCGTCAGTTCGCGCCGCAGGTAATGGGTGTACATTTCCAGGTGCATGCGCTCGATCTCGGCGATCGCGGCGTCGGAAATGCGTTCGCAGGCGAGGCGGCCGGCGACGAAATCGAGCCCGGAGATCACTTCAAAAAGGCTCTTGATGTCAGTCTCGGTGAATTGCCTGATACGCGCGCCGCGGTTGGGCAGGAGTTCGATCAGGCCTTCGGCCGCGAGTACTTTGAGGGCCTCGCGCAGCGGGGTGCGCGAGACATTGAATTTCTCGCAGAGCTCGCGCTCGGGAACGCGCGCGCCGGGCTCCAGGTGGCCTTCGACAATGAAGTCGCGCAACTGGCTGAGGATGTCCTCGTGAAGCGACGCCGGCTGCGTTTCGATCAGCTTAAGGCCGGTGGCCGACATGCGATTGCTCAAGGTTCCACCCCCTGCAGAGGCGGGCAGGCTGGCCCGCTCAGCGCCGCCTTCTCGTGACTGGGCGGCGTGATTAAACGCAGCTTAGCTCAGATTGGGCTTGTCATGAAGCAAAATATGGATACAATTTTGATCACTGGCTCATCAGCCGTCAAAAAATTTGAATTCAAAATAGAGCAGGGAGTGATCCATGGCCACCAACGCCCCCGTCCACACCGGGCGCCACTTCTTGCAGATTCCCGGGCCCACCAATGTGCCGGACAGGGTGCTGCGGGCGATGGACATGCCGACCATCGATCATCGTGGTCCTGAATTCGCCAAGCTTGGCCTTGAAGTGCTGGAAGGCTGCAAGGATGTCTTCCGCACCAAGAATCCGGTGATCATCTATCCGTCCTCGGGCACCGGCGCGTGGGAAGCGGCGATCGTCAACACGCTGTCGCAGGGCGACAAGGTGCTGATGGCGGAGACCGGTCACTTCGCCACGCTGTGGTGCACGTTGGCGAAAAAATTCAATATCGAGGTGGAGTTCCTTCCCGGTGACTGGCGCCACGGCGCCAGCCCCGAGCAGATCGAGGCGCGCCTGCGTGAAGACCGTGCACACACCATCAAGGCGGTGATGGTGGTGCACAATGAGACGTCGACCGGCGTCACCAGTCGCATTGCTGCGATTCGCAAGGCGATCGACGGTGCAGGACATCCAGCGCTGTTTCTGGTCGACACCATCTCTTCGCTCGGCTCGATCGAGTACAATCACGACGCCTGGGGCGTCGACGTCACCGTGTCCTGCTCGCAGAAGGGCTTGATGCTGCCGCCCGGCCTCGGCTTCAATGCCATCTCCGACAAGGCGATGGCGGCGGCCAAGGCCAACACCATGCCGCGCTCCTACTGGGACTGGCACGAGATCATCGGCAGCAACAAGAGTGGTGGCTGGCCCTATACGCCGGCGACCAACATGCTGTACGGCCTGAAAGAGGCGATCACCATGCTGCAGGAAGAGGGGCTGGACAATGTGTTCGCCCGTCATCTGCGTCATGCCGCCGCAACCCGCGCTGCGGTCCGCGCCTGGGATCTCGAAATTCTCTGTCTCAATGAAGACGAGCACTCGCCGATCCTGACTGCGGTGCTGATGCCGGACGGTCACGATGCTGACCGTTTCCGCCAGGTGACGCTGGACAATTTCGACATGTCACTGGGCGCCGGATTGTCGAAGGTGAAAGGCAAGGTGTTCCGAATCGGTCACCTCGGACATTTCAACGATCTGATGCTGATGGGCACTCTGGCGGGTGTGGAAATGGGGCTCGCGCTCGCCAAGGTTCCTCACCGTGCCGGCGGTGTCACCGCGGCAATGGGTGTGCTGACCGGGGCGGAGGCCAAAGCCGCTCGCTCTTAAGTCTGGAAGTCTGGGTTGCCGATCGTCGCCAAGCTCTTGATGATGTGGGGACGCGACCGGTCGGGGATGTCGTGAGCGTGACACGGAAACAATCTGTTAAAGCCATCACGCCAAGAAGACCGGATTGAAGCGCAAGGGAGAGTTTGATGAGAAATTTCGTCAAGGCGGCTGCGGCATCCGCAGTCATTCTGGCCGCGGCACCGGCACATGCGTGGGAGCCGACCAAGCCGGTGGAAATCGTGGTGGCGGCCGGGGCGGGTGGTGCCTCCGACCAGATGGCGCGGATGATGCAGGCCGCGATCCAGAAGAACAATCTGATGAAGCAGCCCACCGTGGTGTCGCTGAAAGGCGGCGCGTCGGGCGCGGAAGCGCTGATCTACATGAAGTCCAGCGAAGGCGATCCGAACAAGGTGCTGATCGCCTATTCGCTGATCTACATGCTGCCGCTGTCGGCCAAGATTCCCTTCAACTGGCGTGAGTTGACGCCGGTTTCTGTGATCGCGCTGGACCAGTTCGTGCTGTGGACCAACGCATCGGCGCCCTACAAGACGGTCAAGGAGTTCGTCGAGGCCGCGAAGGCATCGCCGACCCCGTTTAAGATGGGCGGCACCGGCTCCAAGCGTGAGGACCACGTGCTGACCGCCTTCCTGGAAAAGAAGACCGGCGCGAAGTTCGCCTATCTGCCCTACAAGTCCGGCGGCGAGGCGGCGACGCAACTGGTCGGCAATCACACCGAAGCCAACGTCAATAATCCATCGGAGAATCTCGAGATCTGGCGCGCCGGCCAGGCCCGCGCACTCTGCGTGTTCGACAAGGAGCGGATTTCCTACAAGACCAAGGTCGCGGGCGATCTGTCCTGGAACGACATCCCGACCTGCAAGGACGAAGGGCTGGACCTGCAGTATCTGATGCTGCGCGCCATGTTCCTGCCCGGCAAGGTGACGGCCGAGCAGAAGGACTTTTATGTCGATCTGTTCGAGAAGGTGACCCGCACGCCGGAATACAAGGACTATATGGAGAAGCAGGCGCTGAAGCCGATTTTGCTCTTCGGCAAGGACATGACCCGCTTCCTTGAAGACGACGATGCGATCAACAAGTCGCTGATGACCGAAGCAGGATTTGTCGCCAACTGACGCGTTCCGGCTTGCCGCCTTGCCCTGAGGCGGGGCGGCAAGCCTCAACGACAAGTCTTCAACGACGTCACGGCCTCACTCGATATGCGTCTCATGCCCGGGCCTTTGCCGCAGGTGACGTGAGACGGTCTGCGACCTCTTCACATTCTTGAACGCTGCCGGGGGACCATGTCGAACTCTGAACTCGAAATCGTTGTCGAAGATCCCGATGCGCCGTCGGAAGATTCCCCGTCGGTGGTCAGCAAGCGCAGCGTCGAGGCCGTCGCCATGGCGCTGCTGATGGCACTGGCGCTCTTGATGGGGTTCGACAATTGGCGAACCGGCATCTCGTGGGCTTCCGACGGACCGCAGGCCGGATACTTTCCGTTCTATCTTTCGGTCATCCTGTTTCTGGCCTCGGCCTTCGGTCTCGTTGTCGCGTTGCGCTCCGGCGCAGCCGCGGGCGAGACGTTCGTCACCCGCGACCAGTTGCGGCGGGTGTCGCAGGTGTTCGTTCCGACGCTCGTCTTCTGCCTGATGACGCAGTGGCTCGGACTCTATGTCGCGAGCTTCCTGCTGATCGCCGGCTTCATGCGCTTCATCGGCAAGATCGCCTGGTGGAAGTCGGTGCTGACCGGCTTCGTGTTCTCGATGATCATGTTCGTCACATTCCAGATCGCGTTCGACGTGATCATGCCAAAGGGGCCGCTCGAAGCCCTCCTGGGATATTGAGGAGAGCGCCATGGAAGCCCTTTCACTGCTGTTTCACGGGTTCGCGGTCCTGCTGACCTGGAAGATCATTCTCCTGATGCTGCTCGGGCTTGTGCTCGGCATTTTTGTCGGCGTGCTGCCGGGGCTCGGCGGCCCCAACGGCGTGGCGATCCTGCTGCCGCTGACCTTCACGATGGATCCAACGTCGGCCATCGTGATGCTGTCGAGCATCTATTGGGGCGCGCTGTTCGGCGGCGCCATCACCTCGATCCTGTTCAACATCCCGGGTGAAGCGTGGTCGGTGGCGACCACCTTCGACGGTTATCCGATGGCCCAGCAGGGGCGGGCGGCGGAAGCGCTGACCGCGGCCTTCACCTCGTCGTTCATCGGTTCGCTGGTTGCGGTGATGTTGATCACGTTCCTCGCGCCGAGCATCGCCTCGTTTGCGCTACGGTTCGGACCGCCGGAATTCTTCGCCGTCTATCTCCTGACCTTCTGTTCCTTCGTCGGCCTCGGCCGCGAAGACAAGCACAAGGTGGTGATCTCGATGGCCCTGGGCCTGCTGATCGCCGGCATCGGCATGGACACTGTGTCGGGCACATTGCGCATGACGTTTGGCTCCGGTGACCTGCTGCGCGGCATCAACTTCCTGGTCGCCGTGATCGGCCTGTTCGGCATCAGCGAAATCCTGCTGACCATGGAAGAGCGCCTGGCACTGCGCGGCCATGCCGCGAAGATCAACCTGCGGGTGGTGCTGAGTGTCTGGAAGGATCTGCCGAAATATTGGGCGACGCTGCTGCGATCGTCTGTGATCGGTTGCTGGCTCGGCATCACGCCGGGCGGCGCAATCGCGGCCTCGTTCATGGGCTACAACCTGGCCAAGCGGTTTTCCAAGGACAAGGAAAGTTTCGGCAAGGGACGGATCGAAGGCGTGTTCGCGCCGGAAACCGCGGCGCATGCTTCGGGCACCGCGGCGCTGCTGCCGATGCTGGCGCTGGGCATTCCCGGATCGGGCACCGCCGCGATTCTGCTCGGCGGCCTGATGGTGTGGGGCCTCAATCCCGGACCACTGCTGTTCGTCGAACAGAAGGATTTCGTCTGGGGACTGATCGCCTCGATGTATCTCGGCAATGTCGTCGGCCTCGTGCTGGTGCTCTCCACCGTGCCGATCTTCGCGGCGATCCTGCGGGTGCCGTTTGCCGCCGTCGCCCCGATGATCGTGGTGTCCTGCGCCATCGGCGCCTATGCGATCCAGAACGCGATGTTCGACATCTGGCTGATGCTCGGGTTCGGCGTGGTCGGTTATATCTTCAAGAAGATCGGCATTCCGCTGGCGCCGCTGACGCTGGCGCTGGTGCTTGGCAGCCGCGCCGAAGATGCTTTCCGTCTGTCGATGATCGGCGCGGGCGGTGACGTCAGGGTGTTCTGGTCCAACGGCCTTGTCGGCTCGATCACCACGCTTGCCATCATCCTGCTGTTCTGGCCGGTGATCGAGAAGGCGTTTTCGCGGCTCGGCTCGCTCCGGCACCAGCCCGAAGGGGCTTGAGGTCGCGGGTGTTCTGACTCTAGTACCCGGAATCAGAGCCAAGTGACACGAGCAACCACTGTACGTGCCCACCGATTCTGAATCACGTTTGATCAAAAGTGGGTACTAGCGTTGCGGGGCTTGTCCCGGCACCCTCGATCAGGCAGTTGGCTTGATATCGCGGTTTAAACGGCGGCGGGGCTCACACCAACTCCATACGCAGCTGGCGCCCAACCGCTTGGGCGGCGCGCGTCAAAGTGCCGAGTGTGACAGACTCGTTCTCCGGATCGAGGAGACGGTCGAGTTGAGCGCGGCTGGTTTGCATGCGGTTGGCCAGTTCCGTCTTCGAAATATCCTCTCGCTTCATCAGCTCATCGAGTTGCCGGACAAGGACGCGCTTGATGGCGCGTGCGGTGACGCCCTCATAGATCCCCTCCTGCTTCAGGAAGTCGTCGAAGGACGAGCCAATTTTCCCGGCGACCTTTTTCTTTGCAGGCTTGGTCATGTGATGCCCTTTTTTCGCTTCATAGCCAATTCTAAATCTGCGTCCGGTGTTTTTTGCGTCTTCTTGATGAAGGCATGCAGCAGCACCATCTTGCCGTCGTGTTCGCAGAACAGCACCCGTGCGATGCGACCTTGTGTCAGGGTGCTGCGCACCTCCCACAACCCACGTCTCAACGGGCGGCATAGCGGCATACCTATCGGCCAGGCGAACTCGACATCCTTGATGTCTTCGCCGACGGTCCTGCGATCGTTCTCTGGCAACTCCTTGAGCCATTCGCGCACCGGCTCACGGCCGGATGGCAAGGCATAAAAGAAGGCAGGCAGCTGTTTCAGCGGCATCTTCTCCAAATGTACCATTTTTGATACGTTTGTTCAAGGCCCAACTCCGGTTAGAGGCCGTCTTGTCGCACGATGCGATTTGAAGTCAGGGCAGGGATCTCGTCGACCGGCGGACGATCAGCTCCGGCTCGAGAATAATGTGCTGAACCGCATGCGCCCGGGTTTCAATTTCCTTCAGCAGCAGCTTTGCCGCGTCGCGGCCCATGTCGCGATGCCCGATGCGCACCGTGGTCAGTGGTGGCGACACCAGGTCGACCAGCGGCATGTCGTTGTGACCGACGATCGAAATATCCTTTGGGCAGTTGAGGCCGAGCTGGCCGATCGCATCCAGCGTGCCCAGCGCGAGCAGGTCATTGGCGGCGACGATCCCGGTCAGTCCCGGAATTGATGAGATGAGCTTGGTCGCGGGGGCAATGCCGGCCTCGCGCGAATAACGCTCGGCCTCCTCGATATGACCGGACAGCCCGTGCTGGGCCATCGCCTTGTTGAAGCCGTCCCGTCGCAGCGCGCCGGTGGAGGTGGTCATCGGGCCGGAGAGGTGGCCGATGACCCGATGTCCGCGGCTCACCAGATGATCGACCGCAAGCCGGATGCCCTTTTCATCGTCGGACACCACCGACGAGACGCGGTCGCGGAATTCGAAACGATTGACCAGGACGACGGGAACGCCGCGGTCGAGACAATAGCTGACCACGTCGTCGTCGCGTGACACGGTGGCGAGCACCAGGCCATCGACCCGCTGGTTGATGAGATTGTCGATGAACGCGATCTGCTGTGACGCGTCGTTGCCGGCGTCGGCCACGATTGGGGAGTAGCCTTCGGCGGCCAGCGCTTCGGCGATGCCGCCAAGGATCGGTGCGAACACCGGATTGGCGATATCGGGAAGGATGACGCCGATCAGTTGCGAGCGTCCGGTGCGCAGGCTCGCCGCCAGCCGGTTCGGCTGATATCCGAGCGACTGCGCCAGGCTGATGATTTTTTCAGCAACATCCCCGGCTACCAGATGGCGCTTCTGCGGGTCGAGCGCGCGCGAGACCGTCGAGGTGTGCACCCCCGTGGCTTCCGCGATCTGTTTCAGGGTGGGCGGGCTGGCCCGGGTCATCATGTTTCGCCATTCAAATGAAGCGGACGCATTATGTCGAACCCCTTGACAAACTGCAATCGATTGCATTATTGCTGCAAACGATTGCAATAACAAGGAGGCTGCGATGTCCACATCATTGGCGGCGCGCGAGACCAAGGAATTCCAGGGGCGGATCATTGACGGGGTCGACGACGTCACCCCGACGGTGATTGCCGCAATGGCGCAGGCGTCGAACGTGCGGGTGCGCGAAATCGGCGAAGCCTTCGTTCGCCACATGCATGCCTTCGCCCGCGAGGTGAAGCTGACCGAGGCGGAATACGACATCGGCATCGATTTTCTTAATCGGATCGGCCAGGCCACCAACGATCATCACAACGAAGGCATCCTGTTCGCCGATGCCGTCGGCTTCTCCACCCTGGTCTGCCTGATGAACAATGGCAACTATGGTGCGACCGAGACTGCGGCGGCGCTGCTCGGTCCGTTCTGGCGCATGAACTCGCCACGGACGGAAGCGGGTGGTTCGATCGTCCGCTCGCCGACGCCCGGGGCGGAGCTGTTCGTGTCCTGCCAGATCAAGGACGCCAAGGGCGCGCCGATCGAAGGGGTCGAAGTGGATGTCTGGCAGTCCTCGCCGGTTGGTCTTTACGAAAACCAGGACGACACCCAGGCCGACATGAATTTGCGCGGCAAGTTCATGACGGACGCGCAGGGGCGCTTCGGTTTTCGCTCGGTCAGACCGGCGGGCTATCCGGTCCCGACCGATGGCCCGGTTGGCGATATGCTGCGCGCGCAAAATCGCCATCCATATCGCCCTGCGCACATTCACTTCCTCGGTTTCAAGCAGGGCTTCAAGACGCTCATCACCCAGATATTTGTCGACGAAGACAAATATCTCGAAACCGATGCGGTATTCGGTGTCACCCGTCATCTGGTCGGCAACTATCAGCGCCACGACAGCGGCACGCCGCCGGCCGCCGGCGTCACAGCACCATGGTATACCCTCGAATACACCTTTGTGATGGAAGCTGGCGAGGCCAAGCTTCCGATTCCTCCCATCAAGTGAGTGGTCATGCCGTATCCGGTTTCTTTGAAAGATAAAGTCGTTCTGATCATCGGCGGCGCGGGCGGCATCGGTGCCGCCAGTGCGCGCCAGTTTGCCGAGATCGGCGCGCGCGTCGTCATCACCCATCGCGACGGGGCCGACAAGGCGCTTGCGGCGAAGGCGCTGATCGACGGATTGCCGGGCAAGGGACATGCGGCGTTGCCCGCCGATGTCGCGACAACCTCGACACTGATTGCCTTGCGCGACGCCATTACCACGCAATACGGGCGGCTGGACGTGCTGGTAAACTCAGCCGGCTTTACCAAGGCGGTGCCGCATGCCGACCTCGAGGGGCTGAACGACGATTTCATCGACCGCATGTTCCAGGTGAATTGGCGCGGCCAGTTCGCTGCTATCAGGACCTTCGTGCCGCTGCTCAAGGCCTCCGGCGATGGCCTGATCGTCTCGGTGTCGTCGATCGCCGGCATCAGCGGCAGTGGATCGTCGATCGTCTATGGCGCGACCAAGGCCGGCATCGACGTGATGACCAAGTCGCTGGCGCGGGTACTGGCCCCTGAGGTGCGGGTGCTCGGCGTCTCGCCAGGTGCGGTGGATACCAATTTTGTGCCGGGACGCGGGGCCGAATTCAATGCCAAGGCGGCTGCCTCGATCCCCTTGAAGCGGGTTGCAACCCCGGACGATGTGGGCGCGGCCATCGTCGCCTGCGCAACTCATCTCGCTTACTCGACCGGCTCGACGATTCTCGTCGACGGCGGCCGGATTCTCTAGGGCCTTCCTGGTTGCATCGGAACCAGACTCTAAATTTTATATAGAGGACTTCGACATGCGCGATCCCCGCGACAAGGTTTTCATCACCTGTGCCGTCACCGGCAACCTGACCACGCCGGACCAGACCCCGCATCTGCCGATCACGCCGGAGCAGATCGCCGACGCCTGTCTTGGCGCCGCCGAGGCGGGCGCCGCGGTCGTCCACATCCATGTGCGCGATCCGGAGACGGGCAAGCCGTCCATGGAGCTCGGTTATTATCGCGACGTGGTCGAGCGCATTCGTGCCAGGAACACCCAGCTGATCCTGAACATCACCACCGGCCCGGGCGGCCGTTTCGTGCCGTCGCCGGATGAGCCGCGCATCGCCGGCCCCGGCACCACCTTGATGAATCCGGAAAAGCGGGTCGAACACATCGCGGCGCTGAAGCCGGAAATCTGCACCATCGACCTCAACACCATGAACTCCGGCAAGGAAGTGGTGATCAACACGCCCGGCAACGTGCGGCGGATGGCCAAGGTGATGCGGGAAGCCGGCGTCAAGCCGGAGGTGGAGCTGTTCGATTCCGGCGACATCGCGCTGATGCTCGATTTGCTCAAGGACGGCTCGCTGCAGGGCCCGGTGCTGTGCTCGTTCGTGATGGGCGTGCGGTATGGCTTCCAGCCGTCGCCGGAGACCGTGCTTTACGCACGCAACCTGCTGCCGTCGGATGCGCAATTCACCGCCATCGGCATCGGCCGCTCCGCGTTCACATCCGTAGCGCAATCTTATCTGGCCGGGGGCCATGTTCGCGTCGGCCTGGAGGATGCGGTCTATTTGTCGCGTGGCGAACTCGCGCCATCCAATGCCGTGATGGTGGAAAAGGCGCGCCGCATGGTGGAAGATCTCGGCGGCCAGATCGCAACCCCGCGCGAGGCGCGCGAGATCATCGGCCTGCCGGCGCGGCTGGCTGATGCCTGCGGCGCCTGAGGAGGGGACGATGACAGTTGCAAGCGCCAGGACGAACGCAACGGCCGTTGCCGTCGAGGCCACATGCCTGCGCCTGACCGCCAAGGCAGCCGATGCCGCCTCCGTCGCGCCCGTCGTCGAGCGGCACCAGCTGGTCCGCGGGCTCGACGATATGCTGGTCGAAGTGAAGGCGGCTGCCGTCAATCCGTCGGACGTCAAGGCGGCCACTGGACTGATGCCTTACGCGGTGTTTCCGCGTACGCCGGGACGTGACTTCGCCGGCATGGTCGTCGATGGTCCCGCTGAGTGGATCGGGCGCGAGGTGTTTGGCTCGTCCGGTGACCTCGGCATCCGCCGCGACGGAACCCACGCCACCCACCTTGTGGTCGAGGCGGCAGCGCTGGTCGAGAAGCCTGCGTCGATTTCGATGGAGGAGGCCGCCGGCATCGGCGTTCCCTTCGTCACCGCGATCGAAGGCTTTCGTCGCACCAGTCAGCCCAAGCCCGGCGAAACCGTCCTGATCATGGGAGTCAACGGCAAGGTCGGCCAGGCGGCGGCGCAGCTCGCCACCTGGCATGGCGCGCGGGTGATCGGGGTCGTGCGCAAGGACGAGCCGTACCAGGGGCACGCCAATGGGCCCATCGAATTGATCAACTCCGCGACCACGGAGATCGCGCCGCGGGCGCGCGAGATGACCGCCGGCAAGGGCGTCGATATCATTTTCAATACCGTCGGTGGCGAGGCGTATTTTCAGGCGGCCAACAAGGCGCTGGCTCTGGCGGGTCGGCAGATCCTGATTGCCACCGTCGACAAGACCGTGAACTTCAATATCCTGGAGTTCTACCGCGGACGTCACACTTACTTCGGTGTGGACACGCTGGCGTTCTCGTCGATCGCGAGCGGCGAGATCCTGCGGGAAGCCGTCGCGGGCTTTGCCAGCGGTCATCTCAAGCCGTTTCCGATCGCCGATAGCGCGATCTATTCCCTGCAGGACGCCAAACAGGCGTATGCGGCGGTGACCGGTTCGGCGCGCGATCGTATCGTTCTCAGACCGGTGGGGTAGGCCATGCATGTGACGCGGTTCGCCCAGGCGCTGGCCTACTTTCCACCTGAACATCATGACATGCGCTGCCTGCGCCTGCAGGGGCGCGAGGCCGGTCCGTCAGATACGCTGTGGCTGGGCATGTCGCAGATCCTGCCGGGCGGCCACACCTCGCTTGACGCATCACCGATCGAGAAGATCTATTTCGTCGTTGAGGGAGAACTGACCATCGAAACCCCTGACGGCGAAATCACGCTGTCACAGTTTGATTCCTGTCGCATCGCACCCAACGAGGCGCGGGCGCTCAAAAACAAAACCAACAAGCCGGTCATTGTCCTGTTGTCGATGCCTCTGGCAGCGGCAGGCAAATGAAGGCCATCACGGAGGAAACAATGCCCACGAAAGTTTTGAAACGACTGCTGCCCGCCGCTCTGATCATAGCGATGATCGCGTCATCAGCGACATCAGCTCTGGCGCAGACCCCGGTCAAGATCGGGATCGGATTCGGGATCGGCTTTCTGCCGACCTTCATCCTGCGCGACATGAACCTGATCGAGAAGCATGCCAAGGCCGCCGGCCTTGACGTCAAGACGGAGTATCAGCGGATTTCCGGCTCGTCGGCGATGCAGGATGCGGTGCTGTCCGGATCGGTTGACCTCGGCACCTACGGGGTTGCCGCCATGCTGTTCGCCTGGGACAAGGCGCGCAACACGCCGCAGCAGATCTTCGGTATCGCGGGGGTTAATTCCAGCCCGCTCATCCTCGTGACCAACAAGCCGGAGGTCAAGAAAATCTCTGATCTTGCGCCGACCGACAAGATCGCGATGCCGGCGCTGGTGTCGCCGCAGATGTATGCGCTGCAGATGGTGTCGGAAAAGATCTTCGGTCCGGGCCAGGAAGACAAGCTGAAGCCGCAGGTGGTGGCGCTGCCACATCCGGAATCGCTCAATGCCATGCTGTCCGGCGGCACCGAGGTGAAGGCTTATTTCGCCCCGCCGCCGTTCGCCCAGATCGCCTTGGAAAGCGGCAAGGCCCACGCCATCACCTCGACTGAGGAAGCCTTTGGCGGGCGATCGTCGTTTCTGATCGTCGGTGCGACCAAGCGTTATCTCGACGCCAATCCGAAAATGATCGAGGTCGTGGTCAAGGCGCTGACGGAGGCGAGCGACCTGATCCGCAACGAGCCCGATAAGGCCGCGGAACTGTATCTCAAGGCCGAGCCGTCAAAACTGTTCGACCAGGCCAAGGTGGCGGCGCTCTTGAAAGCCAACCCGGATGACTTCGGCGTCGCCGTCTACGGCGTGAAGCAGACGGCGGATTTCATGGCGCGGCAGAAGCTGATCAAGACCGTGCCGGCGAATTTCAAGGACGTCTTTATCGGGCCGGTCCAGCAGACCGCGAGCAACTGACCGGTATGGGCACGCCCGGTGCAACGGGCGGCGCCATGTCGTGACGAACCTGCCGTATCGGAGGAAGCAATGCAGATGGCCCAACGACTGACCCCCGCCGAGCCGGCCGACGCCACGATATCAGCCGTCGGGGCGCCGGTTCTCGCCGTCGATGGCGTCACCCTGCAGTACAAGACGCCGGAGCATCTGGTGACGGCGACCTATCGCGTCGGCTTCGATATCTATGCCGGTGACAGGTTGGTGCTGCTCGGCCCGTCGGGCTGCGGCAAGTCGACTTTGCTGAAGTCGATCGCCGGCTTCCACAAGCCGGTGGCGGGGTCGATCAAACTGAAGGGCAAGCCGGTCACGGGGCCCGGACCGGACCGCATGATGGTGTTCCAGGAATTCGACCAGCTGTTTCCCTGGAAGAGCGTGTTGGACAATGTCGCATTTCCGATGCGCGAGAACGGTGTCTCAAGGGCCGAGGCGGATGCGCGCGCCCGCGACGCCATCGCCAAGGTCAACCTGACCAAGTTCACCGACGTGTTTCCACACATGCTGTCCGGTGGCATGAAGCAGCGCGTCGCCATTGCCCGTGCAATGGCGATGAAGCCGGATGTGCTGCTGATGGACGAGCCGTATGCCGCGCTCGATGCGCTGACGCGGCGAAAAATGCAGGAAGAGCTGCTGCAGCTCTGGGACGATATCCGCTTCACCCTGGTGTTCGTGACCCACTCGATCGAGGAAGCGGTCATTGTCGGTTCGCGGGTGGTGGTGCTGTCGCCGCATCCGGGGCAGGTGCGGGCGGAGCTGAATTGCCATCATCTCGGCGTTGCGCACCAGGATGGCGCGGAATTCCAGATGCTGACGCGGCGGATCGCCGCGATGCTGTTCGAAGACAAGACCGTCGGGCAGTGAGGGAGGCGATCATGAGCGAGATGACTTTGAAACTGACCCCGCCGATCCGCACCGAGCACGAATACGCGGTGTCAGCTCCGGTCGGCCTTGGCGATGTCGAGAAGCCACTGTCGCTGCTGGAGCGGCTGGCCAACAATGTCGCGGTCCGGCGCGGGCTGATCCTGATCGGACTTGCCATTGTCTGGGAATTGTATGGCCGCTGGCTGAATTCGCCGCTGACGTTTCCGACCTTCCTCGACACGATTGATGCGCTGAAAAGCGGCATCGCCTCGGGTGTGATCCCGCAGCGGCTGTTCGTGACCCTGCAGACGCTCGTCGCGGGGTATGCGATCGGGCTGGTGATCGCCGCGCTGTTCACCAGCCTTGCGGTGACAACGCGGGTCGGCACGGATCTGTTGTCGACGCTGACGGCGATGTTCAACCCGCTGCCGGCGATCGCGCTGCTGCCGCTGGCGCTGTTGTGGTTTGGCCTGGGACGTTCCTCGCTGATCTTTGTCATCATTCATTCGGTGCTGTGGGCGGTGGCACTCAACATGCACAGCGGCTTTCTGTCGGTGTCGGAAACCCAGCGCATGGCCGGGCGCACCTTCGGCCTGTCGGGTCTTCGTCTTGTGCTGAAGATTCTGGTGCCGGCGGCATTTCCCGCCATCCTGGCCGGCCTCAAGATCGGCTGGGCGTTCGCCTGGCGCACCCTGATCGCGGCCGAGCTCGTGTTCGGTGTGTCATCGGGGCAGGGTGGGCTCGGCTGGTACATCTTTGAGAATCGCAACACGCTCGATACCGCTGCCGTGTTCGCCGGACTGTTGACCGTGATGGCGGTTGGCCTGTTTGTCGAAGGCGTGATTTTCCGTGCCATTGAAGCCAGGACGGTCCGGCGCTGGGGGATGCAGCGCGGCTAAGATTTCAAGCTCCATAACAAAAAACATTTGGGGGAAACATGTCCATCCTGACGATCGATCGCCGCAGTGTGCTGGCGGGCGCAGCCTTGCCTTTGCTCTCAGCGCAACTGCCGGCCCAGGCGCAAACCGCGCCTGCTGCGGGCCGCCCGATCCTGATCCGCGGCGCCACCGTCCTGACACTGGACGATGCCATCGGTACGTTGCCGCGCGGCGACGTGCTGGTGCGCGACGGCCGCATCGCCGACATCAAGCCGAACATCGAGGCCGCGGATGCCCAGGTGATCGACGGCACCGGCTGCATTGCGTCGCCGGGCTTCGTCAACAGCCACATCCATCTCGCGCAGGCGATCCTGCGCGGGCTGGCCGGCGATGCCACGCTCGATCAGTATTTCAAGCAGATCGTCTTCAAGTATACCCGTCACATCAAGCCGGAGGATCTCGCCGCCAGCGACTATGCCGGCGCGCTGGAGCAGTTATCCGCCGGCACCACGACATTGTTCGACTGGTGCCGCGAAGCGCAGACGCCGGCGCATGCCGATGCCATTGTCGATGCCATGAAGCGCTCGGGTATTCGGGCCTTTTTCGGGTATGGCGTCACCGGCCCCGCCCAGGGCGGTGCGGCGATTTGGGACGACGTCAAACGCCTGCGCAACGGTCCGCTGTCGTCTGACAGCGGTCGTGTTCGCCTTGCATTGGCATTGCGTGGGCCGGATTCCTCGCCGATGAATGAATCCGAAGATGATTTCCGCGCCGCGCGCGATCTCGGCCTGCTGCACCAGTTCCACGTCGGTGTGCTGCTCTATTCGGCGCGCACCCGGCGCGGTGTCGCCCAACTGGCGGAGAAGGGGCTGATCGGGCCGGGGGCCATCCTGGTCCATGCCAACGATCTCGACGAGGACGAGTACAAGATCACTGCCGACAAGGGCGCCAAGATCGCGACCACGCCAGAGGTCGAGATGATGATGGGCCATGGCCAACCGGTGATGGGGCGGGCCGTCAAAGCCGGACACCGTCCGGCGATTGGCGTCGATGTCGTGACCGGCGTCGGCGGCGACATGTTTGCCCAAATGCGCGCGGCGATCTCGGCGCAGCGCCTGGCCGATAATCTTGCGGCTGCTGCCGCCAAGACGCCGCTGCCCAAAGTGACGCTGACCGCTCGTCAGGCGCTGGAAGCCTCCACCATCGATGGTGCTCGGATGCTGGGGCTCGAGCGGGAAATCGGCTCGCTGACGCCGGGCAAGCGCGCCGATATCATTCTGGTGCGCGCCGATGCGCTCGGCACCGCGCCGCTCAACGATCCCGTTGGCACCGTAGTGCTGCAATCAAGCCCGGCCAATGTCGATACCGTGATGGTCGAGGGCGAGCTGATCAAGAGCGGCGGCCAGTTCGTTGGCCGTGATGCGGCCCGTGCTGTGAAAGAGCTCAGTGAGCGCTCACGCGATCTCAATGCTCGCGTCGAGGCGGCGGCGCGCAACCCGGGATAGTGAGTTCATGAATCATTGGGTCCCGCGTGAAGCAGGACCCAATGTTCTCAGGCTGCGTCCCGAGCAACCACCCCAGTACTGGCCGTCACGTCGCCGAACCCCATCGTATTGAGCAGGTTCTGCATCTCAAGCCGCGCACTCACGTGCGACAGCGTGGGGCGAGTCCCCAGCGTGACTTCGTCGAGGTCATCGACAGCCGTCAGGCCGCGTGGAAAGAACTCGCGGAAGATCACCCGTTTCGCCAAGCCGTCGACGCAGCGGAAATTATTCATTTGCGAGAGTTCTTGCAGTCCCTCTCCGACCAGGCGCTTGTTGCGCGACGCCAACATCGAGAGGCGGTTGCGCAGCACGATCCAGTCGGTGGCAGCCTCATGAAGAAGCTGTCGCTGGCGGCGCGCCTCTTCGACCATCTCGGAATAGCGGCTGGTGCCGGTGACGCCGAAACTCTCGGGGTCGACGGTGCCGAGCACGTCGAAGTCGACGAAGCTGTCGTTCAGCGGCGTGATCAGGGTGTCGGCCAGGGAATGCGCCAGTCGCGCCAGATAGCTGTCGTGACCGGGCGTGTCGATGACAATGGCGTCGTACAAGCGCGCGAGTTCGGCGACAGTGTCCGACAGGGTCTTGCATCCGGCCGCCTCGTCCTCGGCAGTGGGATAGGCGACGCTGCCGAAACAAAAATGATCCGGCGTTTCCAGGTCGCGCGCGATCCGCTTGGCCCAGGCCCGTCTGTTCTCGATGTAGTGGGTGAAGCTGCGTTGCCTGAAATCGAGATCGATTGTTGCAACACGTTGCTGCGACTTGAGCAGCGCAATGGCAATGTTCATCGCGACAGTGGACTTGCCCGATCCACCCTTTTCGTTGCCCACGACGATGACGCGAGCAGTTGCGCTTTCAACCGACATCAGAGCAGCCCTCGAAGATCTGGTTGATGTATAGGATGTGCATGTATTGCAGGTTGCAGCAGTAGCTCTGATTCTTCCGGTTCCCGCAAGTTGTTCGCGATGATCTCATTGATTGAGATAAAGTTGTGAGCGCGCGGTGCGACAATTCGCAGATGCGAGTCGTTCGATCGCTGCGTGTGCGTCAGCGCACCGGCAGCGCGATCGAGTATTTCACCTGGCTCAGCGCGAAACTCGATTCAATAGAAGCGATTCCATCGAGCCGCGTCAGTTTGGTCTTCAGGAATGTTTCATAGGAGGCGAGGTCGGCGGCGACGACGCGCAGGAGATAGTCGCGGTTCCCCGTCATCAGATAACACTCGAGCACTTCTTCCCAGCGCGAGATCGCCTTGGCGAAACGATCGAGGTCCTCTTCCTTCTGTCGCGCCAGCTTGATCGAGATGAAGACGCTGACATGCAGCCCCAGCGACTTCTGGTCGACGGTGGCGATATAGCCGGTGATGACGCCGCGTTCTTCCAGCAGCTTGACCCGGCGATGGCAGGGCGAGATCGACAGGCCGACCTGATCTGCCAGCTCCTGCATGGTCACACGGCTGTCCGCCTGCAGCACGGCGAGGATCTTGCGGTCTATCGGATCGAGGTCGGTCATTGGGATAAATCGCCTGATTTTGCATCATTATTGGTAATTTATACCAATAATGTGCCGGCTGGCGAGTGTCTTTGGGAACGAACTGGATCACATTATGATTAGGCTCGTGCTCATCCAATCTGAGTCCCGGGTGATGTCATGTCGAACGCGCCGTCCCGTATCGAGATCCTTTCTGCCCTGACCCGCAAGGCGCTGTGGCTCTCGTCGTGGACCATCCACAACGCCAACCACATCCGTCCCAATGTCGACGGCTTGAAAGTCGGCGGCCACCAGGCCTCGTCGGCCTCGCTCGCCGCGATCATGTCGGCGCTGTATTTCTCCGTGCTCAAGCCGGAGGATCGCGTCGCTGTGAAGCCGCACGCAAGCCCGGTGTTTCATGCCATCCAGTATCTGCTGGGGCAGCAGACCCGCGACAAACTCGAGAACTTTCGCGGCCTGAAGGGCGCGCAGTCCTATCCGTCGCGTACCAAGGACACCGACGATGTCGATTTCTCCACCGGCTCGGTCGGGCTCGGCGTGGCGCAGACACTCTTTTCCTCGCTGGTGCAGTCCTACGTCACCGCCCACGGCTGGATGAAGGACCGGCCCGAAGGCCGCATGATCGCGCTGGTCGGCGATGCCGAGATGGACGAGGGCAACATCTTCGAGGCGCTGGCCGAAGGCTGGAAGCAGGGCCTGCGCAACACCTGGTGGGTGGTCGACTACAACCGCCAGAGCCTGGACGCGGTGGTGCGCGAAGGCCTGTGGGAAAAATTCGAGGTGATGTTCCGCAATTTCGGTTGGGACGTCGTCATCATCAAGTACGGCAAGCTGATGCGCCAGGCGTTCGCCGAGCCCGGCGGCGAAGCCCTGCGCAAATGGATCGATGGGTGCCCCAACCAGATGTATGCGGCGCTGTCGTTCCAGGGCGGCGCGGCGTTCCGCAAGCACCTTTTGGACGACATCGGCGATCAGGGGCCGGTGACGCGGCTGATCGAGAAGCGGTCTGACGCGGAATTGCTGGCGCTGATGTCGAACCTCGGCGGCCATGACGTGGAAACGCTGATCGACGCCTTCGAGGCGATCGATCACGACCGTCCGGTCTGCTTCATCGCCTACACCATCAAGGGCATCGGACTGCCGTTCCAGGGCCACAAGGACAACCACGCCGGCCTGATGACCGTCAATCAGATGGAAGCCTGGCGCGCCACCCAAAAGATTCGTCCGGGGCACGAGTGGGACAAGTTCGAGGGGCTGGACTTGCCCCCAGCCGTGCTCGAGGAATTCCTGTCCAACGTGCCATTCGCGCGCGAGGGACGCCGGCGGCTGCAGGCGCCGCAGATCCCGGTGCCAGATCGCCTGCCGTTCAAGCCGGCCGCGCGAATGTCGACCCAGCAGGGCTTTGGCCTGGTGCTGAGCGAACTGGCGCGCACCGATACGGAGCTGGCGGAACGCATCGTCACCACATCGCCTGACGTTACAGTCTCCACCAATCTCGGCGGCTGGGTGAACCGGCGCGGCTTGTTTGCCCGCGCCGAGCAGGCTGACGAATTCCGCAAGGAAAAGATCCCGTCGACCTTCACCTGGGACTTCTCGCCGAAGGGACAGCACATCGAGCTCGGCATCGCGGAGATGAACCTGTTCATCCTGCTGTCCGCGCTCGGCCTGTCTCATTCCATCAATGGCGCGCGCCTGTTGCCGGTCGGCACGCTGTACGATCCCTTCATCGAGCGCGGCCTCGATGCGCTGAACTATGCCTGTTACCAGGACGCGCGCTTCATGGTCGCGGCGACGCCGTCGGGCATTTCGCTGGCGCCGGAAGGCGGCGCGCATCAGTCGATCGCCACGCCTTTGATCGGCATGGCGCAAGATGGGCTGTCGTCGTTCGAGCCCGCCTTTGTCGATGAGTTGGCCGCGATCATGCGCTGGGGGTTCCAGCACATGCAGAAGGACGCCCAGAAGGACGTGTCAGACTCGACGCAGCCGGGGCAGGAGGGTGGCGGCTCGGTGTATCTGCGGCTGTCGACCCGCACCATCGACCAGCCGCAGCGCCAGCTCACGCCGGAGCTGGAAGCCAACATCACTGACGGTGCCTACTGGATGCGCAAGCCAGGTCCTAACGCCGAGCTGGTGATCGCCTATACCGGCACGATTGCGCCGGAGGCCATCGAAGCGACCGGACTGCTCGGCGATGGCCGCCGCGACATCGGGCTGCTGGCGATTACCTCGGCCGACCGGCTCTACAGCGGCTGGACCGCTTCACGCCGGCGCCAGCGCGAGGGCGCGCTGACCAGCATGAGCCATATCGAACGGCTGCTTGCGCCGCTGCCGCGCCATTGCGGCATCGTCTCGGTGATCGACGGCCACCCGGCGACGCTGGCCTGGCTCGGCGGCGTGCACGGTCATCGCGTGGAGGCGCTCGGCGTCGACCACTTCGGCCAGACCGGCACCATCGACGATCTCTATGCGCACTACGGCATCGACACCAACGCCATCATCGAAGCCGCTGAGCGGCTGACGCGCGGCGGACCGATCTTCCATCGCAAGGTGGCGGTCTGACAGCGGGCGTCACCCAGCCGCTTGGAGATTTTCTGAAGCGGCAACTCAGACGTGCCTGCGACGATCTGACGATCGCGCAGGCACGGGAGCGGCGGCACGTTTGCCCCTGCTGGCTGACTTCGCTTCTTCCCGCATCAACGCGATGAAAGCGCGAAGCCCGGCCGTCATATGCCGGTGACCGGGGTAATAAAGACGCAGCCCCGGGAATGGCGGCGTCCAGTCTTCCAGGACGGCTTGCAGGTGTCCGGCGGCGAGATGATCCGCCACCCAGAAGTCGCTGAGAAACGCCAGCCCCAGGCCTTCGAGCGCGGCTTCGATCATCAAGCCGTCGTTGTCGAGCGTGAGCCTGCCCGGGACATCCATGGTGATCTCTTCGCCCCGCTTTTCAAATTCCCAGCGGTAGAGTTTGCCGCCGGGCATGCGTCTGCGAATGCATTCGTGTGACAGCAAATCCGCAGGTGTCAGCGGCATCGATGCGCGCGCGAAATAGGCCGGCGCTCCCACCACGATAAAACGGGAATCCGGGCCGCAGGGGATCGCGATCATGTCCAGCGGAACGGATTCAGCCAGGCGAACGCCGGCATCGAAACCTTCCGCGACAATATCGATAGGACGGCCTTCCAACACCAGTTCGACATTCATGTCGGGATAGCGCCGAAGAAATTTCGCGACCACAGGGCGCAGGATCTGATGCGCGGCGCGTTCCTTCAGATTGATGCGAAGCGTGCCGGCGGGCGTGTCGCGAAACGCGTTCACGTCTTCCATCGCCCCGGCGATCTCGCTCAGTGCAGGACGCACCCGGGCGAGAAAGCGCTCTCCCGCTTCCGACAACGCCACGCTGCGGGTGGTGCGATTGATGAGGCGGACCCCAAGCCGTTTTTCCAGCCCGGCGATGGCGTGGCTGAGGGCGGACGGCGAAATGCCGAGTTCTGCCGCCGCGGCACGAAAACTGCGATGCGCGGAAATCGTGGCGACGGCATTCAGTTCGAAAAGACCGGTCTGTAACATTGTGCGATATCCTGCATCAGGTCATGCCATTTTATGCGTATTATTGCATCAATCAAGGTGCCCTATATCGAGCCGACGATCAGGATCGAACAGGCATTCCAAAGGCATCCCCATGGCAAAGACATTCCTCATCACAGGCGTTTCCAGCGGTTTCGGCCGGGCATTGGCGGAGGCCGCGGTGAACGATGGCCACATCGTCGCCGGCACCGTGCGTAACGACGCCGACAAGACAACATTCGAGGCGCTGGGCCGAAGCGCGCATGCGGTGATCCTCGACGTCACCAACACCGCAGCGATCGCGCCCGCGGTTGCCGGCATCGAGACCAGGATCGGCGCGATCGACGTTCTGGTGAACAATGCCGGCTATGGCCACGAGGGCATTCTGGAAGAATCGTCGATCGACGATCTGCGGCGCCAGTTCGAGGTCAACGTGTTCGGCGCCGTTGCGATGATCCAGGCGGTGTTGCCCTCCATGCGCAAGCGACGTGCCGGGCATATCCTCAACATCACGTCGATGGGCGGAATCATCACGCTGCCGGGCCTCAGCTATTACCACGGCAGCAAGTTCGCGCTGGAAGGGATATCCGAATCTCTTGGCAAGGAAGTCAAAGACCTTGGCATCAAGGTCACCGCGGTCGAGCCAGGTGGCTTCCGGACCGACTGGGCCGGACGATCGATGGTGCGAGCGGGACGATCGATCGGGGACTACGATGCTGTCATGGAGCCAGTCCGCAAGCGCCGCATGGAAATGAGCGGCCGGCAGGTCGGCGACCCCACGAAAGCCGCACAGGCGATGCTGAAAGTCGCCCTGTCGGACAATCCACCGGCGCACCTGCTGCTCGGAAGCGACGCCGTGCGGATGGTCGAAGAAAAAATCAAATCGCTGCAGGCCGAATTCGACGCATGGAAAAGCGTTTCGCTGTCCACCGATGTGACCTGAATAATTGAAACCTCAAGAGTCCCGGGCGCAACACACTCAGCCTTGTCGCGCGTCCGGGGCATGTATGGTTCGACATCCGCAGGTCCGGTGGCTCCTGCTGCCGGCGGGCTGTGCCCTGGCTCATGCGTCAGATCCCCAGATAGATCTGGCGGATATACTCATCATCCGCGAGTTCAGCGGCCTTGCCCTCGCGCACCGTGCGGCCGTGCTCCAGCACATAGACCCGGTCGGTGATCCGCAGCGTCGAGGTTGCATCCTGCTCCACGATCAGGATCGCGGTGCCGTCGCGGCGGATCTGCTCGACCGCGTCGAAGATCAGTTTCTTCAGTCGCGGCGCGATGCCCACTGAGGGCTCGTCGAGCAGCAAGAGTTCAGGCCGTCCCATCATGGCGCGGCCGATCGCCACCATCTGCTGTTCGCCGCCGGACAGGGTGCTGGACTGCTGGGTCTGTCGTTCCCGCAGCACTGGGAACAGCGCGAACACCCGTTCCAGGTCCTGTTCGATCTCCGCCTTGTTGTTGCGGAGATAAGCGCCGAGCTGCAGGTTTTTCAGCACCGACAGTTCCGGAAACAGTTTGCGCCCCTCGGGGCAGTGGCAGATGCCGCGCGCCACCACATGATAAGCCGCGAGACCGTCGAGCGCCTGGCCCTTGAACGACAGCGATCCCTTGGAGGGAATGGCGCGCGAGATCGCCTTCAGGAGCGTGGTCTTGCCGGCGCCGTTCGGGCCGAGCACGCCGACCAGTTCGCCCTTGTCGACATGGATCGAGACGTCTTCGATCGCCAGCGCCTTGCCATAACTGACGCTGAGGTTTCGGATATCAAGCAGAGGCACGGTGGTCCTCCGACTGTCCGATATAGGCCTCGATCACCCGGGGATGGCGCACGATCTCCGACGGCGGTGAGATGGCGATGATCTCGCCGAAATTCATCGCGATCACCCGCGACACCAGCGCCATGAACTCGCGCAGCTTGTGCTCGATCAACAGGATCGTCAGGTCCTCCTCGCGGTGCAGCTTGCGGATCAACTGTGCCAGCGGCTCGATCTCGCTGCTGCCGAGGCCGGCGAAGGGCTCGTCGAGCAGGAGCAGCTTCGGCCGCGTTGCCAGTGCGCGTGCGATTTCCAGCCGCCGCAGATCGCCATAAGGCAGTGTCTCGACCGGCTCGCGGCCTTTGCCGCCGAGGCCGACTTGCTCCAGCAATTGCTGTGCGCGGGCTTCCTTGTCTTTGTCGGCGTGGGCGCGGGGCGAGAGACAGGCGACCACAACGTTTTCCAGCACGTTCATGCCGACAAAGGGACGGGTGAGCTGGAAGGTGCGGGCGATGCCGCGATTGACGATCTTGTAGGGCGCGAGGCGCTGCAGCCTCTCGCCCTCGAACATCACGCTGCCGGTGTCGAACGAGATGAAGCCGGTCAAGAGATTGAACAGGGTGGTCTTGCCGGCGCCGTTGGGCCCGAGGATTCCCGTCAGCTCGCCCTTCTGCAGGGTGAAGGAGACATTTTTCACGGCGGTGAGGCCGCCGAAGCGCTTGGAGACGCCGTCGACTTCGAGAAGGGCACTCATCGCCAGCGCTCCGTCAGCCGCCGCCACGCCGGCGCGATCAGCCCGTTGGGCAGGAAGAACAGGATCAGCATCAAGGTGAGGGTGTAGATCCAGAGCCGGTATTCGCCGAAGCCGCGCAACATCTCGGTGAGCAGGGTCAGCAGGATGGCGCCGACGGCGGCGCCGTAGATCGAGCCGATACCGCCGACATACACCATGATGATCACGGTGATGGACACGACCACCGAGAACAGCGGCGGACTGACCTGGAGTTGGTAGTGCGCGTAAAGCGCGCCGCCGAGGCCGGCAAACGCAGCCGAGATCGCCAGCGACGCGATCTTGTAGAAGGTCGCGTTGATGCCAGCCGCCTGGCAGGTGGCTTCGTCGCCGCGGATCGCCCGCAGCAGCAAGCCCCAGTGCGAGTGCGCCAGTGCTGTGAGGATCGCGACCGTGACCACCAGGATGGCCAGGACGAACCAGTAGTAATGCAGCGGGTTCTTGATCAGCGGATCGAGACCATAAAGCCCTTCCTCGCCGCCGGTGTACTCCCAGAAGATCAGGCAGAGCCGCTGCAGGATCGCGGACGCGGACAGCATCGCCAGCGCGAAGTAGGGCCCCCGCAGCCGCAGTGTCGGGAAACCGACGATGATGCTGAAGATGACAGCGACCGCGACGCCGGCCGGCAGGCTGTACCAGGGATCGGTGAACCAGGTCGTGCCCATGAAGCCGGCGGTGTAGGCGCCGGCGCCGATGAACAGCGAATGGCCGAAATTCTCCCGGCCGGTCAGGCCGGACATGAAGTCCCAGCTCGCCGCCCAGATGCCGTAGATGGCGCACACCGTCAGCACGCCGGTGAGATAATTGCTGGCCACCAGCATCGGCAACAGCGCGAGAATGGCGACGAGGATCACGGCGCCGGTGAGATCGATCAGTGCATTGCGCCGCATGCTAAAATGCCGCCCGCCGGCCGAGCAGGCCCGACGGCCTGACCATGAGAGTGATGACGACGGCAACGAGCGATACGAGTTCGGTCCAGGACGTCGAGACGAGGTAAGCGACGATGGTCTCGGAATATCCCAGCAGCAGCGACGCCAGGATGCTTCCGGGGATCGAGCCCAGGCCGCCGACAATCACAATGGCGAACGCCTTCACCATCGGCAGCAGCCCCATGGTCGGCTGCACCGTGAGGAACGGCGACACCAGCACGCCGGCCAGCGCCGCGGTGCCTGCCGAGATCGCCATCACGATGGAGAAGATGCGGTTGGTCGGGATGCCCATGTATTCCGCCGCCTGCGGGTCCTGCGATACCGCGAGAATGGCGGCACCGAGCCGGGTGCGCTGGATGAACAGCCACAGGCAGCACAGCATCAGCACCGAGGCTACCAGCGCCAACAGCCGCTGGCCGCTGATGTCGACGCCGCCGATGCTGAGCTTGTCGGCGACAAAGCTGGGCACATTGCGGTATTCGGAGCCGAAGGTGATGAACAGGCCCTGTTCGACCGCCAGCGACACCGCAAGGGTGATCATCAGCACCGCAAGCTGCGAGTGCCGCAGCGGGCGAACCAGATAGCGCTCCATCACCACGCCAAAGCCCGCCACCAGCAGCATGGCAAGCGGCGCCGCGATGAACAGCGGCAGCTTGAAAATGGCGGTGAAGACGTAGGCCGAATAGGCGCCGAGCGCGTAGAACGAGCCGTGGGCCAGATTGAGGATGCGGGCGACGCCGAAGATGAGGGTGAAGCCGACCGCCAGCATGGCGTAGATCGCGCTGGAGACCGCACCATAGATCAGGATTTGAAGCATGTGACCTGCATCGAACCGAGTTCAGTAAATGGCCGGACCCGATTGAGGTCCGGCCATCGTTCGAAACACAGGCTGTCAGTTGCTCAGCCAGGGCGGGTTGATCATCTTGCCGGTGGCGGCTTCCTTCGGCCACACCACCACGCGCGCGCCGTCCTTCTGCCACTGCACGAACAGCAGGTTTTGCAGGCCGGGGCCGGTCTTCACATCATGGGTCTCGTCGAACACCAGCTTGCCGGCGATGCCGACATGGTCGGTCTTCTCGAGCTCCTTGATGACCGCGTTGGGATCGGTCGACTTGGCGCGGGCGACGGCGTCGGCATAGACGTAAACAGCGTCGTAGGCGCCGATGCCGGTATAGACGGGAGCGGTTCCGAACCGCTTCACGAATTCATCCCAGAACGGGATGGTCTTCGGGGTCAGCGGGGCGCGGATCGCGAACAGGCCGACGGTCTCCGAGTTGGCCTTGCCGCCGACGCGGGTGAAGAAATCGGCGTCCTGGCTTTTCACGTCGATGCCGCCGATCGGAATTGGCACCTGGGCGTCATGCCACTGCTTGACGAAGATGTCGGACGAGGCGTGCGACAGGATCACGATCAGGTATTGCGCGCCGCTGTCCTTGACCTTGGCGAACAGCGGGGAGAAGTCGGAGGTCGAGGTGTCGAACAGCTCGGCCATCTTCACTTCGGTGCCGCCGTCGGTCGCGCCCTTCTTCAGGATCGGCACCAGGTCCTGCACCCATTTGGCGTTTTCACCGACAATGGCGATCTTGCTGAGCTTGAGATCGCCTTTAAGCTTGCCGTTGATGAAGTCGACCAGCGCGCGGGCCTGGTGCGCCGCGTTGATCGGGAAGGCGCGGAAGATGTATTTGTAGTTCTCGTAGTCGCTCTTGACCTTCGCCGTGATCGCGGGCGATGCAGCGCCGACCCCGATATAGATGGTTTTGGCGTTGGAGATATGCGGCAACTGCGCCAGCGTCACGCCGCTGGTGTAGCCGCCGATCAGGACGTCGACCTTGTCGTCGGCGGTCAGCTTCTTGATCGCGGCGATGCCCTGTTCCGGATTTTCGGTCTCATCCGCGACCACCAGTTCGATCTTGCGGCCGAGCAGGCCGCCCTTGGCGTTGATTTCGTCCGCCGCGATCTTGGCGGCATTCTGGGTGTCGCGTCCGACCTGGAGCTGGATCGAGGTCGGGATGCCGATCTTGATGGGTGGTTGCTGGGCTGACGCCGGCGCCGCGAAGATGAGTGCGCCGAAACTCACGACACTCGCGGATGCGAGCAGCTTCAGAAATGGTCGCATGTCGTTACTCCCTCAAGCATCTGGATTTGACTCCGATGCGTTTATTTTTGGGAGTTTCAGAGTGCCCGTCGGGAAAAGATCAAGTCAAGGGGTGAATGCCCGGCTGCGGCAACGTCTGCTCATTTCAGCATTGTGCAATGCAAGGGGAGGCCGTCATCGATCGGCGGATCGAAAACCGGCAAGTGCTTGCTCGTTTTAAACGTTTGACTGAATTGCCCGCCGCTGCTCAATAATGTGGCGGTGGCGGTTCCTGCTGGGCTGATACACCTGACTTGCTTTCCGCGTCCTGCACGCGATCGGTCAGGCGGGCGACCTCGCGCTTCAGCGCATCGATCTGGGCCCACTGCGCTGTCACAGTCTTGTTCAACGTCTCGATGATCTCGTCCTGGTAGGCGACGCGGATTTCGAGGGCGTCGAGCCGGTCGGTTGCCACATCACTCATCGCACGAGCCGCTGGTTTCCGTTTCACGAACGGGTGTCTGCTCGACAAGTCCATGTCCGAGCGCGACGCGCTCGTCGAACACGAAGCAGCCGCCGCGCCAGCGGCTGTCCGATTCCGGAATATCCTCGAGATATCTGAGGATGCCCCCCTTGAGGTGATAGACCTGTTCGAAGCCGTGCGACAGCAAATAGGAGCTGGCCTTCTCGCAGCGGATGCCGCCGGTGCAGAACATTGCGATCTTCTTGTGCCTGGCGGGGTCGAGCGCGGACTTGGCGAAGTCGCGGAAGTCGCTGAAGCGCGCCATCTTCGGGTCCACGGCGCCTTCGAAGGTGCCCATCTCCACCTCGAACGCATTGCGGGTGTCGATGACAAGCACATCCGGCGCGGCCAGCAGCTCATTCCAGTCGGCGGGCGCCACATAGGTGCCGACCCGGCGGGTGGGGTCGGCTATGTTGTCGCCGAGGGTGACGATCTCCTTCTTGAGGCGGATCTTCAGCCGGCGGAACGGCATGTCCGTTGCGGTCGATAGTTTCAGTTCGAGGCCGTCGAGCCGGCCGCCGAACAGGGGGCCGTTTCGCAGCTCATCGACGAAGCGGTCGATCGCGTCGGGCAGGCCGCTGATGGTGCCGTTCAGGCCCTCATGGGCCAACAGTAGGGAACCCTTCAGTCCGAGCCCTTCGCAAAGGTCGCGCAATGGTTCCCGCAGCGCACGGAAGTCCGGCAACGGGACGAATTGATAAAGGGCTGCGACCGCATAAGGCATTTGCGCGCTTTAGCATCTCCCGAACGCCTCGAAAACGGGCCATTGCAGTTGCGGTATCCTATTTGCACCACTTCACTTTTTCGAGACGTCGTTGCGGCGCCCGATAGCGGTCTGGTATATCAGTTGGGCGAGGGGATTCCTAAAAAACAACAGACATGTTTGACTTGGCCGCGGATCGGGGAATGGCATGCCGATGATCGGCCCTGTGTGAGCTTGAGCTGGGGGAACGGCAGACCCTGACGTCGAGCCATAAAGTACTGAATTTATGAATCCTGTTCATATGATTATGCGGCCCGGGACGGCTAATCGCGTCGGTTCGGTCGCCTTAATTAGAGGTCGCAACCCAGACCGCCCACCGGGGAAGTTGCAATGACAAAGGTGGGATCGAGAGACGACATGCGTGATGTGGGGCGCCGTTTTGAAACAGCGGCGCGGTGGGGATTCCAGAATCAACCAGGGCGCGTCCATGGCCGCGCGGCAGGGATAACGGCGCGCCGATGATCAATCTTGTTCGCATCGCGCTGACGCGCCCTTATACATTCGTCGTGCTGGCCCTGCTGCTCCTGATCGTCGGGCCGCTCGCCGCCTTGCGCACCCCGACCGATATTTTCCCCGAGATCCGCATTCCGGTGATCGGCGTGGTCTGGCAGTACACGGGTTTGCCGCCGGATCAGATGTCCGGGCGTATCACGACGCCGTTCCAGAAGGCGCTGACCACCACCGTCAATGACATCGAGCACATCGAAGCCAACTCCTACAACGGCTTCGGCATCATCAAGATCTTCTTCCAGCCCAATGTGGACATCCGCACCGCCAATGCGCAGGTGACGGCGATCTCGCAAACCCTGCTCAAGCAGATGCCGCCGGGTGCGACGCCGCCGCTGGTCCTGAACTACAGCGCCGCCACGGTTCCGATCCTGCAGATCGCACTGGCCGGCGAGGGGCTGACCGAGCAAAATCTCGGCGACCTCGCCATCAATGTGGTCCGCACCCCGCTGGTGACCATCCCGGGCGCCGCGATTCCCTATCCGTTCGGCGGCAAGCAGCGCCAGGTCCAGATCGATCTGGATTCCGGCGCCATGCAGGCCCGCGGCCTCTCCGGGCAGGACGTCGCCAATACGCTGGCGGCCCAGAACCTGATCACCCCGGTCGGCACCCAGAAGATCGGCAGTTTCGAATACACGATCCAGCTCAACAATGCGGCTGCGAGGCTGGAGGATCTGGGCAACCTGCCGATCAAGGCGGTCAACGGCGCGATGGTCTATCTGCGCGATGTCGCCCAGGTCCGCGACGGCAACCCGCCGCAGACCAACATCGTGCATGTGGAGGGCAACCGCTCGGCGCTGCTGCAGGTGCTGAAGAACGGCTCGGCCTCGACGCTGGCGATCATCGCCGGCATCAAGCAGACTCTCGTGCAGATGAAGGACACGCTGCCCGAGCAGCTCAAGATCTCGCTGCTGGCCGACCAGTCGGTATTCGTACGCGGCGCCATCACCGGGGTTGCGGTCGAAGGCGCCATCGCGGCGGCACTGACCAGCATCATGATCCTGCTGTTTCTCGGCAGCTGGCGCTCGACCGTGATCATCGCAACCTCGATCCCGCTGGCCATTCTCGGCGCGATCATTGCGCTGTCGCTGATCGGCGAGACGCTGAACATCATGACCCTCGGCGGTCTTGCGCTGGCGGTGGGCATCCTGGTCGACGACGCCACGGTGACGATCGAAAACATCAACTGGCATCTCGAACACGGCAAGGATGTCGAGACCTCGATCATGGACGGTGCGCAGCAAATTGTGACGCCGGCCTTCGTGTCGTTGCTCTGTATCTGCATCGTGTTCGTGCCGATGTTCTTCCTCGACGGCGTCGCCCGCTTCCTGTTTGTGCCGATGGCCGAAGCGGTGATGTTCGCGATGATCTGGTCGTTCATCCTGTCGCGCACCCTGGTGCCGACCATGGCGAATTACCTGCTGCGCGCCCACGACACCGATGCCCATGACAAGCCGCCCTCGCGCAATCCGCTGGTTCGGTTCCAGCGCGGATTCGAAGCCGGTTTTGAAAAATTCCGTGCCGGCTATCGCGGCCTGCTGGAAATGGCGCTGGCGCATCGCGCCGTCTTCGTCGGCGGCTTTCTGGCGTTTGTCGGGGTGTCGTTCCTGCTGACGCCGTTCCTGGGGCGGAATTTCTTTCCCGCCGTCGATACCGGCCAGATCCTGATGCATGTCCGCACCCAGGTCGGCACCCGGGTCGAGGAAAGCTCGTCGCAGTTCGCCGATATCACCAAGGCGATCCGCAAGCTGATTCCGGCCAGTCAGCTCGACACCATCGTCGACAACATCGGCATGCCGATCAGCGGCATCAACATGACCTACAACAACACCGGCGTGATCGGAGCCCAGGACGGCGATATCCAGATCAAGCTGAAGGAAGACCATCGCCCGACGGCGGAGTATGTTCGCCTGCTGCGCGAGGAGCTGCCGCGGGCGTTCCCTGGTACCACCTTCGCCTTCCTGCCGGCCGACATCGTCAGCCAGATCCTGAACTTCGGTGCGCCGGCGCCGATTGATCTGCAGATCCGTGGCGCCAATCTTCCGGCCAACTTCACTTACGCTAACTTGGTGCTGAACAAGATCCGCCATATCCCGGGCGTCGCCGACGCCCGCATCCAGCAGTCGCAGAGCAATCCCACCTTCAACGTGGATGTGGATCGCACCCGCGCCCAATACATCGGACTGACCGAACGCGACGTCACCAACAGCCTTGTGGTGAATCTTGCCGGCAGCTCGCAGGTGTCGCCGACCTACTGGCTCAATCCGGACAACGGCATTTCCTATCCGATCGTGATGCAGACGCCGCAGTATCAGATCGACTCCTTGGGCGCTTTGCAGACGCTGCCGATCACCGCGACGGGCATCAGCTCGCTGCCGATCCTTGGCGGCATCGCCAACATCTCGCGCACCACGTCGAATGCGGTGGTGTCGCAATACAACATCCAGTCGATGGTGCAGATCTACGCCACCACCCAGGATCGCGACCTTGGCGCCGTCGCGGCCGACATCCAGAAGGTGGTTGCCGATACCGCGAAGGATGTGCCGAAAGGCAGTTCGGTGGTGCTGCAGGGGCAGGTGAAGACCATGAACAGCGCCTTCTCCGGGCTGCTGTTCGGCCTGCTCGGCGCCATCGTGCTGATTTATCTGCTGATCGTGGTCAATTTCCAGTCATGGTCCGATCCGTTCGTGATCATCACGGCGTTGCCTGCGGCGCTCGCCGGCATCGTCTGGATGCTGTTCACGACCCAGACCACGCTATCGGTGCCCGCTTTGACCGGCGCCATCATGTGCATGGGCGTCGCCACCGCCAACAGCGTGCTGGTGATCAGCTTCGCCCGCGAACGCCTTGAAGAATTGGGCGACCCGATCGCGGCGGCGCTGGACGCCGGCTTCGTCCGGTTCCGCCCGGTTCTGATGACCGCGCTGGCCATGATTATCGGCATGGCGCCGATGGCGCTCGGGCTCGGGGAGGGCGGCGAACAGAACGCCCCGCTCGGCCGGGCTGTGGTCGGCGGCCTGATTTTCGCAACAATTGCAACCCTGCTGTTCGTTCCCGTGGTATTCAGTCTGGTCCATGGGAAACGGCAAACCCCTTCTGCTGCGCCAACGGAGACGCCCCATGCCGCCTGAACAACCCGCTTCCGCAATCAGCGGCCGGAAGCTCAGTATTGTCGGCGTGGTGGTCGGCATTGGCCTGATTGTCGTGGTCGTGACCGGCATCGTGGCTCGCGAGAAGGGCGATGCGCATCTGCGCGAGTGGACCGAGACCCAGTCGATTCCGACCGTCGCGGTCGCCCCACCGGGCAGCAAGACGCTGACCCCGGCACTCAACTTGCCCGGACGGCTCGAGGCTTACTCCCGCGCGCCGATTTTCGCGCGCGTCAGCGGTTATGTGACCAGTTGGAAAGTGGACATCGGCGCGCGCGTGAAGTCCGGCGATCTCCTGGCTGAGATCGAAGCCCCGGATCTCGACCAGCAGTTGCTGCAGGCCCGCGCCGATCTTGCGAATGCGCAGGCCGCGGCCAAGCTCTCGGAAGCAACCTTGAAACGCCGGCAAACCCTGCTGACGCAGAATTTCGCATCACAGCAGGACGTCGACGAGCGCACCGCCGACCTGAACAGCAAGAACGCGCTGGTCAAGTCCGGCCAGGCCAATGTCGACCGGCTGGAAGCGCTGGCTGCCTACAAGCGGCTGACGGCGCCGTTCGACGGCATCGTCACCGCGCGTGATACCGACGTCGGCGCCCTGATCAACGCCGGCAACGGTGGTGCCGCGATGTTCGTGATTTCGGACATCAAGAAGCTGCGCGTCTATGTCAACGTTCCGCAGAATTATGTGCCGTCCATCAAGATCGGCACCAAGGGCTCTATCACCGTTCCGGAATATCCGGAGCGCGCGTTCCAGGCGGTGGTGGAATCCTCATCCCAGGCCGTCGATGTGTCGTCGGGTACCACCCGCATGCAGCTCGGTGTCGAGAACGACAAGGGCGAGCTCTTGCCCGGCAGCTACAGCAATGTGCGGCTGGATCTGTCACGCGACGTGCAACCGCTGCACATTCCGGCCAGCGCATTGATCTTCGACCAGAACGGCCTGCGTGTCGCCACCGTCGGCGCGAACGATCGCGTGCTGTTCAAGAAGGTGACGATCGCGCGCGATCTCGGCCGCGAGATCGAGATCGCAACGGGACTTGCCGCCGACGACCGGGTGATCCTGACGCCGCCGGACGGATTGGCCGACAACGATCAGGTGCGCATCGCTGGCGCGCCACAACGCAAGAACGTTCCGACAGCGTCCGCTGCGCAGGATGGCAAGAGCTGACGTCTGCGGCGGTCCGCTGATATCGGGCCGCCGCCATGACGTCATTAGCGGTCCAAATTCCCCTGGTTCTGATCTGCCAAGGTGTCCTGGATCATCGTTTCGAGGCTGCTGGCGCGGACGCCGAGGAGTCGCTCGGTATCATCCGCGTCGACCAGCAGCGGTTTGTCGAACAGGTAGGACATCTCGATGGCTTCCCTGAAGCCAAGTCCTTCCAGTTCGATCGATGTGAGCCGGCGCAGTTCAGGCGCTTCGCGGTTGAGGGCAATTGCGAACTTTCCAATCAGCTCGCGGATTGACGCGTTCTGCGTTGGCACATGAAACGCATGCCCCCATGGCCCGGTATAGTGCGCGGCCGCCACCAGCGTCTTCGCGGTGTCCCTGGTAAACGACCAGGCGTGGAGCGCGTCTGGATCCCCCGGAAACTGGACCGCTTCATTCCTAAGAAGGGAGGGCAATGCAAGCAGCGAAAAATACGTGACCGCTCCCCGGCCCAGATAGTCGCTGGCCCGGACCTCGACGGCAGGAACGTTCGATCGGACAGCACGCTGCCACATCACGTTTCGAACCGCGCCCTTTCTCGTGGTCGGATCCGGCGTCAGGTCTGGTCGAAGGGGGATTGTGGCGTTTTCACCATAGGCGTACAGATTGCCGAGAATGACGATCTTGGCGCCCACCGCCTCGGCGGCCTTGACTGTCCCGTCCATGATCGGAAAGAAGTCCGTCGGCCATCGGTGGTAGGCGGCCATGGCGCACATCAGGATCGCGTCCGCGCCTTTGCTGATCCCAGCCAATTGCATTGCATCGCTGGCATCTGCCGAAACGGTGCGCACGGAGTTTGTCTCCAGCGAACCTGCGTTCCTGCTGGTCAGAACGACATGGTGTCCTTCTTCCGCAAGAAGGCGTGCTGTCTCACGACCGACAGGGCCAGCTCCAACAACGACATAAAAACTCATTTCCGGATCCTCAGCGCTGATTCCAAGAAATCAGCTTTAGCGCTTGGTGCCGTTGAAATTCGAGCACGATCCGCCAAATATTGGATACGTTCCGCCAAGAGTTCGAGAAGTAGCCAATGCGTCCTCAGATCGATTCAGCTCCATGGTCGACCGCCGTCAGTATTGCATCAACGCATGGCGAGCCGGGCTCGCATCCGTTGCCGGCGATCGATGCTCATCGGATCAGAGTGCACCTCAGTCCCGCCACCCGTTCCTTTTGTCGCGAGACGGGATACCCGGCTCTGCGCGAAGTGGGCGACATCGACCTCATTCCATCCGGAACTGCTGGCGGATTCGATGCGGAGACAGCCTACGAGTCGCTTGAGATCCGTCTTTCGCCCACGGTACTGGATCGTGTCGCAGCCGAGATCGGGCGCCCCGCAAGTGCCGGGGCGTTTGAAATGCGCCATATGCTGCGCAACGACCGAATTTTCTTGTTGGCTCGAGCTCTCGAAAATGACCTCACGGCGAGTTCGCCAAGCGGAATCTTGTATGCCGAGAGCGTCGGCGTCGCGCTGGCAATTCAGCTGCTCGGCCTGACTGAAGATCCACCCGCGCGTGCGATCCGCCTTTCCCCCAATCAGCTCAAGCGAGTGCTGTCCTATATCGACGCTCACCTGGATCAGCCTCTCACGCTCGAGACATTGAGCCGGGAGGCTGGCGTCAGCAGTTCGCATCTGCGGACATGGTTCAAGGTGGCCACGGGCCTGACGGTTCATCGCTACGTTTTGCGGAGAAGAGTGGAGCGGGCGCGTGTGCTCCTGCTTCAAGGAGCTCTAAGACCAAGCGAGGTCGCGCTGGAGGTCGGCTTCGCCCACCAATCCCATCTGGCACGATGGATTCGCCGGGAATTCGGTTGCACACCAAATAGCCTGCGTCGAACGCGACCTTCGAGATGAGCGCTGTGTCCGGCATTTTAACGATTCTCGACCGGAAACGTTAATCATACCTCTTAAGCTCCGGGAACCGTTTTTGCTGTCTAATCCTCTGCGATGAGTAGCTGAGTACGCGTATCGCTGGGGTTGGAGTATGTCGTTAGTTGATGGGTCTCTCGGCCGAAGGAATTTGCTTCTGGCGTCCGATCGGGGCGACCGGAGCCGGGAGCTCGAGCAGATTTTGTCCATGGTCGGCCATGTCGATGTGGTGTCCACGTCGGACATGCCGGAGAAGCCGGCCAAAAGCCTCTCGGGAATCGTGGTCGACATCGACCTGCGCTCGACTGAGAGCGTGCAGCGCGTTCGCAACAAGTTAGTCAGCAAGGCGTATCAGTCGATGCCGCGCCTGTTCGTGCTTGCCGATACCCTGCATCACGGCTCGACCCAGGCTTGGGCTCTCGGTGCCACCGATACGATCCAGCGTCCGTTCGACCCGCAGGCGGTTCTGCGCCGGCTGACCGCGTCATTCGCAGAGACATCCGAGAAGAGCGAGACGTCCAGTGCCGCCCGCGAAGCGCTGATGCGCGGCGTCGCGGCTGCGCATGCCGCGCTGGTGCGCGTGTTCGAGAAACTGCGTGCAGGCGTGCCGCTGTCGCCTGATGACGTGATGCAGGAAGAAACCCGCATCCTGAAAGCGCTCAAGCGCTCCTCGATCCGGGAATGGATCCTCGCCGTTCGCAAACATCATAACCGCAGCTACCGGCACTGCCTGCTGGTGACCGGCTTTGCCGTCGCCTTCGGCCAGCAGCTCGGCATGCGCGAGGAAGACCAGCGCCGGCTGGCGCGGGCCGGCCTCATTCACGATGTCGGCAAGGCGTTTATCCCGGTCGCTATCCTGAACAAGGCAAGCGCGTTGAGCGCGACTGAGGAAGAGACCATGCGCGAGCACACCCGCCGCGGCTTCGATGCGCTCTCGGCGCAGGCAAGTTTCCCGCGCGAGATGCTCGACGTTGTGCTGCATCATCACGAATTGCTCGACGGCACCGGATATCCAGACCGCCTGCGCAATGGCGAAATCTCGGACATCGTGCGCATCATCACCATTGTCGATATCTTCTCGACCTTTGTGGAGCGGGCCAACCACGAACCCGAATTCACCCGCGAGAAGGCCTTCTCCACCCTCGAGCACATGAGCGGCAAGGTGGACCAGCAACTGGTGCAGGCCTTCCGCCCGGTCGCGCTGGGCTCGTGAACCTGGGTCGGGTGACCCGTCAGCTTTGTCCAAGAGAGAAATTGTTTTGTCCGGGAGAGAAGTCTTGGCGATGAGACCCGGTCCGCCGGTGCTCGTCGCCCGGTCTTCCGCTCTTGCGCGGTATCGGGCGCGGTCCTAGGCTTGATGTCGACGCGGTGTTCGCGTCCAAATCTCTCTTGGAGGATGCAATGGCCTGGAAGACCCCTAAGGTTGTCGAAGTTCCGGTGGGCATGGAAATCAACATGTACGCCTGCGCAGCGC
Source organism: Bradyrhizobium prioriisuperbiae (assembly GCF_032397745.1). NCBI lineage: Bacteria > Pseudomonadati > Pseudomonadota > Alphaproteobacteria > Hyphomicrobiales > Nitrobacteraceae > Bradyrhizobium > Bradyrhizobium prioriisuperbiae. The sequence goes on from NZ_CP135921.1 coordinate 6,095,869, forward strand.
GCAAATAAGCAGCCAGATAAGCTGAATCGAAACAACTGGCCCGGCTCGACAGCAATGCTTGCGTCGAGCCGTGGCACGTCGTGTTATCACGCTACTACAAGTGATGCTGTGTTATGATGCTACTACAGTGATGGCGCACACGGCTTAATTTTGATTCGCAAAAAGAAAAACTAATCGAAGCAAAAATCACTTCGAGATCGCTTCCTGATGGAACCGGTGTCTCACTCGCAAGCCACATTGAGACGCGGGCCGGCGAAAAATCGTTCTTCGCAACCTCACTTTCGCGACGCCTTCACAGCCATCGCCGCGGCCGCGGTACGGTTCTCCACCCCGAGTTTGGCGTAGATCTGCTCCAGGTGTTTGTCGACGGTGCGCGGGCTGAGCCCCAGGATCTGGGCGATGTCCCGGTTGGCCTTGCCTTTGCTGAGCCACGCCAGCACTTCGCCTTCGCGAGCAGTCAGGCCCAACTCCTTGCTGAACTGCGCCGGGGTGTCAGGGCTGGTTTCCTTTGCGATCCGCAACAGGAATTCGTCGGGGCCGAGCTTGCCCATGAACTGCAGCCGAAGCTGGTCGTTCAGGAGCGGGGCGGCCGGCGGCTTGGCGTCGGCCCGTCCGTCCTCGATGTCCCGCAGCCAATCCGGCAGAGAGGCGGGGAGTGTGACCCGGTCGGATGTCGCCGATCCCAGCAGCTTCTGCGCCTGCGGCGTCGCCCACACCACCTTGCCCTCGCGATTGGCCGCAAACAGAAAGCGACCGGAGACGTCGAGTGCCATCCGGGCGCTCTGCGCCAGCCGCGCATTTGCCAGATGCACTCTGATGCGCGCCAGCATTTCCTGGATCGCGATCGGCTTGGTCACATAGTCGACGCCGCCGGCATCGAGGCCGCGCACGATATGCTCGGTGTCCGCCAATCCCGTCATGAAGATCACGGGCACATGGCCGAGGCCGGCATCGCCCTTCAGCCGCCGGCAGGTCTCGAAACCGTCCATGCCCGGCATCACCGCGTCGAGCAGGATGATGTCGGGGGTGATCTGCTCGACGATCCGCATGCCGGCCGCGCCATCGAGCGCGACCATCACAGTCATGCCGGCGGCATCCAGCGCATCGGTCAAGAGCCGCAGCGTTTCCGGCGAGTCATCGATGACAAGGGCGACGTCGCGCCGTTTCGGATCATGAATCATTGGATTGATGGTACGGGGAATCGACATCTTGCGAACACAGCATTTTCAGGGTGGCGGCGTATTGGTTGAAATCGAAATCGTCGACCAATGAACGGATCCGGGTAACGAAGGCGGTGTGCTCAGGATAATCCGCATCCAGCTGATCGAGCTTGGCCTGGATCGCCCGGACGTGGCCGATCTCGCCGAGGTCGATCAGCTCCTGCATGTCCTGGGTCGACGGCAGCGAGCCGCTGCCCGGCGTCCACACCGGCTCGGGTTTCTCGCGGCTGTCGTATTGCCAATCAATCTTCAGCAATTGTCCGATTTGCTCCAGCACCCGCGACACGTCGATCGGCTTCATCAGGTAGCCGTCGTGGAAGGGCTGCGCCAGCGGCATGCCGTGGGCTTCCAGTGCGCTGGCCGAAATCATCAGGATCCGTGCCTGGTGATGCCCGCTGCCGCGCAGCGCTTCGGCGACGCTCCAGCCGTCCATGCCCGGCATCGAGATGTCGAGCAGGAACAGATCGGGCCGGCAGTGCTGCGCCAGCGCAAGGCAGGAGGGGCCGTCCTGCGCGCTGAGGATGATGAAGCCGAGCGGGCTCAGCACCTGGCGCAGCAGGTCGCGGTGCGAGGGATCGTCATCGGTGATCAGGATGGTCTTGCGCGGGCCGTGATATCCGAACACGGGTTTCGCGATCGGAGCGATCCGGGTCGGGTTGGTGACTTCGGACAGCAGGAGTTTGACGCGGAAGGTGCTGCCGGTGCCCACCGTGCTGGTGACGCGGATGTCGCCCCCCATCACGCCGGCCAGCAGGCGGCTGATGGTGAGCCCAAGGCCCGTTCCGGTGTGCGGCTGCGAGCTGCCGAGCGCGCCGCGCTCGAACGGCGCGAAAATGCGCTCCAGGTCGTCCGGCTGGATGCCCGGTCCGGTGTCGATGATTTCGAACTCGGCGACCGGGCTGCGGTAATGCATCACGAACTGCACGCTGCCGCTGGCCGTGAACTTGATGGCGTTGGAGAGCAGGTTGATCAGGATCTGGCGCAGCCGTTTCTCGTCGGCGAACACCACCGGTGGCAGATAGCCCGGGCGGCGGAAGACGAAGTCGATGCCCTTGGCGGCGGCCTGCAGCCGGAACATCCCCACGAGCTGGTCGAGGAATTCGCCGAGGCGGACCTCGTCGCGGGAGAGATAAAGCCGGCCGGCCTCGATCTTGGAAATGTCGAGGATGCCGTCGATCAGTCCGGAGAGATGGTCGGCGCTCCGGCGCACCACACGCACCTGGTCGCGCGGCTTGGTTTCCAGGCTGGAATCCTGTTCCAGCAGTTGCGCATAGCCGCTGATGGCATTGAGTGGCGACCTTAGTTCATGACTGAGCCCCACCACATAACGGCTTTTGGCGAGGTTGGCGGATTCGGCGACCTCCTTGGCGCGCTGTAGTTCGGCATCGGTGCGCTTGTGGGCATCGATTTCCTGGATCAGCAGCGTGGTCTGCCGGCGGGTTTCGTCTTCCGCCGCGCGCCGGCTCTGCTGCGCCAGCACGAACAGCCAGGCCACCACGGCGATGATGATGACCAGCGCGAAAAACACCTTCCACAGCACGTCGGAGAGCTGCACCGCTTCGGTGGTGATTTCGGTGGATGACTGCAAATAGATCAGTCCCAGTGTCAGCCCGACCAGGCCGGACGAGATCAGGAACACCCGCAGATAATGCCCGAGCTGGGAGTTGAGATATGCCTGGATACGCTGCGGCAGGATCTTGCCGAGGGAGTCCGAGATCTGTCCCTGCACGCGGGCGTGCGGCTTGCAGAGGTCGTGGCAGCGCGCATCGAGGGAGCAGCACAGCGAACAGATCGGGCCGGAGTAGGCGGGGCAGGAGGCCATGTCCTCGGGCTCGAACGAATGCTCACAGATGCAGCAGGGAATCTGCTCCAGGTCCTGCCAGCTCCGCTTCGGCTTGCGCGCGATGTAGTATTTGCCGCGCGTCGCCAGCGCGATGGCCGGCGCCGAGACAAAGGCTGCCAATAGCGCCACGAACGGCGACAGTGCTTTCGCGGTCGGTCCGAACAGGCCGTAGAATGCGCTGACGGAGACGATGGTCGCGATTGCCATGGCGCCGACACCGACCGGATTGATGTCGTAGAGATGCGCGCGCTTGAACTCCATCAATTGTGGACGCAGCCCCAGCGGTTTGTTGATGACGAGATCCGCCACCAGCGCGCCGACCCAGGCGATCGCCACATTGGAGTAGAGCGCCAGCGTTTGTTCCAGCGCCTTGTAGACCCCGATCTCCATCAGGAGCACGGCGACCACGACATTGAACACCAGCCAGACCACGCGTCCCGGATGGTTGTGGGTCAGGCGCGAGAAGAAGTTCGACCAGGCGATCGATCCCGCATATGCATTGGTCACGTTGATCTTGATCTGCGAGAGAATGACGAAGGTGCCGGTCAGCGCCAGCGCCAGGTCGGGCTGCGACAGCACATATCGGAAGGCCGACAGATACATCTGCGTCGGCTCTGCCGCGTGCTCGGGGGCGATGCCATGACTGAGTGCGAAGAAGGCAAGAAATGATCCCGCCAGCAGCTTGATCGCACCGATCACGATCCAGCCGGGGCCGGCGCTGAGCAGCGCCACCCACCATGACGTCTTTGAGGTGCGGCGATCGCGCGGCAGGAAACGCAGGAAGTCGACCTGTTCGCCGATCTGCGCCACCAGCGAAAACACCACCGACGCCGCCGTGCCGAACAGCAGCAGGTCGAGATGGCCGGCCGGATTGCCATGCTCGCCGGTGAACTGTGTCCAGGCGACAAAGGAGTCGCGGTTACCGTAGGCGATCGCCGCGAACGGCAGGATATGCAGGATGACCCACAGCGGCTGGGTCCAGAGCTGGAAGCGGCTGATCAGCGTGATGCCGTGGGTCACCAGCGGGATGATCACCACGGCGCTGACCAGATATCCGATCGGGCGGGGGATCCCGAAGCAGAGCTCCAGCGCCATCGCCAGGATCACCGCTTCGATGGCGAAGAAAATGAACGTGAAGGTGGCGTAGATCAGCGAGGTGATGGTGGAGCCGATGTAGCCGAAGCCGGCGCCGCGGGTCAGCAGATCGATGTCCACGCCGCAGCGCGCGGCATAGTAGGCGATCGGCAGCCCGCAGCAGAAGATGATGACACTGACCACAAGGATGGCGGCGACTGAATTGGTGGCGCCGTAATTGAGAGTGATGGTGCCACCGATCGCTTCCAGCGCCAGGAACGAAATCGCGCCGAGCGCGGTGTTGGCGACGCGAGCGGCGGACCAGCGTCGCGCGCTCTTGGCGGTGAAGCGGAGCGCGTAGTCTTCCAGCGTCTGGTTGGCGACCCACTGATTGTACTGGCGCCTGACGCGGTCTATCCGCTGCCGCCCCTCCACCCTTGTTACCCCTCAAATTGGCCGAACCGCCTCGGCTCACCTCTTGCCAAAATCTACGTCGCTGTTTTGCGGTGCAGTATACGCGATCCTGCGTATCTGTGCAGCGCACAATTTCAGCAATCCTCGATCAGAACGTGAGCTTACAACCAGAAGGGGTGATCATGTCTGAGGAACAGGATAGAGGGTTGCAATCGGCATTTCGCCGAAAGCTGTTGATGGGGATGGCGGCGCTGCCCGCCATGTCGCTGCTGCCGACGCCATCATTGGCACAGGCGCCGGCAACGTCGGCGGTCAACACCACGGGCCTTGCGGTCACCGACACCGAGGTCACGGTCGGTATCCTGCACTCGGTGACCGGCACCATGGCCATCAGCGAGACTGGTTCCGTCGAAGCCGAAAAGCTTGCCATCGAGCAGATCAACGCCGCGGGCGGCGTGCTCGGCCGCAAGATCAAGTTCATCCAGGAAGACGGCGCCAGCGATTGGCCGACGTTTGCCGAAAAGGCCAAGAAGCTGCTGGTCAACGACAAGTGCGCCGCCGTGATGGGCTGCTGGACCTCGGCCTCGCGCAAGGCGGTGCTGCCGGTGTTCGAGCAGTACAACGGCATGCTGTACTACCCGACCTTCTATGAAGGCCTGGAGCAGTCCAAGAACGTCATCTACACCGGACAGGAAGCCACCCAGCAGATCATCGCCGGCCTCGACTGGGTCAACAAGACCAAGAGCGCCAAGAGCTTTTATCTGCTCGGCTCCGACTACATCTGGCCGCGCACCTCCAACAAGATCGCGCGCAAGCACATCGAGGGACACCTGCAGGGCTGCAAGGTGGTCGGCGAGGAATACTTCCCGCTGGGCCACACCCAGTTCAACTCGGTGATCAACAAGATCAAGCTGACCAAGCCGGACGTGATCTACGCCATCATCGTCGGCGGCTCCAACGTCGCCTTCTACAAGCAGCTCAAGGCCGCCGGCATCGATCTCTCCAAGCAGACCCTGCTGACCATCTCGGTCACCGAGGACGAGATCGACGGCATCGGTGGTGAAAACATCGCCGGCGCCTATGCCTGCATGAAGTATTTCCAGTCCCTCGACAACGCCAACAACAAGACGTTCGTGCCCGCGTTCAAGAAGATGTGGGGCGAAAAGACCGTGATCGGCGACGTCACCCAGGCTGCTTATCTCGGCCCGTGGCTGTGGAAATTGACGGTGGAGAAGGCCGGCAGCTTCGACATCGACAAGGTCGCGGCCGCATCCCCGGGCGTGGAATTCAAGGGCGCGCCGGAAGGCTATGTGCGCATCCACGAAAACCATCATCTGTGGTCCAAGACCCGCGTCGGCCGCGCCCGCGCCGACGGGCAGTACGAACTGATCTACGAGACCGCGGATCTGGTCGAGCCGGATCCGTTCCCCAAAGGTTACCAGTAAGCGTTTTCGGCCTCCCAGGCCCGGACCGTTCGGTCCGTGCCGACGCCCCGCGCCGCGGTCCTCATCCCGCGGCGCGGGCACTCTCCGGAGAGACGATGAGATGAAGTGGAACAGTTATCCGTCACCCTGAGGTGGCCGCGCAGCGGCCCTCGAAGGGCGACGGCCCGAGCGGGTAGCTCCGGGGCCGTTCCATCCTTCGAGGCGCGCAAGAGCGCGCACCTCAGGATGACGGAACTGCAGTTCAACCGCGTTTAGCAAAGACGACAGCAGGAGAGGTTGATGTTCGGCGACTATTCGCTTGGTGATCTCAGCTCGATCTTTGTGATGCAGGGCTTTGCAGGCCTGATCCTGTTCTCGGTGTTCGTGCTGATGGCGCTGGGCCTGGCGATCATCTTCGGCCAGATGGGCGTCATCAACATGGCGCACGGCGAGTTCATGATCCTGGGCGCCTACGTCACCTGGCTGACGTCGAGCTTCTTCCAGGCGCATTTTCCGGCGCTGTTCAGCGGCTACTTCTTTGTTGCGATGATCCTCGCATTCTTTGCCTCAGGCGCACTGGGCATGCTGGTGGAATGGGCGCTGATCCGCCATCTCTACAAGCGTCCGCTCGATACGCTGCTGGCCACCTGGGGCCTGAGCCTGATCCTGCAGCAGACTTATCGTTCGGTGTTCGGCGCCCGCGAGGTTGGCGTCGAACTGCCGGAATGGATGATGGGCTCCAAGCAGGTCACCGACACCATCGAGATTCCCATCAACGGCATCTTCGTGATGTGCCTGACAGTGCTGATCACGCTGGCTGTCGCCTACATCATGTACAAGTCGCGCTGGGGCCAGCAGGTGCGCGCCGTAATGCAGAACCGCGTCATGGCCGGTGCCGTCGGCATCAACACCGACAAGGTCGATCGCTACACCTTCGCGCTGGGCTGCGGCATTGCCGGGATCGCCGGCAGCGCCTTCACCATGATCGGCTCCACAGGGCCGACCGCCGGCCAGCTTTACATCGTCGACACCTTCCTGGTCGTGGTGTTTGGCGGCGCCGCCAGCCTCCTGGGCACCATAGCCTCCGCGTTCACCATCTCGCAGGCCCGCTCCACACTTGAGTTCTTCACCTCCGGATCGATGGCGCAAGTGATCACGCTGCTCGCGATCGTGGGCATTCTGATGCTGCGGCCGCAGGGGCTGTTCGCCCTCAAGGTCCGCAAATAACACGACGGGGGCTGGGGCTATGAACGACAATCCGCGCTTCTTTACGCGCTCCGAACTGGTGGGATTGGCCGCGCTCGCGCTGCTGCTGGTGGTGATCCTGCCGGTCAGCCTCGATGTGTTCCGGCTGAACCTGGTGGCCAAGTATCTGACCTACTCATTTGTCGCGCTCGGGCTGGTGCTGTGCTGGGGATACGGCGGCATTCTCAGCCTGGGGCAGGGCGTGTTCTTTGGCCTCGGCGGCTATTGCATGGCGATGTTCCTCAAGCTGGAGGCATCGAGTGTTGCCAACACCAAGATCCAGTCGACCCCGGGCATTCCCGACTTCATGGACTGGAATCAGCTGACCCAGCTGCCGTTCTTCTGGAAGCCGTTTCACAGCCTGACCTTCACCATCGTGGCCATTCTGGTGGTTCCCGCCATCTTCGCTTTCATCATCGGTGCGGCGATGTTCAAGCGCCGGGTCGGCGGCGTCTATTTCGCGATCATCACCCAGGCGGTGGCCGCCATCCTGACCATCCTGATCGTGGGCCAGCAGGGTTACACCGGCGGCATCAATGGCATCACCGACCTGCGCACCCTCAATGGCTGGGACATCCGCACCGACCACGCCAAGTTCATTCTCTACTTCGTCGAGGTCGCCTGTCTGTTCGGCTGCATCGGCGTGGCGCAATTCATCCGCCACTCCAAGCTCGGCCGCATCCTGGTAGCGATGCGCGACAAGGAAGACCGCGTCCGCTTCTCCGGCTACAGCGTCGCCAACTTTAAGATCTTTGCATTCTGCGCCGCGGCCGTGTTCGCCGCGATCGGCGGCGCGCTATTCACTCTCGAGGTCGGCTTCATGTCGCCGTCCTTCGTCGGCATCGTGCCCTCGATCGAAATGGTGATCTACACCGCGGTGGGCGGCCGTCTGTCGATCTTCGGCGCCGTCTACGGCACGCTGCTGGTGAATTTCGCCAAGACCAGCCTGTCGGAATCCTTCCCGCAATTGTGGCTGTTCGGCCTCGGCGCATTGTTCATTGCGGTGGTGCTTGCGTTCCCGGACGGCCTGGCCGGCATCTGGCGCGACCATGTGCAATCGCGGATCGACAGGTTGCTGTCACGCAAGGTCAAGAATGGCGCCGACAAGGGCAGCTGGACTGACAGTTCGGTCGCCGACGGCGCTCCGGCGGAGTGAGGAGGGCATCATGCTGGTCGGTCATCAACCCAAGGACTTCCTGCTCGCGGTCGAAAGTCTCACCGTGTCGTTTGACGGCTTCAAGGCGGTCAACGATCTCTCCTTCTATGTCGACGAGAATGAGATCCGCGTCATCATTGGGCCAAACGGCGCCGGTAAAACCACCGTGCTCGATTTGATCTGCGGCAAGACCAAGGCCACCGCGGGCTCCATCCAGTTCCGCGGCAAGGAGCTGACCCGGATGAAGGAAAACCAGATCGTCCAGGCGGGCGTCGGGCGCAAGTTCCAGACCCCGTCGATCTATGACGATCTCACCGTGTTCGAGAATCTGGAAATCTCCTATCCGCGCGGCCGCACCGTGTTCGGCGCGCTGGCGTTCAAGCGCGATGCGGCGGTGCGCGATCGGGTGGAGGAGATCGCCGAGATGATCTTTTTGAAGGATCGCCTCCATATGAGCGCGGACCTGCTCAGCCACGGCCAGAAGCAGTGGCTGGAGATCGGCATGCTGCTGATCCAGGACCCGGAACTTCTGATGCTGGACGAGCCGGTCGCCGGCATGAGCGTCAGCGAACGGGTGAAGACCGCCGAGCTGCTCAACCGCATCATCAAGGATCGTTCGGTGCTGGTGATCGAGCACGACATGAAATTCGTCGAGGATATCGCCCACAAGGTTACGGTGCTGCACCAGGGCCAGATCCTCTCGGAAGGCTCGATGGACAAGGTCAAGAGCGACCCCAAAGTCATCGAAGTCTATCTCGGACACTGAGCGGGAGACATGTGATGCTGGCAATCTCGGATCTTCATGTCGCCTACGGCCAGAGCGAGGTGCTGCACGGCCTTAATGTCTCCGTCGCGCCCAACGAAATCGTGGCGATCATGGGCCGCAACGGCATGGGCAAGACCACCCTGATGAAATCCCTGATGGGGATCGTGCCGACCAAAAGCGGTTCGGTCACCATGAACGGCGTCGAGGTGTCCGGACTCAAGAGTTACGAGCGGGTGGCCCAGGGCCTGGCCTATGTGCCGCAGGGCCGGATGATTTTTTCCGCCATGACGGTGCAGGAAAATATCGAGACGGGCCTCGTCACGTCGGGTGCAAAGAACGTGCCCGCGGATATCTATGAGCTGTTTCCGGTGCTGCTGGAGATGAAAGGTCGCCGTGGCGGCAACCTCTCGGGTGGCCAGCAGCAGCAACTCGCGATCGCCCGTGCGCTCGCAACCAAGCCCAAGGTGCTGCTGCTGGACGAACCGACCGAAGGCATCCAGCCCTCGATCATCCGCGAGATGGCGCGGACGCTCAAACGAATCCGCGACGAGCGAGGGCTCTCCATCGTGGTGTCTGAGCAGGTGCTGAGCTTTGCGCTGGATATCGCCGACCGCGTGCTGGTGATTGAGAACGGCGAGATCGTCCGCGACGATCCGCGCGCCGGGATCGATGAGGCTCAAATCGCCAAATTCCTGTCCGTCTAACTCCAAACGTCACTTGCAAAAGAAGGGGAGCGTTCGATGCCTGACACACTGATCAAGGTTGACCTCACGCAATCGGCTTATGAAAACGACAAGATCCACAACCGCTGGCATCCCGATATTCCGATGGTGGAATGGGTCAGCCCCGGCGATGACTTCATCATCGAGACCTACGACTGGACCGGCGGCTTCATCAAGAACAACGATTCCGCCGATGACGTCCGCGACATCGATCTGTCGATCGTGCACTTCCTCTCCGGCCCGATCGGGGTGAAGGGCGCCGAGCCCGGCGATCTCCTGGTGGTCGACCTGCTCGACGTCGGCCCGATGAAGGAAAGCCTCTGGGGCTTCAACGGCTTTTTCTCCAAGCAGAACGGCGGCGGATTCCTCACCGATCACTTCCCGCTGGCGCAGAAGTCGATTTGGGACTTCAAGGGCATGTACACCTCGTCGCGGCATATTCCCGGCGTGAACTTCGCCGGCCTGATCCATCCCGGCCTGATCGGTTGTCTGCCCGATCCAAAACTGCTCGCAACCTGGAACGAGCGCGAGACCGCGCTGATCGCCACCAATCCGACCCGTGTTCCCGGTCTTGCCAATCCCCCCTTCGGCCCGACCGCGCACATGGGCCGCCTCAAGGGTGACGACAAGGCCAAGGCGGCGGCGGAGGGCGCACGCACGGTGCCGCCGCGCGAGCATGGCGGCAACTGCGACATCAAGGATCTGTCGCGGGGCTCGAAGATCTATTTCCCGGTCTATGTGCCCGGCGGCGGCCTCTCCATGGGCGATCTGCACTTCAGCCAGGGCGACGGCGAAATCACCTTCTGCGGCGCCATCGAGATGGCCGGCTGGCTGCACATCAAGGTCGATGTGATCAAGGACGGCGTGGCCAAATACGGCATCAAGAACCCGGTGTTCAAGCCGTCGCCGGTGACGCCGAACTACAAGGATTATCTGATTTTCGAGGGCATCTCGGTCGACGAGCAGGGCAAGCAGCATTATCTCGACGTCCACATCGCCTATCGCCAGGCCTGTCTCAATGCCATCGAGTATCTGAAGAAGTTCGGCTACTCCGGCGCCCAGGCCTATTCTATCCTCGGCACCGCGCCATGCCAGGGCCACATCTCCGGCGTGGTCGATGTGCCCAACGCCTGCGCCACCCTGTGGCTGCCGACGGAAATCTTCGACTTCGACATCATGCCGTCGTCGGCGGGGCCGATCAAACACATCAAGGGCGGCATCGACATGCCGCTGTCGCAGGACAAATAAGCTGACCGTGTAGCCCGCATGAGCGTCAGCGACATGCGGGAGCCGCATCGCGATCAATCCCGGGTGTCGCTTACGCTCACCCGGGCTACAGCTCCTCTCTCTGGAGACCCAACATGCCGGTCTATGAATATCTCTGCGACGATTGCGGCCCCTTCACCAACATGCGCCCGATGGCGGAATGTGACGAGCCGGATGACTGTCCGGCCTGCGGCACGGTGGCGCCGCGCGTCATTCTCACCGCGCCACATTTCTCCTGTCTTCCGGCCTCCACCCGCAAGGCCCACGCGACCAATGAGCGCAGCGCCCATGCGCCGAAGACGCTGGGTGAGTACAAGGCCTCTCACGCTCCCGGATGCGGCTGCTGTTCCGGCAAGGCCTCGCGGCTGATGACCAAGAGCAAGAGCGGAGCCAAGGGCTTTCCCAGCGCAAGGCCGTGGATGATCAGCCATTGACGTCGACACTGGCTCTGCTGGCGCTGCGGCGCACACTGGTCGCACTGGCCGGCCGGTGCATTTAATCGTTTGGCGGGCTTGATGGGCCGGCCAAACCGACGCACTGTCGCGGCGTGCCGGCATTTCGGCCGACGGGCGACACATCATGACCACGACTTCGATGAGCCGACTGGTCCTGCCGGGATTGGGTCTGTGCGTCGTCTGTGCCGTGTCGGCTGCCGCGCTTGTGTTTGCGTATGTCCGCCACGAGGTGCCGTCTCAACCGAAAGTCGCGTTCGTGGCACCAACGGCGACAAAGCCGGCCACAGGCGTAGCTGAGGACAAGCCGGTTCCGCTCGCAAAGGCCTTGGCGGAGGCCAATGCCGTGGTGGCCGCACTCGGCACAGCAGCGCCGGATGTCAGTGACGGTGGTCCGGCCTTCGATGTCGCTAGCATCGAGCCGGGCGGCGATGCGGTGATCGCGGGCAGGGCAGCGCCCGGTGCGACGGTCGAACTGCTGCGGAACGGTGAGCCGCATGACCGTGCGGTTGCCGATCGCTCCGGGCAATTTGCCATGGTGCCGCCCCGGCTTCCGGCGGGCAGCTACGACCTGACCCTGCGGGTCACGCAGCCCGACGGCAAGCAAATCACATCCCGGCAAAGTGTGGCGGTGGTGATCGAGCCGGGCCAGCAGGAACGGCCGGTGGCGGCCTTGATGACCCCGGGCAAGCCGACCGTGGTCCTGTCGCAGCCGGCAACGCCCGCGCCGGCAGGCGGTCCGGTTGCTGTGGAGACGGTCGAGACGGAGGCGGGCGGCAAGCTCTACATCAGCGGCCGCTCTCGCCCCGGTGCGACGATCAGACTTTATCTCAACGACAGTTATCTGGCGTCTGTGACAGCGGCCGCCGATGGACGCTTTGCGGTGACCATCAACAAGGGTGTGGCGCCCGGCAGCTATCGCGTTAGGCTGGACGAAGTGGAGGGCAGCGCTGGAGCGGTCCGGTCGCGGGCGGAGGTTCCGTTCAACGTCCCGGATGCGGTGATGGCCACAGGGTCCGTGCCGGAGCAGAGCGCCGCGTCCAACGAGAAGAATGCAATTGCATCAGGGCCGCGGCTTGCCGCTGCCATCACGCCACCCGTCGGTGGATCGCCGTCTGCCGTGGTCGTGCCCGGCATTGTCACGACCACCGTATCCCGCGGTGACAGCCTTTGGCGCATCAGCCAGCTCGCCTATGGTGCCGGCACGCGATACGCGGTGATCTACAACGCCAACCGCCAGCAGATCCGCAATCCGGATCGCATCTATCCCGGCCAGATCTTTGTCCTTCCCACGAAGGAGCGCTGAGCTCACTTGCGGTACCGCGACCTGATTTCTGCGAGAGGTCACGTGCGGGCACCGTGGCCGGGGACATCCAGACCGGGCCCATATACGCAGTCCGCCGAGGTTTGCCATCGTTGGTTCCGACGGCTAACTTCGCGGTTGCGTCGGCAGGGGCGGTGACCGCGTCCGACGCGGATCGCGCGGAGGGCTTGGAATGACCAGGGGTTGGCAGCTCAAAACGATCTCTGCGGCCGTCCTTGTGGCGCTTGCTGGGATGATCGGCCAGGCGGTTGCCGCGCAGTGCGGCAGTACATCGGCCGGCTTCGAGGCGTGGAAGGAGCAGTTCGCCGCGGAAGCGCGGGGGCGGGCCAGCGCTTCTGCCATCGCCGCGCTGATGGGGACGACGTATTCCAGCGCCACCATCGCCGCCGACCGCAACCAGCACAGCATGCGGCTGTCGCTGGACCAGTTTCTTGCCAGGCGCGGCGGCCCTGCCATCGTGTCGCGCGGGCGGTCGCTCAAGCAATCCAGCGCGGCGATGTTTGCCTCCATCGAGCAGCGCTACGGCGTTCCGCCAGGCCCGCTCCTGGCCATATGGGGAATGGAGACGGGGTTCGGCCGCTCGCGGGGAAATCAGAACACGCTGTCCGCGGTGGCGACGCTCGCCTATGACTGTCGCCGATCGGAGTATTTCACCGACCAACTGAATGCAGCCCTGACCCTGGTCGGCCGGGGTGTCTTCTCGGCCAACACTCGCGGCTCGATGCATGGCGAGGTCGGCCATACCCAATTCCTGCCCAAGAACATCCTGACCTATGGCACCGGCGGAAGCCTCGACAATGCGAGCACCGCACTGAGCTCGACGGCCAATTTCCTGCGAGGCCATGGCTGGCGTGCGGGCGGGGGCTATCAGCCCGGCGACGGCAACTTTGCCGCGATCCAGGCCTGGAATGCCGCGCCGGTCTATCAGAAGGCCATCGCCATTATCGGCCAGCAGATCGATGGCGGAGAGCGCTGAAGCGAACTTGGCCAAAGCTTTTGTCGGCCGGCGGTTATTCCGTAACGCAGAAGCGCCGGTTCTCGATGCGCTCGCCATTGTCATACATCCAGCGGGCTATGGACTCGTACCGGTTTGTGGCGCACTGCGCCGAGGCGATCGTGGTCGCCGTCGCGGCGTCATGACCTGAGCTGTCGTCAGTACAGCGCGGCGCGGTTGAGCGCTTCGTCGAAATGTCGCGTCATCATCTTGCGCGCCTTGATGGCGTCGCGGTTGCGGATCGCCTGCACGATGCCTTCGTGGGTTTTCAGGATCTGCTTCCATTCGGCCAGCGACGTGATCGAGCAGAGCCCGTCATAGATCATGCTCTTGATCGACATGGTCAGCGCTTCGGTGGTGATGGCGTACAGCGGGTTGCCCGACGCCTGCGCGATGGCTGCATGCAGCTCGAAGTCGGTGACCAGGAACTGCTTGGGATTCTGCAGGCTGCCGCGCAGGCCTTCGATCGCCACGTCAAGCCGGCACAGATGCGCGTCGGTGCGTTCGCTGGCGGCGAGCACCGCGGCTTCGCATTCGACGGTCCGGCGAAACGTTCCGATATGTCGGAACGTCACCTGCCGCGTCGCGAGGCCATGATCGAAGGCCCGCGCCATCGCATTGGGCTCCAGCCGATGCACGATCGGCCGTCGGCCATTGGCAATGTCGACGATGCCGACCGCCTCGAGCTGGGTGAGGGCTTCGCGCACGACACCGCGACTGACGCCGAAGATCGCGCCGAGCTCCTGCGCGCTTGGGAGAAAATCGCCGGCGCCAAGACCGTTTTCCACAATGTGATCCCGCACGCGGTCCACGACCTGGTCCACCAGGCTCACGGCCTTGATCGGCTCCACCGGATTTTTCCTCACGTTCGTTCTTATTTATCTGTGCGCATCGGCGCTCGCCCCAACATGTGAGGCGAGGGCGAACATACATCGATCTGCGAACGCTAGACAATCCTACTGTCCGCCTATATGACAGCTAACAAGCAACACGGCGGATAACGCCGGGGCTGAGATGGACGAGGGGAGAGGCCGATGCGACAGTTTCCATCGTGCACGCACGCGTGGTTTGCGACATGATCGACGCGGACGATCGACCGATATCTGGCCGGCGGCGCGCTTGCGCCGCGGCATGCGATTCAAACGCAAATCAAATCAAAAATCCAAATCAAGAACTGTAGGAGGACTGGAATGGGGAGGTCTCACATGAAGTGTATGGTTGCGGCGGGATTGGCGGCGGCTCTGCTGTCATCGACCGCGCCGGCGTCGGCGGACACGCTGACGGTGTGGTGGGTGAAGGGCTTCTACAAGGCCGAAGACGATGCGCTGAACCACGCCATCAAGGGTTTCGAGGCGAAGACCGGCCACAAGGTCGAGCTGTCGCAGTATCCCGTGCAGGACATGATCCCGAAGACCGTCGCGGCGCTGGATTCCGGCACCCCGCCGGACGTGGCCTATGCGGACGTCTACGACTTCCAGGTCGCCGGCAAGTGGGCGTTCGACGGCAAGCTCGAAGACATCTCCGATATCATGGCGCCGCTCAAGGACAAGTTCGCGCCGAACACCCTAGAGACGGCCTATCTGCTCAATGGCAAGACCAACACGCGTGCCTATTACGCGTTCCCGATCAAGCAGCAGACCATGCATATCCAGTACTGGAAGGACATGCTGGAGAAAGCCGACATCAAGGCCTCCGACATTCCGACCGGATGGGACGACTACTGGAATTTCTGGTGCGAGAAGGTGCAGCCGGCCGTGCGCAAGGCCACCGGGCAGCGCATCTTCGGCATCGGCGTGCCGATGGGCGTGGACTCCAGCGACTCCTTCTATTCGTTCCTGACCTTCATGGACGCCTACAACGTCAAGCTTGTCGACGACAACGGCAAGCTCCTGGTCGACGATCCCAAGGTGAAGGAAGGCCTGGTCAAGGCGCTCAACAGTTATGTGATGCCGGCGCTGAAAGGCTGCGCGCCGCCGTCGGCCACCAGCTGGAAGGATCCGGACAACAACGTCGCCTTCCACAACCGTTCCATCGTGCTGACCCACAACGCCACCATCTCGATCGCCGGCAAGTGGCTCGACGACAGCAACAACGAGTCGCTGACGCCGGAGCAGCGGGCACAAGCCAAGAAGAACTATGAGGAACTGATCGCGACCGCCGGGTTCCCCAACAAGCCGGATGGTTCGAAGATGGTCTATCGCGCTGCGGTGAAGGTCGGTGCCATCTTCTCGAACTCGAAGAACAAGGCGGTGGCCAAACAGTTCGTGACATTCCTGCTGCAGGATGAGAACCTGAAGCCGTATGTCGAGGGATCGCTTGGCCGCTGGTTCCCGGTGACGAAGAGCGGGCAGGAAAGTCCGTTCTGGCAGGCGGATGCGCACCGCAAGTCGGTCTACAACCAGTTCAAGTCGGGGACCGTGACCTTCGAGTTCACCAAGAACTACAAGTTCACCGTCGTCAACAACGAGAATGTCTGGGCGGTGGCGATGAACCGCGTGGTCAACGAAAAGATGCCGGCAGACAAGGCGGTCGATGAAATGATTGCCCGCATCAAGGCGATCGCCAACTAGGCTCTTGAAGGGCGAGGCGGCGCGCGCCGCCTCGCTTTCCTTTCCGGATCACCAGGCGGGACTGCCCGCCGCACACGCAGAGGCACACCCATGTCCGTGCTGGCATCGGCCGCTCCCCCAGACACAGCCGAGGGACGATTCAGTCTGTCGCGGATGACGCCGGCGGAAAAGCTCGGCCTCATGATGATCGTGCCGTACGTCATCTTGTTCTTGGTGTTCGTGCTGTATCCGGTCTGTTACGGCCTGTGGCTGGCGCGCAATCCGGCGAGCTATGCCAAGCTTGCGGCCGATCCGATCTTCCTGCGCACCGTCATCAACACGGTGATTTTCCTCGGCGTCGGCATCACGCTGAAAATGATCATCGCGCTGTTCCTGTCGGATTTCTTCGTGCAGGACCGCTGGTGGATCAAGATCCTGGCGCTGATCTTCATCCTGCCGTGGGCGGTGCCATCGATCACCACCATCCTGTCGATCCGCTTCATGCTCAATCCGGAGTGGGGTATCATCAACCACACGATCTTTACCCTGACCGGCGACGACGGGCCGAACTGGCTGAACAATCCGACGCTGGCGCTGGCACTCGCCATGGTTGTACACATCTGGAAATCGCTGCCGTTCTGGACTCTGATTTTGGTTGCCGGGCGGCTGGCGATTCCGAACGACCTCTATGAGGCCGCCGATGTTGACGGAGCCACAACGGTGCAGAAATTCCGCTTCGTGACATGGCCGTCGCTGCAGACACTGTGGCTGACCTGCCTGATCCTGTCGACGTTGTGGTCGCTCGGCGACTTCAACAGTGTGTATCTCTTGACCGGAGGCGGGCCCGCCGATCTCACCCATGTGCTGGCCACGTTGGGGCTGCGCTATCTGCGGCTCGACCAGGTCGAGATGTCGGTGGCGGCGGTGGTCTGCGCCATGCCGCTGGTCATTCCCCTGATTTACTTCATGATGAAACGGTTGGCCAAATGAGCGCGGTCGCACGAGAGGCCTTCTGGCACAAGATCACCACCGAGGCGAAGCTGCTGCTGATCGGCATCCCGGTGCTGCTGTGGACCATGGCGCCGATCTACCACATGATGCTGTTCGCCTTCTCGGCGAAGGACAGCGCAATGTCCGGCGCGCTGTGGCCGAAGGAGCCGACCCTCAACAATTTCGCCATCGTGTTCGGCCAGAAGCACTTTTATCTGCATCATTTCTGGCTGCAGTTCTGGAATTCGTTCGTGATCGCTGCGGCGACCGGGATCATCACGCTGTTCATCGCCACGTTCGCGGCGTTCGCCATCAGCCGGCTGAAGGTGAGGGGCGGGGCGATGGTGATGAACCTCGCGCTGTTCACCTACTTCATTCCGGCGGCGTTCCTTGCCGTGCCGATGTATCGCACCATGGGCAATTACGGCCTGCTCAACACCCACTGGGCGATGATCCTGGCCATGGTGACGCTGTCGTCGCCCTACGCGATCTGGGTGCTCAAGCAGGCCTCCGACAAGCTGCCTTTCGAACTCGACGAGGCCGCCACCATGGACGGCGCCTCGCCCTGGCAGCTGTTCCGGCTGGTCTATCTGCCGCTGATGGTGCCGTCGCTGGTCGCGGTCGGCACCTACGCCCTGCTGCTCGCCTGGAACGAATATCTCTATGCTTTCCTGCTGTTGTCGCGCGACACCGACATCACGCTGGGCGTGGCGCTCGGCAACTTCCTGGCGGCGGACGACTCGCCTTGGGAGTTGTTGATGGCGACGGGACTGGTCTACTCGCTGCCGCCGGTCGTCATCTATTATGTGTTCAAGCGCTACATGGTGTCCGGGCTGACCGCGGGCGCGGTGAAGAGCTGAGGCGCTCCCGTCGGGCGTCGCCTTGCTGGTTGCATTTTGGAGAAAAACTTGTGGATCTGCGCGGTGTGAGACGACGCATGTCACGTGACTGCGCTACCGCTTGTTCTCGCCACAACTATAACTTATAGTTGTGGTTTATTGTTTCATAAACTGTTTGGCCTATGGGATTTTGTTTGTGCGGGGCGATGCCTGGAATACCCGCGATTTTATCTAAATTGTCTTCTCAACACGTGATTTTTGTCACCGCGCCGGGCGGACTTTCCGGTTTAGACCTCTTTTAGAACTCTAACCTGTAGTTGCACCTGGGGCGACAAACCGCAGCCGTTTGGCATGTGGCGTCCCCGGCAAGCGGGGAGCCATGTCTATGGCCGCGTTTTTGTCGGACCGATTTGTTCTGCTGGTTACAATCGCGCTGAGTGCAATTGCAGGGATAGGGGCAAGTCTAAGTTCAGCGTCGGCCGCAGACGCCGTCTGCAGCGATGGCCAGCGCCGCACCATGCAGGCGAGTGTCGTCGCGTTCGATCAGCCGATGATGATCAACCGGTTGGGCACCAACCGGCCGCAGGGCATGATCTACGCTTTGCTCGGCGATGTCGTTCCGATCGATGCCTCACAGAAGCTTGGACCGGGCAATGTCCAGCTTCGGTCCGACAAGCGTCCGCGCCCGCTGGTGCTGCGCGTCAATGTCGGCGATTGCCTGAAGATCGATTTCCGGAATTTTCTCAGCGCTGCTCCCGCAAGTCCGCAGCAGCCGGTCACCCGCACCGCGTCGATCCATGTCACGGGCCTCGAGCCCGCCACCAACATCGCTGATGACGGCTTCGATGCCGGCAGCAATCCCGACGGCCAGGTCGCCCAGAGCTCGTGGCGCACCTACACGCTGTATGCCCCCGCCGAGGGCACGTTCCTGATGTACAGCCCGGCCGGCGACTTCAACGGCTTCGGCACGTCCCAGCAGATGGCTGGCTTGTTCGGTGCGGTGCATGTCGAGCCCAAGGGTGCCGAGTGGTATCGCAGCCAGGTCTCCAACGCCGACCTGATGCAGGCGACGCGGGGATCGCGCAACGGCCAGCCCATCATCGATTATGACGCGCGCTTCCGCGACGGCCCGCGTCGCGGCCAGCCGGTGCTGCGGATGACCGATGGCGACACGATCGTCGCGTCCGACCTCACTGCCGTCATCACCGGGCCGAACCATGGCCGTTTCCCCAAGGGCAGCCGTCCCACCGTCAATCCGACATTGCTGCCGGATCGCGAAGCGCCGTTCCGCGAGATCACCTCGATCTATTCGGAGTCGCTCGATCTGGTTCAGGCGTTTCCGGATTACTACACCACGCCCGGCACCAATCTTGTGGTCAGCGGCGGCGGCGACGGCTTCGCCATCAATTACGGCGCCTCGGGCATCGTCAACGAGATCCTGGCCAACCGGCTCAAGATCGGCCCGTCCGCCGATTGTCCGGAATGCAAGTTCGAGGAGTTTTTCCTGAGCTCATGGCCGAACGGCGATCCCGGGGTCGTGGTGGATGTGCCGGCCAACCTGAACTGCGTCGACAACTGGCTGTCCAATATCGGCGTGTCCGCCGTCACGCCCAACTCCAACCCGCCGACCACCACGTCGCAGAGCTGGGGCACCACCCGTTGCAAGAATGCGGACATGCCGGGCCTGAAGCCGACCAAGGCGTTCTATCCGGACGATCCGTCGAACGTCTATCACAGCTATCTCGGCGACCACGTGATCTTCCGTGTGCTGCACGCCGGCGTGTCGGTCCATCACGTCCACCACCATCATGCGCATCAGTGGTTGTTCTCGCCGGAGCAGCCGGGCAGCAATTATCTCGACAGCCAAGCGATCGGGCCCGGTTCGACTTTCTCGATGGAGCTGGTCTATTACGGCGCCGGCAACCAGAACCTGACCGCCGGCGATTCCATTTTCCACTGCCATTTCTATCCACACTTCGCCTCGGGCATGTGGGCGCTGTTTCGGGTGCACGACACGCTTGAACTTGGCACCGAGCTCGATGCCAATGGGCGGCCGAAGCCGGGCAGCCGCGCGCTGCCAGATCCGGAGATCATGACGGGCACGCCGACGCCGGCGGTGTTGCCGCTGCCGATGTACGCGATGGCGCCGGTGCCGGCGCCGGTCGAGATCGCCAACGGCCAGGTGCATTTTGCCAAGAAGCCGGACCGCAATCCCGGTTATCCGTTCTTTGTGCCGGGCCTCGCCGGCCATCGTCCGCCGCATCCGCCGCTGGCGTTTGCGCAGGACAAGGGCGACGTGCTCGACGGCGGCCTGCCGCGCCATCTGGTGATGGCTGGCCGGGTCGCGACCAATGTGCACAGCCAGACTGATTACACCAAGAACCTCGATCTGATCGATGCGCTGCGGCTGCCCGAGCAGGGCACCGTGGTCGAGCAACTGGCCATGAAGGCGCATGAGCAGCGTTTCCAGCGCAGCATCACGCCGGAAGGGCAGCCCGCCGAATTCCGCCTGACCGGCGCGCCGCGCGCCTCCGGCGCACCGTTCGCCAATCCGACGCCGCAGGATACCAAGGTGCAGAAGCGCCTGTACAAAGGCGCCGACGTGCAGATCGACACGGTGTTCAACAAGGCCGGCTGGCACTATCCGCAGCAGCGCATGATGGCGCTGTGGGATGACGTCAAGCCGCTGGTCAATGGCACCAAGCCGCCGGAGCCGCTGTTCGTCCGCGCCAACAATGGCGAACTGGTCGAATACTGGCAGACCAACCTGGTGCCGTCCTATTACGAGCTCGACGATTATCAGGTGCGCACGCCGACCGACATCATCGGCCAG
Organism: Bradyrhizobium prioriisuperbiae; assembly: GCF_032397745.1. Taxonomy (NCBI): domain Bacteria; kingdom Pseudomonadati; phylum Pseudomonadota; class Alphaproteobacteria; order Hyphomicrobiales; family Nitrobacteraceae; genus Bradyrhizobium; species Bradyrhizobium prioriisuperbiae. Next base: position 6,116,980 of record NZ_CP135921.1, read on the forward strand.
CACATCCATCTCGTGAAGTTCGATGTACTGGCGGCCGACGGCGCCGCCAATGGATTCAATTACGAGGACGGCACCTTCAGTCCGCAGGAGGTGCGCGACCGCATCAAGGCGATCAATGAGTTCGGCGGCATGTGCGAGCCGTTGCCCGGCCTGATCGATGTGCCGAAAACCTGTCCCCCCGGAGCGAACCGCGTGCCGAAGACCGCGAAGGCAATCCCCGCCCTCGGCGACGGCCCGACCAAGGACAGCCAGGACTGGAAGGGTGCGCAAGCGACCGTGCGGCTCTGGTACGTCGATCCCCTGAAGGATCTTCAGCGCGAGCGTTCCTACATGACCGTGTTCACGCACGATCATTTCTCTCCATCGACCCATCAGGAAGCCGGGCTTTACGGCGGCCTGCTGATCGAGCCCAGGGGCTCGACCTGGACAACACCGGGTGGTGCGCTGCTGGGGCAGGGGCGTGATGACGGCGGTCCCACCAGTTATGCCGCCAGCATCCTGCCTCCATCAGGCAGCCCGGAGACCAGTTACCGCGAGTTCGCGCTGGCGTGGGCCGATACCCAGCTGGTTTACAACAACATCAGCAAGACCCGGCCCGATTGTTATCCGACCGGTCCGACCGCGCCGGGCTGTGTCCCGGTCGCGCCCGGCACATACACCGGCTGGTCCGACACCGCGAACGCGGTCAATCCGGCCGCGTCGCCGGTCACCGGCGCGGCGCAGCCGCTGGTGATCGCCGATTTCGGCTCCGGCACGTTCTCGATGAACTATCGCAACGAACCGCTGCCGCTGCGTCTGAACAACGCGACCGATCCGCGCGCCGGCGATGCGGCGTGGTCCTACGCCTCGATCCCCGGCCGCAATGCGGCCTTCGCCAAGCAGCCCGATGCCGGCGGCAAGATCAATCCGGCCTGCACCGACAACTCCTGCTTTACCTATCCCAGGCTGCCGATCAGCAGCGGCATGAAGGGCGAGGATCCGTACACGCCGCTGTTCAACGTCTATCCGCAGGACCCGGTGCAGATCCGGCTGCTGGCGGGCGGCTTCACCACCATGCACGATGTCATCACCCACGGCCTGCCGTGGAAGTTCGAGCCGTACAACCCGAACTCGGGTTGGCGCGAGAGCCAGCTGACATTGCTGAGCGAGCATTTCGAACTGCATGTCAAGCCACCGCGCGCGGGCGATTATCTCTACAGCACCGGCGCGTCCTATGAGGGCATGACCAACGGGATGTGGGGGCTATTGCGCGCCCATGCCACGGCGCAACCGGATCTCAAGCCGCTGCCGTCGAATCCGGCGCCGACCAGCCTGCCGTTCACGCCACCCGCGGTCTCCGCGCAGTGCGACCGCGGCGTTCCCTGCAAGCGTCAGTTCGCCGTCACGGCGCTGACCATCGGCCAGGCGCTCGGGCAGGGGACTGCCCTTACTTACAATGGCCGTGGCCTGACCCTGAAGGCGGGTCTTGCTGCGAACGAAGTGCTGAACGATCCCATGGCGATCATCTATGTGCGCAATGAGGATCTCTGCCAGCCGACGTCGGCCGCATGCGTACCCGGCGGATTGTTGAAGCGCGGTATCAAGGTCGAGCCGCTGGTGTTGCGGGTGGCCGCCGGTGACGTGGTGGAAGTCACCTTGACCAATGGCGTCGACACCAATGCTCAGACCTTCACGACGGCGATTCCCGGCGCCCGGGTCGGGATTCCGTATTCCAACCCGTATCAGGCCATCAACCTGCTGCCGTCGACCAATGTCGGTCTGCATCCGCAGTTGCTGGCGTTCGACGTGAAGAGCGACAACGGCATCAATGTCGGTGAGAACACGGTCAGCACCGTGGCACCGACATACAACCGAACCTACACCTGGTACGCCGGCACAATCGAAGCCGGCCCGGGCGGCGTGCCGAAGGCGACGCCGGTGGAGTTCGGCGCGCTCAATCTGATGCCGGCGGATCCGCTCAATCATCCCTATCGTGGCCTGTTCGGCGGGCTCGTGGTCCAGCCGGCCGGTTCGACCTGGGTCGAGGATCCCGACAGCCATATGTCGGCCACGGTGTTTCTCGACGACGGCTCGTCGTTCCGCGATTTCGTGGTGATCGGCCAGGACGACGTCGACATTCTGCTCAACGGCAGCTCGAACTATGCCGCCGGCAATGCCTTGTCGGCGATCAATTACCGGACCGAGCCCGCGATCTATCGTTACGGTGAGTTGCTTGAGACATATCCCAATGCGCTGACCGCGGCGGTCAAGGATTGGTCGAACCTGACCGCCGCCAATCTCGGAACGCTTGGCAGCGTCAATTGGGCCGATGTGGACACCAGCAAGTATATCGCCAACGTGCTGGTCGGCGGTGAGCCGCAGACGCCGATCTTCCGTGCGCCCGCCGGCATGCCCGTGCGTTTCCGCCTGCTGCACGCCGGCGGCAACGGCGACAATCAGCAGGTGTTCGAGCTGAGCGGTCATGTCTGGCAAGCCGAGCCTTATCTCAACAACTCCACCGTGATCGGCGACAACAAGGCCTCGCCGATGCTCGGCGTCACCAGCGGCTATGGCGTGAGTTCGCATTTCGACGTGGTGATCCCGTCAGCCGGCGGCACCGCCAAGGTGGCGGGGGATTATATTTATCGCACCTGGACCGCGGATCAGTTCCAGGTCGGTTTCTGGGGCTTGTTCCGCGTGGCGCCTCTCGTCGGGCCGATTGCCGGCGGTTTCCCCGACACGGTCGCGGTGACCGGCGCCGGTCCCGCTGACGGCGGCAAGTTCGCGGTGTCGGGTCATGTCACTGTGGCCGCCGCGCGATCGGCGATAGGACGGGTCCAGGCCTCACAGCTTCAGCTCAAGATTGATGGCGCGGCAATGACCACATCAGTCAATGCGGATGGTCGCTGGGAGGTGGTGCTGGACAAGGAGCCGGTGCGTGTTGAGGTGAGCTCGCCGAACGGCGGTGTCACCCAATGGGAGCGCCGTGCGCCACAACTGGCGGCGGACTTCGTCGCAGCGGCGGCGCCAGTGCCGCCGCCATTGCGGCCGCGCCCGAGGGTTCCGAACCGGCGTCATGTTGGGCAACTGCAGTGATCCCCCGAGGGGAGCGGCTGAGGTCCGCATCCATGGCCGCTGCGTTTGCGCTGCTGCAGTTGGCTGCGTGGGGTGACGCCACACCCGCGCGGGCCGAGCAGACCGAGAAGCAAGCCGAATCTGCAGGCGTATGCATCAGCTTCACGCTGTCAGCGCTGACGTCGGCGACAGCGCCATCGGCTGGTCGTGATGCCGCGTTCGCTTTCAAGCTCGCCATGGGCAACGACGCGCCGCTGCGCGGCGCCAAGCCCGCGGCCTGGCTGGTGCCGCATGCACCCGGCGACACGCTCGACGAGCGTCGCTGCCGGCGCATCGCGGCGGCCTTCGTGCGCGGCGCCAGCATGACGGTGCCGGCCATCGACCTCAACGCCTTCTACATTCTGTCGCTCGGCGGCGACGCCAGTGTCTCGGTGATCGATCCCCGGATCGGCTTTGGCGGATCGCGGCTGCTGGATCTCGCCACCTTCGACGCCAACGCCACCGACTGGGCGCTGACACCGGACCAGGGCCTGCTGGCGGTGGCGCAGCCGTCCGTCGATCAGATTGCGCTGATCGACACCCGGGACTGGAGCATCAGGAGCAAAGTCAACGTGCCCGGTGCCACGCGACTGGCGCTCACGCCCGATGGGCGAACGTTGCTGGCGTCCTATCGGGCAGCTTCGGGCGGCAACGAAGCGGAGAACGGGCTCGCCCTTGTCGATCTCGGCACGCCGACTACGTCGCCGTCGCGCATCGCCACCGGTGCCGGTCCGCACGACATCGTTGTCGATAACGAGGGCCGGGTTGCCTTCGTGACCAATGCAGGGGCCGACACCGTGAGTGTCATTGACCTCGCAGCCAAGCGGATAGCACGCACCGTACCCGCCGGCCATCGGCCGACCGTGCTCGCCTATTCGGCGCTGGCCCGGCGAGCCTACGTGGCCGCGGAGGACGGCAAGTTGACGACTGTCAGCGCATCGCCATCGGCGCCGACAGCCACAATCGACGGGCCGCGCGGAATAACCGCGCTGCGATTTGCGCCGGGCGAGCGTTTCCTGCTCGCGGCCAGCCCGCAAGCGGGCGAGGTGGTGGTGCTCGATACCGCGACTGATCGCATCGTGCAGCGTTTTCCGGTCGCCGGCCAGCCCGACGCCATCGGCTTCTCCGATCACGTCGTGTACATCCGCCGGCGCGCCAGCGAGTTCGTCGATGCGTTTCCGCTGGACCAGATCGGCATCGAGGGGCGCACGCCAAGCGCAATGAGCGTCGGCATGGGGCAGCTGGCACTGGGCGCCATGAGCGCGTCGGCGCGCGCCGATGTGATGGCTCCGGTGCCGGGCGGCGACGGCGTGATGATCGCAAGCCCAGGCGAGCGCACCATCTATTTTTATCGCGAAGGCATGGCCGCGCCCTCCGGCAGCTTCACCACCTACGGCCGCGAGCCGCGCGCGGTGCAGATCCTCGATCGCCGCCTGCGTGAGGCCGAGCCCGGCGTTTATCGCACGGTTGGCCGATTGCCTCGCGCGGGCACCTACGACGTCGTGCTTTATATCGACGCGCCGCGGCTCGTGCAGTGTTTCGAGGTGCGTATCGATGAGGATTCCAAAGGCGGTGACGGCACGGCGGCAACACCGCGGGTTGCTGACCTTGCGTTGAACGGCACGCCGCGTGCCGGTGCGCCGCTCGCCCTGCAATTCCGCCTTGTCGATCCGCAGACCGGCGCGCCCATGAACGGCGTGAGCGACGCGCGCATCCTTTCCTTTGCCATCCCTGGGCAGAGCGCCGTGCGCAGCATTGCGAGGCCGCTCGGTGACGGCGCGTATGCGGCCGAAATCACCATGCCCGTGCCGGGCAATTATTACGTCTTCGTCGAGGCGCCTTCGGTCGCGCTGGCGCCGGCGGCAGGCCGGCTTGTTGCGGTCGCGCCTGCCGCCTCGCCGTAGAGAGAATTTGAACACTGGACGTTGGAAGGGGAGTGTTATGCCAGAGATCGATACCGGCAAGATTGCATACTGCCAGATTTACCCCGGGGTCGGCATCGCGCGGATCGGCAACAGTCCCACCGAGTTCTTCATCGGGCCGGAGACGCCGGACCAGGTGGTCGCGCCGGTTGGCGGCTTCAAGGACAAGGGCGGGCGGATCAAGCGGCAGGCCGCGCGCTTCCGTCTCTACGCCTTCGACAAGGACAACGCCTGTCTCGGTGAAGTCACCACGGGCGAGGGCGTCGACATCACCTGGACGGTGCATCTCGCCAATGCCAAGCCGAGCTTCAACACCTTTCTCGGCCGTTTCTGGCAAAGCCAGTATCCCAATTTCTACAAATACAATCCCAATGAGACACCGCTGCGCAACCAGGAGATCATGGATCCCGAGCAGCGGCGCAAGCTCCTTGTCATCGATCCCGGTCCACGCTCTATCAAGCCCGGCGAGGGGCCCGTGGAGTTCGACACCGGCACCATTGGCCCGCTGCCGTACTCAGACATTCCGGTGCCGGCGAATGGGCCCGATCCTCTCGCGGGCACGCGTGACGGCTGGTGGAATTGCCCGACCAGGGATCGGCTGCCCAAGCCGGTCAAGATGTCCGTGAAGGAGACTGTGGCGCTCGGGACCCTGCGGGTCGACGACTCTGGCCGGCTTCTGGTGCTCGGCGGTTACGGACGCAGCGACTCGCTGATTCCGAACAATCCGGTCGGCCGGCTGATGGACAGCAACTATTACGCCAACAACGATTACTGGTTCGACGATACGTCCGACGGTCCGGTGTCCGCCGAAGTACGGATCGGCGGCAAGCCGATCACGGTGAAGGACAGCGCGTGGGTGCTGGTGACGCCGCCCAAGTTCGCGGTCGATGCCCAGATGCCGACCACGCTCTACGACACGGCGATGGAAACCTGGGAGAAAAAACAAAACGGCGGCAAGCTGCCCGAGCGGAAGGTGTCGTTCAGCCGCGACATCTATCCCATCCTGCGCCGCCTGGACGGTATCACCTGGCTCAATCGCACCGCCTACCAGCATCACGGCGCCAACACCAACAACGACTTCGCCAATGTGCACAGCGCGCTGTTCCAGCTGCTGCACAGCAAGCAGAAGAAGCAGGAGGTCGAGGCGGCCCAGGCACGCCAGCACATCTTCGGACGATTGCGCCCGCCCGGGCTGGTGCCGGCGACGCCGAACGCGGCCGATACACCCGAAAGCCTGCCGTACGCCAGCTATCGGTTCATGCCGCAGATGTCCGGTGACGGTGGCGAGCCGACCACGCTGGAGGATCCGGCCAGCTCCATCAACGACAAGGTCTATGATTGCACCACCGGCCAGGAATGGCCGGTGACCACGCCGACATCGCCGCCACCGGGCGGCTGCTATATCACCTGGCTGACGCTGTCGGATCGCCAGTATGCCGACATGGGCCAGTGGGCGGCGGGCGCGTTCGACGACGACTGGACCGGGCCGCCGCAGCCGGTGCCGCTTGAAAGCCTGCCGGTCGCGGCGCAGCCGGATGCGCTCAATCGCGCCGCGTTTGATCCCTGCATCGGAGCGCCGTTCTATCCCGGCATCGAGATCACCTACATATCGACCGATCCGGCATTGTGGTCCGGTCCATGCCGCATCGACGCCGCGACCACGACGCCCGGTGGCATCACCTGCCACATGGCGCTGCCATGGCAGGCCGATTTCAGCGAATGCAATACCAACTGGTGGCCGACCGCGCGGCCGGACGATGTCGTCTCGGAAGCCGAACTCGACAGGGTGATGAACGCCTACAGCGAAGCCAGCGAAGGCACGCTCTCGCGCGCGCTGTCGGTGCGTGTGCCATGGGCGCGCGGCATTCCCTCCGTGTCGCCGGCGCTCGACAATGCGATGGTGAAGGCGTGGTCGCATTTCGGCTTCGTCGTGAAGAAGCAGGTCGCCAGCGGCGAGACCGTTTATGTCGAAACCGAGCGCTCGCCGTATTTCGGCAGCACTGAACGCGACTTCTTCTATTATCTGATGAACATCGACGCCTATCCGGACTTCGTGCCGCGTGCGCACCAGCTGGTGCACCAGTATCTGGCGGAGGGGCGGCGCAACGGGCAGGAGGCAGATCTGGATGAAGTGTGGACCTATTTCCCCTTCAGCCAGGAGGCGTTCGATGCGCGGCTGGAGCTGATCTACGCCAATTTCGTCCGCGACAATCAGACCACCGCCAATCCCGAGATGCTCTCGAGCCGCCAGTTCTCCCCGCCGAACTATCTCAGCACCAGCAACCGCGCCCAGCAGGCGTATCAGTTGCTGCAGATGGGGCCGTTCAATCAGCTTGATGGCGCCTGGCTGCGCCGGGCGGTTCCGGACGGGCCCGTGGACGAGGTCGGTGAGCTTTTGGCGCACATCCGCCAGGACGAGCTCGGCGACGGCGTGGCGTCGCAGAACCACTCGAACGTCTACACCGATCTGCTCAAGAGCCTGAACTTCTACCTGCCGGATCTCTACACCCGCGCATACGCCGACGATCCGCGCCTGCTCGACGCGGCCTTCACCCAGCCGTGCTTCATCCTTGCGATCTCGCAGTTCGACGACGAGTTCCTGCCAGAGATCCTCGGCATGACGCTCTATCTGGAGTGGTCGTCGATCGGCCTCGTCACCACCGTGAACACGCTGAACGCGTTCGACATCAACCCGCTGTACTATTCGCTGCATGTCGGCATCGACAACGCCGCCGCCGGCCACGGCGCGCTGGCCAAGCGCGCCATCGAGATTTATCTCGATCGCGTCAGAGCGAGCGAAGGCCCCGAAGTGATGCAGCAGATCTGGGAGCGGATCTGGACCGGCTATGTCACGTTCGGCACCCTGGGGAATCTGGGCGACGCGATCCAGCAGCAGTTCACCAGCCAGAGCCTTGCCAGCCAGGTGCAGGCGCTGATCGTCAGGAAGGCGCCCTACGCCAGCCAGACTCACGGCCAGAAGACCCTGGGCAATGCCGCGATCAATGACTGGTTCCTGGATCCGCCGGGCTTCATGAACGAGTTGCAGAAGTCGGGCCTGATCATTCCGGGCAAGCCGGAGATCAGCCCGTTCTTCCAGCTGCTCAGCTTCACCGGGCCGATGTACCACGTGTTCATGCCGGATGAGGAGCAGTTGCTGCGCGACTGGTGTTTCTCGCTCGCCGCGACCGCGGAGCCCCCGAACAAGACCATCCTTCAGGGCATGAATTACGTCATCGACACCTTGCGCCAGCGCCAGGTCGGGCAGGCCGGACACAATGTCCGCATCACCGGGCCGGATCCGGACAAGAAGGGCGCCAGGCGCACGGAGTCGGTGCACTGGTGGTTCGACAGGGGCAATCTGCCTTTGATGAGCGCCCTGGCCAATCCGGACAATGGCTGGGTCGTGCCGTTCGATTCCATCGCCAGCCCGATCATGACCAGCCTGCTCGCCGGCAACGGCGCCATGGCGGATGATTTCCGCTCCATCGTGCCCGACACCGGAGGCCTGACCTGCGCCAACGTGTTCGCGCAATGGATCGATGCCGGCTGCCCGCTGCAGGAAAAGGTGGAGGAGGAGGCGGTGATGCTGCAACGGCCGCGCGAGACAGCGCCGGTCACGCCGTATCGGATCTATCGGCGCAAGGATGGCAAGGTCTGGGGCATGGGTACGCCTCACTAAATGGGCACGCCTTACTAAGTGAGTGAAAGATATGGAAGTGAACACAACTCTGCCCGGTTACGTTGAAGTGGCTGTTATCGGTGGCGGCCCGGCCGGTGCCGTTGCCGCCCGAATGCTGGCGCAGCTCGGCGTCACCGTCGCATTGCTCGAAGCCGGACAGCATCATCCGCTGGTCGGCGAAACGCTGCCGCCTGCCGTGCGGCCGGTGCTGGATCGCCTGGGCTTGCGGGCTACGGTAGAGGCCGAGGGCTATCTTCCCTCGGTCGGCAGCTGGTCCGCCTGGGGTGATGCGGAGCCCTGGGGCCGCGACTTCATCTACAGTTATTTCGGTCATGGCTGGCATCTCGATCGCCGCCGCTTCGACGCGTTGCTGCGCGAAGCCGCGCGCGCGGCCGGAGCGCGGCTTGTGACAGGCGCATCAGTGATGGCATCCGCGCCTCTCGCGGGTGGTGGCTTCAGCCTGGCTCTTGCCGACGGCAGGGAGATCACCGCACGGATCGTGCTCGATGCCAGCGGACGCGGTGCCAGCTTCGCGCGGCAGCGCGGTGTCCGGCGCCAGACGCTCGACCGGATGGTGGCGCTGGTCGGCCATGTGGTGCGCCGCGCGGGTGCCGACGAGGAGCCGGCCGCCTCACTGGTCGAGGCGACGGCGGAAGGCTGGTGGTACTCGGCGCCGCTGCCGCAGGATCGCCTTGTCGTCGTGTTCATGACCGACAGCGATATCGCCCGCGAAATAGGGACCTCGACCGAAGGCTGGCTCGATCGGCTGTCCGCCGCGCCGCACACCGGCGCGCGCGCGCTGCGTTACGGCGCGGGCCTTGCCGGTCCGCCGGTCATCGTGCCGGCGGCGAGCGGCCGGCTGGAACGGTTCGGTGACGTGGATTGGCTGGCGATCGGCGATGCCGCCGCCACCCGCGATCCCTTGTCGTCGGAAGGCATTCTGATTGCGATGGAAAGCGGTCTCGACGCTGCTGAGGCCGCCGCGCGGGCGCTTCGCGGCGTTCGCGATGCGCTGCCGGCTGCGGCAGAGCGGCGCGAGGCCGGCTGGCGTGAGTATCTCGCGCTGCATGACCAGTATTACGACATGGAGCAACGCTGGCCGGACGCGCGATTCTGGCAACGGCGGCGCAGTCGCACGTTGCAGGCCGCCGAATAGACATCAGAGGAGCGTCGCATGAGACATTCAATCGCCGCCGGACTCGCCCTGCTGTTATTTGCCGCGGTGCCGGGTAAGGCTCATGAGATGAAGGCGTATGACATGCACATGCATCATCAGGCCAGTCCGCAGCCGACGCGGCCGCCGGCGGCCGCGGTGCCCGATATGCCGGTGGTCGATCAGGATGGCAAGCGCCTCAATTTCTACAGCGATCTGGTGCGCGGACGCACCGTCGCGATCGACTTCGTCTACACATCCTGCACCACCATCTGCCCGATGCTGACGGCTCACTTCCGCATGGTGCAGCAGGAGCTCGAGGCGCGCGTCGGCAAGGATATCGCGCTGATTTCGGTCTCGATCGATCCAGTGACTGACACCCCGGCGAAGCTCAAGGCGTTCGCCGCACCGTTCGAGCCGGGCCCGGGCTGGACCTTCGTCACCGGCGCACGCCCCGACATCGCAAGATTGCTCGACAAGCTGGGACAGCCGTTCGGCAACCCGGCGGACCATGCCCCGGTGGTGCTGGTCCGCAATGACAAGGTCGGTGGCTGGACCAATGTCGATGGCAACGATCCCGTCGCCATTCGCGAGGCGCTGATCGGCGCCGCCGGACCCGGCACGAAGATCGATACGCCCAAAGCTGACGCGACCAGACCTGATACGATCAAGCCCGATACAATCAAGCCCGGCACGACGAAAACCAGCACCACGAAGGTCGATCCGACCGATGCCGCCTTGGCCTATATGCGCAACCCGCTGCTGCGAACGCAGGACGACAAGCCGGTGCATTTTTTCGATGATCTGTTGCGCGGCAAGGTCGTGCTGATCAATTTCATCCTGACCACCTGCAAGGACACCTGTCCGATGGTCACGGCCAATCTGTCCAAGGTCCAGGAGCTGCTGGGGGACAAGGTCGGCCGTTCCATCAACATGATCTCGCTGTCGGTCGATCCGCAGCGCGACCAGCCGGCTGAGCTGAAGAAGTTCGCCGATAATTTCGACGTCAGGCCCGGCTGGTACTTTCTGACGGGTGAGCGGCCGGAGATCGATCCCTTGCTGCGCCGTCTCGCGGCCTATACCACCGATCCGCTCGACCACAGCACTGTCCTGGTGATCGGAAATATCGAAACTGGAAACTGGACCAAGATTTTCGGGATGGCGGAGCCCGCGTCCATCGCGCGCGCCGTGCTCGCGCTGCAGTCGTCGACCCAATGACGTGATGCGCCGCGCGCTGGCGATCACCGTCGTTGCGCTCGCGATCACGACAGGACTGGCGTCAGCTGCGGACAATCAGCCGACCTCCGGCCAGCGCATCTTCCGGTTCGGCGGCGACGCGGGCGAGGTGCGCGCAACATTCGCTGCGTCCAACGCGATGCTGCCGCCGGTCGTGCGGCGTTGCGCGGGCTGTCATGGCGCCGACGGCGCGGGCACGCGCGAAGGCGGGGTGCCGACCCCGCCGATCTCCTGGGCTGCACTGGCTGTGCCGCGCGCCCCGTCGCCGGCGCGGCCGGGCCGCCCTGGTTACGATGAAGCCACACTCAAGCGCGCCTTGACCGAAGGGATCGATGCTGCCGGACGTCCGCTTGCCGCCGGCATGCCGCGCTTCCAGCTGTCGCCGACGCAAGTCACCGCGCTGCTGGACTATCTTCGCATCGTCGGAACCGACGCCGATCTCGATCCCGGCGTTTCGGTCGACGAGATTCGTGTCGGCGCCGTGCTGCCGCTGTCCGGCTCGCAAGCGGCGTGGGGGCAGGCGATGCACAGGGGGCTTGAGGCCGCGCTTGCCGCTGCGGGGCCGATCTATGGCCGCCGGCTGCGGATCGTGGCTGTCGATGCCGGTAACGATGTGTCGGCGACGTTCCAGCGCCTCGCAGCCAGCGATCAGGTGTTCGCCATGGTCGCGACCCTGCTGCCGGGGCGCGAAGCAGCGGGCGAGATCGAGGACGTGCCGGTGGTTGGGCCGCTGGCGCCGACACCGGCGCAGCTCCCGGCCAATCAATTTCATCTGCTTGCACCGGTCGAGGACCAGATGCGGGTGCTGGTGGATGAACTCGCCAGCGAGACTCCGCGTTCATTGCGGCTGGCCGTCATCGGTCCTGAGGGAGCCGTCGCCGACGCCGTTGCCGATCAGGCGCGCCGTAATGGCGCGACGATCGTGCGCCGCACGACAAGCGACGATCTCGCCGCGGTGCTTCCGCCCGCGATCGCGCCGGCTCCCGATGCCGTTGTTGTCCTGCCGGGTGTCGATCTCAACCACCTTGTCGCCGAACTTGCCGGTCGTTCCGGCGATTGGCGGCTCGCTGGACTGGCGGAAGCCGTGACTCTCAGGGGCGCGATGGACGAGCGGTTGCGGCTTGTCCTGCCGCTGTTGCCTCATGATCCGCGACAGCGGGAGACATCGGCCGCGGCAATGGAAATCCCGCCGCTCGCGGCCGCATCGGCCGCCGTTCTTGTCGAGGGGGTGAAGCGAATGGGCGCCCGTGCCAGTCGCGCCGGCCTGATCGCGGCGATCGAGACGGTGCGCGATTTTCCAACCGCTGTCCTGCCGCCGGTCAGCTTCGGGCGCGGGCAGCACGCCGGCACGCGCGCCAGCGTGATGATCCGGCCCGACAACAGTCGTGGCATCGTTGTGCTCGGAGATTGGCGCGCGCCGCGTTGAAGCGGTTGTGATCCGCAGCGCGAGGCGACATCAGCCGCGCCTTGGCTTTGCCGGTTTGCCGGCAGCACCGGCCTTCATTCGGCCGACGGTCTCAATGAAGGCCTTGATCATCGGGGAGTGCGCGCGCTCCCTGTGATAGGCGATGCTGTATTGCGTCGTGATCACGCGATCCTGGATGTCGAGCGCGCGCAGGTTTTGGTGCGGGACAAACTCGAAATCCGCCACCACGCTGATGCCAAGCCCGCGTTCGACGGCCTTCCAGACACCCTCGCGGCTTTCGATCTCGAACACCGGATTGATTTGCAGGCCTTCGCGCCGGATCGCCGCCTCGAACGCCCGTCGTGTGGTCGAGCCGCGTTCGCGCAGCACAAAGGGCTGATCGGCGAGTTCGCGCAGCTTGACCGATTTTCGATTGAACCAGGGATGGTCGCCGTTCACGAACACGATCACCCGATGGCTTCGATAGGGCATCATGATGACGCGCTTGTCCTCCGGTACGTCGGCGAGAATGGCGACCTCTGCTTCGAAGTCGATGATATGGCGAAGCGTGCGCTCGGAGTTTCCCAATAGCGTCGAAATCTGCACGCCGGGATGCTCGCGCTTGAAGGCGGCCAGGATTTCGGTGGCGTGAAAGGGCCCGACGGTCGCCAGGCGCAGATACCCCGCGGTGGACTGGCCGTGTGACGCCAGCAGCTCATGGGCCTCGTCGCAGAACTTCATGATGCCGCGGGTCATCTCGAACAGCGCCGCGCCGGTTTCCGTCAGCTCGACCCGCCGCGATCTGCGGATCAGCAACTCGACGCCGTAGGTCTCCTCGAGCTCCTTGACCTGGATGGTCAGCGTCGGCTGGCCGACGTTCAGAACGCGTGACGCGGCGGTGAAACCGCCGTGCGCGGCCACCGCATGGAAGGCCCGTAGCTGGCTGAATACTATTGGCATAATCAATAGCTATTGTCAAAAATATAAATTTGTCAATAGATGGAAATGGCCGCACGTTGCGCGAAACGGAGGAGCGCAATGGTGTGGAAATACACAAACCCGGTTCGAATCGAATTCGGCGTCGACAGTTTCGCGGGGCTGCCCGCTCTGATCGGTAAACGTCGCTATGCGCTCGTGACCTACGGCGAACCGTTCTTCGACGAACTGTCCGCGCGCCTGGAAAAGACGGCGGGTGCGCCCGTGCTGACCGTCCGCAACGTCGCCCCCAATCCCGATTACCGGTTGCTGGCGGAACAGACCAGCAGCTTCGGAGCGCTGAAGTCCCAGCCAGACGTGATCGTGGCTCTCGGCGGCGGCTCGGTGATCGACTCGGCCAAGGTGTTTGCGGCCGCCGGCGGCGACTTCGGACGGGTCGCGACATTCCTCGAAACCCAGAAGGGCGGGGAACGGCTGTCGGCGATCCCGATCATCGCCGTTCCGACCACCGCGGGCACCGGTAGCGAAGTCACCTGTTGGGGTACGGTGTGGGATCAGGCCACCGGCAAGAAATATTCGCTGGCCCGGCCGGATCTCTATCCCACTCACACCGTGGTGGATCCGCGTCTGATGCTGGGCAAGCCGCGGCTCTTGACCATCAGCACCGGCCTCGACGCGCTGTCCCACGCGCTGGAGAGCCTGTGGAACGTCAACAACAATCCGGTCTCGGCCAATCACGCGGTGTTCGCCGCGCGCAACATTCTCGACGTGCTGCCGAAGCTTGTCGGTGACCTCGGCAACATCGAGCTGCGCAGCCGGATGGCGATGGCGGCGCTGTTCGCCGGGCTGGCCTTCTCCAACACCAAGACCGCGATCGCCCATTCGCTGTCCTATCCGATCACGCTGCGGCACGGCGTGCAGCACGGCATTGCCTGCTCGTTCTCGCTGCCCATGGTGTTGCGCAGCGTCCAGGGCGCCGGTGGTCTCTGTGAAGACAGCCTGAAACAGATTTTCGGCGCCGATCTCGCGCGTGCGGCCGATGGGCTGGAGGATGTCCTGGGCATGCTCGGCATCTCCTGCAATCCCGCGGCCTACCGCATTGGTCGTGAGGAATGGGAGCTGCTGATCGAGGACTCGCTGCAGGGTGAGCGGGGAAGGAATTTCCTCGGCTCGCGGGAGAAGCTGATCGCGGCCTCGCAGACCCGGCGCCTGCCGATGGCTCAAACAGCGTAACGACGATCGTCTCCGACAGAACAGGCGCGCCATCCGCGCCATGGACAAGGAAAGCAATCATGAAACCGAACGGACACCCCATCGTCGTCAATGGTCGCAACTACAAGGCTCCGGAGCGGCCGACCGTGGTCATCTGCCTTGACGGGTCGGAGCCGGGCTATATCGAGAGAGCTATCGACGCCGGCGTGGCACCGACCTTTGCCCGCTTCATGAAAGACGGCGCCCATGTTCACGCCACCAGCGTGATCCCGAGCTTCACCAACCCGAACAACCTGTCGATCATCACCGGCCGGCCACCGTCGGTGCACGGCATTGCCGGAAATTACTTCTACGACACCGCCAACGATGCCGAAGTCATGATGAACGACCCGAAGTTCCTGCGGGCGCCGACCATTCTGGCGGGTGTGCACGATGCGGGCTTCAAGGTGGCCGCCGTCACCGCCAAGGACAAGCTGCGCACGCTGCTGTCGCATGGACTCGACTATGCGAGCGGCCGCGCCATCGCGTTTTCATCCGAGAAGGCGAACCAGGCGACGAAGGCCGATAACGGCATCGACAACGTGCTCGATTTTGTCGGGCTGCCGCTGCCGGAGGTCTATTCCGCCGGCCTGTCGGAATTCGTGTTCGCGGCCGGCGTCAAGCTTGTCCGGCATCATCGCCCCGACCTGATGTACCTGTCGACCACGGATTACATCCAGCACAAGGTCGGCCTCGGCACCAGGATTGCCAACGACTTCTACGCCATGATCGACGGCTATCTGGCGCAGCTCGACGAGCTCGGTTGCAACATCGTGGCGACTGCCGACCACGGCATGAATGATAAATACCTGCCGGATGGCAAGCCGGATGTGCTGTATCTGCAGGACGTCATGGACGGCTGGGCCGGGAAGGGCGAAACGCGGGTGATCCTGCCGATCACCGATCCCTACGTCGCCCACCACGGCGCGCTTGGATCGTTCGCGACCATCTACACGCGGCCGGGCCGCAGTGTGGACAGGCTGCTGGGCCAGCTTCGTGGCATGACCGGGATCGATCTGGCGCTGACGCGCGACGATGCCTGCGCCCGTTTCGAACTGCCGGCCGACCGGATCGGCGACATCGTGGTGATCTCATCCAAGCATAAGGTGCTGGGCACCAGCCGGGATCGGCACGATCTGTCGGGGCTGACCGAGCCGCTGCGGTCTCATGGCGGGCTGACCGAGGAACGCGTTCCGGTCATCGCCAACCGAAAGATCGCTCTTCCGCCGGGCCATGCGCTGCGCAACTTCGATGCCTTCGACGTTGCCCTCAACCGCGTTCAGTAATCCGGCACAGCCGAGAGCAGGATCGTTCGATGAACATTCAGACCCAGGCCATCCGCCGCGAGCAGATGCGGATCGCAGGCTCCCTCGTGGACACCGACGAACGCGTGGAGGTCTTCAATCCCTACACCAACAAGGTGATCGGGACGGTTCCGGCCGCGCGGCCGGAGCATGTGCGCAAGGCCTTTGCAACGGCCGCGGCGTTCAAGCCCAAATTGAGCCGCTATGAGCGGCAGAAAATCCTGCTGCGGACCGCGGATATCCTGGCAGACCGCAAGGATTTTTTTGCCCGGCTGATCACCGCCGAGTCCGGTCTGTGCTGGAAGGATTCGCTCTACGAGGCCGGGCGCGCCTACGACGTCTATTCGTTCGCCGGCCAACTGGCGATCCGGGACGATGGCGAGACCTTTTCCTGCGACATCAGCCCGCAGGGCAAGGCCCGCAAGATCTTCACCACGCGGACGCCGCTGCTCGGGGCCATCTCCGCCATCACGCCCTTCAATCATCCGCTCAACATGGTGAGCCACAAGATCGCCCCGGCGATCGCCACCAACAACCGGGTGGTGCTGAAGCCGACGGAACTGACGCCGCTGACCGCGCTGGCGCTCGCCGACGTGCTTTACGAAGCGGGGCTGCCGCCGGAAATGCTGTCGGTTGTGACGGGCAATCCGCAGTCCATGGGCGATGCGATGATCACCGATCCCGACGCGGATCTCGTCACTTTCACCGGTTCGGTCCGCGTCGGCAAGCATATTGCGGCTCACGCCGGCTACAAGCGCGTGGTCCTGGAACTCGGCGGCAACGACCCCCTGATCGTGATGGAGGATGCCGATCTCGAGAAAGCCGCCGAACTCGCCGTGGTCGGCGCCACCAAGAATTCCGGCCAGCGCTGCACCGCGGTCAAGCGCATCCTCTGCGTGGAATCGGTCGCGGACCAGTTCAGCGAACTCGTCCTCAAGAAGGCGAGGACACTGAGATGCGGGGACCCGATGGATCCCACGGTCGACGTCGGCACGGTGATCCATGAGGGAGCCGCAAAGGAATTCGAGCGCCGTGTCAATGATGCCGTGCAGAACGGTGCGCGACTGCTTCATGGCAATGACCGGCAGGGCGCGCTTTATCCGCCGACGGTGGTGGATCATGTGCCCTACACCTGTGAACTGGTGATGCAGGAAACGTTCGGCCCGGTGATTCCGATCATCCGGGTGCCTGACGAGATCGACAGTGTGATCCGGATTTCCAACGCGACTGCCTTCGGCCTGTCGTCGGGCGTCTGCACCAACCGGCTCGATCATGTGACCCGCTTCGTCAACGAACTCGATGTCGGTACCGTGAACGTGTGGGAGGTGCCGGGCTATCGCATCGAGATGTCTCCGTTCGGCGGCATCAAGGACTCCGGCCTCGGATACAAGGAGGGCGTCCAGGAGGCCATGAAGAGCTTCACCAACGTGAAGACCTATTCGCTTCCCTGGCCCGCCTGAGCGGGACGCCACGGTTCGCAGAGAAATGGATCCGAACGCACGGGACATGACGCGTGCGGCGGAACGGTGAGGAAACAAATCAATCAGGGAGGGTTAAAATGTCGGTGATATCCGATCCTGCGAGTGTCGGCGCATTGCGTGTATCAAATCCCGAGCTGGCGACGTCGTTCCGCCGCGCGCAATGGCGGATGCTGCTCGCGGCGATGTTCTGTTATCTGTTTTTCTACACCGGACGGCAGACCTTCGGGTTCGCCATTCCCGGAATCCAGGCAGAGTTCGGCGTCAGCAAGGCGACGCTGGGCTGGGCCAGCGCGGCGCTGTTGTGGTGCTATGCGATCGGCCAGGCGGTCAACGGCAACCTCGGCGACAAGTTCGGCGGCCGCCGCGTGATGAGTGCCGGCGCAATCCTGTCCTTCATCATGAACTGGGCGACAAGCCTGTCGACCGGCATTGTCAGCCTGTCGGTGTTCTGGGGCATCAACGGTTATTTCCAGTCCATGGGCTGGGCGCCGGGCAGCCGTCTGCTATCCAACTGGTGGGGGCGGCACGAGCGCGGCACGGTCTATGGGCTCTATACCTTCGCGGCGGGGCTCGCGTCGGTGCTTTCGTTCGTGACGTCGCTGGTCGTGGTCGGCTATTTCCAGCTCGACTGGCGCTGGATCTTCCGGATTCCGGTTGCGCTGCTGCTGGTGGGCGGCATTGCGTTCTATCTCGTCGCCCGGGAGAAACCCGAGGATATGGGATTCGCCTCGCCGCACGATGACGCGGAGGAAGTTGATGCCGCCGCGAGCCGGGCCATCGATACCGAGAGTTCGTTCGCCCGCTACAAGGCCGTGCTGTTCAACTGGCGGCTGCTGGTGGCCGGGCTTGCCATCGGCTTCCAGAATGCCGCCCGCTACGGCTTGCTGGTGTGGGTGCCCGTGCATTTCCTGGGGGCCAACTGGGCCAAGGCCGGTGCGACGGCGGCCATCGACCCACGCTGGATCAGCATCGCGCTGCCGGTCGGCATGGCGGTTGGCGCATTCAGCAATGGCTGGGTGTCGGACAAGCTTTTCAACTCGCGCCGCTACGTGGCCATCGTGCTCTACATGGTGCTCGCGGCGATCGCTTCGATCTACATGTACACCATTCCCACCAGCAGCGTTTATCTCGGGATGGTGGTGTTGTTCCTGTGTGGGTTCTTCGTTTATGGCCCGCAATCCTCGTTCTGGGCGCTATGCCCCGATCTGGTCGGCCACAAGCGGGCAGGGACTGCGACAGGCGTGATGAACTTCTGTGCCTACCTGTTCGCCGGCCTCGGTGAGCCGCTGATCGGGCATTTCATGGATACCCGCAACGACACCTCGCTGGTGTTTCTCGTGGTCGCAACCTGCGCGGCGGCGAGCGCTGTGGTGGCATCCTTCATCCGGCGATAGTTCTCCGGAAAATGCCGCTTCTCAGGTCTCTCGGCCGCCGACTGGCGGCCGAGACTCTTTGCAATGCAACGGACGAGCGGCTGCGGCTGGTGCTCCCGCTGCTGCCGCATGATCTGCGACAACGTGCAGCAGCGGTCGCGCTGGCGATCTCGCACGCGCAGCAGCAGGAGTGCGCTGGACATTGCCTTCAACGAAACGCTGTCGACCGCGTGAGGGCGATCACGCGTCGGCATGCCACTCCAGAAGTCCGTCGTCGGCCCCGTTGATGGGGCCGGCGAGACCGATCGGGCTGCGGTCGAGGTCCGTCAGCCGGGCGAGGGTGCGGGTATCGTCCGCGCACACCCGTGCCAGGGTGCGGGATCCATCTGCCGTGCGCAGGATGACCACGCCGTGCTGGACTTCGCCGGTGCGCTGATAGATCACGGTGAAGGTCTCGACGGTGCCGGTGCCCGAGGCTTCGGTCACCACCGCGGGCACCGGGCCGCGTCGCCGATCGGCCGTGGCCTGGACGCTCGCGTCCTGCGCCAGCGGTTGGCGTGACGGCTGTGACGACAGCACCAGCGCATGGTGCTTGGTGACGTATTCGCCCTGGCCGTAGAGCAGGCCGAGCTTTGCACCGCCGCGCAGGCGGCGGACCATCGCGCAGGCGGCGTGGGTCATGTAGTTGTTGAGCGGCGCGCCGAAGAAGGTGAGGCCGCCGGTGACGGTGGGCTGCACGTCCGCTCCGAGACCCAGCGTCCGCCGCGCCATTTTCGGCACGCAGGGGAAGCAGCTGTAGAGCTCCAGCGCATCGAACGCTTTGCCGTCACCGCCGGCAATGTCCATGGCCGTCTCCAGCACCGCATCCTGGCAGTCGCTGCGGTGGAATTGGTCGCGGTTGAGGAAGTCGCGCGGCTCGATGGCCCAGGCGCTGCCCCAGACATGGATCATCTTGCTGTCAGGGATTGCGGCCTCACGAGCGGCCTTCAGGCTGGTGATCAAAATGGCCGCACCTTGGTTTACCGTCGGATTGGCCACCATCAGCTTGGTATAGGGCCACGCGATCAGCCGGTTGTCGGGCGAGGGCGTCGCAATGGTGTCGGCCGAGACTGCGCGCCTGATCCAGGCGCTGGGATTGTCCGCGGCGGTGGCCGCATAACGCGCCCACAGCTCACCGGATTCGCGCAGCGCCTCGCGTGGCGCCTGGCCCCAGTGGGTGGCTGAAGCGGCGTCGTAAAACGGATACGCCGTCATCGGCCGGGCAACACCGAGCTTGACCGACATCGGATGCTGATAACTCGCCCCGCGCACCGGCGCGGGCGCATCGTGCGCATAGGGGGTCCAGGGCAGGTCGAAACCGGCCTTCTCGGCTTTCGCCACCGTACTCTGTGCTTCCGCACCACAGATGGCCCCGACCTGGCTCTCGCCGCGCGCGATGCGCAAGGCTGCCTCGTGCAAATAGCGCACCGGGCTTTCACCGCCGACGGGGCCATACACCGCGCGGGCCGGCGCGATGCCGAGGCGGCGGCATAACAACTGCTCCGGTGTGTGATAGCGCCAACTGACGAAATTGACCACGTCGAGGGAGTCGATCCGCGCCAGCAGCGAGGCTCCGGCGTCGCGTTCGGCGTTCTGGAGTGCCGCCGCCATCAGCGCCAGCGGTTCGAGTCCTTTGGCCGGATCGGTGGGACGATCAAGACGCTCTCCGACGCCGACGATCACGGGAATCCGGTCGTCGGGCGTTTCAACAGGCGATTTCATTGAATTCATGCTGCCTTGCCGCGCCGCTGCAGCGCTTCGCGGATCAACGGCAGGCGGTCGTTGCCGAAATACATGTCGGTGCCGTCGAGATAGATGGTGGGCGAGCCGAAACCGCCGCGCTTGATCACGTCGTCGGTGTTCTCCTTCAGCGTCTGCTTCACCGCCGGATCGGCGATGCCCGCAAAGAACTTGTCGCTGTCGACGCCGACCCTGGCGCAGATCTCGGCCAGCACCGTATCCTGCGAAATGTCCTTGTCGTCGCTCCAGTAGGATTCGAACACGGCGGTGGCGAACGCGACCAGCTTGCCTTCGGGCGCGAGATAAATGCAGCCGCGCATCGCCTTGACGCTGTTCACCGGAAACACCGTCGGCGGCATCTTGATCCTCAGTCCCGCGGAGCGCGCCCAGTCCTGCATATCCTTTGCGGTGTAGCGCTGCTTGGCGGGCACCGGATGTTCACGCGACGCATAGACGCTCGGGTTGATGCTGTTGAAGATGCCGCCCACCAGGATGGGCCGCCAGACGATCGGTTCGTTGAACTCCTTGGCCAGCGGCTGGATGTTGTGGAAGGCCAGATAAGTCCACGGACTTGAACAGTCGAAAAAGAATTCCATCGGGTGTTCCCCTTAGGTGCTTATTGGTTTTGTCGTCCGGGATGGTAGGGCCCCGCGATTGTCCGGTCGAGCCCCCTTCGCGCAACCCCGATCCGCCAAACTTGATTTGCCATGGCAAGGTTGCAGGTTCCGGCAGGTGGAATGTCGATCATGATGTCTGTTGCATTGCCGCCCGCAGGCTCGCAACATCCGGCCGAGCTCATGACAAGACTCCGGCGTCCGACCGGAGCTCGGAGGAAACACCATGCTGTTCGGCGAGGAGCATGATCAGGCGCGCCGCATCCTGCAGAAGCTGATCGAGACCGAGATCAATCCCCATGTTGACGCCTGGGAGGAGGCGGGCATCTATCCCGCTCATCAGGTGTTCAAGAAGCTCGGCGATCTCGGCTTCCTGGGGCTGACCAAGCCGGTCGCATTCGGCGGGCAGGGGCTCGACTATAGCTATGGCGTGATGATGGCCGAAGAACTCGGCAATATCCGCAGCGCCTCGGTGCCGATGTCGATCGGCGTGCAGACCGACATGGCGACACCGGCGCTGGCGCGGTTCGGCTCAGACGACCTGCGACGCGAATTTCTTGCGCCGGCGATTGCCGGCGACATGGTGGCCTGCATCGGCGTCTCCGAGGCGGGGGCGGGATCGGACGTGGCGTCGATCAAGACCACCGCGCGATCCGACGGCGACGACTATGTCATCAATGGCGGCAAGATGTGGATCACCAACGGCACCCAGGCCGACTGGATCTGCCTGCTCGCCAACACCGGCGAGGGCGACAAGCATCGCAACAAGTCGCTGATCATCGTTCCGATGCAGACCAAGGGCGTCAACATCGCCCGCAAGCTCGACAAGCTCGGCATGCGCGCCTCCGACACCGCGCAGATCTTTTTCGAGGATGTGCGGGTGCCGAAGCGGCATCGGATCGGCGAGGAGGGGCGCGGCTTCACCTACCAGATGATGCAATTCCAGGAAGAGCGGCTGTGGGCGGCCGCGGCCTGCCTGAAGGCGCATGAGCGCACCATCAGCGAGACCATCGACTATACCCGCAGCCGAATCGCGTTCGGGCAAAGCATCCTCGATAACCAGACCGTGCATTTCAAGCTCGCCGAGCTGCAGACCGAGGTCGAGATGCTGCGCTCGCTGGTCTATCGGGCGGCGGAAGCACTGGTCGCCGGAGAGGACGTCACGCGCCTGGCGTCGATGGCGAAGCTGAAGGCCGGTCGACTCGGGCGGCTGGTGCCCGATGCCTGCCTGCAGTACTGGGGCGGAATGGGTTTCATGAATGAGACCCCGGTCAGTCGCGCCTATCGCGACCGCCGGCTGACCTCGATCGGCGGTGGCGCCGACGAGGTGATGCTGACCATCATCAGCAAGCTGATGGGAATATTGCCCGGTTCGGCGCAGAGGTGAACGGCAGCGCTCAACCGAACGGCTGACGTTTGGGCCGGGCCAGATAGTCCGCCGTCTCCGGGCGCTCCTTCAGCCAGCCGGCCCAGCGGTTCATCACCTTGGCCATCCGCTCCGGCGCGACGCCGAGCTGCGCCATCGCCACCCCGCCGTTCACGGATTCGCGGTACTCGGAAATCAGTCCGTCGCGCAGGACAAATCGGCTCATGCCGTCGATGATCACGAACTGGCCTTTGAATTGGGGCACCAGCGACGTGAAGCTCGACAATGACCATGCATAGCCGGTGCGGCCGTCGCACATGGGATCGAACATCTCCCAGCGGTAGTCGTCGGCCGCATCCCGCCGGAACAGGTGTTCCAGCATATGCGCGATATCCGCACGCCCCCGATGCGGACCATAGATGTAATCATGATAGACCGCGTCGGTCGTGAAGCAGCTTGCGAACCGCTGTCCATCTGCCGCCTCCGCCGCTCGGGTGAGTTTTTCGAGCAGGTCGGCGAAATCCTGTGGGGTCATGTTTGCCTCGGCGAGCCGTCATCTTGGCGCAAGCCCAATTGGGCCTGAACATGGATCTGAAAATGCCCGCCCAGCCGAGGACCGTCAACGACAGTCCGGGGGGCAGCCTTTGACGCGGCTGCCCCATTTCGCTCCAGAAGATGTGTGGCGGGGCGGGAACGGGGCAGGCTATATTGCCGGTTCGCTTTCGGATTTTTAATCTCCCTCGGCTTATCGTCTGCGGGGACTTGAGACGCTGCTCCGCTTTTCTGAACATCAGGTTGGCCGCCATGGAAATCTCGGACGTTGCCCATCAAGCCGTCAGTATCTTCGCCACGATCTTGGACCGTGGTGAATGATCCGGTCGAAACGGGCGCCGGGACAGGCAATGTGGACGGAGGCACGATGACGCTCCCTCAATGGTCGACCACGGTTGTCGTCGGCCCGTTGGTGATGTGGATGCTGCTTCTGACCGTGAAGCACGTGATCGCCGATTTTGTCCTTCAGAACACCTGGATGGCGATGGGCAAGGATGCGAAGGTCGGCTGGTTATTGCCGCTCACCTTGCACTGCCTGATCCATGGTGTGCTGGCGACATTGCTGTTTGCGGTGCTCGCACCCAAACTCTGGTTTCTCGGCATCGCCGATTTCGTGGTGCACATCATCATCGATCGCGCCAAGGGCCTGATCGCGTCCCGATGGGAGGTCCGCCCCGGTCACCCGTGGTTCTGGACATTGATCGGCGTCGATCAGGCGCTGCACCATGTGACGGACTTTGTCTGGGCGCTGCTGGTGGTCAGCGCTCCGTAATTCGTGGCGTCATCATCGTTGCAGCGCTTACCAGGCCCGGAAGATTACGGTGGCATTGACGCCGCCAAAGCCGAAGCCGTTCGACACCACGTGCTCGATCCGCATTTTCCGGGCCTCGCCGCGCACCAGGTCAATGCCTTCGGTTGCCTCATCCGGATGATCCAGGTTGAGGGTTGCGGGCGCGATCTGGTCGCGCAGCGCCAGCACGGAAAAGATCGCTTCCAGTCCGCCGGCCGCGCCGAGCAGGTGCCCGGTCGCGGACTTGGTGGAGGTCACCGCGACAGTGCCGTTGGTCCCGAATACGCGTTTGATGGCTTCGATCTCGCCGAGATCGCCGACCGGAGTGGATGTCGCATGCGCATTCAGGTGCTGGACATCGAGCGGCGAAATCGCTGCCTGGCGCAGGGCGATCTCGATTGAGCGCCGCGCGCCGTCGCCGTCCGGCGGTCCGGAAGTCATATGATAGGCGTCCGCCGTGGTGCCATAGCCGACCAGTTCGGCGATCGGCGTGGCGCCGCGCGCCAGCGCGTGGTCGAGGGATTCGATCACCATCACGCCTGCGCCTTCGCCCATCACGAAGCCGTCGCGATCCCGGTCGAACGGGCGCGAGGCGCGGGACGGCGTGTCGTTGAATCCGGTCGACAGCGCCCGCGCGGCGGCGAAGCCGCCGAGACTGACCCGATCGATACAGGCCTCCGCGCCGCCGCAAACGGCGACATCGACTTCGCCGGCAAGGATCATGCGAGCAGCGTCGCCGATGGCCTGGACGCTGGCGGCGCAGGCCGTGACCGGCGCGCCGAGCGGGCCCTTGTAGCCGTAGCGAATCGAGATCTGGCCGGCCGCCAGATTGACCAGGAAGCCGGGGACTGTGAACGGCGAGAGGCGGCGCACGCCGCGCTCATTGACGGTGCGCACCGCATCGACAATG
Source organism: Bradyrhizobium prioriisuperbiae (assembly GCF_032397745.1). Taxonomy (NCBI): domain Bacteria; kingdom Pseudomonadati; phylum Pseudomonadota; class Alphaproteobacteria; order Hyphomicrobiales; family Nitrobacteraceae; genus Bradyrhizobium; species Bradyrhizobium prioriisuperbiae. The sequence goes on from NZ_CP135921.1 coordinate 6,141,824, forward strand.
GCGGGAAAGCCGCCGACACCGGAGCCGATGATGGTTGCGGTTCGTTCCCGGCTGTGGTCGTCCTCGGGTTTCCAGCCGGACTGCGCCACCGCCTCGTCGGCCGCCATCAGCGCAAACTGGATGAAGCGATCCATCTTGCGCTGATCCTTGTGCGGCACCGCGCGATCGGGATCGAATCCGGCCTCCGGATCCTGCTCGATACTCTGGACATCGCCGACCACTTTGGCCGGCAGGTCGGCGCCGATATTGTCGGACATCGCCCGCAGGCCGGACTGCCCCGCGATCAGCCGTGCCCACGACGGCTCGACGCCGCACCCGAGTGGTGAAACCATGCCCATTCCGGTGACGACGATGCGCCGCAGGTTGGATTTCCGCTGCATGAAGAGCCCCGTAGATAGATAACAAGTTAGGTAACAAGTCGGTAAAGTCAGATGACGTATATCATATGAAATGATCTCGCAATTGCAATGCGGGAGCCGCCGTGGCGGCTTCCCCAATATAGCCTATCGTTTTGCAAACGCTTGATTATTTCTTGCGCTCCAGGAACGTTTTCATATGCTGTTGCGGTTCGCCGGTGAGGAATGCGTTGCCGAAGATGGCGATGCTGTTTCGGATCGAATCCTGTAGCGGAAGCTCCTCCCATTGCCGGCACAGCACCTTCTGGGCTTTCAGCGCCTCGTGCCCGCAGGCGAGCAGTTCGTTCACGGTCGCCTCGACAGCCGCATCGAGTTTGCCTGTCTCGGAGATCGCGTCGACAAAACCCCAATCGCGCGCGGTCGCGGCATCGATGGTTGCGCCGGTCATCACCAGCCAGCGGGTGCGGCCGGCGCCGATCAGCCGGGGCAAAAGGGCGGCATGAATCACCGAGGGGATTCCGACCTTCACCTCCGGCATGGCGAACTTGGCCGTCGGCGCTGCGATGCGGAAATCGCAGGCGGCCGCGACCTCGAGCCCGCCGCCCAGACACCAGCCCGGGATGCGGGCGATCACCGGCACCGGGAACAGCCGCGTGGTTTCGCAAAGTGCGCCCAGGCCGGTGATGAAGGTTTCGGCCGAGGTCTGGTCGAGCCGCGACATCTCCTTGATGTCGGCGCCGCCGATGAAGGCCTTTTCGCTTTCGGCACGGAACACCAGCACGCGAATGCGGTCGTTCTTGGCAAGCTCCTCCAATCCCATCCGGACGCCGGTGATGGTCGGCGTGTCGAGAATGTTCAGGCTGCCTGCGTTTCGGATGGTCAGTTGTGCGACGCCGCGTGCATCCATTTCGGCGCCGCAAAACTCATTGATAATGTCCATGTGTGTCTCGTGTCCCGGCTGATGAAGGTTTGTATTTAGGCCCAAAAGCATTATATGATCACAATCATCTTCAGGACCGTTCATGCGTTATTCCAAGGACCACAAGGCCGATACCCACGCCAAGATCGTCAAGCATGCGTCCTCGCAGCTTCGCGAGAAGGGCACGCGCGGGATCGGCGTCGCCGACCTGATGAAGGAGGCGGGGCTGACGCATGGCGGGTTCTATGCCCATTTCGAGTCCCGTGAAGACCTGGTGATCGAAGCCATTGCGCATGCGATGGACCAGACCACCGCGCGCTGGGGCAAGCTGGTCGAGGACAAGCCCGCGGAGGAGCGGCTGGCGATGCTGGTCGATACCTATCTGACCACCCAGCATCGCGACGGAGCGGGTCGCGGCTGCGCCATTCCGTCACTGGCGGCCGACGTAGTGCGCGAGTCCCCGAAAACCCGCCGCGTGTTTCTGGGCAAGTTCGAGGACATGATCAATCTGTTCGCCGGCCAGCTTGCCGATCAGCCGAGTGCTGTCGCCCGTCAAAAGGCCATTTCGACCATCGCGACCTTGATGGGAACCCTGGTGCTGGCGCGGGTCGCCGGAAACAGCGCCTTCTCCCACGAGATTCTCGACGCCGGCCGCGCCGCCGCACTCGGCACCGGCGCCGAGGTCAAGGCGCTGCGCAAGGCGTCAGCGCGCAAAAAATCGCTCAAGCCGGATTGAACAGCGCGCGGTCGCTCTCCACCGTCGCATAGATATAGTCGGCGACGGCGCGAATGCGGGCGAGATCCTTGCTGTCGGCGTGCATCAGCAGCCAGAAGGCGCGCAGGATCGAAATCTCCGGCAAGATGGCCTGCAGCCCCGCCTGGCGAGCTGCCATGAAGCGCGGCAGCACCGCGATGCCGAAGCCGGCGAGGGTGGCGTTGTACTGGGCAATGAGGTTGGCGCTGCGAAACCGGGCCGAGATCTTCGGCGAGACCTGCGGCAGATAGTCCAGTTCCGGCGTGTACAGCAGCTCTTCGATGTAGCCGACAAAGCGGTGCGCGGGCAGGTCGTCTCGGCTCCTGATCTCAGGCGAGCGCGCGAGATAGGCGGGCGCGGCATAAAGGCCGAGGCTGTAGTCGACAAGCTTGCGCCCGATGATGTGGCCTTCCTTGGGCAGCGCCAGGCTGATGGCGATATCCGCTTCGCGTTTCGACAGGCTGAACAGCCGTGCCGTCGCAACCAGCTGAATATCCAGGTCGGGATAGAGATCGGCAAATCTCACCAGCCGCGGCGCCAGGAAATGCGTGCCGAAGCCATCCGGTGCCCCGATCCGGACGTTGCCGGTCAGGTGGGCCTTTGAACCACCGATCAACTCCTGATTGGCGACAATGGTCGATTCCATCGCTTCCGCGCTGGTCGCCACCCGATGCCCGGATTCGGTGAGCTGGTAGCCGGTCTTGCGGCGGTCGAACAGTTTGGCTGACAAATGCCGTTCCAGCCGGTCCACGCGCCGGATCACCGTGGTGTGGTCGACGCCCAGTTGTTTCGCGGCCGCCGAGACGGTACCACTTCGAACGATCGCCAGCACGAAGCGGAAATCATCCCAATCGACGTCGCTAGCTTGATCCGGCATTTCCGCACATCTATCCTGCAATATAACGCAGTTGAATGTTATAAAATGCACGTCAAAAAGTCTCGCAGAGACTTCCAACGAGACTCCCAGGGAGAATATTCATGCGTTCGATCGGGCACTTTGTCGGCGGCAAGGAAATCAAGGGCACGTCAGGCCGGTTTGCCGACGTGTTCGAGCCCATGACCGGCGAGGTGCAGGCGCATGTGGCGCTGGCGTCCAAGGCCGAGATGCGGGAGGCGATCCTGAACGCCAAGGCGGCGCAGCCGGCCTGGGCGGCGACAAACCCGCAGCGCCGCGCGCGCATCATGATGAAGTTCCTCGAACTGGCCCAGCGCGACTATGACAAGCTTGCCGATCGCCTGGCGCGCGAGCATGGCAAGACCGTCCCCGATGCCAAGGGCGACATCCAGCGCGGCCTCGAAGTGGTCGAGTTCGCCTGCGGCATTCCGCATCTGATGAAGGGCGAATACACCGAAGGCGCCGGCCCCGGCATCGACATCTATTCGATGCGCCAGCCGCTCGGTGTTGTTGCCGGCATCACGCCGTTCAATTTCCCGGCCATGATCCCGATGTGGAAGTTCGCCCCGGCCATCGCCTGCGGCAATGCCTTCATCCTCAAGCCGTCGGAGCGCGATCCCGGCGTGCCGATGATGCTGGCCGAGCTGATGCTGGAAGCGGGCCTGCCGCCCGGCATCCTCAATGTGGTCAATGGCGACAAGGAAGCCGTTGACGCCATCCTGGACGATCCGGACATTCGTGCGGTGGGTTTTGTCGGCTCGTCGCCGATCGCGCAGTACATCTATGAGCGGGCGGCTGCGACCGGCAAGCGCGCGCAGTGTTTCGGCGGCGCCAAGAACCACGCCATCATCATGCCGGACGCCGACATGGACCAGACCGTCGATGCGCTGATCGGCGCGGGTTACGGCTCCGCCGGCGAGCGCTGCATGGCGATCTCGGTCGCGGTGCCGGTGGGGCAGGCGACTGCCGACAGACTGATGGAAAAGCTGATTCCGCGGGTCGAGAACCTCAAGATCGGTCCAAGCACCGATCCGACCGCCGACTACGGTCCGTTGGTCACCCGTGCCGCGCTGGAGCGCGTCAAGGGCTACGTCGAGACCGGCATCGCGGAAGGCGCCAAGCTTGCAGTCGACGGCCGCGGCTTCAAGATGCAGGGCTATGAGAACGGTTTCTACATGGGCGGCTGCCTGTTCGACCATGTCACGCCGGAGATGAAGATCTACAAGGAGGAGATCTTCGGGCCAGTGCTGTCGGTTGTGCGCGCCAAGGATTATAACGAGGCGCTGCGACTGCCGAGCGAGCACGAATACGGCAACGGCGTTGCCATCTTCACCCGCGACGGCGATGCCGCCCGCGATTTCGCCGCCAAGGTCGAGGTCGGCATGGTCGGCATCAATGTGCCGATCCCGGTGCCGATTGCGTACTACACCTTCGGCGGCTGGAAGCGCTCCGGCTTCGGCGATCTCAATCAGCATGGTCCGGATTCGATCCGCTTCTACACCAAGACCAAGACCGTCACCTCGCGCTGGCCCTCCGGCGTCAAGGACGGCGCGGAGTTCAGCATTCCGACCATGAACTGACGTCGGCCGAGCGCGATGCAGTTCGCTCTCACCGAAGATCAGCTTGCAATCCGCGACATGGCGCGCAGCTTTGCCGCGGAGAGGATCGCGCCGCATGCACTCGATTGGGATGAGCGCAAGCACTTCCCGATCGATGTGATGCGCGAGGCGGCGGCACTCGGCATCGGCGGCATCTACATCAAGGACGATGTCGGCGGATCGGCGATGACCCGGTTCGACGCCGCGCTGATCTTCGAGGCGCTGGCGACGGGCTGCCCGACGGTCTCCGCCTTCATCTCCATCCACAACATGGCGTCGTGGATGATCGATGCCTATGGCTCCGACGCGCAGCGCCGCAAATGGTTGCCGAAACTCTGTACCATGGAGCTCGCCGCGAGTTATTGCCTGACCGAGCCGGGCTCCGGATCGGATGCGGCCGCGCTGCGCACCCGCGCGGTGCGCGATGGCGATCATTATGTGCTCAACGGCCAGAAGCAGTTCATCTCCGGTGCCGGTGCCGGCGATCTCTATGTGGTGATGGTGCGCACTGGCGGCGAAGGCCCCGGCGGCATTTCGACGCTTGTGGTCGAGGCTGATACCCCCGGCCTGTCGTTCGGCGCGAACGAGCGCAAGATGGGCTGGAACGCGCAGCCGACCCGCGCGGTGATTTTCGAGAATACCCGCGTTCCCGTCGCCAATCGTCTCGGTGACGAAGGCATCGGCTTCAAGGTCGCCATGGCGGGGCTCGACGGCGGCCGGCTCAATATCACGGCCTGTTCGCTCGGCGGCGCGCAGTCCGCGCTCGATAAGGCGCTGGCCTACATGAAAGAGCGCAAGGCGTTCGGCAAGCGGCTGGACGAATTCCAGGCACTGCAGTTTCGTCTCGCCGACATGGCGACGGAGCTGGAGGCGGCGCGCACTTTCTTGTGGCGGGCCGCCGCCGCGCTGGACCGCAAGGATGCCGACGCCACCATGCTATGCGCGATGGCGAAGCGTTTCGGCACCGATATCGGTTTCGAGGTCGCCAACCAGGCGCTGCAGCTGCATGGCGGTTATGGCTATCTTGCCGAATACGGTATTGAGAAGATCGTCCGCGATCTGCGGGTGCATCAAATCCTGGAAGGGACCAACGAAATCATGCGTCTGATCGTGGCCCGCAAGCTGGTCGAGCCGGGACGATGAGTGACAGTACGAATACCGTAGCCGCAGAAGCCGATCTGATCGTCCGCAGCGAGGGAAGCGTTGGCGTGCTGCGGCTGAATCGTCCCAAGGCAATCAATGCCCTGACGCTGGAGATGACACGCGAGATCGACGCCGGGCTGGACAGTTTCGAACTCGATCCGGCGATCAGCGTGATCCTGCTCGAAGGCGCGGGCGATCGCGGGCTGTGCGCCGGTGGTGACATTCGCGGGCTTTACGAGAGCGCGCGGGTCGGCGGCGATCTCGGCAAGGTGTTCTGGAGCGAGGAGTACATCGTCAACGCCCGCATCGAAGCCTATCCGAAACCCTACGTCGCCTACATGGACGGCATTGTGATGGGTGGCGGCGTCGGTCTCGCCTGCCACTCCAGCCACCGCGTCGTCACCGAGAAGACGCGGATCGGCATGCCGGAAGTCAGCCTCGGCTTTTTCCCCGATGTCGGCGGCACCTGGCTGTTGTCCCAGGCCCCGGGAGAGGTCGGGACGTATCTGGCGCTGACCGGGCAGACCGCCAATGGGTCCGATGCGGTCTACGCGCATCTTGCCGACGCCTTTGTGCCGACGGCGCAATGGCCGGCGCTGCGTGAGGCGCTGACAAAGGCGCCTCGCGATGCGACCCATGCCGATGTGCAGGCGATCATCGACCGGTTCGCCACATCAGCACCAGCAGGGCCGATTGCCGCCAACCGTGCGCTGATCGACCGTGTCTTTGCCTTCGATACGATGGAAGAGATCGTTGCGGCGCTCACCGCCGATGGTTCGGAGTTTGCCCAGGCAACACTCAAGACCATGTTGGAGAAGTCACCGCGTGGGCTGAAGGTGACGCTGCGGCTGCTGCGCCAGGCGCGACACCTCCCGTCGCTCAAGCAGGCCCTGGTGCATGAATATCGCGCGGCGCTTGAAGTCTTCGCCAGCCAGGATTTCGTCGAAGGCATTCGCGCCGCGATTGTTGACAAGGATCGCAATCCGAAGTGGTCTCCGCCGCGGATCGAGGACGTGACGCCGGAGATCGTCGACGCTTACTTCGCGCCGCGTGCGGACCGCGAACTGGTCTTTCCGGATTAAGAACAAGACACGCAGAGGAAACGTCATGGCAAAAGTCGCATTCATCGGCCTCGGCAACATGGGCGGTCCGATGGCCGCCAATCTGGTCAAGGCCGGTCACCAGGTGACGGGTTTCGACCTTGTCCCGGCATCGCTCGACGCCGCGAAAGCTTCCGGCGTCACCATCGCAGGATCGGCGGCGGAGAGCGTCAAGGGCGCCGAAGTAGTGATCACCATGTTGCCGGCGGGCAAGCATGTGGTCGCGGTCTGGAGCGAGGTGCTGCCGTCGGTGGCCAAGGGTACTCTGATGATCGATTGCTCGACCATTGATGTCGACAGCGCCCGGCAGGCCCACGCGCTGGCCACAAAGTCGTCGCTCGGCTCGGTCGACGCGCCGGTGTCCGGCGGCGTCGGCGGCGCCACGGCGGCGTCGCTGACCTTCATGGCCGGCGGCACCGCACAGGCGTTCGCTGCCGCGAAGCCGGTACTGGAGGCCATGGGCAAGAAGATCGTGCATTGCGGCGAGGCCGGAGCGGGGCAGGCGGCGAAGATCTGCAACAACATGATCCTCGGTATTTCCATGATCGGTGTGTCCGAAGCATTTGCGCTCGCCGAAAAGCTGGGGCTGTCGCATCAGGCACTGTTCGATGTGGCCTCGACCTCATCCGGCCAGTGTTGGTCCCTGACGACCTATTGTCCTGTGCCTGGCCCGGTGCCGACGTCACCTGCCAATAACGACTACAAGCCGGGTTTTGCCGCGGCACTGATGCTGAAGGACCTCAGGCTGTCCCAGGAGGCGGCCAAGGCCTCTGGTGCTGCGACACCGCTCGGCGCCCATGCGGCGGAGATCTATGAGACCTTCGACAGGGCCGGCAATGGCGGTGTCGATTTCTCTGGCATCGTCCGGCATCTGCGTGCGCTCGGACAGCAATGAGGGGGACGCGATGACCTCATTCCAGCAGGCCCGGGCATTTTTGCTTGAGCACCGCACCGACTACGACAAGGCTGTGGCCGAATTCAAATGGCCTGATGCGGTCGACTTCAACTGGGCGCTGGATTGGTTCGACGCGGGCCTTGCGGGTGATCCGGCGAGCCGCGATCGCACCGCGCTGTGGATCGTCGATGCCGCCAGCGGCAACGAGACCAAACTCAGTTTCGCCGATCTGTCGCGCCGCTCCAATCAGGTGGCGAACTTTCTGCGAGCCAAGGGCCTGAAGCGCGGCGATCATCTCTTGCTGCTGCTCGGCAACGTGGTGCCGCTGTGGGAAACCATGCTGGCGGCGATCAAGCTTGGCGTTGTGATCATTCCTGCGACCACGCTGCTGACCCCGGACGAACTGCAGGATAGGCTGGATCGCGGGCGGGCGAGGGCAGTGGTCGCCTCGCAGGATCAGGTGGCGAAATTCGACGGTCTCAAGAGCGATGGTCTGACGCGCGTCGTGGTCGGCGCCGCCGCAACGCATGGCGAATGGGAGCGTTTTGAGACCGCGGACAGCTTCCCCGAGACATTCGCACCCGATGGCGTCACCGGCGCCCACGATCCGATGCTGCTGTACTTCACCTCCGGCACCACGGCGAAACCGAAACTGGTGCTGCACAGCCAGCGCAGTTATCCGGTCGGCGCGCTGTCCACGATGTACTGGATCGGCTTGCAGCCGGGTGATGTCCATCTCAACATCTCGTCACCGGGCTGGGCGAAGCATGCCTGGAGCTGTTTCTTCGCGCCCTGGAATGCCGGCGCCACCGTGTTCGTGGTCAACCAGCCGCGCTTCGATGCCAAGGCGTTGCTCGCTGTCGTCGAGCGCTCAGAGGTGACCACGCTGTGCGCGCCGCCGACGGTGTGGCGGCTTCTGATCCAGGAGAAGCTCGCGTCCTACAAAATGTCTCTGCGCGAGGTCTGTGGTGCGGGCGAGCCGCTCAATCCGGAAGTGATCGACCAGGTCAAGGCCGCGTGGGGGCTGACCATCCGCGACGGTTATGGCCAGACCGAAACCACGGCCCTTGCTGGCAACTCGCCAGGGCAGCCGGTCAAGGTCGGCTCGATGGGCCGGCCGCTGCCGGGCTATCGCGTGCGGGTCAGCGATGCCGACGGCAACCCGGCGAAGGAAGGCGAGGTCGGCCTCGTGCTCGGCGCAGATCGGCCCGCTGGCCTGATGCAGGGTTATCAAGGCGAGGATGGACAGCCGCGCGGCGCCGACGGCGATATCTATCGCACCGGCGACGTGGTGTTTCTAGATGACGACGGCTATCTCACCTTCGTCGGCCGTTCCGACGACGTGTTCAAATCGTCCGACTACCGCATCAGCCCGTTCGAACTGGAGAGCATTCTGCTGGAGCACGAGGCGGTGGCGGAAGCCGCCGTGGTGCCGTCGCCGGACCCGATCCGGCTCGCAATCCCGAAGGCCTATGTGCTGCTGGTCGGTGGTATCGCGCCGTCCCGTGACACCGCGCTCTCGATCTTCAAATATGTCCATTCGCGCCTGGCGCCGTTCAAGCGCATCCGGCGCATTGAGCTCGTCACCGAATTGCCCAAGACCATCTCGGGCAAGATCCGTCGCGTCCAGTTGCGGCGGCTGGAGCACGACAATGACCGCAGCGACAAGCTGCGCGGGCAGGAGTTCCGCGAAGAGGATTTCCCGGAGTTGCAGGTCGGCCGGCCCGCTAGCGCATCGGACGGTTAGGGCCTTCCACGGACTTCGCCGGGTGCAAGTCTAGACGATCGGCAGTGACGGCGCTGCGCCCTTCTGCCAGACGTTGAAGGTGGCTTCCCATTTGGCGATCTCATCGCCACGCATGGTCAGGAGCTCGATTCCGCGCCCCTGCATCTGTTGTCCGTTGTGTCCATCTTCCCACTCGGCGTCCCAGGAGCAGGCGATGACATTGCCCGTGACCGCGCGCAGCTGCTTTTGCAGCCGGTAGTTCTTCAGGCGTGCGAATCTCGCGATCAAAAACGTTTCAACCGGCGATCTGCCGTGCATGTCGGGAATATCGGCAAATCGCACCATGACATCTGGAGCGAAGGTCTTCATGATTTCGGAGATATCACCGGTGTTGATCAGCCTCTGGGCCCGCGCGAGGACCGCTTCGGCATCACGAACAGTCAGGCCTGCTGTATCCAGTGCTGTCGACATCTTGCGCTCCCGGGGTTGCGGTTCTGATGGCCGCGCGAGCGCGAAAGCTAGAGCGTCGCAATGACAGTTTCTGTCAGCATGTGATGACGGGAAATTCGCCGAGCGGCGTGGACAGAGGTCGACGTGGGTCGGATTTTTCCGCCGCTAGCACTGGGTCGCCTCCCACCCAGCCCTGTCCCGTGTTCCCAATCGCGTAATCCTGTGCGGCGAAAGTTCGCGGTTGCAACCCCGCGCCCTTGCGCGCTCCCGGAAAAAAGCTTCCTATCAGGCACCAACCGCCCCGGGACGTGCCGAATTCTCCATGATCGACAAGCTTGAATTCTTGCTGGCGCTGGCGCGCGAACAGCATTTTGGCCGCGCCGCCGAATTCTGCGGCGTCAGCCAGCCGACCTTGTCGGCGGGCATCAAGCAACTCGAGGAGTCGCTGGACCTGTTGCTGGTGAACCGCGGCTCCCGGTTCCAGGGCTTCACGCCGGAGGGCGAACGGGTGCTGGAGTGGGCGCGGCGCATCGTGGGCGACGCCCGCGCCATGCACCAGGATCTCGATGCGATGAAGCGTGGTCTGGTCGGCCATATCAAGATCGCCGCCGTTCCGACCGCGCTGGCCATGACGGCGAGCCTGACGACGCCGTTCCGCGCCAAGCATCCGGGCGTGAAGTTCACCATCGTCTCCTCGACCTCGATCGAGGCGCTGCGGCTGCTGGACAATCTCGAAGTCGACGCCGGCCTGACCTATCTCGACAACGAGCCGCTCGGCAACGTCAACACCGTGCCGCTCTATCTCGAACAGTATCGCCTCCTGACGGCGGCGGACGGCGAACTGGGTGACCGCGACAAGGTGACCTGGGCGGAGGTCGGCAAGATTCCGTTGTGCCTGCTCACCCCCAACATGCAGAACCGTCGTATCATCGATCAATTGCTGCAGCGGGCCGGCGCCATCGCGTCGCCGACACTGGAATCGAACTCCATGATCGTACTCTATGCGCACGTTCGCACCGGCCGCTGGGCCAGCGTGATGCCGGCGCGGCTGGCGGAAACCTTAGGCTTGACCGACAAGGTGCGTTCGATCCCGATCGTGGAGCCGAGCAGCGCCCACGTGGTTGGCCTCGTCGTTCCGCACCGCGAACCGATGACACCGCTTACGGCAGCACTGGTCGAAGAGGCCAGGCTGCTGGCCAAATCCATGAATACGCTGACCTGATGCATTGCTTGCATGTGCTGACGATTCCGCGTGGACAAAGCCTCCGTTCCATGGAATCTGCGATCCACAACAATGAAACAAGTGAAATCAGGGATCGGCAAGGCTGAAACAATCATGGCTGAAACAATCACTCGTGACGCCTACATCAAGCTGGTCGGTCAGGAGATCGGCGTCTCGTCCTGGTTTCTCGTGGACCAGAATCGCATCGATGCGTTCGCCGAAGTGACCGAGGATCATCAGTTTATCCATGTCGACCCCGAACGCGCCGCGCGTGAAACGCCATTCGGCACCACCATCGCGCATGGTTTTCTCAGCCTGTCGCTGATGAGCGCGTTCGCCTACGAGGTGCTGCCATCGATCGCGGGCACCACCATGAGCGTGAACTACGGCTTCGACAAACTGCGCTTTGTCTCGCCGGTGCGGTCCGGGGCGCGGGTTCGCGGCCGCTTCATCTTGACGGACGCGACCCTGCGCGCGCCCAACGAGTTGCTATCGCGCACCAGCGTGACCGTCGAGATCGAAGGCGAGACCAAACCCGCTCTGGTGGCCGATTGGCTCGGCCTGATCTTCTCCGCATAATTGAAGGACCAACATCATGGCAATCAGATTTGACGGACGCGTGGCAATCGTCACCGGTGCGGGCAACGGGCTTGGACGCGCGCATGCGCTCGGCCTTGCGGCGCTCGGCGCCAAAGTGGTGGTCAATGATTTCGGTGGCGCCCGCGACGGCTCCGGAGGATCGCTCGGCCCCGCCGATGCGGTGGTCGAGGACATCCGCAAAGCCGGTGGCGAGGCGATCTCCGACGGCGCCGACGTCTCGAATTTCGAGCAGGTGCAGGCGATGGTCGCCAAGGCCACTGTGCAATGGGGTGGTGTCGATCTCCTGGTCGCCAATGCCGGCATCCTGCGCGACAAGTCGTTTGCCAAGATGGAGCCGGACGATTTCCGCAAAGTCGTCGACGTGCACCTGATCGGCACCTTCAACTGCTGCAAAGCAGTGTGGAACGGCATGCGCGAGCGCAACTACGGCCGCATCGTCATCACCACCTCGAGCTCCGGGCTGTTCGGCAATTTCGGCCAGGCCAACTACGGGGCTGCCAAGGCCGCCATGGCCGGCCTGATGAACGTGCTGGCGGAGGAGGGGCGCAAGACCAATATCCGCGTCAACACCATCTCGCCGACCGCGGCGACCCGGATGACCGAAGAACTGCTGCCGCCGCAGGCGCTCCAGTTGATGAAGCCGGAATCGATCACCCCGGCCGTGCTGTATCTCCTGAGCGAGGACGCCCCGACCCGGACCATCATGGGAGCAGGGGCGGGCTCCTTCGCGGTGATCAAGATCGTGGAGAGCGAGGGGATCAATTTGTCGCAGGCCGACTGGACCCCTGATGCGGTGGCGGCCCACTTCAAGGACATCAGCGACATGTCGAAGGCCCAGGCGCTGGAAGGGGCCTTCCAGCAGACCCAGAAATATGTCGCCCAGGCCGCCGCAAAGGCCGGAATCAAGCTCTAACCGGCTCCGGGCCGCGGGGCTCCGGGGCTCGCACCCGGGGCCACCGGTCTCCGTTGACGTATTTTGCCTCTCAAGAAGAGGAATATTGATAGGTTTTTGCTATCGCAGCATAGGACCTGCACCCTTGATCGATTCTAAGTTTTTATCCAGCGTCTCCTGAACGTTGGATAAGGCCGGAACGGTGTAGGGATGGAAACCAAGCTGCAGTCTCAGAGGGTGTCACACTCTCGAGGGGAACCCTGGAGCGAACAGCTCGCCCAGGACATCATTGCCGAGCACAAGGCCCTGGATGGGGCGACTTTGCCGATCCTGCACGCCCTGCAGGAGGCGTTCGGCTACGTCCCGGAGGCGGCGATCCCGCTGGTGGCGCAGGCGATGAACCTGTCCCGCGCCGAAGTTCATGGCGTTGCGACTTTTTATCACGATTTCCGTAAGGTCCCCGCCGGCAAGCATGTCCTGAAACTGTGCGGCGCCGAGGCCTGCCAGGCGATGGGCGCCGATCACCTCGCGGCCTGCGCCGAAAAGAAGCTGGGCGTGAAGGTGGGCGAGACCACCGGCGACGGCCAGGTCACCCTCGAACACATCTATTGTCTCGGCCTGTGCGCGGTCGCGCCGTCGGGCATGATCAATGGCCGCATTGTCGGCCGGCTCGATGAAGCCCGGCTCGATGCCATGCTCGCGGAGGCGCGGACATGAGCGTGCGGATTTATCTGTCGCGCGATGCGGCGTCGGTGGCCGTCGGTGCGGATGAGTTGGCTGAGGCCATCACCCGCGATGCCGAGCGCCGTGGTCTTGCGGTCGACCTGGTGCGCACCGGCTCGCGCGGGATGTGCTGGCTCGAGCCGCTGATTGAGGTCGCGACCCCGGCCGGCCGGGTGGCTTATGGTCCGGTTGCGGTCGGTGATGTGGCATCGCTGCTCGATGCCGTCACCAAAGACGGTGAAAAGGATGGTGCGCATCCGTTGTGGCAGGGCCTGACCGACGAGATCCCCTGGCTCAAGCGCCAGACCCGGCTGACCTTTGCCCGCTGCGGCGTGATCGATCCCCGTTCGATCGACGACTATCGCGCCCATGGCGGATTCAAAGGTTTGGAAAACGCACTGCCGCTCGGCTCCGATGCGATCATCGAGCAGGTGCTGCAGTCCGGCCTGCGCGGCCGCGGCGGCGCCGGTTTCCCCACCGGCATCAAGTGGAAGACCGTGGCCCAGGCGAAAGGCCCGCAGAAATACATCGTCTGCAATGCGGACGAAGGTGATTCCGGTACCTTCGCTGACCGCATGATCATGGAAGGCGATCCGTTCCTGCTGGTCGAAGGCATGACCATCGCCGGCATTGCGGTCGGAGCTGATAAAGGCTTCATCTACATCCGCTCCGAATATCCCCATGCCATCGAGGCGATGAAAGCGGCAATCATTGCCGCCCGACGCGCCGGCTTTCTCGGCAAGGCGGTGGCCGGATCGACCCATGCGTTCGACCTCGAAGTGCGGACCGGCGCCGGCGCTTATGTTTGCGGCGAGGAAACCTCGCTTTTGGAAAGCCTCGAGGGCAAGCGTGGCCTGGTGCGCGCCAAGCCGCCGCTGCCGGCTCATGTCGGCCTGTTCGGCAAACCGACCGTCATCAACAACGTGCTGTCTTTCACGGCCATTCCCTTCATCATGGCCGAAGGCGCCAAGGCCTATGCCGATTACGGCATGGGGCGTTCCCGCGGCACCATGCCCATTCAATTGGCTGGCAACATCAAGCACGGCGGCCTGTTCGAAACCGCATTCGGCATCACCCTGGGTGAGCTGATCGACGATGTCGGCGGCGGAACGGCCACCGGCAAGCCGGTGCGGGCGGTGCAGGTCGGCGGTCCGCTCGGGGCGTATTTCCCGCGTGAGCTATTCGACACGCCGTTCGACTATGAAGCCTTCACCAAGCGCGATGGCCTGATCGGCCACGGCGGCATCGTGGTGTTCGACGACAGCGTTGACATGTCCAGGCAGGCCCGCTTCGCCATGGAGTTCTGCGCCATCGAATCCTGCGGCAAGTGCACGCCGTGCCGGATCGGATCGACCCGCGGCGTCGAGACCGTGGACAAGATCCGCGCCGGCATCGAGGTGTCGAAGAACCTCACGCTGCTGTCAGATCTCTGCAACACCATGAAGTTCGGTTCGCTGTGCGCGCTGGGCGGCTTTACGCCGTATCCGGTGATGAGTGCGGTGAAACATTTCCCTGAAGACTTTGGTCCGGTCCCGTCGCGCCTGCAGGCCGCGGAATAAGGAGAGCACGCAAATGTCGCTCATTCATGAAACCGATTATGGCACGCCGCTCTCGAAATCCGAAAAGATGGTCACGCTGACCATCGATGGCGAGCAGGTGACGGTGCCGGAGGGCACGTCCATCATGCGCGCCGCCATGGAGATGGGCACGCAGATCCCCAAGCTGTGCGCCACCGACATGCTCGATGCCTTCGGTTCCTGCCGCATGTGCCTGGTCGAAGTGGAGGGACGCGCCGGGACGCCGGCCTCCTGCACCACGCCGGTGGGCGAGGGGCTTGTGATCCACACCCAGACCGACCGACTGAAGCAGCTGCGCAAGGGTGTGATGGAGCTCTACATCTCCGACCATCCGTTGGACTGCCTGACCTGCGGCGCCAACGGCGACTGCGAACTGCAGGACATGGCCGGTGCCGTGGGCCTGCGCGATGTGCGTTACGGCTATGAAGGCGAAAACCATGTGTTCGCCAAATCCGATGGCAAGGCCAATGAGAACTGGCTGGCCAAGGACGAATCGAACCCGTACTTCACCTACGATCCGTCCAAATGCATTGTCTGCTCGCGTTGTGTCCGCGCCTGCGAAGAAGTGCAGGGCACCTTCGCGCTGACCATTTCAGGCCGCGGCTTCGACAGCCGCGTGTCGCCCGGCATGAGCGAGAGTTTCCTCGGCTCCGAATGCGTTTCCTGCGGCGCCTGCGTGCAGGCCTGCCCGACCGCGACGCTGACCGAAAAGTCCGTGATCGAGATCGGCCAGCCCGAGCACTCCGCCGTGACCACCTGCGCCTATTGCGGGGTCGGCTGCACCTTCAAGGCCGAGATGCGCGGCGAGGAAGTCGTGCGCATGGTGCCGTACAAGGACGGCAAGGCCAATCGCGGCCACTCCTGCGTCAAGGGCCGCTTCGCCTGGGGTTACACCACCCACAAGGAACGTATCCTCAAGCCGATGATCCGCGACAACATCGCCGATCCCTGGCAGGAGGTGTCGTGGGATGAGGCGTTCAATTTTGCCGCGGCCAAATTCAAGGGCATTCAGGCGAAATACGGCCGCGATGCCGTCGGTGGCATCACCTCGTCGCGTTGCACCAATGAAGAAACCTATCTGGTGCAGAAGCTGATCCGTGGCGGCTTCGGCAACAACAACGTCGATACCTGCGCGCGCGTCTGCCACTCGCCGACTGGTTACGGCCTCTCCACCACCTTCGGCACCTCGGCCGGCACCCAGGATTTTGACTCGGTCGAGCACACCGACGTCGTCATGATCATCGGCGCCAATCCGGCGTCCGCCCATCCGGTGTTCGCCTCGCGGCTGAAGAAGCGGTTGCGCCAGGGGGCCAAGCTGATCGTGGTCGATCCGCGCCGCACCGAAATGGTGGAATCGCCACACGTCAAGGCACTGCATCTGCCGCTGATGCCCGGCACCAATGTCGCCGTGCTCACCGCGTTGGCGCATGTGATCGTCACCGAAGGCCTGGTCGATGAAGCCTTCGTGCGCGAGCGTTGCGACTGGAGCGAGTTCGAGGAATGGGCGGCTTTCGTGGCCCAGCCGAACCACAGCCCGGAAGCCACCGCCATCATGACCGGCGTCGATCCCAGGGATCTGCGCGCGGCGGCGCGGCAGTTCGCCACCGGCGGCAATGGTGCGATCTATTACGGCCTCGGCGTCACCGAGCACAGCCAGGGCTCGACCACCGTGATTGCGATCGCCAACCTCGCGATGGCGACCGGCAATATCGGCCGTCCCGGCGTCGGCGTGAACCCGCTGCGCGGCCAGAACAACGTGCAGGGCGCCTGCGACATGGGCTCGTTCCCGCATGAGCTGCCCGGCTATCGTCACATCTCCGGTGACGCGGTTCGCGAGCAGTTCGAATCCTTGTGGAACGTCAAGCTCAATCCGGAACCGGGTTTGCGGATTCCCAACATGTTCGATGCCGCGATCGAAGGCACCTTCATGGGCATCTATGTGCAGGGCGAGGACATCCTTCAGTCCGATCCCAACACCAAGCATGTCGTGGCCGCACTGTCGGCGATGGAATGCGTCGTCGTCCATGACCTCTTCCTCAACGAAACCGCCAATTACGCCCACGTCTTCCTGCCGGGCTCGACCTTCCTCGAGAAGGACGGCACCTTCACCAATGCGGAACGACGTATCCAGCGCGTTCGCAAGGTGATGACGCCACGCAACGGGCTCGCCGACTGGGAGGTCACCATCCGCCTTGCCAAGGCGCTGGGCTATGACATGCACTACGATCATCCCTCGCAGATCATGGACGAGATCGCGGCGCTGACGCCGTCGTTCGCTGGCGTCTCCTATGCCAAGCTCGATGAACACGGTTCGGTGCAGTGGCCCTGCAATGAGAAGGCGCCGCTGGGCACGCCGGTCATGCACATCGACGGCTTCGTCCGCGGCAAGGGCAAGTTCGTGCTCACCGAATATGTCCCGACCGACGAGCGCACCGGCCCGCGTTATCCGCTGCTGCTGACGACGGGGCGCATCCTCAGCCAGTACAATGTCGGCGCGCAGACCCGGCGCACTGACAATGTCGTCTGGCATAGCGAGGACCGGCTGGAGATTCATCCGCATGATGCCGAGCAGCGTGGCATTCGTGATGGCGACTGGGTGCGGCTCGCGAGCCGCGCCGGGGAAACCACGCTGCGGGCGGAGATCACCGACCGGGTCGCGCCGGGCGTGATCTACACCACGTTCCATCACCCCGACACCCAGGCCAACGTCATCACCACGGATTTTTCCGACTGGGCGACCAACTGTCCGGAGTATAAGGTGACCGCTGTGCAGATCTCACCGTCGAACGGTCCCAGCGAGTGGCAGAAGAGCTACGACGAGCAGGCCCGCAACTCACGTCGGATCGCGCCCCTGGAAGCGGCGGAGTAACCATTGGCTGACACCGTTCATATCGCTCATCGGCAAATCTGGCGGGAGAACGGTGGTTTCAGCGCGGGCGACCGTGCCATCCCGGAAGAGACGGCCATTGCCCTGTCTTATGACGGCGGTACGTATGCCGTCATGATGGGAACACCGACCGATCTGGAAGATTTCGCGGTCGGATTCAGCCTGTCCGAGGGGGTCGTCGACCGCAAGGACGACATTGTCTCGATCGATGTCGTCGTTCTCGACGACGGCATCGACGTGCAGATGTGGCTGGAATCGTCGCGGGCGACACGACTGGGCGAACGGCGCCGGCATATCGCGGGACCGACCGGCTGCGGTTTGTGCGGCATCGATTCGATTGCGGAGGCGGTTCGGCCCGCGGCCATTGTCGGGCAGGGGCTTCACGTGGCGCCGCACCAGGTCATGACCGCGATGCAGGCCTTGTCGCCACTGCAGAAACTCAACATCGAAACGCGTGCGGTCCATGCCGCCGCATTCTGGCATCCGGAGCGCGGCATTGTTGCGCTGCGAGAGGATGTCGGCCGGCACAATGCGCTCGACAAGCTTGCGGGTGCCCTGGCGCGCCAGTCGATGCCGGCTGCGGATGGTGTGGTGCTGCTGACCAGCCGCGTGTCGGTGGAGATGGTGCAGAAGACAGCGGCGATGGGGGCGTCCGTCATCGTCTCGGTGTCGGCGCCAACAGCGCTCGCAGTGCGAATGGCCGAGGCGGCCAATATAACCCTTTGTGCAATTGCCCGGGCCGATGGCTTCGAGGTATTTACCCATTCACAGCGTATTACGGCGGGAGCCTCAACCGATGTCGCCTGACAGGCTGATCTACATGGCCAATCAAATTGGCGCTTTCTTCAAGAGTCAGGGCGAGGCCAAGGCGGTTCCGGGCATTGCCGACCACATCAATAAATTTTGGGATCCTCGAATGCGCTCCGCGATCCTGGCGCATTGGGAGGCAGGGGGCGAGGGGCTGGATCCACTCGTTCGCACCGCAATGTCGGCGCTGAGGAGACCAGGGACGCACTAACACCAACTGGCTGCAGACCGCCCACAAAAAACAAAGGGTGGCTGTCATGGGGAATAAAATCGATGGCTTCTCTTGAAAACACGGGGACGATGTCCGGTGCGGGCGTCGGCATCCTCGATCGCGAACGCATCATTGCAACCGCGGGCTTCAACCGGTGGCTGGTGCCGCCGGCGGCGCTCTGCATTCATCTCTGCATCGGCATGGCCTACGGCTTCAGCGTGTTCTGGTTGCCCCTGTCGCGTGCCGTCGGCCTGAGCGCGCCGAAGGCGTGCCCGGACATGACGATCGTGCAGGAGCTGTTCACCACCACCTGCGACTGGCGCGTGGCCAGTCTGGGGTGGATGTACACCCTGTTCTTTGTCATCCTCGGCCTCTCCGCCGCGCTGTGGGGCGGCTGGCTGGAGCGGGCCGGTCCGCGCAAGGCGGGCGTCGTTTCGGCGTTGTGCTGGTGCGGCGGCCTCGTGCTGGGATCGATCGGCGTCTATACCCATCAGCTCTGGATTCTCTGGCTGGGTTCCGGCGTGATCGGCGGCGTCGGTCTCGGCCTTGGCTACATCTCGCCGGTGTCGACCCTGGTGAAGTGGTTCCCGGATCGCCGCGGCATGGCCACCGGCATGGCCATCATGGGCTTCGGCGGCGGCGCCATGATCGGCGCGCCGCTGGCCGACATGCTGATGAACTACTTCAAGACCCCGACCTCGGTCGGTGTCTGGGAGACGTTCCTCGCCATGGGCGCAATCTACTTCGTGTTCATGATGATCGGCGCGTTCCGCTATCGCCTGCCGCCGAGCAACTGGAAGCCGGACGGCTGGACCGCGCCCGCCGAAAACAAGAGCATGATCACCACGCATCATGTGCATCTCAACAACGCGCACAAGACGCCGCAGTTCTGGCTGATCTGGTGGGTGCTCTGCCTCAACGTGTCGGCCGGCATCGGCGTGATCGGCATGGCGTCGCCCATGCTGCAGGAAATCTTCGCCGGCTCCCTGCTGGGATTGCCGGACTTGAAGTTCAACGCGCTGAGTGGTGAACAGAAAGTCGCCATCGCGGCGATCGCGGCCGGCTTCACCGGTCTGATCTCGCTGTTCAACATCGGCGGCCGTTTCTTCTGGGCGTCGCTGTCGGACTATATCGGGCGCAAGAAAACCTACTTCACGTTCTTCTTGCTCGGCATTGCGCTGTATGCGCTGGCTCCGACCGCCGCGACCATGGGATCGAAGCTGCTGTTCGTCGGCGCGTTCTGCATCATCCTGTCGATGTATGGCGGCGGTTTCGCCACCGTGCCGGCCTATCTCGCCGACATGTTCGGCACCCAGTTCGTGGGCGCGATCCACGGCCGGCTGCTGACGGCGTGGTCGACTGCCGGCATCATCGGTCCGGTGGTGGTGAACTACATCCGTGAAGCGCAGCTCGCCGCCGGCGTGCCGCGCGACCAGCTCTACAACACCACCATGTATATTCTCTGCGCCATGCTGGTCGCCGGGTTGATCTGCAACTACCTGATCAAGCCGGTCGATCCGAAGTGGTACATGAGCAATGAAGAGGTCGCCAAGCTGCAGGCCGCGACCAAGGGCGCGACATCAGGGCCGTCCGGCTCGTTCGGCATCGGCAAGGGCGGTTTCGATGCGCCCGCGCTGCTGTTCTGGGCCTTTGTCGGCGTCCCGTTGGCCTGGGGCGTCTGGATCACACTGAAGAACGCGATGCGGATCTTCTGATCGTCCGGAAAATCCTGGTTGTGATGTGAGACTTCACGGGGCGGTGGCTTGTGCCACCGCCCCGTTGTCGTTGCAGCCGAGATCGTCGCAACATACTCAGTGTCGTCGTCCGGCTCGACCGGACGACCCAGTAGGCGACGCGGCCAATGGTTTGAACGTTGAAGCAAAAACGGCAGGGCGGTGACCTCCGTCGTATCCGCATATGTCCTGGGATACTGGATCGCCCGGTCGTCGCCGGGCGATGACACCGAGAGTGCGGCGGCCTCTCGACTCGCAAAACACGCTTGGCTTTCTGACGGGCGCGGAAAAAAGTTGACCACATCATCCATAGGTCCACCCCTTGCGGCGTAACGCCAAATCGCTGATGCTCGTTACATTCGCAAGAGACTTGCCTTCAAGCGCCTGACGGAGCGGGCGGCGGGGGCTTGCTGCGAAAAACCTGCTTGGCTTCGGCGCCGTGCCGGTCGATAACGCGCACACCATGATGTCTGATGCGCGCTCCTGATGCCCAGCCCTTCGCTCAACGTCGCCGTTATCGGCGCCGGTCCCGCCGGCCTGATGGCCGCGGAGACGCTGGCGAACGGTGGTGCGCGCGTCACCGTCTACGACCACATGCCGTCGGCCGGGCGCAAGTTCCTGATGGCCGGGCGGGGCGGGTTGAACCTGACCCACAGCGAGCCACTGGACCGGTTCATGGCGCGGTACGGGGCGGCGGAGCCATGGCTGCGCGAGACCATTGCGCGGTTTTCACCTGACGATCTGCGCGCCTGGTGTGAAAGTCTGGGACAGCCGACCTTTGTCGGCAGCAGCGGTCGTGTCTTTCCGAAAGCGCTGAAAGCGTCGCCGCTGCTGCGCGCCTGGCTGCGTCGTCTCGATCAGGCGGGCGTCCAGATCGCGCTGCGGCATCGGTGGACCGGCTGGGCGCCGGATGGTGCGCTGGTGTTCGACAGTCCCGGCGGTCCCGTGCCCATCGCCGCCGACGCCGTCGTGCTGGCGCTGGGCGGCGCGAGCTGGCCGCGGCTCGGTTCCGATGGCGGATGGTCGGCGTTGCTGCAGGCGCGCGGCGTGGAGGTCATGGCGCTGCGCCCGGCCAACAGCGGCTTCCTTGTCGCCTGGTCGCAGATGTTCCGCGATCGTTTCGAGGGTAGCCCGCTCAAGGGCGTAGCGCTCGAATTCGGCGCGCGCACCACGCGCGGCGAGATCATGGTGACCCGCGATGGCCTCGAAGGCGGCGGCATCTACGCGCTGTCGTCGGTGCTGCGCGAGGAGATCGCGCAAGCCGGATCGGCTCTGCTGAAGATCGCGCTGCGCCCGGATATCGCAACATTAGATCTCGTCAGACGGCTGTCCGGTCCCCGCAACAAGCAATCGCTATCGACCTTTTTGCGCAAGGCGACAGGGCTGTCGCCTGTTGCCATCGCACTGCTGCAGGAGAGCGCGATCACGGATGGCCGCAGTCTCTCGGCGCTGTCGCCGGTGGAACTGGCCGAAACCATCAACGCCGTCCCGGTCCGGCTGACAGGCACGGCATCGCTGGCGCGCGCGATCTCGACGGCCGGCGGCATCGCATGGAGCGAGGTCGACGACAGCTTCATGTTGAAACGTCTGTCCGGTGTGTTCGTCGCCGGCGAAATGCTCGACTGGGAGGCGCCGACAGGCGGCTATCTGCTGCAGGCGTCGTTTGCGACGGGCGTGGCCGCGGGGCAGGGTGCGTTGGGGTCGGCCCGTTGTGAAAAGCATGACGATTGAGTGACACCAAGAGTTTGATGTGCGGCGGAAACTCAATCGCGGTGGATTCACGAACAGATCATTGGTGCTCGATACTGCAGAGCTGAATTTTGCCAAGTGTAGAGAAATAGTCGGTGGCTTGGTTCTCTGCGAAGGGCATCCGCCGTAGAAAAATTTGCTTACAGTTGTCTCACCGATCAATATTTCGAGAGACCGTAGATATTTCGAAATGCGGGTGCATCGCGGGGTTGCAAATTGCCGCAGGCACATGCTCAACTGCGACAATAAGTCATGTTGCCTTTGTCTGTGACTCAAAAGCGCAGGTTTTTTCATGTCGCAACGCAACTTTAAGAGTTTGAACAGCGGGTGGAACCACGCGTCAGCGTCTAGCTGACTGGCGGCAGCGGCTGTCTAAGCTATCTTTCATCTCCTCAGCATTGCTTGTCGGGGTCAGTCGAATGCTTGGCGTTCGCCGGCTATCGAGGTCGCGGATTCTTTGCGGCTTCGTTAGTCTGTGCGCTTTTGTTACAGCGCTCACGACAGAAGCATTGCATCGAATCCGGGGATGGTAATGTTCATCGGTCTCTCGTCGACGCCGGGATTCTATTCAGATAACCGAGGCCGCTTCAATCATGAGAGCACGTAGCGCGCACATCAATCTCGCACAATTCGTGAGTGCCCTGTTTTTTGCTTGCTGCAGTCAGATTGCGACGGCCGCCGAGTCGTCATTCTACTCGCAATGCCACAAGTTGCTTCCGGTCGCGAACGAATTCGCCCGCGAATGTCAGCAGCGAGCTCGCTCCTTTTCGCGAACATTCTATCCGGGGGGTGGAACGAGGGGCGAGGTCGAATCGTACAGCACCTACTTCCGACCTCTCGATGCTCCCTCTCATTTTGTCCTGGGGTGCGTGCTCGACTTCAAGCACAAGATCAATTTCGCGGGCCTTTACTACACGGCGCAGCCTTTGGATATGTCGCACTTTGACGAATACAAGATCGTTTTTGTCTCTCCAGACGACGCTGTTGGGCTGGAGATCGAGGGTGTTCAAAACACGCTCGTCCCCGTCAGGCAATTCGTCACCGACATCGTTCCTCCGCGTTTGACCGGCCGACCGAAGAATTGCGAGGAACATATTGTCGAAACGACGAAGGAAGCGGTTGCGACGGGTTACGAACGCATACGGCAATTAGCCGATAACAAGTTCGAAGTTTGCCATGGTATTGGCGGCGATAACTATTGCGCGCGGCATGAATACTCATTCTTCGTCGAGAAGCACCAAGCTCCTGTCGTTTATATTTTTGACCTCGACAGCCTATTTTTTATCGACGGCAATGGAGCATTCATCGCGAAAGAGAAATTCTACAGTTCATCGTGTAGATGGAAAAAAGATTCAACATCAGTCATCAACGTTATCCATGAAATGTGCGCGCGTCCAAATCAGTCAACCGAGGAAAAGTAAATGGCAAACGGTGCTCTGATTCCTGTTGTGCTTCCGAACTACAATGTCGCTTCCGATGGGGCGTCGATCGGTTTCGGGCACGCCGCGTTCATACTTGTGCTATCCGATGGATCGGCGACCTACTACGAGTACGGGCTGTATGCTAACAGCGCGCAAAATGCCCCCTTCTTAGCGGCGGTAAACCCCAACGGGGCTGGCGCCGTTAGGCGGTTGCCACTTGAGGGCCTTTGCAATTTGATTCACAAGGAAACGTAACGCAGGCCTCTTTGAAAACCGCTCTGGACCAGGTATTCGGATCGAGTGGGCTGTATACGACTGACACAGGCGAAGCGATTGCGACTTCGTTCAGCCTTTCTCAACAGCAGGTCGACAATGTGCAAACTTTCATTGCTTCACAGCTTACGGCAATTAGCAGTGGTCAGGAGTCGTATAGTGTCAGGAACAACAACGATTGTCTGAGTTTTGTCTACAACACGGCGACTGCGGCGAATGTCACGGTCAGTCCGTCCCAAAATAGCTCGTTGCCAGAATGGCCGGTCATGGCGGGATCTGACACTCTTGGTCAAGCCGGCACGGGGTATCAGTACTTTGGCCCAAACTCGGTCTGGCATGCGAATGATATTCAGCCCATCACCAGCGCCGCAAATAACGGCGGGGCTGTCGGCGTGGTCAACTCCGACAGCGCGATAGATGAGGTGGTGCAGGATGCAAGAGCAATACGAACGACCTCCGGAAGTGTGTATAATGCATTGAGTGCTGCTGGGCAGTCGCTGATAAATTATATTGGAGCCTCGATAATCACTCCGGCAAAGGGTGAGGACAGTATAAGTGTAACAAATAACGGCGCGACTGTTTCAGACGGCTCTGGTGACTCGGCCGTCTTTTTGTTCGGTAGCGGGCAGGACTATTCGAGTGCCGGCAATCAGATGGTTTTCGATGTATCGGGAGGAAACACCGTCTCGATTGGCCCCAGTGGGACAATAGCTGTTTTAGGGAATAACGAGACTGGTGGGCCGGATGTTCTGAGCGTTGCAAATGCCTCTGTAATTTTAGGCGATAGCAGTGCGACCGTTACTGGTGACAGCAATAAGGTTTTCGGCAGCGACGGCTCTGCTATCACAGTGGCAGGCAATAACGCGACTGTAGTTCTCGATGCCGACAGCGGTTCGACGCTGAATGTGTCCGGGAGTAGCGAGACGGTTAATGCAATTGGCGACACGATCGCTCTGGGCAATAGTACCGGTGCGGCTATTACTGGCAGCAGCGACACCATCGGTATCGGAACTAACAGCTCGGTAACGATGAGTGGCAGCAACAATAGCCTAAACCTCAACGGGACGGATTATGTCCGGATCAACAACGGCTCCGGTAACGTCGTCAACAATGACAGTGCCACCACGATGACCAGCAATGGTCCGGTCGGCGATATCGTCGATCTCGCCAGCAATACCTCGACGACGATCAACGGCAGCGGCGGCTATTTCGGTGTGCTCGGCACCAATGTCACGGTGAACGCATCGGGGGATTCTGCTGCGACGCTCAGCGGCGTTTCATTTGCCCTCAACGGCAGCGGCGATTCGATCACGTTGGGTGCCCACAGTTCGGTCACGGAAAGCGGCAGCAACGACACCCTGAGCCTCAACGGGTCGGACTATGTCCGGATCAACAGCGGCTCCGGCAATGTCGTCAACAATGACAGCGCCACCACGATGACCAGCAATGGTCCGGTCGGCGATATCGTCGACCTCGCAAGCAACACCTCGACCACGATCAACGGCAGCAGCGGTTATTTCGGTGTGCTGGGCACCAATGTCACGGTCAACGCATCGGGGGAGTCGGCTGCGACGCTCAGCGGCGTTTCATTTGCCCTCAACGGCAGCGGCGATTCGATCACGTTGGGCGCCCACAGTTCGGTCACGGAAAGCGGCAGCAACGACACCCTGAGCCTCAACGGGTCGGACTATGTCCGGATCAACAGCGGCTCCGGCAATGTCGTCAACAATGACAGCGCCACCACGATGACCAGCAATGGCCCGGTTGGCGATATCGTCGATCTCGCCAGCAACACCTCGACGACGATCAACGGCAGCGGCGGCTATTTCGGTGTGCTCGGCACCAATGTCACGGTCAACGCATCGGGGGAGTCGGCTGCGACGCTCAACGGGGTTTCATTCACCCTCAACGGCAGCGGCGATTCGATCACGTTGGGTGCCCACAGTTCGGTTGCGGAAAGCGGCAGCAACGACACCCTGAGCCTCAACGGATCGGATTATGTGCTGGTCGAAAGCGGCTCCGGCAACGTCGTCAACAATGACAGCGCCACCACGATGACCAGCAATGGTCCGGTCGGCGACATCGTCAATCTCGCAAGCAACACCTCGACGACGATCAATGGCAGCAGTGGTTATATCGGAGTTCTCGGCACAAATATTTCCGTCAACGCATCGGGGGAGACCGTTGATACGGCGAGTGGCGCCTCGTTCAATCTTGCAGGCGGCAACGATATTGTTGGTCTCGGCGGCACGGGCGACTATCTCGGGCTGCTCGGCGGCGCGGGCTATTCGGTCAGCGGCGGCGGTGAGACGATCGCGACCCTGGCCAACACGAGTTTCAACCTGTCCGGCGGCAACGATACCGTCAATCTCGGCGGCACGGGCGACTATCTCGGGCTGCTCGGCGGCTCGGGTTACTCGGTCAACGGCGGCGGCGACACGATCGCGACCCTGGCCAACACGAGTTTCAACCTGTCCGGTGGCAATGATACCGTCAACCTCGGCGGCACGGGCGACTATCTCGGGCTGCTCGGCGGCTCGGGCTATTCGGTCAGCGGCGGCGGCGACACGATTGGGACCCTGGCCAACACGAGCTTCAACCTGTCCGGTGGCAACGATACCGTCAACCTCGGCGGCACGGGCGACTATCTCGGGCTGCTCGGCGGCTCGGGTTACTCGGTCAACGGCGGCGGCGACACGATCGCGACCCTGGCCAACACGAGCTTCAACCTGTCCGGTGGCAATGACACCGTCAACCTCGGCGGCACGGGCGACTATCTCGGGCTGCTCGGTGGCTCGGGCTACTCGGTCAGCGGCGGCGGCGATACGATCGCAACTTCAGCCAATACGAGCTTCGTTGTTTCGGGGGCCAATGACACCTTGGATCTCGCGGGCAACAGCACGGTCACGGTGAGTGGAAGCAGCGACACGATCTACGTCGACGGGACGGGCGATACGGTTAATGCTTCAAATGAGGTGGTTGTTGTCGGCTCCAATGAAAGCGTGACGGTGGGCGGAAGCGGAGACACGATCGACGTCGGGGGAACTGGAGATAGCGTGATCGCCTCGGGTGACTCGATCGTGTTTGGCGGCAACAACCTTAGCGAAACGATCTATGGCAGCGGCGACAATATTTATGGAGGCAGCGGCGAGACGATCTACGTTACCGGATCGAACGATATCATTACGGCTAGCAATGAGACCGTTCACCTGGGCGATAATACCACCGCCACGATTACAGGAAGCGGAGACACGATCATCGCTGGAAGCGGCGATACGATCTATGCCGGGAGTGGCGACACGATCAATGCCGGGAGCGGAGATGCGATCAATCTGTCCGGCGGCGGCGATATCGTTAACGGATCAAACGACACCGTGACCATTGGCAACAATTTATCGGAGACGATCAATGGTGCCAGCAACACGATCGACGGTGGAGCCGGCGACACCGTAAACGCCTCGGGAAACAGCGATAGTCTGTATTTGGGAACTGGCGCGACGATCAATCAGAGCGGCTTGTCCGAAGCGGATCATGTTACAGATGCTCACATCAATTATGGCACAGGCAACACCACCGCAACCATCTATGGTGCAGCCAATTACATCGATGCTTCGGGGGACACGATCTGGGCAACTGGAGAGGGGAGCAAGTCCTCTGAAATCTTTACCGGAGGAAACGGCCACGACGTTATTCACATTGAGGCAGGAACGGTCGGCGACATATTCGACAGTCATGAGACCGCGATAACTGGTGGATCTGGCAGTGAGATTTATGTCACCGGATCGTACGATCCGATCTACGCGCAGAATGCGACGATCGATATTTATGGAACTAATGACGAGCTATTCGGGTCTGATGACGCGGGCACCGGCTGGTCCGCGGAAGAGACGGGATACTATGATGGATACGAACTGGCCAGCTCTGCCTACGCAAAGCCGCCTGGATCCTCGATCGACGTCGTCGCACAGTATGACCGCGCTTATGGAAACAACGCTGCCGCGGACGCAGCCGAGCGGGCGCGCTGGCAGGCCTACCAGAGCGCAATTGCGCCGTTGTCTGCGGCAGGGGGCGGAAATGTGGTGCTCGAAGGCGCCTTGTGGGATCACAAGGTCATTACCTGGAGCATTGCCAATGGCCCCGGCCCCGACGCATCGCCCTTCAGTTCTTCCATGGACGCGCAATACCAGGCGACCATTGCCAAGGCGTTTGCCGTCTGGTCGGCCGTTACGGGATTGACATTCGAAAACGTCGACGACGCGAGCACATCCGATATCCGTATCGGTTGGGGCGATTTGCAAACACCAACATCAGGCGTTCTCGGCAATACGAGTTTCCGGGCGCAAGGCGGCTCAATTCAGCCCGGTGCCGTCATTAGCCCGTCTTCGCGGATTGGCGGGTTTTTGAAGGGTCGACATCAGCCAGATCAATGGCTTAGCTCGAAAGGTCTTCACTACAGCGGCTGGCTTGGTTGACGGCGGCTGTGGTGATCCTGGGCGGCGGTTGCGGTGGCAGCCGGAGCTTCAGCCGATCAATCAGGAGCTGCAGTTCCGGTTCGGGATGGGTGTAGCGGGTGAGCAGGATCTCGCGCCCATCTGTGGTCGGCAGATGGACGTCGATCATCTGGATGGCGGCGAACTTTTCGAGCGCGCGACGTGCGGTCAAGCCCGATGCGAGGGCATGAAGCCGGCGCGTCAGCGTGACCTGCATGCAGTAGGCCAGGAAGGCGATGAAGATGTGGGCCTCGATCCGGACCTCGTCTTGATGGAACACCGGACGAATCGCCAGGTCGCCCTTGAGATTGCGGAACGCTTCTTCGACGGCAACGAGTTGGACGTAGTATTGCCAGAGCTGGGCGGGGTCATTGTCGGCGAGGTTGGTGCGCAGCAGATAACGGCCTTCGCGACGTCGGGTCTTTCTCAATCTGTTTCGATTGAGTGCGAAGCTGAAGCTCGGGCGCTGCTTGTCGATCTCGATATCGACCAGACGCCAGGCCGCCGGCGCTTTGGATCGCGCGCCGCCAAGCTTCATCAGCAATTCTTCGCGCGTGATCTCCATCGCATCGATTTGCCTGAGCCGTTTCCACAACCACTTCAGCTGCCGCCGGCGCATCGCGCGTTCCTTACTGATCCGATCGGCGCTTTGAGCGAAGACGTAGAGCTCACCGTCCTCGGACAACAATTTGACCTGCACGCCCTCCCGCGCGTCCTGCCAGGGCTTGTCCAGCAGATGCTTCTCCAGCCGGTTCAGGCGTCCCTTCGGCGTACCGACCAGATATTGCACTGGCGGATCGCTGTGGCGCATTTCGGCCAGCACGGCCTCGGTCGGCACGCCACGATCCATCACCCAGACCCGGCGCGCCTTGCCGTATTGCTGCTCGATCTTGGCAAGGAACATCCGCAGTGTCTTGTTGTCAGCGGTGTTGCCGGGCAGCACCTCGTAAGCCAACGGCAAGCCATCGGGCGTCACCACCAGCGCGATTACCACTTGCGGGCAATCCGGCCGCTTGTCGCGGCTGTAGCCGTGGCGGCGCTTGCTGCCTTCCGGCAAGTCCGATGCGTTGACCTCGAAGTAGCTGCTGGTCAGATCGTACAGCAGCACGTCGAAGTCGGCATTGAACAAATCGCGCCAACGCCCGACCAGATGCGAGAATAGCGCCTCCTTATGCGCGAGCAGCAGATCGTGGCAGGCATAGAGTTTGTGCTCTTCCGCGAGGCCGAAGTCTGCTCCCAGAAGATCGGCCATTGCGCTCTGACCGAACCATTGCCGATGCAGCCGCCACTCGCTGCCCGGCGCGATCAGCCGGTAGGTTGCCAGCACCTGCAGGATCTGGTCCCACCTCGTCTTCTTGCGGCTTGGCGGCAGCCGCTCTGCCCAGAACCAATCGAGCTGAAGCTCCTGCCACAACTGTCCGGCCAGCCAGCAGGCGCCCCATTGCCGCGGACGTCGAAGCTGCATCTCGGACAGGCGTAGCTGGACGATCGACGCATCGCCCGCGATCGCCTCGCATCGATCTTCCGGAAACAGCGACAACGTTCGCGCATGTCCGGCGTCTTCGTCGAGCACGTCGATCGCCTTGCGCCACGCCGCTGCCTGCGAGGAATTGATCTCACCGAGATACAGCACATGCCGCTGCACCACTCGCCCGTTATCGAGACGCTTGTTCTCGACAACGTTCCAGTAGCTGTGCGTCTTGCCGTTCTTCTTTCGCTCGGTGCGTCGCAGGAACATGGCGCTGCGAATCTATCCGCACCGTCACGTCATTGGGAATCCGGTAGGTCTTCACTACAGCCGTTTTCGGCCGATTCCGGACACCTCACCCTTTGCAGATCAAAGACTTAACTCGCCAAAAAATCGCAAAATCGCGATTTTCCAGCGCGAATCCGCGAACTCGGGTTAGGTTGGAAGATCCTGCCGATGATTCATTTGTCGCGGGGAGCGACGGCAGTTTGAACTATTCCGGCACCGATGCCACTCTCGATCAATTACTTCTTCACGAGATCGGCCATGCCCTCGGATTGGCCGACAATTCCGACCCGAATTCGATCATGTACGACGCGGCGACGGCGAACAATCGAACGTTGGATCAGAACGATCGAATTGGCGCACAGCTGCTGTACCCCACTGCCAACTCTCTTGATGCCCAGATCCTCCGATTGGTGGCAGCCACGGCGACGAACTTCGACAATTCTGGAGGCTTCGGAGCCTCGGGCGCCATTCCGATGGATCCGACTGCGGTAGCCAGCAGCAGCCAAACGGCCTTCAGCCTGGCTCAACATGTAACCCACTAATCGATGCACAAGCCGAAAAGGAGAACGAATAGCCATTCTCGCATGGCTTGATCTCATGCAACGGCACACCGCGTGAAAGTGAACATGGACACATGATCTCAAAAATTCACTTTATCTCCGGATTGCCCCGCTCCGGCTCGACAATGCTTGCCGCGATACTCCAGCAGAATCCGATAATTCATGCGTCGGTGACCAGTCCGCTGTCAATGCTCTGCGGCGTGATGCAGGAAGCTATCAGCGACAAGAATGAATTCAGGAGTCAATTCGACGATGCGCGGCGCGAAGCGCTCCTGAGTGGGGTGTTTTCTTCCTACTACCACGATCTGCCGAAAAACAAGCTGATCATGGATACGAATCGCGCATGGACAGGCAAAATGGCCTTGTTGGCCAGGCTGTTTCCCGCGTCACGGGTGATCTGTTGTGTGCGAGAGGTCGGATGGATCATCGATAGCGTCGAGAGGATGCTCAACAAAAACCCGACCCAGCTGTCCGGCATGTTCGGTTTCAAGCTTTCGCAGTCGGTTTATTCTCGCGCGGATTCGCTGATGAATTCCAACACGGGTCTCGTCGGCAAGACGTGGAGCACGCTTCGGGAAGCCTGGTTCGGCGAGCACGCCGCAAACTTGATCATCATTCGTTATGAGGTGTTGGCTCGCGATCCAAGGAGTTCAATCAAGCGCCTCTATTTTGAGCTCGGGGAGGAACCCTTCGATCATGACTTTTTTGGTCTTGATCTCGAGGAGCCGGAATACGACGCGCACCTTGGAATGCCCGGGCTCCACACGGTTCGACAAAATGTGGAATACGTGCCTCGCCAGGCCTGCATTCCTCCTGATCTTTTCGCGAAATATGCGGACACGGGTTTTTGGTCGAAGCCGGAGCTGAACCTCCGATCGGTCACTGTTATCTGAACGAATGGATCAGCAACGATGAGTGTTCCGACAGGAATCCCGGCCGGCATTCGACGGGTTTTCGGCTGCTGATCTACGTGCCTGGCTGGGGCGCCTGGACCAGGCCAGCGTAGCACCTAAGCGCTGTCGGCGTTTCTGCGCAAGGCTTGGGGCTGCCGTCGGTTGCGATTGCGCTGCTGCCGGAGAGCGCGATCGCCCACGGCGAACTTGCTGAGCTCATCAACACGGTGCCGGCAGCGCCGACGGGGGCTATCTGTTGCAGGCCTCTTTCGCGACGGGGATGGCGGCGGGCAGGGGCGCGCTGGCGTGGTGCGATCGGGCGGGGTCGTTGACAGGGTGATGATCGGTCTGCTGGTGAACTCTGCTCACCACCCGTCTTGATGCGATCACGTTCAAGCTGCCTCTGGAGGCAGGTCAAACTGGTCTTGAATGCGAAAACCTGTGACCTGCAACAGAGCGGCATAAACGGTGTAGAACAGCATGATGATGAAAAGCAGGGACCAGATTCGCGAGAACTTGGTCCGTTCGCCAGCATGATGATGTGCCGCAACTAGCTTTTCGGTCCGTGCCAGCCCCCACATTGCTACCAACGTAGCGATTGCGAGGATCATCGCGATTACGAGGATGGGATGAACGGCCCCAAGCTCGCGGTAGCGCCAGCGATGCCGGGGGCCGCAACCAAACCGAGCGCAAAACCCGCACCCATCTGAGCCAAAGCAGCAGTGCGATGCTCGTGCGCCATTGTATCGGCAATGTAGGCTTGCGCCGTGGGAAGAATGGCGGCGGCGAATAGGGAAAGCCCCATCCTTCCTACCACAAGACCGAGAAAGGTTGCCGTGGTGGAAAGCTCATCGCTAAGCCGAAGGACTATCACCAAACCAAATGC
Organism: Bradyrhizobium prioriisuperbiae; assembly: GCF_032397745.1. Lineage (NCBI taxonomy): Bacteria > Pseudomonadati > Pseudomonadota > Alphaproteobacteria > Hyphomicrobiales > Nitrobacteraceae > Bradyrhizobium > Bradyrhizobium prioriisuperbiae. The sequence continues at coordinate 6,174,340 of NZ_CP135921.1, forward strand.
AATCGTCGAGGCGGCCGCCGCGATCGGGGACAGAACGATGGTCTGCTTTTGACCGATCCTGACATTCAGTCGTCCCCACAAGGGGCCTGTCAGAACGAAAACGAGCGCAGCGGGAGCGACCACCAATCCAAGCTGAATTCGCTTAATCCAAGCGATCGACCGATTGCGGGAAGGATAGCGAAAACGAAGGAAACGCTCGTCGCAATCGCAAAGACTGCCAGAAAGATCGACCATGCAGCCTTGCGATCGACGTGCGAGGGAGGCGATCCCATCAACGTCACCGTTCGTCCGGTCGTGCCGCGATAAGGCTGAAAGCGTATCGCAAGAATTCTGCGTCGTCTGGTAGGGCATCGCCCGTAACGCTTACTGCATCTTGCATTTCGAGCTGGCTATGCAGGCGATATTGAATGACGCTGCCAGCCGTCACCATGGCTTGCCCGGCCGGAACATCGCTGCGGATAAAGCCCGCTTCCTGTGCCCGAAGGAAAATCGGTACGATGCGTCGGTTGAGACGTTCGACACGGGTGCGTCGTTCCGCTTCCGGTGCGCCTAGAACACGCCAAATCTGTAAGCGCAGCGCCGATGGATGGTCGCGCCAGTAACCCATGTAGGCTGCGAGAATGGTTGGAATTGTCTCGGCATCGACCTGCTCGACCTCAAGAGCAGGTCCAAGATATTCGAGAAAGTCTTCCGAGACACGCTCGCCGACTAAATTCCAAAGCCGCTCTTTGTCTCCGAAATGATGGGTGAGCAGCCCTTGGGAAACGCCGGCCCGTTGGGTGATGTCGCGGACGGTAGCACCATGGAAGCCTAATTCGGCAAAGGCCGAAAGCGCTGCTTCGAGCAGCTTATCGCGGGCGTCGATCGTCGAGAAGATCGGTTTCAATTCCGGCATGGGTTGCTCCTGCGCTTCCTTTGCTGGCCCCTTATGAGTCGCATCTTAGAATGATTTGTATATATAGTCAATTGACTGAACGTACGTATAGTGCGATTGGCTCGCACTAGCGACGGCCGAGCACCTCATGGGGAGAACGCGGGAAAATCCGGCGCGAAGGAATCATGACGATGCGAAGAAAGAAGGAATTTGCGATAGAAGACGAATCTACTGTCTTGCCGACGAAGGCGGCCCGCCATCGGGTTGTGAGTGGCCGGGTTGGGAGGTTTCGGTCGGCAGCGGCAGTGGTCGGAGTGCTATTCGGTTCGACGGCACTGACACCGGACGCCGCTAATGCACAGGAGGCTTCGCAGCCTCAAGCTCACGCTCTGCCCCCTGTTGTCGTGGCGTCGCCTTCTACATCAACACCCGCGCCGCGACGTGTTGGCGGTAAAACGGCGCGATCTGCCCGTAGCCGTGCAACTGTGCATCATGCGACCGGAGCAGGCACAGAATCGGGCGTCACTCAGTTAGAAACTATCGTGGTGACAGCGCAAAAGCGGCCCGAAGATGCGCAACGAGTGCCTGTCGCAATATCTGTCATGGAGCCGAAAAATCTTTCGGAAGTATCGCCCCTGTCGTCCAATGCGGACATTGCTCGGCGGACGCCCAACTTCACGTATCTGGAGTCAGGGGGACAATACACGAATAGCGGCAACATCCGTGGTGTCGGGTCTTTCTCGCCCCTATCGCCGAACGATACGTCGATCTCCTACAATATCGACGAAATTCCGCAGTCGGCTTACGGGATACAACCCTCGACCCTCGATATGGAGCGCGTCGAGGTTCTGAGAGGTCCGCAGGGAACACTCTACGGCCTCAACGCTCAAGGCGGAGCGATCAACTATATCCCCAACCGCCCCTTCTTCGGCCATGAACTTACGATCGGGACAGAGTTCGGCAGCAACGGTTGGCGAATGGGACAACTCACCGCCAATGAAACGCTGATCGATGGCGTTCTCGCCGGCCGACTGGCTCTGCGCTACAACGGCCGCAATGGTGATTTCGGCAACGCCGTCATCGGTGGCAAGGACGGGGAATCTAACATCGGCGCGGCTCGCGGGTCGTTATTGTTCACTCCCGATGCAAGCACCAATGTCCTTTTCTCGTTCAACTACAATCGGTCCGACGACTCGATGCCGCGCTTTGTTCTGAGAAGCGCGCCTTGCTTTCCCTGTGATGGGCTGAATACGCACCCTGATTTCAATCGCGAGGACTATGGCGGTAATTTGCGCATCGATCACGATTTCGACGCCTTCCGCTTCACGTCTCTTTCGAGCATTCAACGGAATAACTTCCATCAAAAGCTCGATATGACCGATAGCCTTATCTTCGGCAAACTCTTGGGCGTCCCCGCTTCCACGCTCAATAATCCAACCCAGGACATTTATACCGGAAATATCGACGAAACTCGTTATTATCAGGAACTTCGCCTTTCCTCGCTGGAAGATTCAGAAACCAGATGGACGACCGGCGTCAATTTTTTCCGATCAGACGCCAACATCTCAACTGACGGAAATAATTTCTCCCTCCCTAACTTTTCGGTCTTTAGCGGTCAGCAGAACAACAAGCTGACGGTTAATAGCTATGCGGCGTTTGCGGACGCCTCCGTGCCGATCGTTGGCGGTCTTAGGGCGCTTGGGGGGCTTCGCCTCACTCATCTCGATGCAGATGCCACTTATCGTTACACCGGCGGCGGGGTGCCTGGAACGGTGGCAGCGTTCAATCAGGATTCATCCTTCTCGGACACCTTTTTGACCGGGCGCTTGGGCCTGAGCTATGACTGGTCGCCAAACTTCATGGCATATGCAACGGTCGGTAGGGGCGCGGTCGGCGGCGGGTACGCTTGGAATGGCAGCAATCTTCCATCAGGTCGCATGGAGCCTTCCTTCCCGACCTCAATGAGTTGGAGCTACGAGGCAGGCTTCAAGTCCACGCTGTTGGACGGTCGGGCAACTCTCAACGGCGCGATCTTCTATAACAACATCAAGGATGGCCATCTCTACGTCATGAATAGGTCGCTGCTGACCTACGAGACGGCAGCCCTCGATTTTGACACCTACGGAGCGGAGATCGAAGGTCGTTTCCAACTCACGCCGGAGTTCTCCTTGCAGGGCGGTATCGGATATACACACGCGGAGTTGCAAAACGTCCCCATTGGTTCTTGGACGGGTGCGAAGTCTGGTAACAAGGTTCCGAACGTCCCAGCAATAACGGCGTCGATTGGTGCCGAATATCGCACTGACGCCTCGTTGATCGGTATCAATCAGGGCACAATCTATCTGTCAGGATCATACCAGTTCGTAGGCAAACGGGCGGCCGACGTTGGCAACAACTACAATCTCGACAGCTACGGTCTTGCCAATGCGCGTATAGGCTGGGACGGCGCTTCCGCCAAATTCTATGTCTTTGCGAACAACATTTTCGACAAGCGTTATGAAGCGGTAGGCACCTATTACGGTCCCGGCGTTGAGGCAGTAACCGTTGGGCTAGGTCGAACGATCGGTGTCGGCACCTCGTTTCAGTTTTGAGGCGAGGCCATAGATGTCTAGTCCCAATGTCCTGGGAGACGCGGCAGCGTCTCCTTCTTCCGCTGTCCGGGTGTCGAGCGCGGACGGGCTACCTGGTCCGGTCTGGCCGCTGCTCGCGTCCACCGCGATCCTCTATGCATCTTTCGGCTTGATCTATGGATTGATGCAGGGTGGTTTGCCCCCGTTGATGCGGGCGCGCGGTATTGATCTCGCGTCGATCGGCTGGGCCTTCCTAATGTTGGTCCCGTTCGGTCTTACATTCCTATGGGCGCCTATCATTGATGCCATTCGCCCTATCCGTTCAGCGCCTCGCATCGGCTGGATCGTGCCGATGCAGGCGGTCATCGTCTGCACGTTGCTTATTATCGCGCAAGGCGAAAGGTTTCCGCCCTTCGTGCTTCTCGCACTCGGAATCCTTATCGCCTTTGCCGCTGCGACGATGGACGTTGCTCTCGACGCACTTTCGACGGCGAGTGTTCCGGCCCAGCATCGGGCGATTGCGGGGGGCTTGAAAGTTGCTGCGCTGGGGCTTGGCGCGATCCTGGGCGGAGGCGTCTTTGTCGCGACGGCGAGTCAACTTGGTTGGACTGCGACCTTCCATATCTGCGCGGCCGTCTCGGCACTAGCAACCGTGCCGATCGTGCTAAACCGCACATGGGACCGCCCGGCAGGACGCTCACAAGGGCTGCGCCCCGACATTCTCGTTGTGATCCGCAAACACGACATGCGGCTACGAATAGCGTTCCTGACGCTTGCTACCTGCTCCATGGTTGCGCTGTCCTTCTTCAATCGTATCATGCTGGTGGACCTTGGCGTGCCGGTCGAGACAATCGGCTGGATCGTCGGCACCGGCGCACCGCTTTGCGGTCTATTAGCCTCGCTGATCGCCATTCCGATCGTGCGCCGAAGTGGTTCGGGTATCGCCATCCTCGTCTTCGCCGCTATTTGCCTTCTCGCTTCCGCTGCAATGATCGCCGGTGTTTGGTGGCACGAAGCCTCGCCCGCTCTGGTCGGGGCAATCCTGATGAACGCAGGAACGAGCGGGTTCTTTGTCATCCTGAGCGCAACGACGCTCGGCTGGGCACAAGGCACTCAGCCGGCGACGGATTACGCGGTGCTCTACGGTGCAAGCAGGCTCGTTGCCACATTGCTTCTGATCGGCCTCGCCAACGTCATCGCCTGGATTGGTTGGCCGATATTCTACATCGGCGCGAGCACCGCTCTCGTAATCGCGACGCTGCTGCTGCGCCGGATTTTGCCCGATCTTCGCGCTGGACTGCCCGACAACACTTCAACGCCAACGGAATGACCAATCTCCCATTAACACCAAGGGAATTTCGAGATGATCCGACACGATTTGACACAGTGGCCGCTTGTTTTGTCTGTCATGCCTGGTACCACGGCGCTTGATGATCAAATCGGTTTTTTCTCCGAATGGAACCGCTGGCTCGATCGACGCGAGCCTTTCGTCACACTACGAGTTTTTGCGGATGCTGCTCGCTGGAGCGACCGGAGGGCGGTGCCAAGGAAGCGAAAGCGTGGCTCCAGGCGAATGCTGAGCGCGTGAAATCTCTCGTCATGGGGATGGCGACCGTGGTGCCAGCGGAGTCATTCGAGGAAGTGAGCCGCATGAACGCCGAAAAGCTCTTTGGTGTGCCGGCGATGTCTTTTGACGATGCGACGGCGGCAATCGCTTGGGTGCGCGATAGCATTCGCCAGCGCCTCGAAGGGCTCATGCTCGTCCGTAAAAATCGGTGCGATGTCGGCGCAGGCGTCCATTTCGCGGCGGAATAGCGGCCACTTCAATTGCTGATTGCCGGTGCCTGATTAAGGTAGGTGCGGTCTGTCACTTGAGCCAACAGAAACGCGGCCATGTCGGCGCGGGTGATGGAGAGGTCGACGATGCCGTGGCCGTAATGACCGGTCTTGATCCGGCCGGTCGCGGGGCCGTTGCCAAGCCTGGCCACTCGAACCAGGGTCCAGTCGAGGCCTGATGCGCGGACCAGTTCTGCCGCTCGCCGGATTTCTCCGTAAGGGCCCGGCGCGGCCGTCTTCACGAAAGCGACGAGCGCCTTGAACTTGAGGTCGGGCAGATCGGCCGGATCCGGCACGCTGCAGGTCGAAACGGCAACCAGCCGGCGAACGTTGGTGCGCTGCATGGCTGCGACGATGCGTCGGGTACCGTCGCTCACGGCGCCGACGCCCTCGATCACGGCATCGGCGCTGCGAGTCGCCTGCTCGATCGCCGTGTCGTCGTCGAGTGTCCCAACGACGACACGGAGCCGGGTATCGATGATGCGCAATTTTGTGGCGTCGCGGACATAAGCGACGACCTCGTGGTCATGGTCTAGCGCCTGTTGCACCAGCAAATGGCCCATACGCCCGCTTGCCCCGAAAATTACGATGTTCATCCCAACTCCTGTTCGCCGAGGAGCCGCTCGGCTAATCTGCTGCAGAATACATACCACAGTCCGCGAGACGCCGGGCGCGAATGCGCTCTGCCTTGGGGAAGTGAACGTCGGTGAGTTCGCGCATGCAGGCCGCGAAGTCGACCGCGGCACGGCGGTCAGTGACCTTGACCTTGCGCCAGGGCCGGTGCACCGACGGCACAACGCAACTCGAGACACTTGGCGATCTCGGCGATCTGACCACCGACACTACCCAAACAGTCTTGTCGGCTGGCGCCAGAATTCTGGGCAGCGCGATTTGGAGTCTGTTTGAAAAGTCTCTGGGCTGTTTCGCTCAACATCGGAAAAGGCAGGCCCTGCTTTCTCACTGAGCGCAAACTCCTGCCGCGATCGTGGCAACGATGGCGGATTTTTAACTGGTACGCGCGCATCTGTGCAGTTCACTGCATAGCGAAGGAGTTGGGGCGTGACGTGCTATCGGGGGCTGCTGCTCGCCGCGATGCTGCTGGAAGGTGCCGTGGTCGCGAACGCCCAGGCACTACCGCCCTATATCGCGCCGATTGCCGGCATGGTCCGGGTCACGCCTTTCGACATCGCGACAAAGGATGTGCTGGCGCTGAATACTGGCATGTTCGAGCTGTATGGCGATGCGCTGAAAATCTTCCAGGCGAACATTCTTGCCAAGCATCCCGTCATCCTGGGCTTGTTCTCCGGCAGCGGCGGCCGGTTTACGCTCTATCGCCCGGGACAGGCGCCGCTCGAGGCTCCCCAGGTTCCCGTTGTCTACCAGCTTCTGAAATCAGTCGGCCACAGCACGATGGCGCTGGCCGAGGTTGTTGGGCCGTATCTGGATAATCCCGCCAATACGTCCTGGCGCGGCTCGATGCTGGCATACCGCAGCCGGATGCAGTCGGCGCTGGATGGCTTGGATGCGACGGCGATGCCACCGGACTGGCGCAACAACAACCGCACCATTCTGAAAAACAATCTCGCTTTCATGGACGATTGCGTCGTCAAGGGTGTCATCACCTTCGCCGCGCTCGAAGCCTTCGGCAAAACGCAAGCCCCGTATCTGGCGAAGAATGTCGCCTGGGCGGCGCAGACCCAGGTTGCTCACTGGATGGCTGTGCTGGCCGACTGGAAGACGATGCTCGGGGCCGACTGGGACAAGACTTATGCGGCCAGCAACACCATCTATGTGGCGCGCCAGAACAACGTGTTGTTCGGCGTGCTGGCCCAGTTCTTCGGACCCGATGCAATCAACGACCGGCTGCTGCTGATCGAGACGATTTCATTCACGACCACCCAGGCCGACATGCTGGAGTCGCTCACCCGCATCATCGCAGACCGTTCGGTGGGGGCGCTGTTCTTCGGCAATTATCACCTGATGGATTATGAGCTGATGGGCGGCGATGCCCGTGCTGCGATCATCGCGGAAAGCGGCAAACGAGGCATGACGCCGTTCCTGCCGCCGGTGGTGCCGTTCGGGTCGCGCCAGTGGCCGACGTTGGTGACCCCGGGGCCGGGGCCCGCGACCATCGCCGACTTGAAATAGGCGCGGCCCTCGGCGGTTTTGCAGTCCGTGATGTGTTGCCACTTGATGTCGACTGTTGCATTTGCGACGGCGTCCTGGAGATGAAAAGCATGCAGCTCTCGCGCCGCGAGCTTGTGAAATGGATGTCGGCCGGCGGCATTGCGTTGAGCATGTCGCGTCTGGGATTGGCCGGGCAGGCTGGTTTCGCCGACCGCGAGACCTTGCCGGGGCGGCACACCTGGAATCCGGCCGTCAATGGCGCAGGCCGGGTCGACGGCGTTGCCAAGGTGACCGGGGCAAAACTCTATGCGTCCGATTTTCGTGCCGCCGATCTTCCGGGCTGGCCGGCGAACACGTCGCACGCGCTGCTGGTCCGTGCGCCGGATGCGACGCACGTTTTTATCGGCCTCGATCTTGCGCGCCTGACGGGCGCTCTCAAGCCGTCGGTCGTTGTCACCGCGGCTGATCTGGAGAGGATCAACAGCCGCGTGCCCGAATTCTATACCGGCGATTTGTTCTGCCCGGCCGGCAAGACGCCGCTGTATCTGGGCCAGCCGGTGGCGCTGTTGCTGTTCGAGCAGTTCGATGCGTTCGATCGGGCGCGGCTGGCGCTGCGCGATGGGACCTTTGTGAAATTCGGCGAGGAAACCGGGCCCGTCGCGGCTCCCAATTATGGGGCGTATCGCTTCACCCGTGTCGCCGGCGCGACGCCGGATACGCCCGATGTCTATTCCCCGATCCTGGCCGGCTGGGTCAGCCCGGGACGCCTGCAGAATTCGGCGCTGCCGGTGTGGTCGCCTCTGGCAAAGGAAACCAGGCCCGACTACGGCAAGGCCGCGATCCTCGGCGACAAGATTCGCGCCGAGCTCGACGCCAGTGATCCGTCACGGCTGTTGCTGGACCGCGAGTTTGAAACGCAATCCGTCGATCCGATGTTTCTCGAGCCGGAGTGCGGTCTTGCCTGGTTCGACAGCGGGAGCGGGAAACTGGAACTCGTGCTCGGCGTTCAGTCGCCCTATGAAGCGGCGGAATCGATTGCTCATCTCCTGGGGGAGGCGCGTGCACCGTTCAAGCCGAAGCGTATCAACGCGCAGTTCGCTTACGTTGGCGGCGGCTTCGGCGGACGCGACCATACGCCTTTCATTCTCTATGTCGCGCTGGCGGCGATGTTCCTTCCGGGCCGGCCCGTGCGTCTGGCCCATGACCGCTATCAGCAGTTTCAGGGCGGCATCAAGCGTCACCCGATCAAGATGCGGTCGCGGATCGGCGTCGATCGGGCCAGCGGCAAGATCGTGGCCTTTGCCGCCGATCATGTGCTCGACGGCGGAGGGCTGGCCAACTTCTCTCCCAACGTGGCGACGGTGGCGGCAACCGCCGCGATCGGCATCTATGACGTTCCGAAAGTCGACGTCACCACGGTCGCGCTGCATACGCGCGGCGTGACAGCGGGCTCGATGCGCGGCTACGGCACGCTGCAGACCATGACCGCACTCGAAGTGCTGGTCGACGAAGTCGCCAGGGCGCTGCCGCTCGATCCCATCGAATTCCGGCGGCGCAATGCGCTCAGGCCCGAGGGACGGACCATGACGGGCAATCCGTACAGCGTCTCGGTCCGCACCACGGAGATCCTGGACAAGCTCGAGGCGCATCCGATCTGGCAGCGGCGCAAGCTGGAGAAGGCTTATGCGCAACAAGGCGGAACGCTGGTCGGCACCGGCGTTGCCTGCGTGACCAAGGATTACGGCACCGGCGCGGACTGCTCGCTGGGCCGGGTCGAAATCGATCCCGAGGGCCGCATTGCGATCTTCTGCGATCACGTCGAGATGGGCAACGGCATCGGCACGGCCCTCGCCAACCGCGTGGGTGCGTATCTCGGTGGCGTCGCGGACGAGGTCGCGGTGGCGCAGGTCGGCGGCTTCGATGCGCTGGCGCTTGTCACGTCGGGCGATCCCTACACCATGGATCAGAAGAGCCAGGATGCCGCGGCCCGCAATCCGCGCTGGGTGCCATCGATCAGTTCGGCCACCAGCGCCTCGATCGGCGCGCATGTCGGAACCCATGCCGCGGCCGAAGCCGCGCGTGTCATCTTCCGTTTCGGCCTGTGGCCGGCGGCGCTCGATCTCTGGCGCATCGCACCGAGCGATCCAAGGGCCGGGGAATGGGAGAAGGCGCGCTGGACCAATGGACAGCTTGTTCTCTCCGGCTTGACGCCGTTGTCGTTGCCAGCGCTTGCGGCAAGGGCGCATGCGCGCAATTTCGCCACGGGAGCGATCGCGCACGGATTCTCCCGTTGGGCGTGGTCGCGGGCGCGCTTCCCGGTGTTCGGACAGCAATGGACGGCCGATATCGATGCACTGGCCGTGCGCCGGGGCGGCGGCACGTTCGAACGCATCGATCGCGCCAGTGTCAAATTCCCGCCGACCGACAACAACCGGATCGGCACCGTCTACACCTCGATGTGCGGCACGCTGGTCCGTGTCGAGATCGCCCGCGCCACTGGCGCACTGCGCATTGCCAAGGCCTACAGCGTGTTCGAATGCGGTCAGGCGCTGGTGCCCGAAGTGGTGCTGGGACAGGCGCAGGGCGGTTTCGCCATGGGGGTGGGCTATGCGCTGCTTGAAACGTTGCCGCCCTACGAAGGCGGTCCCGGCAACGGCCAATGGAATCTCGGGCAGTATCTCGTCGCGCGTGGATCGGACCTGCCGCTGCGCGACCTCGAGATCGAGATGTTACAGCCGCTGACACCGGACGAACCGCCGAAGGGCATGGCGGAGGTCGTGATGATCCCCATCGTGCCAGCGCTGCTGAATGCCATCTTCGATGCCACCGGGCACCGCTTTCAATCGCTGCCGGTGACCCAAAGCACCCTCAAGGGAGTTCTCGCGTGACCACACTGGGCCTCACCATCAACGGCCGCGCTCATGGTCCGACGGACGTGCGCGACGATCTGTCGATGAACGATTTCCTGCGCGAGCATCTGGGGATGACCGGCACGAAGTTCGGATGCGGCGCCGCGCAATGCCTGAGTTGCGCGATCATCATCGACAACCCGGACGGAACCAGCTCCACCAGCCCGACCTGCGTCCTGCCGGCCGCGAGTTTCGACGGCAAGGCGATCCGCACGGTCGAAGGGCACGCCAAGGACGGCGAGCTCACTGCGCTGCAGAAGGCCTTCATCGCTCATTTCGCATTTCAGTGCGGCTATTGCACCGCGGGTTTCCTGAACGAGGGCCAGGTTCTGCTGGAGCGTCTGGCGAAGACGCCCGTTGCCCGCGCTGACCTGGAGGCAACCATTGCGGATGCGCTTGATGGCCACATCTGCCGCTGCACCGGCTACATCAAATATCACGAGGCCGTGCGCGATGTGATCCTGGCCGATCCGAAGCGCTACCTGGTTTAGTGGACGGGAGCGAGGGATGAAGTCTGACGTCTGGATCAATGTAGCTCTCGCCGCGGCAGCGCTTTTGATGAGCATGCTCACGGCATACGCGCTGGTCCCCGAGCCATCGCGTGGTCTTGCGGCGCCGGAGAGCTTTGCCGCCATCGGTGATGCAGACAAGCGATCGGTGGCGATCTTTAACGAGCTCGGCAAGGTCCTGACCCATCCGCGCTGCCTCAATTGTCATCCCGCCGGCGATCGCCCGCGCCAGGGCGACCTCAGCCGGCTGCACCAGCCGCCGGTCGAACGCGGCGCCGACGGTCATGGCTTGCCGGCGATGCGCTGCGCGACCTGTCATGGCAACGCCAACTTTGATCCGGGGCGCATGCCGGGGCATCCGGAATGGCATCTCGCGCCACGCGAGATGGGATGGGAAGGCAAGACGCTGGCCGAGATCTGCACCCAGCTCAAGGATCCCGCGCGCAATGGCGGCCGCAAGCCCGAGGACCTGATCCATCACATTGGCGAGGATACGCTGGTCGGCTGGGCCTGGGCGCCGGGGTATGGCCGCGCTCCCGCGCCGGGCACGCAAGCGCAAGCCGGTGCGCTGGTCGAGGCCTGGGTGAAAACCGGGGCGGCGTGCCCGGCGAATTGAGGCGAAGGACGACGTGCGAGTCACGATGTTCCTGATGTCGTGACGATGTCGGTGATCAGCGCCAGCACGCCGAATGCTCCGGCCACGCCGCACACTGCCGTCCATCCTCCGAGCGGCCAGACGATCGCCGCCGCCGCGGCGCCGATCGCGCCGCCAATGAAAAAAAGGCCGACGAACAGTCCGTTCAGGCGACCGCGCGCCTCCGGCCGCAACAGGTTGACCGCGCGGCGTCCCAGCGTCTGGTCGCTGGTGACGGCGATGTCGAACAGCACGGTGCCGATGCTCAATGTCACGAGCGCCGCGAACTGGGTGTCGAGATAGCCGGCGAGAGCGCACAGTGCGAGCGAGCCGATGATCAGGGCATGCGACGTGATCAGTATCGGCCGCGCCCAGCCGCGGTCGCCGAGTCGCCCGGCCAGCGGGGTTGCCGCAGCACCCGCGGCGCCGACCAGTGCAAATACCGCGATGCCGCGCGGGCCGAGATCGAACGGCGCGGTCGACAGCCGCAGGGCCGCCGCCGCCCAATAGGCGGTGAACGCGGCCATCACCAGCGCCGCGGTCCAGGCCCGCACCCGCAGCACCGGCTCGTCGCGCAGCAGTGTCCAGAACGAGCCGAGCAGGCGGATGTAACTCACCTTCGCGGTCGGCTGCAGCGAGGGCAGGCGCAGGCTCAGCGCGCCGGTCAGGATTGCGATGGCGCCTGCCGACAGCGCGTAGAAGCCACGCCAACTCCAGGCATCGGCAATGAAGCTCGCCAGCGGCCGTGACAGCAGGATGCCGACCATCAAGCCGCCCATCACCTCGCCGATCACCCGGCCGCGTTCGGAGGGAGCTGCCATTGATGCGATCAGCGGCACCAGCATCTGGATCGCGGCGCAGGAGCCGCCGAGCAGAAACACCGCGACCAGCAGCAATGTCCCCGAGGGGGCAAGTGTGGTGCAGACTGCGGCGGCTAAGGCGCCGCCCAGCGTCAGCAGGATCAGCCGCTTGTTCTCGAACATGTCGGTCAGCGGCACCAGCAGGAATAATCCACAGGCATAACCGAGCAAAGTGAGTGTCGAGATCATCCCGGCGGCCTGCGCGCTCATGCCCAGCGACGGCCCGATCAGGCCGACCAGGATCTGCGGCGCAAACAGGTTGGTGACGATGATGCCGGTCGCGATCGCGCCGAGCCAGATGAAGGAGCGCGTGACGGTCGGTCGGGGGGCGGCGCAGAGGGCAGTTTCGGAAACGGTCATTGGGGCCTCGCACATGAGCGTGAAGGCCCTTTAAGCAGCCGCTATAATATGCGACAATTGAAATATGTTGATAATCAATATGCGGATTACTGATGAACACCAATGACCTGGTGGCCTTCGTCACGGTTGTCGAAACCGGTTCGATTGTCGCGGCCTCGGCACGGCTCAATCTCACCCAACCCGGCGTCACGCGCCGCGTGCAAAATCTGGAAGACCTGCTCGGCGCCGAATTGCTCGACCGCCAGTCGAAGCCGCTGCGCCCGACCGCGGCGGGACGCGAGGCCTATGAACATGGCCGGCGCGTGCTGCGATCGCTCGATGATTTGAAGTCGGGCCTCGCGAAAGACGGCGAGGTCCGCGGCGAGTTTCGCCTCGGCATCACGCCGTATCTGTCCGAGAGCGGGCTCACGGGTCCGCTGGATGTGCTGCGCGAAGCGTTTCCGTCGCTCGCGGTGCGCATCGTGTCGGGCTGGTCGCCCGATCATGCGGCGCGGGTTGTCCGCAACGAACTGGATGCGGCGGCGATCTGCCTGCCCGATGGCGTGCCGCCGCCGAGCGAACTCATCGGCGAGGATCTCGGCGCCCAGCCGGTTATTTTTGTGGTCGCGCGCGACATGAAGCTGCCGCGGTCGGTCACCCTGCAGGATCTGTCGCGGCTGTCGTGGGTGATCAATCAGGATGGCTGCGGCTTTCGCCTCGCGTTGAAGCGTCACTTCGATGCCGCGCATCTGCCGTTCAACGTGGCGGTCGAGGCGCTCGATGTCGAACTGCGGCTCTCGCTGGTGGCGCGCGGCCTCGGCGTCGGCGTGGTGACGCCGGTCGCCCTGAAGCAGACGCCGCATCGCGACCGGCTCAAGACCGTCAAGGTGCCGGGCTTCACGCCCGCGGTCCGGGCCTGGGTGGTGCATCGCCCACCGGCCGGCCGGCTGGCGCAGCCGATCAAAGTGTTCCGCGATGCGCTGGATAAGGAATTCCAGCGGCTGGTGGGCGGATAGCGTTTTCCAGCGAAGTGGATACCGGTTCGCGCAAAGAAAACGCGTCAAACAAAAATTTAGAACCGATACGTCACGTTGCCGAGCACGGTGCGGCGCGCGCCATAGAAGCAGTCGCCGCGCGCGAGACAGGTGGTGACGTGCCGCTTGTCGCCGAGATTGGTGGCGTTGACCTGGAAGGTCCAGGGGCCGGTGTCATAGCGCGCCATGGCATCGAACAGCGTGTAGTCGGGCGTGCTGAAATTGTCGACGCCATCCCAGGTTTTGCCGATATAGCGCGCGCCGGCACCGAGCGTAAGGCCGGGCAGGCCGAACGCGCTCAGCCGGTACTTGGCCCACAGCGAGGCCTGCTGCTCCGGCACGGTTTCCAGCCGCTTGCCGGTGTTGTCGCCGGACTGCACCTTGGCGTCGAGATAACTGTAGGTGCCGATGAGGTCGAGATCGGAGGTGACGCTCGACAGCACCTCGAGCTCCACGCCGCGGATGCGGACCTTGCCGATCTGAACCGAGAATTCCGGGTCCGGACCGCTGGCAAGTCTGTTGTTTTCCGTCGTGTCGAATAGCGCGCCATTGATGGCCAGGCGCTTGTTCGGCTGATATTTGAATCCGACCTCGACCATTTCGCCGCGCTGCGGCTTGCAGTAGTCGACGCAGATGTGGCTGCCGAAGATCGGGGTGAACGACTGCGCGTAGGTGACGTAGGGTGTCAGGCCGAACGGCAGGTCATACATCAGCGCCGCGCGGCCTGTCGTCGCCTTGTCGTTCTGCTTGGGCGCATCAGCGACATCGCTGCTGACGAAATCCTGCCGCATGCCCAGCACCGCGCGCCATGGCCCGAACCGCATCTGGTCCTGGACGTAGATGCCGGCCAGGCTCTGCAGCGTGCGCGGCTCGCCCGTCAGCTCCGGTGCCATGACTGGCGTATAGACAGGGGCGTAGAGATCGAACGGCGTGGTGTCGAGATAGTAGCCCGACTTGGCGCGTTCCAGCAGCCGCCGATAGTCGAAGCCGAGCAGCACCTTGTGCTCCACCGGACCGGTCGCGAGCTTCAGCTCGGCGTTGTTGTCCATTGTGAAGCTGTCTTTGGTGGTGCTGCGCCCGGACACATACCGATTGACCGAGCGCCGCTCCGCATCGACGAAGGGATTGGCAGGATCGCCGTACACATCCGGATAGGTGAAGTTGTAGATGCCCTCGACATGGGCAAAACGCATGTTCTGCCGCAGCTTCAGCACGTCACCGAAACTGTGTTCGAACAGGCTCGACACCGCGCCGGTCTCGGTCTGGTAGCGGTCGAAGGTCGGGTCGCCGGTAAAGCGGTTGACCGGGATGCGGCCGTTTGGCCCCGCATACAAGGTGCCTTCGATTGGAAAGAACGACCCCACCTTGCTCTTGTCCTTCTGGTAGGTGCCCATCACCGTCCAGTTGGTGTCCTTGGTCGGCCGCCAGGTCAGCGACGGCGCGATCACGATGCGGTCGTCGTTGATATGATCGGTCTGGTAATCGCTGTCGCGGAACACGCCGACAAAGCGGTACAGCCATTCACCGTCCTTGGTGAGCTTGCCGGTCATGTCGGTCTGGATCTGCTTGCGATTGAAGGTGCCGTACTGCACGCCGATTTCGCGATACTCCTGCTCCTGCGGGCGCTTGGAAATCAGATTGAGCAGGCCCGCGGTCGAGGTGTCGCCGTACAGCACCGAGGCGGGGCCGCGCAGCACTTCCATTCGCTCCAGTGTATAGGGTTCTGGCCGCCACTCGTTGAAGGTGTAGACGTTCACCATGCGGGTGCCGTCGAGATAGATGTTGGGGTCCTGGCCGCGAAACCGCGGATAGTCGCCGCGGGAGTCCGGACCGTAGGCATCCGCGAACACGCCCGGCACGTAGCGCAGCGCTTCCTGCACCGTGGTGGCGCCCTGGTCGCGCACGCGGTCCGCGGTGACGACCGTGATCGACTGCGGCGTCTCGCGCAGCGGCGTGTCGGTCTTGGTGCCGGTGGCGCTCTGGTTGGCGATATAGCCCCGCACTGGCCCGGTCGCGGTTTCGATGGCACCTCCGCTCGAGGCGGCCGTCGACCGCGCCGCGCTGCCCTGTCCGCGCGGTGCGCGGGACGCGCGGGCGGCCGTCGCCTGACGGGTGCGCATCGGCTTGGCCCGGCGCTGCGCCTGGTTTTGCTTTTCGACCACGACGGGCGGCAGATTTTGCGCTCCGCCGGATGTCGTTTGAGCCGTGGCGGAGGTCGTCACGAGACTGGCAAGCAGAACCGACAGGGAAACGCCGGACAGACATCCAGCCACACGCAAACCTCTTGAAGTCATGCCGTAGAAGCCCCCAGAAACTGACTCAGATCACGTCGCCGTGATGGTCATAACCAGCGTAGGGGTGGCCCGTAAGGACATTTCGGGCAACAAGATTTAGTATCGATCTAAGATGGATTCTAAATCGCGGCGGCTGCGACGGATCGAAGCGGCTCGCTGCGCAAACCGTGCTTAGCCGTTCTCGATATCCTCGCGCAGGATCTCGAGTTCCAGCCAGCGCTCCTCGGCCTCGTGCAGCTTGGTTTGCGCGGCGACAAGGGCCGCCGATGCCGCGTCGAAAGCGTTGCGATCGCGGGCATATAGCGCCGGATCGTGGAGTTGTTTCTGGTGCTTCGCAATCTCGGCCTGCAGCTTCGCCATGGTTTTTGGCAGCGTGTCCAGCGCATGCTTGTCGTTGAAGCTGAGACGACGTTTTGGCGCGGCCGACGCCTGTTGCTTCGGCTCTTTTGTATCTTTGGCCAACGCGGCCTTCGGCGCTTCGCGCTGCAGGTCCGCACCGCGCTGTGTCAGCATGTCGCTGTAGCCGCCGGCATACTCGATCCAGCGTCCCTGGCCGTCAGGCGCGATCACCGACGTCACCACGCGATCGAGGAAATCGCGGTCATGGCTGATCAGCAGCACGGTGCCGGTATAGTCGCCAAGCATGTCTTCGAGCACGTCGAGGGTGTCGAGATCGAGGTCGTTGGTCGGCTCGTCCAGCACCAGCAGGTTCGACGGCTTCGCCAGCGCGCGCGCCAGCATCAGCCGTCCGCGTTCGCCGCCCGACAGCACTTCCAGCGGCGTGCGGGCCTGTTCCTGGGTGAACAGGAAGTCCTTCATGTAGCTCACCACATGCTTCGGCTTGTCGCCGACCATCACATGGTCGCCGCGGCCACCGGTCAGGGCTTCCGACAGGGTCGACTTGGGATCGAGGCTTTCGCGATGCTGGTCGAGTGTCGCCATCTCAATATTGGCGCCGAACCGGATCTTGCCGCTGTCGGGCTCTGCCGCGCCGGTCAGGATGCTGATCAGCGTGGTCTTGCCGGCGCCGTTCGGGCCGACGATGCCGACACGGTCACCGCGCTGGATGCGAATCGAGAAATCGCTGACGATGGCTCGTTCGCCAAAGGATTTGGCGATGCCGATGGCCTCGACCACCAGCTTGCCGGAGTTTTCGCTGCTGGCCGCGGCCAGATTTGCCTGGCCGACGGCGCCGCGATAGTCGCGGCGCTGGTCGCGCAGCGCATGCAGGTTGGACAGGCGTTTGACGTTGCGCTTGCGCCGGCCGGAGACGCCGTAACGCAGCCAGTGCTCCTCGGCGACGATCTTGCGGTCGAGCTTGTGCTGGTCGCGTTCTTCTTCCGCCAACACCTCGTCGCGCCATTCCTCGAAGGCGCTGAAGCCGCGCTCGATCCGCCGCGCCTGGCCGCGATCGAGCCACACCGTGCTGCGCGATAGATTGGAGAGAAAGCGCCGGTCATGGCTGATCAGCACCAGCGCGCTGCGCCGGCTGTTCAGTTCGCTCTCCAGCCATTCGATGGTGGTGAGATCGAGATGGTTGGTCGGCTCGTCCAGCAGCAGGATGTCGGGCGAGGGGGCCAGCACACGGGCCAAGGCGGTCCGGCGCGCTTCGCCGCCGGAGAGACTGTTGGGATCTTCGTCGCCGGTCAGGCCGAGCTGCTCCAGCAGGAAATGCGCCTGATAGTGGTCGTCGCCCGGTCCGAGACCTGCCTCCACATAGGCCAGCGTCGTCGCCATCCCGGAGAAATCCGGCTCCTGCGGCAGATAGCGAATGGTCGCTCCCGGCTGCACAAAACGTTCGCCCCGGTCCGGCTCGATCAGGCCGGCCGCGATCTTCAGCAGGGTCGATTTTCCGGAGCCGTTGCGGCCGATCAGGCAGACCCGTTCGCCGGCGGAGACGCTCAATTCCACGCTGGTCAGCAGAGGTGTGCCGCCGAAGGTCAGCGCGATGTCCTTCATCTGGATCAGGGGAGGAGCCATACGATGCGAACCTGACGCTATGCTCGTTGCGCGCGCTGGATGCGGCGGATGGTCTGGTCGATCGCAGACAGAAACGCCGAACGATCGCGGGGCGAAAACGAACGGGGCCCGCCGGTGACTTCGCCGCTGGAACGCAGGTCGGTCATCAGGTTGCGGACGGCCAGCGCCATGCCGATCGAATCTTCCGTGAATGTCTTTCCATTCGGCGCCAGCACCTCGGCGCCAGCTTTGACGCAGCGGCTGGCCAGCGGAATGTCCGAGGTGATCACGATGTCGCCTTTGTGGGCCCGCTCCGCAATCCAGTCATCGGCGGCATCCATCCCGTCGCCGGCCGCGATTCGATCGATCAGCGGATGCTGCGGCACCCGGATGAAGCCGCCGGCCACCACGGTGACCGGCAGGGCGTGCCGTTCCGCCACGCGATAAATCTCGTCCTTCACCGGACAGGCGTCGGCGTCGACATAAATGTGGCTTTGGGATGGGGTGTCCGTCATCGGCCGTGGGTTAGCCCAGCGGAGCGTAAATTGCGAGGAAAAACGGCGACTTGACCAGGGTTGCGTGGTCCGATTGTTGGCGTACGATTGGGCAGTGACAACAAGAACAGCGGATACGTCATCCGTGGAGGAAACATGCAAGGTCTCTTGGAACTGAAGCCGTACCGGGTCTCCGCCTACAACCTCGCCAAAAACTCCGAAAACAAGATGCACGACGACACCGTGGCGCGCCGGTTCGGCTTTTCCGGGGGGCTCGTGCCGGGCGTGGATGTGTTCGCCTATATGAGCCACATGCCGGTGGAGGTTTGGGGTCGCGGCTTTCTCGAACGCGGGGTGATGGAGGGACGTTTCCTGAAGCCGGTTTACGACGGCGAGATTGCCGAGGTGACGGCGCAGGAGATCGACGGCGGGCTTGTCCTCAAGGTCGAAAGCAAGGGAGAGCTGTGCGCCACGGGGCGCGCGTCGCTGCCCGCATCAGCGCCGCGGTTGCAACTCGACGACTTTCAGAGCGTGGCACCGGTGGTGAAACGCGCACCGGTGGATGTCGGCTCTTATGAGCCGGGAAAATGGCTCGGCATTCCGACGTACCGGCAAGGCGTGGAGCCGCTGGCGCAATATCTCAGCGACATCCGCGAAGCCGCGCCGATCTATCGCGATGAGGCCATCGTTCATCCTGGCACACTGCTGCGGATCATGAACTGGGCCTTGATGGAAAACGCCATCCTCGGTCCGTGGATTCATGTCGGCAGCACGATTCAGCATCTCGGAGTCGCATCGGCCATCGATGAACTCACGGTGCGTGCCAAGGTCACAGCCAACTATGAGCGCAAGGGCCACCGGTTCGTCGAGTTGGATGGAATAATTGTCGCGAACGGCGAAAGGCCGATTGCGCACTGCCAGCACACTGCGATCTATCAGCCGCGTGAGATTGCTGCGGCGTAGTTCTTCTCCTCATGGTGAGGAGGCGCTCTTGCGCCGTCTCGAACCATGAGGCCGGGGCGCTTCCGCACGGGCCTCGTCCCTCGAGACGCGGCCAAGAGGCCGCTCCTCGGGATGAGGAGCGAAGGGAGCGGGCCGGGGCCCGCCGCCTACGCAGCCGTGGTCTTGCTCTTCCCGTCCTGGATCGCGCGCCACACCCGTTCCGGTGTCAGCGGCATGTCGATGTGGGTGACGCCGTAATCAGAGAGTGCATCCACCACCGCATTGACGATGGTGGAGAGGCTGCCGGCGCAGCCGGCTTCACCGCAGCCCTTGGTGCCGAGCGGATTCGATGTCGCGGGCGCCGGATGGTCGCCGAGCGTCATCGGCGGAATGTCGCCCGCGCGTGGCAGGGCGTAGTCCATGAATGAGCCGGTCACCGGCTGGCCGTTGTCGTCGTAGCTGACAAGCTCCATCAGCGCCTGGCCGATGCCCTGAGCGACGCCGCCATGGATCTGTCCCGCGACGATCATCGGATTGACCACGGTGCCGAAGTCGTTGACGCCGGTGTAGCCGACGATCTGCACCACGCCGGTGTCGGGATCGACCTCGACCTCCGCCACATGGCAGCCGTTCGGGAATGTCGACGGCACTTCCTTGCTGACATGATCGACATTGAGCGAGGCGGGGGCGCCGTCCGGCAAACCGCCTTCGCGCAGCCGCTTCGCCAGGTCCATGATGCCGATGCTGCGGTCGGTCCCGGTGATGGTGAAGCGTCCCTCGCTGAAGTCGATATCGCCCTCAGCGGCTTCCAGCACGTAGGAGGCTGCGGTCTTGCCCTTTTCGATCACCAGCTGTGCGGCTTCCACGATGGCCTGGCCGCTTGCGGTGATCGAACGGGAGCCGCCGGTGCCGTTGCCGGTATGGACGATGTCGCTGTCGCTCTGCTCCAGTCTGACGGCGTCGAACGGCACGCCCAGGCGATCGCACAGCACCTGGGCGAACGGCGTGGCATGGCCTTGGCCGTAATCCAGCGTTCCGGTCACGAGCTGCACCGTATTGTCGTCGATGAACTCGATCTTGCCGAGCTCGACGCCCGGAGGCGCGGTGATTTCGAGATACGAGCCGACCGCGATGCCGCGCAGCTTGCCCTGCTTGCGGCTTTCGCGCTTGCGCTTGGCGAAACCCGCATGATCGGAGAGTTTCAGCGCATCGTTGAACACGCCCTGGAAATCGCCGCTGTCGTAGGTCAGGCCGTTGGCGGCGGCGTAGGGGATCTGTGTCGGCTTGACGAAATTGCGCCGCCGCAACGCCAGCCGATCGGTCTTCATCGAGTCAGCCGCGCAATCGATCAGGCGTTCGAGGAAGTAGTTGGCTTCCGGCCGGCCGGCCCCGCGATAAGCGCCCATCAGCGTCGTGTTGGTGACGACACACTTGATGTCGACCTCGATCAGAGGCGTGCGATAGACGCTGGCGATGTTCTTGGCGATGTTGAGCGACAGCGGGATCGGTGCGACGCCGGTGATGTAGGCGCCGAGATTGCCGTAGCCGGAGACCCGCACGCCGAGGAATTCGCCGTCCGCGGCCAGCGCCAGCTCGGCGTGGATATCCTGGGCGCGGCCATGGCTGTCCGACAGGAAGCTGGTCGAGCGCTCGTCGGTCCATTTCACCGGGCGGCCGAGCTCACGCGCCGCATGCAGGATGCAGATGTATTCCGGATAGTTGATGTTCTTCATGCCGAACGAGCCGCCGACATTGTGGGTCAGCAGGCGGACCTTGTCGTTCGGCAAATTGAGATTCTTGGCGAGCGAGGTGCGGTTGCCGGCGACGCCCTGGGTCGGCGCGTGAATGGTGAAATGTTCTCTGGCCTTGTCATAGACGGCGATGCCGGCGCGCGGCTCCATCGGCACCACCGCGAGGCGGGTGTTGGCGATATCGAGCTTGGCGATGTGGGCAGCCTTGGCGAAGGCGGCATTCACCGCGGTGGTGTCGCCGGAGTGGAAATCGAGCGCCACATTGTTGGGAATGTGGTCGTAGAGTTGCGGGGCGCCTGGCTGGGTGGCGGCCTCCGCATCGGTCACCGCTAGCAGCGGATCGATGTCGAGCACGACGGCCTCGGCTGCGTCGCGCGCCTGGGCCAGGGTCTCGGCGACCACAAAGGCCACGGGGTCGCCCACGAAACGCACCTTGTCCGTGACCAGGGGCGGGCGGTTGGTCTGGTACACCGGTTTGCCGTCGCGGCTCTTCAGCGGCACCCCGGTGGTGAACACGCCATAGCCGGCCTTGGCGAGGTCGGCGCCGGTCCACACACCCAGCACGCCGGGCATGGCGCGGGCCGCTTCGATGTCGATGCCCCGGATCACGCCATGGGCGTGGGTCGAACGAACGATCCAGGTGTAGACTTGGCCTTTCAGGTTGATGTCGTCGGTATAGGTGCCCTTGCCGCGGACCAGGGTGTCGTCCTCCTTGCGCCGGACGGGCTGGCCAACACCGAATTTTTGCGTCGCAACAGCGTTATCGAAGGTGCTGCCGAGGGGGCGGTCCTGCATGGGAATGTCCGGTTGGGGGCGTGGATGGATGGCGTCGGATCGCGCATAACCGCGCTCAAAAGCCGTATGCCATAAAATAATGCAATCTAATCAACCATTCAACGGCTCCCGGGACATGCCGCGTCTGCGCCAAGGTTGCACCGGAATACCTGACTGATACACTTTGTATCGAACAGAA
Source organism: Bradyrhizobium prioriisuperbiae (assembly GCF_032397745.1). NCBI lineage: Bacteria > Pseudomonadati > Pseudomonadota > Alphaproteobacteria > Hyphomicrobiales > Nitrobacteraceae > Bradyrhizobium > Bradyrhizobium prioriisuperbiae. The sequence goes on from NZ_CP135921.1 coordinate 6,196,445, forward strand.
ATTTGACCCACCGCCGGAGCCCGGTGGTGGAGAACGGGCTTTTATGACGGAGCAGATACGGCTTCGGGACAGCGTCGCGCTGTGCGAGGAGCCGGGGACAGCGGGTGTGGCCGAGCCGCGCGAGGGCGGTTCGCAGTCTTGCGCGCCTGGTTCCGTCTATGCGGCGCTCGATCTCGGAACCAACAATTGCCGCCTGCTGATCGCCCGCCCGTCCGGCGACAGTTTCCGCGTGGTCGATTCCTTCTCGCGGATCATCCGGCTCGGCGAGGGGGTCTCCACGTCAGGCCGGATCAGCGAGGCTGCGATCGAGCGGGCGATGGCGGCACTCACGGTGTGCCGCGACAAGATGGTGATGCGCAACGCCCGCCGTTTGCGCCTGATCGCCACCGAAGCCTGCCGCGCCGCCGCCAACGGCGACGCCTTCCGGGCTCGGGTGGCCGACGAACTCGGCATCAAGCTCGAGGTCATCGACCGCGAAACCGAGGCCACGCTGGCGGTGACCGGCTGTTTGCCGCTGGTGGATCCCGCGGCCGACGGCGCCATCCTGTTCGATATCGGCGGCGGATCGACCGAACTGGTTCGTCTCGAACGCCCCCGCGACATCCCCCGGGCTATTCCGGCCATGGCTGGTTGGGCCTCTCTGCCGCTCGGCGTGGTGACGCTGGCGGAGAAGTTCGGCGGCAAGAACGTGACCCGGGAGTCCTACGCGGCCATGGTCGCGGAGGTCGCCCGGCATCTGGCGCCTTTTGTCGCCGAACATGGCAGCAACCTGGCCAACTCCCATCTGCTCGGCACCTCCGGCACCGTGACCACCATCGCGGGCGTTTACCAGAACCTGCTGCGCTACGATCGCCGCCGCATCGACGGCATCTGGATGAACACCGCCGACGTTACCTGCGTCATCGAGCGGCTGCTCTCCACGAGCTATACTGAGCGCGCCGGCAATGCCTGCATCGGCCCCGATCGGGCCGATCTGGTGCTGGCCGGTTGCGCCATTCTGGACGCGATCCGCAACGCATTCCCGCTGCCGCGGCTGCGTGTCGCCGACCGCGGCCTGCGCGAGGGCATGCTGATCGAGATGATGCGCCACGATGGCGCGATCGCGGCGGCTTGACCTATCGTTTTCAAGCGAAGTGGAGACCGGTTCCCCCGCGACAAACGCGAAGCGTTTGCGCGGAGAAAACGCGTCAAAATAAGAAGCTGGAGCCGGTTTCCTCGCGTCAAATCCAACATACTGGCAAGACCGGCCTGCAGGTGCTAGAGGCTCGGCATGGCCAAGGACGACACCGGACGGCTGCATGTCACCGTCAAGACCGGCGGTAAGCGCAAGCTTTCCTCCAAGCTCTGGCTCGAACGCCAGCTCAATGATCCCTATGTCGCGCAGGCGAAGCGCGACGGCTATCGCTCGCGTGCGGCTTACAAGCTGAAAGAGATCGACGACAAATACAAGCTGTTGAAGAGCGGCATGGCGGTGATCGATCTCGGCGCCGCACCCGGTGGCTGGAGCCAGATCGCGGCACGCAAGGTGGGTTCGGTCGAGGGGCGGGGCAAGGTCGTCGCCATCGATCTCCTGGAGATGCCCGAACTTCCGGGCGTCACGTTTGCCCAGCTCGATTTTCTCGATCCGTCCGCGCCGGACAAACTGCGGGCGATGCTCGGCGGCGGCGCCGATTTTGTGATGTCGGACATGGCCCCCAATACGACGGGCCACCGCACCACCGACCAGTTGCGCATTTTGGGTCTGGTAGAGGGCGCCGCAGCGTTCGCCGTCGAGGTACTCAATCCCGGCGGATCGTTCCTGGCCAAGGTGTTTCAGAGTGGCGCGGATGCGACGTTGCTGGCAGAGCTCAAGCGCGACTTCGCGACCATCCGGCATGTTAAGCCTGCGGCCAGCCGGCAGGATTCATCCGAGCGCTATCTCTTGGCGACAGGGTTTCGCAAAGATAGATCCGGTTAAAGGCCGGCGTTACAGCTTTTGATCGCGCGCGTCGGCGGTGCTCTCGCTGGCCTTTTTCTCGGCGGCTTTCTCCGCACCCTTGCGGCTTGAGATTTCGGTTGCCTTGCGGCCGGAAATCTCGTGGCCGGCGTCCGGCGGCAATTTATGGAAGAAGATCGCTGACAGCGCGGTGATCGCGGCGACGATCAGGAAGGCCGGCCAGAAATCATCCGCCGACAACTCCGTGGCGTGGCGCAGCAGCATCGTACTTTCGACCGAGAACGCGCCGATCGCGACGCCCGCCGAAATCGCCAGTTGCTGGTTGACGCTGACGATCGTGGTTGCGCGGCTGAGCTGCGCCTGGTCGATCTCCGCATAGGCAATGGTGTTGATCGCGGTAAACTGCAGCGAGCGGAAGAAGCCGCCGACGATCAAAATGATCAGGATCAGCAGCAGCGGCGTCGCCGGCGTGAAGATGGCGCAGGCGGCAAGGAAAACCGCGCTCACCACTGCGTTGACGGTCATGATGTTGCGGAAGCCGAAGGCACGGATGATGCGGGCGGCCAGGGTCTTCATGCCCATGGCTCCGACGGCCGAGCCGAATGTCACCAAGCCCGATCTGAACGGCGACAGGCCGAATCCGATCTGCATCAGCAGCGGCAGCAGGAACGGCAGCGCGCCGATGCCGAGGCGGAACATGAAGCCGCCGATCAGGCTGGCACGCATGGTCGGCAGCCGCATCAGCGAGAAATCCAGCACCGGGGAGGCGGTGGTCTTGGCATGCCGCAGGTACATGGTCATCGAGATGGCGCCACAGACGATCAGCGACACCACCACCTCCCACGGCAGCAGATTGAGGCCGGCCACCGACAAGCCGAACGCCAGCCCTGCAAGGCCGACGCCGGCGAGCACCAGTCCCTTCAGGTCGAACCGTTCGGGATTGTCGCTGCGGATCGGATCGATGTAGCGCTGCGCCATGTAGATGCCGAGCAGCCCGATCGGGATATTGATCAGGAAGATCCAGTGCCAGGAGAAATAGGTGGTGATGAAGCCGCCGAGCGGCGGCCCGACCACGGGGCCGATCAGCGCCGGCGTGGTCAGCCAGGCCATTGCATTGACCAGCGCGCTCTTGTCGATGGAGCGGACCAGCACCAGCCGTCCGACCGGTGTCATCATCGCACCGCCGATGCCCTGCAGGATGCGGGCGAACACGAACTGCGTCACCGACGACGAGAGCGCGCAGCCGATCGATCCCAGCATGAACACCGCGATTGCGGTGGAGAACACCGTGCGGGCGCCGAAGCGATCGGCGGTCCAGCCGCTCGCCGGAATGAACACCGCAAGCGACAGCAGATACGACGTGATGGCGAGCTTGAGCGTGAGGGGGCTGGTGCCGATATCGGCCGCGATCGCCGGCAGCGAGGTCGCGATCACCGTGGAGTCCATGTTTTCCATGAACAGGGCGGTGGCCACGATCAGCGGGATCAGGCGTTCCTTCTGCATGCGCGGCTCAAAACCTCGTTTTTGAAGCGGGACGGCGGCCAAATCGGCAAGGAATCCATCGAAATCCGCCTGGGCAGGTCAATAAGTTCGTTGGGTTTCGCCGTCCAGTCGCAATCGGACAGGGCCACCCGGCAGGAAGGCGGGGCGCAGACGCGCCATGCGCAAAAAGCGCCTGTAAAACCGCATGAAACCCTTTGAAACGTCATGGTCCCATGCTATCGACCACCGCCAACCCCAAAGAAGGGCTTCGATTCGAGTACGGCACCTGTGCCGGCGAACGATAAGCCTTTTCCGAAGGTTCTATTGCGGCGTGCGCGCCGCCAGATGGAGTTGGCAATGGCTGTCATTCAGCGTCCGGGTTCGCAGGGTCCGAGATTTCAAGAAGCATTCACGTTCGATGACGTGCTGTTGAAGCCCGGCCTGTCGGAAATCCTGCCCTCCGAGGCGGATGTCCGGTCGTTCCTGACCAAGGCCGTGCCCCTGAACATTCCCGTGATGGCCTCCGCCATGGACACCGTGACCGAGGCGCGGATGGCGATCGCCATGGCCCAGGCCGGCGGCATCGGCGTCATCCATCGCAACTTCGACATCGACGGCCAGGCGGCGCAAGTCCGCCAGGTCAAGAAGTTCGAATCCGGCATGGTGGTCAATCCGCTGACCATCGGTCCCGACGAAACGCTGGCCGACGCGCTGACGCTGATGAAGGACAATGGCATCTCCGGCATCCCGGTGGTCACCGGCGGCGGCCATGGCAAGCCGGGCAAGCTGGTCGGCATTCTCACCAACCGCGACGTGCGGTTTGCGACCGATCCGCGCCAGAAGGTCTCGGAGCTGATGACGCACCAGAATCTGGTGACGGTGCGCGAGAACGTCGGCCAGGCGGAAGCCAAGAAGCTGCTGCATCAGCGTCGCATCGAGAAACTGCTGGTGGTCGACGATCAGTATCGCTGCGTCGGTCTGATCACGGTGAAGGACATCGAGAAGGCGGTGGCGTATCCGCTGGCCTCCAAGGACGAGCAGGGCCGGCTGCGGGTCGCAGCCGCAACGACTGTCGGCGACAACGGTTTCGAGCGTACCGAGAGGCTGATCGACGCCGGCGTCGATGTGGTCGTGGTCGACACCGCGCATGGTCACTCCGTGCGGGTGCTGGAGGCGGTCAACCGCATCAAGCGACTGTCCAATGCAGTGCAGGTCATTGCCGGCAATGTCGCGACCACTGAAGCGACCCAGGCGCTGATCGATTCCGGCGCGGATGCCATCAAGGTCGGCATCGGTCCCGGTTCGATTTGCACCACCCGCATCGTTGCCGGTGTTGGCGTGCCGCAGCTGACCGCGATCATGGATTCGGTCGAAGCAGCTCACAAGGCCGGGATCCCGGTGATCGCCGATGGCGGCATCAAGTTTTCAGGCGACCTCGCCAAGGCGCTTGCGGCCGGCGCAAGCATTGCGATGGTCGGCTCGCTGCTGGCCGGAACGGATGAGACGCCCGGCGAAGTGTTCCTGTGGCAGGGCCGCTCCTACAAGGCGTATCGCGGCATGGGCTCGGTCAGCGCCATGGCCCGTGGCTCGGCCGATCGCTATTTCCAGCAGGACATCAAGGACACGCTGAAGCTCGTGCCCGAGGGCATCGAAGGCCAGGTGCCCTACAAGGGGCCGGTCAGCAATGTGGTACATCAGCTGGTCGGCGGCCTGCGCGCCGCGATGGGGTATGTCGGCGCGAAGACAATTTCCGACTTCCACGACAAGGCGCAGTTCGTCCGCATCACTGGCGCAGGTCTGCGCGAAAGTCACGTCCATGATGTGACGATCACCCGCGAAGCACCGAACTATCCGGGCGGGGCGTAAGATACCGACTCGCGCACAGCTTATCCCGTCGTCCTGAGGTGGCCGTGCGTAGCGCGGCCCTCGAAGGGCGGCGGCCCGAGCGGTCGCTCCGGGGCCGTTCATCCTTCGAGGCTCGCTTTGCTCGCGCCTCAGGATGACGGAGCTAAAGCTTTCCGAAAGTTGCCTACTCGCCCTTCGTCTTATACTTCAGCCGCGACGGAGCCACGCATTCGCAGGCGTCGTCACACGTCGCGTGCGACGTTTCCCGCTCCAGGCCGGCGGCCGACATCACTCGCCAGGTGGAGGGTTTTGTCGGCGCCGCATAGTCGGGTTTGCGGAGCAGGGCGGCCAGCAGATCCCTGGTGAAGCCGTCCTTCATCAAGCCTCTCCGTTGCCGCGCCGCCAGCCGGGGAACGGGTCACGCAGCCCGGTCCACAATTTCGGACCCAGCGCCATCTCCTGGCCGGTCAGCAGGCACGCATCGAGCTTGGCGATGGTCTGCTCCTTGTCCATCTCCGGCGTGCCGATGAACACCAGTTCCTGCCGTCGGTCGCCATAGGGTTCGGTCCAGCTGCGCATCACGCCGGCGCGCCATTCCTCGTCCTGCGGCCATCTTGGTTTGGGCGTGGCCGCCCACCACACGCCGGCCGGTTCATGCCGCACGATGGCGCCTGCGCGCGACATCGAGCCGGCAAAATCCATCCGCGACGCCAGCCAGAAGAATCCTTTGGCGCGGATCACGCCCTGCCAGTTGGCGGTCAGGAATTTGTGAAACCGGTCGGGGTGGAACGGCCGCCGCGAGCGATAGACAAAGCTCCAGAAGCCGTACTCCTCGGTTTCCGGCGCGTGTCCGAGACCCTGCAATTCCCGCAGCCAGCCGGCCGACTGGTTGGCTTTCTTGTAAGAAAATTTGCGCGTATTCAGAATGCGTTGCAGCGGCACCTTGCCGAATTCCGTGAATACGAGATCGGCGGTGGGATTGAGCTTCTTCAACACGTTTGTGAGGAAGGTGCGCTCCTCGCTGGTGACGAGGTCGATCTTGTTGATCACGATGACATCAGCGAACTCGACCTGTTCGACCAGCAGTTCGGCGATGGCTCTGGTGTCACCGTCGCCGGCGACCTGGTCGCGGTCCGCCAGCAGATCGACCGAGGTGTAATCGAGGGTGAAGTTGAGGGCGTCGACGACGGTCACCATGGTATCGAGCCGGGCGAGGGAGGCGAGAGTCTTGCCGTTCTCGTCCTCGAACTCGAACGTGGCGGCAACCGGCATCGGTTCGGAGATGCCGGTGGACTCGATCAGCAGATAGTCGAAGCGCTTTTCGCGCGCCAGCAGTTCGACCTCTTTCAGAAGATCGTCGCGCAGGGTGCAGCAGATGCAGCCGTTCGACATCTCCACCAGCCGTTCGTCCTGGCGTTTCAGGTCAGCTCCGCCGTCGCGCACCAGCGCGGCGTCGATGTTGACCTCGCTCATGTCGTTGACGATCACAGCCACCCGCATGTTCTCGCGGTTGTGCAGGATATGGTTGAGAAGGGTGGTCTTGCCGGCGCCCAGAAAGCCGGACAGCACCGTGACGGGCAGTCGCTCCATATCATCGTCCTCAAATATGTTATGTTATAACATAACATACACCTATTGAGGCGCAATCAAGGCTGGCATTCCGCTTCACGGAAACTTCCTGCTTCGGAATTGGCGCATGGGCTGCATGCGGCGCCGCTGCTCTTGTCAGCCTGAGGCCTCAGCGCCTATCGAGGAACCACAAACGCGACAACAACCACTCGGAAGGAAACGTCATGTCCCAGCAAGCCCAGCGCATCGTCCTTGCCGCGCGTCCCATCGGCGAGCCGAAGGCCTCCGATTTTCGCCTGGAGGATGTTGCGATCCCGACTCCGGGACCCGACCAGGTCCTGCTGCGCACGATCTGGATGTCGCTGGATCCCTATATGCGTGGCCGTATGAGCGAGGGGCCGTCCTATGCCGAACCGGTCGCGATCAACGGCGTGATGGAAGGCGGCACGGTGGCGGAAGTGGTGACTTCCAACAGCGACAGGTTCGCCAAGGGCGACATCGTGCTCGCCCACTCCGGCTGGCAGACCCACGCGGCCGTCGACGCCAAGGGACTGCGCAAGATCGATCCGCAGCTGGCGCCGATCTCGACAGCGGTGGGCGTGCTCGGCATGCCCGGCATGACCGCCTATACGGGCCTGCTCGAAATCGGCAAGCCGCATCCGGATGAAACCGTGGTGGTGGCAGCCGCCTCCGGCGCGGTCGGCTCCGCTGTTGGCCAGATTGCCCGGATCAAGGGCGCGCGAGCTGTCGGCATTGCCGGCGGCGCGGACAAGTGCCGCTACGTCAAGGACGAGCTCGGCTTCGACGAATGCCTCGACCATCGCGATCCGGACCTCGCGGCCAAGCTGAAAGAGGCGTGTCCGAAGGGCATCGACGTCTATTTCGAGAATGTCGGCGGCAAGGTGTGGGATGCGGTGCTGCCGCGGCTCAACCCGTTCGCGCGCGTGCCGGTGTGCGGCCTGATCGCCGATTATAATGCGCTCACCGGCGATGTGCCGGGCCCGAACCGCGCGCCGGCGCTGATGCGCGCCATCCTGGTGAAGCGGCTGAACCTGCGCGGCTTCATCGTCCGCGATTTCGCGTCACTGCATGGCGCCTTTCTGCGCGACATGTCGGAATGGCTGCGCGAGGGCAAGCTCAAGCACCGCGAGTTCGTCACCGAGGGCCTTGCCAGCGCGCCCGATGCTTTCATCGGCCTGTTGCGCGGCGCGAACTTTGGCAAGCAGCTGGTGCGTGTCGGGGCTGACCGCGCCTAACCGACCGCGTATCCGTCACCTCTTTCACGCAGGAGGTGACGGGATCGCTTCAGCCGATCATAAAAAACAACAGGGGAAACGCATGCCCAATCCCGAGATGATGCCGGGGCAGATCAGTCCCTTTGCCGGGCTGGATGTGCCGTGGCTGTTGCGGCTGCGGGCGGAAACCCGCCGCGATCATCCGTTCCTGATCTGGGCGCCGTTCGATGCGCCGGCCCGTCCCTGGAGTTACGGTGAATTTCACGAACGCGTCGGCGCACTGGCGGCTGGCCTCGCCAGGCGCGGCGTCAAACCCGGCGAATGCGTGCTGATCCATCTCGACAACTGCATCGAGGCGATGCTCGCCTGGTTTGCCTGTGTCGAGCTCGGCGCTATCGCGGTGACCACCAACACCCGGTCTGCGGCGGCAGAGATGGCGTACTTCGCCGATCATTGTAGCGCGGTGGCCGGCATCACCCAGCCGGCCTATGCCGATCTGATCGCAAGCTCCTGTCGCAACCTGCGCTGGCTTGCGGTGATTGCCCATGATGCCGGCGCGCCGCCGGCGCAAGCGGAGCGGCCGGCGCGCAGCGAGGCCTTCGAGGCACTGTTCGCCGACAGCGCCGACCGGCCGCGACGCCCGGCCGATCCTGAGGCCTCCTGCAGTGTGCAATACACCTCCGGCACCACGTCGCGGCCGAAAGCGGTGCTGTGGACCCATGCCAACGCGCTGTGGGGCGCCAAGATCAATGCGGCGCATGAGGATCTGCGCGCCGACGACATTCACCAGGTGCATCTGCCGCTGTTTCACACCAACGCGCTGGCTTATTCGATGCTGGCGACTTTGTGGGTTGGCGCCACCGCGGTGATCCAGCCGCGTTTCTCGGCCAGCCGGTTCTGGGGCGCGGCGCTGGCGCATCGCTGCACCTGGGTGTCGCTGGTGCCGTTCTGCGTCAAGGCGCTGATGGAGCGGGAGATCCCGAAGCAGCACCATTTCCGCCTGTGGGGATCGGCAATCTGCGAGCCGCCCACCGACAAGCTGTTCGGCGCCAGGACCATCGGCTGGTGGGGCATGACCGAGACCATTACCCACGGCATCGTGGGCGAAGTCACTCAGCCGAACATTCCGCTGGCCATCGGCCGCGCCGCGCCGGAATACGCAATCCGCGTGGTCGATGCCGATGGCGCGCCGACCCAGGCTGGCGAGACCGGTGACCTGCTGATCCGCGGCATTCCCGGCCTGTCGCTGTTCAAGGAATATCTGCACAACGAGAAAGCCACCCGCGACAGTTTCAACGACGATGGCTATTTCATCACCGGCGATCGTGTGAAGCTGCTGGAGAACGGCTTCCTCCGCTTCGGCGACCGCGCCAAGGACATGCTGAAGGTCGGCGGCGAGAATGTCGCCGCGTCCGAAATCGAGCAGGTGGTCATCACCGTCGCCGGCGTGCGCGAAGCCGCGGTGGTCGCCAAAAAGCACCCGATGCTCGACGAGGTGCCTGTTGTGTTCATCATCCCGCTGGCGGGAACTGAGAAGGCATCGCCCACGCTGCAGGACGATGTGCTGGCGGCGTGCAAGCGGTCACTGGCCGATTTCAAGGTGCCGCGCGAGATACGCCTTGTCGACGAACTGCCGCGCTCGACCTTGGAAAAAGTGGCCAAGGCGGAGTTGCGCAAGCTGCTGGAACAGGGGGCTGCGTGAGCTTGTCGCATTACAAAGCCGCAGCGAGTTCCTTCACCGAATAGAGATCGACGTCGATTTGCCCGGCGGCACGGGTGTGGCGAACCTCGAAGCCGTCGGGCCTGAACACATAGTCCACCAGCCCGACCTCCTTGGCGCCGATCAACTCCTGTTTCTCGTCGGGCTTGATGATGAAGGACGCCGACGGCGCCCAGATGTGCCTGACATTGCGATAGGTGTAGTCGCGGCGTTGGTGCACGTGGCCGCAGGCCACCAGCCGCAGGTCGACGGTGGTCAGGAGGTCGATGAGTTGAGTGCGCGCCGGCATTGGCACGTAGCGGAACGAGGTCGCGGCCAACTCATCGTCGTCGGGCGTTTGCAGGAACAGCGGCTTGTGGATGAACAGTGCCAGCGGCCGGCCGCGCACCGTCGACAGCTCTGCGGCAAACCATTCCTGCTGCTCGGCCTCGCACGCAAGCCCCGTGTTCATGATGAGCGAATTCAGGCCGATGAAGCTCCAGCCGGCGGCATCGAAGCGCCAGTGGTCGTCACCGAACGCGTCGATGAACTGTCGTCGCGTTTGCTCCGAGACAAGTTGCGACGGTGGTTTGCCGACCTGGGTCGGGTTGTCGCCGATGTCGTGGTTGCCGGGGATGAAGCGGCAGTCCACCGGAAGCGCGTCGTGCAGCTCCCTGGCGAAGGTCAGATCCTGCGGATGATCCGAGCCGTCGAAGGCGACATCGCCGCTGTTGACCACGAGGTCCGGCCGCGTGTCGTCGATGTACTGGCTGACCTTTTCGAAATTCGTTACGAACGGCGCATACTGTGCGCCGAGATGGGTGTCGGTGATCTGCGTGAGGCGAAAGGCGGACATCAGGTTGGACATGGCGTGCTCCCTTTGCCGCCACGCTACGCCCGCCGGATGTCAGTCAGATGGCTCGCCGCGTGTTTAAAACAGGCGTTTTTCAGCCGGTCAGCAGCCTTCTACAACCAACCTTGGGGATCATCGATCGGGCGCTCGTCCATCGCCCGGATCAGGCCGCGAATGACGCGGAACAGTTGCCAGACCGCAAGCACGCCGAGAATGATGAAGCCGATCCCGAGGAACATCAGCACAAAGCCGATGATGCCTGCGATCAGGCTGATCCAGAAGGTGCGGATCGCCGATGTCATATGCGATTCATAGGGCGTGCCGGCAAGCTCGCCGCGTTTCACATAAGCGATGATCAGGCCGATCACCATGGTCAGCGCGAAGGTGAAATAGGTGGCGATGTAGAGACCCCAGACCACGATCGCCCAGGTCTTGGGTGACGTGGCCGAGTTGGCCGGCTGCAGTGACATGGATGCCCCCATTTCCGCGTTGTGCGCCACAGAGCCTATCGCCGGGCTGGGAGGGTGTCTATTGCGACGGAACCGGTTCGCGCTGGGATTGTTGCCGTAGCGTTGCCGTGTCTTTGTCTTTGGGGGGCAACGGTGTTGCGGCTGCGGGCAGCCGCGGGGATCGCGAGGAGGGACGTTCACGATGATGGTTCAGGGGATTCTGCTGCCGGTGTTCGTGCTGGTGGGGCTGACGTTCGCGCTGTTGTTCTGGAGCGGCGCCAGGCGTCCCAGCTGGTTTGCGCAGGGCAAGGCTGGCCCTGCGGATGCGGGCGCCGCCATCTATGATCCGCTGCAGCTTGTCACCCTGTTCTATGTGCTGGTCGCCATGGCGCTGCCGCTGCGGCAGGCCGATCTGGTGATGGTGATGCTGGCGTGGGTGTTCGTGGTTACCCGCTTTCTCTATGCCGGCGTTCTCGTCTCGTCCCAGGGCGAGCGCAACCGCCCGATGGCCTATCTCGCCGGCGCCCTTGTGTTGCTGGCCATGTGGGTCTATTTCGCGCTGAAGATACTTATGCCGCTCTGAGTGCGGCATCTCAGCAGCCGAAAGATCTGAATGACCCCCGCCGCACGGCTCTCCGCCGCCATCGAGGTTTTGAGCGCGATCGACACCCAGCGCATACCCGCCGCCAATGCTTTGAAGGATTGGGGCACCGCGCACCGCTTTGCCGGATCGGGCGACCGCGCCGCTATTGCGGGCCTCGTGTTCGACGTGCTGCGCCGTCGTGCGTCGAGTGCGTACCTGCTCGATGCCGATACGCCGCGCGCCCGGGTGCTGGGCATGCTCCGGCTTGAGCGCGGCCTCGATGCAGATGCCATTGCTGCCCTGTGCGATGGATCGCGTTTCGCCCCCGAGCCGCTGAGCGAGGCCGAGCGATCGGCGCTGACATCGCGTTCGCTCAAAACCGCACCGGATCATATCGCCGGCGACTATCCCGAATGGCTCGATCCCTACCTCGCACGCGTGTTCGGTGATAGCCGGGTGGAGGAGGCGGTGGCGATGGCCAGCCGCGCGCCGCTGGATCTGCGGGTCAACACCCTGAAGTCGACGCGTGACAAGGCGCTGGCATCAATCGCCCATCTCGGCGCGGAGCCGACCCGGTGGTCGCCGCTGGGCTTGCGCATCGCGCTTGGCGCGGATGCGCGCAATCCCGGTGTGCATTCGGAAGAGGCCTTCATCAAGGGCGGCGTCGAGGTGCAGGACGAAGGCTCGCAACTCGCGGCGCTGTTGTCCGCTGCCAAGCCCGGCGAGCAGGTGATCGACCTCTGTGCCGGCGCCGGCGGCAAGACCCTGGCGCTGGCGGCGATGATGCAGGGCAAGGGCCGCCTGATCGCCACGGATTCCGACAAGCGCCAGCTGGCGCCGATCCACGAGCGGCTGTCCCGCGCCGGCGTCCACAATGCCGAGGTGCGCACCCCCAAAGGGGCGGCCGATCCGCTGGCCGATATCAAGGCCTCCGCCGATCTCGTGGTCATCGACGCACCTTGCACCGGCACCGGAACCTGGCGGCGCAATCCCGACGCCAAATGGCGGATGCGGCCCGGCGCCCTCGAGGTCCGGCTGAAGGGGCAGGCCGAGGTGCTGGACCGTGCCGCGGCGCTGGTCCGCCCCGGCGGGCGGATCGCCTACATCACCTGTTCGGTGCTGGCCGAGGAGAATGGCGATCAGGTCGCCGCCTTTGTTGGCCGCCATCCGGGTTTCACGGTGATGCCGACGGCGTGGTCCATCGGCCCCCTCGGCACCGCCGCGGATGCCTTCGCAGGCGCGGTTCTGACCACCCCGGAAGGGCTCCTGATGACCCCACGCCGGACCGGGACGGACGGGTTTTTCGTCTCCATCCTGAGCCGTGGCCAGGCCTGAAACCGAGCCGAAACCTGGCTGAAAATACCGCTTGAAAGGCCAATTCCGGCATTGCGGCGGGCCGTCGGGTCGCGTAATTCCTGACCATGACAGCACACAGCCAAGCCTCGAATCCGGCGCCCCTCACGGCGCCGGAGCACGACAAGATTCTGATCGTCGATTTTGGCAGTCAGGTGACGCAGCTGATCGCGCGGCGGGTCCGCGAGGAGGGCGTCTACTCCGAAATCGTCCCGTTCCAGAAGGCCGAAGCGGCCTTCCAGGAGATGAAGCCGAAGGCCGTGATCCTGTCCGGCGGCCCTGAATCGGTCCATGAGACCGGCTCGCCCCGGGCGCCCCAGGCGATCTTCGATTCTGGCGTTCCCGTGCTCGGCATCTGCTATGGCCAGATGACCATGGCCGCGCAGCTGGGCGGCACCGTCGAGGGCGGCCATCACCGCGAATTCGGCCGCGCCGACGTCGAAGTGAAGGCGCCGAGCTCGCTGTTCGAATCCACCTGGACAGTCGGCGAGCAACATCCGGTGTGGATGAGCCACGGCGATCGGATCACACAACTGCCGCCGGGTTTCGAGGTGGTCGGCGTCTCGCCCAACGCGCCGTTCGCGATCATCCAGGATGAAGTGCGGAAATATTACGGCCTGATGTTCCACCCCGAGGTGGTGCACACCCCTGACGGTGCCAAGCTGTTGCGCAATTTCGTCCGCAAGGTAGCCGGCCTGAAGGGCGACTGGACCATGCGCGCCTTCCGCGAGGAAGCGGTTGAGAAGATTCGCGCCCAGGTCGGCAAGGGCCGGGTGATCTGCGGTCTCTCCGGCGGCGTCGATTCCGCTGTCGCCGCGGTGCTGATCCATGAAGCGATCGGCGACCAACTCACCTGTGTGTTCGTCGATCACGGCTTGCTGCGTCTCGCCGAAGCCGAGACCGTCGTCGACATGTTCCGCAATCACTACAACATCCCGCTGGTGCACGTGGATGCGTCCAGGGAATTCCTTGGTGAACTCGCCGGGGTCACCGATCCGGAAGTGAAGCGCAAGACCATCGGCAAGCTGTTCATCGATGTGTTCGATGCGGAGGCGAAGAAGATCGGCGGCGCCGAATTCCTGGCGCAGGGCACGCTCTATCCCGACGTGATCGAAAGCGTCTCCTTCACCGGCGGTCCCTCGGTGACCATCAAGTCGCACCACAATGTCGGCGGCTTGCCCGCGCGCATGAACATGAAGCTGGTGGAGCCGCTGCGCGAGCTGTTCAAGGACGAGGTGCGCGTGCTGGGACGCGAGCTCGGTTTGCCTGAAGTGTTCGTCGGCCGCCATCCGTTCCCGGGCCCGGGCCTCGCCATCCGCTGCCCCGGCGAGATCACGGTGGAGAAGCTCGACATCCTGCGCAAGGCGGACGCGATCTACATCGAGGAAATCCGCCGCGCCGGCCTCTACGACATCATCTGGCAGGCCTTCGCCGTGCTGCTGCCGGTAAAGACCGTCGGCGTGATGGGCGACGGCCGCACCTACGATTTCGTGGTCGGGCTGCGCGCCGTCACCTCCACCGACGGCATGACCGCCGACTTCTATCCCTTCGACATGCGTTTCCTCGGCGCGACGGCAACGCGCATCATCAACGAGGTGAAGGGGGTGAACCGGGTGGTGTATGACGTGACGAGCAAGCCGCCGGGGACGATCGAGTGGGAGTGAGGGGGGCGTAGAAAAGCGTAGGTTGGGACAGACGCGGATAGGATGGCGAATTGGAATCAATTTTTCGTCTTCGATAGTCCTTGAAAGGTCCTTGGGCCGATCTTGGCAGTAGATCGGGGTTAGCTTGGGACCGTCGATAGCAATGCGCGGGTCTCGGCGACGACGCGGTCCTGGAATTTCCGATCGCGCAAGAGCGCGGAGCCTTGCATGGGATGACCGCCTTCGTCGCAGTAGACACCGGTTTGACCGGATGTATCGATCAGGATCTTGGCGATCACGCGCGCGGCTCGCTTCGGGGTGCTCAAGATCGTGATAAAGGGCACGAGGAGCGGGATGACGAATATCTGCAGGAAGCGTACGAACGCGCCGACATCGCCCCCCCCCCGAGGCCGGTGGTTGGATTCAAGCCCGGCTCGATCGCGTTGAAGTGCAGCCGTGGAGTCTCACGGGCGAACGCCATCGCTGCGGCAAGGATGGCCTGTTTGGAAGTTGCATAGGCATCGAAGCCCGGCCGCTTGGAGCCGCCGGGTTTCCATTCACCCCGCGCACTCGCCTCTGCGGAGATATAGCGACCACCTCGAAAACCCGCGGCCACAGCCGGCTTGCGTTCGGGGTCTTCTACAGCGGAAACGACGAAAACGACATTTGCGCCGTCGGGAAGACTTGGCACAAGCGCCTCTGTCAGGGCAAACGGGCCGAGATGGTTCGTCACGAACGACATGTCCCATCCGAGCGCGTTCTTAGTCGGACGCATCTGCATGATGCCCGCGTTGTTGAGCAGCCCGGCAATCGGGAGATGGAGCGCGACGATCTCCGCTGCCGCCCGCTGCACGCTCGCAAGATCTGACAAGTCGCACACGACCGGCACCGCGTGCTGGCCCTTTCGCTCGATGCTTTTCCGCACCTCGTCGAGCTTTCCGCGATCGCGGCCGACCAGCACAAGCATGCCGTGCTTGGCCAGTTCGAATGCCGTCCGGCGACCTATCCCGGAGGTGGGTCCGGTGATGATATACGCCTTGCGACCTGCGGGATTTTTTACGTCTGCTTTCGACATGACGTCCTTCATATCTGCATGCCGCCGGCGACTTCGATCCGCTGGGCGTTGATCCAACCGAAGTCGTCGGACAGTAGCCCGGCGATGACCGGCCCAACATCCTCAGGCTCGCCGGCACGGCCGAGCGCTGTGTGATCGGCGATCATCTTGTTGACCTCCGGATTGTCGCGAACGGCGCCACCGGAAAAATCGGTCGCGATCGGGCCCGGCGCGATGGCGTTCGCCACGATCCGGCGCGGTCCCAATTCCATGGCCATATATCGTGTCAGCGTTTCGACCGCCGCCTTCATCGAACCGTAGCCGATGCGATTACGTCCGGCGAA
Source organism: Bradyrhizobium prioriisuperbiae (assembly GCF_032397745.1). NCBI lineage: Bacteria > Pseudomonadati > Pseudomonadota > Alphaproteobacteria > Hyphomicrobiales > Nitrobacteraceae > Bradyrhizobium > Bradyrhizobium prioriisuperbiae. The sequence goes on from NZ_CP135921.1 coordinate 6,212,490, forward strand.
GCGAGCCAATCCCGAGGAGATGTTCACGATGCGGCCGCCATCATTCATGAGTGGCAGCAGTTTTTGCGTCAGGAACAGGACGCCCTTAAAGTGGACGTTATAGAGCGCGTCCATCTCGGCTTCAGTTATTGACTCAAGGCTCGCGGCAGATGAGATCCCGGCATTGTTGACGAGGTAATCGAAACGCTTGGCTTTCATGTCAGCCAGCGCGTCTCCCACCTGCCCCACGAAGCCATCGAACGAGCCCACATTGCCCGTGTCGAGTTGCAAGGAGATCGCCTGTGCGCCCGCTTCCGCTGCAAGCGCCACGACCTTATCAGCTTCTGCACGATTTGAATTGAACGTGAGTATCGAACGGACCCCGCGCTTGGCGAGGCAGAAGACTGTGTTACGGCCGATCCCCCGGCTACCGCCGGTGACGATCGCGATTTTACTATCTGGCATGATTACTCCGTCCGACAGGAACTGGCGTTCCCGAGCCGATTGCGTTGATCGATTATGGTGGCGGAAGGCCAGAAAGCGGAATGCCGGAACTCGCCCATTTCTTGCCTATTTCTGCTTCACGAGATATTCTCGCCGGTGGTTTCAACGGAAACGAAGGGCCGTACGTGCCCGATCAATTGGCGAAGGCGCTCCTGCGCTATACGGAAAGCCAGCCCGGAGAGAACCCGTTCATGACGGCCATCGACGGATTGGCCATCTTGCGATCGGATCATCCGAAGCCGCCGACTCACATGATCTCCAGGCCAGCCATGTGCATCGTGGCGCAGGGCGCCAAATGGGCAACGTTCGGCGACAACCGCCTTGAGTACAGGGCAGGGCAGGCCCTCGTGATCGGCGTCGAGACGCCCTCGATCGGCCGAGTGGTCGCAGCGAGCCCCAGGCAGCCCTGTCTAGTCCTCGCGTTCGAACTGGACCTCGCGATCATGCGGAGCGTTGCGGAGGGACTGGATGCGCCGCCGAGGATGCGCGGTGAGCCTGGCCGCGGTGTCTTCGTTACGGATTTTCAAGGCCCGCTGGCCGACTGCGCCCTGCGCCTGGTCCGACTGCTCGATACGCCCAAGGCGATACCGACGCTCCAGCCCATCATCATGCGCGGGATTTGCTATTGGCTGCTGACCGGCCCTCATGGCGGCGATGTCGCAAGAATATCGCTGGTGGACAGCCCGTCGCAGCGGGTGATCAATGCCATGCACAGCTTACGAAATCGCTTCAAAGAGACGGTTCGGATCGAGGAACTGGCCGCGATCGCCCTGATGAGCCCCTCCGCCTTCCACCGTCAATTTAAGGCGCTGACTTCGTTGACGCCGCTGCAATATCAGAAGCAGCTCCGCCTGCTGGAGGCGCGCCGCTTAATGGTCTCGCGTGCGTTCAACGTCGAAGCATCAGGTTTCGAGGTCGGTTACGAAAGTCCCTCGCAGTTCAGCCGAGAATATACCCGCATGTTCGGTGCGCCGCCCAAGCGGGATATAAGGCGCTTACGGATGCTCTTTCACCAAGACGAGGAGATTACGCCAGACGCAGCTTAGTGGGTCCTCCATGGGTGCTGACGGTATTTTTTATAGGCGAGCGAGTGATGTCTCGTCGCTGCGATTTTCGCAAATCGACCGATCGATGCCGATAGTAGCTGAAACCGAGCAGATCGCGGATCGTCGAAATTCGTGTTTGAAATCAAGAGCGCCATTTTTTGACGGATCGGCGAGACGGCTCTTTGTCGTGCGTATAAAAATTTGTGCCGTTAAATCAGCGCGTTACGATGGCTCAGAACAATCGAGTGGGAGTAGGTGGGCGTATCGTAGACGGAGTAGCCTCGGTATGTGTGCCCCTTGTCGCGATGGGTTTTCAACTTCGCGGTGAGCAGGCACGGCGGGGCAATCCCGATGTCGACAGGATATCTTGGCGAACGCTCGTCGGCGCACGCCGAAGCCAAGCGGATAACCTCATTGCTAGATGTCGAGATCGAGGTACACTTGATCGCGAAGAGGTATGCCATCGATTGAGATTCCCATGGCGTAGCCCGATTCGGGTCGGAAGGCATCGCGCACGATCCTAAACATGCGAAACCCCAGCCTCTGATAGAAATGCAGCGTTCCAGTGGAGGCCGCGGCGGTCGACACAATCAACCGATGTCCGCCTCGCCGACGGCAATGATCAACTGCTGCACGCATCAAAGCCTCACCAATGCCCTGACGTTGTCGGGCTTCATCGACCGCCATGCTTTTCAGGTCGAACTCATCCGCGCGTTCTGTTTCAACGATCTGCAGGTGCCCCACTATCTCGTCGCCAATTCGGGCAACCAATACCTCGCCCAATTCCATGTAGCTTGACACCTGATCTAAGGAGTCATCTGCGAGAGTCATAAGCGGCAAAAGCGTCTGTCGGTCGCCATCGTATCTTTCTATCTGCATTTCCGCTTCACGATGATCGCGTTGTGAGAGTATTGGATATCAAGACTAACGGGTGACAGTCAGGCGGATACCGGTAGCGGTCAGCAGGACACCGGTTAGCAGAGAGGCGTTGATCGGTTCATCCAGCACCCAGGCCGAAATCAGAAGTCCGAGGCTGGGAGTCGCGAGCAATGCCATGGACATCGTGCTGGCCGCAAACCGGCGCCCGGCTTCAACCACGGCCCAATAGGCGAAGGCGGTTGCGACAGGCGCAACGTAGGCGAGCGTGGCCACGCCAAGGAGCGTGAACTGTCCCGGGAATCCCTCGATGAACATAGCGACGGGGAACAGCAACATCGCCGCGATCAGCATTTGCCAGGGCGCAAGATTGAGCGCCGAGGATTTGAAGCGATGGCCGCGGACGGTCACGATGGCAATGGCCCAGGCTGTCGCCGCCCCCATCAGCATCGCATAAGCCATCGCCTGCTTACCCCCGATGGCAAAGGAGGGCGAGGCAATGATGACAATCCCTGCGCACCCGATCATCACGCCTGCGGCTATCTTCGAGCTCATCTTTTCGCCAAGGCGCCATGCGGCAAGCGGTGCGACCAGGACAGGTGTGGAGAAGGCCAGCACGGACGCGCGTCCTGGCGGCAAGATTGTCAAGGCAAGGCCGGTCAACGCGGAATAGGCCGCCATCTGAAGCGCGCCGGAAATAACGACAAGCGAGAGATCGGATCGCGGCGGCAGCGCGAGTTCGCCTCTCACCGCCACCAGTCCGAACAAAATGAGTGCTGCAATCGCATAGCGCAGGCAGCCGTACCAGATTGGCGGGATCTGGCCGATGCCGATCTTGATGACCGGCCAGCTGACCGCCCAGATCAACACCAGCGACAGCACCAACAGCCAATCCTGTGGTTTCGGCTTCGCCGCTTGAGTAGAAGCGGCGGTCGGCGACTCAGAACTTTTCACTGGACGGCCGTAAGTCAAGCTCGTGGGTCCACGCAGCGCGGTCCTGGAGGTGCAGCTGATAGTAGGTCTCGGCAATCGCGGCAGGTTGAAGCAGGCTCTCGGAAGGAGAGTCTTCCTGCGCAATCATGCCGTCGAGAACGACATGGGCGACGTGAATGCCTTTCGGCCCCAGTTCGCGAGCCATGGCTTGCGCCAGCGCTCGCAGCGCAAATTTCGGTGACGCGAAGGCAGCAAATCCCGCTCCGCCGCGAATCGATCCGGTCGCGCCCGAGAAGATGATCGTTCCGCTTCCCCGGCTCAACATGGACGCTGCCGCAGTCCGACCGACCAGGAAGCCGGCAAAGGAACCGGTGCGCCAGGCCTGCTCGAACAGCTCCTCGGAAATATCGAGAATGCCGCCCCGATCCCAAATGCCGACGTTGAAGACGACCAGGGATGGTGGGCCGAGTTCATTCGCGACACTCTGGAAAACGTTCCTGACCTGCTCACCAACCGTCGCATCGCAGGAATAGCCGCGAACCAGATCGCGATGCGGCTCGCCAGCAACGCCTCTCCGCGACACCGCGGCGACCCGCATGCCCGCTTCCGCGAAGCGTCCGACAAGTGCGTTGCCCAATCCGTGGCCTGCTCCCACAACGACGGCAACTTCACGCGCGCTCATTTCCGATCTCCGACGTTCGCTTGACGGTCAAGTCTTGGACTTCACGTACCTGACGAAGCCGATCACGTCTTCGGCAACCAGTCTGCCGATCGCGCCGCTCGAATAGACGGCGGTGATCACCCTTCCATTGGGATCGAGTACAAGGCCGGTCGATTGCAGGTAGCGCGGGCTGTTGTTGACGTAAGCGCCGGTCGAACCCGCAATCTTGTCGGCATCGGCGCCATAGCCGACCGGAAAGTTCAGGTGGTGCTTGTCGACCAACGTCGCCGCGTCCGCTTTGTTGTCGACGGACAAGGCGGCGATCTTGAGTCCGAGTTCATCGAGTTTCTCTTTGGCGCGAGCAAATGCCGCAAGCTGCGTATTGCAGTAAGGGCACCACGAGCCGCGATAGATCAGGACAGCGCCATAGGAACCGGCCAGATGGTCCGTGACCGACAAAGTACCGTATCCGACCGTATCAAGGGTCAGGATCGGAAAGGCGTCGCCAAGACGGGGCATTACTCTTAAATTCCTTAAAACTGGACTAATTAGTCCAATTACCTTGCAAGCCCCGGCGCTGTCAAGTACGATGAAGGGCATGATTACGAATGCCACGGCATTGCCCAGAACAGCGCGGGGCGCAGCAACGCGGGCGCGCATCGTCGACGCCGCGACCGACCTCGTGCGTGCGCATGGCGTCGCCAACACAACAATCGATGCGGTGATCGAGGCCAGCAGGGTCAGCAAATCGCAGATCTATCACTACTTCGACGACAAGGACGATCTCGTTCTGGCCGTGATTCAGCGACAGGCCGAGTGCGTTCTCGGAACGCATGAAGAGCTGCTGCGAAAGCTCAATTCCCTTGCCGGGCTTCGCAGCTGGCGCGACGCGGTCGTCGAGTTGACACGGCAAACCAATTGCGCAGGCGGCTGCCCGCTGGGTTCGTTGGCCGCCGAGCTTTCGGAGACGCCGCGCACCCGCGCAGCGTTGGCGGAAAGCTTTGCACGCTGGGCATCCTATTTCGAAACGGCGTTCGCAAGGATGCAGACGCGAACAGGAAAAAGGCCCAGTGGCAATTTGAAGGAGCTTTCAGAGGCGATGCTCGCCAGCCTGCAGGGTGGACTCTTGCTCGCCCAAACCATGCGTTCGACAACGCCTCTGGAACTCGCGCTGGACATGGCGATCGATTACGTCGCAGCCCGACTCAGGCTTCACCCACCGGAGAACCGATCAGCCCGACGAGAGTAGGGTGACGGTATTTTGGCCGAAGAGCGAATGGCGGCCTGTTGCTGCGGCTGTGAAAATCGACCAATCGTTGTCGATAGTCGCTGATACCGAGTAGATTCTGAATCGGCGAAATTCTTCTTTGAATTCAAGGGCGCAGATTTCTGACGGATCGCAGAGTCGGTTCTTTATGGCGCGTATAAAAATTTGCACTGCCATATCAACGCGTTACCATGGCTCAGAACAATCGAGTGGGAGTGAGGGAGAGTAGCGCGGGATAGAGTAGGTTAGCGTGGCGTATTAGTTGCGATGTTGTCTGTGCAATAGCAGTCGATAGGTTTCGCATTGTAGTTTGCTGTAAGTAGAGATATCGCTCCGCCCCTGCCACGTCAGCGCATTTTCGTCCCGCGCGTTCGCTTGTCATCAACGTGAACTCGCGTTTTGTCGGTAGCGACCGAACGGCCTTTCACGTGATCGATGAAGGCTCGCAGTTTCGGCATCATTTGATGGCGGCTGGGATAATAGAGAAACACGCCCGGTGCCATTGGCGCGAACGGCTTCAGGACGTGTACGAGTTTTTCCGCTCTCACCAGGCTGGCGGCGATCGGCTCGGGCACTTGCGCAAGCCCCATATCTTCCACGGCAGCGCCAAGCATGGTGGGAAAGTCGTGAGCAATCAGCGGCCCCGAGACGACCGCTTCGACAGTCTTGTTGCCATCGACAAACGACCAAGGCGCGATCGACCCGTTCGTGCGGCGAATGCGTAAGCAAGCGTGCTGACGCAGATCGTCGATACGCTCGGGCCGTCCGTGCCGGCGTAAATACTCGGGGCTGCCGACGACCACGAACGGGAAAGGCGGCGTCAGCCGCACCGCGACCATGTCGGCGGCGATGAGCTGGCCCATCCGGACGCCGGCATCAAACCCTTTGGCCGCAAGGTCGACCAATTCCTCGCTTGCGGCGATCTCCACCTCGACCTCGGGATAGGCTTGGCAGAAGGATGCGATCAGCGGCTCCAGCAGGATCGGCATAGACGGCTATCCCAATGTGCTGACCCCCGCTTTCGTCGTGCCGTGCTCGATCCTGCTGCACGCGCTGTCGCTGCGCCAACTGCGCCGCCGTAGTCGAACCGACGCTCGGGAGCGCTAGGAGACCAAATGTCCACGGAATTGCTATTCCAAACCCATCTTGTTCTAGGCTACGTCGCGTGGCTGCTTTGCCCCGGCACGTACGTTCTGCCGTGGCTCAGGTCGATGGACCGGGTCTCTGCGCAACGCGCCATCGCTACTCTGCATAGCTTCCGCTTCTTCGGGCTCGTCTTCATCCTTCCGGGTGTCGTCAGTCCCGATCTGCCCGCCGGCTTCGCCACCTATGGCGACTTCGCAACCGGGGTACTGGCCATACTGGCGCTTCTCACGGTGAGGATGCGCCCGCTCTTCTGGCTGTTCGTTGTTGCGTTCAATCTCGTAGGGACGGTCGACCTCATCGTCGACTATTACCACGCCGTCCAGGTCGGCCTTCCTGCGCACGCGGAGTGGCTCGGCGCCACCTACGCGATCCCGATCATCTACGTACCGCTGCTGATGATCACGCACATCGCCGCATTCTATTTTCTGGTACGTCCTCAGTCCAAGGCGGCCCAAGCCTTCGCCGGTGATGCAGCCGTATCTTAGATTGCTCTGCCATCGCAGACGTCCATCGTCGCCGCGATGGCAGATCGTTGCCGAAGAGACATCAATCGCGATGGCGTGGTGACGGTCTTTTTTGCGCACTGCTACTCGTTCGAGGCTGGGAACGCGGCGCCAAAAATCGACCGATCGATGCCGATAGTCGCTGAAACCGAATAGATTCCGAATTGGTGAAATTATCCTTAGAATTCAACAGCGCAAATTTCTGACGGATCGGGTAGACGGTTCTTCATTGCGTGCGGAAAAATTTGCCCCGTTAAATCAACGTATTATGATCGCTCAGAACAATCGAGTGGGAGTGAGTGGTACATTCTGCGGGATAGTCAAGGATGGCTCGGGATACAGGTGCCGAGCCGCACGGATCGATAGCAGGTGATCGTCGACAAACGTCAATACCAGTCTGCCACAGCGCACTCATAGTCCCTTGGCCACCAAGCTCTGGAACATCGTATCCATCCGTTCGGGCGGAAGCTTTGCGCCGCCGTCGAGCCACCAGGTCAGCACGGCCATGTAGGCACCGACAATGTGCTGCACGACGAACTCGCGGGGGACTCCATTCGCGCCCTTGCCTTCAGTCTTCGCAAGTTCATGCCGGACGAAGTCGCAGAGCGTTTGCCGGATGGTGTCCAACGCGATGGCGCCGCCTTTGCTTCCCACCAGCGCCCGATAGAGGTGCATGTGCTCGCGCGCATGCTCGAACATCGCCAGACTGAATCCCAGGGGCTGGGCGCTTGCCTGCCCCGAAGTCGACGTGCTCTGGTGCCGCTTGAGAAGTTCCCGCCGTAGATGCTCAAGGCCGCTCCGCTTGAGATCGTCCTTGCTCGTGAAGTGGGCGTAGAAGGTCGAGCGGCCGATATTGGCGCGTTCGCAAATGTCCTCGACCGAAATCGCCTCGTAGCCCTTCTCCAGGATCAGGGAGAGCAATGCCTGGTGCAGCATTCCTCGGGTGCGCGCTACGCGACGGTCGATCGGCTTCTTCGCCATGGCCCTCCGTTCCGGGGCAAATCGCTGTTTTTGTCCGATAGGAGACATCGCTGTCGGCATCATCCGGGAAAAGAATTTTGAACGCAGCGTCCTTTATCGTACATCATGTGCGGTTACGTAAGGAAGCGGGTCTTGCCGATGGTGCACTGCCCAGCAGGCCAATCGTAGGAAAACACCCAAGGAACAGTCTTCATGCACAGGGTCGAAGCCCGCATCGCCACGGAGCACGCCGCCCGCTATCTCGCGCTACTGTGCCGTCACACCAGCAAGATGGGCCAGCACCTGAGCAGCGGCCACCTCTCTCGATCCCGCCATCCCAAGGGCGCACCCCCGCCGATGCGGCAGGTCGAGTGGTCAGAGACCAGTGGAACTATTCGCTTCGGCGAAGGCCACTGCATCCTGCAGGCAGAAGACAACGTGTTGCTGCTGCGCGTTGAAGCCGGCACCGAGAACGCCTTACACCAACTCCAGGACGGCATTGCCCACCGGCTGGAAACTTTCGGCCATCGCGAGCACGTCACGGTCCACTGGCAACCGTCAACGTCCCAGCCGACCGGTCACCCCGAGGAAATCCCCAGCCGCGTTCCCGCACCCGTCGGGCCCATGACGGTCCGGTGGAGGTCACGACTCACCCGCAACCTCGCCCTAGCCGCAGTTGCGGCCGTCGTCATCGCGGCTCACCTCGGCCTGCTCGGCGCCACACTCGCCGCCGCCATCCTCGGATTACGGTGATGGGGTGGACGGCGCCCCGAACGGCATCGATGTGCCAAGATGGTCGTTGTCACAACCCATCTGAGGGGAGCCGTCCATGGGCAAGTCTACTGATAATGTTGCGTCTGTCACCACGATTGGTCTTGATCTCGCGAAGAACGTCTTCCAGATCCACGCGGTCGATGCGCGGGGAGCGGAGATTGTCGCGCGTTCAGTTCGGCGGGGGTAAGTTTTTGAGCTTGCTGGCGACATTTCCGCGCTGCGTGGTGGCGATGGAGGCCTGTCCATCGGCTCATCACTGGGAATTAAGGTGACACCCACCCATTAGCCGGCCCCTCGTCAAGGGTGCAAAACTACTTTTCAGCAGCGCGAGCTGCTCAATGTTTCGTTCGTCGTTCCAGCGATAGTGTTCGAGCCGCGCCCGTTTCTTCGGTTTGTGGCTGCGCCGCATCACGGATCGCGCCAGACACCCATGAGGATCAAGCATCGGCCCGATTGAGGCCTGCGCCCTGGCGGCATAGCCGCCCCAGAAGAACGTTGGTACCGAGCCGCATCCAAAAGAATTTCACAGAACCGTGGCTACCGGCGTGCCGGCGCCAATCTCCGAATGGCTTGCGGTGCGGGCGATCGTCGTCACTGCAACTGGTGACGGCGATCCGGCGTCCAATTCAGTGCAGCTGGTTGCGACCCCAGTCACCGTACGTGGCTCGCCGGATCGTCGTCGTCCTTCAGGCAAAGCAGCGCGTTACGTCGAACGGTTTGCTCTCCTTCAGGATGTGGTAGCAGGCGCGCGCCAGCTTGTGCGCCAACGCCTTGGTGGCGACAATGTTGTTGGTCCGGGCCTTCTTGCGCTCGTGGAAACGCTTGGCCTCTGGGCAAAACCGCACGGCAAAATTCGCCGCCTCGACGAACGCCCAGGCGAGATACTTATTGCCGTTCTTGACGTTGCCTTCGCCTTTCTTCTTGCGATTGCTGGTGTGCACGCTGTTGACGCAGCGCGCGTAGGACGCAAAGTTGCCGACGCCGGCAAACCGATCGATCGGACCGGTTTCCAGAAGAATGACGGTGGCGAGCGTCGGGCCGATGCCGGGTACGCTAGTCAGGAAGCCGTAGTGAGGTCGGGGTTTGACGCATTCTTGCAGGCGCTTTTCGAGGACCGAGATCTGTGACTGCAGGGTCGCGATGACCGCGACGTTGGTCTTGATCGCCAGGCCGACATCGGCCGCCAGCGGCATATTGTCGATTGCGTCGGCGGTCAGGCGCTTGATCTGATTGCTGGTCATCCGCCCACCCAATTGCCTGGCCATGATGTTCTCGACCGCGAGGACATGCGTGGTGCAGCAGTGCACCATCTGCATGCGCTTGCGCGCCAGATCGCGGACGACGCGGTGCTCTCGTGGCAGGATCGTGCCCGTCGGCAGGATACCCAGCCGCAGCAGGTGGGCCAGGTGCTGCGCATCCGTCTCGTCGCCACTGTGCTTGAGTCCGTCGTATTGCTTGATCGCGGCGGTGTTGGCGAGGTGCACGTGGAGTCCCGCGTCCTGCAACCCGTCGACCAGCCAATACCAGTTGTAAGTCGACTCGACCACGACGCCGGCCAAGTCATCTTGCCATCGAGTTAGAAATCCGACGATCTTCGTGATGTCGTTCGGCAGGCGCTTCTGCGCCACAACGCGATCGGCATCGTCGATGATCGCGATAACGCTGTTGTTGGAATGCAGATCAATCCCGCTGTACATCATCTTCGCCTCCTTGTGGCCTAAAGTGATTCGGTGATGCCGAATTCACATTAGCCCCACCGCCTTCTGTGTTGCGAAGGCCGGCTAGATGATCTTCAGTGCACTTAACTGCTGCTACGGGTGACTTGGATCGGTGCGAATTAAGTGCACTGTCAGAGCGCCGGGAGACCGGCAAGGAGTAGGTGGTGGAAGTCCACTACGATGAAGGAGTAGCGAACCACATCGGCCCCGAGCCGTGCGTCGCTGTCCGCGAGGACAGAGGCGAAGCGTCGGCAGGGGTGAGCATAGGCCAGCCATTGAGCCGCGAAAGGCATTTCCCGAGCGCCGACGCCGTTGACAGCGCGGAAGGCAACATGGACGGGCGCGGTATCGCGAGCGCCCGTCCAGCTCGGCGTGGTCGCAGACCCTGGCATGTGCAGAAGGTCCTTGCTCGGGAACCGGGAGGTCCCACGCCCGACCGCCGCAAGTATGCTTACGACGGTCCGCATCGGGAAGGCGAGGAGCCGTAGCCGATGGTGCACGTGCGTGGGAAGTCTGACTCCGCCATAGTAGCTGTGAAGCCGGTGAACAAGGCGGAGCAATCCGCTGCGGAACTGGTGGAGCCAAGGGTGGAGACCGAGGGGAAGGCGGATCAGCAAAGCACGTTCCGGGCGCAGAACCGGGCAGACGTGTCACAGGCGCTGGAACGCCTACGGCAAGCAGCAAGACAGAGGAAGAAGGAGCGGTTCACCGCGCTCTTCCACCATCTCAGCATCGAACTGTTCGGGGAGGCCTTCTTCGATCTGAAGAAGAATGCCGCCTCCGGCGTGGACGGACTGACATGGCAGGCCTACGAGGCAGACCTTGAGCGCAAGCTCGAGGACTTGCATGCACGGGTCCAAAGGGGAGCGTATCGGGCGCTGCCGAGTCGGCGGGTCTATATTCCCAAGCCGGACGGTGGACAACGTCCGCTCGCGGTTGCCGCACTGGAGGACAAGATCGTTCAACGGGCGACGGCTGCGGTGCTGAATGCGATCTACGAGGAAGACTTCCTCGGGTTCTCATATGGCTTCCGGCCCGGACGCAGCCAACATGATGGGTTGGATGCGCTCGTTGTCGGGATCACCAGCACGAAGGTGAACCTCATTCTGGACGCCGATATCCGAAGCTTCTTCGACACGGTGAACCAATCATGGCTCATCCGTTTCGTGGAGCACCGGATCGGCGATCAGCGCATCATCCGCCTGATCCGCAAATGGCTCAAGGCGGGCATCCTCGAAGACGGGGTCGTGACGATCGGTGATCAGGGAACGGGACAGGGATCGGTGATTTCACCGTTGCTTGCCAATATTTACCTGCACTATGTCTTCGACCTATGGGCCAATCGCTGGCGACGGCGCGAGGCTGCGGGCAACGTCATCATCGTGCGCTACGCCGACGACATCATCGTCGGTTTCGAGCACGAGAATGACGCCCGGCATTTTCTTGGCGCGATGCGGGAGCGGTTCAAGGAGTTTGCGTTGTCGTTGCATCCGTACAAAACCCGCCTGATCGAGTTTGGTCGCCACGCTGCGGCCAACCGCGAGCGACGCGGGCAAACCGGAGACGTTCAACTTTCTGGGCTTCACCTTCATCTGTGGGCAGACACGCGCGGGCAAATTTCTGCTTAAGCGAAAAACCCGGCGTGATCGCATGCAGGCGAAACTGAAAGCCATCAAGCAGGAGTTGCGACAGCGAATGCACCAGCCAATACCCGTGCAGGGAAAATGGCTGGGGCAGGTCGTCACGGGTTATTTCAACTACCACGCCGTGCCGACCAACAGTCGTGCGTTGGTCACGTTTCGCTTCTTCGTCACCGAACTCTGGAAGCGATCGCTGCGGCGGCGCAGCCAGAAGGACGACACGACCTGGCAGCGGATCACTCGGCTGGCCAACGACTGGCTTCCCAAACCGCGTATCCTTCACCCTTGGCCACAAGCACGCTTCGCCGTCAAACACCCAAGGTAGGAGCCGTATGCCTTAATTGGGCGAGTACGGATCTGTGCGGGGGGCGCTCAGAAATGAGCGTCCCTACCGCGAACCGTTACGCTGTTCGAAGAAGTTAGCGCGCGACCGGTTCTCGGCGTCGATCACACGGTCGTAGATCGATTACTGCTCCTTCTTGAACAAATCCTGGAAGATGAGCTGGCCCCAGATGCGGTCGCGTGCGTGCACCAGCGCGCCACCCTCGTTGAGCTTTCCCAGCTTGACGGGGGCGAAGCCGAGTTGTTTGGCCAGGGCGGCCACGGGAGCGGTCGCGTCCTCGTCGTCGCTGGACAGAAAGACGACCCGGTGGCCGCCCTCGACGATCGGATCGGCAGCCAGGGTGGCTGCAATCAGGTGATTGAAAGCTTTCACGAGCTTGGCGCCGGTGAACGCCTTCGCGACGAAAGCGGAGGACGGGAGACCGTCCAGCTCTTCAAGGGGAACCAACGCGTTCATCGCGTCGATGACCGTCTTGCCTTTCCAGCTCGGCAGGGCCTTCGCAACCTCGCGATGCTCCCCGAACGGGACCGCCAGGATGATCGTGTCGGCCTCGAGTGCATCCCGCAGCGACTTGGCGACGACCGTGGGTCCAATCGCCCGAGCCTGCGGCGCCAATGCCTCGGGCGGTCGGCGGCTCGCGACGGTGACGTCGATGTTTTTGCGGGCGAAGGCGCGGGCGAGGGCCTGGCCTATCTTACCGAATCCTACAATTGCGTAGCTCATAATGCTTCTCCGATCCGTGTGGATATTGAGTCCCCGGCCTTTCAGATGGCCGAGAAGCCGCCGTCGACAGACAACTCCAGCCCATTCACGAAGCTCGAATCGTCTGACGCAAGAAACAGCGCGGCCGTCGCAATTTCCTCAGGACGCCCCATTTTTCCCCGCGGGATCAGGGATTCGAACATCCGCTTCGCCTCCTCGGTGAGAACCTGGTCCTGCATCGGTGTGGCGATCGGCCCCGGGTGCAGCACGTTCACCCGGATATTCCGGCCCTTCAGTTCGTTGAGCCACCCGCGTGCGAATGCGTGCAACGCCGCCTTGCTCGCCGCATACACGCTGTAACCAGGAAAACCTTTCACCGAAGCAACTGATCCGGTCATGAAGATCGATCCGCCATCGTTGAACAGCGGCAACGCCTTTTGCACTGTGAACATCGTGCCGCGCGTATTCAGACCGAAGGTCGCATCAAAATGCTGCTCGGTAATCTCGCCCAGCGGGACGGCTTCGCCTGTGCCGGCGCTCGCGTACAGCACGTCGATCCTGCCCTTTTCCTGTTTGACCGTGTCGAACAGGCGGTCGAGATCGTCGAGATTGGCCGCGTCGCCGCGCACGCCGGTCACGTTCCGGCCAATCAGCCTGACGGCCTCGTCGAGCGCTTCCTGCCTCCGGCCCGTGATGAAAACATAAGCGCCTTCTTCGACGAACCGCTTGGCGCTCGCCAGCGCCATGCCGCTCGATCCACCCGTGATGACTGCAACCTTACCCTCAAGCTTTCCCATGACTTCTCCTTTCGTGGTGTCGGGACAGCATTCTGTCCCCGAGGACCTCGACATGGGTCTGCCCGCGTCAGGCGTTGAGTGCAGAAGCGCGCACATCGGTGGTGCAAAATCGAACCGGGCGAGCTAATAACTTCAGCCACGGCATGCGGTGAGCGCCGGCCAGGTGCCAAGGTCGCGGCCCCACTTGTCGGAGGACGAAACGTTATTCGATGGTATTGGGCACGGGCTTTGGAAGGCGCACCGCGCGGTGCGGGATTGCACCATGATCGACTGGGATGACGTTCGCTACTTTCTTGCCGTTGCGCGCGGACGCTCGGTGCGGGCAGCCGCCGAGCGCCTCGGGGTGAACCACGCGACCGTGCTGCGACGCGTCGCCCAACTGGAGGAACGGCTCGGGGCGCGCATGTTCGAGAAGCTGCCTTCGGGCTACCGCCTGACGGCTGCGGGGGAGGAGGTCCTCGAGCTCGCTGACCAGATGGAAGCGTCGTCGCACCAACTGGAGACGCGCGTCTTTGGCCGCGACCAGAGCGTGCGCGGGCTTTTGCGGGTGACACTGGCACCGCCCCTCGCGACACACCTGCTCATGCCGGACTTCGCCGATTTCGCCCGTCTGTATCCGGACATCGAGATGGAAATCTTGTCGTCCGGCGAGCTGGCAAATCTGACCAACCGAGAGGCCGACGTCGCGATCCGCGTCGTCTACGACCGCAAAACCCTGCCGCTCAATCTTCACGGCCTGAAGGGACCGGAGCTGTTCGGCGGCGTCTACATGTCCCGCGATCGACTAGCCGCGTGGCGTGCGGGCGCGCCTGATCCCATCCGGTGGATCGTCATAAGCATTCATGGAATTCCGGATTGGGCCAGCGAGGGGGAGGTTCGTACCACCGGGGTTCCATTCAGGACCACGGACGCCGAGGCGCAGATCGTTGCTGTACGGCAAGGGCTCGGTATCACGACGCTGCCGTGCTTCGTCGGAGATGCCGACCCCCTGCTGGTAAGGGCGCCGGGCACCGACCTGCACATGTACGGAACGCTTTGGCTTCTCACACAGGGGGAGACACGCAAGACGAAGCGCGTGCGGCTCTTCACCGAGTTCGTATCCCGCAGGCTCGCCGCATACGCTCCGCTTCTCGCGGGGCTGTCCATATCGCGCGACTGACGCACGACGGGTCGCTGGCGACTTGCCGCGCCGGGGGCGATTGAGTGGGAGTGAGGTTTGGTATAATCCATTGATTATATTTAACAAATTTATTTTAAAAATACCGTCTGCATCGTCGGTGGCATTCTTCGTGGTATTTCGCTTGGCGCACTACTGTTGAAGCGCCAATGCATGGAAGGCAATTGATTCGTTTCATGGTATCGGCGCTGCGCGTGGCTGGCTTTGTCGATGTCCGTCACGAAGCCGTTGGGGCGCGCGCCAGCCCCCGGTCAAGTTCGTGCGCATGGGGCTGCGTCGGACAGCTTGAGGCTGATGGCGGGCGTAGAGGCGCTCGGCCCAGGTGGAAGCGGCATTCATCTTGGGCGGCTCAGCCGACAAAACGGCGCCAGTTGCCCTCGGAGATCACCTCGACCTCGCCGTCGACCACCTGGATGGCCGTCTGGTCATCGATGGCGTAGGCTAGGCCGCCAATCTCAGTTGCCCATTTCTCGGCGCAGGCCATCGTGTTTTCGTCGAAGCCCGGATGGTCCAGGTGAGGAAAGATTGAGAAGTCGACGATGCCGAGCGCCCGATCTTCACCGGTGATTGGAGGCTTCATTGCGATGAATGCCTCGCCCACCATGGGCGTCATCACCATGCTGCCAGCGCTCAATCCCACCCATACCGTGTGTTCCAGTAAAGGAAGTAGCGCCGCCAGCCCCGACTCCCGCATCCAGTGCGCCAGATAGAGAGCATCGCCGCCGTTCACCAACAGAGCATCGGCGCCACGAACCCAAGGTTCCCAGCGTGCGGCCCCGATGCTTGGCAACGCAGAGAGTTCCAGCAGGCCTACCGACTTCCATCCAAGTTCGACCATCGGACAGACGCTCGGTCGGCCCGAGACGAAGCGCCACGCCCCCTCAGGGCTCCCCTTGGGATGCCCGTAGCCTGCCGTTGGAATGCATAGGGCCGTGCACTCGTCGATAGGCTTCCCAAGCAGATTGAGCAGTGCTTTGTGAATGCTGGCGTTACGGACGCCACTAGAGGTCAGGAGCAGTTTCATCGTGTGCCGTCCATTGGTCGTTGCGGATCCGAGGTCCGTGAAGGACCTCTAGGGTCTACTGTTGTTCCCTCTCGCAGAACGAGCACCGTCAAGGCCCGTAAGAGCGGCGGTTGTGTACGCATGAACAACTATGAGTGCCAAGCAGCAGAGCGATAACGTGATATGACAACATCAACTCGGAACCATCACACATTGTCACTCCAGTGCAAATACGTCGGGATTACGGTGACGCTGCTTCGACATGCGCTTCCTCGGCGCGACCGCGACGCGCATCATCAACGAGGTGAGGGGGGTGATCGGGTGGTGTATGACGTGACGAGCAAGCCGCCGGGACGATTGAGTGGGAGAGCGCAAAGCATTCTTGGCCATTCAAGGGGATTGAGGTGCGCCGCGTCGAACAGCTTGAGGCGTGGTTCCAGTCCATCCGCGGAAGGCACGGACGAAGGAATTTGCGTCCTCGAAACCAAGTAACAGAGCGATTTCGGCGCTCGACATCATCGTCTTGCGCAAATAGTGCTCGGCAAGCGAGGATCGTACGGCGTCAAGGGTCAGCTGAAACGAGCTGCCCTCTTGCTGAAGCCTGCGCTGAAGTGTGCGCGTGCCCACCCCCAGCCGCTTTCCAACTGATTGCATGGAGACATCACCGGCGGGCAAAGCTTCTAGCAAAGCGCTCCGGACCCGCTCGACCATGCTGGCGGTCCGATCAAGATCCGACAGCCTTTGGCGCAAGGACGGTTCGAAAAACTGCCACAGTTTGTGGTTTTCGGTCAGGAACGGGCGATCGAAATCCTCGGCACGAAAAACCATTGTCGCTGACGGCGCCTCTTCAACGGAGACGCCAAAGAAGTCCTTGTACAAAATGGCATCGTCCTCGGCTGCGTCGGCAGCTGACGGCCAGGTCACTTTAAGGGGGGTGATGGCAGTGCGCGTGGCAAGGCGCGCGAGCTGGACAAAGAACACGAGCTTGAAAGCAAGGAATACGTCCGGCGGCGGTTTGGTCTGGTCCAGAAAGTCGATCGTAACGGTGGCGCTCGGCGCCATTCGCGCGACCTTGATCGTCATCGGTGCGATCAGCCTTGCATATTTGGCCATGCGCTCGAGTGCGCTGCCGAGATTGGCGCTGCACAGAGCAGCGAACAGTTCCGGATCGAACCAGTCGCTGGTCATGACCTTTGCAATTCGCAAGGGCGCAGGCAACGCTGCGTCCAGCGATCGGGCCTCTTCCTCGATCGCCACCCATAGCTTGAAAAAATCGTGAGACGTCAGGCGAACCTGTTCTCGAGCAAACAGATCGCCGGGAAGGTCGGCGCGGCGCAGAACGGGGGCCGCGGCCAATCCCGCATCCTGCATCAGCAAGCGCCAGCCCGGCCAGACAGCATAATCCAAGGTGGCGATCGATCGACCGGCAAATGCGTTATCTGCTTTCATCAAAGCACGATTGTATCTTGCGGATCATGCCAGAACAATCGCGGATGGCGCCAATCTGTCCTGGATGCTTTGCCAACGACCAGGCTTGGCAAGCAGGCGCATCGACGTGAATCCCGCGCCTCGGATTGACGCAATCGGCATTTCCCTTGGCATGTTCCGCTAGTGAAAATGTGGGCTCCACGGGGCATGTATCGTCTCACCCCATTACTCTCACCGCGATGATGCGACGGATGCAATGACATGACAAAGACTGTTCTCATCACCGGTGCGTCGTCAGGTTTCGGCTTGATGCTCGCAAACAAGCTTCACAAGCAGGGCTTCAACGTCATCGGCACCAGCCGGGATCCGGAAAAATATATCGGGAAAGTCCCTTTCAAGCTCCTTCGTCTCGACATCGATGACGATGCTTCCATCCAGGCCTTCCCGGACGAATTGTTTCGACACGTCAAGCAGTTTGATGTCCTGGTCAACAATGCGGGTTACATGGTGACCGGTCTGGCCGAGGAGACCCCGCTTGATGTGGCCCGGCAACAGTTTGAGACCAATTTCTGGGGAACCGTGAAGGTCACCAATGCCGTCCTGCCGCATTTCCGGCGGCAGAGGTCCGGCAAGATCATCACGGTGAGCTCGATCGTTGCCCTTATCGGCCCGCCCAATCTGTCATTCTACACGGCGTCGAAGCATGCCGTTGAGGGTTATTTCAAGTCGCTGCGCTTCGAGCTGAACCCGTTCAACATCAAGGTCAGCATGGTCGAGCCGGTGTGGTTCAAGACAAACCTTGGCGCCAATGCCGTAAAGGCGACGTCTGGGACGATCAGCGACTACGACGCCTATCGCCGCAAGGCCGATGCCGCGACGAAAAAGGGTATCGACGATGCGGAAAGCCCGGATGCCGTCGTCGAGAAGATTGCCGAGCTGATCGCTGCCAAGGAGCCGAAATTCAGCAATCCGGTAGGCAAGATGACCGGCATGTTCCTGTTTCTGCAAAACTATGCGCCCAGGATGTTCGAGGGGTCGATCCTCAAGAGCGTGGCGCAGGCGGGAGGCGAATGATGAGCAAGCTGGCCATCATCGGCACGATGAAGCTTGTCCCCGGCAAGAGGGAGGAATTTGTGCGTCATCTCGCCCAGCATCGCCTTCGTTGCCTTGCCGAGGAGCCGGACACCCACGTGTTTGAGATTTTGCTGCCGCACGACGAGCCGGACACCGTCATGCTCTATGAGGTCTATACCGATCAGGCCGGATTCGACGCCCACTTGTCGGGACCGTCGATCAAGATCATGCGGCGCGACACGCCCGGCATGTTGCTTTCTCTGACCGGGGTTTCATGCGACCTTGATCCAGTGGCGATGTCCGGCGATGCGAGTGCTTGACATCGATTACCAGGCCAGTGCGATTAGGTCGGGCGTTGTGCAACTTGCATAGCTTTCGACTGCTGTCCCACTTTCTGCTGTAGCGGGGCTGGGTTTCCGCAAGGATGCGAGGCAGATCCCAGACACTCCACCATGACCTGCGGGGTGCGACGGTCGAGGATCTGCGCTGGCTCGGGGCTGACCTGAGCCGGCGCGGCTGGGTCGAAACAGTATTTCCAGCGCGGGTGGCTGTCTCGCACTTGCTAATCCGAGATCGGCTTCATGACCGTCCCGCGCTCCCGCTCAGCTGACGAGAAGCGCGTCCAGCTCCTCGAACTGCTCGCTGAACGCACCCGTGCTGCCGGACGCGATCGCATCGTCGAGCGCTTCCTTCGAGGGATAGAGGTCGTGCACGACGACCAGTGTCTTGCCGTCTCTCTCCTCAAAAGTCACCGTGGTCACGGCTCCGTCGTCGCCGCCTTCGTCATTCGTCCAGACCAGGCGGGAGGGCGGTGTCACGTCGATGTACCTGCCGAAGAACGCGGCGCCTTGGCCGAACACCAAACGATATGTGCCCCCGACACGGACATCCAGTTCGCAGGACACGAGGGTCAGGCCAAACGATTTCGGAACCCACCACCGTCTGAACAGTTCGGGTTTGGTCCACGCGTCGAAGACGATGCGCGCCGGTGCGTTGAAGGTCCGCGTGACGACGAGCTCGCGGTCCGACTTTCGTTCCACCGTCGTGCGGTTCGTCCCGGGATCACTTTTTCCGTTTGCGGCCATCGCTTTTTTCCTTCTGTTTCAGTTCTTCGACAATCTGGTCCAGCTCGTCGAAGCGCGAGGCCCAGAGCAGGCGATACGCCGCGATCCAGGCCGTCTCTTCCGCCAGCCGGCGGGGGCCGAGCTTGCAGGTCCGCACGCGCCCGATCTTTTCCGTGGCAACGAGCCCGGCCTGCTCCAGGACGCCGACGTGCTTCTTCATGCCCGTGAGGGTCATGTGGAACTTGTTGGCGAGTTCCGTGATCGATGTATCGGCACGCCCCAACTGCTCCAGAATGCCGCGTCGGGTTGCATCCGAGAGCGCGGCGAACGAGGCATCGAGGCGGGCTGTTATATACTGAACCATTTGGTTCAGTATATAACGCAGGGATTGGCGGCGCGCAAGGGAGGCCGCGCGCAGATTGTGTGAGGAGACCAAGGTTGGAGTCAGTGCAGTGACAGCGCACTGATTTTGGAGATAATCAGGTGTACGGCAATCCAATGGCCCGCGGTGTGGCTATCGACTCGGAGCAAGAGCATGGCGAACGATGATGCGCTGGGGGAGCCCATCCGCGCGTTTTTTGAATCTGCCGAAGGCGAGAACCTCTTCCCCAACTGCCCCTTTCGGCCAGACCTTGATCGTTTGCATGAATTTGATGCCGAGTCCGCCAACATGATTTTGGTCCATATGCTGGGCCACATCATCGATCACAAGGCAGGCCAGCCGTGCCGTAATGAAGCGGGTGACACGATATCGGCAATCAATCAGGACGGTATCAATGATGAACTCCGGTACGTGTACAATGATTCCAACAACGGCGGCTTGAATGAAGCAAGGCGGGTCAATCCTGATGTCGATCCATCCGACAGGCCTGAATATCAGGGCTTCGGACCCGAACAGCGCGGGTGCTTTGGCGCCGATGCGCGGGCCGAACTGATGGCGGAAGCCATCCGGGCTTACATGCGGGATCCAAATTACCTGAAAACCGTAGCGCCGAATGTGGCGGCCCGGATTCGCTCAGCGGTGAATCCAAATCCCAACCTGAACAGGATCATTCAATTCAACTGAAGGCTGACCGTTGGGCCGGCGTAGCTGGAGCAGGCCAGCTACGCCGGAGACCGTCATCCTTTAGGGATCGATGATCACTGCGCCGGTCCCGGCGCCGAAACCAATATATTTTCTCAGGCCCGTCGAGTTTTGCGCCAATCCGTCGAAGGGCTGGAATCCAAAGTCGTTCGACGTGAAGCGGCACGGGAAGTCAGGGATCACGGCTCCCACCGAAGCGTCGTAAGCGTAGCAATCGGCTGTTGTCGGCACCGGTGGCGTACCCTGATGGCCGTTGACGGAGCGGTGGTAGTTCTTTTGCGCCGTGAGATTCCACACGTCGCTCTGAAGATTGACATGTACGAGGGGGCGCATGAACGGTGTGCCGACGGTGAAAACGCTGCCGGTGTTGCTGTCAAACGTTTGCGACAGGAAACGGTTGCGCTCCAGCAGGAGGTCGCGGCTGCGGATGAGATTGATGTGGTAGGAAAAATTGGTGTCGAACTCGTTGCCGTAGACATGGGCCACCATGCTTGCTCCCTCGGCCGTGTCGAACAGCAAGCCTCCTTCGCCACCATAGCTTCCGTTAGCCACGATCAGATTCTCGCCGATCTCGCACTGGCCCGTCGTCGAGCGAATGCCGCCGCCCGCATTGCCGGAGATGACGGACCATTTCAGCTCATAGAGCCCCGGAGACTGTCCGGCACCGAAATCGATGCCCCAGCCCGTACAGCTGCCGACCCAGATCTGACTGAGGCGAACGCTGAAGTCCTGGTACGAGTCGGAGACGGTCGGATCGATGTCGGTTCGAAGCGATGCGATCAGTCCTCGTCCGGACAGGCCGTCGACCTTGACGCGATCGATCGAGACAAGCCAGGCCGCCGTCAGTTGAATGCCGTTCAGCCCGGTTCGTCCAGCGGCCTTTGAGATGTTGAAGTTCGATAGCTCGGACTCGACCGTGTATCCGCCGATGACACTGGTGTCATAACGAAGCACGGCACCCTTGACGGAATCGCCGTTGTAGTCGGCGACGATACCGCCATCCAGCATCCCGTCTCCAAAGATCGACAACCCGCGCTGATAGCCCGCGACCGTCGCCGTTCGCGCTATATCCTGCGTGATCCGGAAGACGTGTCCGCCCGGCAGATACATTTTTTTCTTGTTGGCGATGCAATCGGCCACGCAGGCCATGATCGCCGCCGTGTCGTCAGCGCCGCCGCCGACGCCGTAAACCGAGTTGCCAACCGCATTGTAGGGAGGATCGAGAGGGCAAAGCCATGGGAGGGGAGCCATCGGTGTTCCTTTCAGGTTTGCTTTTGGAACGGCAGGCAAACGAGATCGGGCACGCGCCACCGTTGCCTCGGCGGAGCCGGGCGGCGCGTTGCGTCTCGGTTGTCTGTCCTATTCCGTTGGGGTTGCACGTCCACCAGACCGAGTGCGCGGCCTGTCGACGTGAAGCAATTTTACGCCTGCGACGAGCGATGCCCGAGTCCGGGAGGCTGTGGGTTCTGTGGGCTCTGCGGAGTCGTCAACGATGCTGCTGTCGCGGCCATGCGTAATGCCGCGGAATAAGACCGTTGATCGACGGATCTGGCGAGTTCAGGTTCGTTGCAACGATCGTGCGGGAGCAAGACGACGGTCTCACCATGATGGTATGTGCGTCGATGCGAACGAGTGGGTCGTTTGTCATCCACCGAACTTACATCGCTCGCGGATACGCGCATGGCGAAGGGTCCAGCAGTTTCCGAACTGATGAGTTCGAAGGCCTTTCCAAGGGCGTGGCGGTGCAGATTCATCAGGCGGCGCGCCCCCGCAACTGAAGGTGGGGAGCTGATTGGTGGCCATTGGTGGAGCAGTTGTCAGGTGATGCTAAGTCATTGATTTGGCGTTACAGTTCGACAAGATGCGAGCGTGCTGCTTTCATAATTGACATTCTACCGACTAGAAGGTAGATGACGATCATGAGCAACCTGTCAACCACCGCAGACGTCATCCTTGCCTGCGCGCGCACCCTGATCATCGCCGGTGGCTACAACGGCTTCAGCTACGCCGACATTGCGGACGCGGTCGGGATCCGCAAGCCGAGCATCCATCATCATTTCCCGACCAAGGCGGATCTGGTGCGCACGCTGGTCTCCCGATATCGGGAGGAAGCGGTCGCCGGCCTCGCTTACCTGGAGCGACAGGCGTCCGATCCGCTCGAGCAGCTTCGGAGCTACACGGGGTATTGGGTCGCCTGCATCAGCGACGCCAGCGCGCCGTTCTGTGTGTGCGCGCTGTTGGCGAGCGAACTGCCTGTTCTCCCGGCGGATGTCGCCCGCGAGGTGAGAGCTCATTTCCGCGCGCTCTCGGCCTGGCTGACCTCTGTTCTGGAGCGTGGCGGGCGCGAAGGAAGACTTGCGCTGACGGATACGCCCCGCATGGAAGCGGAAGCTTTCATGGCGACCGTTCACGGGGCGATGCTGTCGGCACGCGCCTATGACGATCCCCAGATATTCGGCGCCGTCACCACGCGACTGATCGACCGGCTCTGTCACCCACAGTGAGAGCGGACGTGACGACATGGGCGCCAATCAGTTTACCCATTCAACCTACCTACTAGTCGAAAGGAAGCTTCAAATGACTGATAACGATATGGATTTCGCCCGCACCGATCAGGAGCAATGGCTCAAGCTTTACTACTTCATCCGGGCGGGATTTTCGGTGGTTTGGGTGGCCGCGGCCTTCACTGTGGGTCAGCAGTCGCCAATCCTCGCGGCCATCCTGCTGGTCGTTTATCCCACCTGGGATGCTGCGGCGAACTATGTCGACGCGGCGCGCAGCGGCGGATTGGGCAGGAATCGGACGCAGGCCATCAACATCGTCGTGAGCGTTGCAACGACACTCGCCGTCATCGCGGCGCTGCAGGCGGGCATGAATTGGGTGCTGGCGGTGTTCGGCGCCTGGGCCATTCTCTCAGGCCTGCTGCAACTCGGCACCGCCATTCGGCGCTGGACAAGTTTCGGCGCGCAGTGGGCGATGGTCCTGAGTGGTGCCCAGTCGGCGCTGGCGGGTGTCTTCTTCATTTTCCAGGCCCGGATGCCGGCGCCTCCGTCGATCACCAATGTGGCCGGTTATGCCGCGGTGGGTGCGGTTTATTTCCTGGTCTCGGCGGTATGGCTAACCGTGATCGATCTGCGCCGCAGAGACGCGCGGGCGTCCTGAGATTACGGGGACGGAGTTGCGGTGGCAGTGCGCCAATAGGTTTCGTGCGCTGTCACCGCAAACTTCGCTGCGGGGCATGTCCGGCCATACCTTGAAAGCCGAATCCAACAGAGATCGTCGGGACGGGACAAACGAACACCTGTCAGGCGCTCATAGCTTCCTGACGGATCGTCGTCCGCAACGAAATCCGAGCCGGGCCATGCAACAGGCCTGCCTTTTTTCCGATCGGGCTGCGCGATGTCGAGCGAGGCCAACGAAAAACGGGAGGACCGCCGTCCTCCCACTTAGATATGTGGGGTGTGGGGGGCTTGCTTCAAGGCCCCGGTCATGCCGTAGAACGCCTGCCGACATCAGCACGGATGGAGGCGGACGATGCAAGATTTCACGAAACATGCGGTGGTGATCGCCGGCTGTGGCCCGACGGGCCTGATGCTGGCGGCTGAATTGGCGCTGGCAGGGGTCGACATCGCCATTGTCGAGCGGCGTGAGAGCCAGGAGCTTGCGGAAGCGCGCGCCGGCGGTCTGCATGCACGCACCCTGGAAGCGCTGGACCAGCGTGGCATCGTCGATCGGTTCCTTATCGAGGGACAGAAGACACAGAATGTCGGGTTCGCCGGGGTCATTCTGGACCTCGGCAATTGTCCGACCCGGCATGCTTACGGGCTTGGTCTGTGGCAGAAGCACATCGAGCGTCTGCTGGCCGGCTGGGTCGATGATCTCGGGGTGGCGGTCTATCGCGGGCGTGAGGTGACGGGTTTCGCGCAGGACGACGGCGGTGTCGATGTCATGCTGTCCGGCGGCCACGCGCTGCGGGCGCAGTATCTCGTCGGGTGCGACGGCGGACGCAGCCTGGTGCGCAAGGTTGCCGGCATCGAGTTTCCGGGATGGGATCCGACCACAAGCGCCCTGATCGCCCAGGTGGAAGTGGCCGACGAGCCGCCATGGGGCATTCACCGCAACGCCCTTGGCGTGCATTCCTTCGGCCGGGAGGAGTATGTGATCCGCGACGGCCAGGTGATCTTCACCGGCGGGCCGGTGCGGCTGATGGTGACGGAAGAAAACACCGGCGCCACCGCCGAGCCCAGCCTGCATGATCTTCGCGCCGCGCTGGTTGCGGCCCACGGCACCGACTACGGCGTCCACAACCCCGCCTGGATCTCCCGTTTCACCGACACGACGCGACAGGCGGCGTCTTATCGCAAAGGGCGTGTGCTGCTCGCCGGCGACGCTGCGCACGTGCACGCGCCGGACGGCGGCCAGGGCCTTAACACCGGCGTGCAGGATGCGGTCAACCTGGGCTGGA
This sequence comes from Bradyrhizobium prioriisuperbiae, assembly GCF_032397745.1. Classification (NCBI taxonomy): domain Bacteria; kingdom Pseudomonadati; phylum Pseudomonadota; class Alphaproteobacteria; order Hyphomicrobiales; family Nitrobacteraceae; genus Bradyrhizobium; species Bradyrhizobium prioriisuperbiae. The sequence goes on from NZ_CP135921.1 coordinate 6,237,634, forward strand.
AACTGGCGCAGGTGGTCAAGGGCATCTCGCCCGACAGCCTGCTGGACAGCTATCACAGCGAGCGCCATCCGGTGGGCGCGCGCGTGCTGCGCACCACCATGGCGGCGGTGGCGCTGCGTCGCGCGGATGAGCGCACCAATGCGCTGCGCGAGAGCATGGCCGAACTGCTCGGTTTGGACGAGCCGCGCCAGCGGTTTGGCGCGATGCTGGCTGGCCTGGACATCCGTTACGACCTCGGCGAGGGACATCCGCTGCTCGGGTGCCGCATGCCCGATCTCGATCTCATCACCGCCAGCGGCCCGCTGCGGATGTTCGCGCTGTTGCATGACGCGCGGCCGGTGCTGCTCAATCTCGGCGAACCCAGCGGCCTCGACATCACGCCATGGGCGGATCGGGTGAAGCGGGTTGATGCCAGCTACATCGGGAAATGGGAGCTTCCGGCGATCGGTGCGGTTAGTGCTCCGACCGCGGTGTTGATCCGGCCGGACGGTCATGTGGCCTGGGCTGGAGAGCGAACCGGGGAGGGGCTCTCCGACGCGCTGACCACATGGTTCGGCTCGCCAGTCGCGGCGTAGCAGGACTTGTTCACCTTTCGGCGGTAAATTCATGCAGCAGTTTTAACTGTTGATTCATGCGCCATCGCGCGTGCCGCAGGGACGATGCCGATCACGCAAGTCGCGACCATGCCGAAGGACCAGGCGGCCGCCCAGAGCGAGCGGCTGCTGGACAATTTGAGCAACGGCATCGGCCAGCTTGGTGTCGACCTGGCGGACGTGCTCGGCAATCTGCAGGACGTCGCCAGCCGGGTGTCCCGCCAGTCGGCGCAATTCGGCCAGTTGAAGCAGGCCGCCGATATTATGGTGGCTGCCAACAAGAATATCGATGGCGTGGCGCGCACGGTTCAGGCGGCAACATCCAGTGCCGTCTCCGACATCGCTGGCGCGCGAAACACGGTCGACAGCGCCGTCCAGAACACGGCGGACCTGGTCGGCGCTGTCGGTCGCATCGAACAGCGGCTGGGGTCCGTGGGCGCGGTCCTGGCACAGGTCGCGAAGGTGTCCGGAGCGATCGAGGCCATCGCCCGGCAGACCAACCTTCTGGCGCTCAACGCCACCATCGAGGCTGCCCGTGCCGGCGCGGCCGGGCGCGGCTTTGCCGTTGTCGCCAGCGAGGTGAAGAACCTCGCGGAGGCGACGCGCACGGCAACCCTGCAGATCGGCGAGACCGTCCGCAATCTGGATGCGGAGGTCGGCCGGTTGATCGAAGAAAGCGGCACGGCGACGCGCCATGCCAGGCAGGCCGGCGAGGGAGCGGAGCAGGTTCGCCAGGTGATGGAGCGGGTCCATCACGGTTTCTCCGAGATGGGGCGGGATGTCGACGCGATCGCGGGCGCAGCCGGCACCAATCTCGGTCATTGCGATGTGCTGATCAGCGAGTTCGGCGATTTGGCGAGGGGCGTGGAACTGTCATCAGGCGATCTCAAGGTCGCGGACACGCGCGTGGAAGGCCTGCTGGAGACCTCCGAGACTCTGATCCAGTCGATCGCCGACAGCGGCGTCGCGATGGACGATACATCGCTCGTTCCGGTGGTTCTCGATACGGCGAGGCGGATCGCGGAGGCGTTCGAAGCCGCGATCGTGCGCGGCGACATCACCCTTGCTCAGCTGTTCGATGAGAATTATCGCGAAATTCCCGGCACCGATCCGAAGCAATATCTGACGGATTATGTCGCGCTGACCGACCGCATCCTCCCGCCGATTCAGGATCCGCTTCAAAGCATGGATCCTCGCGTCGTGTTTTGCGTGGCATGGGCCAACGGCGGTTATCTGCCCACCCACAATCCGAACTATCGTCAGCTGCAGGGCAGGGACCCCGCGTGGAACGCCGCGCATTGCCGCAACCGGCGGCTGTTCAACGATCGTGCCGTCCGCAAGGTGGCGGCGAGCACGAGGCCCTTCCTGCTGCAGACCTACCGGCGTGAGATGGGCGGCGGCCAGTTCGTGCTGATGAAGGACCTGTCGTCCCCGATCATGGTGCAGGGACGGCGCTGGGGCGCGTTTCGCATCGGCTTTCGCCAGCACTGACCTGAGGCGTGGCGAGCGGCGTGTTCCGCCAGCACGTCCTGGTGGTTTGTCTCCTCACGGGTTTTGCACTAGTCTTGCGCGTCCTCACTTGCATTCGAAATCCATTCAAGAATCTCCAGTCCAAGGATTTTCAGTCAGCGACAAGCGGAGGGGCATCCATGAAGATCGTCGTCATCGGCGGCACCGGCCTGATCGGCACCAGGACCGTCGCCAATTTGCGCGCGCGTGGCCACGAGGTCGTCGCGGCCTCGCCCAAAAGCGGCATCAACAGCATTACCGGCGAGGGGCTCAACGAGGCTCTGGCCGGCGCACAGGTGGTGATCGACCTCGCCAATTCACCGTCGTTCGAAGACAGCGCGGTGCTGGCGTTCTTCGAGGCCTCCGGCCGCAATCTTGCCGCGGCGGAGGCGGCCACGGGTGTCCGGCACCATGTCGCGCTGTCGATCGTCGGCACCGACCGCACGCCCGAAAACGGTTATTTCCGCGCCAAGGTCGCGCAGGAAAGACTGATCGTGGCCTCGGGCATTCCCTACACCATCGTCCGCGCCACTCAGTTCATGGAATTCCTCGGCGGTATCGCCGCCTCGGCCGCGGATGGCAATGTGCTCCGCGTGTCGCCCGGCCTGTTCCAGCCGATCGCGGCTGATGATGTGGCGCCCCTCGTTGCCGAGGCGGCGCTCGCTCCGCCGCGCAACGGCATTGTCGAGATCGCCGGCCCCGACCGCGCGCCGTTCAATGAGATCGTCGCGCGTTATCTGAAAGCCGTCGGTGACCCGCGCGAGGTGGTGCGTGACCCCGAGGCGCGTTATTTCGGTGGCCGCGTCGAAGAGCACTCGCTGGTGCCGCTGAGCGAAGCGCGCCTCGGCCAGATCGGTCTCGACGAATGGCTTCGCCGCTCAAAACCAGCGAGCTGATCTCGCGCACTTGCCCTCACGATGCTTGCTGCAACCTTCTCCCCGCAAACGGGGAGAAGGGGCGCACCGCGTTTGCCGCAACGCCTTGTCTGAACCGATCCTGCCCTAATGCAGATGCTTCAGCTTATCGGGATTCCTCACCACATAAATCGCCGTGATCTTTCCATCCTCGATGTCGAGGGCGGTGGTCGAAAATTCACCGTCGGCCTCCAGCGTGATGAAGCCGGGCAGCCCGTTGACGAAGCCGGCGCGCACGAGGTCCGAGCGAATCTCCTGGAACAAGGCTGCCAGCTGCTCATGGAGTTTCATCACCGCCTCGAAGCCGACAATCGGCGCTGTGGCGGCCGGACGTTTGCCGCCACCGTCGGCATGAACACTGACATCGTCAGCCAGCATTGCACCCAGCGCCTTCATGTCGCCGCTGCGCGAGGCGACGAAGAAGGCCTCGGCCAAAGCGAGGCCGCGCTGCTTCTCCACCTGGAAGCGAGGCCGCGCGTCGCGGATATGGCTGCGCGCGCGGGCCGCGAGCTGGCGGCAGGCCGCGGCGTCGCGCTGGATAGTCGCCGCGACCTCGTCAAATCCCAGCCCGAACACATCGTGCAGCAGGAAGGCGGCACGCTCGAGCGGTGACAGGCGTTCCAGCGCCAGCATCAGCGGCAGGGTGACGTCGTCGTCCCGCTCCTCTTCCACAACGGGATCCGGCAGCCAGGGGCCGACATAAGTCTCGCGCTGGCGCAGCGCCGATTTGAGCTGATCGAGACAGAGACGCGTCACCGTGCGGCGCAGGAAGGCCTCGGGCTCGCGCACGTCGCTGCGGTCGGCGCCCATCCAGCGGATGAACGCCTCCTGCACCATATCCTCGGCGTCGGTGACAGATCCCAGCATGCGGTAGGCGACACGCACGAGCTTGGGACGCAGCGGCTCGAAAGCCGCCGCTGCGTCGTCTGGTGTGGCGTTCGCCGTCACGCGGCGGCCGCCTTGCTGGCAGCCTTGCTCGCTGCCTTGACGGCGGCCGGATCGGCCCAGCCGCGGAATCCCACCGCGATCCGGTTCCAGCCGTTGATGATGTTGATCAGCAAGGTGAGCTTGACCTGTTCTTCCGCCGTGAAATAGGCCTTCAGTGCTTCATAGGCATCGTCATTGGAATGCCCTTCGCACTGCCGCGTCAACGCCTCGGTCCAGCCCAGTGCAGCGCGTTCGCGATCACTGTAGCAGGGAGCCTCATGCCAGGCCGAGAGCAAATAGAGGCGCTGCTCGGTTTCGCCGTATTCGCGCGCGTGGGTGGTGTGCAGGTTGATGCAGTTGGCGCAGCCGTTGATCTGGGACGCCCGGATCTTCACGAGTTCGGCAAGGGTGTGGTCAAGACTGGAGTTGATCGCGACCGAGGCCTCGAACCAGGTCTTCATGAGGGCGGGGGCGGCAGCCATGGGGTCTAGTCTGGCAGTCATGGTCGGTGTCCTTTCCGTTGGTTCCGACCTCATGACGAACTGGGAATGACCAGTGTGACATCCTACCAAAAAAATCTCAGGGATGGGCCCGCCCGTCAAATCAAACTACATGGAGATGTTCGCCTCCCTCACCACCGGTCCCCATTTCTGCAATTCGGTGGCGATAAAGGCTTTCATGTCGGCCGGCGAGCCGCCGACGGCCTGCATGCTGAGCGTGGCGAGCACCTCCTGGCCCTTCGGGCTTTTCAGGAAGGCGGCGGTTGCCGCGTTGAGTTTGTCGATGATGTCGCCGGGCGTGCCCGCCGGCGCCGCCAGCGCATACCAGGCCGAGGCCTCGAAACCCCGGAAGCCGGCCTGCTGCACCGTCTGCACGTCAGGCAGGTCGCTCGATCGCTCAGCGGTGGTGACGGCGAGCGCGCGGATCCGGCCGTCGCGCACCAGCGGCACATAGGACGGCATGAAATCCATCGCCAGGTCCACCTGGTTGCCGAGAAGGTCGTTGATCACCGGCGCCGTGCCGCGGTACGGCACGTTGGTCATGCTGATCCCGAGCTCCTTCTGCAGCAGCAACGAGGTGATGTGGCCGAGCGTGCCGTTGCCGGGAACCGCGACGGTGAGCTTGCCGGGATTTGCCTTGGCGTGGGCGGTGAGCTCCTTGATGTCCTTCACCGGCAGCGATGTCTTCGCCGCGATGATGAGGGGCGACTTGGCGATCAGCACGATCGGCATGAAGGCCTGCTCGGGATCGAACGGCAGGTTCTTGTACATCAGCTTGTTGTTGGCGAGCGGCCCGGGCGTGCCGAACATGATGGTGTAGCCGTCGGGAGCGGCCTTGGCGACGGCGCCGGCGCCGATGTTGCCGCCTGCGCCGGTGCGGTTGTCGACAAGAAACTGCTGGCCGAACCTGTCGCCGAACTCCTGCGCAAGCGCGCGGGCCAGAAGGTCGGTTCCTCCACCTGCGGGAAACGGCAGGATCATGGTGACGGGGCGCGACGGCCAGGCATTGGACGAAGAATTGGCCGCGGATTGCGCCCGCACGACCGATGGTCCCGCACAGAGGCCCGCAGCCGTCATGGCAAGCGCGGCCCTTCGCGTGATCAGCGTTTTCACGATGTCCCTCCCGTGCCGGGAGCTGTGCCGGCGATTATGTTTCGTGCAGCCTAGCCGAGCCGATGGCTGGCGGTGCGGCTTTGTCGCGGTGTTTCACATCGTGAAACGGCAAGCGGGGCGGCAGCCGCGAACCGATGCTCCGTCACGGCGCGCGCATCGCCGCGATGCTCTGCTCGATGTGGGCGCGGGCGTCCTTGAGCGCAGGCACCAGGGTGTCGATCACGGTCGAGCGCCGGACCGCCGAGCGGAAATAGGTCAGGCCCAGTGTCGCCAGCACCGCGCGGTCGGCCATGATCGGCACGGCGATGGTGCCGGAGTTCTTCGGTTCGACGTTCGGATCCCGCTCGGCGAAGCCGCGGCTGCGCGTCACGCGCACCAGTTGCTCGACGGTGCGTGTGAGGTTCCTGGGGCGGTCCTCGGCGTGACGGGACGCGCTCAGCATGCGCACCAGCAACTGCCGCTCCGCCTTCGGGCAATAGGCCAGATAAGCGCGGCCGAGCGCGCGCGACATCAGGCTGAGGCGCATGTTGATGGTGGCGTGGAACGGCGACACCGGGCTGTCCGGAATGGTGCTGAAACGCACCACGACGGCGTCCTCCTGCAGCATCGTCACCGCCACCGGCCATTTGAACCGTCGCGTGAGGTCGGTCGCCCACGGCCGCGCGGCCTCGATCACCATCGGCGCACCGTGGAAGCCGCTGTTCAGCGCGGCAACCTTGGACGTCACCTGGTAACCGCCGAGCCGGCTGTCGTTGATCGCAAAACCCTCCGCGATCAGGGTCTCCAGCAGGCGGACGATTGTCGGTTTCGGCAGGCCGGTGCGCCGGTGCAGCTCGCTGATGCTGGAGACATGCTGCCGGTTGAGCTCGGTCAGGAGAACGAGCGCGCGCTGCACGGACTGGACCGGGGCAAAGGACGGCATGGACCTGCGTTACCGCAGGTCGGCCGCGCTGTCACGATGGTCTCGCTTGCGGATTCCTCGTGCAACGAGCGGGTGCGGTAAAATAGCTGTTCGTTGCACCGGCCCGGCATGAACCTTTGTCGCCATCATCACGTCGAAACAAGGGCTGCCGTGCATGGGGACGGGATGATCCAATCTGCCACTCAATTCGGGATTGACGGCGTGAAGCGGCGAGATTTGCTCACGTGTCCCGGCCATCATTCGGGCGAACGACATGATCAGGGGCGGTGCAGATGACGACGCAGGTGATCGTGATCGCAGACCAGCGCTGCCGCGCCATGATCGAGCAGTGGGTCCACAACCCGGCTTGGATGATTGTCCAGGTCGAGAGTCCGGATATGCTGCGCGGCAAGGTCCACAACATCACCGCGGAAGCGGAGGCGCGCGTCGGCCGAGTCGGCCGCCATCGGGAACGCTCGGTGATCATGCTTGAAGGCGGGCCAGACCGCGATCGGACCTGGTCGGTCTGGGTCCGCGCCACCTTCTCGAATTATAAGCGGGCATATCTGGCATTCATCCGCCACGCCTATGGGGTCACGCTGACCGGCGATGATGTGCCGGGCTACCAGGTCGATCATCTCAGCAACAAGGCTTATGCTCCGACCGGGCAGGAGTTCATCCGGCTCGAGGCCATCCCGAAAGTGGCCAACCAGCGCTGGGGCGTGAACTTCGAAAGTCGGCGGACGGAGAATACCGACGCACGCCCGTCGCACCGGCTGAGTTACATGAGCTGCGCCAAGCTCGGCGGCCAGCTGCCTCCTGCCGGACCGAACGACAGCGTCGGCATCAATGCGCTGGTCGCCTATTTCACTTCGATCGGGCTTGATCCCCAGGAGGCCCGAAACGGTGTCACGAGCATGCTGCAGCACGCCTACTGGCGTCGTTAGACTGGACGTTGCCTGAGTATCGCGCCTCCCGTCATCGCGCACCCCCGTTTGTGGTGCCAATCCCTGAGGGAATCCCGTCACATTTGTCACTCCCACCGTTCGAGTGCCTGGCGGCACACTGTCTCGGACCAACCGCGAGTGATCGGCCAACCGAAGACAGATCGCTCTCATTCGAAGAAGGACATGCGATGAAGATACCACAGATTGTTTCTCCGCAGGACTGGACAACCGCGCGCGAGCAGCTTCTCGTCAAGGAGAAGGCTCACACCCGCGCCCGCGATGCGCTGGCGGCGGAACGGCGGCGAATGCCATGGATGGCCGTGGACAAGGCTTATGCGTTCGACGGGCCGCAGGGCAAACTGAACCTGCTTGATCTGTTCGCGGGCCGCCGGCAACTGGTGGTCTATCGCGCCTTCTTCGAGCCCGGCGTGCACGGCTGGCCGGAGCATGGCTGCATCGGCTGTTCGCTCGGCGCGGATCAGGTCAGCCACCTGGCTCACCTGAATGCGCGCGACACCACGCTGGTGTATGCCTCGCGCGCGCCGCAGGCCGATATCGCGCGCCTGAAGGCGCGGATGGGCTGGGAGCACATCCCCTGGGTCACCATCACCGACAGCTTCGACGCCGACTTCGGGGTGGACGAATGGCACGGCCACAACGCGTTCATCCGCGATGGCGAACGAATCTTCCGCACCTACTTCATCAACGGCCGCGGCGACGAGGCGATGGGCACGGTCTGGAGCTATCTCGACATCACCGCGCTCGGACGCCAGGAAGAATGGGAGGACTCGCCGGAGGGTTACCCCAAGAGTCGGCCGTACAAATGGTGGAACTGGAACGAGAGTTACGTCCCCGACGCCGCACCGGATCCGAAGTGGATCGCGGTGTCGGGCGCTGGAGAGGCTGCGTTTCGTCGCAACCAGGAAAAATAGCGCTCGTCGTCACTTCACCAACGTGAGAAGCGGCTTGCCCTTTTCGACGATGTAGGTGGCAAGCTCGCTTCCGGTCACGGTGCCGGCATTCCGCGCCGAATGAACCGTGCCGGCCGGAATGAACAGGACGTCGCCGGCCTTCAAGGTCACCGGCGGCTTGTCCTCGATCTGATATTCCAGCGTGCCTTCCAGCACGTAGATGATCTCCTCACCCGGATGGGTGTGCTTGCCGAAGGCGACGCCGGGCGCGAGGTCGACACGCACCTGCACGGCTTCGCGTCCGGGCGCACTGAGATCGTGCCGCTGCAGGTCGGTTCGTTTGACGCCGGGCTGCTGCGCCTGCGCCGTGGGCGCCAGAAAAATGTTGCCGGTGATCAGCATCGCCGCCGTGGCCATCACGCGTGCTGTGGTTCGGATCGTCTGAACCAGGGTTTTGCTGATGTCGAACTCCTTGAGGGGGCGGGCAGCCGCTGCCGTGACCGCTGCGGCCTGCAGGTCCTGCTTGTTTGCGATGTGCGCGTTGGCGCAGCCGTCGCTCAGAGCAGTGTGGTGGTCACCTCGATGTTGCCGTGCACGGCCTTGGAGTACGGGCAGATGCCGTGCGCCGCATCGACCAGCGATTGCGCGACATCGCGATCGACGCCCGGCAGGCTGACGTTCAGGCGCGCGCGCAGGAAGAACGAGCCGCCGGCCTGGTTCAGGTCGATCTCGGCGTCGACAGCCGGCTCGGCCGGAAGCGTCACCTTGCGCTGGCCCGCGGCGAGCTGGATGGCGCCGAGATAGCAGGCTGACCACGCCGCGCCGAACAGCTGTTCTGCGGCCGGGTGCGGCTGCGGCAGCTTGACGTCGAGGAAGCCGTCGCTGCTGCGCGCCGCGCCATTGGCGCCAGCCGTGATGTGGGTCTTGCCGGTGAAGAGAACTTTTGCGGTGGCGGTCATGGCCTGGATCCTTCTGAATGACGGGTTGCTGTCTTCCGATTAAATCGGATGCGATTTATTTAGAGGGGTGGCAAGGCGATGTCAATCGCTTTCGATTTAATCGTATGCGATTATACTATTGGAGATCGAGACTGCGCAGGTGAGTGGCGAGTCGCAGAGCGCTTTAAACTGAGTAAAATCAGTTCATTAAGCTCGACGGCCGGTTGGGCTGGCGGCAAGTGAAATGTCGCCTGAGACCGAGGCACACGATCGCGTGACCGAAAAGAATCGTCGTGCTTCGGGGACGGGGCTGCGCCGTCCGGGCCGTCGACAAGTGAAAACTGCTGCTCTGAGCGGATGGCCTGCTGAGCCACGACTCAAAGCGTCATGGCTCAGCGTGACTATGAAAGTTTCAGCGCTTGGGCCGGCGCACCGCGCGCACCTTGCCGGTGCTGCCGCCGCCGCAGAAGAAGCGGTCACCGCCGTCGGACTCCAGTCCCGACACGCCCATGCCTTGTGGCATTTCGAGGCTCTCGAGCACGTCGCCGGTCTTGGGATCGATCCGTCTCACGTCACTCTCGTTGCCTTCCCAGGTGCCGTGCCAGAGTTCGCCGTCGACCCAGGTGACGCCGGTGACCACACGGTTGGAGTCGATGGTGCGCAGGATCGCGCCGGTATCGGGATCGATCTGATGGATCTTGCGGCCGCGGTGCTGCCCGACCCAGAGCGAGCCTTCCGCCCATGCCAGACCGGAATCGCCGCCGTTGCCGGGCGAGGGAATGGTCGCGACCACGCGGCCGGTCTTGATGTCGATCTTCTGGATGCGGTTCTCGGCGATCTGGAACAGGTGCTGGCCGTCGAAGGCGGTGCCGGCATGGGCGGCGACATCGATCGCGCGCACCGTCTGTCCGCTTGCGGGATCGAAGGCGTTGATCTTGTCCCCGGAGGCGAACCAGACATGATGGCCGTCGAAGGTGACGCCATGCACCTGCTCGGCGCCCGGAAAGGGGCCGTATTCCTGGATGATCTCAGCGGCTGATGTCTTCATGGTTGATCCTTCCTGGCGCGTTGCTGCTGTCACGCACGAGAAGCTAATCGCTCGGCAGCGGACCCGGGAGTAACAAGGTTGTCGTGTATCCCGGCAGTGGCTGCGTCATCCAGCGCCGGGCCCGCGCGCGGCCATACGACTGCACCTTGCCGTCGGTCGCAAGCTCGTCGAGTGCCCGCTGCACGGTGCGCTGGCTGGCCCCGAGCGCCAGCGCGAGCGCCGAGCTCGACCAGGATTCCCCGTCGGCGAGAAAGGCGAGCACTGTCCCATGTTCCTCATCGACGGGCCGCGCCAGCACCATCATGTCGCGCGCACGGCGCGGCGCCAGCTTAAAACCCTGTTTGGTCGCACTGACATCGGCGAGCGGCCGCAGCGCCTTGCGCAGCCGCCCGATCTCGACCCGCAACCGTGCGCGATGCGATTCATCGGCATGCTTGGCCCGGAAGGCGCGTGCGACCAGTGTGTCCCGCGACACATCGTCCGGCCAGGCCTCGCCGAGCGCGCGGGCGAGTGCGAACAACACCGGGCGCGTCGCCAGCGAGACCACGCCGCGGGCGTCGCGCACCACGTAGCGGCAAGCATCCACCACCAGCGTTTTCGATGCGAACAGCGTTTCGACATCCGCGAGCAGGAGAGGCCGCTCTTCACCTCGCGCGATCAGGCGCGCCGCGGGCGTATTCAGGATAAGCGACGCGCTGTCGACCTCGGCGGTCAGCGCCGGGATGCTCGCCAAGCGCGCGGCACGCTCGGCGCGGCCGAGGGCCGCGCGTGCAATCCCGATCCGCAGGCGGCGCATTGCGATTCCCGCCACCACCAGTTCATGGGCGGCCTTCCACGCCGGCGGGAAGGTCGTGGCGTCGAGCCCGGCAAGGGCGTGCTCGGCCTCGTCGAGGTGGCCGATCAGCAGCAGGCGGCGGACCTGCAGTGTCCGCGCATGCGCGGCATTGATGCGGTCGCCGTGCGCTTCCAGCGTTTCCCGCGCGACGTCCAGCGCTTTCGCCGGCCAGCCGAGATCGCGCGAGACCAGTGCGATCTCGGCTTCGGCCACGACGCAGCGTGCGCGGGCCACGGCCTCTTTCGCGCCGAAACCACGTGCCGCGCGCCGCAGCAGCGGTTTGGCGCGGTCGAAATCGCCGAGCTGCGCCATGGCGATGCCGCGCAGCGCAAGCGCAGGCGCATCCTCGCGCAAGGCGACTCGCTTCAGCGCGCCGAGCACATCGCCGGTTGCAAGCGCACGCGCCGCGGCCGTGATCATCGAGTCCATGGGAATCCCGTCACACTTGTCACTCTCATGGCGAGATAGTCCCGCGTTAGAACGGAATCGTGGAAAGGTCCGTGGCCTGCCACGATGGCGCAGCCGGCTCCGCCGGTCTATCCTCGTGACAGAGTTCCAATTGCCCGACCGCGGCGGGCATCGCAACCGTGGAGACAATCGATGCAAGAGTCCCTGGTCGTCCGCCGTGAGACCCACATTTCGGCGCCGCCTGCTGCGGTGTTTGCGCTTTTGACCGATCCGGAGAAGATCCTGCGCTGGATGGGCACGGAGGCGCAGCTCGATCCGCAGCCCGGCGGGCTTTATCTGGTCAATGTCACCGGCGCGCGCTTCGCCCGCGGCTCGTTCCGCGAAGTGGTGCCGGTGCATCGCCTGGCCTACAGCTTCGGCTGGGACGGCAGCGAGGTGGTGCCGCCGGGGTCGAGCCTGGTCGAGATCGACCTGATCGAGAAGCCGGACGGAACCCTGGCGCGCCTGACTCACACCGGCCTGCCGACGACAGAGCAGTGCGCCGGTCATGCGCAAGGCTGGGCTCATTACTTCGATCGGCTGGCCGAGGTCGCTGCCGGGCAGGACCCGGGCCCGGACCCCTGGCACGGCCGCACCGATTGATGGCCATTCGCTCACGTGCAAAGCGGGACAGTGGCCGCGACGCGGATGACATGCCGCGGCCGTAACGGCATGATCGCGGCATGGATTTGCCAACACCTCTCGCCTGGCTGGTCGACCAGGCCAGCGTCTCATCCGGTCCCGATCGTTTCCTGGCCGAACTCGGCAGCCGGCTGTTGGCCGACGGCCTGCCGCTGGCCGGCGGCGCCCTGACACTTGCGGTGCCGCATCCGATCATCGCCCGCCGCACCTGGCTGTGGCGGGCGGAGACCGGGGCGGTGATCGAGGCCTTGAGTTTTGCCGGCGGTTCGCTGGACTTGGCCGGGCATGACTGGCTCGTTGGGCTTGGTCCGGTGCAACAGGACATGATCGGCGCGGCTCTGGACAGCCCGATGCTGGGCTGGGCTGCAACGCGGCCATTCGATCCCGCTGACATCGATCGGCTGCGCCAGGTCGCGCGTTTCGTAGCCGCACCCTTGGCGGCCTTGGCTGCACGGGCGGCACTGACCGCTTTGCTCGAAGCTTATCTTGGCCGGCGCTCGGCGACGCGGGTCCAGGCCGGGGCGCTCAGCCGCGGGAGCGGGGAGACCATCCGCGCCGTATTGCTGTGTGCCGATCTGCGCGGCTTTACGGCGTTGTCCGAGGCGGCGGACCCGGCGACAACGATCGCGGCTCTCGATGCGTGGTTCGATCGCGTGGCCGGGGCGGTGCACGCCTTTGGCGGCGAAGTGCTGAAGTTCATCGGCGACGGCGTGCTGGCGATTTTTCCCGTCACCGGCAGCCCGACGGCAGCCTGCGAGGCGGCGCTGCGCGCGATCGCCGCCGCACGTGCCGGCATGGCCCATCTCGACACGGCGCGACAGACTCAGGGGTTGCCGCCGCTGCCGTTTGGCGCGGCATTGCATCTCGGCGAGATCCTGTGGGGCAACATCGGCGCAGCCGACCGTCTCGACTTCACCGCCATCGGTCCCGCGGTCAATCTGGTCAGCCGGCTGGAAGGACTGTGCCGGCCGCTCGGCCGGTCCGTGCTGATCTCCGGCGCGGTGGCGGCCGAGACCGCCACGCCGCTGGTGCCGCTGGGCGAACACGTGCTGCGCGGCATTGCCGCGCCGTGCGCAGTGTTCACTCTTTTGGATGCCTGAAAAAAGATCCTCGGCTTCCGCGGCTGAAATCACGTCACACTTGTCACTCCCACCCGGTGGTGGCCAGTCCCTAGTCTGTATCTCGAGCCTGACGCTGTCGCGCGATTGGAACGCGCGGCGCAGGGCACCTCAAGGGAGACAGGACGATGACTGGTCATCTGATTGGCACACGTGATGAGTGGCTGATTGCCCGGCGCGAACTGCTCGCGGCGGAGAAGGATCTCACCCGGCGCAGCGATGATGTGGCGCGGTGGCGGCAGGAACTGCCATGGGTAAGGGTCGACAACACCTACCGGTTCGAAACCGATCACGGAGCCGCGTCGCTGGCCGATCTGTTCCAGGGCCGCTCGCAGCTTCTGGTCTATCATTTCATGTTCGGCCCGGACTACAAGGCGGGCTGCCCGTCCTGTTCGGCGATCGCGGATGGATTCAATGGCTTTGCCGTTCATCTCGCGAACCACGATGTCACGCTCTCCGCGGTATCGCGAGCGCCGCTCGCAAAACTGCGAGAGTACAAGCAGCGGATGGGGTGGACGTTTCCCTGGGCCTCCTCGTTTGGCGACGGTTTCAACTTCGACTTCAATGTCGCATTCACCGAGGAGCAGCAGCGCGAGGGCAAGGTCGAGTACAATTACGAGCGTGGCGGTCATGCGATGGACGTGACACCGGTTCCGGCGCCCGTCGCAGAGTTCGCGGCCACCTGCGGAACCGATGCGCCCACGTACGCCCGCGACAGGCCCGGCCTGAGCGCGTTCGTGCGCGAGGATGGCGTCGTCTACCACACTTATTCGACCTATTCGCGCGGCGTGGACAGCCTCTGGGGCATGTACCAGTGGCTCGACCGCGCGCCCAGGGGACGCAACGAGACCGGCCCGTGGTGGCGGCGTCACGATGAATACGCCACGCGCTGAATCAGGATACAACATGAGGCCAAGCATGATGATCGCGCATCATTCAAATCTTGAAGCGCAAACTGCTGACGGACGGAGTGCAGCGACTGCTCGAGGAGCGGGCGACTGGCTATCTCTCGCGGCGGCGCCGACCTTCGCGCTGATGGCGCTGCTGACGGCTGTCTTCGATGGAGGTCCGCTGGACGCGCTCTGCGCGGCCACGCATACGTCACCGCTGCATGGAATGGCGCTGATGTACTTGCTGATGAGTGCATTTCATTGCGGGCCTTGGCTGAGGCTGATGTCGAAGCGGTGATCGACACGTTCTGCCGGGTCACTTTGGTAGAGACGGCTTTACCCCCACCACAATGTCATCACCGGGCTTGTCCCGGTGATCCCGCTTAGGGGCGCACTTCCTTCCTAAGCGGGGTTGTTTCCGCGACTTCGGCAAAGCCGAAGTCGCTGAGGACAAGCCCGGCAACGACAAAGAAAAGTATCCTTTCACCGCCGCTCACTTCAAAGCCGCACAAACACTCTCCTGCAACGGCCTAAACGCATCCTTCGCCGGAATCGTCGCCTGCAGGTCGTAGAAGTCGAACGGCTCCTTGCTCTCCGCGGGCGACTTGACGCGGAACAGATAGGAGTCGTGCACCATCCGCCCGTCGGGTCGCAGCGTTCCATTGCGGATGGTCGCGTCCGAGATCGGCAGTTCATGTATCTTTTTCATCACCGCCGCTGTGTCGGTGGTGCCGGCGGCCGCCACCGCCTTCAGGTAATGCAGCGTCACCGAATAGACCCCGGCCTGGATGGTCGACGGCATCGCCTTTTCGTAACGGGCGAGGAAACGCTTACCGAACTCGCGGGCCTGCGCATCCATGTTCCAGTAGAAGGCTTCGTTGACGGTGACCCCTTGCGTGATATCGAGGCCGAGCGCCGCGACGTCGGGCAAAGTGAGGACAAAGCTCGCGATCTTCTGCTTGCCCTTGCCCAGCCCGAACTCGCGGGCCTGCTTGAGCATGTTGATGAGATCGCCGCCGGTGCTGCCGACCGCGACCACGCTGGCGCCGGAGTTCTGCGCCTGCAGCAGGTAGGACGCAAAATCCCCCGTCGCATTGAAGGGATGGCGCACCGAGCCGACCACACGGCCGCCCGCTTTTTGCACCAGGCCCGTTGCATCCGCGATCAGCGAGTTGCCGAACGCGTAGTCGGCGGCAACGAAGAACCAGGAGCTGTCCGGCGTGGCCAGCGGCCGGGTGATGCCGACCGCCTGGCCATAGGTGTCCCACATCCACAGCACACTGGTCTGCGGCGCGCAGTCCTCGTTGGCGAGCCGCGCCGTGCCGCCTGGGAACAGGGCAATGCGGTTCTTTTCCTTCATCAGGTTCTGGATCGCGAGTTGCACCGCCGCCTGGATGATGTCGGTCACCGCATCCACACCGTCGACGTCGACCCATTTGCGCACGATGTTGACGGCAATATCAGGCTTGTTCTGGTGGTCCGCGGACAGGATCTCGATGGTCATCCCGGCGCATTCTTTAGCCAGGCAATCGTCGACCGCCATCTGTGCGGCGATCACGGAGCCGCGCCCGCTTTGCGCGGCGAGGCTGCCGCTCATGTCGGTGACCACGCCGATCTTCACGGTCTTGGACGGGGGAGCGGCCGCGACACCAGCGACAGCCGACATCGTCAGGAGGGCGGCAAGGCCCAGCCGGGAGAACAGTCTGTCCATGGCGCCTACTCCGCCATCGAGAGGATCTGCGAGGGATCGGCGCCGACGCGGCCGGTCTCGTTATCGGCGGCGCGCCCCAGCCGGAAATCGTAGCGAATGGCCGGGATGCCCTTGATCGGGGCGTCCGGATCATTGTCGCGCGGCGATACCACGAGCGAACTCGAGACACCGAACACGGTGTCGGAATCGATATGTTCGTCATCGGCGAGATAGATCGCGGTGACCAGCTCCCGATAGCCGTCCGCGCCGATCAGGAAATGGATGTGCGCGGGCCGGCAGCCATGGCGCCGCTGCGCTCGGATCAGTGCGCCGACCGGCCCGTCCATCGGGATGTAGTAGCCCAGCGGCTTGACGGCGCGGAAATGGAAACGCCCCTCGGAGTCGCAGCGGAAATTGCCGCGCATGTCCATCTGTTCGCCATGGAATTTCTGCAGGTCGTATTCGCCCTTGGCATCGGTCTGCCACACCTGCACCGAGGCATTCGGCAATGGCTTGCCGGTCTTGTCCGTGACCTGGCCGTAGAGCAGCAGCTCCGGTTCGTCGGACGTGGCGGCGATCGAGTCTCCGAGCGCGAACGATGGCGCGTTCTGCTGATAGAACGGGCCGAGCAGGCTGCTTTCCGTCCCCAGCTCCACAGCGGTCTTGTCGTGCAGCAGGTTGACCAGGGCGCTGAACCCAAGCACGTCGGACAACAGGATGAACTCCTGGCGCGCGGGCGTGCAGGTCTGGCCCACCTTGGTCAGGAAGCCGATCGCCTTGAGCCATTCATCGGGCGTGAGCTCGACGTCGCGGGCGAAGTCATGCATGTGACGCACCAGGCTTTCCATGACCTGCTTCAGTCGTGGATTTGGTGTCTCGCCCATTTGTTCGAAAACGGCGTCGGTGACGCTCGTCGTGGTCAGGTCGCGCATCGTTGTCCTCCCTTGGTTATGTTCTGGGTCAGTCGACATCGTTGGTCGAGCTGGTCGGTCTGAAGTCGGTCAGTCCAAACTGGTCAATTCAAGTCGGAGACATAGTCGTCGATCGGCAGCATCCGTTCGCCCCGTCGGATCGGCACGCAATCCGGCGGAAAATCCTGGCGGAAACGCGCGCCGGCGTCCTCCGCATTGTCGAGAAAGCGCTGCAGATGCCGCATGGCGCCGGTCGGCAGATCGTGCAGCACCATCAAGGTCCAGCTTTGTGCCCGGCATTGGTCGAGTGCGCGCGCGACCCAGCCGTCGGGATCGCTCCAGTCGCGCGGGATCGCGTTCCACAGCACGCAGGTGTAGCGCTCTCGTTCGAGATATTTGACGATCGACGGCCTGAACAGGCCGTCGTTCAGAGCCCCGCCGCCGCCATAGGGGCGGAACAGGCGCTCCGGTCCTGCGAGGTCGCCGAGTGCGGCCTGGGTGTCGGCAATTTCGCTCTCGGCAAGGGCTGCATCGGGCTGCCGCCCGAACGGCACCGCATGGGTGTAGGTGTGGTTGCCGATCCAGTGGCCTTCAGCCCGGGCACGTTCGGCAAGAGTACGGCGCGGGGGATCCGCGATCTTCTCGCCGATCACGAAGAAGGTCGTCTTGATATCGCGTCGGCCGAGGATGTCGAGCACGCCGGGCGTGACCTCGGGCTCGGGGCCGTTATCGAAGCTGAGCGTCAGATCGAACACGCATTCTCCCGCACTTGATGGCAAGTCAGAGGTTATTTGCGAGCCTGCTCACTCGCTTTGTTGAACCACCTCTTGGATCGATACGGTTCTCCGTTTCACCAGGTCTTCCGTTCGCGAGAAATGGACGGTGAGGGCGGCGACGGCCGCGTCAGAGTCCCGCCGCAGCACCGCATCGACGATCTGGCGATGTTCGGAATCGACGTCGCGCAAGCCCGGATCGACCGGGATCGACAATTGCCGGTAGCGCTCGCTCTGCTCATAGAGCGTATCGCGAAAACGCAGCAGCCAGGGCGAATCGCAGGCGCTCACCAGCGTCCGATGGAACATGCGATGGCGCACCAGCCAGGGTTCGTTGTGGATCTTGGGATCGGAGGGATCGCGATAGGGCACGGCAAGCAGCGCCGCGAAGGCGGCTTCCACAGCGGCCTGCCAATCCCTGCCGCCGAACTCGATCGAGCGCCGCAGCGCCAGTCCCTCGATGTCGATCCGTGTGCGGGTAATGTCCTGGAGATCGGCGATCGACACCGGGCTGACATGAAAGCCGCGCTGGTCGGCGGCTCGCACCAGCCCATCGGCGACCAGCCGCGACAGCGCCTCGCGCGTAGCCGCGAGGCTGACGCCGAAGCCTTTGCTGAGATGGGCGATATGAAGCTTCTGTCCCGGGGACAGCCGCGCCGACAGGATGTCCCGGCGAAGTTGCTCGTACACCGCGGATGTCAGGGTACGTGGACCGGCCGCATCTGCACTCAACGCAATCACCGCGCTCGATGACATGCCCGTCCTCCCTTGCAGGGATAATGAAACGCAGATAGTCATAATCGTCAATCGAAAATCGATTTTTATAAAAACCAGGTCATCTTGGGGAAACGAACGTGGCAGAAACACTGATTCCGACAACGGTTGTCGGCAGTTATCCGCAACCCGACTGGCTGGTCGACCGGGCGATGCTCAAGGCCCACATCGTGCCGCGCACCCGCCTCAAGGCGGTGTGGCGTGTGCCTGAGACCTATCTGGAGCAGGCGCAGGACGATGCGACCCGTCTGGCCATCGGCGACATGGAGCGTGCTGGCATTGATATCATCACCGATGGCGAGATCCGCCGGGAGAGCTATTCCAACCGCTTCGCCACCGCGCTCGACGGCATCGACATCGACAATCCCGGCACGGTGAAAACGACCCACGGCGTCGACACGCCGGTGCCCCGCGTGGTCGGCCGCATCAGGCGCAATGCGCCTGTCGAAGTCAGGGACATGGAATTCCTGCGGCGCAACACCGACCGTCGCGTCAAGATCACGCTGCCGGGTCCCTTCACCATGGCGCGGCAGGCGCAGAATGATTTCTACCGTGACTTCGACGAGATGGTGATGGACTTCGCGGCGGCGCTCAACGAAGAGGCGCATGACCTCCAGAAGGCCGGCGCGGATGTGATTCAACTCGACGATCCCTGGCTGCGCACCGATCCGGCGGCTGCGAAACGCATTGCCATCAAGGCGATCGATCGCGCGCTCGAAGGGCTCACCGTCACGACCGCGGTGCATCTGTGTTTCGGCTACGCGGCTGTCGTCAACACCAAGCCGACCGGCTATTCCTTCCTTCCCGAACTCGCCGATTGCACCGCACAGCAGATCTCCATCGAGGCGGCACAGCCGAAACTCGATCTCGGGATTTTGTCGGACCTCTCCGCGAAGGCGATCATCCTTGGCGTGATCGATCTCGCCGACGCCAAGGTGGAAACCGCTGATGAAGTCGCCGTGCGGCTGCGCGCCGCGCTCAAGCATGTCGCGGCCGAGCGCCTGATCGCGGCGCCCGATTGCGGCATGAAGTATCTTCCGCGCGATGTCGCGTTCGGCAAGCTCGCGGCTTTGTCTGACGGTGCGAAGATCGTTCGCGGGGAGTTGTCCTGACGCCGGCCGAGGCTGTGGCGCTTGGCTTGCATCCGATGACAGCGGTCCGGCGTCAAGCTGCACGCTTTTGAGGCGAGGCGCTGAGGAGGAGCCGCTAGCCAATCCTTGATTGGAGCTGATACCATAATACCGTTATAGGCGGGGCCGATACATGTGCGGACTGGTGAGGACGATCATTGCTGACGATCACGCCATCATTCGGGAAGGTCTGAAACAGCTTCTGTCGACCGTTGATGGGCTGACAGTCAGTGGAGAAGCGGCGGACGGCGAAGCCGTTCACCGGCTGCTGAACGAAAGCTCCGCCGATCTTCTCATCCTCGATCTCGGCATGCCCGGTGTGAGCGGGTTTCAGTTCATAGCCAACCTGAGAACCGAATGGCCGGAGCTGCGCGTTCTTGTCGTCACTGCCAACGTTGAGCCGCGTTCCGTTCGAGCAGCTTTTTCCGCGGGCGCGCATGGCTATTTGACCAAGAGCGGCGATCCATCCGAACTGATCGCGGCAGTCGATGCCATTACAAAAGGCAACGCCTATGTGGCGGAGGAGGTTCGCTTTGCGGTGGACCAGCAAAGTGGCTCGAACGACCCCCCGGAGCCTACAGCTGCGATTATGTCTCCGGTCACGCTGACAAGGCGTGAGCTGCAAATCCTCGGGATGATCCCTCACGGCGCCACCAGCCGCGATATCGCCAGCCGTCTCGGCATCAGCCCGCTGACCGCCCGGAAACATCGCGAGAATCTCATGCGGAAGCTTGATCTGCACAGTGGTGCTGAATTGACGGCTTACGCGGTTCGTCTCGGCCTTCCTGCGGGTTAGCGCAACGGCAACTTGCGAACGAAGTCGCCGCACCGACCGGCGCGCGGAGAGGTTTCGATGCAGGAAGACAAGATACGCGAGGCGCTCGTCGAGCTTTTGTATCGCAATTCCTACGGGGTGGTGGTCGCCAACATCCTCATATCCCTGGCGGCAGCGTACGTCCTGAGCAGCACCGTATCGGCGAACTGGTTGATTGGATGGCTCGGCGCGCTGTATCTGCTCACCGCCATGCGCGTCCTGGCGGCGCGCCGGTTCTTCAGCCGAGATAGAGAGGGGACGCCTGCGTTGCGATGGGCCTGGCTTGCGGCTGGGTTTTCCTGCGTGTCAGGCCTGCTGTGGGGAATGCTCGGCTGGGTTGGATTCCTTCCTGAGGCGCCCGTTATTTTTTCATTCACCGTCATTGTTTTGACCGGTCTGATCTGCGGCACCGTTCCGTCGCTCTCGGCCTTTCCGCCGGCTCTGGTCGGCTCGATCATCGCAACGGTGCTGCCGATCACGGTACGCTCTATAACCAATGGAGGCGATATCGCCGGCGCGTATCTCGCCCTGCTTGCGGGGCTTGTGACCATCAATCTCTATTACTGCCGCACAACCTACCAGATGCTGCGTGAGACCATCAGGTTGCGCCTGGAAAATGTCGATCTGGTCAGCCACCTGCAGGAGGAACGCGACCGCGCGCAAGCCGCTGATCGTGCGAAAACGCGTTTCCTCGCGGCCGCCAGTCATGATCTGCGCCAGCCGATCCATGCCTTGAGCCTGCTCATCGCCACGCTCGCGGTGCTGGGTCACCGCGGCGCCGTCCCATCCGGCGATGCAAGCGACCTGGCCGGCAAGGCAAAATCCATTGTCGGCAACCTCAGCGCCCTTCTGAATGGACTGCTCGACATCTCCCGGCTTGATGCCGGTGTCGTCACTGTTGCGAGGGAGACGGTGAATCTGCCCCAGCTTTTCAACCAGCTCAGCAACGAATTTGCTTCAGCAGCGAAGGAGCGCGGTCTTGACTGGCGTGTTGTTGAACGCGGTCTGCAGGTGGACAGCGATCCCATGATGCTGAAACGGATTCTGGGCAATCTGCTGTCGAACGCCTTTCGGTACACGAGCTCCGGCGGCGTTCTGCTCGGCTGCCGCAGGCGCGGCGCGTCGGTGGAAATCCAGATATGGGATACCGGCCCTGGCATCCCCGCAGATCAGCAAGCAATGGTATTCGAGGAATTCGTGCAATTGCAGAACCCGGCGAGGGATCGCACGCAAGGCCTTGGCCTCGGCCTCGCCATCGTTCGCCGCACCGCCGTCCTGCTGCAACATCCGCTGAAGCTGGCCTCCGTCACCGGGCGCGGTTCGATGTTTTCCGTTACGGTCCCGAAAGCCAGTGCGGTGGAAACTCCCTCCTTGCCCGATAACAGGACATCACCTGCAGGCATCGCCGTCAGCATCATGGTCGTGGAAGACGAGGCGGATGTTCTCGATATCATGGTGCAGTTGCTCACGCTGCAGGGGCATCGGGTCTATGCCGGCCGATCTGCCACCGAGGTGCGGCAGATCCATGCAGAGGCGATGGTGGCCGGCGACGCGCCGGTCGATCTGATCATCGCCGACTACCGCCTCGGGGATGGTACGACGGGCCTGGACGCAATCGAGGCTCTTTGCGCCCATATCGGCCGCTCGGTCCCTGCCGTTATCGTGACCGGCGATACCTCGCCGTCGCGCATCAAGGAAGCCACCGCCAGCGGTCATCGTATTCTGCACAAGCCGATCACCGGCGAGGAGTTGCACGAAGCGATTGTTGCTGCCTGTGTTGGCGGCAGGGAATCGATCAACTGTGATTGCTGAAAGGATGTGCAGCTGCCTCCAAGATTGGCGATCACCCGGCCACGGTTGAGATCGTCTCTCGGCGCTGATCTCCCTCGGCGCCACTATCTGCAGCGGCGCAGGGCCTTTCGACATTAGCCTCCTGACCGACGACGAAGTACGACATCTGCCGTATCGCTCGCGAATGAACCTAGCGATATCTTCCGCCCCAACTGGACTCGCTTGAACAGCAGCCGATCCTGGCTTGGGCGGTTGGGAGCAGGGGGGCCATCAACGGGGCCTATCAAGACGAGCCGCTTCGCTTCGGGAAGTCTCGCACGACGGCGGTGAAGCTGATGGGTTCTGATACAGCGATGAATGAGGAGTGCGCTTTCAAAGTGACAATCGAATTTTCGAACGCGCTACAAGAAGGTAATTTGGATATGGCAATTGCCGACAGCTCCCACGCCCGGCGACCATCGCCACCTCTCAGGGCTTGGACAATCGCTGTCCTGGCCGGCTTCGGCATCTTGCACGTCGTCGCAGGATACATGCTGCATCACGCGCCGAGTAGCCGACCCATCGAAACGGCAACAGCGGCGATCCACGGCGACTAGATGGATTGTCGTCACTTGAGTGAGTTCGGACGCCCCACGCTGTCCCGCCATTGACGACGATCAGCGTTCCAGAGAAAGCGATGCCATGTCGGACGTAGCGGCTTATTTGGTGCTGAGTGGGGCGGTCTTTGCGGGGGTGGTCGTTTCCGGCCTTGCTGGGTTTGCGTTCTCGGCGATCGCCGGCGCTATTCTGCTACACGTTTTTCCGCCTACAGAGGCTGTGCCATTGATGATGGCTTGCAGCATCATCGTGCAAGCGGCCAATTTGTTTGTACTACGCAAAAGCATGCAATGGAAAACCAGCCTCGTTTTCATCGCTGGTGGACTGTTAGGCATTCCGATCGCGATCTATCTCCTGCAGAATGTGGATACGGGGACCTTCAGACTGGGTTTTGGAGCTCTCGTATCCCTCTACGCGATATATGCCTTGTTCCGGCCAACGCCTGCCGACGTGCGTCAGATAGAGAGCCGGAGCAGGAACGCGCTGGTCGGGTTTGGTGGGGGACTGGTCGGCGGGTTGACAGCGATGCCCGGCGCACTTCCTGCGATCTGGTGCGACATCCATGGTTTCCCGAAAAATCAGCAGCGCGGCCTGGTTCAACCCTACATCGGGGTGATGCAACTTTTCGCTCTCGCTCTCATGCTTTCGCACCAGAGCCTCTCGTTAAAGGTCTTGATCGATTTTGGCATGTCTCTGCCTGCCCTGGCTGCTGGAACGGCTGTCGGTATCCTCCTGTTCGGACGGATCAACGAATTGGCCTTCAAGCGAATTATCCTGGGCTTGTTGCTGTTTTCGGGACTTTGCCTTGTGATCTAGAAGGAGGTCTTCGAGGACAGGTGTGCGGGGTTGCGGGCGGATCATCATCTGAAAGCCGATTCAACCGCTTTCCGTCGCATTTGATTGCGCTGGGTTCTCCCGATATCGATGTCCCGTGGATATGACGCTTCGCTGCGGCCGCTACGAATTGCAGGCCGGCGACAGGTCCAGCGACCTCAGCAATGTGCCGAAGCCATCGCGTCGGCACTGGAAGGTGTGGCTGGTCGTCTTTCCCTGATCGCTGGTCGTGGTCGCGCGGTCGTTGCTTGCGCTTGCCGCCTGTGGCTTTGCTTTCGCGCGACGCGGTGGCGGTGGATCGTCAACCAGCTTGGCGTTGGCATCCTGCCAGCGCTTGTGCGCAGTCTTCTTCCCGGTCGGTGCGTCGTTTGCCGGGG
Organism: Bradyrhizobium prioriisuperbiae; assembly: GCF_032397745.1. NCBI lineage: Bacteria > Pseudomonadati > Pseudomonadota > Alphaproteobacteria > Hyphomicrobiales > Nitrobacteraceae > Bradyrhizobium > Bradyrhizobium prioriisuperbiae. Next base: position 6,261,558 of record NZ_CP135921.1, read on the forward strand.
GCTTGTTGACTGCTCCGCGGGTTGGTTCGAGAGGCTCGGGCGAGGCCTTCACAGGTATCGTCTTCACAAGCGGCCTGACAGGATCGGTGTCCGTCGGTTGGACTTTCCCAGGGATGTACAACCTGTCCGATTTCGCCGCCGTGTTCGGTCCGGCGGCGTCTTCGATTGCGGTCTGAGCATGTGCCGTCGCGACGGCGGAGGGGGCCGGCGTCATCGCGATCCTGATCGCGGCTGCGGTGCAGAGGATCGCCACGCAGACAAAGGCGAACCACATCGTCCTGAGCATTCTCGGTCCCACTATTCGGCCGGTCGGGACAAGAGCTCATCCTTGGGCCCATCCTCGCCAAACCGCGGGAGATGAAAAGCCGATCTTCGGGACTGAATTCGGGCGGTGAAGTGGCGGGCCCGTTAATTCTTGTGGCCGTTGCGCCGTCATTGTGCCCGGGAGGGCGGATCACGAGCGCTCCTCACAATGGTAAATGGGGACGAAAGATTTCAGTTCAAGAATTGCCAGGGCTCGTGCCGACGGCGTAGGTGACGCCTCCCCCAAGCAAGGCATCAAGAGGAGCGCAGCATGTCGCAGATCGAGGGCTTCACACATGACGCGTTCTCGGGGGTGCGCGACGTCTTCGCGGCCAACTTCGCCAATGGAGAGGAGTTGGGCGCGTCGTTCTGCGCCACGGTAGAGGGGGAGACGGTCGTCGATCTCTGGGGCGGCTTTCCCGATGAGGCGAAGACGCGGCCCTGGACCCGCGACACCATCGTCAATGTCTATTCTACCACCAAGACCATGACGGCGCTGACCGCGCTGCTGCTAGCCGACCGCGGCGAACTCGATGTGGCAGCGCCGGTCGCCCGGTATTGGCCCGAATTCGCCGCGAATGGGAAGGAACGGATCACGGTTGCCCAATTGATGAGTCATTCGTCCGGCCTGTCCGGATGGCGTCCGGCCATCGGCGGCGAGGACTTCTACGACTGGGACCAGGTGACGGCGAAACTGGCCGCTCAGGCGCCGCTATGGGAGCCGGGCACAGCCTCCGGCTATCACGTCTACACCTTCGGATTCCTGATCGGCGAGGTGGTGCGACGCATCACCGGCAAGAGTCTCGGCACTGTGTTCCGTGAGGAGATCGGGCAGCCGCTGGGCGCGGATTTCTGGATCGGCCTGCCGGAAACGGAAGACCATCGTGTCGCCGACCTCGTGCCGTTCGAATTGTCGGCAAGCGCTGCCGGCGTGCAGATGAGCGAGATCCAGAAACTCAGTTTTGTTTTGACGGGGACCGATGCCGCGTCAACCCGCACCCGCGCCTGGCGCGCCGCCGAGATCCCGGCGGTCAACGGCCATGGCAACGCGCGCTCCATTGCCGAGATTCAGTCTCTGCTGGCCAATGGCGGCGTGGCCAAGGGCAAGCGGATCATGTCCGAGGCCGGCTGTCGCCGCGCGCTGCAGCAGCAAACGGAGGGGCCGGACCTTGTGATGGCGGGCATGCAGGTCCGCTTCGGTCTGGGGTTCGGTTTGCCGAGCCCGATTCTGCAGCTCGAACTGCCGCATCCCAACAGTCTGTTCTGGGCCGGTGGCGGCGGCTCCTTCGTCCTCATCGACCTGGATGCGCGGACGACCTTCGCCTACACCATGAACAAGATGCAGCGCTCGTTCGTCGGCGACGAACGCTCGTTCCGGATCATCCGGGCCATGTGGCAGGGGCTCGACGGAGACTGATGTCTTTCATGTCATGAGTTTCGGCAAAGCCGCCGCCAGCGCATCGACAGCAAGGCGGATCTTCAGCGGCAGGCGAGGGGCCTGCAGCCACATCGCATGGCAGTCGTAAAGAAATGGCGGTTGACCCGGCAGCAACTGCATAAGCGCGCCGGCCTGAACACGCTCGCGCACCAGCCAGCTTGGCAGCCAGGCGAGCCCCATGCCGGCGGCTGCCGCATCGGCGATGGCATCGAGGTCGTCCAGCCGCACCCGGTTGGCCGGCGTGATCTCCACGGGAGGCTGCCCCTCGCGCGGAAACAGCCACGGACGCACACGGCCGGACCGGCGGTAGATGATGGCCTGGTGTTTGCCGAGATCCTCCAGTCGCCGCGGTCGTCCATGCTTCCTCAGATAGGACGGTGATGCGCAGACGATCATCTGCTGGCGTGCGAGGCGGCGCGCGATCACTCCGGTTTTGTCCTCCAACTCGCCGGTGCGGATCGCAAGATCGTAGCCGTCCTCTGCAAGGTCGGCGAAGCGATCGCTGAGCGACAGATCCAATTCCAGTGTTGGATATGTCTGCGCGAGCTGCAGCAGGATCGGCGCCACGCAGCGCCGGCCGAAGTGCGCGGGCATGGCGACCCGCAGCTTGCCGTGCGGTTCGGACAACTGATCGGCTGCCAGCGCATCCGCGGCGTCGGCTTCGGCCAGCACCAGGCGGCAGCGTTCGTAATAGGCGCGCCCGAAGTCGGTCAGGTTCTGCCGCCGTGTGGTCCGATTGATCAGGCGCACGCCCAGACGCTCTTCGAGAAACCGGACATGTTTGCCGACCATCGGCCCGGAAAGATCGAGCGCGGCGGCGGCGGCCGCGAACGAGCCGAGGTCGACGGTTCTCACGAACACGGCCATGCTGGTCAGGCGATCCATATTCGAAACTCATGGTTTTGACTATTCTGCATATGAGACTATTTATCCTCTGGCATAGCTTATTCAGTTCAATTGTTTTGGAATCGGTGACTGAATGGCACGGGTTGTTCGTTTTCATGAGTTTGGTGGTCCCGAGGTTCTGCGTTTCGAAAACGTCGATGTTCGCGGTCCCGGTCGGGGCGAGATCCGGATTCGCGTCAAGGCGCTGGGCCTGAACCGGGCCGAGGCGTTGCTGCGATCGGGCGCCTATATCGAGACGCCGATGCTGCCGTCCGGCCTCGGCCTCGAGGCCGCGGGCCTGATTGAGTCCATCGGCGAGGGCGTGGATGGTTTCGCGCCGGGCGATGCGGTGAGCGTCGTGCCGCCACGATCGATGGTCCGCTGGCCGGCCTATGGTGAACTCGCGACATTTCCTGCCGGACTGGTCGTCAAGCATCCACCATCGTTGAGTTGGGAAGCTGCTGCCGCCGTCTGGATGCAGTATCTCACCGCCTATGGCGCACTGATCGATATTGCCGATCTCAGCAAGGACGACTTTGTCGTCATCACCGCCGCCTCCAGCAGCGTCGGGCTGGCCGCGATCCAGATCGCCAACAAGATCGGCGCGACCGCGATCGCGGTGACGCGGACATCAGGCAAGAGACAGGCCTTGCGCGAGGCTGGTGCGGCGCATGTCATTGTGTCGGAGGATGAGAACCTGGAAGCCCGGCTGAAGGAGATCGCCGGCGAAGAGGGCGTGCGTGTCGTGTTCGACCCGATCGGCGGCCCGATCTTCCAACCACTCACGGCTGCGATGGCGTGGGGAGGTATTCTCATCGAATACGGTGGCTTGAGCGCGGAGCCGACACCGTTCCCGCTGGGCGTCGTGCTGGGCAAGACCCTGACGCTGCGCGGCTACCTCGTCCATGAAATCACCGGCGATCCCCTGCGGCTGGAGGCCGCCAAGGCGTTCATCCTCGACGGGCTGGCATCGGGGTCGCTCAAGCCGGTCATCGCCAAAACGTTTGCATTCGACGACATCGTCGCAGCGCATCGCTTTCTGGAGTCGAACGCGCAATTCGGCAAGATCGTGGTCACGGTTTGAGGGGCGGCTCAGAGCGCGGGCCGAAAATGTCCGGGTGAGTGTTTTGTCTCGCGCCGGATCAGGCGGCGCAAGGTCGACGGCTCCGCATAGCCGACCCGGCGGGCAATGTCGTCGACGGAGAGACGCGTGGTCTCCAGCAGATGTCGCGCCGTCTCGATCCGGATCCGCTGCACGAACTGAATCGGGGAGACGCCGCAGGTCGCGGCGATCAGACGGGCAAAGGTGCGCGGCGCCAACGCGACGGCGTTGGCGAGTTCGTTCATGGCGAAGTCGCGGGCGATGTTGTTGCGCACCCAGCTCTCGGCCTTGGCGACCTTGGGATCCTGGCCCGCCAGATACGTGATCGCCATGAACGGGGCCTGGGAGCGTCGCTCATCCAGCAGCAGGTAATTGGCGCACGCCTTGGCCAGGCCCGGTCCGGCAAACCGGCTGACCACCGCCAGCATCAGGTCCATCTGCGCCATGGCGGTGCCACCGGTCGCGATCGGCCAATCCGCCACCACCATCTGCTCGACCATCAACTCGGTCGTGGGATAGCGGCGTCGGAACAGCGGCGCGAACCACCATGTCGTGGTCGCCCGCCGGCCGTCCAGCAGACCCGTGTCCGCGAGCAGGAACGTGCTTGCGCAGGACGCAGCGAGCGCGGCGCCCGAATGATACGCGTCGACCAGCATGGTGCCCGCGCGCCGGCAGGCGGGGCTTTTCAGTTTCGTGTCCAACTCATCGGCGGAGGTGACGCCGAGGCCGGGGACGATCACGAGATCGGCGCCGCGCAGCGTCGCGCCACTTCGGCGTGCTCCGCAGAGCATCGTCGTGACGTCGAACGGCCGCGTGCGTTTCGAAGCCCCGCTGATCTGATTGGCTGTCGCCATCACGTCATGGGTAATGGCCGCGCTTGACGCCAGACAGCCCTGGATTTCGAGAACCGCAACCTTGGTCATGTCGGCAGGGTAATTCAGGATATGAAGCTGTGTCAAAAATTACCCGATTAATGTCATTTTAGACACTGGCCGGTTCATCTCCGAATCGGGAAAATCGCCTCCAGTGGACTGCCGTGTCGTTGGTCCAAGCTCGAGCCGAATTTAACGAACAGGAAAACAATGATGACAAAGCGCAACTTGAACGCGGACGATGCGCTCGAGGATTTCCAGTCGCGCGAGATCACGCTTGATGGCGCCACGAAGGTGGTGCATGTGGCCGGCGAGGGGCCGGCCGTCATTGTCATGACGGAGATGCCCGGCATCAGCCCGCATGTCGCCCGCTTCAGTCGCTGGGTCCGCGATGCGGGGTTCACCGTGTACATGCCCTCGCTGTTCGGCCGCGACGGCGCGGTGCCCCAGGCGGAAGAGGGAGTGGCGGTGTTTCGGCGGGCCTGCGTCAGCGCGGAATTCCGCGCGTTCGCCGCCAATCAGTCCAGCCCGGTGACCCAGTGGCTGCGGTCGCTGGCGAAGCTTGCGCATGCGGAATGCGGCGGCCCTGGCGTCGGCGCCATCGGCATGTGTTTCACCGGCAATTTTGCGCTGAGCATGATGCTCGAGGAGTCGGTACTGGCACCCGTGCTGTCGCAGCCGTCGCTTCCGCTCGACAAGCCCGCCGACATCGATATTGCGCCGGACGAACTGGCGGCTGTTCGCCAGCGCCTGGAGCGGGACGACCTGACCGTGATGGCCTATCGCTTCGAAGGCGACCAGATCTGCAAAGCGGAGCGGTTCACGGCTCTGTCGGCAGCACTGGGCGACCGCTTCATTCCCCGCGTGCTGCCCGACAGCGCGGCCAATTCCGACACACCACCGTTTTTTCAGAAACTGGTGCCGTATCCGCACAGCGTGGTGACGGCACACCTGATCGATGAAGCGGGACAGCCGACGATCGCCGCCCGCGACGAGATCCTGTCGTTCTTCAAGCGCCGGCTTGCTTCGGGACACTCATAAGGTTGGAGTGTCCGCACCCTCGATCTCTGGGAATGAGGAATTGGGCTGCCTCGGGCTTAAACGCAACAGGCTCTCGGTCAGACCCAGTTCTCGGCTCTGATTCCCGGCATGCGGCTGAACTCGCGCATATTGTTCGTGACGATGATCAATCCTTCGCTGCGGGCGTGACCGCCGATCTGCATGTCGTGCGGGCCGCAGGGCGTTCCCGCTCGTTCCAGTTCTGCACGAACCTGTCCGTAGTGCGCAGCCGCCTTGGTCTCGAACGGCAGCACATCGAGACGCGCCACGAAATGCTCGATGGCCGTCAGGTTTTCCACGCGGCGAGCCGACTTCTCGGCCCCGTAATGCAATTCGCCGAGCGTAATGCTGGAAATACAGAGTTGTTCGGCCAGAGCGTTGAATTTCTCTCGCAGCTTCAGTGGATAGTTCTTCATCACATAGATGCAGATATTGGTGTCGAGCATGTAGGTGAGCATCAGAACGGCTCACGTTCCTCGACCGGTGGCTGCTCACGTTCGGCCATGAAATCCTCGCTTGCGCGCGGACCATTCTGAAACAGATCGTCCCACCGCTTACCTTGCGGCACGATCACACGGCTGCGACCGATCTTCAAAATATCGACGTGATGCACGTCCTCCGGGAAGGCGACGGCCTTGGGCAGCCGTACGGCTTGGCTGCGATTGCTCGTGAATACTGTGGAGCTTGTCATGGTCAATCTCGTTGTATATCCAATTGGGATATACATAGCTTAGCCGGAGTGTTTTTGCAAGGGCGTCCGCCTACGGACAAAGGGACGGCAAGCAACGGCGAACAGGACATCGGATACTTCGGCCACGCTGCCTTCGCGACTGAAACGGTGGATAGTCATGAAAACGGCAATGCGCCAAATGCGATTTCGTGAACATTGGTCGTCCGGCATTGTTGCAAGAAGCAGGTGCCAGCGCAGGGGGGATGTCGGATCCAAATCTTGCGAGAAGACTTTTGCTGATGGAATGTGCCGATGACGTCCAAGCGCCGAAACCTGAAGTCTGCGCCCAAGCCGAACAAGGAACCCAAGTTCTCGCGCACCCATGCGCCCGCCGATCTGTCTCCGGTGGACTGGCAACGCGGCTTGCGCCGCCAGTTTGGCCGCGAGCAGGCCTTCGGGCTCGAAAATCTGACCAGTGAACCGTTCTTTTCCGAGTTTCGGGTCAGCAATTCCGCCTCGAAATCCAGCTATCGCGTGGCGATACGAGGATTGGGGCCGGGTGGCAATTTCTGCTCGTGCCCTGATTATGCGTCCAGCGAATTGGGCACTTGCAAGCACCTTGAATTCACGCTCGCCCGGCTGGAAAAAAAGCGCGGCGCCAGGACCGCGTTCGCGCGTGGCTACCAGCCTGCGTTTTCCGAGCTGTATTTGCGCAATGACGGCAAACGCCGTGTGCATTTTCGCGCCGGGACGGATTGCCCGCCGGCGGTCAGTAAGGCCGCCGCCGGCTTGTTCGACACCGAACACGCGGGGACGTTACCGGACGAGCGCTTCCGCGAGTTGGAGGCCTTCGTGTCGCTGGCGTCGAAGTGCGGTCATGAATTGCGGGCCTACGACGATGCCCTCGATTTCATTGCGGGAAGGCTGGACGCAGACCGGCGAGCCTCGACGCTCGATCAGTTGTTCCCGCGCGGTATTGTCGATCCCAAGCTGCGCGCACTTCTGAAGGTGCCGCTCTATCCCTATCAGGCCGAGGGCGCGCTGTTCGCGGTGCGGAACGGCCGAGCCCTGATCGGCGACGATATGGGGCTGGGCAAGACCATCCAGGCAATTGCCGCGGCAGAAATCCTGGCCCGCCATTTCGGCGTATCCAAAGTTCTGGTGATCTGCCCGACTTCGCTCAAATACCAGTGGCAAAGCGAGATCACCCGCTTCTCCGGACGCAAGGGCAAGAATGCAGCACGCGTCATCAGCGGCGGCCGTGCCCAGCGGCAGAAGGACTATGTCCTGGAAGACTTCTGCAAGATCACAAACTATGAGAAGCTTCAGCCCGATCTCGACCTGATCGCCGCCTGGGCGCCGGAACTCGTCATTGTCGATGAAGCACAACGGGTCAAGAACTGGAACACTATCGCGGCCCGCGCCCTGAAGCGTATCGATAGCTCATATGCGATCGTGCTGACGGGCACGCCCCTGGAAAACAAACTGGAGGAACTGATTTCCATCGTCCAGTTTGTCGACCAGCACCGGCTGGGCCCGACCTGGAAGCTGCTGCACGAACACCAGGTCAAGGATGAGGCTGGTCGCGTCACGGGCTATACTGGGCTGGAGAAGATCGGCCAGACACTGGCGCCGGTGATGATCCGCCGGCGCAAATCCGAAGTGCTGCGCCAGTTGCCGAGTCGGACCGACCAGAACCTGCTGGTGCCGATGACCGAGATGCAGTTGCTGCTCCATCAGGAAAATGCCGACGTGGTGGCGAAAATCGTCCAGCGCTGGCGCAAGACCAGGTTTTTGTCGGACAAGGATCAGCGGCGGCTGACCTGCGCCCTGCAGAACATGCGCATGTCCTGCAACAGCACCTATCTGCTGGACCAGGAAACCGACCATGGCGTCAAGGCCGACGAACTGGCGGCGCTGTTCGACAAACTGTTCGCTGACCCCAAGGCCAAGGCGGTGGTGTTTTCGCAATGGACGCGGACCCACGACATCATCATCCGCCGCCTCGAAGCGCGAGGGATCGGTTACGTTAGTTTCCACGGTGGCGTGCCGTCGGACAAGCGGCCGGCACTCGTCGAGCGATTCCGTGACGACCCTTCCTGCCGTGTATTCCTGTCCACCGATGCCGGCAGCACGGGACTCAATCTTCAGCATGCCTCGACCCTCGTGAATATGGACTTGCCATGGAATCCGGCGGTCCTCGAACAACGTATCGCGCGCATTCATCGCATGGGGCAGGTACGGCAGGTGCAGGTTGTCAATTTCGTGGCGAAGGGTACCATCGAGGAGGGCATGCTCTCGGTGCTGGCGTTCAAACGCTCTTTGTCGGCAGGAATTCTCGATGGCGGCAATGGCGAGATTTCGCTCGGCGGCTCGCGCCTCAACCGTTTCATGAAGGACGTGGAGAATGTCACCGGGCGCATGGGTGAAGGCGAGGCAGTGACGCCTTCGGAGGAGGCGGGGACTATCGTCGCAGGATCCGCGGGAGCGGAAGATATAAATGCCGATGTCGACACTGGCATGGGTGAGCTGGCGGCTGGGCAGACTGATGGGGCCGCGCCACCACTGCGCGATATAGGTCTCGATCCATGGCAAGCCTTGATGCAGGTCGGTACGCAGTTCGTTACCGCCCTGGCGGCGGCGAGCAATCCCAACGCAGCGGCGCATCCATGGATCGAGCGCGATTCAATTACCGGCGCACAGAGTCTCAAAATACCCCTGCCGGCGCCGGAAACCGCGAGACAAATTGCCGATGCGCTTTCTTCACTCGCGGACAGCTTCCGCAACAGGATTGCGTGATGGAGCGCCGCGCGGCCATAGAGGAGCGTCAGCGCCGGTTCCGCATGGCCGCAGATGTTGTAACTGACGCCTGGATGACCACCACCTCGTCTGATCTTTTCCAGCCTGTCTCCGAGTCAGGCATCTGAGGGACGATGCGTGTCAAAGCCGAAGAACGCCGCGGGATTGTCCACCAGCATCCTGCGCCTTGAGGCCTCGTCGGGGACGATGTCCCCGATGAAATCGACGAGATCGCCATCATCAGGCATTGATCCCTGAAGATTCACATGGGGCCAGTCGGTTCCCCACAACATCCGCTCGGGCGCGTGCCGGGCGAGGCTCGCCGCGATCGGTTTGGCGTCGCGATAGGGCGCGCCGGCTGCGGAGAGCCGGTCGCCGCCGCTGAGCTTGACCCAGACCTTGCCGCCGTCGACCAGAGCGCGCAGCGTCCTCATCGCGCTTCCATCGGGTCCGGCCGAAAGCGGGGGCCGCGCCATGTGGTCGATGACCACAGGCGCTGCGATCGTGCGAATGACATCAGACCAGATCGTGATGTCATCGCCGGCAACGTGAACGGCGACATGCCATCCGAAGGGCCTGACCTTGGCGATGATCGCCCGCATGGCGTCGATGTCGGGGCGACCGCCGAGATGCGACAGGAAATTGAAGCGAACGCCGCAGATGCCGGCGGCGTCGAAAGCGGCGATCTCCTCCTCGCTGCAGGATGGCTTCAGCAGGGCGACCCCGCGATAGCGCCCAGCACTCCGCGCCAGCGCGTCGAGCAGCGGACGATGGTCGAAGCCGTGGCCCTGGCTCTGGACGATGACGGCGCGCGCGATGCCGAGATGACCGTGCAGGCGCCGCAGCGCCGTTTCCGGCGCCTCGTTGGGGGTGAAGCTCCGATCTCGCGGAAGCGGGAAACGATCGAACGGCCCGTAGATGTGGCAGTGGGAATCGCAACTGCCGGGCGGGAGTGCGAGCACAGGTTTGCGAGGATGCGGATGGGGCGGCGGTCCGTCGGGCTGCGGGGGCTTGGTCATTGTCATTTGGTCGAGTTGTCTGGTCAATCGCAACGCGCGGTCATGCCGCCGTCGACGACGATTTCCGTGCCGGTGATGAAGCGCGCTTCGTCGGAGGCGAGGAAGAGGGCCGCATTCGCAGTGTCGCGTCCGTCACCCATGAAGCCGAGGGGAATGCGGGCGAGGCGGGCGGCGAGCAAGGCGTCCACGTTTCCATCGGCGCGTTGTCCGGCGAGGCGTGCCTCCACCATCGGCGTGTGCATCTGGCCGGGCACGACAGTGTTCACGCGGATCTGCTTGGGCGCATATTCGACCGCCGTGACGCGCGAGAACTGGATGATTGCGGCCTTGGCGGAGGCGTAGCCGACCTGGGCCGCGCCGGTCCAGCGCAGCCCCGAGGTCGAAGCCGTGTTGACGATGGCGCCGCCGCCGGTTTTCTCCATCACTGGAATGACGTGCTTGCAGGTCAGGAACACACTGGTGAGATTGGTGTCGAGCTGGCGCTGCCAGTTCTGTTCGGACAGCGCGACCGCGCCACCTGGCGCCGACCCGCCGACATTGTTGACGAGAATATCGATGGTGCCGAATGTCTCGCGGCAAGCCCGCACCGCTTCGGCGACCTGGCCTTGATCGGTCACGTCACACAGATGGCTGCGGATCGTGCCGCCGTCTTTCTCCACCAATGCGAGTGTCTCGACCATGGTTTCGGCGCGCAGGTCGATGGCAAAGACCTTGGCACCTTCGCGTGCGAACAGCACCGCAGCCGCCCGTCCATTGCCCCAGCCGGGGCCGACGCAGCCGGCCCCCGTAATCATCGCGACCTTGCCGGCCAGACGTCCTGACATCGTGTTTCTCCTCAGGGCTCGAGTTCGGGGGCCTCGTCGGGGGGCAAGCCGATCTCGAAAGCGTTGAGCGTCATCGAGACGAGGGTGTAGTAGCCGAGCAGGCCGACCAGTTCGACGACGCCGGCTTCGCCGAGTTCGCGTATCGCAGTCGCGTGGATCGTGTCGGAAATGACATGATTATCATGCAGCGTCGTCGCATAGTCATAGACGGCCTGTTGCGCGGTGATGGAAAAGACTGGCCGGCGCCGCTGCGCGATGGCATCGACGACCGCCGGATCGAGTCCGGCCTTCAATGCTTCACGCTTGTGAACAAACCATTCGTACTGCGAGGTCCAAAAGCGCGCGGTGACCAGGATGGCGAGTTCCGAGAGCTGTGGGCTGAGCGTGGTATCGTAGCGCAGGAATTCCCCGAGGCGCTGGGCACGCGCGCCGAACTGCGGACTGTGAATCCAGGCCCGGAGCGGAGCCGGCATGCGACCGCGCTTGCCGGACGCCGCTTCGGCGGCGACGTCCCGCTGCGCGTCGCTCATCTCGTTATGGGTAAAATCCTTGATCCGCATGTGCTCTCCGCGTCAGGTGCGCCAATAAGGGGCGTAGAGGTTGATCAGCTTCGCTCCATCGGCCGTTCCGCCCAAAACCTCGTCGACCAAAGCTGCGGAGACGGGCCGCGTGAAAGCCGCCAGCGACCAGAGGTCGCCGGCCATATCCCGGTACACGCGAAGCTGTTTCAGGCCGTCCAGCGCAGTGCTCGCGCGAAGCAATTCATCGACGGCGTCTTCGCGGGCGCCGGGAAAGTGCGCCACACAAAGCCGCGCGATCTCATTGGGAGAGCAGGCGAGGTCGTCGCCTGGATGAATCTGCTCGGCGACGATGCGCCGCCGCCCGATCGTGCGAGGCAGCACACGCTTGCTCCACGGCGTTGAGTTGTCGCCGGACACCGCCGTGTACTCCGGTGTGTCCAGCGCGGCAGTGGAGCTCAGATCATAGATCGCGAGCCAGCGTGGCCAGCCGCTGACACAGACCCAGCGCGATGCGCTCTCGAAGCCGGGCAGGCGATGGCGTTGCGGCAGATGCTCGCTGTCGTACCAGTCGTTGAATTCTTCCTCCAGCGCCGCGGGGGGCTCCATGGTCACAAGCAGCAGTCCCTTACTCATGATAACTCTCGTCGATCGCTTCCCGCTGACGTTCGGGAGCAAAGAAGCGCAGGAGATGCTCCGCCATCGCCTGCGGCGCCTGAACCGGCATCAGATGCCCGCTGTCGATCGTGGCGAAGGTTGCGTTGGGAATGGCGCGCGCCGTGGCCTCGACGTCGGCCGGCGGGCGCAGCAGGTCGTGGCGGCCGGCAAGCACGAGGCACGGCATCGTCAGGCCTGGCAACGCCTCCGCGATGCGCGTCGTCGCGAGCGCCATGTTGGCCTCCGCATAGCTGACGGGATCGTTGGCCAGGAAACGGCGGCGATAGGCCTCGTAGGTGTGGTGATCCGTCCGCAGCGCATCCGGATAGGAGCGGCCGAGTGTACTTTCGACGATGTCAGCCATGCCGTTGCGGCGCACGTCATCCGAGCGCGCGACAAGATAAGCCCTCCGCTCGGGCGAGACGGCCAGTGCCGGTGCGCAGAGCGCGAGTGCGGGAACGGCGGCGTCCGACCTGCTCGCGAACGCGACGGCGATGGCTGCGCCGGCGGCGACGCTGGTGATGCGGCAGGTCGGCGCGAAGCCAACCGCGGCGAGCAGTTGCGCGAGGTCGGCTGCATGATCCTCGATCGTCATGCGGCCATGAACTGCCCGCGAGCTGCCGGCGCCGCGCTGATCGTAGCGCAGCACGCGAAACCTCTGTGTCAGCAGCGGCACGAGCGTGTCGAAGCTCTGCAGCGTTCCGCCGAGTTCATGCAGCAGCACCAGTTCGGCGCCTTGTCCGGCCACCTCGTAGTGAATGTCGGCATCCTGGAGCGACGCGCAGGGCATGGCGGTCAATTCGACCTGACGTTGGCCGCTTTGACGACATCCGCCCACTTGTCGATCTCGCTGCGGATATAGGCCGCGAACGCGTCGGGCGAATTCGCCACCACGATCGCGCCCTGAAGCGCCAGCTTGTCCTTGACCTCCGGTGACCGCAGCGCCTCGACCAGCGCGGCGTGCAGAATGTCGACGATGGCCTGGGGTGTCGCTGGCGGTGCGACGATGCCATACCAATTGTCGGCGACGACTTGCGGCAGGCCCAGTTCAGCCGTGGTCGGCAGATCCGGCAGGCTCGGCGAGCGCGTCGCGCTGCCGATTGCCAGCGCCTTGATGGTGCCGGCCTGGACGTGGGGCAACAGCACTGCGATGTCCATGAACATCATCTCGACCTGGCCGGCGAGCAGGTCGGTCACTGCCGGCGCCGCGCCACGATAGGGCACATGGGTCATCTCGATCTTGCCGTACTGCTTGAGCAGTTCGCCGGCCAGATGCGGCATGCTTCCGACGCCGGAGGAGGCGAAGTTCAGCGCGCCCGGCTTTGCCTTCGCCAGCGCCAGCAGGTCGGGCAGGGTCTTGGCCTTGACGTTGGCGCCAACCACCAGCAGTTCGGGCACGCTGGCCGCGAGTGTCAGGGCACGCAGATCCCTGCGCGGATCGTAGCCGATGGCCTCTTGCATGCTGACGCTGATGGCGAGGGCGCCCGCCGTGCTGATTCCGATGGTGTAGCCATCCGGCTCGGCCTGGGCGACCGCCTTGGTGCCGACCGCCCCGCCGGCGCCGCTGCGGTTGTCGATCACCACCGGCTGCTTGACGATGACAGACATCTTCTCGGCCACGGCACGCGCGATGGTGTCTGCGGGACCGCCGGCTGCGAACGGCACGACCAGCCGGATCGGTTTGGTGGGAAAAGTCTGCGCCGCCGCATCATGGGCGACCAGGGTGACGGCGGCGAGCAGCGCGCCGCGAAGCATCGCGTGCATTTCGTTCCTCCGGAGGGGCGGTTCCGCGCGCTCTGGATGGCGGGTTCGACCGTGCGACGCATGGTGGCATCGCGGAGCCGGCTGCACCAAAACCGAGTTGGGCTAGCTGGCGATGCCGTAATGGCATAACTTCTTGCTCCTATGCCTGTTCGGCAGCGGGAGTTTTCACGTTGGATTCGCGCAAATTGAGGTATTTCGCCGAGGTGGCGCGCACCGGCAGCTTCAGCCGCGCCGCGGAGGAACTGCGCATTGCGCAGCCAGCCTTGAGCCGGCGGGTACGCGAGATCGAGGACGAGCTCGGCCAGAAGTTGCTGGTCCGGCACGGGCGCGGGGTCCGGCTGACGCCGTTCGGCGCGGCCGTGCTGGGGCGGGTCGACGAGATCGAGTACCTGCTGGCCCAGATCAGAAGCGAGGCGGCGCAAGGAAGCCTCGCGGTGCGCGGCGCGGTCTCTCTCGCGCTGCCGCCCGCCGCAGGGCTGCTGGTCGGGCCGCCGTTGGTCGCGTCGCTCGCGGAGAGCCATCCTGACGTGGTGCTGAACCTGCGCGAAGGGATCAGCTCACTGATCCACGAATGGCTGGCCGAAAAGCGGATCGACCTCGGTCTCGTTTACAACGCGGTGCCGATCGAGGGGTTGCACATCGTGCCGCTGCTGCGCGAGCGCATGGTGCTGGTCGGGCCGCCGGGAGACGGCAGGGGCCTGTCGCATACGCCCGACATCCGCATCAAGGACATCGCCGGTCTGCCGCTGATCATGCCGACCCTGCCGCATAACAACCGCCGGGTGCTGGAACAGGCCGCGGCCCGCCATGGCGTCCGTCTCGACATCCGATCGGAAGTCGACAGCGTCGCCCTGACCAAGGCGCTGGTGCGCACCGGTCGAGGTTACACCATTCTCACTTACGCGTCGGTGCGAGACGAGGTGGAGCGTGGCGACCTGAGTGCGCGCGCGATCGAGCATCCTCCGATCATCGCGACATTGTCGATGGCCATGCGAAACGAAACCATGGCGGCACCGCTCGCCCGCGAAGTCGCGCTGGAGATCCAGAACCTGCTGCTGGAGCTGTCGCGCTCTGGCGCCTGGCCCGGGGCGGCGGCGGTCGGAGCCGACCAGCACGTCGGTGTTCATCATGCACAATCATAACGTCTGAGAAAGCGTCGGCGTGGCGCTATTGTGCCAACACGGCCAGTACGCGGCTGTGGCGGACGCCGTGGTCGAAGTGCCCTAGTCTTCCTGACGTAGCGCTTGCTCGAAATTTCGACCGCCGTAAGCGATGGTGACAATCTCCACCCGGGTTTTGAAAACCCGGAAAGCGATCGTCGCCCGGCGTTCGAAGCCGATTGTCCGTAGGCCCGGCAGAATATCGTCGCGTTTGGTGCCGCGCTCGGGGAAGGTCGCCAGTTCCATGCACGCCTTTTGAATGCGCCGGATGTAGCCGATGGCGATTTCTAGACTGCTCTCGCTGGCGATGTAATCGTACAACGCGGCCAAGTCGGCCAGCGCCTCGTCACGATACTCAACCTTATGCGTCACGTTTGGAGGCTTTCACTTTCCGCGCGTGCCTCGCCTCTAACCGTTTAAACACGGCCTCGGCCGGGATGTTCGGCTTCTTGTTCGCCATCGAGGCCAGCACCTTCTGGCGCAGCAAGTCATCCAGGGCGGCTTCCTCGCGTTCGAGTGCCCGCAATCCTGCCCGCAACACCTCGCTGGCGTTATCATATTGTCCGCTTGCCAACCGGCGGTTGACGCTGGCCTGCAAGGGACCAAGAGTGACGCTGATGGGTTTACTCGTTCGCATGGTCGTGCCTTTCCTTTGTGCTCTTATACCACAAAGTACGACTTTGTCATACAGGCCTCCTGGCAGGGTGTTGCATTTGGGCGCGCCAAGAGGCCGGGCTTTTGGCTGCGCCTGGAGCCGTTACACATCTCCGCTCAGCGGGTGACAATCCCTCGCGCAAAAACAGTGAGCTCCTCGCCGGAGGCACTCGGTCACGCCTCTGCCTGCGGCACCGCTATCACTGAGGCGCGCGCCGCGTGCCGTTCTTAACCAGCCTCGTCGCCGCAGTCGGTCCCGCATCCCGCTTTGCGGAGCTATGCTGATGCTCCTGCGGCTGCTTTTTTTGGTAATGCGAGTGCCTTCCCATCCCGGCCGCATCAAGGCCAAAGCCTTCGGCGCTTCGCGGCCTGGACCGCGATCTCTGAAACGCTATTCTCCATGCTAAAGCACGACGCCCCCAATGTGGTTGCCGCTGGACCGCGATCTCTGAAACGCTATTCTGGTCCGACGGCTTCTGCAGGAACGCGGCCCGTTGCCGCTGGACCGCGATCTCTGAAACGCTATTCTGCATTCGTGAAGCTCTACTTCGGTTGATACGTTGCCGCTGGACCGCGATCTCTGAAACGCTATTCTCGCGCCTTTAACTTGCCACGACGCCC
Organism: Bradyrhizobium prioriisuperbiae; assembly: GCF_032397745.1. Classification (NCBI taxonomy): domain Bacteria; kingdom Pseudomonadati; phylum Pseudomonadota; class Alphaproteobacteria; order Hyphomicrobiales; family Nitrobacteraceae; genus Bradyrhizobium; species Bradyrhizobium prioriisuperbiae. Next base: position 6,277,903 of record NZ_CP135921.1, read on the forward strand.
CGCGTTGCCGCTGGACCGCGATCTCTGAAACGCTATTCTGGGCCCCAGCATGGGAGCCCGGCCGAAAGAGTTGCCGCTGGACCGCGATCTCTGAAACGCTATTCTTGGTCGGCGATCTCAACGCGCATCGTGTTGTTGCCGCTGGACCGCGATCTCTGAAACGCTATTCTCACGGCCGCGAAGTTGCCGGAAGAGCCGCGGTTGCCGCTGGACCGCGATCTCTGAAACGCTATTCTGGCCGCCAGCTTTCGCCAGCGGCCAAGTCAGTTGCCGCTGGACCGCGATCTCTGAAACGCTATTCTGCTGGGAAGACATGGACCTCGTCAATCGCTGTTGCCGCTGGACCGCGATCTCTGAAACGCTATTCTAAAGGCTTGCTCACACCGCGCCCTCCGGGGGTTGCCGCTGGACCGCGATCTCTGAAACGCTATTCTGTCGACTTCTATGGCGACTGACGCGCCCGAGTTGCCGCTGGACCGCGATCTCTGAAACGCTATTCTCAGACCATTCAAGTCCTGACGCTGAATTGAGTTGCCGCTGGACCGCGATCTCTGAAACGCTATTCTAACGATTGCGAATGGAAACTTCACGAGCGGGTTGCCGCTGGACCGCGATCTCTGAAACGCTATTCTCATCGATTCCAGCAGGACGATTACGGGGCCGTTGCCGCTGGACCGCGATCTCTGAAACGCTATTCTGCGTCATCGCTAAGGGTGAGGCGGGCGGCAGTTGCCGCTGGACCGCGATCTCTGAAACGCTATTCTTTCCGATCGTTCTATCCGAAGTCCCGCAGGGTTGCCGCTGGACCGCGATCTCTGAAACGCTATTCTGGCCAATGACAATTTCCGGGGCCATGCGGAGTTGCCGCTGGACCGCGATCTCTGAAACGCTATTCTTGACGGGCAAAGAGGCAGAGGCCGCGGCTAGTTGCCGCTGGACCGCGATCTCTGAAACGCTATTCTAGCTGGTTGCCGGCCATCAGCAACCGCTCTGTTGCCGCTGGACCGCGATCTCTGAAACGCTATTCTGGTAGCGACTCACGATGCGCCCCCAATTGCGTTGCCGCTGGACCGCGATCTCTGAAACGCTATTCTCCTCGTCAGCTAGGGCACAACCCTAGGACAGTTGCCGCTGGACCGCGATCTCTGAAACGCTATTCTCCGGTGCCTGATAGTTGGTAATCCGCACCTGTTGCCGCTGGACCGCGATCTCTGAAACGCTATTCTTGAACGGTTAAGACATCGCCGATATTTCGAGTTGCCGCTGGACCGCGATCTCTGAAACGCTATTCTATCCGCTTCCGCGCCGGCTACCTGGACCAGTTGCCGCTGGACCGCGATCTCTGAAACGCTATTCTTCTTCCGCCAGCTTTCCTGCGCTCTGATGCGTTGCCGCTGGACCGCGATCTCTGAAACGCTATTCTGTTTTTGCGCCGCGTCACACCCGGCCGCAAGTTGCCGCTGGACCGCGATCTCTGAAACGCTATTCTCATCTTCGCCTCTGACCCAACCGGCGCATCGTTGCCGCTGGACCGCGATCTCTGAAACGCTATTCTGAGAAACCGGAAGATTGCTTGTCACTCTTGGTTGCCGCTGGACCGCGATCTCTGAAACGCTATTCTCAGGCCAGTTCGTGAAGCGCAGCGACCGCAGTTGCCGCTGGACCGCGATCTCTGAAACGCTATTCTGGGCGCGGCGGGTGGCCCAGGCTTTCTGCGGTTGCCGCTGGACCGCGATCTCTGAAACGCTATTCTAATCTGGATAAGGGCCGACATCATCCGCGGTTGCCGCTGGACCGCGATCTCTGAAACGCTATTCTTCATCCATCACACCGGCAAGGACGTAACGCGTTGCCGCTGGACCGCGATCTCTGAAACGCTATTCTGGTTGCCGGATCTACCGTAGCGACTAAAAAGTTGCCGCTGGACCGCGATCTCTGAAACGCTATTCTTTCCCGGAGCCACTTTTCGAGGAAGATATTGTTGCCGCTGGACCGCGATCTCTGAAACGCTATTCTCAGTCCGGACGCGTAGCAGTAAGCGCGCAAGTTGCCGCTGGACCGCGATCTCTGAAACGCTATTCTAATAGGTGGCGACGGCTGATAGAGCGCGCCGTTGCCGCTGGACCGCGATCTCTGAAACGCTATTCTGATCGACGCCAACGACCGGGTGAAGAAAGCGTTGCCGCTGGACCGCGATCTCTGAAACGCTATTCTCGATCGTCGTCTTTATGAATTGCGCACAAGGTTGCCGCTGGACCGCGATCTCTGAAACGCTATTCTTGGTGGCCGCAGTAACGTCGGCGCTGACAAGTTGCCGCTGGACCGCGATCTCTGAAACGCTATTCTGGATAAGCAGGTATCCCGTTGAAAATAAACGGGATACCTGTCCTTTCCAGAGGAGAGAATTGGCTATAAATCTCAAAAAAGGGCGAGCTGATCTGGGTTTTTCTTTTGCCTCTTGCGCCGTTGCCCCGAGAATCGAACGATGTTTTCATATTGCTTGTCCGTGAAAGTCAGGATGTGCACATCGCCCCGGTCGGGCAGACTGTTCTCGATACGCCGCATATAGGTTTCGAACTGTTCTTTACCGTTGCAGAAGCGAGCATAGACCGAAAACTGGCTTTTCTCGAAGCCCTGATCGAGCAGGAATTCACGAAATTTCGTGGCGGCCTTGCTCTGGGCCGGGGTCGTGACCGGCAAATCGAACATCACAAAAATCCACATGAGGCGATAGCCGTTGAGTTGGGTGACGGTCATGCGATCAGTGATCCCAGGCCGGCCAATTCGATCGCCGAAGGAGGGCGCGGAAGGACCAGATCCAGAGTTTTTCCTGTTTCGAAACAACGTGACAGAGATTGAGCTAGTCTTCCGGCTGCCACTGAAACGGTCGTGGTTCCGTTTTCGCCGGGAAGATCCACGGCGATCAGTCCCGCGAAAGCGCGTTTGGCCTCGGGGGTTACCTCCACACATCCTCGCGCCGCGAGTTGCACCGCGATAACGTCTACGAGGGGTCTGAACGGTTCGATGAGATCGTCTGCCAGCGCAAACGCGTTGCCGCGATTGGCATGGTGAATGCCTATGGATGGATGCAGGCCTGCCGCGACGACGGAACGGGCGAGCAACGAGCGTAAAACGGTGTAGCCGTAGTTCAGCAATCCATTGACGCCGCCAGCCTCGCGGTTACGGCGAAAATCCTCGCCCATTAACAGCGGCCAGTAACGGCGCGCGGCTTGCGCCTCCACATTCTCGGGATCGCCGGAACGAACCCGACGTGACAACATGTCGAAGGCGTCGGTTGGAATGCCTTGCGCTTCCAGCACCGCCGCCTGCCAGTTGATTTTTGCAACGACGACGTCTCGCCACAACTGCTTGGTCAGCGGTTTACTCGCCTCCCATTGCGCGCGCATTCGTGCATTCTGGCCGTGATGTCCCTCCAAGGGCGTACACACGGCAACCGGTGCATGGTTCGAGCCGCATAGCACCATCACCGCGCCACGCTGAGCTAGCGCCACAACGAGGTTGGTGCTCCAGGTTGTGCCATGGGCATGGACAATCACCGCGGCGACATCGTCGAGAGGAATGCGGCCGATCTCCGCCTTGTCCTTGCTGACGATGAGAAAGCCGCGATAAGCTGAGAGATGCTGGCCGTCGATCGCGATGTCGACGATGCGCTCCACTAGCCGGTCGTCCCCGGGCGGTCGCGGGGGCCGGGATCGAGTACCTGTCCGAGTTCGTCGATCCTGACCTGTCGCGCTTTCACCCGCTTCAATCCGCCGGCTGTGGGGGCGAAATACTTGAACGGATCGAGCTCGCTCGACACGGCATCTCTTCTCTTGAGGTCTCCTGCCTCATGTGGTTCCGCCAGCGTGACCTGGCCGCTTTGAGCGAATTTGACGACACGCATCAATTTGCGGCCATGTCCATTCTCTTCGATCGCGAGAAGATCGTACTGATGCAGGGAAAGGACCTTTCTTGCCGTCGGGTTGTCGCGGCGAATGGTTGAAAGCCAATTCGGTTGATGTGCATCGAACATCGACACCACTTCGGGAACCCACTTGCCATCCTTCAATTCCCAGACATCGTACCGATAGTTTGAGTCACCCTTGTAGCCCTTGTAGGCACGGCCCTGCTTGTCGCGAATAACGATCACGGACAGCGGCTCTGTGATGCGGAGCCGCCGAATGCCGCGAAACGGCGCTGGTCCGAGCTCCGGGAATTTCAACAATCTGGTTTCGAACGCTTTTCCATCCAGGCCCTTTGTCCAACTGAGAAGAGCTGAACGCAGATCGGGATCACGCACGCCCTCGATATCTGCAGCCTTCTTCAGCGCCGTCAGGGGGACGCGATGCACGACAAGATCGTTGCCTTTGCCGTCTTTTTCGCCGGTGAGGCCATAAGCGGTGTCGTTGTGCAGCCGCCCGGCTGTCGTGTCCCGTTTTTTCGATGATGTGGTTTTGGCCACGGTGCCATGGTCGGGGCGATGGCTCACGACAATGCGGTTGACGATTGCACCGAGATGCTCGCGAAAATCGTCCCAGGGTTCCGGCAGATTTGCGGTCATGCGGTTTGCCGCGTCGTGGCCGCGCGATCCGGCTTCCCGTGAAATACGCTGCAGCAGATGCCGATCGGTCACGGCGGTGACGGCCGCATCGATGGCGTGATGGCGATGATCGCGCCGGTTCTTCGGCTGATCCGCTCCGCCGCCGAAATTGTGGTCCGGCAGCAGGCTGTTCAGTCCCCAGCTTCGGCGCAGCATCTCCGTGAGGCGGCCGGGCGAGACCCAGACACGGCCGCTGCCTTCGCCTGTGTCAGGAAAAAGCGCGCTCAGATATTCGCGGGCGAGGCTTGACAGATACTGCGTATCGACGAGCTGGCGGGCGAGAAAACCGCCTTGCGCATCGTGCCGTGACATCGCATCCGGCTCGAAGCGCCAGCGTTTCCCGCGCGGCAATCGGGCGGCACGGGCGGCAATCTCCTCCCAGTCCGGCTGATGACCGAAGGCTTCGTAAGGGGAGCGTTTGCGTTTCTCGCGGTTCGCCTCCCGCATGCAGAGCAGGCGATTGTCGCTGGAATCGTCCAGCGTGGCACTGAAGGGAAGGATGTGGTCGACCTCCACCGCGCTTGAGAACAGCATCTCGATCGAGATCTGCTGTCCGGTATAGATGCAGCGCCGGTCCAGGGCGTTGTCCCGGTTCAATTCCTCCCAGAGTTTAAGCAGTGCGCGGTTGCTGCCGCGGTCAGCGAGACCGATTTCAACCAGCTTTTTAGAGCGTTGCTCGGCGGCCTCGCGGTTTTGCCGATTGCGGGTGTTGATCTCGCGTTTGCGCTCTTCGTCGAGCTTCAGCTCACGGGCGAGTTCGATCGCAATCTGCTCCGGCGGCCCATAGCTCTTGATCAGGCGATTGACGATGCGGCGAAGCTGGTTGAGTCCGATATGAACGGTCGGGTTGGTGAGCCGGCCGATCCGCAGTTCGGCCGCGTCATCCGGATTGCCTGTGCCGGGCATGATATGGCGCTCGAGCACGGCGCCATAGTAGGGGAGCTCATCGAGAACTTCGCCGCTGCGAAAGTCCGAGTGATCGCCGAGACCGGCCTTCTGCACGGCCTCGCTATAGACGATGACCTCCGCGCGCAAAGCGCCGATCAAGCGCGTCGTTGCGGTGATGCCGAAGCGGCCATATCCCTCGGGCAGGCGTGCGCCGGCCGTCGCCCGCGCTTGATCCGGTGTCAGACCATGGCTGGTCTGCAGCCAGTCGAGCAGGGCCTGCTCATCCGCGTCGCTTTCCTGCTCGCGAATACGGGATACGATCTGCCATTGCGTGTCGGCATCGATGCCTGGCCATCGGTGACTGAACCGTGTCTTGGCACCGAACTCGGCCGCGACCTCGTCTCCCTTGAGATCCCTACGATTCTCGCTCTCCTTGTTGAAGCGTGCATCGGGATCGAGCTTGAGCGTTTTGCGCAGGCTTTCGAAGGTGACGACGCGCTTATCCTTCAGTTTGAGATAGAGAATATCGCGCTGCTCCAGTGTCAGCGCTACAGCGGTCTGCCCGGGCCGCACGATCTTGAGGGCGTTCAACTCCTCCAACAGTCGCCGTTTTTGAAACAAGGGGTGCGCTTTGGGCAGACGCGTTTCGCGAGCAACAAGGGTACAGGTACCGATTTTCGGTTGTTTCAGCGGGCGCTGGTAAAAGATGATTTCATAAAGACGATCTCTGACTTCAGCAGTCAGAGCGTGGGGATGATGCGGCATCTGGGCGGCCCAGATCGCATCGAACTCCTCTTCCAGCATCTGGCGGTCGGGATAAAAGTCATAACCGTCACCCTTGGCGTTCTCGCCTGTCTCCGGCCGCAGGCGGGTGCGTACGCTGGGGGTCGCGTTGGGGTTGGTGCCGCTGGCCCGCAGGCCGTGCAGGTATTCACCGAGTGTCTCCGCACCGGCGTCCCGCATGGCTTCGTGGAGCCGGATTACGCCGAGCCGGATCTTGCCGTCTTCGTCGTTTTTGCCCCGATCGGCCTTGCGGTTGGACTTGAAGCCGCGCCGCTGGTTGAGGTGAAACAGAGCCCGTCCCAAATGATGCAACGGCAGGGACTCGCGTAACGCTCGGGCACGCAATGCAAACGGATCGAGAATGGCGAGGGCGTTGCGTTCGGTGTCATCGGCCGGGAAAAGTCCAGCCAGTGTCAGGTGCTTGAGAAGCGCGGCTTGCCGCTGCTTAAACCGGTCGCGCCGCCGCCGCATCGCCCGTGCCGCACGGCGATCGACCGCGAGTGACGCGCCTGATTTTGGATCGCGGCCATCGGAGAAGATGCGCGAGCCAGCCGCGATGATGCCGCAAGGCATGTCGCGGTCGTCCAGTTTGACGGCGGTCCAGCCCAAAGAATTCGTGCCGAGATCGGCCCCCAGCCTCCAACGCATGCGCAACTCCCCCGAGCAATTGCTAGTGTAAGATACTTGCGAGTTAGAATGCAATATAAATTTATGTAAGAGCGGTTGAGGAATTTGCGTTGGCGTCCGAATCGATCTAGCTTCGTTTTCCGTAATCAGAGGGTAGATATCCAAAGTCTGTCTGACGTCGTGGTCCGCACTCGGCGTCGCAAGCGGGCACCGTCTTGCTTGATTGCGAATAATCGTTCGGGGCGACAAAGCTCTCCTTTGCCACCAAGAGCGGTTGGTTGCCGCTTGACCGGGCTCTGAAGTCGCGCAATTCTGCGGCTTCAGAGATCGTGGTCTGGCGGTTAACAAGCAGCCAGTCTGCACCAGATAAGGGCGGCGCTCCGGCGTCGCCTTTTTTGTTGATGTGGCATCGGCATGAGCACGAAGGAAGCACGCTCATGGTACGCTCGTCCAGGGATTGAAAATCCACGGATCGAAGGCGCCGGGTGCGGTCCTCCACCCTCACTTCACCTGGCGCTTTTCCAGTTTGCGGGCCAGCGTGCGTCGATGCATACCGAGCCGCCGGGCGGTCTCGGAGATGTTGAAATCGGACTCCACCAGGGTCTGGTGGATGTGCTCCCATTCCAGGGTCTTGATCGAGGTCGGCCGCTCCGTCAGCGCGATCTGGGCGTTGCCGGCGGCCTTGCTGAAGGCCTCTTCGATATCGTCGGTGTTGGAGGGCTTGGCCAGATAGTGGCAGGCGCCCAGCTTGATCGCCTCGACGGCGGTGGCGATGCTGGCATAGCCGGTCAGCACCACGATGAGCATTTCCTGGTCATGCGCATGCAGGGCCTCGACGCAGGCGAGGCCGGAGACGCCGGCGAGCTTCAAATCGACGACGGCATAGCCGGGCTGCTCGGTTTTGAGAATGTCGGCCAGCGCCTCGAAGCCGGTGGCATGCAGGACGCGGTAGTTGCGCCGTTCGAACGAGCGCTTCAGCGTCCGGGCAAAGCCTTCGTCATCCTCGACGATGATCAGCAGGCGCTCATCCGGCATGGGCTCATCCGACATGATCGCGGGCTCCGATTGCGAGGGCTGACAACGGCAGGTTCAACGTGACCACGGCGCCGCCCTGGGGGCGGTTCTCCGCGGAGGCCACGCCGCCCAGCTTGCGCACCACATTGACCACGAGAAACAGGCCGAGGCCGCCGCCCTGACGGCCCTTGCTCGATTGATAGGGCTTGCCGAACTGCGCCAGCATGTCCGGCGCAAAGCCCGGTCCCATGTCGCGGACCTGCAGCACCAGCGTCTCCTCCTCCCGGGTCGCGCTGAAGCGAACCCAGTTCGGCGAGACCTCGAAGGCATTGTCGAGCACGTTGAAAATGACCTGCTTGAGCGCCGTATCGGAGACGATGGGGACGTCGTCGCCGAACGCATTGTCAAATGACAGCGTCGTGGCCGAGCGCGCCGCGCGCCATTCGGCGACGAGCTCGGCGAGAAACCCGTTGACGCTGGTCACCCGCGGGGCTTCGCCGCGCGCTTCGCCCGCCGCCATCAGAATGCCGGTGACGATGGATTTGCAGCGTTTCAGTTCGCTCTGCATTTCATCGATTTCCTGCAGCCGCTCCGGGTCGGCGGCCAGCGCCGGCATCCGCCGCCAATCGCCGAGGATCACCGACAACGACGAGAGCGGTGTTCCCAACTCGTGAGCGGCGCCGGACGCCAGCAGGCCCATGCGCACGATGTGATCCTCCTCGGCGGCGTGCTGCTTCAGCGCGGCCAGCCGCGCGTCACGATCCCGGAGGTTTTTTGCGATCCGTGTCATGAACACGACCAGCAGCGCCGCATCCAGGGCGAAGCACACCAGCATGCCCGCGATGTGCAGGGTGAAGAGATCGCTGGCCAGATGCGACGGCAGCGCCAGTGGCCGGTGGAAGACGATGAGGCCGGCGAAACTCGCTGAGGTCACCGCAACGATTGCCCAGGTCGAGCGTGCATCGAGCAGCACGGCGCCGAGGATCACCTGCAACAGATACAGCGAAATGAACGGATTGGTCGCGCCGCCGCTGAAAAAAAGCTGGGCGGTGAGGGCCGCGACGTCGAGCAGCAGCATCATCAGCAGCACGCGGTTGCTGATGTCGGTGCGGTTGCGCAGCCAGGCGAGGCTGGCGAGATTGAGTGCCACCAGGGCTGCGAGCACGGCCGCCATCGGCCGCAACGGCAGCGCCACGCCAAGTCCGAACTGAACCACGGCAATGGTCGCGATCTGCCCGACCACGGCGATCCAGCGCAGCTGGATCAGCAGCAGGATGTTTTTGCGGTTGGTGGTGTCGTCGGGCAGCAGCAGGGCTGAGCGTGCCGTTGGTCGCTCCGACGGCGGCGCTGTCACAGCGTCTGCGGGCCGCAGCGCCGCTATGGTTTCCGCACTTTGGTCCTGAGTTCGGCTCAGCATTACTGATCTTCGGTTCTATCGCGCCTCCTCATGATGAGGAGGGATTGGCTCTGCTTATACCATGCCAGGCGTCGCGCGCGACAAACACCATGGCGCCGGCCAGCATCAGTGCGAGACCGAACCAGGTGAATGCGTAGACCAGATGATTGTTGGGAAATGCGATCACCGTCAATCCGCCCCGGGGGCCTTTGTCCGTATCAAGCCTGGCATCCGCATCGATGAAGTAGGGTGCGATCTCGCTGGCCCCGAGGTCACGCGCTGCGGCGATGGCGGCGACGTCGCGGGAGTACCAGCGACCCTCGGCGGGATTATTGGTGCGCAGGAAGCCGCCTTTCGGCTCGGTGATGCGCAGCAGGCCAGTCACTGTCGTCTCGCCGGTGATCTGCCCGGCGATCCGCGCCGCCGGATCGCGACGGTCCGAGGGAACGAAGCCGCGGTTGACCAGCACGGTGAAGCCGGTGTCGGTGCGCAGCGGCGTCAGCACCCAGAAACCGCGGCCGAGGTCGGTGACGGCCTGCACCAGGGTTTCGCGGTTATTGAGAAACCGGCCGCGCGTCTGCAGCCGCAGATAACTGTCGTCGGCTGCGTTGATTGCTGGCCATGCGGCGGGGCCGGGCGCGGCGACGGGCGTTGCATGGATGCGCTGGTTCACCCGATCAATCAGATCCAGTTTCCACATCCGGCGCTCGAGCTGCCAGCCGCCCAGTGACGTCAGTGCGACGATGCCGGCGAGGGCAACGATGCCCAGCAGGATCAGCGCCGGCAGCGAGCGCACGGGGCGGGTTCGACTTTGCGCACGATCGTCCGAGGGCAGGGGCGCGTGCTGCGCGATCCCATGATCGTTCGCGTGCGCCGTCACGGTCACGGCATCTGCCTCATGTCGTGGATCGGCATCATGTTGGCGTTGAGGTGGTACATCACCCACAGCGATCCGCTTAGCGCAATCACCACCACGATGAGGGTGAAGATCAGCGCCATCATGGTCCAGCCGCCCTCGGAGCGGGCGTTCATGTGCAGGAAATACACCATGTGAACCACGATCTGGATCACCGCCATCGCCATCACCACCAGCACCGTGGCCTGCTTGCTGCCGAGCGCGCCGGTCATCACCAGCCAGAACGGGATCGCGGTCAGCACGACGGACAGCCCGAAGCCGATCAGATAGGAGCGCAGCGAGCCGTGATCGGCTTGATGCTCGTGGTGATCATGCTGTGGGCCGGCGTGCTCGGTGGGCTGGCCGGCGTGTGCATTGGCGCTCATCGCAATAGTCCCATCAGGTAGACGAAAGTGAACACCCCGATCCAGATCACGTCGAGGAAATGCCAGAACATGCTCAGGCACATCAGCCGTCGCCGGTTGGCCTCGATCAGGCCGAAGCGGGCGACCTGGGTCATCAGCGTCACCAGCCAGACCAGGCCGAAGGTGACATGCAGGCCGTGGGTGCCGACCAGGGTGAAGAACGACGACAGGAAGGCGCTGCGCTGCGGTGTTGCGCCCTCATGGATCAGGTGGGCGAACTCGTAGAGCTCGATGCCGATGAAGGCTGCGCCGAACAGGCCGGTGATCGCCAGCCACGCCTGGGTCTGGCCGACGCGGTTCTGCGCCATGGTCAGCATGGCGAAGCCGTAGGTGATCGAGGACAGCAGCAGCATCGAGGTGTTGAGCGCCACCAGCGGCAGCTCGAACAGATCTTTTGGTGCGGGTCCGGCCGCATAGTTGCCGCCGAGCACGCCGTAGGCTGCAAACAGCATGGCGAAGATGAGGCAGTCGCTCATCAGATACAGCCAGAAGCCGAGCATGGTGCTGCTGCCCTCGGCGTGCGGATGCTCGTCGACCTGATAGAAAACGGGGGCGTCGGTCGTGGTGGCCCCGGCTGTCGTCACATGGACCGTCATGGCGTGGCCTCCGCAGCGAGCAGGCGGGTGCGTTCACCCTCCGTGCGCACCACGTCATCCGCCGGGATGTGGAAATCCCGGTGATAGTTGAAGGTGTGGCCGATCGCGGTGATGAGGAGGCTGGCGAAGCTGAAGGCAGCGAGCCACCAGATGTGCCAGATCAAGGCGAAGCCGAGCACCGAGCTGAGGCCGGCCAGGATCACGCCCGCGCCGGTGTTGCTCGGCATGTGGATAGCGCGGAATCCCTGCAGTGGCCGCTTGTAGCCGCGGCTCTTCATGTCCCACCATGCGTCGAGGTCATGCACCACCGGCGTGAAGGCGAAGTTGTAAGCCGGCGGCGGCGAGGAGGTGGCCCATTCCAGCGTGCGTCCCTGCCAGGGATCGCCGCTGACATCACGCAGCGCCTCGCGGTTGCGGATGCTGACATAGATCTGCACCAGGAAGGCCACGATGCCGAGCAGGATGAGGAAGGCGCCGAAGGCGGCGATCACGAACCAGATCTGCAGCGAGGGGTCGTCGAACACCCTGAGACGTCGCGTGACGCCCATCAGGCCGAGTACATACAGCGGCGCGAACGCCAACCAGAAGCCGACCACCCAGAACCAGAACGAGACGCTACCCCAAAAATGGTCCAACTTGAATCCGAACGCCTTGGGAAACCAGTAGTTGATGCCGGCGAACAGCCCGAACAGCACGCCGCCGATGATCACATTGTGGAAGTGCGCAATCAGGAACAAACTGTTGTGCAGCACGAAATCCGCCGGCGGCACCGCCAGCAGCACCCCGGTCATGCCGCCGATCACGAAGGTCAGCATGAACGCCACCGTCCACATCATCGGCACCTCGAAACGAATCCGCCCGCGGTACATCGTGAACAGCCAGTTGAAGATCTTGGCACCGGTCGGGATCGAAATGATCATGGTGGTGATCCCGAAGAACGAGTTGACGCTCGCACCCGATCCCATGGTGAAAAAATGGTGCAACCAGACGAGGTAGGAGAGAATGGTGATGACGACGGTGGCGTAGACCATCGAGGTGTAGCCAAACAATCGTTTGCCCGAGAAGGTCGAGGTCACTTCGGAAAAAATGCCGAATGCCGGCAGGATGAGGATGTAAACCTCCGGATGACCCCAGATCCAGATGAGGTTGACGTACATCATCGGATTGCCGCCGAAGTCGTTGGTGAAGAAATTGGTGCCGACATAACGGTCGAGCGCCAGCATCGCGAGCACCGCGGTCAGCACCGGGAAGGAGGCGACGATCAGCACGTTGGTGCACAACGAGGTCCAGGTGAAGACCGGCATCTTCATCATGGTCAGGCCGGGCGCGCGCATCTTCACGATGGTTGCGATCAGGTTGATGCCGGACAGCGTGGTGCCGACACCGGCGACCTGCAGCGCCCAGATGTAGTAATCCACCCCGACATCGGGACTGTAGCCGAGGTTGGAAAGCGGCGGATAGGCGAGCCAACCGGTGCGGGCGAATTCGCCGACGAACAACGACATCATCACCAGCACGGCGCCGCCGACTGTCATCCAGAAGCTGAAATTGTTGAGGAACGGAAACGACACGTCCCGCGCGCCGATCTGCAGCGGCACCACATAGTTCATCAATCCCGTGACCAGCGGCATCGCCACGAAGAAGATCATGATCACGCCGTGGGCGGTGAAGACCTGATCGTAGTGATGCGCCGGCAGATAGCCGTCCGAGCCGTTGAAGGCGATTGCCTGCTGCAGCCGCATCATGATGGCGTCGGAAAAGCCACGCAGCAGCATGACGATGCCGAGCACCATGTACATGATGCCGATGCGCTTGTGATCGACGGTGGTGAACCACTCGCGCCACAGATAGCCCCAGAGGCGGAAATAGGTGAGGGCGCCGAACAGTGCGAGACCGCCAAGCGCGACCACGGCGAAGGTCACGACCAGGATTGGTTCGTGCAACGGCAGCGACTCCCAGGTCAGCCGACCGAACAGGAATTTGGCAAGGTTGGGATTGTCGAACATGAAACGCGTCCCGATCAGGAGTTGGACGGCCGGCCAGCCGCCGGCGGAGCGGAGGTCGAGAACCGGAATGGCGGGGGCACGGGGCGGGAGAGGCCGGCGCCGAGCAGCGGTGTTGATGCGCGGAGCGGTTGGACCGCGCGCGCCTCGCCGCCTGATCCGTCGACGTCGTCGGGCGTGCAGACACTTGCGACATACGTTCGCGGAGCATCCGGCGTAGCGCCACGGCGCGCATACTTGTCGTATTGCAGCGGCAGCACGTTGCGCAAGCCGGCGAGGCCCAGGCCACCCCTGGCGTCGATCGACATCATCTCGTTCATGCACATCTTGCCGGGCTCGACGCACATGTTGAGGATGGCCTTGTAGAGGCCGGCTTCCACGCTCTTGTAGTAGCGCACCGGGACGTTCTCGCTCGGCCGCTCCAGTTCGAGATAGTCGGTGCGATTCAGGGCGCTGCCGTCGGCCTTCGCCTTCGTTACCCACTTGTCGTAGTCGGTTTGCGACAGGCCATGGAATGCGAAACGCATGCCGGAGAACCCGGCACCGCTGTAGTTGGCGGAGAAGCCCTGGTAGACGCCGGACTTGTTGATTACGGCATGCAACTTGGTTTCCATGCCGGGCATGGCGTAGATCTGGCCGGCCAGTGCAGGGATGTAGAACGAGTTCATCACCGACGACGCCGTGATGCGGAAGTTGATGGGCCGGTCGACGGGAGCCGCGAGCTCATTGACCGTGGCAATTCCCTCGTCCGGATAGATGAACAGCCACTTCCAATCGAGCGCCACCACATTGACTTCGAGCGGTGTCGATTCCTGCGCCATCTGTTGGCCGGCGGCGACGCGCCCGAGCGGGCGGAACGGGTCGAGCAGATGGGTCCCCATCCAGGTCAGCGCGCCCAGGCAGATGATGATGAGCAGTGGCGCGGCCCAGATCACCAGTTCGAGCTGGGTCGAGTGGTCCCAGTCCGGCTCATAACGCGCAGTTGTGTTGGAGTGACGATAGCGCCAGGCGAACAGCACGATGAGCGCCATCACCGGGATGATGATGAGCAACATCAACACCGTGGAGATCACCACGAGATCGCGCTGCTGGAGCGCAATGTCGCCGGAGGGATTGAGCACCACGGCGTTACAGCCACTCAGCAGCAGCATCAGCGGCAGCAGGGCGATCATGCGGAAGCGTTTCAAGATCTGATCCTGTCGGTCGAGCGTTGTTCCACTCAACCGCTAACTGCACCGCAGCAGGATCGACATTGGACAATTTGCCCAATCCTCGAAACGCCCGAAGTTCGCGACAACGGGGACGTAGAGTGCGGAGTTATGTGGGATGTGAGCGGACCGCCTGCGGCCGCAAGTTCGGAAGTTTGCTTCCGAACCGATATCGGGTTTGTGATCAAGGCGTGGGCAGAGTTGATGTCTTTACAGCCGGTTCAGGGAGCTGGATGAATTCATGACGACCGAGACAGCGGACTCATCATCGATGGAACGGGCACACCATGGCGGTGCGAATCCCGGCGAGATCGCGACTGGCGTCATCATCGGCCGGACGTCGGAGTTTTTTGATTTCTTCGTCTACGCCATCGCCTCGGTGCTGGTGTTTCCCAAGCTTGTCTTCCCTTATGTGGATCCGCTGACGGGGACGCTCTATTCGTTCGCCATCTTTGCGCTGGCTTTCGTGGCGCGGCCGGTTGGTTCGATCATCTTCATGGCGGTCGATCGCGCGTATGGTCGTGGCGTGAAGCTGACGATCGCCTTGTTCTTGCTCGGCACCTCGACCGTCGCAATCGCGTTTCTGCCGGGATACGACCAGATCGGGTCCGGCTCGGCGGTGTTGCTGGCGCTGTTCCGCATTGGCCAGGGGCTGGCACTGGGCGGCGCATGGGACGGCCTTGCATCACTGCTCGCGCTCAATGCGCCGGAACGCCATCGCGGCTGGTACGCGATGGTTCCCCAGCTTGGCGCGCCGCTCGGCCTGATGGTCGCGAGCGCATTGTTCGCATTTTTCGTCGCCAACCTGTCGGCGGAGGATTTTTTCGACTGGGGCTGGCGCTATCCG
The DNA here is from genome assembly GCF_032397745.1 of Bradyrhizobium prioriisuperbiae. Lineage (NCBI taxonomy): Bacteria > Pseudomonadati > Pseudomonadota > Alphaproteobacteria > Hyphomicrobiales > Nitrobacteraceae > Bradyrhizobium > Bradyrhizobium prioriisuperbiae. The sequence goes on from NZ_CP135921.1 coordinate 6,293,185, forward strand.
TTCTTTGTCGCTTTCGCGATCAATGTCGTGGCGCTGTTCGCACGACTGCGCATCGTTGTGACGCCGGACTACAAGACCCTGTTCGAGAGTCAGGAATTGCAGCCGGCGCGGGTGCGCCAGACGCTACGCATGGAGGGGCGCAATGTCGTGATCGGCGCTTTCGCGCCGCTGGCGAGCTTTGCGCTGTTTCATATGGTGACCGTGTTCCCGCTATCCTGGGTGTTTCTATTCACCCGGCAGGGTCCAGCACGCTTCCTGGTGATCGAGGCGATCAGTGCGGTAGCCGGTGTCGCGGCGATCGTGGCATCGGGGATGATTGCGGATCGGGTTGGCCGCCGTACGCTGCTGGCGGTGTCGGCGGCGGCGATTGCCGCTTACAGCGGATTTGCGCCGCAACTGCTGGACGGTGGCGACGTCGGCGAGATGGTGTTCATGGTGCTCGGTTTCGTGCTGCTCGGGCTTTCTTTCGGGCAGTCGTCGGGGGCGGTGGCCTCGAATTTCTCGATTGCCTACCGCTATACTGGCTCCGCACTGACGTCGGATCTTGCCTGGCTGTTAGGCGCTGGCTTCGCGCCCCTGGTGGCTCTGTTGCTGTCGAGCCATTTCGGGCTGATCTCGGCCGGCGCTTACCTGCTGTCGGGTGCGGTCTGCACGCTGGTGGCGCTCAGCATCAACAGGCAGATCGAATTTCGCAATCAGTGACAGCGGTCACTCGCCAGCGCTGCTCAACCATCAGGGCTGTTTTTTCAGGGCTGCTTTTTCTTGGCGCCTGCGCCGGCTTTGGCGCCCTGTAGCTTCGCCAGCATGGCACACATGTCTTTTTTGAAGCTTTCTTCGCCTGACAAGGCGCCGACCCTGAGTTTGACCAGCAGCAAGGCCCTGGTGCCGTTGGGCTCGGCGACAGCAGTGAAATCGAACAGAATGGCCTTGTGCGTAAAGCTCTCGGGGAGCTCCAGCTCCATCTGGCCCGCGGCGGGATTCGCGCTGACCACATCAAGCTTTTCCTGAGGTGCAATGATCCGCATCTGATTAACCGCACCTGCCGGCGTCAGATTGGGGATAGACGTCGCTGCGGTGTAGCGCGTGCCGGTCAGGGGATTGCCGATCGCGGTGAATTGGCAGGTCGCCTGGGCGATACCAGGAGTGGCGCATAGCGTTACGGCAAGTGCAATCGTCAGTCGTCTCGAAGTCATCATGCCAACCTGGTGTGAGAGCAAGGAAAAAAGGCGAGGGGCGTTGGCGGCAAACTAGAGCATGCTGTTTTTAGACAGAAACATATCCAGAGTTTGTAAGATAGTTTTTGCACTCCGCGGGTGAGAAGAGCTCAAGGAGCTCTCCGACCTTACGCCATGTCGCTTCGACGGTGCGCGGCTGCGCCTGGCGCATCAGATGTTTGAGCTTGGCAAAGACTTGTTCGATCGGATTGAGGTCCGGGCTGTAGGGCGGCAGGAAGATGAGATGCGCGCCTTTGGCCCGGATTGCCTCGCGCGCCGCCTTACCCTTGTGGCTGCCGAGATTGTCGAGGATAACAACCTCGCCTGCCGCCAAGGTTGGAGCCAGCACGTTCTCGACATAGAGCGTGAAGAGTTCACCATTGATAGGTCCATCGATGACCCAAGGCGCAGTGATCCGATCATGGCGCAGAGCCGCGATGAAGGTCAGGGTCTTCCAATGGCCATAAGGTGCCGTTGCTTCAAGACGTTGCCCTCTGGGTCCCCAGCCACGCAGCGGCGCCATGTTGGTTTTGACCCAAGTCTCATCGATAAAGAGCAGGCGCGACGCATCGATTCTGCCCTGGTAGGCCTTCCAGCGTTTGCGTCGGCGGGCGATATCAGGACGATCCTGCTCAGCCGGCAGGATCGTTTTTTTTGAAGCTCAGACCTTCCGCGTGAACAAAAACCCATACGGCGCGCGAGTCTGTCTTGATCCCGCGCTCGGCCAGTTCCGCCGTCAGTTTGCGTAAGGAGAATGGTCCGGAGCGAAGCCGCTGCCGCAGCCAATCAGCGGTCGCGCCCGACAGAACGCGCTTCTTGTGACCATTCATCTTGCCTGGCGCGAGGCTCCCGGTCTCACGCCTCAGATTCTTCCATTTGGTCACGCAGGATGGGCTGATCTGCAGAGCCGCAGCAATTGATCGCACCGTCTCGCCGGCATCCGCTCGCGCCAGAGCTCGTTCCCGAAGGTCTTCCGAGTAGGGTTGCGTCATACACGCGGGCTCCGCTTCCCAGCATGTACTTTGAATCAGAAACTCCCTCCCTTGGGAATCCCGATTCCGTCAAAAAACACCGTGCTCTAGAGGCAACAGGAAGCTTCGTCGCGTGACAATTCGCCTCGTTCCTTTTTCAGGAATCAGATTTTGCTGATGCAATCGACTTCGGCAAGTCCAGCTGGACCAGTGTGGAAGCTGCGCTTCATGGTTAAAGTTGTGTGCTCAAGGTTCGATAAACCGCCAACAACTCCTGCCACCATTCGCCGTGCCGCCGCAGAAAGACGTTGTCCGGCATGGTGTGGCGCGCCACATGGTCCGGTGGCACGCTGCCCCAGCCGCGATGCTCGACGGTGACCCGTGTTTCATTCCCGACCGGTTCGAACCGCACCTCGACGTCCGTGATCTGTCCCGGCGCGAACGTCGCCTGGCGCCAGGTGAAGGCGAGGCGATGCGCCGGTTCCCACGCCGTGATGCGACCGATCTCGAATATCTTGCCGTTCGGCAGTGTCTCGGTGAAGCGGCCGCCGAGGCCCAATTCGAACGCAATCACGCCGGGCGAGCGCGGGGTGAAACGGAATAGTTCGTTGGGGCGCCACCACTGGCTGATCTCGCGGGTAAACACATCGAAGGCGCGCTCCGGAGACGCCGCCACCCGCAACGACACCAGCACGCGAGAGGTCATGACGTTCGCTCGATGTGCGCTTTGAACGCAGCGAGCTGTGCGCTCCAAAGCTGTTCCGTCTCGTCAACCCAGCGCTTCAGGTCGGCCATCGGCTGTGGCCGCAGGCTGTAGACGCGAACGCGCGCATCGAACTGCGGGTGGGTTTCCTCGATCAGGCCGCTGGCCTTCAGAGTCCGCAGATGACGGCTGAGGGCAGGCGGGTTTAGTCCGACGGCCTCCGCCAATTCGCCGGCGCGGCGCGGCCGTTCGCGCAGCAGTTCGATCACGCGTCGTCGCGATGGATCGGCGAGCGCTGCGAGTGTGCGGTCGAGATGGCGCGCTGTGCTCAAACCCAGCCTTCGATCTTGAGCCCGCTGGCCTTCTCTGCGTCTTCACGCGAGACGAACCTGACGGCCTGACCGAAAATCCAGTGATGTCCTTCCGGATCGCGGGCGCGATAGGTTCGGTCGCCATAAAACTGATCAGCGGGCTCCTGGACGATTGCAGCACCTGCGGCGCGGGCCCTGGCGCAGTGCTCATCGAGTCCGCTTTCGAGCTGCACGTGGATCGTCTGCGTGTTCTTGCCGCCGACCGCAATTGGGCTCGCGACAAAGTCGCTCCACTCGGAGCCCACATAAATCAGGCCGGTGCCAAAGCGCATTTCCGAATGCGCGAGGTTTCCATCATTGTCGGTGATGACCATGCTGCGTTCAAAGCCAAAGGCCTGCTCCAGCCAGTCGAGCGCCTTCCAGGGATCTTTGTAGAATACGCCCGAGGAGAGGGTGGGACGGCGGAACGGATCGGTCATGGTCAATTCCTTCTCGAGATCGACAATATTTAACGATAGAGAGAAGTATTAGTCAAGCCCAACGCGTTGGCTCAACCGGTATGATTGCGTCAGTCCTGGCTGCGGTATTTGGTCTGGTCGATGCTGTGGCGATGCAGCTTGTCGTAAAACGTCTTGCGGGGAATGCCGAGCATTTCGATGGTTTTCTGCACGTCGCCGCGATGCGTGGCGAGAGCTTCGCGAATGAGTTCCGCTTCAAAGGCCTCGATTCGCTTCGGCAATGTCATGCCATCGCTCGTGTGTGGGGATGGCGTTGAATCGTTCGCAAAGCCGAGTGCGACCCGTTCGGCGTAGTGGGCGAGCTCGCGCACGTTGCCGGGCCAGAGATGGTTCTGCAGGTAGCGCCGCTCGGTATGCCCGATCGATGGCGGTTCGCGGTTGAAGCGCTTGGCGGCGTGGGACAGAAAATGTCCGAACAGCAGCGGAATGTCGCTTCTGCGCTCCCGCAAGGGGGGAATCTTGATCGCGACGACGTGAAGCCGATAGTAGAGGTCTTCGCGAAAGCTGCCCTGTTTGACCAGTGTCGGCAGATCAGTCTTCGTGGCCGCGACAATGCGAATATCGACATTGCGGATATCGTTGGTGCCGAGTGGCGTAATCTGCCGCGTTTCCAGCACTCGCAGCAATTTGACTTGTAGCGCCGGCGACATGGCCTCGATCTCGTCCAGGAACAGCGTGCCTCCCTGGGCATATTCGATCCGGCCGATGCGCTTCTTCAGTGCTCCCGTGAAGGCGCCGGCCTCGTGGCCGAACAATTCGCTTTCGATCATGGTTTCGGGCAATGCGCCGCAGTTTACGGCGACGAACGGCCGCGCCGCGCGCCGGCTCCAGCGATGCAGGGCGTTGGCCGCGACGTCCTTGCCGCTGCCGGTTTCCCCTTCGATCAGGGCGTCGACGTCGGCATTGGCGATCTGGCGCAAGGTCTGGCGCAACTGTTCGATGCGGGGGTCCGTTCCAATCAGCGGGTTATCGTCGGCGGCGGCCGTCATAGCACGGCGCAGGGCGCGATTTTCCAGCACCAGCCGTCGCTGATCGAGGGCGTGGCGAATGCTGCCGAGCAGACGGTCGGAAGCATAGGGTTTGGCGAGGAAGTCGTAGGCGCCTTCACGCATCGCGTCGACGGCCATGGCAATGTCGCCATGACCGGTGATGAGGATAACGGGAATTTCCGGATCGATGCGGCGCAGCCGCCGGAACAGCTCCAGCCCGTCGACGCGCGGCATCCGCACGTCGGTCACGACAACGCCGGTGAACTCCGCATCGATCTCGTCCAGTGCGGCGACGGCCGAGGCATAGGGAGAAACCGTCAGGCCGGCGAGCAGCAGCGCCTGCACATTTGCCGCGCGCAGATTTTCGTCATCATCGATGAAGGCGACATCTGTCATGCGAACCTCGGAAGTGTGACGGTGAAAATAGCGCCGCCGATGGCGGCATTGCTGCCCGAGAAGCTGCCGCCAAGCTCGCTCACGATATCCTTGGAGATCACCAGGCCGAGGCCAAGGCCCGTCGCCTTGGTGGTGGTGAAGGGAACGAACAGCGATTGCATCACGGTGTCCGGCAGGCCAGGTCCGTTATCGGACACGGTGATGGAGACGCGATCGTCGGTGCTGACGGCATCGATCCGGATTCTCGGCTCAAGGTGTCCCGTCAGGGCCTCGATGGCGTTCTGCAGCAAGTTGACGAAGACCTGTTCCAGACGAATGCGATCGGCTGCAATAATGATGTCGCCGCCGGCAATGGTAAGTTCGAAGCCGATCGCCTGCTGCCGCAGGCGATGTCCAACCAGCAGCAATGCACCGTCGATGGTCGATTGCAGCGAGACGGCTTCGACCTTGCTCGGCGACTTGCGCGCAAAGGCGCGTAGTTCGCCGGTAATGGAACCGATCCGATCGGTCAGGCTGGCGATCCTGGCCAGATTATCGCGCGTCTGCTGCAGATCATTGCGGGCGAGCAGGGTGGCTCCATTGTCGGCGAACGTGCGGATCGCGGCCACCGGCTGATTGATTTCGTGAGCCACGCTCGCCGCGATCTGGCCGAGCACGGTCAGTTTATTGGCCTGAACCAGTTCGTCCTGCAACTGGTTCAGTACTGTCTGGGCGCGTTGCCGCTCCGTCATCTCCGAACGCAGTCGGGTGTTGGCATCTTCGAGTTCGGCCGTGCGGTCGCGCACGCGGTCTTCCAGTTCGCGGCGCGTATTCTCCGCCTGGATGCGTTGCTGCTGCTGGCTGCGGCGCCGAATCCACCAAAGGGCGATAACGCCGAGGCTGAAGACGCCACCGAGCAGGGCCAGCGCGCGCGCGGCGGTCGTTGCGATGGTGATGGCGGCGTGGGTGGGCGTGAGCAGGTGCAGCGTCCAGGTGGTGGTCGGAACCGCGGCTGCGACCTCGATGAAATCGATGGGGGCCTTGGCGCGTGGCGGTTGCACCGACACCATGCCGGGCCGGCCACCTTTGGGATGCACCGGCAGGAGATTGAGTGGGGCGTTGCCGAACTGGAGCGAAGCGCGAATGCTGTCCTGCTGCTCGGAGGACAGCGGCACGGTCGACATGAAGCGCCAGGTCGCCTCGCTGGTCACCAGCACGATGCCGCGATCGTCGAGCACGAACACGCGTTCTGCAAAACGATGCCACTCGGCTTCGATCTCCTGGAACTCCACCTTGACCACGATCACGCCAAGGGGGCCGGACGTGGCGTCGATGCGGCGGGAGAGGTAGAGGCCGGGCTGCTGGCTGACCGTGCCGAACGCAAAGGCCTCCGCGCCGCCGTTCGCCATGGCGAGCTGGTAGTAAGGCCGGAACGCATAATTGTTGCCGACGAAACTGATCGGCGTCTCGTAGTTGCTGGCCGCGATGGTCAGGCCGGTGATGTCGAGCAGGTAGATCACGCCCGCTCGCGTTCCAGCGGCAAGTGTCGCCAGTTTGCGATTCAGCGGATCGATGGTGGCGGCGTTGGGGCGGGACAGGGCCTGGCGGACGTCCGGATCCTGCGCCAGCACGAAGGGCAGGGCGCGCTGCTTCTCGATTTCGCTCTGGAGCACGGCCACACGTTGCGAGGCGGTGGCCTCCGCTTCACTGCGCAGCCCAGCGAGCGCCCGCTGCTCCGCCCAGATGTGGGCGCTCTGATCGAGCGCCAGCAGCACGACGACGGCCGCGGCAACTGGCAGGAGCCACCATCGCCAGGATCGGCTGTGCAGCAAGCTGCTGTCCGAAACCAGTCTCAAAACCATCTGCTATCCACCTAAGGTGCCCGTGCGGGAAAACGCACATGCTTGGTAAAATTGTGCGGAAAATCGCACAAAATGTCCAGCGTGTTGTGCGCGATGCTATATTTTTGTGATGTAAATCAATGGCTTGAATGCTGCGATGTCGCTTGGCACGCCGCCTGCTTAAGGCACGCCACTTGCGGCGCGTCTGGCGCCGCCATTTCGCAAACAAGCCGCGATCCCAGGCTCCGCACAAGAAGCCGCCGCAGGATCGCAAGGAGGATACGATCATGCAGCCCATTCCGATGGCCGACGCCCATGCGGCCGTGCGTGCGTCCCAACCGTTCTATCGCCATCTCTATGTCCAGGTGCTGGCGGCGATTTTTGCCGGCATCCTGCTCGGACATTTTTATCCCCAGCTCGGCACCAGCCTGCAGCCGCTCGGCGACGCCTTCATCAAGCTGGTCAAGATGATCATCGCGCCGGTGATCTTCCTGACCGTCACCACCGGCATTGCCGGCATGGGCGATCTCAAGAAGGTCGGTCGTGTGGCCGGCAAGGCGATGCTCTATTTCCTCACCTTCTCGACGTTGGCGCTGATCATCGGCCTCATCGTCGGCAACGTGATCCAGCCGGGCGCTGGACTGAACATCGATCCTGCGAGCCTCGATCCGAAGGCGACGGCCTCCTATGCGGCCAAGGCACATGACGCGACCATCGTTGGCTTCCTCATGAACGTTATTCCGGCCACGCCGATCGCCGCGCTGGCCTCCGGCGATATCCTGCAGGTCCTGTTCTTTGCAGTGCTGTTCGGCATCGCGCTGGCGCTGATCGGTGAGAAGGCTGATCCGGCGATGACGGTGATGACGTCGCTGACACAGGCGATGTTCCGCCTGGTCGCGATCCTGATGAAAGCCGCGCCTATCGGTGCATTCGGCGCCATGGCCTTCACCATCGGCAAATACGGCATCGGCTCGATCGCCAGCCTCGCGTTCCTGGTCGCGACTTTCTACATCACCTCAGCACTGTTCGTGTTCGTGGTGCTGGCGCTGGTCGCGCGCTACAATGGCTTTTCGATCGTCGCGCTGCTGCGTTACATCAAGGAAGAGCTGTTGCTAGTGCTCGGTACCAGCAGTTCCGAAGCGGCTCTGCCGAGCCTGATGGAAAAGATGGAGCGGGCGGGGTGCAAGCGCTCGGTGGTCGGCCTGGTGATCCCGACCGGGTACTCGTTCAATCTTGATGGCACCAACATCTACATGACGCTGGCGTCGCTGTTCATCGCGCAGGCCTGCGGCATCCATCTCAGCCTCAGCGATCAGGTGTTGCTGCTGCTGGTCGCCATGCTGAGCTCGAAGGGGGCCGCCGGCATCACCGGAGCGGGCTTCATCACGCTCGCCGCGACCCTGTCGGTTGTGCCGTCGATTCCCGTCGCCGGCATGGCGCTGATCCTGGGCATCGACCGCTTCATGTCGGAGTGCCGCGCCATCACCAACTTCATCGGCAATGCGGTCGCAACCATCGTGGTGGCGCGGTGGGAAGGTGAGCTCGACACCGCGAAGTTGTCGGCCGCGCTGAGCGGCTCCACGGTGGAGGCGGATGTCGACGTGGTTCTGGCGCCGGCCGAATAAGCGCGACGGTTTAAACGACATCGCCGCACGCACCGGACATGGTGCGTGCGGCGATTTTCTTTTGAGGGATGCTTAGAGGCGCTCCTAAAGCGTCTTCACCAGCTTGTTGAGCTGGTCGATGCACGTGCCCCAGCCCTGATGGAAGCCCATTTCCTCGTGCTTGCTTTTGCCGGCTGGGTCCCGATGGATGGCGCGGGCGATGTAGCGGGTGACGTCGCCTTGCGTATCCAGGGTGACGATCGCCGTAAAGAACGGGTTCTCGGACGGGCGCCAGCCCCGCTTCAGCGCATCCGTCCACACCAGCCGTTCCTGTGGCACGATGTCGAGAAAGCAGCCGTCATTCGGGAATTCCTGGCCCTCGGGGGATCGCATCACGGTGCGGAAGATGCCGCCGGGCCGCAGGTCGATCTCGCAGGCCGTGATGGTCCAGGGTGCCGGCACAAACCATTTGACGACATGTTCGGGCTTGGTGAGGGCGGACCACACCAGAGCGAGCGGAGCGTCGATTGTGCGTTCCAGAACGAGATCGAGATTCGGGTCGATGGTCGGGATCGATGATTGTGTCACGTATCTGTCTCCTTGAGGCTCATCACATAGGCGTCGAACTGATCGAAGCGGCGTTCCCACAGCGCGCGCTGCTGGCTTAGCCAGTCTTCCGCGAGGCGGAGCTGTTGCGGGGCGAGGCGGTAAGTGCGGACACGGCCGGACTTCGCTGAATGCACCAGTCCGCATCCTTCCAGAATCTTCAGATGCTGGACGAAGGAGGGCAGCGCCATCTTGAAAGCGCCAGCGAGTTCGCTGACCGAGGCGGGGCTTTGGCTCAGCCGCTCCAGCACGTGGCGGCGCGTCGGATCGGACAGTGCGCGAAACACATGATCGATAGGCGGTGCCGGCGAACCCTGGCTGATAGCGGTGGCTGTCATTTCACGATTCCAGGCGGCTCTGGCGTGGCTGGTGAGGTGGCCCTGTCCGGGCTACGCGTGGACCTCTAGATCAGAGCAATACTTAGGTCAACACCTAAGTTTTGAGCTGAGGTCAGAGCGAACTTTACATACGCAATTGTTCGTGATTTGTTCTTGTCTTGGAGATTGCGTATGGCGTGGCGTCGAAGAAGTCATCCCAACCAGTTGCAATTCGACTTTGGGGGCGGCCCGGCCGAGCCGAACCGCGATCCTGTGTTCTTCGCGAACCTGATCGACCCCACCAATGCCGCCGCTCTCGGACGTGTTGCGCAGGCACAGAACGA